>CAWALI010000001.1:0-724047 GCA_963782905.1 uncultured Actinomycetota bacterium
GCGTACCCGGCTAAGGCACGGGCGCCGCCACGGCCCTCGACGGGGTCGAGGTCGACGGGAAGCGGGGGCTTCGGGCCAAAACACGACCATGTCGTCGGTGGACCTGGCCGACCTTGAGCAGGAGCAGGCGATTCCGCGGGACGTAACCGAGGACCATGACCGCCACGCTCGACGCGAAGTGGCCGGGGCTTTGCCACCGATAGGCCTCGAGCACCGCCGACATCGGCACCCCAGACGTGGTGGTGACGGCGTGTGGGCCGACCCCGAGATCGACACCGCCGGCGTCGTTTCGGCACACGATCGCAGCAGGCGTCGCGCCCGTCCAGACCACCGCGAACGCCGCCACCACCGTCGCCTAACGCGCCGCCGGCCGCCAGCCGGTCCCAGCGACCACCCGAGCAGCCCCCACTTTCCAGACCGGCAATGGGCTCTCAGATGGCACCACGCAGGGCGGCACGGGCGTCACCCGGCACCTCGTCATCGCCACGCGGCGCGGTGCGGCTCGTGTTCACCAACCACTACCCTCAGTCCCCCGGCGGCGGCGCCGAGACCGACGGTCCCAGCACCCTCACCGTCCGGGCGTCCATCGAGCCCGTCAGCGGCGGCACGCGCATCCCCGTGGCCGTCAAGGGCGCCCGCGAGTTCACCGTCCCACCGGGCGGCATGGTCATCACCGACCCCGTGGGCATCGACGTCAAGCGCGGCGACAACCTGTGGTCCCGGGTGTGGGTGTCCGTCCCCGCCGCAGGCAAGTTCCCCCGAGGGTCGTTTGCCTCCGTCACCGGCAACAGCGAGGGCCAGAACTACACCGCCTCCGGCGCCCCCGGCGCGGACGTCACCCTGACCGGCACCCGCCCCACGACGGTCAACACCTACGTCTACACCCCCTCCGCCGTCCTCGTGGAGCCGGTCGTCGCGGGAGGTGCCGTCGTCGGGGTCGTCGGAGACTCCATCTCGGCCGGAACCGGCGACACCAACCAGCAAGGATGGATCGAGCGCAGCCTCGACGCCCGCTACCGCATGCAGAAGGTCGCCTACCCGTCCGAGCAGATGAGCAAGTGGACCGCCAGTAACGGCGACACCCGCTACCGCCGACTTGGCCTCCTCGCACAAGTCGGCGTCACGCACATCATCGCCGCGCACCAACGCAGCGACATGGACCTCAGCCTGGCGACAATCAAGACCCATGCCGTCGCCTACTGGACCAGCCTGTCCCGCCACGCTGAGACGTGGGACACGACCGCACCCCCTACACCAACGGCACCGACGCCTGGGCCACCGTCGCCAACCAGACGCCCAACGGATCGGCCGAGACCAACCGGCTCGACTACAACGTCTGGATCCGCGACGGGGCGCCCATCGACTCAACCACCAAGGCCCCCGTCGCGATCGGCGCGGCGGGCCTGCGAGCCGGACAGGCGGGCCACCCGCTCGCCGGCTATATCGACGCCGCCGACCTCGGCGAGTCGGCCCGCAACTCGGGGAAGTGGAAGGCGGGCTACACCTCGGATGGCCTGCACCCCAACGCGGTCGGCGCGGCGGGCATGAAGGACGGGGGCGGGCGAACGGTGCTCGGCGCGATCCTCGGCGCGACCGCCACCTGACCCCCGCACTGGGGGCCGCTTCTCCTCTCAGCTCGGCATCGCCTGGCTGAGGCGGTCAACGACCAGATCCGCCCACATCCGGTAGCCCTTGGGTGACGGGTGGAAGTTGGTCTCGTCGATCAACTTCTGCGGGTGCCCGGTGTCCTCGAACGCCTGGTGCACATCCACGACGTCGGCCCCGCGCACCTCCTCGAGCGTGTAGACGTAGCCGAGGACGGACTCCAAGTCGGTCATGTTCGTGACGCTGCCCTTCTCTGGGTTCTGCGCCATGATCAGCATCGCTGCCTCGGGGTAGCGCTTGAGCAGCCTCTCCATCACCGGCACGCCGGTGTAGTAGTACTGGTGCGGCGGGTCGACGTTGTGCCCGTGGTTGACCATCAGCAGGTCGACCGACTTGAGGCCCTTCGGGTACATCTTGCCGAGATGGTCGGCGGTGTACTCGAAATCCTCGCCCCCCGCAGAGGCATTCCACAGCGTGATGGGGGCGCCCGTTCCTCCGCCGTACTTCCACGGGTCAGGGAAGTAGCCGGGCGGCCCGTAGGCCTCGTCCTGGTGCCACTGGCGCATCTCCCACGGGCGCCCGGTCTTGACGGAGAGCCAGTCCATGACCTTCATCTGCCAGCCCGCCGTGGAGTCCACGCCCGTCGAGTCGCCGATGAGCGCCACGGTGAATGGGCGCTCGGGTTCTTGAGCTTCTTCATCGCGCTCGCGAGCTTGACCTTGGTGATCGGGGTGTCGTCGTGGTCGACGGTCTCGGCATCCGAGGGACGGAACCTCGGTCCCGCGCTGGTCGTCGGTGCCGGGTTGCTGGTCACGACGTACACCACCCCGGCGCCGACCACGGCGTCGAGGATCGCCAGCAGCACCAACGCCCGGTCGGTGAGCGACGACTCTCGGACCGTCCTCTTGAACCTGCGCGCGGAACCGCGCATCCCCCGAATGCTCACGCGCCAGAGGGTACGCGACCAACGCAGACCCCTAACACTAACGACCCGACATGCACCACCACAAGCGGGCCGGTCGTCTTCTTCGTGGAGCGGCCGTCAGGACGTCAACTGCTCCAAGCCATGCGTCACCACGGCACGCAGACGAGCGGGGTCACCGCCACCCTGCACCAGGCGCAGCGTCCCCATCACCCGTCGCCGCGGCGGCGCGACACCGGGAACTTCCACCACCGGTCCCAGGTGGTAGGCGCTCCTCGGGTCCTCGCCCAGGATCCACGGCAGCAGGCGCCCCAGGCGAGGGGCCATGACCTCGCCCACGTAGGCCATCAGGTCCTCCGCGAGCGCTGCTCCGTGCCGCGACCAGCCCACCGCCGCCAGCGGCGCGTCGTACCACTCCGGGACGGGGTCGACCGGTCGGTCCTCCCCGATCGGGGCGACGACCGCGACGACCGGCCCGTCGAGCGCCTCGACGCTCGGCTCCCCGACCTCGAGCTCCCCGGGCTAACCACGCCAGACCGGTCCTGCAGCATGCCCGGCCAACGGGCGCAGAAGTCCCGGGCCCGGGCCTGTTCGCAACGTACGAGGCGAAATCAGATCGCGACAGCGACTTCCGCGACCGAGCCGGTGGCGGCGACCACGCGAGTGTCGACCGGGTCGGCCTTTGGGGGCCAGGGTGCGCAGGGCCCACTCGCCGTCGCCAGCGAAGAACCTGAAGTGCCCGTCGGCACCCGTCGGCACCTCGGCGGTGAACTCACCGGTCCGGTCCGAACAGCCTCCGGACGGGCTCGCTAGTCTCAGGCGCCCTCGGCGGCGAGCGCCTCGACGTCGACGTCCTGGCCGTCGGCGATCTGCTGGGTCACCCGGTCCCGCTGGGCGTCGGTCAGGTCGATGCCGACCTCGTCGAGGGCCGAGTCGAGCTCGGCGCGGATCGTGCCGTCGGGGGCGCTCTCCTCGTACGACGACACCCGGTCGACGACGCTGCGCAGCGCCGCGGTGCGGGCCTCGGTCGTGGCCTCGGGGGTGGCCTCGGTGCTGGCGTCCTGGTCGGTCATGTGCGGCTCCCTCGTCTGGGTGGATGGGTGCGTCCATCGTGCGGTCCGCCGTGGGGCCGGACAAGGAACGCCCACCCCTACGGACCGCTGGGCTCAGGAGGATGGGAGGGCGCGCACCATCCGGTCGAGCCGGTGCGCCAGCTCCGCGCCGTCCACGCCGCGGCGGGTGCTGAGCAGGGCCCGGTCCCGGTCCTCCATCAACGCCGCGGTGACACCCTCGACCGCCGCGAGCCCGTCCTCGAGCGAGGCGTACGCCGCCCGCCCCAGGCGGATGTCGATGTCCTCGGGGAAGGACACCTGCCACCGCCCGTGACCGAGGGCGGTGACCTCGACCAGGGCCACGCCCTGGCCCCCGGTGCCCTCGTCCGACGGGCTCCCCCCATCCGGCACCTGGGCCAGGTTGTGCTCCACGACGCTCCGCAGGCGGCCCGGGTCGCCGCCCGTCTGGGCCAGGCGCAGCGCGCCCAGCACCTGACGCCACGGCGGCGCGAGGCCGGGCACGTCCACCACCGGTCTCAGGTGGTAGGCGCTGGCGGGGTCCTCGTCGAGGACCCACGGGAGCGGGCCGACCGAGCCGCCCGGCGTAGATCTCGGACGACGTAGGCCATCAGGCCCTCCGCGAGCGCGGCGCCGTACGCCGACCAGCCGACCGCCGCCAGCGACGCGTCGTACCACTCCGGGACGGGGTCGACCGGTCGGTCCTCCCCGATCCGGGCGACGACCGCGACGACCAGCCCGTCGAGCGCCTCGACGCTCGGCTCCCCGACCTCGAGCTCCCCGGCGAACCACGCCAGCCGGTCCTGCAACATGGCCGGCCAGCGGGCGCAGAAGTCCCGGGCCCGCTCGGGCGACCCCGGGCTCCCCGTCAGCATGGCGACATCATGGCAGCCACGCCTCCCGGGCGGGCCGGTCCGGCGACGCAGCAAGGCCGCCTCGTGGATCACCCACGAGGCGGCCTCGGCGACGTACGAGCGGACGTCAGATCGCGACCGCGACCTCCGCGACCGAGCCGGTGGCCGCGACCACGCGGGTGTCGACCGGGTCGGCCTTGGGGGCCAGGGTGCGCAGCGTCCACTCGCCGTCTCCCGCGAAGAACCTGAAGTGCCCCGTGGCACTCGTCGGCACCTCGGCGGTGAACTCACCGGTCCGGTCGAGCAGCCGGACGTAGGCGTTGGGGACGGGCTCGGCGCCGCGGAGCACCTGGCCCTGGATCACGGCCTCCTTGGCGACGTCGACGCCGTCGAGCGACAGCCCGCCCTCGGTGGCGCCGCACATCAGACGTCCGCCTGACCGGGCTCGTCGCCCAGCGCGACCGGCACGCCGACCAGCGAGCCGTACTCGGTCCACGAGCCGTCGTAGTTCTTGACGTTCTTGCGCCCGAGCAGCTCGGTCAGCACGAACCACGTCAGCGAGGACCGCTCGCCGATGCGGCACAGCGCGATGGTGTCCTTGTCGGTGTCGAAGCCGACCTCGTCGTAGAGCGCGGTGAGCTCCTCGTCCGACTTGAACGTGCCGTCGTCGTTGGCGTTCTTGCTCCACGGCACGTTGACCGAGGTGGGCACGTGGCCGGCGCGCTGGGCCTGCTCCTGCGGGAGGTGGGCCGGGGCGAGCAGCCGACCGGCGTACTCGTCGGGGCTGCGCACGTCGACGAGGTTCTGCGCGCCGATGGCGGCCACGACCTCGTCGCGGAAGGCGCGGATCGAGCGGTCCTGCTCGCTCGCGGTGTACGACGTCGTGGCGCGGGACGGCAGCTCGTCGGTCAGCTCGCGGGAGTCGAGCTCCCACTTCTTGCGGCCGCCGTCCATCAGCTTCACGTCCTGGTGGCCGTAGAGCGTGAAGTACCAGTAGGCGTAGGCGGCGAACCAGTTGTTGTTGCCGCCGTACAGGACGACGGTGTCGTCGTTGCTGACGCCGCGCTCGGACAGGAGGGCCTCGAACTGCTGCTTGTCGACGAAGTCGCGACGGACCTGGTCCTGGAGGTCGGTGGTCCAGTCGAGCTTGATGGCTCCCCGGATGTGGCCCTTGTCGTACGACGAGGTGTCCTCGTCGACCTCGACGAGGACCACGCCGTCGGTGTCGAGGTTGTCCTCGACCCACTGGGCGGTGACGAGCGAAGACTCGCGGCTCATGTGATTGCTCCTTGCTGTGTGTGAGATCTCGGGTGTGCGGGGGTGGTGCTCGGATGTCAGGTGGTCGAGCGCAGGCGCGCGCCGATCAGGTAGAGCTCGCAGCCCAGGCAGAACGCGAAGACCGCGTTGAGCAGGGCCGCGACGAGGGCGAGGCCGACGGCGACCTGGCCGACGACGGTGGCGCCGGCGAGCAGGGCGACGAGGCCCACCACGGCGAAGGCGAGGCCGACGCCCTGCGCGAAGCGGGGCGGTGCCGGGTCCTCGAGCTCGGCGGGCGGGGCGAGGCGGGGCCGCACCAGGGTGCGGAACAGCCACGCGTGCGGGGTGCGCTGCACGCCGGCCACCGCACCGATCGCGAAGAGCACCGTCTGTACGGCGAGCAGCGCGACGCCGACCGGGTGCGGCGCCAGCAGCAGCACGGCGGCCAGCACCACCGCGGTCAGGGCGGCGGCGAGCTGGGGACCGCGCGGGTCGATCCCGGCCGGGGTGCCGGTCGGGGAGGCGGCCGACGGGGCGTCGGCGCCGGTGGCGCGCTCGTGGATCGTGGACATGTCTCTCCTGCAGTGAGGGCCGGACGGGCTCGTCTGGGTCCGGATCCCCACCACAATAGTCCACAAAACTAGTGGACTTAGAGCAGGTTGATCGGCGGACCCGTCACTGCATTCGACACAGCGCCGAGCGCACGCGGCAGTGATCCACTGCGCGTCGCTTGGTCAGCCAGGTCGAGGACATGATGTGGACTGTAGGGATCTGCGCGGCCGCTTCATTCCCGCGTCTCGACATGCGGATGGTCGTTCCATGATGTGGACAGCCGTTCGCCGGCCTGCGTGGGGCTCGACGAGGTCAGTCGACGGAGGCGAGGGCCGCGAGCACCTGCTCCTTGCGGGGCGCCCCGGCGGCCCGGGTCACCTCGGCTCCCGTCGGCCGCGAGCACGAGCGTGGTCGGGGTGCGGAGCACGCCGAGACGACGGACCGCCTCGAGGTGGTGCTCGGCGTCGACCTCCACGTGGGCCACGCCGGGCACGACGTCGGCCACCTCGGCCAGGACCCGTCGGGTGGCCCGGCACGGGGCGCAGAAGGCGCTGGAGAACTGCAGCAGCGTGGCCCGCTCCCCCAGCGCCTCGCCGACCTCGGCGACCAGGGCGGCGCCCGGCGGCGTCTCGACGGGCACCGGCCCCCGGCCGCGTCACCCTCCTCGGCGCCGCGCACCTCGTCGACACCGCGCACCTCGTGGGTGCCGCGGAACCGGCCGTCGGTGGCCGCCCGCCACAGGCCGACGGCGAGGGCCACCACGACGGCGGCGACGAGGATCCAGGCACCGGTGCTCATGTCGGGCGCAACCGGCGTGCCGGCCCGCTTGTTCCCCCTCGGAGCGGGTGACCGGAGCGGACCCGTCAGGCCCGTGGGGCCGCGCGCAGGCGGCGTACCTCCTGGCGGAGCCGGGCGTTGTCGGCCTCCAGCTGCAGCACCAGCGCGACCCCGGCGAGGTTGAGGCCCAGCTCCAGCAGGCCGCGGATCCGGCCCAGCCGGTCGACGTCGTCGCGGCTGTAGAGCCGGGTGCCGCCCGCCGTGCGATCCGGCTCGAGCAGCCCCTTGCGCTCGTAGACGCGGAGGTTCTGGACGTTGGTCCCGGCCATCTCGGCGGCCACCGAGATGGCGAAGACACCCACCGTGGGTCCGGTCATCGGATCCTCCTCGCACGGACTTGAAACAACCGCTTCCAAGGGCTATATAAAACCTGTAACCCACAATACAGGCCGTCGGACCGGCGGCCCCGTCCCCGGGAGGAGATCATGTTGATCCGCACCACCGACCCGTTCCGTGACTTCGACCGCCTCACGCAGCAGCTGCTCGGCACGACCAACCGGCCGGCCGTCATGCCGATGGACGCGTGGCGCGAGGGAGACACCTTCACCATCGAGTTCGACCTGCCCGGCGTCGCCCCGGACTCCATCGACCTCGACGTCGAGCGCAACGTCCTCACCGTCCGCGCCGAGCGCGTGCCCCGCAACGGCGACTGGGAGATGCTCGCCTCCGAGCGACCGCGCGGCATGTTCAGCCGCCAGCTCGTCCTCGGCGACAACCTCGACCTCGACCGGATCGAGGCGGCGTACGACGGCGGCGTCCTGCGCCTGCGCGTCCCGGTGGCCGAGCGGGCCAAGCCGCGCAAGATCGAGGTGACCAGCAGCCAGGCCGACCGCACGGCGATCGAGGCCTGAGAGCCACGGACGCGACAGTGCCCCGGCGGATCGCTCCGCCGGGGCACCGTCGTGTGATCTGAGGTCAGCGCCTGGTCTTGACCTTCTTCTTCACCTCGGTGGAGCCGACCTTGCCCTTGAAGAAGAAGGCGCTCACCCTCCGGCGAACGGCGGGAGCAGCTCCACCACGTCGCCGGGCCGCACCACCACGGCCTCCGGATCGCGCGACCCGACCGGCTGGTCGCCGACCAGGACCGAGCAGACCCCGACCACCCGCTCGACGTCCGGGCCGGGGTGCGCGGCGACCACGCGGCGTACGAGGTCGGCGAGGGTGAGCGGCGCCGTCGACCGCGAAGTCCTCGCTCGCGACACCCGCCGCGGCCCGGGCCCCGGCCCAGTAGTGGACGGTCACAGCCGTCTCAGGCTCGTGCGTTCGGTCCGCGCCGGTGGTCATGCTCGATATCCTTCCCTATCCGCCCCACCCGGAGGAGACGGCCATGAGCACCCTGCTGCTGCTGACGAGCGCACTCCAGCCCTCGGTCGAGGTCCTGCCCGCCCTCTCCCTGCTCGGCCACACCGTCCGGATCCTGCCCGCCGAGGGCAGCGCGCTGCTCGAGGCGCCCGAGTCCGACCTGCTGCTGGTCGACGGCCGCCAGGAGCTCGCGCACGCCCGCGACCTGTGCCGCCTGATCCGCACCACCGGCACCGACGTCCCCGTCCTGCTCGTCGTCACCGAGGGCGGCCTCGCCGTCGTCGCGCAGGACTGGGCGATGGACGACGTCGTGCTCCACACCTGCGGCCCCGCCGAGCTCGAGGCCCGGATCCGGCTGGCCATCGGCCGCCTCACCGCCCAGCGCGAGGCCGACGACCCGTCGGCCCACGTGATCCGCACCGGCGAGGTCGTGGTCGACGACGCGACGTACACCGCCAAGGTCAGCGGGCGCGCGCTCGACCTGACCTACAAGGAGTTCGAGCTCCTCAAGTTCCTCGCCCAGCACCCCGGGCGCGTCTTCACCCGCCAGCAGCTGCTCCAGGAGGTGTGGGGCTACGACTACTTCGGCGGCACCCGCACCGTCGACGTCCACGTGCGCCGGCTGCGCGCCAAGCTCGGCCCCGAGAACGAGCACTTCATCGGCACCGTCCGCAACGTCGGCTACCGCTTCGTGCTGCCGACCAAGGACAAGCCCGCGGACCGCGCCACGAGCCCGGCGCGCTCGGAGACCTCGGACGCCTGAGCGGGGAAGCTCGTCCTGTCCTGCGCCGGACGAGGTTCCCCGATCCCGTCCACAGGCCGCGACGAGCGGGTGTCGCCGGCCCCGGCGCCGGGGATCTCCTCGTCATGTCCCTCGCTGCCGTCGCCCCCCTGCTGGCCCTGCAGGACGGCGTCGTGTCCCGCCCGCAGCTCCTCGGCGCGGGACTCACGTCGGCGCAGGTCGACACGCTGATCCGCCGACGCGAGCTGGTCGCCCTCCACCCCGGCAGCTACGTCAGCCACACCGGCCCGCCGACCTGGTCACAGCGCGCCTGGGCGGCGGTGCTGTACGCCGGCCCGCGCGGCGCTGCACCTCGGCTCCGCGCTCCACCGGCCGACCGATCGGGACGGACGCCTGCGCCCCGACCCCCGCGGCCCGGTGCACGTGGCGGTGGACTGGAGCCGACGGGTCCGCCCCCAACCGGGGTTGTGCGTCCACCGCGTCCGTGGCCTCGACGACCTGGTCCGCTGGAACGCCTCCCCGCCGCGGGTCCGCGTCGAGGTGGCCGCGCTCGAGCTCGCCCACCGCGCCGCCGATGACCTGGCCGCCATCTCGGTCCTGGCCGAGGCCGTCGGCGGTCGGCGCACCAACGCGGCGCGGCTCCGAGAGGCCATGACCGCTCGCAGCCGCCTGCGCCGGCGGTCCCTGCTCACCGGCCTCGTCGAGGACCTGGACGCCGGCACCCACAGCGTCCTCGAGCACGGGTTCCTCGTCCGCGTCGTCCGGCCGCACGCGCTGCCGGAGCCCGACGCACGACAGGGGCCGCGGACCGGCCTCCGGGGGCGGGAGTACCGCGACGCGGACTACGACGCCCTCGGGCTCACCGTCGAGCTGGACGGCATCACGCACGACACGCCCGCTGCCCGGGCGGACGACGCCGACCGCGACCTCGACGACCTGGCCGCCGGTCGGGTGGTCGGCCGGCTGCGCTACCGCCAGGTCTTCGGGACTCCGTGCCGGACCGCGGGCCTGCTCGGTGCCGTCCTCCGCGCACGCGGCTGGGAGGGCGGGCCCGTCCCGTGCGGCCCGGACTGCGAGCTCGCCGGCGCGGCGTGAGGATCGGGGAGACTTCTCCCCCGCCCAGCAGGACGACATTCCCCGATCCGTCAGCGGCGCGCGTACATCACGTGGGTGTCGGCGTCCGCATGGGTGAAGCCGAGCCGGGAGTACGTCGCCAGCGCGGCCGTGTTGTCCGACTCGACGTAGAGCAGCACCTCGTCCACGCCGCGGGCGTGCAGGTGGTGCAGACCGGCGAGGGTGAGGGCCCGCCCGAGCCCCTGGCCCTGGGCGGAGGGGTCGATGCCGACGACGTAGACCTCGCCGAGGCGCTCGTCGTGCTGCTTGGTCCAGTGGAAGCCGAGCATCCGGTCGCCGTCGGTGGCAACGAGGAGCGCCGGCGGGGTCCCACCACGGCTCGGCCGTCCGGGCGGCCAGGCCGGCCTCGTCCAGGCTGCCCTGCTCGGGGTGGTGGGCGAAGGCGGCCGCGTTGACGCGCAGCAGCTCGGCGGCGTCATCCTCGCGATAGGACCGGATCCGCGGGTCGTCGAGCTCCGGGAGCGGCTCGGTGGCCGGGCGGCGCATCACCCACAGGTCGCGGACCCGGGCGAAGCCGTGCGCGGCGGCCAGCCGGGCCGCGGCCGGGTGGTTGCCGTGCGACCAGGCCCGCAGCTCCCCGTCGTACGACGTGAGCTCGGCCAGCAGCGACGCACCGAGGCCACGGCCCCGCGCGTCCGGGTGCACGACCAGGTGCAGGTCACCGTCGTGACGCAGCCCGAACCCGTCCGGCCGGACGCGTCCGGTCCACCCGGAGTCCGCGTCGAGGCCCGCATCGGAGCCCGACCCGACGGCCCGCAGGGACAGCCACGTCGCCTCGTCGAGCGGAGCCGCACCGTCCACCGCCTCGGCGGCCTCCGCGACCGCCGCGACGAGGTCGAGCCTCACAGCTGCGGACGGACGTGCAGCCCGACCTCGGGGTCGACCACGACCTCCTGGGCCGCCGGCATGCCGTCGACGACCAGCTCGACGTCCACCGCCACGTTGCGCTTGAGCAGCGCGAGCCCGATGGGGCCGAGCTCGTGGTGCCGGGCGCTGGAGCCGAGGAAGCCGACCTGCCTGTCCGAGCCGGGCAGGGTCACCGCGCTGCCGGGAGCGGGCAGCCGGTTCTCCGAGCCGTCGAGGTGCAGCAGGGTGAGCCGGCGCGGCGGGCGACCGAGCGTGTGCACGCGGGCGACCGTCTCCTGCCCGCGGTAGCAGCCCTTGTCGAGGTGCACGGCCGGGCCGATCCAGCCCACCTCGTTGGGGATGGTGCGGTGGTCGGTGTCGACCCCGAAGCGGGGCTCGCCGCGCTCGATCCGCAGCGCCTCGAAGGCCCACAGGCCGGCGGCGGGGCCGGCCGCGGCGGCGTACTCCTCGAGGCGGTCGCGGGGCACCAGGTCGTACGTCGCGCCCTCGCCGGTCACCCGCTCGCCCGCCGCGCGCTCCCTCGTCACCCGCCAGGCCACCGCGACGTCGTCGGTCACCAGGGTCACCTCGACGCGCATCATGAAGCGCATCCGGTCCAGGAAGTCGGCCAGCGCGCGCCCGGCGCCCGGCTCGGTGTGCGCGACGAACGCGGTGCCGTCGTCGACGCCGGTGAAGGCGTGCTCGACGTGGCCCTGCGGGCTGAGCACCAGCGCCTGCGTCCACACCCCGGGCGCGAGGCCCTCGAAGTACTGCGTGGTCAGCGAGTGCAGCCACGTCAGCCGGTCCGGGCCCTCGATGCGGACGACGTCGCGGTGCGAGAGGTCGACGAACCCCTCACCGGAGACCAGCCGGCGCTGCTCGCCGTGGAAGGAGCCGTAGTGGGCCGCGACCGGGGCGTCGATGCCGTCGCCGGCGACGGCGCCGGGGAGGCCGAGGAGCGGGGAGGTCATGCGGGGTCTCCAGACGGTGGGGGACAGTCGGTGCAGCGGCCGAAGATCGCCAGGTGACCCAGGTCGACCTCGAAGTCGTGCTCGCGCCGCAGCGTCTCGAGCAGCGCGGCCACCACACCTGGGTCAACCGACCGGACCCGGTGGCAATTCCGGCAGACGAGGTGGAAGTGCTCGGGCTCACGGGTCGAGTGGTAGGTCGGCGCCCGGTCGCTGAGGTGCGTGTGGCGCACCAGCCCGAGCTCCTCCAGCACCTCGAGCGTGCGGTAGACGGTCGAGGCGTTGACCGCGCTGGCCCGCGCCCGGACGGCGGCGAGGACCTCGTCGGGCGTCGCGTGGCCGAGCTCCTCGACGGCGCCGAGGATCAGCTGGCGCTGCGGGGTCAGCCGGTAGCCGCTGCCCCGGAGGCGCTGCGCGAGCTCGTCGACCATCAGGACCTCACGCGCGCTTGAGCCGCGCCCACAGGTGCGGCTGGAGCTCCTGGTCGACGGCCGCCATGTCGTAGGCGTAGAGCAGGTCGCCCTCCACGTTGCCGTACATCCGCGAGCCGGCGGTCACGTGCTTGGCGGTCTCGGTGTAGCCGACCCCGGCGGTGTGCATCTCGACCTTGCCGGCGTCGGCGGCGCCGTACCAGATCTCGGAGTAGCCGATGTTGTGCGCCAGCACCAGCTCGATCTTGCCCGGCTCGGGGCAGCGCAGGAAGCCCGACTCCATGGCGGCGTCGCGGACGAGCTCGCCCTCCTCGTCCACGATCCACGCGCGCGACATGTAGTGGAAGAACGGGCGGCCGTCGTGGGTGAAGATCAGCTCCTGGCCGAACTGGAACTTCTCGATCGTGGGGTAGTCACCGTGGCCGTTGCCGCGCCACGTGCCGAGCAGCCAGGCGACCGGGCCACAGTTGGGGTGCAGGTTGTCGGGGAGCTCGAAGGGCATGCACCGAGTCTAGGGTGAGTCCATGCCGCGCTCCCTCGTCGTCAAGGTCACCTGCGGCGCCGAGGACGCGGAGCGGGCCAACCAGGCGTTCACGGTGGCCGCGGCCGCCGTCGCCGCCGGGGCCGACGTCTCCCTGTGGCTCACCGGGGAGGCCGCCTGGTTCGCCGTACCGGGACGGGCCGAGGCGTTCGAGCTGCCCCTGGCGACGCCGTTGTCGGACCTGCGAGACGTGGTGCTGGCCGCCGGTCGGCTCACGGTCTGCTCCCAGTGCGCCGTACGCCGCGGGCTCACCGAGCCCGACCTGGTCGCCGGCGCGAGCATCGCCGGGGCGGCGGTCTTCGCCGAGGAAGTCCTCGGGGAGGGCGTGCAGGCGCTCGTCTACTGACGTCGTGCACGGGTGGCACCCGCCGTTCACGATCCGGTGACACACTCAGACACATGTCCGAGACCACGTCCCTGCCCACCAACGTCGGGACGTCGGTCGAGGACGGCCCGACGACCGAGCCGTTCGGACACCCCCCCGACACGTTCGACGTGGAGCCGCCGTACGTCCCCGACGCCGACGAGATCGCCGCGGTCGAGAAGTTCCACGACCGGTTCCTCGACCGGGAGCTGTCGTGGCTGCACTTCAACCAGCGGGTCCTCGAGCTGGCCGAGGACCCCGCGCTGCCGCTGCTCGAGCGCACCCGCTTCCTGGCCATCTTCGCCAGCAACCTCGACGAGTTCTTCATGGTGCGCGTCGCCGGGCTCAAGCGCCGGATCGCGGCCGGGGTCGCCGTACGAGCCGCGAGCGGCCTGCTCCCCCGCGAGCAGCTCGAGCTGCTCTGGGAGGGCAGCCGCGAGCTGATGCAGCGCCACGCGCGGGTCTTCAACGACCAGGTCATCCCCGAGCTGCGCGACGAGGGCATCGAGATCGTCCGCTGGTCCGAGCTGGACCGCGAGGAGCAGAAGGTGTGCAAGAAGCTCTTCAAGGACCGCATCTTCCCGGTCCTGACGCCGCTGGCCGTCGACCCGGCGCACCCCTTCCCCTACATCTCGGGGCTCTCGCTCAACCTCGCCGTCGTGGTGCGCAACCCCAAGTCCGGCACCGAGCACTTCGCCCGCGTCAAGGTCCCGCCGATCTTCAGCCGCTTCGTGCCGGTCGGCAACCAGCGCTTCGTGCCCCTCGAGGACGTCATCGGCGAGCACCTCAAGAAGCTCTTCCCCGGCATGGAGGTGCTGCAGGCGCACACCTTCCGGGTGACCCGCAACGAGGACCTCGAGGTCGAGGAGGACGACGCGGAGAACCTGCTCGCGGCCCTGGAGAAGGAGCTGCTGCGCCGCCGGTTCGGTCCGCCGGTCCGCCTCGAGGTGGAGGAGTCGATCGACGCCAAGGTGCTCGACCTGCTCGTCTCCGAGCTCGGGGTGACCCGCGAGGAGGTCTCCCGGCTCCAGGGCCCGCTCGACCTGCGCGGCCTCCACTCGATCGCCGACCTGCCCCGGGAGGACCTCAAGTACGCCGCGTTCCTGCCGGCCACCCACCCGCAGCCTCGCGGAGGTCGAGACCGCCAAGCCGGTGGACGTGTTCGAGGCCGTACGCCGCCAGGACGTGCTGCTGCACCACCCCTACGACTCGTTCGCGACCTCGGTGCAGCGCTTCCTCGAGCAGGCCGCGGCCGACCCGCACGTGCTGGCCATCAAGCAGACGCTCTACCGCACCTCCGGCGACAGCCCGATCATCGACGCCCTCGTCGACGCCGCCGAGGCCGGCAAGCAGGTGCTGGTCATCGTGGAGATCAAGGCCCGCTTCGACGAGTCCAACAACATCCGCTGGGCCCGCAAGCTCGAGCAGGCCGGCTGCCACGTGGTCTACGGCCTCGTCGGCCTCAAGACCCACTGCAAGCTCTCCATGGTGGTCCGCGACGAGCCGGACGGGATCCGCCGCTACACCCACATCGGCACCGGCAACTACAACCCCAAGACCGCCCGGCTCTACGAGGACATCGGGCTGCTCACCGCCGACCCGGCAGTCGGCGAGGACGTCGCCCACCTCTTCAACAACCTGTCCGGCATCAGCCGCAACACGACGTACGACAGCCTGCTCGTCGCCCCGGACAGCGTGCGGGACGGCCTCATCACCCAGGTCCACGCCGAGATCGCCAACCACCAGGCGGGCCGCACCGCGGGGATCCGCATCAAGGCCAACTCGATCGTGGACGAGGCGATCATCGACGCGCTCTACCTCGCCTCCCAGGCGGGGGTGCCGGTCGAGCTGCTCATCCGCGGCATCTGCTCGCTGCGCCCCGGCGTGCCCGGGCTGTCGGAGACGATCCGGGTGACCTCGGTGCTCGGCCGGTTCCTCGAGCACAGCCGGGTGTTCTGGTTCGCCAACGACGGCGAGCCGCTGACCTGGATCGGCTCGGCCGACATGATGCACCGCAACCTCGACCGCCGCGTCGAGGTGCTGGTGCGCCTGCCCGGCGTGCGCAAGGTGGCCGAGGTGGGGGTCCTGCTGGACATGGCGTTCGACGCCGACACCTCGGCCTGGGAGCTCGACGCGAGCGGCGCGTGGTCGCGCAACGACGGCACGGTGCACCTGCAGGAGGAGCTCATCGCGCGCCAGCGGCGACGCCGCTGACGCGCGATTGCCTCCGGGCCACGACGACCGCCTAGCATGTGCGTCGTTCTTCTCCCCCTCCCCCGGAGTTCTCCGTGCGTTTGAAATTCCGCCCTGTCGACAGCTCCTTCTACGACCTCTTCAGCGAGGCCGCGTCCCACCTCGTCGTGGGCTCGAGCCTGCTGGCCGAGATGCTCAGCGAGGGCAACGACCGCGAGGCCGTCGCCCAGCAGATGCGTGAGGCCGAGCACGCCGCCGACGAGACCACCCACGCGATCATCCGGCGGGTCAACAGCACGTTCGTGACGCCCTTCGACCGGGAGGACATCTACTCCCTCGCGAGCGCCCTCGACGACGTCATGGACATGATGGACGAGGCCGTCGACCTCGTCCTGCTGTACGACGTCACGACGCTGCCCGCGGAGACCTCCGAGCAGGTCGAGGTCCTCCAGCGCTGTGCCGAGCTGACCGCCAACGCGATGCCCGGCCTGCAGTCGATGAGCTCGCTGGACGACTACTGGATCGAGATCAACCGCCTCGAGAACGCCGGCGACCGCAGCTACCGCCGGATCCTGGCCAACCTCTTCAACGGCGACTACGACGCCATGGAGGTCATCAAGCTCAAGGACGTGGTGGAGTCCCTCGAAGGCGCCATCGACGCCTTCGAGCGGGTGGCCAACATCCTGGAGCAGATCGCCGTCAAGGAGTCCTGACCCCTGATGGAGATCGCGATCATCGTCGCGGTGGTCGTCGTTGCGCTCGTCTTCGACTACACCAACGGCTTCCACGACGCCGCCAACGCCATCGCCACCTCGGTGTCGACCGGCGCCCTCACCCCGCGCATCGCGCTCGGCATGGCCGCGGTGATGAACTTCGTCGGCGCCTTCCTCGGCCAGAAGGTCGCCCAGACCGTCTCCGAGGTCATCGATCCCGGCACCGGGGTCCACGGTCTGGTCATCGTGCTCTGCGGCCTCCTCGGCGCCATCGCCTGGAACCTCGTCACCTGGTACCTCGGCCTGCCGTCCTCCTCCTCACAGGCCCTGATCGGCGGTCTCGTCGGCGCCGCCATCGCGGCCGGTGCGACCACCGACTGGGCGGTGGTGCTCGACAAGGTCGTCATCCCGATGTTCCTCTCGCCGGTCGTGGCCTTCGGTCTCGGCTTCGCGGTGATGCTGGCGATCATGTGGATCTTCCGGCGGGCCAACCCCTCGAAGGCCAACCGCAGCTTCAAGATGGCGCAGACCGTCTCCGCCGCCGCGATGGCGCTGGGCCACGGCCTCCAGGACGCGCAGAAGACGATGGGCGTCATCTTCCTGGCGCTGCTCACCGGCGGGTACGTCACCGCGGACCAGGGCCTGCCGATCTGGGTGATCTTCGCGGCCGCCTCGGCGATCTCGCTCGGCACCTGGTCGGGCGGCTGGCGCATCATGCGCACCCTGGGCCGCCGGATCATCCACCTCGACCCGGCGCGCGGCTTCGCGGCCGAGTCGGTGGCCGCCTCGGTGCTCTACACCACGGCGTACGCCTTCCAGGCCCCGATCTCCACCACCCACACCATCACCTCCGCGGTGATGGGCGTGGGCGCCACCAAGCGGCTCTCCGCCGTCCGCTGGGGCGTCGCCCGGTCGATCCTGACGGCGTGGGTGCTCACCTTCCCGGCCGCGGCGCTCGTCGCCGCCGTCTGCTACTGGATCGCCCACGTCTTCCTCCCCTGACCTCCTCCGCTTCCGGGGTAGTCCGCTTCTGGGGTAGTCCGCTTCGGGTAGCCCCGGGGTAGTCCGCTTCCGGGGTAGTCCGCTTCTGGGGTAGTCCGCTTCCGGGGTAGTCCGCGACGATCGGACCCCTGAAATCGACTTTTCGGGGTCCCTTCGTCGCGGACTACCCCGAGAAACGAACACCTCCGGACCCCCTCCGGGCTCCCGGACGACCTCAGGCTGCCGGTCGGCGATACCTCAGCAACCGCTGACGGTCGTACGGCGACAGCGCGCGGCGAGCCTCGACGGTGCTGGTGTCCGTCCACCCGTCCGGCTGTTCGATCGTCCACCGACGCCCGGTGGACGCCTTCGCCAGCCCGTCCGCGCGAGCACCGGCCATGCGGGCTTCCAGCCGCATCGGCTCGGCGAGGTCTCGAGCCACCACCTCGACGAACTCGAGACCTATGCCGCGCAGAAGCCCCTCGCGATCGCGGTCCGCACGACGGCGAGCCGGATCTAGATGCAGCTCGCCGTTGTAGTCGACGACCACCCCGGCCTCCACGTCCAACAGGTCGGGCGTGAGGAGGTGCCGACCGCGGACGTCGAAGATCGGCGTGTTGCACAGCAGGGGTGGCAGGCCGAGCCGGACCTCCCAGAAGAGCCGGGTCACGACCTCCTGCGGCGACCACGCGTTCTCCCTCGCGAGCGCGACCGCTTCCCGGGCCTGGATGATCCCGCTCCGCGGCAGCTCCGACTCCAGGAACGCGCGCAGCTCGGCCAGCGAGACCAGGTCGTCGTACGCCGCCATGTCCGCGATCACCACCGCGTCCCCGACCGACGACGCGTGCCGCATCTCGAAGGCGACCGAACGCACCTCGACGGTCAGGGGCACGCCGTCGACCTCGATGAGCTCATGGGGACCCAGCGACTCGGCGGAGACGGAGATCCCCGGCTGCGGGCGGACGCCCGAACCCCCGGTCGCCAGACAGACGTCGAGGGGCAGCCCGGATGCGGACGTTCCCCGGAACCAGCTGCCCCCTCCCCAGCGGAGCGCCGCCCAGCCGGTGACCCCGCCGACGGCCGGGAGCACGGCCGCCGCCTCGACTATCCGCTGGTCGGCCCGCCCGCCGTCGACACCAGCGGGGACGAAGAGCCCGTGCGAGGTACGTCGCCAGGTGGGTCCTCGCGCGGCGGCCTTCGTCGGTCCGCGACGGCCCGACGCATCGCGTCGTACGGGCACGACCACGCCGGGACGCGTGACCGTCAGCCGTGGCTGTCGCCTGCGGCGCTCCCCCAGCTCCCCCATCCGTCGATGGTGGAGCGGATCACCGACATCCGCGACCGGTCATCCACAGACCCGGGGTAGTCCGCGACGATCGGACCCCTGAAATCGACTTTTCGGGGTCCCTTCGTCGCGGACTACCCCGAGAACCGTCAGGCTCAGCCGAAGCGGCCCGAGATGTAGGCCTCGGTCGACTCGTTGTCCGGGTTGGCGAACATCTTCTGCGTGGAGTTGAACTCCACGAGGTGCCCGGGCTCCCCGGCGGCCTTGAGGTTGAAGAAGCCGGTCTCGTCCGAGACCCGCGCCGCCTGCTGCATGTTGTGGGTGACGATCACGATCGTGTACTCGGTCTTGAGGTCGTGGATCAGGTCCTCGATCGCCGACGTCGAGATCGGGTCGAGCGCCGAGCACGGCTCGTCCATGAGCAGGATGTCGGGCTGCACGGCGATCGCGCGCGCGATGCACAGCCGCTGCTGCTGACCGCCGGAGAGCCCCATGCCGGGGCGACCGAGACGGTCCTTGACCTCGGTCCACAGGTTGGCGCCCTTGAGGGACGACTCGACGATCTCGTCGGCGACGGCCTTCTTCATCTTCTTGGCGTTGAGGCGGTTGCCGGCGAGCACGTTCTCGTAGATCGACATCGTCGGGAACGGGTTGGGGCGCTGGAAGACCATGCCGATCTGACGGCGTACGGCGACCGGGTCGACGTTCGGCTCGTAGAGGGACTGGCCGTCGACGAACACCTTCCCCTCGACCCGCGCGCCGGGGATCACCTCGTGCATGCGGTTGAGCGAGCGCAGGAAGGTCGACTTGCCGCACCCGGAGGGGCCGATGAACGCGGTCACCGACTTCGCCTGGATGGTCATGTTGACGCCCTGCACGGCGAGGAAGTCGCCGTAGTAGATGTCGAGGTCAGAGACGTCGATGCTCTTGGCCATGAGTGTTCCTAGCTCCTTCAGCGCCCGGTCTTGGGGGCGAAGATCTTTCCGATGACGCGCGCTGCCACGTTGAGCAGCAGCACGATGACGACGAGGATGAGGGCGGTGCCCCAGGCGAGCTCGAAGTCCGCCGGGGTGCCCTTCTGGAACTGCGAGTAGATGAAGACCGGCAGCGTAGTCATGAACCCGTCGAAGGGGTTCAGGTTGGTGCGGGTGGTGAGACCGGCGATCAGGAGCAGCGGGGCGGTCTCCCCGATGATGCGGGCCGTGGCCAGGGTGACACCGGTGATGATGCCGCCGAGCGAGGTGCGGAGCACGACCTTGGTGATGGTGCGCCACTTGGGCGTCCCGAGGGCGTACGCCGCCTCGCGCAGGTCGTCGGGCACCAGCCGCAGCATCTCCTCGGTCGAGCGGACCACGATGGGGATCATCAGCAGCGACAGGGCGACCGCACCGCCGATGCCGGCGCGGTAGCCGGGCCCGAAGAAGGCGGTGAACATCGAGAAGGCGAAGAGCCCGGCGACGATGGAGGGGATGCCGGTCATCACGTCGACGAGGAAGGTGATGCCGCGCGCGAGCCGATTGCCCTTGCCGTACTCGACGAGGTAGATCGCGGCGAAGATGCCGATCGGCACCGAGATGATCGCCGCGCACAGCGTGACGACCAGCGTGCCCATGATGGCGTGGTAGATGCCGACCGGCTGGTCGAGGCTGGTGCGGAACGCCGAGTAGGTCAAGAACGTGTTGTTGATGGCCGGGATGCCCTTGGAGATCACCGTCCACAACAGCGAGGCCAGGGGCACCAACGCGATCGCGAACGCCGTCCACACCAGCGAGGTGACCATCCGGTCGATGGCCGAGCGCCGGGTCTCCACGACACGCGACCACAGGGTCAGACCGACGATGTAGAACGCGACGGCGACCAGCGCCCACGGCACGAGGCCCCAGCCGAGCAGCAGCGGGAAGAGCCCCGCGGCGGCGATCGACACCACGGCGACCAGTCCGGGCGCCCACCGGGGCAGCCGTCCGTGGGTGAGCGGGACCGGCGACGACGTCGCCGGCGGCGTGGTCAGCGTCGTGCTCATCGGCTCATCCTCCTCTCGTTGCGCGCCACGATCCAACGGGCGGCGAAGTTGACCAGGAAGGTGACCAGGAAGAGCACCAGACCGGTCGCGATGAGCACGTGCAGCTTGCCGGGGGTGTTCTCCTTGTACTGCGACGCGATGTTGGCGGCGATGCTGGTCGGGTTGGCGCTGGCGATCAGGTTGAAGCTGATGCCGCCGCCGCCGGAGAGCACCATGGCCACCGCCATCGTCTCACCGAGCGCGCGACCGAGTCCGAGCATCACCGCCGAGACCATGCCGGAGCGGGCGTAGGGGAACACGGCCATCCGGATCATCTCCCAGCGGGTCGCGCCCAGCGCCAGCGCGGCCTCCTCGTGGAGCCGCGGCGTCTGGTTGAACACCTCGCGCGAGATCGCGGTGATGATCGGCAGCACCATGATGGCCAGCACCAGGCCGGCGGTGAGGATCGTCGTACCGACCGGGTTGACCGGACCCTTGAAGAAGGGCAGGAACCCGAGGTGCTCGTGCAGCCAGGTGTAGATCGGGACCATCTTGGGGGCGAAGAGGTTGATGCCCCAGAGACCGAAGACGACGGAGGGCACCGCGGCCAACAGGTCGATCACGTAGGCGACCGGCCCGGCCAGCCACCGAGGCGCGTAGTGACTGACGACCAGCGCGATGCCGAAGGCCAGGGGCACGGCCACGATCAGGGCGATCACCGACGACAGCACGGTGCCGAAGAGCAGGACGCTCACGTAGCCGAGGAAGTCGCCGGCTCCGTCGTAGAACTGCGGCTCCTGGAAGAAGCCGGGGATGCCCTCGATCGCCAGGAAGATGAAGACGCCGGCGAGCGCCGCCATGATGACGAGCCCGGCGATCCGCGCGATGCCCGAGAAGACCCGGTCACCGGTCTGGGTGGGGGTGGTGGCCCGGGGTGGGGCGCTCGCGGAGGTGGAAGTCACGAAGATTCCTCGCTAGTCAGGTCGTGGCTGCACGCGTGCGGCGGGCCGGGATGCCGGCCCGCCGCACGCGTGCGAGTGGTGGTGCAGCCACCAGTGTCCTACTCGGCGGAGATTCCGTCGACGATGCCCTGGGCAGTCGCCGCGGTCTCGGAGTCGAGCGGGGCCGAGCCGGCGTTCTCGGCGGCGGCCTGCTGGCCCTCGTCCGACACGACGTACTCGAGGAAGCCCTTGACCAGGTCGGCCTCCTCGGCCGTCGGGTAGGTCTGGCAGGCGACGAGGTAGGACAGCAGGATCACCGGGTAGGCGCCGGCCTCCTCGGTGGTGCGGTCGACCTCGACGGCCATGTCGGTGTCGGTGCGACCCTCGACGACCGGGGACACGGCGACGACCTTGGCCGCGGCCTCGGCCGACGGGGCGACGTACTCCTCGCCCACCTTGACGCTGACGACCGAGAGGTCGCCGACCTGGCTCTCGTCGGCGTAGCCGATGGTGCCGTTGCCGTTGTTGACGGCGGCGACCACACCGGAGGTGCCCTCGGCGGCCAGACCACCCTTGACCGGCCACACGCCGTCGGGGTCGTAGGGCCACGCGCCGTCGGCGGCCTGCGAGAGGTAGTCGGTGAAGTTGTCGGTCGTGCCCGAGTCGTCCTGGCGGTGGACCGGGGAGATCTTGGTGCTGGGCAGGTCGGCGTCGGGGTTCTGGTCGGCGATGGCCGGGTCGTCCCACGACGTGATCTTGCCGTCGAAGATCTGCGCGATCGTCTTGGCGTCGAGCTGCAGCGCGTCGACGCCGTCGAGGTTGAACATCACCGCGATCGGCGAGACGTACGACGTGATCTCGATGATGTCGGAGCCGCAGCGCTCGTTGGCGGCGCTGAGCTCGCCCTCGTCGTCGCTGAAGTACGCGTCCGTGCCCGCGAACAGCGTGCCGCCCTCGACGAACTGGGTGCGGCCGTCGCCCGAGCCGACCGGGTTGTAGTTGACGGTGGCGTCCGGGTTCATGCCCTGGAACCCGGTCGACCAGGCCTCCATGGCCTTCTCCTGGGCCGACGAGCCGGCGCCGTTGAGCTCGCCGGAGAGGCTGCCGGTGTCGGTGGTCGATTCTGCGTCCGAACCGGAATCGGTGGAGGACTCGTTGCCTGCACCGCACGCGGTCAGCGAGATGCTGAGGGCGAGGGCGGCGGCACCCGGGACGAGCGCCGCGCGGAAGGAAGTGCGGTTCACTTCGGTACTCCTGAGATGTCTGTGGAGGAGCTGACGGGTGGGACGCTAGGCACGACAGGTGACCGCGCACGGCGGGGACGGTGAACGAGCGGTGAACTCGACCGGACCGGATGGCGTCGCTCAGCCGTGGACGAGACGGCGGTCACATGAACTCGCCCGGGACGTCTTGACGTCGTGGCCGCGGGAGGACTAGGGCAGGTGGCGCTCGGTGGCCACGATCCGGCCCTTGCGGTGGTGCACGACGAGCATCTCGCCGGCCTCCAGCCGCACGTCGTCGGGCAGGCCGATCGCCTCGAGCACCGCGGGCAGCACCGGCCGGTGCGTGCACACGACGGCTCCCTCGCGCGCGCCCAGCAGACCGGCGACCAGGTCGGCGAGCACGACCCCGTCAGCGACCTCCTCGGTGAGCGCGTCGTGGGTCACCATCGGCCAGCCCGTGGTGTGGCAGTACGGCGCCACCGTGTGACGCAGCGCACGCTCGAGGACGAGTGGATCGCCGTGGCGTCGAAGGCGGCCAGCAGCGGGATCAACCGCTGCGCCTGGGCACCACCGGCCAGGAGCAGGGGGCGGTGGTGGTCGTCGTCCTTCCAGGCCTTGCGCGAGCGGGCCCGCGCGTGCCGCAGCACGACCAGGGCCCAGGTCTTGCGGCGCAGCGCCCGGGCCTCGTCCAGGGTCTCGCGGTCGTAGCTCGTAGGTGAGCCGGCGCGCGGCCTCGTCCCACGGCACCCAGGCGACCTCGTCGATCTCGTCGTTGACGAGGTAGCCGCCCACGTCGTCGTCCCCGACCACCCGCGCGGTCCAGTAGGCGACGGTCTTGGTGCGACCGTTGCGAGCGGGTAGCGCTGGCCGGGCAGGGCCGGGCCGAGGCGCACGTCGAGGCCCGTCTCCTCCGCCACCTCGCGGACGGCCGCGGTGATCGCGTGCTCGCCGGGGTCGAGCTTGCCCTTGGGGAAGGACCAGTCGTCGTACCGCGGGCGATGGACGAGGAGCACGTCCCCGCCCTTGCGGGTCACCACCGCTCCTGCAGCGCGCACATCTCGGGCCGGCATGGACGTTAGTCTCACACCACTCGCCGGCCCCTGAGGAGACTGCCCATGCGTCGCCGTCCCGCGCCCGGCCCGGCGGCCCTCGCGGCCCTCGTGGCCGGGGTCGTCGTCGTCCTCGTCGTCGCGGTCGTGCTGTGGTGGCCCGGTGGCGACGAGAGCCGCCTCGAGCGCGCGGTGCACCTGGCTCCCGCGGACACCGAGCGGCTGTCGTGGACCGACTGGAGCGCCGTACGCCGCGAGGTCGGCGCCGACCTCGGTGACTCCCCCGACGGGGCCGCGGTGGCGGCGTTCCTCGACGGGGCGTTCGCCTCCGACCTCACCTCGACCTCGGCCCTGGTCGGGTCCAGCGGCACCCTGCAGGACGCCTTCGGCTTCTCCCCCGGCACCCTGGACTGGGAGCTCTTCGCCCAGTCCCCCGACGGTGCGGTCGACATCCTGGGGATGGGGGACGAGGACGGCGTCGACGCGCTCGCCGACCGGCTGCGCGACCTCGGCTTCGAGGAGCCCGACGACGACGACGGGGTCTGGGGCGGCGGGCAGGACCTCCTCCCCCGGATCGGGCCCGACCTGACCCCCGAGCTCCAGTACGTCGCCCTGCTGGCCGACGAGGGCGTCGTGCTGACCTCGGACCAGGCGCCCTACCTCGGAGGCCGCCGTCGAGGCCGCCCGCGGGGACGCCGACACGGTGTCCTCGGTCGACGACGTCGTGGACGCCGTCGGCGCGCCGGTGGCGGCCAGCGTGTTCACCGGGGGCTACACCTGCCGCCACCTGGCGATGGCGTCCGGCCGACGCCGACGACCAGGCGGTGGCCGACGCGCTGGTGCAGCAGGCCGGCCCGGTGCACCCGCTGACCGGTTTCGCGATGGGCCTGCTCACCGGAGGCGACCTGCGGGTGGCGATGTCCGGTCGAGGACGACGACGCGGCCCGGACGGACGCGGAGTCCCGGGCCACCCTGGCCAGCGGACCGGCCCCAGGACAGGGCGGCGACTTCACCGACCGGTTCACCGTCGAGGGGGCCGCGTCCACGGGACGCGGTGGTCACCCTCGACCTGGTCCCCGCGGCGGGGCAGTACGTCCTCTCGGACCTCACCAGCGGTCCGGTGCTCTTCGCGACCTGCTGAGCCGGGTCGGACGGAGCGGGGGCGTCAGTCCTGGGCGGGGCGCTGCTCCGGGGGACGGCGCGGCGTCACCCCGAGGAGGCGGTCGATCTCCTCCTGGGAGAGGTGCTCGTCGGCCTCGCTCGCGGCGATGATGAGGGTCGTGGTGAGCTCCACCTCGCCGAGGAGGTCGTCGTCCTCGAGGGTCACGTCGAACTGGTCGTGCACCACTACCTCCAGCTCTGGACGAGGACGGACAATCACAGGTCGACCGTGCCCCCGCGGCCGGACGCTCAAACAGGTTCAATCGTAAAAAGTATGCCGCACCGAGCGCAATGGCCCGAACGGCAACGAGGCCCCACCCGATCGGGTGGGGCCTCGTCGTCAGAAGTCCGGAACAGGTGCTGTGCCGGTGCTTCGAGGTGTCGTCAGACGGCGCGAACGTTCTCGGCCTGCGGGCCCTTGGGGCCCTGGGTGACGTCGAACTCGACCTTCTGGTTCTCGTCGAGGGACTTGTAGCCCTGCGACTGGATCGCCGAGTAGTGCACGAAGACGTCGTCGCCGCCGTCCTCCTGCGCGATGAAGCCGAAACCCTTCTCGGCGTTGAACCACTTCACGGTGCCTTGAGCCATTGCTCTGTTACTCCTGTTATCGGGCGAAAGATCGTCACTTCGACGATCCCGCAATAGATGCGGTGACACGTCGCTCCGACTCGCGGGACTGGCAGGCCCGAAGCTGAAACGCCGTTGGATCACAAACTCCGCGGGCGTCTACCTGCTGGAACTTGCACCTGTTGCACTGATGACCCTACCAAGGAAGCGCCCGAAGAAAACCTCCCCCGGCGCAGTGAATCCGCGCACTCGGGTGAACTCTGGGTTCCGTGGGGGCTACGTCGAGGTGACGACACCCCGGGAGGCGACGACGCGGTAGGCCATGTCGGGCTCGAACCGACGACCCACGGATTAAAAGTCCGGTGCTCTACCCACTGAGCTAATGGCCCACGCGCAGCCTAGCGAGGCCCGGGGACGACACGGGCCCCGGCTCCGGACCGGGGCCTGCGAGGCGTCGTACGACGCGCGTCAGCGCTGCTCGGCGGGGACGCCGCGGGCGCCGGAGTCGGTGAGCCGGGCCTCCTCGGCCGCCATCGCCTCGAGCTCCTCGCGCCGGCTCGTCTCCATCATCTGGCGGGCGGCGTCGTAGGCCCCCGGCTCGGAGACCAGGTCGGTGGCCCCGCGTCGCAGCCGGGCCAGCGCCGAGCGGGCGAAGATCTGCTGCTCGGTGGTGGTGCGCTCGGAGCGGCCGCGTCCGAGGAACGAGACGGCCCAGTGCAGCAGCGCGGTGACGCGGCTCTTGAAGCCGGTGATGTAGACGAGGTGCACGGCCAGCCACATCAGCCAGGCGACGACGCCGGTGAGGCGCAGCTTGCCGACCATCGCGACCGCGCGGAAGCGGCTGATGATCGCCATCGAGCCCTTGTCGAAGTACTTGAACGGGCCCTGCGGCGCCTCGCCCTTGAGCCGGCCCTCGATCTCCTTGGCGGCGTACTTGGCGCCCTGGATCGCGACCTGCGCGACGCCCGGCAGGTTGTCGAGGGCGATCATGTCGCCGACGACGAAGACCTCGGGGTGGCCCGGGAGCGTGAGGTCGGGGTTGACGCCGATGCGGCCGGCGCGGTCGAGCGGGGCGCCGGTCTGCTCCGACAGGGTGCGGCCGAGCGGGCTGGCCTGCACGCCGGCGGCCCAGATCTTGGTGACGGTCTTGATCCGCTCGACGCGGCCGTCCTTGAACTTCATCTCGATGCCGCGCTCGTCGACGTCGGTCACCATGGCGCCGAGGATCACCTCGACCCCCAGCTTCTCCAGCTCGGCCTTGGCCTTGGCGCCGAGCTTCTGGCCGAACGGCGGCAGCACCTGGGGCGCGGCGTCGAGCAGGATCACGCGCGCCTCGCGGGTGTTGATCGCCCGGAAGTCGCGCTTGAGCGTGCGGTGGGCGAGCTCGGCGATCTGGCCGGCCATCTCCACACCGGTCGGGCCGGCGCCGACGACCACGAAGGTCAGCAGGTGGTCGACGTCGTCGCCACGGTTGGCGCCCAGCTCGGCCATCTCGAAGGCGCCGAAGATGCGTCCGCGCAGCTCGAGGGCGTCGTCGATGCTCTTCATGCCCGGGGCGTACTCGGCGAAGTGGTCGTTGCCGAAGTAGGACTG
Organism: uncultured Actinomycetota bacterium; assembly: GCA_963782905.1. Taxonomy (GTDB): domain Bacteria; phylum Actinomycetota; class Actinomycetes; order Propionibacteriales; family Nocardioidaceae; genus Nocardioides. The sequence goes on from CAWALI010000001.1 coordinate 27,131, forward strand.
CGCCGCCCCGGCGGCGACGATCAGCGAGTCGTAGCGCGACACCGTCTCGCGACCCAGGACGTGGCTGGTGACGGTGCGGGCCCCGAGGTCGACGTCGGTGACCTCGCCGAGCAGCACCTGGGCGTTCGGCTGGCCGCTGAGGACCTCGCGGGTCGGGGGCGCGATCTCGCCCTCGGAGAGGATGCCGGTGGCCACCTGGTACAGCAGCGGCTGGAAGAGGTGGTGGGTCGTCTTGGCGATCATGGTGACGTCCACCGGCGCCTTGCGCATGGCCTTGGTGCCGAAGAGACCACCGAAGCCGGAGCCGATCACGACCACCTTGTGGGCAGCGTTCTGCTGGGCCTGGGAATCCGACATGTCATTCCTCCTAGAGCCGTGCGCGGCGCAGACGACGTCACCGTCTGCCCCATTGTCCCGCCTCGGGCGACCCTCGCCCAAATGTCGGACCGGTTCCGTGCGTCACACCTCGCGATCTCGCGCGTCCCACGGGAGACTCAGGCAAACCACCGCAGTGCTCTGGACAAATTATCTCGGGGGCGTGTTTGCTCGGCGACCAGCCTGGGTACGTACGCCCCGCTGGACTACCTTCATCCTCCCCCGGTGAGTGACCTAGTGCCCTTGACGAAGCAAGCCCTCCCGCTGTCGGCGTCCCCGCGCGCCGTCGCGGACGCGCGCCGTTGGGTACGGGACATCTGTGTCGAGCTGGGCCGCGAGGACCTCATCGAGTGTGCCGAGCTCGGCGTCTCGGAGCTCACCACCAACGCCGTCCTCCACGGGGCCGAGCCGATCTCCGTACGCGTCCGCGGGACGGTGAGCCACCCGCGCATCGAGATCAGCGACGGATCCCCGCAGCCACCGACCCCGCCGTCGCAGTCCACCGACCCGGAGGAGTTCCTCACCACCTTCGGCCGCGGGCTGTCGATCGTGGCCATGAGCTCGATCGCCTGGGGCGCCTCCATCGAGCCGGACGGCAAGGTCGTCTGGTTCGAGCCGGCCCCGGAGGTGCGTGAGGACGGCGGCGCGGAGGCGGTCATCGACAGCACGGTCGAGGACGAGCCCGTCCCCGTCAGCGACGACGCCCGCGAGATCAGGCTCCTCGGCGTCGACCTGCGGCTCTACTCGTCGTTGTCGCGGCAGTACTTCGAGCTGCGCCGCGAGCTGCGCCTGCTCGCGGTCGCCCACCAGGACCACTACCCGCTCGCGGCCGACCTGTCCGCCATGTTCACCAGCTTCGAGCGGCAGATCCCCGCCGATCTCCACCACGCCGTACGGGCCGCACGACGGGCCGGGGCCCGCGCGGTCGACGTCTCGCTGCGGATGGAGCCGGAGGCGTCGGCCATCGTGTCCACGATGATCGAGATGTTCGACCTGGCCGACGCCTTCTGCAAGGCCGAGCGACTCCTCTCCCTGCAGCGCACCCCCGACCAGCGGTCGTTCCACCTCTGGTACCTCGGCGAGATGGTGCGCCAGCTCGCCGGCGAGCCCCCGCGGTCGTGGCACTCCGACGGCGGCGGCTCGGGGCTCGTCGACGCCCAGCACGTCTCGTGACGAGGGACCCCCTCCGTCCGCTCGACCTCGCCGCGGTGTCGCTCGGGGGTGCGCTCGGGGCCGTGCTGCGCTGGGCGATCGGACAGGTCGCGCCCGTCGCCGACGGACTCCCCTGGAGCACGTTGGCGATCAACGTCCTCGGCTGCCTGGTGCTGGGCGCCCTGCCCGTCGTGGGCGCCGTACGCCGTTCGCCCACGCTGGCGCGCTTCCTCGGCCCCGGCCTGCTCGGCGGCTTCACCACGGTCTCGGCGATGGCCGTGGAGACCGTCGACCTGGCCGACACCGGCGACTCCGGGCTCGCCCTCGCCTACGCCGCCGGCACGCTGGCCCTGTGCCTGTTGGCGGCGACGACCGGGCGCGTGCTGGTCCATCGGCGTACCGAGGCCGTCCGATGACCGCGCTCCTCGTGGCCCTCGGCGCCGCGATCGGCGCGCCGCTGCGGTACGCCGTGGCGCAGACCCTCGACGACCGCTGGCCGGCGGGGACCCTGCTCGTCAACGTCCTCGGCTCGGGCCTCGCCGGCTTCTTCGCCGGCCTCGCCGTGTCGGAGGGGGCGTGGGCCGTCCTGGTCACGGGGTTCTGCGGGGGCTTCACGACGTACTCGTCGTGCGCCGTCCAGTCCGTCGATCTCGGCCGCCGGGGCATCGCGTACGCCGCCCTGACGATCGCGCTCGCGGTGGGCGCGGCAACCGTCGGATTCGCGCTCGCGCGCTGACGCCCGATCCCCGATCCGATCCCGGGCTCCTGCGCTCAGCCGAGCCCGAGGGCGTGCAGCCGTTCCTCGCCGATCCCGAAGTGGTGGGCGATCTCGTGCACGACCGTGATCCGGACCTCGTCGCGCAGCTCGTCGAGCGAGTCGCACATCTCGACCAGGTTGCGCCGGAACACCAGGATCCGGTCCGGCAGCATGCCGCTGTGGTTGGCGGCCCGCTCGGTGAGCGCCACCCCGTCGTAGATCCCGAGCAGGTCGGGGTCGTCGGCCGGGGCGTCGTCCTCGACCTGGAGGACGACGTTGCTGACCAGCGCGGCGATCTCGTCGGGGAGGTCGTCGAGGGCCGACTCGACGAGCCGGTCGAAGTCGTCGGGCTCGATCTCCACGGGCATGTCGCCAGCGTAGGCGGCGTCCGGGTGAGCGGGAGACGCAGAAGGCCGGCCCGGAGCGTGTGCTCCGGGCCGGCCTGGTGGCGACCCCGACGGGACTCGAACCCGCGGCCTCCGCCGTGACAGGGCGGCGCGCTAACCAACTGCGCTACGGGGCCAGGTTGAACTCGTGCTTCTCTCCGCCGATCCTGCTCTGCGGGGCGAAGCGCTGGAACTCTAACCCATCGACTTCGCGCTCTCCCAATCGAGGGCGGATGGGCCCTGCGGGCGCCGCTGAACCACCCGGTGGAGCTGCTCGCGACTCCGGACCGGACGCCGTCGTCGGCGCCGGCGTCGGGTGCTCGGCGGTCACATTGATGGACGAGGAGCTCGTCACGACAACGCCGCTTGACGTCGGCGGGGGCGCGATGCGCATGGTGTCCCACGTCGAGGACGAGCTCGCCCCACGGCCCGAGGCGCTCGCGCACCCCTGACACGACGACAGCGGCGGCCGCACCGGCCCCGCGGAACGGAGACCCGGTGAAGGCAGTCACGGTCGAGCCGGGCGCTGCGGGATCGGCACGCCTCGAGGAGGTCCCCGAGCCCGACCCGCGCACGGGATCGGTGCTGGTCGAAGCGGTGGCGGTGGGCGTCTGCGGGACCGACGTGGAGATCGCCTCCGGCGCCTACGGCTGGACGCCGCCCGGCCGGGATCGGCTGATCCTGGGCCACGAGTCGCTCGGACGGGTGCTGGAGACCGAGCCCGGCACCGGGCTGCAGGTCGGGGACCTCGTCGTCGGGATCGTCCGGCGCCCCGACCCGGTGCCGTGCCCCAGCTGCGCCGTCGGCGAGTGGGACATGTGCCGCAACGGGCAGTACACCGAGCGGGGGATCAAGGAGCTCGACGGCTTCATGTCCGAACGCTGGCGGATCGAGCCCGAGTACGTCACCCGGCTCGACCCGTCGCTGGGGATCCTCGGGGTGCTGCTCGAGCCCACGACCGTGGTGGCCAAGGCGTGGGAGATGGTCGGCGCCATGCGGGCTCGGGCCTTCTGGGAGCCGCGTTGCGCCCTGGTGACCGGTGCCGGACCGATCGGCATGCTCGCGGCGCTCATCGGAGTCCAGCACGGCCTCGAGGTCCACGTCCTCGACCAGGTCACGTCGGGCGCCAAGCCCGACCTCGTGCGCGACCTCGGGGCCACCTACCACTCGGGGACGGTCACGGACCTCGACTTCGAACCGGACGTCGTCATCGAGTGCACCGGCGTCGGATCGGTGATCGTCGAGTCGATGCGCAAGGTCGGCGCCGGAGGCGTGGTCTGCCTCACCGGGGTGGGCAGCGGCGGGCGTGCCTCGGGGCTGTCCCCCGCCGACCTGGCCACGGAGCTGGTCCTGGAGAACAACGTGGTCATCGGCTCGGTCAACGCCAACCGGCGGCACTTCTACCGGGCCGCCCAGGCGCTCGCCGCCGCCGACCCGACCTGGCTGGCCGGGCTGATCTCGCGGCGGGTGCCGCCGCAGGACATCGCCGACGCGCTCCAGCGCGGGCCCGACGACATCAAGGTCGTCGTGGACTTCGCGGGGGAATGACGACGACGGCGCAGTGACCCGGTCCGGGTCCGAGGTCGTCGTGCCCGACGCCTCGGGACCATGTGCCCTTCTCCCCGGGAGCGCGTCGGAGGCAGCATCGTCAGGATCGGGCAGTGCTGGCGGACGGGCTGGCGGACGGGCTGGCGGACGGGTGGCATCGGATGGCGGAAGCAGCGAACCTCGGCGCTCCGGTGCAGGAGGCGCCCCTGGACCGGCGGCTGGCGCTGCTGCTCGCGATGGCCATGTTCGTCCTGGTCGTCGACACCTCGATCATGAACGTCTCGATCTCCGCGGTCGTCACCGACCTGGGGACGACGGTCAGCGGCGTCCAGTCGGCCATCGCCCTGGAGGCGCTGGTCTCGGCCGCGTTCATCCTCATCGGGAGCAAGGTCGGCGACCTCATCGGTCGCAAGCGCGCCTACGTGCTGGGCCTGTGCGGGTACGCCGTGGGGGCGACCGCGATGACGCTGGCCCAGGGTCTCACCGCGGTGATCATCTTCTGGGCGATCATCGGCGGCATGGGTGCCTCCCTGCTGCTGCCGGCCATGCAGTCGCTGATCCACGGCAACTTCGAGGGGACGGCCCAGAAGAAGGTGTACGCCATGGTGGGCGCCGCGGCGGCGGTGGCCGCCGCGGTCGGCCCGCTGATCGGCGGCTTCATCACCACGTACCTGTCGTGGCGGGTCGCGTTCGCCCTGGAGGTGGTGGTCATCGCGGTCGTGCTGTCCGGCATCAAGCTCGTCCACGACGTGCCCTACACGGGCCCCCGCACCGTCGACGTGGTGGGCTCGGTGCTGTCCGCGGTCGGGATGGGCGGCCTGGTCCTCGGCATCCTGGTGTGGCAGGAGGGCGGCGAGTCCGTCGGCGTACTCCTCCTGATCGGAGCGTCGGCGCTCGCCGGACTCGTCTTCTGGCTGCGCCGCCGCAAGCGCGCCGGCCAGGCGACGCTGCTCGATCCCGACCTGTTCCGCTCGAGGCTCTTCCGGTACGGCGTCACCGGCCAGCTGCTCCAACAGGTGGCGCTGGGCGGCACCATGATCGTGCTGCCCATCTACCTGCAGATGGTCCTGGAGTACGACGCCATGCAGGCGGGCCTCACGCTGGCGCCGCTGTCGCTGACCATGTTCGGCGTGGCCCTGCTGGCGGGTCGGCGGGCCGGCAGGCGCCGTCCCTCCACGGTGATCCGCTGGGGCTTCGTCGGCCTCACGATCGGACTGGTCGTCCTGGTGCCCATCGTGCCGCGCGCCGACTCCGGCTGGCCCCTGGTGATCCCGCTCGTGATCGCCGGCACCGGGCTGGGCCTCCTGGTCTCGCAGCTCAACAACTACACCCTCTCCCCGATCTCGGGGGAACGGGTGAGCGAGGCCGCCGGGGTCAACTCGGCCGCGGGCTCCTTCGGGCTGTCCTTCGGCCTGGCGTTCGCCGGCGCGATCATGCTGTGGACCCTGGCCGGCGCCTTCACGCAGATGTCGGACGACAGCACGGTGCTCGCCCCAGCCCAGCAGCAGCAGGTGGCCACGGCACTGGAGGACGACGCGGAGCTGATGACCAACACCCAGCTGGAGGAACAGCTGGTCGGGCAGCCCGCCGACGTGCAGGCCGAGATCATCCGGATCAACACCGACTCGCGTCCCCTGGCCCTGCAGGTCGCCCTGCTCATCCCGATCCTGGCCGGGCTGGGCGGGATCGCGAACTCGTTCCGCATGGCTCGGCAACCCGATCCCACGTCCGCCCCGGCGGACGGCGCGGCCCTCGGCTAGGCAGCTTCCCCGCCGTGGACGAGGGCACCCCCAACGGGATTCGAACCCGTGCTACCGCCGTGAAAGGGCGGGGTCCTGGGCCGCTAGACGATGGGGGCCCGCCCCCGGCGGCACGCGGCGGAACCGCACGGCCGGAAGCGTCGTACAGCATAGGGCGCGGCCCCCACGGCCGCCCAATTGCACGGGCCCGTCGCGACGGCCACCCCGAGCCTGCGACCGACCGATTCGTGGACATCGCAGAACTAGCGAGATGCGGGCCCCTCATCACCGATAGCCTCCTCTCGTGAGCACCGAGGCGATTCCCCTGCGCTTCCTCGTGGTGGACGACACCGAGGACATCCGCGACCTGATGTCGCGGATGGTGGTGCGCCTCGGGCACCTCGCCGACCAGGCCGCCGACGGCGTCGAGGCGGTCGAGGCGCTCAGCCGGAGCGACTACGACATCATGCTCCTGGACCTCACCATGCCGCGGATGAGTGGCGAGGACGTCGTGCGCTGGCTGCGCGACCACCCCGACCGCGGACAGGGCCTGGACGTGGTCGTCATCAGTGCCTGGGCCGGCGACCAGCGCGCGGTCCTGCAGGAGCTCGGAGTGACCACGGTGCTCCCGAAGCCGCTGCGCGGGCAGCAGCTGCGTGACCTCATCGAGGCGAAGAACGCGCAAACCGCCCCGTAACCCCTTCGCCGTCGCTACCCTGCAGTTCAGGGACAGTCCGGGAGGCCTGGCCCTGAACGACGTCGCACCCCCTGGGACGTCGTCCACCTGAGGAGAGGGAGCACCCATGATCGCCAAGCTCAAGCAGCGCCACGCAGGCCAAGCGCGTCGCCGACCAGATGTTCGCGCTGTACGCGTGGCGCCCGAGCGGCCCCGGTCGCTGACCGACCGCCACGTCGACGGGGCCGCGTGCCCCGTCCACCACATCGAGAGCGCCGAGGCGGCCCCAGGCCGCCTCGGCGCTGTCCTTGCTGCCCCCGCCTCCGAGGGGCTCGCCCCGCTCGGCCCGCACGGGCCGTGGCTGGCCACCACCCCCGAGCAGTCGAAGCGCGTCCTGATGGACGCGGCCACCTTCGACTTCCCCACCAGCGTCACCCGGAGCACGGACCTGTCCGCGAGTGCCGCCGACACCCGCACCGGCCACCACGTCTTCGCCCCCCTGACGCCCGCCGAGGTCGAGCGCGGCCGTGACGTCTTCGCCGTCGAGTGGGACCTGGCCCTGCTCGGCGCCGGCGTCCCCGGGACGCTGGCTCGCCGGTGAGGCGTCGACGATCGACGCGATGGACCTGCTCCGTCGGCCCGTCGCCCGGGCCACGTGCGCGGCCGTCCTCGACGGCATCGACCCGGCCACGCGAGACCGGGTCGCCGACGAGGTGCTGGCCTGGATCGACGCCCTGGCCCCGGTGATCGCCAGTCCGCGAGCCCCGCGGCGCTGGAGCCGGGTACGGCGCCACGAGCAGCGCGCCCGGGTCGCGCTCGAGCAGTCCCTGGCGGACGTCCTGGCCGACTGCGGCGTCACGGACACGCCCCCGGTCGTCGCCACCATGCTGGCCGCCGGGATCCAGGTGCCGATCGCCGCGGGCGCCTGGCTCCTCGTGCACCTGGCGGGGCACCCCGAACGAGTGGTCGATCCCGACCACGCGGTCTGGGAGACCCTCCGCCTCACCCCGCCGACGTGGGTGACCGCCCGGATGACCACTGCACCGATCGAGGTCGGCGGGCCAGCAGCTGCCGGCCGGCGCCGTGGTCCTGGTGAGCCCGCTGCTCCTCGGCCGCTCCCCCGACCTGGCGCCGGACACCCCCGCGGACCTCACCCAGCTTCTGCCCCGAGCGGTGGGCGCGGACGACGTCCGACCGGGGGCCTGGCTGCCCTTCGGCGCCGGCGCGCACGCCTGCCCCGGCCGCACCCTGGGCCTCGCGCTGCTGCGCGACCTCGCGTCGTGGGCGGGGCGGCACTCCCTCGCGTTGACCTCGTCCGTCACAATCGACCAGAGCCGGGGAATCCTCCCCGTCGCCCGCCCGCATCACGGTCCTGCCCCGGGAGGAGGTCGACCAATGACCGGCTCCGCTGCGCTGCCAGTCGTGCCGCTCGACACGCCCGTGTCCCCAGCCGCCTCCGCGCTCGCCTCAGTCGTGTCTCGACACCGGGACGACGCTGGACGAGGCGTCTCGCTCTGATCGCCGCAGCACCTGCTGGCGCTCGCCGCGCGTCGAAGCGGTCACGGCCGCGTTGACCACCTTCGCGCCCGAGGACGAGAGCCGGCTGGGTGCACCTCGGGCGAACGCGCTTGGGTCACGGAGTGGCTGCAGCCCGGCACCGCGTGCTCAGTCCTCCCCGGCGCCGGACGCCGGCCCGGAGGCGGCACTGTCCATGCCGTGGGTGTCTCCACGCGCGCGCAGAGACAGCGCTCGTCCTCACCGACACCGACCTCCTCCCCCCGGAAGCCGACGCAGGACCGGCGGGAGCTGGCCTCGTGCGGCATCCGAAGCATGGTGGTCGCACGCGCAGGTCGCCGACGGCGTCATGTACGGCAGCCTGGCCATGGGCGGCACCGGCGCACGGCCCTGGCCGCCAGACGCATGTCGCCGACTTCCGCCTTCTCAACGCCGCACTCACGTCGCGCATCGCCCTGGAGCAGGCCCGCCGCTCACTCGCCGACGCCGTGGCGGCCGGAGCCCAGACCCGCGAGGCGCAGCAGCACTTCTTCGCCTCGATCGGCCACGAGCTCAGGACGCCGCTCACGGCCATCGTCGGCTACACCGAGATGCTGGTGGACGAGGCGGCCCAGCAGGAGACGGACCCCTTCGCCAAGGCCGTGGAGCGCGACGGCGACGTCATCCTGCGGGCCTGTGAGCAGCTGATGGCGGTCGTCGAGGACCTGCTGAGCGCCGGCCGGACCATGGGCACGGAGGAGAGCCGGGAGAGCCTCGACGTGGGCGCCGCGGTGGAGGACGTCCTGCACTGGCACCGCGCGACCGCACGGGCCTCCGAGGTGACCCTCGACTGCTCGGTGGCGCACGGCCAGACGGTCTGGGCCCACGCGGCGGGCTTCCGGCAGGTGCTCTCCAACCTGATCGGCAACGCGGTGGTGCACAACCCGGGCGGCTCGGTCGAGGTCTCGTCGCAGGAGCTGCGCGGGGAGTCGGGCGAGCCCCGGCTGCGGGTCATCGTCCGGGACACCGGCACCGGCCTCACCCCCGAGCAGCTCCACGACGTGTTCAACCCGTTCGTCCGCTACGCCCGCCCCGGCGTGAAGGGCACCGGCCTCGGCCTGTCCCTCTCCCGCTCGCTCGCGGAGCGCGACGGCGGGACCGTGGACGCCCACTCGACCCCGGGGCGCGGCTCCGCCTTCTGGATCGAGCTGCCCGTCCGCGAGAGCGACCCCCTCGCCTGAGGCCACGCGCCGCCGAGCACCGGCAGGACAGCGCAGGCGGCGACAGGACGGCGTACCGGCTCCCGGTCGATTCCGCGCAGGCGCGGGCGCTCATGTAGCATTCCCCGCGCTTGGCCAGGTAGCTCAGTTGGTACGAGCGACCGACTGAAAATCGGTAGGTCGGCGGTTCGACCCCGCCCCTGGCCACATGCACGCGAAGCGCCCGGTCACGTCCCGACCGGGCGCTTCGCTGTTGTTGCCACGACGGTCAGCAGCCCGTTGCGCCGCTCGAGCAGCGCCGTGTCACGCCACCGGAGAACACCTTGTCGCTATCGATCACGGTCGATATGGTGAACATATCGACACCCGTCGATGCCCAGGCGATCCGGAGGACCCCATGCAGCACCCCCTGGCCATCATCGGCGCCGGCCCCGTCGGGCTGGCCGCCGCCGCACACGCCGTCGAGCGCGGCATCGACGTCGTCGTCCTCGAGGCCGGTCCGGGCGCCGGGGCGGCCGTGGGGCAGTGGGCCCACGTGCGCCTCTTCTCCTCGTGGGCCGAGCTCGTCGACCCTGCCGCGCGCCGGCTCCTCGACGCCGCGGACGCCTGGACGGCCCCGGACGACAGCGCCTACCCCACCGGCGGCGAGTGGCGCGAGCACTACCTCCGTCCGCTGGCGGAGCTCATCGACGCCTCGCCGGGCGGGAGCGTCCGGTACGACGCCCGCGTCACGGGCGTCGGACGCGCGGGGCGCGACCTGCTCGTCGACTCCGGTCGCGACACGGACGCCTTCGCCGTCCACGTGCAGGACGGCACCGGCCACCGGCGACTGCTCGCCAGGGCGGTGATCGACGCCTCCGGCACCTGGACCAGCCCCCACCCGCTCGGCGCCGACGGCTACCCCGCCCTCGGGGAGCGCGAGCACGCCGTCCGCATCACCTACGGCATGCCCGACCTCGCCGATCCGTTCGTGGCCGCGCGGTACGCCGGCAGGCACGTGGCCGTGGCGGGCCGCGGCGCGTCCGCCCAGGGCGTGCTCATCGGCCTGGCCGGACTGGCCGAGCACGACGCGGCCACCCGGGTCTCCTGGCTGCTGCGCCGACCGAGTGTCGGCGACGCCTTCGGCGGTGGGGACAACGACCAGCTCGAGCAGCGGGGCAAGCTCGGGGAGGACGCCCGGGCGGCCGCGAGCGGGGGTGCGGTCACGCACGTCACCAGCTTCCGCACCGAGGCGGTCGTCGGCCAGTCCGACGGACGCCTCACCCTGAGGTCGGTGGACGGGGCGGAGGTCACCGACGTCGACGAGGTCATCGTCGTCACCGGCTTCAGGCCGGACTTCTCGTTCCTGTCCGAGGTGCGCCTCGACCTCGATCCGGCCCTCGGCTCGGCGCGCGCCCTGGCTGATCAGATCCATCCCGACCACCACTCCTGCGGCGACGTGGCCCCGCACGGCCACCGAGAGCTCGCGCAGCCGGAGCCAGGGCTGTTCCTGGTCGGGATGAAGTCCTACGGGCGGGCACCCTCGTTCCTCGCGATGACCGGCTTCGAGCAGGTCCGGTCCGTGGTCGCCGCGCTGGACGGCGACCTCGAGGCCGCCGACCGCGTCGAGCTGGTGCTGCCCGAGACCGGGGTCTGCAACGGGGCCGGCGCCTTCGACGCGCCCGACGCGCTCGCCGTGGCCGGCGGCTGCTGCGGGGCCCCCGCGGCCGCCGGGCCGGAGCCCGTCACGCTCGGGTCGACCCGGACCGCCTGACCGGCAGCGCCCGGACGACCTGCTCCACGGTGGCCCGGGCCGAGCGCCCGACGCCGAGCAGCGTCGCCGAGGCGGGCCCCGTCCAGTCGCCGTACCCGACGAGGTGGAGACGCGGCTCGGAGACCACGCGCGTCCCGCTGGGGCCGTCGACCGCGGGCCGCCCGCCCTCCGCCCCCAGGCGCAGGGCGCGGAGGTGGCGGAGCGCCGGACGGAAGCCGGTGCACCAGATGATCGCGTCAGCGTCGAAGGTCGCGCCGTCGGGCGAGACGACGCCGTCCGCACCGAGGCGGGAGAACATCGGCCGAGCCACGAGGACGCCACGCTCGCGGGCGTCGCGCACGCTGTCGATCATCACGACATCTCCGAGCCCGGCGACTCCCGCGTGCGAGCGCCCCCGCCGCAGCGCCTCGATCCGCGCCGTCGCGGCGGCGAAGAGCGCGCGGCCGTCGACGTCGTCGGGCAGGAACCGGGGCGGCCTGGAGGTGAACCACGCGGTGTCGGCGACCGAGGACACCTCGGCAAGCACCTGGGCAGCCGAGTTGCCTCCCCCGACCACCGCGACGCGTTGCCCCTCGAACTCGCCAGGATGCCGGTACTGGGCCGCGTGGAGCTGGCGCCCCCCGAACTCCCGGGCGCCCGGGTAGGCCGGCCAGAACGGCTGGGTCCACGTGCCGGTGGCCGAGACCACGGCCCGGGCCGCGACGTCGAGCCCGTCCGCGCGGACGACGAGATGCTCCCCGTCGACGTCCCGCTCGACCGTGACGACGCGGTGGGGCCGCCGTACGTCGAGTCCGTACCGCTCCTCGTAACGCGTCAGGTAGTCGATGACGTGGCTGCGCGGAGGGAATCCGAGCCGGGCGTCGTCCCAGGGGGGCATCATCCAGCCCGGCAGCGAGGAGTAGGTCGCGGGAGAGAAGAGCCGCAACCCCTCCCACGTGTGCTGCCAGGCGCCGCCGGGGTGGCGCTCCCCGTCGACGACGACGAAGTCCCGTCCGGGTCGGAGCCCGGCACGGCGCAGGTAGAACGCAGTGGCCAGCCCGGCCTGCCCGCCGCCGATGACGGCGACGTCGACCCGGAGCTCCATGCCCTCACCGTAGCCACGCCGCCGCATCCCGAGGCGGGCCGAGTTGCGGCGCACATCGATGACTGTCAACATCGACACATGTCGAACTCTGAGGACCTCGTCCCCCCGGGCGCGGACCCGCTGACCTGCTGCGTCCCCCTCTCCCGCGAGCCGATCTCCGCGGCGCAGGCGGCGAGCGTCGTACCGCTGCTCAAGGCGATCGCCGATCCCGCCCGGCTGCGGCTGCTGTCGCTGGTGCTGTCCCACGAGGGCGGCGAGGCCTGCGTGTGCGACCTGCTCCCCCACTTCGACCTGTCCCAGCCCACGATCAGCCACCACCTCAAGGTGCTGCACGACGCCGGCCTCGTCGACCGCGAGAAGCGGGGCACCTGGGTCTACTACATCGCCCGTCCCGAGGCGATGGCCGCGCTGGCGGGCCTGTTCACCGCCGACGCGACCCGGACCGCGGTGGGCGCATGAGCGACACCGTCCGCGAGCAGCCCTCCGGAGGCGACGACGACGCGGTCCTCCAGCGGCTCTCGACGCTGGACCGCTTCCTGCCGGTGTGGATCGGGGTCGCGATGGTCGGCGGCCTGCTGCTCGGTCGCGGCGTACCCGGCCTCGACGACGCACTGGCCGCCGTGGAGGTCGGCTCGGTCTCGCTGCCGATCGCCATCGGGCTGCTGATCATGATGTACCCCGTCCTGGCGAAGGTGCGGTACGACGAGCTGGGCCACGTCACGGGTGACCGGCGGCTGCTCGCGACCTCCATCGTCCTCAACTGGGTGGTCGGGCCCGCGCTGATGTTCGCGCTGGCGTGGCTGCTGCTGCCGGACCTGCCGGAGTACCGCACCGGCCTGATCATCGTCGGGCTCGCCCGGTGCATCGCGATGGTGCTGATCTGGAACGACCTGGCCTGCGGCGACCGCGAGGCGGCCGCGATCCTGGTCGCCATCAACGCGATCTTCCAGGTCCTGGCCTTCGCGCTGCTCGGCTACTTCTACCTCGAGGTCCTCCCCGGATGGCTCGGCCTGGCGCAGACCGACCTCGAGGTCTCCATGTGGGCGATCGCCCGCTCGGTGCTGGTCTTCCTCGGCATCCCGCTCCTCGCGGGCTACCTCACCCGCACGCTCGGCGAACGAGCGCGAGGACGCGAGTGGTACGAGGGGACGTTCCTGCCGCGCATCGGCCCGGCGGCGCTGTACGGGCTGCTCTTCACCATCGTGCTGCTCTTCGCCCTCCAGGGCGACACGATCATCAGCGAGCCGCTCGACGTGGCCCGCATCGCGCTGCCGCTGCTCGCCTACTTCGTGCTGATGTGGGGCGGGTCCATGCTGCTCACCCGGGCCCTCGGCTTCACCTACGCCCGCGCCACCGCCGTCTCGTTCACCGCCGCCGGCAACAACTTCGAGCTGGCCATCGCGGTGGCGATCGGGGTGTTCGGCGTCGCGTCCGGCCAGGCCCTGGCCGGCGTGGTCGGACCCCTGATCGAGGTCCCGGTCCTCGTGGGCCTCGTCTACGTCAGCCTCTGGGCCCGTCGCTTCTTCCGCGACCGCACCCTCCCTTCGACCGCCGCAGGAGGCGTCCGATGAACCCCGCTCCCCCCGTCCCGCAGGTCGTCTTCGCCTGCGTCCGCAACGGCGGGCGCTCGGTGATCAGCCGGGTGCTCACCGAGCACTACGCCGGTGGCCGCGTCACCGCCCTGTCGGCCGGCACCCAGCCGGGGGAGCACATCCACGCCGAGGTGGCACGAGTCCTGGAGTCCCTCGGCCTGGACACGTCGCACGAGGAGCCCACCCTCCTCACCCGCGAGACCATCGCGAGCAGCACGATGGCCATCACCCTCGGGTGCGGCGAGGAGTGCCCCTACGTCCCCGGCGTGACCTACCGGGACTGGCCGGTGGCCGATCCGGGCGGGCAGGACGACGCGACCGTCCGGGCGATCGTCGGCGACCTCGACGCCCGGGTGCGCGACCTGCTGACCGAGCTGGTGCCGGGCCTCGCGCTGCCCGCGTCCGTGCTCGACCGGGGCTGACGACCGGGCGTCCGCGCATGGCTCACCCGAGCCGGTCACCCAGGAGCTCGATGAACTCGTCGGCCATGGCGAGCTGGCGCACCAGCCGGTCACGCCGGTCGCCGGCCTCGGCGAGCACCTCGGCGAGTCGCGCCCGCTCCCTCAGGTCCGACGACTCGTCGAGGTGCTCGAGGGCCTCGATGTCGCGCATCACGGCCTTCATCTGGTCCAGGCTGAACCCGAGGGGCTTCATGCGGCGGATGACCAGGACCTTCTCCACGTCGGCCTCGGTGTAGAGGCGGAAGCCCCCGTCCGTCCGTCCCGAGGGCTGGAGCAGGCCCACCTCCTCCCAGTGCCGCAGGCTGCGCAGCGAGAGCTCGGTGCGGGCGGCGACCTCGCCGATGTGCATGACCGCCGGGGAGTCCGGGTTGCTCACGTGTGCCTCTCGACGTCTCGGTACGGATTTCAACCCTACCCTCACGTGAGGTTAGAGTTGTGACCAGACTTCCGCCGGCGACGACGCCGGCACGCACACCCATGGTGCCCGCCCCGTCCTGCGGCGACCTGGGTGACACCCGTCCCGGCCGCTCGGCCAGCACCTTCTCGAACGGAGCACCCGCGTGTCGAACCCGACCACCGCCACCGCCCCACCCACCCTCGAGCCCACCGTCCGCAACGCGTTGCGATCGCCGCGGATGCTGCGCACCGAGGTGCTCGCCGGCCTGGTCGTCGCGCTGGCGCTGATCCCCGAGGCCATCTCGTTCTCGATCATCGCCGGCGTGGACCCCCGCGTCGGTCTCTTCGCGTCGTTCACCATGGCCGTGTCCATCAGCTTCCTCGGCGGCCGGCCGGCGATGATCTCCGCGGCCACCGGCGCCATCGCCCTGGTCATCGCCCCGGTGGCGCGCGACTACGGCATGGACTACCTCATCGCCACGGTGCTGCTCGGCGGCGTCTTCCAGATCGTGCTGGGCATCCTCGGCGTCGCTCGACTGATGCGCTTCATCCCCCGCTCGGTGATGGTCGGCTTCGTCAACGCCCTGGCGATCCTGATCTTCATGGCGCAGGTCCCGCACCTGGTCGACGTGCCGTGGCTGGTGTACCCGATGATCGCGATCGGCATCGCCGTCATCGTCGCGCTGCCGCGGGTCACCCGGGTCGTCCCGGCACCCCTGGTCGCCATCGTCGCGCTCACCGCGTTCACGCTGCTGGCCGCCGTCAACGTCCCCGACGTCGGCGACGAGGGCGAGCTGCCCGACAGCCTCCCGTCGCTGTTCATGCCCGACGTGCCGTGGACCCTCGAGACGCTGAAGATCATCGCCCCCTTCGCGCTGGCGATGGCGCTGGTCGGCCTGCTCGAGTCGCTGCTCACCGCCAAGCTCGTCGACGACATCACCGACACCCACTCCGAGAAGACCCGCGAGGCGTGGGGCCAGGGCGCCTCCAACGTCATCACCGGCTTCTTCGGCGGCATGGGTGGCTGCGCGATGATCGGCCAGACGATGATCAACGTGAAGGCCTCCGGCGCCCGGACCCGGATCTCCACCTTCCTCGCCGGCGTCTTCCTGCTGATCCTGGTCGTCGGCTTCGGCGACGTCGTCGCCCTCATCCCGATGGCCGCGCTGGTCGCCGTCATGATCATGGTCTCCGTCGGCACCTTCGACTGGCACTCGATCCAGCCGGCCACGCTGCGCCGGATGCCGAAGTCGGAGACGACCGTCATGCTCGCCACCGTCGTGGTCACCGTGCTCAGCCACAACCTGGCGATCGGCGTCGTGGTCGGCGTGCTCGTCGCCATGACCCTCTTCGCCCGCCGCGTCGCCCACCTCACCGAGACCCACCGCGAGGTCGTCGCCGGCGCCGACGGCGCCCCGACCGCGGTCTACCGCGTCACCGGTGAGCTGTTCTTCGCCTCCAGCAACGACCTCTACACGCAGTTCGAGTACGCCGACGACCC
Source organism: uncultured Actinomycetota bacterium (assembly GCA_963782905.1). GTDB lineage: Bacteria > Actinomycetota > Actinomycetes > Propionibacteriales > Nocardioidaceae > Nocardioides. Next base: position 43,265 of record CAWALI010000001.1, read on the forward strand.
GGACCAGGTGGTCATCGACCTCTCCGGGTCCCACGTCTGGGACGCCTCCACCGTCGCCTCGCTCGACGCCATCACCACCAAGTACGAGCGCAAGGGCAAGCGCGTCGAGATCGTCGGTCTCAACGCCTCCAGCGCCGAGCGGCACGACCGGTTGAGCGGGTCGCTGCCGTCGCACTGACGCGGCGTACGCCGAAGCGGTCATCGACAGGTATGACGGACGCCACAGGACTCCGGGCGCCGGTGTGGGGCCGCACCGGCTGCGACAATCGGCCGGTGCTGCCCCGCCTCGAGATCGTGCGCCGCCTGCGCCCGGTCGACCTGGTCTCCTCGGCGCGCGTGACCACCGCCGAGGGTGGCCGGCACCCGCTGCCCGTCCTCGCGCCGTACGCCGCCGCGACGACGACGCTCGCCTCCCCCACCACGCCGTCCCACCTCGCGCTGCACCTCGACGGGATGCGGCTGGGGATGTCGTACGACGGGGCCTCGCTGGCGCTGGCGATCACCCGCGGCGGCGACACGCGTGAGCACCGGAGCCGGCGGATGGGCCGCGCCGAGTCGCCCACCGAGGTCGGGCTCACCCTGACCGGGACCCACCTCACCGCCTGGTCGCGCGAGCAGGGCCGGTGGGTCGCCCGCGCCCGCCGCGACCTGCGCGACGACCTGGACGTCCACGTCCTCCACGACGAGGCGGCGCTGGCCGGCCTGGCGGTCGACCTGCCCGACCGGCCGTCGGTCGCGGGGGGCTTCGGCCAGCTCGGCCTGCGCGACCTGCGCCTGGTCAGCGAGGCCGACGGCACCCCCGTGCGCGACGACGGGGACCTGTGGCTCAGCGCGACCTCGGCCGGGCCGGGCTTCTTCGACAGCGCCCACACCAGCTGTGGCGACTCTCCCCGGACACCCTCGAGCTGCAGCGCACCGGCGACCTGTTCTTCCGCCGCCCCGACCACGCCGGGGTGTACGGCGACCACGCCACGCACGTCGTCCGCGACGGCGACCGGTGGCTGGTCGCGACCAGCACGTGGGGCGACTTCGAGCAGCCGACCACCCGGGCGGACCGGACCGGGCCGTCGAGGCTGCGGGTGACGCTGGCGACGGTCGACTCCGCGGTGGACCTGCTGCACGGCGAGCGGGTGCTGGACACCGTCGAGCTGCCGCTGCCCACCGACGGCTTCACCTCGGTCGCGGTCTGGGACCCGCACCTGGTGCGCGAGGACGACCGCTGGCTGGTGGGCTTCGTGAGCGCAAGCCGCTTCTTCCGGTTCCATCCCGCCCTGGCCGCCGGGCCGTCGCTGTCCGACCTGTCGCTGCTCTCGGCGGCCCCCGAGCGGCGGGCGACCGAGGGCACCACGCTGCTGCGGGTCGACGACGAGCTGATCGTCGTGGCCAGCGACGGTCGGGACGGCCGGCGGGGCGAGCGGACCCGGTTCCCGGTGTTCGGCACCGACCTGGTCGAGCGCGGCGCGCTGGACGCGCCGTACCCGACGAACCTGCCGTGGCCCACCCTCGCCCGCGTCGACGACCGGTGGCTGATGGTCGCGTTCAACGGGGTCTCCGCGGGCGGGCGCCTGCTGGGCTACGGCACGCACGGCGACGTCGTGATCATGCGCCAGTCGGACTAACCTTGGGCGTGACGGCGGTCACCACCCATGCGACCGTCACGACCGGGTCGCACCACCCTCGCGGCCGCCACGACACATCGAAGGACACCACCATGTCTGGAAATCCCCCTGTCGACGTCTTCGACCTCGGCAGCGAGCACGAGCAGGTCGTCTTCTGCAACGACCGGGCCACGGGCCTGAAGGCCATCGTCGCCATCCACTCCACCGCGCTGGGTCCCGCCCTCGGCGGCACCCGCTTCTACCCCTACGCGAGCACCGACGACGCGATCGAGGACGTCCTCAACCTCTCGCGCGGCATGTCCTACAAGGCGGCGCTCGCCGGCCTGGACCTCGGCGGCGGCAAGGCGGTCATCATCGGTGACCCGGCGACCCTCAAGACCGAGGCCCTGCTGCGCGCCTACGGCCGCTTCGTGCAGTCGCTCGGCGGTCGCTACTACACCGCCTGCGACGTGGGGACCTTCTCGGAGGACATGGACCACATCGCGCGCGAGTGCTCCTACGTCACCGGCCGCACCACCGCCCACGGCGGCGCGGGCGACAGCTCGGTGCTCACGGCGTACGGCGTGTTCCAGGGCATGCGGGCGGCCGCCGAGGTCGTCTGGGGTGCCCCGACCCTCCACGGCCGCACCGTGGGCGTCGCCGGCGTCGGCAAGGTCGGCCGGCACCTCGTGCGCCACCTCGTCGAGGACGGCGCCTCGGTGGTCATCACCGACGTGCACCAGCCCTCGGTCGACGCGCTGGTGGCCGAGCACGAGGCCGTGACCGCGGTCGCCTCGACCGACGCGCTGGTCGCGAGCCCGCTGGACGTCTACGCCCCCTGCGCGCTCGGCGGTGCCCTCACCGACGAGGTCGTCGAGGTGCTCTCCGCCAAGATCGTCTGCGGCGCCGCCAACAACCAGCTCGCGCACCCGGGCATCGAGAAGCAGCTCGAGGAGCGCGGGATCCTCTACGCGCCCGACTACTGCGTCAACTCCGGTGGGCTGATCCAGGTCGCCGACGAGCTCGAGGGCTTCTCCTTCGAGCGGGCCGAGCAGCGGGCCACGGGCATCTTCGACACGACCAAGGCCGTCTTCGAGCTCGCGGCCTCCGACGGCGTCGCACCGGCCATCGCGGCCGACCGGCTCGCCGAGCGTCGGATGCGCGACGTCGGACGACTCCGGGGCGTCTGGCTCCCCTGACCGACCGGGCACTTCCCTGCGCTTGGGCGGTGCCGACCGGGCACTTCCCTGCGCTTGGGCGGTGCCGACCGGGCACTTCCGTGCAGTTGCTCGGCGCTGACCGTGAGCGCAGCGAAGTGCCCGGTCACCGCGTCTGAGCGCAGCGAAGTGCCCGGTCACCGCGTCTGAGCGCAGCGAAGTGCCCGGTCACCGCGTCTGAGCGCAGCGAAGTGCCCGGTCACCGCGGGGTTAGCGCAGTGAAGTGCCCGGTCAGGGGACCGGGGGTGCGAGGTCAGTCGCGAGAGGTCTCGATGACGTCGGACCACTTCTCGAGGACCTCAGGATCCACCTGCTCGTCCACTGTGCCGCTGTCGCCGTGGAGCTCACTGGCGAGCGCCCCGAAGTCCGTCTCGTGAGTGCGGTACTTCAGGTCGCGAGCGACCTTCGTCTGCTTGGCTTTGGCTCGGCCGCGCCCCATAGGGTCAGCCCCCTCGCAAATCGGCCGGGGCAACGAAGGCTCCCGGGCTGTCTCAAGAAATTGTCGTGGGGGCAACGCTACCTGTTACCTGGCTGTTCCCGCACGCCGGGGCCCACGCGATTTGCTCACAAAGTCGCGCGAGGGCTCAGCGGTGGTCCCCGGTGAGGGTCACCCGGCCCTCGCCGCCCTCGGTGACCTCGCCGGCGACCCAGGCGGGGATGCCGTGCCCGTCGAGCACCGCGACCGCCCGGTCGGCGGACGCCGCGGGCAGCAGCGCGACCATGCCGACGCCACAGTTGAGCGTCGCCTCGAGGTCCTCGCGGGAGACGCCGCCGACCTCGGCGACCAGCGAGAAGACCGGTGGGAGCGCCCAGGTGGCCCTGTCGAGCGTCGCCGACACCTCGACGGGCATCACCCGCTCCAGGTTGGCCGCGAGCCCGCCACCGGTGACGTGCGACATCGCGTGCACCTCGGTCTGGGCCGCGAGGTCCAGGCAGGCCTTCGCATAGATCCGGGTGGGCTCGAGGAGCTCCTCGCCCAGGGTCCGACCGAGGACGTCGACGTCACGGTCCAGGGACCAGCCCGGACCGCCCTCGCCGAGCAGCACGTGGCGCACCAGCGAGTAGCCGTTGGAGTGCAGGCCGCTGGACCCCATGGCCAGCACCACGTCACCCGGACGCACCCGGCCGGGCCCGAGCAGCCGGTCGGCCTCGACCACGCCGGTGGCCGCGCCCGCGACGTCGTACTCGTCGGGAGCCAGCAGGCCCGGGTGCTCGGCGGTCTCGCCACCGATCAGCGCGCAGCCGGCCACCACGCAGGCGTCGGCGATGCCCTTGACGATGGCGGAGACGCGCTCGGGGACGACCCGGCCGGTGGCGATGTAGTCGGTCATGAACAGCGGCTCGGCGCCGCAGACGACGAGGTCGTCGACGACCATGCCGACCAGGTCGAAGCCGATGGTGTCGTGGACGTCCATCGCCTGCGCGATCGCCACCTTGGTGCCGACGCCGTCGGTGGACGTGGCCAGCAGGGGTCGCTCGTAGCGGGTCAGCGCCGAGGCGTCGAAGAGCCCGGCGAAGCCGCCCAGTCCCCCGATCACCTCGGGCCGGGTCGCCCGGGCGACCGAGCCCTTCATCAGCTCGATGGCCAGGTCGGCGGCCTCGATGGAGACCCCGGCGGCGGCGTACGCGCCCTGGGGGTCTCCGGTCGGCACGGGGTGGGTCACGTCGCTGTCGGTCACGTCGCTCCTGCTGGATGGGGTACGGCGAGTGGTCACGGGTTGTTGAGCACGGGCAGCGCGACCCGATCGGCGGCCGGCTCGAGAATGCCCTTGCCGAGGCGCTCGGGCTCGGGCAGCGGGATCGGGTAGACCCCGTCGAAGCAGGCGCGGCACAGGTCGTCCATCGGCACCGAGGTGGCCTCGACGAGGTCGTCGAGGTCGATGTAGCCCAGCGAGTCGGCGTCGATGGAGCGGCAGATCTCGTCGGAGGTCAGGCCGTTGGCGATGAGCTCGGCGCGGGTGGCGAAGTCGATGCCGTAGAAGCACGGCCACTTGACCGGCGGCGAGCTGATCCGGACGTGCACCTCGCGGGCGCCGGCCTCGCGCAGCATCCGCACGAGCGCGCGCTGGGTGTTGCCGCGCACGATCGAGTCGTCGACGACGACGAGCCGCTTGCCCTCGATGACGTCGCGCAGCGGGTTGAGCTTGAGCCGGATGCCGAGCTGGCGGATGGTCTGGCTGGGCTGGATGAAGGTCCGCCCGACGTAGGAGTTCTTGACGAGACCCATGCCGTAGGGGATCCCCGACTCCTCGGCGTACCCGATGGCCGACGGGGTGCCGGACTCGGGGACCGGGATGACCAGGTCCGCGTCGGCCGGGAAGGCCCTCGCCAGCCGGCGGCCGATCTCCACGCGCACGCTGTGCACCCGCTTGCCGGTGATGACGGTGTCGGGCCGGGCGAGGTAGACGAACTCGAAGAGGCAGTGCTTGGGCGCCGGCTCGGCGAACTGGCTCGTGCGCAGCCCGTCCTCGTCCACCGCGACCATCTCGCCGGGCTCGATCTCGCGGATGAAGGAGGCGCCGACGATGTCGAGGGCCGCGGTCTCCGAGGCGACCACCCAGCCGCGCTCGAGGCGGCCCAGGACGAGCGGCCGGATGCCCTGCGGGTCGCGGGCGGCGTACAGCGTGCGCTCGTCCATCCAGACGAAGGAGTAGGCGCCCCGGATCTGCGGGAGCAGGTCGGCGGCGCGCTCCTCGACCGTCTGGCCCGGGTGGTGCGCGAGGAGCTGGGTGACCACGGAGGTGTCGTTGGTGGACGCGGGGGGCATCCGCATCTGCAGGTCGAGCTGCTCGCCACCGTCGGCGCCGACGACCATCTCGGCCAGCTCGGGGGTGTTGATGAGGTTGCCGTTGTGGGCCAGCGCGATCGAGCCGGTCGCCGTGGGGTGGAACGTCGGCTGCGCGTTGTGCCAGGTGCTGGCACCGGTGGTGGAGTAGCGCGAGTGACCGACGGCGACGTGGCCCTTGAGGGACTCCAGCGTCGACTCGTCGAACACCTGCGAGACCAGGCCCATGTCCTTGTAGACGAGGATCTGGCGACCGTTGCTCACCGCGATGCCGGCGGACTCCTGGCCACGGTGCTGGAGCGCGTAGAGCCCGAAGTAGGTGAGCTTGGCGACGTCCTCCCCCGGGGCCCAGACCCCGAAGACGCCACAGGCGTCCTGGGGGCCCTGGTCGTGGGGGTCGATGGCAGCCGTCAGACGGCCGTCACCGCCCTTGCGCTTGCTCGTCGGCGTGGGCACGCTCGGATTCTACGGGCCTCGTGCCCACAGGCGATCGGCCCCGTCCACGATGGCCCCGCGGATGCGGGTGCGGGTGCCGCAGCGGCAGCTGTTGCGGAGGGTGTCCAGCGTCGGGGCGAGCCTCAGGCCCCCAGGTTGCGCAGCAGGAAGGCCTCGGCGAGCACGACCTTCTCGAACTCGGCGAGGTGCAGGCCCTCGTTGGCTCCGTGGGCGCGGGTGTCGGGGTCCTCGACGCCGGTCACCAGCACGCTGGCCTGCGGGAACGCCTCGAGGAACTCGGCGATGAACGGGATCGAGCCGCCGACGCCCATGTCGACCGGGGCGGTGCCGTCCCAGGCCTCCGCGAAGGCGTTGCGGGCGGCGTCGTACGCCGGGCCGGTGGCGTCGATCTGGGTGGCCTCGCCGGTGTCGACGACGGTGGTGTCGAGCGTGGCGCCCCAGGGGACGTGCTTCTCGAGGTGGCGCTGGAGGCACTCGACCGCGTTCTCGGTGGTGTCACCGGGGGCGATGCGCATGCTGATGCGGCACCGGGCGGCCGGCACCAGGGTGTTGGAGGCGCCCTCGACCTTGGGGGCGTCGAGGCCGGTGATGCTGATCGACGGCTTGGTCCACAGCCGCTCGACGACGCTGCCCTCCCCGATCCACTCGATGCCGGGGGCGGCACCGGACTCGGCGCGGAGCCGGTCCTCGGGGTACTCGACGTCGGCGGCCGGGCCGGAGAACAGCCCCTCGACGGCGACGTTGCCGGCGTCGTCGTTGAGGCTGGCGATGAGCCGGCTCAGCGCCATGATCGAGTCGGGGACCAGGCCTCCCCACATGCCGGAGTGCACGGCGTGGGTCAGCGTGCGGACCTCGACGTCCATCCGGACCAGGCCGCGCAGGCTGGTGGTGAGGGCGGGCTCGCCGATGTCCCAGTTGCCGGAGTCGGCGATCACGATGACGTCGGCCTCGAGGCGGGCCTTGTAGGTGTCGAGCAGCTCGACGAGGGTGTCGGAGCCGACCTCCTCCTCGCCCTCGATGAACATCACCAGGTTGACCGGGAGCTCGTCGCCGAAGATGCGGACCGCGCCGAGGTGGGCGGCGATGCCGGCCTTGTCGTCGGCCGCCCCGCGGGCATACAGCCGGAGGTCGCCGCGCCCGTCCTCCCTCGCAGTCGGCTCCCACGGCGGGGAGTCCCAGTCGGCGTGGTCGTTCTCCGGCTGGACGTCGTGGTGGGCGTAGAGGAGCACCGTCGGAGCGCCCTCGGGGCCGGCCTTCCTGGCGATCACGGCGGGCGGGGCGCCGTCGTACGCCCGGACGATCTCGGCGTCGAAGCCCTCGGCGGCGAAGAGGTCGCGCGTCGCCTCGGCGCTGCGCTCGACCTCGCCGGAGCGGGCCGGGTCGGCGCTGACGGACTGGATGCGGACCAGGTCCTCGAGGTCCTGGCGGATGCCGGGGAGCACCTCGGCGAGGCGGGCGCGGATGTCGATCGTCGTCATGCCTCGCACCCTAGTGGGGCGTGCCGTCCAGCTGCGGTGGCGGCTGCGGCGACCTCCGTCCGGACCGCCTCGGCGACCGCTGGGGCGCCGCGGTCGCCCATGGTGATGGTGTAGTGGTTGACGTCCGCCACCTCGCGCGCCGTGATGGGTGGCAGCGTCTCCAGCAGGGCCTGCAGACGGCGGGCTCTCGTAGAGCCCGGGCGTCTCGTCGAGCAGGCCGCGCGGCGCCGTGAGGAGGAGCGCCGGGTGCCGCAGCCGCGCCAGGGCGTCGGCGAGCGCCGTACCGGTGTTGAGGTCGACGGTGTCGCGGGCCATCACCTCGTAGCTCGTCGCCGGGCGCAGCTCGGGCTCCTCCCCCACGAGGTCGTAGGCCAGGTAGTCCTCGAGGGCCGGCGACCAGTCGTGGGCGAAGGCCGGGTGCCGCCGCCAGAAGTCGAAGTAGGCCCCGACGTCCGCGAAGCGCATCGCCAGGCGCTCGGCGGTCGGGCCGAGCACGAACGCGATGACCTCGTCCGCGGTGAGGCCCTCCGGCACTGCGAGGGGGAGGCCGCCATCGACGAGGACCAGCCGGACACCCGGTCCGGGTGCCGGTCGGCCAGCACGAGCCCGACGAAACCGCCCATGGAGTGGCCCACGACGACGCTCCGGTCGATGCCGAGGTGGTCGAGGACCGCGACCAGGTCGTCGCGCGTGGGCCGCCATGCCGGCGTCGCCGCGGCGGGGTGGCTGCGACCCCGGCCGCGCAGGTCGGGCGCCACCAGCCGGAGCCCGGGGAGGCTCTCGGCGACCAGCCGCCAGGAGCGATGGGAGGCGGTGATGCCGTGCACGAGCAGCGCGGTGGGCGCGTCGGGGTGTCCGGTCCCCACAGGCCCACCCGGAGGGTGCCGCCGGCGACGGGGACGTCGGTGGTGCGGTAGTCGGTCATCGCGCGGTCCACCCGCCGTCCATCGTGTAGGAGGCGCCGGTGACCATGCCGGCGTCGTCGGAGCACAGCCAGGCCACCAGCGACGCGACCTCGTGCGGGCTCGACCAGCCGCTTGACCGCACTCTCGGTGAGCATCACCTTCTCGACGACCTCTTCCTCGGGGATGCCGTGCGCCCGCGCCTGGTCGGCGATCTGCTCCTCGACCAGCGGGGTGCGGACGTAGCCGGGGTTGATGCAGTTGCTGGTGACCCCGTGCGGTCCGCCCTCGAGGGCGGTGACCTTCGACAGGCCCTCGAGCCCGTGCTTGGCGGACACGTAGGCCGCCTTGAAGGCGCTGGCGCGCAGCCCGTGCACGCTGGAGACGTTGACGATCGCTGCCCCGGCCCCGGGCGTACATCGCCGGGCAGCGCGGCACGCACGAGCAGGAACGGCGCCTCGAGCATCACCCGCTGGATCAGGCGGAAGGCGTCCGGGTCGAAGTCCGGCAGCGGCGAGACGCGCTGGATGCCCGCGTTGTTGACGAGGATGTCGACGTCGAGGTCCAGGCCGTCGAGCGCACCCGTGTCGGCGAGGTCGACGACCCACGCCTCGCCGCCGACCTCGGCTGCGACCGTGCCTGCGGCCGTCGCCGTCCACGTCGGCGACGATCGACGTGGGCGCCCAGGGCCGGCGAGCCGCTCGGCGGTGGCCCGGCCGATGCCGCTGGCGCCGCCGGTGACGAGGGCCCGCCTGCCCGCCAGGTCGCGCATGGTCACTGTCCTGTCCTCCTTGTCGGCCGGGAGCCCCCGGCCCTCGTCGCCCGGCCGCGGGGCCAGGGCGGTCTCGATGAGCCGCATCATGTGGTCGAACACGTGCGGGTCGATCTCGGTCGGGCGTCGGTCGTCGGCATCTCGCTCCCACAGGATGTAGCGGGCGCCCACCAGCTCGCCGATGCCCATCAGGGCCCAGGCGGCGACCTCGGGGTCGATGTCGGACACCTCCCCGGCGGCCTGCGCGTCGCGCAGCCCCTCGACGTACCCCTCGACGATCCGCGTGTAGTGCAGCTGCAGCACCTCGGGCGAGACCAGCTCGGCCTCCCGGACGACGCGGTAGAGGGCAGGATGCTCGGCGGTGAAGCGGAAGAATCCGGCGAACCCGGCCCGCTCCGCCTCCAGCCTCGTCGACGTGCCCTCCATCGCCTCGGCCATCGAGTGCCGCACCCGACGGTTGAGGTCGATGACCAGCGCCTCGAAGATCGTCTTCTTGCTGTCGAAGTAGAGGTAGAACGTGCCGAGCCCGACGCCGGCCCGCTCGGTGATCTTCACGATCGACGCCTCGTGGTAGCCGAGCTCGGCGAAGACCTCCTCGGCGGACTCGAGCAGCCTGCGCTGCGTCGCCTGACCGCGCTTCGTACGCCGCGGCGCGTCCGCGGACCGCGGGTCGGCCCGCCGTTCGAGCTCGCTGAAGTCGGGGTCGGTCACCGGCTCTCCTCCTCGGTCGAGCGGCCGGTCGGCCATCCGGCGCAGGTCGGGACGCGCGATCTTGCCGATGCCGGTGCGCGGCAGGTCGTCGAGCAGGTGGACCTGACGCGGGACCTTGAAGCCGGCGAGGTGCTCCCGCGCGTGGGCGAGCACCTGCTCGGCTGCTCAGCCCGGCGCCGGCGACGGATTGCACGAAGGCGACGCCGACCTCGCCCCACACCTCGTCCGGGACGGCGACCACCGCGGCGTCGGCGACCAGCGGGTGGCCGGCCAGGACCGCCTCGACCTCGGCGGGCGCGACGTTCTCGCCGCCCGAGATGTAGATGTGCTTGAGCCGGTCGACGATGCGGTGGCAGCCGGTCTCGTCCCGGGTCGCCAGGTCGCCGGTGCGCAGCCACGGGCCGTCGAAGACGGCGGCGGTGCGCTCGGCGTCGCGCAGGTAGCCGCCGAAGACGCCCGGTCCGCGCACCTGCAGCTCGCCCTGACCGGCGCCCGCCACCACCCGGCCGGTCGTGTCGACGAGACGGACCTCGACGTCGGGGTAGGGCCAGCCCACTGCCTCGGGGTGGTCGGCGGCGCCGTCCGGTGGCAGGTAGAGCACGTTGGGCGCGGCCTCGGTCAGCCCGTAGCCCTGGCCCACCTCGACGCCGTGCGCGGCCCAGACGACCGCAGCGACTCGGGCATGGACGCGCCGCCGACCAGCGACCAGGCGCAGGCTGCTCAGGTCGGCGCCGTCGAAGGTCGGGTCGGCGGCCAGGAGGTGGAGCTGGGTGGGGACGCACATCATGGTGCTCACCCCGCGGTCCTCCACCAGGCGCAGCACGCGTGCCGGCTCGAAGGACCGCTCGAGCACCACGGTCGCGCCGTGCCACCACGCGGCCAGCGGTTGGCAGTTCCACGCCGCGACGTGGAACTGCGGCAGCGTCGCCAGCACCACGTCCGGTCTCCGAGAGCCCCATCGCCCGGGCCATCGCGAGGCTGTTGGAGGAGAGGTTGGCGTGGCTGAGCACGACGCCCTTGGGCGCGGCCTCGCTGCCCGAGGTGAAGATCAGCAGCAGCGGGTCGTCGGCGACGACACCGCGCTGCGCACGGGCGGTCTCGCCGCGGACCGGCACCCGCGGGGGCACCGCGGCCTCCACACCGGAGCTGCCGGGGGTCGTCACCGGTGCCGACCAGGTCGCCCGCTCGAGCGACGCGCGTGCCAGCCGCAGGAGCTCCTCCTCGGCCACCACCAACGCGGGCCGCGAGGTGGCGAGCATCGGGCCCAGCTCCGACGGGGTGAGCCGCCATGACAGCGGCACCAGCGCCAACCCGGCCTTGGCGCACGCGAAGAACAGCACGACGTGCTCGGCGGAGTTCCCCGTGAGGGTCGCGACGCGATCGCCGGCGCCGTACCCGGCCCGGGCCAGCTCGCGGGCGAGCTCGTCGCTGCGCCGCTCGAGCTCGGCGTAGGTCACCGGCACGCCGCGGTCGTCGATCGCCACCCTGCGCGGGTGGCGCCGGGCGCTGTCGACCAGCCAGCGGTCGAGGGTGCGGGGTCCCGTCATCGCTGGGGCTCGAGGACGCGCTCGCCCGGCTCGTCGGCGGCCTCGAGGGCCGCCCCGCCGCTGCGGGCGCGTCCGGAGTCGAACGCCGAGCGGGCCGCGCCGGCGATGCCACCGGGCAGGAACAGCACGACCAGGATGAAGAGTGCACCCAGGATGAACATCGGCTCCGAGAGCGGGATGCGCAGCCAGGTGGGCAGCGAGTCGATGGCGTCGGAGCGCGCCAGGAGCGTCAGGCGCTGGTTGAGCAGCGTGTAGAGCACCCCGCCCACGATCGCGCCCCACCGCGATCCGACGCCCCCGAGCACCACCATGACGAGCACGGTGACGGTGAGGTCCGCCCCGATCGATCGCGGCACGGTGCCGGACTGCAGGAGCAGGTAGAGCACCCCCGCCAGCGAGGAGACCGCGCCGCCGACCACGAAGACGAACAGCTTGGCGGTGTAGGGCTGCAGCCCCAGCGCCCGGACCCGCAGCTCGTTCTCGCGGGACGCCGCGGCGATGTGGCCGACCCGTGACCGGTCCACCCACAGGACGACGAGGTAGGCGAGGACCACGACGGCCAGCGCCACCCAGTAGAGGTTGCGGGTGTGCACCACGCCGACCAGGGCGGCCGGCACGTGCTCGGTGTCCAGCGAGAGACCCTCGTCGCCGCCGGTCAGCCCGTCGGGGTTGCGGCGCACGAGCACCGAGCCGGCCTGGGCGAACGCCAGCGTCACCATGGCGAACGGGATGCCGGAGACGCGCAGGCTGACCGCACCGGTGAGCACGGCGAGGCCCAGCACGCCCAGGAGCGTGAGGCCGACGGCCGGCCACAGCGACAGGTCCGTGCGTTCCAGCAGGATGCCCAGCCCGTAGGCACCGGCCCCGAAGTAGAGCGCGTGGCCGAACGACAGCAGCCCGCCGGTGCCGAGCAGCAGGTTGTAGGACAGCGCGAGCGTGGCATAGACCATGCACAGCGCCAGCAGCTGCAGGGCGCCCGGCGTGTACGTCGGGCCGGGCAGCACGCCGGGGACCTGGATCGCGAGCAGCGGCAGGACCGCGAGGACCGCGACGACGAGGAGGCCGAGACCGACGGACATCCACGTGGACCTGCGCATCAGGCGGCCGCCTTTCCGAGGAGGCCGGCCGGGCGGACCAGCAGGACCACCGCGAGCGCCAGCACGATGACGAAGTCGCCGGTGCCACCGGCGTAGTAGTTGGCGAACTGCTGCAGCAGCGCCACCACGACCGACGCGACGGCCGCCCCGGTGAGCGAGCCGAGACCGCCGATGACGGTGACGATGAAGGCGAAGATGAGCAGGCTGCCGCCCAGGGTCGGCGACACGTACCCGAAGTAGTGGGAGGCCAGGACGCCGCCCATGCCGGCGGCCGCCCCGCCGATGGCGAAGACGAGGGTGAAGGCCCGGCGGACGTCGATGCCCAGCGCGGTGACCATGGCCCGGTTCTCCACGCCGGCGCGGATGATCATCCCGTACCGGGTGCGGCGCAGGAACACGACGATCGCGGCCAGCACGACCGCCGCCAGGCCGATGATGAGGAACCGGTCGTTGGGGATCCGCGCCCCCCACACGTCCGTGGTCGCGTCGAGCCACGCCGGGCCACGGATGAAGTCGGCGTCCGTGCCCCAGATGCCCTCGAACAGCGCGACCGTCGCGAGCGAGAGCCCGACGGTGACCAGCACCTGCTCGATGTGCCGCTCGTAGAGCGGACGGATCAGGAGCAGCTCGGTCAACGCCGCCACCAGGGCCCCGACCAGGGCACCCACGAGGATCGACACGACGAACCCGGTCCAGCTGGTCGGGCCGATGCGCTGAGCGACCGCCCAGCCCAGGAACGCGCCCAGGGTGAGGAACGAGCCGTGCGCGAAGTTGAGCACGTGCATCAGGCCGTAGATCAGCGACAGGCCCGACGCCACGAGGAAGTAGAGCGCACCCAGGCCGAGGCCGGTGGCGAGGAGCAGGACGAACGTGCTCATCGGGCCGCTCCCTTGTCGTCGTGGATCTCGGCGTGCACGCCCAGCAGGCGTCGGGTGAGCGCGTCGTCGGCGAGCAGCTCGGCTGCGGGCGCGGTGTGGACCACCCGGCCGCCGGCGATCACGACCGCGTCCCCGGCCAGGCGGCGTACGACGTCGAGGTTCTGCTCCACGAGCAGGACGGGGACGGTGGCGGACGCCTCCTGCAGGGCCTCCGCCACCTGGTCGACGATCTTGGGCGCCAGGCCCTTGGTGGGCTCATCGACCAGCAGGATGCGGTTGTCGTTGAGGAGGGCGCGGGCGAGCGCGACCATCTGCTGCTGGCCGCCCGAGAGCGTGCCGGCCATCTGGTCGCGACGTGCCACGAGGTCGGGGAAGAGACGCTCGACCAGCTCACGTCGGGGCTCGGCCTGGCGTTCGGCGAGGCGCAGGTTCTCCGCGACGGTCAGCCGGGAGAAGACCTCGCGGTCCTCCGGCACGTAGCCGATGCCGCGCTGCACCACCTTGTGGGTCGGCAGGCCGTCGATGCGCTCGCCGGCGAGAATGACCTGACCCTGGCGCTGGTAGAGCCCCATGAGGGCCTTGAGGGTGGAGGTCTTGCCCACCCCGTTGCGGCCCAGCACCGCCGTGATGCCGGTCGCGGGCACCGTGAAGGAGACGTCCTCGACCACCTGCTGGCCCGCGACCGAGGCCGAGAGGTGCTGCACCTCCAGGATCGGCCCGGTCATGCGCTCGCTCCCAGGTAGGCGCTCTGCACGGTCGGGTTGGCCATCACTGCCTCGGGGGTGTCGAAGGCGATGATCGTGCCGGAGTACATGACCGCGACCTTGTCGACGAGACCGAGCAGCACCTCCATGTGGTGCTCCACCATCAGGATCGTGCTGCCCTTCTCACGGTGCATCGAGCGGATCGTGTCCGACAGTCCGGCGACGTCCGCGGAGCCCACGCCCGCCATCGGCTCGTCGAGGAGCACCACGTCCGCGTCGGTGGCCCGGAGGACCGCGATCTCCAGCTTGCGCTTCTCGCCGTGCGACAGGCCACCGGCCGCCAGGTCCAGCTTGTCGCCGAGCCCCACCTCGCCGAGGTGCTCGATCGCCTCGCTGGTGGCCCGGTCACCGGCGCGGGGGAACCGCACGGGCGACAGGCTGCCGCCCAGGGCGACCTGGGCCGCGATCCGGACGTTCTCCCGGACGGTGAGCTGCGGGAAGAGGCTGGAGGTCTGGAAGGTGCGGCCCAGCCCCGCCCGCGCCCGGCGGTGCACCGGCATGCCGGTGACGTCGCGGCCGTCGAGGTGCACGGTGCCGCTGGTCGGCCGGGCGATGCCGGAGACGACGTTGAACAGCGTCGTCTTGCCGGCACCGTTGGGGCCGATCACGCCGATGAAGGATCCCTTCTCCACCTCGAGGTCGACGTCCTCGAGGATGGTGGCGCCTCCGATGCGGAGGCCGAGGTCCCTCACCTGCAGCGCGGGCGTGGCTGGCATCGACACGGTTCCTTCCTCAGGGCTGGCAGCCCAGTCCTGCCGGGTGGTGGTCAGCCGGCCTCGGGCGGAGCGACCGCGTCCGCCGGGACCGTCTCGATGAGCTCGGGCTTCCACGAGTCGCCGTCCTTGACCAGGCGGGCCTGGTACATGTCCTGGATGAGGGCGTGGTCGCTCTCGCGGACGGTGACCTCACCCTTCGGCGCCTCGAAGCTGTAGCCCTCGAGGGCGTCGACCATGGCGTCCACGTCGCCCTGGCCCTCCTCGATCGCGTGGACGACCATCTGGGCGGCGGTGAAGCCGTCGGGGGTGAACAGGTCGACCGAGGAGCCCTCGGCGTCGACGGTCTCGATCATCGCCGCGTTGACGTCGTTGTCGGGCGCCCCGGCGAAGTAGTGCGAGAGGAAGCTGATCTGCTCCGCGACGGGGCCGTAGGCACCGAACGACGGCACGTCGCCGAGACCGGTCACGACCGGGGCGGCGTCGAAGACGCCCTGCTGCGAGAGCGACTGCCACATCGAGCCGGTGGTCTCGCCGGCCCAGGCCACGAAGACGAGGTCGGGCTTCATGTCCTTGAGCTGCTGGGAGAAGGAGGTGAACTCCTTGATGTCCTCGGCCACGAGCAGCTGCTCGACCTCGGCGCCCGTGGCCCCGAGGAGCGCGTCGACCGCCGCGGCGTTGCCCTGGCCGAAGGCGTTGTCCTGGGCGTAGACCACGACCTTCTGCCCCTCCACGTCGTCGAGGAACGTCCCGGCCGTGGCGACGTCCTGCAGGCTCTGGCGTCCCGAGCGGAAGGTGTAGTCGTTGAGGCCGGTGATGGCGTCGGCGGCGGCCGCACCGGACACGTAGAGGACCTTGTTCTGCTCGGCCTGCTCACCCATGCCGAGGGCGACGCCGGAGGAGACGGTGCCGGTGAGGATCTTCACGCCGTCACCGATGTACTCCTTGGTCAGCTGCACGGCCTTGTCGGGGTCCCCGGCGTCGTCGCCGTTGCGGACCTCGATCTTCATCCCGTCGACCTCGCCGGTGCCGTCGGTCGCGTAGTCCAGGCCGGCGTCGAAGCCGTCGAGGAAGGTCTGCCCGTAGGCCGCGAGGGGCCCGGTCTCGGAGGTGATGACCCCGACCTCGATGGTCTCGCCGTTCGCCTCGGCGCCCCCGCCCTCGGAGGGGGCGCAGGCCGAGAGAGCCAGGACGGCCGCTGCGGCGACGGGACCCAGGACGTGCTTCTTGCTCACGCGCATCGCTGACATGCCTTTCGGTTGCGGCCTCAACCTGAGACCTGATTCAGGTTGTGGAACCTACGCGTGCGCCCCGGCCACCGTCAAGGGCATCGCGGCAATCGGGCTGACCCGGCACGACGTCGGGAGAGGGGCGGGTGAGGCGTGGGAGGCGAGCGAGGCGCAGCAGGCCGGGGAGGCGGCGAGACCTCAGTCGGCCCAGCCGTCCGGCGTCCGCTGCAGGGTGTTGTGCCGCTCGACGTCGGCGAAGCCGAGGCTGCGGTAGATCCGGATGGCGTCGCCGTCGGTGTCCGCGGCGATCACCAGCATCTCGAGGCGGTACGTCGCGAGCGCATGCTCGCCGGCCGCGTGCACGACCGCCGCGGCCAGGCCCCGGCGCCGGTGGTCGGGGTGGGTCTCGACGCTCTGGTAGCGCGCGATGCCGGCGTGGGTGACGAAGATGCCGGCCGTGCTGACGAGCTCCCCCTCGACGAACGCGCCGTACCGCCGGCCGAGGCCGCGCGCGACGAGGCCGCGCTCCTGGGCGCTCTTGCGGCGCGCGTAGGTCATGAAGGTCGCCTCGTCGGTCTGCGACCACAGGTGGTGGCTGAGCCGTGCCCGCCCCTCCCAGTCGTCGTCGCTCTCGAGCGGGCGGATCTCCACGCCGTCGGCCACGGGTCGCGGCTCGACCAGGGTCCCGGCGGTCAGCACGGTGCCGACGTCGACCTCCATGCCGGCCCGGGCGAACGGCACCAGCGCCTCGGAGAGGTCATCGGGGCCGTCGACGCCGATGGACACGTGCTCGGCCAGCGGGAACTCGGTGTGGAACGCGCCGATCACCTCGCGCTCCCCGCCGGGGACCGGCAGCTGGCGCAGGAGCAGGAAGTTGCCCCAGAAGTACGTCGGGTTCTCCGGCGTGCGGATGACCAGGTGGGTGCCGCGGTCCTCGATCTCGCTGCCGGTCATCTCCAGCAGGCGCAGGTCGGTGCGGAAGCCGAGGGAGCGGATGTCCATGGCCGGAGGCTAGCCCCTCGCCGACCCGACCCGACCCTAGAGGTTGTCGGCCGCGGTGTCCGGCTCCGCGGTGGTGGAGGGCGAGCGCCCGCGCCGGGGAGCCGCCCCCGCGTTCCACGTCCACTCCCGCACCTCGGGCAGGTCGTCGCCGTGGTCGCGCGTCCACGCCCGGGCCCGTCGACGGGTGTCGCCCATGAGCTGGCGCAGACCGGCGGCCCGCTGGCCGAGACCGGGCACCCGGTCGATGACGTCCATGACGAGGTGGTAGCGGTCGAGGTCGTTCATCATCACCATGTCGAAGGGGGTCGTGGTCGTCCCCTCCTCCTTGTAGCCGCGCACGTGGATGTTGGCGTGGTTGGTGCGCCGGTAGGTCAGCCGGTGGATCAGCGTCGGATAGCCGTGGTAGGCGAAGACCACCGGCCGGTCGGTGGTGAAGACGGTGTCGAAGTCACGCGCGGAGAGACCGTGCGAGTGCTCCTTCTGGTCCTGCAGGCGCATCAGGTCGACGATGTTGACGAAGCGCACGCGCAGCTCCGGGAGGTGCTCGCGCAGGAGCGACGCGGCCGCCAGGGCCTCCAGGGTCGGGACGTCTCCCGCGCAGGCGAGGACCACGTCCGGGTCGCCGTCGTCGGTGGACGCCCAGTCCCAGATCCCGAGTCCCCGGGCACAGTGCAGGTCCGCCTCCTCGGCCCCGAGCCAGTCGAAGGACGGCTGCTTGCCGGCCACCACCACGTTGACGTAGTGCTCGCTGGCCAGGCAGTGGGCCATCGTCGACAGCAGGGTGTTGGCGTCCGGGGGCAGGTAGACCCGCACGACCTCGGCCGTCTTGTTGACGACGTGGTCGATGAAGCCGGGGTCCTGGTGCGAGAAGCCGTTGTGGTCCTGTCGCCACACGTGCGAGCTGAGCAGGTAGTTGAGGCTGGCGATCCGGGGCCGCCACTGCATGCCGCGCGTCGTCTTGAGCCACTTGGCGTGCTGGTTGACCATCGAGTCCACGAGGTGGATGAACGCCTCGTAGGAGTTGAACAGGCCGTGGCGCCCGGTCAGGAGGTATCCCTCCAGCCAGCCCTGGCAGGTGTGCTCGGAGAGGATCTCCATCACCCGCCCCTCGTGGGCGAGGTGCTCGTCGAGGTCGATGATCTCCCCGGCCCAGACCTTGTCGGTCGCCCCGTAGACGGCATCGAGCCGGTTGGAGGCGGTCTCGTCCGGCCCGAAGAGACGGAAGTTGGTGGGGTTGTCCCGCACGACCTCGAGCAGGAAGTCGCCCAGGACCCGGGTCGGCTCGTGGATGGACTCGCCGGGGGCCTCCACCTCCACCGCGACGTCGCGCCAGTCGGGGAGGCGCAGGGGCTTCTTGAGCAGCCCGCCGTTGGCGTGCGGGTTGGCGCTCATCCTCCGGTGGCCACGAGGAGCCAGCCGGCGCAGCCACGGCAGCGGCGACCCGTCGTCGTCGAACAGCTCCTCGGGCCGGTAGGACCGCAGCCACTGCTCGAGCTGCGCGCGGTGCCCGTCGTCCTCGCGGGTCGCCGCCAGCGGCACCTGGTGCGCCCGCCAGGTGCCCTCGACCGGCTTGCCGTCGACCTCCACGGGACCGGTCCAGCCCTTGGGGGTGACCAGCAGGACCATCGGCCAGGGACGCCGTGCGACGTCACCGTCCTCGCGCGCCGCGCGCCAGGTCTCCCGGATCATGTCGTGCGCCTCGTCCAGCGCCGCGGCCATCTGCCGGTGCACGTCGGCGGGCTCGTCCCCCTCCACCGTGATGACGTGGTGACCGTAGCCGCGCAGCAGGCTCTCGAGCTCCTCGCGCGGGATCCGGGCCGGGACGGTCGGGTTCGCGATCTTCCAGCCGTTGAGGCTCAGGATCGGGAGCACCGCCCCGTCGTGGACCGGGTCGACGAACTTGTTGGCGTGCCAGCTCGCCGCCAGCGGTCCGGTCTCGAACTCGCCGTCACCCACGACCGCGGCCACGACGAGCTCCGGGTTGTCCATGGCCGCCCCGTAGGCGTGGGACAGCACGTAGCCGAGCTCGCCGCCCTCGTGGATGGAGCCCGGCGTCTCCGGGGCGACGTGGCTGGGGATGCCGCCCGGGAAGGAGAACTGGTGGAAGAGCCGGCGCATGCCCTCCTCGTCGTACGACACGTCGGGGTAGACCTCGGAGTAGGTCCCCTCCAGCCAGGCGTTGGCCACGGCGGCGGGTCCCCCGTGCCCGGGCCCGGCAAGGAAGATCGCGTCGACGTCGCGCTCGCGGATGAGCCGGTTGAGGTGCGTCCACACGAGGTTGAGCCCCGGCGTGGTCCCCCAGTGCCCCAGCAGCCGCGGCTTGACGTCGTCCCGCTCGAGGGGTCGCCGCAGCAGGGCGTTGTCCAGCAGGTAGATCTGGCCCACCGAGAGGTAGTTGACCGCCCGGAACCAGCAGTCGAGCTCGTGGACCTGCGCGTCGTCGAGGGTCGCCATCTCCCCTTCGTACCGGATGGGCATCCGCGGCGCATCCCCCACAGGTGACCGTCCCGGGCAAGCCACAGGGGCCCGTCCTAGACGTCGAGGAGGGGCAGGTACGCCGTCAGGTCGGTCCGCTCGCCGCTGGCGATGACCCGCCCGGCGGCGATCGCCTCGTGCCAGGCGAGCTCGCCGCGGGCGACGGCGATCCAGGTCTCGGGGTCGGTCTCGACCACGGCCGGCGGCGTGCCGCGGGTGTGCCGGACGCCGGGGATCACCTGGGCGGCGGCGACGGGCGGGACCCGGACCTCGACGGAGTTGCCGGGCGCGCGCTCGGCGAGGACCGCGAGGAAGTGCTTGACGAGCAGGCGGTCGTCGGCCGGCGACCGGGAGGCCAGGGCCGCGGCGACCGTGGAGGGGTCGGCGACACGGAGACGGGCGGGCACACCGGGAGGCTATCCCGCACGGGGCGGGCAGTTGGCGGAGGTGGGTGGGGCCTTCAGGCGCGGATCGGTCGGTGCGCCCGGCGAACTGCCTTCCGGGTGCGTCAGGTGATGGCGTCGAGCACGGCGACGATGTCGGCCCAGGCGGGGCTCTCGACGTCGATCACCTCGAAGTGCCCGCCCTCGACCTCGACCAGCTCGGCCTCGGCACCGGCGTCGTCCGCCGCCGCGACGTAGTCCTGCGACTGGCTGAAGGGCACGACCTCGTCGTCGGCGGCGTGCACCATCCAGACCGGGACCTCGAGGGGGACGTGGCGCATCGGGTCGGCCATCTCGTAGTCGGGGCTGTCGGGCGCGCTGCCCATCAGCGCCTCGACGGCCCCGCCCCCCAGCTGCTCGTCGTAGCCCGCCGTGAGGTCGACGACGCCGGCCTGCGAGACGACGTGGGTCACCGGCACCCGCGTCGGCCAGGGCTCGAAGCGCTCCCGCGCCGCGGCCCAGGTGGCGAGGTGTCCCCCGGCCGAGTGGCCGAGCGTGACGACCGTCGAGGTGTCGACGTCCGTGCCGGCGAGCGCCTCGATCGCGTCGTGCACGTCGTCGAAGGTCTCCGGGAAGCCGCCGCCGTTGCCGACGCGGCGGTACTCCACGTTGAGGGTCGTCCAGCCCTGCCCGGTGAGGTCGGCGGCCAGCGGCTCGCCCAGCGACGCGTCGTACTCGGCCTTCCAGAAGCCCCCGTGGAGGATGACCACGACGCCACGGCTGTCCTTCTCGGGGCGGCGCAGGTCCGCCCACTGGGAGGGGTCGTCACCGTAGGTGAGGCGCTCGGTCATCGGCTGCTCCTGCAGGTCGTCGGCGGTCAGGTCGTCGTCGGCGCCGCGGGCGACGGTGGGTTCGGACGCCTCCATCGTGCCGCAGGCCGCCAGCAGCGGCAGCAGCCCGGCGGTGCCGAGCAGGGCGCGGCGGCTGACGGGCGCACCGGGCGGGACCACGTGGTCAGGCGAGCGCGGCCGGCAGGGTCGCGCTCCACGCGTCGCGCAGCTCGGCGACGGGCACCTCGAAGTGCCCCTCGACCGAGAGCACGTCTCCCCCGGTCTGTCCGATCGGCGTGAGGGGTACGCCGTGGCGCTCGGCCAGGGCGACGAGGCCCTCGGCGTTGTCGGTGGTCACCGTCACGATGGCGCGAGCAGCGGACTCGGCGAAGAGGGCGACGAACGCATCCCCGCCGGCCACGTCGGCCACCGACACCGAGACCCCGACCCCGTTGCGGAAGGAGGCCTCCGCCAGGGCCTGCGCCAGTCCACCGTCGGACAGGTCATGGGCACTGGTGACAACTGCATCGCGCGACGCGTCGGCCAGCAGCGCGCCCAGGGCCTGCTCGGCCGCCAGGTCGACCCGCGGCGGCAGGCCGCCGAGGTGGTCGTGCACGACGTGCGCCCACTCCGACCCGGAGAGCTCCTCGCGGGTCTCGCCGAGGAGGAAGACGCGCTCGCCCGCGGCCGCGAAGTGGCTCGGCGTCCGCTTCGTGACGTCGTCGATCACGCCCAGCACCGCCACCACCGGGGTGGGCAGGATCGCCGTCTCGCCGGTCTGGTTGTAGAGGCTGACGTTGCCGCCGGTCACCGGGATGCCCAGCTCGAGGCAGGCGTCCTTGAGCCCGCGGCAGGCCTCGGCGAACTGCCACATCACGTCGGGGTCCTCCGGGGAGCCGAAGTTGAGGCAGTCCGAGATGGCCAGCGGGCGGGCGCCACCGGTGGCCACGTTGCGGTAGGACTCGGCCAGGGCCAGCTGCGCGCCGGTGTAGGGGTCGAGCTTGGCGAAACGACCGTTGCAGTCGGTGGCGACCGAGACGCCGAGGTTGGTCTCCGGGTCGACGCGCACCATGCCGCTGTCCTGCGGCTGGGCCAGCACGGTGTTGCCGCGGACGTAGCGGTCGTACTGGTCGGTGATCCACGACTTGTCGCAGAGGTTGGGGCTGGCGACCAGACGCAGCAGGGTGTCGCGCAGGTCCGCACCCGACTCCGGACGGGCCAGCGCCTCGGCGCCGTCGGCCTGGAGGGCGTCCTGCCACGAGGGACGGGCGTAGGGCCGCTCGTAGGTCGGCCCGTCGTGGGCGACCGACCGCGGCGGTACGTCGACCACGCGCTCGCCGTGCCAGTCGATCTGGAGGCGCCCGGTGTCGGTCACCTCGCCCACGACGACGGCCTCGACGTCCCACGTGGCGCAGATCGCCATGAAGGCGTCGACGTCGCCGGGCTCCACGACGGCCATCATCCGCTCCTGCGACTCGCTCATGAGGATCTCCTCGGGAGCGAGCGTGGAGTCGCGCAACGGCACCCGGTCGAGCTCGACGTGCATGCCGCCGTCACCGGCGCTGGCCAGCTCGGAGGTGGCACAGGAGAGACCGGCGCCGCCCAGGTCCTGGATGCCGGCGACGAGGCCCGCGGCGAAGATCTCGAGGGTGCACTCGATGAGCAGCTTCTCCATGAAGGGGTCGCCGACCTGCACGCTGGGCCGCTTGGCCGGACCGTCCGCGTCGAAGGTCTCCGACGCCAGCACGGAGACGCCGCCGATGCCGTCGCCGCCCGTGCGGGCGCCGTACAGGATGACCTGGTTGCCCACACCGGACGCCTTGGCGAGGTGCAGGTCCTCGTGCCGCAGCACGCCCACGCACAGGGCGTTGACGAGCGGGTTGCCGAGGTAGCTGCTGTCGAAGACCGCCTCGCCGCCGATGTTGGGCAGCCCCAGGCAGTTGCCGTAGCCGCCGACACCGGCCACGATCCCGGGCAGCACCCGGTGGGTGTCGGGGGCGTCGAGCGGGCCGAAGCGCAGCGGGTCCATCACCGCGACCGGGCGCGCACCCATGGCGAGGATGTCGCGGACGATGCCGCCGACGCCGGTCGCGGCGCCCTGGTAGGGCTCGACGTACGACGGGTGGTTGTGCGACTCGACCTTGAAGGTCACCGCGTAGCCCTGTCCGATGTCGAGGACGCCGGCGTTCTCCCCGATCCCGGCGAGCATCCGGCCGACGGGAGTCGTCTGGGGGATCTCGGAGAACTGCTTGAGGTGCACCTTGGAGGACTTGTAGGAGCAGTGCTCGCTCCACATGACCGAGTACATCGCCAGCTCGCTGCTGGTGGGGCGGCGGCCGAGGATCTCGCGGATCCGCGCGTACTCGTCGGCCTTCAGCCCGAGGTCGGCCCATGGCTGCTCGCGCGCGGGGTCGCCGGACGCGGCGGCGACGGTGTCGAGGGTGCTGGTGAGCGGGGCCTGCTGGGTCTCGGGCACGGGCGCCAATCTACCGGCCCGCGGACCGGCCCCGAGCCGTCGGTCGGTCGGTGGCCCTCTCCGACTCGTCGGTCTCCCCGGCCCGCCGCCGCTCCGCCCGGCGGGCGGCTCGGGCGGCCTGCCTCTCCTGCACGACGAGCCTCGTGGCCGCCTCGGCCTCGGACCTCTCCCGGAGCAGGCGCACTCGGCGTCGGGCGACCACCTCGAGGCCGGGCGCGACGGTCGACGCGCGCCGAGCGGGCGCTTCATGACCGCCACCAGGCGCCGAGCGGGCACTTCCGTGCGTGTACCGGCCCGGAAGTGCCCGGTCGACGCGTCCCAGCGGCACGGAAGTGCCCGCTCGCGCGTCGCGAAGCGCACGGAAGCGCCCGGTCGCCGCGCGTGAGGGGGCAGCGGTGAACTACTCCGTTGTAGTTCACCCGTTCCCCTGTGGCGGGTGTGACGGATGTGATTACAGTGGCCTGCCGTCGACCCGGAGACGGTCCGTCACCGAGTCGTGGGAGTCCCCGTGCGCCGCCGTACCAGCCAGCTCGTCACCACCGTCGTGGCCACCGCCGTCGCCCTCGCGGGCACGCTCCTCGCGGCCCCGTCGCCGGCCGTGTCCGACCCGGCCGCCCCGAACGCCCGGGCGGCCCAGATCGCGGCCGCGACGCCCGGTGACTTCACCGGCCGCGGCTTCGACCAGTGCGTCGCGCCCACCCAGGCCGCGATGGACGCGTGGATCACCCACTCCCCCTTCCGCGCCGTGGGGATCTACATCTCCGGAGACTCACGCGCCTGTCGCACCCAGCCCAACCTCTCGCCCACCTGGGTGGCGACGCAGGTGTCGCGGGGTTGGCGTCTCCTCCCGATCGCCCTGGGTCCGCAGGCCTCCTGCCTCGACCGGTTCCCCCGCTACAAGGACGACTTCAAGATCGACCCCAGGTCCGCCGGCGGCTACGCCGCAGCCCGCGCCCAGGGCGTCGTCGAGGCCGACAAGAACGCCACGGACGCCACCGCGCTGGGCATCGGCGCCGGCAGCACGCTGTGGTACGACCTGGAGGCCTTCGACCTCACCAACACGGGCTGTCGCGAGTCCGCCCTCGCGTTCGTCAGCGCGTGGGTGACCCGGATCAAGGAGCTCGGCTACACCGCCGGCTTCTACTCCAGCGCGAGCTCCGGCATCAAGATGCTCGACGACGCACGGATCAACCGCCCGGGCCAGTTCGCCCTGCCGGACCGCATCTGGATCGCCCGGTGGGACGGTGTGGCCAACACGTCGACGAGCTACATCGCCGAGGACGGCTGGCGGCCGGGCGGGCGGATGAAGCAGTACCGCGGTGGCCACAACGAGACCTGGGGCGGCGTCACCATCAACATCGACAGCAACTACCTCGAGCTCAGCGGGAGCGTCACGCCTCCTCCCCCGCCGGCACCCGCGCCGGCGCCCGCACCCGCGCCGGCGGCCGAGATCCACTGCGGCGGCACCCGGGTCGACTTCCCGGCCTACTACACGCTCAAGCCGCGGGCGGCCAGCCGCGCCCGCACCCTGGCCCTGCAGTGCCTGCTCAAGGAGAAGAAGCGGTACGCCGGCACGCTGGACGGCGCCTACGACCGCGAGACCCGGCGCGCCGCCGGCGCGTGGATGAGGTCGAGAGGCTTCACGCCCACCCGCACGTGGCGGCGCAAGCACTGGGTCGCGCTGCTCGCCGGCCAGCAGCGGCCGACCCTGGCCGTCGGCGCCACCGGCCTCGCCGTCTCACGGCTCCAGCGAGCGCTGACCGCGGCACGGCAGCGGGTCGCGGTGACCGGCGGCTTCGACGAGGCCACCCGGACGGCGCTGCTCGCCTACCAGGCGCGGGTCGGGGCACCGGCCACGGGCACGACGGACGCAGCCACGTGGCGGAAGCTGGCCAAGGGCCGCTTCTGACCGAGGGTCACCCGGCGCTCATCCGGCCGCCTCCGGGAATCGCCGGGCGAGGTCGGCACGCGAGGTGATGTCGAGCTTCGTGTAGACGTGCCGCAGGTGGTACTCCACCGTCTTGGGGCTGAGGAAGAGCGCGGCCGCCGCCTCGCGCGTCGTGCGTCCCTCGGCCAGCAGCTCGGCGATCTGCAGCTCGCGGGCGGTGAGCTCGAGCACCGGGCCGGCACCGCGGGACCGCGACCGCAGACCGGTCGCCTCGAGCTCGGCGGCCACCACGTCCGACCAGCGCCTGGCGCCCAGGGCGTCGAAGGCGGTCCGGGCCTCCTGCAGGTGGCTGCGCGCGTCCACGCGCCGCCGCGCCCGCCGCAACCGGGCGCCGTACAGCATCAGGGTCCGGGCGCGCTCGAAGGTGTCGGGGCCCTGGTCGTGGAGTCGCAGCGCCTCTCCGAAGGCGACGTCGAGCTCGGGGTCGCCGGTGAGGAGGGCGTCGGCCCGGGCGGCCCGCGCCAGCGACCAGGGCTGGCCCTTGTGGTCGGCACGCTCCCGGAAGGCGTCCGCCACCTCGACGGCCCGTGGCCGGTCGCCCGCCCGCAGCAGCGCCTCGACCAGCTCGGGCCCCGGCCACAGGTCGGGGTCCCCCACACCACGGTCGTCGAGCATCCGGGCCAGCGCGGTGAGTCCCGCGACCGCCGCGGCGACGTCACCGAGGGAGAGGTCGAGCTCGGCCAGCGCGAAGCCGGTCCACGCCGACGCGATGCGCACGCCACGACCCTGCCCCACCTGCGTCGCCTCGGCGGCGCGCCCACGGCACTCCTCCACGCGGCCCTGCCGGGCGTGCACCGCGGCCAGTCCGGCCAGGGAGGCCCCCAGCTCGGTCAGCTGGCCGAACTCGCGTGCGAGGTCGATCGCCTCGCTGTAGCGGGACTCGGCCAGCGACCACCGGTCGGTCGTGGCGTCGCTGCGGGCGAGGTGGAAGAGCAGGTGCGGCAGGTGCCCCAGGCGTGAGTCCCGACGACGCCGCTCGATGGTGTCGCGGAGCAGGTCGCGCGCGGCGCCCGTCTCGCGCAGGTACAGCAGGGCGGTCAGGGCCCAGTCCGCCTCCTGGTCACCGGCCTCGGGGCGACCCTCCAGGGCCGCGACCCCGGCCCGCAACCACGCCGCCCCCGACTCCCCCGCCACGATCCGCCCCATCCCGACCGCGACCGACCCGACGGCCGCGGCTCCCGCCGACGCCGTGGTGGGGCGGGCCAGGAGCCCCTCGGCCCGTCGGGCCGCGGCGAGCGCGCCGGCGGCGTCGAGCAGGTAGAAGCAGACGTCGGCAGCGGCGGCGTACATCAGCAGGGACTCGCCCGGGGCGTCGGCCTCGGCGTCGCCCGCGGCGGTCATCAGCAGGTCCCGGGACTCCTCGAGCGAGCCGCCGCGTGCCGCCACCTGCCCGGCCATCCCGAGCGCGCGGGCCCGGACGACCGGGTGGGGCGCGTGGCGTGCCGCCTCGTGCAGCAGTGTCGGGGCCCGGGCGTCCTCCCCCGCCAGCCAGGCGGCCTCCCCGGCCGCGTAGAAGCGCCGCGCCCGGAGCCCGGGGTCGGCGGACAGCGTCGCGGCCCGTTCGTGGGCCGAGGAGGCGACCGCGAAGGCACCACGCTGCGAGGCGCGTACGCCGACCTGCTCCAGCTCGGCGGCCACCCGGTCGTCGGTGCCGAGCACCGCCTCGCTGCGGTGCCAGGCCCGCCGGTCCCCGTCGCCCGGGGACAGCGAGTCCGCCACGAGCGCGTGCAGCCGCCGGCGCTCGGCGGGCTCGATGCCGGCGTAGACCGCGGAGGCGACGAGCGGGTGCGTGAGCTCGACGCGGTACGGCGTCACCGTCACGATGCCGAGCGCCTCGGCCCGGCCCAGCAGGTCCAGCGGCAACCCCTCCGAGGCGCAGGCGGTGGAGATCGTGGCCAGGTCGCCGGAGGCGACGACGACGACCTGCAGCACGCGCAGCTCGTCGACGCGCATACCCGCCGTACGACGCGCGAAGACCTCGGCCACGACGCGGGGCACGGCCACAGCACGACCCGGCGGGCCGGCGCGGACGCCGGCCGGCTCCTGGGCCAGCGACCGGATGGCGAGGGGGTTGCCGGCGCCGAGGTCGGTGATGCGCCGGCGCTCGTCGACCGTGAGGGGGGCGGGGGCGGCCCGGTCCGCCAGCTCCGCGGCCGCGTCCGGTGCGAGCGGCCCCAGCTCCAGGACCGGAAGGCCGCTCCAGACCTCGCCCACCGCGGGGCGGACCGCGACCAGCACGAAGACCGCGTCGACCAGGAGCCGGCGGGCGACGAAGGCCAGGGCCTGGGCCGAGGGGGTGTCGAGGAGGTGGGCGTCGTCGACCACGATCCCGAGCGGGCCCGACTCCGCGGCCCGGGTGAGCAGGGTGAGCGCGGCCGCGGACACCGCGAACCGGTCGACGGCGCCGCCGCTGCGCAGGGCCAGGGCGACGCCCAGGGCGTGGGCCTGCGGCTGCGGGAGGTCGTCGAGTCTGCCGAGGAGCGGCTGCAGCACGCGGGCCAGGCCGGCGAAGGGGAGGTCGCGCTCGGCCGGGGTGCCCAGACCCTCCAGCAGGCGGAAGCCGTGGGCCGCCTCCCGCGCGTGCGTCAGCAGCGCGCTCTTGCCCAGGCCCGCGTCCCCGCTCAGCACCAGCACCCCGCTGCGCCCCACCCGCGCACCGGACAGCAGCGCATCGAGGGTGCGCTGCTCGTCCCGCCGACCGATGAGCATGGTCAACCCTAGGGCCGCACCGCTAGGTGGGGTCCCGGATGCGAGCCACCCACCGGCACAGCGAGGGTCGAGGTCGACGCCGCGGCACCGGGTCGCGGCCGTTCCCGAGGAGACCCGCATGACCACCGAGACCAGCACCGAGACCAGCACCGACGCGAGCACGGACGCCAGCACCGAGGCCCCGGCCCTGGACATGGACGCCCTGATGGCGTTCGTCTTCCGCGCCGTCGACGAGGTCGGTGCCACCCTCAACTGCGCCCTGGTCGTGATGGGCGACCGGCTCGGCTACTACCGGGCCCTCAGGGACGACGGCCCGCTGGAGGCGGCCGACCTGGCGCGGCGTACGGGGACCGGGGAGCGCTATGCCACCGAGTGGCTCAACGCCCAGGCGGCCGGCGGCTTCGTCACCTACGACCCGGCCACCCGCGCCTACACGCTGCCGCCCGAGCACGCGGTGGCGCTCACCGACGAGTCCAGTCCCGCCTTCCTGCCGGGGTTCTTCCAGATCGCCTTCGGCACCGTCCGCGACGCGGACCGGATCTTCGAGCTCGCGCGGGACGGCGACGGGCTCGGCTGGGGGGAGCACAACAGCGACGTGCACACCGGCTGCGAGCGCTTCTTCCGCCCCGGGTACGCCGCGCACCTGGTGGCCGAGTGGCTGCCGGCCCTGGACGGGGTGGTCGGCAAGCTCGAGGCGGGCGGCCGGGTCCACGACCTCGGCTGTGGCCACGGGGCCTCCACCGTGCTGATGGCGCAGGCCTTCCCGAGGTCGGAGTTCGTGGGCTCCGACGTGCACGCGCCGTCCATCGCGACCGCCCGGCAGCGGGCCGCCGCGGGTGGGGTCCAGGACCGCATCGAGTGGCGGGTCGCCGGGGCCACGGCGCTCACGGGCACCGGCTACGACCTGGTCACGACCTTCGACGCCCTGCACGACATGGGCGACCCGGTCGGCGCCGCCCGTCGCGTCCACGAGGCCCTGGCCGACGACGGGACGTGGATGGTCGTCGAGCCGGCGGCCGGGGACACCGTCGAGGACAACCTCAACCCCGTCGGGCGGGCCTACTATGGGTTCTCCACGCTGCTCTGCACGCCGGCGTCGTTGTCGCAGGACGTCGGCCTCGCCATCGGGACCCAGGCCGGTCCGGCCCGGGTCCGCGACATCATGACCGCCGCCGGGTTCAGCCGGTTCCGGATCGCGGCCCAGACACCGTTCAACAACGTGCTCGAGGTCAGGAAGTGACCCGGTGACCACCACGACCCGGTACGGCGACGCGTCGGACCCCGCCAGCCGGGCCCGTCTTCCGGACCGGTCGGGGGTGACCGAGCGGGACGGGGTGGCGCTCGCGTGGGAGTCCTACGGCGAGGGCACGCCCACCCTGGTGCTGATGCCGACCTGGTCGATCGTCCCCTCGCGCATCTGGAAGGCGCAGGTGCCCTACCTGGCCCGCCACTTCCGGGTGGTCACCTTCGACGGCCGGGGCAGCGGTGCCTCGGGACGGCCGACGGGGGCGGCGGCGTACAGCAACGAGGAGTACGCCGCCGACACGGTCGCGGTGATGGACGCCACCGGCGTCGACCGCGCCGTCCTCGTGTCGCTCTCGTGCGGCGCGGCCTGGTCGGTGCACGTCGCGGCCGGCCACCCCGACCGGGTGCTGGGCCTCTTCGCCATCGCACCGTCCTGCGGCTTCGACGTACCCGACCCGCACCGGGACCACGTGCCGTGGCTCCAGCCGCTGCCCAGCGCGGAGGGGTGGGAGAAGTACAACAAGCACCACTGGCTGGGGGGCGGCTACGACGACTTCGTGGACTACTTCTTCGACCAGATGTTCAGCGAGCCGCACTCGACCAAGCAGCGTGAGGACGCCGTCGTGTGGGGCCGCCAGGTGTCGCCCGAGACCCTGGTCGACACCGTCTCCGGCCGGCTGGGGTGCGAGGGCGCGGCCTGCTCCGACATCGAGGCGCTGTGCCGGCGCGTCACGCAGCCGGTGACGGTGCTGCACGGGTCCGAGGACCGGGTGCGCGGTCTCGCGTACGGCGAGCGGCTCGCCGAGCTCACGGGTGGGGACCTGGTCGTGGTCGAGGGAGCCGGCCACGGGCCCCTGGTCCGCGACCCCGTCCTCGTCAACCACGAGGTCCGCGCCTTCGCACGGCGGTGGGCGCCGATGCCGCAGCGCTTCGCGCCGCCGGTCGCCCGGCGCGGCCATGCGCGCGCGTCGCACCGACCCCGACGGGCGCTCTACATCTCCTCCCCCATCGGGCTGGGGCACGCGCGACGCGACGTGGCGGTGGCCGACGAGCTCCGCCGGCTGCGGCCCGACCTCGAGGTCGCGTGGCTCGCCCAGGACCCGGTGACCCGGGTGCTGGCCGCCCACGGGGAGCGGATCCATCCCGCGTCGTGCCACCTGGCCAGCGAGTCGGGCCACGTCGAGCACGAGTCGGGCGAGCACGACCTGCACGCCTTCCGCGCCCTGCGTCGCATGGACGAGATCCTGGTCAGCAACTTCATGGTCTTCGACGAGCTGATGGAGCGCGAGGACTTCGACCTCGTCATCGGCGACGAGGCGTGGGACGTCGACTACTTCCTGCACGAGAACCCCCGGCTCAAGCGCACGCCGTACGCCTGGTTCACCGACTTCGTCGGCTGGCTCCCGATGCCGGACGGCGGCGAGGAGGAGGCCGCCCTCACCGCCGACCTCAACGCGGAGATGATCGAGCACCGGGCCCGGTTCCGCGCCCTGCGGGACCGCTCGATCTTCGTCGGCACCGCCGACGACGTCGTCCCCGACCTCTTCGGGCCGGGGCTGCCGACGATCCGGGAGTGGACCGAGGCGGAGTTCGACTTCGCCGGCTACGTCACCGGGTTCGACCCCGCGGCGTACGACGTCGCCGAGATCCGGGCGCGGCTGGGCCACCGCCCCGACGAGAAGGTCTGCGTCGTGTCGGTCGGTGGGTCGGGCGTCGGGCTCCCACTGCTCCGGCGGGTCCTCGACGCCGTGCCGCTCGCCCGGCGGGCGGTGCCCGAGCTGCGGTTCGTCGTCGTGACCGGTCCGCGGATCGACCCGCGGTCGCTGCCGACGGTGCCGGGAGCCGAGGTGGTCGGCTACCTGCCGGACCTGACCGAGCAGCTGGCGGCCTGCGACGTGGCCCTCACCCAGGGTGGCCTGACGACCTGCATGGAGCTGACCGCCCTGCGCAAGCCGTTCGTCTACGTCCCGCTGCAGCACCACTTCGAGCAGAGCTTCCACGTGCGCCAGCGCCTGGACCGCTACCGCGCCGGCACCTGCCTGGACTACGCGTCGGCGTCCCGGCCCGAGGTGCTCGCCGCGGCCCTGGTCGCCGAGCTCGGGCGCGACGTGGACTACCTCCCGGTGGAGACCGACGGGGCCGCGCGGGCCGCGGGGATGCTGGCCGCGCTGCTGTGACCCTCGGCGTGGGCGGCCGGGCGCTTCGGTGCGCGGACGTCCCGAGAAGTGGCCGCCGGGACAGCCGCGTCCCCTGACGTCCGGCGGATCAGGCGGGCGGGCCGACGAGGAGGGCGAGCCCGGTGAGCGCCAGGACGGCGACGACCCCGATCCCGACCGCTCGACGCTGGTGCTCCAGCAGCCAGCACACGGCACGCTGCGCAGCGGAGGGGCTGTCGGGACGCGAGAGCCAGGCGTCGCCCAGCAGCCCGCGCCGGTCGGCGTACCGCTCGAAGGGCAGGGTCGCGAAGGGCGGGAC
Organism: uncultured Actinomycetota bacterium; assembly: GCA_963782905.1. Lineage (GTDB taxonomy): Bacteria > Actinomycetota > Actinomycetes > Propionibacteriales > Nocardioidaceae > Nocardioides. Next base: position 74,955 of record CAWALI010000001.1, read on the forward strand.
GGCGGCGGCGAGCCCGAGCACGAGGCGTCCGACCGACCAGCGCTGGTCGACGGCCACCAGGATCGTCGCGAGGCCGTAGGCGATGAAGACGACGCCGTGGACCATCCCGAAGACCTGCACGCCCAGCTCGGTGGTCTCGGTGACGTACTTGAGGAACATGCCGGTGAGCAGCAGGGCCCAGGTGATCGCCTCGGCGGTCGCCAGGGTGCGGAAGAGCCGACGTGGGGAGACGCGGGTCATGCGCCGCCCCCGCGGAGGTGCGGGTGCAGCGAGCGACGTCGTGGGGTGATCATGCGAACGTGGCCGCGGCGAGCGAGGTGAAGAACCCGAGCCCGTCGGTCCCGGGCCCGCACAGGTCCTCGACGGCGTGCTCGGGGTGGGGCATCAGGCCGACGACGTTGCCGCGCTCGTTGGTGATGCCGGCGATGTCTCGCAGCGAGCCGTTGGGGTTGTCGCCGAGGTAGCGCGCCACGACGAGGCCCTCGCCCTCGAGCCGGTCCAGGGTCGCCTCGTCGGCGACGAAGCCGCCCTCACCGTTCTTGAGCACGATGGTGACCTCCGCGCCCTCGGCGTACGCCGACGTCCACGCGGTCCGGTCGTTCTCGATCCGCAGGCGCTGGTCGCGGCAGACGAACGTGCGGTGGTCGTTGCGGATCAGGGCGCCGGGCAGCAGGTGGGACTCGCACAGGATCTGGAAGCCGTTGCAGATGCCCAGCACCGGCATCCCCTTGCCGGCGGCCTCGACGACCTCGGTCATCACCGGCGCGAACCGCGAGATGGCCCCGCAGCGCAGGTAGTCGCCGTACGAGAAACCGCCGGGCAGCACCACGGCGTCCACGCCGCGCAGGTCGTGGTCGCCGTGCCACAGCGCCACCGCCTCGTGGCCGCCGATGCGGACCGCGCGCTGCGCGTCGACGTCGTCGAGCGAGCCCGGGAAGGTGACCACCCCGACTCTCACAGCTTGTGCTTCCCGCCGGCCGCGTCGTCGCCCTCGACGTGGACCTCGAAGTCCTCGATCACCGGGTTGGAGAGCAGCGTCTCGGCCATCCGGGTGACCTCGGCGAGGGAGGCGTCGCAGGCCTCCCCCTCGATCTCGAGCTCGAAGCGCTTGCCCTGACGGACGTCGGTGACGCCGGCGAACCCCAGCCGCGGCAGGGCACCGAGGACGGCCTTGCCCTGCGGGTCGAGGATCTCGGGCTTGGGCATGACATCGACCACGTAACGGGCCACGGGACGCTCCTGGGACGGCGGCGGGGTGCCCCCCGATCCTATCGACGCCGGACCGGGGCGGCACACCGCGTCCGCGGCGGACCCGTCAGGCGCGCCGCCACGAGACGATGAGGAGGGCGACCCCGAGCCCGGCGATGATCGGTCCGGCGATGGCCCAGAAGGACGAGCCGGTCATCACCGAGCCGCCGACGTACCCGAGCCCCTGGAGGGTGAAGAGGGTCCCGAAGACCACCATCACGATCCCCAGGGGGACGCCGAGCGCGCGTCTCACTTCAGCTCGCGCTTGAGGATCTTGCCGGTGGCGGTCATCGGGAGGGCGTCGACGAGCTCGACGATGCGCGGGTACTTGTAGCCCGCCATCTGCTCCTTGCCCCACTCGACGAGCTCCTCGGGGGTGACGTCGCTGCCCTTCTCGGGGATGATCACGGCCTTGATCTCCTCCCCGTGGCTCTCGTGCGGGACGCCGATGACGGCGGCGAGGCTGACCGCGGGGTGCGTCATCAGCACCTCCTCGACCTCACGGGGGTACACGTTGTAGCCGCCGCGGATGATCATGTCCTTGGAGCGGTCGACGATGTAGTAGTAGCCGTCCTCGTCCTTGCGGGCCAGGTCGCCGGAGCGGAACCAGCCGTCGTGGATCGCGGCGTCGGTGGCGTCGGGGCGGTCGTAGTAGCCCTTCATGATGTTGGGTCCCTTGATGGCGATCTCGCCCACGTCGCCCTCGGCGTCGTCCCAGCTGCCGGGCTCGGGGTTGATCAGCTTCATCTCCACGCCGGGGATCGGCACGCCGATCGAGCCGACCCGGACCTCCTGGCCGTGCGGTGAGAAGCTGGCGACCGGGGACGTCTCGGACAGGCCGTAGCCCTCGAGGATGGTGACGCCGAACTTCTTCTCGAAGTCCTTGTGCACCTCGATCGGCAGGGCCGAACCACCTGCGGCGGCGACCCGGAGGTTGGCGGCCAGCGCCTGGACGTCGACCCCGGAGTCGGGCAGCGCTCCGAGGAGGCCCCAGTACATCGTCGGGACGCCGGCGAAGAACGTGACGCCCTCCTGGGCCATCGTCTTCAGTGCCGCGTCGGCCTCGAAGCGCGGCAGCATCACCACGGTGCCGCCGAACGCGAAGCCGGCGTTCTGGATGACCGTCTGGCCGAAGGAGTGGAAGAGCGGCAGCACGCACAGGTAGGTGTCGGGGCGGTCCGCGTCGGCCCCGAAGAGGTCCGTGCCGGCGGTCGCGTTGGAGTACATGTTGCGGTGCCGCAGCTCGGCTCCCTTGGGCTGGCCGGTGGTGCCCGAGGTGTAGAGGATGACGGCGGTGTCGTCGTCGTCCACCGCCACCGTGTCGAACGTCGGCGGCTGGCCGGCCAGGGCCTGGCCCAGCGTCTCGGTGCCCTCGATCGGCGAGGCGGCGGCCGGGTCGACGGTGATCATGAAGAAGTGCTTGCAGCCCGTCGGTCGGCCTCGAAGCCCTCGAAACCGGCCTGGCCGATCGGCAGCTCGTCGGTGCCCTGGAAGCAGAAGTAGGCCGTCGCGTCCGAGTCGGCGAGGTGGTAGGCCACCTCGCGGCCCTTGAGCAGCACGTTGAGCGGCACCACGGTCGCCCCGGCCTTGAGGATCCCGTAGTAGACGATCGGGAAGTACGGCAGGTTGGGGCAGCTCAGCGCCACCTTGTCGCCGGGCTGGATGCCACGGGCGACGAGCAGGTTGGCGACCTGGTTGGCGGCCCCGTTGACCTGGGCGTAGGTCAACCGGGTGCTCTGCCCATCAGGGGAGGCCAGGACGACGGCGTCCCGGTCGGCGTACTGGCTGGCGGAGTCTTCGAGCAGCGAGGAGAGATTCGGCATGGCGCAAACCTACTCAGCGGTCGTGACGCGCGTCACGCGTCGTCTCGCGCCAGGATCTCCCCGGCCTTGCGGACGTCGGCGGCCACCGCGATCCCGGCCAGTCGTCCCGCGACGACGGCGGGCACCGACCACAGGCCCCGTCCGCCGACGTCGCCGCTGATGTCGACGCGGCAGCCGCGCGGCGTACGGGCGAAGCCGAGCGTCAGCGTCGCCTCGACACCCCGCCACCGGCCGCGCTCGGCCCACACGAGGGGCGGGTCCATCTCGATGATCTCCATGTGCGGGCGCACGCCGACCGACGTGGTCTCCTGCCAGCGCTGGCCGAGGTGCGGCTCCTCGTCGACCGGCACGGTGACCGAGCGCAGCGACGACTGCCACGCGGGGCGGTTGCGCGGGTCGGAGAGATAGGCGTAGGCGACCTCGACGGGCACCGGGAGGTCGACGGAGGCCGCGAAGGTGGTCAGAACGTCTCCCCGGTCAGTCGCTCGTACGCCTCGACGTACCGCGAGCGGGTGCGCTCCACGACCTCGGCCGGCAGCGGCGGCGGCGCCTCGCCGGAGGTCCGGTCCCAGCCCGACTCGGGCGAGGTGAGCCAGTCGCGGACGATCTGCTTGTCGTACGACGGCTGGGCGCGACCGGGCTGCCACCCGTCGGCCGGCCAGAACCGCGACGAGTCGGGGGTGAGCACCTCGTCGGCCAGCACCGTGGTGCCGTCGGGCCGGGCACCGAACTCGACCTTGGTGTCGGCCAGGATGATGCCGCGGGTCGCGGGCCAGCTCGTGGGCCCGGCCGTAGACCTCCATGGTCAGCATCCGCAGCTCGGCGGCCTCGTCGTCGCCGACGGCCTCGACGACCGCCTCGTAGTCGACGTTCTCGTCGTGGTCGCCGACGGCCGCCTTGGTGGCCGGGGTGAAGATCGGCTCGGGGAGCCGGGAGCCGTCCTGGAGCCCGGCGGGCAGCGCGATGCCGCAGACGTCGCCCGTGTGGCGGTAGTCGAGGAGCCCGGAGCCGGTGAGGTAGCCGCGGGCCACACACTCCACGGGATACATGTCGAGCTCCTCGCAGATGACCGCCCGGCCGCGGACGGCCTCGGGCACGTCGGTCGACACCACGTGGTGGGCCACGAGGCCCTTGAGCTGGTCGAACCACCACAGCGACATCCGGGTGAGGATCTCGCCCTTGTCGGGGATGGTCGTGTCGAGGACGAAGTCGTAGGCGGAGATCCGGTCGCTGGCCACCATCAGCAGGCGGCCGGCGTGCTCACCGGACTCGATGCGGTAGAGGTCGCGCACCTTGCCCGAGTGGAGGTGCGTGGCGCCCTCGAGCGCCGGGGCGTCGGGGATGTTGTGGTCGGCCACGCGGTCGAGCCTAGCGGCGTACGACGTCGGACCGGACCGGCATCCGCCCGGCCACCCAGCGACAGGCCAGCGACCCGAAGCCGAGCCACCGGGGCTCGGGTCGCTGCCAGTGCTGGGTCACGGCAGCAACCTGGATCAGCGGTGCAGCCACCAGGACATCTTCCGCGTCACCCACGGCAGGAACACGTAGGTCATCAGCGGCGTCATGATCGTGGTCACCAGCACCACCCGCGGGACCAGCGCCCACCCGCCGATCGTGTGCGAGGCGACGAAGTTGGCGGTCAGGCTGAGCGGCAGGAACACCATGTAGATGACCGCCATCTGCTTCCAGCGCGGCGGCGCGACCGGGGGCGGGCTCAGCGACTCGACCGCGGCGGGCTCGTCGAACCAGCCCTCGATGCCCGTACGCCGCTCGGTCCGGGTCGACTCGATGCGTCCCTGCGCCGCCTCCAGCCACCACGCGCGCTGCGGGCTGGCCTCCCACCGGGCCAGCGAGTCGGCGTCGGCGAAGCGGTAGAGCATGTGCCACTCGGGCGACTCCTCCGAGGGCCGCACCCAGCCGGAGCCGAGGAAGCCCTGGAAGTTCTCGGCCAGCGACGTGCCGGCCTGCACCCAGGCGCGCATCTCCGTCTCCTGGGACGGATCGATGTGTCGGGTGACCGAGACGGTGACGGGAGCGGACATGCAAGCCATTGTCGGGCGTGGGGAGGCGTCGTACCGAACCGGCGGCGACGGGATCTCGGACACACTGACGATCCACCAGCCCTTGGGGCCGGGTGCGAAGGTGGGTCGGTGACACAGCACGAGGAGTCCGGCGCGGTCGCGACCGAGCAGGAGGAGTACGTCCCCGACCCGCGCCGGTGGCGGGTCCTGGCGGTGTCCCTGCTCGTCGGCTTCATGTCGCTGCTCGACGTCACCATCGTCAACGTCGCGGTCCCCTCGATCCGCGCCGGCCTCGAGACCTCCGCCGGTGCGGTGCAGTGGGTGGTGTCCGGCTACGCGCTGGCCTTCGGCATGACGCTGGTGGCCGGCGGGCGCCTCGGCGACGCGCACGGCCGGCGCCGGATGATGATGATCGGCCTGCTCGGCTTCGTGCTCTCCAGCGCCGCCGCCGGGCTCGCCCCCAGCGCCGGCGGCCATCGTGCTGGCTCGGCTGGTCCAGGGCGCCAGCGCCGGTCTGCTGACCCCGCAGAACTCGGGCCTCATCCAGCAGCTGTTCCGCGGCGACGAGCGGGGTCGGGCCTTCGGGATGTTCGGCTTCACGGTGGCGGTGGCGTCGGCGGCCGGACCGCTGATCGGCGGCCTGCTCATCGGAGCGCTCGGCGAGGAGAACGGCTGGCGGGCGCTCTTCCTGGTCAACGTCCCGATCGGGCTCGTCGCGCTGGTGCTCGTGTGGCGGCTCGTGCCCGACAACCCGGGCGGTCGCGACGCCGCGCGAGACACCCGCGTCGACCTCCCCGGCGCGCTGCTGCTCGGCCTCGCGGTGGTGTCGGTGCTCTACCCGCTGATCAGCCTCGAGGGCGGCGCCCGCTGGCCACTGCTGCTCGCCCCGTCGTTCCCGCTGCTGGTGTGGGCGTTCCTGCGCTGGGAGCAGCGCACGGTCGACCGCGGGCGCCCGCCGCTTCTCGACGTGTCGCTACTGCGGGGGCTGCCCGGCTACGCCAACGGGCTGCTGGTGGGCACCCTCTACTTCACCGGCTTCACCGGGATCTTCCTGGTGCTGTCGGTGCACCTCCAGGAGGGCGAGGGCTTCTCGCCCCTGCAGGCCGCGCTGCTGATGACGCCGTTCGCGGTGGGCTCGGCCGCCACCTCGCCACTCGCCGGCCGGCTCGTGGGTCGCGATCGGCCGGCGCATCACCGTGATCGCGATCTCGGTGATGATGACCGGCACGGCGCTCGCCGCCTGGCTGGTCACCTCCCCCACCGACACGCTGTGGTGGACCCTGGCCCCGGCGATGCTGCTGGCCGGCATCGGTGGCGGCGGGGTCATCTCCCCCAACTTCACCCTCACGCTCGCCGAGGTGCCCCCGCAGATGGGCGGTGCCGCGGGTGGCGCGCTGCAGACCGGCCAGCGGATCGGCTCGGCGCTCGGTGCCGCGCTGCTGATGACCGTCTACCAGGCGTCGCAGTCGTTCACCTCGGTGGAGGTGGCGGCGCGGTGGGCGCTCATCGCGGCCCTGGCCGTGCTGGCGATCGCGCTGGCGGCCGCCGTCCGGTCCTGGCGCCTGGGCGACTGAGCGAGGCCAGCTCAGTAGCGGATCCGGAAGTCCCGGTCGCCGGCCACCGCGGCGTCGCGGACCGCGACGTCACGGACCTTCGAGCCGGTCGGCCCGCGGCGGCACCAGGCGACCAGCGCGTCGACCGCGTCGGCGTCGCCCTCGAGGTGGGCGGCCACCGAGCCGTCCGGCTCGTTGCGGACCCAGCCGGTCACGCCGAGCCGCTCGGCCTCCTGCTGGGTGGCGGCCCGGAACGCCACGCCCTGCACCCGCCCGGTGACGTGGAGGTCGACGGCGGTCGTCACAGGATGCCGCCCGGGGTGTACGCCGCGGCGCCGGGGTGGGCGGCGGCCAGCGCCTCGACCCGGGCGACCACGGCCCGGGTCTGCGCGACCGCGGCCCCGGTGAACTCGATCGGCTCGGCCACGAGCGCGTCGATCTCCTCGCGGGACAGGCCCAGGCGGGGGTCGGCGGCGAGCCGGTCGAAGACGTCGTTGTCGACCTGGCCCCGACGCATGTCGAGGGCCACCCCGACGGCGGCCTCCTTGATCGCCTCGTGGCCGGTCTCGCGCCCGACGCCCTTGCGGACGGCGGCCATCAGCACCTTGGTGGTGGCCAGGAAGGGCAGGTAGCGGTCGAGCTCACGCTGGATCACGGCCGGGAACGCGCCGAACTCGTCGAGCACGGTCAGGAACGTCTGGAAGAGCCCGTCGACGGCGAAGAACGCGTCGGGCAGCGCCACCCGGCGTACGACGGAGCAGGAGACGTCGCCCTCGTTCCACTGGTCGCCGGCGAGCTCGCCGACCATCGACAGGTAGCCGCGGGTGATGACGGCCAGGCCGTTGACCCGCTCGCAGGAGCGGGTGTTCATCTTGTGCGGCATCGCCGAGGAGCCGACCTGGCCCTCCTTGAAGCCCTCGGTCACCAGCTCGATGCCGGCCATCAGCCGGATCGTGGTGGCCAGGTTGGACGGGGCGGCGGTGAGCTGGACGAGCGCGGAGAGCACGTCGAAGTCCAGCGAGCGCGGGTAGACCTGGCCGACGCTGGTGAGCACCTGGTCGAAGCCGAGGTGGGCCGCGACCCGGCTCTCGAGCTCGTCGAGCAGCGTCGCGTCGCCGCCGAGGAGGTCGAGCATGTCCTGGGAGGTGCCCATCGGGCCCTTGATGCCGCGCAGCGGGTAGCGCGCGAGCAGCTCCTCGACCCGCTGGACGGAGATCAGCAGCTCGTCGGCGACGGTGGCGAAGCGCTTGCCCAGGGTGGTCGCCTGCGCGGCCACGTTGTGCGAGCGGCCGGCCATCACGGTGGTCTCGTGCTCGGCGGCCAGCCGGGCGAGGCGGACCAGGGTGGCGACGGCGCGGTCGCGGAGCAGGGCCAGCGACTGGCGGACCTGGAGCTGCTCGACGTTCTCGGTGAGGTCGCGGCTGGTCATGCCCTTGTGGATGTGCTCGTGGCCGGCCAGCGCCGCGAACTCCTCGATGCGGGCCTTCACGTCGTGGCGGGTGACCCGCTCGCGGGCGGCGATGGAGGCGAGGTCGACCTGGTCGACGACCTTCTCGTAGGCCTCGATGACGCCGTCGGGGACATCGACCCCGAGGTCGCGCTGGGCGGTGAGGACCGCGATCCACAGCCGGCGCTCGAGCACGATCTTGTGCTCGGGGCTCCAGATCGCGGCGAGGTCGGCGCCGGCGTAGCGGGTCGCGAGGACGTTGGGGACGGTCATGTCATGACTCCAGGTGGTCGGGCAGCGTGAGGGGTCGGTCGAGCTCGGGCGGAGGGCGCCAGGACTCCCAGTCCTCGCTGAGGGGCCAGTCGCGGGGCTCGACGACCTCGGTACGGACGCGGTCGGCGAGCGCGCGGATCACGTCGGCCTGCGCGGGGGCGAAGCGGCCCGCCGCGGTGAACGCCGCCAGCTCGTCCTCGTCCTTGAGCCAGAGCTGGCCCTCGGCGTCGAGCCACAGGTCGAGGGTCAGGTCCCGCGTGTGCACCCGCGGCTCGCCCGAGACCGGACGGTCGTGCACCAGCTCGAGGTTGACGTAGTGGCCGGCGAAGGACCCGTCGTCCTCCCAGAAGTACCACAGGGACCACGGCACGCCCGTCGGGGCGACACGCAGGATCCCGGAGCCGTCCCACCTCCGCCGGAGGCGGTCGTAGTCGTGGCCGGCGCCGAGGGCGGCCCGCTCCTGCAGGCTGCGCTCGCGCAGGCCCTTGCCGTCCCGCGGCACGGCGGCCAGCCGCTCGGACCCGGCGGGGAGCCAGGCGATGAGTCCGCGCTCGTCGTCGCGCACCACCCGCAGCACGTCGACACCCAGCGCGTAGTGCCACGTCATGACGGCGCCGTCCTCGAAGTACGGCGCCGGTCCGGCAGCCCGCAGCGGGCCGTCGGGCGTGGGCCAGCGCAGGTCCGCCAGCACGGCGAGGTCGGGCTCGACGCCCGCGGCCACGGGACCGGCGAGCCGGGTCATCGTGCCGCCGGAGTCGGTGACGACCGGCTCGTCGTCGGGGGTCCCCGTCATGTCACCGTCCCTCGGTCAGCGAGGCGCCCTCGACGACACCCAGCGGCTCGGCGGCGATGTCCCGGCGCCACTGGGCCCCGGCGAACGCGATGGTGTTGATGCCCTCGTAGGCCTTGGCCCGGGCGTCGGCGACGTCGGTGCCGGTCGCGGTGACGGCCAGCACCCGGCCGCCGGCGGTGACCAGCTCGCCGGCCGCGTCGCGGGCGGTGCCGGCGTGGATCACGTCCACGTCGGTCTCGACCCCGAGGGTCTCGGTGCCGACGATGACGTCGCCCCGCGACGACGACCCGGGGTAGCCCGCGCTCGCCATCACCACCGTCACCGAGGCGCCGTCGGCGAAGGTCGGGGCGGGTACGGCGCCGAGGTCGCCGTCGGCGGCCGCCTTGAGGAGGTCGCCGAGCGGGGAGGTCAGCAGCGCCAGGACCGGCTGGACGTCCGGGTCACCGAAGCGGCAGTTGAACTCGATCACCCGCGGGCCGTCGGCGGTCAGCGCGAGACCGACGTACAGGGTGCCGACGAAGGGGGCGCCGCGGCGCTGCATCTCGTCGAGGGTGGGCTGCACGACCGTGGAGAGCACCTGCTCGGCGAGGTCGGCGGGCGCCCACGTCAGGGGCGAGTAGGCGCCCATGCCCCCGGTGTTGGGGCCGCGGCCGCCGTCGAAGACGCGCTTGAAGTCCTGGGCCGGCTGCAGCGCCCGCGCACCGGTGCCGTCGCAGACGGCGAAGAGCGAGACCTCGGGGCCGTCGAGGAACTCCTCGACCACCACCCGCTCGCAGGCGGTCGCGTGGGCCAGCGCCTCCCCGCGGTCGGTGGTCACCACCACGCCCTTGCCGGCGGCGAGGCCGTCGTCCTTCACGACGTACGGCGCGCCCAGCGCGTCGAGCGCGGCGGCGGCCTCGTCGGGGGTGGTGCACACGAAGGAACGCGCCGTCGGCACCCCGGCCGCGGCCATCACGTCCTTGCTGAACGCCTTGGACCCCTCGAGCCGCGCCGCGTCGCGCGACGGGCCGAAGCAGGCGACGCCCGCCGCACGCACGGCGTCGGCGACCCCGGCGACCAGCGGGGCCTCGGGCCCGACGACCACCAGGTCCACGCCGAGGCTCGTCGCCAGCGCGGCGACCGCGGCCCCGTCGAGCGGGTCGACGTCGTGGAGCGTGGCCACCTCGGCGATCCCCGGGTTGCCGGGCGCGGCGTGCACCTCGGCGTCGGGCTCGCGGGCCAGGGAGCGGGCCAGCGCGTGCTCGCGGCCGCCGGTGCCGATGACGAGGGACTTCACGGGCGTTGATCCTATCGGCGTCCGGACTCGTCACTCTCAGACGCGGGTCATCCGGACACGCAGCCGCGGCCCCGGGGCTCGCCGCCGGGCACCCGCTCGCCGACCGTGCGTGCCGGCACCGGTACGACGAGGCCATCGGTGCGTCCGCGCACAGTCGCGTGGGGGCCCGGCTGTCCACAGGTCGCAGGACGGTCGCGTGTCTCCGGACCGGCGTGGGGAGGAATGGGTCATGAGCGACGAGTTCAGCCCCACGTGCCGCCTCCCCTCCGACCTGGTACTGCCCAGCCGCCTCGACGCCACCGGGCGTGCCGGACCGACCCGCGGACAGGCACGCGCAATGCGATGGGTGGCTGTCGGCAGCGGGCACCACCGACGGGCGAACGCCCCGGACGTCGTGGAGCAGCGCATTCTCGACGAGGCCGTGCGGCTGGGGCCGGCAGGCGCGGTGACGGGGTGGGCGGCCCTCAGGCTCCTGGGCGCCACGTTCTTCGACGGCGTTGCCCGCCGCGACCCCACGCCGCTCCCGGTGCCGTTGCGGACTCCGGATCGCCATCTGCGGCCGGATGCCGGAGCGGTCGTCATCCGAGGTGCGGTGGCGCTCGGCGTCACGTCCGTCGCCGGGGTCGCCGTCGCGACGCCGGAGGAGGCGCTCCTCGACCACGTCAGGACGGAGCACGACGACCGCGAGCTCGTCGTCGCCCTCGACATGACCTTCGCGGCCGGACTGACCTCGGTGCGGCGGGTCGCGGCCTTCCTCGGTACCCGGGCCGGCGCGAGAGGGGTACGCCGGCTGCGCCGGGCCCTGGAGCTGGCGCACGAGCTGAGCCGCTCACCCGGCGAGCCACGCCTCCGGCTGATCTGGGTCCTGGACGCGGGACGCCCGCCTCCCCTGGTCAACCGGCCACTCTTCGACCTGGCGGGCAACCTCCTCGGCAAGCCCGACCTCTTCGACCCGGAGGCGGGCGTGGTCGGCGAGTTCAACGGCAGCATCCACCGGCGAGCGCGCGCGGCTCGACGCGACGCCGAGCGCGACGACGTCTTCCGGCGCCACGGTCTCGAAGCCTTCTCCGTGGTCGGGTCCGACGTCCACGAGGTCCCCCGGGTCGTGGAGCGCATCGAGGCGACGTACGCCCGGGCGCTCCGGTTGCCGGTGGAGACGCGCACGTGGACGCTCACCCCGCCGCCCGGGTGGACCGACGAGGCGGGTCTGGACGAGCGCCTGGACCACCGCGACTGGCTCCGCCAGCGTGAGTGGTGGGACCACTGAGCGCCGAGTGTGCGTGGAAGCACGGGTACGACGGCACCTTCGGTGCTTCTGCGCACACTCACCGCGAGGGGCGCGAGCCGGGGCTCGGTCACACCCTCGCGGGCTCAGTCGTGGACGGTGAGCGTCTGCTCGCGCCCCGGGCCCACGCCGACGCCCCAGATGCGGGCGCCGGAGATGTCCTCGAGCGCGCGCACGTAGGTCTGCGCCTGGGCGGGCAGCTCGGCGAAGGTCCGACAGCCGGAGATGTCGGACTTCCAGCCCTCGAAGGTCTCGTAGACCGGCTTCGCGTGGTGGAACTCGGTCTGCGTCATCGGCATCTCGTCGACGCGCGTGCCGTCGATCTCGTAGCCGACGCAGACCGGGATCTCGTCCCAGGCGCCGAGGATGTCGAGCTTGGTGAGGAAGAACTCGGTGAGCCCGTTGACGCGGGCCGCGTAGCGCGCGACGACGGCGTCGTACCAGCCGCAGCGGCGGGTGCGGCCGGTGGAGACACCGACCTCGCCGCCGCGCTCCTGCAGGTCGAGGCCGTCCTGGTCGAAGAGCTCGGTGGGGAACGGGCCCGAGCCGACGCGGGTCGAGTAGGCCTTGATGACGCCGATGACGCGATCGATGCGGGTGGGCCCGATGCCGGCGCCGGTGCACACCCCGCCGGCGACGGCGTTGGACGACGTCACGAACGGGTAGGTGCCGTGGTCGACGTCGAGCATGGTGGCCTGGGCGCCCTCGAAGAGCACCGTCCTGCCCTGGTCGAGCGCCTGGTTGAGCAGCAGGGACGTGTCGGCGACCATCGGGCGCAGCCGCTCGGCGTACGACAGCAGCTCCTCGACGACGGCGTCGGCGTCGACGGCCCGGCGGTTGTAGACCTTGGTGAGCAGGTGGTTGCGGACGTCGAGGGCGGCCTCGACCTTCTGCTGGAGGATGCCCTCGTCGAAGAGGTCGGCGACGCGGATGCCGACCCGGTTGATCTTGTCGGCGTACGCCGGGCCGATGCCGCGACCGGTGGTGCCGATCTGGTTCTTGCCGAGGAAGCGCTCGGTGACCTTGTCCATCGTCGAGTGGTACGACGCGATGACGTGCGCGTTGGCGCTGACGACCAGGCCGCCCATCTCGACGCCGCGCTCGAGGAGCCCGTCGAGCTCCCGGAACAGCGCCTCGGGCGAGACCACGACGCCGTTGGCGATCACGCTCGTGGCGCCCGGGGTCAGGATGCCGCTGGGGAGCAGGTGGGTGGCGTACTTCTCGCCGTCGATGACGATGGTGTGGCCGGCGTTGTGGCCGCCGCTCGTGCGGACCACGTAGTCGATGGTCTCGCTGGTGGCGAGCAGGTCGGTGGCCTTGCCCTTGCCCTCGTCACCCCACTGGGCACCGAGTACGACGATCGCGGGCATCGCAGCCCTCCTCAGGTATCCGGCTGTGCCCACGAGAGGCGTGGGCCAAAAGAAACAGCCCCGGCACACGTGCACCGGAGCTCTTGCGACGTCACGTTACCGCACCTCCCGGGTGCCGAGAGGATCGTGCCCGACGCCCGGCAGGGGTGGTCGACTACTGTCCCAGCCGTGGACCCCATGCTTGTGATCACCAACGCCGAGGCCGGCACCTCCGACCAGGAGACGCTGGACCTGGCCCTGAGGATCCTGCGCGAGGCGACGTCGGTCGAGGTGGCCGCCACCTCCAACCCCGGCGAGCTCGACGGCGTCCTGCACCGGGCCGGCTCGCGGCTGATCGTGGTGGCCGGCGGCGACGGCAGCCTGCACGCGGTGGTCGCGGCGCTGCACAAGCGCCACGAGCTCGCCGACCGGACCCTGGCCCTGCTCCCGCTCGGCACCGGCAACGACTTCGCCCGCGGCACCGGCATCCCGTTGCCCATCGAGGAGGCGGCGCGCCTGGTGCTGGAGGGCGAGCCCCGCCCGGTCGACCTCATCGTCGACGAGACCGGCTCGATCGTGGTCAACAACGTCCACGTCGGCGTCGGCGCCCAGGCCAGCCGCAAGGGGCACACGTGGAAGCAGCGCCTCGGCGCGATCGGTGTCGGCAAGGTCAACATCGGCAAGCTCGGCTACCCGATCGGGGCCCTGCTCGCGGCCTACCACCCGCCCCACCGTCGGCTGCGGGTGGAGGTCGACGGCACCGTGGTCAACGACGTCGACCAGCCGGTCCTCATGGTGGCGATCGGCAACGGCGCCAACGTCGGCGGCGGCACCGAGGTCACCCCCGATGCCGACCCCGAGGACGGGCGGCTCGACGTGATGATCAGCCGGGCCGTCAGCCCCGGTGCCAAGCTCGGCTACGTCACCAGGCTGCGCAAGGGCGAGCACCAGGAGCGCGACGACGTCGTGAGCCTGCGCGGCTCGACCGTCTCGGTCACCGGCGAGGAGTTCTGGGTGTCCGCGGACGGCGAGGTCTACGGCCCCGAGCGCAGCCGCACGTGGCGCATCGAGCGGTCGGCGTACCGGATGGTCCTGCCGCGCTGACCCGACCACCCCCGGCGGCGCTCAGATCCAGCCGCGACGGCTGGCCTCCACCCCCGCCTGGAAGCGGGTGTCCACCCCCAGGTCGCTCATCAGCGCGGCGATGCGGCGGCGGACGGTCCTCAGGCTGAGGCCCAGCTTGCGCGCGATCACCTCGTCGGTGGCACCCGCGACCAGCTGGTCCAGCAGGAAGCGCCTCAGGTCGGGCCGCGCCTCCCCGCCGTCCAGCTCGGGAACCGGCGCGGCTCGCGCCCACAAGGACTCGAACCACAGCGTCAGTGCGGCCACGATGGAGCGCTGGCGCACGTGCACGCGGGGCTCGTCGGCGAAGCCGAGCGGCTCGGGCAGCACGGCGTGCGCGTCCCCCAGGATGAACATCCGGCTCGGCACCTCGGAGATCACCCGGACCTGCTCCCCGACGCGCGCCCGCGCCCGCAGCGCGTCCGGCGCCTCTCGCAGGGCACGCAGGGGGTAGATCGCGCGTGAGCGTCGCCCGGTGGCCATCGCCTCCGCCAGCAGCTCGCTCACCGCCGACTCCCGGGACATCGCCCACGCGTCCGGGCGCAGCCAGAGCATGTCACCCCGGCTGGTCCGCAGCATCTGGCCGATGAGCTCGAGCGGGTTGCCACCGGAGCTCAGCTCCCCGTCGAGCGGACGTACGTCGGCGAGGTCCCCCTCGTCCGGGCGGGTGGTGTCGGCCACGAGGTGGGGGACCACCCCGGCCAGCGCGACCAGCCGGTCGCTCGAGGTCGCGGCCCGACGCGCCTCGCGCCGGACCAGGGACGCCACGGCCGTCGCCATGGGCGGCACCACCACCCGGTCGTCCTGCAGCTCGACCAGCCCCAGCTCCAGCAGCGGCGCCAGGTCGTGGAGCAGGCCGTGGGGGGTCTCGTGCACCAGGCGGGCCATGCCCAGCAGGGTGTGCCCCGACGCCGGCGCGACCCGGAAGTAGAGCTGCTCGGCGGAGAGGTCCACGCCCAGGGCGGACAGCGCGGAGGAGGGACGACTGTTGTTCACCACCATGGCAGGTTAGTGCCACCGGCATCCACGAGCCAGGTGGCAGGCACCGGCCACCCCGATACTTTAAGCGGTGCCGCGCGGGGGTGCGGCCCGGACTGTTCCCCTCGGGGAGCGTGGGCGTCGAAGTCGCCGCAGGGGACGACTTCGGCGCCCTTGTCCGTCCCAGACCGCCGTGCGCCCTCCCGCCGGCACACACCTCTCCCCTCGTTCGGCTCCCGCGACGGCGCGCCGACGAGCGGGCCGATAATCTGCGGCCATGGCACGTGGTGGACGGCAGGGCGGACAGCAGGGAGATCCCATCGACTGGGTGACCCGCGCCGCCGACGACGCGATCCGGCACGCGGGCGAGGGCAACAAGGTGACGGTCGCCTCCGGCGCCAGCCCCTCCGGCCCCATCCACCTGGGCAACCTGCGCGAGTTCCTCACCCCGCACTTCGTGGCCGAGGAGCTGCGCCGCCGCGGCGTCGAGACCCGTCACCTGCACAGCTGGGACGACTACGACCGCTTCCGCAAGGTCCCCGCCGGCGTCCCGGCCGAGTGGGCCGAGCACATCGGCCGACCGCTCTCGGCCGTCCCCGACCCGTGGGGCTGCCACGAGTCCTGGGCCGAGCACTTCAAGGCGCCGCTCCAGGCCGCCCTCGCCGAGCTGGGCGTCGAGATGGACGAGATCAGCCAGACCGAGATGTACCGCGCCGGCACCTACCGCGAGCAGATCCTGCACGCCATCCGGCACCGCGACCGGATCGAGGAGGTCCTGGGCGCGCTACCGCACCAAGGCCGCGCCGGCCGCGGAGACCGAGGAGGAGGCCGCCGAGCTCGCCGAGTCGGTCGCCAACGACGAGGACGACGCCGACGACACGGGCAGCTCCGCCGACCCCTGGGCCCGCTTCCCCTACAAGCCGTGGTGCGCCACCTGCGGTCGCGACACCACCGACGTGACGTCGTACGACGACGAGAGCACCGACCTGGCCTACACGTGCCGGGAGTGCGGCCACTCCGGCGTCACCAACGTCGCCACGCAGGACGAGGGCAAGCTGGTCTGGAAGGTCGACTGGCCGATGCGCTGGGCCTGGGAGAGGGTCGACTTCGAGCCGGCCGGGCTCGACCACATGACGCCCGGGTCGTCGTACACCGTGGGCCAGGAGCTCGTCTCCTCGGTCTTCGACTGGCAGGCCCCCAGCCGGGTGACCTACGCGTTCGTCGGCATCGCCGGCATGCAGAAGATGTCGTCGTCCAGCGGCGGCGTCCCCACCCCCGCCGACGCGCTGAGGATCCTCGAGGCGCCCATGGTGCGGTGGCTCTACACCCGCCGCGCACCCAAGCAGGCGTTCACCATCGACTTCGGTCCCGAGGTCGTGCGCCTGTACGACGAGTGGGACGCCCTGGGCCGCAAGGCCGCCGACCCCGCCAAGCGCGACGCCCACGTGCTCGCCTTCGAGCGCGCCTCGTCGACGCAGGCGGCCGGCCGGTTGCCCACCCCGGCCGTGGTCGTGCCCTTCCGGGTGCTCTCCTCGGTCGCCGACGTGACGGCCGGCTCCCGCGACCAGATCAGCCGCATCGTCGGGGACGTGGGCCACGCGCACGCGTCGGTCGACGACCTCCAGCCGCGGCTCGACCGGGCGATGGCGTGGACCGCAGCCCTGCCCGAGGACGAGCGCACCACCGTGCGCGAGACGCCGGACAGCGACCGGCTGGCCTCGCTCAGCGAGGACGAGGAGCTGTGGCTGCGGATCTTCCTGGACCGGCTGCCCGCGTCGATGGACCTCGACGAGGTCACCGCCGTCGTCTACGGGGTGCCCAAGGTGGCACGCGGTCTCGGCTTCGAGGACGCGCCGACCGACCAGGTCAAGGCCGACCAGAAGGACTTCTTCCGGCTGCTCTACAACCTGCTCGTGTCGGCCGACCGCGGCCCGCGGCTGCCGACGCTCATCGTGGCGCTCGGCCACGACACCGTCCGGACCCTGCTCGGGGCGGGCTCCTGACCGGACCCGCCGGCGGTCGTCAGGGCAGCACGGGGATACGGGCCCGCACCCGGGCCACCACGTCGAGGTCGACCTCGCCCATGAGCAGGCCGGGCTCGGCGTCGAGCCGTTCGTGCACGGCGCCGAGCGGGTCGACCAGGGCACTGCGCCCGATGCCGAGCGGCGCCCCCTTCACGGGCTCCTGCCACGCCTGACCGGCCGCCAGCAGCCAGGCCTGGGCGTCGAGGGCCCGGGCCCGCACCAGGACGTCCCACTGGTCGGCCTTGCCGGGCCCGTCGCCCCACGAGGCCGGCAGCACGACGACCTCGGCACCTCGGGCGCCGAGCGCGGTGAACTGGTCGGCGAAGCGGACGTCGTAGCAGGTGGCGAGCCCGACCCGGACCGGTCCGGCGTCACCGCCGTCGACGTCCACGACGACGTACCCCTCCCCCGGCGCGACGGTGTCGGACTCGCGGGAGTCGAAGGCGTCGAAGAGGTGCACCTTGCGGTACGTCGCGTCGCCGGCCGGTCCGGTGACGAGCAGCGTGTTGTGCACCCGGCCGTCGCCGGCCGGCTCGAAGAGCCCGACCACCACCGTGACCCCGGCCGCGCTCGCCACCTCCCGGACGCCGGTCGCGAACGGCCCGTCCAGCGGCTCCGCGGCCCGGGCCGGGTTGCGGGCGAAGCTGGCCATCGTGGCCTCGGGCAGCGCCACGAGCCGGGCGCCCGCGTCCGCGGCCCGGCGTACGGCGGCCACGGCCTGGTCGAGGTTGGCGACCGGATCGGTGCCGCTGCGCACCTGGGCGGCAGCGACGGTGAGCGTGCGGGGACCGGTCAACGTCGCTCCTGGTGCCGTCGGGGGTGTGCGGGGAGCCAGCCTACGAGGACGGCGTGGGAGGCTGTCCGCATGAGTACTGGTCCCTTCACGGGCGGCGACCTGATGGCCGGCCCCCCGCCCACCCACCTCCCCGCGGACCCCGCCGACGCCGAGCTGGCCGGCGGCGCGGCCCCCGCCGAGGTCGTCCGCCACCACCCGGCCTCGCCGGCCGCGTGGGCCGCACTGGCCCTCCAGGCCCAGGACGCCGGGGCCGACGACGTGACGGTCTACGCCTATGCGCGGGTCGGCTACCACCGCTCCCTGGACATGCTGCGTCGCAACGGGTGGAAGGGTCACGGACCGGTGCCGTGGGAGCACGAGCCGAACCGCGGCTTCCTGCGGTCCCTGGCCCTGCTCGCGCTCAGCGCCCGGGCGATCGGCGAGACCGACGAGTGGGAGCGGTGCTCGACGTTCCTGCGCGACTCGAGCCCCGCGGCGGCCGACGCCCTGCTCTGAGCCGGTCCCGTCGGGTCCGGGCGACGACGTGCGGGCCGGACCGCCGAGACCGGTCCCCGCCCCTGCCGTGAACTGAGTCACCACGGGAGTAACCTCCCGCGCATGACACTCGGGCAGACTCCCCCTCCAGCGCCCCCTGAGCGCGGCGCCACTCCACAGATCCCACCCACCGACCGCGGCAAGATGGCGCTGGCCGCCGTCCTGCTGATGATCCCGATCGTCGCCCTGTTGTGGGTGCCGTCGTACGCGAAGACCGATCCGGAGCTCCTCGGGTTCCCCTTCTTCTTCTGGTACCAGTTCCTCTGGGTCTTCCTGTGCTCCGGCCTCACCTACTCGGCCTACCGGCTGACGCTGGCCGCACGTCCGCGTCGTACGACGGTGCGACCGGCACGACGGACGGCACCGGCTCCACCGGCACCACCGGGGGTGACCGATGAGCGCGCAGCTGGCCGTGATGGCGGCCGACACGGGCATCAACGGGGTCGCCCTCGCGGTGCTCATCGTGCTGTTCCTGCTCGTCACGGTGGCGCGGCTTCATGGCCTCGCGCTTCCAGCGTGGCGACTCGCTCGAGTCGCTCGACGAGTGGGGCCTGGGCGGTCGCAAGTTCGGCACCTGGATCACCTGGTTCCTGCTCGGCGGCGACCTCTACACGGCGTACACCTTCGTGGCCGTCCCGGCGGCGATGTTCGCGACCGGCTGCGGTGGCGGGCTTCTTCGCGGTGCCCTACACGATCGTGCTCTACCCGATCATCTTCATCTTCATGGCGCGGCTGTGGTCGGTCAGCCACCGCCACGGCTACGTCACCACGGCCGACTTCGTCCGCGGCCGCTACGACTCCCGCGGCCTGTCGCTCGCGGTCGCGGTCACCGGCTTCGTCGCGACGATGCCCTACATCGCGCTGCAGCTCGTCGGCATCCAGGCGGTGCTCGAGGTGGCCGGGCTCGGCGGCGGTGACAACGTCATCGCCAAGGACGCGCCGCTCTTCATCGCGTTCGCGGTGCTGGCGGCCTACACCTACTCCAGCGGCCTGCGGGCCCCCGCGGTGATCGCGTTCGTCAAGGACATCCTCATCTACCTCGTCATCATCGTCGCGGTGATCTACCTGCCCGGCCAGGTCGGCGGCTGGGACGCGATCTTCGGCTCCGCGCAGGACAAGATGGCGGCCACCAACGAGGCCACCGGCAAGCCCACCGGCGCGTTCATCCCCGGCGTCGGCGCCGGCTGGGCCTACGCCACGCTCGCCCTCGGCTCGGCGCTCGCGCTGTTCATGTACCCGCACTCGGTGACCGCGTCGCTGTCGTCGAACAGCCGCAACACGATCCGACGCAACGCGGCGATCCTGCCGGCGTACTCCTTCGTGCTCGGCCTGCTGGCCCTGCTCGGCTGGGTGGCGATCGCGGCCGGCACGCAGCCGATCGGGCTGGACGGCGAGCCCAACGCGCAGCTGGTGATCCCGCAGCTGTTCGAGGACATGTTCCCGGCCTGGTTCGCCGGGGTCGCGTTCGCGGCCATCGCCATCGGCGCGCTCGTGCCGGCGGCGATCATGTCGATCGCGGCGGCCAACACGTTCAGCCGCAACATCTACAAGGAGTGGCTCAAGCCCGACGCCACCCCCGCCCAGGAGGCGAAGGTCTCCAAGCTGATGTCGCTGATCGTCAAGGCGTTCGCGCTGCGTCTTCGTGCTCACGCTGGACAAGCAGAACGCGATCAACTTCCAGCTCCTCGGCGGCATCTGGATCCTCCAGACCTTCCCCGCGGTGGTGTTCAGCCTCTTCACGCGCTGGTTCCACCGCTACGGCGCTGCTCGCCGGCTGGGCGGTCGGCGATGGTCTACGGCACCGTCGAGGCCTACCAGGTCGTCAACCCGGTCACCGGCAAGCACTTCGGCGGCTCCCTGGCCCTGATCCCGGGGATCGAGCAGATGGGCTACATCGCGATGACGGCCTTCACGCTCAACGTGGTCGATCGCGGTCGTCCTCAGCGCGGTCCTCAACGCGGCCAAGGTGTCCAACGGTCAGGACGAGACCATCGCGTTCGACTACTTGGCCGACGCCGACGACCCGCGCGTCCAGAAGGACCTGGCCGCGCACGACACGCACGAGGACGCGTACGGCGACGCCGACGACATCCCGGGCAACGCCGGGGCGCGCTGAGCCCGGCCGACCTGCCGGCCGGCGACGAGAACCGTGGTCCTCGTCGCCGGTCGGGCCGACGGCGTCCGGCGTGCTGCGCCTGCCGACACGAGCGCGAGGCGACTGATCCTGCTCAGCCCCGGGGACCGAGCTCCTCGATCCGCTCCGGGTGCGCGAGCAGCTCCAGGGCGTAGTCGGTGAGCGGCACCCGGGCCGACCGGGCGTGGCGGCGCATCAGGTCGAAGGCCTCGGCCACGCCGACCCCCAGGGACGCGGCGACCGCGCCCTTGGCCTGCTCGACGGCCACTCGCTGGGTGAGGGCGGCCTGCAGCTGCTCGTTGAGCAGGTCCGCACGTGAGATCGCCTGCTCCTGGATGAGGGCGATGGTGGCGACGTCGGCGAGCGCCTGCACCACCTTGACCACCTCGACGTCGAGGTGATCCGGGTCGCGACCGAAGACGTTGAGCGCCCCGATCACCCGGTCGCGCAGCCGCATCGGGAAGGCGTGCACCGAGCGGACCCCGGCGGCGACGGCCTGGGGGGCGAAGGACGGCCACCGGTCCACGGCCAGGGCCAGGTCGACCTCGACCACCGCGGCGCCGGTCAGGTAGCAGTCCCGGCACGGTCCCTCCTCGTCCTGGATCTGGACGAGCTCGAGCAGGGTGGCGCTCTGGTGGGAGGAGCCCACGTGGTGCAGGCGCCCGTCCTCGTCGGCCAGCACGAGCCCCACGGCCGTCCCGCCGCTGAGCTCGGCGGCGTGCGACGCGACGTTGTGCAGGAAGTCGATGAGGTCGAAGTCCGCCACCAGGCTGTCGGCGACCTCGACGAACACGTGTGCCAGCCGTTCCGAAGCGATCATGACGTCCCCCACATCTCGGTGTGCACTCGATCGGTCCCCACGCATGTGCTCACCAGGAATCATCCCCCCATCCCCTCGGATCCACCACGCCCGAAACGACGTCCCGGGCGAGCTCCGCCAGCGGCTGGTCGAGCGCGAAGGCACGCGCCCGGAGCAGCACCATGGCCTCGGCGAGGCCGACCCCCAGCAGCACCATGACCATCCCCTGGGCCTGGTGGACCTCGGCCCGGTCGCCGGAGGCGTCCAGGCCGGACACCAGGCCCGCGACCCGGTCGCTCGACGCGTCGGACCGGTCGGCGGGCCCGGTGCCGGCCAGCAGGACCGCCGTGGCCGACCGGGCCAGCGCGAGGGCGAGGGCCAGGTCGGCCGGGGCGAGGCCGCCTCGCCGGCCGGCGTACAGGTCGAGGACGCCGAAGCTGACCGCGCCCACCCGGACGGGCAGGGAGAAGACGGCGGCGACCTCGTGGCCCGAGAGACTGCTGCAGTACGCCGGCCACCGGTGCCGGTCCTGCGTGAGGTCGGCGACCAGGACCGGCCGCATCGTGCGGGCGGCGTCCAGGCAGGGCGCCTCGCCCAGGGTGAAGGCCTTCTCGCCGGCCCGTCGCCAGCGGTCGTCCGAGGAGGCGACGACACCCACCGTCTCGTGGCCCGGGGCGAGGTGGATCACGGCCCCGTCCACCGGCAGTCCGGTCACGGCGGCACGACAGATCCGCTGCAGCTCCGCGGCGACCCCGATCAGCTCGGGGTCGGCCACCTCCCCGGCGACGAGGGCCTGGGCGCGTCGATCGCTGGACCCGGCCCTGTCGGGGAATGGCGGGACCTGGTCGTCGGACACCATGACGGTCCAGCCTCCGGTCCACGAGGGTCCACGGACCCCGCAGGTACGACCCTACTCGCGCCCCTCCACCTGTTGGCAGGACGACGACGGAGGTCTAACCTTCGAGGTGAACGGCCGTCCCGGACCCCGACGGCTCATCTCGGATGAGGAAGGGGACAGGCCTGTGACGCACATCCGCACCGACGCCGTCCCCGTGCCTCGCCGAGAGCCGCTGTCACCGTCGTTCCCACGATCGCGGGGGAAGAGAACGGGGGACGGCAACGACGACGGGCCCGCACGCATGGGGGGCCGGCCCGTCGTCGTTGTCGTGAGGTGACTCAGGCGCTGAGCGCGGTGCCTGCCGAGCGGAGGTTCTCGCACGCCTCGACGATGCGCGCGGCCATGCCCGCCTCGCCGGCCTTGCCCCAGGCGCGCGGGTCGTAGGCCTTCTTGCTGCCCACCTCGCCGTCGACCTTGAGCACGCCGTCGTAGTTGTCGAACATGTGGGCGGCCACCGGGCGGGTGAAGGCGTACTGGGTGTCGGTGTCGACGTTCATCTTGACGACGCCGTAGTCGACGGCGGCACCGATCTCCTCGGCGGTGGAGCCGGACCCGCCGTGGAAGACGAGGTCGAAGGGCCTCGCGCCGGCCTCGAGACCGAGCTCGCCCACGACGGCCTCCTGGGCCGCCTTGAGGATCTCCGGGCGGAGCTTGACGTTGCCGGGCTTGTAGACGCCGTGGACGTTGCCGAAGGTCAGCGCCGTCATGTAGCGGCCCTTCTCACCGGTGCCGAGCGCGCGCACGGTCGCGAGCGCGTCCTCGGGGGTGGAGTAGAGCTTGTCGTCGATCGCTCCGACGACACCGTCCTCCTCGCCGCCGACGACCCCGATCTCGACCTCGAGGATGATGCGCGCGGCCGCGCACTTCTCGAGCAGCTCCTGCGCGATCTGGAGGTTCTCCTCGAGCGGCACGGCCGAGCCGTCCCACATGTGCGACTGGAAGAGCGGCGCCTCGCCTCGGGACACGCGCTCGGCGGAGATGTCGATGAGCGGGCGGACGAAGCCGTCGAGCTTGTCCTGGGGGCAGTGGTCGGTGTGCAGCGCGATGTTGACCGGATAGTTCTTGGCGACCTCGGCGGCGTACGCCGCGAAGGCGACCGACCCGGTGACCATGTTCTTGATGCTCGGTCCGGACAGGTAGTCCGCGCCGCCCGTCGAGATCTGGATGATGCCGTCGGAGCCGGCGTCCGCGAAGCCCTTGAGAGCGGCGTTGAGGGTCTGGGACGAGGACACGTTGATGGCCGGGTAGGCGAAGGACTTGTCCTTCGCGGCGTCCAGCATCTGCGCGTAGACCTCAGGAGTGGCGATGGGCATGTCGGATCCTTTGGGAGGACGTCTCGGGATATCTCCGACCCTAGTCGCTTCCGCGCCGTCTGCGAACGGCAGATCAGGAGGCGTCCGGGCACTACCCTTCACTGCCAGGGGGCGGCGCCGTCGCAGGTCTGATCCACCGGACCGATCACCACCACGAAGCAACCGAACGCCCGCGCACGGCGTCTCCCCTGCGAGGCGCCACCACGGCGCCGCTCGGGACCAGCAGCACCGGCGAGGGGGAACCGCCATGACCACCAGCATCGACTGGGTGCACGAGATCGACGCGTCGTTCGACGGCTACGACGCGTGCACCGCCTATGTCGCCGGCACGCAGGCCTCCCGCCACGGCGCCCGGCGCGACCTGCGCGCGGAGGGCTTCGCCGCCTACCTCCTCGACCGTCAGCAGCACGTACGCCGCGTCGCCCACGCGATCTGCTGCGACTGGCTGCAGGCCGAGGACGCCGTGCGCCGCACCCTGGCGCACCTCGAGGCCGCGTGGCCGCACCTCGCGGGCGCCACCGAGGCCGACGCGTTCGTCCACCGGGCCCTGGCGCGCCTCGACGTGCACGAGTCGCCGAGCCCACGCAGCTGCGGGGAGAACCGCGCCGTCGACTTCCCCGTCGAGGACCAGTCGCTCATCTTCGACGGCCTCCAGTCGTTGCCTGCGGTCCAGCGCAAGGTGCTGGTGCTGCACGACTGGCTCGACCTGCCGGCCGACGAGGTCGCCGGGGCGCTCGGCATCGACACCTCGATGGTCCGGCGGCACGCGAGCCGAGGCCGCGCCGCCCTGGCGATGTTGATGCCCGAGCAGGACTGACAACCGATCGCACCCCGCGCGCCGTACTCCCGGTGAGCACGTCGGACGGGGAGAGGACACCAGCCATGGGCACCACGCCGACAGACGAGATGTGGGCGGACGAGATGTGGGCGGACGAGATCGAGAGATCGTTCGGCGACGGGCCGACACCACCGCCGCCGGCGACCTACGTCGTCGCGGGACGGACCGCCGTACGCCGCCGCCGGCTCGCCGCCTCGGCGGTCTCGCTGGCGGCCGTCCTGGTCGTCGGCGGCATCGGCTGGGCCACGCTGCCGGGAGACGCCCGCGCCGGCGCGGAGCAGGTCGCCACCGACCCGTCCCCGACGGCGACGGCGACGGCGTCCCCGACTCCCACGACAGCGGCAGCCCCCGAGCTCGCGCCGCTCGCGGACTCGCCGGACGACGTCCGGGTGGCCCGTCCCGAGGAGCGCGAACAGCTCGTCGGGGGTCCGTCGGTGAACGCGCTGGCCGACGGGGCCCTCGTCCATCGGGCCGGCTGGGTGGTCGAACGTCTCGAGGTGACCCGCGAGGTGAGGCGCGCCGACGGCCACCGCGAGCGCGAGTGGGGCATCGCCGCCCGCCCGGAGGTCGGCGGCCAGGCCGAGTGGATCCTGCTGACCTGGTCGAACCGGGGGACGAGCGGGGCGACGTGGGACGCACCGGGCAAGCGCTTCTCGGATTTCGACTCGTGGCTCGACGCCACGGTGGCCGCGCAGCGAGGCCTCCAGGAGCCCGAGGTGGCGAGCAGCGTCGGCGGGGAGCTCCGCGCACCCGCGGGCGTGACCGTCCTCGAGTCCGTGCCCGCGCCCGAGGAGGCGGCGGCGTACGGACCGGTCGACGAGATGTTCGCGGCCCGGCTCCGTCTGGCCGACGACACCGTCGTCTTCGCCCTCGTCGGTCCCGACCAGACCACCACCGTCGACCCGGCCGTGCTCGAGGCCCCGACGATGGCGGCCTTCCTGCGACACCTCGCTGCGCAGGGCGACAACGGGGAGGGACTGCGATGAGGCGGGCCGAGCGCGAGGCGGCGTTCTCCGACTACGTGGCCGCCCGCCAGGTGCACCTGCGCCGGATCGCCTACGCGATCTGCGGCGACTGGCACCGGGCCGACGACCTGCTCCAGACCTCCCTCACCAAGCTGTACGTCGCGTGGCCGCGGGTGTGTGGCAAGGGCACGGAGGACGCCTACGTCCGCCAGATCATGGTGCGCGCCAACATCGACGAGCACCGGCGGCCGTGGCGGCGCGAGCGCGCCACCGGCGAGCTGCCCGAGCAGGCCGCTGCGCCCGACCGGGACGTGGAGGAGCGCTCGGCGCTCTTCGACGCGCTCCAGGCGCTGCCGGAGATGCAGCGCAAGGTGATCGTGCTGCGCCACTGGCTGGGGCTGCCCGTCGCGGAGACCGCCCGGGAGCTCGGGATCGCCGAGGGCACGGTCAAGAGCCACTCCTCGCGCGGGCTGGCCGCGATGGAGCGGGCGCTGACCTCGACCTCGTCGGGCTCGGGCTCGGGCTCGGGCTCCAGGGGCTCAGCCTCGCCAGGCTGAGTCGCCGGACAGGTCGGCGTACGTCCGGATCCAGGAGTGCATGGCGATGGCCGCGGCGGCGCTGGCGTTGATCGAGCGCGTCGAGCCGAACTGGGCGATGGAGAAGGTCCCGTCGCACACGGCGCGCGCCTGCTCGGACAGCCCCGGCCCCTCCTGCCCGAAGAGGAAGCACACCCGCCGGGGCACCTCCATGGTCTCGAGGTGCTGCGAGCCGGGGAGGTTGTCGATGCCGAGGAGCCGGACGGGTCCGCCCGGTCCCGGGGGGAGCGCGTGGAGGTAGTCCGCGAGGTCGCCGGCCGTGGGGTGGTGCCGGACGTGCTGGTAGCGGTCGGTCACCATCGCACCGCGCCGGTTCCACCGCCGGTTGCCGACGATGTGCACCTCGCGGGCGAGGAACGCGTTGGCGGTGCGCACCACGGTGCCGATGTTGAAGTCGTGCTGCCAGTTCTCGATGGCGACGTGGAAGTCGTGGCGCCGGGTGTCGAGGTCGGCGACGATCGCCTCGAGCGTCCAGTAGCGGTAGCGGTCGACCACGTTGCGCCGGTCACCCTCGGCCAGCAGCGTCGCGTCGTACCTCTCATCCGTCGGCCACGGGCCCTCCCACGGCCCCACCCCGACCTCCGCAGGACCGTGCGGCATGGGGTCGTACGGCGCCCGCTCGTCGTCCATGGGGGCACCCTAGGCCGCGGAAGTTAGGGTGAGCCGGTGACCCTGCTGCTCTCCCTCCATCCGCTTCTCCTCGGGATGGACTGGATGGATCCCGGCTGGCTGCTCGAGCACTTCGGGGAGGCCATGTTCTGGCTCAGCCTGGCCATCATCTTCGTGGAGTGCGGACTGTTCTTCCCGTTCCTGCCGGGTGACACCCTGCTGTTCGCGATGGGGCTCTTCCTGGCCACGGAGCAGATCGACGTCTTCCCCGGTCCGCCCTTTGTGGAGCTGCTGATCGCGATGCTGCTGTTCACCATCGCCGCGGTGGCGGGCAACATCGCCGGCTACGAGATCGGCCGCGCCATCGGGCCCCCGCTCTACGAGCGCGACGGTCGCGTCCTGAAGCGCAAGTACTTCGACCAGACGACGGCGTTCTTCGACAAGCACGGCAACAAGGCGCTGGTGATCGGCCGGTTCGTGCCCTTCGTCCGCACCTACATCACCGTGGTGGCCGGCGTGACGCACATGGACCGACGCCGCTTCTTCACCTGGAGCCTCGTCGGCGCGACCGCCTGGGTGCTGTCGATCAGCATGCTCGGCTTCTTCCTCGGCGCGGCGTTCCCGTCGCTCGGCGAGAACATCGACAAGGCCATCATCGTCATCCTGGCCTTCTCCGTGGTGCCCGTCGCGTGGGAGTGGTGGCGGCACCGGCGCACCTCGTCGGCGGAGGCGGACGACAACGACCTGGACGGCCGTCCCGACCGCGACATCACCGGGCGCGACGTCGGTCCTCGCTGACGGAGCCCCTCACCCCTGGGCGGCGTCGAGCTGGGCCCGGGTGAGCACCGAGCGGACCTCGAGCCCGACGTCGGCGAGCGGGTCCTGCCCCTCCGGCGAGCGGTCGATCGCGCACACGACGACCTCCACGGTCGCGCCCGCCTCGCGCAGGGCCCGGGTCGCGTCGCGCACGGCACCGCCGGTGGTGATGACGTCCTCGATGATCGTCACCCGCCGACCCGCCACGTCCGGACCCTCGGCCAGCTTGCAGGTGCCGTACTCCTTGGCCTTCTTGCGCACGAACAGCGCGGGCAGCCCGGTCCGGGCCGACACCATGGTGGCGATCGGGATGCCGCCGAGCTCGAGGCCGCCGAGCAGCTCGGTGTCGGTGGGCAGCAGGTCGAGCATCTGCGCGGCGACCCGGTCCAGGAGCGCCGGCTGCGCCTCGAAGAGGTACTTGTCGAAGTAGGTGTCGGCGACCTGCCCGGAGCGGAGGGTGAACTCCCCCGTCAGGCGGCAGGTCGCGTCGATGTCGCGGGCAAGGGTCTCGTCGGCGGGGATCGTGTCGGCCACGGCGAGGAGCCTACTGGGGCGACGACCCGATTACCCTCGCGAGCATGCGCACCTCCTCAGCCCGCGTCGCCTCGATCCCACCGACCATCTTCTCGGAGATGTCGGCGCTCGCGGTCCGCACGGGGGCGGTCAACCTCGGACAGGGCTTCCCCGACGTCGACGGACCGCCGTCGGTGATCGCGGAGGCGGTGCGGGCGCTGGAGGGTGGCGCCAACCAGTACGCCCCCGGCATCGGCGTACCGGCGCTGCGGCAGGCGATCGCGCGCCACCAGCAGCGCCACTACGGGCTCGAGGTCGACCCGGACAGCGAGGTCGTGGTCACCACCGGGTGCACCGAGGGCATCGCCGCCGCGCTGCTGGGGCTGGTCGACCCGGGCGACGAGGTGGTCCTCCTCGAGCCGTACTACGACTCCTACCTGGCGATGATCGAGTTCGCCGGCGGGGTACGTCGTCCGGTCACGCTGCGCGCGCCCGACCACCGCCTCGACCCGGACGCGCTGCGGGCCGCGATCACGCGGCCGTACCCGGCTGATCCTGCTCAACACCCCGCACAACCCGACGGGCACGGTGCTCACCCGCGAGGAGCTGCAGGCGGTCGCCGACGTCGCGATCGAGCACGACCTGGTCGTGGTCACCGACGAGGTCTACGAGCACCTGGTCTTCGACTCCCACGAGCACGTGCCGCTGGCGACGCTGCCCGGCATGTGGGAGCGGACGCTGACGCTGTCGAGCGCCGGCAAGAGCTGGTCGTTCACCGGGTGGAAGGTCGGCTGGGCGACGGGCCCGCGCGAGCTGGTCGGCGCCGTGCTGGCCGCCAAGCAGTGGCTGACCTTCACGTCCGGCTCGCCGCTGCAGCCGGCGGTCGCGCACGCCCTCGACCACGAGTCGGGCTTCCCGGCGACGCTCGCGCGCTCGCTGCAGTCGCGTCGCGACCTGCTCGTCGCGGGTCTGGCGGACGCCGGCCTCACCGCCCGCGTGCCCGAGGGCACCTACTTCGCCACCACCGACGTCGGCCACCTCGGCTGGGCCGACGGGCGCGAGTTCTGCCTCGCGCTGCCCGAGGTGGCGGGCGTGGTCGCGATCCCGACGCAGGTCTTCTACGACGACGTCGAGGAGGGCCGGCACCTGGTGCGGTGGGCGTTCTGCAAGGAGTCCGACGTCATCACCGAGGGCGTACGCCGCCTCGCGGCTGCGGACCTGCGCCGGCGATGACCGTGGCTGGGCCGCGTCTCCGGCAGGCCGTCCGCGCGCTCCTGCTCGACGAGGACGACCATGTCCTGCTCGTGCACGTCGACTGGGAGGGTCTGGACGTCCCCGGCGGATTCTGGGCCTGCCCCGGCGGCGGGGTCGATCCGGGCGAGGCTCCCCCGGACGCGTTGCGACGCGAGCTGGCCGAAGAGCTCGGGCTGGAGGGCGCCGACATCCGGGGTCCGGTGTGGCGGCTCACCCGGCTCTTCGCGATGGCGCACTGGGACGGCCAGACCGACGTGACGTACCTGGTGCGCGCTCCCCGCTTCGAGCCGCGCCCCAGGGTGGACCTGGTGGCCGAGAACGTCCACGGGATCCGCTGGTTCTCGCCGGACGAGATCGCCGCCGGCGCCGTGACATTCAGTCCGAGAGACCTGGCGGCGCAGCTCGGCACGGTCCTCGTCGAGGGGGTTCCCCGCCGTCCTCGCAGCATCGCCGCACTCTGACTTGGCCGCCTGTGCACCGGGGCTGCCTGTGAACCGGGGCCGTATCCACCCAGGCCCGCCTGTGAACCGGGCCCGCACTCTGACGGGGCCGTCCGTGACCCGGGGCCGTCCGTGACCCGGGGCCGTCCGTGACCCGGGGCCGTCCGTGACCCGGGCCCGCGGGGGAACCGGGGTCGCGCGCGCGTCCCACTGACGACTCCTATCTGCGGCGGTGGAACCTCAGGTCGCCGTTGGGGAGCCGGTCGTGGAGGTAGCGGTCGTCGTGGGCCCGGTGGTGGTGATGGGAGCAGAGCAGGAGTCCGTCGGCGAGGTCGGTCTTCCCGCCCTTGCTCCAGGGGATCAGGTGATGGGCTTCGCACCAGGCGGCGGGGATGTCACATCCCTCGGCGCGGCAGTGCTGGTCGCGGAGGTCCATGGCCCGGCGGGAGCCGTTCTCGTAGAGCCGCTTGGAGCGGCCGAGGTCGAGGACCTCGGACTTTCCGCCGAGGACGGCGGGGATGATCCCGGCGGTGCACGCCAGTCGGCGGGCCTCGCCGGCGGTGATGCGGTGGCCGGTGCTGGTGGTCGCGACGCCCAGGCCGCTGATCAGGGTGTCGAAGTCCATGGTGATGACGACCGCGGTGGCGGTGCCGCCGTGCCGCGGGAGCTTGGCGGGGTCGAGGTGCTCGAGGAGGGAGCAGAACGCGTGGCCGAGCCGGGTCGAGTAGGGCACCTTGGTGTCGGTGTCCGCACCGGCGGACGTGCCGTCACTCTTGCGGGGGTTGGTCCAGGCGTGCAGGTAGGTCAACAACCGGCCCGCGGTGGCGTCGGGGACACGGATCCGGATGGAGGTGGTCCCGTCACCGTGCGACCTCGTCGTCAGGGACGTGGTCTTGCGGGCGTGGCGTTCCTCGTCCTCGAGTCGCTTGCGCTCCTGGTCCTCCCCGACCTCCGGGGCGACCACGTCGAGGATCCGCCCGCCCAGGACCCGCAGCTCGTGCGGGGTGAAGGTGGCGGCGTGCTCGACCAGCACCCGCTCCGCCATCGCGAGGGTGTCGGCCGCGGTGTCGTCGGGCAGGTCGTCCAACGCGCGGGCGATCACGTCGGCCTGCGCCGTCGACACGTCCCCGGACGCATGCCCGTCTCCGAGGACCGTCCACCGCTGCTCGAGGGAGCGCGCCAGAACCATGTCGCGGCGGGCCGGACCCCGGTCGGCACGGACGGTCCGGCCGAACCACGCCGCCACGTCCCGGTCCCCGGACTCCTCGGCCACCTCGTCGGCGACGGCCATCAGCCGCAACCGCAGCGACGTCACCCGGGACTCCAGCCGCGCCAGCTCGACCAACGCGGCGGCCTTCTCGGCCGGCGCGAGGTACAGCAGCTCGACCTGGCCGACCTTGTCCAGCGCGGCACAGATCGCCTCGCCACACTCCTGGACCAGGTGTCCGGTCGTCATCTCCACCCCCCGTGGATGCGAGCCTCACGCGTCTCGTGAGCCATCGCGCCGCCTTGCCCCACATATTACTCGAACACTTGTTCGATGACATCCCCACTATTGGTGATATCCCCATGTCATGCTCTCACGACATCGGGGACAGTTCTGCATCAGGACATCGATGCACGTCCGACGTCTCGGTGGTGACCCTTCGGCGCAAGGTTCGGGCGGCGTCGACAGGCGGCTGCCCATCTACCCATCGGTCCCAGCACCCGACCCGTGGACATCGCAGCGGCGTGACTAGCACGCGGCGCGAGGAAGACGCCACGCTCAGCGCGGCGGCGGTTCGTGTCCTGCGACCCTCACGCGGGCCATCAGCTCGACACCAGCGCGCGCCGACCAGCAGGCGAGGCGCCCGGTAGGGCCTCCCAACTCATCGTCAGCACCCTCGCTACGCGGCCGCGTCACAGCAACAGGAAGCGCGTACCAAACTGTTGGGGAGCGCCCGGTCACGCCTCGCGAAGCGCACGGGAGTGCCTGGTCGACGTACTGAAGCGCACGAAAATGCCCGGTCGACGCACCGAACCGCAAGAAAGCGCCCGGTCACGCCTCGCGAAGCGCAAGGAAGTGCCCGGTCGGCCCAGCCGTCAGGCCCGGTCCCCCGCGAGCCACGCCCGCACCTCGGGCCGACGCAGGACGGCGACGGTGATGATCGAGGCGAAGGCCGGGAGGGCCAGCACCAGGGAGGCGAAGGTGCCGCCGACGCACAGCACGGCGCTCATGACCGCCGAGACGGTGAGCGCCCGGGCCGCGGCCCGGCGACGACGCAGGGTGAGGAAGGCCAGCACCACCGCGGCCCCGGCCCACAGCATGACCATCCCGCCCATGACGAAGGTCGTGGTCTGCAGGAGCTCCTGGGTGACCCCCTGGTCGGCCAGCTCGGGCTGCTGGCGCATCACCTCGTCCATCAGCGCTTCCGGCGAGACCGCCATCACCGCCACGCTGATCGCGGTCAGCAGCAGGACCAGGCCCGCCGAGACGAGGGTGACCACGAAGGCCACCAGCACGCCCTCGGGACGCCGGTCCGGGGCGGGCCCCGACGACAGCTGCGGCCACGTGCCGTGCTGCACGGGCGGCTGGACGGAGGTCTGGGTCGGAGGCTGGCCGAAGGGCCGGGCAGCAGGAGCCGGGGTGGGAGACGGAGCAGAGGACCCGGCCGGCGGCCGGTCGGGATCCTGGGCGCCCGGGAGCGGCGGCCAGGGGGCGGAGCGAGGTGCCCCGGCAGGCGGCGTACGGTCCGGGACGGGCTCGCCCCGGAACCACTCGCGTGACGGCGAGAGCCACAGCAGCCCGATCGCGACCGCGACGATCGACGACATGAAGCCCCCGACGACGATGCCGGTGACGAAGATCGGGACGGCGAGCACCGACAGCCCGACGCGGGCGGCTCGCTGGCCGCGCAGGGCGTAGACGCCCAGCACCGCGGCGACGGCCGCACAGACACCGGCGACGGTGGCGACCACACGCAGGAGCTGCAGCGCCCGCTCGACGCTCAGGCCCATGCCGCTGCCGGGCGGGTCGGCCAGGAACGCCTCGACGGCATCGCGCGACTCGATGCCGCGCAGGCCCGTCATCGACTCCCACACGCTGAGGAGCAGGAAGAGGGAGCCGAGGACGATCATCCCGCCGGCGAAGGTGGTCTGACGCGGTCTCGGCTGGGTGCTCACGGGATCATTCCACCAAAGGCATGGTGAGCGCGGCCCTACCGGGACTCACCTGGGCGTCAGCGGACCAGGCAGGGACGCTTCGGGTCGAAGCTCCAGTCCGGTACGAGGTACTGCATCGCCGCGGCGTCGTCGCGGGCCCCCAGACCGTGCTCGAGGTAGAGCGCGTGCGCCTCCGCGAGGCGGCCGCGGTCCAGCTCGGCGCCGAGTACCGGGGTCTCGGGCACGGCGATGTGGCCGTCGACGATGCGCAACGGGTCGCGGGTCAGGCCCTGGCCGTCCTGCCAGATCCAGTGCGTGTCCAGCGCGGTGATCTCCCCCGGCGCCGCGGCCCCGACCTGCGTGAACATCGCCAACGAGACGTCGACGTGGTTGTCGGAGTGCGACCCCCAGGTGAGGCCGAAGTCGTGGCAGAGCTGGGCGACCCGGACCGAGCCGGCCATCGTCCAGGAGTGCGGGTCGGCGAGCGGGATGACGACGGTGTGAGTGCGCACCGCGTCGGCCAGCTGCCTCCAGTCGGTGGCGACCATGTTGGTGCGCAGACCGGTACGCCGCTTGAACTCGGCCATCACCTCGCGCCCCGACAAGCCCCCCCTCGGCACCGCACGGGTCCTCGGCGTACGCGAGCCCGTCGTCGGCGCCCTGCAGCCCTCCTCGTCGAAGGAGGTCCTCGGCGAAGTGGGTCACCGGGAACGACAGCAGGCCGCTCTTCAGCTGGGTGGCCAGGTCGTGCGGGCTGTACCCGGTCACGAGGCGTCCTTGGTCGTCGCGGACCACCAGGGGCACCGGCTCCTCGCCGGCCGCTTCACGCTGGGGCGCAGCGATGATGCCTGTCCAAGCCCGCACTTGTATCCGGCGATGCCCCGTGCGCATCGCGATGACGCCTCATCCACCGGGGGTGAGGCAACCCATCACGGCAGTGCCTAGCGTCTCCTGCGGCGAAGCACGCCGCCGCACGCCGCCGCACGCCGAGGGAGTCCCGATGCCCGACCCGGAGACGACGAGGGCCGGCGCCGCGTGCTGCGCGCCGTCACGGCCCGGGGGGACCGGGGGGACCGGGGGGACCGGCGGGGGTCGCGTGGTCACACCCGACCTCCGCCGGTCCGGACCCGACACCCCGGCGACGCTGGTGTCGTTGCCGGGCGGGACCTTCGCCATGGGCAGCGAGCACCCGAGCGCCTACCCCGCGGACGGCGAGGGGCCGGTGCACGAGGTCGAGGTCCCGCCGTTGCGGATCGACGCCGTGGCGGTCGACAACGAGCGCTTCGCGGCGTTCGTCGACGCCACCGGCCACCGCACCGACGCGGAGGGCTACGGCTGGTCCTTCGTGTACGGCGGGCACCTGCCGCCCGACTTCCCCGCCACCGCCGCCGTCGCCGAGGCCCCGTGGTGGCGCCAGGTCTTCGGCGCCGACTGGCGCCATCCCGAGGGGCCCCGCTCCTCGGTCGACGACCGAGCCGACCACCCGGTCGTCCACGTCTCCTGGAACGACGCCGCCGCCTACTGCGCCTGGAGCGGCACCAGGCTGCCCACCGAGGCGGAGTGGGAGTACGCCGCGCGCGGCGGTCTGGCCGGGCGCACCTTCCCCTGGGGTGACGAGCTCGAGCCCGGGGGCGTGCACCGGATGAACGTGTTCCAGGGACAGTTCCCCCAGCACGACACCGGCGCCGACGGCCACCGCGGGACGGCGCCCGTCACGGCCTACGAGCCGAACGGCTTCGGCCTGCACAACATGACCGGCAACGTCTGGGAGTGGTGCGCCGACTGGTACGACCCCGGCTACTACGCGCGGTCGCCGCGGCTCGCGCCGACGGGACCCGTGGCGGGGACCCACCGGGTCATGCGGGGCGGCTCCTACCTGTGCCACGCGTCGTACTGCCGGCGCTATCGCGTCGCGGCACGCAGCGGCAGTGAGCCGACCAGCAGCACCGGGCACGCCGGTTTCAGGGTCATCCGGGGCGGATGAGGCTCCGACGGCCGGGACGCGCTCGAATGAGTGAGCACGCTGCACACCCCTCACACCGGAAGGTAGTCAGATGTTCGACGACAACGGGTCTTTCCTGCTCGCACTGTTCGAGTTCTTCCTCTTCTTCGCATGGATCATGTGCCTGTTCTACGTCTTTGCCGACATCTTCCGCAGCCACGACCTGGGCGGTCTGGGCAAGACGGTCTGGAGCCTGTTCGTCATCGTGCTCCCCCTGCTGGGCGTGCTCGTCTACCTCATCGCCCGCGGCGACGGCATGACCAAGCGCTCCATCGCCCAGCAGCAGCAGCTGCAGCAGCAGCAGGCGGACTACGTGCGCTCGGTCGTCACCTCGAACGGCGGCGGGTCCAGCGCCGACCAGATCGCCTCGGCCAAGCGGCTGCTCGACGACGGGACGATCACGCAGGCCGAGTTCGACCAGATGAAGGCCAAGGCGCTCGCACCTGCCTGAGCGCTCCCCGGCGGCCCACCGAGCACCGCCCCTCCCTGCATCGCACAGGTGGGGGCGGTTTCGTGTCCGGCCGGCGGCGGTCGAGTGGTCCTGACACCCCTGTCGGCGAGGGCACTGCGCCCAGAGTGACGCACGACGAATCCATCCGCTTTCGGATGGCGACCATTGGACCCAGTGGGATCCGCTCAGGGGGGTGGCTCGACCGACGTGACCGAAGACTTCGCTCATCGTGCGGGGCGTCGATCGCGGGTGGTCCCGAATCGTTGAACTCACCGATGCCGTGTCGCACCCTTTGAGCCGCTACTCAAGGTCGCTGTCGCCCCTGAAGATGTAGGTGTGGCCGATAGCCGCACGGGCTCTCGCTCTTCATCGATATGCGCCCGCAGAAAAGGTCTTCGCGGCGTTCTCCACAGCCGCCACCCGCATGGCACCACCACCCAGAATCGAGCGGAACATCCTTCGCCGGAAGACGATCATCAGCGCGAGAGATCCGTTGACCAGGCAGAAGTACCCGGGATAGATGAGCAG
Organism: uncultured Actinomycetota bacterium; assembly: GCA_963782905.1. Taxonomy (GTDB): domain Bacteria; phylum Actinomycetota; class Actinomycetes; order Propionibacteriales; family Nocardioidaceae; genus Nocardioides. Next base: position 110,774 of record CAWALI010000001.1, read on the forward strand.
CGGTGCCGCGATGACGCCCACGGCACCGCCCGTCGCCGCTCCGCCCAGGGACGCCAGCACGAAGAGTGAGCAGGTCTCGGAGTCGGGGTCGCGCCAGGCTTTTGGGACCATCAGCAGGGCCCCGATCAGATCGGCCAGGATCACGCACCCGGTGGCGATCACGGGCTCGCCCACCGTCTGCCAGCCCACGACGCCGGCACCGGCAAGCGCGAGCAGTCCGATCTCGGGACCGGAGAGGCCGCCGCTCCCCAGACGGATGGAGAGGAGCAGCACAACGCAGGTGCCCAGAGCCTGCACGGACAGGGGCAGCAGGCTCCAGCGGGCACCGTCCGCGCGCTGGGACTCCACCGCGACCACACCGAGCACGCTCCAGATGAGCCAGGAGCCCCGGTGCGGGACGGTGGCGCGGCGCACCGTGTCGACAACGTAGGGCACGGTGCCCACCACCCCGCACACAGCCGCGAGAAGCGCGCAAACCGTCGAGATCTCCATGGAGTCCCGCCCTCCTCACCCGTCAGCCATCGGCTTCGGGCGCTGGTTCGGCTCACCCCGCAGGGCGTCGCGGCGAGGCCGTGCTTGATCACGTGGCCCAGCACCGGGCAGCGTCATCACGGAGGTGCCCCCGCTGGTGTGCGGACGCGAAAGCGCGGGGGTGCACTCGGAGCTGCAGGATCGCCCCATGCTCCTGCTGGCGTGGGCGGCTGCACCGATCTCGACCTCCATCGGAGGCTTCGCCATCCCCTCCGCCGCAACGGCGCGCGGCGCCTCCCTGCCCGGTGGGGTGGGCCCGGCGGGGTGGCGGGGCAGGCCCGCGCCCACGAGAGAAGCCAAGGCGATCGGAGCGTTCATGACAGGTCTCCTCGTGCTGGTGTCCTGGGTGCCAAACGGGGCACCCAGGACGGGTCGAGACACCGCGCAGTGCCACACCACAACGGCCCCAGCTCGATGTGTGTTACCAGCAAAAAGTGTATGGCGGTGTCGCGAATAGAGCAACCGCTGAAACGCGTATGATGGTGTCGCTTCACGTCCAGCAGCGGAGGGGAAAGCGATGGCGAACGACGCCTCGAGTCGTGCCCGGCTGAGTGCGCCTGCGCGTCACGTCGGCCTGCTGGTCGACTTCGCGAACTCAGTGGACACCGACGAAGGAACCGATGACCTGACCACCCCGGCCGAGCTGGCCGGCTGGCTCGTCGAGCACGACCTGCTCTCGGTGCCCGCGCCTGCCACCACCGAGGATCTCGATCTCGCCCTGGATCTACGCGCGGGACTGAAAGAGGCGTTCACGGACAACCACGAGCGCGCGGCCAACGAGAGCCGGCGAGACGGCGCTCTCCAGTCCGCCGCTGCCGAGCTTCCACTCATCCTGGGTGGCACCACCACCCACCCTGAGCTGCGCCCGGTGCATCAAGGGGTGCGAAGCGGGCTCAGCCAGTTGCTCATCGCGGTCCAGGCGGCGGTCGCTGACGGCACCTGGAAGCGTCTCAAGATCTGTGCAGACGACGAGTGCGGCTGGGCGTTCTTCGACGCCTCGAAGAACCAGTCTCGTCACTGGTGCGAGTGGGGTTGCGGCAACCGCGCCAAGACGCGCAACTACCGCGCGCGGCGCCGCGCAACCCCACCCGGCTATCAGACGAGGACTGGGCATGGCGACGGTGGCAGGCGCCCGTCCGGGCGGTGACCACCGTGCGTCCGTGGCTCTTCTGCCGGCGATGAGAGCAGGCGAGCAGCGGAACCCCTCAAGACCATGTGTCCGACGACCACGATCCTCACAGCCATACCGCCGCGTCGGGCCGTGCTTCTCGGAGTTCGCCCGCGTCGCGAATGCGAACGTCGCATCATGCCGATCATTGGTACTCGTCACTCAAAGCCAAGGAGCCGATCCTGTGACTGCTGACGACGTCGTCGGGCGCCAGCACGGGTTGCTGGCGGATTGGAACGACGACCGAGGTTTCGGCTTCATCACGCCGGCTGCTGGAGGTTCCCGGGTGTTCGCGCACGTGAGTGCGTTTCCTCGTGGTCGTCGGCCAGTCGCTGGGTGCGAGGTCACCTACGCCGAGCTTCGAGACGAGCGCAACCGGGCGCGCGCATCTGCTGTGCGATACGTAGGCGCCATATCGGCCGGTCGTGCAGGCGCCACTGGGGTGCCCGCGGCTCTCGCGGCCTCGGCGCTGTTCTTCACCTTCTTGGCGGGTCTTCTCGTGCTGGACGAGCTGCCAGTCACGCTGTTGGGTGCGTACGGCCTGTTCAGCGCAGTTGCGTTCCTGATGTATGGCGCCGACAAGTCCGCAGCGGAACAGGGCAGGTGGCGCACGTCGGAGTCCACTCTTCACACGCTCGCCCTCACGGGTGGCTGGCCGGGTGCGCTGGTCGCGCAGCAAGTCTTCCGACACAAGACGACCAAGCAACCGTTCCGCACCATCTTCTGGTTCACGGTCATCGCAAACTGCGTGGCACTTGCATGGTTCGTGCACGAGGCGCCTTTGACGCTGCCCTGACGAGGCGCGTGCTACCGCCGCCTGTCGGCGCAGCTTGAAACATCCGGTCGTCGATGGACGAGGCTTCCGGGAACTGGATGGTGATCTGTGCGCCGCCCGTGTGACAGTGCGTTCATGGCGAACGACGAGGCACGCGGTCGAGCGGCCGAAGTGAATGTGCAGTTCCGTCCCGTGGAGTTGTCTGCCGAGACAGTCACTCGACCGGCAGGGCCGCAGAGCCCAACAGTGCAATCGTTCCTGCTCCACCTCCGCGACAAGGGCTTGGGTTGTGTCCCAGAACCGCTGTCGCTGAACGACGAGACCGAGGTGCTGCGATACATCGACGGAGAGAGCGGTGGTGATGGATGGAAGAACCAGCACGACGAGCAGGGGCTCCGCTCGGCAGCGCGCTTGCTGCGGTGCATCCACGACGCGTCTGCTGATTGGGTCCCACCCGAGGACGCCGTCTTCGACGCGCCCCCGACGGCCGCGGGCGGCGATGTCTTCGTCCACGGCGACCCCGGACCGTGGAACTTCGTGTGGCGAGACGGTGAGGCAGTCGCACTCATCGACTGGGACTTCTTGCATCCCGCGCCCAGGATCGACGACGTGGCGTATGCCCTCCTGTGGTTCGCCCCGATGCGAGACGACGAATCGTCCCTGGAGTGGCACCACTTCCCGCAGGTCCCCGACCGTCGCGCGCGCATCGACGCCTTCCTCGACGCATACGGGATGCCGGCCGACTTCGATGTCGCCGACGCCGTCATCCGACGCCGCCACGCAACCATCGAGCACGTCCGTTCCCTCGCCGAGCAAGGGCTCGAACCTCAGAAGACGTGGGTCGCTGAGGGCGGCCTGGAAGAAGAAGCAGCGGAGATCGACTGGATCGAGGCGAACAAGCAGCTCTTCACCCGCTGACACGCACGCCGGAGATGGTCGTGAGCCGATCGCCGGTCAAGATCCGTGCGTCGTCGCCGGGGCATCCGGGTCCGCCGCGACACGTGCGTCACACCGCCACCTCCGGAGGTGTGAGCACCGGCGTCAGCGCACGGCCCCTGCCGCCTGACGCCTAGACCGACACCCTGTTGACGGTCCGGGTGACGTGATCGCCCTTCTTCTCGAGAAACACGATCTCGCCGAACTCGACGTACGACCAGCCGTCCTCGTCGTCCGTCAGGGCCTCGGAGGCGAAGATGGCGGTCGTCGCCTCCGCCTCGTCGCACGCCTCGAAGTCGTAGGACGTGCTGTCACTCGGGACGTGGCGACCCATCAGCATGTACATCGGCTCCAGGAGCATCGAGAGGGCGTAGTCGTCCGTGCCCGGGCCGGACTCCCGCAGCTTCTTCCAGTCGCCGGCCGGGTTGGTCTCGCCGTGGTGCCCGAGACCGACGTTGACCCCGATGATCCGGCTCGGCGACACCAGGGCCATCTTCATCTTGGTCAGCGCAGGGAGGTCGAGGTCCCTCATCGCCTGGGCGATGAGTCCGACCATCTGCTCGATGGCTCGTTGGACGTCCTCGTCGCTGTCGCCGTCGAGCAGGGAGAGCAGGAGCGCGTAGAGGAACTCGGTGTCCGTGGTGCCCCTCATCTGCTTCAGGTACCTGTCCTCGCAGTGCTGCAGCAGCTCCCTCTGCAGGAGCATCCAGTTCGGCATGTCGCCGTTCTGGGCCATGATCCAGGGGGTCTCGTCGAAGGAGAAGGGGTGGCAATTCTCGTCGACCAGGACCGTCTTCGAGTTGTAGCTGGCCGCGCGCACATGGGCGAGCATCGTGCTCACCTGGAGGCTCGGGATGATGCGGCCGGCGTTGTCGTCGTAGAAGGCAGCCATGGGCCGGCGGTAGATGAAGGGATCCTCCGGCTTGAGCAGGTGCTCGCTCCAGGCACCGAATCCCCAGCCTGCCAGGTGGAGGTCCGGGTAGTGCTCAGGGTCGAGGGCCTGGTTGATCAGGCTGTTCGACGGCGTGAGCAGCAGGCTCTCCAGAGGGGTCTCCGGCCCGATGTAGGCGAGCACTCGGCACATACGTTTCCTTCACTGACGGGAGGACATGCCGCGGTCGGCGTCCAGGAGCGTCGCCACCCTACGGGCGAGCCGGACCTGCCTCTCGTGGAGACCTTGCCCGCGCACTCCGCCGCACTCTCCGAGGCCCTCCACGCTCGGCCGGCCCATCGAGGACACCCACGACCCTGACCGAGGGTGGGGTCCTGGCCGGGCCGGCTTCGGTACGGGACGTCGCGGCCGAGACAACCCGCTCGGACGGGGCTCGCCACGACGTCAGGCCGAATCGTCGCGTGGCCGGGACAGCTCGGCTCGCCACCAGGCGCCGTTCTCGATCCGCTCGAGCCGGTCCAGGACGAGGTCTCCGCTCGAGAACTCCTCGACCTCGGCACGGGTCAGCGGCCAGGGTGGGCCCTTCACCTCGGCGTGCTCCTCCCGCGTGGTCGCCAAGACCAGCAGCGTGCCTCCAGGTGCCACCAGCGCTGCGATGTTCCGCACCGCGACCGCATGCTGCTCAGGCGGCATCGACTGCACGGTGAGGCTCTCGACCACCAGGTCGAAGCTCCGCTGCCACTGACGAGGAAGGTCCATGACGTCAGCAACGAGGTAGTTCACCTCGCTGACCGGATACGTTCGCCGCGCACCAGCGATCGCCGTCGGCGCGAAGTCGAACCCCGTCGTCCGGAATCCCCGCAACGCAAGGAACTCGGCGTCGGCTCCGTAGCCACACCCGACCACCAGCGCCTCGCGGCCACCTCCGGCGAGGCGCCGCGCGTCCGCCCACTCCACGAGCTGCGGGCGAGGGGCGCCGTAGTCCCAGGGCGGCCTGTCCCCACCCGCCTCCGCGCCGGCGTACATCGCCTCGAACATGCCCGATGGCTCGTTCGTCACGACTCGAGACTACCGACCACGGGGTCTCGCGACACCCCCTCGATCGTCGGCACAGGGACGACCCGCCACGCATCACCCGGCGTGCCCCGGGAGACGTCCTCGCTGGGGGAGGTCATCCTCAGACTGCCCTCAGCCTGAGGCCCCACACTGGTGGCCGGCCTTCACCAGGGAGCATCGATGAGCACCAGCCTCACCCCCCGAGCCCAGCGGCTCCTCACCGACATCGAGGCCTGGGCACACCGGGGACCGGTCCGCGCCCTCGTCGTCAAGGTCGGCGTGAGCGTCCTCGGCCCACTCGTCGTCGCCGCCGGGGTGGCGATGCTGGTGCTCCCCGGCCCCGGCCTGGTGGTGATGGCCCTCGGTGCGGCCCTCCTGGCGCTGGAGTACGACTGGGCGCGGCGCCTCCTGGTCTCCTGCGGTCGGCTGCTCGACCGAGGACGGCGAGCGGTGGTCCCGAAGGACTCCTCCGTGGCCCGCCGGGCCCTCGGTGTGGCCACGACGGTCGCCTTCCTGGTGGGCACGACCGGTGCCACTGCCGCGGTCACGGCCTACGTCGGTACGACGTTCGTCTGAGCGCCGCTCACCGCGCCGCGTCCCGCTCGGCGGGCCGCCGGTGCAGGTCGCGCAGCTCGTCGGCCGCCGGGAGGCCGGGTCTGGCGACCCTAGGACGTCGGGATGCCGGTGTCAGGAGACGCCTGGGTCGCTCAGCACGTCGCGCCACGAGTGCTGGGGCTCGTAGCCGAGCAGGTCGCGAGCCTTGTCGATGGAGTAGAACGTCTCGTCACGGCCCATCTCCCGGCGCACCTCGACCCCGTCGTAGAAGCGCTCGCGCACCTCATCGGTCGTGGCCGCCACCGACATGTCGGCGTTGGCGACGTTGAAGACCTCGTAGCCCAGGCCGTCGACCTCGAGGCCGCGCTGCACCATCTGGCCCAGGTCGCGGGTGTCGATGTAGGCGAAGACGTTGCGCCGCCGCAGCGCCGGGTCCTCCAGGAAGGGCGGGAACATCTCGGCGTACTCGTGCGGCTCGATGACGTTGTTGATCCGCAGGCCGTAGATGTCCGCGCCGGTGCGCGCCTGGAACGAGCGCGCGGTCACCTCGTTGGCCACCTTGGACATCGCGTAGGAGTCCTCGGGAACCGTCGGATGCTCCTCGTCGACCGGCACGTAGAGCGGGCGCCGCTCGCCCTGGGCGAAGCAGACGCCGTACGTCGTCTCCGACGACGCGAAGATCACCTTGCGCACGCCCAGCCGGGTCGCGGCCTCGAGCACGTTGTAGGTGCTGAGCACGTTGGTCGCGTAGGTCCTGGCGTCCGACGTGAGCAGGATCGCCGGCACCGCGGCGAAGTGGACGACCGCGTCGTACGCCGGCTTCTCGTCGAGCTCGAGCTCGGCGGAGGTGGCGAGCCCGGCCAGCGCCGAGTACGTCTCCCCCGCGTCCGTGAGGTCGACCCGCAGGTCGGCCACGTCCGGGTGGCCGAGCGGGACGAGGTCGGCGTTGGTGACCTGGTGGCCCTGGGCGGCGAGGTAGGGGGCGACGTGCTTGCCGGCCTTGCCGCTGGCTCCGGTGAAGAAGATGCGCATGGGTGCCCCAACCGACACGAGCCGCAGATCCTTCCCGGCCCCGGCCCCGGCCCCGGCCCCGGCCCCGGCCCCGGTCGAGACCTAGCTGCCCATCAGCTCCGTGAGCCTCGTCAGGGCCGGCGCGGTGTGGGCGACGACCCGGGCGCGGGCGTCGTCCAGCTCCGGCGACCCGGGGTGTCCGGCCGGGACCCGGGACGGGTTGAGCGCCACCCCGTTGGCCCACTCCCGGATGTCCGGCTCGGCCGAGAAGGACATCGCCGCGCGGGTGCCCCGCACGACCATCCGGGCCCAGTCGACCCTCGAGTTGCCGTAGGGGGTCGGCGGGCAGAGCCGGTTCTTCTCGTCGTCCTCGACGCGGGTCGCCTCGACGTACCCGGTGAGCGCCGCACCGAAGCTGGGGAAACCGGTCCGGATCGGTTGCACCGTGATGGTCCCGGGCCCCCACACGGGGACGAGCGGCGGGTTCTTCAGGCCCTCCGCCGCACAGTGCACGACCACCGCGTCGTCGGCGATGCCGACCTCGCCGTCGGCGAGGACCAACCGGCCCCGCTCCACCGCGACGAGGTGCCCGCGACGTACGACGTCCTCGATCGTGCGCAGCTGCTCGAGCTCCCACGTGCCCAGCGTCGGGGTCCTGGCCATCGTCGGCGTCACCGACCGGTCGATGCGCAGCACGATCCCGGCGTCCTCCAGCCGCAGGAAGAGGTCCTCCAGCGAGGCCGCCCCGGAGGCCGCCTCCATGATGTCGGCGACGAAGCCCGTGAAGATCTCGGGATCGGGCTGGATCAGCGCCCGGTCGTACATCCACGGGTCGCGGGGCCGCACCCAGCAGATCGCGTCGGGGTCCACGCCCCGGGCCAGGAGCCACACGCACGCGTCGGTCGCGGTCTTGCCCGAGCCGACGACGACGTACTGGCTCGGCGCCTCCTCCAGCCGGACGAGGTCGTTGACCGCACGCACGTCGGCCCCTGGCCCGACGCCGAACGGCGGCGGCGTCTCCGCCGGGATGCTCGGAGCCAGGTAGCGCGCGTCGACGATGCGGCACGACCCGGGGACCTCGAGCTCCTCGCCCGAGATCCGCGAGACGACCGTGTGGTCGCCGTCGTACTCGCTGGTGGGGAAGAACTCGACCCGGCCCGTTCCCAGCAGCCGGTCGAGCACCCGCGCGTAGTAGCTCAGGATCTCCGGCTGGGACGCCCGCTCCTGCAGGCCCGCCTCCGGGCCGCCCTGCTGGAGCTGGCCGCCGCCGAGCAGGGTGGAGGCGACGCCGTAGAAGGCGGAGGACTGGTGCAGCCGGACGAACGGGTACGCCTCGAGCCAGTGCCCGCCGACGCCGTGGCGCCGGTCGACGAGCGCCACGCGTACGTCGGCGTGGTCGACGAGGGCGTCCGTGAACGCCATGCCGGCCGCACCGGCCCCCACCACCAGGTAGTCGACGTGCAGCGTGCGGGTCACCCGTCCACGGTGGCACTCGTGGCGCGCGACGTCCACAGGGCGAACGGGCTCCTCAGACGGGCGTCGTCCACACCGTCTGGGCCCGCGGACCCACCTGGGTCACGGTGGTGGGGCGTACCGTTCGCGCGTGACCTCGGACGTGCTGCTCGTCGGCTGCGGAGACCTCGGATCGACCGTCGGCCTGCGCCTCGCCGAGCAAGGACACGAGGTCCTCGCGCTGCGGCGCAACGCCGGCCGCGTCCCGGCACCCCTGCGTGGACTGTCGGTCGACCTGGCCAGCGAGACTCCGACCCTCGACGACCTCCGGGCCCGCTACCTGGTCGTGGCGCTCACCGCCCGACCGCGGACCGAGGAGTCCTACCGGTCGACGTACGTCGAGGGGATGCGGCGCGCGTTGGACGCCCTGGCCGCGACCGGGACGATGCCGGAGCGGGCCGTGCTCGTCTCCTCCACCGCCGTGCACGCCAGCCGGGACCGGCCGCCGTGGGACGACGAGACCTCTCCGCCGAGCCCCTCCGACGGGCCCGGCCGGATGCTGGTGGCGGCGGAGGACCTCTTCCTCGAGCGCCTGCCGGGCGGGACGGTGCTCCGGCTGTCGGGGCTCTACGGCGGCAGCAGCACCCGGCTGCTCGACATGGTCCGCGAGGGACGCGTCGAGGACCCGCACCGGTGGACCAACCGCATCCACCGCGAGGACGCGGCGGACGCCGTGGTGCACCTGCTGAGGCGACCCGAGCAGCCCGAGCGGCTCTACCTCGGGACCGACGACGAGCCGGCCCAGCTGGGCGACGTGGCGGCGTACCTCGCCGAGCGGCTCCAAGCGCCCCGACCGCCGGCGGCCGACCCGGAGCTGGGGCACGGCAAGCGCCTGTCCAACGCGCGGTTGCGCGCGACCGGGTGGGTGCCGACGCGACCGAGCTATCGCGAGGGGTACGCGGGCGTCGCCGGGGTCGCTAGCGCGGGAGGGTGACCGTGACGGTCGTGCCCCGACCCAGCGCCGAGTCGACATCGATGCGGCCGCCGTGGCGCCGCACGATCCGCTCGACGATGACGAGTCCGAGGCCGCTGCCGGGCCTGGACAGTGCCTCGGGGTTGTTGGACCGGAAGAACTCCCGGAAGAGGTCGCGCTGGTCCGCCTCGGAGATGCCGAGCCCGTGGTCGACGACGCTCAGGGCGACGTGCTCGTCGTGCACCGCGAGATCGAGGGCGACCGAGCCGGAGTCGTCGGAGTACTTCAGGGCGTTGCTGAGCAGGTTGGCGAGCATCCGGTGCAGCTCGTCGGCGTGCCCGGGGACGACCACCGGGTCGGGGGGCAGCGTCGTCGCGATCTCGATGGACCGCGCGCCGGCCGCGTGGGCGCACTCGTCCTCGACGTCGAGCACGACCTGGCGCAGGTCGACCGACTCCGGGTCGAAGGCGGCATCCGGGTCCGACACGTGCGCCATCGTGAGGAGGTCGTCGATGACCCCCTCGATCCGTCGGGCGCCGCGGATCGCCGACTCCACCGAGCGTCGGCCGTGGTCGGAGAGGCCCTCGTCCTCGAGCAGCTCCAGGTTGCCCACCACCGAGGTGAGCGGGTTGCGCAGCTCGTGGGCCACCGTGTTGACCAGCTCGGTGCGGTAGCGGTCGAGGTCACGCAGCCGGTGGACCAGCGCCCGCTCCGCGTCGAGCTGCCGGGCGTTGGCGACGGCCCGTCCGAGGTCGCGACCGATGTCCAGGGCGGCCCGGCACTGCATCTCGGTCCAGGGCAGGTGGTCGGAGAGGCGGGAGAGGACCAGGAAGCCCAGGCACTCGACACCGGCGCCGAGCGGGATGAAGAGCACCGAGCCGATCCGGATGTCCTCGAGGAAGTCCAGGAGCCGGGTGGACTCCTCGGCACTCAGGCCCGGGTGGTCGGTGTGGCCGACGGAGAAGGGGGCGACGTACTGCTCGGCCCAGTAGAGGTTCGCCAGCCGGACCAGCAGCTCGTCGAGCTCGTCGAGCACCGGCTGCGCGAAGCCGTCCTCGGCGAACCACGTGCTCGACGTGCCACCGTCGGTGTGGAAGGCGGAGAGCCACATGCCGACGGCGTCGAAGGACGAGACGACCGCGGCTCGGCAGGCCTCGATCACCCGGTCGAGGGAGGGCTCCCCCATCGCCTGTCGCACCATCTGACGCGCCTCGGTCGCCATCCGCACGCGCTCGGCGAGCTCCTCGCGCTCGAGGGCGAGGAGGACCGAGCTGCGGGCCACGCCGGCGTACTTGGCCAGCACCTCGCGCTGGAGGGGGCCCGGGCGCAGGCCGTCCGTCGGGGCGTCGACGGTGAGCAGGCCGCGGAGCACGCCGGCGTCGTCGTACAGCGGGGCTGCCAGCAGGTCGAGGGGGTGCCAGCCGTCGAGGCCGTCGACCGGCTCGAGGTCCGGCACGTGGCTGTAGGCGAGCACCTCGTCGCCGACCCGGTCGTGGGGCACGAACCGCAGGTCGCCCCAGACATCGGCCTTGGCCAGCTCCTTCTCCAGCACCTCGACGGGCAGCCAGGTCCCGTGGAGGTCGGCCAGCTCGGGCCCTGACGTCGCCACGACGACGAGTCCGTCGCCTCGACGCACGCTGATCGCCGACTGGGCGAAGCCGGCCAGCGCGGCCGCGCCCTCGGCGAGCACCCGGAGGGAGGCTCGGGTCGGGGCGTCCGACCAGGACTGCGCCACGTCGACGCGCGCCCGAGACTGCGCCACCCGTCCACCATCCCTGTATCCGTCTGCGTCGAGCTCCCAAGCACGACCACCCGTCGGGTGTCGAGCATAGTGAGGAGGGGCCCAGAGCGGCCCCGAACGCGTCAAGCCAACCATGACGGTCGCCCGCGGCGGGCGCCCGGCCCGGTCGAAGTGCCTCCGGCACGGGATGCGGTACCTAGGATTCGCTCGTGAACGACGTCCACGTCCTTGCGTACTACGCGGACGACCCCACGCGGAGCTACCAGCTCGTGCAGTGGCTCGAGGTCCTCGAGACCCTGCACGCCCACCACCCGGTGGGGATCGTGGTCCGCGACGCCGGCGTCGCCTCCCTGCTCCGGGAGCGGACGACGCTCCCCCTCTTCACCGCGCCGGGCTTCCCCGAGCTGACGGCGCTGTACGCCGGGCTCGACGCCAAGGTCGCGCTGTACTGCAACAACTCGATCCTCAACTTCCAGTCGCTCATCGACGGCCGGATGCTGCACGCGCACATCAACCACGGCGAGAGCGACAAGCAGTCGATGGCCAGCAACAACGCCAAGGCCTACGACCGGGTCTTCGTGGCCGGCGAGGCGGCCGTGCAGCGCCACGTCGACGGCCTGCTCGACTTCGACACCCGGCGCCTGGTCCGGGTCGGGCGGCCCCAGCTCGACCTCCGACCGGCGTCCGTGCTGCCGCCGACCACGCGTCGTACCGTCCTCTACGCGCCCACCTGGGAGGGCGACGCCGACTACAACGACTACACGTCGCTGGACATCCTCGGCACCCGCATCGTCGACGCGGTCCTCGCGGTCCCCGACGTGCGGCTCGTCTACAAGCCGCACCCCAAGATCACGACCAGCCTCACGCCGGCGGTGCGGGAGGCGCACCTCGCGATCCTGCGGCGGGTGGACACCGCCGCCGCGCGTGAGCCCGACGCCGGCCACACCAGCGTCGTCCGCGGCGACATCCTGGCCGTCATGCCCGACTGCGACGCGATGGTCACCGACGTGTCGTCGGTCGGCCTCGACTGGCTCTACCTGCGCACCGAGGCGCCCCTCCTGATCACCGACCGGCACCGGGACCCCGAGCGCTTCCGCCAGGAGGTGCCGGTCAGCCGGTGCGCCGACGTCGTCGACGAGTCGAACGTCGCCGACCTCACCACCCTGGTCGGCGCGCGCCTCGAGCACGACGAGCACCACCTGGCCCGGCTCGCCATGCGGCACTTCTACTTCGACGACATCGCGGTCGGCGAGAGCACGACCCGCTTCGTCGAGGCGGTGGGCGAGCTGGTGGCGCTTCGCGACCACCTGCTCAGCACCCGGCTCCACGGGGACGCGATCACCGCCTGAGCCCACGCCACTCACCCTTTGTGGGGATACGCGTGCACGCACGGTGCGGTGAGCACCCGGTGACCGGGAGCATCGGCAGCGTGACGTCCCCTGCGGCCCCGCTCCCCATCGACGTGTCGGTCACGTCGCCCGTCCGAGGGGTGTGGTGGCGCCGCGGGTGGCCGCCGTTGCTGGTCGCACTGGGGTGTGCGGGCTCCTACGTCCTGTTCCTCGCCCTGCCGTACTACGCCGAGGGCCTCGGGGATCCGCCGCTGCGGGCGGTCGTGGGGTGGGCCCACGACCTCCACCTCGCCGAGGGCAGCGCGGGTCCGGTGTTCTACCTCGGCGGGATGGCCACCTACTACCTCGGTCCCGCGATCGCGCTCGGCGCCGGGGCCTGGGCTGCACTGCGCACCGCCCAGGGCATCGCCGCCAGCGACCTGCGCCGGACCGCGCCCGCACTCACGGCCGCGGCGATCTCGGTCGGCACGCTGGCCTGGCTGTTCTCACCGCTGGGTCGCGCGGTGATGACGTGGTTCCTCGACTGAGGAGCGCTGCTCCGCGACCTGGGTGACCAGGTCCCCGCGCTCCAGGAACGCCGCCACGTTGTCGAGCACCAGCCGGGCCATCGCCTCGCGGGTCTGCACGGTGGCGCTGCCGACGTGCGGGAGCAGCACGACGTCCTCGCGCCGCAGCAGCTCGGCCGGCACGTGCGGCTCATCGGCGAAGACGTCGAGGCCGGCACCCGCGATCCGGCCGGCCTCGAGCGCGGCGATGAGCTCCGTCTCGTCCACCACCGACCCGCGGGCCACGTTGACCAGGTAGCCCTCAGGGCCGAGCGCGTCGAGAACCGCGGCGTCGACCAGGTGCTCGGTGCCGGGGCCGCCGGGGGTCAGCACGACCAGCACGTCGCTCGCCTCCGCCAGGGCGACCGGGCTGTCGTGGTAGGCCCAGGCGACGCCCTTGGGGCTGCGCGAGTGATAGGCGATCACCGCCCCGAAGACCTCCAGCCGCTCGGCCACCGCATGCCCGATGCGGCCCAGACCGAGGATGCCGATCGTCGAGCCGCGCACGTCGCGGGTCAGCGGGAAGCGGCCGCCGGCGGCCCACTCGCCGCGGCGCAGCCAGCGCTGGGCGGCGCCGACCTGGCGCATCACGTCGAGCACCAGCGCGACCGACAGGTCGGCCACCGCGTCGGTGAGCACGTCGGGGGTGTTGGAGACGACGATGCCTCGCCGGGTCGCCTCGGCCACGTCCACGTTGTCGTGGCCGACCCCGAAGTTGGCGACCGCCCGCAGGTCGGGCAGCGCGTCCATCTCCGCGGCCCCGACCGGAGTGCCGCCGCCGGCCACGGCGACCTCGATCCCCGCGGTCGCGCCGCCGACGTCGGCGAGCGACGGGGCGTCGTACGCAGCGACGAGCGCCTCCTCCAGCAGGGGCATCAGGGAGCCGACACGGACGACGCGGGACGGGGTCATCCGGCCATCCTTCCCGCGCCCGCGGGCCGGCGTCCATCGCCCCCTCGGCATCGCGCCATGCGGGTCCAGACGGTGTCGGCGCGGACGGTCACGGCCCGGACGGGGTGGGATGGTGCCGTGACCAGCACCGACCGCAGCGGCCGGGGACAATGACCGGGTGACCGACTCCCCCGGACTACTCGACTCGCTGCGCTCCGCGGTGGGCGACGCCCACGTGCTGACCGACCCGGCCGACCTGGCGGCCTACGACACCGACTGGCGCGGCGCCTACAGCGGCCGCCCGCTGGCCGTCGTACGCCCCGGCAGCACCGCCGAGGTCGCCGACGTCCTGCGCCTGACCCATGACGCGGGGGTGGCGGTCGTCCCGCAGGGCGGCAACACCGGGATGAGCGGCGGCGCGGTGCCCGACGACTCGGGGTCGCAGGTCGTGCTGTCGCTGGGGCGGATGCGGGCGGTCCGCGAGGTCGACGCGGCGGGCGGGACGATCACCGTCGAGGCCGGCTGCGCGCTGGCCGAGGTGCACGAGGCGGCCGCGGCGGTCGGCCGGCTCTTCCCGCTGACCCTCGGGTCGCAGGGCAGCTGCACCATCGGCGGCAACATCTCCACCAACGCCGGCGGCACCGCGGTGCTGCGCTACGGGATGATGCGCAGCCAGGTCCTCGGCCTCGAGGTCGTGCTCCCGGACGGGCGGGTGTGGGACGGCCTGCGGTCGCTGCGCAAGGACAACACCGGCTACGACCTCAAGCAGCTCTTCATCGGCGCCGAGGGCACCCTCGGCGTGGTGACCGCGGCGGTGCTGCGCCCTGCAGCCGGCGACGCCCGCGCGGGCGACCGCGTGGCTCGCGCTGCGTGACGTCGCGGCCGCCGCCGAGCTGCTCGGGGTGCTGCGCGACCACGGCGGGGACCGGCTCACCACGTGGGAGCTGGTGTCGCGGCCCGCGCGCGACCTCGTCGTGGAGGCCGGGCTCACGGACCCGCTGGACACGGCGGCGGACTGGTACGGCCTGGTCGAGCTCGCCGGCCCGGCCGGCGCCGACGTCGGCTCCCCGCTGGAGGCCGCGCTCGGCGAGGCGGTCGAGGCGGGGCTGGTCCTCGACGCGGCGATCGCCGGCTCCCCCGCCCAGCGGGCCAACCTGTGGGCGCTGCGCGAGCGGGTCTCGGAGGCGCAGGAGGTCCAGGGACCGACGGTCAAGCACGACGTGTCGGTGCCGATCACCGGGCTCGCGGCCTTCGTCGCGCGGACCGGCCCCGCGGTCGAGGCCCGGCTGCCCGGGACGCGGCTGGTCGTCTACGGCCACGTCGGCGACGGCAACCTGCACTACAACCTCTCGCGGCCCGCGGACATGCCGTCGGAGGAGTTCCTGACCCATGCGGCCGCCCTGTCCGACGTCGTCAACGCCTCGGTCGCCGAGTCGGTCGGGAGCATCAGCGCCGAGCACGGCCTGGGGCGGTCCAAGGCGGCCGCCGCGGCGGCGTACAAGAGCGACGTCGAGATGTCGCTGATGCGCGCCGTCAAGGACGCGCTCGACCCCGCGGGACTGATGAACCCCGGTGCGGTGCTCCCGCTACCGTGAGGCCATGAGCACTGCACGCACCGCCGCCCGCGTCCTGCTCGGCACCGCCATGGTCGGCGCCGGCGTCCTCCACCTGACCACCCAGCGCGAGGAGTTCCAGGCGCAGGTGCCGTCGTGGTTCCCGCTCGACGAGGACCTCACCGTCGTCGCGTCCGGGGCCGTCGAGATCGCGCTCGGCGCGGCGTTCGTGGCACTCCCGCAGCGCAAGCGGCTGGTCGGCGGGCTGCTGGCGGCGTTCTTCGTGGCGATCTTCCCGGGCAACATCGCGCAGTACGTCGAGGGCGTCGACGCCTTCGGGCTGGACACCGACCGGGCGCGCCTGGTCCGGCTGTTCTTCCAGCCGGTGCTGGTGCTCTGGGCGCTGTGGGGCGGCGGCTGGCTCTCGCGGCGCCGGGACTAGAGGGTCGGCAGCCAGTCGACCCGCCCGGCCAGGGCGGCGTACCCCACGAACGCGCCGACGTCGAGCAGCGTGTGGGCGACCACGAACGGCATCACCCGGCCCCAGCGACGGAAGAGCCAGCCGAACAGCAGGCCCATCGCGACGTTGCCGACGAACCCGCCGAGGCCCTGGTAGAGGTGGTAGCTGCCGCGCAGCAGCGCCGCGAGGCCGATCGCCGCCGAGTCGCCGAAGCCGAGCTGGCGCAGCCGCACCTGCACGAAGCCGAGCACCACGAACTCCTCGAGCACGGCGTTCTCGGCGGCCGCGAGCACCAGGACCGGCACCTGCCACCACTCGCCCGGCAGCGACTGGGCGACGACCGTCAGGTTGGTGCCCAGGGCGAAGGTCGCGACGTAGAACACGACGCCGACCGTGCCGACGCCCAGCGCCAGCCAGGCGCCGCGCCCCAGGTCGCCCCACGTCGCCCAGCGCCCGCCGCGCGCCCACACTTCACGCACACGGGTGCCCGAGCGGACCAGGAGGTACGCCGCCAGCGCGACCGGCACGAGCGCGAAGGCGATGCGCAAGAGCTGGTAGGTCAGGTCCAGCCACGGCCGGTCGGGGGCGAGGGAGTTGTTGAGGTTCGCCGCCTGCGCGGACAGCGCGCCCGGCGCGGTGAGCGCGGACACGATGCTGACGACCGAGTAGACGGCCGAGCGCCCCAGCGACACGAGCAGCACGATCGCCAGCTCGACCCACAGCAGGGCGCGGGCCAGCTCGGGGACGCCGCCGGGCACCGGGGTGTCCGGGAGGCGCCACCGGGCGCGGGCTTCGGTGGTCGGCGCGTCACTCACGGGACACAGCATCGCGCAGCGGCCTGATCGTCGGCTGAGGATCGCCGGCGGCTGGCGCGGCGTCGTACGCAGGAACGCGTGACTTCGTCGGCGAGTCGGTCACTCTGTGACCGTTGCAACGGTCACCCAGTGGCAGAGTCCCCGCCTGAGCGGGGACTCTGCCAGAGGGGTCACCCCCTCAGCTCAGGACGAGACCACCCTCGCCGACGTCGACGGTCACCGACCCCCCGTCGGTGACCTCGCCGCCGATCAACATCCGCGCCAGCGGGTCCCCGATGGCCGACTGGATCAGCCGGCGCAGCGGGCGGGCGCCGTACGCCGGGTCGTAGCCCGTCTCCGCGAGCCAGGCCCGCGCCGCGTCGGTCACGTGGATGGTGATCCGGCGGACGGCGAGCCGCTTCTCGAGCAGCGCCAGCTGCAGGTCGACGATGTGCGCCAGGTCGTCCTTGGTGAGCGCGTCGAAGAGCACGATCTCGTCGAGCCGGTTGAGGAACTCCGGCTTGAAGGACGACCGCACCACACCCATCACCGACTCCTTGCGGGCGACGGGATCCATGGTCGGGTCCACGAGGTACGCCGAGCCGAGGTTGCTGGTGAGGACCAGCAGCGTGTTGCGGAAGTCGACCGTGCGGCCCTGCCCGTCGGTGAGCCGGCCGTCGTCGAGCACCTGGAGCAGGACGTCGAAGACCTCCGGGTGCGCCTTCTCGACCTCGTCGAGCAGCACGACGCTGTAGGGGCGCCGGCGCACCGCCTCGGTGAGCTGGCCGCCCTCCTCGTAGCCGACGTAGCCGGGAGGCGCCCCCACCAGCCGCGCGACCGAGTGCTTCTCGCCGTACTCGCTCATGTCGATGCGGACGATCGCCCGCTCGTCGTCGAAGAGGAAGTCGGCCAGCGACCGCGCCAGCTCGGTCTTGCCGGTGCCGGTCGGGCCCAGGAAGAGGAACGAGCCGGTCGGGCGGTTCGGGTCGGAGATGCCGGCCCGCGAGCGGCGTACGGCGTCGCTCACCGCGGTCACCGCGTCGCGCTGGCCGATGAGCCGGGCGCCGATGACCGACTCCATCTCGAGGAGCTTGGCGGTCTCGCCCTGGAGCAGCCGGCCGGTGGGGATGCCGGTCCACGCCTCCACGACGTCGGCGATCTGCTCGGCGCCGACCTCGTCGCCGACGAGCTTCTCGGTGACGGTCTCCTCGGTGACCTCCGCGTTGGCGATCTGGTCCTCGAGCACGGGGATCCGGCCGTACTGGATCTCGCTGGCCGCGGCGAGGTCGCCCTCGCGCAGCAGCTTGTCGGCCTCGACCCGCAGCGCGTCGAGCTGGCGGCGGAGCTCGCCCTCACCCTCGAGCGAGGACTTCTCCCGCTCCCAGCGCGCCTCGAGGCCGCGCAGCTCCTCCTCCTTGTCGGCCAGGTCGGCCTTGAGGGCCGCGAGCCGCTCCACGGACGCGGCGTCGGTCTCCTTGTCGAGCGCGAACTCCTCCATCTTGAGCCGGTCGACCTGGCGGCGGAGCTGGTCGATCTCCTCGGGGCTGGACTCGTGCTCCATCCGCAGCCGTGAGCTGGCCTCGTCGATGAGGTCGATGGCCTTGTCGGGCAGCTGCCGGCCGGTGATGTAGCGGTCGGAGAGGGTCGCGGCCGCGACCAGCGCGGCGTCGGTGATCCGGACCCCGTGGTGCGCCTCGTACTTCTCCTGGATCCCGCGCAGGATCTGGATGGTGTCCTCGACGCTGGGCTCCCCGACGAAGACCTGCTGGAAGCGGCGCTCGAGGGCGGGGTCCTTCTCGATCCGCTCGCGGTACTCGTCGAGGGTGGTCGCGCCGATCATGTGCAGCTCGCCGCGGGCCAGCATCGGCTTGAGCATGTTGCCGGCGTCCATCGCGGAGTCGCCGCCGGCGCCCGCGCCGACGACCGTGTGCAGCTCGTCGATGAAGGTGATGACCTGCCCGCCGGCGTCCTTGATCTCCTCGAGGACGGCCTTGAGCCGCTCCTCGAACTCGCCGCGGTACTTCGCGCCGGCCACCATCGCGGCCAGGTCGAGGCTCAGCACCCGACGGCCCTTGAGGCTGTCGGGCACGTCGCCGTCGACGACGCGCTGGGCCAGTCCCTCGACGACGGCGGTCTTGCCGACGCCGGGCTCACCGATGAGGACGGGGTTGTTCTTGGTACGCCGGCTGAGCACCTGGATGACCCGGCGGATCTCGGAGTCGCGCCCGATGACGGGGTCGAGGCGACCCTCCTCGGCGGACCGGGTGAGGTCGACGGAGTACTTGTCGAGGGCCTCGTACGACGACTCGGCCTCCGGGCTGGTCACCCGGCGGTTGCCGCGGACGGCGGTGAGGCCCTCGCGCAGCCCGGACTCGGTGAGGCCGGCGTCGGTGAGCAGCGTCCTGGCCGAGCTCTCGACGGTGGCGGTCGCGATGAGCAGGTGCTCGGTGGCGACGTAGTCGTCCTTCATGCCGGAGGCGAGGTCGAGCGCGCTGGCCAGCACCCGGGTCAGCGAGGCGCTCGCGGCGGGCTGCTGGACGGTGGAGCCGCTGGCGCGCGGCAGGGACTGCATGGCCTGCTCCGCGCGAGCCGTGAGGGCGGCGGCGTCGACCCCGGCCTTGCCGACGAGGTTGCGGGCGGTGCCGTCCTCCTGGCGCAGCAGGGCGACGAGCAGGTGGATGGGCTCGGTCTGGGTGTTGCCCGCCGTGGTCGCGGCGAGCTGCGCGGCCTCGATGACCTCGCGACTACGGGTGGTGAACTTCTCGGCGCCGAACTGGCTCAACTGCGACTCTCCCTCTCGTGCTGGTGACACCACTGTGGTGCCACTCGTCACAACGCGCCAGAAGTTGAGTCGATTCCCCTCAACTTTGCCGAAGTTGGCCCAGGTGAGCGATACCCGGTCCGCGACGGCCGGCGTAGCGTCGGGAGAGGGATGCGGAGCGACCGACACGTCGATGCACAGGGGAGGACGACATGTTCGTGCAGGTGTTCGAGGGACGGGTGGGGGCGGACGCCGACGTGTCCGGCCTCATGGACGAATGGGTGCACGACCTGGCCCCGCAGGCCGAGGGCTGGCTCGGCAGCACGGCGGGCGTGACCGACGACGGGATGCTCGTCGCCGTGGCCCGCTTCGAGTCCGAGGAGGCGGCGCAGCGCAACGGCGACCGGCCCGAGCAGGGTGCGTGGTGGGACCGGATGGCCGCGGCCTTCACCTCCGAGCCGGAGTTCCGCAACAGCACGTCCGTGGACGTCGACACGTACGGCGACCCCGACGGGGCGGGCTTCGTGCAGGTGATGCAGGGCAGGACCAGCGACCCCGACCGGAGCCGCGAGCTCATGGCCCAGGACCCGACCGACTGGCACGCGTTCCGCCCCGACATCCTCGGCACCCTCAACGCCTACCACGGGGACGGCGAGTGGACGATGGCGATCTGGTTCACCTCCGAGGCCGCGGCCCGCGCGGGCGAGCAGCAGGAGCCGCCGGCCGAGCTGAGGTCGATGATGGACGAGATGGAGTCCCTCAGCATCGGCGAGCCGAGCTTCTTCGACCTCAAGCACCCCAGGATGGACAGCCCGACCTGACCGGCCGGCGCCCGCGCCCGGAGACCGGCCTCCTCAACCGCGGCGCAGCACGGGGAGCACGTGGTCGACCAGCAGCGGCGCCAGGTCGTCGCCGGCACCGGCCACCTCCACCCACCGGAGCTCGGCGATCTCCCCGGCGGCGGCCGGCTCGACCGCCGGGTCCGGGAGCGACGCGGCGTACACGGTCGACTCGACGAGGTGTCCCGGCTCGTTGGCGGCGTCGGCGGTGAACTCGCCGAGCAGCGTCAGGTGGTCGACCTCGAGCCCGACCTCCTCGCGCACCTCACGCACCGCCGCGGCGTACGCGCTCTCCCCCGGCTCCAGCTTGCCGCCGGGCAGCATGAAGCGGCTCGTCCCGCGCTTGCGGACGGTGAGCACGCGTCCGTCGCGCACGAAGGCGACCGCGGCGACGACGAAGGTGCCGGTCATGGCGTCCAGTGTGCCGGTGGCGCCGACCAGACCGGTGCCCGGCTCGGGTGACACGGCCGACGACGGGCGTCATGCTCATGGGCGTGGAGTGGCTCTTCGTGACCGTGGTGGGGGTGCGGTTCCTCCTGCCGCTCCTCATCCCGCTCTACCCGCTGCCGGCGATCGTGGCCTGCCTCGTGGTCGATGCGGTGGACCAGACGGTCTTCCAGGCGTTCGGCTACGACCCGCCCGGCTACCAGAGCTACGACAAGGCGATGGACGTCTACTACCTCGCCATCGCCTACCTCTCGATGCTGCGCAACTGGACATCCGTCGGCGCCTTCCAGGTCGGGCGCTTCCTCTACTTCTACCGGCTGGTCGGGGTGGTGGCCTTCGAGCTGCTCCAGTCCCGCGCCCTGCTGCTGGTCTTCCCCAACACGTTCGAGTACTTCTTCATCGCCTACGAGGCCGTGCGCTCGCGGTGGGACCCGCTCCGGTTCGTCCGCCGCTGGTGGATCGTGGTGGCCGGGCTGATCTGGGTCTTCGTCAAGCTCCCCCAGGAGTACTGGATCCACGTCGCGCAGCTCGACGTCACCGACACCCTCGCCGACTACGACTGGGCCTGGCCGCTGCTCATCGGGCTGCTCGTCGTGCTCGCCGCCGTCCTGTGGTTCGTCGTACGACCGCGACTGCCGGAGCCGGACTGGTCGCTGCGCCTGCGCGCCGACCCGCTGCCCGAGGACGTGGGCACCGCCGCCGAGCGGGCCGCGTGGCGAGCGGACACCCAGCGGCTGCGCTCGGGCGTGACGGTGGAGAAGGTGGTGCTCGTCGGTCTGCTCTCGATCATCTTCGCCCAGACCCTGCCCGGGATCCGGGCCTCCAACGCCGAGCTCCTCGTCGGCGTCTCGATCCTGGTCGTGCTGAACACCGCCGTCGTGCTGGCCGCGGCCCGGCGCGGGCGCAGCACCGAGTCGTTGCTGGCGACCTTCGCGGTGCGCATCGTCCTCAACGTCGCCCTGGTGCTGCTCGGCCGGTTCACCCTCGGCCCTCAGGACATCGACGAGACGGCGTCCCTCTTCTTCGTGCTGCTGCTGAGCCTGCTCACCACGCTGCACGACGCCTGGCAGCCCGTGCACGCCTCCCGGGACCGCTCCGCCGCCCCCACGATGAGGTAGATCCGGCACGCGGGCCGGCACGGTCCCCGCCGCGACTGGGACGGTGGGCGACATGAAGTGGCTCGGGCGGCACATCGGCGACAACCGGTACGTCGGCGCGGCCTTCGCCGTGCTCATCGTCGTCAACGCCTACGCCATCGCGGGCGGCTACTACCGCTGATCGCGGCCCCGGACCCACCCGCGATGATGGCGCGGTGACCCTTCCCGTCCTGCGTGCGGACTGCTCGAGCTGCTTCGGGCTGTGCTGCGTCCTGGTGCCCTTCTCCCGCGAGGCGGGCTTCGGCGCGACCAAGGCGAGCGGCACCCCCTGCCACCACCTCGGCGACGACGACCGCTGCGGCATCCACGCCACCCTGCGCGAGGACGGCTGGCCGGGGTGCACCGTCTTCGACTGCTTCGGCGCCGGCCAGCAGGTGTCGCAGGTGACCTACGGCGGCGTCTCGTGGCGCGAGCACGACAACCTCGGGGAGATGGCGGCCGTGCTGTCGGTGATGCGCCAGCTGCACGAGATGCTCGCGCACCTCACGGAGGCCGAGGAGCGCGTCGCCGGCGTGACGGGCGACCTGCGCGACCGGCTCGCCGTACACGTCGCGGGGACTCCGGCGCAGGTGCTGGCGCTCGACGTCGACACCCTGCGCGCCGAGGTCGGCGACGTGCTGGCGCGGGCCAGCGCCCGGGCCAGGGCCCGGTGGGCGGGTCGCATCGACCTGGCCCACGACGACCTCGCCGGCACGGACCTGCGGGGCACCGACCTGCGCGGGGCGGCCCTGCGCGGGGCGCTGCTCATCGCCGCCGACCTCCGCGGCGCCGACCTCACCGAGGCCGACCTGCTCGGTGCGGACGTGCGCGACACCGACGTCCGCGACGCCACCCTCGCCGGTGCCCTCTTCCTGAGCCAGCCGCAGCTCAACGCCATGCGCGGCAACGCCGCCACGCGGCTGCCCGGAGGTCTCACCCGTCCCGGCCACTGGGTGTCAGAGTGACGCGCATGTCCCGTGACCCCTGGCTGCTGGTGATCGACCCGCAACGCATCTTCGCCTCGCCCGACAGCCCCTGGGGCTCGCCGATGTTCGCCGGGATCGTCGACCCGGTGCACCGGCTGGCGCAGCGGTACGCCGGTCGCACCGTCCTGACCCGGTGGGTCGCCCCCGACCCCGCGTCCGGCAGCTGGGGTCCCTACCTCGAGGCGTGGCCCTTCGCCCGGGTGCCGGCCGACGACCGGCTCTACGACCTGGTCGACGAGGTGCGCGACATCGAGGCCCCGGTCGTGACCGCGACGACGTTCGGCAAGTGGGGGCCCGACCTGGCGGCGATCACCGGGGCGACGCCGCACCTCGTCGTCGCCGGCGTGTCCACCGACTGCTGCGTCGTCTCGACCGCGCTGGCCGCCGCCGACGCGGGCGCCACCCTCACCGTGGTCACCGACGCCTGCGCCGGATCGACGCCGGAGAACCACCGCACGGCGCTGGACGTGATGGCGCTCTACCCACCCCAGATCACCCTCGCCACCACCGCGGAGGTCCTCGGGTGAGGCGGGTGATCCACACCGGCCAGGCGCTCGTCGACGTCGTCGTGGAGGTGCCCTCGCTGCCGCGCCGGGGCCAGAACGTGATGGCCGGATCGAGCACCCGCTACGCCGGGGGCGCGGTCAACGTCCTCGTCGCCGCGGCCCGGTTCGGAGCCGCCTGCGTGCACGCCGGGGCCCACGGGACCGGGCCCAACGGCGACCTCGTCCGCGCGTCGCTGAGTGCCGAGGACGTGGCGGTGTCGGCCCCCGCGGTCACCGCGCGGGACACCGCGACCTGCCTGGTGCTGGTCGAGCCGTCGGCCGAGCGGACCTTCGTGACGACCCAGGGGGCCGAGCGCGACATCAGCGTGGAGTCGCTGTCCACGGCCGCACCCGTGGCGGGCGACCTCGTGTGCGTCACCGGCTACTCGCTGGTGCTCGAGGAGACGCGGGACCCGCTGCTGGCCTGGCTGTTGACCCTGGACGCGGGCGTGGTCGTCGTGCTCGACCCGGGGGCGGCGTTCGCGCACCTCCCCGCCGGGGTGCGGGACCCGATGCTGGCGCACACCGACGTCTGGTCGGGCAACGCCGAGGAGGCCGCCGACCTGCTCGTCGCGCTGGGTCGGCCGCTGGGCGACGACGCGGACTCGATGGCCGCGCCGGCCCGCGCGCTCGCCCCGCTGCTGCGCGGCGACGCGGTGACCATCGTGCGCGACGGGCCGGCCGGGTGCGCGGTGACGGTGGCCGGCGAGACGACCCTGCTGCCGGGCTTCCCCCAGCAGCCCGTCGACACCAACGGCGCCGGCGACACCCACACCGGCGCGCTGGTCGCCGACGTGGCCGCCGGCCACGGCTGGGTGGAGGCCTGCCGGCGCGCCAACGCGGCGGCGGCGATCAAGGTGACCCGACGGGGGCCGGCGACGGCGCCGACGATCGCCGAGGTGGAGGAGTTCCTGGCCGGTCGCTAGAGCGAGCGGCGCCAGACCATCAGCGACTGGCCCGGGTCGGGACCGCGGAGCACCGGGAGCTTGTTGGGCGCGGACCCCCGCGCCGCGGCGAGCGCCTGGCGCAGCGCCTCGCGGGTGGCGGCGAGCTCGGCGCTCAGCTCCTCGTTGCGCGCGCGCAGCGCGGTGACCTGGTTGTCGAGCTGCAGGATGCGGCGTACGCCCTCGATGCCGATGCCCGCACCGGTCAGGTCGGCGATCTCGCGCAGCAGCTCGAGGTCGCGGTGGGAGTAGCGCCGACCGCCACCCGGGGTCCGCCCGGGGGCGATCAGGCCCATCCGCTCGTAGGCGCGCAACGTCTGCGGGTGCAGCCCGGTGAGCTCGGCGGCCACGCTGATCACGTAGACCGCCATGTCCGGAGACGGACTGCCGAACGGTCCCCGCGACGTGGTCATGTCAGCTCGCCTCGAACAGGTTGGTGCGCAGCGTGGTGCCGGCCGTGGCCGTGCGGTAGGCCTCGAGCGCCTCCCGCGCCGCGGTGTCCAGGGCGGCGGGGACATGCACCTCGACGGTGGCGAGCAGGTCGCCCTTCGTGCCGTCGGAGCGGGTCGCACCCTTGCCGCGGACCCGGAAGGTGCGCCCGTTGGGCGTGCCCGCCGGCAGCTTGAGGGTGACCGGCGCGCCGCCGAGGGTGGGCACCTTGACCTCCGCACCGAGCGCGGCCTCGTCGAAGGAGACCGGCACCTCGATGGTGAGGTTGTCGCCCTTGCGCCCGAAGACGCGGTGCGGGGAGACCTTGACGGCGACGAACAGGTCGCCGGCCGGGCCCCCGTTGTCGCCGGGCGCGCCCTTGCCCTTGAGGCGGATCCGTTGGCCGTCCTTGACCCCGGCGGGGATCCGCGCCTGGATCGTGCGGGCCGAGGTGCCGCGCCCGGAGCCGTGGCAGGTCGGGCACGCCTCGTCGTAGACGAGCTGGCGCCCACCGCAGGCCGGGCAGGTCTCGTTCATCGAGAACCCGCCGCCCGCGCTGGCGACCACGAAGCCCGCCCCCTCGCACTCGGGACAGATGCGCGGGCGGGTGCCCGGCTTGCCGCCGGTGCCCTGGCAGGTCGCGCAGGCGGCGTCCGAGGTCATCCGCAGCGAGATCGTGACGCCCTCGAGGGCGTCGACGAAGCCGATCGTGGCCGAGGTCTCGACGTCGGCGCCCCTGCGGGGCCGCGGCTGGCGCGTGCGTGCGCCGCCGCCCCCGCCGAAGATGTCGCCGAACATGTCGCCGAGGCCGCCGGCCCCGGCCCCGCCGCCGGCGCGGTCGCGCAGCAGGTCGTTGATGTCGAACCCGCCGCCGAACCCGCCGCCCGGCTGACCACCGGCCCCGCCGCCGAACCCGCCGAACCCGCCGCTGGACTGGAGCCGGCGGAACTCGTCGTACTTGGTCCGCTTGTCGGCGTCACCCACGACGTCGTAGGCCTCGGCGACCGCCTTGAACTTGTCGTGCTTGGCGGCGTCACCGGGGTTGGAGTCGGGGTGGTTGGCCCGGGCCAGCTTGCGGTAGGCCTTCTTGACGTCGTCGGCGGACGCGTCCTTGGACACGCCCAGCACGGCGTAGAAGTCCTTGGTCGCCCAGTCGTTGCGGAAGCCGTCGTTGTCAGCCATGCCATCCCCTCCTCTCGTGCCCGGTGGTGTGCCCGGTGGTGTGCCCGGTGGTGTGCCCGGTGCGGTGCATCGTGCCCGGTCGGGCCTGGGTCACGCGGTCGGCGCGGCCGGGTCGACCACGAGGACCTGCGCGGCCCGGACCACCCGGTCACCGATCGTGTAGCCGCCCTTGGCGACGTGCTTGACCGTCGTGACCGTGACGTCGTCGTCGCTGCCGAGGTGGCTGAGCGCCTCGTGCCGGGTCGGGTCGAACGCGTCGCCCGGCTCGCCGAAGCGGACCAGGCCGGACGAGGCCACGGCGCGCTCGAGCTGGTCGGCCACGGCCTTGAAGCCGCCGTCCAGCTCGCCGTGCTCGCGGGCCCGGTCGATGGTGTCGAGGACCTCGATGACCGGGGCCAGGGCCTTGTACGCCGCGTTGTCGGCCACCAGCTGGCGGTCCCGGTCGACCCGCTTGCGGTAGTTGGCGTACTCCGCCGACAGCCGCTGGAGGTCGTGGGTGAGGTCCGCCAGGGACCCCTTCATCGCGGTCAGCTCGTCGAACTCGGTGTCCCCCTCGCCGTCGGTCGGCCGCTCGCCGTCCGGCTGCTCGCCGTCCGGCTGCTCGTCGGAGGAGGTGTCCGCCGCACCGGCGGACTCCGGGGCGCCGGCGCGACTCCGGGGCGCCGGCCGAGGCCGAGGCGTCGCCCTGGGGCGTCACCTCGACCTCGGTCTCGTTGGCCATCTCGCCCGCGGCGTCCCCGAAGGACTCGTCGTGGGAAGAGGTCACTTGCTCTCACCCTCGGCGTTGTCGGTGCCCTCGGTGGGCTCGTCGACGATCTCGGCGTCGACGACGTCGTCGTCGGACTCACCGGTCGCCTCGGAGGTGCCCCCGGCGGCTGCCTGGTCGGCGTCCGCGGCGGCGTACATCGCGGCACCCATCTTCTGGCTGGACTCACCGAGCTTGGAGACGCCGGCGGTCAGCTCCTCGGGAGTGGCGTCCTCCTTGGCGAGCGTCTCCTTGAGGGCGTCGACGTCGGCCTTGACCTCGGTCTTGACGTCCTCGGGGAGCTTGTCGTCGTTGTCGGTGAGGAACTTCTCGGTCGTGTAGACGAGCGAGTCGGCCTGGTTGCGGACCTCGATCGGCCTCGCGACGCTTGGCGTCCTCCTCGGCGTACTGCTCGGCCTCCTTGACCATCCGGGCGACCTCGTCCTTGGACAGCGCGGAGCCACCGGAGATCGTCATCGACTGCTCGCGGCCGGACGCCTGGTCCTTGGCGGACACGTGGACGATGCCGTTGGCGTCGATGTCGAAGGTGACCTCGATCTTCGGGATGCCGCGCGGCGCCGGCGGCAGGCCGGTGAGCTCGAAGTTGCCGAGGGGCTGGTTCTCGCCCCACATCGGGCGCTCGCCCTGGGCGACCTTGATCTCGACGGACGGCTGGTTGTCGTCGGCCGTCGTGAAGATCTCGCTGCGCTTGGTCGGGATGGTGGTGTTGCGCTCGATCAGGGAGGTCATGACGCCGCCCTTGGTCTCGATGCCCAGCGACAGCGGGGTCACGTCGAGGAGCAGCACGTCCTTGACCTCGCCCTTGAGGACACCGGCCTGGAGCGCGGCGCCGATGGCGACGACCTCGTCGGGGTTGACGCCCTTGTTGGGCTGCTTGCCGCCGAGGAGCTCGGTGACCAGGTCGCTGACGGCGGGCATCCGGGTGGAGCCACCGACGAGCACGACGTGGTCGATCTTGGCGATCTCGACGCCACCGTCCTTGAGCACGCTCTGGAACGGCGCCTTGGTGCGGGCCAGCAGGTCGGCCGTCATCTTCTGGAACTCGGCGCGGGTGAGCTTCTCCTCGAAGTGGAGCGGACCGCCCTCGCCGTGGGTGATGTACGGCAGGTGGATCGTCGTCTCGGAGCTGGACGACAGCTCGATCTTCGCCTTCTCCGCGGCCTCCTGGAGGCGCTGCTTGGCGATCTTGTCGGCCGCGAGGTCGACGCCGTTGGCGTTCTTGAACTTGGTGACCATCCAGCCGACGATCGCGTTGTCCCAGTCGTCACCACCGAGGTGGTTGTCACCGGAGGTCGCCTTGACCTCGACGACACCCTCACCGATCTCCAGCAGGGACACGTCGAACGTGCCGCCACCGAGGTCGAAGACGAGGATCGTCTGGTCGTCGCCCTTGTCCAGGCCGTAGGCCAGGGCCGCCGCGGTCGGCTCGTTGACGATGCGGCTCACGTTGAGGCCCGCGATCTCGCCGGCCTCCTTGGTGGCCTGGCGCTGCGCGTCGGAGAAGTACGCCGGCACGGTGATGACCGCGTCGGTCACCGGCTCGCCGAGGTAGGCCTCGGCGTCGCGCTTGAGCTTCTGCAGCACGAACGCGCTGATCTGCTGGGGGGTGAAGGCCTTGTCGTCGATGTCGACCTTCCAGTCCTCGCCCATGTGGCGCTTGACGGACCGGATGGTGCGATCGACGTTGGTGACGGCCTGGCGCTTGGCGACCTCGCCGACCAGGACCTCACCGGACTTGGCGAACGCGACCACCGACGGGGTGGTGCGGGCGCCCTCTGCGTTGGCGATGACGGTGGGTTCGCCACCTTCGAGTACGGCGACCACGCTGTTCGTCGTACCAAGGTCGATGCCGACGGCACGTGCCATGGGGTGTTACCTCCGCTGTGTGAGCTGAATGTCTGGGGTGTGCGGTCAATCCTGCCGACCTGCGGCGAGTCTGACAAACAAGTTGAGTCGGATCAACTCAAGTTCGTTCACGGGTCACAACGCACGTCCGCACGGCATTGTTCCCCGATCACGATCTCGTCACCAGAAGGCGTCAATTCGCTGCATTCCCCTGCGTCGGAGGTGGTCCAGACCGACGATGGGGCCGTGACGACCCGGGTTGACCTGCGCTACGCCCTGCCGGCGTTGCTGCTCGTCCTCCTGACGGCGGCGGCGGTCACCGTCCAGCTCGTCGAGCGTGCCGGCGCCGGGACGTCGTACTGCGCCCGGCACACGCTCCAGTCGGCCCAGCGCGCCGACCTGGTGACCGGCTCGGGCCGGCCCGTGACGGTGGTCGGTGACTCGTGGTCGGTGGGCCTGGGCCTCGACGAGCTGTCCGGCTCGTGGCCGTCGCGGCTGCCCGGGCGGGTCCGTGTCGCGGGCTTCTCCGGGTCGGGCTTCAGCCGCACCGCCAGCCCCTGCGGTGACGAGTCCTTCGGCACCCGGGCCGCCGGCCTGGTCGACGGCGTCGCGCCCCGCGGCCTGGTCGTCGTCGAGGGCGGCCTCAACGACTTCGACCGCACCAGCACCGCCATCACCCTGGGCTTCGCCCGGCTGATGCAGACCCTCGAGGGCCGCCGGGTCGTCGTGGTCGGACCCGCCTCGGCACCGTCGCGCGCCGCCGCCGTCCCCCGGGTCGACCGGCTGCTCGCCCGACTCGCGGCCGACAGCGGCGTGCCGTACGTCGCCACCAGCGACCTCCGGCTGCCCTACCTGTCCGACGGGTTGCACCTCACGGCCGCGGGCCACGTCATGTTCGGCGACGCGGTCGCCGGGCGGCTGGCCGGTCTCGACCTCCTCGGCTGACCCGCCTCTGGGGTAGTCCGCGACGATCGGACCCCGGATCCGGGCGTCGGGGGGTCCGTTCGTCGGGGACTACCCCGAGATGGACGACCGTCAGCGGGTCCAGACGTACGGCGTCGTGGTCGTCACCGGCAGCAGGCCCGAGCGCTCGAGGATCGGGCGCGACATGTCGGTCGAGTCGGAGTGGAGGTACCGCACACCACGCTCGATCGCCGCCCGGGCCCGGGCCGCCACCAGCGCCCGGTAGATCCCGCGGCCCCGGTGCTCGGGAACCGTCGCTCCGCCCCAGATGCCGGCGAACTCGGTGCCGGGCACGACCTGCAGCCGTCCGGCGCACACGACCGCCCCGTCGACCTCGGCCAGCCACATCTCCGTGTCCCCCGCCTCCAACGCCGCCAGCGAGGACTCCACCGACGGTCCCCGCCCGCGCCCGAAGACCGCCTCCTGGAGGGTGAGCACCGCCTCGACGTCGCGGCGCACGTCGCCGGTGTCGCCGACCCGGCGCACGGTCACTCCCGGCACGTCGACGGGTACGGCGAGCGCGGACGCCTCACCGATCATCACCGTCTCGGCAGGCTCGGCCACCAGCCCGTGCGCGACCAGCCGCTCCCCCAGGTCGGCGGGCCAGTCGTGGCCGCGGGTCTTCCACTCGAAGGTGGCCACCTCGGTGCGGTCGCGGAAGTGCACGATCGCGCCCGAGACGAGGGTGTCGACGTCGTGTCCCTCCAGGGTCCGGTAGGTCACGAACCCGCCGTGCTCGAACGTCGCCAGCATCAGCGGGCCGAGCTCGACGACCTGGTCGGCGCGACCCACCTCGCCCTCGCGGCGCAGCTGCGCGTCGTAGGCCTCCCGGAGATTCTCCGACGTCGTCATCGCTACATCTTCACGCATTGCACAGACCTGCAACCCGTAACTCATTGCCGCGCACGCCGCCGATCGCAACTCTGTGCACGTGCCCGTCACCCCCGGGCCTCCAGCGGCCGGAACAGGCCGCCCACCCGAAAGGCTCGATCGCTTGAAGCGAACTCTTGTCGCCGGTCTCGGGACGATGGCCATCGCCGCCGTCCTCACGTCCGCGCCCGTCACCACCGCCAGCTCCGCGGCCCCACAGAAGGCGGCCTCCGCCCGGAGCGACAGCGCCCGGCTCGCCCAGGACGCCTCGCGGTCATGGATCGACCAGCACCCCGGCAAGGTCAAGGAGGCCCGCGGCGACGCCTTCGTCCGCACCGACACCCTGTCCGGTGCCGACGACACCGTCGCGGTCGCCTACGAGCGCACCCACGAGGGGCTGCCGGTCGTCGGCGGTGACTTCGTGGTGCTCACCGACGCCTCCGGTGCCGTGCTCTCGACCTCGGTGGCGCAGGACCGGCCGGTCGACCTGGCCACCACCACGCCGACCGTCGGCCGGGAGCGCGCCGTCGAGGCCGCCCGCGGCCGGGTCGCCCGGGTCTCCGACGTGTCCGAGCCCCGCCTCGTGGTCTGGCAGCGCGACAGCACCGCCCTGGCCTGGGAGACGCAGGTGCGCGGCACCACCGGGGCCGGCGATCCCTCCTGGCAGCTCGTGTACGTCGACGCGCGCACCGGCTCGCTCCTCGAGAGCCGCGAGCAGATCGCCCACGGCACGGGCACCGCAGCATACTCGGGCCCCAACCCGCTCTCCATCGCGACCAGCGGCTCCGGGAGCAGCTTCACGATGACCGACCCGACCGCGACCACGCTCAAGTGCCAGGACGCGGGCACCAATGCGACCTTCAGCGGCACCGACGACGCCTGGGGCAACGGCGTCGCCACCAGCAGGGAGACCGGCTGCGTCGACGCGTTCTACGGCGCCCAGCAGATGAAGGGGATGATGTCGTCGTGGCTCGGCCGCAACGGCATGAACGGCTCCGGCGGCTGGGTCCCGATCCGGGTCGGCCTCAACGACATCAACGCCTACTACGACGGCACCCAGGTCCAGGTCGGCCACAACCAGAGCAACCAGTGGATCGGCTCGCTCGACGTGATCGCCCACGAATTCGGCCACGGCGTCGACGACAAGACCCCCGGCGGCATCTCCCAGGGCGGCACCCAGGAGTTCGTGGGCGACGTCTTCGGCGTGCTCACCGAGTACTACGACAACCAGTCCGCGTCGTACGACGGCCCGGACTGGACCGTCGGCGAGGAGATCAACCTCGTCGGCCAGGGTCCGATCCGCAACATGGCCGACCCGGGCGCCGTGGGAGACCCGGTCTGCTACACCAGCTCGACCCCGAGCACCGAGGTGCACGCGGCCGCCGGGCCGGGCAACCACTTCTTCTACCTGCTCTCGCAGGGTGGCGTCTCCAAGTGCGACGGCACGTCGGTCACCGGCATCGGCATCCAGAAGGCCGGCAAGATCATGTACAACGCGATGCTGACGAAGACGTCCTCGTCGTCCTACCTCAAGTACCGCACCTGGACGCTCACCGCGGCCAAGAACCTGGACAGCACCTGCGCCCAGTTCAACGCCGTCAAGGCGGCCTGGGACGCGGTCAACGTGCCGGCGCAGACCGGCGACCCGACGTGCGGCACCACCACGCCGCCGCCCGCCGGCGGCAACCTCCTGGCCAACCCGGGCTTCGAGTCCGGAGCCGCCTCGTGGGCCGGCAACACGGGCATCATCACCACCAACACCGGCCGCCCGGCCCGCACCGGCTCCTACAAGGCGTGGTTCGGCGGCAACGCGACCACGTCCACCGAGACCCTGACCCAGGCGGTCACGATCCCCTCGACCGCCACCGCGGCCAACCTGTCCTACTGGATCCGCACGGACACGGCCGAGCGCGGCACGACCGCCTACGACACCTTCAAGGTGCAGGTGGTCGTCGGCGGGGTGACCACCACGCTGCGCACCTTCAGCAACGTGGGCACCAACGCGACGTACACGCAGTTCTCGCACAGTCTGCTCGCCTACAAGGGCAAGGCGGTCACCGTGAAGTTCCTGATGAACGAGGACTCGTCGCTGCAGACGAGCTTCGTGCTGGACGACACGGCCGTCTCCGTCAGCTGACCCGGAGCAGGTCCAGCTGGTCACCCCAGCCGTCGAGGAGCGCAGTGAGCTCCTCGGCGGCTGGATGTGCGTCCGCCGCCCGCTCGACGCGGACGAAGGTCTCGCGCACCGCCCGCGGGTCGCCGTCGAGGGTCCGCTCCAGCAGGTCGAGTGCCCTCGTCGTACGCCGCCCTGCCGCGGCGTCGTCGGTGAGCACGACGAGAACGTCGAGGTCCGACCGCTCGGTGGCCATGCCGCGGCCGGCCGAGCCGCTGAGCACGAGACCGAGGAAGCCCTCGCCGTGCTCGGCGTCGTTGCGGTCGGCCAGCTCGTGGAGGGCCGCGGCGCGCCCGGGCGAGAGGTGGGCAGGGAGGTCCAGGTCGGGCACGCGACCCACCCTAGGGACGGGCGCGACGGAATATCGAGCGGCCGATCCGTGTAGGACCTCGCATGACTGTTCCCGAGATCAAGCTCCACGACGGCACGTCCATCCCCCAGCTCGGCTTCGGCGTCTTCCAGGTCCCGCCGGAGGAGACCGCGGCCACGGTCGCCCAGGCCTTCGAGGCCGGCTACCGCCACATCGACACCGCGCAGATGTACGAGAACGAGGCGGGCGTCGGCGCCGCGATCAAGGACTCCGGCCTGACCCGCGACGAGCTCTACGTCACCACCAAGCTCAACAACGGCTTCCACCGCCCCGACGACGCGCGCCGCGCGATCGACGAGTCCCTCGAGCGCCTCGGCCTCGAGCAGACCGACCTGTTCCTCATCCACTGGCCGCTGCCCACGCAGTACGACGGCGACTTCGTCTCCACGTGGCAGGCGCTCATCGAGGCCCAGCAGGCGGGCAAGACGCGCTCCATCGGCGTCTCCAACTTCCAGCCCGCCCACCTCGACCGCATCGTCACCGAGACCGGCGTGGTGCCGGTCGTCAACCAGGTCGAGGTGCACCCGTTCTTCGCCAACGAGGACGTGCGGGCGGCCAACGCCCGCCACGGCGTGCTCACCGAGGCGTGGTCCCCGATCGCCCAGGGCAAGGTCAACGACGACGACGCCATCGGCGAGATCGCCTCGCTCGTCGGGCGTACGCCGGCCCAGGTCGCCCTGCGCTGGCACGTGCAGCGCGGCGACATCATCTTCCCCAAGTCGATGAAGGCCGAGCGGATGCGCGAGAACTTCGCGATCTTCGACTTCGAGCTCACCGCCGAGCAGGTCAGCGCGCTCGACGAGCTCGACCAGGGCGAGGCCGGGCGGATGGGTCCCAACCCGGACACGTTCGACTACATCCCGGGCTGAGCCACCTCGTCACGTCGCGCTCTGAGCCACGTCGCGCTCTGAGCCACTCGCGCTTCCGCGGGCGGTGAGCCAGCCACATTCCTCGACGTTGGAATGCGGCCGGGCCACCGCCCTCGCGCGCGTCGCGGGCGGCGCGCCGGGGTGCGGGTAGGTCACCCACCCTCCGATCACCGTGGAATGTCGCTGAGCCACCGCTCACCACAGACGCGCTGCGTCGAAAGTCGTCGGAACGACGCCTGTGCGACAGGCCGGGGCGAGGTACGCCGCTCAGGCCTCGAGGACGCGGGCCCACCGCGTCAGCAGGCGGGTGAGCTCGGCCCGCTCGGCCGCGGAGAAGGCCGTGAGCAGCCGCTCCTCGTTGGCCAGGTGCTCCACCACCACCCGGTCGACCAGGGCCCGCCCGGACGGGGTCAGCGCGATCGGGCGCACCCGTGCGTCGTGCTCGGCCACCGAGCGGGTCACCCAGCCGGCCGCGACGAGGCGGTCGACCCGCTTGGTGACGGCGCCCGAGGTGATCATCGTGGTCGCCGCCAGCTCGCCGGGAGTGAGCTCGAAGGGCTCGCCCGCCCGGCGCAGGGCGGCCAGCACGTCGAAGTCGCCGTAGGAGAGCCCGGCCGCGGCGAACACCGGCTGCAGCTCCTCGTGGAGCGCGTCCCCCACGCGGTGGAGGCGGCCGATGATGCCCATCGCCGAGGTGTCGAGCTCGGGCCGCTCACGGGCCCACTGGGCCCGCAGGCGCCCGACGTGGTCCGGGTCGGGGAGCACCGGGTCGGTGTGATGCAGGTCATCCGCCACGAGTGGGAATATACCTTCCACGGAAGAGATTATGTCTTCCGTGGAAAAGATCTTGGCACACCGTTTCGGGATGATCCTGCTGACGGCCGTCGCCCCGGCCGCGTGGGGCACGACGTACATCGTCACCGAGAAGTTCCTGCCGCCGGACCGGCCCCTCTTCGCGGCCCTCGTCCGCGCCCTGCCGGTCGGCCTGGTGCTGCTGGCCTGGCGCCGCCGGCTCCCGCGCGGTGACTGGTGGTGGAAGGCCGTGGTCCTCGGCCTGCTCAACATCGGAGCGTTCTTCCCCCTCATCTTCGTGGCCGCCTACTACCTGCCCGGCGGCCTCGCGGCGACGATCCAGGCGACCTCCCCGCTGGCCGTGATGGCCCTGGCCTGGCCGATGATCGGCGAACGACCCGCCCGGGTCCGCGTCGGTGCCGCCCTCATCGGGCTGGTCGGCGTCGTCCTGCTGGTCCTGCGCAGCCCCGACGGCGTGACCGCCCTCGGCCTGGCCGGAGCCTTCGGCTCGGTGGCGGTGAGCGCGCTGGGCTTCGTCCTGATCAAGCGCTGGACCCCGCCGGTCGACATGATCACGCTCGTCTCGTGGCAGCTGGTGGTCGGCGGCCTCGCCCTGCTGCCGGTCGCCCTGCTCGTCGAGGGCCCGCCGCCGGCGATCGACCTCGAGGCCGCGCTCGGCTACGCATGGATCGCGGTGGTGGGCTCCGGGATCGCCTACGTCTGCTGGTTCACCGGGCTGCGTGCGATGCCGGCCGGCGCGGTCTCGCTGATCGGCCTGGTCAACCCCGTCGTCGGTACGGCGCTGGGCGTGGCGTTCGCCGCCGAGGCCTTCGGCCGGGTCCAGGCCCTCGGCATGGCGCTGGTCCTCGGCGGCGTCGTGCTCGGCCAGCGCACCGCCCGCAGGCGCGCGGCGACCCGCCCGCCGCAGGCACCCCGTCCGGAACGGGAGCTGGTCGCTGCGACGATGGAGAGGTGACCGGCTCGGGGGACTTCCGCTTCCGCGACATCGCGCTCGCGGCGTACGGACCCTCGGTCGTCAACGCCGTCGGCCACGGCGCCGTCATGCCGGTCCTGGCACTGAGGGCCCGCGAGCTCGGCGCCGACGTCAGCACCGCGGCCGTCGTGGTCGCGCTGCTGGGCGTCGGCAGCCTCCTCGCCTCGCTCCCGGCCGGAGCGCTGGTCGCACGGCTGGGCGAGCGTCGAGTGCTGACCGTGGTGGGCTGCCTCGACGCGGTCGCGATGGCGGCGGCCGCGCTCACCGGGTCGGTCGTCGGGCTGGGGATCGCGGTCACCTTCAGCGGGATGACCTGGACCGCGTTCATCATGGCCCGGCAGGGGTTCATGATCGACGCGGTCCCCCTCGCCTATCGCGCGCGCGGCATGTCGATGCTCGGCGGCAGCATGCGGATCGGGGTCCTCGTCGGCCCGCTGCTGGGGGCGGGGCTGATCGCCGTCGGCGACCTCACCTGGGTCTTCTGGCTGGCCGCGGCGATGTCGCTGGCCTCCGCGCTGCTCGCGCGCACCATGCCCGACCTCGGCTCCGAGACCCGCTCCCAGGTCACCGACCACCCCACCGTCCTGTCGGTGCTGCGGGCCCACCGGCGGGTGCTGCTGACGCTGGGGGTGGCCGTGGTGATCATCGCCGCCAGCCGCTCGCTGCGGGTCGTGCTGCTGCCGTTGTGGGCCGATCACGTCGGGCTGTCCGCGAGCACGACCTCGCTCATCTTCGCGGCCGCCGCGG
Organism: uncultured Actinomycetota bacterium; assembly: GCA_963782905.1. Classification (GTDB taxonomy): domain Bacteria; phylum Actinomycetota; class Actinomycetes; order Propionibacteriales; family Nocardioidaceae; genus Nocardioides. The sequence goes on from CAWALI010000001.1 coordinate 147,114, forward strand.
CGATCGACATCGCCTTCTTCCTCCCCGGCGGCTGGCTGATGGACACCCGCGGCCGCTTCGTGGTCGCCGTACCCGTGGTGGCGTCGACCGCGGTCGCCTGCCTGCTGCTGCCGCTGGCCACCACCACCGCGACCGTGACCGCCGTGATGGTGCTCATCGCCGCCGGCAACGGCCTCGGCTCGGGGATCGTGATGACCCTGGGCGCCGACACCGCCCCGGTCGAGGGGCGCGCGCAGTACCTCGGCGGCTGGCGCCTGTGCGGCGACATCGGCGGCTCGGGGGCTCCGGTCCTGGTCGGCCTGCTCGCCGCCGTCGCCCCCTTGGCCGTGGTGTGCCTGGTCGATGGGCGCGCTGGCCGCCGCGGGCACCGTGTGGGTCGGCCACTGGACCCGTCAGGTGGACCGGCAGGCGGTGGCCGTCAGCCGACCCTGATCCTGACCCCGTTGGAGATCTGGTCGGAGTCGGTGTCCTTGACCCGGAACTTGTTGACCCCCGCCTGGCTCGTCTGCACGTAGGTGGAGAACGTCTGGTTGCTGACCGACACGGTGACCGGGAAGTCCGACCACGAGCCCCCCTCGAGGCGTTGCACCTGGAGGATCGCGCCCTCACCCTGCGGGTAGGTGCCGGTGAGGTCGATCTGCTGCATCGGGCTGACGCTCATCTGCCCGGCCTTCAGGGTGATCTGCCGGACCGGCGCGGCCTTGCGGCTGGAGGGCGCCGCGCTGGGCTGCGTCTCGGCGCCGGTGGACGGCTCGGTGGTCTCGGTCGGCTCCGGCTCGGGGAGGTACATCGTGGTCTCGCTGCCCGCCGACGGCTCGGCCGACGGGTCGACGCTGCCGCCGTCCAGGCCCAGCACCTTCGCGCCGAACAGGGCCGCCACGCCGAACAGGAGGCCGACCACGCCGGCCACGGCGACCAGGGCCACCAGTCCGGTGAGGACCGGGCGGTCTTCTCGGTCGGACATGGTGCTCCTCTCGCTGGGACGACGGTCGCGGGCGCGACTGCCCGCCATTGTGGGCGACCCTCCCCCACAGGGCCAAGCCGGCCCGCTGCGAGCTGAGTCACCGGGTGACTCAGCTCGCGACCTGAGTCACGGGCTGACTCAGGTCCCAGCGGCCGCGCGACGCTCGCGCTCGGCGACGGCGTGCTCGTCGGTGCGGTTGTCGTAGGACCAGAAGTCCCGCAGCAGGGCCGCCGTCAGCAGCACCCCGCCCACGCACGCGACGCCGCCCGACACGATCGAGCCCCGCACCGACCAGGCGTCGGCGACGAAGCCCGCCCGCACCTGTCCTCCCAGCGGGCCGACCGAGTAGGACAGCATCTCGATCCCGGCCAGCCGACCGCGCATGTGCTCGGGGATGGTCTGGTTCCACACCGTCCCGCGGAAGACGGCCGAGACCATGTCGGCCGCCCCGGCCATCGCGAAGCACACCAGCGCGACGGCGAACGACGGGGCGAGGCCCGCGAGGGCGATGCACACGCCGTACGACGCGGCCGCGACGACGATGACCCGGCCGTGGTGGTGGACGTGCGCGGTCCAGCCGCTCAACGCCGTCGCGACCAGGGCACCGACGGTCTCGGCGGAGTAGAGCAGCCCCAGCAGCTCGGGCCGCTCGAAGACCTCCGAGGCCAGCGCCGGGAACAGCACGATCGGCATCGCGAGCAGCATCGCGGCGATGTCCACGAGGTAGGTGCCGAGCAGGTCGCGCCGGCCGATCGCGTAGCGCCAGCCCTCCGCGATCCCGCGCAGGCTGGGCGGCGTCGTCTCGCCGCGGTGCGGGTAGGGCCGCATCGCGGCGTACACGGCGCACGCGATGGCCAGGGCGACGACGTCGACCAGGAAGCACCAGCCGATGCCCACCCACGCGATGAGCACGCCGCCGATCGCCGGTCCCACGAGCACGCCGACCTGCATCCCGAAGCTCGACAGCGCGTTGGCGGCGGTGATCTGGTCGTGGCGCACCGTGCGCGGCTCCAGGGCCTCGCGGGACGGCCGCTGGAGCGAGGACGTGGCCGCCAGCAGCGCCGAGACGACGAAGATGAGCGGGATGCTCGGCTCATCCGTGAACGAGTTGGCCGCCAGCACCGCCATCAGCACGAGCTGGGCCAGGCCGCTGCCGATGAGCAGCCTGCGACGGTCGACGTGGTCGGCCAGCGCACCGCCGTACAGGCCGAAGACGATCAGGGGGACGAGCTCGGCGAGGCCGACGGCGCCGACCAGGAAGTTGCTGCCCGTGAGGTCGTAGATCTGGAACGGGATCGCGACGTAGGAGACCATGCTGCCGAGGTAGAACACCGTGCCGGCGGTGAACAGCAGCCGGAAGTCGCGCGACTCGCGCAGCGGCGTCACGTCCATCCGCAGGCGACGGAGGCGTTCGCGCAGGGTGGGGCTGGGGCTCACAAGCGGCGATCGTCCCACGCGTCGCCGGCGGGGCGCACGCGAGTTTGCGCGCTCAGCGGGCGGTGACCCGGATCCGCGCCCCGTCGCGCGGCACGCTGGTGATGTTGCGGACCCGCGGGCGGTCGTCGGCGAGCGTCTCGACCGTGTACGCCGCCAGCACCTCGCGCAGCACGACCACGCCCTCCATCAGGGAGAAGCCGGCCCCGATGCAGCGCCGCACGCCGCCGCCGAAGGGGATCCAGGTGTGGGGGGCGGGGCTGCCCTCGATGAAGCGCTCGGGGCGGAAGGCCCCCGGCGCCTCGTAGCTGGCGGGGCTCGCGTGCGCGAGCAGGATCGACGGGCCGACGGTCACCCCGGCCGGCAGGTCGAGCCCGCCGATGGTGGCCGGTGCGGTGAGGGTGCGCGCGACCATCGGGATCACCGGGTGGAGGCGCATCGACTCCTTGAGCACGGCCTCCAGCCAGGTGTCGTCGCCGTCGTCGGCGGCGGCCGCCGTGCGGGCGAGCAGCGTCTCGTCGCGGCCGAGCTCGTACAACGCCCACGCGAGGGCGGCCGCGGTGGTCTCGTGGCCGGCCAGGAGCAGGGTGACCAGCTGGTCGCGCAGCTCCTCGTCGGAGAGCCCGTCGCCCGCGTCGCCACCGGACCGGATGAGCCGGGAGAGCACGTCCGTGCGGGCGGTCAGGTCCGGCGCGGCACGCCGCTCGCGGATCTCGGCATGGATGAGCTGGTCGAGCTCCTCGGCGTTCTGCTGGGCCGCCCGCCACGGTCCGAGCCGCCGCAGCCGCGGCACCGACCAGCCGAAGAGGACGGCCGGGCTGACGTCGACGACCCGCCTGACCCGTGGGCGCAGCAGCGCGAGCCGGCGCTCGTCGGCCACCCCGAAGACCACGCGCAGGATCACCTCGAGGGTCAGCCCGTTCATCCGGTCCAGCGCGCGCAGCTCCTCGCCGTCGTGCCACGAGGCGACGTCGGCGCGGGCGACCTCCGTGACCAGCGCGCCGTACTCGCGCAGCGCGTGGCCGTTGAAGGCCGGCATCAGCAGCGTGCGGGCCCGCCGGTGCTCGTCCCCGTCCTGGAGGAGCAGCGAGTGCTCGCCCATCATCGGCCCGAGGATCGAGTTGGCCTTGCCGGCCTGGAAGGTGGCCGGGTCGGCGGCGAAGATCTCGCGGGCGTGCTCGGGGCGGGTGAAGAGGACCAGCGGACGGCCGGGCAGCAGCCGGACGGTGAAGGCGTCGCCGTACCTCCGGTGCGCCCACGGCACGAACTGGTGGCGGAACCGCAGCAGGGCGATGCTCTGCACCAGGGCCGGCCACCGCGGGCCGGGCGGCAGGGTGTCGCGATCGATCTCCGGGCCGGGGGTGCCGAACATCCGCATCCGTCGCAGGCGCTTGCGGGTGAGCGCCGCGGTGGCGGCGTCGTGCGGCAGCTCGTCCGTCAGGTCCCTCACGAGGGTCATGCCCTCGATGGTAGGCCGGTCAGCGGGACCGGACCTCCCAGCGCGTCGTGGGCTTCTCCGCCAGGTCGGCACAGCTCGCGCGCCGCGGTCCACCCGGCACCTCGACGACGTCGACGTCCGGGTCGCCGCCGGCCAGCACGTGCAGCTCGCGGACCTGCTCGGGCGCGGTCAGCCCGGCTCGGCCGCGGGAGAGCCCGACCGGCACCTCGCCGCGCGCGAGCGCGGCGCACGCCTCGACGGCGTTGACGGGGTCCAGCCGACCGAGGGTGTGACCGGACGGGAGGGCCAGCATGGTCCCGGCAAACCGGTGGCCGCCCAGGTGCGTGGTCTCCCACGTCGCCTCGGGCCAGCGCTCGGCCAGCGCGGCGGCGACCGGTCGGCCGATCTCGGCACAGCAGCGGTCGCGACGGCCGTTGGTGCAGACCAGCCAGAGCGGCCCGTCGTACGCCGCCAGGTCACGGTCGAGGTCGAGGTCGAGGAGGGCCTCGGGCTCGGGCAGCACGACGGAACGCACGGCGAAGCCGGCCTCCGTGGCGCGGGCGTGGAAGACGCGCACCCCCGGACCGGACTCGCCGCCGTGACGCCGGACGAGCTGCACGCGGACGCCGGCCAGGCCCGCGAGCCGCGCGCGCACCGGCTCGGGCAGGCGGCTCTCGGCGACCGCCTCGCGGCCCCACGAGCCGGCGTGCTCGACGAGCAGGAACGCGGTGTCGGTCGGGGCGGTGCCGGCGATCGGCTCCCCGTCGTCGCGGCTGGCGACGGAGCAACGGAAGTCGGTCACGGGCGTCAGTGTGCCGTGCGGGTCCGTGCACGGCCGCACCCGCGTCGGGCACTCCCCTGCGCCAGGCGCTCCTGGAGTGGGCGCGGCCCGGCCGGTCAGAGCAGGCCGGTACGCCGCGCGATGGCCGCGGCCTCGGTGCGCGAGGCGGCGTCGAGCTTGCCCAGGATGTTGGAGACGTGGACCGACACGGTCTTGGTGGCGATGAAGAGCTGGGTGCCGATCTCGCCGTTGCTGCGGCCCTCGGCGACCAGGGCCAGGATCTCCCTCTCCCGCGGGGTCAGGGTCGCGGTGCTGGCCGGCCGGGGGGCAGGGCTGGAGCCGAGGCCGGTCAGCTCGGCCAGCAGCGGCGCGAGCCCCGCCTCCCGGGCGGCCTCCCGCGCCAGGTCGGCGACCGCGCGGGCCGCGGCGACGTCTCCCGTGGCCCTCAGCACCTCGGCGACCCGGACCCGGACGCGAGCCAGCTCGGGGACGTGCCCGAAGGCCACGAAGGCCTCCTCGGCCGACCGCCAGGCCGTCACCAGCTCGAGCGCTCCCGGCGGTTCGAGCTGGCTCAGCCACCGCCAGCGCAGCGCCTCGGCCTCCCGCAGGGCCACCCACGCGTGGTACTCCGGGCCGTGGCTGATCTCGAACTGGGCGTAGAAGTCGATGACCCGCTCGCCGTCGTCGAGCAGGCGGCGCACGACGTGGGCGGCCTCCTCACGCTCGGCCGCCGACATCCGGGTGGCCCGGGAGGCGAACACGCCGACGACGACCGTCGAGAGCCGCAGGCGGGCCTGGAACCACTCGTGCCAGATGGGGCGCACCGTCTCCACGACCAGGTCGTAGACCTCCACGCCCCGGGCGGCGTCGCCCTCCTGCTCGGCCCGCGCGAGCTCGGCGGTCGCCGCGTTGATCGCGGTGAGCCCGTCGGTCGGCCAGTAGCCGCGCAGGGTCGCGAAGGCGGCCCGCTTCGCGTGGCCGCGGAGCACCTGCACCTGCATCTGGAGGGCGTAGTAGAGCCACTCGTAGACCACCGGCGGGTTCAGCCCCGAGACGTCGAGCAGGTCGTAGGCGTCGCGGAGCCGGCCCTGGGCGAGGAGCACGCTGGCCGCCATCTGGCGCGCCTCGGCGGGGAACGGCGCCCAGGTCAGCCTCTCCACCTCCCCCCGGGCGACGACCCGGCGGTAGGCCTCCAGCGCACCCTCGAAGTCGCCGAGGTCGTGGTGCAGCCTGGCCAGGAAGTAGAGGGCGCGCAGCTCGGCGTCGACGTGCCCGGCGTCCCGGGCACGGTCGGCGGTGTCGAGCCAGGCCGCGCGGAGCCGGTCGAGGTCGAGGGTCTCGTCGAGGCTGGTGAGGGTGGTCGCGATGTCGACGGCGATGCCCGTGAGGTTGTGCCGCTGGGCCAGCGCGAGGCCCTCCATCGCCACGGACCGGGCACGCTCCTCGTTCCACCGGCCCAGGGTCTGCGCCTGGACGCTCAGGGCCCGGGCGCGCAGCCTGGGCGGTGCGTCGGAGAGCAGCTCGACCGCCTCGGCCGCGATGGCCTCGGGGTCCTCCGTGGTGTCGGTGAGCAGCAGGGCAGCGGCGATCGAGGTGAGCGCCTGGCCGCGGTCGGCGGCCGGGGCGTCCGGCGGGAGCGAGGCGAGGTGGGCCCGGAGGACCTTGATGGCCTTGCCGACCCTGCCCGAGGCGATGAAGGCCTCGGCGCAGCGGCGTACGAGGGCGTGGACGTCGACGTCGTCCGGGACCTCGGGCAGGGCCTCGAGCAGGTCGAGGGCGTCGAGGAACTGCACGGCCGCCTCGTGCGGCCCGCCGACCGCGAAGGCCTGGTTGCCGGCCTCGATGCCCGCCCGGACCGCGGTCAGCCGGTCGCCGGCCCGGCGTGCGTGCAGGGCCAGCTCGGCGGCGGTGCCGGCCGCGGCGCCCGACTGGAGCGCCTGGCTGAACCCGGTGTGCAGCCGGGTGCGCTCGCCGGGGAGCAGGTCGTCGTAGACCGCCTCGCCGAGGAGGGCGTGGCGGAAGGCGTACGACGTGCCGCCCGACTGGACGAGGACGTTGGACTCGACCGCGCTCCGCAGCGCGGCCTCGAGGTCGGTGGCGCCCAGGCCGGTGACGGCCGCCAGCAGCTCGTGGGACACGTGCCGGCCGGCGACGCTGGCGACCCGGACGACCTCCCGGGTGCGGTCGTCGAGGCGGTCGAGGCGCACGAGCAGCACGTCGGCCAGCTCGACCGGGACGTGCCCGCCGGTGGCCCAGGTCGCGCCGACGAGCTCCTCGACGAAGAAGGCGTTGCCCTCGGCGCGGTCCACGATCTCGGCGATGCTCGCCTCGGTGATCGTCGTGTCCTGGTGGATCAGGTAGACGAGGAGACGCACGTCGGCGTCGCTGAGCGGCTCGACCTGCACCCGCTCGACGCCTCGCAACCGGGACCACTCGGCGACCTGCGGCCGCAGCGGGTGTCGCCGGTGGAGGTCGTCGGAGCGGTAGGAGACGACGAGCCGCACCGGTCCGGCGAAGGGCCGGGAGAACAGGAAGCTCAGCATGTCGCGCGTCGACTGGTCGGCCCAGTGGGCGTCCTCGACGACCACCAGCAGCGGTCCCTCCTCGGCCAGGCTCTCGAGCAGGTCGTGGAAGGCGGCGAAGATGTTGCCCCGGTCGAGGGACTGGTCCTCGTCGCGGTCGTCGGTGGCGCGCAGCCGTCGGCCCGGCTGGAGGCGGGCGAGGGTGGGGTGACGCTCGGTCACGCTCGCGGCCACCTCCGGCCGCTCCGCGAGGATGCGCCCGAGGATCTCGGAGAAGGGGACGTAGGGCAGCGACCCGTCGGCCAGGTCGAGGCAGTGGCCGGCCAGCACCAGCCAGCCCTCGCCGAGCGCGACGTCCCGCAGCTCGGTCAGGAGGCGGGTCTTGCCGACGCCCGCGTCGCCGGAGAGCAGCACGGCGTAGGGCGCGGCGACCCCGGGCGCGCGGATGCCGAGCCGGGAGACCAGGTCCTCCAGCTCGGCATCACGGCCGACGAGGTCGGCACTGCGGGCGGTGGGCACGTCGGCCATTGTGGCCTGTCCCACCGACAGCGTGCTGTGGTTCATCAGGCGTCGGTCGTCGCGGTGCGAGCGGCCCGACGGGCGGCCCGGGACGCGCGGCGTCCGAAGGTGCCCCAGTCCTTGCGGATCCTCTCCCCGCGATAGGTGACCTCGGCGTTGACGAAGCTGTCCGTGGCGAACATGCGCTTCTCCCTCTCCTCGTGGTCCGTGTCTCGGGCCATCGAGAAGAGCGTGCGTCGCTGAGGTAGGCCGGGGCATCGGGCGGGAGTCCTATCCCGGGGGCGTCGGCTACCTCAGATCCGCCGGCCCGGCCACCTCAGGGACTGGACCTGCGTGGCGCGCGGGGCGGCGTACGTCCACGATGGGTGTATCAGGGAGTCGGGTCATCACTCCTACCACACGTGAGGGACGTCATCATGGAGAGCGAACGACGCGTCCGCAGCGACGATCCGTGGCCTTCCGGGGGGTCGGACACGGACATCGCCACGCTGGTCGACGAGGCTCGCAGGGGGAGCCAGGCCGCGTGGGACTCGCTCGTGGAGCGCTTCCTCCCCCTGGTGACGTCCCTCATGCGCAGGTACCGCGTGGCCGGTGCCGACGCCGACGACGTCAACCAGACGGTGTGGTTGCGTCTCGTGGAGCACCTGGACCGGATCGACGAGCCCGCCGCCCTGCCCGGGTGGCTGGCCACCGTCACCCGGCACGAGTGCTTCCGGCTGCAGCACCTCCGCGGCCGGTCGGTCCCCACGGACCCCCAGACCTCGCCCACCTTCGACCGACCCGACCGGGCGCACGACCAGTCGCCCGACATGCTCGCCGAGCTGATCGCCGACGAGCGGCACACGGCGCTGGTGGACGCGCTCCTCGAGCTGCCCGCCCAGCGGCGCGACCTGCTGCTGCTCCTCACCGAGGACCCACCCCTGTCGTACGCCGAGATCAGCCGCCGCTCGGGCATCCCGGTCGGCAGCATCGGGCCCAGCCGCGCGCGGGCCCTCCAGCAGCTGCGCCGTACCCGCGCCTTCCGGCGCCTCACCAGCCCCACGGACGGGAGCACGAGATGAACGACCACCCCCCCGAGGACCCCGGGGTCCTCGACGCCGACGACCAGCAGGTGCTCGACGACCTCGCGGCCGCCCTCTCGTCACACCGCGACGTCGACCCGCAGCACCGGGAGGCGGCGCGGGCCGCCTTCACCTGGCGCACCGTGGACGCCGAGCTGATGGAGCTCGCCTACGACTCGCTGGACAGCCCGTCCGCCGTCCGCGGGGTCGTCGCCGCCCAGCCCCGGGCCCTGTCCTTCACGTCGCGCCGGGGCAGCCTGGAGGTCGAGATCGACGGCGACCGGGTCCGCGGGCACGTCGTCCCCGCGGCGGTCGTCACGGTGCTGATGTCCAACGCCGCCGGCGAGCGGGCGGAGGCCACCACCGACGAGGACGGCATGTTCGTGCTGCTCGGGACGCTGCCCGGACCGGTCCGCTTCAGCGTCGAGGGCGACCTCTCCGGTACGACGCCCTGGGTCCGCCTCTGACGGGGCTCAGGGCCTCGGCTCGAGGATCGGCCCGACACCCCTGCGCCCGGCCACGGCCGCCTCGGCGAGCAGCTGGTCGGCTGCCCTGCGGGCGCTGATGCCGTGCTGGCTCATCCGGGCCGCGATCAGCCCGGACACCAGCGGCGTCGAGAAGGACGTGCCGCTCCACCGGGCGATCCCGGTGAACTCGCGCTTCTCGCCCACGTGCGGCGGCTCGTGGCAGTAGAACGTGCCCGTCGGGTAGGCGTTCACGAGGTCGGAGCCCAGGGCGTAGACGTCGACCCAGCTGCCGAAGTTGGAGTACGCCGCCCGGTGGCCGGCCGCGTCGAGCGCACCGACCGAGACCGACCACGGGAACGCCGCCGGCCAGAACGGTCGGCGGTGGCCGTCGTTGCCCGCGGCCGCCACGAGCACCGTGCCCTTCTGGTGACGCAACCGCTGCTCCCAGAAGACCTCGAAGCTCAGCAGCGGCACCTCGCCGCGGGTGGGACAGCCGGCGGAGAGCGAGATGACGTCGGGGGCCAGCTCCAGTGCCTCGCCGAGCTGGACGACGATCTCGGACTCGTAGACCGCGCCACCGTGCGGCAGGAAGCCCTCGACCCGGATCTGCGCCGCCGGCGCCTGGGTGCGGACGATGCCGGCGATGAACGTGCCGTGCCCGGCGTAGGGGTGGATGTGGGAGAGGTCGATGGTCTCGGGGTCGCCGTCGACCCCGGCGAGCCAGGGCGACGCCGGGTCGGTGGCGGCGGGCGGCCACCAGCCGGTGTCCACGACCGAGACGAAGACCTCGGTGCCTGCCCCGGTGTCGCTGGTGATCGGGGGCCACGGGGCCGGTGCACGGCCCGGCTCCTCCGGCTCGGTCGCGGGACAGGCGTACCCGCCGCCCCCGGTCGGCGTGACGAACAGGATGTGGTCGGGCGTGGCCTTGCCGACACCCAGCTCCCGGTCGACGCGCTCCAGGACGCCGGGGACGTCGGTGTCCGCGTCGGTCGTCACCCGCAGGACGGTCAGTCCCCGCTGGCGTTGGAGACGCTCGTCGTCGACCCGCCGGGCGCCGAGGAGCTCGGCGACCTCGCTCCAGTGCTCGTCGCGGGCGAGGATGTGACCGGGTCGGTAGAGGTAGTCCAGCCACCCGTCCTCGGTCCACACCACGGCGGCGTACTCGGGACCACCCATGGCCTCGATGAGGTACCTGATCTGCTCGCGCAGGATCTCCTTGCGCAGCTTCTCGCTCGCGGCGTCCGACCCGTGGACGGACACGGCGTCGTCCCCGTTGCTCGGCGAAGTCTCCATGACGTCCCCCCGATGGGCTTGGATGGGGCTGGGTCCTGACGCGCCTGCCGGTGGGCCGGTGGTGCGGCCGGATCGGGTGCGGCCACGGCGGCCGCACCTCGGCCTGACCATAGCGATCGGAGGGGGCGGTGGGGAGGGAGGCGATGGTGCCGGACCAGACCGGTGACGCCCTCCTGGCGCTGGCCATCGCCGATCCGTCGCGTGCCTCGTCCGCGGCCGACGCCCTCATCGCGAGCGCCTCGGACCCGTGGGCGCTCTCGTACGCACACCAGGCCCTCGGCATCGTGCTGCGCGACGGCGGCGACCTCGACCGGGCGCTGCGCCACCTCAGGACGGCACGGCGGCTCGCCGAGCACACGGGCGACCGCGACCGGCCGGCCGACGTCCGCGCCACCCTCGGGGCCACGCTTGCCATGGCGGGCCGGACCACGGCCGGCCTGCGCGAGCTCGACGGGGCCGTCCTCGCCAGCTCAGCGCGGGGCGCGGTCCGGCCCAAGGTCCTGATGCGCCGGGCTCACGTGCTGGGGTACGCCGGGCACCACGACGCCGCGCTCGACGACCTGCTGGAGGCGGTGCGCGGCTTCCGGCGCACGGGCGAGGAGGTGTGGGAGGCCCGGGCGCTGAACCTGCGCGCCTTCGTCAGGACCCAGCGGGGCGACCTGACCGGGGCCGAGCGGGACCTGCACGAGGCCGACACCATCTTCACCCGCAGGGAGCAGCACGTCGAGGTGCTCGTGGTCCGCCACAACCTCGCGCTGATGCGGTTCTTCCGGGGGGACGTCCCGGGGGCGCTGGCGGCCTTCGGTGAGCTCACCGCCGCCTACGGGCAGGACCACGGCGACCAGTACCTCGAGATGGTCAACGACCGGGCCTCGGTCCTGCTGGTCGCCGGGCTGTCCACCGAGGCGCTGGGAGTGATCGAGGCGGCGTCGGCGTGGACCCAGGGGCGGCCCCGGGCCCGGGCCGACCTGCTCCTGATGCGGGCCGCCGCGCGGCTGGGTGCGGGTCTTCCCGACCTCGCCCTCGACGACGCGTTGGCGTCCCGGCGCCTGTTCGTCCGGCAGGACCGGGAGTGGTGGCGCACCCGCAGCGACCTCGTCGCGCTGCGGGCGCGCATCGAGCTGGGGCGGGGCTCGCGCCGGGCCGCGGTCGCCCTGGCCGACGACCTGGCCGACGACCGCACCGAGGACGCCGTCCTCGCACACCTGCTCGCGGGCCGTGAGCTCGCGGGGAGCGACCCGGCGGCCGCGTCGGCGTACCTCTCCCGGGCCGCCTCGGGGCGGCACCGGGGCAGCCCGCTCAGCCGGAGCACCGCCTGGCTCGCGCGCGCCCTCGACCTCGAGGTGCAGGGTCGTCCCCGGGTGCTCGACGCGGTCGGGCGCGGCCTCGACGCCCTGGCCGAGCACCGGGCGAGCCTGGGCAGCCCCGAGCTGCGGGCCCTCACCGCGATCCACAGCGCGGACCTCGCGCGGCTGGCCGTGCGGCACGCGCTCCCGCAGGGACCCCGGGCGCTGGTGCGGTGGAGCGACCGGGCGCGGGCCGCCTCCCTCAGCGAGCCGGTGCCGGCCCCGCAGGACGCGACGATCGACGCCCTGCTCGCCACGATCCGCGGGCTGTCCCACCGGATCAACGAGGAGGACGACCCCGCCGAGCTCGCGGCCCTGGTCCGCGAGCGGACCCAGCACGAGCGGACCGTCCGGCTGGCCTGGGCGGCCACGTCCGGCGCCGGCGGCCCGGCCACGTCGGTCGCCGACGCCGACCTGGTGGCGCACCTCGGCGACCGGGTGCTGGTGCAGCTGGCGGACGTGGACGGCACCCTGCAGGCCGTGGTGGTCCGCGACGGACGGTGGCGCCGGGTCCCCGTCGGTCCGTCCGGGCAGGCGGCCAGCGCCGTGGACGCCGCGATGTACGGGCTGCGCACCGCCACCCGCGGCCGGCCGGTCGACCTCGCGGTGCTGGGTCGCCGCCTCGAGGCGGCGCTGCTCGGGGACGCGGTGCGGCTGCTGCCGGCCGGCCGGTCGGTGGTCGTCTCGCCCCCGGCCGGGCTCCTCGCGGCACCGTGGGCGCTGCTGCCGGTCCTGCACGACCGGCCGGTGGCGCTCACCCCGTCGGCCACGGCGTGGGTGCGGGCGGCGGGCGCCCGGCCCCGGTCGGCGCGAGCGGTCTTCGTCGTCGGGCCCGACCTGCCGACCGGCGGCGGCGAGGTCGCACCCGTCGTACGCATGCACGAGGGCGCCTCCCTCCTCGCGGCCGGGGACGCGACGGTCGCCGCCGCCCTGACCGCGCTCGACGGAGCCGCCCTGGGGCACATCGCCGCCCACGGGTCCTTCCGTGCCGAGACACCGATGTTCTCCGGCCTGCACCTCGCCGACGGGGCGATGACCGTCGACGACGTGCACCGCCTGGGCCACCCGCCGCACCGGATCGTGCTGCCGGCCTGCCGCTCGGGGGTCGTGGCGCAGGTCGGGGGCCAGGACGTGATCGGCTTCGCGGCGGCGCTGCTGGGTCAGGGGACGGCCGGGGTCCTCGCCTCCATCGCCGACGTGGACGACGCGGCCACCGTGGCGGTGATGCTCGACGTCCACGCCGGGCTGGTCGCGGGCCTGCGCCTCGACGAGGCGCTGCGCGACGCCCGGCTGGCGGCCGGCTCCGACCCGGTCCGGGTCGCCACGGCCGCCGCGTTCCTCGCCCTCGGCGCCGCCTGAGTCGGACGCCCTCTCGGGGTAGTCCGCGACGATCGGACGCCTCGTGAGCGGTTTCGGGGGTCCGATCGTCGCGGACTACCCCCACATGGGGACGCGGGCCGACCCGCTCAGCCGGAGCCTCGCTGGGGAACCGGAACGGGCTCACGGCTCGTCCCGGAAACCCCGATCTCGTCCCCCACCGGGGTCAGCCGAGGGCGGCGCGCGGCACCACCGGGCGCCCGCCCTGCCAGACACCGGCCACCAGCGGCACGCCGGGGCGGTAGGCGAGATGGAGGTACGACGGGGCGTCGAGCAGGACGAGGTCGGCCCGCCGGCCGACGGCCAGGACCCCGACGTCGTCGCGATCGAGCGCGGCCGCGCCCGTCGCCGTCGCCGCGTGCAGGGCCTCGGCCGGGCTCATCCCCATGTCCCGGACGGCCAGCGCGATGCAGAACGCCATCGACGAGGTGAAGCACGAGCCCGGGTTGCAGTCGCTGGCCAGCGCCACCCGCACGCCGGCGTCGAGGAGGCGACGGGCGTCGACGTACGGGTGCCGGGTGGAGAACTCGACGCCGGGCAGCAACGTCGCGATGGTGCCGGAGTCGGCGAGCGCGCTCACGTCGTCGTCGGAGAGGTAGGTGCAGTGGTCGACCGCGACCAGCCCGAGCTCGGCGGCGAGCCGGACGCCGCCGCCGTACGTCAGCTGGTTGGCGTGCAGGCGTCCGCGCAACCCGCTGTCGGTGCCCGCTGCCAGGATCGTGCGCGCCTGGTCGACGTCGAAGGCGCCGTCCTCGCAGAAGACGTCGATCCAGCGCGCGTGCGGGGCTGCGGCCTCCAGCATCGGGCCGGTGACCAGCTCGACGTAGTCGGCGGGGGTGGTGTCCGCCGGCACGACGTGGGCACCGAGGAAGGTCGTCTCGTCCGTGAACTGGCGGGCCACGGCGAGCGACCGCGCCTCGTCGTGGACGGAGAGTCCGTATCCACTCTTGATCTCGATGGTGGTGGTGCCCTGGGCCCGCATCTCGGCGACGAGCCGGGCGACGTGTGAGGTGAGCTGTTCGTCGGTGGCCGCGCGGGTGGCCGCGACGGTGGTGCGGATGCCGCCCGCGGAGTAGGGCTCCCCGGTCATCCGGGCGGCGAACTCCCGCGCACGGTCGCCCGCGAACACCAGGTGGCTGTGGCTGTCCACGAAGCCGGGCACGACGGCGCGCCCGCCCGCGTCGTACGCCGTGTCGGCCGCGGGCGCGTCGGCCGCCGGACCCACCCACGCGATCGTGCCGCCCTCGACGACGACGGCGGCGTCCTCGACGAGCCCGAGCAGCCCGTCGCGCGCGGGGTCGTTGGTGGTGAGCTCGCCGATGCCGGTGAGAAGGACGCTCATCCGTGCACCGCCCGGATCACCCGGTCGAGGTCGCGACCGACCTCGCCCACCTGGTCGCGGGTGTGCACGAGGTGGCCGTCGGCGATCACCTGGAGCACGTCGCCGGCGCTCGCCGCGAAGACGACCGCGTGCTCGTCGGTGCCCGCGCCGGCCGTGCGCGGCGAGGCCAGGTCGAGGGTGACCAGGTCCGCGCGCTGGCCCACCGCGATGGTCCCGGCGTCGCTCCAGCCGAGGCTGGCGTGGCCGGTGGCGGTGGCGGCGGTGAGCAGCTCGGCCGCCGACCAGTGGCCGCGCCGCATGGTGGCCAGCCGCTCGTCGAGCTCCACGGCGCGCATCTCCTCGAAGAGGTCGATCACCGCGTGGCTGTCCGAGCCGAGGGTGAGCCGGGCGCCGGCGTCGGCGAGGTGGCGGCCGGGGCCGACGCCGTCGCCGAGGTCGCGCTCGGTGGTCGGGCAGAAGTCGACGTAGGCGCCCGCCTCGCCGATGAGCGTGATGTCGGCCGGCGTCAGGTGGGTGGCGTGCACCAGCGTGGTGCTCGGGCGCAGCAGGCCGTGGGCGGCGAGCAGCCGCGTCGGGGTGACGCCGTACGCCGCCTGGCAGGCGTCGTTCTCGGCGACCTGCTCGGACACGTGCACGTGGAGCACGTCCTGGTGGGTGCGGGCCACGTGCTCGAGCGCGTCCCGGGGCACCGCGCGCACCGAGTGCAGCGCCGCCCCGACCCGGGCACCCGGTCCGGTGTCGATCGCGGCCACCCGCTCGAGCCACGCCTGCGCGCTGCCGTCGCTGTAGCGGACCTGCACGCCGTGCGGCGGCTGGCCGAAACCGCTGGAGAGGTAGAGCGTGTCGAGCAGGGTGATCCGGATGCCGGCCTCGCGGGCCGCCTCGAGGAGCGCGTGCCCCATGGCGTTGGGGTCGGCGTACGGCGTCCCGTCCTGCTGGTGGTGCAGGTAGTGGAACTCGCCGACCGCGGTGATCCCGGCGGCCACCATCTCGCGGTACGTCGCCCGCGCGAGCTCGAAGTAGGTGTCCGGGTCGAGGCGGCCGGCGACGACGTACATCTGGTCGCGCCACGTCCAGAAGGTGCCGCGACCCCGCTGGGTCCGCCCCCGCAGGGCGCGGTGGAAGGCGTGGCTGTGGCAGTTGGCCAGGCCCGGGACGGTGAGGCCGAGCAGCACGTGGTCGGGCTGCAGCGGGCGACGCCCGGTCGCGGACGGCTGGTTCCGGACGTGCACCGCGCTGATGACCCCGTCCGCGACGTCGACCACCACGCCCGCCTCGACGCGCCCACCGACCCAGGCGTGCTCGAGCAGGTAGGTGGTCGTCGTCATCGCGCCAGCTCCGTGAGGGTGTCGGCCAGCGCCTCGACCCCGGTCAGGCAGTCGGCGGTCTCGGCGTGCTCGGCAGGTGAGTGCGACACCCCCGTCGGGTTCCGCACGAAGAGCATCGCACTCGGGACCCCCGCCATGGTGAGGATGCCGGCGTCGTGACCGGCCTGGGTGGGGATGACCGGCCAGTCGCCCACGGCGGCCAGCCGGGCGGCGAGCTCGGGGTCGAAGGCCACCCGCCCCGACACCGACTCCGCGGTGACCGCCAGCCCGGTGCCGTCGCGCCCGGCCCGCTCGGCCCCCTGCCGCTCGATGGCGGCCACCAGGTCGGCCAGCGCCGCGTCGGACTCGCAGCGGGCGTCGAGCCACGCGGTGACCCGGGACGGCACGGCGTTGGTGCCGTTGGGAGCCACCTCCAGCCGGCCGAAGGTCGCCCGCTGTCCGGCGAGCCGGGCCTGCTTGTTGGCGGCCAGCACGGTCATCGCGTAGGTCAGCATCGGGTCCCGGCGGTCCTCCATCCGGGTCGTGCCCGCGTGGTTGGCCTCTCCGGTGAAGTCGAAGCGGTAGCGACCGTGCGGCCAGATCTCGCTGCCCACCCCGACGGCGACGTCGCGGTCGACGAGGTCGCGGCCCTGCTCGACGTGCAGCTCGACGAAGCAGCCCACGCCGGAGAGGTCGAGGAGGCCGCCGCCGGTCTCCAGTGCCGCCACGTCGAGGTCCGCGCTCGCCAGCGCGTCGGGCAGCGCCACGCCGTCACGGTCGCGGCGCTCCCGCGCGTCGGCCCAGGTCGTGGCCCCGGTCGCCAGCCGCGACCCGAGGCAGGCGAGCCCGAACCTCGATCCCTCCTCCTCGGTGAAGACCGAGACCCCGATGGGTCGGGTCGGTACGACGCCCCGCTCCCGCATCAGGTCCACCGCCGCGAGGGCGGAGACCACGCCCAGCGGGCCGTCGTACGCCCCGCCGTCGAGGACGGAGTCGAGGTGCGACCCGGTGAGGATCCCCTGCCGGGGTAGTCCGCGACGATCGGACCCTTCGGCGGCCACATCGGGGGTCCGTTCGTCGCGGACTACCCCGGGAGGGTGCCACCACGCCACCTGGTTGCCCAGCGCGTCGGTCTCCAGCTCGAGGCCCCGGGCCAGCGCGGCCTCGGTGAACCACGCCCGCAGCTCCGACTCGGCGCTGGTCCACGGCTGACGGAAGTAGCCCCCCGACGACGTCGACCGGCCGACCGGCGCCAGGTCGGCCCACATCCCCTCGAACGTCATGGGGTGAGTCCACCCGTCGACGCCCGTCCGGTCAACGACACTCGCCGTGGGGCCGTCTCGGATATCAGACCCCTCAACCGGTCCAGACCCCGTCGTCCCAGGCGCGGGCGAGCACGGCGAGGTACGGCGCGAGGTCCCAGCCCTGCGCCGCGACCCAGGCGTCGGAGAAGTAGGTGTCGAGGTAGCGGACCCCGTCGTCGCACAGCAGCGTGACGATGGAGCCGGACTCCCCGGCGGCCCTCATGTCGCACGCCAGCTTGGTCGCGGCGTACAGCGCGGTGCCCGTCGACGGCCCGGCCAGCTGCCCGGTGCGGGCCCGCAGGAAGTGTGCGGCGGCCACCGAGGCGGCGTCGGGGACCAGCACCATCCGGTCGACCAGGTCGGGCAGGAACGAGGGCTCGGCCCGCGGTCGACCGATGCCCTCGATGCGTGAGCCGCAGGTGGTCTCGCCGCACGTGGGGTCGCGGAAGGCGGCGAGGAAGGCGGAGTTCTCCGGGTCGACGACACACATCCGGGTGTCGAGCCCGCGGTAGCGGACGTAGCGCCCGATCGTCGCGGACGTGCCGCCGGTGCCGGCGCCGACCACCACCCAGGTCGGCGACGGGAAGCGCTCCATGGCCAGCTGGTCGAAGATCGACTCGGCGATGTTGTTGTTGCCCCGCCAGTCCGTGGCGCGCTCCGCGTAGGTGAACTGGTCGAGGTAGTGCCCGCCGGACTCCTCGGCGAGCGTGCGCGCGACGTCGTACACCGAGGCGGGGTCGTCGACCAGCACGCACCGACCGCCCTCGCGCTCGATGAGCGCGATCTTGGACGGCGACGTGGTGCGGGCCATCACCGCGGTGAACGGCAGCCCGAGCAGGTGCGCGAAGAACGCCTCACTGACGGCCGTCGACCCCGAGGACGCCTCCACGACGTGGGTGCCCTCCTGGATCAGCCCGCTGCACAGGCCGTAGAGGAACAGCGAGCGCGCCAGCCGGTGCTTGAGCGAGCCCGTCGGGTGCGTCGACTCGTCCTTGAGGTAGAGGTCGACGTCCTCGAACGCCGGGATCCGCAGCGCGTGCAGGTGGGTGTCGGCCGAGCGGGTCTGGTCGGCCTTCAACCGCCGGATCGCCTCCACGACCCACGCCCGCTCGGCGTGCCCGGACTGGTCGACCTCGACGAGCGGCACGACACCGCCGTCCGGCTCTCGCACCTCACCCGGCTCTCGCATGGTCGGAGCGTGCCACAGTCGGCGCATGGAGTTCCAAGACGTCGTACGCCGACGCCGCATGGTCCGCCGCTACGCCGACCGGCCGGTGGCCCCGGAGGCCCTCGACCGCCTGCTCGCCAACGCCACCCGGGGACCCAGCGCCGGCTTCAGCCAGGGCTACGCGTTCCTCGTGCTGGACACCCCCGACGACGTCGCCCGGTTCTGGCTCGCCACCGGCGCGGCCCCCGACACCGGCAACACCTGGCTCGACGGCATGCGCACCGCCCCGGTGGTGATCGTGCCGCTGGCGCACAAGGACGCCTACCTCGACCGCTACGCCGAGCCGGACAAGGGGTGGACCGATCGGGACGAGGCCCGCTGGCCGGTCCCCTACTGGCACGTCGACACCGGGATGGCCGCCCTCCTCATCCTCCAGACGGCGGTCGACGAGGGGCTCGGCGCCTGCTTCTTCGGGATCCCCGGCGAGCACGTGGACGGCTTCCGCGAGGCGTTCGGGGTGCCGGACGACCACACCCCGATCGGCGCCATCACCGTCGGGCACCGGACGGGGTCGAGCGGTGCGCGGGGCTCGGCGTCCCGCCGCGAGCGGCGTACGGACGTGGTGCACCGCGGCCGCTGGTGACCCCGGTCGGACGGTCCGACATCCGCGAGACCTGGGTCACACCGGGGAATCCTCACGGCCGCGGCGTCCTTGGACCGGATGAACGATCAACAAGTCTTCACCGGAAAGAGGTCCCCCCGTGTCCAAGGCATTCGAACCGATCGTCGTCGGCAGCTGGAAGCTCCCGCAGCGCTTCGTGATGGCGCCCCTGACCCGCAACCGCGCGAAGGGCACCGTCCCCGATGACCTGAACGCCGAGTACTACGGCCAGCGCGCCGGTGCCGGGCTGATCATCACCGAGGGCTCGCAGCCCAGCGCGGTCGGCCAGGGCTACCTCGACACCCCCGGCTTCCACAGCGCCGAGCAGGTCGCCGGCTGGCGCAAGGTCTCCGAGGCCGTGCACGCCGGTGGCGGTCACATCGTCGCCCAGCTGATGCACGTCGGTCGCGTCGCGCACCCGGACAACAAGGGTGGCCTCGAGAGCGTCGCGCCGAGCGCCCTGCCCGCCGACGGGAAGATGGTCACCGCCGAGGGCCAGGTCGACATGCCGACCCCCCGCGCGCTGGAGACCGACGAGATCCCCGGGGTCGTCCAGGAGTTCGTCACCGCCGCCCGCAACGCGGTCGAGGCCGGCCTCGACGGCGTCGAGGTGCACGCCGCCAACGGCTACCTGATCCACCAGTTCCTGGGCCAGTCCTCCAACACCCGCACCGACGGGTACGGCGGCTCCCCCGAGGCCCACGCCCGCTTCGCCATCGAGGTCACCCGGGCCGTGGCCGAGGCGATCGGCGCCGACAAGGTCGGCATCCGCATCTCGCCGGCCCACAACATCCAGGGCGTGCTGGAGGAGGACGAGGCGTTCACCACCGCGACGTACGAGCTCCTCGTCGACGGCATCAAGGACCTCGACCTCGCCTACCTCAGCATCCTCGCCGACCCGCGCAGCCAGATCGTCGCGGACCTGCGCACCCGCTTCGACGGGCCGGTCATGCTCAACTCCGGCTTCGCCAGCGTCACCGACCTGGCGGACGTCGAGTCGATCATCGACGAGGACCTCGGCGACCTGGTCGCCGTCGGCCGCGAGTTCCTGGCCAACCCCGACCTCGCCGAGCGCTGGCGCATCGGGGCCGAGCTCAACGAGCCCGACCAGGCGACGTTCTACGGCGGCGGCGCCGAGGGCTACACCGACTACCCGACGCTCGACCGCAGCTGACCCACCGCGGCTGACCCACGACAGCCGAGCCGGCGCGGACCCCTCGGGTCCGCGCCGGTTCGTGCGTCCGGACGCGGCATAGACCGCGGCCCGCTCGTGTTGTCCCCGCTGGAAGCGATCCTCGACGAAGGGAA
Source organism: uncultured Actinomycetota bacterium (assembly GCA_963782905.1). Lineage (GTDB taxonomy): Bacteria > Actinomycetota > Actinomycetes > Propionibacteriales > Nocardioidaceae > Nocardioides. Next base: position 167,406 of record CAWALI010000001.1, read on the forward strand.
CCCCTGATGCGTGCCGTGGTCTACACCGAGAGCGGTGACTCCTCCGTGCTCGACCTGGTCGAGCGGGACGCCGCCGAGCCCGGCCCCGGCGAGGTCCGGGTACGGATCGTGCGCGCCGGCGTCAACCCCACCGACTGGAAGTTCCGCGCCGGCGGCATGGGCGAGCTGGCCTTCCCCGAGATCGTGCCCGGCCAGGACGGCGCCGGGGTGGTCGACGCCGTCGGCCCCGACGTCACCGACCTCGCGGTCGGGGACCGGGTCTGGACGATGCTGGCCCAGCACACCCGTCCCGGCGGCACGGCGCAGGAGCAGGTCGTGCTGCCCGTCGCGCACCTCACCGTGCTTCCCGACTCCGCGTCGTACGACGTGGGCGCCTCGCTCGGAGTCCCCGCGGTCACCGCCCACCGGGCGCTGACCACCTCCGAGGACGGTCCCGACCGGCTCGCCCCCGGGGCCCTGGCCGGGCTGACCGTGCTCGTCGCGGGAGGGGCCGGGGCGGTCGGCAACGCCGCCATCCAGCTCGCCCGGTGGGCCGGCGCCACCGTCATCAGCACCGTGAGCGGTGACGAGAAGGCGGCCCTGGCGACCGCCGCCGGCGCCCACCACGTCGTGAACTACCGCGCGGGCGACGCCGCCGCGGCGATCCGCGAGCTGGCTCCGGACGGTGTCGACATCGTCGTCGAGGTGGCCCCCGCGCAGAACCTGCGGCTCGACCTCCAGGTCATCCGGCCGCGCGGCACCATCGCGATCTACGCCAACAACGGCGGCGACGAGGTCCCGCTCAGCGTGCGGGAGACGTTCTCCACCAACGCGCGCTTCCAGTGGGTGCTGCTCTACACCGTCGGCCACGCCGCACTGCGGGCGGCGGCCGAGGACATCACCGCCGCCCTCGTCGACGGCGCGTTCGGGGTCGGTGAGGAGCACGGCCTCCCCGTGCACCACCACCCGCTCGAGGGGACGGCCGCTGCGCACGCCGCCGTCGAGGACGGCGCGGTGGGCAAGGTGCTCATCGACGTGGCCGACGCCTGAAGCCTGTCCGTCACCTCGTCAGTTCCCCCGAGGTGACGCGCGGGCCGGTGGTGCGGCACTAGGTTCTGCGCATGCCCGACTCCGTGACCGACCCCGGCCTCGACCGCGTCGTCGGCAAGCTCCAGGCCCTCGTCCGCATCCCGACGGTCTCCGACCGCGACCCGGCCCGGGTCGACACCGATGCCTTCGACCGGCTCCTCGACGAGCTCGAGGCGCAGTTCCCACTGGTGCACGCCGACCTGGAGGTGACCCGGGTCGGCAGCCACGGGCTGCTGATGCACTGGCCCGGGACGAGCGCCGCGCGGCCGGTCGTCCTGATGGCCCACCTCGACGTCGTACCGGTCGACGAGGACGCTCCCTGGCAGCACCCGCCCTTCGGCGCCGAGATCGCCGACTCCCCCACCGGACCGGCGATCTGGGGTCGCGGCACCCTCGACGACAAGGGCTGCGTCGCGGCCATCTGCGAGGCCGTCGAGCAGCTCGTCGAGGTCGGCCACGTGCCCGCGCAGGACGTCTGGCTCTCCTTCGGCTGCGACGAGGAGGTCAGCGGTACGGCGGCACTCGAGGCGGTCGCGGTGCTGCGCGAGCGCGGCGTCACCCCCTGGTTGGTCCTGGACGAGGGCGGTGCGGTCGCCACCGACGCGCTTCCCGGGCTCGCCTTCCCCCTCGCCGTCATCGGCACGACCGAGAAGGGCACCACCTCGCTGGAGCTGGTCGCCGAGGGCCGCGGCGGACACGCCTCGACGCCGGCGCCCCACGGGCCCACGGCTCGCATCGCGCGGGCCGTCGTGCGCCTCGAGAAGTCGCCCTTCCCGGCGAGCATCCCGGCGCCGACGCGGGAGCTCATGCGGCGCATCGCCCCGCGCGCCCAGGCCCCCCTGCGGCAGATCCTGGCGCGCTCCGACCGGTTGGGCCCGCTGCTCACCAGGTTCCTGGTGGCCCACGGACCGGAGACGGCCGCGATGACCCGCACGACGGTCGCCGTCACCACGCTCTCGGGCTCCCCCGCCCTCAACGTCATCGCCTCCACCGCCCGGGCCGGGGTCAACGTGCGGGTGATGGTGGGTGACACCGTCTCCGATGTCGTCGAGCACGTCCGGAAGGCCATCAAGGACGACAGCATCCGCATCGACGTCGTCGAGTACGGCGACCCGTCGCCGGTCTCCCCCCTGGGCGAGGCGTTCGAGCTGATCGAGTCCTGCGTCGGCGAGCTCTTCCCGGACGCCGTGGCGACGCCGTACGTGATGATGGCCGCCACCGACTCGCGCCACTTCACCGCGATCAGCGACCACGTCTACCGCTTCGCGCCGTTCCGGATGACCGGGGCGCAACGCGAGGCCATCCACTCCTACGACGAGCACCTCGGGGTCGCCGCCCTCGTCGACGGGGTCCGCTGGTACCGCACGCTCCTCGAGAGGCTCCCCGCATGACGACCACCTCGCCGGCCGAGGCCACCGGCGCGGGCCGCGTCGCCCCGCACCTCGTCCGCATCGTCGGCTTCCTGGTCTGCGTCGAGATCGCCAGCGGGATCCTGCAGGGCTACTACACGCCGATCTTCAGCGACATCGCCGACCACCTCGGCATCCAGGACGCGGACGTCAACTGGTTCGAGGCCGCGCAGCTCATCGTGTCGGCGCTCTGCGTGCCGCTGCTCGCGCGGCTCGGCGACCTGTGGGGGCACCGCAACGTGCTGCTCCTCTCGACGGCGATCACCGCGCTGGGCTCGTGGATCCTGGCCTTCGCGCCGTCGTTCACGACGTTCCTCGTCGGGTGGGCGATCCAGGGTGCGTACGTGGTGTGGCTGCCGCTCGAGGTCGCGATCATCCACCGCCGCACGGCGGGCACGGGACGCCAGGCGCTGCTCACCCGGCGGGCCGCGGCGATCCTGGTCGGCGCGCTCGAGCTGGCCGTCATCGTCGGCGCGCTGACCTCGGGGGCCCTGGTCGGGTCGACGTCGATGACGGTGCTGCTCATGCTGCCGGCGATCGTGGTGACGATCTGCTTCGTGGTCATCTGGTTCGGCATCGAGGACGTGCCCGGCCGGGCGAGCGGCGGGATCGACTGGATCGGCTTCACCCTCATCACCGGGGTCCTGGGTGTGCTGATGGCGGGCCTCATCGTGATCCGCCTGGAGGGTCCGTCGTCGGTGCTCGCGTGGCTGCTCATCACCGTGTCGCTGGTGCTCCTCGTGCCCTTCGTGCGGGCCGAGCGCCGCATCGCCGAGCCGCTCATCGACGTCGACCTGATGGCCACCCGCGGGCAGTGGCCGGTGCAGCTGACCGCGTTCCTGTTCGGCATGTCCGTGCTGGGCGCGCAGATCCCGCTGTCGACCTTCGCGCGGACCGATCCCGACGTGGTGGGCTACGGCCTCGGCGCCGACGCGGCCTTCGTGTCGACCCTCATCGGCGTGTACGTCGTGAGCCTCGCCGTCGGCGCGTTCACCCTGCCGCTCACCTCGCGGCTGCTCACCGCCCGCCGCGCCCTCATCGCGTCGTCGGTGCTCGTGGCGATCGGGTACGCGCTGTGGATCCCCTTCCACGACACGACCACCCAGGCGCTCGTCAACATGGGCGTCGCCGGCATCGGGTCCGGCGCCCTGGTGGCCGCCCTGCCCGCCGCCGCCGCGGCCGCGGCGCCCGAGGACCGCACCGGCTTCGCGACCGGCATGACCAACGCGACCAAGACCGTCGGCGGGGCGATCGCCTCCTCGATCTTCGCCATCGCGCTCGCCTCCACCGGCTCGCTGGACGGCCCCACCGCCGGGCACGCGCCGCTCTCGGGCTACCTCACCGTGTGGGCCGTCTGCTCGGTCGCCGCGCTGCTCGCGGCGCTCGCGCTGGTCGCCGTACCGAGGTCGGCCTTCAGCGACCACTGAGCCGGGCGGCCAGGATCGCGGCGCCGGGACCCGTCAGGTGGTCGAGCGCCACCGTGCGCCCGGAGACCGCCGGACCTTCCTCAGCCGTCCGAGGTCTCGGCGGGGTCGGCACCGCACTCGCGGGCGACCCGCGCGCGTTCACCGAGTCGACGTCGAACCGGGCGCGCACCAGGGCGACCACGATCCCTGCGACCGACGCCGCCCGGGAACAAGTTCGGGTGACCGGGCCTTGAGGCAGGCATGACTGCATCCGCTCGCGCCACCGACCTGCTCGCCCTCCACCGGGACCCCGAGCTCCTCACCGTCGTCAACGTCTGGGACGCCATCAGCGCCAAGACCGTCGCCGACGTGCCCGGCACGACGGCCCTGGCCACGGCCAGCCACTCGATCGCCGCCACCCTGGGCTACCCCGACGGGGAGGTCATCCCTCTCGAGGAGATGCTCGACATGTGCCGCCGCATCGTCGAGGCGACGGACCTGCCCGTCAGCGCCGACCTCGAGGGCGGGTACGGCGACGCCGCCGACACCGTCCGCCGGGCGATCGGCGTGGGCATCGTCGGTGCCAACCTCGAGGACCAGATGAAGCCGCTGGCCGAGGCCGCCGCGCAGGTGGAGGCCGTGATGAAGGCCGCCGCCGCCGAGGGCGTGCCCGACTTCGTGCTGAACGCGCGCACCGACGCGTTCCACCTCGGTCGCGACCGGGACCGGGCCGACGTGCTCGCCGAGTCGGTCGAGCGCGGCAAGGCCTTCCTCGACGCCGGCGCCCCGGTCGTCTTCGTGCCGGCGATCCTCACCGAGGAGGAGATCGTCACCCTGGTCGACGCCTTCGGTCCCCAGCGCCTGACGACCATCGCCATCCCCGGCACCCCGTCGCTCGAGCGCCAGCAGGAGCTCGGCGTCGCCCGGGTCTCCCACGGCCCGCTCTCGCAGAACGTGGCCCTCACCGCGCTCCAGGAGCTCGTCGAGGAGGTGCACCGCGGCGGCGGCGTGCCGACGTCGATGCGCATCCTCAACTGAGCCGCGGCACCCCGCGATGCCCGCCTGGTTCGGGACGACTGCTCGGTCGGACCGCGATCTCGACACCAGGTCGTCCCACACCGCGGGCGCAGCCCTCGGGGGGTGGTCGGGGTAGTCCGCGACGATCGGACCCGGCCACGCGCCGATCCGGGGTCCGTTCGTCGCGGACTACCCCACCACGGGACCGGACTCACCCCCGCTTGGCGAGCAGCCGGGTGAAGTGCCCCCGGCTCTCCCCGTCGAGGTCGTCGTGGCCCATCGCCTCGGTGACAGCGTCGAGGTCGCCCATCCAGGCGGCGAGCAGCAGCGGGATGGGCAGGCCGGAGCCGGACCGCTCGACGGCGATGGGGTCACCGGGCCGGATCGTGCCCGGCTCGAGCACGGCGAGGTAGGTGCCGGCCCGCCCGCGCTCGGCGAAGCGGCGTACCCACGCCCGCTCCCCCATCCGCATGGCGAAGGTCGCGCACGGGACCCGCGGAGCGCTGACCCGGAGCACGACGTCGCCGATCCTCCACCGGTCGCCGTACTCGGAGGCGTCGACGTCGATCCCGGTGGTCGTGAGGTTCTCGCCGAACATGCCGTGCGGCAGCTCCCGTCCGAGCTCGCGCTCCCAGTGGTCGAGCTCCTCGCGGGCGCACGCGTAGACCGCCTGGTCGGCGCCACCGTGGTGGCGGCCGCTGCCGACGAAGTCGCCGGCCACGCCGGAGAAGCCCTCGCCGTCGGGGCCGCGTCGCTTCGGACCGGGGTCGGCGACCTCGATCCGGTCGACCGGGACCTTGCCGATGCCGGTCGGCGTCTTCCTGCCGCTGCGCGGTGCGGGCGAGCCGACGTTGACGGAGAGCACGGACGCCACGCGATGAGCCATGCGGCGGAGCCTACGGACGAGAGCACCGCCGGAGCGAGCGAGTAGGTCTCACTCCGCGCCCGGGCGCTGCTCCACCCTCGTGAACGGCGACTCCGGCCGCTCCAGCAGGACCCCGTCCACCCGCAGGTCGACGAGCTCGTTGTAGAAGCAGATCCGGTCCCGGATGGCGTCGACGGCCGGGAACGGTGCCGCGTAGGACCACGCGACGTTGCGCAGCTCGGGTGGCCCGGCGAAGGTCCAGTAGGCGTGGGCGGTCCCCTTGTAGGGACAGGCCGACACGTTGTCGGTCGGCGTGAGCAGGTCGAGGCGGACGTCCTCGCGCGGCAGGTAGTAGCGCGTCGGCAGATCGGTCTCCAGCAGCAGCACCGGGCGGTCGCTCGTCGCCACCACGGTGTCCCCGACCAGCACCTCGACGTGGCGCGAGCTGCGCAGCGTCTCCACCCGCTTGTGCGGGTCCCGCGGGTGCCCCGCGACCCACTCGTCCTCCTCGGTCCACGTCAACCGACCGGGCTCCCAGGTCAGCAGCACCCGCTCGGGGAGGTCCTCCAGCGTCCAGGCCCCGCACTCGGCGGCCTCGTCCCCGGCCACCACGTCGTACCACTGCGCCACCGGCAGGTGCGGTCCGAAGAAGAAGGACCCCTCGTACGACGTCCCGCTCGCCGGTCGCAGCGCTCCGGCGGCCACCTCGTCGCGGGCGAAACCGTAGACCGGCGGGAAGCCGGGCTGCCAGACCAGCAGCGGGTCGTCGGTCTCGACGACCACGGTGTCACCGAGACGCCCGCGGACCCGCTTGTCGATCCGCTCGGTGCGGAGCGTGCTCATCGCTCGAGTGTGGCACCGGGGCCACCACCCGGCCACCCCTCGTGCGGACCCCTCCGGCGACAGCCGCCCGGGACCTAGGCTGGGGGCCTCGGAGGTGACCGATGACCGACCAGGACCCGAACGACGACCCCCGCCGCCACGAGCGCGCCCGCGACGACCGCACCGGGCAGTCCGCGGCCGCCGCGCGGATCCAGCACCAGGGCCAGTGGGTCGAGCAGCAGCTGCGGATCGCCTTCGAGCGCGGCGACTTCGACGACCTGCCCGGTGCCGGGAAGCCGCTCGAGGGCCTCGGCAGCGAGCACGACCCCGACTGGTGGGTCAAGAAGCTCGTCGAGCGCGAGCAGGTCAGCGTGCTCCCGCCGGCGCTCGAGCTGCGCAAGGAGGACACCGAGCTGGAGCAGCGCCTGGACCGCATCACCGCCGAGTCCGAGGTGCGCGAGGAGATCGCGGGATTCAACGCCCGCGTCCGCCGGGCCCGCATGCAGCTGCTCGGCGGTCCACCGGTGATCACGCCCGAGCGCGACGTCGAGGCCGAGGTCGCGGCCTGGCGCGGGCGTCGTACGGCGCGGGTCGAGGCCCAGCGGGCGGCCCTCGCCGCCCAGCAGCCGGAGCCGCGCCGCCGGGGCTGGTTCGGCCGACGGCGCTGATCGATCCCCCGGAGTGGAGTACGTCATACCCGGGGGTCACCGCCTTTCGGTAGGTTCCGCCCCATGCGCCCAGCCAAGGACTTCTTCCGCCCGCTCGCCGTCGGGGCCCCCGCCCCGGTCACCGAGATCCCGGCCCGCCCCAGTCGCGCGATCCACTTCTTCGACCCCTCCAACGCGAAGATGGCGGCCAAGGTGCCGCAGATGGTCGGCACCGTCGACGTGCTGCTCGGCAACCTGGAGGACGCCGTCAAGGCCGACAACAAGGAGGCCGCCCGCGCCGGGCTCGTCCGGATCGCCCAGGAGACAGACTTCGGGCCCACCCAGCTGTGGACGCGGATCAACGCCCTGGACAGCCCGTGGGTGCTCGACGACCTCACCACCCTGGTCTCCGAGATCGGCGACCGGCTCGACGTGATCATGGTCCCCAAGGTGCAGGGCGCCGAGGACATCCACTACGTCGACCGGCTCCTCGCCCAGCTCGAGGCCAGGGCCGGGCTGGATCGCCCGATCCTGGTGCACGCGATCCTGGAGACCGCCCGCGGCGTGGCCAACGTCGAGGAGATCTGCGGCGCCAGCCCCCGCATGCAGGGCCTCTCCCTCGGCCCGGCCGACCTGGCCGCCGACCGCCGGATGAAGACCACCCGCGTCGGCGGAGGCCACCCGGGCTACCTGGTCCGCCAGGACGCCAACCCCGACCAGCCGGAGGCGCACCGCGACGTCTTCCAGCAGGACCTGTGGCACTACACGATCTCCCGGATGGTCGACGCGTGCGCGATGCACGGCATCTACCCCTACTACGGGCCCTTCGGCGACATCGCCGACACGCGCGCCTGCGAGGACCAGTTCCGCAACGCCTTCCTGCTGGGCTGCGTCGGCACCTGGACCCTGCACCCCAAGCAGATCGAGATCGCCAACCGGGTCTTCGCGCCCAGCGCCGAGGAGATCGCGCACGCACGCCGGGTCGTCGCGGCCATGGGCGACGGCACCGGTGCCGTCATGCTCGACGGCAAGATGGAGGACGACGCCTCGCTCAAGCAGTGCCTGGTGATGGTCGAGCTCGCCGAGCAGCTCGCGGCCATCGACCCCGCCCTCAAGGCCCAGTACGACGCCATCACGATCGAGGACTGACCCGATGACCGACCTCCGTCCGCGCCGCTCCGTCCTCTACATGCCCAGCTCCAACGAGCGGGCCCTGGAGAAGGCCAAGACCCTGCCCTGCGACGCCCTCATCCTCGACCTCGAGGACGCCGTCGCCCCCGACGCCAAGGAGTCCGCCCGCGACGCCGCCTGCGCCGCCGCGGCCAGCGGGGACTACGGCCGCCGCGAGCTGACCATCCGGGTCAACGGCGCGGACACCGCGTGGCACGCCGACGACATGGCGGCCGCGTGTGCCGCGGGGCCGGACGCGATCGTCGTGCCCAAGGTGGACAGCGCCGACGCCGTGCGCTCCCTCGTGGAGACGATGGAGGCCCACGACGCGCCCGCGCACACGGCGCTGTGGGCGATGGTGGAGACGCCGTACGCCATGCTCCACGCCGAGGAGATCGCCGCCGCCTCCGAGCGGCTCACCGTGCTCGTGATGGGCACCAACGACCTCGTCAAGGAGCTGTACGCCGAGCACGTCCCGGGCCGCCAGCCGGTGCTCGCCGGCCTGTCGCTCGCCCTCCTCGCCGCGCGGGCGACGGGCAAGGTGATCCTGGACGGTGTCTACAACGACGTGAAGGACACCGACGGCTTCCTCGCCGAGTGCACGCAGGGTCGGCAGATGGGCTTCGACGGCAAGACGCTCATCCATCCCGGCCAGGTCGAGGGCGCCAACGCGGCCTTCGCCCCCAGCGCGGAGGCGGTCGAGACCGCCCGCGGGATCCTCGAGGCGTGGGAGGGGCGTACGTCGCACGTGGTGACCCACCACGGACGCCTCATCGAGGCGCTGCACGTGGAGTCGGCGCAGCGCACGCTGTCGATCCACGAGGCGATCCAGGCCCTGCAGGGCTGAGCGTCGTGCCGTGGGACCGGGCCGACACCACCCGAAAGGACCAGTTCCACCCGTCCGGGTGTTGGCGTTTCGTCCGGATATCGGGCAATGTAGTTGGGCGGTCTCAGATCGAGACCCCTTAGGAGGGCAGCACCCATGGTCGTACTCGGCCTGATTCTTCTGATCGTCGGCCTCGTGGCCAACATCCCCGTCCTGACCACGATCGGCGCGATCCTCTTGGTCGTCGGCCTGATCCTCAACTTCGTGCCGATCGGCGGCAGCAGCCGTCGGGTCTGGTAGCACCACACCAGAGCGCACGACACTTCGTGGCCCGGTCCCTTCGGGGGCCGGGCCACTGTCATGCCTGCTGAGGGTCATGTCCACCGGCTGTCGTGTCCGATGCGGGATTGGTGACTGTCGGTGCCAGGGGTGAAGATCCCCCGGTGAGCACGACGACCCGCCCCGGCATGCGCGCCTTCTGGACCTCCCTGCCCGTGGAGGGTCGCTGGCTGCTGTCCACCGTGGTGGTGCAGACGCTGGGGCGGGGCCTGACGCTCCCCTTCACCATCATCTACATGCACGAGGTCCGCGGGATCTCCCTCGACCTCGCCGGGCTGCTCATGGCCTTCATCGCGGTGGTGGCCCTCGCCGTGACCGGTCCGGGCGGGGCGCTCGTCGACCGCCTCGGCGCCCGCCGGATGCTGCTCGTCTCGACCAGCGCCCAGGTGGTGGGCTGCACGGTCATCGCCTTCGCCACCTCGCCGCTGGAGTTCGCGCTCGGATTCGCGTTCCTCGGCTTCAACTTCGGCGTCTCCTGGCCGGCGTTCAACGCGCTGGTCGCCGCGGTCACCGAGGGCGAGACCCGCCAGCAGTACTTCGGGATCAACTTCGCGCTGGTCAACCTCGGCATCGGCACCGGCGGCATCATCGGCGGGTTCTACGCCGACGTCAGCGACCCCTCGACGTTCAGCGCGATCTTCCTGGCCGACGCCGCCTGCATGCTCGCGCCGATCGCCCTGCTGCTCGGCCCGCTGCGCCACGTCCACGGCCGGGCCGAGCGCCCCGACGACGCCGACCCCACGGCCGGCTCCTACCTCGCGATCGTGCGCCAGCCGGCCGTCCTGTGGCTCACCGCCCTGACCTTCCTGGCCACCTTCGTCGGCTACGGCCAGATCGAGGCCGGCCTGCCGGCCTTCGCCCGCACCGTCAGCGAGGTCTCCACCCGGGTCATCGGCTTCGGCTTCGCGGTCAACACCGCGACGATCGTGCTGCTGCAGTTCGTCGTGCTGCGCCGCATCAGCGGCCATCGGCGCACCCGGGTGCTCCTGGTGATGACGGTGCTGTGGGTGCTCTCCTGGCTCGTGCTCGGGATGACCGGCCTCGTGCCCGGCACCCTCGCCGCGGCGCTGGGCGTGCTGGCCTTCAACGCCGTCTTCGCCCTGGGCGAGACGCTCCTCCAGCCGACCATCCCGGCCATCACCAACGACCTGGCCCCCGACCACCTGCGCGGGCGCTACAACGCGGTCAGCGCCGGCGCCTTCCAGACGGGCACGATCCTGGGGCCGGTGGTGGCCGGCTTCATGCTCAGCCACGGGTGGTCCTGGGCGTTCGTGGGGATGATCGTGGTCGGGTGCGCGCTCATGGCCGTGCTCGCGCTGGTCCTGGAGAAGCTCATCACCCCGGCCGTCAACGGCATCGTCGCGGGCGACACCACCCCGGTGGCCGACCCCGTCACCGGCGAGCCGGTCATCACCGACTGACGATCAGGCGCTCTCGGGACCCCGGCGGAAGCGCTCGTCGAGCCAGGTCCGGGCCGAGCCCAGCCAGCCTGCGAGGTCGTGGACCAGGCGCCCGAGGGTGTCCTGGGTGCGCTCGAAGGTCTCGGTGTAGCTCACCGCGGCCTCCTGGGCCGCGGCGCTCATCGAGGCTCCCTCGTCGTCCTGACGGCGCGGGTAGGCACCCGCCAGGATGGCGGTGTAGGCACCGGAGTCGATCCAGCGACGCAGCTCGGTGGCCCGGACGACGGCGAACGGGCGGGTCTGCTGCTGGAGCAGCGACAGCTTGATGAGCGACTCGCGGACGTCGCCGCCCTCGTCGTACTCCGCGCCCTGGGCGAGGAACGAGGTGACGTCCAGCTCCTCCAGCGTGCCGCCGCTGGCGAGCTTCATGTGCGTGCGCAGCGCCGCCGTCGGGTCCTGGCAGGCCAGCACCCCGGCGCGGTCGGCGGACAGCTCGGCCTTGCGCGACCACTCGAGCAGGCCGACGGTGACCATCCGGATGCCGACGGTGCCGCCCGGGATCGCGCTGAGCAGGCCGGTGAGGCCGAGGAGCTGCAGCAGGAGCGTGCGGTAGACCGCGTGGCCGCTCTCGGCGTGACCGAGCTCGTGGCCGATGACGAAGCGCAGCTCGTCGTCGTCGAGATGGTGGACCATCCCCGACGACAGGATGATGATCGGGCGGTCCATCCCGATCGTCTGGGCCGTCAGCCTCGGGTCCGCCGCGACGTACATCTCGGGCAGGTCGGCCGCGTCGAGGCTGCGGCCCACCTCGGCCAGCAGGCGGTGGAGACGCGCGAACTGGCGCTCGTCCACCCGCACCGCCGAGCCGAGCAGGGTGAGGCGCTGGCCCCGCTCGCGGAAGACCCCCGACATGGTCTTGAGCAGCACGTCGAAGCCCTTGAGCTTGCGCAGCGCCACCAGGGCGCCGCGGTCCGCCGGGTGCTCCCACGCGCGTGAGCTGATGTCGGTGAGTGCGACGCGCGAGCGCGCCGGCTTCCTGTCCCCCGTGTCCGCCATGGCCGCATCCTGACGCACGGGCCGGCGGGTGTCAGGCGTTTCTTGTCAACCCTCCTGCATCGGGATGCGTACGCCGCGCTCCGTGGCCACCTCGGCCGCCCGGTCGTAGCCCGCGTCCACGTGCCTGATGACGCCCATGCCGGGGTCGTTGGTGAGGACGCGCTCGATCTTCTGCGCGGCCAGCTCGGTGCCGTCCGCGACGCACACCTGGCCGGCGTGGATCGAGCGCCCCATCCCCACGCCGCCGCCGTGGTGGATCGAGACCCAGGTGGCACCCGACGCGGTGTTGACCAGCGCGTTGAGCAGCGCCCAGTCGGCGATCGCGTCGGAGCCGTCGAGCATCGCCTCGGTCTCGCGGTACGGCGAGGCCACCGAGCCGCAGTCGAGGTGGTCGCGGCCGATGACGATCGGCGCCCTGAGCTCCCCGGAGGCCACCATCTCGTTGAACTTCAGCCCCGCCAGGTGACGCTCGCCGTACCCGAGCCAGCAGATGCGGGCGGGGAGGCCCTGGAAGGAGACCTTCTCCCCCGCCATCGTGATCCACTTGCGCAGGCGCTCGTTGTCGGGGAAGAGCTCGAGGATCGCCTTGTCGGTCGCGGCGATGTCGGCGGGGTCGCCGGAGAGCGCGGCCCAGCGGAACGGGCCCTTGCCCTCGCAGAAGAGCGGGCGGATGTACGCGGGGACGAAACCGGGGAAGTCGAAGGCCCGGTCGTAGCCGCCCTTGCGCGCCTCGTCGCGGATCGAGTTGCCGTAGTCGAAGACCTCGGCGCCCTTGTCCTGGAACTCCACCATCGCCCGGACGTGGGTGGCCATCGAGGCCTGGGCGGCCTTGGTGAAGCCGGCCGGGTCGGCCTCGCGCTGGGCCTGCCACTCGGCGAAGGGGACGCCGACGGGGAGGTAGAACAGCGGGTCGTGCGCGGAGGTCTGGTCGGTGACGATGTCGATGGGCGCGTCCTGCGCGAGCAGCGCGGGCACCATCTCGGCGGCGTTGCCGAGCACGCCGATGGACAGCGGACGCCGCGCGTCGCGCGCCTCGACCGCGAGCTCGAGGGCGTGGTCGAGCGAGTCGGCCCGCACGTCGAGGAAGCGGTGCTCGATGCGGCGCTCGATGCGCGCCGGGTCGCACTCGATGCAGAGGGCGACGCCGTCGTTCATGGTCACGGCGAGCGGCTGGGCGCCGCCCATGCCGCCGAGGCCGGCGGTCAGGGTGATGGTGCCGGCGAGCGTGCCGCCGAACGTCTTGTCGGCCACCGCCGCGAAGGTCTCGAACGTCCCCTGGAGGATCCCCTGGGTGCCGATGTAGATCCACGAGCCGGCCGTCATCTGGCCGTACATCGTCAGCCCGAGGTCCTCGAGCCGGCGGAACTCCTCCCAGTTGGCCCAGTCGCCGACCAGGTTGGAGTTGGCGATCAGCACGCGTGGGGCCCACTCGTGGGTGCGCATCACGCCGACGGGCTTGCCGGACTGCACGAGCATCGTCTCGTCGTCCTCGAGGTCGCGCAGGGTCCGGACCAGGGCGTCGTACGCCTCCCAGCTGCGCGCGGCCTTGCCGGTGCCGCCGTAGACGACGAGGTCCGCAGGGTTCTCGGCGTTGGCCGGGTCGAGGTTGTTCATCAGCATCCGCAGCGGGGCCTCGGTCTGCCACGACCTCGCCGACAGCTCGGTGCCGGTGGCGGCGTGGATGGGGAGCCGGGGGTTGCCGGGGGTGTGCTGGGTCATGCGAGTTCTCCGATCACGGACTGGGCGGCGTCGAGGACGGCGCCGCTGGCGACGAGCGCCACCGCCGTCTCGATCTCGGGTGACAGGTGCCGGTCGGGGCCGGGGCCCTCGATCCCGGCGTCGCGCAGGAGGCGTACGACGGCAGCGGTGGCGGGCGCCGGCGGGAGCTCGCGCATGTCGAGCGCGCGGGCCGCGGTGAGCACCTCGACGGCGACGACGCGGGTGAGACCGTCGACGGAGCGGCGCAGCTTGCGGGCCGCCGACCAGCCCATCGAGACGTGGTCCTCCTGCATGGCGCTGGAGGGGATGGAGTCCACGCTGGCCGGGACGGCGAGCCGCTTGAGCTCGGAGACGATGGCCGCCTGGGTGTACTGCGCGATCATGTGGCCGCTGTCGACGCCGGGGTCGCTGGCCAGGAACGGGTTGAGACCGTGGCTGCGCGCGCGGTCGAGGAACCGGTCGGTACGCCGCTCGCTGATGGACGCGACGTCGGCGGCGACGATGGCGAGGAAGTCCAGGACGTAGGCGACCGGTGCGCCGTGGAAGTTGCCGTTGGACTCGACCCGTCCCTCCTCGGCGAGGACCACCGGGTTGTCGACCGCCGAGGCGAGCTCGCGCCCGGCCACGAGCGCGGCGTGCTCGACGGTGTCGCGCGCGGCGCCGTGGACCTGCGGGGAGCAGCGCAGCGAGTAGGCGTCCTGCACCCGGTTGCAGTCGCCGGTGCGGTGGGAGGCGACGATGGCCGAGTCGGCGACCAGCGCGACGAGGTTGGCCGCCGAGAGCGCCTGGCCCGGGTGCGGACGGATGGCCTGCAGCTCGGGGGCGAAGACCCGGTCGGTGGCCAGCTGGCCCTCGACGCTCATCGCGGCGGCGACGTCGGCGGTGCGCAGCAGCATCCGCAGGTCGCTGATCGCCATCACCAGCATGCCGAGCATGCCGTCGGTGCCGTTGATGAGCGCCAGGCCCTCCTTGGCGGCCAGCTCCACCGGCGTCAGGCCGGCGGCCGCGAGCGCCTCGGCGGCCGGCATCAGGGTGCCGGCCGCGTCACGCACCTCCCCCTCCCCCATCAGGGCCAGCGCGCAGTGCGACAGCGGGGCCAGGTCGCCGGAGCACCCGAGCGAGCCGTACTCGCGCACCACCGGGGTGATGCCGGCCGAGAGCAGGTCGGCCATCAGGCGCGCGGTCTCGCGGCGTACGCCGGTGTGGCCGGTCGCCAGCGTCGACAGGCGCAGCAGCATCAGCGCCCGGACCACCTCCCGCTCCACCTCGGGACCGGAGCCGGCGGCGTGCGAGCGGACCAGGGAGCGCTGGAGCTGGGCGCGCATCTCGGTGGGGATGTGCCGGGTGGCCAGGGCGCCGAACCCGGTCGAGATGCCGTACGCCGGCGTGGCCGCGGCGGCGAGCTCGTCGACCACCGCGCGGGCGCGGTCGATGGCCACCAGCGCGTCGGCGCCGAGATCGACGGCCGCGCCGTCGCGGGCCACCGCGAGGACGTCGGCGAAGGAGACCGGGCCGACGCCGACGGTGACGGCGGGACGGGAGGTGGTGTCGCTCATGGCCCCATCCAAACCCGTGGCCGGGGCCCGCGACAGGGGTCGAGGGCCGCGCTCGTCTCGGATCCCAGACCTCATCCCGGGGGAGGTATCTCGGGGGCGAGACACGCGCCTAGGGTGGCGGGAGGTGCGGCACCGACCGAGGTCGTCGTACGGAAGCAAGGAGCAACCGTGACCACGCAGCAGATCATCTGGACCGTCGTCATCGTCGTGGCCGCACTGGCCCTGATCGCGTTCATCGTCGCGTCGATGCGCAAGAGGAACCGGCAGGCCAACGAGACCCGGGCGGGCGAGCTGCGTCAGGAGGCCCAGCAGAGTGCCGCCGTGATCCCGGACGCGCAGGTCCGCGCCAAGGAGACCGCGGCGGAGGCGGAGCGGGCTCGCCTGGAGGCCCAGCACGCCGAGGAGCGGGCACACGCCGCTCGGACCGAGGTCGTCCAGCACGAGGCCGTCGTCGAGGAGCAGGTCCGGGAGGCGGACCGCCTCGACCCCGAGGTCAACCACCGCTCCAAGGACTACACGCCCGACACGTCCAGCGTGATCGGCTCCCACGCCGCCGAGCGCACCGAGCAGGAGTCCGCGGACCCGCACCCCTCGGGCGCCTCCACCGGCACCCACGCGGGCGAGCGCACGGAGACGACCGGCACGTCGACCACCGGCGACGCGGAGACCATCTTCGACAGCCGCGACTCCGACACCACGGACACCGACACCACGGGCACCCGGACGACCGAGACCACCTCGACCGACCCGTCCACCGACACCCGGACGACCGAGACCACCTCGACCGACCCGTCCACCGACACCCGGACGACCGGGACCACCTCGACCGACCCGTCCAGCGACACCCGGTCCACGGGCGAGCCGGACTGGACCGACCCCGACCAGCGCGACGGGGGCACCGGTGGCTCTGCCGGAGGCTCCCACCGCGCCTGAGCGACCCGGACGGCGCCGGCGCAGCGGGCAGGATCGGATCAGATGAGCCAGGTCCCGGCAGCATCGCGTGCCCTGCGGGTGCTGCGGTTCCTGGCCAGCCAGCCCGATCCGGTCCCGCTCGACCGGATCATGCGCGCCTGCGACCTGCCGCGGAGCACGGCGTACCACCTCGTCAACACGATGATCGACGAGGGCTTCGTGGTGCACCTGGTCGACGACCGGCGCTACGGCCTCGGCGTCGCGGCCTTCGAGGTCGGCACCGGCTACGCACGCCAGGCGCCGCTGGGACGCATCGCCCGCAGGCCGCTGGCGGCCCTGGTCGACCAGACCGGGTACGGCGGACACCTCGCCGTCCTGCACGGCCGAGACGTCCTCTACGTCCTCGAGGAGCGGGCGCCCGGCCGGCCGCCGCTGGTGACCGACGTCGGGGTCCGGCTGCCGGCCCACCTCACCGCCAGCGGGCGCGCGATCCTGATGGCGCTGCCGGCCAGCCAGGTCCGCGCCCTCTACCCCGACCGGGACAGCTTCGTGGACCGGGTCGGCGCCGGGCCGGCCACCCCCAGCGCCCTGAAGGCCGTGCTGTCGGAGGCCCGCCAGCGCGGTCACGCCGTGGAGGACGGCGAGGTCACCGCGGGGCTCGGCAGCGTCGCCGCCCCGGTGCTCGACCACAACCAGCACCCGGTGGCGGGGGTGGCGGTGACCTTCCCGCTCGACGAGGACGTCGACCGCGACCGGCTCGCGAGCGCCGTACGCGCCACGGCGCAGTCACTCACCCGTCGCGTCGGCGGCTGACCCGGAGACGACGAACGCCGGGTGGTCAGTGACCACCCGGCGTTCCTGTCTGCGATCGAGGACACCTGACTGCGGAGCGGGCCCATGTTCCCGTGCCGCGGACCCCCCCGGATCCGTGATGCTGCTCAACCGCCTCGCCTGGCTTGTCGGCCCTGCGATCTCGATGGGTCAACCTTGGCAAGTCACCCACCACGGCTCTCCCACCACAGATCCACCACTCGGTAACAATGCCGGAAATCGTTCCGGGCGCGCCCCGCAGGACGGTCCGCGGCGGCCCGGCCCGGCCCGCGAACCGCTCGCGCAGGACCCCACCACCTGACGCGTGACCACGCTCACCTCGGCAGGTGAAGTTACCGACAGGTAGGATCTTCGGCGTACGCGAGGTGCCCCACCCCCCGGGCACGTCGGCGCACTACGCTCGAGTGACGTCCGCACGTCGGGATGTCGGACCCGCCGAACCGAGGAGCACCACCCCATGCAGATCATCGCGATCGTCGTCTCCTTCGCCCTGACCGTGGCGGCGGTGGCACTCCTGGTGCCCGCCGTGCGGCGGATGCTGGCAGTGATCCGCACCGGTCAGCCGGCCCCGGGCCGCAGCGACAACCCCGGCGGCCGCGCGGTGACGATGCTCAAGGAGACGTTCCTCCACACCCGGATGCTCCAGTGGCACTGGGTCGGCATCATGCACTGGTTCGTCTACGCGGCGTTCCTGTTCCTCAGCACCGCCGTGCTCGCGGCGTACTTCCAGCTCTTCGCGCCGTCCTTCGCCTGGCCGGTGGTGGGTCACTGGTATCCCTTCGAGTGGTTCAGCGAGCTCATCGGTCTGCTGAGCACGGTCGGCATCGTCTTCCTGATCGTCTACCGCCAGATCCACCACCCGCGCAGCGAGGGTCGCAGGAGCCGGTTCTTCGGCTCCACGATGTGGCAGGCGTACTTCGTCGAGGCCCTGGCCCTGCTCGAGGGTGCGGCCATCCTGTTCGTGCGCGCCGCGGAGTGGAAGCTCGACGAGGACGCGGGTCGGTCGCACTACCCGATCTCGTCGTGGATCGGTGACGCGTTCTACTCCAACTCCCCCGAGACGCTCGAGAACACCATCTACGCCATCGCGACGTTCAAGATCGCGCTGGCCATGATCTGGCTGATGGTCATCGCCCGCAACATCACGATGGGCATCGCCTGGCACCGGTTCACGGCATGGTTCAACATCTTCTACAAGCGCGAGGCCGACGGCAGCACGGCGCTCGGTGCCATGAAGCCCCTCACCTCCGCGGGCGTCCCGGTCACCCTCGACGACCTCGAGGAGCTCGACGAGGACTCCACCCTGGGCGTCGGCCAGGTCGAGGACTTCTCCTGGAAGGGCATGCTCGACTTCACGACCTGCACCGAGTGCGGCCGCTGCCAGTCGCAGTGCCCGGCCTGGAACACCGAGAAGCCGCTGTCTCCCAAGCTCCTGATCACCGCGATGCGCGACCACGCCTACGCGAAGGCGCCGTACGTCCAGGCGGGTGGCGAGGGCAGCGACACCGCGACCGCGCTGCTCGAGAAGGACGAGGTGCTGGCCCGCGAGGCCGCCCGTCCGCTGGTCGGCGACACCGGTGACGAGTGGTTCTACATGCCCGAGGACGGCTCGGCCGTCATCGACTCCGACGTCCTGTGGAACTGCACCTCGTGCGGCGCCTGCGTCCAGCAGTGCCCCGTCGACATCGAGCACGTCGACCACATCATGGACATGCGCCGCTACCAGGTGCTGGTGGAGGCCAACTTCCCGGCCGAGCTCAACCAGCTCTTCAAGGGCCTGGAGAACAAGGGCAACCCGTGGAACATGTCGTCCACGGCGCGCATGGACTGGGCCAAGGGCCTGGACTTCGACGTGCCCGTCGTCGGTGAGGACCTCGAGTCGCTCGAGTCCGTCGACTGGCTGTTCTGGGTCGGCTGCGCCGGCGCCTACGAGGACCGCGCCAAGAAGACCACCCGGGCCGTCGCCGAGCTGCTCGACATGGCCGGCATCTCCTTCGGCGTGCTCGGCAACGGCGAGACCTGCACCGGCGACCCCGCCCGCCGCGCGGGCAACGAGTTCGTCTTCCAGGGCCTGGCGGCGCAGAACGTCGAGACCTTCAAGGAGTACAAGGTCAAGAAGGTCGTCTCGACCTGCGCCCACTGCTTCAACACGCTCAAGAACGAGTACAAGGACTTCGGCATCGAGCTCGAGGTCGTGCACCACACGCAGCTGCTCAACCGCCTCGTGCGCGAGGGCAGGCTGACCCCGATCAAGGACGGTGCGGGTGCGGCCAAGCGCTCGATCACCTACCACGACCCCTGCTACCTCGGTCGCCACAACCAGGTCTACTCGCCGCCTCGCGAGCTGCTCCAGATCCTGCCCGGCGCCGAGTTCATCGAGATGGAGCGCAACTCCGAGAAGTCCTTCTGCTGCGGCGCCGGTGGTGCCCGCATGTGGATGGAGGAGAACATCGGTGAGCGGATCAACCTCAACCGCACCAAGGAGGCCGTCGGCACCGGCGCCGACCAGATCGCGGTCGGCTGCCCGTTCTGCCGGGTGATGCTCTCCGACGGACTCACCTCCGAGCAGGCCAACGGCAACGCCCGCGAGGAGGTCGAGATCCTCGACGTCGCGCAGATGCTGCTCGCCTCGGTCAAGGGCGAGTCGGCGACCCGCGCCCCCGCCCCCTCCTCCGCCGGTACGGCGACCGCCGCTGCGGCAGCCGGTACGGCGACCGCCCCGGCCGCGGCATCCACGGCGGGTGGCACCGACGTGGCGACCAAGCCCGAGCCCGAGCCCGGCGACGTCACTGACACCGCGGAGACGGTCACCGAGACCGCCGACGTCGGTCCCGCGGCGAAGGCCTCGGGCGGGACGTCGCTCTTCGACGTGGACGACTCGTCCGCGGACTCGTCCTCGGACCTGTCCGTCGCCGAGACGCCGTCCGACGCGACCCGCGCGTCGGGTACGCCGACGAAGGAGTCCGGCTCGCTGTTCGACCTCGGAGGCGACGACACCCCCGCCGACGCGGCCCCGGTCGAGGAGACCCCGGCCGACGCGGCCCCGGTCGAGGAGACGCCTGACGAGACCACGGCCGCGCAGGCTGGCCCGACGGCGACGGCGAAGCCCGCCGCCGACCTGGGGTCGGGCGGCTCGCTCTTCGACCTGACGGCCGACGAGCCCACGGCCACGCCCGCGCCCACGGCGACGGCCACCGACAAGCCCGCGACCGTCGCCGAGGAGCCCGCGACCGCGCCGGCCGAGGCCGACCTCGGATCGGGCGGCTCGCTCTTCGACCTGACGGCCGACGAGCCCGCACCCGCAGCCCGCACCCGCACCCGCCGAGGCGACGTCCGAGCCGGTCGACGTACCAGCCGCCGCCACGACCACGCCCACCCCGGCCGCGTCCCAGGGCTCGAGCGGCTCGCTCTTCGACATCGCCGCCGACACCGCACCCAGTCGTGAACAGGCCACCGTCGCCGAGCCCGCGAAGGTGGGTGACGCACCGGAGCCCGCGACCGACACGGCCGACACCGCACCCAGCGGTGAGCAGGCCACCGTCGCCGAGCCCGCGAAGGTGGCCGACGCACCGGTGTCGTCCGGCACGGCGAGCACGCCGGCCACCTCGATCCCGGAGAGCGGCTCGCTCTTCGACCTCGAGGCCCCCGCCCCCGTGGCGGCGCCGCCGGCGTCCACCACTCCGGAGCCGGCGGTCGCCGAGACCGCACCCGTCGAGGCCGCGCCGGCAACGTCCGACGAGGCGGCTGCCCCGGCGACCGAGACGTCGGACGTCCCGACGCCCGCCGAGCCGGCCACGGGGGCTGCTCGGACCTCCGGCACGGCGAGCACGCCGGCCACCTCCATCCCGGAGGGCGGCTCGCTCTTCGACCTCGAGGCCCCCGCCCCCGTGGCGGCGCCGGCAACGTCCGACGAGGCGGCTGCCCCGGCGGACGAGTCGCCGGACGTCCCCGAGCCCGAGCCCGCGGCAGCGTCCACGGAGCCCGCCGCCCCGACGGAGGGCCTCGAGGCCGGCGCGGCACTCAGCCAGGCTGCGACGGTCGCCGCGGCCGAGGACGAGGCCACCACCGACGCCGCCACCGAGGCTGCCGCAGAGCCCGAGCACCAGCCGGTCGACGAGCCCACGGCGACCGAGCCGGAGGAGACCGACACCGCGGACGCCGACGAGCCCGCGGAGCAGCAGGACGCTCCGCAGGCCGCGTCGAACGGCGCGAGCCACACCCCGAAGACGGACGTGGACATCCACGAGACGGGCTCGCTCTTCGACCTCTGAGGGCGACGCCCCCGCAGCACCAGCACCAGCACGCCCCGAACGCGGCTGACCGGCCTCCCGGTCAGCCGCGTTCGTCGTGCTGCGCGGTCCCTGTCCGCGGGTTGACGACAAGCCCCGCACCAGTTCGACATCACTAAACCCTTGTCATGACGTCACGGTGATGTCATAGTGATGCACATGGACATCACGCCGTACGTCGAGAACCTCCGCCGCGACCTCCTGGCCGCCGCCGAGGCCGGTGGCGACGAGGCCCGCCAGGTGGCCGAGCGCCTCAGCTACGCGCTGGACGCCAGCGCCCGCCTCGCGATCATGGAGGCCATCTCCCAGGCGGCCGCCGAGATCAGCACCGAGCTCCCGCAGGGTGGCGTCGACGTACGCCTGGCCGGCCGCGAGCTCGACTTCGTCGTCCAGGTCGCGCCGACCGCCGTCGTGCCCGCACCCCCGGCGCCGCCGACCCCACCGCGACCCGAGGAGCTGGAGGAGGGCGACCTCGCCCGGATCACCCTCCGCATCCCCGAGTCCATCAAGGCCCGGGCCGAGGAGAAGGCCGCGAGCGGCGGGCAGAGCCTCAACACCTGGCTCGTCTCGGTGATCCGCGCCGCGACCTCCGACCACGCGATCAACGTCGACATCGACCTCTCGAGCATCCCGTTCTTCGGCCACGACCCCTTCAAGGGAGGCAACCGCGGCAACCGCCGCATGACCGGCTGGCTCTGACCAGCCCGCGAGGTCAGCCCCGCAACGTCCGTCAAGCGCCACAGCGATCCAGCACCCAGGCTGGACCGTGGGCCGAGCACACCCTGGAGACACCCATGGACCACACCTTCGAGACCCCCGATCCCATCGAGCTGTACGTCGAGATCGGCAAGGGCCGCCTCGACGTCACCGCCACCACGACCGACATCACCACCGTGACGCTCAGCGGGGACCACCCCGAGGAGGTCGTCGTGGAGCAGCGCGACGGCCAGGTCGCCGTCGTGGTGCCCCGCACCACCGGGTTCCTCACCGGCGGCAGCCGTCCGTACCACGTCACCGTCACCGTGCCCACGGCCAGCGCCCTGGCGCTGCGGACCGGCAGCGCCGACGTCCGGGCCGAGGGCGAGTACGGCGCCACCTGGGCGCACGTCGGCAGCGGCGACCTCGCCGTCGAGCTGGTCACCGGCCCCCTCGAGGTGCAGGCCGGCAGCGGAGACCTCCGGTTCACCGAGCTGCGCGCCGAGGGCCGGATCAAGAGCGGCTCCGGCGACGTCCGGGTCGGGCGCGTCGGTGCGGAGCTGACCGTCTCCACCGGCAGCGGCGACGTGGCCGTGGACTCGGTCGCCGGCAGCCTCGCCGTCAAGACCGGCTCCGGGGACGTGCGCGTCGGCGAGAGCGCCGACGACGTGTCCTTCTCCACCGGCAGCGGCGACCTCCAGGTCGACCTCGCCCGCCGCGGCCGCTTCACCGTCAAGGGGGCCAGCGGCGACGTACGACTGGGCATCCCCGTCGGCACCCCCGTCTGGACCGACATCACCACCGTCACGGGCCGCATCCACAGCGACCTCGGCGGCACCGGGGAGCCGGCCGAGGGCCAGGACCACGTCGAGGTCCGCGCCCAGGTCGCCACCGGCGACATCACCCTCCAGCAGCGCTGATCACCGTCCGAGCCACACCACCACGAAGGAGCACGCCATGTACGCGATGACCGAGATCGAGCTGATCGCCCGCCACCACCGCGACCAGCGCCGCCGCGAGGCCGCCCGACGCTGGACCCGCAAGGCCTGAGTCACCCTCGGGTCAGGACCTCATGGCGACGCCCCGGCGCCAGTAGCCCATGAATGCCACCTGGCTGCGATCCATCCCCAGCCCCGAGACCAGGTGCCGCCGCAGCCCGGTGACCACCGTGGACTCCCCCGCGATCCACGCGTAGAGGCCGCCGAGCCGCCGGCCCGGGCCCGTCGAGGACGCCGCGACCTCCTCGCCCGAGGACGAGTACGACGGGGTCTCCCACAGGTCGGGGTCCACCTCCTCGGGCTCGACCGCCACGACGACACCGGGGGTCCCGAGGTGGGCGACGACCGCGGCGTGCAGCCGCTCCCCGAGGGGGGCGCCGTGGCGCGGCAGCCAGGTCACCGACACCCCGTCCGGGCGTCGTACGTCGAGCACGTCGCCGGCCTCCGGGACCTCCAGGAACGCGGCGCCGGTGGCCGAGTCCGGCAGCTGCTCCAGGACGGCGCACACCGCCGGCACCGCCGTCTCGTCGCCGACGAGCAGCAGCTCGGCGCCCGGGGCGGGCGTGAACTCGATCCCGCCGAACGCGAAGCCGCGGCGCGGGGCCATCATCACCAGGCGGTCCCCGGGCGCGGCCCGGACGGCCCACCGCGAGCCCGGACCCACGGCGTCGCCGTCGGGGTGCACCACGATGTCGACCACGATCGTGGTGCCGACGCCGGACCCGCGGACGTCGCGGATCGTGTAGGTGCGCAGGTGGCCGCGCTCGGTGACCGGCCGGAGGGACCACGTGGACAGCCACGCCTCGTCCGCGTCCGCCACGGAGGTCAGGCCACCGGTGGCCGGGTCGGGCAGGACCAGCTTGATGCGCTGGTCCCAGCGGGGTCCGTCGACGCCGTAGTCCGCCAGCGCCGGGCCGCCGAGCTCGACCCGCACGAACGACGGCCCGGGGCGTGCGACCGAGACCACCTCGACCTCGCAGAGCAGGAGCGGCAGGGCGGGGGACGCAGTGCGGTCGACCATGGGAATCATCGGTCCTCCTGGGTGGCGGGACGCAGGTGGCGGCCGACGGGGACCACGAGCGGGGTGTGCGAGACCGGGTCGTCGATGACCCGGTTGTCGAGGCCGAAGACCTCGCGCACGACGTCCTCGGTGACCACCTCGCCCGGCGTGCCCTCGGCGACGACCCGGCCGCGGCGCAGGGCGACGAGGTGGTCGGCGTACCGGGCCGCGAGGTTGAGGTCGTGCAGCACCATCACGATCGTGGTGCCGCGGCGGGCGTTGAGCTCGGCGAGCAGGTCGAGCATCTCGACCTGGTGGGCGACGTCGAGGTACGTCGTGGGCTCGTCGAGCAGCAGCAGGTCGGTGCCCTGCGCGAGCGCCATCGCGATCCAGACGCGTTGGCGCTGCCCCCCGGAGAGCTCGTCGACGACCCGGTCGGCGAGGCCGAGGGTGTCGGTCAGGGTGAGCGCCTCGGCGACGGCCTCCTCGTCCGCGCCCGTCCAGCGGCGGAAGGCGCCGTGGTGCGGGTGCCGGCCGCGGCCCACGAGGTCGACGACGGTGACGCCCTCGGGGGCGACGGGGTCCTGCGGGAGCAGGCCCAGGACCCGGGCGACCTGCCTGGTCGGCTGCCGGTGGATGGCCTCGCCGTCGAGCAGCACCGCCCCCGACTGCGGCCGCAGCAACCGGGCCAGCCCGCGCAGCAGGGTCGACTTGCCGCAGGCGTTGGCCCCGACGATGACGGTGACCCGGCCGTCGGGGATGAGGAGGTCGAGGTCGTGGACGACGGGGCGCTCGGCGTACCCGAGCGACAACCCCGAGGCCGCGAGGCGGCACGCGAGCGGGGCGGTGTCGGTGACGGTGGGGGTGACGGTGGGGGTGGCGGTCATGCCGCCCTCCTTCCGGTGCGGCCGCTGGCGAGGAGCCAGAGCAGGAACGGCGCCCCGACGGCGCCGGTGACGACACCGACCGGCAGGTTGGTGTCCGGGACCAGGTAGTCGGCCACGTAGTCGCCCGCCACGACGATGACCGCGCCGGCGAGGGCGGCGCCGAGGACCGTGGTCCGGCCCCCGTTGAGCGCGCGGGCGATCGGGCCGGCGAGGAACGACACGAAGGCGATCGGTCCGGCGGCCGCGACGGCGACCGCGACGAGCACCACGCCCATGAGCAGGAGCAGCTCGCTGCGGGTCCGGGAGACGCCGAGCCCGGCGGCGGTGTCGTCGCCGAGCTCGCTGGCGCGCAGCGACCGGCACAGCCACCACGTGAGCGGCAGGAGCACGGCGAGCACGA
This sequence comes from uncultured Actinomycetota bacterium, assembly GCA_963782905.1. Taxonomy (GTDB): domain Bacteria; phylum Actinomycetota; class Actinomycetes; order Propionibacteriales; family Nocardioidaceae; genus Nocardioides. The sequence continues at coordinate 192,719 of CAWALI010000001.1, forward strand.
GCGCGAGCAGGCGGATGGTCGGCCAGGCGACCCCGTTGACGCTGCCGGTCAGCCAGCGCAGCACCAGCTGGGCGTCGTACTCGTCGACGCGCGTGAAGACGTACTGGATGACCGACTGCAGGGCGGCGGCCAGGCCGATGCCGACCAGGACCAGCCGGTGGCCGCCGTGCGGTCCGGCGACGAGCCGGACGACGCCGGCCACGGCGAGGGCACCGAGGACGGCCACCGCCGACACGGGCCAGCCCTGCCACCCCCACAGGGCGATGGCGACGACCGCCATGGCGCTGGCACCCAGGCTCACGCCGATGATGTCGGGGCTGGCCAGCGGGTTGCGCAGCGTCGTCTGGAAGAGCGCGCCGGCGACTCCGAGGGCCACCCCGGCGAGCAGGGCCAGCACGGCCCGCGGCAGCTTGCTCTCCATCAGGATGTAGGTGGCGCCCGGGATGTCGGTGCCGGTGAGGATCCGGACGACGTCGGGCACCGTGATCGTGTAGTCGCCGAGCAGCACCCGGGCGGCGAAGGCGCCGAGGAGGGCGACGGCCAGTCCGGCGACGACGAGCGCGGTACGGCGGCGCGGCGTACGGCGGGCGGCGCGGACGACCGCGAGCGCGTCCCGGTCCGTCGCCGTCCCGACCGGGGTCGGCATCGCCCTCACAGCGCCCCGCTCCCGGCGCGGCCCCGCCGGACGAGCAGCAGGAAGACGGGTACGCCGACCACGGCCGCCATCACGCCGACCTGGACCTCGCCGGGCGGCAGGACCACCCGACCGAGCGTGTCGGCGAGCACGACGAGCACGGCCCCGCCGAGCGCGGCGAGGGGCAGCAGACGCGCGTGGCCGGAGCCGACGAGGCTGCGCACGGCGTGCGGCACGACGAGGCCGACGAAGGCCACCGGGCCGGCCAGCGCCGTCGCGGTGCCGGCGAGGAGCACCACGGCGAGGCCGAGGACGACCCGGTCGATCGCCGTACGACGCCCGAGGCCGCGGGCCAGGTCGTCGCCCAGGGCCAGGGTGTCGAGCAGCCGGGCGCCGGTGAGCGCGAGGACCGCGCCCGCCAGCAGGAACGGCGCCCCGGTGAGCAGCACCTCGAGGTCGCGGCCACCGACGGTGCCGACCTGCCAGTGGCGGAAGGTCTCCATGGTCCGCCGGTCGACGAGGAGGACGCCGGTCGTCCAGCCGCTCACCGCCGCGGTGAGGGCGGCGCCGGCGATGGCCAGCGTGACCGGGGTCGCCCCGTCGCGGCCGAGGGAGGCGATCACGTGGACGAGCACGGCGGCCACCGCCGCGCCGAGGAAGGCGATCCACAGGAAGTCGCGCAGCTCGGAGACGCCGAAGACCGACAGCCCGAGGACCATCGCGAAGCCGGCTCCCGCGTTGATGCCCAGGATGCCGGGGTCGGCCAGCGGGTTGCGGGTGAGCCCTTGGAGCACGGCCCCGGCCAGCGCGAGGGCGGCACCCACGGCCAGGCCCAGCAGGGTGCGGTCGACGCGGGCGCGGGAGACGTGGTGGAGCGGGTGGGAGCCGTCCCCGAGCGCGGCGAGCGGGACCGCCGTGGCCCCCACGACGACGGAGAGCACGCACGCCACCGCGACCGCGCCCACGAGGAGCGCGGCCACGATCGGCGTACCGGGGCGATGCGGAGACCGGCCCCCGTGGCCGGCCTCCGCCCCGCGCTCGAGGACGGGCGTGGGGGTCACGAGCCGGTGACCGCCTCGACGACCTTCGGGATGAAGGTGTCGATGATGACCGGGATCGAGAGGGGTGTCGGGTTGGTGGAGGCCATCGCGACCTCCTTGCTCGACTCGGCGTAGAAGTGGCCCGACGCGATCGCCGGGATCTGGCCGAGCAGGTTGTCCTCGACGAAGGTCCGGGCGTCGCCCGGCTTCTCCACCCACGTGAGCAGCACGTCGGAGTCGAGCTCGGAGGCCCGCTCGGCCGAGACGGTGCCGTAGAACTCGCCCTCCCTGATCGACCCGTCGACCGCGGGGGCGTCGACCATGCCGAAGTCGTGCAGCAGGGCCACGCGCGGGTCGGCGGGGGCGTAGATGCCCACGGTGGAGAGGTCGGCCGGGGTGAGGTAGGCGTAGATGAGCGACGCCCCGTCCAGCTCGGGGTTGTCGTCGCGGGCCGCCCCGATCGCCGTCTCGGTCTCGTCGGCGACCTCCGCGGCGAGGTCGCTGCGACCCAGCGCCTCGCCGACCATCTCCAGCGACGTCTGCCACGGCGTCGTCCAGGGGAAGTCCGGGTAGGCGACGACCGGGGCGATCTTGCTGAGCTTGGCGTACTCCGCCTCGGTGATGCCGGAGTTGGTGGCCAGGATGACGTCGGGCTCGAGCTGGGCCACCTCGTCGATCGGGGCGCCGTCGGAGTCGTCGTACCGGACCGGCGCCTCGGCGCCGGCCTCCTCGACCGCGGCGTCGAACCAGTCGGAGGAGCCGGCCTCGTTGCCGCCCCAGGTGAGCCTGGTGGCGCCGAGGGGCACGACGCCGAGGGCCAGGGCGTGGTCCTGGTCGGTCCAGCCGAGGGTGGCGACCCGGGTGGGCTCCTCCTCGATGGTCGTCTCGCCGAAGGCGTGCTCGATGGTGACCGGGAAGGCGTCGGCCTGCGCCGAGGTCGTCGCGCTCGGCTCGCCGGCCGTGGCGTCGTCCGAGGTCGATCCGGTGCTGCAGCCGGTCAGCAGCGCGGCGGCCACAGCGACCGTCGCGGCGACGACCGAGGTGCGCAGGGAGGCGCGGTCCATGGGGTTCTCCGTCTAGTGAGGCTTACCTAATTAAGGCAAGCCTAACTTAGGTTCCCCTTACTTGAACTGCGGGGACCTCTGCAGGCGGCCGTCGGCCTGCCACGCCACCGCCGCGAGGGCGACGAAGAGGGCGGCGATGCCGACGCAGGCGACGGCCACCGCGGCGTACCCCCGGTCGTCGACGTCGAGGAACGGGTAGGGGTAGAAGCCGGTGGCCGCCCCGCGCACGAGCGTGTAGGCGAGCCAGGCGATCGGGAAGGCCAGGCTGGCCAGGATGTCGCGGCGCCGGACCCGTCCCCGGGGACCGAACGCGACCCAGCCGACGACGGCCAGCAGGGGTACGACGACGTGGAGCAGCTTGTCGGCGAGGTAGTCCGCCCCGGAGAGGTCGAGGATCGGGCGGAGCAGGAGCCAGTGCACGACCCCGGTCACCGCGATGCCCACCAGGGAGGTCAGCCGCAGCACCCGCCAGCCCGTGCCGTCCCCGTCACGGGCCAGCGCCAGCGTCCACGTGACGACGGCGACGAGGATGTTGGACAGGATCGTGAAGTAGCCGAGGAAGCGGACGAGCCGCTCGCCCAGCGCCGGCGGCTCGACGTCGTCGAGGACGGCGTTGCCCTGCCACACCAGCACCAGCTGGAAGACCACCGCGAAGGTCGCCGCGAGCGCCGTGACGAGGTGCCACGCCCGACCGCGGTCCATCAGATCGGGGTGCGGTGGAAGCCCTGGAAGGAGCGGCTCGGCGTCGGACCCCGCTGGCCCTGGTAGCGCGAGCCGTACTTCTTCGAGCCGTAGGGGTGCTCGCTGGGCGAGGTGAGCCGGAAGAAGCAGAACTGGCCGATCTTCATGCCGGGGTAGAGCTTGATCGGCAGGGTCGCGACGTTGGCCAGCTCGAGGGTCACGTGGCCGCTGAAGCCCGGGTCCACGAAGCCGGCGGTCGCGTGGGTGAGGAGCCCGAGGCGACCCAGCGAGCTCTTGCCCTCGACGCGCGCGGCGATGTCGGCGGGCAGGCTCACCACCTCGTACGTCGACCCGAGGACGAACTCGCCCGGGTGCAGGATGAAGGGCTCGTCGCCCTCAGGCTCCACCTCGCGGGTGAGGTCGGACTGGTCCGCGGCGGGGTCGATGTGCGGATACTTGTGGTTCTCGAAGACCCGGAAGAACCGGTCGAGGCGCACGTCGATGCTCGACGGCTGGAGCATCTCGGGGTCCCAGGGGTCGAGGGCGATCCGGCCCTGGTCGATCTCGGCGAGGATGTCGCGGTCGGAGAGCAGCACGGAGGCAGCCTAGTGACCCCGCCCCCGTGCCGGAGGGCGGCGAGGCGTTCTGGACAATGCTGGGGTGACCTTCCACCGCTTCGTCGCCCTCGGCGACTCCTTCACCGAGGGCGTCGGCGACCCCGACCCCACCCGCCCCAACGGCCTGCGCGGCTGGGCGGACCGGGTGGCGGAGGTGCTGGCCACGCGCACCGACGACTTCGGCTACGCCAACCTCGCCATCCGTGGCCGCAAGCTGCCCGGCATCCTCGACGAGCAGCTCGGGCCCGCGCTGGCGCTGGCGCCCGACCTGGTGACGATCCACGGGGGCGGCAACGACATCCTCCGGCCGCGCATCGACGTCGACGCCCTCGTCGCGGCGTACGACGACGCCATCGGCCGGCTGGTCGCGAGCGGCGCCCAGGTGGCGATGTTCACCGTGTTCGACCCCGGCCCGACCGGGGTCTTCGCCGCCATGCGCGGCCGCTTCGCGCTCTTCAACGAGGGGGTCCGCGAGATCGCCGACCGGCACGACGTCACCCTCGTCGACATGTGGCGGATGCGCGACGCCGACCTCTCCCTGATCATGGACACCGACCGGATGCACCTCAACGCCGCCGGCCACCAGGACATGGCGCGGCGCGTCCTCGACGCCCTCGAGGTCGACCACGACCTCGTACCCGTCAACCCCGAGCCGCGCCCGCTGCTCGGTCGCCGCGAGCAGGTCGTGGAGCACGCGCGCTGGACCCGCGAGTTCCTCGGGCCCTGGATCCACCGCCGGGTCACCGGCCGCTCCTCGGGGGACTCGATCTCCCCCAAGCGGCCGATCCTCGCGCCGGTCGACTGACCCGATCCCGCGCCGGTCGACGCCGGTCCCCCGGGACCGCGCCGGTGTCGGGTACGATTCCGGCGCATCCTGCGGATGTAGCTCAGTTGGTAGAGCGCGACCTTCCCAAGGTCGATGTCGCGAGTTCGAGTCTCGTCATCCGCTCCATTCTTCACACCCGGCCGCACGGTCGCGCCGAGCGCGACACTCCGCCCACCGTCGATGTCGCGAGTTCGAGTCTCGTCATCCGCCTCCGCACTCGGAGCGCTCCGCCACGTCGATGTCGCTCGCCGCATCCGCTCCGGGGCCTTCGCCCATTTTCGGGGTAGTCCGCGACGATCGGACCCCTCCGCCCGCCGATTCGGGGTCCGTTCGTCGCGGACTATCGAGCTCCGGGCGGGGTCTTGCCCACTCCCGGGGCCAGTCGGGACGAATGACACCGATGTTGTTCACGGCGTGTCGCTCCCCTGTTTCTCGTGTGACGGATGGGAAACTTGCGCCTTTTGTGATCAGAGGGGACAGTGTGACGGCCAGCGTCACCGCTCCTGAACGAGGTCTTCCCCCATGCCCTTCTCGGACCGCACCCCCTCGGCCCCCCGTCGTACGACGCCCTCCGCACCGCGGCGCCGCCCCGGACGCGCCGTCGCCGCGGGCCTCGGGACCCTCGTCCTCCTCGTCGCGGGCGCCCCCCTCCTGCCCGACGCCACGACCCCGGACGCCGCCATGACGCCGCAGGGAGCGAGCACCGCGCTCCGCACCAGCGGCACGGCCGGACCCGGCGTCGTGACGCCCACGATGCAGGCCGAGATCGACCGCGTCGTCCGCGAGGGCATGAGCGCCCGCGTCCCCGCCCGCAGCTCGGCGCGCACCCTGGCCGACGCGGCGGCACGCTGTGCCACCTTCGAGGGGCAGCGCTACTGCCTGGGCACCGGCTGGACGACCTCGACCGAGCGCGAGGTGGCCGCCCGCCTGGTCGGGGGCACCCCGGCCGGCCGCGAGCGCACCGGCGACCTCGACCCGGCGGCCGCCCTGCGCCAGCAGGCCCGCCTCACCCCCACCGCCCGCGCCGCCACCGAGCGCCTCGAGCTCACCGCCGCCGCGAAGTCTGTCGCCAAGGTCTGGCTGCTGCGCCACGAGATCCAGGGCGTGCCGCTGCCCGCCGACTTCGCCGAGCGCCACCCCGAGGCGCTGCTCTCCACCCAGGCCCGCGACACCACGACCGCCGCGACCACCACGGGGACGACGACCGACCCGGCCGTGGCCGTCGCCCCCGCCGCCCCGGCCCCCAAGACCGCCGCGGACTACCCCGAGCGCTTCCAGATCCTCAAGCAGAAGCAGGTGCGTCCGCAGAAGCGCTACTACTGGTGCGGCCCCGGCGCGATGCAGATGATCGCCTGGGGCTGGGACGGCACCCGCCGCAACCAGGCGCACTGGGCCCGCGAGCTGGGCACCACCTCCGCGGGCACCGCGATCACCGACATGGTGCGGACCGTCAACGAGTCCACCGGATGGGACGGCGCCGACTACGCCGGCGAGTACATCGTGCTCGACATCGGCGACTTCACCTTCAAGCAGTGGTACCTGCTGATGATGAAGCACGTCCACGACTACCGCGCCCCGGTCGTCCTGCACCCGATCCTGCTCAAGCAGTACTACCCCTACCTCGACGACGACGCCTCCGGGCACTTCCAGGTCGGCCGCGGCTTCGACCAGAACCCCGGCGGCCGGCCCAAGCTCGGCTACTTCGAGCCGTGGGACCAGAGCAAGTTCGACCCGTCCGAGCCGCGGATCGCCCGCACCCAGTGGCAGAACGCCTACAAGAGCTACCGGGCCAACCGGGCGCACTTCCAGCACAACATCGGCGTCTGATGCTGCACCTCCGCACGGACGCCCGCTCCCGTACGCCGATCGCGGCGGCCCTGCTCCTCGTCCTGGCCGCCGCACTGGTCGCCTGTGGGGGCGGGAACGACGAGCCGGGCACGACGACCGGCTCGACGAGCCCCCAGCCGGAGCCGACCGAGCCGACGAGCGAGCCCACCGAGCCGGCCACCCCGAGCACCGGCCCCCTCGACTGGCAGCCCACCGGCCACGGCCCGGAGGACCGGGTCGTCCGGGGCGCGGACTGGACCGCCGTGGCCACCGAGACCGAGGTGTCCTTCGAGCCCCACGGCGACGGCGAGCCCGTCGTCGTACCCGCCGTCGAGGGTCGCAGCATCGACGCGGTGCTGCTCGAGGGCGACACCGCCGTGGTGTCCTTCGCCGCGGGCGGCGAGACCATGTCCGGTGCGGCCGTGCGCGTCGACCTGACCGCGGGCACCCAGACCGAGATCGTCACCCCCGAGCCCGCCAACGGCGGCTCGTGGGCGATGCACGACGACAGCCTCTGGTACCCCACCCTCGGCGGGGGCGGGGCCTACTGCCTGGCCACGCTCGCGGTGAGCGACGGCAACGGCGAGGACGGCTGGTGCGCGCCGGAGCGGACCGGCTTCAGCAACCTCACCGCCGGCGAGCACGGTGTCGGCCTGGCGACCTTCGACGACGCACGCCCGGTCGCCTGCCGCACCGTCCACGTGCTCGACCAGACCGGCCGGCCGCAGCCCGTCGAGGGCCCCGCCGACTGCAAGGCCTGGGACGTCGCGCCGACCTCGACCGGGGTGATCTGGTCGGAGGTGCCGCGCGAGCAGCGCCAGGAGGTCGCCCGCTTCAGCGCGAGCGTCGACGGCCGGGTCCAGGACCTCGGCAGGGGCACCACCGGCACGCTGGTCCCCTGCGGTGGCGACGCGTTCTTCGTGCGCGACCCCGCGCGGCGTACCGACCCGGCCCGGCTGATGCGGTGGGACGGCGCCTCGCTGAGCGTGGCCTACGAGTCGGCGTCGACCGGCAACGCCTTCCTCGGCGAGCCCGAGTGCGCCGACGGCATCATCACCCTGTCGTCCTTCGGCGAGGCCGGCGACGAGCAGGTCTGGGCCGACGTCGGCTAGAGCAGCCCGCGCAGCCGCTCGGCGAGCACGTGGCCGTCGGCGCCCCGGACCTCCGGGCGTCCGTGCGGCGCCGGGCTGTCGGGCAGCTCGGTCGGGGTGCCGTGGGCCAGCACCTGCTGCCCCATCGGCAGCTCCCGCAGCGCGATCAACCGCACCCGCTCCGGGTGCTCGCGGGCGAACTCGGCGTAGATCACCGGGTCGCGCTGGCCGTCGTCACCGACGAGCACCCACCGGATCGCCGGGAAGTCGTCGACCAGCCCGCGCAGGCATGCCTGCTTGTGCTCGCGCCCGCTGCGGAACCAGCCGGTGTTCGTCGGCCCCCAGTCGGTGAGCAGCAGCGGCCCACGCGGGAAGCGGTGGTGGGCGAGGAAGCGTGACAGCGCCCGGGCCGCGTTCCACGGGCCGGTGGACACGTAGACCGTCGGGGCGCCCGGGTGGTCGGCGAGCAGCCCGGCGTACAGCTCCGCCATGCCGGCCACCGGCGTGCGCGCCTCCTCCGCGAGCACGAAGGTGTTGTACGTCGCGAGCAGCAGCCGTGGCAGCCAGGTCGTGATGACCGTGTCGTCGATGTCGCTGACGATCCCGAAGTCCACCTCGCCGCCCACCACCAGGACGTCGGCCGACCCCGGCTCGGCGCCCGCGGTGGCCAGCTCGACGGCGTGCCAGCCCGGTGCGAGCCCCGCCCGCGGCAGGCGTACGTCGAGGATCCCGGACCGGTCCGTGACGGCCTCGAACGTCTCCCCGGCCACCGTGACGGTGACGTCGACGCCGCCCAGCTCGGCGGTCAGGAAGTTGCGCCAGCCACGACGGAGGTCGTTGCTGCGGACGAGCCGGCCGCTCCGCTCGGCGGGGCGGTCCAGGACCACCCGCGCGAGCACGCGCACGAAGTCGGGCCCGCCGTAGCCGTCGTACCCCACGACCGTCGGGCGCCAGCCCCGGCGCGCGAGGACGCCGCCGAGGGCGCGGTTCCACCGGTCCTCGACGACCGCTGCCAGGTGGGGCCTGCTCATGGCGGGTGAGTCTGGCAGAGATCGCTAGGGTCGGCGGGTGAGCTTCACCGGATTCCCCGTCGCCGCGCTCGACTTCTACGACGACCTCGAGATGGACAACACCAAGTCGTTCTGGGAGGCGCACAAGGCCGTCTGGACCGAGTCGGTCAGGGCGCCGATGACCGCCCTGGTGGCCGAGCTCGAGTCCGAGTTCGGTGCCGCGAAGGTGTTCCGCCCCTACCGCGACGTGCGCTTCGCCAAGGACAAGACGCCCTACAAGACCCACCAGGGCGCCTTCGTGTCGGTCGCGCCGCACACCGGGTGGTACGTCCAGGTCTCCGCGGCCGGCGTGCGGACCGGCGCCGGGTTCTACAGCGCCGAGGGCGCGCAGCTCGCCGCCTTCCGCACCGCCGTGGCCGAGGAACGCCGGGGCACCGAGCTCGAGCGCATCCTGGCCGCCGTCGCGGCCGAGGGCCACGAGATCAGCGGCGAGCAGCTCAAGACCGCGCCCCGCGGCTACGACAGGGAGCACCCGCGCATCGAGCTGCTGCGCCACAAGCAGCTCTTCGCCGGGCGGATGATCGGCTTCGAGCCGGTGGTGCACACCCCCGAGCTGCTCGACGTGGTCCGCGACGACTGGCGCGCCACCCGGCCGCTGGTCGAGTGGCTCTCCCGGATCTGAGGACCGCTCACTGGTACCAGGCGTCGCTGGTCGCCAGCGCCTCCAGCTCGGCCATCGTCAGCACCGGCTCGGGGGCGACCACGACGCCCTCCTTCTCGCCGGTGCTGTTGTACGCGATCACGTCGATCTGCCAGCCGTCGTGGGTGGCCAGGGTCAGTGACCGCTCGAGGAAGGTCGGCGGGACGCCGGTCCCGCCGGACTGACGTACGTCCTCGCGCAGCAGACGTGAGCCGTCGGACAGCGTCGTGCAGTCGGGCTCGACGGCCGGCTCGCAGATGTGGCTCGGCGCCAGTGGTTGCCCGCCGTCCTCCACCACCAGCGGGTTGTTGTACCACCGGATGCGGAAGGAGACGAACCCGCTGCGGACGGACCCGTAGAAGAGCCGGGGCCGGTCCTTCCCGGACTCGTCGACGAAGACCTCGTGCACGTCGCTTGCTCCGGTCATGGCCTGGATCGTCTGCGCCATCTCGTCCGGCGCGACCAGCGGCCGCAGCTCGTCGGCGGGCGGTGCCACGTCCGGGGCTCCGGCGGTCGGGGCCGACGTGGCGGGCTGGACCGGGCGCGGGTCGCGGGCGGAGTCCACCTCCCCGCCGAGCCGGGGCACGACGGCCGCCGCGGCGCCGACGACGCCGATCACGGCCACGGAGGCGACCGCCGTACCGATCCGGGCGCGGCGTCGGCGGGTGCGGCCGCGGGAGACACCGCCGGCGACGAGCCGGTCGACGTCGGGGAGGGCGAGGTCATCGGCGGTACGCCGCAGCAGGAGGTCGACGCCGTGGTCGGGGATGGTCATCAGGAGCCTCCGGAGTCGATGAGGTCGTCGAGCGAGGCGCCCAGCACGGCACGCAGCCGGTCGAGCGCCCGCAGCGTGCGGTTGCGCACGGCCTGCGGCGTCACGCCGAGCGCGGTCGCGGTGTCGGCGACGGACGTGTCGTCGAGGTACCGCAGCACCAGCACGGCGCGATCGAGCGGGGCGAGCCGGTCGAGCGCGGTGGCGAGCGTGAGCCGGGTGGCGGCGCCCTCCTGGTGCTCGGGTCCGGTCACGGCCTGCTCGGGCAGGTGCTCGGTCGGGCGTTCGTGGTTGCTGCGACGACGCTGCGCACTGATGTAGGTGCGGACCAGCGCCGTGTGGGCGTAGGCGGCGGGGTTGTCGATGGCACCCACCAGCGGGCGGTGCCAGCGGACGAAGACCTTGGCCAGGGTCTCCTGGACGAGGTCCTCGGCGCGGTGGGCGTCGCCGCACAGCATCCAGGCGGACCGGTAGAGCTGGGGGGTCCGCGCGCGGGCGAACTCCTCGAACTCCTCGTGCCTGCGGGACATCTCACTCCTCGGGTGCGGCGGTACCACCCCCTAGGACGCATCCCGTCGCCCGCGCGTTGCGTCCGGCTCCCGTCGCGGGTCGTCGCCGGCTCCCCCGCCGGCGTTCGCGTCGCGTTCACCCGTACGACGAGTGCGCCTGTCACGGTCCCCGTATGGCCAAGCGCACCGTGTACCTCCTCGTCGGACCGACCGCCCCGGGGCTGGACGCGCTGCACGAGGTGCTGCGCGACGACCCGACCCTCGCCGGGGCCGGCGTCGCCGTGCCGGCGGTGGACCAGGACCTCATGGACCGGGCCGACGTGGAGATCCGGCGCCGGCACAAGGCCCTCGGCCTGCGCCGCAAGGACGTGGAGGGATCCTGGGCGAAGGTCTGCCGCAGGACCTTCAAGGCGAAGGGCGACGTGCTCGTCAGCCAGCCCGGCTTCGTGGACGCCACGGCCGAGCAGGTCGCCCTGGCGGTCGACGGGCTGGCGGGGATGCGGCTGCACCTCGTCGTCACCCCGGGCACCGTCCCCGAGGGCGTCTCGCCGGCCGACCTCGTCGGCGCCTGGGCGCCGTACGTCACGAAGGCCTCGCGGCTCCACGTGCTGCCGGTGGGTGACTCCATCACGGCTGAGGAGCTCGCCCCGAGGCTCGCCCGGCTGGTCCTGCTCACCCGCGAGGCCGAGGTCGAGCGCCGACTGGCGAGGCTGACGACACAGCGCCGCACGCTCCGGGACCGGCTCAGCCGGGTCGACGCCGCCTGACGATCAGTGCGGCTGCCAGGCGTCGTCGTCGGCGGTGAGCGAGGCCACCGCGGGCGGCAGGGTGCCGTCGGCGAGGTCCTGGATCGAGACCCCCTCGAAGACCCCGCGCAGCGAGCTGCGCGCGGCGATCCACACGTGCTGGAGCACCTGCGCGGACTCGCCGTACGCGACCGCCTCGGGGCGCAGGCCGTAGACCGAGACCAGGGGCCCGTCGACGGCCCGGATGACGTCGGCCACGGTGACCGCCTCGGGACCACGGGCGAAGCGCCACCCACCCGACTGGCCCCGCTGGGAGACCACGATGTCGGCGCGGCGCAGGTCGGCGAGGATGGCCTGGAGGAACCCGTGGGGGATGTCCTGGGCCTTGCCGAGCTGCTCGGCGCTCACCGCGGAGCCGTCCGCGCGGACGGCGATCTCGATCAGAGCCCGGAGGGCGTAGTCGGCCTTGGCGGAGACGCGCATGGGGAGAGTTTGTCAGACACGTCGCCAGACACACTCCACCTCGGGCGCCACGAGCGACCGCACGGCGCCCGCCCACCACCGGCTCACACCGGCGCGGGCTCCGTCGGGCGGTCGGCCGCGGCGTCGCGCGCGATGCGCTCCTGCTGGACGGCCCATGCGATGCCGGTCACCCACAGGGTGAGGACGACGGCCGCGGCCAGCCCGACGACGACGCCGCTGGCGCCCAGCGACTCCAGCACCGTCTTGGTGTTGGTGAGGACGATCAGGCCGCCGGCGGCCACACCGAGGACCCGGGCGGCGAGGTGCTTGACCAGCCACGCGGCGATCGGCGCGGCGACGACGCCACCGGCCAGCAGGGCGCCGGCGTAGCCCCAGTCGATGCCCTGGCTGCCCAGCGCGAGGATGAAGCCGAGCGAGCCGCCCACGGCGACCACGAACTCCGAGGTGTCGATCGAGCCGACCACCTTGCGAGGCTCGAGGCGACCACTGGAGAGCAGCGAGGTGGTGCCGACCGGGCCCCAGCCGCCGCCGCCCACGGCGTCGAGGGCACCGGCGACCAGGCCCATCGGGGCCAGGAAGCCCGCCGAGGGGCGCGCCTTGAACTGCGGGCGGCGACCTCCCAGGCGCAGGAAGCGGTAGACGACGTAGAGGCCGAGGCTGAGCAGGATCGTCGCGACGATCGGCTTGGCGATCGCGGCGTCGAGGTTGGACAGGGCCGTCGCGCCGATGAACGCGCCGACGAAGCCGGGCACGGCGAGGATCGAGACGGTGCGCCAGTCGACGTTGCCGAGCTTGTGGTGCGAGGCGCCGGAGACCAGCGAGGTGCCGATCTCGGAGAAGTGGACGGCGGCCGACGCGGCTGCCGGGGCGACGCCGACGGCGATCAGCAGCGTGGAGGACGTGACCCCGTAGGCCATGCCCAGGGACCCGTCGATGAGCTGTGCGACCAGCCCGACGAAGCCGAGCACGATGAGCTTCCGCATGGGGGTGCGACCCTTCTTCTCCGTATGTCTATTCAAAGACTAGAGATACGTAACCAAGTGGGTCAAGTCTGGTTGCTGTGACCCGGCCCATGACCCCCGTCGGTGCGTTCGTGTTGCGCGGGGCCGTCCGGCGAGGCATCATTTTGTTACTGGCGAGTAGCAGCACGGGCTGCTCGCCGCCGGACCCGCTCCGCGGGGACGGCGACCACTGGACCGGACCCCCTCCCCGGAGGACCGGTTCCCCGAGACGGAATAGGTGGATCGTGAGCCACTACAAGAGCAACCTGCGCGACATCGAGTTCAACCTCTTCGAGGTGCTCGGCCGGGACGAGGTCCTGGGCCAGGGTCCCTTCGCCGACATCGACGGCGAGACCGCGCGCGAGATCCTCGCCGAGGTGGCCCGTCTGTCGCGTGACGACCTCGCCGAGTCGTACGTCGACAGCGACCGCAACCCGCCGGTCTTCGACCCCCAGACGCACACCGCGCCCGTGCCCGAGTCCTTCAAGAAGAGCTACCAGGCGTGGATGGACGCGGAGTACTGGCGTCTCCAGATCCGTGAGGAGCTCGGCGGCACCCCGGCACCGTCCTCGCTGGTGTGGGCCATGGGCGAGATGGTGCTCGGCGCCAACGCCCCCGTGTGGATGTACGCCGCGGGGCCGCCGTTCGCCGGCGTCGTCCACGCCAACGGCAACGAGCGCGACCAGCGCGTCGCCGAGATCATGGTCGAGCGCCAGTGGCCGTGCACCATGGTGCTGACCGAGCCCGACGCGGGCTCCGACGTCGGGGCCGGCCGCACCAAGGCCACCCCCAACGAGGACGGCTCCTGGAACATCACCGGCGTCAAGCGCTTCATCACCTCCGCCGAGGGTGGCCTCAGCGACAACACGATGCACCTCGTCCTGGCCCGCCCCGAGGGCGTCGAGGGTGCCGGCGGGCCGGGCACCAAGGGCCTGTCGCTCTTCTGGATGCCGACCCACCACTTCGACCACCAGACCGGTGAGCTCACCGGCGAGCGCAACGGCGTCTACGTCACCAACGTCGAGCACAAGATGGGCATCAAGGTCTCCAACACCTGCGAGGTCACCTTCGGCGACCCGCAGGTCGGCGGCGGCGAGCCCGCGCGGGGCTGGCTGCTCGGCGAGGTGCACAACGGCATCGCCCAGATGTTCGACGTCATCGAGAACGCCCGGATGATGGTGGGCACCAAGGCCATCGCCACGCTCTCGACGGGCTACCTCAACGCCCTCGAGTACGCCAAGGACCGTGTCCAGGGCGCCGACCTGACCCAGGCGGCCGACAAGACGGCCCCCCGCGTCACGATCACGCACCACCCCGACGTACGCCGCTCGCTGATGACCCAGAAGTCGTTCGCCGAGGCCATGCGCGCCCTGGTGCTCTACACCGCCACCTGGCAGGACCGGGTCATGGTCGCCGAGCACGCGGGCGAGAAGGACGAGCTGGCCGCGGCGGTCAACGACCTGCTGCTCCCCATCGTCAAGGGCTACGGCTCCGAGCGCTCGTGGGTCCTGCTGGGCACCGAGTCGCTGCAGACCTTCGGTGGCTCCGGCTTCCTCCAGGAGTACCCGGTCGAGCAGTACGTCCGCGACGCCAAGATCGACACCCTCTACGAGGGCACCACGGCGATCCAGGGCCAGGACTTCTTCTTCCGCAAGATCGTCAAGGACCAGGGCCGCGCCCTGGGCCACCTGGCGCAGGAGATCGGCGCCTTCGCGGCCAGCGACGCCGGCAACGGTCGTCTCAAGGTCGAGCGCCAGCTGCTGGCGACCGCCCTCGAGGACGCCAACGCCATCGTCGGGCACATGATCAACGACCTGATGTCGGCCGACGCCTCGACCGAGGGCGGCGACCTGCGCAACATCTACAAGGTGGGGCTCAACACCACCCGCCTGCTGATGGTGCTCGGCGACGTCGTCTGCGCCTGGCTGCTGCTGCGCCAGGCCGAGGTCGCGCTGGGCAAGCTCGCCGGGGACGCCGGCAAGGACCAGGCGTTCTACGAGGGCAAGGTCGCGGCGGCGCAGTTCTTCGCCCAGACCAACCTGCCCCGGCTCACCGCCGAGCGGGCCATCGCCGAGGGCACCGACCTCTCGCTGATGGACCTCGACGAGGCCGCGTTCTGAGCGGGTCGACACCGACCTGACCGACCGTCGGGGCCGCACCGGAGCGATCCGGGGCGGCCCCGTCGTCGTACCCGGGCCCGACCGCGACTCGTGACAGGTGTCATCCCCAGGTCGTGACAGCCGGACCGGGACCCGGCGGCCGTCGACGGCGACGCTGGACGCATGAGCACACCCGCCCCCACCCCGGCCATCCGCGCCACCGGACTCACCAAGTCCTTCCGCCTCCCCGACGGCACGTCCGTGACCGCGGTGGACGCCGTCGACCTGGTCGTGGAGCCCGGCGAGATCGTGGCCTTCCTCGGCCCCAACGGAGCCGGCAAGACCACCACCGTCGACCTGCTCCTCGGGCTCACCACCCCGAGTGCCGGGACGGTCGAGGTGTACGGCGAGGCTCCCGGCCGGGCCGTGGCCGCCGGCCGGGTGAGCGCGGTGATGCAGACCGGAGGCCTGCTCGGTGACTTCACCGTGCTCGAGACCGTGCAGGCGATCGCCGTGCTGCACGGCCGCCGCGACCGGGTCACCGAGGTGGTCGAGCGGGCCGGCCTCGGCCCGATCGCCCGGCGACGCGTCCAGGCGTGCTCGGGCGGGGAGCAGCAGCGCCTCAAGTTCGCACTGGCGCTGGTGCCCGACCCCGACCTCATCGTGCTGGACGAGCCGACCACCGGCATGGACGTGGGCAGCCGGCAGGCCTTCTGGGAGACCATGCGCGCAGACGCGGCGAGCGGGCGCACGATCATCTTCGCCACCCACTACCTCGCCGAGGCCGACGAGTTCGCGGCCCGCACCGTGCTGATGAAGGGCGGGCGGATCGTCGAGGACGGCCCCACCGCGGACGTGCGGGCCGCCTTCGGCGGCCGGACCGTCTCCTTCCGTCCCCCGGCCGAGGTGGTGCACCGCGACGGCGTCGACCCCGCCTGGCTGGCCCGGGTCGGGCAGGCCCTGGCGCCCCTCGGCGTCACCGACGTCGAGGTCTCCAGCGCCAGCCTGGAGGCCGCCTTCCTCGCCCTCACCCGCGCCGACGACCCCACCGACGACCCACCGACGACCTGGCAGGAGCCTCCCGATGAGCACGACCGCCCAGACCCCGGCCGCCCTGGTCGGCTACGCCGCCCTCGACCTGCGCCGCCAGCTGCGCGACCGGGTGCAGATGTTCTTCGTCGTCGCCCTGCCGGCCTTCATGTTCGTCGTCTTCGGGCTCGGCTCCGACGACCCGGTCGGCAGCGGCAACGTGGCGATGTACGTGATGATCTCGTTGGCGGCGTACGGCGCCGTCACCGCGACCACCGGCGTGGCCGGCAGTGCGGTGCTGGAGCGGACCACCGGGTGGGGACGGCAGCTGGCGCTCACCCCTCTGCGCCCCCTGTCCTTCATCGCGCTCAAGACCACTCTCGCGATGGCGGTGGCCGCCGTGCCGATCGCCCTGGTCTACGCGATCGGCGCGGCCACGGGCGCCTCCGGCACCGCGTCGGACTGGCTGCTGTCGGGCGCGATCGTGTGGGCCGGCTCGTCGCTGTTCGCGTTGTACGGGCTGGCCGTGTGCCTCGCCTTCCGCAGCGACAACTCGGTCGGCATCGCCTCGGGCCTCATCGTGATCATGGCCTTCCTGGGCAACGTGTTCACCCCGATGTCCGGACTGATCCTCGACATCGGGCGCTTCACCCCGCTCTACGGGTACGTCGCGCTGGCCCGCTACCCGCTCACCGACGGCTGGGGTCCGACGGGCACCCACGACCCGCTGTGGCTCCCGGTCGCTAACGTGCTCGCGTGGACGGTGATCTTCGCGGGAGTGGCGACCTGGGGCCTGCGCCGGGGGCAGGAGCGGGTGTGACGCCTGCGGAGGCGACCCCGACCTCCACCACCTCCCCGTGGGAGCGGTGGGCGTGGGTCTTCGCGGGGATCTGGCTGGTCTTCCTCGTCTACCCGGTCGTCGAGACGTTCCAGGCGACCGAGTCGGTCGTGGTCACCGGCGTCGGCCTGGCCTTCATCA
Source organism: uncultured Actinomycetota bacterium (assembly GCA_963782905.1). Lineage (GTDB taxonomy): Bacteria > Actinomycetota > Actinomycetes > Propionibacteriales > Nocardioidaceae > Nocardioides. Next base: position 209,827 of record CAWALI010000001.1, read on the forward strand.
CGGCGTTCGCCGTGGTCTACCTGGCCGGCTACGGCTGGCTCGCCGACCGGCCGTGGCTCGTCTTCGGCCTGCTCGTCGCGCTGGCCCTGGCCTCCGCCACCATCATCGGCATCGAGGCGATCGGCCTGACGCCCTACCTCGGCGTCTACTCCGCGCTGATGCTGCCGTCCCCGTGGTGGCCGCGCGTCACCGCCGTGGTCGCGCTGCTCCCCCTGCTGTCCCTGGTGGCGGGCGACGGGTTCCCGGCGTTCTTCTTCCTCATGGTGTGGCCGATCATCATCGGGATGGTCCTGCTGCGGGTCTTCACCGAGGGCGAGCACCGCGCCGACGAGAGCCGCGCGGAGCTCGCGCTGGTCGCCGAGCGCGAGCGGGTGGCACGCGACGTCCACGACGTCCTCGGCCACTCGCTGACCGCGCTGAGCATCAAGGCCGAGCTGGCCGCTCGGCTCATCGACGTGGACCCGGAGCGGGCCCGGGCCGAGCTGGTGTCGATCCAGGAGACTGCGCGCCAGGCGCTGGCTGAGGTCCGCTCGACGGTGGGCGGCCTGCGAGCCAGCAACCTGGACGCCGAGCTGGACGCGGCACCCCGGGTGCTGGCCGACGCGGGCGTCCGCACCGTCGTGCACGGCGAGGTGGCCGACACCGACCCGCGGCACCGCACCCTGCTGGCCTGGGTGCTGCGGGAGGCGGTGACCAACGTGGTCCGGCACGCGGCGGCGACCACCGTGGTCGTCGACCTGGGCCCGCGCGGCATCACCGTCACCGACGACGGCGCCGGCGTCACCCGTCCGGAGGGCAACGGCCTGCGCGGGATGCGGGAGCGCGTCGCCGACGCCGGCGGCACGCTGGTCGTCGGCGACGCCGGGCCCGGCACCCGCGTCGAGGTGCTGCTCCCGTGATCCGCCTCCTGCTGGCCGACGACCAGGCCCTGGTGCGGGGCGCGATGGCCGCCCTCCTGGACCTCGAGAGCGACCTGTCGGTGGTCGCGCAGGTCGGCCGCGGCGACGAGGTCGTCGAGGCGGCGCGGGAGTCCGGCGCCGACGTGTGCCTGCTCGACATCGAGATGCCCGGCCTGACCGGGCTCGAGGTGGCCGAGCGGCTGCGCAGCGAGCTGCCCGCCGTCCGGTCGCTGATCGTGACGACCTTCGGGCGACCCGGCTACGTCCGCCGGGCCCTCGACGCCGGTGCGGCCGGCTTCGTGGTCAAGGACACCCCCGCCCGGGAGCTCGCGGACGCCGTACGCCGCGTCCACGCCGGGCTGCGGGTCGTCGACCCCACCCTGGCGGCGGAGTCGCTGATGGCCGGGCCCTCCCCCCTCACGGCACGGGAGGCCGAGATCCTGCGGCTCGCCCTCGACGGCTCCCCGGTCGCCTCCATCGCCCGGACCGCCCACCTCTCGCAGGGCACCGTCCGCAACCACCTGTCGGCCGCCATCGGCAAGACGGGGGCCGCGACCCGGGGCGAGGCGGCCCGGATCGCGCAGGCGCACGGCTGGCTCTAGCCCTCGGCCGCTTCCCCGGCCTCGGCGGGGACGAGGTCCGCGAGCGCGACGTCCGCGTCGGCGAACTTCTCGGGCACCGGCTGACCGACCAGGGCGCGGATGGTGTCGGTGGCGTCCCAGTCGTTGGCCTGCATGCCGGCGACGACGGTGCCGTCCTTGGCCCACAGCACGGTGAGCCCGGCCACGAGGTCGTCACCGCGGACCACCATCTCGTCGTGGCCGTCGGGACCGACGCTGCCGACGTACTCCATGCCCATGTCGTACTGGTCGGTGAAGAAGTAGGGCTGCCGGGTGTAGGGCTGGTCGTCGCCCAGCATGGCGCGCGCGGCGGCGCGGCCCTGGTGCTGGGCGGTGTCCCAGTGCTCGACGCGGATGCGGCGGCCCAGGGCGGGGTGGTCGTGGTTGGCGACGTCGCCGACCGCGAAGACGTAGGGGTCGCTGGAGCGCAGGGTCGAGTCGACCAGGATGCCGTTGTCGACGGCGAGGCCGGCCTCCTCGGCGAGCCGGTCGTCGGGCACCGCCCCGATGCCCACGACCACGAGGTCGGGGGTCAGCTCGTGGCCGTCGGAGAGGCGCACCGTGCCGCCCTCGGTGGACTCGACGGTCACCCCGAGGCGCAGGTCGACGCCGTGGCCGCGGTGGAGCTCGGCGAACCTGGCGCCGAGCTCGGGACCCAGGACCCCCAGCAGGGGCTGCTCGGCGGGGTCGACGATGGTGACGTCCACGCCGGCCAGCCGGGCGGCGGCCGCCACCTCGAGGCCGATCCAGCCGGCGCCGACGATCAGGATGTGGCCGAGGAACGCCTCCTTGAGGGCCACCGAGTCGTCGATGGTCCGCAGGTAGGTGACCGACAGGTCGGAGTCGTCGAGGTCGCCCAGCCGGCGAGGCGTGGCGCCGGTGGCGATCAGCAGCCGGTCGTAGGGCACGGACTCGCCCCCGGCGTGCACCTGGCGGCGGTCGAGGTCGATCCCGGTCACCTCGGTGCCGGTGCGGAGGTCGACGTCGTTGTCGTCGTACCAGTGCTGCTCCATGACGTGCGCGGACTCCGGCGTCGCGTCGCCGAGCAGGATGCCCTTGGACAGCGGGGGTCGCTCGTAGGGCAGGTGCCGCTCGGCCGCGAGCACCACGATGCCGTCCTCGTGGCCCAGGTCCCGGAGCTCGCGTGCGGCGTTCGCGGCGGCGATGCCGCCACCGATGATGACGATGTCCATGACTGCCCCTGGGTGAGTGCGCCCGCCTGTCGGAACGGCGCTTCGCACGCTACAAGTGCCGGAGCGCCGGCGCCACACTCACCCGGGGACGTCCGGGTCAGACCTCGCGGGTCAGATCTCGCGGGTCAGATCTCGCGGCGCTCCTCGACGTGCGTGGTGCGCGAGCGCTGCTGGTTCATCACGAGCGCGAGCACCAGCGACAGGACGCCGGCGACCACGAGGATCCAGCCGAGCGTCTCGCTGGCGACGAACTCGTCGACGGCGCTCAGGTCGACGGCCCCGGTCAGCAGGATGAGACCGAGGACGAGCAGGACGATGCCGAGACCAATACCCATGATCAGCTCCTTCGTACGACGACGCCGGTGCGCCGTCCGTGCTCCGAGGGTAGGACCCCGGCGTCCGGATTCCGTGCACCGGGGACACGGGGCCCCGGCGGCCCGCTGGGAGCTGAGTCACGGACTGACTCAGCTCGCAGCGCGACCGAGGTCCCGCTGCCCGCTCGGAGTTGAGTCACGGACTGACTCAGCTCGCAGCGCCACCGAGGCACCGCTGTCCGCTCCGAGTTGAGTCACGGGCCGACTCAGCTCGCAGCGCCACCGAGGGGCAGGGCCAGCACGCCGTCGCCGTCGGCGGTGATCCGCACCGGGACGCCCCAGTCCTGCTGGACCATGTGACAGGCCGCGCCCTCGCCGCCGCCCTCGTCGCAGGAGGCGGCCCGGGCCGCGACGTGCAGCACCCCGTCCCCCACGGCCGGGTCGAGGACGAGCTCGCGGTGCAGGTCGGTGCCGCGGCCTTCGCCCTCGCGGATGAGGGCCGGCGGGGTGGCGGTCACCAGCAGCTGCGACGGCGGCCCGAAGCGGTCGTCGACCTTCTGTCCCGGCGGCGGGGTGAAGGCGATCTCCAGCGACAGCCGGGCTCCGACGTCGGTCACCGGACGCTGGGTGGTGTGGCTGAAGTCGGCCGGGGCGACGCTCGCGTCGAGCGGCACGCGGGTCAGCCGGTGGGCGGCCGACTCGACGACGACGAGGCCGCCGTCCTCGAGGTAGAGCCCGCTCGGCTCGGCCAGGTCGACGGCCAGGGTGGTGAGCTCGCCGTCGGCGAAGCGGCGTACGGCGCCGTTGTAGGTGTCGGCGACCGCGACGGAGCCGTCGGGCAGGACGGCCACGCCGAGCGGGTGCTGGAGCAGCGCGCCGTCGGCGGGGCCGTCACGGAAGCCGAAGTCGAAGAGCCCGGTGCCGACCGCGGTGTGCACCTCGGCGGGCGCGTCCCGCGTGGGAGCGGTGATCCAGCGCAGGGAGGACGTCTCGGAGTCGGCCAGCCACAGCCGGTCGCCGTCCGCGGCCAACCCGCTGGTCTGGGCGAACCACGCCTCCCCCGCCGGGCCGTCCAGCAGCCCCTCGTTGAGGGTGCCCGCGGCCACCTCCACCTCTCCGGTCACCGGGTCGAAGGTCCAGAGCTGGTGGATGCCCGCCATCGCGACCCAGACGCGGTCCTGCCACCAGGCCACGTCCCACGGGCTGCTGAGCCGCTCGGTGCCGTCGCCCTGCATCCACGGCGTGCCGTCGCCGGCGAGGGTCCGCACGTCCCCGGTCTCCAGGGTCAGGCCGGCGAGCCGGTGGCCGACCGTGTCGGCGACCACGACGTCGTACCCGATGCGCGACGCGAGGTCGGGCGGCAGCAGGCACAGGCCGTTGGGCTCGCGGAAGCCGCCGAAGCGCCGGACCACGGCGCCCTCGCGGTCGAGCAGCACCACCTCGTCGTGCCCGGCGTCGGCGACCAGCACGCGCCCCTCGTCCAGCGGCACGGCCTTGGCGGGGAAGCGCAGGTCGCTCGGCTCCACGACCGGCGGGACGTACGGCGAGTCGCCGGGCTGCAGGGTGCCGCGCGCCCGGTGCTCGGGCACCAGGTCCTCGAGCAGCGAGGCGATCGCGTGCGCGTGACCCTCCCCGGCGTACTGCGCGACGATGTAGCCCTCCGGGTCGATCAGCACCAGCGTCGGCCACGCCCGCGCCGTGTAGGCCTGCCACGTGGTGAGCTCGGGGTCGTCGAGCACCGGGTGGTGGACGGCGTAGCGCTCGACCGCGGCGACCAGGGCGTCCGGGTCGGCCTCGTGGACGAACTTGGGCGAGTGGACGCCGACGACGACCAGCTCCTCGGCGTACTGCTCCTCCACCGGGCGCAGCTCGTCGATGACGTGCAGGCAGTTGATGCAGCAGAACGTCCAGAAGTCGAGGAGGACGAAGCGACCTCGCAGGTCGCGGACGGACAGCGGGGCGGCGGTGTTGAGCCAGCCGCGGCCGGTGAGCTCGGGGGCACGGACATGCACGCGCCCATTCTCCCCCGCGACCCGCACCGCCCGTGCCACTAGGGTGCGAGCCATGAGCACATCCCCCGCGGACGGCCGCGGCGACGTCGCACTGACCGGCTACGTCGACCTGTGGTGGCAGGCCGTCAACGACTTCACCACCCTGCTCGAGAAGGTGCCGGCCGAGCAGTGGTCGACGCCCACCGACCTGCCGGGCTGGGACGTCCACGCCGTGGCCGCCCACACCGCGCACCTCGAGTCGCTGCTGGCCGGGGGCGAGCACGACGACGTCGAGATCGGCGACGTGCCGCACGCGCGCGGGATGATGGGCCGCTTCACCGAGCAGGGCGTCGTGGCCCGTCGCGACGCCACGCCCGACGACCTCATCAACGAGATCCGGGCCGCCGCCACCGCCCGCCACACGGCGCTGCTGGCCGATCCGCCGACCGACCCGGACGCCCCCGCACCGGGGGTCTACGGCGCCATCGGCTGGACCACCCTGACCCTGCTCCGCAACCGCCCCCTCGACCTGTGGATGCACGAGCAGGACGTACGCCGCGCGGTCGGCGAGCCGGGCGGGATGGGCGCCGACGCGGCCGTCCACTCCGTCGACTACCTGTGCGAGAGCCTCGGCTACGTGCTGGCCAAGCGGGTCGGCGCCGACCCGGGCACCACCGTCGTCGTCGAGGTCGAGGGCCATCCCCCGGTCGCCGCGACGGTCTCCGAGGACGGCCGGGGCCGGCTGCTCGACGAGGTGCCGGCCGACCCCACGGTGGGGGTGCGCACCGACCGGGAGTCCTTCGTCCTGCTGGCCGGCGGGCGCCGGGACCCCGAGCCGGGACGGGTCGAGGTCTTCGGGGACCCGGAGCTCGCACGACGGGTCCTGGCCGGCTTCGCGGTCACCCCGTGAGCGGGGACTCCGGCTGGTCCGTCGCCGACATCCCCGACCTGACCGGTCGCACCACGCTGGTGACCGGCACGACGCAGGGCGGGCTCGGCCACCACACCGCCCTCGAGCTCGCCCGGGCGGGCGCCCGCGTCGTGCTCGCCGGCCGCTCCGCCGACCGGCTGGCCGAGACCGACGCCGCGATCACCGCGGCGGTCCCCGGCGCTCGGCTGGAGCGGCTCGTGGTCGACCTCGCCGACCTCGGCTCGGTCCGGCGGGCCGGTGACCAGGCGTCGCGACTCGGACCGATCGACGTGCTCGTCAACAACGCCGGGATCATGGCCGTCCCGCTCCGCCGCACCCCCGATGGCCTCGAGTCGCAGATGGCGACCAACCACTTCGGCCCGTTCCTCCTCACCGGGCTGCTGCTCCCCCAGGTCACCGCCGCCGGCGGCCGGGTGGTCACGCTCTCCTCGTCCATGCACAAGGTGGCCCGCAAGGCCCCCCTCGGCGACCCACGTCACCAGGAGGGGCACTACCGCCGCTGGCGGGTGTACGGCGAGTCCAAGCTGGCCAACCTGCTCTTCACCTTCGAGCTCGACCGGCGCTGCCGCGAGGCCGGGCTGCCGGTGACCGCGCTGGCCGCCCACCCGGGTTTCGCCGGCACGCACCTGGTGGCCAACGGCCAGTTCGGCCGCGCTCGCGGGGGCCCCGCGTCCATCCTCGACGCCGCGGTCAAGGCGGTGTCACAGCCCGCGGCCGCCGGCGCGTGGCCCACCCTGATGGCGGCGACCGCCGACCTGCCCGGGTCGACGTACGTCGGTCCGAGCGGTCTCGGGGAGGTCTCCGGCACCCCGCAGGTCGTCACCCCGCGGCGGCTGGCGATGGACCCCACCGCCCAGCGGCGGCTGTGGGAGATCAGCCAGGACGTCACCGGGATCACCTACCCCTGAGGACCGCTGCCGGCCTCCTTCGGCTGGCGGTCCTGCACCCGCACCATCCCGGCCAGCGTCGCGACGTACGCCGTCCCGTCGGGCGCGAGGGTGACGGTCGCGCGGTCGTTGTTCATCAGGACGCCGGTGCCGGTGCGCACGCCGAACATCGCCCGCCCGGTCCGCACGTCGACGCCGGTGAGGTACCACGCACTGACGCCCCACCACGTCGGTCGCTTGGTGCTGGCGTAGACCAGACCCGTCCCCAGGGACACCTGCGGGGCACCGGAGGGGGCGACCAGGTCGCTGGTCCAGCGCACCCGGCACTCGCCGGTCGACCGGTCGGCGGGCACGTCGACCCGGGCCAGCCCGCCGGTGGTGCCGCGACCGAGCAGGGTCCGCAGCGGTCCGGCGTACCCGTGCGTGTTGGCGACCACGACACCCCCACCGACGCTGGCCAACGCGGAGTCCGTGGCGCTCGCGTCGTCCTCGAAGACGCCCGCGCGGCAGATCTCGGCGCCGGTGGACCGCTCCACCATCACCACCTGCAGGCGGGGCTCGGCGTTGTCGGTGAAGGCCACCACCCCGCCGTCGAGCAGGGCCGGGCTGGTGCCGCTCCCCCGGGTGACCTGGCCGCTCTTGCGGTCGGTGCCGCGGTCGTACGTCGTGCGCCAGTCCACCGCCGGGGTCCCGGTCGCATCGGCGCCGAGGCGGTAGAGCGCGTGCGTGGTGAGGACGTAGGTGCCGCCGGTCTCGTCGGTGCTGAACGGGTCGGTGACCTCCTCGCCGAGGTCGAGCACCCGCACCTCGCCGGAGTCGGGGGCGACGGTGCCGACCAACCCGCCCCGGGTCGCCCACCAGATCCGGCCCACCCAGTCGGGGAGCAGCGCGACCACGCAGTCGTCGTCGGGGACCTGTGCGGCGAGGTCCCAGGTGCGCGCGGTGGTGAGGTCGGGCTCGTCGTCGGCGTCCGCGGTCGAGACGGCCAGGACCCGGCGGTCCGAGGTGGCCACGACCACCCGGTCGCCGGCGTCCAGGTAGGCGGCACCGAGGCCGGCGGCGCAGCCGTCCTCCTCGGGCTCGGGGAGCCGTTTGGTCGCGAGGGGGTGCAGGGAGTCGGGGTCGATGACGTGCAGCGACGAGCCGCCGCGGTCATCGCACACCCCGACCAGCCGGTCGCGGCTGTCCAGGGTGAGGGTGGCGCAGTGCTCGAGGCCGTACCAGGCGGAGTCGACCTCGGGCTGGAGCCCGGTCGGCCCGGCCCAGGAGGTGGTGCCGGTGCTCCACGCGTCGTCGAGGACCGCACCGGCCCCGTTGCGCGCCAGGTGCGGGTTCTGCGGGATCGTGCCGACCTGCAGGGGACGCGCCTGCGCCGGACGACCGACGTACGCCGGCGCGACCAGGACCCCCGGGGACGGCGGGACGGGCAGCCAGCCGTCGGGGACGACCACGACGAGCCCGGCGACCACCGCCACCCCCGCGGCGGCGATCGCGACGCCGCGCCGGGTCACCCAGATCCGGTCGAGCACCCACCAGCGCACCCGCGGCACGCACAGGGCGAGGACAACGGCGACGGGCACCCAGGGACCCAGCGCCAGCCACGCGACGAGCAGGCCCAGGACCAGCCAGGTCACCGTCCCTCCCCCGCCTCAGACATGGCCGCAAGGCTACGGCGGGGACTCACCCGATCCGGGCACCCGCGCGCATCACGGGCGGTGGCGTGATCAGACGTGACCGCTCAGCTGGGCCAGTCGCACCGCGAGCGCGTCCACCATCGCGGTGGCCTTCTTGGCCGGGACGGCCGAGGAGCGGTCGCCACCTCGGCTCGACACCGGGAGCACGTCGACCGAGAGCTTCGCGCCGCCGGCGAGCGCCCGGAGCTCGTCGATCTTGGCGCCGAAGGGCGAGCCACTCCCCGGGGAGTAGTACTCGACGACGTCGTCCAGCTCGTCGGCGTAGAGGTCGGTCTTCGTGACGGCGATGACGAGCCAGACCGGGCGGTCGCGGCGTACGGCCATCGAGGCGATCCGGTGCGCGGTGATCGCCCAGTCCTCGAGCTCCGCGGCGAGCAGCTCCTCGCGGGTGGCCGTGGCCCGGCCCGACGTCCCGGCCACCCGCCGGGGCGTGGCGTGGCCGTTGGCGACCACGTGGATGATCCCGTCGACCGGCTCGTCGTGGAAGACCTCGTCGAGGGCCGAGAGCCGCGTCGCCGCGTTGTCCCCGGGCACCACGAGGAAGCGGAAGCCCTGCAACCTGCGCGAGCGGCGGGTCCGTCGCTCCATGACGGCGGAGCCCACCTCGCCCACACCGTCGCCGGAGGTACGTCGGGTGAGCCGGTTCGCCAGCTCGGTCTTGCCGACCCCGGTCATGCCGGTCACGGCCACCGTCGGGAAGCGTCCCCGGAACAGTCGGCCCATGCGATCGGGCGCAGCGGCCAGGCCGGACAGCACGCCGCCGGCGATGGTCGCGCCGAGGGCGGCGCGTCCGGAGCTGGGCAGGATCGTCCGGAATCGGGTGGGTGTGCGGGACACGAGACTCCTCGGACTGCGCATCAGGGAGGGCTGGCACGCCCGAGCCTACGTTCGGCCCTGCCCGTGCCGCGCGGTCGGTCACCGGACGCCGGGGTCGCGTCCGTCGTGGTGCGCTGGCCCGCGACGGGCAGGATCAGCCCTTCGGGAGCTCCTCGGCGAGCATGACGAGGATGCCGCTGGGGCCGCGGAGATAGGTGAGCCTGTAGACGTCCTCGTACGTCGCCACGCCACGCAGCGGGTGGCAGCCGTGCCGCGCGGCGATCTCGAGGGCCTCGTCGATGTCGTCGACCGAGAAGGCCACGCGGTGCATGCCGATCTCGTGGGGCCGGGTGGGCTCCGTCTCGATCGCATCGGGGTGGATGTACTCGAAGAGCTCGAGGCGACCGTCGCCGTCCGGCGTCTGCAGCATCGCGATCTTCGCGTGGTTGCCGTCGAGACCGACCGCGGTGTCGGCCCACTCCCCGCTGACCGTGTCGCGGCCCAGGACGGTGAGCCCGAGGTCGGTGAAGAAGGCGATCGTCGCCTCGAGGTCGCGGACGGCGATCGCCGACGTTCTCGAGCTTGATGGGCATCCCTGCAGGCTATCGAGGACGCGCGGCTCGTCCAGTCCGCGTCACGGGTGGTGTGGATGCCCGGGCGGATCCCGTGCGTGCGGCCGACAGCACCGGGGAGCAGTGGCCACCCGCAGGAAATGAGGTGCCCACGCGCCGAGTCGCGTCTAGCGTGCAGAAGGTGCCCACACGTCTCGTCGCCGTTGCCTTCGACGCTCAGGAGCCGACAGCAACGGCCAGGTTCTGGGCCGAGCTGCTCGGACGAGACGTCGTCGACGAGGACGACGGCGTGCTGCTCCCGGGGGACGAGAGGCAGGTCGGGCTGCGCTTCGTGGGGGCGCCCACTGAGAAGGTCGGGCTCAACCGCCTGCATCTGCACCTCACCAGCGCCACTCCGCAGGTGCAGCGGGCCACGGTCGCGAAGGCCCTGAGCATCGGCGGACGCCACCTCGACGTCGGCCAGCTGCCCGAGGAGGGGCACGTCGTGCTGAGCGATCCGGGTGACAACGAGTTCTGCGTGATCGAGGCTGGCAACGGCTTCCTCGCCGGCTGCGGCCCACTCGGTGAGGTCGCCTGCGACGGTTTACGAGCGGTCGGGGTCTTCTGGCACGACGTCCTCGCATGGCCGCTGGTGTGGGACCAGGATCAGGAAACCGCGATCCAGTCGCCGGCCGGCGGCACCAAGCTGGCGTGGGGCGGGCCGCCCGTGGCTCCCGAACCGGGTCGGAACCGTCAACGGTTCGACCTGGCCGCCACCGATCTCGAGACCGAGATCGCGAGGCTGACGTCGCTCGGGGCGACCCGGCTCGCGGACGTCGACGAGGGCGTCGAGCTCGCCGACCCGGACGGCAACGAGTTCCGCATCGTCGGCTGAGCGGGCCTTTGACGCCGACAGGCGGCGGTGGGACGCAACCCAGACGGGTCATGGTGTTGGCGTCGGCGTGCGCGTAGCTTGAAAGTGATCCGCGCCTTGACCACATCACGGTGGAAGGACATCAGATGCCCAGCCTGATCGCTACCCACGAGGTCGACGACGTTGCCCATTGGCTTGCCTCGCCCAAACGCGAAGAGGTCTTCGCATCGGTCGCGAGCAACATCCGCACGTTTGTCGATCCCAGCCGAGCCAATCACGTCGGCCTCAGCATGGACGTGGCCGACATGGACGCGTTCCAGGCGGTGATGGAGAGCGAGGCGGGCGCGGCTGCCATGAAGTACGACGGCGTGCACCCTGACACGCTCGCCATCTTCATACAGAGCTGACCCAGCACTCGCAGAGGTCCGATTCTCCAGGACTCCGACCTTCCACGCGGGATCGTTGCGCCCTAGCGTTCATGGGCAGGAGCCGCTGACGGAGAGGTAGCCATGAGGGAAGCCTGGGAACTTCTGGCAGCGGGACCGCCTGAGGCGGATCGATCGGTTCTGCTCCTCCCCGGCGGAGCCAACGCGGCCCGCTCGTTCAACCTCGTGATGGCTGACCCGGCCTCTCAGGTGTGCGCCTGGTGGCCACGACGCTGCCGGGCATGGCAGGCGCGCCGGTGTCCGAAGACGTGTCCATCCCCGCCCTGTCCCGTCGGGCAGGGGAACTGGCCGAAGAACACGGGTGCGACGTCGTCGTGGGCTTCTCCCACGGCGCGACAGTGGCCCTGGACATGGTGCTGTCAGGGCACTTCCAGGGCCCGGTGGTGCTGCTCGGCATCAGCTTGACCACCGAGGATGAGGCGACGTTCTTCCGCGGCGTCGTACGAGCGTCGCAGAAGGTGGGCAGCTGGCCGATGGCCACCCTGCTCCGGCTCATGCCACTGGTGGCCAGATCTGCCAAGACAACTGAGCTGCACAAGAAGGAACTGATCGAGGACTTCAAGCAGAACCGAGCCAGCGATTCGGTTCTGACGTGCGTCGAGTACCTCGACTACATCGCCGAAGACCGGGACTTCGCCGCCGAGCTCGCCGCGTCCGGCACTCCCGTATGGGTGGTCCACGCCGAGAAGGGCGACGGAGGCCTCACCGACGCCGAGCGCGGCACCCTCCACGCGGCGCCCAACGTGACCCTGGTGACGATTCCCGGCTCGGTGTTCCTCCTCCCGGACGAAGCTCCGCAGGAGACCGCCGCGGCGATCGCGGGCGCTCTGGCGCAGGCGGCCTGACCGCCGACACGTTGACCCTGAGCGTGGCCGACAAGGGGCGGTGTGACGCATCTTCTCCGGATCGCGAATCGCGGCGAGTTCTGGACGTTGGTCTGGCCGGATGGCAATGCTCTAATCCCCCCCATGAACGAGGTCGTTGTCGCAGCGCTGGTTCGCGAAGGTCGAGTCCTGCTCGTCCATCGGAACCCGAACCGCCGCGCGTACCCGGGTGTGTGGGACCTGCCCGGTGGACACATCGAGACAGGCGAGACAGAGCTGGCCGCGCTCAGCAGGGAGATGCGCGAGGAACTGGGCGTGCAGGTGGCGACAGGCTCGGCGATCCATCTGTGCCGGCTGGACGCAGGACGCGGAGGGGAAATCGTTCGCCTCAGCGCCTGGCTTGTCGATGAGTGGCAGGGCACACCGACGAACGTCGCTCCCGATGAGCATGACGAGATCCGCTGGTGCGGGCCGGAGGAGTTGCCTCCGCTCGCCCACGAACTCCTGGGAACGGCGCTGGTGGACGCGATGCGGAGCGCCCGCCCTTGAACCTCAAGATCGGTCATTGCCACGGCGGCGCACCATGGGTGCCGGATCGGCACCGATGAGGCGGAGTTAGGCAGGTGGTGTCCGGCCGACGGATCCGGCGCCATCCGGATAGGTTGCCGGGCACCGACCGGCGGGGTGGACCGGGGCCCTCGCCGTGATGGCGAGCGAGAGTCCTGCGGAAGCTCACACGGCCGCTTGGTCGGCGCGCCGGGCGGGTCGTCGTCGCCCACCTCGGCCTGCTCGCGACTGGCACGCCAGGCAGGCCACGGGGATGGCCAGGCGTGGGCCCGCGTCGGTGAACGGGAGGCCCTACCATGAACGTCATGGTCGAGCCGGACCGTCAGGCTGCGGCCGCCATGTGGGCGGCCTACCGCGGGGCGCATTCCGAGCTTTCGGACGAGCCTCTTGTCGCCGAGGCGTTCGGGGACTCGCCGGAGCTGGCCGACGAGCTGCTCCAGTTCGTCCTGGACGGACCTAAGCGGGCGACGGCAGGCATGGTCGCCGAGTTCGTGGCCGAGGGCGAGCCGCTGCCCCGCCTTGGTGGCCACTGGATCGCATGCGACGGCAGGGGCGCGCCACGAGCGGTGCTGCGCAGCGTCGAGCTCCGGCTCGGGCCGTTGTCCTCGGTCGATGAACAGTTCGCCTGGGACGAGGGCGAGTACGACCGCACACTGGAGAGCTGGTTGGACGGGCACCGCCGCTACTTCCAGAGGGCCTGCGCGAGGCTGGGCATCGAGTTCTCCGACGAGATCGAGTTGTGTTTCGAGCGGTTCCGCGTGGTCTGGCCACCCGAGATCGCCGACTGAGCAGGCGGTGCGATCCACGCCCTGGCCCGAAGCACGAGCACAGGACGTGATTGCCCGGCACTGGCCGAGCGGTGCCAACCATTCCCGGCGTCCGACAGGCCGCGGCGGATAGACGCAGCTCCGCGACAGTGCGGGATCTGCTGCCGTCTACTCGGTGCACACCCACCGCGAGAACTGGACCAGGTGGCCCTACGGGCAAGTAGGGCGGTGCCAATCCTCCAATCCATGGACCGTCGGCCGAAACGGAGTTGCCGTTCGGTGTCATGGCGCGCCTCGTTGCCGACTGCGCCCGAGCGCTCACGGTGGCGAATGAGGGCCCAGCGTGGGCTGAGCCCCTCGCCTGCCGATGCCTACTCTGTCGAGTCCTTCTTTGACGGGAACGGGTTCGGATGGGGCCCTCCCGCCGGACCACCCAGCTTCCCCTTAGGTCGGAACAAGCCCTTGAGCCACTCGAGCGCTCTCATCGTTGTCTCCTCTCGTCTGCGTCACCGTTCATGGGAACACATAGTGACTGTGCCCGTTCTTCCGCCGGGGCAACCGTCGCACGCGGGGCGGTGGTTTCACCGCTCGCGCACTGATCGCTGACGACCTTGGAGCGCGCACCGGAGGAGGACGCACGCGTCGCGGCGGATCCGGTAAGGGCGGGCAATCTGGCGAGCACGATCTCCGCTCAGTGATTGCGACGCTGGCCGCACCCGGGGCGCTCTCCCCCAGCGTCACTGACGCAGGTGCCTCAGCCCACCCCACTAGGAAACTAGCCCGTCCCGAGCTCTTCACGGAGGTGGCGGCGGCGCTGCTCGAGTTCGGCGATGATCGCTTCCTGCTCTTCGGCCTGGCTGATCACCAGTGAGCGATCCTCCGGGTCTATCGGGCCGGCGTCGTTGAGACCGGCACGGAGGTCGCGGACGGCCTGCTGCAGTTCCTCGATCTGTCGCTCGATACGGGCAAGCTCGGTCCGGGGGTCGTCGTTCGTGATGTCGTCTGTCACGTTGTCACGCTAACGGCCCACTGAAGAGGCGACTACCCGTCCCGACCACTGGGAAGCCGGGACCCTTCGCCAGAGCTGAGTCATCAGTTCCATCCCTCACGCTGGCGTCGGCATCATGGGACGCGCGCATCGCGCCATGGAGGACGTTCGACCCCTAGGCTCAGGGCCATGCCTGACAGCCGGGACAACTCGTGAACAGGTCGGTCCTGCTCGCCGCAGCCATCCTTTGTGAGGTCACCGCCACACTGTCCCTGAAAGGCGCACTCGACCTTCCAGCGCTCTACATCGTCGTCGCCGTCGGCTACCCGGCATCCTTCACACTCCTCGCGCTCACCCTGCGCCAGGGAATGGCCCTCGGCGTCGCCTACGGCATCTGGGCTGCGCTCGGCGTAGCCACCACCGCAGTGATGTCATCGCTCATCTTCGACGAAGCCCTCACCGCTCTCATGGGCCTCGGCATCGTCCTCATCATTGCGGGCGTCCTCACCGTCGAGCTCGGCTCCCAACTGGCCCACCAGCACACCCGCCCCCACGAGGCCCTCTGATGCAGTGGCTGTTCCTTGCCGGAGCCATCATCTTCGAGGTCATCGGCACCATCTGCCTGCGCATGGCTGCAACCGGCCAACGCGCCTACTACGCCGCCGTAGCCGTCGGGTACCTCCTCGCCTTCACCTTCCTGACCCTGACACTCGATCAGGGCCTCGGCCTCGGTGCCGCCTACGGCATCTGGGCGGCCTCCGGCGTGGCCCTGACCGCCATCGCCTCCAAGGCCCTCTTCCAAGAACCCCTCACCCCACTCATGATGGGCGGCATCGCCCTCATCATCGGCGGCGTCCTTCTCGTAGAAATCGGCGCAGCCCACTAGTCCTCGACGAGGCCCGCACATCGGCCACGTCCGGATGTTCGAGCAGCGCCGACAGGCGGCGGACTGACGCGCTTCGAGAGAACCGACACCCACAGACGCGTGGGATAGCGTTCCCGAGATGACCTTGAACCACGTGAGACGCGGGAGCGGCACCCCACTGTTGCTGGTGCACGGTCTGGGCGCGGGGTGGAGATCCTGGCTCCCGATCATGGAGATGTTGGCGGAGCACCGTGAGGTGATCGCTGTGGACCTGCCGGGATTCGGTGAGACGCCACCGTTGCCCGGCGAGGTCTCGATTGCGACCCTGACCGACTCCGTCGTGGACTTCATCCGCGAGCAGGGGTTGGACGGGGTCGCCACCGCCGGACAGTCGATGGGCGGTCGGATGGTGCTCGAGCTTGCGCGGCGGGGGGTCGGTGGCGACACCGTTGCTCTCGACCCAGGCGGCTTCTGGAGCGATCGTGAGCTCAAGGTCTTCAGCGCCACGTTGCGGCCATCGATCGCCTTGGTCCGCGCGATGCGAGGCACGTTGTCGACTCTGCTCGACAATCCAGTAGGCAGGACAGTGCTGTTGGCGCAGCTCTCGGCGCGCCCCTGGGCTCTCTCGTGCGACACCGTTCTGCCCGATGTGCGCGGGCTGGCCGACGCGCCGGCGACCAACGCGGCGATGGACGCTCTGACCAGGGGACCCAAGCAGCAGGGCGCTCCGGCAGGCACGGTGCCTGGTCGGGTCACGATCGGCTGGGGTCGTCGCGATCTGGTGACCGTGCCGAGGCAGGCCGCCCGCGCGACGGAGCTGTTCCCCGACGCAGTTCTGCACTGGTTCGACCGGTGCGGTCACTTCCCGCAGTGGGACGCCCCGGAGGAGGCTGCGCGACTGATCCTGGACGGCACCTCCTAGGGCCGGTTGCTCGCTCTCTACGGCGCCGCCGCTGGGCGCATCAGCGCGGCTCACCTCGGGCAATCGGCGAATCGTCGGGCTCTGAGTGAAGGTCGGCCGGTGGGCCGTTCTGTGGGTGACCCCATCCGCCGCCGCCACGTCCGGGTCTGCGCGTGTCCAGCTGTCGCTGAAGGCTTCACGGTTGAACGCCCTGCCATCGGTGCGAAGAGTGGAAGCACTCCATTGCCGGATCGCCACAGGGTTGGCGTCCGCTTCAGCTCGACTACACGCCGACAGGCGGCGGAATGCTGCGGGTGCCGCCGAGCGCTTCTGTGGCTTGCTGGGCACTTGGAACTGCTGGGCGTACCAGCGCTCTCCCGGGCACCGACGGCGACTCTGAACCGTTCGCCAGCAGCGCCTCCGCGGTCGTTGTCGGTGGAGTGCTGCATCCTGACCGCCATCGACGACAGCTCCGCACCTCAGCAAGACGACCCCTTCGACGACGGCGGTGCGTTGGCCCCCAAGGTCAACTGCAGGCCTCGAATTCAGCTGGGATCACAACGGTCGCCGACAAGCTGGCCGGCAGGCGCGCAAATACGTCCGGGATCGCCGCAGCCCATGCCACCATCCGCGCGCAGACCTTGAGCGCGCGACAAGGACCCGATCGCACTCCTGAGCGAGTGGGTCGGTGCCATCCCCACGCGCGGACCGATCGAAGGGCTCATGACCAAACACGGTCTGCCCGGGTTCATGATGCTGGTGCAGTTTGCGAATGAGATCGGCACAATGTTGGGCCGAGGTTGACCCACGCTTCGAGGATCTACCGGACCTACTCCGCAAGGAGGCGCTCGCCGACGAGGTCGACTGGGACGCGTGGCCGACGGGCTGACCACGTGCTCCACCGTGAGCTCACCTTCTCACGCACACCGGCCACGACCAGCCCGACGTCGTCATCGTCGTTAGCTGGTACTCGAGGGCAACCTCAACGGTCTCGAAGGCGTCACTTTCAACGGCAAACCCAGGTCCGCTGACTTCAGCTGGCGGAAGCCGCCAGATCCGGATGTCCCCGCCAGGCGGCTGCTAGACGCTCACCTGAGCAATGTGAATCTAGGCAACTCCGGACGGTCGTGTTCACAGGGCTTTCCTTGAGGTGTGGGAGGCCTGCGCGGTGGTGCTGCGTAGACTCCGAGCACCCACGGCACAAGGAGCCCCAACACTCATGAGCGCCCTCCAGACTCTTGACCGAGGCCTCGAGGCGATTGAGATCATCTCCCAGCGAACGAGCGGTATCTCTCCTTCCTCGCTGGCCGATGAGCTGGGCGTGCATCGGGCCGGGGCCTACCGCATCCTCAGCACCCTCGAGCAGCGCCACCTCGTGGCCAAGGGCAGTGACGGTCTCTACCGCCTGGGTAGCGGAGCACTGGTCGTCGCCGGTCGCTTCATGAGCCAGTACCGCTCTGCCGCGCAGCCGGTCGTCCAGAAGCTGGCCGACCGCAGTGGCTTCACCGCCTTCGTCGCCATCGCCGACCGTGCCGAGTCGGTCGCCCTCGCGGTGGCCGAGCCAGCCTCCCGCGGCTCCATCGGCATCAGCTACCAGGTCGGCACCCGCCACCCCCTGGAGGAGGGCGCCGACGGGCTGGCGATCCTCGCCCAGCGCCCCGAGCGCCCGACGGACAGCGAAGCCGTCCGGCGTTCCCGCGCGCGCGGATACGCCCTGTCCGACGGCGAGGTCCAGCCAGGCGCGGTCGGGCTCGCCGTCGGCACTGGCGGCGCTCCGGCGACCGACCTCGAGGCCTCCATCGGGGTCGTGCGACTCGGCCGGCCCGGGGACCTCGACGTCGACCAGCTCCTGCCTCTCGTGCAGTCCGCGCGCGACGCCGTCGTACGCCTGTACTGAGTCCAGGCACGCACCTCCGGACCCATCCGGGAACCCCTCGCACTCTTGACCGGGAATGTGACGCGCACTACCTTGTGCGGAGAACGCACATACGTGTGCGCTGTCCGCACAAAGGAGAGTTTCAATGGCCGCCGTTTGCCCCATCTCGCGTGAGGCTGCCGAGTTCGACCCCTTCGGCGACGGCTACCAGCAGGACCCCCCCAGCTACGTCGCGTGGTCCCGGGAGAGCGAACCGGTCTTCTACAGCCCCCAGCTCGGGTACTGGGTGGTCACCCGGTACGACGACATCAAGACGATCTTCCGCGACAACATCACCTTCTCTCCGTCAGTCGCCTTGGAGAAGATCACCCCGACCGGCGACGAGGCCAACGAGGTACTGGCCTCCTACGGCTACGGGATGAACCGCACTCTCGTGAACGAGGACGAGCCAGCCCACATGGAGCGCCGCCGGGCGTTGATGGAGCCCTTCGCTCCCGAGCACCTCGCCGACCACGAGCCCATGGTCCGGGCCCTCGTGCGCGAGTACGTCGACCGCTTCATCGACGACGGCCGCGCCGACCTGGTCGACCAGATGTTCTGGGAGATCCCCCTGACCGTGGCACTGGAGTTCCTGGGGGTTCCCGACGACGACCGACCCAAGCTGCGCGAGTACTCCGTCGCCCACACCGTCAACACCTGGGGCCGGCCGAAACCGGAGGAGCAGGTGGCCGTCGCCCACGCCGTGGGCAACTTCTGGCAGTACGCCGGTGGGGTCCTCGAGCGGATGCGCGAGCGCCCCGAGGACCACGGGTGGATGCAGTACGGCATCCGCAAGCAGCGTGAGATGCCGGGCGTCGTCACCGACTCCTACCTCCACTCGATGATGATGGCCGGCATCGTCGCCGCCCACGAGACCACGGCCAACGGCATCGCCAATGCCGTGAAGCTGCTGCTGGAGAACCGCGACATCTGGGAGCAGGTCTGCGCGGATCCGACTCTCATCCCCAACGCCGTCGAGGAGTGCCTGCGGCACAACGGCTCCCAGGCTGCGTGGCGGCGCATCGCCACCAAGGACACCGAGATCGGCGGGGTCGCCATCCCGGAGGGCGCCCGCATCCTCATGGTCTCCTCGTCCGGCAACCACGACACTCACCGCTTCGAGGACCCGGACCTGGTGGACGTGCGCCGCGATGACGCGGCCGACCACCTCACGTTCGGCTACGGCGCCCACCAGTGCCTCGGCAAGAACCTGGCTCGCATGGAGATGCAGATCTTCCTCGAGGAGCTCACCGGGCGCCTGCCGCACATGCGGCTGACCGAGCAGGAGTTCAGCTACGTGCCCAACACCTCCTTCCGGGGGCCGGAGCACCTCTGGGTCGAGTGGGATCCCGAGCTCAATCCCGAGCGCACGGACGACTCGGTGCTGCGGCCCCGGGTCCGGGTCCACATCGGCGAGCCCACGCCTGCACACCGCAGTCGCCCGATGCGCGTGGAGAGCGTCGTCGATGCAGCCGACGGCGTCCGCCACTTCACGCTCACCAGCGCCGACGGCACGGCCCTGCCGGCCTTCACCGCGGGATCGCACATCGACATCGAATGCGGGGACACGGGCATCATCCGCCAGTACTCATTGTGCGGTCACCAGCCGGCGCCGGTGCAAAAAGACGGATGTCCGGTCCCGCACACCCCCCGACCGCGGACGTACGAGATAGCAGTCCTGCGCGACGAGGACTCCCGCGGAGGCTCGGCCTGGCTGCACGACCACGTGGGCGAAGGGGACGTGCTCACCGTCCGCGGTCCCCGCAACCACTTCCGCTTGACCGACCGGGCGCAGCGGTACATCTTCGTCGCCGGTGGCATCGGCATCACGCCGATCCGCGCCATGGCTGCTCAGGCGGCACGCGACGGCATCCCGTACGAGCTGCACTACCTGGGGCGCCAGCGCGCGAGCATGGCCTTCCTCGAGGAGCTGCAGGCGGAGCACGGCGAGCACCTCGTCGTGCACTGCTCCGGCGAGGGCGCCCGCGCGGACCTCGTCGGCCTGCTCGAGGCGAACGCCGAGGACGCCCGCGCCGGTCGGGTGCACGTCTACGCCTGCGGCCCCCAGCGCATGATCGACGACCTCACGGCCGCGAGCAACGACTGGCCCGAGGACACGGTCGTGTTCGAGCACTTCTCCTCACAGCTCGGGGAGCTCGACCCGGACCAGGAGCACGAGTTCGCCGTGCACCTCCAGGACTCCGACATCGACCTCGTCGTCACCCGTGACCGCACGCTCCTCGACACCCTGCGCGATGCCGGGTTGGAGATCCCCTCCAACTGCCAGGAGGGACTGTGCGGCACCTGCGAGGTCCCCGTGCTCGACGGCGACGTCGACCACCGAGACGTCGTCCTGTCCGCTGCCGAACGCCGCGAGGGCGACCGCATGATGTCGTGCTGCTCGCGCGTGGTCGGCGACCGCCTCGTTCTTGGACTTTGACCACTCACCACCCACCCACCACCACCACCAAAGGCAACCCATGTCGCTTGCACTGCTGGGCATCCTGCTCTCGCTGGCGGTCCTCATCACGCTGGCCTACCGCGGCCACTCCGTGATCGCGATCGCCCCCCTCGCCGCCTCCATCGCGGTCATCATGTCCGGGGCGCCGCTCCTGGCCAGCTACACACAGATCTTCATGCCCGCCCTCGGCGGTTTCATGGTGGCCTTCTTCCCGCTCTTCCTCGTGGGCGCCATCTTCGGCCGGCTCATGTCGGTCAGCGGGTACGCGAACGACCTCGCCGCATGGATATCCGGGCTGCTCGGTCCACGTTTCGCCATCCTCGTCACCGTTCTGGCCACCGCCCTGCTGACGTACGGCGGTGTGAGCGCCTGGGTGGTGGTCTTCACGATCTTCCCGATCGGGATGGCTCTCTTCGAGGAGGCAGACATCCCCCGGCGGCTCATGCCGGCGGCCATCGCGCTGGGCATCTTCACCTTCGCAACCGCAGCACTGCCCGGTTCGCCCCAGATCCACAACACGATCCCGACGAAGTTCTTCGGCACCAACACCTTCGCCGCGCCTGGCCTGGGACTGCTCGCCGCCGTCCTCGTGTTCGGGCTCGGCATGCTGTGGCTCGACCGTCGGCAGAAGCAGCTGGCGCGCGCCGGTGAATCCTTCTGGGACCCCACCCTCGCCGAGCGCAAGGAGGCCAAGCGCATCGGGGGCACGGCGCGTCCCACCGAGGGTGGTCCCGCCCGCCGTCCGTCCTCGGGTGTCGACGCCGTCCGGGATGACGAGGGAGGGATCGAGCCCGCCACCACCCGTGGTCCCGCCGTGGCCACCCGTGAGGTGGAGCCGGTCGCCGAAGGGCGCCCCCGCACCTCGGCCCTCACCGGACTGATCGGTCTCAGCCCGATCCTCGTGGTCGTCGTCGCCAACGCGCTGTGCACCTACGTGCTCTTCCCCGCCATGGACTTCGGTTATCTCGCGGAGGAGAAGTTCGGGGCGACCTCGATCGATGGCGTCGCCGGGATCTGGTCGGTGACGGTGGCAATGCTCGCCGGCATCATCCTGGTCTTCCTGATGCGCATCGGATCCTTCAAGGAGTACGTCGAGGGCGTCACCGAGGGCGCGAAGAATGCCGTCCTGCCGGTCTTCAACACGGCCAGCGAGGTCGGCTACGGCGCGGTCATCGCGTCCCTGGCGGTCTTCGCGGTCATCCGTGACGGTTTGTTCGGGCTCAGCGACAACCCGGTCATCGTCGCGGCCGCGTCCACGTCCGGCATCTCCGGCCTGACCGGGTCTGCGTCCGGCGGTTTGACCATCACTCTGCAGACCTTCGGTGCCGAGCTGGCCAAGATGGCCACGGATCAGGGCATCCCGATGGACCTGATGCACCGCGTGACCGCCATGGCCTCCATCGGGTTCGACTCGCTTCCCCACAACGGCGCCATCATCACCCTGTTGCTCGTGTGCGGGCTCTCGCACCGAGAGTCCTACAAGGACATCTTCGTGGTGACCGTTCTGGTCCCCCTCGCGGGTCTGCTCACCGTGCTCGGGCTCGGCCTCACGGTTGGCTCGTTCTGAGTCGACACTCATGGCAGACGGCTGTCTGCCCGACACGAAAGACGTGATCATGGCCCACTACCGACAGATCGGCCCCGTGCCCAAGCAAAGGCACACCCTCTTCAAGGACGACCAAGGGCGGATCCTCTACGAGGAACTCATGGGTGAGGAGGGCTTCTCGTCCGACTCCTCCCTGCTCTATCACCGGCACATCCCTTCCGCGATCGTCGGCGCCCGGCACTGGGCGCTGCCGGACCAGTCGCTGGAGCCGAACGACCCACTGCTCCCGCGCCACCTCAGGCTCCACGATCTCGTCACCGAGGAGCAGGCCGAAGCCACGGATGCCGTCACCGGACGCCAGCTCGTCCTAGGCAACCCCGATGTGCGCATCTCCTACGCCCATGTCGGGACCACGTCACCGTTGTACAAGAACGCGATCGGTGACGAGTGCGTCTATGTCGAGCGCGGCTCGGCGCTCCTCGAGACCCAGTTCGGCACGCTCGAGGCGGCGGAGGGCGATTACGTCATCATTCCCCGGGCCACCATCCACCGCTGGGTCTTGCGCGAACGGGAGGCCGCTCGCCTCTACATCGTCGAAGCCACGAGCCACATCACCCCGCCGAAGCGGTACCTGTCGCGGTACGGCCAGTTCCTCGAGCACGCGCCCTTCTGCGAGCGCGACCTGCACGGACCGACCGAACCGCTGCTGCGGGAGGAGACGGACGTGGACGTCTACATCAAGCACCGCGGCCGTGGCGCCGGCGGCATCGCCGGCACCGTGCACACGGTGCCGAACCACCCCTTCGATGTCGTCGGCTGGGACGGATGCCTCTACCCGTACACCTTCAACATCGGTGACTACATGCCACTGACCGGCAAGATCCACCAGCCCCCGCCGGTGCATCAGGTCTTCGAGGGGCACAACTTCGTCATCTGCAACTTCGTCCCGCGCAAGGTCGACTACCACGAGCTGGCCGTGCCTGTGCCGTACTACCACTCGAATGTCGACTCCGACGAGATCATGTTCTACGTAGACGGCGACTACGAGGCCCGCAAGGGGTCTGGCATCGGCAAGGGATCGATCTCGATCCATCCGGGCGGGCATGCGCACGGTCCTCAGCCGGGCGCCGTCGAGGCGTCCATCGGGGCCGAGTACTTCGACGAGACTGCGGTCATGGTCGACACGTTCCGACCGCTCGAATTGGGTCCGGCTGCCAGGGCGACCGATGACGGCAAGTACGCCGCGTCGTGGTCCGGCGGGCGGTGGATGACGGACGCGCCGGGGACCGCATGAGCGAGGTGCCCCAGCAATTTGTCCGATTCTTCGACGATGCCGCGACCTTCCCGCCCGGTCTGGCACCTGTGGATCAGGCGGTGACCGACCACGTCAGGCGGCGGTCCTCCCGCTTCGCCCAAGCGGTCGGTCCTGCCGTCCTCGCCCTGGCGGACCTCAATCGTGCGCGCCACGTCGCCAGCGGACTGGACTTGTCCGGTGAGCCGATCGACGTCTCGGTGGTCACGCCCGCGGGAGCGCTGCACGAGGCCCTGGCGGTTCGGGACCAGGTGGGTCCAGAACTGCGCGTGGTTGCTCTCGAGCTCAAGATCGACTCCGGTGACAGGCAGGTGTGGACCGATCAGGTGCGTGCCGCTGCGGCGGTGGAGGACGTGCCGATCTTCGTCGAGCTCACGGCGGAGCAGATCGCCGCTGACGCCCTGGACCTGCTGGCCGGCACCGGGCTGCAGCTGAAGTTCCGCACCGGAGGCGCCGAGGCCCACCACTTCCCCACTCCCGCGCAACTCGCTGAGGTCCTTGCGCGGGCGATACGCGGCGGGATCCCGTTCAAGTTGACGGCGGGCCTGCACGAGGCCGTCCGGTACCTCGACCCGACCACCGGATTCCACCACCACGGGTTCCTCAACATCGCCATGGCCGCACAAGCGGCATGCACTGGTGAGCAGCCCGATCGGGTCGCCCTGTACCTGGCGGAGACCGACGAGGCGGCATTGGCGCGAGAGGCCACCGCCTCCAACGGCACGTGGCGCGAGTCCTTCCGGTCATTCGGGACCTGCAGCGTGAGCGAACCCGCCGAAAGCCTCCGCCGGCTGGGGCTCTTACCGCCCGACGTGGACTGAGCCGAACCCGTCACACCCGAACAGCCCCTGCACCACCGATCCAGGAGGATTCCCACATGACGACCGCCGCCGAACGCTTCGGAACCGAAGGTTTCGGAACCGACAACCTGCCCTACGCGTCGTTCTCAGTCGCTTCGGGTGAGCGCCGGCTGGGTGTGCGCCTGGGCGACCGGGTCATCGACATCGCCGCCCTGGCCACGGCCGTCGAGTCCAGCGGACCCTCGCTCGACGCTGCGGTGCGCGCGGCCGCGTCGGGACCGGATCTAGACGCCCTGCTGGCAGCCGGGCACACCGCGTGGCAGCCGCTTCGAGCGTGGCTGCAGCAGGTCACGACCACCGACGGGCTCGACGCGACCGTCGAGTCCGCGTCAACGACAGTGACCGACGTCGAGCTGCACCTGCCCTTCACGGTCGCGGACTACGTGGACTACTACGCCTCGGAGCACCACGCATCGAACATCGGACAGATGTTCCGACCCGATCAGGACCCACTGCTACCGAACTGGAAACGCCTGCCCGTCGGCTACCACGGACGGGCGGGGACCGTCATCGCGTCCGGTACCGACGTACGGCGCCCCAAGGGACTGCGCCCAGAGCAGTCCGGTCCGCCGAGCTTCGGCCCCTCGCGACGACTGGACATCGAGGCCGAGGTCGGATTCGTGCTGGGTGGGGCCGCGGACGAAGGGGAAGTCTCGGTCTCGCGTGCAGGCGCCGAACACATCTTCGGCGTGGTGATCTTCAACGACTGGTCAGCCAGGGACATCCAGGCGTTCGAGTACGTGCCCCTCGGCCCGTACCTCGGCAAGAGCTTCGCCTCGACGATCTCGTTGTGGGTCGTGCCCTTCGACGCTCTGGCCACGGCTCGCGTGGAGCCCCCGAAGCGAGAGCACCCTCTCGCGGACTACCTCGACGACTCCGTCGATGGGCCGTGGGGCCTAGACATCACGCTGGAGGTGGAGATCGATGGCGAGACCGTCTCCCGTCCGCCATTCCGCACGATGTACTGGACCGCGCCGCAGATGGTCTCGCACATGACGGTCAACGGGGCGAGCCTGCGCCCGGGTGACTTCTTCGGCTCCGGGACGGTTTCCGGGCCGGAGGTCGGCCAGCGTGGGTCCTTCATGGAACTGTCCTGGGGTGGAAAGGAGCCGCTGAAGCTCGCCAGCGGTCGGGAGCAGGCCTTCCTCGAGGACGGTCAAAGGGTCGTGCTGCGAGCGACGGCACCCGGGGCCGACGGGTCAGTCATCGACTTCGGGGAGTGCGTGGGCACGATCGTGCCATCCACCGAGGGGTGAGGCCGAGTCGACTGGGGCCAGCCGCTGATGCAGCCCGTTCCATACGCTCAAGCCACGGAGTTGGCCCACCCGCCGCCGAGGTACTCGATGAGGGGACTCTCCCCGGCCAGTCACGCACATGCTCACGACTCACCGGAAACTACGCCATCATGACGGCTGCAGTCGCTCGTCGACGGATCGACGCTCGCCTAACAGACGCTTCGAACTCCGGCCACCTAGGGCAGTTGAGTCCACGGGCGTGGTGTACGCCGGGCCCGTGCTGAGCGTGGCGTCCTGACACAGCGACGGCCACCGCGTGATCTGTGAGTGTGTGGGACGGCGGTTCTGGACGGATCGCTGCCAAGATCGGTGTCGATGCTCGGGACTGACTCACGCGTGAATTGGCCGCTTCGGCGTGCTCTGCGAAGGACTCGTCGTCACGAGCGTCGTCTTGGTCTCACCTGCTGGCTTGATCAGAAGCCTGTCCGCGTCCCGACGCGTGACTCATCACAGATATGCCGCGAGGTGAACTCCGACCAGTTTCGGTGATGCCGATCCACTGTCGAACCAAGGAGGAACTGAGCGCATGCCCTTGCTTGCAGAGGTGGTGGACGCCGTTGTCGGCGGAGATACCCACCGCGATACCCATGCCCTTGAGATGACCGCGCCCACCGGGGCCACCATTTCCACACTCGCGATCGACAACGACGATGCGGGTTTCGCCGAAGCGCTCGCTTGGATCGTCGAGCATGCACCCGGAGGACGCGCGGTTTGGAAGGGACCCGCCGCTACGGCATCGGCCTCGCACGAGCGATTCAGACATCGGGGCTCGTGGTGGTCGAGGTCGAGCCCCCCAAGCGTTCCGACCGCCGTCGAGGAAAGTCCGACCCCGTCGACGCACACCTGGCCGCCCTGCACACCCTGCGACTCGACGCCGACCAACTCCCGACGCCCCGTGCAGACGGCGAACGTGAGGCCCTGCGCATCCTGCTGGGTGCTCGGCGCGAGCTCACCACGGTCCGGACCGGCCAGATCAACCGCCTACGAGCCCTGTTGCTGACCGGCGATGACGCAGACCGAGAGTTGGCGCGGGGAACGCTCACCGACACTCGACTCACTGCCATCAGCCGACGTCGAGGTCGGTCAGTCGAGACGGTCGAGCAGGAGGTGCGTCGCGCTGAGGCCCGACGACTTGCGATCGCGATCCGCGAGTCTGGGCACGAGCTGAAGGACAACAAGAAGCAGCTCGCTTCGCTGGCGGACCAGCTTGCACCCCGCCTGCGCGACAAGGTCGGGGTGGGCCCGGTCAGTGCTGCTCAAGCCATTGTGTCTTGGTCGCATGCCGGGCGCTGTCGCAACGATGCCGCCTTCGCAGCACTTGCCGGCGCCAGCCCGATCCCAGCCGCAGCGGACGGGTCGTGCGGCACCGCTACAACCGAGGTGGCGATCGAAGCCTCAACCGCGCACTGCACGACATCACCCTGACGCGCTGGCGGATCTGTCCGCGCACCCACGCCTACATCGCCAAGCGCCAGGCCGAAGGCAAGAGCGACAGCGAGATCCGCCGCAGCATCAAGCGCTACATCGCACGCGAGCTGTACCGCACCCTTGAGGCATCTTCAGCGGCTTGACAACACATAGAAGCGTCCTTCAGAAGACCTGCGAAAGCACACCTGAAGGAGTCACCACGATGACCGTCGACCCCAACTCTATTGACCTGCCCACGTTCATGGCCGAGCACCTCCAGCGCGCCGAGCCCGACCTGCTCCGCAACATGTTGTCCACGTTCGTGCAGGCGTTGATGTCCGCCGAGGCCGACGCGATCTGCGGCGCCCCGTACGGGGAGCGGTCGCCCGAGCGGACCAACTCCCGCAACGGCTACCGGACCCGCGACTTCGACACCCGCACCGGCACCATGGAGGTCGCGATCCCCAAGCTGCGCGAGGGGTCCTACTTCCCCGACTGGCTCCTCGAGCGACGCCGGCGAGCCGAGCGGGCGCTGACCACCGTGGTGGCCACCTGCTACCTGCTCGGGGTGTCCACGCGGCGGATGGAGAAGCTCGTCGAGACTTCGGCATCACCCGCCTGTCCAAGTCCCAGGTCAGCGTGATGGCCAAGGAGCTCGACGCCCACGTCGAGGACTTCCGCACCCGGCCACTCGACGCCGGCCCCTACACGTTCGTGGCCGCGGACGCGCTCACGATGAAGGTCCGCGAGGGCGGCCGGGTGGTCAACACCCACGTCCTGGTCGCCACCGGAGTCAACGCTGATGGGCACCGCGAGATCCTCGGCCTGGACATCTGCTCGGCCGAGTCCGAGGCCGGCTGGTTGACACTGTTCCGCGGCCTGAACGCCCGCGGACTGAACGGCGTCAAGCTCGTCACCTCAGACGCCCACTCCGGTCTGGTCGCCGCGATGACCGCGACCCTGGACGGCGCCGCCTGGCAACGCTGACGCACCCACTACGCCGCGAACCTCATGTCCGCGACCCCCAAGTCGTCGTGGGGGTGGGTCAAGGCGATGCTGCACTCGATCTACGACCAGCCCGACGCCAAGGCCGTGCACGCCCAGTTCGACCGCGTCATCGACACCCTGGACGAGAAGCTCCCCGCGGTCGCCGAGCACCTCGAGGAAGCCCGTCCCGACATCCTCGCCTTCACCGCGTTCCCGAAGGAGATCTGGCGCCAGATCTGGTCCAACAATCCCAACGAGAGGCTCAACCGCGAGATCCGTCGCCGCACCGACGTCGTCGGGATCTTCCCCGACCGCAACTCCGCGATCCGACTCATCGGAGCCGTCCTGGCCGAACAACACGACGACTGGGCCGAAGGCCGCCGCTACCTCGGACTCGACGTCCTCGCCCGATCCCGCGTCGCCCTCATCAACACCAACGACCCCACCACCGAAACGGAGGACCTGACACCCGCCGCACTCACTGCCTAGAGTGCGACCACCGGATCACACGGTGGCCCCGTCATCCACCACGACCGTGGACTCGACCGAGGGTCGACACAGGGTCGGAGTCAGCATGCACGAGTGACGAGCTCAACCACAGCGATCACGTCAATCCTTCGGGGGCATCACCCGCTCTGCGAACACCGGCAAGGACCATCCGGGAGCGACGCTGCTCGGAGGCGACGCCAGCAAGTCACCGAGTCGTCGCGAAATTTGTCCCCCCAGGGTGAGGTCGTACCCGTGATAACCCGGCATGGGATTCACTTCAAGGCAGTAATATTGGTCGTCTTCGTCCGAACGAATGAAGTCGATGCCTGAGAATGTGAGCCCTATGCTCCGGGTGATAGCGATACACTTAGCAGCGACTGCAGTATCCAACTCATGTGCGGCCTCGGTGATGTCTAGAGATCGATCGTAGCGATAGTCGACTTCGCTCGAGCGGATCTCAACGCTGAATGTTGAGTTCTGGATGACGTGCACTCGGACATCGATGCCGCGAATCCTTTCCTGGAAGAAGACTGGACACCCCTGGATCAAGTCCAACCGGCTGTAGTCGGAGGTTCGAACGGGTTGAACGATGCTTCTATGCGCGGAGTTCGACTTGTAGATAACCCCATCGGGAAGATCGTTGATGAAACTGGCTGCGACCTTCGGGGAGTTCGTCGAGCAACTTCGCGGAACTGTGAAGCCGTGCTGACGAAGTAGGTCCGTTTGGTACGGCTTTGAGCTGTTCGATCCCCCCGCAAGTGGCCGGTTGACTACGAGTATCTTAAGAGCAGAGATGGCTAGCTGTAGCGCCTGAGCGCTGTCCTTTCCCGCGTCGCCCTCCCAGTCTGCGGGCAGGTCCACGAAGCGCGCGTAGCAACTTCGAAAATCTGCCAGGCGCCAGGTTGATTCCGGACCATGCAGCAAGAGCGACTCGGGGGCGGCGAGGGATCCAGAAATGTAGCCACTTCTGCAGAACGCGTCGATGTCCAGCATCTTAAAGTCAAACTTGCGCGCGGCAAACGATCGTATCGTGTGCAGGTAAGTAGGATCCCGGGGCGAGCCGACGACCAAGATCGGAGAGACGTTCTCGTTACTCATCGCGGCCGAAGACCTTGAGAAGCGCGTCACACAACCCGTCTTGAACCGAGCCGAACAACCAGTGCGGCAGTTGAAGGTTATGCCTCGCTAGGGCCCACGTGCCGGATTGTCGAGCGAACTGGGTGACGCCAAGCTTACAATCGGTTAAATCGCAAAGCTCGCGGGACATCTCGAGAAGTTTGGGTACCTCGGCGTGTGCACGGAACTGGATCTTGTCGTCATCCAATTCAACTACTCTTGCATAATCGCCAATTCTGACGATTGCGAGGACGCGTCGGTCGTCCAAAGTTGTGGCGCCCCAAGTCGTCGTCGTCGCGTCCCTCGCATCCTTCATGCGAAGGTCACACATCCAAGTTGAACTCCTACTCCATCGGTGAACCCAGGTACGTCGCGCACGCGAGTCGTATCCGGCAGCGTCGATGAACGACACAAATCGATCCTCCAACACCGGCCCGGTGTAGCTGCGTAACTCGACCCGCGACTGAAGTCCACTTCCGACCGAGGGTAGGTCAAGGAGGGGCATTCCAAGCTGAGGACAACGAAGTCTTTCCCGCAGGGACGCAAAAGAAGCTGCAACTTCAGCGTCAACGTATTCCTGCGACTCCCGATCCCTCACTTCCGCGGACCGCAATGGTGGATAGCTCTGGAACCAGACTCCTCGCAGTTCACCAGAGGTCCACGTGCGACCACTCGTTCGATCGCCGACAGTCGGATCGGCGGTCCCGGCGGGATCAACAGACCAACAGACCTCATCCAAGGTCTTCGGTTGCCACACGACGATTCCGAGGGCGCTCGCTGCTTGCTGAAAACGATGGGTGAACGGGTCGCCCGGGTGGGCAAAGATGACGAGCGGCCCGCTTTCGGGGCACCCCTCCACGTCACGCAAGGACGTTGGCGTGCGCACTCTCAGTGATGGAACCGTCCACTGCTAGTCGGTTGATTCCTCCGCCGCCGTCTTTCACGGGGCCAGACGGGCTACCTGCCGCACCCTTGTCATCCTTATTGATCTCCTTGGTCTTAGTGTCCTCTTTGCCGTCGGTGCTCGACTCCTTACAACTAGAGAACCTGACCAAGAGTGGCCCAGGGTCTCCAGACAGGACTACGGCAGGCTCGTCGCCTCCTGAGGAAGGACCGAAAAAGGCTCGTAGATCCGGTCGGAATTCTTCACGGATGAACAACTCGGGTTTGTGGTCAGACATGCAGTCCTCCGCTCACTTGTTCACTGGTCTGCTGAGTCTTCTTCGAAGTCTGACCGTCGCATACGCCGCTGTGCCTCACGCTGCAGTCTGTCGTACTGCTTTAGGTCGAAGGCAAAGATGCGCGACTTGACCCCTTCCTCATGGAAGCCGTCGATATACCCAACTTCATTAAGTCCGGGAATCTCGTCGGCCACCTTTGCGAAAGGCGACTTCTCCGGGATGTCAGCAAATACCGCCCTCTGCCCTTGCTCATGCGCGATTCGTATTACTTCAGCTAGCAGTTGGATCGCCACCCCGGACCGTTGATATCCTGGCGTTGCGAAGATGAACTTCGAATAGCAGGCTCCATACGCCATGTTGTCCTGCCAGCCAACCCCACCAACTAGGCGGTCTCCCGCTTGGGCGATTAGGAATCGGTTGCCGTTTATCATGTCCGCCACCTGTAAGTGGAGGAGATGGGCGTCAGAGGCAAGCCATTCTTTTGGCATGCAGTTCAGTATGACGGGATACTCAACGGGTAGAGCCCGCCCGATCTCGACTTTGTTGGTCGACTGACTCGTTTGCTCCATCGCATGGCCCTCTTCCGCGACTTGAAACTGTCGCAATCTGACGGTACTCCTCGGCAAGCGATGCGGGAATAGGTCCGACGGACCTGGCTAGGGCAGTCGCGGGTCACCTGTCTTGTCGGTACCCGTTGCGGTGCCACAGTTGCTCCAACTGAGGCGGCAGGGGCAGGTCCTGCGACCAGGCAGACCATGAAGGGCTGGGGGACCACGATGGTCGTGCAGGTCTAGACCGCGGGCAGTACTTGGTTCGGCCTGGTTGTGCCCACCGAAATGGGAAGTCATCGTCGCGACTGGTCCAACAGGGTCTAGTGGATCGTGTCGGTCCATGCGCCCGTCCATCAAGTCAGCACATCGACGTGCGTTCGCGTCTCGTAGCCCCGGTGCCCACCTCGCGGCGAAGTGACGCAGGTCCGAAGTGCCTTGCGGCAGGTGATCGTCTGCGCGAGGCTAGGGTGCCGCCATGTCGATGGACCACACCGTCGCGGTGTTCTTCGAGAACGACAAGGCGTTCGAGGCCTGGCTCGTCGACAACGCGTCGACCGCCTCGCACGTCTGGATGCGAATTGCCAAGAAGGGCACCGGAGTCTCGTCGATCGACTGGACGACGGCCGTGGACGTGGCGCTCTGCTTCGGCTGGATCGACGGCATCGCCCGCCGGCTCGACGACGAGTGGTACGTACAGCGGTTCACCCCGCGGCGCGCCAGGAGCGTCTGGTCGAAGATCAACCGCGAGCGCATCGAGCGCCTCACCGCCGAGGGGCGGATGCGCCCTGCCGGGCTGGTCGAGGTGGAAAGGGCGAAGGCGGACGGCCGCTGGGACGCCGCCTACGACAGCCCGGCCACCGCAGTGGTGCCCGACGACCTCGCCGCCGCCCTGGCCGCGCGCGACCTCACCGACGTCTACGCCGCGCTGGACGGCCGCAACCGCTTCGCCTTCCTGAACCGCATCCAGACCGCGGTGCGCCCGGAGACCCGCGCCCGCCGCATCGAGAAGCTCACCGACGCGCTCGCTCAGGGCAAGACCCCGTACCCGGCGCCGACGAAGAAGTCTGGCACCTAGAGGGCGCGGCCGAGCCGAGCGTCCACGTTGATCAAGGGCTGCGTCGCGCTCGCGGCGGAGAGACGCACCTCATGGCTAGCCGTGGCACACAGGGATCTGCGACGATCGCGCCATCCAACATTGAGTCGGAAGGGCGCCCCATGTCAGAGTCCTGGGTTCCGTGTTGTGCCGTGTGTGAGGTCCTGAACAGCATGAAGTCGGTCGCGCCCGCGACAACGTCGTTGCATGGAGTGCCCATCTGCAGCGCCCACGTCCGGGAGGCTCACGGAAGTGACGCTTCTGCTGCGGCGAAGGCGGTACGGCGCCTAGCCCTCTAGGTAGACAGGCATCCAGATCTGCCCAACTCGACAAGGACGTGACCGAGGCAAGCGACCTCCAAGAGCGCAGTGATCGCGGCGGAACGTCGCACCGTTACGGAGAGGCCCCGGCAGATCCTGCCGCTCGTCCTACTGGTGCGGATCGAGGTAGCGAAGAGCTGCGCTGAAGTTCTGATCAGCTGCACTTTCGGCATTGAGTCGAAGCCAGTCACACTCCGGACGAACGAGTTGCGTCTGCCAGGTCGCAAGTGTCTCTTCGGCTGTACCGAACTCCCACTCAGTTCCTGGGACCGGTGCCGTTGCCGACGCCACCTGCGAAACCCTTGGCGATCGCTCATCGAGACGAGCCAGCACAGCCGACCAGTCCTGGACCCAAAGTTCGATGAATGCATAACGCACCCCGGTCGCATGAGCGACCTGACGACCGGAATCGAGCAGTTCTTGATACCTGCATGGCGAATCCAGGAGCACGCCTCGACCCTGCGCAAGCAAGTCCCCGGCAAGGGCCAAGGCAGCGGAATACGTGACGCGTCCTGCGGCCGCGATAGATACGCCGGCATCGATGATCGAACTCTTCAGCACGTCGGTGTCGACGACCACAAAGCCGGTGGCCCCCGCGACAGACCTAGCGAGAGTGGACTTGCCCGAGCCGGGCACCCCAGAGAGTTGTACGAGCACAGATTGAACCTAGCCCGCTCCCTGGCATGTACGGGTGTACCCGACACGCGGCGGTATGACGCACGTTCGGCTGCGTGGTCGTCAACGAGGTTCGCTGGGAGGTGCTTCGGGGGCCGGCTACCTACCGCGTGTAGGCGCCCCGCGGTCTCACGCCCCGGGGCGGCCCGACCCAACATCACCCTCGCGGGGTGACTCCCTAGTACGCCCGGGGGTGGGCCCAGTCGGTGGGGATGTCGGCGCCACCCTCCTCGGAGACGCGGGCACCCATCCGGACGTACCCGCTCAGCGGGAAGAACTTGCCACCCACGAGCGCCTGTCCCATCCGGAACGACGAGAGCCCTGCGACCAGGCCCGCCGGGACGTAGGAGAAGAGGCTGGCGAGGTCCTCGATGTCCGCCTGGGAGTTCATCCGCATCATGACAGCGTTGTCGCATTGCGAGACCACGCCCTCGTGAACCTTGTGTGGACGCTGGGTCGAGACGAGCAGGTAGAGCCCGAACTTGCGCCCCTCCGCCGCGATCTGCACGGCCCGGTTCGTGGAGAGATCCCCGACCGGTTCACGCGGCTCGGCCGCGCAGATGTTGTGCGCCTCGTCGATCACGATCAGGCATGGTTGCCGGGTCTGCCGCAGCGTCCACAGCCTCGAGAGGATTGCCTGCGCCACCAGCCGCTGCTCCTCTGCGGTGGCCAAGGACCCCAGGTCGACAACGGTGCAACGAGCACTCGGCTTGTCCAGGTCCTCCAGGATTGACGGCAGGTCGCGGGCCCAGATGTCCCAGTCGAGGACACCGAGGTTGAGCGCGCGCTGGCCGAGCTCGCGAGCGCCTGGCAGCTCGGACTCGGTGAGTTGGCCGAGACCCGAGATGAGCGGCTTGCCGGCCTCTGTCTGTCGCAGGAGCTCGGCCAGGACGGCGTACTCCTCCCGATCGCGTACCGGGTCGAGCCCGAGAATGGCGGACTGCGCCTTCGTGTCCAGCTCAGCGAACCGGAGCCGCAGCTGGCGGTCGGCTCGCTCGTCGTTGCCCCATACTGCCACCTGGTCGGGGACGACCCGGTAGCGCTCACTGACCTCGGGGTCCGCGTCCGGCCTGATCCGGCCCAGCCCCACGTAGTCGGAGTTGGGGTCCAGGATGATGACCCGCAGCTCGGTCTCCGCAAGGACCTGCTCGAGCAGCAGACCCAGCGAGTAGGTCTTGCCCGAGCCCGACTGCCCGCACATAAATGTGTGCCGGTTGAACCCACCGCTGTCCAGCATCGCCGGCACCCCGGGCGCATGGAACAGCTCGCCGATCGTGAGCCCGGCCCGGCCGGGGTTCGCGCGGGCGAGCACAGCGCCGACCTCCGGCGGTTCCGCGAGCCGGACCCGGGCATCGTGGAACGGGGTCCCGACATGGTCGAGGACCAACCCCGAGCCACGCGCGGCCCGCAGCACGATGCTCGACGGGCCACGGGTGTCGCTGCCCATCTCAATCCGTGTCGTGTCGGCGGCGATGTCGGTCACCTGTCCCAGCCGGGCACCGTCGTCGTCCTCGAGCATCACGTAGCAGCCGCGCTGGAGCTTGAGGCCGTGCAAGGAGGCCTGGAACTCGAAGGTCACCCCGTCCACGGACGTTGCCAAAGGCAGCATTCCTCGCTCGATGTGCTCTCGGGTGGCCCGGTAGCTAGCGATCCCCTCGGCCAACCCGTCGGGGGGCGCGCTGGCGGCGGGGCTGATCAACTCAGACATGGGCTCAGCCTCGTGCGCGGCGGTGCCGAGTGCCTCCCCCGCAGCGAGTGAGTGGGACCGGCTCGGGCAGGGCCAGGGATGCGTGCCGACTCGCCCAGATCAGCGACCCACCGGACGACAGGCGGGTGCCTGGCGCACCAAGGCACTCACGAACCTCGGTCCCGGCGGGCAATTCATTTGCTCGGCCACATGTCAGTGGTCGGCACATAGATGGTGTTCCAGTGCACCGGGATCACCCACCTTGCCCGATCCGACGGCACGCGATCGCGGCGTCCTTCGGTCCCATGTGCCCCCGCGAGCCGCAGACCCAGCCGGCGATCGGAACCAGCGCCACGTTGACCGCGGCAACTGCCCACGAGGAGAGGAGGTCCAGATCGGGGTCCGGATCGGGGTAATCAACGGGCATCTGGTACTGAGGTCGTCAAGCAATACCGCGTTGCCAGCGGCAGCGCACCCGTGAAGTAATCGACCTGAATGATGGCACGCACCGGATGGTCCCGCCTGCCAGCCGCGGGTCGGCTGCGTCTATCTGGGCGGAATGGGACCCACATGACGCGTCCGTCAGTCATGTCCAACCCAGCTCCACCGGGCGTCCCGCTCCGGGGCTGCTGCCGCCGTCGCTCGTCGTACGCAGCTCCACCGCACCGCCGGCTTGACGGGGCCGTCCCTCAGGCCGAGGCGGTCTGGGCGTCCTCGGCCGTCAGCGGCTGGGCGATCGACTCGAGGGACCGGCCTTCGGCCTTGACCCCCAGGACGATCTCGGTGATCCCGCCGATGATCATCAGCGCGGCGCCGATGAAGTAGCCGATCGCGATGCCGGTGATGTCCTTGTCCGCGGTCGCGTTCTCGATCAGCCGACCGAAGAGCAGCGGCCCACTGATGCCGCCCGCCGCCGTACCGATGGCGTAGAAGAACGCGATGCACAGCGCCCGCGTCTCCATCGGGAAGACCTCCGAGGCGGTGAGGTACGCCGCGCTGGCACCGGCGGAGGCGAAGAAGAAGATGACGGCGCCGAAGAGGGTCAGCGTGACGGCGGTCAGGTCGCCTAGCATGAAGCCGGCGATGCCGAGCAGCACCCCGGACAGGAGGTAGGTGCCGGCGATCATCCGGACCCGGCCCAGCGAGTCGAAGAGCGGGCTGAGCAGCAGGGCCCCGGCGAAGTTGGAGAGGGCGAAGATGGCGATGTACCAGCCCGTCTGCTTCACGTCGAGGAACGTGGAGAGGGTGTCGCCGTAGGTGAAGAAGAAGGCGTTGTAGAGGAACGCCTGGCCGATGAAGAGGGTCAGGCACAGGATCGAGCGCCGGGGGTACATCGTGAAGACGGTCCGGGCGATCATCGGGATGCTGATGGTGGTGCGCTGCCGGATGGTGATCGAGTCGTCGTCGCCGTCGGGGAGGTCGCCGACGTCGTCGCCCACCCGGTGCTCGATGCCCCGGACGATCTCCTCGCCCTCGTCCTCGCGGCCGTGGATGAAGAGCCAGCGCGGGCTCTCGGGCACGTGGCGGCGTACGACCAGGATGCCGACCGCCAGGATCGCCCCGAGGGCGAAGGCGAGACGCCAGCCCCACTCGGCGGGGACCAGGGTGGGGTCGAGCAGCGGGATGGTGAGCAGGGCGCCGCCGGCCGCGCCGACCCAGAAGGAGCCGTTGATGGCCACGTCGACCCGGCCGCGGTACTTCTTGGGGATCAGCTCGTCGATGGCGGAGTTGATGGCGGCGTACTCGCCACCGATCCCCGCCCCGGTGACGAACCGCGCCGCGAAGTACCACCAGATCGTCATCGAGAAGGCGGTCGCGACCGTGGCGACCGTGTAGACACCGAGCGTGAGCAGGAAGAGCTTCTTGCGGCCCAGCCGGTCGGTGAGCTGGCCGAAGAACAACGCGCCGATGCACGCGCCGGCCACGTAGATGGCGCCCGCCATGCCGACGTCAGCACTGGTCATCCCCAGGCCGGTCTTGGCGTCCTTGAGGGCGTCCGACATCGAGCCGACGATGGTGACCTCGAGGCCGTCGAGGATCCACACCGTCCCGAGCCCGACCACCACCATCCAGTGGAACCGCGACCAGGGCAGCCGGTCGAGCCGCGCCGGGATGTCGGTGGTGATCGTGCCGGTCTCGACGCCACTCACGGCCTGCCGCCCTCCTGGTCCCGGGGCGGTCCCGTGCACCACCGGGCGACGCTAGACCTCGCGATCAGACCCCGACCACACCTGAACGGGTGGGCCGGGACGGCGCGGAATCGTCAGCGCGACCGCGGACCGAAGACCGGCGTGACCTTGCCGTAGGCGGCCTCGCGGGCGATCTTGGTGTTGCGGTTGAACAGCAGGAACGCCTGCTCGACCCGCTCGCGGGCGAAGGTGCGCCGCGGGCTGGACGTCCAGGTGTCGTTGAAGAGCCGCTTGGCGGCGGCCAGCTGGTCGGGCGAGCGCTGGGTCAGCTCCTCGGCCAGCGCGAGGGCGGCGGCCGCCGGGTGGGCGTCGAGGCGACCGACCAGGCCCAGCTCGAGGGCCTCCTTGCCGCTGAACATCTCGGCGGTCATCGTCAGCCGCTTGGCGGTCTCGATGCCGACCAGCTCGGCGAGGCTGCGGACGCCCGACATGTCCGGGATGATCCCCCACTTGCCCTCGAGGACCGACCACGTGGAGTCGGGGTGGGCGATGCGGAAGTCGGCGGCCAGGGCGATCTGCAGGCCACCGCCGAGGCAGTGGCCGTGGACGGCGGCGATGACCGGCGCCGGCAGGCGCCGCCAGGCCCAGCAGGCCTCCTGGAAGGTGTTGGTCCCGCGCCACGGGCGGGGGACGAAGGCCGTCGCTACCCGGGCCGGCTGCTTCATCACGGTGCCGAAGTCGAGGCCGGCGCAGAAGGC
Source organism: uncultured Actinomycetota bacterium (assembly GCA_963782905.1). Classification (GTDB taxonomy): domain Bacteria; phylum Actinomycetota; class Actinomycetes; order Propionibacteriales; family Nocardioidaceae; genus Nocardioides. The sequence continues at coordinate 247,737 of CAWALI010000001.1, forward strand.
CTCCCCCTCCCCGTCGATCACCACGGCACGCACCGACCGGTCACCGCGCAGCATCCGCGCGGTGTCGATGAGCTGTTCGAGGGTGTCGAGGGTGAGCGCGTTGCGCTTGTCGGGACGGCTCAGGCGCACCCGCGCGATGCCGCGCTCGATGGTGCAGGAGACCAGGGTGTCGACGTCGCGGGCAGCCATGGCGCAAGGGTACGGCGACGCCCCCCGCGTCGCCGTACCCGTGCTGGCCCCTGGTCCAGAGGTCAGCGGCCCACGTGGATCAGCGCTTGACCCTCGTGGTGGACCTGGTCCTGACCGTCACCTTCGTCATGCCCGGCGCCGACGCGGTCACCTTGGCGGTGATCTTCTTGCCGGCCAGCTTGCTGGTGAGGCGCAGGCGCTTCTTGGTCGCGCCCTTGATCTTCTTGCCGTTGGCGAACCACTGGACCTTCGTGGAGACCGCGGTGGGGTTCCAGGCGCCCTTGGTGACCCGCAGCCGCTGGTCGACCTTGGTGAAGCCCTTGATCTTCGGCATCTTCACGACCTGCACCGCGCGGGCGGTCGTCGGCGCGGTGGCTGCCGGTGCCGCCGGGGCCGATGCCGTGGGAGTCGTCGGGGTGGCGGTCGACGTGGTGGCCTCGTCGGAGTCGGAGTCGGCGTCGGTGCCGGGGTCTCGGTGGGCGTCGGGGCGGGGGTCTCGGTGGGCGTCGGGGCCGGCGTCGCCAGCATCGCGTCGAGCCCGCTCGTCGTACCGTCGTTGGTCACGGCGATGGAGTCGGCATCGGCCAAGAGGGCCTTGTCGCTCCAGAACTCCGAGACGCCCGAGGCGGGGTCGGCGAAGCCCAGCGTGTAGGTCCCGCCCGGGAGGCCGCCGAGGTCGTAGGTGCCGTCCGAGGCCGTGGCCACGTGCTGGTACTCGACCCAGTCGCCACCCTGGCGGACGTACGCCGTCACCGTGGCGTCCGCGATGCCCGCCGACGAGCTGTCGGTGACGCGACCGGTGAAGTGGGCGGCCGCACCGAGCTCGGCGTCGATGTGCTCGAGCTTGCCGCCGCCCGTCTTGAGCACCAGGTCCTGCGCCAGGTCGACGCGCGGCACGTCGGCGTAGAACTCGGTCTCGAAGCGCCCGGAGGGGTCGTCGAAGCGGACCCGGTAGGTGCCGGTGTCGAACTTGCCGATCTGGTAGCTGCCGTCGGCCGCGGTGACGGCGTTGTCGGCCTCGGCCCACTGCCCTGTGCCGGCCAGCTTGAGGGCGGTCACCTTGACGCCCGCCGCGGCGCCACCGCCGGCGACCGTGACGGTGCCGGTGATGCGCGCCGGGGGCGCGGCCTGGGCCGGGCTCGACAGTGCGGCGAGGGAGGTGAGTCCCACGGTGGCGGCGAGCGTGGCTCCTGCGACCTGACGGATGCGTTGGTTCATCGGAAAGTCCCCTTGGTCCCGGGGCACCCCGGTACGGCGCGCCCTCGATCTCGGACGCTAGGTCGGGCCCGCGGGCGTGTGTCGTGGATCACATCGCGCGTGGGTGTCGCGTTGCCGTGCCGTGGAGAAGTGGACTAGCCGGTTTGTACGCGGCGTTCAGGAACGCCAGTGGCAGCTGAGTCACGGGGTGACTCAGCTGCCACGGGGGGACGAGCGGGAGGTCAGGCGGCCTTGGCCATCCGGCGGGCCTGCTGCTCGAGACGCGCCTGGGCAGCACGGCGGATCTTGGGGCCGCCGGTCGACATCTTGTAGAGCAGCGACATCTGCTGCGGCGCGTTCTTGGTGTTGGTCGTCGCGAGCCAGCCGTTGGGCAGCGAGAGCCGCACCACCTTGTGCCAGGCCGAGTAGACCTGCGGGACGAGCGGGCGGGAGAGGTAGGTGAGGTCGTACTTCTCGAAGAGGGCCTTCACCTGCGGCGCGATCTCGGCGTACCGGTTGGACGGCAGGTCCGGGAACAGGTGGTGCTCGATCTGGTGCGAGAGGTTGCCGCTCATGAGGTGCATGAACTTCGAGCCCGAGATGTTGGCCGAGCCGAGCATCTGGCGCACGTACCAGTCGCCCTTGGACTCGCCCTCGATCGAGCGCCGCTCGAAGGTCTCGACGCCCTCGGGGAAGTGGCCGCACAGGATGATCGAGTTGGACCACAGGTTGCGCACGACGTTGGCGGTGAAGTTGGCGACCAGGGTCGGCAGGAACGAGCCGGTCGGGATCGACAGCACCGGGTGGGCGACGTAGTCCTTGGTGACCTGCCTGCGGATCTTGCCGAGGACCTGCTTGGCGCGGCGGCGGAACTCGGGGTCCTTGGTCTGCTTCTTCTTCACCACGGCGCCGAGGTCGAGGTCGTAGGCCGCGATGCCGTACTCGAAGAACATGGCGTTGATGAAGCACCAGATCGGCTGGCCGAGGTGGAACGGCGCCCAGCGCTGCTCCTCGTCGACGCGCATGATGCCGTAGCCGAGGTCGTTGTCCTTGCCGATGACGTTCGTGTACGTGTGGTGCAGCTCGTTGTGGCTGTGCTTCCACTGCTCCGACGGGCGAGGCCATGTCCCACTCCCAGGTGCTGGAGTGGATCTTGGGGTCGCGCATCCAGTCCCACTGGCCGTGGAGGATGTTGTGGCCGATCTCCATGTTGTCCAGGATCTTGGCCACGCTCAGGCCGGCGGTGCCGAGCGACCCAGGCCGGCGGGAACGCGCTGAAGAGCAGCACGGCGCGCGAGCCGAGCTCGATCTTGCGCTGGCGGTCGATGAGCTTGCGGATGTACGCCGCGTCGTCGCCGCCGCGGTCGTCGAGGATGTCCTGGCGGATCGCGTCGAGCTCGACGCCGATCTGCCTCGATGTCGGCCTCGGTGAGGTGGGCGATCGGGTTGCCGCCGAGGCGGTCTTCTTCTGGATCGTGGTCATGTCGATCTCCTTGTTCGTCGGGGGATCAGTGGTCGATGTGGCAGGGGCCGGCGGCGGCGTTGATGCAGGTCTGGACCTTGATGGTCGCCGGACTCACCGGGGACCGCGGTGGTGATGGCGCCGTTGCGCAGGTCGCGCACCGAGCCCTCCTTGAGCGGCAGCACGCAGCCCATGCAGATGCCCATCCGGCAGCCGCTGGGCATCAGGAGGCCGGCGCCCTCGGCGGCGTCGAGGATCGGCGTGGCGCCGTCGAGCTCCAGCGTGGTGCCGGAGGAGAAGGTGACGGTGCCCCCGTCGCCCGCCTCCACGCGGGTGGTGCGGAACTGCTCGACGGTCGAGCTCGAGGCCGGCGGCCTCGTGGTGGGCGCCGAGGGCGTCGAGCAGGCCGGCGGGGCCGCACGCCAAGGTACGACGCTCGTGCAGGTCGGGGACCAGCGTGGCCAGGTCGGCGACGTCGAGGACGCCGTGCTCGTCGTCGTACCGGGCGATCAGGCGGATGGCGCCGGCGTCGGCGAGGGCGTGCAGGTCGCGGCTGAAGATCGAGTGCGGCGCGCTGGGCGCGACGTGGACGACGACGATGTCGAGGTCCCGGCTGCGCGGCAGGCGCAGGACGCCGGAGTCGGTGCTCGGGAAGAGGTTGCGCAGCATCCCGATGACGGGGGTGATGCCGGACCCGGCGGTGACGAAGAGCAGCCGGTCGTGGTCGGTCTCCAGGACGAACTCGCCGGCGGCCTGCTCGAGGTGGACGATCGTGCCGGGCCGGGCCTCGTGGACGAGGTGGTTGCTGACCAGGCCGTCGGGCACGGCCTTGACGGTGATGGAGATGCGGCCGTCGGCGCGGGGGCCGTGGGTCAGCGAGTAGGCGCGCCACTGGCGCACGCCGTCGACGTCGATGCCGATGCGCAGGTACTGGCCGGGCACGTGTCCGGCCCAGTCCGCGCCCGGGCGGATGACGATGGTGGCCGCGTCGGCGGTCTCGGGCTCGACCGACTCGATGCGCCCGCGCAGGTCGGTGCCGGAGCGCAGGGGGGCGAAGAGGTCGAGGAAGTCGGCGGGGAGGCAACGGCGTGGTCGCGGCCTCGGCGAGACGGACCGCGCGGTCGCGCAGCTCGCGGACCCGCCCCCCGGACAGCAGGGGTCGGTCGCGCCCGGAAGCGGGGGACAGGAACGTCGTCATACGTCCAGCGTGCCTGTTCGGGCCGGCGAAGTCCTGCCCGGTGCACGTGAATCAGATCCGAGTTATTGTTCAATACGAACAACTCACCCCGTGGAGGGCCCGTGTCTGATCCCATTGTGCGCCGCGCCACACAGATTCGCGGCGATCGTCCCACGCCGGCACCGACCGTCGTCCGCCTCGACGAGGGGGTCGTGCGGCTGATGCGCGAGGAGCTGGCCGAGGTCGCGGACCGCACGGTGCTGGCCATCACCGAGGAGGTGCCCAGCTACACCGGGCAGCTCAGCGGGGTGATGGGCGAGACGATCCGCCAGGCGGTCCAGCTGGCCCTGGGCGGCTTCCTCACCCTGGCGACCCGGGAGGAGGCCGGCACCCCCATGGCCCCGGCGCTCGAGGGGGCCTACCGGCTCGGTCGGGGCGAGGCCCGCAGCGGCCGCAGCATGGAGGCGCTGCTGGCGGCGTACCGGATCGGCGCCCGGGTCTCGTGGCGGGACCTGTCCCGGACCGCGGTGGACGCCGGTGTCGAGGCCGAGCAGCTGTCCCGGTTCGCCGCGCTGGTCTTCGCCTACATCGACGAGCTCTCCGCCTCCAGCGCCGCCGGCCACACCGACGAGCTCGAGAGCACCGGCCGGGTGCGCCAGCGCAGCCTCGACCGGCTGGCCCGGGCCCTGGTCACCGGCGCCACCGCGGACGTGGTGGTCGCCGCCGCCGAGCGGGCGGACTGGGAGCCCCCCGCCTTCCTGAGCGCCGTCCTCCTGCCCGAGGCCCAGGCCCCCCACGCGGCGACCGCGCTGGACCCGCGCACGCTGCAACCGACCGAGGACGTGCCGGGCGTCCCCGAGGGCATGGCCCTGCTGCTCGCGCCGTCGAGCGGCACGCGCCCGGCCCGCGCCGGCCTGGTGCGTGCCCTGCGCGGCACGACCGCGGTGGTCGGCCCCGCGGTGCCCTGGCTGGAGGCCGCCCGCTCGCACGCGCGCGCCGTACGGGCGCTGACCCTGCAGGCCGAGGGACGCCTCGACGCCGGGGACACGGGGGTGCTGGACACCGACGAGCACCTCGGCGCCCTGATGCTGACCGCCGACCCCGAGACTCGGGCCGACCTGCGGGCGCGGGTGCTCGCGCCGCTGGCCGACCAGCGGCCCTCGACCGCGGAGAAGCTGACCGAGACGCTGCGCGCGTGGGTGCTGCACCAGGGCCGTCGCGACGCGGTGGCCGACGAGCTGTTCATCCACCCCCAGACCGTGCGCTACCGCGTCGGGCAGCTGCGCGAGCTGTACGGCGACCGGCTCGAGGACCCGCAGTTCGTGCTCGAGGTGACGCTCGCGCTGGCGTGACGGCGTGTGGGCCCCGGGGGCCCGGACCCCCTGCCCGGGGTAGTCCGCGACGATCGGACCCCGAAATGCGGGTTTCCGGGGTCCGATCGTCGCGGACTACCCCAACCGGCACTGGCGTCCGGGGGTCCCGGGGCCGGTACGACGGGGGTCAGCGCTGGTGGACGACCCGGCCGTCGACCCAGGTGGCGACGACGTGCTCGCCCATCGTGCGCAGCCGGGCTGCGTGCGCCGCGTCCCCGGCGCCGTCGAGCGGGTCGGCGGCCAGCAGCACGAGGTCGGCCGGATGACCGGGCGCGACGGTGCCGAGGCCGTCGGTCGAGGCGGCCAGCGCCTCGCGGGGGGTGATCGAGTGCTCGGGGTGCCACGGCTCGCGCTCGTCACCGGAGCGGTGCACGGCGGCCGCCGCGGCCAGCCAGGGGTCGAGCACCGAGACCGGCGCGTCGGACCCGAGCACCACGTCGACCCCGTCGTCGAGCATCCAGCGCAACGGGAAGCAGCGCTCGGAGCGGCCCGGCCACAGCCGCTCCGTCACGTCCCGGTCGTCGAACAGGTGGGCGGGCTGGACGCTGGCCCGGACGCCGAGCTCGGCCATCCGGCGTACGTCGTCGCGCGTCGTGAGCTGCACGTGCTCGATGCCGCCCCGGGCCCCGGTGTCGGCGAAGGCGGACAGCGCCTCGGTGACCGCACGGTCGCCGATGGCGTGCACGGCGACGTCGAGGTCGTGCTCGGCGGCCCGGCGCAGCAGCCGACGGAGCTCGTCCGGCGACTGGTTGGGCTGGCCCTCGGGGAAGCCGAGGACGGCCTTCTCGGCGTAGGGGTCGCAGCACCAGGCCGTGCGGGTGTTGAGCGACCCGTCGCTGATGATCTTGAGCGGCCCCATCGTCAGCCGGCGGTCGCCGGCGAGCGGGTCGCCGGAGCGCAGCCGACGGTCGATGACGTCCTCGAGCCCGTCGGCGTAGCAGGCGTGCCGGACCCGGATCAGGTCGGCGCCACCGGCCCAGCGCTCGGCCCAGTCGGCCACCCCGCCGCTGAACTCGAAGTCCACGACGCCCACCACGCCGAGCGCGGCGGCGTTCTCCATGGTGCGGCGGTAGGCCTCCGGCCCGGTGCCGTCGGTGCCGAGCACGGTGGTGAGCCGGCCGTAGGCCATGAACCACTCCGCCTCGCTCACCACGCTCTGGCGGGTCGGCAGCGCGAGCATCTGGAGCGCGACGGTGTTGAGCCAGCCGTGGTGGCCGTCGCCGGCGATGAGCACGATCGGCTGCTCGGTGTCGATGGCGTCGAGGTGGGCGGTGACCGGGGTCTCGTCCCACGCCGTCGGCCGGTGGCCCCAGCCGATCACGGGGAGGTCGGGCCACTCCGCCAGCCGCTCGCGCACCAGCGCGACGGCCTGCTCGGCCGAGCGGGCGGGCGCGAGGTCGAGCCGGGCGCTGGACAGCGTCCACTGGGCCAGGTGCACGTGCTGGTCCCACAGGCCCGGCATCAGCCAGCCGCCGGCGGCGTCGAGGGCGTCGTCGTACGACGCGTCACCGTCGTCGCTCGCGAGGCCGGGCTCGACCCGGGTCACGACGCCGTCCTCGACGAGCACGTCGACGAGCTCCTGCTCGACGAGATCACCCGATGCGGGCTCGGTGAGGGGCACCAGGCGGGCGTTGCGGATCAGCATGCGCCCACCGTAGGACGAGTCGGGGCCGTGCCCGGACGCGGGCGTCACGCGTGGTCACCGCTTGCCTGCGCACTCGCGCAGCTCCGGAGGTCCACCCGGCTGCCTTCCCTGCGCACGTGCGCAGGGAAGGGCGTGCCGGCCGTCCCGCCATCCTGCGCACCCGCGCAGGGAACGGGGCGGGAGCGTCCGCCGTCCCTGCGCACGGGCAGGTAACGGGCCGTCGAGCGTCACACGTGGCGCCGCGACTGCACCACCCGGAAGCGCGAGGCGACGTAGGCACCGTCGGTGTAGGAGGCGTTGGCGGCCGGGTTGGCGCCGGTGCCGTGGAAGTCGCTGAAGGCCGCGGACTGGTTGACGAAGACGCCGCCGAGGAGGTTCTCGCTGAGCGCGACCCCGGCGTCGAGGGCGGCGTCGCGCATCCGCTCGACCACCGCCTCCGAGGTCGAGTAGACGGCGGCCGTCATGGCGCCGTGGCGCTGGACGGTGTCGCGGAAGAGGTCGATCGACTCGTCCGTGCCCGAGGTCTCGATGAGGTAGGCCACCGGCCCGAAGCACTCGGACTCGTAGACGTCGGAGTCGGCCGCGGCGAGCCCGACCAGGGTGGGCGTGCGGACCGTCGCGCCGGGGTACGACGGGTGCGCGACGTCGCGACCCGCGACCAGCACGCCGGTGCGGGAGCGGGCGGCCTCGACACGCTCGCCGACCGCCGGCGAGACGATCCCGCCGAGCAGCTCGACGGCCCTGGCGTCCTCGCCGAGCAGCCCGTCGAGCGCCTTCTCGAGGCCCTGCGCGAGCTCGGCGACCGACACGGTGCCGTCGGGCGTCGTGATGCCGGCGGCGGGGACGTAGAGGTTCTGCGGCGCGGTGCACATCTGGCCGGAGTAGAGGGCCAGCGAGAAGGCGAGGTTGCGGCACATCGCGCCGAGGTCGTCGGTCGAGTCGATGACGACGGTGTTGACGCCGGCCTTCTCGGTGAAGACGGTCGCCTGGCGGGCGTTGGCCTCGAGCCAGTCGCCGAAGGCGTTGCCGCCGGTGAAGTCGATGAGCCGGACCTCGGGCCGGGTGGCCAGCGTCGCGGCGAGGCGGTCGTCGGGGGCCTCGGCGGCGAGGGTCACGAGGTTGCGGTCGAGGCCGGCCTCGGCCAGCACCTCCTGGCACACCTGCACGGTGATGGCCAGCGGCAGCACGGCCGCCGGGTGCGGCTTGACCACGACCGGGTTGCCGGTGACCAGGCTCGCGAAGAGGCCCGGCCAGGAGTTCCAGGTCGGGAAGGTGTTGCAGCCGATGACCAGGGCGACGCCGCGTGGCACGACGGTGAAGGTCTTCTCCATCCGCAGCGGGTGCTTGCCGGGCTTCTCCCACAGCGCGGTCGCCGGCGTGCGGGTCATCTCGGTGTGCGCGTAGGCGATCGCCTCCAGCGCCCGGTCCAGCGCGTGCGCTCCCCCGGCCTGGAAGGCCATCACGAAGGCCTGCCCGCTGGTGTGCTGGACCGCGTTGGCCAGCTCGAAGATCCGCCCGTGCAGCCGGTCGAGGACCTCCAGGCAGACCGCGGTGCGCCCGTCGGGGCCGGCGTCGCGCCACGCCTTCATGCCGGCCTGGGCCGCGGCCATCAGTGCGTCGACGTCGCCGACGCGGGGATAGGTCACGCCCAGGTCGATGCCGTACGGCGACCGCTCGGTCCCCACGGTGCCGTCGCTGCCCGGGGTCTCCAGCGGGAACGGCGCGTCCAGCAGCGCCTCGTAGGCCGCCCGGCCCTCGGCGGCCGCGGACTCGCCGTACGCGCGCGGCGACGGGGACTCCTCGAAGGCCGAGTAGTAGGTGCGCCCGGCGCTGGCGGCGACGGCGGCGTCGAGGCGGTCGCGGTGACGGTCGAGGCTGAGGGTCATGGGGACACCCTCTCGCGGTGTGACGCCCTCGCGCAATGTCGACGCGGTGCTGTCACAGCCCGTCGCGGTGGCGGGGGTGCAGGAACGACCGCTTGGGCGCGTCGGCGGCCCGCGACAGGGCCTCGTCGAGGCGCGCGCGCTGCCCGGGGGCCAGGGGGCGCGGCGTCTGCACCAGCTCGACCTCGTCGAGCCCGACCAGCACCCCGGCCGCGCTCAGGCCCGTCACGTCCTCGGCCGCGGCCTCCACGTAGAGCCGCTCGTGCTCGGCCCGCCGCAGGGCCGGGTCGGGCTCGGCGGCCAGCGCGGTGAACGCCTCCAGCACGGCGGCCCGACGGTCCCGCATCCCCGGCGCCGGCCCGGAGGCCGCCAGGGCGGTCCACTTGCGCACGAACTCCGGCAGCGTGGGCGACTCGTAGTGCAGGTGCCGGAGCGCGGGGTGCTCGTAGGCCGGGACCTTGTCGCCCGCCTCGTCCACGGCGGTGTGCACGCCGAACCACAGCCGCGCGCCCGGACGCACGCCCACCTTGCCGCTGACGTGCCCGCGGAAGTAGCGCGCGTTGTTGGCCCGCTCGAGCAGGCCCCGCCGCTTGAGACGACGCAGCCCCCGCCGGTCGAGCAGCCGCTTGAACAGCACGTCCCCGCCCGCCTGGCTGACCGCCTCGAGGGGCTGGAGCCGGACCACGGCCACGTCGGGCGGCACGGCCGCCAGGACGTCGCGATCGATGACCGCCACCTCGTCGCCGTCGACGAAGCACAGCCACTCGACGTACCCCACCTCGGCACAGACAGCCAGCGCGAGGTTGGCCGCGACCCGTTGGCGCCCGTTGAGGCTCTCGAGGCGGTCGGCGCCCCACCACGCGGCGTCGCAGACGACCACCGAGACCTGCGCCTGGTCCCCGAGCCAGGCCGCGACCTCGGGCTGCTCGCCGTCGAGGAACACCAGGAGGTGGTCGACACCGCCCCGGAGGTTCTCGGCCACGAAGCGCCGGACGTTGGACAGCTCGTCGCGGAGCAGGGTCACGGCCAAGATCATGCCGACATCCTCCCCCGGAGTGCGCACCGCCTACGCTCACCCCATGGACTTGCGGGGGTCGGCAGCGGTGGCGGGGCTGCTCGTAGCCGGTGTCGTCGGCGGGTACGCCGCGGCGTACGCACTCGATGTCGAGCCCGCGACCCCGGGCGCAGCCGTCCCGATCGCCGCGCGGTCCCCCAGGCTGCCCGTGGATCCCCTCCCGACGGTCAACGCCCAGCCGGCCGTGCCGGCGCTGGCCACCGACCTGCCGATGCGGGAGACGCGCCTGGGCAACGCCGGTTTCCTGCTGGCCCACCCCGTCCCTGTGGGGTGGGCACGCATCAGCAGCTCCACCAACGACGTGAAGTGGAAGAAGCCGAAGAACCCCGCGGACACCTACATCCTGCGCGTCAAGCGTCTGGTCTCGCGGGAGGTCACCGTCGACGAGATGATCGAGAACCGGATCGACGAGCTCAGCGACGACAAGGACCGGCTCCACATCGAGGAGCGGACCGACAACAGCCTCGAGTACACCTACGTCTCGGACGGCTTCCCGCGCCACGGCTTCCTGGTGTGGCTCGACGTGCGGGCCACGGGCTTCGCCGACGTGGAGATCGCCGTCACCGGCCGCGAGGTCGACGCGCCCGGCGCCGGGCAGCTCATCACCCGGGTGGCCTCCGGGATGCGCCAGGTGGTGTGAGGCCTCAGACACCCCTGACGTCGACCGACGTCAGCACCTCGTTGGCGGTCCGGCGGTCCGGGGCACGCACCTGCACCCACAGCAGCTCGTTGGCAGCCGTCTGCACGACCCGCTCGACCGTGACGCCGTCGTCGCGCCCCGCGAGACGACAGCCGGTGAAGAGCACGGTCATCGAGCGGTCGCCGTCCACGGTGCGTTCGTCCGGGGAGTCGGGTCCGTCGCACTCGGGGTGCTGAGGTATCCGGGTGGGCAGGTCGGCGCCGGGCAGCAGCCCCACGAAGACGCCGTGGCCGCGCTTGCGCTCGCCCGAGCCGTTCCATGCCGCGCCGGTCCCGGCCGAGAGCGCGTCGGACCCGTCCGGCGAGTCCGGCGGGCGCCAGCCGTCCCGGTGCACGGTCGCCGTCCAGGGCTCGGGGACCGTCACGGAGATCCTCCCCGAGGCATCCTCGAGCCGCTGCTCGGTCGGCGCTGCCGCCCGCTGCACGGCGTAGCCGCCGGCCAGCCCCACCACCAGTGCCGCCACGCCCACGAGCGCCCACCTCCGGCGCGACCCCGGCTCGGCCGCGCCGCCGGCGCGGGACTGCTCGGCGGACGCGAGGGGACCGCCCGTCACCCGGGTCAGGGTCGGGTCGAAGGGGTTCCACGCGGTGGGCGCGTCGTCGCCGCCCACCGAGACGTCGACGGTCTCCCCCAGCGCGGCGTTCAGTGCGGCGACGTAGGCCACGACGTCCGGGAAGCGGTCGTCGCGGTCGGCGGCGAGTCCCCGGTGCACCACGGCCTCGACCGCCTCGGGCAGCCCGCCGCCCATCGGCGCCGCGGGCCGCGGGTCGGCGGCCGCCGTCAGCGACGCATGGTCGTACGGCGCCCGGCCGGCCAGCAGCAGGTAGGTGAGCGCCGCCAGGGAGAACTGGTCGGCCCGCCCGTCGAGCGCCTCGCCGCGGGCCTGCTCGGGGGCGACGAACTGGGGCGTGCCGCCGATCATCGTCAGCCGCGACGACATGTCCATCGCCTTGCCCAGGCCGAGGTCGCCGACCATGGCGGTGACCCGGGTGCGTCCGTCGAGCTCGACGGTGCGGAAGAGCACGTTGGCCGGCTTGACGTCGCGGTGCAGCACCCCGCGCTGGTGCAGCGCGTGCAGCCCGGCCCCGACCTGCCCGATGACGTGCACGGCCTGGGCGCGGGTGAGCGGGGACAGCGCGAGCCGGTCCGCCAGCGTCCCCTGGTCGGCGTACGACATGACGAGGAAGGGGCGACCGTCGGGCAGCTCGCCGGCGTCGTAGACGCTCACGACGTGGGGCGACTCGACGCGGCGCAGGAAGCGCCCCTCCTCGAGGAAGCGCTGCCGCACGTGCAGGTCCTCGGTCCAGTTGTCGGCCAGCACCTTGATCGCCACCGGCGAGTCGAGCTGCTCGTCGTGGGCCAGCCACACCGTCGCGAACGCGCCCGCGCCGATGCGACGCCGCACCGGGTAGCGACCGAGGAGGGAGGGAGTCGACACCCCTGCATTATGTTGCAGGCGTGACGCCTGACGACATCGATGACCTGGCGCGGCGAGCCCGCGACGGGGATCGCGACGCCCTCGAGTCGCTCCTGGGGGAGGTCCGACCGCGCGCGCTCAACGTGTGCCGGGGCGTGCTGCCCTACTCCGGCGACGCCGAGGACGCCTGCCAGGAGGCGCTGCTCAACATCGCCACCAAGATCGGCTCCTGGAACGGCCACGGCCGCTTCACCACCTGGATGCACGTCGTCGCCCTCAACAGCGCCCGGTCGACGTACCGCCGGCTCAAGAACCAGGCCGTGCCCACCGACTTCGAGGGCGTCCACCACCACGAGCGCCCCGACCCGCGCACCACCTCGCGTCATCGCCGGCACCCGCCTCGACCTGCTCGAGGCGATGGAGACCATCGAGCGCGACCACCCGCAGTACGTCGAGCCGCTGATGCTGCGCGACGTCTACGGCCTGCCCTACGACGAGATCGCCGAGCTGGTCGGCGCGCCGCTCGGCACCGTCAAGGCGCAGATCCACCACGGCCGCAAGCTCGCCCGGCCGCTGCTGCGGGGCGAGGCGTGAAGGTTCGACGCGGCACGGCGGCGCTCGCCGTCGCCGGACTGCTCGCGGCCGGGTCGCTCGCCGCGTGCAGCGGCTCGTCCGGGTCGTCGGACTCGTCCGACTCCTCCCCCGACGCGTCGGGTGCCGTCTCGACGCGCGCCGTCTCCGCCGCCGGGGCCCCGACCGCCGAGGCCGCCGAGCCGGACCTCGCGCTGGCCGAGAGCAGGCCGGTCGAGGACTCGGTCTACCCGGCCGCGGGCCACCCCGACGTCGACGCCCTCCTCTACGACCTCGACCTGTCCTGGGCGCCGTCGGAGCGCTCGCTGAGCGGGACCGCCACCCTCACGTTCCGCGCGGCCCGCGACACCCGGACCTTCCGCCTCGACCTCGCCCGGGCCCTCGAGGTCGAGAGCGTGACGCTCGACGGCGAGGAGGCGGCGTACGCCCATCGCGGCAAGAACCTCGTGGTCCGCGAGCCGATCGTCGAGGGTGACCGGCACGAGCTGGTCGTCGACCTACTCCGGCGAGCCCGGGCCGGTCCCCGCGCCGACGACCCGCGGCGACTTCTCCACCGTCGGCTTCACCGTCACCGACCGCGGCGAGGTGTGGACGATGCAGGAGCCGTACGGCGCCTACTCGTGGTACCCCGTCAACGACCAGCCCTCCGACAAGGCGCTCTACGACATCTCGGTGACGGTCCCCGCGCCGTGGACCGGGATCGCCAACGGGCGGCTGGTCTCGACGGAGACGAGCGCTGGGTCCTCCGACGGCGGGGACGACCTGACCACGACGCGCTGGCAGCTCGACGAGCCGGCGTCGTCGTACCTCGTCACGCTCGCGATCGGCGACTACACGCACCGCTCCAACACGACCGGCAGCGGTCTGGTCGTCGACTACTGGATCCCGCGCGGGCTGCCGCTGGCCTACGACGACCTCAAGGTGGCCGCCAAGGCGGTCGACTGGATCGAGCAGCGGCTGGGGCCCTACCCGTTCAGCTCGCTGGGTCTGGTGCTCACCGACTCGCAGAGCGCGATGGAGACCCAGACGCTGCTGACGCTGGGCAACAACGACTACGTGCGCTCGGCGCCGGTGGTGCTGCACGAGCTGGTGCACCAGTGGTACGGCGACCAGGTCTCGCCGGCCGACTGGAGCGACGTGTGGCTCAACGAGGGCATGACGATGCTGATGCAGGCGCTCTACGAGGCCGACCGCGGCGGGTACGACGTCTCGCGGACCATCGACGAGTGGCGTGCGCGGGACCAGTCCCTGCGCGATGAGTACGGCCCGCCCGGCGCCTACGACCGGCGCCAGTTCGGCGGGTCCAACATCTACTACCCCCCCGCGGTCATGTGGGACGAGCTGCGCCGTGAGGTCGGTGACGAGGCGTTCTTCGAGATCGCCCGCTCGTGGCTCGCCGACCACGACAACTCGTCGGTCACGCGCCGGCAGGTCTTCGACCACTGGGAGGCCGAGACCGGGCTCGAGCTGTCGGCCTTCTTCGACGCCTGGATCACCGGGCGTCGTACGCCGCCGGAGGGGCTGCTCGCCGGCTGAGGGTCTCGTCCGTCCGGTCGGGTCCGCGACCGGGGTAGTCCGCGGTTTCGGGGTAGTCCGCGGTTTCGGGGTAGTCCGCGGTTTCGGGGTAGTCCGCGGTTTCGGGGTAGTCCGCGACGAACGGACCCCTGGACGGCGAGATCCGGGGTCCGATCGTCGCGGACTACCCCGGTTTCCGCTGCGGGCGAACGCCCCTTGCCCGCGCCCCCGCGAGCCGATGGGGTGAGGGCATGCGACTCCTCGTGCTCGGCGGTACCCGGTTCCTCTCCCGCGAGGTCGCGGCCCAGGCGGTGGCCCGCGGCTGGGACGTGACCTGCGCCTGCCGGGGCTCGTCGGGGACCGTGCCCACCGGCGCCACGCACCTGCGGTGGGACCGGGGAGAGGAGGCCCCCGACGCGTTGCGCACGGGCGAGTGGGACGCGGTCGTCGACGTCGCCCGGCTGCCCTCGCACGTACGCCGTGCGGTGGCGGCGCTGCCCGACGCGCACTGGGTCTTCGTCTCGACCATCAACGTGTACGCCGACAACGCCTCGCCGGCCATGGGGCCGCTGGTGGAGCCGGTCACCGAGGACGCCGACCTGGCCTCCGACCCGGAGGCGTACGGACCCATGAAGGTCGCGTGCGAGTCGCTGGTGCGCTCCGGCGCCGCGTCGTCGATGGTGGTGCGTCCCGGGCTGATCGTCGGTCCCGGAGACGAGACCGGGCGCTTCGCCTACTGGCCGACCCGGCTGGCCCGCGGCGGTGAGGTGCTCGCCCCCGGCAGCCCCGACGACGTGGTGCAGGTGATCGACGTACGCGACCTGGCGGTGTGGATCCTCGACGCCTGCAAGGCGCGGACGACCGGGACCTACGACGGCGTCGGCCGGCCGGTGGCGATCGGAGACCTGCTCGCCGAGGTGGCGGCCGGGGTCGGCAGGCCGGGCCCGCTGCTCACCTGGGTGGACACCGGCTTCCTCGAGGAGCAGGGCGTGGAGCCCTGGGCCGGTGACGGCTCGGTGCCGCTGTGGCTGCCGCGACCGGAGTACGACGGGATGATGGCGCACGACCCCACCCCGGCGATCGCCGCCGGGCTGCGGCTGCGGCCGGTGGGCGACACGGCCCGCGACAGTCTCGGTGCGGTCGTGCACGGGCTCTCGCCCGAGCGCGAGGCCGAGGTGCTCGCCGCCTGGGCCTCCCGCTGACCGGGCACTTCCCTGCGCTTGGAGCACGCCGACCGGGCACTTCCCTGCGAGTGAAACGCACGGAAGTGCCCGGTCAGCGGTCGGGAGCGGCCAGGAAGTGCCCGGTCGGTCAGAAGAGCAGCGCGCTCCCCGGGTCGGCGAGGATCCCGGCCACGTCGGCGAGGAAGCGCGAGCCCTTCTCCCCGTCGATGTGGCGGTGGTCGAAGGACAGCGCCAGCGTGGTCACGTCGCGCACCACGATCTCGCCCTCCTCCGACACCCACGGCCGCTTGTTGATCGCGCCGAAGCACAGGATCGCGGACTCGCCCGGGTTGATGATCGGCGTGCCGGCGTCGACGCCGAAGACGCCCACGTTGGTGATCGTGAACGTCCCGCCCGCCATCTCCGCCGGCTGCGTCTTGCCGTCGCGCGCGGTCGCGGTGAGCTCGCCGAGCGCGCCGGCCAGCTCGACCATCGACATGGCGTCGGCGTCCTTGACGTTGGGCACGACCAGCCCGCGCGGGGTGGCCGCAGCGATGCCGAGGTTGACGTAGTGCTTGTAGACGACCTCCTGCGCGGCGTCGTCCCAGTAGGAGTTGATCTCCGGGGTGCGCTTCATCGCCAGCATGCACCGCGCGCGAGAGCACGAGCAGCGGGCTGACCCGGACCTCGCGCAGCTCGCGCCGGGCCTTGAGCCGCTCGACGAGCTGCATCGTGGCGGTCACGTCGACGGTGACCCACTCGGTGACGTGCGGGCTGGTGAAGGCCGACTGGCTCATCGCCGGCGCCATCATCTTGCGCACGCCCTTGATGGGCTCGCGGGTCTCGCGGGCTCCTCGCGGTCGTACGCCGCGGCGCCGGGGCCGCGCGAGTCGGGCTCGGACTGCGCCCAGCCGTTGTCGGTGCCCGCCGACGGCCGCCGACTCGACGTCGGCGCGGGTGACCACGCCGCCGGCACCGGAGCCGGTGAGCAGGGTCAGGTCGACGCCGAGGTCCTTGGCGAGCTTGCGCACCGGCGGCTTGGCCAGCGCGCGCACGTCCCGCGGCTCGGACTGCGCGGACGCCGGCACCAGGGCCGGCGCCGGGTCGGCCGCCGGGGCCGGCCGTGCCGAGGTCGCCGGCACCGCCGGCTCGTCGACGGGAGCGACCTCGTCGGTCTGCGCGCCCCCGGGGGCGAACGCGCCCTGGAGCTGCATCTGGGTCTGGGCGCCCGCGGCGGTGCGCGGCGTGGCCGACCCCTTGCGGGCGCGCCGCATGCGGGCCGCGCTCGGCCTTGTTGCGCCCGACCAGCGACTCGCCCTCGCCGCCACCGGAGGCGGCGGGGTTGGAGAGGTCCATGTCGGACAGGTCGAGCCTGCGGCTCGCCGGCCTTCTGGGCCATCCCGAGGTAGGGGTCGGACTCGGTCTGCGCCGCCGGGGCGGCGTCCGTGGGCGCGGCGTCCGCTGGCGGCGCAACGGCGGCGGCCTCGTCGGAGGCCGACCCGATGGAGATGATCGGCGTGCCGACGTCCACCATCTGGCCCTCGTCGACCATCAGCGCGAGCACGGTGCCGGCGTACGGCGACGGCAGCTCGACGATCGACTTGGCGGTCTCGATCTCGACGATGATGTCGTTGATCTCGACCGAGTCGCCGGGCTTGACCTTCCACGACACGATCTCGGCCTCGGTGAGGCCCTCGCCCACGTCGGGCAGCTTGAACTCGCTCATCAGAACTCCATGCTCCGGTCGACGGCGTCCAGGACCCGGTCGAGGTCGGGCAGCCACTCCTCCTCGATCCGCGACGGCGGGTAGGGGGTGTCGAAGCCGCCGACACGCAGCACCGGCGCCTCGAGGGAGTAGAAGCACTCCTCGGTGATCCGGGCCGACAGCTCGGCACCGAGGCCGAGGTTGACGTGCGCCTCGTGGACGACGACGGCGCGACCGGTGCGGCGTACGGACTCGAAGACCGGGGCCATGTCCAGCGGGGAGAGCGTGCGCAGGTCGATGACCTCGAGGTGCTTGCCCTCGGTGGCGGCGGCGTCCGCGGCCTTGAGCGCGGTCTTGACCGTCGGGCCGTAGGCCAGCAGCGTCGCGTCGGAGCCGGCGCGGACGGTGCGCGAGGTGAACAGCGGGTCGGGGGACGCCGACTCGTCGAGCTCGGCCTTGTCGGCGTGGTACTGCCGCTTGGGCTCGAGGAAGATGACCGGGTCGTCGCAGGCGATGGCCTGCTGGATCATCCAGTAGCCGTCGATCGGGTTGGAGCAGGCGACCACCTTGAGGCCGGGCGTGTGCGCGAACTGCGCCTCCGGGGACTCCGAGTGGTGCTCGACCGCGCCGATGCCGCCGCCGAACGGGATGCGGATGACCATCGGCATCTTCGAGCGACCCTGCGAGCGGAACGTCATCTTGGCGACCTGGCACACGATCTGGTCGTAGGCCGGGTAGACGAAGCCGTCGAACTGGATCTCGACGACGGGGCGGTAGCCGCGCAGGGCCATGCCGACCGCGGTGCCCACGATGCCGGACTCGGCCAGCGGCGAGTCGATGACCCGGTCCTCGCCGAAGTCCTTCTGCAGGCCGTCGGTGATGCGGAAGACGCCGCCGAGCTTGCCGACGTCCTCACCCATGATGCAGGACCTTGGGGTCGTCCTCCATCGCCTTGCGCAGGCCCATGTTGAGGCCCTTGGCGAGGGTGATCTTCTGCGTGGTGCTCATGAGTGCGACTCCTCAAAGCTCTCGAGGTACGCCGCGGTAGCCGTCGCGCTGGGCGGCGAGCTCGTCGGTCATCTCGGTGTAGACGTGGTCGAAGACGCTCATCGGCTGCGGGTCGGGCAGCGCCTTGCAGCCCTCGCGCAGGTGGTGGCCGAGCTCGTCGGCCTCGGCCTTGAGCTCGGCGAGGTACTGGTCGTCGACGAGCCCGTTGCGGCGCATGTAGACCTCGAGGCGCGCGATCGGGTCCTTGAGCTTCCAGTGCTCGAGCTCGTCGCTCATCCGGTAGCGGGTCGGGTCGTCGGTGGTGGTGTGCGCGCCCATCCGGTAGGTGTACGCCTCCACCAGCGTCGGGCCCTGGCCGTCGCGGGCGCGCTGCAGGGCGGCCTTGGTGACGGCGTACGTCGCGAGGACGTCGTTGCCGTCGACGCGGACGCCGGGGAAGCCGAAGCCCAGCGCCCGCTGGTACAGCGGGATCCGCGTCTGGCGCTCGATCGGCTCGGAGATGGCCCACTGGTTGTTCTGGCAGAAGAACACGACCGGGGCGTTGTACGACGCCGCGAAGATGAAGCCCTCGTTGACGTCACCCTGCGAGGACGCACCGTCGCCGAAGTGCGCGATGACGGCGGCGTCGCGGTCCGGGTCGCCGGTGCCGACGACGCCGTCGCGCTGCATGCCCATCGCGTAGCCGGTGGCGTGGAGCACCTGGGCGCCGATGACGATCGTGTAGAGCCCGAAGTTGTTGTCCTTCGGGTCCCACGCGCCCTGGTCGACGCCGCGGAAGAGGCCGAGGAGGTCGAGGGGGTCGATGCCCCGGCAGTAGGCGACGCCGTGCTCGCGGTAGGTCGGGAAGACGTAGTCCTGCGGGCGCAGTGCGCGGCCGGCGCCGATCTGGGCGGCCTCCTGGCCGAGCAGCTGGGCCCAGATGCCGAGCTCGCCGTGGCGCTGGAGCGCGGTGGCCTCGGTGTCGATGCGCCGCGTCAGGACCATGTCGCGGTGGAAGCCGCGCAGCTCCTCGGCGGAGAAGTCGTGGTCGAACTCGTCGTGGTGGACGCGCTCACCCTCGGGGGTCAGCAGCTGGATGAGCTCGGGTCCGCCGTCCTGCTGGCTGGGTCCGAAGACCTCCACCAGGTCGGGACCGAATCCTCCGGGGTCGCTCATGGCACTCCTTCGTGCGGCTAGCGGCGTCTCGGGGTCACCGGGATCGCCGACGGCTCGGTGCGGCCGCGGGCGTGTGTGACCCCGACCACATGGTGCCCGCACGGTATCGAGCGGGCCCGCACGCGCGCCAATCGGCCCCCACCACGGCGTCGTGCTTGGATCTCCCGGTGCTGCGCTCCCTGACCATCAAGCCGGTCGTCCCGGCGGTCGTCCCGCTGGTCGTCCTGGTCGGCCTCCTCGTCGGGCTGCTGCCGACCGGGGTCCCGGTCGCGTCCGCGACGGCCGCCGGGTCGGGGCGCCCCCGCCCGGTGCTGGCGGGCGACTTCGCCGACCCGGCCGTGGCGGTCCTCGGGTCCGGGTACGTCGGGTTCTCCACCGGCAGCCTCGTCCCCCGGGCGGTCTCGGACCGGCCGCGCGGCGCGTGGCGGGCCGCCGGGCGCGGTCTGGTCCGGCTCCCGTCCTGGTCGCACGCGGACGGCGACGTCTGGGCCTCCGACGTCGCCCGGGTCGACGGCTGGTGGCTGCTCTACTTCGCCGCGCCGGTGCGCGGGATCGGCGAGTACGGCCGCTGCATCGGGGTCGCGCGCTCGCGCAGCGCGCTCGGGGGCTTCGTACCGGTGGGCGGGCGCCCGCTGGTCTGCCCGTCGTACGCCAAGGCGCCGCCCGCCGGCGACGCCGTGCCGCAACCGGACCGGTCGCTGCCGCGGGCCGGGGTGATCGACCCGTCGTTGTACGTCGAGGACGGCCGGTCGTACCTGCTCTACAAGACCGACCGCATCCCCTCCTCGATCCGGGTGGTGCCGCTGAACCGGTCCGGGATCCGGGTCGCGGGAGCGTCGGTCGAGCTCTTCCGCCACGCCGGCGTGCTCGAGAACCCGGTGGTCGTGCGGCGGCCCGAGGGCTACGTGATGCTGCTGTCGGAGGGCGACTACGGACGCTGCTCCTACCGCACGATCTGGCGCCGGTCGGCGTCGCTGCTCGACTGGTCGGCGGCCGAGGAGGGCGTGCTGCTCGATCGGGCGACGACGGGCCTGTGCGGTCCCGGCGGGGCCGACGTGAGCGGCGTACCCCGGGGGTCGCGGCTGCGACTGTTCCTGCACGCGTGGACGTGCGAGCGACGGCGCTGCCCGTCCGGCGTGGACCTGGTGAAGAAGCGGCCGCGGCTCGGCTCGCACCGTCCGATGTACGCCGCCGACCTGGCCTGGCCGGGCGGCGTGCCGACCGTGACGGCCTGGCGCTGAGCCGCGCGGCGGTTGCGCCGCCCCGGGGTCGGCGGGGTATCAAGGGTCAGGCTCCAAGGGGGACCTTCCACATGTCACGACACCTGACCCGCTGGACCGGCGCACTCGCCGCCCTGCTCGTGCTGCCCGCACTGCTCGCCGTACCGGGGTCGCCGAGCGCGTCCGCGGACCGTCCGGACGGTCCGGACGCGTCGCACCCCGGTAGGTCCGGGCGTGCCGCCGCGGCTCCACGCCCGCTCATCTGGGACCGCGACTTCGGCGACCCGAGCGTGGTCCGCGACGGCGAGCACTGGTACGGCGCCGCCACCGGCTTCCGCGGCCGCGCGGCGCGCTCGGACTACGACTGGGGCAACTGGGAGCGCGGCGGGGACGTGCTCGACGGGCGCCCGACCTGGGCCAAGTACGCCGGCGTGTGGGGACCGGAGATCGAGCAGACCCCCACCGGCTACGTCGCCTACTTCACGATGCCCTCGCGCGGCCTGCCGCACGACCAGGACCGCTGCATCGGGGTGGCCACCGCCCCGGACCTCTCCTCGACGTTCACCGTGCTGGGCAACAAGCCGCTCGTGTGCCCCGACTACGCCACCACCATCCCGGCCTTCGACCCGGTCCCGGGCCGGGTCGGCCTGCCGCGGCGCGGCGTCATCGACCCCTCGTCGTACATCGCCCCGGACGGGCGGCGGTTCCTGATGTACCGCACGCAGGGGACCCCCTCGACGATCCGGATGATCCGCCTCAACGCCGGCGGCACCGCGACCTTCGGCCACAGCCGCGAGCTCATCCGCGACAGCGGCGTGCTGGAGAACCCGGTGATGGTCCGGCACGGCGACTGGCACTACCTGATCACCTCGCGCGGGGACTACGGCGACTGCCGCTACCGCACGATCTGGCGCCGCTCGGCCAAGCGCGACCGGGGCTGGCAGGGCAGCCGCGGCCACGCGCTGCTCAACCGCCGCACCACCGGTGTCTGCGGGCCGGGCGGCGCCGACTACGTCACCGAGACCGACACCGCGGCCAACCGGATGTTCTTCCACGGCTGGGTCTGCAAGGGCACCAACCTGCCCTGCTACCAGTCCTACCAGGGCCACCAGGACTACGAGGACGTCGGCAAGCGCGCCCTGTACGCCGTCCGGTTGCGCTGGACGCGCGACGGCCCGTCGGTCGCGGCGTTCGTCCAGGGGCGGGTCCCGCCGCCCCCGCCGACGGAGACCCCGACCCCCACGCCGACGGAGACGCCGACGCCGACTCCGACGGAGACGGTCACGCCGAGTCCGACCGAGCCCACGCCGACTCCGACCGAACCCACCCCGACCCCCTGAGCTGACCGGGCACTTCCCTGCACCTCACACCCGCCGACCGGGCACTTCCCTGCACCTCACACCCGCCGACCGGGCACTTCCCTGCACCTGTGACCCGGGCCCACCCCGAAGCGGTGAGTGAGCCACATTCACTCGCTCCGGAATGCGGCTGGTCGACCTCCCGCGCGGCGTATCCACCCGACACCCCGACCGCCGGTCACGCCGCCGCATTTGCTCGTCCAGGAATGTGGCTGGTTCACCGCTCCCGCGGCCGCCCGGAACGCGCGGCGGCCCGAAGCCCGCCGCCCAAACGCACGCAAGTGCCCGCTCGGCACTGCCCAAGCGCACGCAAGTGCCCGCTCGGCACTGCCCAAGCGCAAGGAAGTGCCCGGTCGCGAGTCAGCCGCGGCCGTGCGGCTCCAGCCAGACGTCCGGGTCGGGCCCCTGCGGCACGATGCCGGTGGGGTTCACGTCGGTGTGCACCACGTAGTAGTGCTGCTTGATCTGCTCGAAGTCGATCGTCTCGCCGAAGCCCGGCGTCTGGAACAGGTCGCGCGCGTAGCCCCACAGCGCCGGCATCTCGGTCAGCTTGACCCGGTTGCACTTGAAGTGGCCGTGGTAGACCGCGTCGAAGCGGGCCAGCGTGGTGAAGAGCCGGACGTCGGCCTCGGTGATCGCGTCGCCCATCAGGTAGCGGCGGTCCGTCAGCCGCTCCTCGAGCCAGTCCATGGCGACCCAGAGGCGGTCGTAGGCGTCGTCGTACGCCTCCTGCGAGCCGGCGAAGCCGCAGCGGTAGACGCCGTTGTTGACCTCGGTGAAGACCCGCTTCATGACCGTCTCCATCTCCTCGCGGAGGTCCGCGGGCCACAGGTCCGGGGCGTCGGGGCGGTGGTGCTCGCGCCACTCGAAGAACAGGTCGTGGGTGATCTGCGGGAAGTCGTTGGTGACCACGGCACGCGTCTCGATGTCGACCATCGCCGGGACGGTGATGCCCTTCGGGTAGTCGGGCACCCGGTTGAAGTAGGCCTCCTGCAGGTGCGTCATGTCGAGCACCGGGTCACGCCCGTCGGGGTCGAGGTCGAAGGTCCAGCTGCGCTGGTCGTGGGTCGGGCCGGGCGCGCCCCACGAGATCACGTCCTCGAGGCCGAGCAGGTTGCGCACGATGATGGCGCGGTTGGCCCAGGGGCACGCCTTGGCG
Source organism: uncultured Actinomycetota bacterium (assembly GCA_963782905.1). Classification (GTDB taxonomy): domain Bacteria; phylum Actinomycetota; class Actinomycetes; order Propionibacteriales; family Nocardioidaceae; genus Nocardioides. Next base: position 270,729 of record CAWALI010000001.1, read on the forward strand.
GCGACGAGGCGGTAGCGACCCGGCTCGACCGGCCAGACCTGCACGTCCTGCGGTCCCCGGTCGTCCGGGTCGGCCGAGCCGTCCCCGGCGAGGATCCGGTCGCTGATGTAGTCCATGTCCCGCTCGAAGGGCTTGCCCTTCGAGGTGTACGTCGTGTCGCCCATGTCGCGCCTCCCGATCGTTGCGGTCTCAACCATCCTGCCATGCCGCTGGCGACCTCCGGGCGCCCCGCGAGTCACGCGCGGGACCAACCGCAAAGAAGTGTTTGCAAATGGTTCTTGGCAGTCCTACTCTCGGGGCATGAGCTCCTCCGTGTCCCCCGACATCGCCGGCCTCCGCGCCCTCAGCCACCCGGTCCGGCTGCGGATGCTGGCACTGCTCCGCACCGAGGGACCCGCCACGGCCACGTCCCTGGCCCAGCGCCTGGGCCTCAACACCGGGGCCACGTCGTACCACCTGCGCCAGCTCGCCCAGCACGGCTTCATCGAGGACGACGCCGAGCGCGGCACCGGACGCGACCGCTGGTGGCGAGCCGCGCACGACGCCACCCGTACCGACTTCGGGGCGCAGGGAACGAGCGACGAGGACGTCGAGGCCTACCTGACCACCGTCGCCCTCCTGTACGGCGACCGGTTGCGCGCCGCGGTGGCCGAGCGGCAGTTCCTGCCCGAGCAGTGGCGCTCGGTCGGGACCCTCAGCGACTGGGAGGTCCGTCTCACCCCTGGCCAGGCCGAGGACCTCGTCCAGGCGCTGGTGCGGGTCATCGAGGAGGCCCGCGACAGCGACGACGACTCCGCCGCCCCGTTCAGCGTCAACCTCAACGCGTTCCCGAGGCCGGGCGCCCTGGGTCCCGAGTCATGAGCACCACGACGGCCGTCGGGACCCGCCGGGCCCCGCTCGTCGGCGGACTGACCGCCGAGGGCATCTCGTTCGTCGGCACCCGGGTCTCGATGATCGCGATCCCGTGGTTCGTGCTGTCCACGACCGGGTCGGCCACCCAGACCGGCCTGGTCGCCGCCGCCGAGATCGCTCCCCTCGTGGTCTTCAAGGCACTGGGCGGGCCACTGCTCGACCGCCTGGGCCCGCGCCGGGTCACCCTCGCCTGCGACCTCGCCTCGGCGGTCGTCGTGGCCGCGATCCCGCTCCTGCACCAGATGGGGATGCTGTCGTTCCCCGGCCTGTTGCTGCTCGTCGCGCTGGCGGGGGCGCTGCGCGGGCCGGGCGACGCCGGCAAGGCGGCGATGACGCCCGAGATCGCCCGGGTCGCCGGGGTCTCCCTCGAGCGGGTCACCGGACTGGCGAGTGCCGTCGAGCGCACGTCCTCGATGGCCGGCGCCGCCCTGGCCGGCGTCCTGGTCGCCGCGGTGGGCGCGGCCAACGCGTTGTACGTCGACGCCGCGTCGTTCCTCGTCTCGTTCGCCGTCTTCGCCCTCGCCACCACCGGGATGGGGCGTCCGGTGCCGCGGCCGGACGGAGTCCCCGGCGAGACCCCGACGTCGTACCTGCGTGAGCTGCGCGAGGGCTGGGACTTCCTGCGCACCGAGCCGGTGCTGGTCGCGGTGTGCGCGATGGTGGCGGTGACCAACCTGGTGGACCAGGCCTACGTCACGGTGCTCGCACCGGTCTGGGCGCAGGAGTCCGGGGCCGGCGTGGCGGTGCTCGGAGCGCTCTTCGCCGTCATGAGCGGGGCCTCGGTCCTCGGCGCGCTGGCCGCCGCCCGGTGGGCCGAGACGCTGCCGCGCTACCGGACCTACGTGGTGGCGTTCCTCATCGCGGGGGCACCGCGCTTCGTGGTGATGGCGCTCGAGTCGCCGGTGTGGGCGGTGTTCGCGGTGACGGCGGTGGCCGGCGCGGCCTCGGGCTTCCTCAACCCGATCCTGGGCGCGGTGATCCTGGAGCGGATCCCGGCCCCGATGATGGGCCGGGTGTCCTCGCTCAACACCGCGATCTGCTGGTCGCTCATGCCGCTCGGCGGCGTGCTCGGCGGCCTCGCGGTGACGTCCCTGGGCCTCTCGCCGGCGCTGCTCCTCGCCGGGGCGGCGTACCTCGTCACGACGATGGCCCCGACCCGGGTCCCGTCGTTCCGGGCGATGGACCGGGAGCGGCGGGAGCCCGCGGTCGAAGTCCCCGCCTGAGCGGGGACTTCCGCGCTGTGTGACGGTTGCAACCGTCACACAGCGCCAGACTCGCCGACACAGTCCACGGGATCGGGACGGGATCGGGACGGGATCGGGGCCGGGATCGGGGCCGGCGCCGACGTCAGCGCGGGAAGGTCCGCGCCAGCTCGACCAGCCGGTCGTTGGCCTCGGTCTCCCCGATCGTCACCCGTGCACCCTCGCCGGCGAAGGGCCGCACCACGATGCCCACCTCGTCGGCGGCGGCCGCGAAGTCGCCGGTCCGCTCGCCGAGGCCGAACCACACGAAGTTGCCCTGCGCGTCCGGGATCTCCCACCCGGCGTCACGGATCCCCGCCACCACGCGGGTGCGCTCGGCGACCAGCGCGTCCACCCGCTCCAGCAGCTGGGGCTCGGCCTCCAGCGACGCGATCGCCGCCGCCTGGGCCACCGACGAGACACCGAAGGGCAGCGACACCGCCCGCAGCGCACCGGCCAGCGGCGCCTGCGCGATCGCGTAGCCGACCCGGAAGCCGGCCAGCCCGTAGGCCTTGGAGAAGGTGCGGGTCACGATGACGTTGGGGTGGGCGCGGTACGTCGCGACGCCGTCCACCGCGTCGTCCATCCGGACGAACTCGAGGTAGGCCTCGTCGACGACGACGACCACGTGCGACGGCACCCGGGCCAGGAAGGCGTCCAGCTCCGACTGGGACACCGCGGGCCCGGTCGGGTTGTTGGGCGTGCACACGATGACGACCCTGGTGCGCTCGGTGACCGCCTCCGCCATCGCGTCCAGGTCGTGGCGGCCGTCGGCCAGCACCGGCACCCGCACGCTGGCGGCGTCGGCGACGGTGGCCGCGATCGGGTAGGCCTCGAAGGAGCGCCAGGCGTAGACGACCTCGTCGCCGGGGTCGCAGAAGGCGTTGAGGAGCTGGTAGATCAGCGCCACGCTCCCCGTCGCGGCGGCCAGGTCGGACGTCGGGACGCCCAGCCGCGCCGACAGGGCGTCGTACAGGGCGCCGCTGCCCATGTCCGGGTAGCGGTTCATCGACTCGGCGGCGCGGGTGGCCGCCTCGACCACGCCGGGGAGCGGCGGGTAGGGGTTCTCGTTCGACGACAGCTTGTACGTCGTGACGCCCTCGCGGGGCGTGGGCGGCTTGCCGGGGACGTACGTCGGGATCTCCGCGACGTTGCGGCGAGCTGAGGGAGAGGCAGGCGTGGACATGGCGAGCAGGTTAGCGCCGGCCCGTGACCGCGGGGCGAGGGTGCCGCCACGGTTGCAGCACCAGGGCGAGCACGATCCCGAGCAGGCCACCCAGGATCGCCCCGGCGATGTTGTCGACCATGTCGGTGACGTCGCAGGCACGGCCGATCCGGGCCGCGGCGAGCTGCGCGGTCTCGATGAGCAGCGAGTAGAGCCCGAGCGCGGCGATGCCGAGCGGGCCGAGGACCCAGCGGGTGCGCCAGCGGGCGACGGCCAGCACCCACAGGGCGCCCGCCGGCACGAAGACGGCGATGTTGAGCAGCCGCTGGCTGCCCGGGAGGATCCAGAAGCCGTCGGGGGCCGGGCCGCCGTAGTCGAGCGAGCAGGTGGTCTGCGCCTCGTCGACGGGTACGACGCCGATCCCCCACTCGGCGGGGATGAGGGTGAGGATGCCGATGCAGACGACCGTCCAGCAGAAGCCGGCGATCGCCACGGCGGTCACCGCCCCGAGCCGCCCGAGCAGGAGGCGCGCGAGCCCGGCGAAGACCACCAGCGCGAGCAGGCAGCCCAGGAGCATCACGCCCGTCCCGCCGATCGTCACGGCAGGAGGCTAGCGAGGCGAGGGCGAGAGGGCGGCCAGCAGGTGGGCGAGCATCGGCCACAGCACGGCGCGCTCGGAGTCGTCGACCACGTGGTCCATGCCGGCGAGCTCGAGCATGACGTAGCCGTGCAGGGCGCTCCAGAACTGGGCGGCCACCGCGCGCGGGTCGCCGGGGAGCAGCACGCCGGCGTCCATGGCCCGGGCGATCCCGGCCACGATCTGGTCGAACGCCGTCGCCGCGACCTCCGGGTCGGCCCCCCGGCCGTGGAAGCCGCCCACGCTGATCGCGCCGAACATCACCCCGAACAGGTGCCGGTTCTCCAGGGCGTTGTCGCGGTAGGCCCCGGCCATCCGGCGCAGGTCGGCGAGCGTGTCGTCCGAACGCCCGACCGCGTCGACGTGCTCGATGAGCCGGCGGAAGCCCTCGGTGGCCACCGCCTCGACCACGCCCGTCATGGATCCGAAGTGCGTGTAGACCGCCATCGTCGAGGTCTCCGCGGCGCTCGCGAGCCGGCGCGCCGACAGCGACGAGGGGCCCTCCTCGCCCAGGATCCGGGCCGCCTCCTCGATCAGCCGCCGGCGCGGCCCGTCCGAGGGGGGGTCCGCTGGGGAGGCGGTGGGAGACGGGTCGCTGCTCACCCTCGACATCCTGCCATAACGCCGTTATGGTCGATCGATAACAGTGTTATCCACCCCTCGTCCGAGCCGAGACCGCCATGACCCTGACCCACACCCCGCCGGCCACCAGCCGCTTCCTCCGGGACAACTTCGCGCCCGTCACCGAGGAGCTCACCGCGGTCGACCTGACCGTCACCGGGACGCTGCCCGACCACCTCGACGGCCGCTACCTGCGCATCGGTCCCAACCCGATCCACGAGCAGGGCGAGCACTTCCACTGGTTCCTGGGCGAGGGCATGGTGCACGGCGTCCACCTCCGCGACGGTCGGGCCCAGTGGTACCGCAACCGCTGGGTGCGCTCCGCCGACGTGGCCACCACGCTGGGCGAGCCCGTCCGGGGCACGCCCGGCGGCGCCGACTTCGCGGCCAACACCAACGTGCTGGAGCACGCCGGTCGCACCCTGGCGCTCGTCGAGGCCGGCGGCCCGCCGTACGAGCTGACGCACGACCTCGACACCGTCGGACCCTGCGACTTCGGCGGGACGCTGCCCAGCCTGCCGGGCCGGCCCGGCTACACCGCCCACCCGCACCAGGACCCGGACACCGGCGAGCTGCACGCGATCTCCTACAGCTGGATGCGCGGCAACCGGGTCGACTACTCCGTGCTGGACACGTCCGGGCGGATCCGCCGCAGCGTCGACATCACGGTGCACGGGAGCCCGATGATGCACGACTTCGCCCTCACCGAGCGGCACGTCGTGGTGCTCGACCTGCCCGTCACCTTCGACCTGGCCGCGGCCACCGCCGACGTGCCACGCCTGGCGCGCCCGCTGGTCCGGGGCGTGCTGGGACGCGTCGTGGGGCGCAACCCGGTGCCCGAGCCGATGATCGCCCGGGTCGCCCGCGGCTCGGGAGGCTCCGACGGCTCGCCCTCGCTGCCCTACCGGTGGAACCCCGACTACCCCGCCCGCATCGGCGTCCTGCCCCGTGACGCCGAGGGCGACGCGATCCGCTGGTTCGAGATCGACCCGTGCTTCGTCTTCCACACCCTCAACGCGTACGACGACGGGGACACCGTCGTCGTCGACGTCGTCAAGCACCCACGGATGTTCGCCACCGTCCTCGACGGCCCCGACGAGGGGCCGGCCGTGCTGTCGCGCTTCACCCTCGACCTGGCCACCGGCCGGGCGCGCGAGGACGGCGTCGACCAGCGGTCGCAGGAGTTCCCGCGCCACGACGAGCGACGCACCGGGCGGCGCCACCGCTACGGCTGGGCCGTCGGGTTCGACGGCGGGCTCACGGGCGACACCGTGCTGCGACACGACCTGGACGCCGGGCGCACCGACGTACGACGCCTCGGCGAGGGCCTCGAGGCCAGTGAGTTCTGCTTCGTCCCCACGCCCGGGAGCACGACGGAGGGCGACGGGGTCCTCCTCGGCTACGTCTTCGACCGCGCCGCGGGCCGGTCCCACCTCCGGGTGCTGGACGCGGCGTCGCTCGAGGACGTCGCGGCCGTGCACCTGCCGGGCCGGGTGCCCGCGGGGTTCCACGGCAACTGGGCACCGACGCACCCCTGAGCCCGCCGGGTCCCGGCCCCTACGCTGGCCGGCATGAGGTTCGTGATCTGGCTGCTGACCACCGCGGGAGGGGTCGCCGTCGCGGCGTGGCTCCTCGACGGCATCTCCTTCGACGGCGCCGACTGGCAGGACAAGATCCTCCCGCTGCTGGGCGTCGCGCTCATCCTCGGCCTGGTGACCACCTTCATCAAGCCGGTCATCGCGCTGATCTCCCTGCCCTTCATCCTGCTCACCCTGGGGCTGCTGCTGCTGGTGATCAACGCCCTGATGCTGATGCTGACGGCCCGGCTCGCGGACGCCCTCGACCTCGGCTTCACGGTCGACGGCTTCGGGACGGCGGTGCTGGGCTCCGTGGTGATCACCCTCTCGATGTGGGCCATCGACGCGGTGGTCGACGAGTGATGGACCGCCTGCCCGACCAGCACACCGACGGGCCCTACCGGATCGCGCTCGTGTGCCTCGGCAACATCTGCCGCTCCCCGATGGCCCACGTGGTGCTGGCCGACCACCTCGACCGGGCCGGCCTGGCCGCGCGGGTCGAGGTCAGCAGCGCCGGCACCGGCGGCTGGCACGTCGGGCAGCCCATGGACCCCCGCGCCGCCACGGCGCTCATCGGTGAGGGCTACGACCCGACGACGCACCGGGCCCGGCAGTACGACGACGGCTGGTTGGCCACCCATGACGTGGTCCTGGTGATGGACCGGGCCAACCTCGCCGACGTCGGGTCCCACGAGCGGGTCGGCCTGTTCCGCGACTTCGACCCGGTCGACCGGGGCGGGGAGGTACCGGACCCGTACTACGGTGGTGACGACGGATTCGGGGAGGTGCTGGCCATGGTCGAACGCACGAGTGCCGCGATCGTGGACGCCCTGCAGCGCCGGGGCCGGACGGACGCTCCCGCCCGATGACCCGCCAGCCACTGGTCGCCCGCCGCGCCGAGGAGCTCCTCGGCGCTGCCGTGGTGGCCACGGCGCCGGTGGCCGGCGGCGACATCGCCACCGCCACCCGCCTGCGCCTGTCCAACGGCACCACGGCCCTGATGAAGACGCTGCCCCACGCCCCGCCCGGCTTCTTCGAGGCCGAGGCCGCCGGGCTGCGCTGGCTGGCCGAGGTCGAGGGCGGCGTCCCCGTCCCGCCCGTGCTCGCGGTCGACGCCGAGTGCGTGATCCTCGCGTGGGTGGAGCCCTCGGCCAAGCAGGGCCTGGAGGCCGCCCTCGCCTTCGGCCACGCCCTCGCCACCACGCACGCCGCCGGCGGCGCGGCGTACGGCGCCGAGCAGGACGGCTTCATCGGCCGCCTGCCGATGCCCAACCGCACCAGCCCGACCTGGGCGGAGTTCTACGCCGTGCGCCGGGTGCTGCCCTACCTCAAGCTCGCCCGCGACCGCGACGCCATCACCCCCGAGGACGCCGCGACCGTCGAGTCGGTGGTCGGCCGGCTGCCGGGGCTCGTGCCCGAGGAGCCGCCGTCGCGACTGCACGGCGACCTGTGGAACGGCAACTGCCTGTGGAGCGCGGACGGTGTCCACGTCATCGACCCCGCGGCGTACGCCGGGCACCGGGAGGTGGACATCGCGATGCTGCACCTCTTCGGGCTGCCGCACCTGCAGCGGGTCGTGCAGGCCTACGACGAGGCCGCGCCGCTCGCCGACGGCTGGGAGGACCGGTTGGCGCTGCACCAGATCTTCCCGCTGCTCGTGCACGCGTGCATGTTCGGTGGCGGGTACGGCGCCCGCGCGGCCAGCGCCGCCGCCCGCTACGCCTGACCCGTCCTCGTCGGGCGTGGATCGGAGTAGCCTCGGAAGTCCCTGCTCCCGGAGGTGCTCCGTGGACTCCACGCTGCCGAGCCTGGCCGTCGCCCTGGCGGAGGCGGCCCGCGTCATCGACGACTCCTCGTCGGTCGACGACACCCTCGCCGCCATCGCGGGAGCGGCGGCCCACTCGGTGCCCGACATCGACCACGTCGGCATCAGCATCGTCCACGACAGCGGCGAGATCGAGACCCGCGCGGCGACCGGGCAGCTCGTGTGGGACCTCGACGGCCTCCAGTACGAGCTGCACGAGGGGCCGTGCGTGAGCGCGCTGCGGCAGCAGTCGGTGGTGTGGGTGGACGACATCAGCAGCGACGGGAGATGGCCGCGCTACACCCCGGCCGCCGTCGCCGCCGGGCTGCGGGCCCAGCTGGCGGTGCGCCTCTACTACGTGGACGCCACGCTCGGGACCCTCAACATGTACGCCACCCGGGCGAGGGTCATCGACCCCGACGCCCTCGAGGTCGCGGAGCTCTTCGCCACCCACGCCGCCCTGGCCCTCGGACGGGCGCGGCGGGAGGAGCAGCTGCACGAGGCGCTCCACACCCGCAAGGTCATCGGTCAGGCCATCGGCCTGGTCATGGAGCGGTACGGCGTCGACGAGGACCGCGCGTTCGGCTTCCTCGTCCGCGCCTCCTCCACCGGCAACGTCAAGCTGCGCGACGTCGCCCGCGAGGTGGTCGACCGGGCCAACGCGGGCCTCGACCGCGCCCGCTCCTGACCCGACCGCCCCACCCCGTGGGGGGCGCACCTCCCTCGGGGTGAACTTTCACGCTCGGCACGCTCGCGCGGGTTGACGCCCTCGGAGGGGCGTGACTAGCGTCCCAGTGACTTCTTGCTGGAGACCACGGCAAGTGCCCTTCCCCTCGGAACGAGGCGTTGATCGTGGTCGCCATCTCCCGTCTCCCCCGCCCCCTCACGCGCGGTCGGCCGACCGACCAGCTCATCGAGGACAACCTGGGCGTGGCCCGCTCGATCGCCGGCCGCTACCGCAACCGGGGGGTCAGCCCCGAGGACCTGGAGCAGGTGGCCTACCTGGGCCTCGTCAAGGCGGCCGCCCGCTTCGACCCCGACGGGGGCCACGACTTCCTGGCCTACGCGGTGCCCACCATCCGCGGTGAGGTACGCCGCCACTTCCGCGACGCGTGCTGGATGGTCCGGCCGCCGCGTCGGGTCCAGGAGCTGCAGGCACGGATCACGGTCGCGGAGTCCGAGCTGGCCCTGCAGCTCGGCTGCCTGCCCACCCCGTCCCAGCTCGCGTCGCACCTCGGCGAGCCCGAGTCCGTGGTGGTCGAGGCGCTGACGGCCAACGGGTGCTTCCACGCCTCGTCGCTCGACGCCCCGGTCCAGGACGGGTCGTCGTCGCTGGTGGACCTGCTGGCCGTCGAGGACGGGGAGCAGGAGGCCCTGGAGGCCCGACTGGCGCTCGCTCCGCTGGTACGACGCCTGGCCCCGCGGGATCGCGAGATCCTCACGATGCGCTTCTTCGAGGACCGCACCCAGGCGGAGATCGCCGAGAGCGTCGGCGTGACCCAGTCCCAGGTCTCGCGCACCCTGACCCGCATCCTGGACGCGCTCCGCGCCGGACTGGTCGGGCGCGCGGCCGCCTGAGCCAGATCAGCCACCCACCCGGGCGGTCGGGACGAGGTCCACGTCGGCACCGGTCCCGCCACCAGGGGCGACGTCCCGGGACCCGGCGTCGACGGGTCGGACGAGAAGACCGTGCTGGACGCCCCACAGCACGGCCTGGGAGCGCGAGCTCACCCCGATCTTGGCGTAGGCGGCCCGGATGTAGGACTTGATGGAGTTGATGCTGAGCCTGGTCTCCTCGGCGATGTCGCGGTTGGACCGTCCACTCGTGATCAAGGTGAGGATGACCGTCTCCCGCGCGGTGAGCGGCCAGTGGGGCGCGGCGGGGTCGTCCCGGCCGGTCGCCGGACCGCCGACGTCGACGACCACCCGTCCGGACCCGATCCGGACGAGGTCACCGACCAACCGTTCCGCCCCGACGCGCTTGCTGACGTAGCCGGCGGCCCCCCGGGCCAGCTCGGTGGAGACGGCGCTGCGCGAGCAGTCCCAGCTGTAGGCGACCATCCGGGACCGCACCGGCACCACCGGTGCGCTCGGGGTGCCGGAGCGCACCGTGTGGCGCAGGACGTACGCCGGGTCGTACAGGGTCAGGTCGGACGTCGGCTCCGCGGTTCCTCGCGGGACGGCGGGCACCAGCACCACCTCGTCCGGGTGCCCGGAGAGCATCGCCTGGAGGCCGCGAACCACGAGCTCGCTGTCGTCCACGACCGCCACCCGGATCGGGCCCGTCATGCCGCTGCTGAGGGGGAGCATGACGTCGAGTACCCACCGCGCGGCCCCTCATGCGCCCGGGCGGGGCCGTCCCGACCGCGAGCGTCAGGTGCGGTGGAGGTTGATCAGCACCAGGGCCGCCTGCGCGTCGGTCGTCCCCGCCCGGGCCGCCGCCTCGCACAGCCGGACGCGTGCCTCCTCCACGTCGATCCCCTCCCGCGCGGCGAGGATCCCGACCCCGACCTCCAGCGCCTGCTGCTCGCGCAGCTGCTGGGGCGCCTGCTCGGCGCGCCGACGCGTCTCGAACGCGAGATCGGAGTTGGTCACCGCCCCCGACGCCGAGGCACCCAGCGCGAAGGCGAGGTCCCCGTGGTGCCCGGTGAACGCGTCGCTGGAGGAGGCGTAGAGGTTGATGCCGCCGACGACCCGGCCCCGTTCGAGCACCGGCAGCGAGAGGCTGCTCGCCACCCCCGCGGCCGCGCTCCCCCGTGCGAAGAGGGCCCACCTGTCCTCGTCGAGGAGCTCGGCGGCCACCTCGGCGCGCTGCGCGTCGTCGAGGCCGGGCTGCCCGCCCCGGCCCGGGTCGAGGTACGCCCGGTCGGCCAGCGGGAGGCTGGGAGCCACGAGGGTGAACGTGAGGTCCTCGTCGTACAGCGTCAGGCTCAGGCCGACGCACTCCGGGATGATCCGCGCCGCCGAGTCGCCCATGGTCATCAGGGACCGCTCGAGCTCGGGGTCGGCCAGGCTGAGGTACTCGTCCAGCGCCTCCTGCGTGTGGGGCAGGAAATCCATCGGCCCTCCTCGCGTGGCGTCGGCTTCCGTCCCTCGTCATCATCCGGGGCACGGACCCGGCCCCACCACACCCGTTGGGACGGGTGCCGGGAACCGCGCCGACTAGGAGGCCCCCGGCTGCTCGTCGAGACCCAGCTGGAACTCGCGGACCACTTCGGCGGCGACGTCGCGCAGCTTGACGTTGCCGTGGGAGGACGCCCGGACCAGGAACGCGAAGGCCCGCTCCTCCGAGGTGCGGTAGCGGTGCATGAGCAGGCCCACGGCGACGCCGATCCGCTGCCGGCTGCGCATCCCCTCCTGCAGCTGGTCGATCGCGCGCGCCTTGCCCATCGCGAGGGCGGCCTGGGCGGCGAACAGGTCGGCCGCCAGGGCGCTGGTGTCGTCCAGGCCGTCCTCCTGCTCGGAGTAGATGTTGAGCCAGGACTGGCCGTTGCGGTCGGCGTGCAGGCGCACCCCGATCTGCGCGCGCAGGCCGCCGGCGTGGGCCTGGCCCATGTACGCCGCCCAGCGCCGCTCCGTGCGGACGTCGGGGACGTGCACGATGGTGTCGGCCTCGCCGACGAACACGCACGGCCCCTCGCCCAGGCGGTGCTGGAGGGCGTCGAACTCACGCACCCGGTCGCTCGTCGCCGCCAGCGTGTCGAGCCGGCCGTCCGGGTGGGCCAGGGAGACCCCGACGTGGTCGGCGCCGGGCACCGACAGCACGGCGGTGCGCACGATCTCGGTGAGGGTCTCCTCGAGCGAGGAGACCCGGTTGAGGCTGCGGGCGGCGTGGGCAAGGGCTTCTGCCAGCACGTCATCAGGCATGGGAGGGGGGTCCTTCAGGTGACGGCGTCGAGCGGGATCGACGCAGCATCAGAAGGCCGCTTCTGGACCGGCGACGATCCTAGGACACCCGGGTCCGGTGGCTCACCCCGTGTCGAGAACCGTCAGCCGGCGGCGGCGATCGCGTCCCTCATCGCACGGGTCTGCTCGCGCCAGGCGGGACCCTGCTCGTCCCAGGTGCTGGCGAGGTCGGACGCCTCCAGCACGGAGTCCACGGCCGCCAATGCCTCGGGCGCCAGGGCGCGGACGGCACTCGGGTCCTCGGCCGCCAGCCACTCCTGCATGGGCTCGGGCAGCGCGACGGGTACGCCGAGGGCGGAGGCGACGAGGGCGGCCGCGGCCACCGCGGGTGCGGCGACGAGCTCGTCGGGGGATGTGCTGGTCGCCGCCGCGAGCGCCTCGCGCAGTGCCTCGGGCCCGGCGCCGTCCTCGAGGGTCCAGGACCAGTCGCCGGCGTCGTCGTTGTCGAAGGGATCCATGCCCCAGCTGCCCATGTCGTGCTCCTCAGAGTCGTAGGACGAGTTGACCGTACTCGACCCTCCGGGGGTCGGCCTCGGCGATGTCGTGCAGGTAGGGGAGCTCGTGGATGTCGCCCTTCCACCCGGCCGGAGGACCTGCCATGAGCCGCAGCCGGGGCACCCGATGGAGCGGTGCAAGGTCCTTGTCGCGGACTCGGTCGACCGACAGGAACTCCAGCGTCGGATGACCGGCGAGCGGGGCGAGGGACTCGACGCCCTTGAGCTCGTCGACCTTGAGGAACCGCAGCGCGGGCGCCTGCGCGACCTCCTCCAGCGTCGTCACGTGCCTGGCCCCACCAACGCCCAGCACCGCGAGTCGCCCCATGTCGGCCAGGACGGCGAGCGAGGTCAGCGCCGGCGTCGAGGACAGATCCAGCACCTCCAGGCGATCCGCGTGCTGCTCCAGCCCGGTGAGCGACTCGAGGGCGGACGGCCGGGCCGAGGTGCAGCTCCACGAGTCGCGGCGCGATCACGGAGGTGAGATCGGTCCCGCGGAACGCGACCCAGCCAGAGGCTGCGCACCTCGGGGTGACCCAGCACCGTCTCGACCCCACCCCCGTCCTTCGGCACCTCGCCCGCGCCGAACCACCGCAGTCGCGGGCCATGCCGTCCCGTCGATCCGACCGCCCAGCTCACGGCCGAGAAGGACCGCAACCGCGACAACGCCAGCGCCGGCGAGACGTCCCGGCAGTCGCCCACCCTGAGGAACTCGAGGTCGGGGAGCTCCCGGACGAAGCCGATGTCCGGTCCCTCGACCGACAGTGCGCGGAGGCCGCGGCGACGCGCCTCGGCCACCACGGCGTCGGGATCCGCGTCGCGGGCGACCATCCACTCCCCCCGGCGTCGAGCATGGCCGCCTGCAGCTCGATCTCGGGGCGGAGGAACGGGCGTGGGGTCAGGGCACTCACGTGCCGCACGATCCCACAGCCCGTCGCCTCCCCGTCACAGCCCGAGCAGCGTCTGGAGCGTGTCCTGGAGGGCGTCGCGCCGCGACTTGTTGATCGCGTTGATCTTGTTGGCCAGGGCGTTGGCACCGCCCTTCACCACGTCGCCGCCGTTGCAGCCACGGATCGCGAGCTGCTCTGCGTTCGGAAGGGCCTCCTGTGCCAGCCCGGTCAGGACCCGGATCGTCGACTTGTCGGTGATCCTGCCGGCCCGCAGGTGCTCGTTGAGCCGGCGCATCAGGTCCACGGACCGGCCCACGTACGGCTTGTTGGCCTTCTCATCCCAGAACGCGTAGAGGCCGCCCGGGCCACCGCTCACCCCCGCCGCGGCGAGACCGATCTCGAGCGCGGTGTCCATGAGCATGGAGGACCAGAAGCTGCCCTGCGTGCAGACCGCCAGGGCGTTCCGGCTCGAGTTCTGCGACACCGCGCCGTACTCGGCCATGGCGGTCTGGCCCGACGGGTCGTTGACCCGCAGGGGACTGTTGACCGCGTAGGTGTACAGGTTCTCCGCCGGGAGCGGGTCCTGGGAGAGGAACCGTCCGGTGCCGGGGTCGTAGGTGCGCGCCCGGGCGTCGTACATGCCCGTCGGGTCCCGGTCGAGGCCGTGCCAGCCGCCGGCCGTGGAGGTGCCGGCGCCCGCGGCCGGGTTGCCGAAGCTGTCGAAGGCATGGGTGTCCGTGACCGCCCCCGACGCGTCGGTGGTGGCGACGACCGTCCCTGCCGGGTCCGCGATGGGGTACGACGCCTCGCCGTCCCGCACCTGGGCGAGCACGCCGTCGGCACCGAGCCCGTTGACCGTCCGGCTGACGAGGGCGCCCGCGTCGTCGTACCGCAGCACGGGGTTGTCGTCGGCGAACACCGAACGGGAGTCGACGGATCCGACCGAGGTCCGGATGCGGCGACCGAGCGCGTCGTAGCCGTAGCCCACGGCCTGGCCGGCGGCCGGGGTGACCTCGACCAGGTCGCCGATGGCGTTCCAGGTGTAGCGCGTGGTCGCACCGGACCCGCGCTCGGTCCGACGCACGAGGCGACCCTCGTCGTCGTAGGAGTAGGTGTGTCGACCGTCCCCGAGGAGTCGGTTGGCCGCGTCGTAGGAGACCGACGACGCCGGGTTGCCGGTCCACGACGTCCGGTTGCCGGCAGCATCGTAGGTGTACGACTCGTCCGACAGGCCGCTCCCGGCCGGGTGCTCGGCCGAGGCGAGGCGGCCGAGGGCGTCGTGGTCGTAGGTGTGGACGCCCGTGGCGTCGGTGACCGTCAGCGGGAAGCCCATCGGGTCGCGGTCGGTGACGATGCTGTGCACCACGTCGTCGCCCAGCGAGGTGACCTGCGAGTCGATCGTCCCGTCGCCGTGTCCCCACCTGGTGGTGAGCCCGTTCGGCCGCACGAGCGAGGAGAGCCGGTCGAGTCCGTCGTACCCCAGGGTGCTGGTGCCACCCTGACTGTCGACCACCGCGCTCAGGCGGCCCTGACGGTCGTAGCCGTAGGAGGTGGTCCCTGACGGGTCCTGCAGCCGCGCCAGCTGCCCGCCGTCGGTCCAGCCCCGGGTGAGGGTGACCGGGTCGGCCCCGCTGGTCGTGAGCGTCTCGGTGAGCGGCCTCGAGGCGTCGTCCCACGTCCAGGTGAGGGTCGAGCCGTTGTTGCGGGCCGACTCGACCCGGCCGAGGGCGTCATAGGCGAAGGCGGTGAAGGTCCCGTCGGTCGCCTCACGCCGGGCGACCTGGCCGTCCGCGGCGTAGGTGAGGGTAGTCAGGACCCCCGTGCGGTCGCGGGTGGTCTTCAGCCGTCCCGCCGCGTCGTAGGTGTGCCGGGTGAGCTTGCCCAAGGCGTCCGTCTCGGTCTCGACCCGCCCGAACGCGTCGTAGGTGAACCGCACCGTGTGCCCGAGCGGGTCGGTGAGCGACGCGACGCGGTCGCCGTCGTCGTAGGTGTAGCGGGTGGTGGCACCGGACGGGTCGGTGACCGTCTCGAGCTTGCCGCCGTTGGTCCAGGTGGCCTCGGTGGTCCCCGTGGCGTCGGTGGTGGTCGCCGGCAATCCGTCGGGGCCGTAGGTCACCGTCTCGGTCCGCCCGCCGATGTCGCGCGACGAGGTGAGACGACCGCGCGTGTCGTAGTCGAACTCGGCAGAGAGACCCGAGGACCCATAGTCGATGCGGTCGATGTTCCCCGTGAGCGGGTCGTAGGTGAGTGTGTTCTTGAGGACCCCGTCGACGCGGTACTCCGTCGGCTGGCCGTAGGCGTTGTAGGCCATCGTCGTGACCACGCCGTCGCGGTCGGCGAGGCGCACCAGATTGCCCTTGGCGTCGTAGTCGGCGACCGAGCTGTGCCCGAGCGCGTCCGTGCTCTGCTCCACCAGTCCGAGGTCGTCGTAGGTGTAGCGGCTGGTCAGCGTGCGCCCACCGAAGATCTCGTCGATCCGCGTGGCGTTGCCGTCCTCGTCGAAGGTGCGGCGCGTGGTGAGACGGGGGTCGGGACCGGAGACGGTCTCGGTGCGCGCGTCGAGGTCGGCCTCGACGGTCACTGTGTTTCCCTCACCGTCCGTGATCGACTCCAGGCGGCCGTCCGTGCCGTAGCTCATCGTGCGCAGCGGCGCCCGACCGGACGGGGAGACGGACTCCAGGTAGTGGTTGCCACGGTAGGAGAGGTCCACGACCGTGCCGTCGCGGTCAGTGATCGAGACGAGGTCGCCGGCGGCGTCGTATCGGTAGCTGATCACCTTGCCGTCGGGGTCGGTGACGCTCCTGATGCGGCCCACCGCGTCGCGGTCGATGGTGACGACCGGTCCTGCGTCGGACGCGATCCCCGTCTCCGAGACACTCACCGAGGAACCGGTCCGGTCTCGACCTTGCGCAGCCCCTCCCCGACCACGAGCGTGTACCGGGTGCCGAACCGGTCGGTGAGGACGAAGCGCTGCGGGTCGTAGGGTCCGTCGGTGCCGAAGGCACCGCCGCCGAGGCTGCCGTTGGCGTAGAACAGCGAGTTGTCGGGAGCAGTCAGCGTCGAGGTGGTGCCCGTGCCGGAGCGGGCGGTGAACTCGGCGGTGGTCAGGCCGCTGAAGAAGGTCGAGCCCTTCGCCGGGGTCAGGTCGAAGACCTCGTTGCGCCCGTCGGGGCAGGTGACGGTGACGAAGTGCGCCTTGGCGCTGGTGAAGCAGAGCGGCACGAAGATCAGGCCGCTCCGCAGCCGGCCATGGTCCAGCCGCCCAGGCCGAGGGGCCCATTGCTGGCGACCCGGAAGTCGGCGAGGTCGAGGTCCAGCCGACACCGAAGTCGCCGGTCCTCTTGTCGAAGCTGTCGTAGGTGCGCTGCACGTCGACGGACATCCCGGCCACGTCCACCGACAGGTCGCTGTAGGTGGTGTAAAGCGACCGAGCTTGAGGTCGCAGTCGACGAGGACGGTCACCCTCTCCGTCGTCATTCCCCCCGTTGGAGGTGACCACCCCGGACCACGACGGCGACGCCCCTGGGCAGCGACGGTCGGGTAGAGCAGCACGTCGACGGGCCCACTTGTCCGGTGCCGATCGTGGTGCCGAGTCCTCGCCGGTGGGCACGCGTCACCCGCCACGACGTGACGGTGGAGCCGTCGGGCGGGGTGAGCGTGGTGGTGACCCGGGTGGGAGCGGTGATCATGGCGCCGTCGGCCGGTGAGATCGTCCCGACGCCGGCACCGGGCACCTCAGGATTGGTCCCGGGGTCGCCGATCGGGATGTCGGTACCGTCGCCGACGGCCACTGTCTGTGGGTCGTCGGTCTGGATCGGGTCGAGCTCGGTCGCTCGTGACCGTCCCGACGGTGCGGATCGAGCTGCGTGCCCGCCGGGAGCGGTGAGGCGAGCCTGAGGCGGAAGTCCACGGTGGCCTGCTGGAAGGGCGCCAGCGTGCCAGGTCGACGCCCACCCCGGGGCCGGCGGTGAGCGTCCCCTGCGTCGTCCGGACGGAGTCCGCCAGGAGGGTGGTGCCGGCCGGGGCCGGAACGGCGACGTCGATGCCCGTCACCTGCTGGGTCCCCACCGAGGAGACGGTCAGGTCGTAGGCCAGCGTGTCGCCGGGGAGACGTTGCCCGAGCCGTCGGCGTCGACGACGAGCCGGCCGCTGAGCGAGGCCACGAGCGCCGGCGTCGGCCGGGTGACGGTCGTGCGGGTGGGGTCGGCGGAGCCCGGCAGGGCCGGGTCGGCGGTCTGGACGGCGTCGAGGCCACGTGGTTGAGACGGTGCGATGAGCCTCGATGCGCCGCGACCCCGGCGGGGAACGGCTGGGCGACGACGACGTCGAAGACCACCCGGCGCGAGCCGGAGCCGGCGATGTCGGGGAGGGTGAAGGTCGCCTCACCACCGGCGAGGGAGACCGATCCGCCGTCGGGGGTCGCCCCGGAGCCGGGCACGGCCGTCGCTTCGGCCGGGACGGGAGGCGACCGGACCCCGCCCAGGGCCAGGCCCCCGCGGTTGGCGACGGAGAGGGTGTAGCGCACGGGGTCGCCGGGACGAGACCGCCCCGTCACCGGCGACGTCGCCGACGAGGGTGTCGACCAGGGTGGCGCTCAGGGTGGCGGGGAGCTGGCGCTCCACCGACAGGCTCGAGCCGGACAGGCCGTAGGCGTTGCCGCGGGCGTCCTTCCAGGCCGCGGTGCCGCGCAGGACCACGCTGCCGGAGCTCGCAGCCGGGGCGGTGTACGCCGTGCGTGCGGTCGCCAGCTCGCCGACCCCGAGCGCCGCGGGGGCCCCGGTGACGGTGAGTGGTGCGGTGTCCGCGGCGGCCGCGACCTCGAGGGCCGAGGCGTCGGCGGAGCCCAGGTTGGCCAGCGCGAGGTCGTAGTCGGCGCTGGTGCCGGCCGGGATGCCGGCACTGCCGACGGTCGAGACACCGACGACGGGGAGCTCCCGCGTCGAGGTGACCCGCATGAGCGGGGCGACCAGCCGGCCCACACCACCCTGGGCCTGGGCGTACGCCGCGCCGTTGAGCTGGGTGTCGTCGAGCGCGACGAGCCGGCTCAGGTAGCCGGCGTCGGTCTCGGTCGCGGCGCGCGCGGCCGGGACCGGGACGGTCCACTCGCGGTGGCGGGTCACGGACGCACCGGGCGCGACCAGGTGGTCGGCGGTCTCGGCGGGCGCGATGACCGTGGCCTCGCCGTAGGGGAGGATCGCGGTCACCGCGACCCCGGTGGCGTCGGCGCCGAGGGCGCGCAGCTGTGCCGCGAAGTCGGTGCCGTAGGTGTAGAGACGGCGCGCCTGGACGATCGACGGGTCGAGGGTGAAGTCGACCCGCGTACGGACGCCGCTCGTGCGGTCCGCGTCGAGGAGCTCGGTGACCTGGGCCGGGGTGAGGGCCAGCTCGGCCTGCACCCCCCAGGTCGCCCAGCCGCCCGGGGCCACCGTGGTGCCGACGACGGCTCCGCCCGCGGCGTACTCGACGCCGTCGAAGGGGTTGGCCCGCACGTGGACGGTCATCGCGGGTCGCCGAGCGTCGCGACGGGCACCCACTGGCCGGTGCCCGCGACCTGGCGCTCCACGGTGAAGTCGTGGCCGCTCACCCGGGCAGCGGTCGTGTCGACGTTCTCGAGACCGATGAGGGACGGGACGACCAGGGTGGTGCCGCGGTTGGTGACGGCGACGTCGTACCCGAGGGTGTCGCCCGGCAGCACCCGCTCGCGGTCGACCGTCATGGACGCCGCGAGGTCGGGCACGACCACCGGGCCGGACACGGTGCGACCGGGGCGGCCGCAGTCGGCTCCGCGGACCGTGACGTCGGTGCCCGTGATGGCGACCGTGTCCCCGAGGATCCCGCAGTAGAAGCGGTTGCCGCCGCCCGAGATGCTGACCTGGCCGGTCCCGGCGAAGAGCACGCCGAGGAACTTCGACGACGAGGTGGAGATGTCGATCGCCTTGGTGCCGGCGCCTCCCGCGAGCAGGAGCAGCCGTCACGGTAGGGCTCGAAGGCCGGCCGCGAGCCCGCGATCTTGATGTGTCCCTCGCTGACCAGGGTGACGCGCCCACCGATCTGGGAGCCGTTGAGCTGGATGTCGCAGCTCGCGTAGTAGACCCCCGAGGCGAGCACGGACTGCACGTCGTGCCAGCTGCCGCCCGAGCACAGCGACGACATGTCGTGGTACGCCGTGCCGACCTCGACGGCGACCGGTCCGCCGGGGCGGAAGTCGGCCACCTCCGGGTCCATCGGGAAGTCCAGCACGTCCGACTTCACGGGCAGCGGGGTGAAGCTGTTCTTGGTCGTGTCCGCCGCGATCGACCCGGCGTACGTCGTCGTGCCCCGGACCGTCTTGGCGGCGCCGACGAAGCGCAGCTCACCGTTGGTGTGCACCCGGCCCTGGATCTCGCCGGACCCGCCGGCCCAGTCGAGGGAGCGGGACCCCGGCGCATTGGCCCAGACCGCTGCCGCCTCGGCGACCTCGAGGTGGTCGACGCGCTGCACCGCGGAGCCGCCGTCGTCGTCGGTGAGGGTCACGACGACGTCGAAGCTGCCGGCCCGCCGGTAGACGTGGGAGCCGAAGAAGGTGCCCCAGCCGGCACCACCCGTGGTGACGTCCACGGGCGTCGTGGTGCCGTCGCCCCAGTCGACGACCGCGGAGTGGGTGTCGAGCCAGCCCTCGTCGGTGAGGGTCGCGTTGACCTGGGTCACGCCGCCGGCGAACGAGTCGCCGTGGGTCACCTCGAGCGCCGGGACGAGGTTGTCCACCACGACGACGACCTCGTCGGTGCAGAGCCGCCGGTGCCGTCGGTGACGGTGAGCTCGAAGACGTAGGTGCCGTCGTCGGGGGCGACGAAGGTCGGCTTCGCCGCGGTGCGCGAGGAGAGGAAGACCGGCGGGCCCTGCCGGGAGTCCAGGCGCCACGAGTAGGACACCTCGCCGGTGACCGTGACGAGGTCGGAGCAGGTGGTCTCGGACGAGGTGCCACCGGAGTCCTCCCCGGTCACGGTGAGGCAGATCCGGTGGCTGCCTGCGCCCAGGCCGGTGGGCAGGTCGAAGGCGACGGGGACGTCGACCGGACCGGCCTTCGGGAGCTCGAGCTGGTTGGTCAGGTCGACCGGCGTGCCGCCGTCGACGGCGTAGGTGACCGAGGTCAGGGTGCTGCCGACCACCTGCGGGAGGATGTCGGGGAGCTCCGACGGGGCGGGCACGTCGGTGCAGGTGCCGCCGCTCAGGGTGGCCATGTCGACGAGGCGGCTGCCGACCGAGGACCCGCTGCTGCAGCGGCTGCCGGTGCCGACCGCGAAGGCGTGGAAGGTCACCGGAGGGGTACAGGGCAGGACGGTCTTGAGGGAGCCCGAGCCCTGGCCGTCGGACATGAACGCGGTGACCAGGTTGGGCGACCCGGTGGTCGCCAGCAGCTGGCAGCTCGCTCGCACCGGCGGGATGAAGTTGGTGCCGCCGGAGCCGCCGATGCGCCTGATGGCCTGGACGACGTCGGTGACGCCGTTGCCGTCCTTGTCGGCGGTGGGCGAGACGAGGGTCGCGGTGGCCGAGGTCGGGTCGAGGTCGACGGCGCTGGCGCCGGAGCTGAAGGTGATGACGGCGACCTTGTCGACGGTCCCGGCGGCCTCCACCTCCTCCTGGAGCTTGAGGGCCGCGGCCAGCTCGCAGTCGAGGACGGTGTTGGAGCGCCGATCGGCGTTGACGTCGCCACACGGCCCCCCGGCGTCGCCGGCGCTGCCCGAGACGTCGATGACGTAGGCGATGGAGGTGTTCTGGGCCGGCGGGACCCTGGCCGATGGAGACCGAGCCCGCGACCCGGATGCCGGGCGCCTCCTCGTCGAGGCCGGTCGAGCGCCGCCCCGACGCGACGTCCCGCCCGGGAGGGTGCCCTGCTGCTCGGAGGCCTGCAGCGCGGGCTTGGTGCGGGCCCATCCTCGCCGTCGAGGGTGACCGGGGACCGCGTCACCCGCTTTCCGTGATCCCACCCGGGCCAGGGAGGCGCGACCGGTGCGGAAGTGACGCGGCTCCTCGGGCTCCTCCGGCGCTTCGGGCGCGATGCCCCCGCAGAACTTGAACTTGTTGTCGTCGTAGTCCCGGTCACCGCCTCCGAACAGGTCCTCGAACCCCACGACGGCACAACCGTCGGGGCCGAAGTCGACCACCGCGTGGGGGATGCCGTCGGGGTTGCGGCCCCCGGGGCCGAGCCGGAACTCCTGGCCACCGACCCGGATGCCGAAGACGAGCTCGGTCCCCACGCCGTACGGACCGACGGTCCGGGTCGTCCCGACGTCGCGGTTGGTCGCGATCTGCACCTCCTCGGGGTCGAGGAGGAAGAGGGTGGACGTCAGGCCGGCCGACGCCGGGGAGCACCTCGACGTCACTGCCGTCCCGGTGGAGTAGAGCTGGCCACCGAGCACGGGCTCGGGGTCGCTGGCCTCGGCAGCCTGCGCCAGCGCCGGCGCGGTCACGACCGGATCCCGCCAGCAACGTCGTGGTGAGGCGCCGGACGCGACGCGCGAACTGACCGTGTGGACCGATGACTCCCCCGAGCTTTCGGTGATGAGCTGTTCCGGGAGCGAAGCAGCACGGCCCTGCGGCGTACATAGCCCGCCGCACGATCGGTCCCTTCGGCCTGGTCTGTACCGACCGTACGGACTACGTGGGATGGCCGAACGGGTCACCGTGTGACTCGAGTGGTTCGGCGCTCAACGAGTCCTGGCAACTGGTTCAGACAACCGGCGCACCCGACATACCCGCCCGCGGGCCGGGTTCCTCCTCGCCGTCCTGCTCGGCGACCTCCGATGGGCTGGTGCGGGACGGTGCTGGCCGCGGCACGGTCACGACGCCTGGCGACACCACCGAGCGCGATCCGAGATCTCAGCGCAGCCTCAGGCTCGACTGGCAAGGTAGGGCTGTGCCGGACACACCCAAGCCCCGCGTGCTGGTCGTCGACGACGACCGGGCCGTGCGCGACTCGCTGCGCCGCTCGCTGGAGTTCAACGGCTACGACGTCGCGCTGGCCGCCGACGGCGCCGAGGCGCTGGCGCTGCTCGGGCTCCAGCCACCCCGACGTGGTGGTGATGGACGTGATGATGCCGCGCCTCGACGGGATCGAGACGACCCGCGCGATGCGGGCCGCCGGCCACGACGTACCCGTGCTCGTGCTCACCGCGCGGGACGCGGTCGGCGACCGGGTCGAGGGCCTCGACGCCGGCGCCGACGACTACCTCACCAAGCCCTTCGCCCTCCAGGAGCTGCTCGCCCGGCTGCGGGCCCTGCTGCGCCGCGTCGTACCCGTCGACGACGCCGCGGAGGAGACGCTGACCTTCGCCGACCTGACCATGGAGGTCGGCTCGCGCGACGTACGCCGCGGGGACCGGGCCATCGAGCTGACCCGCACCGAGTTCACGCTGCTGGAGATGTTCCTGCGCCGGCCGCGGCGGGTGCTCGAGCGCTCGTTCATCCTCGAGGAGGTGTGGGGCTACGACTTCCCGACCAGCGCCAACTCGCTGGAGGTCTACGTCGGCTACCTGCGCCGCAAGACCGAGGCCGAGGGCGAGCCGCGGCTGATCCAGACGGTGCGCGGAGTGGGCTACGTGCTCAAGGAAGCATGAGCAGCCTCGCGGGCTGGGACGACAAGCGCTGGCACTACCGCCGCTCGCTCGCCTCCCGCGTCGCCGTCCTCACCACGCTCGCCGTCGCCGTCTCGATCGCGGCCATGTCGTTGGGCGCCTTCATGGTGATGCGGATGCAGCTGCAGAGCAGCCTCGACGAGTCGCTGCTGGACCGGGCCGAGAAGGCCGCCAAGTACACCGCGCTGTCGGAGATGACCAGGCGCAAGTACCCCTCCTGGATGCTGGGCGCGGCCGACGTGCGGATCGCGTTCATCACCGCGGGGGGAGACGTGGTCACCGCCGACGAGGGACCCCAGATCGTCCTCGGCCGGCCGGAGCACGACGTCGCCACCGGGCGTCGGCCGGAGTCGGTGCGCACGATCGTGACGGCCGGCGGCGTGGAGTACCGCGTCGCCACCGTCTCGGCCGGCCCCGACCAGGCGCTGGTCCTGGCCCAGCTGCTCTCGTCGCAGGCCCGCACCCTCGCCAGGCTCGGGACGGTGATGCTCGTCGCCGGTGGCCTCGGCGTGCTCGCCGCCGCCCTGGCCGGGTGGGCGGTGGCCGCCAACGGCCTGCGTCCCGTGCGCCGCCTCACCCGCTCGGTCGAGCGGATCGCGGTCACCGAGGACCTCGCCCCGCTGGCCGTCGAGGGCGACGACGAGATCGCCCGGCTGGCCGGCGCGTTCAACCAGATGCTGACCTCGCTGGCCGCCTCCCGGGACCGCCAGCGCCGCCTCGTCGCCGACGCCGGCCACGAGCTGCGGACCCCCCTGACCTCGCTGCGCACCAACCTGGACCTCCTCGCCCAGGCCGACACCGACGGCGGCCTGCCCGAGGAGGCCCGCCGCGAGCTCCTCGAGGACGTGCGCGCCCAGATCGAGGAGCTGACCACGCTGGTCGGCGACCTCGTCGTGCTCGCGCGCGAGGACCAGCCCGCGGCGGTGATCGAGCAGGTCGACCTCGCCGACGTCACGGAACGGGCCCTGACCCGGGCGCGCCGCCGCGCGCCCGGCGTCGTCTTCGACGTCCGCCTCGACCACTGGCGGGTCACCGGCGACGCGACCGGTCTCGAGCGGGCGATCCTCAACCTGCTCGACAACGCCGCCAAGTGGAGCCCGACCGGCGGCACCATCACGGTGCGACTCGCGTCGGGGGTGCTGACCATCGACGACCAGGGTCCCGGCATCCCGGTCGAGGACCAGCCGCACGTCTTCGAGCGCTTCTGGCGCGCCGACGAGTCGCGGTCCATGCCCGGCTCCGGCCTCGGCCTGGCCATCGTGCGGCAGGTCGTCGACCGTCACGGGGGACGCGTGGCGGTGGCCGACGCTCCCGGCGGTGGTACCCGGCTGTCCCTGTGGCTGCCGGGCGAGCACCCCTCGCTGACCGCGTAGCGGGGTAGTCCGCGACGATCGGACCCCGGATCGGCTCCGTCGGGGGTCCGATCGTCGCGGACTACCCCGAGGGTGCGGGCCTCTCGAGGGCGCGCAGCAGCCGCTCCGCCTTCCAGCGCGACTCCAGCCACTCCTCCTCGAGGTCGGAGCGCACCGTGATCCCGCCGCCGGTGCCCAGGGTCCAGCGGCCGTCGCCGGAGGTCGTCAGCGAGCGGATGACGACGCCGAGGTCCGCCCGCCCGTCGCCGCTGATCCACCCGAACGCGCCGGCGTACACCCCCCGCGGCGTCTCCTCGACCTCCTCGATGACCTCCATCGTGCGCCGCTTGGGCGCGCCGGTCATCGAACCGGGCGGGAAGAGGGCGCGCAGCGCGCCGACCGTCGTGACGTCGTCGCGCAGCCGCCCGCGGACGGTCGAGACGAGCTGGTGCACGGACTCGTAGGACTCCACGTCCATCAGCACCGGCACCTCGACCGAGCCCACCTCACCGACCATGCCGATGTCGTTGCGGAGCAGGTCGACGATCATCAGGTTCTCGGCGCGGTTCTTGGGGTCGCGGGCGAGCCCGGCCCGCAGCGCCTCGTCCTCCGCCGCGGTCGTCGCCGCGGGGTGCGGTGCCCTTGATCGGCTTGGTCTCGATGGTGCGGTCGTCGGTCACCAGGGCGTAGCGCTCCGGGCTGGAGCTGCAGCAGCCAGGCCCGGTGGCCCTCGACGTCGTGCTGGAGGAACCCGGCGTACGGCGCGGGGTTGAGGTCGCGCAGCCGCAGGTAGGTGGCGACCGGGTCGAGGTCGGCCTCCGTGGTCAGCCGGTAGGTCAGGTTGACCTCGTAGGAGTTGCCCGCCCGCAGGTGCTCCTGGACGCGCGCGAACGCCTCCGCGTACTCCGCGGGGGGCCCACTTCGTCCGCGAGTCTGGCGCTCTGTGACCGTTGCAACCCCCTCCCAGCGCGGAAGTCCCCGGCCGGGCGGGGACTTCTCCACCGGGGGCCGACCATGCTCGAACGACCGCACGTGCGAGGGCCGCATCCAGACCGCGTCGGGCAGGTCCGGGTCCGGACGGGCGGGGAGGTCGGGGCGGCAGGCGGCGCCGAGGTAGCCGAACCACTGCTCCCCGGGAGCCATCGACGCCTCGAGCACCGCCCAGATGTCGTCGCCGACCACGACCGAGGTGCCGCCCGCGTGCCGGCGCACCTCGCGGCGCGCGGCGTCGTACGTCAGGGACACGTCGTCGTCCTCGAGCCAGCCGACGATCGAGCGCCGCCCGGACCACTCGCGCGCCCCTCCGCCGTCGAGCCAGAAGCAGCGCGGATGCTCGGCCGCCACCGACCCGAACGCCGCGGCCGGGTCGGTCACGCCGGCTCCAGGAAGTGGGAGACGATCGCGTGGCCGTGCTCGGAGAGGATCGACTCGGGGTGGAACTGCACGCCCTCCAGCGGCAGCCACACGTGCCGCACGCCCATCACGACCCCGTCGGCTCGACCAGGCCGTCGCGACCAGCTCGTCGGGCAGCGCGGTCGCCGCCAGCGAGTGGTAGCGCACCGCCGCGAAGCCCTGGCCCAGGCCTCGGAAGACACCACGCCCGTCGTGGGTGATGCGGCGCGACGTCGCCGTGCGCCGGCTCGACGCGCTGCGACCGTCCCGCCGTACGCCGTGACCAGGCCCTGCATGCCGAGGCAGACGCCCAGCACCGGGCGGGTGCCGGCGAGCAGGACCTCACGACCGACGGCGAAGTCGACCGGGTCGACCGGGTGGCCGGGGCCGGGCGAGAGCACGACGTACGCGTGGGACAGGACCTCCGCGGCACTCACCTCGTCGTGCTGCACCACGTGCGGCAGGACGCCGGTCACCGACGCGACGAGGTGGACGAGGTTCCACGTGTAGGAGTCGTGGTGGTCGACCACGACGACGTCCGCGGGAGGGGGCACGGGAGAACGCTAGTGCGCCGGGGAGCCCGCACCCCGGGGTAGTCCGCGACGTTCGGACCCCCCGGACGACGAATCAGGGTGCCGATCGTCGCGGACTACCCCCCGACAGGAGCGAGCGACGGCCTCACTGGGTGAGCGTGCGGCACGCGGGCGTCACCGGCTGTCCGCCGGTGGGGCCGGAGCACTGGTCCCACTGCGCGAGCCTGGCCATCAGCCCCTGCACCTCGGCGGCGTGCCGCGGGCTGGGCGAAGGTGTTCTTCTTCTCCCACCGGCGGAACTTGTAGGTGTAGAACTCGTAGGCGAACGCGCTTGCGGCGCACGTCGGTGTCCATGTCGTAGCGGATCAGCAGCGCCGGTGCGGCTGCGCACCGCGATGTAGGAGGGGATCCGGTCGAGCTCGTCGCCGTTGAGGGCGGAGTCCGGGTCGAGCTCGTCAGCGCCTGCAGCGGTGTGCTCGAGGAAGACGTGGTTGCGGCGCACCAGCGCCGGGTCGGCGAGGGTCGGCACGAGCGACTGCCCCGCTGCGGTACGGCGCGGGACGCGAGCCCGGCCAGCTCCTCGAAGGTCGGCGCCAGGTCGAGGTTGCTGACGTCAGCTCGGCCCGGACGCCGGGTCGGACGCCCGGCCCCATGACGTACAGCGGCACGTGCACGTCGGTGTCGTACGCCGTGCCCTTGCCGCGGCCGAGCCCGTTCTGGCCGAGGTGGAAGCCGTTGTCGGAGGTCAGCACGACGTAGGTGTTGTCGTCGACGAGGCGCCGGATCCGGCGCACCGTGCGGTCGACCGACTGGGCCATCATCGCGCGGTTGCGCAGGTCGGCGACGCTCTGCGCCGGGCGGGAACGGGTTGGCCCGTGTGTTCCACGCGCGGGCCGGCTTGCCGTTGGCCCTGCGCGGCCGGTTGTCCAGGCGGCCGTCACCGAAGCCGGGCAGGTCGCGCGTGGTGAGCGAGGTGCAGGCCACCGGCCCGCAGTTGCCCGGGCGGCCGGCCGCCGGACGGTCGCGGAACGTCGGCGGGAAGACCGGGTCACCGGGGTAGTAGGGCTTGGGCTGGGTGCGGTTGTGCGGCGCGTAGGGCGCGACCTCCAGGAAGTACGGCGCGTCGTCGTTCGCGATGCGCCTTGAGGAACCTCGTCGGCGTACGACTCGATCACGCTGCCGGCGTAGGCCTTGTCGCGCTCCTTCTCGGGCGCGTCCAGCGACGGCGCGGCGTGGTGGCGGGTGCCGGAGCCGGCCCTGCCGGACGTAGGTGCTGTCGAAGTCCCAGCCGTCGTACGCCGAGCCGAAGACCACGTTGAACTGCGACCAGCCCGGCGGCATGGGCGGCAGGGTGCGGCCCTTCACGTACTCGTACTCGTTGAGGTACTTGCCCACGAAGCCGGTCGTGTAGCCCGACCCCTGGAGGGCACGTTGAAGGCGCGCTCGCGGTTGCCGTAGCCCTCGAACGCGGCGTAGCCGCCCAGCGGCATCGCGTCCAGCTGCCCGGAGGTGTTGGTGCGGACGCCGGTCTGGTGGGGGTACTGCCCGGTGAAGAGGCTCGAGCGCGAGACGCAGCACAGCGAGTCGACCACGAACGCGTGGGAGTACGACGCCCCGGCGCGCTTCATCTGCCGCGCCGAGCGCATCGTCTGCACCAGGTCCATCGAGAAGTCGTCGATCATCACCACGACGATGTTGGGTCGTCGCGCGCGCCTGGCAGCGGGACCGGCCGCGGGCCGGCCGCGGGCCGGCCGCGGCCCGGCGGCGGGCCGTGGGCCCCCCTTGGCGCCGGCGGCGCGCCGACGTGCGAGGGGTCGCGGACCCCGTGGTCGCCGTGCTGGCGCCCGTCGCGGTGCCGCAGGCGGTCAGGGTGGCGGCGAGGCCGGCGGTGAGGCACACGGCCGCGGCCACCGATCGTCGTACGAGCTGCAAGGACTCCCCCGTCCATGGTGATTGGTCACTGATGGTGACGCGCCCGGGGAGGGATTCGTTGCCTGCCACGCCCGAGAGAGGTGATGTCTACCGAACTTCGCGACCATGGGCGAGCAGGTCGCGCACCAGGTCGTGGATGAGGTCGTAGCCGTTCTCGGTGAGGATCGACTCGGCGTGGAACTGGATGCCCCGGAAGTGTGGCCCGGTGACCTGGTGCACGTCGCCGGTCGCCTCGTCGCGCTCGACGACGACCCCCTCCGGCAGGCCCTCGGGATCGGCGACCCGCCCCACGAAGGTGTTGTAGAAGCCGACCCGCTCGGTGCGTCCCGCCAGCGAGATCGGTGACTGGGTGCCCTGGAAGACGACGTCCTTGAAGTCGAGCGGGATGCCGAGGCGCTGGCACAGCGTCTGGTGGCCCAGGCACACGGCGAGGAACGGCTGGCCCGAGGCGAGCACGTCGTCGACGGCGCGGCGGAAGGCCGCGATCTTGGGGTGGTCACCGTCGCGCGGGTCCCCCGGACCCGGGCCCGATGACGACGAGGTCGGCGCCGTCGAAGGCGCCGGTCGCGTAGGCCTCGTGGCGGACCACGGTCGAGGTCATCCCGAAGACGCCGAGCACGTGGCGCAGCATGTTCACGAAGTCGTCCTCGCCGTGCAGGATCACCGCGTGCTGTCCCGCCAGCGACGGGTCCGGAGGCGCCCCCTCCTGGTCGGTGAGCCAGAAGCGGCTCAGCCGCTGGTTGCGGGTGCCGAGGGCGAGCAGCACGTCCTCGTCGCGGGCCAGGGCGGCGATCTCCTCCGCCGGTGCGCTCGCCCGCGGGACCAGGCCGAAGGCGCCGAGGATGCCGCCCGCCTTGGCGTGCGTCTCGGCCACCTCGTACGCCGCGTCGGAGTCGCGCACCAGGGTGGCCCCGGCGGTCACCGTGAGGTGGCCGTCGAGGTCGACGTCGGCGGTGCGGATGAGGATCGGGCTGTCCATGGTGTGGTGGCCCTCGGCGTCGCGGCCGAAGAGCGCGAGCGCGGCGGCGTAGTAGCCGCGCCCCTCGGACTCGTACTCGGCGATCAGCCGGCAGGCGTTCTCGACGGGCGCACCGGTGACCGTGGCGGCGTACATGGTGTCGCGCAGGATCTCGCGCGGGTCGCGCTCGCTGCGACCGGCGAGGAGGTACTCGGTGTGCACGAGGTGGGTCATCGGCTTGAGGAACGGACCGAGCACCTGCCCCCCCTCGTGGCAGACCTCGCACATCATCTTGAGCTCCTCGTCGACGACCATGAACAGCTCGAAGACCTCCTTCTCGTCGGCGAGGAAGTCGAGCAGCCGCGGCTTGAGGGTGGCGGGGTCGCCGCCGACGCGGAAGGTCCCCGAGATCGGGTTCATCCGCACGTCCTGGTCGCGCACGCTGACGTGCCGCTCCGGCGAGGCCCCGATCAGGAACCGGTCACCGGTGAAGAAGCAGAAGGTCCAGTAGGCGCCGCGCTCGTGCTCGAGCAGGCGACGCAGCACGCTCAGGGCGCGCTCGGCGCCCCAGTCGGCGACCACCGCGCGGTAGTGGCGCCCGATGACCAGGTTGGCGCCCTCGCCCTGCCCGATCTCGTCGCGGATGATCGACTCGACGACGCTCGCGTAGTCCTCGTCCGAGGTCTCGAAACCACCCCGGTCGGCGATCTCGATCGCCGCGGTCGGCAGCGCGGCGACCAGCTCGTCGACGCCCACCTCGTGCTCCACGTCGATGTCGACCACGACCAGCGGGGTGCCGTCGTCGATGACGTCGAAGCCGCGCTCGCGCACCTGCCTGAAGGGCAGCGCGACCAACCGGTCCGCGATCTTGCCGTGCTCGGGGACCCCGGTCTCCAGCGGGATGTCGAGGATCGACTCGACCTCGCTGCGCCGCCCGGCCACCAGGCCCGCGGTGCGCTCGGCCTTGCGGCGGATCACCGCCCACGCCTCGTGCCCCTGGATCTCGTCCAGGAGGTCACGTACGGCGGGGGTCTCGGTCATGGCCGAAACCCTACGGTCCGCCCTCGCGGCCGATCCGGGGTGTCTCAGCCGGCCGGGCGGGGGCGCCCGTCAGCCGATCGTGGTGAGCAGCTGCGTGGCCCGGGTGAGCACGACGTAGAGGGTCGCGCGGCCGGTCGCCGACTCGTCCTCGATCTCCTGCGGACGGACGACCACGATGCCGTCGAACTCCAGCCCCTTGGTGTCGAGACCGGTCAGCACGACGACCCGGTCCTCCCCGCTCGGCGCCACCGAGGAGTCCACCGCGGCGCGGGCGCCCCGGGCGTCGTCGGCCAGCTCGGGCCACGACGCCAGCCAGGCGTTGACCTCCGAGCGCCGGGCCACCGGTACGACGACGCCGACGGTGCCCTGCACGCTGGCGGCGATCTCGGTGACCGCGGCGCGGGTGGCCGACTCGAGGTCCGGGGTGTCCGGCAGCACGCGCGGCGCCTCGCCGGTGCGGCGTACGGCCTCGGGGAGGTCGGCGTCGAGGCCGACCCGCCGGGCGTAGGAGGCCGCGAACTCGTAGATCTCGGCCGAGTTGCGGTAGTTGGTCGAGAGGTGGAACTCGTGCAGCTGCTTGCCCTCCAGCGCCTCGGCGCGGGCCTCGGCGCTCTCGGCCGGCACCGGCCACGACGACTGCGCGGGATCGCCGACGATCGTCCAGCTGGCGGTGC
Organism: uncultured Actinomycetota bacterium; assembly: GCA_963782905.1. Classification (GTDB taxonomy): domain Bacteria; phylum Actinomycetota; class Actinomycetes; order Propionibacteriales; family Nocardioidaceae; genus Nocardioides. The sequence continues at coordinate 301,472 of CAWALI010000001.1, forward strand.
GACCACGGCGACCGACCATCCGCCACTGCATCGGGGTCAGGTCCTGCGCCTCGTCGATGAGCACGTGCGCGAAGCCGTCGTCCTCGATGCGGTGGGTGGGCGGGGCCCAGGCCCGGCCGGTCGGGGCGTACTCCCGCTCGGAGGCGGTGGTGAGCTCCTGCAGGTCGACGCCGCCCTCGGTCGCGGTGACCGTGTCGTCGCGGTCGTGGTCGGCGTCGGTGCGCAGCGGCACGTCGCCCAGCGCGTAGCGCAGCTCGTCGAGCAGGGCGACGTCCTCGACGGACAGCCCGTGCCCGCTCCACGACTTGCTGAGCAGCCGTTGCTCCTCCGGGCTCACGACCCCGTCGCCGACGCGGGCGAGGACCTCGGGGTCGGCCAGCCAGCCCAGCACGGTGGGCGCGTCGAGCGGCGGCCACCACGCGGCGGCGAAGTCGACGAACGCCGGGTTGGACAGCATGTCGTCGTTGAAGGCCTCCCGGCCCCGCTCGCGACCGCGCTCGCCGCGCACCTGGCGCCACATGGCGTCGAGCAGGGCGTTGGCCACCCGCGGCAGCTGCCGGTTGCGGCGACCCTGCGTCATGAGCTGGCGGCGCACCCGGCCGAGCACGCCGCGGTCCAGGACGAGCCGGTCGTCGCGCCAGAACACGCTGAAGTCGGTCGGGCTGCCGGGCGCCTGCTGGCGCGCGACGCGCCGCATCAGCTCGGCCATCCGGGCGGCGCCCTTGACGTCGGCGACGGCCGGCTCGTCGTGGCGGGTCGCGCGGACGCCGTCGACGACCTCGCCGAGGCTGCGCAGCGCCACCGCGGTCTCGCCGAGGCTGGGCAGCACCCGCTCGATGTAGCGCATGAAGACGCCGCTGGGGCCCACGACCAGCACGCCGCCGGACTCGTAGCGGCGGCGGTCGGAGTAGAGGAGGTACGCCGCGCGGTGCAGCGCGACGACCGTCTTGCCGGTGCCCGGTCCGCCGGAGATCGACACCACACCCTTGCCGGGCGCGCGGATCGCCTTGTCCTGCTCGGCCTGGATGGTGGCGACGATGGAGTGCATGCTGCGGTCGCGGGCCCGGCTGAGCTGGGCCATCAGCGCGCCCTCGCCGACGATGGGCAGGTCGGTCTCGGCCTCGGCGTCGAGGAGCTCGTCCTCGACTCCGACCACGGTGCGGTGGTCCGAGCGGAGCACCCGGCGGCGGATCACGCCCTGCGGCTCGGCGGCGGTGGCCTGGTAGAACACGGCGGCCGCGGGGGCGCGCCAGTCGATGAGCAGGGAGTCGCGCTGGGCGTCGCGCAGCCCGATCCGGCCGATGTAGCGGGGCTCGGTGTCGATGGCCCCGTCGAGGTCGAGGCGTCCGAAGACGAGCCCCTCGTGGGCGGCGTCGAGCTGGGCGATCCGCTTGGCCGCCTGGAAGACCATCGCGTCGCGCTCGACGAGCCCGCCCTCGTGGCCGAGCCGGCCGCGGCCGTGGCCCTCGGCGGCGAGCTGCTTGGCGTTGCGGGCGCTGGCCTCGAGCTGGACGTAGACGCGGTCGACGTACTCCTGCTCGGCCGCGATCTCGCGTCCCTCGAGCTCTTCGCTCACTCCGGCTTCCCCCTGTGCACGTGCGTCCTCTCGAGCTCCCACACCCGAGACGGCAGAGGATCAACACTACTAGGCCGGGGCGCCGGACGTTGAAGTGACGAGGGAACCGGCGTCACCGCCCGCGGCTGAGGAAGGCGGTCATCGCCGCCCGGGCCTCGTCGCTGGCGAAGAGTGTGGCACTGAGGGCCGCCATCTCCTCGCCGCGCTCGTCGATGCGGCGCACGAGGTCGGCGTTGAGGATCCGTTTGGACTCGCGCAGGCCCTGGGCCGCGCCGGTCGCCAGGCTGGCGCACACCTGCGCGACGCGGGCGTCCAGCTCGGCCGCCGGGACGCTCTGCGTCACCAGGCCGTACGCCGCGGCCTCGACGCCGGTGAAGACCTCGCCGCCCAGGGTGGTGAGGGCCGCGGCGCGTGGGTTCATCCGGTGGTGCACGGTCAGGCTGATGATCGCGGCGGCCAGCCCGAGCTTGACCTCGGTGAGCGCGAAGGTCGCCTCGTCGGCGCTGATCGCGATGTCCGCGGCGGCGATGAGCCCGATGCCGCCGGCGCGGACGGCGCCGAGGTTCGTGGTGACCACCGGCTTGTCCAGCGTCACCACGAGACGCTGGAGGTCGACGATGCGCCGGGCCCCGGCCTCCATGCCCTCGGTGGTGGCCTCGCCCAGGTCGGCGCCCGAGCAGAAGACCTTGCCCGAGCTCTCGACGAGCACCACCCGGACGTCGTCGTCGGCCCCGGCGCGCTCGATGCGCTCGAAGAGCTCGGTCACCAGCTGCCGGCTCAGGGCGTTGCGGTTGTGGGGCGAGTCGAGGGTGATGGTCGCGACGGCGTCCGCCACGGCGTAGTGCACGAGCTCCCCGGGGGCCTGCGCCGATGTGGTGGTCATGGTCGCCATCCTGCCGCAGACCCATCCGTCCCGCCGTCGGTGCCGAACACCTGTCGTGCTCACACGACTGCTCCAGGCCCTGTACGGCGTCCTCGCAACCCTCCTCGGGATGGCCGCCGCCCACCTCGTCGCCGCCCTCACGGTGCCGGCCGCCTCCCCGGTGCTGGCGGTGGGGTCCACGGTCATCGACCTCACCCCCACGCCGATGAAGGAGTGGGCGATCCGCACCTTCGGCACCGCCGACAAGGCGATCCTCGTCGGGTCGGTGCTCGTCGTCGTGCTGGTCCTGGCCGGCGTGGCCGGGATCGTGGCCGCCCGGCACCTCACCCTCGGCATCTCGATGCTCGTGGGCCTGGCCGCCGTCGCGGGCGTCCTCGCCCTGCTGCGGCCCAGCGCCGGCGCGCTCGACCTGGTGCCCAGCGCGGTGGCCGCGCTGGTGGGTGCGCTGGCCCTGGCGGGCCTGTACCGGTTCGCGGCCCCCGCCCGGAAGTCCTCCGGGGCGTCCGTCGAGCGCGGGGACGAGGAGTCGGTCGACCACGCCGGGCCGACCCCGGCGTCCGCGTCGCGGCGTACCGTCCTGATCGCCACCGGCGGCGCCGCCCTCGCCGCGGCCGCCATCGCCGGCGCGGGCCGCTGGGTGTCGCAGATCCGCCTCAGCGGCACCGACATCGCGCTGCCCGCCGCGGCCGAGGAGGCCGCGGCCCTGCCCGCCGGCCTCGAGGAGCGGATCCCCGGGATCTCCGCGTTCCGCACCCCCAACGCCGACTTCTACCGCGTCGACACCGCCCTCACCGTGCCCGCGATCGACGTCGACTCGTGGTCGCTGACCATCGACGGCGACGTGGACCAGGAGGTCGAGCTGTCCTTCGACGACCTCGCCGCGATGACGGTCGTGGAGCGCGACATCACCCTGACCTGCGTGTCCAACGACGTGGGCGGGCCCTACATCGGCGCCGCCCGCTGGCTCGGCGTGCCCCTCCAGGACGTGCTCGACCAGGCCGGCGTCGACTCGACGAAGGCCGACCAGATCCTGTGCACCGACGTCGACGGGATGACCATCTCGGTGCCGCTGAAGGTCGCCCTCGACGGCCGCGACGCACTCCTCGCCCTCGGCATGAACGGCGAGGCCCTGCCCCGCGAGCACGGCTTCCCGGTGCGGATGGTCGTGCCCGGGCTCTACGGCTTCGTCAGCGCCTGCAAGTGGATCACGAGGATGACGCTCACGACGTACGACGAGCAGCAGGCGTACTGGACCGAGCGGGACTGGGCGATCGATGCGCCCATCAAGATCTCCAGCCGCATCGACACCCCCAGGCCGCTCTCGGACAGCAAGGTCGGCAAGACCTTCATCGGCGGCGTGGCCTGGGCCCAGGGCTCCGGCATCGCGGGCGTCGAGGTCCGCATCGACGGCGGCCCGTGGCAGAAGGCCGAGCTGGGCCCGGACGCCGGCGACGACTACTGGCGCCAGTGGTTCTACGAGTGGGACGCCGAGCCGGGCCAGCACTTCGTGGCCAGCCGCGCCACCAACAAGGACGGTGACGTCCAGACAGCCGTCCGCGCGAGCCCCTTCCCGGAGGGATCGAGCGGCATCCAGGAGATCGCGGTCAACGTCGGCTGACGCCGTCGGCGACGACACGCGGTCCCGCTGGGACCTGGGCCACAGGGGAGCCCAGGTCCCAGTGCTCATTTCTCACTGCTCATCTTTCTCCCGTTTTTTTCCATCGGCACCAATCCGGCGCCGTCGCGGTGCCGAACCACACACGTAAACCCGCCCGGGAACCCCCACGGCCCCGGGGCCACTCACGAAAGGCAGTTCCCTCATGAACCGCATTGCTCGCACGTCCGGTCTGGCCGCTCTCGCCCTGACGATGTCCCTCGGAATGGCTGCCTGTGGTTCCGACGAGGCCGACACCGCCTCCGAGGAGACCACCAGCAGCGCCTCGGAGACGCCGATGGAGTCGGAGTCCCCGATGGAGTCCGAGTCCGCGGACGCCATGGGTGCCGCTGACGGCACCTTCGGCGAGGGCTGCGCCGGCCATCCCGGCCGACGGCGCCGGCTCCTTCGACGGCATGGCCACCGAGCCGGTCGCCACCGCCGCCTCCGCCAACCCGCTCCTCAAGACCCTGGTCACCGCCGTCGGCGAGGCCGGTCTGGTCGACACCCTCAACTCCGCCGAGGGCATCACCGTCTTCGCGCCGACCGACGACGCGTTCGCCAAGCTCCCGAAGAAGACCCTCAACGCGGTCCTCGCCGACAAGGAGCAGCTCACGGCGATCCTCACGCACCACGTCGTGCCGGAGACCCTGACGCCGGACAACCTGGCCGGCACGTTCGAGACCCTCAACAAGGACGAGCTGGTCGTCGAGGGCGAGGGCGAGATGTTCACCGCCGACGCCGAGGAGCAGGCCAACATCATCTGCGGCAACATCCAGACGGCCAACGCGACGGTCTACGTCGTCGACACCGTCATGATGCCCTGATCCGCATCTGATTGTCCGATCAACGACGGCTACGCAAGGATCACTCACGTGGACCACATCAGAGCCGTACCTGACGGGGCGCCCACACCGGGCGCCCCGTCGGGGGTCGACCCCGCCGGCACCAGTGCCGGCGAGCTCGCCGCCCTGCTCCAGCGATGCAGCAGGGGCGACGAGGGGGCCTTCGCCCAGGTGTACGACGCCACGTCGTCGCGGGCCTACGGCCTCGCGCTGCGCGTCGTGCGCAACCCGGCACACGCCGAGGAAGTGGTCCAGGAGGCCTACCTCGACGCGTGGCGCAGCAGCAGCCGCTACGACCCCTCGCGGGGGAGTGCGCTCGGCTGGCTGCTGACCATCGTGCACCGCAAGGCCGTCGACCGGGTCCGCTCGGCCGAGGCCGCCACCCAGCGGGACGCGACGTACCACCGAGAGACCCGCCAGGTCGACCACGACCAGACGGCGGAGGCCGCCCACTCCTCGCTGGAGGCCCAGCGGGTGCGCGGCGCCGTCTCCACCCTGACCGCCGTGCAACGCGAGGCGGTCGAGCTCGCCTTCTTCGGCGGGTACACGCACACAGAAGTGGCAACGATGCTCGACGTACCTGTCGGCACCGCCAAGACTCGCATCCGGGATGGACTCATCCGGTTGCGAGACGCGATGGGAGTTGGGTCATGAGCGACATCCACCAGTTGACCGGCGCCTACGCGCTGGACGCGGTCGACGACATCGAGCGGGCCCGCTTCGAGCAGCACCTGGCCGAGTGCGAGGACTGCCGGACCGAGGTCGCCTCGCTCCGCGAGGCCGCCGGCATGCTCTCCGAGACGACCCTCGCCACCCCGCCTCCCGCCCTGCGCGAGTCGGTGCTGGCCGGCATCACCCAGGTCCGCCCCCTTCCTCCCCTCGTGGAGCGCACCCCGGTGGTCCAGACGCCGTTGGTTTCCCTTTCTGGTCGCCGCTGCGGTGGTGGCGATCCTCGGTGTCGGTGCGGCCCTCTGGCAGCCCTGGACCGCCTCGCAGGACGCGTCGCTGAGCGCCGCCGAGCAGATCCTCACCGCTCCCGACGCCCACTCGGTGGCCGTCGACCTCGGCAAGGCGGGCAAGGCCACCGTCACCCTCTCGGAGTCCGTCGGCAAGGCGGTCATCACCACCGAGGACATGGCGCCCGCTCCCGAGGGCAAGGTCTTCGAGCTGTGGCTGCAGTCCCCCCAGGGCGACATGATCCCCGCGGGCCTGATGCCGCCGGGCGAGGACAACCAGATGGTGCTCGAGGGTGACGCCGCCACCGCGACCGCGGTCGGGCTCACGGTCGAGCCCGCGGGTGGCTCCGCCGAGCCGACCCTGCCCCCGGTCGCGCTCTTCGACTTCTCCCAGGCCACGTGAGCCCGCATGCTCCGCGACGCATCGCCGTCGTCGGCTCCGGCGTGGCCGGACTGACCGCTGCGTAGGTCGCGTCCCGCACCGCGCACGTGACCCTCTACGAGGCCGACGCGCGTCTCGGCGGGCACGCCGACACCCACGGGTGCCGACACCCGACGACGGCGAGCTGCGCGATCGACACCGGCTTCATCGTCCACAACCGCCGGACCTACCCGACGCTGCTGCGCCTCTTCGCCGAGCTCGACATCGCGACCCAGCCGTCCGAGATGTCGCTGTCGGTCTCCGACGCGGAGACCGGCGTCGAGTACGCCGGCGCCCTCGGCGCCCGCGGCCTGTTCCCGACCCGGGCCGCGGTGACGTCCCCCGCGCACTGGCGGATGCTGGCTGGAGATCCCGCGCTTCCACCGCCGGGCCCGCGCCGTGCTCACCGGCCCCGGTTCGCGTACGTCATCCGTCGGTGGAGCCCGGGGTGCGAGCGCGTATGACGTCGGCCGGGACCAGACGCTGCGGGCCTTCCTCGACGAGGGCGGCTTCAGCGCCCACTTCGTGCGGCACTTCATGGAGCCGCTGGTGGCCGCCGTCTGGTCGTGCGACCCGGCGACGTCGCTGGACTACCCCGCGCGCTACCTCTTCACGTTCCTCGAGCACCACGGGATGCTCGGCATCTTCGGCTCGCCCTCGTGGCGGACCGTCACCGGCGGCTCGGGCACCTACGTCGCCGCCGTGGCCGAGCACCTTCCCGAGATCCGCCTCGAGCACCAAGGTCACCTCGGTGCGCGAGACCGCGGACGGCGTCGAGGTCACCGACGGCAGCGGCGAGACCGCGTCGTACGACGCCGTGGTCGTCGCGACCCACCCGTCGCAGGCGCTCAGCATGCTCGAGTCCCCCACCGTGCTGCAGCGCGAGGTCCTGGCGTGCGATCCCCTACTCGCCCAACACGGCCCTGCTGCACACCGACACCTCGTTGCTGCCCGACGCGGCGGGCGCGCGCGCCTCGTGGAACTTCCAGCGTCCGCCGCGCCGAGACCGGCGCGGTGACCGTGACCTACGACCTGACCCGGCTCCAGCGGCTGCCCACGCAGACCCACTACCTGGTGACCCTCGGCGGCGAGGACCTCGTCGACCCCGCGACGGTGATCGACCGGATGGAGTACGAGCACCCGCTCTACACCCCCACCTCGGTGGCCGCCCAGCCCGGCTGCCGGAGATCGACACCGACCGGGTCGCGTTCGCCGGGGCCTACCACGGGTGGGGCTTCCACGAGGACGGCGCACGCTCGGGGCTGGCCGCGGCCACCCGCCTCGGCCTGCCGTGGGTCCGCCCCAGCAGGCGGCCGCCGTCGAGCCGGGCCGCTTCGAGACCACGATCCGGCACACGCGGCGTGCGCCGATCCGGCGCAGCCTTCGAGCACCGCTCCACGATGCTGGCTCGTCGACCTCGACGACCTGCCCGACCACGGCCTGCTGGCGCGCTTCGAGGCGCGCGACCACCTCGGCGACGCCCGACCCGCACCCTGCGGGGCAACGTCGAGGACTTCCTCGCCGACAACGGTGTCTCGCTGGGCGCCGGACCAGCGTGCCGGCCGGATCCTGATGGCCGCCCACCCGCGGTCGCTCGGCCACTGCTTCAACCCGATCAGCGTGTTCTGGTGCTTCGACGACCGCGGGCGCCCAGGCGGCCGTCGTCGTCGAGGTGCACAACACCTACGGCGACCGGCACGCCTACCTCGTCCACCCCGACGAGCAGGGCCGCGCCCGCACCGACAAGGCGATGTACGTCTCGCCCTTCCACGGCGTCGACGGCTGGTACGACATCGCCGTGCCGGTCCCGACCGACCGCCTCGACATCGCCGTCACGCTGCGCGGGCACGATGCCGCCGCCCGGCGGCTCCGCCCCCTTCAGCGCCAGCCTGACCGGCACCCGCAGCGACGTGCCGGCTGCGGCGACTTGGGGCGCCGCCCTGCGCGGCAGCCTCGCTCATCCGCGCCCACGGCATCTGGCTGTGGGCCCGGCGCCTGCCCGTCCGCCCCCGTCCCGACCCACCGCCAGGAGGGCGTCCAATGACCCTCGAGAAGCGCCCGTCCGACGCCGATCAGGTCCGCGCTCGCCGCGGACCGCCTGCCCTCGCTCGAGCCGCTCCGCGGCGGACCCCGCACCGCCGTCTCCGCCGCCGTGGCCCGCACGCTCTTCCGCGCCGCCGTCGCCGCCTCGCCGTGACCGTCGTCGAGGAGCCGACCGGACGCTGACCTTCGGCCGGGGCGGCCCGGTCATGCGGCTCCACCGGCCCGACGAGTTCTACGCCCGGCTCGGCCGCGACGGCCTGATCGGCTTCGGCGAGGCCTACCTGACCGGCGCCTGGGACGCCGACGACCTGGCCGGCTTCCTCACCGTGCCCGCCGCCCGCATGGCCACCCTCGTCCCCGAGTCGCTGCAGCGAGCTGCGTGCCCTGGTCACGCCACCGCACTGCCCCAGCCACCAGCGCAGCACCGAGGACAACAGCCAGGCCAACATCTCGCACCACTACGACCTGTCCAACGACCTCTTCGCGCTCTTCCTCGACGAGACGCTGAGCTACTCCTCGGCCCTCTTCGACACCTCGTCGGTCCGGACCCCGGACGCGGCGGCCGGACACCGGCGACTTCCGGGTCGCCACACCGCCCGAGCCGGCGCCGAGGCGCACGACCCGGTCGCGCACGACCGCCGACTTCGCCGAGGCCCAGCGCCGCAAGATCGACGCGCCTCCTCGACGAGGCCGGCGTCACGGAGGGCTCCCGGGTCCTCGAGATCGGCACCGGCTGGGGCGAGCTGGCCATCCGCGCCGCCCGCCGCGGCGCCGAGGTCCACTCGATCACCCTGTCCGTGGAGCAGCTCGAGCTCGCGGAGCGGCGGATCGACGCGGCCGGTCTCGCCGACCGGGTGCAGGATCGAGCTGATGGACTACCGCGCGCTCGGCGCGGACGGCGCGACGTACGACGCCGTGGTCTCCGTCGAGATGATCGAGGCGGTGGGCCACGAGTTCTGGGGCACCTACTTCCGGACCATCGACCGGGTGCTCGCCCCGGGCGGCAAGGTGGCCATCCAGGCCATCACCATGCCGCACGACCGGATGCTGGCCACCCGCGACGGACCCACACCTGGATCAACAAGTACATCTTCCCCGGCGGGTTCCTGCCGAGCACCGAGGTCATCGACCAGATCACCCGCGACGAGACGGACCTGCGGCTCACCGGGCGGCTGTCCATGGGCAGCCACTACGCCGAGACGCTGCGACCGCTGGGACAGACGTTCCTGGCCCGCCGCGACGACGTGCTCGCGCCTGGGGTTCGACGACCTCTTCATGCGGATCTGGCACTTCTACCTCGCCTACTCGCAGGCCGGCTTCGCCAGCGGCTACATCGACGTCCAGCAGATGACCTTCGGCCGGGAGGCCTGATGACGACCACGGCCACGCCCACACAGACGACGACCGGGATCGCGCAGCGCCTCGCCGAGGCGGCTCGTCCGTTCCTCGCCGGCGACCTGCCGGTGCGCCTGCAGGTCTGGGACGGCTCGGTCGCCGGACCCGAGGACGCGCCGCTGGTCGTCCTGCGCTCCCCCGACGCGCTGCGTCGCCTGCTCTGGCACCCCGGTGAGCTGGGCGCCGCCCAGGCCTACGTCACCGGAGAGCTCGACGTCCCCGAGCAGGACGGCTGGGATCTCGACTCGGCCCTCACCCACGCCTTCGCGGTCGGCGCCGAGCGCGGCCTGTCCGGTCTGCGCCTGTCGCCGCGGGCCCTGGTCGACGCGCTGCGCACCGCCGCCGGCCTCGGGGTGCTCGAGCCGCCCGCCGGCACCGCCCGCCTCGCAGGCGCAGATCAAGGGCCGGCTGCACACGCTGGGCCGCGACCGGTCGGCGATCAGCCACCACTACGACCTCTCCAACGAGTTCTACTCCCTGATCCTCGAGCCGCAGATGGCCTACAGCTGCGGCTACCACGCCACCCCCGACACCCCGCTCGAGGAGGCGCAGCGCGCCAAGCTCGACCTCGTCTGCACCAAGCTCGGCCTCGAGCCGGGCATGCGGATGCTCGACGTGGGCTGCGGCTGGGGCTCGCTGTCGCTGCATGCCGCCGAGCACTTCGGCGCGCAGGTCACGGGCGTGACGATCGCGGCCGAGCAGAAGAGGTTCATCGACGCCCGGATCGCCGAGCGCGGCCTGCAGGACCGGGTCGAGATCCGGCTCCAGGACTATCGCGAGGTGCCTGAGCGCGACCACTTCGACGCCGTCGGCTCCCTCGAGATGGGCGAGCACGTCGGCCAGGCCAACTACCCGACGTACGTCTCGGTGCTGCAGCGGTCCGTGCGGCCCGGCGGCCGGGTGCTGGTCCAGCAGATGTCGCGCCAGGGCGCCGGGCGGGGGCAAGCACCCCGGCGGCGGACCGTTCATCGAGTCCTTCATCGCCCCCGACATGCACATGCGCCCGGTCGGCGAGACGGTCGCCCTGATCGAGGCCGGCGGCCTCGAGGTCCGCGACGTGCACGCCATGCGCGAGCACTACGTGCTGACCGTCGCCGGCTGGATCGAGCGCTTCGAGGCCCACCTGCCCCGGCTCACCGAGCTGGTCGGCGAGGAGGTCGTGCGCGTCTGGCGGCTCTACCTCGTCGGCGGCGCGATGGCCTTCCGCGACGGCCGCATGGGCGTCGACCAGATCCTGGCCGTGCGCCCCGGTGCCCCGCACACCCTGGCGGCCGTGCGCTCATGGTGACCGCCGCCCTCATCGCGCTGGCCGCGGTGGCGGTGGTCATGGGGATCACCGTGCTCATCAGCCGCCGGGTCGGGCGGGTGGCCGTCGTCGACGTCGCCTGGGGCCTCATGTTCGTGGCCGTCGCTGTCGCGGTCGCCGTGTGGTCCGCCCACTGGCACTCCTGGCTCCTGGCCGGGCTGGTGACCGTCTGGGGCGGACGCCTCGCCTGGCACATCTTCAAGCGCTCGCGCGGTCACGGCGAGGACCCGCGCTACGCCGCGCTCCTCGGCGACGGCGGCTTCGCGCTGGCCGTCCGGCAAGGTCTTCGGTCGTCCAGGCGTTCGCCGCCTTCGTCATCTCGCTGCCGCTGATGGTGGCCGGGGCGTACGACGTCCGCTGGACGTGGCTCGTCGCCGTCGGCGCGGTGGTGTGGCTGGTCGGGCTGGTCTTCGAGTCGGTCGGCGACGCCCAGCTCGCGGCGTACAAGGCCCAGCCCAAGGACACCCGACCGCCGGTCATGGACACGCGGCCTGTGGCGCTACACGCGCCACCCCAACTACTTCGGCGACGCGTGCGTCTGGTGGGGGATCTGGCTGGCCGGCGCCCTCGCCACCGGCTGGCTGCCGGGCCTGCTCACCGTCGTCGCGCCCCTCGCGATGACCTACTTCCTGGCGTTCGCCACCGGGGCCCGGCTGCTCGAGCGGACCATGATGAAGCGTCCCGGCTACCCGGAGTACGCCGCGCGCACCTCGATGTTCGTGCCGCTGCCGCCCCGCGGCTGATCGGTGGAGCCGCCCCGCGGCTGATGCGGCTGGAGCCGCCCCGCGGCTGATCGGTGGAGCCGCCCCGCGGCTGATCGGGCCCTGCCGCCTTCCGAGGTGGCGCTCGGACCCGCTGCTGATCGGCAAGACACCGTCAACTTCCACGGACGGTCGCCGCGCATCGGGTAGAACCTACGCCGATGCCCGAGCCAGCCGACCCCCTCGACGACGTGGTCGAGCAGATGCTCACCGGTGACGACGCCGCCCTGCGGACGGTCTACCGGCAGGTCCACCCACCGCTGCTCCGCTACCTCACGGTGCTCGTCGGGCCCGACGACGCCGAGGACGTGGCGAGCGAGGCGTGGGCGCAGGCCTTCCGCGACCTCGACCGGTTCGCCGGTGGGGCCGACGGCTTCCGGGGGTGGCTGACCACGATCGGCCGCAACCGCGCCCTGGACCATCTGCGGCGGCGCCAGCGTCAGCCGCGCGCCGACGTCGAGCTGGACCAGCTCCTGGACCGCCCCTCGGACACCGACGTCGAGTCCACCGTGGTGTCGGCGCTGGGCACCCAGGAGGCCCTGGCCCTGGTGACCGCCCTGCCCGTCGACCAGGCCGAGGCGATCATGCTGCGGACCGTGCTCGGCTTCGACGCCCCCACCGCGGCGGGGATCCTGGGCAAGCGGCCCGGCGCCGTGCGCAGCGCCGCGCACCGCGGTCTGCGGGCACTCTCGAGGCAGCTGGACCAGACCACGCAGCCCGTTACGACCGCCGCCCGTGACACTTCGGCGTCCCTCGACGCTGAGGGTCCGAGATGAGCCACCCGCACCTGTCCCGCCGCGACGCCGACCGCATCCTCGATGCCCCCGGCGAGTCCGACCACCCGGTCGGCCACGCGATCCGGGCACTGCAGGCTCCCGGTGGTCCCTCCGAGCCGCTGCGCGAGGACGCGGCGGTGGCGTCGTTCCACGCCGCGCGCCTCTCGCCGACGTCCCGCCCGATGAGCGGAGTCACGATCTCGGCCCGCTCGGCCGCCGTGCGCGCCGTGGCGGCGACCGGCCTCGTCGTCGCCCTGACCTCCGGCGGCTTCGCGCTCGCCGCCGCCGGCGACCTGCCGGTCCTGCCGGACCGGACCTCCGACACGGCCACCGAGGCCGTCGCCCGGGGCACGGCCGCGCCCGGCCAGACCGCCACGTCCGACGGGACCAGCACGTCCGACGGGACCGCCACCCCCGGCAGGACCAGCACGTCCGACGAGACCGCAGCGTCCGACGAGACCGCCGGCACGCCCGACGGGACCGGCACGTCCGACGGGACCGGCACGTCGGACGAGACCGCCGCCACCGCCGGCACGTCCGAGACGGAGTCCGACGACGCCGGCGCCCAGGCCGAGGAGACCGCCTCGGAGGCGGCCACCGCGGCGCCGACGCCGAACCTCGAAGGCCTCTGCACGGCGTTCCAGGCCAGCAACGCGTCGGCCCACGGCAAGGCCCTCGACAGCGCCGCGTTCACCGCGCTGGTCACCGCCGCCGGCAGCAAGGACGCGGTGGCCACCTACTGCGTCACGCTGGTCGGCGAGCCGAAGGCGACCGGCAGACCCCCACGGGCGGGCACCGGCAGACCGACGACCGGGCCCACGCACGCTGCCACCGGCACACCGAGCACCCCGCCGACCGGCAAGCCCGCGCCGACCACGAAGCACGGTCCCGCTGCCCCCGCCGGAAAGCCGACCGCGACCCCGTCCCCCGCCGAGCAGGGCAAGCCCTCCGACGCCGGAGAGCCGGAGGCCCCCGGCAAGCCCTCCGTCGACGAGGGCGGCCCCGCGGACCACGGCAAGCCCGAGAAGACCGGCAAGCCCTAGAGACCTTTCTCCCACCCCCCGAAAAGCCGAGGCGGCCATCCCTTCCCCCGGAGGGGTGGCCGTCTCGTGCCGTCCGGGGCCACACTCGGAGGCATGGACGCCGTCGAGGCAGCCTTCGCCGCTCATCCGAGGGTGGGGTTCCTGCCCGCGTCGGTGAGGCGCCGGGCCGCGCACGACGGGCCGCTGCGGATCGCCGCCGGCCAGACCAACTCCCAGCCCCGCACCGTGGACGCCATGCTGCGGCTGCTGGAGGTCCGGCCCGGGCAGCGGGTGCTCGACGTCGGATCCGGGTCCGGCTGGACCACGGCCCTGCTGGCCCACCTGGTCGGTCCCACGGGTCAGGTGCTCGGCGTCGAGCTCGAGCCCGAGCTGGTCTCCTTCGGCTCGACCTGCCTGGAGGCCACGGCGCAGCCCTGGGCGCGGATCCAGCAGGCCACCCCGGGCGCGCTCGGCGACCCGGACCACGCGCCGTACGACCGGATCCTGGTCTCGGCGGAGCCGCGCTCGCTGCCGGAGTCGCTGGTCGAGCAGCTGGGGCCCACCGGGCGGATGGTCATCCCGGTCTCCGGCTGGATGACGCTCGTGGTCATGCCCGGGCCGGTGGTGACCGAGCACGGCGCCTACCGGTTCGTGCCCCTGCGCTGAGGCCTCGGGGTCGCCCGGGGCGCACAGCCGAGGCAGTTCGCCGTCGCCCGCTGCCTGCCCCGCCTGCGCACCGGCGGACCCGCGACGAACTGCCTCCGCTGTGTCACGTTTCGGCAGCAGTGCCGCCGGATCTCTGGCGGGGCGCCGGGGCGGACCCCAGCATGCAGCCATGGGGGTCCGGTCGCTCGTCGTCGCGGCAGCCACGGCGCTGCTGGTGGGCTGCACCGCGACCGGCACCGGGCCGGACGCGCGGCCCGCCGAGTCCGAGCCCGGCGGTGCGACCGTCGCCGTGGACCCCGCGGGGGTGCCACCGTGCCCCCGCTGGGACGCCGACCCCGTCTACCCGGACGGCGACCTGCCCGCGGGAGCGACCAGCCTCCGGGTCTGCCCGGGCGAGGAGACGCTGTCCGCCCCCCGGTGGCAGCCGGCGATCGCCGCGCCCGGCGACCCGTTGACGACCGGCGTGGGGGACGTCGTCGCGCTCCTCGACGACCTGCCGGACTGGGAGGGTCTGCCGGAGGACACGTTCTGCTCCCAGGAGGGTCGTCCCCGGATCCACTACGTGTTCGGCTACCCGGACGGCAGCACCCGGTCGGTGACCTACGGGTACGGCGAGTGCCACCTGCTCGAGCTCGAGCCGCCGGGCCGCTTCCCGGCGGCCGGCACGATCGCCAAGGAGGACGCCGCCTCCTTCATGGATGCCGTGGCGGACGGCCTCCTCGCCCAGCGGCGCGGTGCCGAGCCACCGCGCCGTCCGCCGGCCGCGCCGACGTGCGTGCCCGAGGTCCGGGAGCTCACCACCCTGCCGATCGAGGAGCTGGAGCTGGCAACCGCCTCCCTGTGCGTGCCGGAGGGGGACCGGTGGCGCCGTGCCGTCGTCCCGTCAGACCTGGTGGCGCGCCTCGCCGACGAGTACACCGTCACCTCCGCCGCCGCCGCCCCCAGCTGCGCCTCCTCCTTCACGGGGAGGGTCGTCGGATGGAGCACCTGGGGCGACCCGGTCGAGCTGCAGTTCTGGGAGGACTGTGCGACGGCGGGGTCTGCGTGGACCCCCGAGCCCGTCTACTGGAGCCTCTCCTCAGGACTCGCCGACGAGCTGTCGTCGCTGCCGCTCGGACCGCCCGTGGCGCAGCGGTGAGGCGCCTCGCGGCGGGTCGACGTCCGCGCGCAGTAGGTTCGTGACCGTGGAGCTCAGCCCCCGCGAGGACGTCAACCGGCGGATGCTGCGAGCCCGCGACGCGATGGACCGCCGCTACGCCGAGCCCCTCGACGTGCCGACGCTGGCGGCGATCGCCCACCTGTCGGCGTCGCAGTTCGGGCGGGTGTTCAAGGAGGTGTACGGCGAGACGCCGCACCGCTACCTCCAGCGGCGCCGGGTCGAGCGCGCGATGACGCTGCTGCGCCAGACCGACCGCCCGGTGACGGACGTGGCGTGGGACGTCGGGTTCGCCAGCCTGGGGACCTTCAGCCGGACCTTCTCCACGGTGGTGGGGTGCTCGCCGTCGGAGTTCCGGGCCAGGCACGCGCCGGTGCACGTGCCGTCCTGCTTCATCGCGGCGTGGACGCGCCCCCGCACCAGCGCCTCGCCACGCGCAGGGACAGCGGTTTCGGAGAAGCGGACCGACCCCGACGCTGACTAGCGTCCTGGTCATGACCACCAACCACATCACCTCAGTCCGCATCAAGTCCCTGCCCGTCCTCGACCAGGACGAGGCGCTGGACTTCTACTCCACCCACCTCGGCTTCGAGGTCAAGGACGACATCGACCTGGGCTTCATGCGCTGGCTCACCGTCGCGCTCCCCGACGGCGGCGTGCAGCTGCTGCTCGAGCTCGTCGGCGGTCCGCAGCACGACGAGGACACGGCCGCGCAGGTCCGCGAGCTCGTCACCAAGGGCGCGCTCGGCGGCCTGTTCCTGGTCAGCGACGACGTCCACGCGACGTACGCCGCCCTGCGCGACGCCGGCGTCGAGATCGCCCAGGAGCCCGTCGAGCAGCCGTACGGCACCGACTTCGGCATCCGCGACCCGTTCGGCAACCACATCCGGATCAGCCAGCCCAACGAGGCGCCGCAGGAGGTCATCCAGCAGCGGTACGACGCCGCGAGGGCCTGACGGTCCGCACGCCGGCCGCGCGGAGAGGTCAGGCCTCGGCCGACGGCTCCGGGTCCTGCCCGCCGGGTCGCCGCCGATCCCGCTCCTCCTGCTCGCGCTGCTCCTGCTCGCGGCGCTGCTGCGCGTAGCGACGGCGCTGTGCCTCGGCCCGCTCACGCACCCCGCGGAGGAACTCCTCGTCGGCGGCCGGGTCGGTCGCGGCCGCGCGCCCCGGGCGGTCGTACTCCGGGAAGGCCGGTGCGGACCCCGCTCGCGGCGTCGCCGACGCGGGCCGACCGGCGGCGAGCCACGCGATCGAGCCGGCGAGCGGGAAGAACAGGATCAGCAGGATCCACCACACCTTGGGCAGGTGGCGGATCCGGGACTCGTCGGTGCTGACCGCATCGACGAGGCACCACACCATCAGCACGAGGCCGACGACCGACATGAGGGCGTAGAGCTTCAGCACGGGCGACAGCATGCAGGGGCACGGCGCTCCTGTCCCGGGAATCGGCCGGGTCGCACCGGCTCATGCCCGGGACGGCTCCGCCACTGGCGGCACGCGACAGGCACGGCCCGTGCCCGTTGTCGTACGCCGCCGGTCCGGGCCGCGGGTCGCTCACCGCGGCCTCGGGACCGTGTCGGCCAACCGGGCCGGCGCCTGCAGGCAGTAGGAGTCGGTCAGCAGCTCGGCCACCTCGTCCCAGTCGGTGTCCTCGTCGAGGAGCAGACCGATGACGTTGCCGCCCCAGCCGGAGCGGAAGTAGGGGTCGCCGAGGTGCTCGAACGCGGCCACCTCGTCGGGCTCGCCGCGGAAGGTGATCCGGAAGACCTGGTCCTCGCCGCCGAAGACGTGGGCGACCGTCGCGCTGCCCACCCGCCACCGGGTGCCGGTCCAGGCCGACTCCTGCCGGCACTGCGGGAGCCGGCCCAGGACGGCGTCGATGCGCAGCACCCACTCCTGCGGCACGAGGGGACGGTCGACGAGGGCCACGGCGACAGGCTAGGCCGCGCCACCGACGTCGGTCAGTAGGACTTGGGCAGCCCCAGGCTGTGCATCGCCACGAAGTTGAGGATCATCTCCCGGCTGACCGGCGCGATCCGGCCGGCGCGGGTGGCGACGAGCAGGCCGGCCATGCCGTACTCCTGGCTGATCCCGTTGCCGCCGTGGGTCTGCACGGCCCGGTCCACGGCGTCGCAGGCGGCCTCGGCGGCGGCGTACTTGGCCATGTTGGCGGCCTCGCCGGCCCCCATGTCGTCGCCCGCGTCGTACAGCGCTGCGGCCTTCTGGTTCATCAGGCGGGCCAGCTGGATCTCGATGTGCGACTGCGCGAGCGGGTGGGCGATGGCCTGGTGGGCGCCGATCGGGCCCTGGAAGACGGTCCGCTCCTTGGCGTACGCCGCCGCCTTGTCGAGGGCGAAGCGCGCCAGCCCGGTGGAGAAGGACGCCGCCATGATCCGCTCGGGGTTGAGCCCGGCGAAGAGCTGCACGAGGCCGCCGTCCTCGTCGCCGACCAGCGCGTCGGCGGGCAGCCGGACGTCGTCGATGAAGACCTGGAACTGCTTCTCGGGCGAGACGATCTCCATCGGGATCGGGTGGGCCTCGAACCCGGCGGCGTCCGTGGGGACGACGAACAGGCAGGGCTTGAGCTTGCCGGTGCGGGCGTCCTCGGTGCGGGCGACGACGAGCACGTTGTCGGCCTCGTCGATGCCGGAGATCCAGATCTTGCGGCCGTTGAGCACCCACTCGTCGCCGTCGCGGCGGGCGGTGGTGGTGATGTTGTGGGTGTTGGTGCCGGCGTCGGGCTCGGTGATCGCGAAGGCCATGGTGCCGGTGCCGTCGGCGATGCCGGGCAGCCAGCGCTGCTTCTGCACCTCCGTGCCGTAGCGGGTGATGATGGTGCCGCAGATGGCCGGGCTCACCACCATGAGCAGCAGCGGGCAGCCCTGCGCGGCGAGCTCCTCGCAGACCGCGGCGATGTCGCCGATGCCGCCGCCCCCGCCGCCGTACTCCTCGGGGATGTTGATCCCGAGGTAGCCCGCGCGGCCGATCTCGAGCCACAGCTCGGTCGTCTTCTCCCCGGCCCGGGCCTTCGCGGTGAACCAGTCGCGGCCGTACTTGCCGGCCAGCTTGGCGACCTGGGTGCGCAGCTCGCGCCGCTCGTCGGACTCCATGAAGTCGGTCATGCCTGTTCTCCTTCTGCGACGGGTTCCACGACGGCGAGGACCTCGCCGGCGGCGACCTGCTGGCCGGTGGTGACGTTGACGGTGACGGTCCCCGCGGACGGGGCGGTGACCGAGTGCTGCATCTTCATGGCCTCGAGGACCAGGACGACGTCGCCCGCGGCGACGTCCTCGCCGTCGATGACGGCGACCTTGACGACGGTGCCGGGCATCGGGGCCAGCAGGCTGCCGCTGGCGACGGCGTCGGCGGGGTCGGTGAAGCGCGGGACCGGAGCCAGCCGCACGTGTCCCATCGCCGAGTCGACGTCGACCGCCCCGCCGGTGACCGCAACGGCGAACGACGTGGCGATTCCGTCCATCTCGAGCGTCACCGCGTCGGTGCCGGCGGCGAGCACGGTGGCCCCGTCGACGGCATACCCGTCCCGGGTGCCGAACCACTCCACGACCAGCGGCTCCTCGCGCCCCGCCACCGCGAGCAGCGTGCGCTGCGGCTGCGAGACGACGTTGCGCCAGGCGACCGGGATCCCCTGCTGCACCGTGCGGTCGTGCCGGTCGTGCTCGGCGAGGGCGAGGGCCGCGGCGATCGCCGACCACCGCTGCTGGCCGGTACGGTCGCGCTGGCCGTGGGTGCCCTCGGCCAGCAGCGCGGTCGAGACCTGCCCGGCGAGGAAGGCCGGGTCGGCGAGCACGTCGACGAGCTGGTCGCGGTTGGTGGTGACGCCGTGGATGCGGGCCCGCCGCAGGGCCGTGGCGAGCATCCGGGCCGCCTCGAGGCGGGTCGGCGCCCACGCGACGACCTTGGCGAGCATCGCGTCGTAGTGGGTCGACACCTCGTCGCCCGCCGCGAAGCCGGCGTCCACCCGTACGCCGCGACCGGGCTGCTCGAAGGTCCAGGCGCCCGGCACCTCGAAGGCCGTCAGCCGGCCGGACTGCGGCTGGTAGTCGGCCGCCGGGTCCTCGGCGTAGATCCGCGCCTCGATCGCGTGGCCCCGGGGCTCGGCGATCTGCTCGTCGAGGGCGGCGCCCTCGGCCACCCGGAGCTGGAGCTCCACGAGGTCGACGCCGAAGACCGCCTCGGTCACCGGGTGCTCGACCTGGAGCCGGGTGTTCATCTCGAGGAAGAAGAACCGCTCGGTGGCGGGGTCGTAGAGGAACTCGACCGTGCCGGCGCCGACGTAGCCGATCGCCTCCGCCGCCTTGCGGGCCGCCTCGTGCAGCTCCGCGGCGACCTCGGCCGCGAGGTCCGGGGCGGGCGCCTCCTCGACGACCTTCTGGTGGCGACGCTGCAGTGAGCAGTCGCGCTCGCCGAGCACGACGACACGGCCGAAACGGTCGCCGACCACCTGCACCTCCACGTGGCGGGACCGCTCGACGTACGGCTCGACGAAGACGGTGCCGTCGCCGAAGGCGCTGCTCGCCTCCGCCTGCGCGGTCGCGACCTCCCGCTCGAGCGCCGCCAGGTCACGGACGACGCGCATGCCGCGTCCGCCACCGCCGGCGGACGCCTTGACCAGCAGCGGCAGGTCGGCCTCGGTGGGCTGCGCGGGCGCCTCCAGGGTCGGGACACCCGCCGTCCTCATGATCTGCTTGGCCTCGACCTTGGAGCCCATCGCCTCCATCGACTCCGGCGTCGGGCCGACCCAGGTGAGCCCCGCGGTCTCGACGGCCCGGGCGAAGTCGGCGTTCTCCGACAGGAAGCCGTAGCCGGGGTGGATCGCGTCGGCGCCGGTGCGCCGGGCCGCCTCGATCACCAGGTCGGCGCGCAGGTAGGTGTCGCTGGGCGCGTTGCCCGGCAGGCGGACGGCGACGTCGGCCTCGGCGACGAAGGGCATCCCCGCGTCGGCGTCGGAGTGGACCGCGACGGTCTCGATGCCGAGCCGTCGGCAGGTGGCCATGACCCGGCGGGCGATCTCGCCGCGGTTGGCGACCAGGAGTCTGTGGATCATGCCGGGGTCCCCTCGGCGTCGTTCGTGGAGGAGCGGAGCCGGGGAGCGACGACCGTCGTGGGGTGAGTCATGTGCGGAACACCCCGAACCGGTCGGTGCCGACGACGGGTCTGTTGGCGATCACCGACAGGCAGATGCCCAGGACGGTGCGGGTGTCGCGCGGGTCGATGACCCCGTCGTCGTACAACATCCCGGACAGCGCGTAGGGCAGGCTCTGCTCCTCGATCATCTGCTCCACCATCGCCCGCATGCCGGCGTCGCCCTCCTCGTCGTAGTCGCGTCCCTTGGCCTCGGCGGCGGCGCGCGCGACGATGCTCAGCACGCCGGCGAGCTGGGCCGGGCCCATCACCGCGGACTTCGCGCTCGGCCAGGTGAAGAGGAAGCGCGGGTCGAAGGCGCGACCGTTCATGCCGTAGTTGCCGGCGCCGTACGACGCCCCCATCAGGACGCTGATGTGCGGCACCGTGCTGTTGCTGACCGCGTTGATCATCTGCGCGCCGTGCTTGATGATCCCGCCCTGCTCGTAGTCCTTGCCGACCATGTAGCCGGTGGTGTTGTGCAGGAACAGGAGCGGGGTGTCGACCTGGTTGGCGAGCTGGATGAACTGGGTCGCCTTCTGCGCCTCCTCGGAGAACAGCACCCCCTGGGCGTTGGCCAGGATGCCGACCGGGTGGCCGTGGATCCGCGCCCAGCCGGTGACCAGGCTCGCGCCGTACAGCGGCTTGAACTCGTCGAAGACCGCGCCGTTGGTCGCGCTGCGGCCGTCGACGATGCGGGCGATCACCTCGCGGGGGTCGAACGGCTCCTTGAGGTCGGTGGGGATGAGGTCGAGCAGGCCCTCGGCGTCGGCCTCGGGCTCGGCGTAGCCGGACTGTGTCGGCGAGTCGGTCACTGTGTGACCGTTGCAACGGTCACTCAGTGGCAAAGTCCCCGGCCGGGCGGGGACTTTGCCACCGGGCTCGGCCTTGCGCCAGTTGAGCCGGGCCACGATCCGCCGCCCGATCCGGAGGGCGTCGTGCTCGTCCTCGGCGAGGTAGTCGGCCAGGCCGGAGGTCCGGGCGTGCATCTCGGCCCCGCCGAGCGACTCGTCGTCCGACTCCTCTCCGGTGGCCATCTTGACCAGCGGCGGTCCGCCGAGGAACACCTTGGCCTGCTCGCGCACCATCACGGTGTAGTCGGACATCCCGGGGACGTAGGCGCCGCCCGCGGTGGAGTTGCCGAAGACCAGCGCGACGGTCGGCACCTTGGCCGCCGACGAGCGCGTGATGTCGCGGAAGAGCTTGCCGCCGGGGATGAAGATCTCCTTCTGCGTGGGCAGGTCGGCCCCGCCGGACTCGACGAGCGCGACCGTCGGGAGGCGGTTCTCCTCGGCGATCTGCGAGGCGCGGAAGATCTTCTTGACCGTCCACGGGTTGCTGGCGCCACCCTTCACGGTCGGGTCGTTGGCGGTGATCATGCACTCGACGCCCTCGATGACGCCGATCCCGGTGACCACCGAGGCGCCGACGGTGAAGTCCGAGCCCCAGCCGGCCAGCGGGGACAGCTCGAGGAACGCGCTGCCCGGGTCGACGAGGAGCTCGATGCGCTCGCGGGCCAGCAGCTTGCCCCGGGCGTGGTGGCGCTCGACGTACCGCTCCCCGCCCCCGGCGACGGCGACCGCGTGCTGGGCGTCGAGGTCGGCGACCTTCTCCAGCATCGCCCCCCTGTTGGTCGACGAAGCCGCGTCGCGGGACACCTCGCTCATGCCTCCACCTCCGTCTCCACGACCGCCTTCATCCGCTCCAGCGTGGTCCGCATGCCACGGACGTTGGTGCGCGAGCGCAGCGGGCCGAGGACCAGCCAGTAGAGGCGCACGGGCAGCGACGGCTGGAGCCGGAAGTACTCCGTCACGTCGGTGCCGCCGTCGCGCGGCGCGAGCCGGTAGCCCCAGTTGTTGATCGTCATCGCGTCGGTGCCGACGGCGAACTCGAAGAGCTCCTCGGGCAGGCACTGCGTGACCTGGCACGGCGACCAGTACGTCGGGCCGACGCCGTTGCGCCGCACGTGACCGGCGAACGACGCGCCGACCTCGGGGCCGGTGGAGCCGCGGGTCCACTTCGCCTCGAAGGTCTCGGGGCTGAACTCACCGATCCGGGTCACGTCGCTGACCAGGTCCCACACCGAGCGCCGGCGGGGCGTCCATCCAGACCGTGACCTCGTCGCCGAGGGGGCGGAAGGGCCCCCTCATGCCGAGTACCCCAGCAGTCGGGCCGCAAGATCCGTGAGCACGTCGGTGGCTCCTCCTCCGATGGGCAGGATCCGGGCGTCGCGGTAGTGCCGCTCCACCTCGGTCCCGTGCATGTATCCGGTGCCGCCGTGCAGCTGCACCGCCTCGTCGCAGACGTACGTCGCGCACTCGACGGCCGTCTGCTTGGCCAGCGCGGCCTCGGCGATCACGGTCTCGCCGGCGAGGTGCCGGTCGACCACGTGGTGGGTGTAGGCGCGCGCCACCTCGACCTGCCGGTGCATCTCCACCAGCCGGTGCCGCACGACCTGGTTGCCGATGAGCGGCTTGCCGAAGGCGGTGCGCTCGCGGCAGTGCGTCGCCGTCAGCTCGAGGCTGCGGGCGGCGATGCCGTAGGCGTGGACGGCCAGCGCGATCCGCTCGACGACGAACTGCTCGGCGATCTGGTAGAAGCCCGAGTCGAGCTCGCCGACGAGGTTGCGCAGCGGGACGCGCACGTCGACGTACGACAGCTCGGCGGTGTCGCTGCAGTGCCAGCCCATCTTGCTCAGCGGCGGGCCGACGGTGAAGCCGGGCGTGCCCTTCTCCACGACGACCAGCGAGATCCCGGTGTGGCCGGGGCCGCCCGTGCGGACCGCGGTGGTGACGAAGTCGGCGCGCACGCCGCTGGTGATGAAGGTCTTGGCGCCGTTGATGACTAGCTCGTCACCGTCGACGACCCCGCGGGTCGCGAGGTTGGCGACGTCGGAGCCGCCGCCGGGCTCGGTGACCGCGAGGGAACCGATGAGGTCGCCGGCCAGGGTCGGGCGCACGAAGCGCTCGACCAGGTCGGGGTCGCGGGTCGCGGAGATGTGTGGCAGGGCGATGCCCGCGGTGAAGAGGGCGGCCATCAGGCCGCTGGACGCGCCCGCGGCGAACATCGCCTCCTGCAGGGCCACGCTGTCGGCCAGGTCGCCGCCCGAGCCGCCGACCTCCTCCGGGAAGGCGACGCCGATCAGCCCGAGCGCGCCCGCCGTGGCGTGCAGCTCCCGCGGCACCGAGCCGGCGTCCTCCCACTCCTGGAGGTGGGGCGCGACCTCGCGGCGCACGAACTCGGTCGCCGTCGCGCGCAGGGCCTCGCGTTCCTCGGTCACAGCAACCCGTCCTCGATCGACACGAGCCGCGACCGCACCCACTCGCCCAGCCCCTTGGCCTGCGGGTCGAACCGCGTCGACGCGGCCACCCCGTCGCCGAGCAGTCCGTGGATCACGACGTTGACGCCGCCCAGGTTGGGCAGCAGGTAGCAGGCGACGTCGAGGTCGGCCGCCTCCGGGACCAGCTCGCGGATCCGCCGCGGCGTGATCAGCTTGCTCAGCCACTGGATGCGCGCGTCACGGCATGGGGAGCCGTCGTGGGCGACCCAGAGCCCGAGGTTGGCGTCGCCGCCCTTGTCGCCGGACCGCGCGTGCACGAAGGTGCCCAACGGCATCCGGCGGGTGAGGACGTCGGCGTCGGCGGGGTACGGCGAGGGCCGGATGCCGATGTCCGGCTCGTGGGCCCGGGTCGCGACGGGCGGGTCGGGGATCGTCTCGCGGGTCCCGTCGGGGTGCACGACCGTCTGGACGACCTGCGCGCGATCGACGTACCGGGCGCGGTAGACGCCGTACGGCGTGGGCGGAGCCGGGGGCGCGGTGAGGGTGAAGCCGGGGTACGAGGCCAGCGCCAGCTCGACGGCCGCGGCGGTGAACGGCCGCCCGACCGGCCCGGCGTCGGGGTCCTTGACCGTGCAGCGGAACAGGGTGGAGGCGCCCTGCTCGGTGTCGGCGTCGGCGGGCGGGAGCACGACCTCGGACCAGGCCGTCTCCTGCGGCGGCCGGGCGGCGAGGGCGGCGGTGAGCTGGTCGCGGAGCCACGCGGCCTTGGCCTCGACGTCGAGGCCGGTCAGGACCAGCTCGACGGAGTTGCGGAAGCCCCCGAGCTCGTTGACGCAGACCTTGAGCTGCGGCGGCGGGGCCTCGCCGCGGACGCCGGTGATCGCGACCCGGTCCGGGCCCTCCTGGTGCAGCTGCACCGAGTCGAGGTGGGTGGTGACGTCGGGGCCGAGGTAGCGGGCGGACTGGATCTCGTAGACCAGCTGAGCGGTGACGGTGTCGACGGTGACCGCGCCGCCCGTGCCGTCGTGCTTGGTGATGACGCTCGAGCCGTCGGCGGCGATCTCCGCCAGGGGGAAGCCGAGCGGCCGGTCACGGTCGGGCAGGGAGAGGAAGCCGCTGAAGTTGCCACCGGTGGCCTGGGTCCCGCACTCGAGGACGTGGCCGGCGACGACGGCGCCGGCCAGCGCGTCGTGCTGCTCGGGCGTCCAGCCGTGGTGCGCGACCGCGGGGCCGACGACCAGCGAGGCGTCGGTGACCCGACCGGTGACGACCACGTCCGCGCCGGCGCGCAGGGCGGCCGCGATGCCGAGCCCGCCGAGGTAGGCGTTGGCGGTGAGGGCGCCGTCCCACAGGCCGAGCGGGCGCAGGTCGTCGCCCTCGACGTGGGCGATCGCGGGGTCGAGGCCGAGCCCGCGGGCGACCTCGCGGAGGCGGTCGGCGAGGCCGGCGGGGTTGAGGCCGCCGGCGTTGGCGACGATCCGCACGCCCTTCTCGAGCGCGAGGCCGAGGCAGTCCTCGGCCTGGCGGACGAAGGTGCGCGCGTAGCCGAGGTCGGGGTCCTTCATGGTGTCGCGTCCGAGGATGAGCATGGTCAGCTCGGCGAGGTAGTCGCCTGTCAGGACGTCCAGCGGGCCGCCCGCGAGCATCTCGCGCATGGCCGTGAGCCGGTCGCCGTAGAAGCCGGAGCAGTTGCCGATCCGCAGCACGCCTCCCCCGCTCGCGGTCATCGCGCCGACCTCCCCTCGCCGGGCGGCCCGGCGAAGGCCTGCGCGATGTCGAGCCACCGGTCGGCGTCGGGGCCGCTGGCGTGCAGGTCGGTGTCGCCGCGGTGCACCCGCTGGGTGACCAGCCGACAGAAGTCGCCGGCCGATCCGGTGACCGTCTGGGCGGCGTCCTCGGGCCCCCACGACCACACGTCGCCGTCGGGAGCGGCCAGGTCGACGCGGAACTCCTCGGCCGGCACGTCGAGCCCGTGGGTGGCGAAGGCGAAGCCGCGGGTGCGTACGCCGAGGTGGGCGACGTGGCGGATCCGCGGCGAGTCCTCGGGCTCGACGCCCAGGGCCTCGTGGACGTCGAGGCTGTGCGCCCAGGTCTCCATGAAGCGCGCGGTCGCCATCGAGGTCGGTGACATCGGCGGGCCGAACCACGGCAGCTTCTCGCCGCGCGGCACCTCGGTCAGGGCGGCGACCAGGTCCTTGCGGGCCCGACGCCAGCGCTCGAGCAGGTCGGGGTCGCGCCCGATCTCGAGGGCGCTCGCGTCGACGAACCCGTCCGGGTCGCCGAGGGCCGCGATCACCACCTCGTCCCACGCGGCCCTGCCCTCGGGCGTACCGGCCCGGGCGGCCAGGGTCGCGACCTCGTCGGTCCAGGCCAGGTGTCCGACCTGGGTCGCCACGTCCCAGCCGGCGGCCGGCGTCGGTGTGCGCCAGCCCGCGTCGTCGAGGTCGGCGACGAGCGCCTCGAGGCGGTCCCCCTCGGCGGCGAGGTCGGCCAGGACGGTGCGGAGCACGTCGGTCATGTCGGGGTCCCTGCGGCGTTGTCGGACGGAGGAGCGGAGCGGGGGAGGACGGGAACGTCGTGGGGTGGATTCGGGGTCCCTGCGGCGTTGTCGGACGGAGGAGCGGAGCGGGGGAGGACGGGAACGTCGTGGGGTGGATTCGGGGTCCCTGCGGCGTTGTCGGACGGAGGAGCGGAGCGGGGGAGGACGGGAACGTCGTGGGGTGGATCCAGCTCCCGGTCGAGCACGTCGGCCCAGTGGTCGAGGATGCGGCGGCGCCGACGGGCGTCGTCGGAGATGGTGTCGGCGAGGCCGAGGCCACGCACGAGGTCGAGGGTGGCCTGGACGAGCTCGCGCACACCGGGGCGCGACTCGTCGACGCCGAGCGCCTCCACGGTGAGGCGGTGCGTCTCGCGGCCGACGCGTTGCTCGAGCGGTGCGACCGCGGCGTACAGCGCCTCGTCGGTGCGGGCCGCGACCCACAGCTCGAGCGCGGCGGCGAAGACCGGGGAGCTGAAGTGGTCGCCGAGCACGGCCAGGACCGCTCGCGTACGACGCGTCCCGCGCGGCAGCGTGTCGACAGCCGCCTGGAGCTCGGCGCCGCGGATCTCGGTGAGGTGCGCGACGGCGGCGACCACGAGGTCGTTCTTGGTCGGGAAGTGGTGCAGCTGCGCCCCCCGGCTGACCCCGGCCCGTTCGGAGACCAGCGTCGTCGACGTCCCGGCGAAGCCGCGCTCGACCAGGCACTCGACGGTCGCCTCCAGCAGCCGCAGCCGCATCGCGCGGGTGCGCTCCTGCTGGGGCACCCGGGTCACCGACGCGGACGAGGAGGTCACCCGCCCATCGTGGGGGCTGCAACAACAAACAGTCAAGCCTGACTTTTTCTGCCGACCGGGCACTTCCTCGCGCTTCCCGACCGCCCACCGGGCACTTCCTCGCGCTTCCCGACCGCCCACCGGGCACTTCCTCGCGCTTCCCGACCGCCCACCGGGCGTCAGTCGAGGCGGGTGACCAGCGGCAGCCGCGAGCGCGCGGTCAGCCCGACGACCGCGGCGGTCACCAGCGGCAGCGCGACGACCAGCCCGAGGACGAGCAGCCAGGGCACGTCGATGTACGGCCCGGTCGCCTCTCCCGACCCACCCAGGAGATCCGCGGGCTGATAGGTCAGCGGCCACGTGATCGCGATGCCCGGGATGAACCCCACGACTGCGCCCAGCAGCGCGCCGACGAAGCCGACGACCAGGGCGTACGACGCCGCGACCCGCCGCCGCGTCCGGGGCGCAGCCCCCACCGCGGCCAGGGTGGCCAGGTCGGGCCGCGCGTCGGAGAGGGCGAGGAAGGTCGCGGTCAGGGTGCCTCCCAGCATGAGCACCCCGCCGAGCGCGGCCAGGATCAGCTGCAGGATCAGCACCTCGTCCGGGGCCTGGTAGCCGCGCTCGACGTAGAGCGACGCGTCCTGCGTGATCCCGCCCAGCGCCTCGTCGAGATCGGTCTGGGCGTCCTCATCGAGCCCCACGTCGGCCAGGTAGAGCCCGGCGACAGCGGTCGGCCGGTCCAGCTCGGAGGTGAGGGCCGAGGGCACGAGGGCCTGCGCGACCGGGGTCGCGTCACCGACGTCGAGGTACGTCGCCGGCCAGGTGAGGCGCCGGACCTCGCTCCTGCCACCGTCGGTCGGGTCGTAGGAGTCCAGGCGCACGCGCACGGTGTCCGCCTCCACGGGCCGCTGGGAGAACACGACGGCCCGGCCGGCCGCCAGCGCGTCCTGCGCGACGTCGAGGTCCGCGCCGCTGAGCTCGGCGACGTCGGGGACCGTGTCGGCGACGACGACGCTGCCGTCGAGGCGTCCGCCCCAGTACTCCAGGAGCGGGGTGCGGTCCCCGGGCTCGCGGAAGTCCACACTGAGGTACGACCCGTCCGCGCCCTGCTGCTGGACGCCGCGGAGCACCTCGACGTCGTCGGTCCGCGCCCGCACGGCCGCCTCGACCTCGGCCCAGGTCCCCGCGGAGACCGGCTCGACGTCACCGTTCATCGGCGCACTGGGGTAGATGTTGACCATCCCGGCACCGAGCGGCATCGACGGCGTGTACGTCGCCTCGTTCTGCGCCTCGTCGGACGTGACGGCGATCCCGAGGGCCACCACCCCGGCCACGGTCGCGGCCACGGCGGCCACCGCCGGGACGGTGCGGGTGCGGTGCCGCGCCGCGTCGCGGGCGGCGTACCGCAGGGACAGGGGCAGCCGCCGCGACAGCCGGGCGACGACCGAGACCACGACGGGCACGACCAGGATCATCCCGAGCACCGAGACGATCGCCGCGATCGCGATGAACCAGTGCCCGCTGCTCGAGGCGCTCACGCCGTACGCCGACAGCGCCACGCCGGCGCCGAGCAGCACGAGGCCGAGGACGGGCGTCCGGGCGGACGGCGGGCGGTCGCCGCGGCGACCGGAGAGCACGGCGACCACGTCCTGCCGGGACGCGATGTGCGCGGGCACGACGGCGGCCAGCACCGCCGAGAGCAGGCCGAAGGCCGCCACCACGCCGACGATGCGCCAGTCCACGTCGACCGGGCCGAACCACTCGCCGGAGAAGTCCTGCGCGAGCGGCAGCAGCGCCCAGCCGACCACCACGCCGAGCACGGCGCCCACGACCGCGGCCAGCAGGCCGAGCACGATGCCCGAGGCGAGGACCACCCGGCGGGCCTGGCGGGGCGTCCCTCCGGTGGCGGCCATCAGGGCCAGGGAGCGGGCCTGCCGCCGCGCACTCACCGCGAACGCCGGACCGGCGAGCAGGACCACCTCGAGCAGGGCCATCGTGACCACGAGCGCGATGCTGGCGAGCACGTCGCCGTACCCGGTGTCGTAGCCCATCTGCTCGGCCATGTCCTGCACCGGCGGCGGGTCGGCGAGCACCGCCCGGGACGTGACCACGAGGCCCGCCCTGTTGAGCGCCAGCACGTCGCGACCACAGCACCGGGTCGCCGCCGACCAGCCAGTCGACGTCGGGGGTGTAGTCGGCGAAGCCGGGCCCGAGGGCGTCGGGCAGCACGTCGATCGTCGCGGTGTCACGGACCGTCGTGTGCCGCCCGGTGCCCACCACCTCGAAGTCGCGGTCGCCGACGCTCACGGTGTCGCCCAGGCCGATGCCGCGCCCGACGAGCACGTCGTTGACCACGGCCTCGTCGGGGGCCTCGGCCGCCCGTCCGGCGGTGATCTCGAACAGCCCGTCGGCCAGGGGGTCGCGCAGGTCGACCTCGCGGGCGGTGACGCTCACCCGCCGGTCCCCCAGCGGGATCTCGGTCCAGCCCTCGCGCAGCGTGATGGCGCGGGCGTCGGGTCCGAGCACGGCCGTCACGGCGTCGTACGACGGCTTGGCGCCGCCCTCGCCGGAGCTGCCCCACCCGCCCGCGCCGTAGTCCTCGGGGTCGGGCGACTGGAAGACCGTCCCCCCGACCGGGCGGATGCGGGCCTCGGCGGCACCCATCCGGCGATCGGCACCCTCGGTCCCGGCGACGTCGGCCGTCGCCTGGACGACCGCCGCCGCCGTCACCGCGAGCACGGGCAGCGCGATCATCACCAGGACCAGCACGCTGCGTCCCCGGGCGCGCAGCGCGTCCCGGCGGGCCAGCCGCAGCGCCGGTCGCCAGCCGGCGAGCCAGCCACTGAGCCAGCCCCCCGGCCAACCCCCCGGCCGGCCCCCCGACGAGCTCACCGGGCGGCTTCCGGCTCGAGCAGGTCGTCGACCGGGTCCGCCCCGGACTCGTCGACGATCACGCCGTCGCGCAGGAAGACCACCCGGTCGGCCCAGGCGGCGTGCCGCGCCTCGTGGGTGACGAGCACCCCGGCCGCGCCGGCGTCGCAGCGCGCCCGCAGCAGCCGCAGGATCTCCTCGCCGGTGTCGGTGTCGAGCGCGCCGGTGGGCTCGTCGGCCAGGATCAGCCGCCGCTCCCCCACGATGGCGCGGGCGATGGCGACCCGCTGCTGCTGACCGCCGGACATCGCGTCGGGGTAGCGGTCGGCGAGGTCGAGGATCCCGACCTCCTCGAGCGCGGCCATCGCGAGACGCCGGGCGGCCCGGGACTTCTCCCCGTCCAGCTCGCGGGGCAGGGCGACGTTCTCGGCGGCGGTGAGCGCCGGGATGAGGTTGAAGGCCTGGAAGACGTAGCCCACCGACGTACGCCGCATCCGGGCGCGCCCGGCGTTGCCGAGGGCGCCGACGTCCTGGCCCTCGATGCGGACGGTGCCGCGGGTGGGCTGGTCCAGGCCGCCGGCCAGGGTGAGCAGCGTGGACTTGCCCGACCCGGAGGGTCCCATGACCGCCACCAGCTCGCCGGCGTGCGCGCGGAACGAGACGCAGCGCAGGGCGTGCACCTCGGTCTCGCCCTCGCCGTGGATGCGGGTCACGTCGTCGAGGTGCAGCACGGGGGCGCTCATCGCAGGCTCCGACCGGTCGACACGTCGGCACCCGCGCCGGACGGGGACGTTGCGTCACGTCGTACGGCGGTCCCCTCGACCGCCGCGCGCCGCAGCCGGGCCTCGCAGTGGTCGAGCCACCGGATCTCGGCCTCCGCGTCGAAGACCAGTGCGTCGAGCACCAGGCTCCAGGCGAGGTCCTCGGGCTGGTCGGGACGTGCGGCCCGACCCGAGCGCTTGAGCCGGGTGTAGTCCTGCAGCGCGGCCATGGTGGCGCTGCGCTGGCGCTGGATCAGGGTGCCGACGTCGACCCCGCGGACGGTGACGGCGAGGGCGAGCTTGATGGCCAGCTCGTCGCGCGGGGGCTGGGTGCGAGGCACCGGGGTGGTGAACCACTCCGACACCTCGCCCCGCCCCGCCTCGGTGACGCGGTAGATCACGTGACCCCCGTCGTCGGCGGGCTGGTCGGCCCCCTCGCCGACCACCTGCTCGACGAGGCCGTCGCGCTCGAGCCGGGACAGGGTCGTGTAGACCTGCCCGACGTTGAGCGGCCAGGTGGAGCCGGTGCGCTGCTCGAACTCGACGCGCAGCTGGTAGCCGTACATCGGCCCGTCCTCCAACAGCGCCAGCATCGCCTGCCTGATCGACATCGCGTCTCCTCGCGGTGCGCCCACCGGCCCCCGTGGCCGATGGATACCGGGTATGTATACCACGTATGC
Organism: uncultured Actinomycetota bacterium; assembly: GCA_963782905.1. Taxonomy (GTDB): domain Bacteria; phylum Actinomycetota; class Actinomycetes; order Propionibacteriales; family Nocardioidaceae; genus Nocardioides. The sequence continues at coordinate 332,978 of CAWALI010000001.1, forward strand.
ACCGACCCCGTGGCCGTCGCCGACGCCGAGCGGCCGGCCCTCGCGGGCAATGCCCGGCACCGTGGTCGTCATGCAGCCCGGAGGGTGAGCCGCTGCCCCGCGGTCGTCACTAGGCTGCAGCCCAGACGGCCGCGGGGCGGTCATCACTGAGGGGGACCACCCATGCGCGTGCACACGCCGTCCGGGCGCCTGGCTGCGCTCGCCCTGATCGGCGCGGCGTCGGTCCCGGGACTGCTCGGCTGCTCCACCGGGGCGGAGGCCGACGCCGCGACCGACCCGGCGGCCTCGTCCGCGCAGGTCCGGTCCGCGCTGATCGACCTGTACGCCGGCACGAAGGCCTCCGCCGACGAGGTCTCGGACGCGGAGTGCTTCGCCGGCGAGCTGCTGGGCCGGGTCACCCCTGCCGAGCTGCGCGACGGTGGGGTGCTCGACGCCGACTACCGCCCGGTCGGCAAGGCCGCGATCCTGGACCGGACGGCTGCGGTCGCGTGGACCGAGGCGCAGATGACCTGCACGGACTTCGTCGCGGAGTCGACGCAGGCCCAGGAGGCGCTGACGCAGGACCTCGACGCCGAGGCGTACGCCGCGTGCCTCGACGGGCGACTCGACGAGGGCACCATCCGCGACGCGTCGGTCTCCACCCTGATGGCCCGCTTCGACGACCCCGCCGTGCGCGCGATGAGCGTCGCCCAGTCCGAGTGCGCGGCACTGTCGGTCCCGCGTCCATAGGTCCGCGGTGACCGGCGCGCCGGCCGGTCTCAGGCCGCGACGGCCATGACCACCCGGGCCCGCTGCGGGGCGTCCACCCAGCGACGCCGGGCCCGGCGCAGCCGGACCCACGACCACAGCACGAACGGCACCGCCATCGCCGGCACCAACCACCACACCGGCGTCTGCGCGGCGGCCGAGAAGAGCATCGCGGTCAGCGTGGTGCTCACCGCCAACCGCGCGGAGTAGCCCACCATCACGATCGGCGGCGCCGGGGTGGCCCGCGCCGAGGACAGCTGCACCGGGAAGGGCCGCCGGCCCGACCACGACATCGACACCGCCACCACCTGGAGGGTGACCACGACCGTGGTGGTCACGAGGGCCAGCGCCTCGGTGGCGCTGGGGACGCCCGCGCGCAGGGCGGCCAGCGCGATGGTGACCACGGCGGCGGAGGCGAGCCACTCGGCAAGGGTCAGCGCCCGCGCGGCGAAGACCGTCTCCGGCGCGACCGGCAGGCTCTCGCGCCACAGTGCGCCGCGCCCGTCGAGGCACCAGGCGTTGACCCCGAAGAGCAGCGCGCCGCCGCTCACGACCAGCGCCGGCAGCACCAGCACCTGCGCCCAGTCCATGCCGCCGCCCAGGGCGACGAGACCGGGGCCGAGGGCGAGCACGACGAGGCCGCGGCGCATCGGGACCGAGCGCCACACCGACCCGCGGTCGATGCGGCGCAGCACGGCGAGGTCGCTGGCCGGCAGCGGCCGGGCCGGGTGGCTGCCGGACTCGACCTTGAGCTCCTCGCGAGGGGTACGCCGCAGCGCGACGCCGGCGGGCCCGGCGCCGGCGAGCACCGCGACGGCGGCCAGGGCGACCAGGCCCAGGACGACCGGCGCCGCCCCGTCGCGCGCGGTGACGGCGTCGGCGAGCAGCCGGGTGGGCGAGGAGTCGAGGAGCGGCAGCAGCCGGTGGGTGGCCTGGAGTCCGACGCCGACCACGGCGAGGAGGACCGCGAGGACCCGCACCACGGCGACGCCGTGCGTCGTGCGGCGGACCGTCTCGACCAGCCAGCCGACGACCTGGGCCAGGGCGGTGGCGCACAGGATCCAGGCGGCCCCGATCGCCTGGCCGCCCAGCCAGCCGTCGGTGCCGGTGACGCGCGCGGTGATCCCGAGGAGGAGCCACGCCTGGAGGAGCCACGCGAAGTTGAGCGGGGCCAGGAGCAGCGCCCCCAGGTGCTCGGTGCGGTGGCCGATCGGGTGGATCGCGGCCTGCTCGCGGGGCACCAGCTCGCGGCCGCCGCCGGAGGCCATCGACGAGGCGATCGCCAGGGTCAGGAAGCCGGCCAGCATGGCCCCGAGGTGGTCGTCGAGGACGGTCGCGGTCCCGGACCCGTCGACCAGCAGGGGTCCCACGGACGCCGCGAGGGTGACCCCGAGCAGGACCAGGACGGCGACGGCGGTGGTGCGCGGGCGTCGTACCGTGGCGGCGCGGAAGCGCATCAGGTGGCCCAGGTCGGTGGCCGCCCGCACCCAGCCGGCGGCCCACGAGTCAGTCGAGGAGCGCTCGGTAGGCATCGGCGCCGGCCTCCCCGCTGAGCTCGTCGGCGGCCATCGCCGCGACCTGGGCACCGCCGCGGAGGACCACCGCGGTGCTGCAGGCCTGCATGGCGAGGTCGCGCAGGTGGGTGGAGACGAGCACGCAGGCACCGCGGGCGCGGGCGTCCTCGATGACGGCCAGGGTCGCCTCGACGCCGAGCGGGTCGACGCCGTCGAAGGGCTCGTCGAGCAGCAGCACGTCCGGCTCGTGGAGGGCGGCGAGCACCACCGAGAGCCGGCGGCCCATGCCGTGGCTGAAGCCGCTGGTCACGCGGTGGGCGACGTCCCCGAGCTCGAAGCGCTCCAGCAGGTCGCGGGCCCGGCTCTCCCAGTCGTCGAGACGGCGCAGGCGGGCGGCCAGCTGGAGGTGCTCCCACGGGGTGGCGCGCGGGACGAGACCGCCGACGTCGGGGCAGTAGCCGACGAGGCGCTTGACCGCGACCGGGTCACTCGCCACGTCGACGCCGTCGACGAGGACCGACCCGGCGGTCGGCGGGACGACCCCGGCCAGGACGCGCATGGTGGTCGACTTGCCGGCGCCGTTGCGCCCGAGCAGGGCGGTGGCGTGGCCCGCCTGGGCCTGCAGGTCGATGCCGGCCACCGCCTCCACCTCGCCGAAGCGCACGTGCAGGCCGCGGACGTCGATCACGGGGGGCTGGCTCACCGGCCCATCCTCCCCGAGTCGGCGCCTCCCGTGTCCCGAATCCGCCGAGAGGGCACTTCCTGGCACCCCCACACCACCGACCGGGCACTTCCGGGCCCTGGCACCCCCACACCACCGACGGGGCACTTCCGGGCCCGCGGCCCCGGCGAACTGGTCCGGACGGGCCGGTCCCCGCGCCGCGTCCGGAGCGCACCATGGAAGGAGTTGGCGACGACACGGAACCCCGTGGGCTGCTGGGGAGTCGTTGTGGTCATCCCAGCCAGGAGGCCGGCATGGACGAAGACTCCATCACCTTCGGGCGGATGCCGGATCTCGAGGACCGCGTGTCCCTCCGCGACGTGTTCGACGCGAGCTACCGCAGGCTCGTGGTGCAGCTGTACGGCGTCACCAGCAACTTCGACGAGGCCGAGGACGTGGTCCAGGAGGCGTTCGTCCGGGCGGCCGCGTCCGGGCGACGGTTCCTGCGGGTGGACAACCCGGAGGCGTGGCTGCGCACCACGGCCATCCACGTCCACCGCAGCCGGTGGCGCAAGGTCCGCAACGGCCAGCGCGCCCGCGACCGGATGGTGGCCCCCCGGGACCCGGCCTCCCTCGAGGACCACCTCGAGATCATCACCGCCCTCCGGGCCCTGCCGGAGCAGCAGCGAGAGGTCATCGCCCTGCACTACCTGGCCGACCTGCCGGTCCACGAGATCGCCGACGAGCTCGGCGTACCGACCGGGACCGTCAAGTCACGACTGAGCCGCGGGCGAGAGACCCTCGCCTCCCTGCTCGAACACGCCGAAGGGGGCGTCGACCATGTCTGAGCGACTGCTGGAGGCCCTCCGGGAGGAGGCCGAGCTCACCACTCGGGTGCCGACCTTCGACCTGATCGCGGCAGCCGGGCGCGCGCGGCGGCGTCGGCGGCACGCCGTGGTGGGCGCCGTGGCGGCGTGCGTCCTCGGCGCCGGCGGGTTCTTCGCCCATGCGGACGCCGGGTCGACCGAACTGCAACCCACCCAGGACCAGGACGCGTCGTACGCGATCCCCTGGCCGGGGCCGACCATGACCACCCTGCGGGAGGGCACCTACGAGATCCCGTTCTCGGTCCGCGTGGGGAGCCCCGAGGCGCAGCTGACGCTTCCTCCGGGGTGGAACGCGTGGCTGGGACCCAACCGCTTCGAGGGACTCGGCCGGCGGGTGACGCACGACGGACGGGTCAACGAGCGGATCCTCGCCCGGGACCCCGACTGGTACGTCGGGCTGCTCCTGCTGGAGGTCACGTGGGTCGCCCAGCCGGGTTGCCACGCGGCGGACGTGACGGACAGCGACACGTCCGGTCTCGTGCGCGCCCTCACCGACATCCCCGGCATGGAGGTCGTCGATCCGCCCACCAGCTCGTCCCACTCCGGACGTGACGCCGTGCACCTGCGGCTCCGGCAGGACGGGAACGGGCCCGCCTGCTCGCAGGACTTCCTCTTCCAGGCACCTCCCGGCCCCGTCGGTTTCGTCGGGAACGGCGCCGTCTACGACGCCTGGGTCATCGACGTGGACGGGCGCCCCTTGCTGGCGTGGGCAGCGTGGACCCGCGGCGCCCCGCCGGCCGAGGTGGAGGCGCTGCTCGGGATCGTCGACACCGTCGAGCTCCACGACCACACGTACCCGACGGGGATCTCGCCCTGATGCGGGCCGACCGGGCACTCCCACGCGCACGGAAGTGCCCGGTCGGCACGCGGGAAGCGCACGGAAGTGCCCGGTCACCTCTCCCGGTGTCAGGCGGGGAAGGACCCGCCCTTCGCGTGCAGGTCGCGGAGGTACGCCGTGGGGCGGAACCGCTCGCCGTACGTGTCCGCGAGCTCGTCGGCCCGGGCGATGAAGGCGCCGAGCCCGACCTCACCGACGGGACGTCCGCGCTCGTCGAGGGCCTGGTAGCCGGTCATGAACTGCGCGGCACCGCCGGTGCTGGCCGGGAAGCCGATGCCCATGATCGAGCCGATGTTGGCCGCGGCGGCGGAGGTGATGACCTCCTCCTCGAAGCACTTCGCGGTCTCGATCGCCTCGATGAAGAGCATCCGGTCCTTCATGTCGGCGAAGGGGATCTGCTCGTCGGCCACCGGGAAGGACGCGCCGATCTCCGACCACAGACCCGACCGGCGACCGGACTCGTCGTACTCGTAGAAGCCCGCGCCCTTGAGCCGTGACGGCCGACCCGCCTCGATCATCGTGGCGATCACCTCGCCGGCCCGGTCCTCCGGCAGCTCGCGACCCTCGCGGACGGCGGCGTCGGCGGTGGCCTTGCGGATCTTGGCCATCAGCTCCATGTTGAGCTCGTCGCTGATCTGCAGCGGCCCGACGGGGAAGCCGGCCTGCGTGGCCGCCCGCTCGAGCGACATCGGGTGCGCCCCCTCGGCGAGCATCGTCAGGCCCTCGTTGATCTGGGTGCCGATGACCCGCGAGGTGTAGAAGCCGCGCGAGTCGTTGACGACGATCGGGGTCTTGCGGATCTGCTGGACGACGTCGTACGCCTTGGCCAGCGCGACGTCGGAGGTCTCCTTGCCGCGGATGATCTCGACGAGCGGCATCTTGTCGACGGGGCTGAAGAAGTGCAGTCCGATGAAGTCGGCCGGCCGGTCGATGCCGCCGGCGAGCTCGGTGATCGGCAGCGTCGAGGTGTTGGAGCACAGCAGGGCGTCGTCGTCGACGTACGGCGCCACCTCGGCGAAGACCCTGGCCTTGAGCGCCGGGTCCTCGAAGACCGCCTCGATGACCAGGTCGCAGCCGGTCAGGTCCGCCGGGTCGCCGGTGGCGGTGATGCGGCCGAGCAGCTCGTCGGCCTTCTCCTGGGTGAGCTTGCCGCGCTCGACGCCCTTGGCGTTGAGCGTGGCGGTGTAGGCCTTGCCCTTCTCGGCGTTGTCGGTCGAGACGTCCTTGAGCACGACCTGCATGCCGGCGCGGGCGCACGCGTAGGCGATGCCGGCGCCCATCATCCCGGCGCCGAGCACGCCCACCTTGGTGGCCTTCCAGCGCTCGACGCCCTCGGGTCGCAGGGAACCGGAGTTGATCGCCTGGAGGTCGAAGAAGAACGCCTGGATCATGTTCTTGGAGCCCTGGTTGACGATCAGGCTCGTGAGGTAGCGCGACTCGATCCGCGAGGCGGTGTCGAAGTCGACCTGGGCGCCCTCGACCGCGGCGCTGAGGATCGCGCGCGGCGCGGGGTAGACGGCGCCCTTGGTCTGCTTGCGCAGCAGCGCCGGGAAGGCCGGCAGGAACGCCGCCAGCGCCGGGGTCCTCGGGGTGCCGCCGGGCATCTTGTAGCCCGCGCGGTCCCACGCCTGGGTGAAGGCCTCCTCGTCGTCGCGGTGCGCGAGGATCCACGCCCTGGCGGCCGGGACGAGCTCCTCGCGGGTGGGCAGCAGCTCGTCGACGAGGCCCTTGGCCAGCGCGCCCTGCGGGTCGAACTGGGTGCCGGGCATGAGCACGTCCATCAGCGCGGTCTGCAGGCCCAGCATGCGTACGACGCGCGTCACGCCACCGCCGCCGGGCAGCAGGCCGAGGGTCGACTCGGGCAGCCCGATCTTGACCGAGCGGTCGTCGACCGCGATCCGGCGGTTGGCGGCCAGCGCGATCTCCAGGCCGCCACCGAGGGCGGCGCCGTTGATGGCGGCGACCACCGGGCGAGGAAAGCGCTCGAGGCGGCGCAGGCCCGCCTTGATCGCCTCGCCGGAGGTGAAGATCCGCTCCGCGTCGTCCGGGGTGGCCTGCGACATCAGGGTGAGGTTGCCGCCGGCGAAGAAGGTCTTCTTGGCGCTCGCGATGACGACGCCGACGACGTCGTCCTGCTCGTCGTACAGCCGGTCGACGGCCGCGTCCATGGACCGCTGGTAGAGCTCGGTCATGGTGTTGGCGCGCGACGTGGGGTCGTCGAGGGTGAGGGTGACGATGCCGTCGGCGTCGCGCTCGTAGCGGACGGCGCTGTGCTGGTCGGTGCTGGCGGTCTGGGTGTCGGTCATGTGCACGTGCTCCTCGTGGCTGCGGGCCGCGTAACTGGCGGCGTACGGCAGGCGCCGGCCCGGGTCAGGTGTCGTGCGCCGCCAGTTTCCGCGGCGGCGCGGGAGAAGGTGGAGGCGGTCAGACGAGCTCGACGATGGTGGCGATGCCCATGCCGCCGCCGACGCAGAGGGTGGCGAGGCCGCGCTTCTGGTCGCGGCGGGCCAGCTCGTCGACCAGCGTGCCGAGGATCATCGCGCCGGTGGCGCCGAGCGGGTGGCCCATGGCGATCGCGCCGCCGTTGACGTTGGTGATGTCGTGGGAGATGCCCAGGTCGCGCATGAAGCGCATCGCGACGGCGGCGAAGGCCTCGTTGATCTCGAAGAGGTCGATGTCCTCGACCTCGAGGCCCGCCTTGGCCAGCGCCTTGCGGGCGGCCGGCGCGGGACCGGTGAGCATGATCGTCGGGTCGGCGCCGGAGACGGCGGTGGCGATGATCCGGGCGCGTGGGGTGAGGCCGAGGTCGGTGCCGACCTGCTCGCTGCCGATGGCCATGATGGCGGCGCCGTCGACGATGCCGGAGCTGTTGCCGGCGTGGTGGACGTGGTCGATCCTCTCCACCCAGTGGTACTTCTCCAGGGCCACGTCGTCGAAGCCGGCGTCGCGGCCGATCTGGGCGAAGGACGGCTTGAGGCCGGCCAGCCCCTCGGGGCTGGTGTCGGGGCGGATCGTCTCGTCGTGGTCGAGCACGGTGAGGCCGTTGCGGTCGCGGACCGGGATGACGGAGTCGGCGAAGTAGCCGTTGGCCCACGCCTTGGCGGCCCGGTGGTGCGACTCGGCGGCGAAGGCGTCCACGTCGCCGCGGTTCCAGCCCTCGATGGTGGCGATCAGGTCGGCGCCGATGCCCTGCGGGACGAAGCCGGTGGTGAGGGCGGTGGCCGGGTCCATCGCCCACGCGCCGCCGTCGGAGCCCATCGGGACGCGGCTCATCGACTCGACGCCGCCGGCGAGGATCAGGTCCTCGAAGCCGCCGCGGACGCGGGAGGCCGCCTGGTTGACCGCCTCGAGACCGGAGGCGCAGAAGCGGTTCAGCTGCACGCCGGCCACGGTCTCGGGGTAGCCCGCCGCCAGCGCGGCGGTCTTGGCGATGTCGCCGCCCTGGTCGCCGAGCGGCGACACGACGCCGAGGACCACGTCGTCGACCCGCGCGGGGTCGAGGCCGGGGTTGCGGGTCCGCACCTCGTCGAGCAGCCCGACCACCAGGTCGACCGGCTTGACCTCGTGCAGGGTGCCGACGGCCTTGCCCTTGCCGCGCGGCGTACGGATGTGGTCGTAGATGAATGCCTCTGCCATGACCGTCCTTCGGTGTCGAGAGGGTGTGTCGAGAGGGTGTGGAGACCCGTCCCTCGATTGTGACACCATTACTGTCACCATGGTCAACCGGTGTGGCCCGGCTCACGCCCGAGGAGGGACGACGATGACCGACGCAGCACCCGAGCCCACATCCGGCGAGGCGTACGACGACGGCCTGCTCCTGACCCTCGACGAGCTCACCGAGCGGGTCGGCACCAGCGTCCGCAACGTCCGCTTCTACACCTCGCGGGGCCTCGTCCCGCCGCCGATCCGCCGCGGACGCTCGGGCTACTACTCCTCCGAGCACGTCGCCCGGCTCGAGCTGGTCCGCGAGCTGCAGGGCCACGGCTTCACGCTCGCGGCGATCGAGAAGTACGTCGAGCGCATCCCCGCCGACGCCACCCCCTCCGACATCGCGCTGCACCTGTCCCTGCTGGCCCCGGTCACCGGCGAGCGCCACGTCGACATCGCCGAGGGGCTGGCCGGCCTGGGCGTGCCTCCCGAGGCCGCGGCCGCGGTCGCCGAGGTGTACGCCGAGCACGGCCGGCAGGTGGCCGCCGAGCTGTCCGAGGTGGTCCGGACCCTGGTGTGGCCGCCCTTCCGCGACGCCGGCGGCACCCCCGAGCAGCTGCGCGAGATGGTCCACCGGCTCAAGCCGCTCACCGTCGCCGGACTCGTCGCGGCCTACGAGCAGGCGATGGACGACAGCGCCGCGGCGTACGGCGGCAAGCGCCCGCGCTAGGTCGGAGCCGTTCCGCCCGTGAGCGGTGGGCAGGCCACCATCCGTCGCTCCGGGAATGTGGCCGAGTCGCCGCTCCCCTGAGGGCCACCGCTCCCCCGAGGCCCCACGGGGAGGGCTACGGGGAGGGCCCCGCGCGGAGACCGCCCCCCGGGGTGGCGACGAAGCGACACCGCGTGGGGTCGGCTGAGACACTGGTTCCATGCTCAACCACTTGCCGATCGCCCCGGCACGGACCCGATGACCGGCGCGGCGGTCTACCTCCTCCTCGGCCTGTCCCTGCTCCTGGCGATCGTCCTGCCGCAGGTCACTCAGCGCATCGCGGTCTCGCCGCCGATGGTCCTGGTCGCCGTCGGGATGGCCATCGGCCTGCTGCCGCTGGTCGACGTGGTCAGCCTCAACCCCCAGGACCACCGCGATCTCGTCACCCACGTCACCGAGTTCACCGTGCTGGTGTCGCTCATGGGGGTCGGGCTCGCCATCGAGCGCACCCTGGACCTCCGGTCGTTGCGGTCCTGGCGCACCTGGTCGCCGGTGTGGCGGCTCCTCGGCGTGACCATGCCGCTCACCATCCTCGGCATCGCGGTCCTCGGCTGGTGGGTGGCCGGGCTTGCTCCCGCCGTCGCCCTGCTGCTCGGCGCCGTGCTCTCCCCGACCGATCCCGTGCTCGCCTCGGACGTCCAGGTCGGCGAGCCGCTGACCGAGGACATCGACGACCGCGAGGAGGACGACGACCGTCCCGACGAGGACGACGACATCCGGTTCTCCCTCACCGCGGAGGCGGGGATGAACGACGGCCTGGCGTTCCCCTTCGTGCACCTGGCCCTCCTGCTGATCGCCGGCGGCTTCACCCTCCTGGACGCCGGCTCGTGGGTCGCCTGGTACGTCGTCGGCAAGATCGCGCTCGGCGTCGCGATCGGCCTGGCGATGGGGTGGCTGCTGGGCCGGCAGGCCTTCCACGCACGCCGCGACACGCTGCGCCTGGCGGACCACGGCGAGCCGCTGCTGGCCCTGGCCGCGCTGCTGGCGGCGTACGGCGCGGCGGAGCTGGTCGGGGGCTACGGCTTCCTGGCGGTCTTCACCTGCGCGATGCGGCTGCGCGCCTCGGAGCGCGGCCACTCCTACCAGCGCGCCATGCACGGCGTGGTCGAGCGGCTCGAGCGACTGATGACGCTGATGGTCCTGCTCGCGCTCGGCATGGCGATGACGCGCGGACTGCTCGACCACCTCGACTGGCGCGGGATCCTCGTCGCCCTGGCGCTGGTGCTCGTGGTCCGACCCCTGGCCGGGTACGCCGCGCTGTCGCTGCGCAAGCGCGACGAGGACAAGGAGGGGGGCCTCGACCACGGCGAGCGGATGGCCGTGGCCTTCTTCGGCGTCCGCGGCGTCGGCTCGCTCTACTACCTGGCCTACGCGACCAGCCACGAGCACGTGCCGAACGAGGCGTGGCTGTGGTCGACCGTCGCCTTCACGGTCATCGCCTCGGTGCTGCTCCACGGCGTCACCGCCACGCCCGCGATGGCCCGCCTGGACACGCGACGGGGGAAGGTCTCCGCCCGGGGATGAGGCCCGGATGCGGGTCGTCCTGAGAGAGTGGGGCCCATGAGCACCGTCCTCGTCACCGGGGCCACCGGCTTCATCGGTCGCCGCCTCGTCCCCGCCCTCGTCGACGACGGGCACACCGTGCGCGCGATGACCCGCCGCCCCGAGCAGTACGACGGGCCCGGCGAGCCGGTCGGCGCCGACGTCATGGACCCGGCCTCCCTGGGCGAGGCGCTCGACGGCGTCGACGTGGCGATCTACCTCGTGCACTCGCTCGACGACCCCGACTTCGAGCGCAAGGACGCCGAGGCGGCCCGCAACTTCAGCAAGGCCGCGGCCACCGCGGGCGTGCGGCAGATCGTCTACATGGGCGGCCTCGGCGCCGACGACGGCACCCTCTCCGCCCACCTGCGCTCGCGCCGCGAGGTCGAGGGCCTCCTCGGCCAGGACGGCGTACCCGTCACGGTGCTGCGTGCCGCGATCGTCGTCGGCCACGGAGGCATCTCGTGGGAGATCACCCGCCAGCTGGTCAAGAACCTCCCGGCGATGATCGTGCCCAAGTGGGTCGGCACGCGCACCCAGCCGATCGCGCTCGACGACGTCATCCGCTACCTCGCGGGCGTGGTCGACAAGGAGGAGGCTCTCGGCCGGGTCTACGAGATCGGCGGCACCGAGCAGCTCACCTACCTGGAGATGCTGACCGTCGCGGCCGAGGCCATGAACGGCCGGAAGATCCCGGTCATCGAGGTGCCGCTCCTGACGCCGCGGCTGTCGTCGTACTGGCTCGCGCTGGTCACCGACGTGGACGCGACGACGGGCCGCAACCTCATCGACTCGATGTCGACCGAGGTGGTCGTGACCGACACGTCCATCCGCGACGTCGTGCCGGGCGAGCCGCTGAGCTACGAGGAGTCGGTACGCCGCGCGCTCGAGGAGCGCCGCACCGCCGCGGCCGGCTGAGTCCTCAGCCGAAGATGAGCGGCAGCACCAGCAGCATCGACAGCGACCAGGTGACGTGCGTGATGATCGGCGCGAGCACCCCGCCGCTGGCGCGGCGCTGGAGTCCGCAGACGAGGCCGACGAGGATCGCGGCGAAGGCCAGCATCACGTTGCCGGTCGCCAGCGTCGCGACGAAGTAGGCCAGCGTCGTCCAGGCCACCGGGTGGCGCGGGATCGCGGCGTAGGCCGCACCGCGGAAGAAGAGCTCCTCGGCGATGCCGTTGATGAGCGTGATGACCACGAGGACCGGCACGGACCCCTGGTCGGCGTACGCCAGGACCGAGGTCACGTAGTCGGCCAGCGGCCCGATCTGGCGCACCACCAGTGAGCCCGCGACGAAGAGCGCCACGAGCGCGAGGCCGATGGCGAGCGGCGAGACCACCGGTCGCAGCGTCGCCTCGCCGCGGGTGATGCGACCGAGGTGCAGCCGGCCCGACGCGAACGCGCCGACGACCCACACCCCGGCCAGCACCATCGTCGAGACGTAGAACGTGGGGCTGCCCGGCTCGATGCGCAGCGAGTAGCCCAGGACGCCGGCGCCGATGAGGACGACGGCCACCGTGACGACCTGGCGTCGACGCAGTGCGGCCGCGGTGTCGCGCTGGTCGCGCGGCACCACGTCCCACAGGGAGCGTCGCAGCCAGTCGTACACGGACCCGAGCCTAGAGAGCGGTCGAAACCGACCGCTCAGCGACCGGAGCTGAAGGAGGACGAGCTGTGCACGCGGGTGCTGCCGCCGCTGGAGGAGCCGCCGCGGCGCTGGCCGCCCTGGCCACCACCGCTGCGACCGCGCGACTGGCCGCCGGTCGAGGACTGGCCACCGCCGGAGCGACGACGCTGACCGCCGCCGTTGCCGCCCTGACCGCCACCCTGGCCGCCGGAGCGACCCTCGGCGGACCCGCCGGTCGGGTTGCCCCGACGCGACTGGCCGTTGGTCTGGCCCTGGCTGCGGGCCCGCTTGCGCTGGGCGTTGGCACCGTTCGAGGAGCCGCCACCGGAGGAGGGCACCTCGACGACGAGGCCGCCGGGCGCGCTGCGCTCGCCGGGGGCGAGCTGCACGAGCACCGGGTGGTCGGGGCCGTGCACCTTGGTGGTGGTGGCCTTGATGCCCGCGAGGCGGGTCAGGTCGCGCACGTCGCGCACCTGGTCATCGGTCATCAGCGTGATGACGGTGCCCTCGGCGCCGGCACGCGCCGTACGGCCCGAGCGGTGCAGGTAGGCCTTGTGCTCGGTCGGCGGGTCGGCGTGCACGACGAGCGCCACGTCGTCGACGTGGATCCCGCGCGCGGCGATGTCGGTGGCGACCAGCGTGGTGGCCTTGCCGGAGTGGAACATCTCCATGTTGCGCGTGCGCGCGTTCTGGGACAGGTTGCCGTGCAGGTCGACCGACGGGATGCCGGACTTGTTGAGCTGGCGGGCCAGGGCCTTGGCGCCGTGCTTGGTGCGGGTGAAGACGACGGTGCGGCCGGGGGCGCTGGTCAGGTCGACGAGCACGGGCACGCGCTGGTCGCGGGAGACGTGCAGCACGTGGTGCGACATCGTCGAGACCGGCGACTGGGCCGAGTCGGCCTCGTGGGTGACCGGGTTGGTCAGGAAGCGCTTGACCAGCACGTCGATCGCCTTGTCGAGCGTGGCGGAGAACAGCAGGCGCTGGCCGGTGCGCGGCGTCTTGTCCATGATCCGGCGCACGCCGGGCAGGAAGCCGAGGTCGGCCATGTGGTCGGCCTCGTCGAGGATCGTGGTCTCGATCGCGGACAGGTCGGCGTACCCCTGGCCCATCAGGTCCTCGAGGCGGCCGGGGCAGGCGATGACGATGTCGACGCCCTTCTTCAGCGCGGTGGTCTGGGGGCCCTGGCCGACGCCGCCGTAGACGACGACGGTGGACAGGCCGGCGGCGTCGGCCATCGGCTTGAGGGCGGCGTGGATCTGGCCGACCAGCTCACGGGTCGGGGCCAGGATCAGCGCGCGCGGCTTGCGCGGCATGGCCGGCATCTTGCTCGCGTCGAGGCGGGCGATCAGCGGCAGCACGAACGCGTACGTCTTGCCGGAGCCGGTGCGGCCACGGCCGAGGACGTCGCGGCCGGCGAGGCTGTCGGGCAGCGTCGCGGCCTGGATGGGCGTGGGGGTGGTGATGCCCTGCTTCTCGAGGATCGTGATCAACGAGGAGGGCACGCCGAGGTCGGCGAAGTTCATGGGGAGTCTTTCGGTTGGCGTCTCGCCAACGTGGGCCAGCCCGGTCGGGCGGCATACGTGCCTCAGAAGTGAGGGGCGGATCGACCGACTGCGTGAGTGACGATCCGTGCACCCGTTGCAAGACTTGACGGGATGCGTGGGTGGAACGCTATCGGTGTGGCGGCTGTTCCTGTGAATCGTGGGGTTGGTGGGGTGTCGCGGGTCACGCTCTCCGGGTCGTCGGGGTCGTCGGTCGGTGGGCCGTCGGTTGGCGGCCGCGGCCTGGCCCACCCGCGTGACGCCCGCAACTGGCGGCGTACGACGACCCGGTCGACCAGACCCCTGTCGCGCGCCGCCACTCGAGGGACGCCGAGAACCTCAGCCCCCACCCGCCGCAGCAACTGGCGGCGTACGACGACCCCGTCGACCCGACCCCTGTCGCGCGCCGCCACTCGAGGGACGCTGACCACCGGGGTGGCGGCCCGTGACGTCCCTCAGCGGAACGCCAGCGCCCCGTCGTCGATGGGCCCGCGCCGGATCATCCGCATGTCGTGGAAGTAGTTCTGCTTGAGCTTCCACGGCTCGGCGTCCCCCTGCTTGGGCAGCTGGTCGATGGCACGCAGCACGTACCCGGCGGCGAAGTCCATGAACGGCCCCTCCCCCACCGAGGGATCCGGCACCGGCACGGCCGACCGGAGGCCGTGCGCGTCGAGGTGGGACAGCAGCCGGCAGACGTACTCCGCCACCAGGTCGGCCTTGAGCGTCCACGACGCGTTGGTGTAGCCGATCGTGTAGGCGAAGTTGGGGATCCCGCTGAGCATCAGCGCCTTGTAGGCCATCGTCTCGGGCAGCTCGACGCGCGTGCCGTCGACGTCGAAGGTCATCCCGCCGAAGGCCTTGAGCTGCAGCCCGGTCGCGGTCACCACGACGTCCGCCTCGATCTCACGCCCCGACGCCAGCCGGATCCCGGTCGGCGTGAAGGTCTCGATCGTGTCGGTGACGACCTCGGCACTGCCGTCCTTGAGCACCCGGAACAGGTCGCCGTCGGGCACCAGGCACAGCCGCTGGTCCCAGGGGTCGTAGGTCGGCTTGAAGTGGGTGTCGACGTCGTACCCCTCCGGCAGCAGCTTGGTGGTGGCCTTGCGGATGACGCCGCGCATCATCGCCGGGCGGCGTCGGCTGAGCTGGAAGAGGCCGGTCGAGACGCCGACGTTCTTCCACCGGGTCGCGGCGTACGCCGCCTTCTCCGGCAGCACCGTGCGCAGCCGCTGCGCGACCTTGTCCTCGGCGGGCAGCGAGAGGATGTACGTCGGGGAGCGCTGCAGCATGGTCACGTGGCCGGCCCCCGACTCCGCCAGCGCCGGGACGAGCGTGACCGCGGTGGCGCCGGAGCCGATGACGACGATCTTCTTGCCCGCGTAGTCGAGGTCCTCGGGCCAGTGCTGCGGGTGGACGACCTGCCCGGCGAAGGATTCCTCCCCGGGGAACTCCGGCCGGTGGCCCTGCTCGTAGTCGTAGTAGCCGGTCGTCGCCCACAGGAAGTGGCAGGTCATCTCGCTGGTCTCGCCATCGCTGTGCTCGACGGTGACCGTCCAGGTCGCGGTGTCGCTGTCCCACGACGCCGCGCGGGCGTCGTACCCGTAGCGGATGTGCTCGTCGATGCCGTACTCGCGCGCGGTGTCGCGGACGTAGGCCAGGATCGACGGCCCGTCGGCGAGCGCCTTGTCGCCGCGCCACGGCTTGAAGCGGTAGCCGAGGGTGAACATGTCGGAGTCCGAGCGGATGCCCGGGTAGCGGAAGAGGTCCCACGTGCCGCCGCTGGCCGCGCGGCGTTCGAGCACGGCGTACGAGCGGCCGGGGTGCTCACGGGTGAGCTGGGCCGCGGCCCCGATGCCGGACAGGCCGGCTCCGATGATGAGTACGTCGACGTGGTCGGTCATGGCTCTCCTGTGACGAGACGGGCGGGACGGGCGGGACGGGCGGATCAGGTGCGGGCGTGCAGCTCGACGAAGCGGGCGAGCAGCCGGACGGGCTCGGTGACCATCGCCTCGCGGGCGGCGGCCTTGAGGGACTCGCGCTCGTGCGGCAGGTAGTAGCCGTGGGCGCTGTAGGCGTCGACCCGGTCGCACAGGGCGGCGGCGTCGAGCTCGGGATGGAACTGGGTGGCGTAGACGTTGCGCCCGATCCGGAAGGCGTGCACCGGGCAGGTCTCGGTGGAGGCGAGGAGCACGGCGCCGTCGGGCAGTCTCGAGACCGCTTCCTTGTGGCCGAGGTAGGCGGCGAAGACCTCGGGCAGGACGCCGAAGAGGGGGTCCTTCGCGCCCTCGTCGGTGAGCCGGACGGGCAGCGCGCCGATGGGCTCGCCGTACGTCCGGTCGACGACCCCGCCCGCGAGGGTGCCGAGGACGCCGACGCCGTAGCAGGCGCCGAGGTAGGGGAAGTCCGCCTGGACCACGCGCAGCGCCAGGTCGTGCAGCTCGGCCTCGACGCGGCGCTGGGCCTGCGACTTCTCGTCGTCGGGGTCGGACCTGTTGAAGGGCCCGCCGCCGAGGATGATCCCGGACCAGTCGTCGAGCTCGACCCAGCCGAGGGGCGCCGACTCGAGACGGACGCGGACGAGCTCGTCGGGGTGCAGGCCGGAGCCGGCGAGCACGGCGTCGTACTCCTGCTGGGCGACGTCGTCCTCCGCACGGGTGCCGAGGAAGAGGAACGGGCGCACGGGCTCAGGCCTGCGTCGCGGCGCCGCTGGCCAGCAGCGCGTCGATGTCGTCGATGCCCCATGCGGCCAGCCCCTCGCGGGTGTGGGCGCCGGGCCCGCCGGGCGCCGTCCCGAGGGTCGCGGGGGTGCGGGAGAAGCGCGGCGCGGGGGCGGGCTGGGTGATCCCGGCCTGCTCGACGAAGGTGCCGCGGGCGGCGAGGTGCGGGTGGTGGGGGGCGTCGGCGAGGGGTACGACGGGCGCGACGCAGGCCTCGGTGCCGTCGAAGAGCGCGCTCCACTCGGCCTGGGTGCGCTCCTTGAACCTCCGCGTGAGGGCGTCGCGGATGGCCGGGAAGTGGGCGGGGTCGTCGCGGTCGGGCAGGTCGAGCTCGAGCAGGCGCACCAGCTCGGCGTAGAACTGCGGCTCCAGCGGGCCGACGCTCATGTGCTCGCCGTCGGCGGTCTCGTAGAGGTCGTAGTAGGGCGTGCCGCCGTCGAGCAGCCCGGACCGGCGCCGGCCGGTGTCGAGGCCCATCGCGGCGAAGGTGGTCGCCATCGCGTTGAGGTGCGCGGTGCCGTCGACGATCGCGGCGTCGACGACCTGCCCCTGCCCGCTGAGCCGGGCCTCGAGGAGGGCGGCGAGGACGCCGATGACGAGGTACGTCGAACCGCCGCCGAAGTCGCCGACCAGGTTGCTCGGGAAGTGCGGGCGGGCCGGGTCCTGGCCGAGGCCGTGCAGGGCGCCGGTGACGGCGACGTAGTTCATGTCGTGGCCGGCGGTGCGGCTCCACGGGCCGTCCTGGCCCCACCCGGTCATCCGGCCGTAGACCAGTCGCGGGTTGCGGGCGTGGCACTCGGCCGGCCCGAGGCCGAGGCGCTCGATGGCGCCGGGGCGCATCCCCTCGACGAGCACGTCGGCCTGCTCGACCAGGTCGAGGACGGTGGCCACCGCATCGGGGTGCTTGAGGTCGAGGGCGACGCTCGGACGGCCGCGGGTCAGGACGTCGTACCGACCGGCGCCCAGCATGTCGCCGCCCGCCCGCTCGATGCGGATCACGTCGGCGCCGAGGTCGGCCAGGATCATGCAGGCGTGCGGTCCGGGGCCGATGCCGGCGATCTCCACGACCTTCACGCCCCGCAGCGGACCGGTCCCCTGCCCGAGTGCGTCGCTCATGTGACGATCATGACACCGTCGCTGTCATGGTCGCGAGGGGCGGGGGCCTGTGTCGAAGTCCCCGCCCGGCCGGGGACTCCAGCGCTGTGTGACCGTTGCAACCGTCACACAGCGCACGACTCGCCGACACAGTCCTGCGTCACACCCTCTTGCAACTCGTTGCATAGGTCTGCCACCCTCATCCCCGTGGCCCTCGAACACGCACTCCTCGTCGCCCTGCGCGAGCAGCCCGCGGCCGGCCTCGACCTCGCCCGGCGCTTCGAGAAGTCGATCGGCTTCTTCTGGCATGCCACCCACCAGCAGATCTACCGCGTCCTCGCCCGCATGGAGGGCGACGGCTGGGTCACCGTCGCGTCCGTCAGCCAGACCGGCCGACCCGACAAGAAGGTGTACGCCGTCTCGGCCGCCGGCCGCCAGGTGCTCGCCGACTGGCTCGCCGAGCCGGTGGGCACCGAGCCCTTCCGCAGCGAGCTGGCCGTCAAGCTCCGCGGAGCGTCGTACGGCGATCGCGCGACGCTGCTGGGCCACGTCGCCGACGCGCGGGCCGACCACGAGACCCGGCTGGCGCACTACCGCCAGATGGAGCACGCCTTCCCCGCCGACGCGACCGGCCACCAGCTCGACCAGCTCCTCGTCCTGCGCGGCGGGATCCGGCTGGAGGAGTTCTGGATCGCCTGGCTGACCGACTACCTCGACGCGCACGCTCGAACCGACACGACCCAGGAAGAGGCACTCCGATGACGTCCTACCCCCACCTCCTCGAGCCGATCACCCTCGGCGACCTGACCCTGCGCAACCGGGTGGTCATGGGCTCGATGCACACCGGCCTCGAGGACTACCCGTGGGACATCGACAAGCTGGCGGCGTACTTCGCCGAGCGCGCCCGCGGCGGCGCCGGGCTGATCGTGACCGGCGGCTACGCGCCCAACAAGCGCGGCTGGCTCAAGCCCTTCGCCTCCGAGATGACCACGCGGCTGCAGGCGATCCGGCACCAGCGGGTGACCGGCGCGGTGCACGAGGCGGGCGGCGCGATCGCGATGCAGGTCCTGCACGCCGGCCGCTACGGCTACCACCCGTTCTCCGTCGGCGCCTCGACCACCAGGTCGCCGATCACGCCCTTCAGCCCGCGGGCGCTGTCGACCAAGGGCGTCGACAGGACCGTCTCGGACTTCGCCAACGCCGCCCGACTGGCGCAGAAGGCGGGCTACGACGGCGTCGAGATCATGGGCTCCGAGGGCTACCTGATCAACCAGTTCCTGGCCGCGCGCACCAACGACCGCACCGACCGGTGGGGTGGGACGGCGACCGACCGGATGCGCTTCCCCGTCGAGATCGTGCGCCGCACCCGCGAGGCGGTGGGCGAGGGCTTCCCGATCATGTACCGGATCTCGCTGCTCGACCTGGTCGAGGGCGGCCAGACGTGGGACGAGGTCGTCGAGCTCGCGGGCCTGCTCGAGGAGGCCGGCGTGACCGTCTTCAACACCGGCATCGGCTGGCACGAGGCGCGGGTGCCCACGATCATCACCCAGGTCCCCCGGGCCGCATGGGCGCTCCGTCACCGCGCGGCTCACCGAGGTCGCGAACGTCCCGGTGTGCGCGTCCAACCGGATCAACACCCCCGAGCTGGGCGAGGAGATCATCGCCTCCGGTCAGGCCGACCTGGTGTCGATGGCCCGCCCGTTCCTGGCCGACCCGGCGTTCGTCGCCAAGGCGCTCGACGACCGGGCCGACGAGATCAACACCTGCATCGCCTGCAACCAGGCCTGCCTCGACCACACCTTCAGCAACCGGCGCGCGTCCTGCCTGGTCAACCCGCGCGCCTGCCACGAGACCGAGCTGGTGCTGATGCCGACGCTCCGCCCGGCCACCGTTGCCGTCGTGGGCGCCGGCCCGGCCGGCCTGGCCGCCGCGGTCAACGCCGCCGAGCGCGGCTTCGCCACCACGCTCTTCGAGAAGTCCCCCGAGCTGGGCGGGCAGTTCCGCCTGGCCATGCAGGTCCCCGGCAAGGAGGACTTCGCCGACACGCTGCGCTACTTCACCCGGCGCCTCGAGGTGCTCGGCGTGGACGTGCGGACCTCGACGGAGGCCACCGCGGCCGACCTCGCGGCGTACGACCACGTCGTCGTGGCCAGCGGCGTCGTCCCGCGCATCCCGGTCATCGAGGGCATCGAGCACCCCAAGGCCGTGTCGTACGCCGAGGTGCTGGACGGCTCGGTGACCGTCGGCGAGCGCGTGGCCGTGATCGGCGCCGGCGGCATCGGCGTCGACGTGAGCCACTTCCTCGCCCACGACCCGAGCGACACCGTCGAGGACTGGTACGCGCACTGGGGCGTCGGCGACCCGACGCTGCACCCGGGCGGCCTCACCGACGCCAAGCCGCGGACGCCGGCCCGTCAGGTCACCCTCGTCCAGCGCAAGGCCACCCCGATCGGCATCGGCCTCGGCAAGACGTCGGGCTGGGCGCACCGCGCGGTGCTCAAGCAGTCGGGCGTCACCCAGGTGATCGGCGCGACCTACGACCGCATCGACGACGCCGGCCTGCACGTCACCGTGGACGGCGCCTCGCGCGTGCTGGACGTCGACCACGTCGTCATCTGCGCCGGCCAGGAGTCCGTGCGCGAGGTGTACGACGCCCTCGACCACCCGAGCGTCCACCTCATCGGCGGCGCGGACGTGGCCGCCGAGCTGGACGCCAAGGCGGCCATCAAGCAGGGCACGGAGGTCGTCGCGGCGCTCTGAGCCGGGCGACCCGGTCAGCCGCCCCGTGCGACCCGGTCACGCGGCCGCCCGGTCACGCGGGGCCGGTCACGCGGGGCCGGTCACGCGGGGCCGGTCACGCGGGGCCGGTCACGTCCCGGCGGTCTACGCGGCGGCGGCCTCGGCGATGCGCTTGATGGCGGCGAGCGTCGTCGGGATGCCGTCGAGGGCCTGCTGGGTGCGGTCCGCGATCTGGTCGTGGGCCCCGTCGCCGAACTTCTCCTCGAACATGGCGATCCCGGCCGGGAGGAACTCCCAGGACTCGGTCAGCATCGTCCCGTCGTCGGCTGCGTCGAGGGCGAAGCCCCACCGGACGTAGGTGCCACCCACCACCCAGGCGAACTCTCGACCGCGCTCGGCCGCCACCACCTCCGAGCGGGTCTCCCAGGTCCGGTCCGGGAGCTCGTTGTGGCCGGTGAACCAGGCGCCCACCTGGCCGGCCTCGGCCTCGTCGTCCCACCAGCACGACGTGCAGACCGGGCTCCACTCGCCGGTGCGGGTGATGTCGGAGACCAGGTCGTAGAGGGTGTCGGCCGATGCGGAGACCAGGACGGACTCCTGGTGGCGGCGGGTGCTCGTGTCGCTCATGCGTCCACTCTCGCGCACCGGGTCACTTCTTCGTGCGTCGGCTGCCGCCGTGCCAGTCCTCCTGCTGACCGACCGTGTCCGCGTCGACCCCGAGCGCGGCCAGCTGTGGCCGCTCGCGCAGGCTCCGCTTGAGCTCGGCGAAACCGGGGAAGCGGGCCAGCCCGATCACGTGGTCCCACAGGTCGCCCGCCTCGTCGTCGCGGGGCAGCCGGCTGATCACCGGTCCGAAGAAGGCCACACCGGCGGGTGGCTCGAAGTGGATGATGGGCGTGCCCACGTCCTTGCCCGTCAGCGCGAGCGCCTCCTCCGTCTCCTGGCGGATCTCGTCGTCCCAGGACTCGTCGTCGAGGGCCTCCGCCAGCGCACGGGGCAGGCCCGCCTCGCCGAGGATCGGCTCCACGAACGATCGCGTCCCCCGGCGCTCACGCACCTCACCCTCGCTGCGGTCATCGTCCGGGTCCGGAGCGGTGTCGAAGATGTGCGCCCCGAACGCGGCGTACAGCGGTGCGACGGACTCGCGCCCGTGCTCCGCGCGCGCCCGGGCAGCCACCCGCAGGAGCCGGAGCCCGGCGGTGTGGCCGGCCTCGTACTCGGGTGGGAACTGCGCGTCGTAGTCGACCTCGGCGTTGATCAGGCGCAACGAGATGAACCGCCAGTCCACGGTGTAGTCGCGTTGCGCCTGGACCTGCCGGACCCACCTGCTGGTCATCCAGGCGAAGGGGCAGACGGGGTCGAAGTAGAAGTTGATGTCGGCCATACGTGCACCCTAGGTCGGTGCCGTGGCCGCGCTCGCCGCGTCAGGCTCCCAGGGTGTGGGGCGGCACCTGGGGACTCTCGACGGCCGGCTCAGCCGGCTCAGCCGGCTCGCCGGCCCGGCCGGCTCCTCCGCGGACGCCGCTGCCGCGACCGCCGCCGCGCCGGCCGCACGCTGCTCGGCGGTGAAGGCCGACGTCACGGTCCGCATGGCCTCGCTGAGCTCGCCGGGGATCACGAAGTAGCCGTTGCCGTGCTCGGCGAGGCGGGGCAGCATCTCGAGGTACTTGTAGGCCAGCACCTGGGGGTCGGCGTCGTTGTCGTGGACCGCCTGGAACACGCGCTCCAGCGCCTTCGCCTCGCCGTCGGCCTCGAGCACCTTCGCCTGCTGACGGCCCTCCGCCTCGAGGATCATCTTGTTGCGGGTGCCCTCCGCGGTGAGGATCAGCGACTGCCGGTTCCCCTCGGCCTGGAGGATGACCGCGCGCTTGTCCCGCTCGGCCCGCATCTGCTTCTCCATCGCCTCCTTGATGCCCTGCGGCGGGTCGATCGCCTTGATCTCGACCCGGTTGACCCGGATCCCCCACTTGCCGGTGGCCTCGTCCAGCACCTCGCGCAGCCGGACGTTGATGGTCTCCCGCGAGGTGAGGGTGCTCTCGAGGTCCATCGACCCGATGAGGTTGCGGAGGGTGGTCACGGTGAGCTGGTCGATCGCCTGCAGGTAGTCGGTGACCCCGTACGCCGCGGCCCGCGGGTCGGTGATCTGGTAGTAGAGGACGGTGTCGATGGCGACCACCAGGTTGTCCTCGGTGATCACCGGCTTCGGCTGCGAGGAGTAGACGTGCTCGCGCACGTCGAGCTTGGTGTTGACCCGGTCGACCAGCGGGATGATCAGGTTCAGCCCCGGCTGGAGGGTCCGCTGGTAGCGCCCGAACCGCTCGATGTTGTAGCGCCGCGCCTGCGGCACGATCCGGATCGCCGAGGCCACCACCAGGGCCACCAGCACGGCCAGGACGGCGATCGGCACCCACAGCTCCATCGCGATCACGCCTCTCGGGGTCGGGGGTCGGGCAGGGGGTCGGGCAGGGGGTCGTGCGGGTGCACCAGGGCGGTGGCCCCGTCGATCTGGAAGACGTCGACCCGCACACCCGCCGGGATCACCAGGTCCTCGTCGTAGGACCGGGCGGACCAGTCCTCGCCGGAGAGGTGCACCAGCCCCCCGGTCGAGCTGACCTCGCGGGTGACCAGCGCCGACCGGCCGACCAGGGCGTCACTGCCGTCGAGCGAGGGCGGCGGGAGAGCCAGGTGCCGCTTGGCGATCGGGCGGACCGCCAGCAGGGCGATCCCGCCGGTGACGGCGAAGGCGAGGAGCTGCACCGGGACCGATGCCCCGAGGCCGGCGGCCACCGCGGCGACGAGGGCGGCACCCGCCAACAGGCCGAACGCCAGCGTCAGCGTGAGGATTTCCACCACGCCGAGGACAACAGCGGCTATCAGCCAGGCGTACGACCACATGAGACCGTCCATCCGGGAAGGATGTGGTCCTCATCGTACTGCCGCGCGGAGGGAATCGACCCGGTCGAACGAGCCCGATCCCGCAGGCTCAGAGGATCGCGCCGATCGGCGACACCTCGATGCTCGCCACCCCTCGGGAGTAGAGCGCGACCAACCGGTCGCCGTGGCGACAGCGCAGGACACCGGACTCCTCGCGCAGCGTCTCGATGGCCTGCTCGACCAGCTCGCTCTCGTCGACCTGCTCCGGGTCGTCGTAGGTCAGGTCCGTGTGCTCGCCGTTGAGGAGCCGCACGCGCAGCACGATGGTCGCCATGCGCCAACGGTAGCCCGCGATCAGCCGGCCACGTCCCCGTCGTCGGGCGCGACCAGCCCGTGCTGGAGGGCATAGAGGCTCGCGCCCACCCGGTTGGTCGCGCCGATCTTGGCGTAGGTGCGCTCGACGTGGTTGCGGACCGTCTTCTCGCTGAGCACGAGGTGGGCCGCGATCTCGCGGTTGGACCGGCCGCGGGCGACGAGGCCGAGGATCTCGGCCTCGCGGCCGGTGAGGGCGTCGGGGCGGCGGGTCCGCTCCCGCCCGTGGCCCGCCACGGCCAGGACCGCGTCCACGCTGTCGGCGTCGAGGGCCCCGCGGGTCACCCGGTCCTGCAGTCGGGCCGCGGCCGCCGCGCCGGACATCGCCTCGCGGTAGGGCCGGGGCTCCAGCGCCGACTGGTAGGCGACGCCGGCGGCGAGCAGCCGCTCGGGGCGACCGAGCGCGGTGCCGGAGAGACCCAGCGGGTAGCCGGACCCGTCGAGGTGCTCGTGGTGCGCGCGGGCGATGGCGGCCACGTGCGCGAGGCCGGGGATCCGGGTCAGCACCCGGTCGGTGAGGTAGGGGTGCATCCGCGCCCGTTCCCACTCCGCGCCGGTGAGCGCGGTGGGCTTCGACCAGATCTGGTTCGTCACGCCGATCCGGCCCACGTCGTGGAGGTGGCCGGCCCGGCGTACGGCGGTGACGTCGTCGGGCGGGAGTCCGAGCTGTCCGGCGGCCGCCTCGACCAGCGCAGCCACGGTGCGGGAGTGGCCGAACGTGAACGGGCACTTGAGGTCGACGAAGTCGCCGATGGCGGCCAGCAGGGCGTCGAGGTGGGCCTCGTCCGGGCGGGCCTCGGCGTCGGGGGCGATCGACAGCGCCCGGTCCCACGGGTCGTCGCCCGCCGCGGCGAACAGCGCGTCCGGGTCGGCCAGGAACGCGTCGACGACGACCGGGTCGAGGTGTCCCCCGCGCCGGCTCCGGGCCATCGCGACGGCGCCCGGGACGCCGTACATCCGCTGGTGCACCTCGGCCACGTCGGCCAGCTGGGCCACCCGCATCTCGATCGGGACGTCCTCGCCGGAGGCGCCGGCCGGGAGCCCGCCGCCGTCGTACCGCTCGAAGGTGAAGGTCAGGGCCCGCTCGACCTCCGGGGACAGGCCGATGTGCCGGGCGAGGGCGGCCGCCGAGGTGCAGTGGGAGTGGATGAGGGTGGCGATCTGACCGCGGGCGTCGCGCATCAGCGTGGCCATGACGCGCACCCGCTGGCCCAGCGGCTCGCCGCGCGCGATGTTGCCGAGCAGGAACCTCAGGTAGGGCAGCCCGGACCAGTCCACGAGGTAGGCGTCGCGGCGTACCGAGATGTCGTCGCCGAACCAGCGGGCGTACTCCTGCGAGTCCGCGTGACAGCCGATCCACATCAGCAGGGTCGTGTAGTAGACGGTCGCCCGCTGCTCCCGGCTCAGGCCGAGCCGGTCCGCGAGGCCGCAGGCGATGACCGACGACCGGAGCATGTGCTCGGCCGGTTGACCGAGGCCGAGGTCGATCGCCACCGACAGCCCCGCGAGCACCTCCACCCGCCGGGGCGGCGACGCGGACGTGGTCATCACCCCATTCTGGCCCCGGTGGGGCTCTCCTGCGGGTCCGCGTTCTCGACCGGGGGCGTGAAGCGGGCCCGGCCGACGAAGAAGACGCCGCGCTGCGGGAGCCACATGTCGCCCAGGTGGGGCTGCTCGTCGAGCGGTCCCGGACGGCCGAGGTCCTCACCGCGGTACGACGCGCGCGTGTCGGTGAGGCGCCAGAGCTGCAACGGGGCCGCCCTGAACCGTGGCCCGTTGGGCGACGCACCCTCCAGTCGGATCCGGCCGGCGTGCAGCATGGTCCGCGCCATCGGGCCCATCGCCGCGAGCACGGCCCGGCTGTTCCAGCCCGCCTCCGGCAGCGCGGTGCCCATCGCCGTCAACACCCGGGTCGCGGGGCTCGCGCCCACCTCGATGCGCCAGCTGAGCGTGTCGGCGATCGTCACCGCGAGGGTCCGGTCGTCGGTCCAGGCAACGTCGATGCGGTCCTCGGGGACGACCTCGACCGCCGAGGAGAAGTAGCGCGGGCAACTGTGCTCGGGAGCGCGGTTGGTGTGGATCCTCCAGCGTCCCTGCGGGTCGCGGTGCCAGACGGTCCGGTACGCCGGCCCGACCGAGCTGGCCACCATGTCCCGGAGCGCGAGGTAGTGGCCACCGGCGAAGGGCACGCCCATCACGCCGTAGCCGCTGAATCGTTCGTCGTCGCCGTCGGCCAGTCGAGGGTGGTCCTGCATCGCCTCGACGGCCTCGCGTGGGGTTGTCTTCGTCATGCGTCCAGCGTGCGCCGGTGAGTACGTCGCGCGCCTGAGGCATCTGCCTCAGCTCGTCGCCTCGCCTCCCGCCCGCAGGGGTGTCTCCCGGGTCCGCCACGCGCCACCCGGGCCTACTGTGGCCGGACGCCACACGAGTCGTCCTCCGTCCGGGCGGCAGAGCAGGAGGCCCCCATGCGCATCGTCATCACCGGAGCGAGCGGCAACGTCGGGTCCGCCCTGCTGCGTCGGCTGGCCGAGGACGGCACGCACGACCTCGTCGGCGTCGTACGCCGCCGCCCCGACGACGTCGCCCCCTTCGCCGGGGTCCAGTGGGCCACGCTGGACCTGTCCCGCGAGGAGGACGCGGCCGCGCTGACGGTGGTGTGTGCCGACGCCGACGCGGTCGTGCACCTGGCCTGGGGCTTCCAGCCCACCCACCGCGAGGACTACCTCGCCGAGGTCGGGGTCGGCGGCACCCGCCGCGTGATCGAGGCGGTGACGGCGGCCCGGGTGCCGCACCTCGTGCACATGTCCTCGGTCGGCGCCTACTCGCCCCGGCGCGACGACAGTCCCGTGGACGAGTCCTGGCCGACGCAGGGCGTGCCGACCTCGATGTACAGCCGGCACAAGGCCGCCGCGGAGCGGCTGCTGGACCGGCTCGAGGCCGAGGACACCGGGACGGTGGTGTCCCGGATCCGGCCCGGGATCGTGGGGCAGCGGCGGGCCGGGAGCGCGCTGCTGCGCTACGGCGTACCGGCCCTGTTCCCCGCCGCGCTGCTCGACCACGTGCCGGTGGTGCCCCTGGACCGTGGGCTGGCCATCCCGATGGTGCACGCCGACGACGTGGCCGACGCGGTCGCCCGGGTGCTGGAGTCCCGGCTGCCGGGCGCCCTCAACGTGGCGGCCGACCCGGCCATCACCGCGGACGACATCGCGGCGGCCCTCGACGCCCGCCTCGTGCACGTCCCGGCGGCCGCCGTGCGGGCCGCGGTCTCGCTGAGCTGGCACGCCCGGCTCCAGCAGCTGGACGCCGGCTGGGTCGACCTGGCGTACGCCGTGCCGCTGATGGACACCTCACGAGCCGAGTCGGAGCTGGGCTGGTCACCCGCGAAGGATGCGGTGTCGGTGCTGGCGGAGACGTTGAGCGGCATGAGACAGGCCGCCGCGGACCGGTCGCCGGTGCTGCGGCCGCGCTCGGTGGTCGGCGGCCTGGGACGATTCGTCCGGCGCGGCCCGGTCAGCCTGCGCCGGCGCGCCTGACCCGAGCAGATCTCGCCGTCCTGCTGCCGTCAGGCCCCGCCCGACGGCAGCAGCGGGAGCAGCAGCTCCAGCAGGGCCTGCTCGGTCTGCTCGGGCGTGAGGTGGCCGTCGTGGCGCAGGATCCGCCAGGTGGTGGCGTCGCAGACGGCGACGACCTGGGCCAGCCTGCGCTCGCGGGTCGTCGGGTCGAGGTCGTCCCCCAGAGCCTCGGCGAGCGCCTCGCGGCACCAGCCGACGTGGTAGGCGCGGGCGCGCTCGGCGAGCTCGGGTACGCCGGGCGCCTGGTGGGCCTCGGCGTACATCTTGAGGATGAGGGTGCCGTGGTCCTCGTAGTAGCCGACGAGTGAGTGCAGCGTGCTGCGCGGGCTCTCCCCCAGCGCGGCCGCGCGGTCGGCGGCGAGGCGGCCGAACTCGCGCTCGACGGTGGCGGCCAGCAGGCCGTGCTTGCTGCCGAAGCGGCGGATCACGGTCTGCACCGTGACCTCGGCGTCCGCGGCGACGTCCTCGAGCCGGATGCGGTCGTAGGGGACGTCGGCGTACCGGCGCAGCATCGCGTCCATGATCCGCTCGCCGGTCCGCTCGGCCGCCTCTGCGCGAGCGGTCATCCGGTACGTCCGGGGGGTGGCGCTTTTCATGACATTGAGGTTAACATCAATATTCAGGTGAGTCAGACTCACACCAATCGGATCAGGAGCACGACCATGGACGACCGCCTCGTCGAGAGCAGCACCTTCGTCCCCACCCGTCTCGGCCGACTCCACGTGCGCACGCTCGGCGACGGCGCGCCGACCGTGCTGTGGTCGTCGATGTTCGTCGACAGCCACACCTGGGACCCGGTGCTCCCCCTGCTCCCGGTGGGGCGTCGCTACGTGCTCGTCGACCCGCCGGGGCTCGGCCGCAGCGAGGCCCTCCACCGCGCCGCCGACATCGCCGGTGCCGCGGACGCGGCCACCGACCTGCTCCGCGAGCTCGGCGTGGACGGCCCGGTCGACTGGCTGGGCAACGCGTTCGGGGGGCACGTCGGCCTCATGCTCGGCACCCGACCCGGCGTGCTCCGCAGCCTGGTGGCGATCAGCTCACCGACCGAGCCGATCGCCCCCGCGCTGCGCCGGCAGATCAACCTGCTCCTACCGGTGCTGCGGACGGCCGGCCCGGTGGGTCCGGTGCGCTCGGCGGTCGTCGCGGCCATGCTCACCGACGCCTCCGCCGCCCACGAGCCGACCCGGCGCATCGTCGAGGAGTCCCTGGCGCGGCCGGGTCGGCGCAGCATGGCGCTGGCCGTCCGGTCCTTCATCCTCAACCGGGTCGACGTCACCGCCGAGCTCGCGGACCTCGCCGTGCCGAGCCTGTTCGTCGCCTCCGACGACCGCGGGGACTGGAGCCCCGAGGACGCCGCGGCCGCCGGGGCGCTCGCGCCCGACGCCGAGGTCGTGACGATCGCGGCCGCCCGCACCCTGGTCCCGCTCGAGCAGCCGGAGGCACTGGTCGCTCACGTCCGCCGGTTCTGGGACCGGCTCGTCTGAGGCAGGCCGTCCCTCATGGCGGGACGCCGCCGGGTGGCCGGCCTCGTCGTCCGGCCTCTCAGCCCGTGGGCGCGGGCGGGCGTCCGTGGGCGCGCAGGTCGGCGGCGGCGTCCGCCACGCCGGACCAGGGCCCCGGCAGGTCGATGACGGCCAGCGCGGACGTCGGCATCGGCACGCTGCGACCGGCCAGGATCTCCGCGAGGTCCTCGATCCCGGGGTTGTGCCCGACCAGGACGACGGTCGTCGCCTCCTCGGGCAGCTCCCGCAGGATGTCGAGGAGCGCGCCTGCCGACGCGGCGTACACGCGCTCGTCCTCCCGGACGGGCGGCGGGACCTCGAGCTCCGCGGCGGCGAGCCGCCAGGTCTCACGGGTCCGCTCCGCGGGCGAGACCACGGCCAGGTCGAGGACGCCGAGGTGGTCGGCGAGCCATCGGCCGGCCTCAGGGACCTGACGTCGTCCCCGTCGCGCCAGCGGTCGCAGGTGGTCGGGCTCGCCGCCCGACCAGTCCGACTTGCCGTGCCGCAGCAGGACGAGCGTGCTCACGTGCCCGGCTCAGAAGCCCATGTCGAAGCCGCCGCCGTCGAAGCCACCGCCATCGAAGCCGCCCCCATCGCCACCCCCGTCGAAGCCACCACCGTCACCGCCGTCGCCGCCGTCACCACCGTCGTAGCCATCGCCGCCGTCGTAGCCGCCGCCGTCGAAGCCGCCGAACATCATGCCGCCCATGAACATCCACGTCATGGGGCCGAAGGCGCCGAAGTAGCCCATCGCGTAGGGCTCGTAGGCGCGGCCGCCCTGCCAGTAGGGGACCCGCTGCGCGCCGACCATCACCTTGCGGACGTCGGGCTCGGCGCCGGCGCGCACCCGCTCGACGTCGAGGGCGCAGGCGGGGACGTCGCGCTCGGCGCCGTCCGGCGGGACGAAGGGGACGTCCGCCACCGAGGGCCCGTGGCGAGGGTCGAAGAAGCACGGCGGCCGCCGGGTCGGCAGGGCATCGCCGGCGACGCGGGCGCGCACGCACGCGACGGCGTAGCGGCCGTCCTCGACGATCTCGGTGATGTGCCGGATGTCGTCGGGCTGGTTGATCGAGTCACCGGCGAGCTTGGCCGCCTCGTAGGCGTCGAGCGCGCGCTGGTAGTCGGCGTTGGCACCGGCGTCGAGCTCGTGACCGCTCATCTCGAGGTCGAGCTGCTGCAGGTCCTCGCCGAACGCGGTGATGTCCTCGAAGGCCAGCGTGCGCACCGGAGCGATCTCGTCCTCGCGCCGAGCCAGCTCGCGCTCCTTGGAACGGCGCGATGCGCCGACGGCGACGGCGCCCAGCACCGCGAGGAACAGGACCAGCAGGACGATCTCCATGGCCAGAGCCTACGACCGGAGTGGAGGCGCGGCCGCTGGTCCGGCTGTTCGATCGACCTCAGGCCGCAGGTGGCACGACCGGTACGACGACCTCGTTGTGCCGCAGGAACCACGGCGTCCACGGCGGGTCGAAGCGGGCGAAGCGCAGCGGTCCGTCGACCTCGAGGCCTGCCCGCCCCACGGCGGCCAGGAGTCGCTGCGCATGCTCGTCGTACCGCCCCTGGGACCAGCGTCCGGAGAACGTCAGCGCGGCCGCCGTCTGGGCGTGGATGGCGCGCACCCGTACGTCGCGGTCCGTCGGAGCGGGGGCGCCGTCCAGGTCGAAGTCGGCGGGCATCACGAAGCTGACGACGTAGCGACCGGCCCCGTCCTCGGCCTCCTGGATGACGGGAGCCGTCATGGCCACCTTGCGGGACTGGGTGTTGCGCCCGCCGATGTAGCCGACCAGCCGTCGGAACGACGTGGTGCCGGCGCCCTCGAACGACGCCTTGACCCGCGTCTCGGCGACCACGTGCTCGGGATAGTGCCGCAGCTCGAAGCCGGGGTACTCCTTCACCACGTCGTACGGCTGCTCCTCGGTCATGCGCCCATCCTCCGTCGGCCCCGGTCGACCCGACAGAGCCGGAGGTCCTCCGGGCTCAGACCTCCCCCGGCATGGCCGGATCCGGCACCATGGAGGCATGACCGCTGCCGAGGTGACCGCGACCGGTGTCGACGACAAGAGCCTGCGTTCGCTGCGGGGGTGGAACCTCGCCCTCGCGCTGCTGCACCTCGGCCAGGCGGTCGTGGTGGTGGTGCTGGCGACCGACTTCGCCGTCACGGTGACCCGGTCGCTCCCTACCGGTCCTCCGGGCACCATGCCGTCGGCACCCGAGGCGCTCTTCGACCTGCCGATCGGCGCCGCGGTGGGGGTGTTCCTCGCGCTCGCGGGCATCGACCACCTGCTCACCGCGACGGTCTTCCGGCGCACCTACGAGAGCGACCTCCGCAGCGGGATCAACCGTTTCCGGTGGGTGGAGTACTCGTTCAGCGCGACGATCATGGTCCTGCTGATCGCCCTCTACTCGGGCATCGACGGCATCTCGGCGCTCATCGGCATCGCCGGCGCCAACGTGGCGATGATCCTCTTCGGCTGGCTGCAGGAGTCCGCCAACCCGCCGGGACGCGCCACCGTCACGATGAAGCCGTTCTGGTTCGGCTGCGTCGCGGGCGCGACACCGTGGATCGCGATCGGCTACAACCTGATCGCGGCCGAAGAGGTCCCCGGCTTCGTGGTCGGCATCTTCGTGTCGCTCTTCATCTTCTTCAACAGCTTCGCCCTCAACCAGTGGCTGCAGTACCGCCAGGTCGGGCCGTGGCGCAGCTACGCGTTCGGCGAGAAGGGGTACCTGGTCCTCAGCCTGGTCGCGAAGTCCGCTCTTGCCTGGCAGATCTTCGCCGGCTCGCTGGCGTCGTAGGCGATCCCGCGCCTCTGGGTCCTCGTCGAGCGGTCCCGCCTTCACGCGAGAGGCCTCCACCCCGCTGCGAGCGCAAGCTGATATCGACCACGGCGCGGGACCTCGCTCGGGGCCTCGAGGATCCCGTCACGACGCAGGACGTGAGGACGGATGCGGCCGGAGCGACCGGTCGGGCGGGTGGGGTGGAATCGGGTCATGTCACGTGCTCCTGTTCTTGGATCGGTGCGCCGCCACGGGTGGGGCGGGCATGGAGCAACTCGACACCGACCGGCTTGGAGCTCGCTTGAGATCCGCTTGAGAGTCGACGGCGGTGATGTCGGGGCCCGACCCTGCCGGTCCCAGCGGACTCCAAGTCCAGCACAAGCGTTGCTGCACACGATCGAGGACATCACCTTCGATCTGATGCAGGAGTCACCATGTCCCACCTCCTCTACCGTCTGGGCCGCAGCGCCGCGCTGCACCCGTGGCGCGCCATCGCAGGCTGGTTGACCTTCACCGCCCTGGTCATCGGCCTCGCTGCCGGCGTCGGCGGCTCCACCCAGGAGAACTGGCACCTTCCCGGCTCGGAGTCGCAGCGCGGCCTCGACCTCATCCGTGCGCACGTCCCCGACTCGGGTTCGGCGATGTCGCGCGTCGTCGTCCACCACGAGGCGGCACTTCCGGCCGGAGCGCTCCAGACCCTGGCGGACGACCTCGCCGCCATGCCGCACGTCGCGGCCGTCAACCCACCCGTCCTCTCGGCCGACAAGGACACCGCGCTGCTCCTCGTCACCTATGACGTCGAGGTCACCGACCCCGACCTGATGGAGAACCTCGAGCCGCTCGAGACAGCCATCGCCCCCACCCAGGACGCGGGCTTCCAGGTGGAGCTCAACGGTGAGCTGCCCGAGACTGCGGCCGCGCCGATGCGCGGCTACGGAGAGGCCGCCGGCATCGTGGCCGCTCTCATCATCCTCGTCCTCGCCTTCGGCTCCGTGGTCGCTGGTGGTCTGCCGATCCTCACCGCGATCGCCGGACTGGCCGTGGGATCGGCCGGCCTTGCGATCCTCGCCGGCGTGATGGACGTGTCCAACACCGCACCCACGGTCGCCACCATGGTCGGCCTCGGCGTCGGCATCGACTACGCCCTGCTCATGGCCAGTCGCCACGTCGAGTTCCTTCGCGCCGGCCACGACGTCGTCGAAGCGGCGGGACGTGCGTGTGCCACTGCCGGTCGTTCGGTGGTCTTCGCCGCGATGACCGTCCTGGTGTCGCTGTTCGGGTTGCGCCTCGCCGACCTGCAGACCTACGCCGCCTTCGGCTTCGCCACCGCCATCGCGGTCGTCTGCGTCCTTGCTGCGGCGCTCGTCCTCGTGCCCGCGTTGTGCCGGCTCGGCGGACGCAAGCTCCTTCCACGCACGGCGCGCCGCGGCAGGGCGGCCGTGTCGCCCCGCGAGCCGCTGACCGCCCGGTGGGCCGCCCGCGTCGGGCGCCGGCCGCTCCCCTGGGCACTGGCTGCGGTGGGGATCATGCTGGCGCTCGCCGCGCCCGCGCTCGACATGCGCACCTGGCCGGGAGACCCGAGCGCGGCGTCCACCGAGCTCACCACTCGCCAGGCCTACGACCTGATCGCCGACGAGTTCGGTCCCGGCGCCAACACCTCCTACGTCATCGTCGCCGAGAGCGACGGTGTCGACCGACGGACCATGGCCAGGGTGCGGGCCGAGCTGGCGTCGCGCGACGACGTCGCCTCGGTCACCCCGGTCGTCGAGTCGGCCGACGGTGCCGTCTCGTTCGTGGAGCTCCAGCCGACGTTCGGGCCGATCGACGCCCGCACCCCGGACCTCGTCGCCGACATCCGCGCCGACCTTCCCGACGGCGTGCTCCTCACCGGGCAGACGCCGCTGCTCAACGACATCTCCGACCTGCTCGCCGAGCGGCTCTGGGTGGTGATCGCCTTCGTCGTCGGAGTCTCGATGCTCCTGCTGACGATGGTCTTCCGCTCCGTGCTCATTCCGCTCAAGGCGGCCCTGATGAACCTGCTCTCGATCGGTGCCGCCTACGGCGTGATGGTGGCGGTGTTCCAGTGGGGCTGGGGGGCGCAGCTCCTCGGCCTCGACCACGCCACACCGATCTCGAGCTGGATCCCGATCCTGATCTTCGCGATCCTCTTCGGGCTCTCGATGGACTACGAGGTGTTCCTGCTCTCGCGGATCCGCGAGCACTGGCTCGAGACCGGGGACGCCGAGAGCAGCGTGGTCCACGGTCTGCGCGACACCGGCCGGGTGATCTCGTCCGCAGCCGCGATCATGGTCGCCGTCTTCCTCGGCTTCGCCAGTGAGATCGACGTGATCGTCCAGATGCTCGGACTCGGCCTGGCCGTCGCGGTCCTGCTGGACGCCACGGTGGTCCGCATGGTGCTCGTTCCGGCGACGATGACGATGCTCGGCCGGCTCAACTGGTGGATGCCCGTCTGGCTCGACCGCCTGCTGCCCCGCATCGGGTCCGAGACCACGGCGTACGACGCTCCCCGCGCCGACTCCGGCCTTCCGCCCACCCCCGACGCCGAGCCCGAGCCCGAGCTCGTGCAGCTCTGATCCGCTGTCTCCCGAAAGGACCACCACGATGAACAGAGCCACCGCCCGCACCACGCCCCCTGCGCACCGTCCGCAGCTCGACCTCCCCGGTCAGGCCGCCTCGCCCGAGGGCCCCATCGACATGACGATGATGTACCTGATGCACCACGCGTTCCGTCGCGACCTGGCTGCGTTCGTCTCTGTCGTGCCGCGCACGCCGGTCGACGACCACGCGGCGTGGGCGGCACTCGCCGAGAGGTGGGAGCTGTTCTCCGCCACCCTCCACCACCACCACGAGGGCGAGGACGAGCACGTGTGGCCCGCACTCATGGACCGCGCCGACACCGAAGAACGCGCCGTCCTGGCGGCCATGGAGGCCGAGCACGCGGTGATCGACCCGGCCCTGACCGCCTGCCGGGACGGACTCACCTCGATGGTGACCCACCCGAGCCACGACGTCCGCAACGCCCTGGCCGTGCGTCTCGTCGCCGCCCGTGAGCACCTGACCCGTCATCTCGCCCACGAGGAGACGGAGGCGATCGCCTTCATGCAGCGAGTCCTCAGTGCCGAGGACTGGGACGCCATCGAGGCCCGGCTGCGCACCACGCTCACCCCCGCCCAGATCGTGCGCATGGTGCCGTGGGTGATCCACGAGCTGCCGCTCGATGCGCGACGTCAGCTGTTCGCGGAGATGCCGGGCGGAAAGGCGTACCGGATCATCTGGCTCCTCACTCGCCGGCGCTTCGCCCGGGCTGATCGCCGCGCGTTCGCGCACGCGGCCTGACCTCTGGGCGGTGAGGGCTCAGAACCCGAGACGATCCCGCTGTTCGCCGAACCACTCGGTGAACAGCGGGATCTGCCACGTCTCGGCGACGCGGAGGGCGGCGTCGGCATGGCGCGTCGCGAGGTCGCGCTCCCCCGTCGCCACGGCGCCGAGCGCCAGGAAGGCATCCACCGGACCCGATGCCACCCCGGACCCGGCCACACAGCTGTGTCCTGCGAAGGGAGCGAGGAGGTCGTAGGCCCGGGCACCGACGTCGGAAGCACCGGTGAAGGCCGCCATGGCGGCGGCGCAACCCCAGTTGAGCTTGGAGTACCAGTCCTGGGGGGACAGGTCGACGGGGCCGGACTCGAACCACTCGCGCGCACGTGCCTCCTCTCCGTTGCGCCACATGACGAAGGCGAGCGTGGACCGCGTGGGCATGCTGCTCGACGACAGGGCTGCCACCATCTCCTCGGGCAGCGGGAAGTCCACATCCCAGATCGCCAGGCACGCCACGTTGCCGCCGACGGCGTCCCGTCCCTGGGCCAGGTCGGACTCCCCGACCAGCCTCACCACCTCGGCGAGGAGTCGCCTGGCCTCGGCGAAGTCCCCGGCCATGGCCCGCCAGGGGATCGCCATCGACTGCAGCACCAGGAGGCCGTAGGTCAGCCGCAGGTGCTCGGCTCGGACCAGCGTCGCGTCATACGTCGTCCACATCTCCTCGACCCTCCCGAGCTCGCCCAGGGTGATCGCCGCCTGGACTCCGGCGACCACCTCGGCCTGCGGGTCGGCGAGCCGACGGGCCAACGACCGACCCTCCTCGGCGACTGCCAGGCGTTCGTCCTCGGTGCCGGGCACCCACACGGCGTTGTAGGCCGCCAGCAGCACGTCGAGGAGCAGCTCGTCGTCGCCGAGACGGCGCGCCATCGCCACCGACTCGTCGACGAGTGCGCGACGCTCCTCGATGCCCGAGCCGTAGTAGATCTCACCGGCAAGCACCACGAGGCACCGGCAACGCAGGGCCGAGTCCTCGGCGGGCAGGGCCTCGAGGCTGCGGCGCAGGGCCCCGACCAACGGGGCGTGCACCTCACCGTGCCGCGCCGACTGCCACATGCCGCCACGCAGCGTGAGGATGGCGGCCTCGGCCGCCAGCCGTACCTCGCCCAGGGAGTCGGCGATCTCGACCGCCTCCTGCGCGGTGCGGGTCAGCTCGTCCCACCGTGCCGCCCAGCGGTCGGCGAGCGCGCGTTGCACCAGCACGTCGTACCTGTCGCGGGGTGTCGACGCCGGATCCAGGGTCAACGACTGCAGGGCCTGCGCGAACAACGCTGCCGCCTCGGGGTGGGCGTGGGCGCGCATGGCGACCTGTCCCCCAGCGACGGCGGCGCGCCAGGCGGTGCCGGCGTGCTGGTCGCCGGCGGCCAGCCAGTGCCGTGCCGCCTCGGTCTCCGTCCCGGACCTGTGTTCCAGGGCCTGCGCCACGCGCGCGTGCTGTCGCGCCCGTCGGGATGGACTCAGCCTGGAGTAGAGGGTGTCCCGCACGAGGGCGTGGTCGAAGGTGAAGGCATCGACGCCGGCCTCGCGGACCAGGCCACTGGCCACAGCGGGGTCGAGGATCTCGAACAGCTCGTCCTCGTCGTGCGTGGTGCACTCCGCGAGCACCGAGAGGGCCACCTCCCGCCCGGAGACCGACGCGGACTCCAGGACCCGCCGCGTCTCCTCGGGCAGACGCTCGAGGCGCCGGGTGATGACCTCCTGCACAGCCGTCGGTGGGTGCGTCTCGGCCAGCAGCTCGCCCAGGTGCTGTCCCCTGCCCGCCAACCGGGCGTACTCCACGACGAAGAACGGGTTCCCCTGCGTCCGAGCCCGCAGCGCGTCGGACTCCACCAGGGTCGGCTCTCGCCCCGTGACGGCGCCGACCACCCCGGCCACGTCGCTCGCGTCGAGGCCGGTGAGCTCGAGCCACTCGGCGTGGGCCCGCGCCATCGCCTCGGCAACGTCGCCCAACGCACCGGTGGGTGCGGGCTTGTCGCGCCAGGTCACCAGCACCAGCAGGGGCACTGCTGGCGACGCCTCGACGAGCAGGCGCAGCACTCGGAGGGTGGCCGTGTCGGCCCAGTGCAGATCGTCGAGCACCACGACCAACGGCTCCTCCAGTGCGGCGCCAGCGATCTCCGTGACGATGCGCTGCCACACCGCGAACTGGCCGCCCTCCCCCGGGGCGTGGTCTCGCTCCCGCCCCAGCGCGCCGAGCACCGCGTCCCACGGGTAGAGCGGCGGTGCCCCCTCGTCCTGCGAGCACCTTCCCAGCGCCACCCTGGCGCCGCGGTCCCGCGCCGCAACGGCGAGCTCGGCGCTCAGTCGGCTCTTGCCGATCCCGGGCTCCCCCGTGAGCACGGCGAAGCACGACCGTCCCGAGAGGGAGCGGTCCAGGGCGGCGATCAGCCGTCGGTGTTCGGCCGTGCGTCCGAGCATGGGCATCGCCCTGCCGGTCACGTCGGGATGCGCCTCGAGGCGCTCCGGAGCGTGCGACGGCGTGAGGCTCGTGAGCACGGGCACGGCTTCCCCGGCCGGCGCCGGACCGCCGGGCGCACGCCAGTCCAGCTCGCTGTCCTGGGCCAGGAGGCGAGCCTGCAGGTCCTGCAGCTCTGTCCCGGGGTCGAGGCCCAGCTCGTCTGCCAGCATCGCGCGCACCTCGCTCAGGACCGCGACCGCATCGCCCTGACGCCCGCTGCGGGCCAGGGCCAGCACCCGGAGCGCCCACAGCCGCTCGCGCAGCGGGTAGGACCTGGTCAGGTGCTCGAGCTCGGCGACCTGCGCACGGTGCTCGCCCAGGGCAAGCCGCGCCGTCGCGCGTGCCTCGAGGGCCAGCAGGCGCAGCTCCTGCCATCGCGCGCGCTCCGCGGCGATCTCGTGCGCGTCTCCGAGCTCGGCGAAGGGCGTTCCCCGCCAGAGTCCCAGCGCCTCCTCGGCGGCTCGGGCCACCTCCTCGAGCGTGCTCCTGGGCGGAGGCGGGCCGAGCAACGGACCGGGCAACGCGTGCTGTGCCCCGTTGACCAGCGCAGCGAACCGCGCCGTGTCCACGGCGCCGTCGGCCAGATGAAGGGCGTAGCCGGGGGGAGCTGTGACCAGAACGGCGGCCGCGGACCTCGGGGGGCGGTCCGGCTCGAGGACCTTGCGCAGCCCGGACACGTAGGACTGCAGAGTGGCCATCACGCCCGGCGGGGGGCCCTCGCCCCACACCAGGTCGACCAGGGAGTCGACCGGCGTCGGCCGTCCCGGCGACACCGCAAGCGCAGTGATCAGCGCCCGGGGCTTGGGTCCTCCCAGCTCGAGCAGCTGGCCGTTGCGGTGGGCCTGAAGCGGCCCGAGGACCGCGACCTCGACGCGCGAACGATGGCCCGGACCGGATACGTCGGGCGACCCCTGCACGACGGCAATATAGCGATCACCGGGAGTGCCGTGCGACCCCGTCGTCGACGGGCGCGGCAGGAGTGAGGACCGCGGTCCGGGACCTCAGCCAGCGAGCACTCGCACGACGGCCACTCCCCACGACCGTTCTCCCGATCTAGTCTGACCACGTGCTCACGAACCGGTCGGCCCCGCACGCGCGGGTGGCCCCGGTCCTGACCGTGGCCGACGTCCGGGCGGCCGTCGCCTGGTACGTCGAGGTCCTCGGTTTCGTCGAGCATGTCCGGATCGGCGAGGGGCACCGTTCGCAGCTCGGCCTGCCGGACGGGCCGCCGGCCGAGCTGGTGGTGGCGGAGGTCCGGCCGGGACGGCGTACACCGGGGCAGGGACGATCCCACCAGGTGATGCTCAAGGTCGCCGATCTCGCGGGGGTGGTCGAGACGGCGGTGGCCCGCGACGGTGTCGTCGTCGATGCGCCGCACGACTGGGAGTACGGCGAGCGGCAGGCCACCATCGAGGACCCGTTCGGGCACCAGTGGATCCTCAACCAGACGCTCGTCGACGTCGCACCCGAGGACTGGGGTGGGACCACCGTGACACCGCGTCCCCCGTGCGCCTAGCCGCTCGCAGCGACACGACTCTGGCGCGGGACGACGGGCGTACCTAGCCTTGAGCGATGTCCCTCGTCACCGCCGACATCGCGGTCTCCCTCGACCTCATCGGCACCGGCCACGGCCAGTCCCGTGAGCATCCCTTCGGACCGCACGTGGGCCACCGGCTGCACACGTGGATGTTCGAGCACGAGGAGGACAGCGCGGACGAGATCGCGGCGATCCTGCACGCGCGCGCCTACGTCATGGGGCGCCACATGTTCGGCCCGGACCGCGGCGAGTGGGACCTCGCGTGGCAGGGCTGGTGGGGGCCGGAGCCGCCCTACAAGGCACCGGTCTTCGTCCTCTGCTCGCGGCCGCGGGAGCCGCTCGTGATGGAGGGTGGGACGACCTTCCACTTCGTGACCGACGGGATCGAGGCCGCGCTCGAGCGGGCGCGGAAGGCGGCCGGGGACGGCGACGTCTCGATCGCCGGTGGGGTCGGCACGCTCAACGCCTACCTCGCCGCCGGCCTGGTCGACGAGCTGCGGCTGCACGTCGTGCCGTTCACCGTCGGCGAGGGGCTGCGGATCTTCGAGGGGGTGCCGGACCTGGCGATGGTCCCCGTCTCCAGCCGTACGACGCCGCACGTCACCCACCTGACCTACCGCCGCGCCTGACCCCCGCGGGTCCACGGCGACCTGGTGTCCCCGTCGCGACACCACAGCGTGGAGCGGCGGCGACGACAGCGATCCGGGCGCGAGACGGACCCGTCGGCCCTCTACAAGGCCAACGCCGGCTCGGACCGCGACAAGGACGGCATCGCCTGCGAGAAGCTCTGACGCAGCCGTGGACGCCGCGACGCCACCGGAGGTGAGCCGGCGTGCACACGTCCGGAGTCACTCGCAGCCGGTGCCGTCGCCGTCCCGGTCCAGGTGGGTCCCGTACCCCGGGTCACCGAGGTGGACCGGGGCGGCGCCCGCGGCGCGCGCCGCGTCGCAGTTGACGAAGTACGTCGACCCGCTACCCGTGACCACGGGGGTCGGGGACGGGGCGGGCGAGCCGACCGCACCGTCCTGCGTCGCGGGGGCACCGGGATCGGTGAGGTGGTGGTCCACCCGCGTCGCCGCGCCCCACGTGTCGGCGAGCAGCGGCTCATCGGGGCACGAGGCCAGCACGCGCTCGGTCGCCGCCCTCTCCGGGGCGGTCACCCACAGGTCGTACTTGCTCTTCACCGCCACCTGCCGCGAGACGTAGCGGCAGCGGAAGGACGTGTTCGACGGCAGCCACGTGGCCGCGTCGCCGTCGCCCTTCTGCCGGTTGGCGCCGGCGTCCGCCGGCAGGAGGTTGAGCGGGTCGTTGGCGAGGGCGGCCCGCTTCGCGATGTCCCAGCCGAAGGCGCCCGTGGCCCACGCGTTGCCCAGCGCCACCACGTGGTCGACGTCGATGAGGAATCCGTCGCCCTGCCGGTAGTCGATCGTCGACCCGGTGTACGGGTCGTCGTACGCGCCGGTGGCCACGACACAGCCGTTGGTCTCCACGGTGACCTCACGCAGGTGCTCGCGCAGGACGTCGTTGCGCGTGTCGCACCCGTTGCGGTCCGCGTCGAGCCAGGCCGGCCCGAACCGGTCGCGGTCGTAGCCGGTCATGGGTGCGCGCCCCTTGACCGCCAGCAGGCCCAGCGCCGCCAGGGCCGTCCCGCTGCCGGCCTGCTGCTCGGCGGTCGGGGACGCCGAGGGTGACGGTTCGGACGCCTGCGGCGACGCCGACGGCGTACGACGATGCCTCGCCCTCGGCGCCCCCGGTGCCTCCGGTGCGGCACTCCGCTCGGCGTCGGCACGCGCGTGCGTCGGGTCCCGTACGTCGGGCACGCGCTGCGCGTCGTCGTCGCACTGTCCGACCAGCACCAGAAGGACGGCGCCGACGACCACGGCCTTGAGCTTCACGATCCTCCTCGACGTGCTGGGTCAGCGGTCAGGATGCCCTGAGTCGGACCCCGTCACGTGGCGAACGCGCGAAGCGACCCTTGTCAGGGGTCGCGTCCGAGGCGCAGGCTGACCTGACGGGCAAGGGGGACGAGTCATGGCGAGCTCACGGGCGACACCCGACGAGGTCGAGATCCGCGCGAATCCACGAGAGCCGGTGACCGACCCGACGCTCGGGATCGAGGTGCCTCGGGGGGCGGCCGTCTCGGCCAGGCACCGCCTGGTCACCATCGGGGACTCCCTGACGCAGGGGTTCATGAGTGCAGCGGTGCACCGCACGGACCTGTCGTGGCCCGCGATCACGGCGTACGAGCTGGGCCTGACCGCCGAGCAGTTCACCTTTCCGACGTACGAGTGGCCGACCGGTCCGGGCGGGCTGCCGCTGGACCTGGAGCGGCTGGCGCGGTCGTTCGAGAAGCGCTTCGGAGCCCACCTGGACTTCTGGGAGATCGTGACGGCGGCCCTGTGGCTGCGGTCCTACCTGGACCGGATCGAGGACTACTGGGAGCGTGGCGTCGGCTCGAAGACCCCGCCCGGCGGGCCGCCGTTCCACAACACGGCCGTCTACGGCTGGGACCTCCTCGACCCGCAGCTCCTCACCTCCACCCGGGTGGCCGCCCGGCTGTCCCGCACGACCAGGGACGACCCGCTGGCGCAGCTGGTCGAGCACCACCAGGACCGGGCCGCCTGGCCCGTGCTCCAGCGCGCGCGCAAGGGCAACCGCGGCCGGACCGTGCTGGAGGCCGTGACCGAGATGAGCGGACCCGGCCAGGGGGTGGAGACGCTGGTGGTCGCCCTGGGCTCCAACAACGCCCTCGGCTCGGTCATCTCGCTGGAGCCCGCCTGGACACCGGAGGGGTACGACGACCTCACGGCCGACCAGCGCCTGGCGGCCCGGGTCGGGTGCAACCTGTGGCGTCCCAGCGCGTTCGATGCCGACTGGGCCCTGCTCGAGGCCAAGCTCCGCGGAGTCGCCGCCCAGCACGTCATCATCACGACCGTCCCGTCGGTCACCATCGCCCCGATCGCCCGGGGGGTCTTCCGGAAGGTCAGCCCGAAGTCCCGGTACTTCCCGTACTACACGAGGCCGTGGATCACCGACGAGGACTTCGAGCCCCAGCGGGATCCCCACCTCACCGAGGACGAGGCCCGCGCCATCGACTCCGCCATCGACTCCTACAACGAGACGATGATCCGGTCCGTGGCCGCCGCCCGCCGCGACGGCCTCGACTGGTACCTGCTCGACATGGCCTCGATCCTCGACCGGCTCGCGACCCGGCGCTACCTCGACAGTCCCTGGGCCCGGCCGACCTGGTGGACCCCCTACGAGCTGCCCCGCGCGCTGCGGGCGCTGGACCCGGTGCCCAACACCCGGTTCTTCCGGTCGGGCCCGGGTGGGCGCACCGACGGCGGGCTCTTCTCCCTCGACGGCGTGCACCCGACGACCTCCGCCTACGGCATCCTCGCCCAGGAGGTCATCGGGGTGATGGAGCTGGCGGGCGTCGAGTTCGCGGACCGGCAGGGGCAGCCCCGCTCCGGTCCGGTGCAGGTCGACTTCGAGCGGCTGCTGCGGGCCGACACCCTGCTCAGCGACCCGCCCGCCTCGATCAGCGACACCCTCAGCCTGATCGGCTGGCTCGACGACCAGCTCGACCTGGTCAACCGGTTCCTGCCGTTCGTCCACTCGCCGATCTGAGCCTTCGCCGGCGCATGACGGCCCCGAACGCGACCGCCGCGACCGCCACCAGCCACCCGGCGAGCACGTCCACGACGTAGTGCTCGCCGGTGTAGACGAGCGTGACGGCCATCGCCAGCACATAGGCGGCCAGCACGGCCCGCCACACGGTGCCGGCGATCGGCCACAGGAACAGCGCGACCAGCAGCGCGGCGCCCGCATGCAAGGAGGGCATCGCGGCCACCGGGATGCTCCCGTCCTGGCCGGCGGAGGTCAGGGTGCCCACCCAGTCCAGGTGGAGCCACTGCCAGCCGAGGTTGGAGATGCGGTCCACGGTCCCGATGTCGCCCTGCTCGGAGGCCAGCCACGGCGGCACGGCCGGGTAGACGACGTACCCGCTCACGCCCAGCACCGTGAAGACGAGCAGCGCACCGAGCCAGGCCTTGAAGCGGTCCCGCAGCCAGAACCACGCGACCGCGGTGACGATCGGGATGGAGAGGAAGTGGGTGACGTAGACGAGGGCGGCGATCGCGTCGAACCACTGCGGGGACCCGTCGACGAGCCGCTCCTGCAGCCACACCGACGGGACCGCACCGAAGAAGCCCGCGTCGACCGACGGCGGGCCGTCGACGTGGATCCCGAAGCCGAGCCGGTTGGTGGCGGCGCCGTCGCCCTCCTGGAGGGGGGCGCTGATCCACCCGGCCACGGCGTAGGCGATCAGGATGACGCTGAGCGGCGACCAGGCGATGAGGAGCTGGGCGATCGGTCCGTGCCGGGACTCCTCCGACTCCCCCGACCCCTCGGAGCCGCCGCGGTCGGCGACACCGGCCGTGCGTTCGAGCTCCTGGGTCATCGGTACCGCCGGTCCAGGATCGCCTGCGTCCGGGCGCGGTTGTAGCGCTGGATCGCGATGAACGGCAGGTTGACCCCCACGCCGTACGCGACGAGCAGCCCGGCCGCGAGCGGCGGGTTCCACAGGACGAAGAGCGGCCCGCAGGCCATCGCCCACCAGTGGCCCAGCTCGGCCCGGCGGGTCTCCCGGACGAACAGCTCGAGCCCGGCGGCGTCGTACGACGGCAGCGCGCGCTTGCTGACCCCGCCGGCGAAGAGGGCCCCCGCCTCGGGGAGCCGGTCCTTCCAGCGGTTGATCCGCAGGCGGCGTCGGTACCACCGGCCGCCGGCCTCGAAGGGTCGCGGCCGCAGCAGCCACCCCTCGCGGGAGAGACGCTCGTCGCTGAGCCGGTGCGCGGCATAGCCGGTGCCGGCGTGGAAGGCGCCCCACGCGATCACGTCCACGGCCACCGTCAGCGCCTGCGGCATCAACAACCGGAGCATCAGCCCACCCCCTCGGAGGACCGGAGGTCCACGTCGCGTCCGCGCCACCGCACCGAGCGGCGCACCATCGTCAGCGCGGCGGACCGCGCGAAGATCACGTCGAAGGCCAGCAGGCAGACCGGGAACAGCGCCCACGTCCACCAGCGGAACGACCCG
Organism: uncultured Actinomycetota bacterium; assembly: GCA_963782905.1. Lineage (GTDB taxonomy): Bacteria > Actinomycetota > Actinomycetes > Propionibacteriales > Nocardioidaceae > Nocardioides. The sequence goes on from CAWALI010000001.1 coordinate 376,889, forward strand.
ACCCGGCGCAGGATCCACCACAGCTGCGCCGCGAACCCCACCCACGCGACCCCCCACAGGACCGGGTCGCCGTAGGTCAGGGAGGCGCCCCACCCCGTCGAGAGCTCGACGAGCGCCAGGGCCGCGCCGACGGCGACGGCGTGGTGGGCGCTCACCCAGAACGCCGCGCCGAACGTGGGTCCGGGCGCGGCGGCCGAGGCGCCGGACGCGAAGTTCTTGGTCCACCCGTCGGCCAGCTGCCGCAGCCCGCCGGGATAGCTGCGCATCCGGATCGAGCGGCCGCCGACGGCACAGCGCACCGGCAGGCCGGCCCGGTCGTAGGCCGCCGCGAGCTGCACGTCGTCGAGGATCTCACCGCGCACCGCCTCGTGCCCGCCGACCCTCTCGTAGTCCGCGCGCGAGGTCAGCAGGCACGGGCCGAAGGCCATCGGCCGCTGCTGGCGGCGGCGACGGGCGGGGCGGCGGGTGAAGGCGCCGCTGGCCAGCAGCGCCATCACGTTGAAGTACGACGACAGCTGCTCGTAGGCGCGCACCACGCGGTGGTAGGGCTGCACCGACACCAGACCGCCGTGCTCGGCGTGGAGCTCGAGCAGGCCGGCCAGCGCGTCCGGGCCCAGCACCGTGTCGGCGTCGAGGAAGAGCAGCAGCTCCCCGTCGGTGGCGCCGGCGCCGGTGTGGCAGGCCCACGCCTTGCCGGTCCAGCCGGGCGGCGGGGGCGTGCCGGGCAGCACGGTGGCGCCGCCGGCCCGGGCGACCGCGGCGGTCGCGTCCCGGGAGCCGTCGTCGACCACCACGACCTCGGCGAGACCGAGCCCCCGCAGCGACTCCAGCAGCGCGGGGAGGGTGGCCTCCTCGTCCCGCGCGGGGACGACGACGGAGACCGCCGCCGCGCGGTCGGCGTGCCCGACCCCGCGCGGGACCGTCCGCAGGTCCGCGAGCAGCAGGACGGCGGCGAGAGCAGCGGCCAGGAGCAGGGCGCCGAGGACGGCGTCGGTCATGGCTGGTCGCCGGTGGCGCGGGTGACGACGAGCGGCATCCCGCCGCGCGGGTGCACGGCGACCTGGGCCTGCGCCGCCGGGCGCGTCCAGCCCCGCGGCACCTCGACCCGGTGGTCACGCAGCAGCTCGCTGAGCACCATCACCATCTCGCCCAGCGCGAACTCGCGCCCGATGCACAGCCGCGGCCCCTGCCCGAACGGGAGGTAGGCGACGCGGCCGGCGCCCGCGTCGAGGAAGCGCTCGGGGCGGAAGGCCAGCGGGTCGGTCCACGGGTCGGCCCGACGGTGCATCAGCCACGGACTGATGATGACCAGGGTGCCGGCCGGGACCTGGTGGCCACCGACGACGTCGGCCTCGACGGAGCGTCGCGACAGCGCCCACGCGGGCGGGTAGAGGCGCAACGCCTCGTCGATCACCGCGCGCGTCCACGGCAGCGTCTCGCGGTGCCCGAGCAGGGACACCGGCCCGGGGTGGGCGGCCAGCTCGGCGCGCACCCGGTCCTGGGCGGGCTGGTGCTCGGCCAGCAGCATCAGGGTCCAGGCCAGGGCCCCGGCCACGGTCTCGTGGCCGGCGATGATCATGGTGACCAGCTCGTCGCGGATCTCCGGGTCGCCCATCTCGCTGTCCAGCAGCAGGCCGAGGAGGTCGTCGCCGTGCGAGCCGGCCGGCGAGAGCCGGCTGCGGGCGCGGCGCTGGGCGATGATCTCGGCGGTGCTGGCGTCGAGGCGGCGGCGCGCCGAGCGCAGCCGCAGGTTGGTCCGGGTGGGGGTCCACTCGGCCCGCGGCAGGATCGAGCGGCCGAGCCGGACCACCAGGTCCGCGGACTCGCTGGTCGCGTCGAGCAGCTGCTGGGCCTGACCGGACAGGTCGGCGGAGAAGAGGGCCCGCCCGACGGCGTCGAGGCCGATGCGGTGGGTCAGCGCCGCGACGTCGACCACGTCGCCGCCGGCGAAGGAGCCGAGCCGCGCGCTGATGGCCGTCTCGGCCGCCGCGCGCACCTGGTCACCGACCGCCTCGAGGCGCTGGTGGTGGAAGGCGGGGGCGGCGAGGCGCCGGTGCTCGATCCAGCTCGGCTCCGCGGAGGCGAGCAGGCCGGGTCCGGTGACCCGGGCCAGCGCGGCGTACTGCACGGTGTCCTTGCTCCAGTTGCGGGCCGCGGTCTGCAGCACGTGCCGGGCGTCGGCCGGGTCGTTGACCAGCAGCGCCGGCGCCCCCGGCACCGGGAAGGACACCAGGTCGCCGAAGCGCGCGGACACCTCGACCAGGAAGGACAGCGGGTCGGCGCGCACCGAGCGGAAGGCCCGGGCCATGTCCAGGGAGGTGGGGCCGGGGACGCCGATGTCGGTGGGCTGCATCGCCTGCAGCCGGGTCGCCACGCTCACGCGGGCTCCCCGCCGGCCTCGTCGCCGCTGCGGCGCCCGAGCCACACCCACACCACGCAGGACGTGAGCACCAGCGCGAAGCCGAACGCGACGTCCTCGACCGGCGCGAAGAACAGCCGGCCGTCCCCGAGGAAGACCACGTCGCCGCTGCCCAGGATCGCGTCCGGGGAGTAGCGGACGATCTCGCGGCCGGTGAGCCAGCCGTTGGTGAGGAGCTGGAAGAAGATGATGATCGCGTACGCCGCCCACCAGTCGCGCGTGGTCGTCAGCCGGGTGCGCGCCACCCACCGGTCGAGCACCAGCGCCACCAGCACCGCCACCACGGCGATCCCCGTGTAGGTCATCGGACCCCACCGCCGTGCCGGGAGCCGGCCACGCGGGCGCGGGCCACCCGCACCGCCTCGTAGGTCAGCACCGCGACCAGCGGGATGACGACGAAGAAGGCGATCTCCTCCAGCGGCAGCCCGGCGATGCGCCACGGCAGGGTCTGGGCGTCGTCGAACCACCAGTGCCCGACGTCGGTGGCGTGCAGGTCCCAGATCAGGAACGGCGTCCCGGCGGCGAGGATGGTCAGCAGCAGTCGCCGGGGCTGGCGCAGCACCCGGAGGCGGAAGGCCGGGATGAGCGGCAGCGTCCCGACGAGGCAGAAGGCGAGCATCGCGACGTACGACCAGTGCGGCAGGCTCATCCACTCACCGGCAGCGAGGACCGGTCACCGGTCATCCGCTTGAGCACGAGCTCGGCACTGATCAGGCACATCGGGAGTCCCACGCCCGGAACGGTACTGGCCCCGGCATAGAGCAGCCCGTCGACCTTGGACGAGGTGTTGCCCGGGCGCAGGAACGCGCTCTGGCGCAGGTTGTGCTCGAGGCCGAGCGCGCCGCCGCGCCAGGCGTTGTAGCTGCGCTCGAAGTCCTCCGGACCGACCGTGTGCCGCACCCGGATCCGGCTGCGGAGGTCGGGGGCGTCGGCCCAGTCGGCGACCCGGTCGATGGCCGCGTCGACCGCCCGCTCCACCGCCGCGGACCCCTGCCCGTCGTCGCCGCCGGCGCCGATGGCCACGTCGGCGGGCACCGGCACCAGGACGAAGAGGTTCTCGCAGCCCTCGGGCGCCACGGTCGGGTCGGTCTCCGACGGCTTGCAGACGTAGATCGACGCGGGGTCCGGGACCCGGCTCTCGCGGCCGAAGATGTCGCCGAAGTTCTGGTCCCAGTCGGCGGTGAAGAACAGCGAGTGGTGGGCCAGCTGCGGCAGGCGCCCCTCGACGCCGAGCATCGCGAGGACGGCGCCCGGTCCCGGGGAGCGCCGACGCCACGCCGTCTCCGGGTGGGTCTGCAGCGGGGCCGGGAGCAGCGCGGTCTCGAGGTGGTGCAGGTCCGCGGCACCGACGACCACGTCGGCCTCGACGGTACGCCGCTCGCCGTCGGCCGTGGTGTGCTCGACGCCGGTCACGTGGGGACGGCCGCGGCCGGCGTCACCGGTGAGGATCTGGGTGACCGCGGCACCGGTGTGCAGCCGCGCACCGTGGCGCTCGGCCAGCGCGGCGATGACCTCGATGAGCCGGGTGAAGCCGCCCTGCGGGTAGAGCACGCTGTCGCCGAGGTCGAGGCGGCTCATCAGGTGGTACATGCTCGGCGCCCGGGTCGGCGAGGAGCCGAGGAAGACCGCGGGGTAGCCCAGCACCTGGCGCAGCCGGTTGTCGGAGAACTGCGCGGCCACGTGGCTGCCCAGCGAGCGGGTCAGCAGCCGGCTCAGCCGGGGGGTGCGGCGGACGACGTCGGTGCGCAGGAACGACGCCCCGGAGTCGAAGTTGCTGTAGAGGAAGCGGCGCAGCGCGATGTCGTAGGTCTCCTCCGCGGAGCTGAGGTAGGCGTCGAACGCCTTCCCGGCGCCGGGCTCGACGGACTCGAAGAGGGCGCGGTTGTGGCCACGGTCGGGGCGGATGTCGAGCGGCTCGTCGTGGCCCTCGAAGAACACCCGGTAGCTGGGGTCGAGGACGGTCAGGTCGAGCTCCGCGGCGGCGGTGGTGCCGAGCAGGGAGAAGAAGTGCTCGAAGACCTCGGGCATGAGGTACCACGAGGCGCCGGTGTCGAAGCGGAACCCGTCGCGCTCGATGCTGCCGACCCGGCCGCCGAGCTCGTCGTTCTTCTCCAGCAGGTCGACGCTGTGCCCACGCGAGGCGAGCAGCGCGGCGGTCGCGAGCCCGGCGATCCCGCCGCCGATGACCGCGACGCGTCGCGTGCCCTGCCCCGCGGCGGCGCGGCCGGTCGAGCGACCGGGCAGCCGGTCGGCCAGCCGGTCGGGGAGGAGCGAGGTCATGGACGTCCTCCATAGATCGCGCCGGCGACGAGGCGCATCTTGACCGGGTCGGGGACCCGGACGCGGGTACGGCGGATCTCCGCGGCCGGGGTGGCGCGGAGACGGGTGGCGAGCTCGGCGAAGGTGGCGTGCGCGAGTCCCACCGCCCGGCGGCTGCTCGCCGGCAGCGCGGGGATGACGGCGGCGGCCGCGTCGAGGTCCGCGGCGATGTCGTCGAGGATCCGGTCCCGGTCGGCGTCGCAGAACTGCTCGACGTCGAGGTCCGGGAAGTAGCAGCGGCCCAGGGTGTCGTGGTCCTCGGCGAGGTCGCGGAGGAAGTTGAGCTTCTGGAAGGCGGCGCCGAGGCGGCGGGCACCGGGCGCGAGCCGGTCGTAGTCGGCGGAGCGGTCCACCACGCCGTCGCCGCCCGCGAGGAAGACGCGCAGGCACATCAGCCCCACCACCTCCGCGGAGCCGTAGACGTAGCGGTCGAAGCTCTCGGGGGTGTGCTCGGTGGTCTCGAGGTCCATGGCCATGGAGGCGAAGAACGGGTCGATGATGTCCGCCCCGATGCCGCACCGGATCGCCGTACGGGCGAAGGCGTGGACGACGAGGTTGGCGCTGTAGCCGTGCTCCAGAGCGTGGCGTACGTCGTCCTGGAGCCAGGTCAGCATCCGGGCCCGGGGCTCGGTGCCGAGGGCGGGATCGGGGTTGTCGACGATCTCGTCGGCCACCCGGACCAGCGCGTAGACGTTGCGCACCTCGGTCCGCACCGGCTCGGCGAGCAGCCGGGACGCGAGGCCGAAGGAGCTGGAGAACGCGCGGATCACCCCGGCCGCACTCCCCTCGGCGACGGAGTCGTAGAGACCCTTGGCCGGACGACGACTGACGAGGAAGGAGCTCATGCGGCGACCTCGTCGCCGTCGGCGAGGACCTCGGGGCGGGTGGTCACGCTGGCCAGCAGGTCGAGGGACAGGCCCAGCTCCTGGACGACCGTGCAGGCGGCGGCGTGGTGGGCGGCGGCGAGCTCCTCGACGTACTGGCGCGACCCCGCCGCGGTGAGGAGGCGGCGGGCCTCGTCGAGCTCGTCGGCGCTGAGGTCGCGGCCGACGTAGGGGGCGATCCGGTCCCAGTCGGTGGTCGATCGTGCGTGCGCGAGGAGCGGGGTCTGCTTGCCGGCGCGCAGGTCGCCGGTCGCGCTCTTGCCGGTCCGGGACGGGTCGCCGAAGACGCCGAGGAGGTCGTCGGCGAGCTGGAAGGCGATGCCCAGCACCCGCCCGGCCTCCCCGAGCCGGTCCACCGTCACGTCGTCGGCGCCGGCGAGCACCGCCCCGGCCTGCAGCGGGAGGGCGAAGGAGTAGGCGCTCGTCTTCTGCTCCTCCATGGCCAGGCTCTCGGGCAGGGAGGCGGCGCCGATGCTCAGCGACATGCGTACGTCGGCGAGCTCGCCGGCCGCCGTGACGTGGATCGCGGCGTCGAAGAGGTCGAGGAGCCGGTGCGTCACCTCGGGCGGCGCGCCGCAGGTGGCCACGGCGCGGATCGCCGCGGCCAGCGCGAGGTCCCCGGCCAGGATCCCGGCGGTGCGACCCAGGGCCGCGGCCTCGTCCTCGCCGGCGCCCGCCGCGACGGCGTACGCGTGGAAGGTGCCGCTCACGTTGGGGCGGCCGCGGCGCACGTCGTCGCCGTCGATGACGTCGTCGTGGATGACCAGGGCGGTGTGGAGGAGCTCGACCGCGGCACCGGTCTGGACCGCTGCGGCCGTCGAGGCCCCGTCGAGGGCGTCGTGGGCCGCCACCAGCAGGGCGGGGCGGAACCGCTTGCCGCCCTCGGCGGCCGCGGTCAGGGCGTCCCAGAGGCGGGCGTGGTCGGGATCGGTGGCCGCAGCGCGGGCGCGGCCCTGCTCGAGGAGCCGCTGCAGGGCCTCGTCGGTGGTGAGTGGGCTCACTGGTCCTCCAGCCTCGTGACGCGTGCGGACAAACTTATGCAACACTGCGAAGAAAATCTAGGCAGCGTGAGGAGGTTCGCGTGCCCACGGCCCCCTCTCGGGACCACCTGTTGACGATCGGCCACCTCGCCGAGCGCACCGGCGTCCCTCCCGCGACGCTCCGCAGCTGGGAGTCACGCTACGGGTTCCCCCGGCCCGTCCGCCTCCCCGGAGGTCACCGTCGGTACGTCGAGTCGGAGGTCGCCGCCGTCCTCGAGGTGCTGCGTCACCGCGACGCCGGCCTGGCCCTGGAGGCGGCGGTACGCCGCGCCACGACCGCGACGTTCCAGTCCCGGTCGCTCTACGCGGAGCTGCGGCGCCGGCACTCCGACCTCACCCCCCAGCTGCTGTCCAAGACGAGCCTCCTCGCGATCAGCCGGGCCATCGAGGACGAGTGCTGCGCCCGCGCCGAGGAGCCGCTGCTCTTCGGGGGCTTCCAGCGCGACGCGTTCCTCCGCTCGTCGCTCGCCCGCTGGACGGAGCTGGCCCGCACCGCCCGGGCGGCCGTGGTCTTCGCCGACCTGGCCGTGGCGGCGCAGCCGCGCCCCGGCGCACCGGTCGAGGTGGCGCTGCCCCGCGACGCCCCGCTCAACCGCGAGTGGATCGTGGTGTGCGACGCCCCCGACCTGCCGGCGTGCATGGCCGCCGTCGAGCGCCCCGGCCAGGACGGCGTCCCGGACTCCCGGCGTCGCTTCGAGGCGGTGTGGACGGTGGACCCGCAGGCGGTGCGGCACGCCAGCCGGGTGGCGTCGGCCCTCGCCGACGAGTACCGCCCCGGGTGGCGACCGGTCGACCTCGTGGTGCCGGACGGCGAGCCGCAGCCGGCCTCCGCGGACCTCCGACGGGCCCACGCCCTGCTGAACCGGATGATGGGCTACCTCGAGGCCGGTCCCTGAGCCGGTGGGTCACTGACTCACGGGTCACCGGGCTCACCGGGCTCACCGGGCGAGCTGCTCGTCGGTGGCGTCGTCGGCCCCGCCGTCGAAGTACGCCCGGAGGACGTCGGTGAACAGTGGCTCGTCCGGGTCGGCGCGGGTGAAGAGCGTCATCGAGGAGCGCAGCTTCATGGCGTCGGTGGAGCCGAAGACCGCTTCCGCCGACGTGCCCTCGAGGTCGAGGATGGTCCGGCAGCACTCCCGCAGCCGTGCGCCGAGCACGGGATGGGCGAGGTAGGCGCGGGCCTCGTCGAGCCCCGTCACCGCGTAGAAGCGGGCGGTCTCGCTGCGCCCGAGGCCCCTGACCTGGGGGAAGACGAACCACATCCAGTGGCTCGTCTTGCGGCCGCCGCGCAGCTCGCGCAGCGCATGGTCGTAGGCGCCACCCTCGTCCTGGGCGGTGACGAAGCGGTCGAGGTCGGATCGGTTCTCGCTCTGGTCCATGACCCCTTCGTACCCCTCGCGGCGCCCGCCACGCATCGGGGACGATCGCTCCCGGGGCCCGCGTCAGGCGTGCGGGTGGGGCTCCGTCGATCCCGGCTCGGTCAGGGTCTCCTCGGCGGGCATCAGGATCCAGAGGATCGGGTAGACCAGCAGCTGGCTGCCCGGCAGCACCATCAGCAGCAGCACGAAGAGCAGCCGCGAGATCCAGGGCGTGAGGCCGAGGCGGCGGCCGACGCCGGCGCACACTCCGCCCACGATCCTGCCCTCCCAGGGACGGATGAGGCCTTGGCGGGCGAAGCTGGAGCGGATGTCGTCCATGGTGGTCCTTCGGGTCGATTGACTGGTGGGTCCAGCCTGCGCCGCCCGGGCGCCGCGCACCATCGGGGTCCGCCCTGGTCCTACCCCGATCCGCGGCTACGGTGACCCGGTGCCCGCAGCCACCGCACCCGCCCACGACGTCACGGCCGTCCACAGTCGCGCCGTGCGCTGGGGCGCCCTGGTCTTCCTCGTGCGTCCGGCCTACATCGCCACCGAGTACGTCGTCGCGGCCGGGACCACGGGCGGCTACAGCTTCGTCGCCGACTCGGTCAGCAGGCTCGGCGAGGTCGGCTGCTCACCGGCGTACTGCTCGCCGCGCCACGACCTGATGAACGGCTCGTTCATCGGCTTCGGCGCGCTGCTCGCCGGCGGGGCGGTGCTGCTCCTGCGCCCCCTCGGGCCCTGGGTCACCGGACTGCTGGTCGTCTCCGGGCTGAGCTCGGTGGCCACCGGTCTCGCCCCGCTCGACCAGGACGCCACCCTGCACGCGATGGCCGCGTCGCCGTTGTTCGTCGCGCAGCCGATCGCCCTGCTCCTGCTCGGGGCGCGGCTGCGGAGCGAGCGGCCGCGGCTGGCCCGGGCCCTCCTGGCCACCGGGGCCGTCACCGCCGCGGCGGCGGTCGGCTTCGTGCTCTCCGGGGAGGACAGCGTCGCGGCCGGCGCGCTCGAGCGGCTGGCGCTGTGGCCGGTGCTCGGTGGGCTCGCCGCCTTCGCGTGGAGCCGCCGGACTACTCGTGCGGCGGCAGCGTCACGACCTGGCCGGCGTAGCTCAGCCCGGCGCCGAACGCGATGAGCAGGGCGAGGTCACCCGACCTTGGCCTCGCCCTTGCGCAGCATGGCCTCCATCGCCAGCGGGCACCGAGGCCGCCGAGGTGTTGCCGGAGTCGACGATGTCGGTGGCGACCGCCACCGACTCGGGGAGCTTGATGTTGCGGCGACAGGGTCTGGGTGATGCGCAGGTTGGCCTGGTGCGGGATGAAGGCGTCGAGGTCGTCGACCGAGACGCCGGCGCCGGCCAGCGCCTGGTGGGCCACCTCGGCCATCGCGAAGGGCGCCCAGCGGAAGACCGCCGTGCCCTCCATCTGCACGACCGGGTGGTCGGCCTTCGCGACCGTGGCCGCCGAGGCAGCTGGGGGTCTGGTTGATGACGTGGGCCTGCGAGCCGTCCGAGCCCCAGGCGGTCGGGCCGATCCCGGTCGGCGTCCGCGGGTCCCACCACGACCGCACCGGCGCCGTCGGCGAAGATGAAGGCCGTGCCGCGGTCGGTGGGGTCCATGAAGCGGCTCAGCTGCTCCACGCCGATGACCAGCACGTGGGTCTCGGCGCCGGCGCGGACCATCGACGGACGCCAGGTTGAGCGCGTGGCAGAAGCCCGCGCAGCCGGCGGAGACGTCGAACGCCGCCGCGGTCGACCCGAGCGCGGTCGCGACCTGCGGGCGCGGAGGCGGGCGTGTGCTCGGGGTGCGTCGAGGTGGCGACGATGACGCAGCCGATCTGCTCGGCGCCCACGCCGGACACGGCGAGCGCCCGCTCGGCCGCGGTGGTCGCCATGCCGATGAGCGTCTCGCCCGTCGCCGGCGAAGCGGCGGGTCCTGATCCCCGACCGGCTCTGGATCCACTCGTCGGTGGAGTCGAGGACCTCGCAGATCTCGTCGTTGGTGACGATCCGCTCGGGTCGGTAGACGCCGAGTCCCAGCATCGCCGCGTGCGTCAGGGTCGGTCGGCTGCTCGATCATCATGTCGCGAGCATAGGCACGCCCGATCGGCGATGACCCGGGGCCGTCTGCCTGATTGACTGACGACATGACTCTCGTGACCTGGCAGGACCTGTGCGTCGACGCGGTCGACGTCGGCATCCAGGCGCAGTTCTGGGCGGACGTCAGCGGGCTGGAGGTGGCCGACGGCGAGGCGCCGGCCCGCCTCGCCGGCCCCACCTCGCGCCACACGCTGTGGGTCAACCCGGTCGACCGCCCGCACCGCGTCAAGAACCGCGTCCACCTCGACGTCGACTGCACCTCGGTCGAGGACCTGGTCGGCCTGGGCGCCAGGGTGCTGGCCCCGGCCTCGGAGACCGGCTTCGGGTGGACGGTGATGGCCGACCCGGAGGGCAACGAGTTCTGCGCGTTCGTGCGCTCCGAGGCGCAGCTGCCGGACTACCGCATCCACGGGATCGGCATCGACTGCGCGGACCACGAGCTCCTGGCGCGGTGGTGGGGCGACCTGTTCGGCGCCGAGCCGACCTACTACGCCGAGCACGACTGCTGGACCCTCACCGGCGTCGCGGTCGACGAGCGGATGACGCTCGACTTCTCACCGGTCCCCGAGCCGCGCACCGACCCCAACCGGGTGCACTGGGACGTCGTCGGTCGCGTCGAGGACCTGCTCGCCCGCGGGGCGACGCACCTGTGGGACCAGCCGCACTGGACGGTCCTGGCCGACCCGGAGGGCAACGAGTTCTGCGTCTTCCCCCCGGCGCAGGCGTGAGCGCCTACCCCGACTAGACCTTGCCGCGCAGGATCCGCCGGAAGTAGGTCACCGGCAGGGCGTAGCGGTCGACCCACCACGTGAGTCGCCGCGGCCGCACGAGGTCGGGGAAGGGCACCGTCGGTGCCGGCCGTCCGTCGCGGTCGACCTCGACGAGCATGAGCCGGTGGCGCGCGACCGTGATCGGCATGACGGTGTAGCCGTCGTACCGCTCCAGCGGGGCGGTGCCGGGCGCGATGTTGTGGGCCAGGACGGCGACCTGCCTGCGGAGCGCCCCGCCGGAGGGCCGGATGCCGAGGTCCGCGACGTCGCCCAGCGACCACACCGCCGGGTGGCGGCGGTGCCGCAGCGTGTGGGCGTCGACGTCCACCAGGCCGGCCGCCGTGGCGCCGGCCAGGTCGCTGTCGGCGACCCAGCGAGGGGCGCGGTAGTGCGGCACGACGTGCGCGTAGGCCAGGTCGTCCAGCTGCCGCTCGCCCCCGGGCGTCGTGACCGTGACGCTCCGCGATCCGACGTCGGCGACCCGGGCGTCCCGCAGCACCTGCACGCCGTACGACGCCAGCGTCTGCTCGAGCAGCCGGTCGGCCTTCGGCACGCCGAGGGGCGACGGGCCGGGGATGACGAGGTGGACGTCGAGGTCCTGGAGGACACCGGCACGCCGCCAGTGGTCGCACGCCATGAACAGCGGCTTGAGGGCCGTCGCGCCGCAGGGTGCCGGCTCGGGCGGCATCGTGAAGAGGACCCGACCCGACGGTGAGGCCCTCGAGGGCGGGCCACACCCGGGGTGCGGTCTCGACGACGAACGTCGACCCGGCCCAGCCGGCGGCGTAGGCCTCCGCCAGGCCGGGCGTGGCGTCCCAGTCCTCCTCGAGGCCGGGCGCCACCACCAGGGTGGAGCAGCCGATCCGCCGACCGTCCCGGGTGAGCACGCTGGGACCGTCGGGGTCCACCGACACCACCCGGTCCCGGATCCACGTGACGCCCTCGGGCATGACCCTGCGGGCGGGCCGCTCGAGTGCGGGCATCCTCGCCTCGCCGGCCCCGACGTAGTTGAGCAGCGGCCGGTAGCGGTGGACCGGCTCGGACTCCACGACGGCGACGTCCTGCGCCCCGTCGCGGAGCAGTCGGGCGGCCAGCGAGATCCCGGCGTTGCCGCCGCCGACGATCACGACCTGGTGCTGCTCCATGCGTCTCCCCCGTGTCGTCGCCCAGCTCGTCCGATCGACGGTAACGACCGCCTCCACACCGATCGACCGCCGCCGGACCGCCGCACGGGCCGGTCAGGTGACGTGCACGGCGGCCGGTCCCGCGGGCACGTCGTACTGGTGGGGCGTCGTGCCCCCGTCGAGCTCGGTCAGGACCTGGTGGGCGAGCCGCGCCGTCGGCGGCGCGAGGAACAGGCTCTGGGCGGCGTACGGGCGACCCGACCAGGTGTCGGGGAGCTGGTGGCGGATCCGGGCGTCGAGCAGCTCGAGCGGACGCCAGCCCGGGATCGGCCGCGTGCGCAGCGGGGCGACCTGCTCGATCGTGTCCCACTGCCCCGTCCACAGCTTCACGTAGAGGTCGAGCGCCGCGGCCAGGACCGCCGGGTGCTCGTCCACGACCAGGAACCGGTGGTGCACGCGGTAGGCGTGGGCGTGCCGTGGGCTCCGCACGACCCCCGCGCGCACGGCCACCACGTCCAGGTCGAACGCGCAGGTCTTCGGGTCCGCCAGGCGTACGCCGCACAGCCGCGCGGCGCTCCCCCAGTCACCGGCGACCACGTCGGCGAGGGTCTCCAGCGCGGGCGCGAGCAGTGCCGCACCGGGGTGCGTGACGGTGATGGTCATGGGGGCCTCCGGCTCCCACAGTTCTCCACCTCGACGGGGCGCGGGTCACGCCTGCGCGCTTTTCCCGTGAACGGGTGACGCGCGGTGTCTCACGGACTGTCTCCAGACGTCGTTCGACGCCCGGGTGCCGGCACCCGCCTGTGCTGAGCCCGTCCTGACGGGCACCTCACTCGCGGCGGAGGAGGCGCGCCGAGCCGGACCGGCGCAGGCTGGTGCCCGGAGTCGCAGGAAACGGAGCCCGCCATGCCACACGCACAGCCCTACATCAGCTCGCTGGCCGACATGACCGGCTGGAGCGAGGGGCAGATCCTCGTGTTCTGCGGCGGGTTGTTCGCCGCGGGGTGCGTCACCGCGTTGATCGCGGCGCTGCGCGCCACCGACGTGGTGCTCAGCGCGCTGCCACAGAGCTCCTAGCCCGCAACACTCCTCGCGGCCCCGGACCGGCCTGCGAGCTCAGCGGGCGCGGCCCTGGTTGCGACGGTCCTTGACCTGCTGCACGGCCTGCTTGATCTTCGCCTGGTTGTGGGGCTTGCGCGCCTCGTCGAACACCATCTTGGCGACTCCGAGGGCGCCGGCCTTCTTCATGAATCCCATGCCCCCACGGTAGCGGGACGCTCACACCGACGGGAGCTCAGTCGTGCGGGCGCAGGTGCAGCCAGGGGCGCTCCAGCGTGAACGCCCGTCCGGACAGGACCTGCGGGGTGATCTCGACGACGTTGTACTTCAACGTCGGCACCCACGGGCGGAGCGGGACGTTCTCCGAGCGGTGCTCCTCGTCCTCGGGGAGCTGGCGCGCCGACCCCCGTACGACGACGCTGCGCGCCGACTCCTCGCCGTACCGGTCGATCTCGAAGGCCACCTCGGACCCCATCGCCACCGACAGCAGCTTGTTGCCCTCGGCGGTGCGGAAGAGCAGGGTCTCGCCGTCGACGGCGTAGTTGATCGGGGTGATGTGGACCTCGTCGACGAGCCGGAAGGCGAGGCGCCCGAACTCCTCCTCGCGCAGCATCGCCCAGCACTCGTCCGTCGTCAGCACGGTGACCACGTCCTCGTCCATGACCCTCACTCCCTCGGTGCGTCGCTGCCCTCATCTCGACGGTAGGGGGGCCGATCGCGGGTCCACTAGGACCGAAGGTCCCGCGATCTTCGCGATTGTCTGGCGAAGCCTCGTGCCGATCGGCTAGCGTCCACCTCACCTTTCGAGGGGCCCGTCCGTCCATGACGGTCGGGCTGGCGACTGGCGAGTGTGGGTGGCCCAGGCCCGACCCGCACCCCGGCCGGAAGCGTGGCACCACCGCGCCGCGCCGGTGGAAGCGACACCCGCCTGTCGCTCCGCCGGCGCGGCCCACACCCTCGGGCTTCCCCCTCCGGCCACATCGGTTTACGATGTAAACGGTACTGACGGAGGAGAGGACTGCCGGATCGATGGTGCTGAAGGTTGCGCTCGTCGACGCCGACGAGCTCGTCGTCCGCGGGGTGGCCGCGATGCTCCAGGCCCACGGCGGCGAGTGCCAGCTCGTGGAGCTGTCGTCCTCGTCCGCCGACCTCGTCCTGTGCGACACCGTCGCCACGGCCCGGGGACAGCGTCGCGTCGCGCGACTCCTCGGTGACGCCCGCGTCGGGAAGGTCGTCGTCTACACCTGGAACTTCCAGCCCTGGCTGGCCGGGGACCTCATCCGCCAGGGCGCCTCCGGCTACCTGTCGAAGGCGCTGCCCGCCGCCGAGCTGGTGACGGCCCTGCGCGCCGTGCACGGCGGCCGCGTGGTGGTGGCGCCGGATCGCCGGGGCCTCACCGACGGCACGGCCTGGGTCGGGCAGGGCGAAGGCCTGACCGCACGCGAGGCCGAGGTCCTGTCGCTCATCGTCGGCGGCCTGTCCAACACCGAGGTGGCCGCGCGGATGGGTCTGTCGATCAACTCGGTCAAGTCCTACGTCCGGTCCTGCTACCGCAAGATCGACGCCGACAGCCGCTCGCAGGCCGTCCTGTGGGGGCTCACCCACGGCCTCGGACCCGGACACGAGGTGCGCCCCGAGCCCGAGGGCGAGCGGCGTCGGGACCGGCCCGCCTAGGGTCGGGGACGTGATCCGCGACCTCACCGACGCCGAAGCCCGCCGCGCCCTCGTCCTCAAGTGGGGCACCGTCGAGCCGGACGTGATCCCCGCCTGGGTGGCCGAGATGGACTACGCCACCGCGGAGGTCGTCACCGACGCGCTGCACGCGGCGATCGACGCGGGGCAGACCGGCTACCCGCCGCTCGAGACCGGCGGCGAGCTCGGCCGGGCGTACGCCGCGTGGGCCGGGAGGCAGTTCGGCCACGCCGTCGACCCGGACCACGTGCTGCCCGTGGTGGACGTCACCGCGGGGGTGCGGCTGGCCCTCGACGTGCTCTCCGACCCCGGCCCGATGGTGATGCCGGTCCCGGCCTACAGCCCCCAGCTCGACATCGCCCAGATCACCGGCCGCGAGCGGCGCGACCTCGTCGTCGATCCCGACTCCGACCGCGCCGGCCTCGACCTCGACCGGCTCGACCGGCTGTTCGCCGACGGCGCCCGCACCCTGCTGCTCACCCAGCCGCACAACCCGTGGGGACGCGTCTTCGAGCGCGCCGAGCTCGAGGGGATCCGCGACGTCGTCACCGCCCACGGGGCGCGGGTGATCAGCGACGAGATCCACGCGCCGCTCGTGCTCCCCGGACGCGAGCACGTCCCCTACCTGTCGCTGCCCGGCACCGCCGACCACGCGGTGGCCGTGGTGGCGGCCTCCAAGGCGTTCAACACCGCCGGCCTCAAGTGCGCCCAGGTGGTGGCCGGGGACGACGCGACCCGCGACCGGCTCGCCTCGGTGCCGATGGCTCGCAACGACTCCTGGTCGACGCTCGGCGTGGTGGCCGCGGTGGCGGCGTACACGCACGGCGACCCGTGGCTCGCGGCGCTGCGCGAGCGGCTGGGCGAGCAGCGCACCCTGCTCGGCGAGCTGCTGGCCGAGCACCTGCCGCTGGCCCGGATGCGGCCCCTGGAGGCGACGTACCTCGCCTGGCTGGACCTGCGCGCCTACGCGCCCTCCGGTGCCGACACCTGGGACCCGGCCGCCGTGATGCTGGAGAAGGGGCGGGTCAGGGTCTGCCCCGGACACGACTACCACCCCGGCACCGGCGGGCACGTGCGCCTCAACATCGCCACCTCGCGCGAGCGGCTGACCGAGATCGTTCATCGCACCGCCACCGCGCTGGGGGCGTGACTCGGGCAGAATGCGCCGCGTGACCACGCAAACCCTCGGGCAGCCCACCAGGATCGCCGTCGCCGGACTCGGGTACGTCGGCCTGTCCATGGCCGTGCTCCTCGCCCGCCACCACCCGGTCGTCGGCCTCGACCTCGACGAGGCGCGCATCGACACGTTGCGTGCGGGCAAGAGCCCCATCCACGACGAGGACATCGAGCGCTTCCTCGCCGAGGAGGACCTGGCGGTCACCTTCACCACCGATCCCGCCGAGGCCTACGCCGGCGCGGAGTACGTCATCATCTCGACCCCGACGAACTACGACGAGGTCACCAACTACTTCAACACCGCCTCCGTCGAGGCGGTCATCGCCGACGTCCTGCGGCACGCGCCCGAGGCGACGATGGTCGTGAAGTCCACCGTGCCGGTCGGCTACGTCCAGGACGTGCGCGAGCGGCTCGGCACCGACAACGTGATCTTCAGCCCCGAGTTCCTCCGCGAGGGGCGGGCCCTGCACGACAACCTGCACCCCGCGCGCATCGTGGTCGGCGAGGACAGCGACCGTGCCCGTCGCTTCGCCGCCCTGCTCGTCGAGGGCTCCGACGAGGACGACGTACCGACGCTCTTCACCGAGGCGACCGAGGCGGAGGCGATCAAGCTCTTCGCCAACACCTACCTCGCGATGCGGGTGGCGTTCTTCAACGAGCTCGACTCCTTCGCCCTCTCGCACGGGCTCGCGACGCGGCAGATCATCGACGGCGTCGGGCTCGACCCGCGCATCGGCACCCACTACAACAACCCGTCCTTCGGCTACGGCGGCTACTGCCTGCCCAAGGACACCCGCCAGCTGCTGGCCAACTACTCCGAGGTGCCGCAGACGCTGATCACCGCGATCGTCGACGCCAACACCACCCGCAAGGACTTCATCGCCTTCGACATCCTCGACCGCAAGCCGCGCGTCGTCGGCGTCCACCGGCTGCTGATGAAGGCCGGGTCGGACAACTTCCGCGAGTCCTCCGTGCAGGGGATCATGAAGCGGATCAAGGCCAAGGGGATCCCGGTCGTCGTCTACGAGCCCGAGATCGGCGCTGAGCACCTCGACGAGGACGGCCGGTTCTTCGGCTCTCGCGTCGTCACCGACCTCGAGGCCTTCAAGGTCGAGGCGGACGTGATCGTGGCCAACCGGATGGTCCCCGAGCTCGCCGACGTGGCCGACCGGGTCTACACGCGGGACCTCTTCGGGTCGGACTGACCTCCGTGGTCGCCGTTGTCTTCGTCCACGGGGCGGGGAAGGCCGGCGCCGATGCCTGGCCGGTGCAGGCCGCCCGGGCTGATCCCGGCCACGTCTTCCTGGACCGGCATCGCGGCGGTGACTCCCCGTCACGGGACGCCGGGCGCGTCCTCGCCCTGCTCCGGGCGAGCGGCGGGGGGCACGTCGTCGCCCACTCGTACGGCGCCAACGCGGCCGTCCTCGCGTCGCAGCGGGAGCCCGACCTGGTCCGGTCGCTCGCACTGCTGGAGCCCGCGTGCTTCGACCTCGCCCGCGGCATGCCCGCGGTCGAGGCACACGTCGCCGACATGACGCCCGTCTTCGCCGTCGCCGACGACGCGTCGGTCCCGATGCGCGAGTTCTCGCGGCGCTTCGTGGTGGCGATGGGCTTCCCGCCCGATCCCTCGGACAGCTCGTGGAGCGAGGAGGACGACGTCCGGGTGAGTCGGCTCCGCGAGCTGCGGCCCCCGTGGGGTCTCGGGCTGCGCCCGGAGCTGTGCGTCCCGACCCTGGTCCTCACCGGTGGCGCGCGGCCGTTGTACGACGAGACGGCGGCAGCGCTCGTCGCCCTCGGCGCTCGGCACCGCATGGTGGGCGGGGCCGGGCACCGCGTGCAGGACGATCCGCGGACGACCGGGATCCTGCGGGGGCTCTGGCGGGGCTGAGTGGTCCTCGGCTGCGACGGCTCCGCCGACGCGGATCGAGCACTCGAGGCGGCGGGCGGCCAGGTCGGGCCAGGGGGCACGCTCCGATGAGCGTGCCGATCGTCCACGGGTCGAGCGGCACGCCGTCCGACTGAGGCGCACGCATCCCCGTGGGTCGGCCGTCCTCGTCGGGCGCGACGCCGGGGACGCTTGCCGCGCACAGCACGGGCAGTTCGCGTCGCGGGGCCGCCGTGCCCCGCTCGGGGCGGGCGGTTCGGCCGCGAACTGCCCCGGTTGTGCGCCCGGACCAGCGTGGAGAGCGGTGGGACCGGGGTGCGGACACGGCGGGCGCGACGCGGGGGACGCGCTCCGCTGCGTGATGGACCGTGGGCGTGCTGACTGCCGACGGCGTGGACGTGGCGGCCGCCCTGGCGTGGGCGCGGGAGGCGATCGGGCCCGTCGCGGCCGTGCGAGACCTCCACGGTGGCTGGACCTCGACCATGCTGGCCCTGACCACTCACAGTGACGACGACGTCGTACTGCGCCTGATGACGCGCGAGCCCTGGCGCACGCACGGCGAGGGACTGACCACCCGGGAGAGCGACGTCCAGGAGATGCGGGCGACCACCCCGGTACCGGCGCCGCACACCGTCGCGCTCGCGCCTCAGCGCAGCCGGCTCCAGAGGCCGCGCTTCTCGCGGGACTCACCGTCAGGCTCGCCGCCCCTCCCCGCGGCCGCGGGATCCGCGCCCAGCTCGGAGGCGACCGGCTTCCTCAGCTTGCCGTCGTACCGCGGCACCTCGCGCGCGGCGGTGGGGACGAAGCCGGCGTCGGCGGCCGAGAGGCGGCGTACGCCGTAGACGCGGTCCAGGGCCTCGTCGGACGTGCCGAGGCCGAGCCACGTCGCACGGCTGATCGCGGCGACGCGCTCGAGGCGACCGACGCCCTCGATCACCAGCGCGCCGTCGTGGGTGCGCTCGAGGTCCTCGACCAGGGCGAGCAGGGCACCCGGGGCGGGCGCGAGCGCGGGTGAGTCGAGGGTCAGCCGCAGGCTGGAGCGGGTGCGGCCCTCGGGCACCGCCGCGACCAGGGCGACGCGCTGGTCGTCGCGGTAGGAGCGGTGCACGATGCGGGTCTCGAGCAGCGGGTCGGCGAGCGGGTGGATGCGCTCCTCGTGCAGGTCGGCCCAGTCGCCCACCAGGAGCACCCGCAGGTCGTCGAGGCTGGAGTCGAGGAGCGCGTCGACACAGCCCCGCACCTCGTCGGCGTCGGCGGTCATGGCCAGGACGACCTCGAGGTACGGCGTCTCGTAGCGGCGGCCGTGCGCGTTGCGCTTGGGGCGCATCCCGGGCACCAGGTTGGCGAGGTAGGCGTCGTTGTAGCGGTTGACCTGGTCGCGGCGCTCCATCACGTGCGAGCGCCCGAGGTGCCAGGACTTCGCGGCGTGCTCCGGGACGAGGATGCCGCCGGCCTCGCCGAGGCGGTGGCCGAGCTCCATGTCCTCGCCGAGCCGCAACGTGGTGTCCCAGCCACCGGCCGCGTCGAGCAGGTCGCGGGTCAACGCGAAGGTGGCACCCACGAAGGAGCGGAAGGCGCGCGGGCCGGCCTGGGTGAGGTCGTCGGTACGCCGCCACATGCCCTCGACCCACTTGTGCGGCTCGGCGTCGTCCCAGTCCCAGAGGGTGGCGACCTCGCCGGAGGCGACCTGGTCGCGGGTGGTCGCCGGGTCCTGCGCGAGCAGCCGCCCGGGGTCCACGAAGCGCTTGGTGCCGGCCACCACGGCGTAGTCGGCCTCGTGCAGCCAACGCAGTTGGGCCTCGAGGTGGTCGGGCCACAGCAGCATGTCGGCGTCGACGAAGTACAGGAGCTCCCCGTCGCTCGCGCGGCCCGCCACCTCGCACGCGCCGGCGCAGCCCCAGCCCTCCTGGACGCGGACGACGCGGGTGTTGTCGGGTCGCACGTCCGGCAGCTCGACCGGCGGCGTGCTGCCGTCGTCGGAGACCAGCACCTCCACGAGGTGTGCGGGGTAGGTCTGCGCGGCCAGACCGGCGAGCACGTGCGGGAGGGTGCGGTGGGAGTTGTACGCCGGGACGACCACCGTGACCGTGCGCGTGGGCGTCCAGTCGCCGATCGCGGGAGGCGTCAGGGCGCCCCACTCGTTGCGGCGTACGACGGGCTGCTCGCCGCGGCGGGACACCGGCTGGCTCGTGCCGTGGGTCATGGCAGGTCCCGCTCGTCGACCTCGAGCTCGCGGCTGGCGTGGAAGCCGTCCCACTCGCGGTCCACGATGCCGTCCTTGCGGAACGAGTCGGCCTCCACCTGCCACGTGTGCTGGCCGGCGGCGAGACGGCGCAGGACGTAGCCGAGGCCGTGCGTGCGGTAGATCCGGCCGCCCGCCGCCTCGATGCCGCTGAGCAGCTGGGCGTCGACGAAGCGGCGTACCGGCCGGAAGCCGCCCACGCTGCGCACCACCTCGCGGTCGGCCATGATCGTGCCGCCGGCGACGAAGCGGTTGAAGATCTCGGTGGGGTGGTTGCGCCGGGTGGTGATCCCCAGCTCGGCGAGGTGGACGAACTCGCTGGGCATCCCGACCACGTCGGCGCCGCTGTAGCGACGCGCGAGGAGCAGGTCGACAACCGCGTGCGGGCCGTACCAGTCGTCGTCGTCGACCTTGAGCACCACGTCGCCGGAGGCCGCCTCGAAGGCGTCGTTGAGCACGTCGCCGAAGAAGGTGTCCTGGCCGCGGGGGACCAGCACGACGTCGCGACCGGGGAGCGCCGCGCGCACCCGCGCCTCGTCGGCCTCCCAGCCGTGGGTGGCCAGCACGAGCTGGAAGTCCGCGTCGCGTTGGCGGGCGAGCTGGCGCAGCGCGAAGTCGAGCTGGTGGGGGCGCTTCGTGGTCAGCAGGACGCTGACCTGTGGCCTCGCCACGTGCCGGATGCCGGCGCGCCGGGCGAGGCGTCCGCGCCAGGCGACGCTGGAGTGCTCGAGCAGGGCGGCGCGCCTCGTGGTGACGCTGTGCTCCTCGCGGGCGAGGGCGTCGTCGAGGTCGGGAGTGTGTGCGAGTGCCGTGCTGAGCGTCTCGCCGAGCGCGGGGTTCTCGCCGGTGGCGAGCAGGGGTACGCCGGCGGCGGCCAGGTGGGCGACGGTCCGCGGGTCGGCGGTGGTGAGGTCGACGCGCAGGCCCTGGACGTCGCGCAGCGCGTTGATCGCGGCCTCGGTGAGGGCCTGGTCGGGCGCGAGGTCGCGGACCGGCTCGGTCCACTCCTTGCTCCAGCCGCGGGGGTTGACCACCATCTCGTCGACGGGCTCGAGGCCCGGGTCGGAGACGACCGTCGGGACGCGGTCGATGACGGGGTGGACGGGCACGTCTCCCCCGCTGGTCGAGGAGGGCGCCCCGGCGCCCGTACCGAGACCGCCTGTGACCACCACGTCCGCCGGCACCACGATCTCGTCGTCACCGGCCGTCGCGGCGTCGTCGAAGCGCTGGGCCCGCACGTCGAGGCCCGCGGCGGGCTCGCGACCGGCGTACGCGACGACCACTCCCCCGTGCCCGGTGTCGACGCCCGGGACGGCCTGGCGGGCGAGCTCGGTCAGCACCACGTGGGCGCCGATCGGCTGGGCGAAGCGCAGCACCGTGAGCACGCCCCCGCCGGCCTCGCGAGCCATCAGCGAGGTGAGCGGCGGCCACTCCGGGCGGGGGACGAGGACCAACGGCTCGGCCGTGTCCGTGAGCCAGAGCGCGACGACGCGGGTCTGGCCGACCCGGCTGATGGTGGAGGCGAGGCGGCGCAGGGACGCGCGGTCGGCGGTCATCCACAGGACCGACTTCCAGCCGCGGCCGATGTCGGTGGTGCCTGCCATCGTCGTGAACGTGGCACCGGCCGGTGCCAGGTCGGCGGCGGACGCGTCGTCACCGATGATCAGGAGGGGTTCGGGGGAGGTGAAGCCATCGAGGGGATGACCGGAGAAGGACACGCTCATCGCTGGACCTCCCGCTCGTGCGGAGGTCGCGCGGGTGTCGAGGGATCGCGCACGCTGCGCTCGCGCAACGAGGCGGGGAGGCTGTGGGTGACCAGGGGCCGCGGTTGCTGGCGCAGCCAGGTGCGGGTGACGTGGTCGATGATGTGGACGCCCTCGGGTGCGTCGACGCGCACGAGGCCGCCCAGCTCCTCGGCGCGGCCCGAGCGGATGGCCTCGTCGACCTCGAACTCACGCAGCTTGCGGTAGAGCCGGGTGTGGGTGAAGTCGACGCCCTCGGTGCGCCAGTGCGCGTACTCGTCGGCGTCGAGCCACTTGACCTCCACGCACAGGCCCTGCTGGAGGACGAGGCGCTCGACGCCCGCGGGGTACTCGCGCAGCTCCCAGTCGAAGGCCTTCACGAAGGTGAAGTCCGGCCCCATGGGATAGACCCACGGCTCCAGGAAGCGCAGCGACAGGTCCAACCAGCCGGTGCGCTCGTCGACCACGGTCAGCGGGTGCCGCGGCATGGCCACGATGGTCTGCGTCGTCTCGAGCTGCCAGCTCAGGTCTCGCAGGATGCCCGCGCCCTCGGGCGTGAGCACCATGTCGCCGTCCCACTTCATCGAGTACGACGTCCGCACGTGGCTGAAGCACCAGTTGTAGAAGTGCGTCAGCGAGTGCACCGAGGTGGCCGGCGTGGCCAGGTGCTCACCGCCCGCGCGGGCGACGGCATGGGGATAGGTGAGCCCGGTGAAGCGGTCGCTCGCGCCACACTCGGCGGCGATCGCCGCCGCTACCTCGAGCGTGCCGTCGGTCGAGCCGTTGTCGACCAGCAGCACGTGCTGGACGGCGGAGAGGATGGGCGGCAGGACCCACGGCAGGTTGCGGGCCTCGTTGCGCACCCGGAAGACACAGGTGAGCCCGGGCGCGAGGCGCTCTCCGCGCGACCAGGGCCAGGTGACGTCGTAGTCGGGGAGCCCCTCCAGCGAGGGGATGTCCGAGAGGTGGGGTGCCACGGGCGTCCTCAGCGCTCCCGGCGCAGGGCCTTGCGGAGGCCCCGGCGGGCGCCCTCCGGGACGATCGCGCGCACCGAGTGCGGCACCCGGTCGGCCACGCTGCGGGCACCCCCCTCGGCGGGGGCGGCCTGCGCCTGGCGGCGGGCCTCGGCGGCGGCAGCACGGCGCTGGGCCAGGGTGGTGGAGTGCGCGAACGCCTCGGCGTCGGCGTACATCTCGCCGTAGGCCACCCGGAGCTGGTCGCTGGCCTCGTGCGCCTTCACGGTGTCGCCCCCCTCGTCGGCCAACCCGTCGAGCACCTCCCACGTCTCCTGCGCGAGCTCGCGCAGCGCGGCCGGCACCTGCACGTCGTCCCACGTCAGGGTGACCCGGCGCAGCGAGGGGTCGATGAACTGATGGACCTGCGCGATGTCGTTGGCCATCGCGGTCTTGACCGCGGTCAGGTCGAAGGCCTCGCCGATCGCGAAGACGGGCTGGGTCCAGTCGGCCAGCAGGTCGGCGTACCGGACGAAGCGGCGCTGCTCGCCGCGCGTCGCGCGCTCGGTGTGCAGCATCATGTTGACCCACGCGGCGGTGCGGGTGACGTCGCCCTGGCGCTGGTCGTAGTACTGCTTCTTGCTGCCGATGACCTCGGTGACGGGCCGCAGCATGGTGATGTACGACGACGTGGCCTCGCAGCGGTCGGCGCACGCGCGCCAGAGCCCGAGGAACCACGCGGCACGCGGGTCCTTGACGACCAGCTCGTCGTGCTCGGCGAGCTGCGACTCCAGCCAGGCGGTGACGCGCTCGCGGGTCGCGTGGTCGCCGCTGAGCCGGCCGGCGTCGAGCCAGGCGCGGGGGCGGGCGTCGGAGACCTGGACGTTGCTGCGCGCCAGCAGCTCGGTGTGCAGGTCGACGACCCACTGCGGCTCGCCGAAGCCCTTGGGGTTGGTGGCGTCGGCGGCGACCTCGGGCTGCGGCACGTGCAGCCCCAGCGTCTGGAGGGTGCCGCTCATCGTGCTGGTGCCGCTGCGGCCCGATCCGACCACGTACACGACCCGGCGACTCGACATGCGTCGCACCCTATCGGGGAGCGGACCCGCTCCCGGGCTGGGCGGCGATCGCGTCGGCGTACCACTGGAAGGAGCGCTTGGGCGTGCGCTCCAGGGTGTCGTAGTCGACGTGCACCAGGCCGAAGCGCTGCGAGAGGCCCTCGGCCCACTCGAAGTTGTCCATCAGCGACCAGCAGTAGTAGCCGCGGACGTCCACCCCGCGCTCGATCGCCTCGGCGACCGCCGTGAGGTGGCTGTGCAGGTAGTCGATGCGCGGCTGGTCGTCGACCACGCCGTCCTCGTCGGGACCCGTGTTGTAGGCGCACCCCGACTCGGTGATCACGATCGGCGGCAGCGCTGCGCGGTAGCGCGCGCGGAAGATGATGAGCCACTCGCGCAACGCGTCGGGCACCACCGGCCAGCCGAGGTCGGTCGTGGGGTAGCCGACGACGTCGCGCAGCTCGAAGGGCATGTCCGCGTCCTCGGGGGCGGCGGCGATCTTCATGGGGTTGTAGTAGTTGACGCCGTAGAAGTCGAGCGGCTGGCGGATGGTGGCCATGTCGCCCGGCTCGGCCAGCCCGTCGAGCAGCGGGGCCAGGTCGACCGGGTAGCGGCCGAGCAGCATCGGCTCGAGGAACATGCCGTTCCACAGGCCGTCGTAGATCTTGCTGGCGCCCACGTCGGCGTCGTCGTCGGAGGCCGGCCACACGGGCGCGTGGTTGTTGGCGCACCCGATGCTCTGCGCCCCCTGCCGGCGCAGCTCGATGGCGGCGCGACCGTGCCCCAGGAGCATGTGGTGCGAGGCCCACAGGGAGTCGAACATCAGGGTCCGGCCGGGCGCGTGGATGCCCAGGCCGTAGCCGAGCAGCGAGGCGACGTTGGGCTCGTTGACCGGGATCCAGTGCTCGACCCGGTCGACGAAGCGCGCGCCGACCACGGCGGCGTACTCGGCGAAGCGGTCGACGGTCTCGCGGTTGAGCCAGCCGCCCTCGTCCTCGAGGGCCTGGGGCAGGTCCCAGTGGTAGAGCGTCACCATCGGGGCGATGCCGTGGGCGACCAGGGTGTCGAGGAGACGGTCGTAGAACGCGAGGCCCGCCTCGTTGACGGTGCGCCCGTCCGGCATGATCCGCGACCACGACAGCGAGAGCCGGTAGCCGGGGGCGCCGAGCCGCTGCATCAGCGCCACATCCTCCTCGAAGCGGTGGTAGTGGTCGCAGGCGACCGCCCCGCTCGAGCCGTCGGAGATGCGGCCGGGCTCGGCGCAGAAGGTGTCCCAGATGCTGGGTCCGCGGCCACCCTCGGTGGCTCCGCCCTCGATCTGGTAAGCCGCCGTGCTGGTCCCGAACCGGAAACCCGGCGGCAGGAGCGGGAAGGACCCGAGCGGATCACTCGTCACGTTGTGAAGATATCGGCAAGACCGTGACGGTGTACGCCGGATCCTGCAGGTCGTCCCCCCGACCGCCGACCGACCTACGGTGACCGCATGACGACCGCACGAGCCGACGGGTGCGTCTTCTGCGGGATCGTCCGCGGTGGGGTCCCCGCACACACCGTCCACGAGGACGAGCTGACGCTGGCCTTCCTGGACATCAACCCGGCGAACGACGGGCACACGCTCGTCGTGCCCAGGTCCCACGCGGACGACCTCTTCGACGTGGACGCGGACACCGCTGCCGCGGTGATGCGCGGCGTCAAGGCGGTCGCCGGGATCATCGATCGGGAGCTGTCCCCGGACGGTCTGACGCTGGTGCAGGCCAACCGTCGGGCCGGCGGGCAGGACGTGTTCCACCTGCACGTGCACGTCATTCCCCGGTGGGACGGCGACAACCTGGTGCAGCCCTGGACGCCCCGGCCCGCTCGGCCGGAGGCCCTGGAGGACGTCGCCCGACGGCTCCGACGAGGCCCATAGGCGCCAGGAAGTGCCCGCTCGGCGCGATCCACGGGCCAGGAAGTGCCCGGTCGGCGCGATCCACGGGCCAGGAAGTGCCCGGTCGGCGCGGGCCAGGAAGTGCCCGGTCGGCGGTCAGCCGGCCGGCAGCGCGACGTACGTCGTGTCGACGTACTCCTCGATCCCCTCGAAGCCGCCCTCGCGCCCGAAGCCGCTCTCCTTGACCCCGCCGAACGGCGCGGCCGGGTTGGAGACCAGCCCGGTGTTGATGCCGATCATCCCCGCCTGCAGCGACTCCTGGAGCCGCATGGTGCGGGCCAGGTCCGTGGTCCAGGCGTAGGCGACGAGGCCGTAGGGCGTGGCGTTGGCGGCGGCGACCCCCTCCTCCTCGGTGGTGAACGTGGTGATGGGGGCGACCGGCCCGAAGACCTCGACCGCGTTGATCTGGGCCTCGGCGGGCACGTCGGTGAGCACGGTCGGTGGGTAGAAGTGGCCGGGACCGCCGGGTGCGGTGCCGCCGGTGACGACCTTCGCCCCGTCGTGCACGGCGTCCGTGACGAGCTGGCTGACCGAGTCGACGGCGTCGGAGTCGATGAGCGGCCCGACCTGGACCCCGTCGTCCTGCCCACGGCCCACGCTCATGGCACCCATCTCGGCGGCGAGCGCCGTCGCGAACGCCTCGGCGACGTCGGCGTGCACGAGGAAGCGGTTGGCGGCGGTGCAGGCCTCGCCCATGTTGCGCATCTTGGCGATCATCGCCCCGGCCACCGCGGCGTCCACGTCGGCGTCCTCGAACACGATGAACGGCGCGTTGCCGCCCAGCTCCATCGAGACGCGCTGGAGGTGGTCGGCCGACTGGCGGACCAGGATCTTGCCGACCTCGGTGGAGCCGGTGAAGCTCACCTTGCGCAGCCGGTCGTCGCCCATCAGCGCGGAGACGACGGTGGCCGCGTCACTGGTCGGCACCACGTTGACCACCCCGGCCGGCACCCCGACCTCGCGCAGCAGGTCGGCGAGCTTGAGCATGGTGAGGGGCGTCTGCTCGGCGGGCTTGACCACCATCGTGCAGCCGGCGGCCAGCGCCGGGCCGATCTTGCGGCTGCCCATCGCCAGCGGGAAGTTCCACGGGGTGACGAACAGGCACGGACCGACCGGCCGCTTCAGCGTCAGCAGCCGGCTCCTGCCGTCCGGGGCGCTCATGAAGCGGCCGTGGATGCGCACCGCCTCCTCGGCGAACCAGCGGAAGAACTCCGCGCCGTAGGCCACCTCACCGGCCGCCTCGGCCAGCGGCTTGCCCATCTCGAGGCTGATGGTCCGCGCGAAGTCGTCGGTGCGCTCGATGATCAGCTCGTACGCCGAGCGCAACAGCTCGCCGCGCTCGCGGGGGGCCGTCCGGGCCCAGTCGTCCTGTGCGGCGACGGCGGCGTCCAGGGCATCGGCCGCGTCGACCTCGGCGGCGTCCGCGACCCGGGCGAGCACCGATCCGTCGGCGGGGTCCTCCACCTCGAACCGTCGGCCGTCGTTGGCCTCGCGCCACTGCCCGTCGATGAACAACAACTCCGGCTGATCGCTCATGAATTCATCGTGCCAGACGCCACGGACAGCGCCGTCCGGTCTGGACCGCGCGGCCGCTCCGTCCGGCCGGTCCTGACCACCTCGGCGATCTCCACAAGTACGGGACACCCGCCCCTGGGGGTGAGACAGTTCTGCCCGCGAGCCCCTTGCTTACCCCATGCAGCAAGGGGCTCGCGTACGTCCGGCTCGCCCCTCTCCCGCGCGGTGACCGGCGGATCTCCACCCGGGCGCGCGCACGGCCGGGGAGGGCCACCCACGCGATACGCCCCGCATCGACGGCCGGGTGGAGCGGCACACCCGATTTCGGCGTTCTCTTGGAAGCCCGGGGGAGGTGGGCTACTGTTGGTGAACAGGAAGTGAACGGGAGGTGTCACATGAGCGACCACACGATGACGGCAGCACCGCACGGCGGCCTCGTCTGCCAGTGGGTCCCGGTCACCGACACGGCGGGCCGCACCCACATGGAGGCGCACTGGTACGCGCCCAGGATCGCGACCCAGGCCCCGCACGCGGCCTGAGTCCGACCCCACGCCGGAGCCACCCGCCCCTCGGGGCCGGTGGCTCCTCGTCGTCCGCGCCGATGCGGACTGCCCGCACCAGGGAATGAAACGGACCGCGGTACGCTTATGGTAGTTGAATCCTCTACCAACTACCTCACCCGGGAGACACCATGACCGACTTCGACACCCCCACCACCGCCATCGACGACATCACCGGCGAGTACACCATCGACCCCTCGCACAGCACCCTGGGCTTCGTGGCCCGCCACGCGATGGTCACCAAGGTCCGCGGCCAGTTCAACGGCTTCGAGGGCACCGCCCACGTCGACGCCGCCCACCCGTCGCAGTCCCGCGTCGACCTGACCATCGACGTCGCCACCGTCGACACCCGCAGCGCCGACCGCGACGGCCACCTCAAGTCCGGCGACTTCTTCGACGCCGAGACCTACCCGACCATCCGCTTCGTCTCCACCGACGTGCGGCGCGACGGCTCCGACTGGGCCATCACCGGCGACCTGACCATCAAGGACGTCACCAGGTCGGTCACCATCCCCTTCGAGGAGACCGGTTCCGCGCAGGACCCCTTCGGCAACGTGCGCGTCGGCTTCGAGGGTGCGACCACCGTCAACCGCAAGGACTTCAACCTCACCTGGAACGCCGCGCTCGAGACCGGCGGCGTCCTCGTGTCCGACAAGATCAAGCTCGAGTTCGACATCTCGGCGATCAAGTCCGCCTGACACCACCCGGCGTACCCGGCACGAACGACTAGAGCCGGCGACCCGCACGTCACGTGCGGGTCGCCGGCTCGTTGCCTGTCCGGGGGAAGAGCCCCGGTGGTCAGCCCTTGTGCCGCGGCTTGCGCGGCCGCTCGGAGTCGCCCGAGCGCGGGGCGCGGGACTCGGCACGCCGCGAGGGCGGGCCGCCGTCGATGCGGATCTCGATGAGCTTGCCGGAGATCCGGGTGCCCGACAGCTTGTCGAGGGTGCCGGCGGGCAGGTCGCGGGGCAGCTCGACGAGGGAGAAGTCCGGGCGGATGTCGATGTGCCCGAAGTCCCCGCGGGACAGGCCGCCCTCGTTGGCCAGGGCGCCCACGATCTGGCGCGGCTCCACCTTGTGGCGCTTGCCGACCGCGATCCGGTACGACGCCATGTCGACGTCCGTGCGCCCGCGCGGGCGACGCTCGGGCTTGCGGCCGCCGCCCCGCTCGGGACGCTGCTCGCGGGTGTCGAAGGAGCGCTGCACCGGCTCGGGCTCGGCGTCGAGGACGAGCGGCTGGTTGCCGTGCATGACCGCGACCAGGGCGGCGGCGACGTCGGCCTCGGGCACGTCGTGCTCGTTGACGTAGTGGGCGACCACGTCGCGGAAGAAGTCGAGCTTCTCCCCCTGGAGCGCCTCGGTGATCGCGTCGTCGAAGCGCGAGAGCCGCGTCGAGTTGATGTCCTCGATGCTGGGGATCGACATCTGCGTCAGCGGCTGGCGGGTGGCCTTCTCGATGGCGCGGAGCAGGTGCCGCTCGCGGGGCGTCACGAAAGCGATCGAGTCGCCCTTGCGACCGGCCCGCCCGGTGCGACCGATGCGGTGCACGTAGGACTCGGTGTCGGTCGGGATGTCGTAGTTGATGACGTGGCTGATCCGCTCCACGTCGAGGCCGCGCGCGGCGACGTCGGTGGCGACGAGGATGTCGAGCTTGCCGGCCTTGAGCTGGTTGACCGTCCTCTCGCGCTGGACCTGCGGCACGTCGCCGTTGATCGCCATCGCGGAGAACCCGCGGGCGCGCAGCTTCTCCGCGAGGAGCTCGGTCTCGTTCTTGGTGCGGACGAAGACGATCATCGCCTCGAAGTTCTCGACCTCGAGGATGCGGGTCAGCGCGTCGACCTTCTGCGGGTAGGAGCAGATGAGGTAGCGCTGGGTGATGTTGGCCGCGGTGGTGGTCTTGTTCTTGACCGTGATCTCGACCGGGTCCGCGAGGTACTTCTTGGAGATCCGGCGGATCTGGGCCGGCATGGTGGCCGAGAAGAGCGCGACGTGCTTGTCGTCGGGGGTGTCGGCGAGGATCGTCTCGACGTCCTCGGCGAAGCCCATCTTGAGCATCTCGTCGGCCTCGTCGAGGACGAGGAAGCGCAGCTGCGACAGGTCGAGCGTGCCCTTCTCGAGGTGGTCCATGATCCGGCCGGGCGTGCCGACGACGACGTGGACGCCGCGGCGCAGGGCCGAGAGCTGGACGCCGTACCCCTGGCCGCCGTAGATCGGCAGGACGTGCACGCCCTTGAGGTGCGCGGCGTACTTCTCGAAGGCCTCGGAGACCTGGAGCGCGAGCTCGCGGGTCGGCGCCAGGACGAGGGCCTGCGGGGTCTTCTGCGACAGGTCGAGCTGGGAGAGGATCGGCAGCGCGAAGGCGGCGGTCTTGCCCGTCCCGGTCTGGGCGAGGCCCACCACGTGACGGCCCTCGAGCAGCGGCGGGATGGTCTGGGCCTGGATCGCGGAGGGCGTCTCGTAGCCCACGTCCGACAGGGCCTTGAGCACCGCAGGCGCGAGACCGAGGTCCGCGAAGGACTGCTGGGCGTCGTCGGAGGGGGCGGGGGAAGTATCGTCAACCACCCGTCAACGGTAGTGGGTCGCGCAACGGGGGCGGGATTCGTCGTCGCGGCGACGTCCGTCACGTCGTCGTACGCGCGCCCTGCGCCGACCGGTAATCGCCGCGACAGGCGCCCCCCGTGGACGCCATCATGGCTCGCATGACGAGCACCACGCCCGATCCCGCCCCGGCACTCCCGGCCGGCCTCACCACCCGGCCGCTGCGGCGCAGCGACTCCGGCGCCGTCTTCGCACTGATGGCCGCCCAGGAGCGGGAGGACCTGGGGATGGTCGAGATCGAGGAGGCCGACCTGGTCGCCGACTGGGCGCGGCCCAGCCACGACCTCGCGCGCGCGGTCCGTGGCGGTCCTCGACGGCGACCTGATGGTCGGGTACGCCGAGCTCTCCGGCGTCGACCGCGCCGACACCTCCGTGCTCCCCTCGCACCGGGGTCGGGGCATCGGCACCTGGCTGGCCTGGTGGCTGCGCGACCTGGCCCGCCGCCTCGGCTCCCCGGTGGTCGGCATGCCCGTCCCCGAGGGCGGGCCGGGCGACCGGCTGCTGGCGGCGCTGGGCTACGAGGTGCGCTGGACCAGCTGGGTCCTCCAGCTGCCCCCCGGCACCGAGATCGCCGAGCGTGCGCTGCCCGCGGGCTACGCCGTCCGCACCGCCACCGAGGACGACCTGCGGTCCGCCCACGACGTCCTCGAGGACGCGTTCCTCGAGTGGTCCGAGCGGGCACGAGAGCCCTTCGAGGACTTCCACGCCGCGCTCGTCGGCCGTCCCGGCTTCGAGCCGTGGAACCTGCGCGTCGTCGTCGACGACACGGGCACGGTGGTGGGCGTCGCGCTGGTCCACCTCTCGTACGACGGCACGGTCGCCTACGTCGGCCGGCTCGCGGTACGCCGCGACCAGCGCGGCCGCGGCCTGGCCCAGGTGCTCCTCGTGGACGTCTTCGGTCTCGCCCGCGAGCACGGGGCGACCGTCTCGGAGCTGAGCACCGACTCACGCACCGGCGCCCTGGGCCTCTACGAGAAGGTCGGCATGAGCCCGACGGCGACGTGGGTCAACCGGGCCGTGCGACTCACCTGACGTACCGGTGGTGACGCACCGGCGTCCGGATATCGGAGTGACCTGGGCCACTACGGCCACATAGCGGTCAAGGAAACGTCAAGAAACCACCAACTCCGTCAAGTCTTCAACGAGATCACGGCAAAACGCGTTCCCTTCGGCCCTTTGGAACGATCAGTTCCATGTGAAGACCGGGGGAACGACCACCAGGACGACGGCGCGCCACCGGGCCAGCAGCGGTGCCAGCAGCAGGGGCACCGTGCGGCCCGTGGGACCGCTCGTCGCGCTGCTGCCTGCCCACGACGAGGAGGCCTCGCTGGGCGCGGCCCTCGACTCGCTGCGCCACCAGACCCGGCCGCCCGACCGCATCGTGGTGGTCGCCGACAACTGCTCCGACCGCACGGTCGAGATCGCCCGCTCGCACGGCGTCGAGGTCCACCAGACCGTCGGCAACAGCCACAAGAAGGCCGGCGCCCTGAACCAGGTCCTCGACCAGATGCTGCCGACGCTGGGCGACCATGCCCAGGTCCTCGTCATGGACGCCGACTGCACCCTCGACCCGGAGTTCCTCGCCGTGGCCCGCGCCAACCTGCGCGAGGGCGGCCTCGGCGGCTGCGGCGGGACCTTCCGCGGCGGGCCCGGCGGAGGGCTCGTGGGCACGTTCCAGCGCAACGAGTACGCCCGCTACGAGCGCGACGTGCGCCGTCTCCGCGGCCGGGCCCTGGTGCTCACGGGCACGGCCTCGGTCTTCCCGGTGAGCGTCCTGCGCGACGTCGTCGCGGCGCGCCGCGACGGGCGCCTGCCCGACCGGTCCGGCGCCGGCTCCGTCTACGACCTGCGCGTCCTGACCGAGGACAACGAGCTGTCGCTGGCGCTCCTGCACCTCGGCTACGACATCCTCGCGCCGGCGGCGTGCACCCTCGAGACCGAGGTGATGCCCACCTGGCGCGACCTGGCCGACCAGCGGCTGCGCTGGAAGCGCGGCGCGATCGAGAACCTCGTCGACTACGGCTGGACCCCGGTCACCCGTCGCTACTGGGGCCGTCAGCTCCTCAGTCTCCTGGGCGTGCTGGCCACGCTGCTGTACGTCGGCAGCCTCCTCGGCGCCGTGGCGATCGGCTTCGCCATCCAGCCGTTCTGGCTGGCCCTGACGGGCGTGTTCGCCCTCGAGCGGGTCGTCACCGTGCGCGCCCGCGGCGTGCGCCAGATGGCTCTGGCGGCTCCGGTCGTCATCGAGTTCGTGTTCGACATATTCCTGCAGGCCGTCCAGGCCCGCGCATTCGCCCAGGCCTTCCTGGGCACGGAGAGAAAGTGGTGAAGTGATGTACAACAACGGTGCAGCAGGCGGGGGAACCCTTGCCGTGACCGGCATGGGCGCCTCGATCTGGTTCGACGCCATGTGGATGTTCCTCGCCGGGTTCGCGATCCTCGCGGCCCTGATGGCGGTGGGACGGATCATGCCCAAGCGTCACGGCTGATGCTCCGCAGACTCGTCGCCGTCGTCGTGCTCCTCGGCCTCGTGGCCGGGGGGGTCGCCCTGCGTCTGGGGTACGACGACTGGCACACCGACCGCACCCAGGTGGGGCTCCAGCAGGAGCTCACCCTGGGCACGGCGCCGCGACCGGTCGTCCGCAAGGACGTGCCGGTCCCGGTGGCCAGCCGGTCGGCGTACCAGAAGCCCTTCGCCGAGCTGCGCATCCCGCGGTTCGGGCGGGACTGGGAGTGGGCCGTCGTCGAGGGCACCGACGCCCCGGCGCTCGAGCTCGGTCCCGGGCACTACCCGGGCACGCCCATGCCCGGTGAGAAGGGCAACGCGGCGATCGCGGCCCACCGCGCCGGCCACGGCGACCCGTTCATCGACTTCGACCTGCTCCGCAGCGGTGACCCCGTGGAGGTCACCCAGGGCGACACGACGTGGATCTACCGCATCGTGCGGGAGCCGTGGATCGTTGCGGCCGACGCCCACCACGTGCTCGACCCGCTGCCGGGACGCAAGCTCACCCTGACCACCTGCTGGCCGAAGTACGGCTCGTCCAAGCGGCTGATCGCGGTCGCCGAGCTCGACGACGTGCGCGTCGACGGACGATCGACCCGTGCCGTCAGCGCAGCGCCCGTCGCATCGCCCTGAGCGAGGCGCGGGACGACTCGATGCGCCAGTCCCGCTCCTTGGCCTCGTTGAACCACACGACGGTGTCGATGCGGGGGAAGGCTCGGGCACTCATCATGTCCCTGATCCAGCGTGCCTTGCTGCGCCGGCGGTCCCGCGGTGCGCCGTCGTGGCGACGGGGCTCCTTCGAGCCGACCTCGCAGATCCACACCGGCGCCGTCGGGTGCAGTCGCGTCAGCCGCTGGTACTGCTTCTTGAAGACGGCCGTGAACGGCCGCCACTTGCCCCACAGCGAGTCCTTGCCCCAGTTGAAGCCGTCGAGCCCGAGCACGTCGACGTACCCGGCGCCGGGCCAGATGTCGGAGACCTTGGTGGTCTCGGCGTAGGTGTCGACGGTGGGGTTGAAGACCCACTTGATGTTGTCGACCCCGGCAGCGCGGAGGTGGTCGACGACGTGGCGCCAGGCGGCCACGAACTCGGCCGGCGTGCCGCCGTACGCCTTGCTGCCGTCACGGGTCGGCTGGAAGGCCTGCCAGTCGCCGTTCATCTCCGGCCACGGGCGCACGTAGACGTCGTACGGGTAGGACAGGGCCGCCTCGGCGATCTGGTCGAGGTAGGCGTCGTGGTCCCCGCGGCTCCACTCGTCGAAGCGCGTCTCGCCCATGTCCCAGGACAGGAGCACGTCGCGGGTGCCGCCGCGGCTGTGCGCGAGCTCGGGGGCTGCCGGGAAGACGTCGCCGTAGCCCCAGTAGTACGACGCCACCGCGATGTCGGCGTGGAGCTCGTGGCCCAGGGCGTCGAGACGGGCGGGCTCGAGGGTCATCCCCTCGACCCAGGCGCCGAGGCGCACGTGCCGCTGGAGCGGGTCACGCGCCCTGGCGGCGTGGGCGCCCGTCACGGTGAAGACCGTGGAGACCACGACGAGGCCGATCGCGACCAGGAGGATCACCCGGCTGCTGGCACGTCGCGGCGCCCGGCGGTCCCTGGCGGTCCGGCGGGTCCGGACGGCGGGCACGGCGGGTGCCGGGGAGAGGGTGGGGGGCTCGGTGGCCCCGGCCGCTGCCAGCATGGGTGCTCCCGTCTCATGGTCAGTCGCGATGGCCCGTCGGCGTGCGTCCGTCGGGGTGGTCCGGAATGGTGCTCCGGCGTGGTGGCGGCGACTATGTCAACGAATCGTCAACAAGGTGACAGTTTTGCCATTTCTGGGTCCCGGCCGTAACAAGCCCTCCACGACCTCGTCTCCCCTCTAGCAAGGACGCGCGTTCCACACCACAGTTGGCCCGACCGGTCAGGTCCTGACCTCAGAAACACTTCCGGGGGGAAGCGAATGAAGCACCGCTCTGCCGTCGTCGTCGACGACGACCCGGCCACGAGGGACACGATCAGCGAGATCATCGGACGCGCCGGCTTCGAGGTCTCGACCGCCTCGCGCGGCGCCACCGCACTGGCCCACTTCGAGGAGCTGCAGCCCGACCTGGTGGTCCTGGAGCTGTCCCTGCCCGACATCGACGGCCTCGAGGTCTGTCGGCGCATCCGCTCCGCGAGCGACTGCTACATCATGTTCGTCAGCGAGCGGCAGGACGAGATCGACCTCCTGCTGGGCCTCGAGGCGGGCGCCGACGACTTCATGGGCAAGCCCGTCTCGCCCCGCGAGCTGCAGGCCCGGATCTCCGCGATGTTCCGCCGTCCGCGCTCCTCACCCGCCGCGCCACGACCCCCGAGCGTGAGCAACGACGGCCGGATCGAGGGCGGCGGTGGTCTGGTCCTCGACCGGCACGCGCGCGACGTCGAGGTCAACGGTCGACCCGTCGAGCTGACCCGCACCGAGTTCGACCTGCTCACCGCGCTGGCGACCCGGCCGGGCGTGGTGATGCGCCGCAACGACCTGCTTCGCGAGGTCTGGGAGACCGACCACGCCGCCGACACCCACCTGGTCGACGTGCACGTCGCCAACGTGCGCCGCAAGCTGCGTGAGCACGGGGAGGCCCGCTGGATCCGCACCGTGCGCGGGGTGGGCTTCCGCTTCGACGCCGCCTGACCGTCCGCCGGGTCGCTGGCGCCTCGTCACCTGGCGGCGGGCGACACGGAACGCGCCCGGGGCCTCGTCAACTGGCGGCGGACGACACGGGTCCCGCCCGGGGCCTCGTCAACTGGCGGCGGCGACACGGAACGCGCCCGGCGCCTCGTCAACTGGCGGCGGGCGACACGGGTCCTGCCCGAGGCCTCGTCAACTGGCGGCGGACGACACGGAACGCGCCGATCCACCCGTCGTACGCCGCCAGTTGCGCCCGATCACCCCGCCCAGGCCAGGAAGTGCCCGGTCGGCCACCGCTGAAGCGCTGGGAAGTGCCCGGTCGGCCACCGCTGAAGCGCTGGGAAGTGCCCGGTCGACGCCGGCTGAAGCGCTGGGAAGTGCCCGGTCGACGTCGCTGAAGCGCCAGGAAACGCCCGGTCAGCGAGCGTTCTCGCGCAGCGTCGAGCCCCGGGCCCCCCGGACGGTCAGGGAGGCGCTGACGAACGCGGCCGCCCCGAGCACGACCGCGGCGATGACGGCCAGCACCACGAGCCGGACCGGGGAGATCTCGGCGACGAGCCGCGGGGTGGAGAGGTTCTCGACGTAGCCCAGCGTGATGGTGCGCAGCACGACGTACTGCGCCAGCGAGCCGGCGAGGATGCCGGCCACCGCGGCGCCGCCGAGCACGACGAGGAACTCGCGGGCCACCGCCGACATGACCGCGCCGCGGGGTACGCCGACCACGCGCAGCGCCGCGGCGTCCCGGCGCCGGGCCGGCAGCTGCACCGCCGTGGAGACGAAGAGGCCGGCCAGCGCCATCAGCAGCACCAGCACCGCCACGACGGCGTAGAGCCGCAGCGCGAGGGCGTAGGCACTCTGGTCGAGGACCCGCTGCTCGGTGGCCAGGGTCGTCTCCACCGTCAGCCCGGACTCCTCGAGGGCGTCGCGGACCTCCGCCGGCGCCTCGTCGCGCATCAGCACGCGGGTCTCGAAGAGGTTGTCGTAGACGGGCCGGTCGTTGATGAACGAGGCGTAGTCGACCAGCAGGCCGGTCGGACCCACGAACGGGAGGCCCTCGGCGGTGCCGCGGGGCTCGACGCCGATCACGCCGGACCCGTCGAGGTTCTCGATCGCCTCGTCGGAGACGTCGGCGCCGCGGACCGCGGGTCGCTTGAGGACGATGCCGCCCGAGGTGAGACGGGCCATGGCCTGACCGCCGCCGGAGTCGAGCACCAGGTCGATGGACCCGTCGTCGGTGCGGAGCTCGGCGATCGAGCTCTGGGCCTGCGAGTCGGGGGCCGGGACCCAGCCGGCGCCCTCGACGCTCCCGTCGACCGGGGCGCCGTCGACGGCGATCTCCAGGACGCGGGCGGTGCCGTCCATCTCCATCGTGGTGCCGGCGCCGCCCCCGAGGGTCATCCCCTCGAGCGGGCAGGCCGTCGCGCAGGTCCGCGGCAGCCGCTCCGAGAGCGTGTGCTCGCCGCGGGGGAAGGGACCGACGTAGACACGCTCGGGGGTGCCGCCGACGGATCCCAGCCGCACCTCGACGGCCAACGGACGCGACGTACGGGCCCGGTTGTCGATGGTGAGGGAGAGCCGGCGCCCGACCAGGGACGGCACGTGCCCCGCGGTCTCGACCCTCGCGGCGACCTCCTCCACGTCCTGCCCGGGCGTCCAGGTGGGCGGCCAGACGGCGATCGAGGCGAGCCGGTCGGCGTCGACGACCGCGAAGTTGGCCCCGGGGTTCTGGACCTCGGCGGCGGTCATCACCCAGTCGCCGTCCGGGTCGATCGTGCGGGTCAGGTCGCGGGTGTCGCGCAGCGACAGTGGGGAGGCCCAGGTGACCTCGCCGGGCGAGGCCGTCGCGGCCACGCTGGCCCGCCAGGTGGCGGCCGAGTCGTAGACGCCGGCGCCGAAGACCGCCACCGCGATGGCGGCGGTGACCGGCAGGATCACCAGGGTGCCCTCCTGGCGGCGCGAGATCGCCCGCGCGGACACGAAGCTGCCGAGCGAGCGGGTGTGCTGGCGGCGCCGGGTCCACCAGGTCGCCAGCCAGGCGGTGGCGCGGGTGGCGGCCAGCCCGGCCACGATCGCCAGCAGCACCGGCAGCACCAGGTCGGTCGCGTCCGGGTCGCCCTGGGTGCCCGAGGCCAGCTTGGAGACGAGGACGGCGAGGGCCAGCGCGACCAGGGCCAGCTGGGCCACGACCGACCAGCGGCGCGAGGACTGCGGACGGCGTACGCCGGAGAGCTGGGAGGCGAGCGTGTCCCGCACGACCAGCCCCACCGCGACGCAGGCCACGCCCACCGCGGCCAGCATCACCAGGCCCGCGGCGGCCCAGCTCACCCACGGCACGGGCACCGGCAGCCCCTCGACCAGCCAGGCGCGGGTGAGGCCGTACCCCATCCCCAGGCCCAGCGCGGCGCCCACGGGGGCCGCGACGGCGAGCACGACCAGCGGCTCGGAGAGGCCGAGGACCCACAGCTTGCGCGAGGAGACCCCGCGCAGGGAGGCCAGCGCCAGCTCGGGCACCCGGATCTCGCTGGCCGCCATCAGCAGGCGCATCAGGAGGGCCAGCGCGACGAGCACCAGGGACAGCACGGCCGGCGCGATCGACGCCCGGGCGGTGGCCTGCTGCTCGCGGACCTCGTCACGCACGGCGCCGAGGTTGTTGACGTCGGGGACCCCGACCAGGGTGCCGCCGGTGACGTCGGTGGCGCCGTCGAGCCCAGCGGCGGTCGCCGCGGCCGCGTCGAGATCGGCGCGGGTGAGGTCGGCCGGCACGTCGAGGGGGGTGTCGACGCGCACGGTCCACTCGCCCGGGCCCAGCGAGGCCACGGTCTCGGACGTGGTGATGAGCGGCGACGGCTGGTACGGCTTGTAGCCCCCGGTCAGGCTCGACTGCTCGTTGGCGCTGGTGAGCAGGGTCGGCCGCTGCCAGACGTCGTCGGACTGCGGCGTGGTGTAGGTGCCCACCACCCGCACCTCGTCGACGGGCGGGCGGGGGTACTGACCCTCGATCTCGGCGGGCTCGAAGATCGGGAGCTCGAGCGGCTCACCCACCTGGGCGCCGGTCTTGTCGGCGTCGGTGTTGAGCATCAGCACCTCGCCGGGGGCGGTGGGGCAGCGGCCGGTGACCTCCAGGCCGGCGCACACGTCCTCGCGCGCCCAGAAGGTCACCACGCCGCGCAGGGCGCTGTAGCGCTGCGACACCAGGGTGGTCACGGGCTCGCCCCACGGCCCCTCGTCGCGGGCGCGGGACTCGGTCACCGCGAGGTCGCGAGCGGCCTGCGGGTCGAGCTGGGACTTCAGCTCCAGCACCCGGGTCAGCCCGGTCGACGCCGCCGGCGCCTCGCGGAGCCGGGTCACCACGTAGGAGTTGGTGACCGCCTCGGAGAAGATCGGGCCGAGGACCGCCGACCCGACCGCCAGCGCGGTCAGCACGATCGAGCCGACGCTGAGCAGCGCCCGGGCACGGAGCCCGCGCAGCACGGTGGAGAGGAGCTGGATCATCGGCGCTCCTCGTCACGCAGCAGGGAGGGTCGGGTGGTCGACTCGCGTACGGCGCGGGCGCGGCCGCCGACGACCAGGACGGCGACCGCCGCCAGGACCGCCCACAGCACGAGGGCAGGCACCCGCGCGCCGGTGTCGAGGGGCTGCGCCGCCGGGGTCGGCGTGACGAGCGGGAGCCCGCCCAGCAGGAGGTGCACGGCCGCCCAGCCCCCCGCGGTCACGGCGGCGACGACCAGCACGGCCAGCGCGGCGAGCTCGGTGCGGCCGGCCCGGCGGGCGGTGCCGACCCCGATGCCCATGACCCGCAGCGCGGCCACGTCGTGGCGGTAGCTGCGGCGGTGCCGGGCGACCCCGGCCGCGAGGGCGAGCAGGGCGACCAGCACGCACGCGCCGGCGGTCAGGACGTAGGCCCGGGCCTGGTCGGCCCCGGCGGCCGTGCCGAGGTCGTCGCGCAGGTCCTCCAGGGACCGCGGCCGGGACCCGGTCCGCTGGACCAGCCGATCCACCACGGCGTCGGGGGTGCCGGCGGCCACCACGATGCGGACGTCGGTGCTCGGGACGGTGGGGCCCGAGGCGACGGAGGCGGCGGGGAGGTCGCTCAGCACGCCGACCCCGCCGACCAGCGGCAGGGCGGCGTACTCACCGAGCGGGTCGGCGGGTCGCTCGTCGCTGCCCACGTCGAGCGGTGCCGGGGCCGCGGTACCGGCGGAGAGCACGCGCAACGGCTGCCCGGCAGCGGTCAGGAGCAGGCGGGTGGGCCCGTCGGCGAGGGGCGAGACCTCGAGCCCGTCCGGGCGGTTGGCCGTCACGCGTCGCAGGGGGTCGAAGAGGCGCCGCAGGAACCGGTTGTTCTGGTTGGTCTTGATGTTCGCCGGGTCGGGCTCCCAGGCGAGGTCGGTCAGCTCCTGGTCACCCGCCGCGATCGAGTCGAAGAGGACCGTCATCGGCTCGGTGTCGAAGGTGAAGACGCCGCTGCGGTCGCCGAAGAGCCGCGTCACCGTCATCCCGGCGAGCTGGCAGCCGTCCGCACAGCCCGGCAGGCGGGCGCTGCGCGTCACCCGGGCGCCGGTGCGCTCCAGCGGGAGGTCGACGAGGACGGAGCGGCGCGCGTCGTCGTTGCCGACATAGACGACCTCGAGGGTCACGCCGCGGCTGTCGCCGGTCCCCTTCCGCAGGGCGCGGGCCGACACGGTCATCCGGTCGCCGTCGAGGGTGAGGTCGGGCAGCTCGGAGGCCAGGTCGGGCACGGCCCGCGCCGCGTCCTCGACCGGCGTACCGGCGTAGAAGTCGCCGACCACCGCGGCGAAGCGGCTCGCGTCGACGTAGGCCCGGCGCTCGGGGAGACGGTCCAGGTTGGGCACCACGGCCGTGGCCATCAGGTGCTCGCCCGCCGGGTCGAGGTCGCGGGCCAGGGCCAGCGCGCCCAGCGCTCCGCCCTCGACGTCCACCGTCGTGGGGCCCGCGGCGCTGATGCGTGACTCGGTGTCGGTCCACTCGTCGACGGCCAGGGCGCCGGTGGTGGCCAGGGTGGCCACCACCGCGGCGGCCACCACCAGGCGCAGCGGGGTGACCAGGTCGTCGGCGCGCGCCAGCCGCCGGGTGGCCAGGAAGGGCGCGAGCCCCCGGCCGCCGGTGCCGCCGGTCGCCGCGCGGGCGCCGAGGCGCAGCACCCAGATCGCGAGCTGCCCCAGCGCCAGGCCGACGAGGGCGGGCCCGAGGAGGACCAGGGCGTCGGGATCGGCGGTGGTCGGCGTCCGGGAGCGGTACGCCGCGACGGCGGCGGCGACGAGGGTCAGCACGCTCAGGAAGACGACCACCGTGGTTGCCCGACGGGGCCGCTGCCGCGTCGCCACCTGGAGCGCCAGCGGCTCGCGGAGCGCGGCGGCGGAGGAGACGACGACGATGACGAGGCCGGCCAGGGCGGTGCCGAGCGCGGTGAGCACCGCCGTCCGGCCCAGGGGCGGCGCCGCCTGACCGAGCCAGACCGACGTGGACGCGACCGTCACCGCGCCACCGAGCACCAGGCCCAGCACCGTGCCGGCCACGACGGCGCCGAGGGGCTCGAGGAGCAGGAGGCGCCACAACCGCGGACCGTGGATGCCGCGGAGCCGGGCCAGGCCGATCTCCTCACGCCGGGCGGAGGCCAGCTCGGCCCCGATGCTGGGCACGGCCACCGCCCCGAGCAGGAGCAGGGGTGCGGCCAGCAGCCGGGACGTCCCGGCGGCGGCCGCGAAGCCGAGGACGCCCACGGCGCCCCCGACCACCACGGTGGTCATCGACACCAGGGTCGCCAGGGCCCCGCGACGGCTCCAGGCCCCACGCAGCACGCGGGTCATGCCGCCAGCTCCGGTCCGGTCACACCAGCTGGCCCTCGTCGAGGGCGAAGTGCACGTCGCAGGCCTCGACCACGGCGGGGTCGTGGGTGGCGACGACGACGACGGCGCCGCGCGCCGCCTCCTCGCGCAGCTCGGCCAGGACGACACCGCGATTGCCCTCGTCGAGCTCGGAGGTCGGCTCGTCGGCCAGCAGCACCCCGGCGCTCACCACGAAGCCGCGGGCGCAGGCGACGCGCTGCATCTGTCCGCCGGACAGCTCCTCGACCTGGCGCTCGCCGAGGTCGGCGATGCCGAAGCGGGCCAGCGCCGCCTCGGCGTGCTCGTCGGCGTCGGCGGGGGCCGTGCCGCGGGCGCGCAGGGCGATCGAGACGTTCTCGCGGGCCGAGAGGATCGGCACCAGGCCGTAGACCTGCAGGACGAACGCCACCTCGGCACGCGGGTCGCCGGTGCCCGTCCACGTCGGGGTCCCGGCGTACGACGCCGTCCCCGACGTGGGCGCCAGCAGCCCGCCCGCGATGGAGAGCAGGGTGGTCTTGCCCGAGCCGCTCGGCCCGGACAGGGCGGTGACCCGCCCGGCCGGGAAGGTCAGCGAGACGTCGTCGAGCAGGGTGCGACCGGCCACGTAGGTCACGTGGTCGAGGGTGAGGTCCTTCACGCGGGGGCTCCCTCGGCGCTGGAGCGGGTGACGACGAGGCGCCCGGACTCGTCCTCCTCGAAGCGGACCAGCGTGCCGGGCGGCCACTCCGCGGCCACGTGGGCCGGGAGGTGGAGGACGCCGTCCTCGCCGACCACGGCGTACTCGGAGCCCTCCCGGCCCTCGGAGCCGACGCGGCCGCCCTTCATCGTCACCGTGCGCGGGAACGTGGCGGCGACCTCGGGCTGGTGGGTGACCACCACGATCGTGGTGCCGAAGTCGTCGCCGAGCGAGTGGATGAGGTGCAGGACGTGGTCGCGGTCCTCGTGGCTGAGCTGGCTGGTCGGCTCGTCGGCGAGCAGCAGCCGCGGCGACGTGGCCACCGAGCAGGCGAGCGCGAGGCGCTGGCGCTGGCCGCCCGACATGGTCGAGACGACCTGGTCGGCCTGCTGCTCGAGGCCGACCCGGCCGAGCAGCTCGCTGTCGAGCATCGCGTCGCGGCGCTCGGCGCCACTGAGGGAGAGCCGGGCGAAGGCGATGTTCTGCCGGGCGGTGGCGTAGGGCAGCAGGTTGCGGGTGGCCCCCTGCAGCATGGTGCTGACGCTGCGCGAGCGGATCCGGGCGAGGTAGCGCTCCCCCATCCGGGAGATCTCCTCGTCACCGAGGAAGATCCGCCCGGCGCTGGGCTTCTGGATGCCGCCGAGGAGGGTCAGCAGGGTCGACTTGCCCGACCCGCTGGGGCCGAGGAACGCGACCCGCTCCCCCGGGGCGATCGCCAGGTCGACGCCTCGCAGGGCGACCACGTCGTGCCCGCCGAAGGTGCGGTAGAGGTGGACCACCCCCTCGCAGCGGACGCCGAGACCGCCCGTCGACGGTGCGACGCCGGTCGTCGGCGTCGCGAACGCGTGCTCCTGCACCGGGCGTCCCCCTCGTCTCACGGCCTCGTTCGAAGGACCGAGTGCAGTGATCGAACTCGGACCGAATGGAACATACCCTCAGGTCCTCGTCGTAAGGTGCTGCCATGGTGATCCGCGTTGCACTCGTCAACGACGACGAGGTCGTGGTCCGCGGCCTCGATGCGATGTTGCGCAACTACGGCGACCGCGTCGAGATCGTCGAGCTCGCTGCCCAGAAGAACATCATGCACGAGGTCGACATCGCGCTGTACGACACGTTCGGCATGGGGCAGGGCAACGGTCCGGGTGTCGACCGGCTGCTCAACAACCCGCGGATCGGCAAGGTCGTCGTCTACACGTGGAACTTCCAGCCCTGGCTGGCCCGCGAGACGATGGAGCAGGGCGTGTCGGGCTACCTCTCCAAGAGCCTCACCGCAGGTCAGCTGGTCGAGGCTCTCCAGGCCGTCGCCGGCGGGCGGGTCGATCGTGTCGCCGGCTCCCAAGGGCAACCGCCTCGTGGGCGGCGACTGGCCCGGCCGCGAGGAGGGCCTCACCGCCCGCGAGGCCGAGGTCCTCTCCCTCATCACGATGGGCCTCAGCAACCTGGAGATCGCCGACCGCACCTCCCTGTCGGTCAACTCGATCAAGTCCTACATCCGGTCCTGCTACCGCAAGATCGACGTGGACAGCCGCTCCAAGGCGGTCCTGTGGGGCGTCGCCCACGGCCTGCGCGCCGACCGGGTGCGCGTCAACGGCTCCGTCGCCCAGGAGACCGCGGACGAGCGCAGCGCCTAGCGGTCCCGGCGCTCACTGCGTCCCTCCGTGCCCGCGCGCCCGCGTCCCCGGGTCCGCGACGAATCCGCTCGCCCGGCGCGGTCGCCGTACCATCCTCCGGTGACTGAGCAGCCCGGCCTCGACAGCGGCATCGACCCCGAGGACCTGGCGACCGCGCTCCGCGTGCTGCAGCAGGTCCACCAGCTGCCGGGCGACCACCCCGACCACGTGACCCTCAAGCGGGCGGCGTCGGGGATGTACAAGTCGATCAAGGCCGAGCGCAAGCTGCGCAAGCGGGCCGAGGAGCTGGCCCACGACCGGGCGATCACCGAGCTGACCGCCACCGGGTCGCCGGTGCGGATCGACGACGAGACCTCCGGCATCCCGCTGGTCTCCACCGCACCGGGCGCCTTCGCCGGCGAGCTCGTCAACCCGCGCGGCTGCTACATCTGCAAGCAGGACTTCACCCTGGTCGACGCGTTCTACCACTGGCTGTGCCCCTCGTGCGCGGCCCACAGCCACCTCAAGCGGGACCAGCGCACCGACCTCTCCGGCAAGCGTGCCCTGCTCACCGGGGGGCGCGCCAAGATCGGCATGTACATCGCGCTGCGGCTGCTGCGCGACGGCGCGCACACCACCATCACCACCCGCTTCCCCAAGGACGCCGTCCGCCGCTTCTCCTCCCTGCCCGACAGCGGCGACTGGATCCACCGCCTCAAGGTCGTCGGCATCGACCTGCGGGACCCCACCCAGGTCGTCTCGCTGGCCGACGACGTGGCCGGCTCGGGTCCCCTCGACATCCTCATCAACAACGCCTGCCAGACGGTGCG
Source organism: uncultured Actinomycetota bacterium (assembly GCA_963782905.1). Taxonomy (GTDB): domain Bacteria; phylum Actinomycetota; class Actinomycetes; order Propionibacteriales; family Nocardioidaceae; genus Nocardioides. The sequence goes on from CAWALI010000001.1 coordinate 421,414, forward strand.
TCGTACGCCGGGCGCCTACGCGCCGCTGGTGGAGGCCGAGCACGCGCCCCTCCCCGAGGACCGGGTGCTGCCCGAGATGGTGACCTTCGACCACATCAGCGAGGCCCACCCGGCGGTCATCGCCGGGGCACTCTCGGACACCGCGGTCGCCCACCACGAGGGCGAGTCGCCGGCCTCGGCCGTGGCGGCCCACAACGCGGCCACCCTGACGGCCCTCTCGCTGTCGGCCGGGCACGCCTCCCTCGACGCGCACCTCGCCGGGACCGCGGTGGACGCCGGCGGCCTGCTGCCGGACGTGCAGACCAACAACTCATGGACCCAGACCGTCGGCGAGGTCGACCCCCTCGAGCTCCTCGAGGTGCAGCTGTGCAACTCGATCGCGCCGTTCCTGCTCGTCTCCCGGCTGCGTCCGGCGATGGCGGCCGCGGCCTCGGCGGCGACCTCGCGGCGGGCGTACGTCGTCAACGTCTCGGCCATGGAGGGGCAGTTCTCCCGCCGCTACAAGGGGGCGGGGCACCCGCACACCAACATGGCCAAGGCGGCGCTCAACATGCTGACCCGCACGTCGGCGGGCGAGATGTTCGAGACCGACCGGATCCTGATGACCGCGGTCGACACCGGCTGGATCACCGACGAGCGGCCCCACCACGACAAGCTGCGGATCGCGGCCGAGGGCTGGCACGCGCCGCTCGACCTGGTCGACGGTGCGGCCCGCGTCTACGACCCGATCGTGCTGGGCGAGGCCGGCGAGGACCTCTACGGCTGCTTCGTGAAGGACTACCGGCCCTCGCCCTGGTGACCTGCGTGGCGCTTGCTCGACCAGCCGCGCGAGCCCTCGAGATCCTCGGCAGTGACGGTCGGCACAGGACTCGTGGCGTCGCCACCGTTGACCGGCAGCCGCCGACGGTCGGGGCTCGAGGAACTGGATGAGCGCCTGCCCCATCCGCTCGGGGTCTTGGAGCCTCGTGAACGGGTCACTCGACATCTCATCTCGGCGCCCGTCGGCACCGGCACGGGGGTTGCTGTGCGGATCGCTGCCCCTGATGTCCGGTCGAGATCCCGTTGTGGACCTGTGACGGCGTTCCGCCTAACGTGGCGTGATGGCCGATCAAGACCTGCGGGCGACGTTGCTCGCCCTGGAGCGACAGGGGTGGGACTCGCTGTGTGACGGCACGGGGGATGCGTTCTACGGGCAGCTGATGACCGAGGATGCGGTGATGGTGCTGGCCAACGGCGAGGTCATGGACCGGGACACGGTCGTCGCCGCCCTGGGGCAGGCTCCTCCATGGCGCACCTACGAGATCGCCGACGTACGGATCGTCGAGACCGGGCCGCACAGTGCCGCGCTGGTGTATCGCGGCACCGCCTACCGCGAGGCGGACGAGCCGGCCTTCGCCGGTCTCATGTCCAGCGTGTACGTCCTGCGGCGCAACGACTGGCGGCTCGCGCTGTACCAGCAGACGGCTGTCCCGGCCGACAGCCCCTGAGCGCGCCTCCCGCGAGGGATCCCGCCTGCGTCATGCCGCCTGACGATCCTCCGTCTGGTCGGCCCTCCGAGCTGGATCTCAGGATCGTGGAGGTAGCTGGTCTGCCGACCACACGAGGGCGGACCGCCCGTCCCGCAGCTGCAGCAGCATCCTTCGGAGAGTAGCGGCACCGTCGGCGCCGATCTGTGACACACCAGCCGTCAGCCCGGGCCCTGCCCGGCGATGTTGACCAGCCAGCTGATGCCGAACTTGTCGACGAGCATGCCGAACTCGTCGCCCCACGGGGCGGCTTCGAGGGGCTGCGGCACCTGACCGCCCTCGGCGAGGCCGGCGAACCAGCCGCGCAGCGCCTCGGCGTCCGCACCGCCGCCCGACAGGCTGATCGAGATGTTGGTGCCCATCGTCACCTCGACCATCTCCGGCGGGGCGTCGGCGACCATCAGGGTGTGGCCGGCCGGCGTCTCGAGCTGGCCGTGCATCACCTGCGCCGCCAGCGGCCCCTCGGTGCCCATGTCGCCGAAGGTCATCACGGTGACGTCACCGCCCAGCACGGACCGGTAGAACTCCAGGGCCTCGCGAGCCCGGCCATCGAGGACGTTGACGTACGGGTTGAGCGTGCTCATGGGGACCCCCGGGTGGGTGGACGGCAACACAGGTCGCCTCCCAACCTAGGAGCCCCCGGAGCCCAGGTCCATGGGTGTCGCGGGTCAGCGCGAGATCAGGTTGAGCACCAGCGTCAGCAGCACCGACGCGGCGATCGACACCAGGATCATGACCAGACACCCTGCGGCCCCGCCGACCGGGCGGATCCGCACAGGGCTCACGAGCCGGTGACCGCCTGGTCGAGGTTGGTGAGGGCGTCCTCGAGCGCGGACTGCGACACCAGCGGGAAGCTGAGCTTGGTGAGCAGCTCCTGGTCGGTGACGTGGCTCCAGTCGTAGGTGTGGCGGACCTTCGTGGCCTCGGACCCCTCGGCCTCGAGCTCCCAGACCCACTGCCAGCCGGGGGGCTCCTGACCGGCGGGCGCGGTCTGCCAGGCCAGCAGCTGGTTGGGCGAGTAGCCGGTGACCGTGTTGTCGGTCTGGTAGTCGCCACCCATGTGGTCGCCGGTCATGTCCATGGTGAACACGTCACCGACCTGCTGGATGCGGTTGGACCCCACGTCGCCCTTGACGAAGCCGGAGCCGTCGATCTGGGCGTGCCGCTCGGGGTTGCTCAGCACGTCGAAGACGGCGGACGTCGGAGCCTGGATGGTGCGTTCCACGGTGATCTTCTTGTCGTCGCTCATCCCTCGACCATGGCTCGCCACCCCGCCCCGGACAACCGCGTGGGGTCCCTAGGGGTGGTCGGCGGCCGCCGGGGTCACCGTGGGCACGACGAGTGTGCGCACATGCACCGGCCACGAGGGCTCCGGGGTGCCTCCACGCACACTCGCGGCACCACTCGTGGCGAAGGAAGGTCAGCCCGTGTGGCCGCGGAGCAGGTCGGCGAAGTCGGCCACCGGGGCGAGCGAGGTGCCCGACGTGCGCCGCGCGGACGGCGTACGACGCTCGCCGGCGTCCGGCCCGAAGCCGGCGACGTGGTCGGTGGCCACGACCAGTCCGGCCAGCTCGCCCGCGGCGCGGGTGATCCGCGCCGTGAGGTCGGTGGTGCCGCCGAAGTCCTCGGTGGCGGCGAAGACGCCGGTCGGGACGACGACGGCCCGCAGGTAGGCGAACAGCGGTCGCATCGCGTGGTCGAGGACCAGCGAGTGCCGGGCGGAGCCGGCGGTCGCGGCGATCAGCACCGGCATCCCGGTGAGCGCGTCGGGGTCGAGGGCGTCGAAGAACATCTTGAACAGCCCGCTGTAGCGCCGTGAAGACCGGCGTCACCGCGATCATCGCGTCGGCCGACGACACCAGGTCGCGCACCTCCGTGAGCCGGGCGGTCGGCAGGCCGCCGCTGGTCATGTACGCCGCCAGCTCACCGGCGAGCTCGCGCAGCTCGACGTGCTCGAAGCGGCGCGGCCTCGCCGCGCGCGCCCACCTGGGCGGCGACGGCGTCGGCGAGCTGGTCGGCGAGCAGCCGGGTGGACGAGGGGACGGTGAGTCCGGCGGTGACGACGACGAGGGTGCGGGTCATGCGGAGGCTCCTTCGGTGACGGCCTCGACCGCTCGCGCGGGCGGGCTCGACGAGGTGGTGCGGGGCGTCGGGCCCGGCGGCGACGAGCGAGGCGTGGGTGGGCGGGTCGCTCGGCACGTGGGCCGGGCGGCGGCGCTCGAACTCGGCGCGCAGGACGGGCACGACCTCGCGGCCGAGGATCTCGAGCTGCTCGAGCACGAGCGTCGGTGCGGCAGGCCGGCGTGGTCGATGAGGAACAGCTGGCGCTGGTAGTCACCGACGTAGTCGGCGAAGCCCAGGGTGCGCTCGATGACCTGCTCGGGGGTGCCGACGGTCAGCGGGGTCATCGTCGGAGAAGTCCTCCAGCGACGGGCCGTGGCCGTAGACGGGGGCGTTGTCGAAGTAGGGCCGGAACTGGCGCTTGGCCTCGGCCTCGGTGCGTGCCGATGAAGACCTGGCCACCGAGACCGACGATACGCCTGGTCGGCGGCGCCGTGTCCGTAGTGCTCGAAACGGCTGGCGGTACAGGCGCACCATCTGCTCGGTGTGCTCCTTGTTCCAGAAGATGTGGTTGTGGAAGAACCCGTCGCCGTAGTAGGCCGCCTGCTCGGCGATCTCGGTGCTGCGGATCGAGCCGTGCCACACGAACGGCGGCGTGCCGTCGAGGGGCGCCGGGCGTGCGCGGTGTAGCCCTGCAGCGGGGTGCGGAACTGGCCCTGCCAGGTGACGACCGGCTCGCGCCACAGGCGTGCGCAGCAGGTGGTAGTTCTCGATGGCCAGCGCGATGCCGTCGCGGATGTCCTTGCCGAACCACGGGTAGACCGGGCCGGTGTTGCCGCGACCCATCATCAGGTCGACGCGACCGCCCGAGAGGTGCTGGAGCATCGCGTAGTCCTCGGCGATCTTCACCGGGTCGTTGGTGGTGATCAGCGTCGTGGACGTGGAGAGAAGCAGCTTCTCGGTCTTGGCGGCGATGAAGCCCAGGTGGGTCGTGGGGCTGACTCGGCACGAACGGCGGGTTGTGGTGCTCGCCGGTGGCGAAGACGTCGAGCCCGACCTCCTCGGCCTTGAGCGCGATGCGGGTCATCGACTCGATCCGCTCGGCCTCGCTCGGGGTGCGTCCCGTCGTGGGGTCGGTCGTCACGTCGCCGACGCTGAAGATGCCGAACTGCATGATGCCTCCTGCTGCTGATGTCCCCACCGTGATGGTTGAAGATTGTATTACCTTAACCGGAGGGGTCGATCGGGTATTCCGCTGCCATGCTGGGAGCCATGAGCGGGGCCACGGGCGCGGACGAGCCGGGAGTCCTCGACGTGCGATGGCACCAGGGCCGCACCGCCGACGAGGCGCTGGCCGGCCACGCGCGCGACGCGGCCGGCGTCGACGCCGACCGCGTCCGGGTCGGGCGCCTGTGCCCGCAGTGCGGCAGCGCGACCCACGGCCGCCCCTGGGTCGAGGTGCGGGACGGGTACGCCGCCCGGCTGCACGTGTCGGTGGCCCGGTCCGGCCCCCACGTGGTCACCGCCCTGGCGGACCGTCCGGTGGGGGTGGACGCCGAGCACGTCGGCGACGTGGCCCGCGGGTGGGACCCGGCCCTGGTGCTCGCCCCCGGCGAGCGGGCCGACTCGCCCCTGGAGCAGGCCCGCGCCTGGACACGCAAGGAGGCCGTTCTCAAGGCGTGGGGCACCGGCCTGACCACGCCGATGACCAGGATCGTGCTCGCCGAGGTGGACTGGGTGGACCTGGCGGCCCCACCCGGTCACGTGGCCGCGGTCAGTCCGGGTCGGGCAGGTCCGGCAGGTCCGTCGCGCGCAGCCACGCGTGGAACAGCTCGCCCAGGTCGACGCCGCTGACCCTGGCCGCGAGCCGCTCGAAGTCCTCGGTGGTGGCGTTGCCGCCGTCGTGCTCCTCGACCCACTGCTCGAGCAGGTCGAAGAAGTCGTGGTCGCCGATCTCGAGACGCAGCGCGTGCAGCAGGAGGGCCCCGCGCTTGTAGACCCGGTCGTCGAACATCAGGTCCGGGCCCGGGTCGCAGAGCAACAGGTCCTGGGGCTCGTCGGCCAGCCTGTCGTGGTGGTGGCGGGCCCGCTCGTCGCAGGACTCGCGCCCGGACTCCTCCGACCAGAGCCACTCGGCGTAGCAGGCGAATCCCTCGTGCAGCCAGATGTCCTTCCACTCGCGCAGGGTCACCGCGTTGCCGAACCACTGGTGCGCGAGCTCGTGGGCCACCAGCCGGACGTCGTCCCAGTCGTCGGAGGCGAAGTTGCGCCCGAAGGTCGAGAGCGCCTGCGACTCGAGCGGGATCTCCAGGGGGTCGTCGGTCACCACGACGGTGTACCCGGCGAACGGGTACGCGCCGAAGCGGCTCTCGAAGAAGCGCATCATCGCCGGCTGCTGGCCGAACGACGCGTCGTACCCCGGGCCGCGCAGGTCCGGCGGGCACACGACGCGGACGCCCTCATCGAGGTCGCGTGCCTCGTAGCGGCCGATCTGGGCGGTCGCGAGGTACGGCGACATCGGCTCGTCCATCTCGTAGGTCCACTCGACGCTCGAGCCCCGGCGCTGGGTGCCGGTCAGCTTGCCGGACATGGCGACGTAGTAGTCCGAGGGCGCGGACAGGGTCGTGGCGAAGGTCGCCTTGGCGGTGGGCCGGTCGTTGCACGGGAACCAGGTGGGGGCGCCGTGGGGCTGGGCGGCGACGATCGCGCCGTCGGTGAGCTCCTCCCAACCGGCGTCGTCCTGGCCCTTGCTGGCGAGCGTCCCGGGCGAGCCGGCGTACCTGATCCGGAGCTCGAACTCCTGGCCCTGGGCGAGCGGGGCGGTGACGGTGATCCGCGAGCCGCGGTGGGAGTAGCGGACCGGCGCGCCGTCCAGCAGCACCTTGCCCACGCGCAGGCCGGCGAGGTCGACGGCGACCGACGAGGTGTCCTCGGTGGCCGTGCAGGACAGCACGGCGTCGCCGTCGAGGCGGTTGCCGACCAGCTTGTAGGTGAGCCCGAGCGAGTAGTGGCGCACGTCGTACGACGCGTCACCGTGTCCCGGGATGTAGGGGTCGGTCATGAGGGGGCCTCCCAAGGGCCGATCGGGTTGCCGATCCAGCAGGTACGAGGAGGCACACCCTCCCCGCGCATCACGAGCGAGACCGGGCCCACGGTGGCGTGCCGGCCGATCGTCGCGGCGGGAAGGATAACGCTGTTCGGCCCCAGAGTGGCCCCCGCCTCGAGCGTCACCCGGTCCATGCTCAGCACCCGGTCGTGGAACAGGTGGGTCTGCACCACGCAGCCACGGTTGACGGTGGCGCCGTCCTCGAGGGTGACGAGGTCGGTCTCGGGCAGCCAGTACGTGTCGCACCACACGCCGCGACCGATGCGCGCGCCCAGCATCCGCAGCCAGACGTTGAGCGCGTAGGTGCCCTGCACCGGGGCCGCGAACCACGGGGCGGCCAGCACCTCGGTGAAGGTGTCGGCCAGCTCGTTGCGCCACACGAACGACGACCACAGCGGGTGCTCGCCGGTGCGGTGCCGTCCGACCAGCAGCAGCTTGGCGGCGACGGTGACGAGCGCGGCCACGACGCCGGCGAGCGCGAGCACCGGCCCCGCCAGCAGCACGGCGACCAGCGGCTGCCGGTCGAGCAGCGCGAGCAGGGCCACCCCCACGGTCGCCTGGAGGAGCACGAGCAGCAGCATCGGGACGACCCGGCAGACCTCGACGAGGCCGCGGAAGACCTGGAGCCGGGTCGAGGGGGCGTAGGTGCGGCTGTCGTCGGTCCCGCCCGAGGTCCGGCGGAGCCGGGTGGGCGGGCTGCCGACCCACGACGAGCCGCTCTTGGCCAGGCCCCGCCCGGGGGCTGCGGACAGCACCGCGACCAGGGACTCCTTGGGGACCTTGCGACCCGGCGCCAGCATCCCGGAGTTGCCGACGAACGCGCGCTTGCCGACCTTGACGTGACCCACCCGGATCCAGCCGCCGCCGAGCTCGTAGCAGCCGATGAGGGTGTCGTCGGCGAGGAAGGCGTGGTCGCCCACGGTGGTGAGCGAGGGGATCAGCAGCACCGTCGAGGCCTCGACGCCCGTGCCGACCTTGGCGCCGAGCAGGCGCAGCCAGAGCGGGGTCAGGGCGCTGGCGTAGAGGGGGAACAGCCACGTGCGCGCCTCGTCGAGGACACGCAGCGTGCTCCAGATCCGGACCCCGGTGCCCGAGCGGACCGGATGCGGGCCGGCCTCCATGCCCACGGCGAGCAGGCGCACGATCGCCCACACCGAGAAGATCAGCACGGCGTAGCCCACCAGCGCCGCCACGGGCAGCCACGGCAACGCCTCCCGCACGGCCTCGCCCAGGGAGTCGGCGTCGCGGACGACCGGCGCGAGCACCAGCCCACCCGCCACCACGGCCACCCCGGGCAGTGCCGCCACCAGGGCCGCCATCACGCCGTACAGCCCGAGCCAGGCGGACTCGCGTGGCGCCGAGGAGGTCGCCCACGGACCACGCGCCTCGGGGGCGCGGACCTCGGCGGGCGAGCCGGACCAGAACTCCCCGGTCGGCACCTCCCCCTCGACCAGCGACCCCGGGGCCACCTCGGCGTCCTTGCCCACGACGGCCCCGGGACTGAGCGTGGAGCGGGCCCCGATCCGGGCGCGCGCCCCGATCCGGATCTCCCCGACGCGCAGGACGGCGCCGTCGATCCAGTGTCCGACGAGGTCGACCTCGGGCTCGATCGCCGCCCCCCGGCCGACGCGCAGCATCCCGGTGACCGGGGGGATGGTGTGCAGGTCGACGCCCGCGCCGATGTCGTTGCCGAGCAGCCTTGCGTAGTAGGGGAACCACGGCGCCCCGGCCAGCGACGTCGCCGCCAGCTCGTCCTGGATCCGCTCGGCGAGCCAGATCCGCAGGTGGATCTTGCCGCCACGGGGGTGCTCGCCCGGCGTCACCGGTCGCAGCACGAGGCGCGCCAGCACCCCGGCGAGCGTCATCCGACCGGGCGGCACCAGGAAGAACCACGTGGTCAGGACGAGGACCCACAGCGGGAACGACGGCAGCCAGGCGACGTCCAGCACGCGGTGGCCGGCCGTGGACGCCAGCGCCAGCCAGCTCAGCCAGCGCATCCCGGCCAGCGCCCGCAGCGGCAGCAGCGCCGCCAGCTGGCCGCCCTGGCTCTTGGGCGGCAGCGGACGCACCTCGCGCCTGGTCGCGCTCGCGGTGCTGACGAAGGAGCTCAGCACGTCGGCCAGCGCGGCCACCGTCGGGTGCGCGTAGACGTCGCCGACCACCGTCTCGGGGTAGCGCTCACGGATCCGGCTGACCACCTGCGCGGCGGTCAGGGATCCGCCGCCGAAGTCGAAGAAGTCGTCGCCGGGACCGGTGACCTCCGCGCCGAGAACGTCGGCCCAGATCTCCGCGATCCACGCCTGGGTCTCGTCGAGGCCGGACGACGCCGCCCCTGCCGCGCCCGTCGCCCCGGCGGACGCGGGCAGCGGCCAGGGCAGGGCGTCGCGGTCGACCTTGCCCGACGTCCGGGTCGGCAGGGTGTCGAGCACGGCCAGCCGGGGCACCAGGGCCGCGGGCAGGCGACGGCGGAGCAGCTCGAGGGCCGTCGCGCCGTCGTACGACGGGTCCACCGCGAGGTAGCCGACCAGCAGCGTGTTGCCCGACCTGGTCGAGCGGACCGCCGCCGCGGCACCGTTGACGCCCGGCAGCCGCAGCAGCTGCTCGTCGATCTCGCCCAGCTCGATGCGGCGTCCGCCCAGCTTGACCTGGTCGTCGGCCCGGCCGGCGAAGACGAGGCCGGCGGGGTCGTTGCGCACCACATCGCCGGAGCGGTAGGCGCGCTCCCAGCCGAGGCCGGGCATCGGGGCGTACTTCTCGGCGTCCTTGGCGGGGTCGAGGTAGCGCGCGAGCCCCACGCCGCCGATGATCAGCTCCCCGGACTCGCCCTCGGCGACCGGGGTGCCCGCGGCGTCGACCACGGCCAGGTCCCACCCGTCGAGCGGCAGCCCGATCCGGACCGGGTCCGACCCGTCGAGGAGGGCGCCGCACGCCACGACGGTGGCCTCGGTGGGCCCGTAGGTGTTCCAGACCTCGCGCCCCTCGCGCTGCAGGCGGGCCGCCAGCTCGGGCGGGCAGGCCTCGCCGCCCATGATCAGCAGCCGGACCCGCACCAGGGAGTCGGTGGGCCACAGCGCCACCAGGGTCGGCACCGTGGAGACGACGGTGATGTCGTTGGCCAGCAGCCACGGTCCGACGTCGACGCCACTGCGGACCAGCGACCGGGGCGCCGGCACCAGGCAGGCGCCGTACGCCCAGGCCAGCCACATCTCCTCACAGCTCGCGTCGAAGGCGACGCTCAGCCCCGCCATCACCCGGTCGCCCGGCCCGATCGGCTCCCTCCGCAGGAAGAGCCGCGCCTCGGCGTCGACGAACGCCGCGGCGTTGCGGTGGGTGACCGCGACGCCCTTGGGGGTGCCGGTCGAGCCGGAGGTGAAGATGACCCACGCGTCGTCGACGGGGGTGGGGTCCCCGGCCGGCCGGTCTCCTTCCTGCTGCCGGTCGGTCGCCGGGCCGCGGGGCGCGATCACCAGGTCGTTGCCGATCACCGCCGCCGCCCCGGACTCGGCGAAGACCACCCGCGCCCGCTCGTCGGGGTCGTCGGCGTCCACGGGCACGTAGGCGGCCCCGGCGCACAGGATGCCGAGGATGGCGACGTAGAGGTCCGGGGTGCCGGAAGAGATGCGGACCCCGACCTTGTCGCCGCGGCGTACGCCGGCCGCCGCGAGCTCCACGGCCACGGCGTCGGCGGCCTCGACCAGCTCGGCGTAGGTGAGGACCGTGACCACGTTGTCGACGGCGGGCGCCTCGGGGAAGCGCTGCGCGGTGCCGCGCAGGATGTCGACCAGCGTGCGCGGCGCAGGCGCGCGGTCGGCCGCGAGCAGGGCGGGCAGCGGCGACGTCACCCTTCGAGTGTCGTGCATGCGGACGGCCGGCGGGTGACGAGACGGCGACCGATGGGTGGGCCGGGGTAGTCCGCGACGATCGGACCCTCGACACGCCGGGATCAGGGTCCGATCGTCGCGGACTACCCACTTGAAACCCATACCCCCTATGGGTATGGTCGCCAGCATGGAGCACAGCTACGTCGCCCACGGGACCAAGGACAAGCACCTGCAGCGCCTCAAGCGCATCGAGGGCCAGGTGCGCGGGCTGCACCGGATGGTCGACGAGGAGCAGTACTGCATCGACATCCTTACCCAGGTCTCCGCGGTCACCCGCGCCCTGCAGTCACTGTCCCTGGCCCTGCTCGACGAGCACATGGAGCACTGCGTCGTCGAGGCCGTCCGCGAGGGCGGCGACGAGCAGGAGGCCAAGCTCAAGGAAGCCAGCGCGGCCATCGCGCGGCTCGTGAAGTCCTGAGGAGGACCCGATGACCAGCCAGACCCAGACCTTCACCGTCACCGGCATGACCTGCGGCCACTGCGTCGCCAGCGTCACCGAGGAGATCAGCGAGATCCCGGGCGTCGAGTCCGTGGAGGTCGTCCTCGACTCGGGTGCCGTCACCGTCACCAGCAGCCAGCCCCTCGAGCAGCCGGCCGTCCGCGCCGCCGTCGAGGAAGCCGGCTACGAGCTGGCGTGATGGGCACCCCGGTCCGGGTGGCGCTCTTCGTCACCGCCCTGGCCGTCGTCTTCGGTACGGCGTGGGGCGCCGGCCGCGCGGTCGAGGACCGGGTGGGGCCCGTCGAGGTCGCCACCGACGACCACGCCGCTCCCGGCGCGGAGACGGCCACCGCCCACGTCCCCGGCGGACTGCAGGTCAGCGAGTCCGGCTACACCCTGGTGCTGCCCGCGACCGGCCTGGAGCCGGGCCGCCGCACCCTGCGCTTCGTGGTCACCGGTCCCGACGGCGAGCCCGTCACGGCGTACGACGAGAAGCACGACAAGGACCTGCACCTCATCGCCGTACGCCGCGACCTGTCCGGCTACCAGCACGTCCACCCGACGATGACCGCTGACGGCACCTGGACGACGGACGTCGACCTCACCCCGGGCAGCTGGCGCGTCCTCGCCGACTTCACGCCCACCGGCGGCCCGGCCCTGACGCTGGGCACCGACCTCGACGTGGCCGGGCGGTTCACCCCCGCCCCGCACCCCGGGCACCGGGCGAGCGACACCGTCGAGGGCTACACCGTGGACCTCGACGGCGACCTCGACGACGGCATGGTGAGCGTGCGGGTCAGTCGCGACGGCGAGCCCGTCACCGACCTCGAGCCCTACCTCGGCGCCCACGGCCACCTGGTCGCACTGCGCGAGGGCGACCTGGCCTACCTCCACGTCCACCCGGAGGCCGGCGACGCCGGGCCCGAGGTGCCGTTCGCGGTCGAGGTGCCCAGCGCGGGCGGCTACCGGTTGTTCTTCGACTTCAAGCACGACGGCGTCGTCCGCACCGCGGAGCTCGCCGTCCGCAGCCACGGGACCGACACCCACGGGGACACCCACGAGGACACGCACGAGGAGGGGAGGACCGATGACCACTGACGTGGAGCTCGCCATCACCGGCATGACCTGCGCGTCGTGCGCCAACCGGATCGAGCGCAAGCTCAACAAGCTCGACGGCGTCGCCGCCACGGTCAACTACTCGACCGAGAAGGCCAAGGTCAGCTACCCGACGACCGTCAGCACCGACGACCTGTTGCGCACCGTCGAGCAGGCCGGGTACGCCGCCGCGCTGCCCGCGCCGGCCGGCACCACGCCCGTCGAGGATGCCGTACCCGAACGGGACCCGCTGCGCGACCGCCTCGTCATCAGCACGGTGCTGAGCGTGCCCGTCGTGGCGCTGGCGATGGTGCCGGCCTGGCAGTTCGACTACTGGCAGTGGCTCTCGCTCACCCTCGCCGCACCCGTCGTGGTGTGGGGTGCGTGGCCCTTCCACCGGGCCGCCTGGACCAACCTGCGCCACGGCGCGACCACGATGGACACCCTGGTGTCGGTCGGGGTGCTCGCCGCCTTCGGCTGGTCGCTCTACGCGCTCTTCCTGGGCACCGCCGGGATGCCGGGCATGACCCACCCGTTCGAGCTGACGGTCGGTCGCACCGACGGGGCCGGCAACATCTACCTCGAGGCCGCCGCCGGGGTGACGACCTTCATCCTGGCGGGTCGGTGGCTCGAGTCGCGGGCCAAGCGCCAGTCGGGGGCGGCGCTGCGGGCCCTGATGGAGCTCGGCGCCAGGGACGTGGCCGTGCTCCGGGACGACGCTTCCGGCGGGCGCAGCGAGACCCGCGTCCCGATCGAGCAGCTCGCCGTGGGCGATGCCTTCGTCGTACGCCCCGGCGAGGCCGTCGCCACCGACGGCGAGGTCGTCGAGGGCAGCTCCGCGGTCGACCGCAGCATGCTCACCGGCGAGTCCGTGCCCGTCGAGGTGGGACCGGGCGACCAGGTCGTCGGCGCGACCGTCAACGCCGGCGGGCGGCTCGTCGTCCGGGCCACCCGCGTCGGCGCCGACACCCAGCTCGCCCAGATGGCGCGCCTCGTCGAGGACGCCCAGAACGGCAAGGCCCAGGTCCAGCGCCTCGCCGACCGCATCTCGGGGGTCTTCGTGCCCATCGTCATCGGCCTCGCGGTGGCCACGCTCGGCTTCTGGCTCGGCTCGGGCGCCGGCGCCTCGGCGGCCTTCACCGCCGCGGTGGCCGTGCTGATCATCGCCTGCCCGTGCGCCCTCGGCCTGGCCACGCCGACCGCCCTCATGGTCGGCACGGGCCGCGGCGCCCAGCTCGGCATCCTCATCAAGGGCCCCGAGGTGCTCGAGTCCACGCAGCGCGTCGACACCGTGGTGCTCGACAAGACGGGCACCGTCACCACCGGCGCGATGACCGTGCACGACCTGGTGGCCGCCGAGGGCGAGGACCCGGCCGAGGTGCTGCGCCTGGCCGGGGCCCTGGAGCAGGCCTCCGAGCACCCGATCGCCCGGGCGGTGGCGGCCGCGGCTTCGCAGGACGGGCGCCTCCTGCCCGTGACCGACTTCGTCGCCACCGCGGGCGTGGGCGTCGCCGGCGTCGTCGACGGCCGACGGGTGTTCGCCCGGCGTCCGGAGCTCGCCGGCGCTCGACTGGCGGCCGCCGACAGCCCCGGCGCCGATTCCGATGTCGTACGCCGCCAGTTGACGCGCGACCTTGCGGCCGACCCCGCGGCCGACGATCTGCTGGTCGCCGTCGAGCAGGCGCGCGCCGGGGGCCGCACTCCGATCGAGGTCGGCTGGGACGGCCGGGCCCGCGGCGTCGTGGTGGTCGGCGACACGGTCAAGGAGACCTCCGCGGAGGCGGTGGGGATGCTCCGCGACCTCGGCCTCACGCCGTACCTCCTCACCGGTGACAACGAGGCGGCCGCGCGCTCGGTCGCCGACACGGTGGGCATCGAGCACGTGATCGCCGACGTGCTGCCGGCCGACAAGGTCGACGTGGTCACGCGGCTCCAGGACGAGGGGCGGGTCGTGGCCATGGTGGGCGACGGCGTCAACGACGCGGCCGCGCTCGCGCAGGCCGACCTCGGCCTCGCCATGGGCACCGGGACGGACGTGGCCATCGAGGCCAGCGACCTCACCCTGGTGCGCGGCGACCTGCGGGTGGCCGCGGACGCGATCCGGCTGTCGCGCCGCACGCTCGGCACGATCAAGGGCAACCTGTTCTGGGCGTTCGCCTACAACGTCGCCGCGATCCCCCTCGCGGCGGCCGGACTGCTCAACCCGATGCTCGCCGGTGCGGCGATGGCCTTCTCCAGCGTCTTCGTGGTCACCAACAGCCTGCGGCTGCGCGGCTTCCGCTCGACCGTGCGCTGATGGACTCCCGCAACGCGATGGCCACCCGCCCCGAGGACCTCGGCACCCGCCCCCGTGGAGCAGCGGCACCCCTCACGCCGGACAGCGCTGTCCCTGAGGGTGGATCGGCGCCCGATGGTGCGTGACAGGATCGGGACGGATCACCCGTGAGTCACCCCCAGACCGCACCATCCAGACCGCACCCGGGAGCAACGATGGGCCTGTTCGACGTCTTCAGTCCGCAGCGCGAGCAGATCGAGGAGACCCGCTCCGCCCTCCAGGCCGCGCACGACCCCCAGGCCGACGACGGACCCATCCACCGCGTCATCGGGATGCTGCTCGACATCGGCCTCGACGGGCGCGGCCCGATCCGCTCGGCCTCCCAGGTCGCCGACAAGGCGCTCCGCGAGAAGGGCTCGCCCGAGAAGGCCCTCCGGGCCGTGGGTCGCGCGGGCACCCGGGGCGGCGGCATCGGCGGCTTCGTCACCGGCGTGGGCGGCTTCGTCACCCTGCCGGTCGCGCTGCCGGCCAACGTGCTGGAGTTCTACGTCCAGGCGACCCGCATGGTCGGCGCCATCGCCCAGCTGCGCGGCTACGACCTGGCCGACGAGCGCATCCGGTCCGCCGTGCTGCTCACCCTCGTCGGCTCCAGGGCCGACGACGTGCTCACGAAGGCCGGCATGAGCACCGGCGGTGGCCGGCTGGCCTCGCTGGCCACCCGCGGGATGCCGCCGGCGGCCATGATGATCGTCAACAAGGCCGTGGGGTTCCACCTGATGCGCGGTGTGGGCGTCAAGACGCTGGGCGGGCTCGGCCGCGGCGTCCCGTTCGTCGGCGGCTTCATCGGCGGCGGCCTCGACGCCTGGATGATGAAGCAGATCGCCGACCACGCGATGCGGGAGTTCCCCGCGGTCACCGGCCCCCGATCCGCCGCCTGACCGACGCCGTACGGCGGTTCAGGTGCGGGGTCGGGTGCGCAGCAGCCAGGCGATGCCGAGGAAGGGCAGCACCAGCGGCAGGTAGCCGTAGCCCTGCCCGTACGCCGACCAGACCGTCGCGTCCGGGAACAGCTCGGGATCGAGGACCGTCAGGGTCCCGACGGTGAGGACGCCGACGAGCTCGAAGCCGACGGCCCCCCACGCCATGGCGCGCGGTCGCGGCCCCACCTCGGCGAGCCCGAGGGTGGCCAGGACGTAGACCACCGCGGCGACCGCCGAGAGCGCGTAGGCCAGCGGCGCGTCGGAGGCCTTGGTGAGGAGCTGGACCGCACTGCGGGCGGTCGCGGCGAGCGCGAAGACGGCGTACGTCGCGACGAGGGCGCGCCCGAGACCGGTCGAGGTGGAGCGCCGCCGGGTCGTCGCCGGGTCAGGCTGCGGCATGGATCTGCTCCAGGCGGACGACGAGGAAGGCGACGGTGAGCAGCGCGACGATCAGCACCGCGGTGGCCCCGCGGCTGCGCTCCCCCAGCGACCACAGCAGCCCGAGCGGCAGCACGACGAGGGCGGCCAGCAGGTAGCCGACAAAGGTGATCCCGGGGTCGTTGCTGCCACCGATCAGCTGGGCGATGCCGATCACCGCCTGCACGACCAGGCCGAGCTCGAGGAGCGCGAGCAGGGCGACGAGCACCCGGTCGGGGCTGCGGTCGAGGGCGACGTACACCCCGGTGACGAGCGCGAGGACGAGCGCGGCCACGATGAGGACCGTCTGGAGCGGATCGATCACGGCGCCAGTCTGACAGGGCGCCGGGTGGGTCAGACGGCCGCGTCGGCCATCGGTCGACCGGTGCACATCATCAACAGCTCGGTCATCGGAGCCCGCAGCTCGCGCCCGGTGCCGTGGGCCCACTCGGCGTCGGTGGCGACCATGCGGAGCTCGGAGAAGAGGTGTCGGGTGCCGAAGAGGTACGCCAGGGTGCGCACCCGGTCGGCGGCCACGGCGGCCGCCTCGGGCGGGGCCTCCACGATGCGACCCAGCGGACGCACGATGTCCTGGGTGTGGACGATCGCGTCGATGAGCGGCTCGACGTGGGTGACGGTGAGTGGCCCCCGGGGCACCTCGGCCCACTCGTCGTACTGCGCCAGGATGTCGGCCACCGGCACGCACCCCCGGCGCCGGCCGTCCTGCAGGATCATGCCGTTGTAGCCGCGCCAGATGCCGCCCATGGTCCGCACGGTGTTGACCAGGCCCAGCTGGGGACCGGAGATCACGTGGGCGGCGACGTCCCTCACCCGCCACCCGGCGCACAGGGACGGGTGGTCCCACTCCTCGAGGGTGAGGTCGCGCAGCACGTCCCGCAGGGCGAGCCGTTGGGCGACCGTGTGCCGCCAGACCTCGTCGCGCTCCATGACGACCCTCCACACCGTCAGCCTCCCTGACCACTTTATGGTCAGATAGGCTGACGACATTGTCAAGGAGGGCCGATGCCGCAACCACACCCGGCAGTGCTGATGTTCGTCTCGCAGCGGCACGTCGAGAGGCAGGTCCTCGAGCACCTGTGGGAGCACGGGTACGACGACATCACGATCGCCCAGGGCCGCATCGCGGCCCGCCTCGGCGAGCGCGGCTCCCGGCTCACCGAGCTGGCCGAGGCCGCCCAGGTGACCAAGCAGACCGCCGGCTACCTCGTCGACCAGCTCGAGCGCGCGGGGTACGTCGAGCGGCGCCCGGACCCGACCGACGCCCGGGCCCGGCTCGTCTGCCTCAGCGACCGTGGCCGCGCCGCGCAGGAGGAGGCCCGCACAGTGGAGCGACGCATCGCCCGCGAGTGGTCGCGGCACCTCGGCGCGGAGCGCTACCGCGAGCTGCGCACCATGCTCGAGGAGCTCCGCGAGATCACCGACCCGTGGTGGGACGGGCGCGGAGCCTGACCCGGCCATGATGGGCACGTGACCACGAGTACGCCGCGCTGGGTGCTGCACGTCGACCTGGACCAGTTCCTCGTCGCCGTCGAGCGGCTGCGCCGCCCCGAGCTGGTGGGGCTGCCGGTGGTCGTCGGCGGGCGCGGCGACCCCACCGAGCGGGCGGTCGTGTCCACGGCGTCGTACGAGGCCCGCGAGCACGGGGTGCGCTCCGGGATGCCGCTGCGCGTGGCGGTGCGCCGGTCGCCGGACGCGGTGCTGCTGCCGGTCGACCGGCCGGTCTACGAGGCCGCGTCGGAGCGGGTCATGCAGACACTCAAGGACGTCCCGGGCGCGGTGGTCGAGGTGCTCGGCTGGGACGAGGCCTTCGTGGGCGTCCACACCGACGACCCGGAGGCGACCGCCCGCAGGATCCAGCGGGCCGTCCTCGACGCGACCGGCCTGTGGTGCTCGATCGGGATCGGCGACACCCTGGTCCGGGCCAAGGTGGCGACCGACTTCGGCAAGCCCCGTGGCACGTTCCGGCTCACCCGCGACACCTGGCTCGCCGTGATGGGCGAGCGCCCGACGACCGCCCTGTGGGGCGTCGGTCCCCGGACGTCCGCCCGGCTCGCCGCACTGGGCATCGAGACCGTCGTCCAGCTCGCCGGCACCCCGGACGAGGTGCTGGTGGCCGAGCTCGGTCCCACCAACGGCCCGTACGTGGGCCGGCTCGGGCGCGGTGGCGGACGGGCCTGGCCGGACGACACCCCGTGGGTGGCCCGCGCGCACGGCCACGAGACGACGTACCAGCGCGACCTGGACCCGACCGAGGTCCCGGACGCGCTGCGGGTCCTCGCCGAGCAGGTGGCGGCCGACCTGCGGCGCGAGGAGCGACCCGCGATGCGGGTGCACCTCAAGGTGCGGGTGGTGCCGTTCTTCACCTCCACCAAGGTGCGCAAGCTCGGCGCCCCGACGTACGACGTCGACGTCATCGCCGCGACCGCCCACGAGCTCTACCTCGCGCTCGGCGACGAGCGGCCGGTGCGCCTGCTCGGGGTGCGGGGCGAGATGGTGGCGCCGGAGGGCGGCTACTGAGCGCTGTCCACAGGCACGGATCCGCGGGGTTGGCCGGGCCCGCACCGGGCATGACGTCCGGCATGGACACCGACGACTGGAGCGCACGGCTCCGCGACGACAGCATCCGACGGCTCGAGGCGATCGAGCAGATGCAGGACGAGCTCACCCGGGTGCACGGCGAGGCGCAGGCCGCGCGTGGCCTGGTCTCGGTCCGGGTCACGCCCTCCGGGAGGCCGACCCGCCTCCACCTCGAGCCCGGGGCGACGCGGCTCCCCGCCGACGAGCTGGCGGGTCACATCATGGCGGCCATCGGCGTCGCCACCGCCCGGGCGGCGGAGCGCATGCGGGCGGTCGTGGGGCAGGTCGTCCCGCGCGACGAGCTGGAGGCGATGGTGCGCGGCGGCGTCACCGAGCCCGACCGGGCCGGGGTCCGCGAGCAGCTCGACGTCCTGCGTGGCCGGGGCTGAGGAGAGGCGTCAGCCCGGCCTCACTCCTGCTCGTGGATGGGGTGCTTCGGGAGCTTCTTGACCTTCTGCCGGCGCTTGCGGCGCTCGGGGATCATCGAGCGCATCTCCTCGAGCCGGCCGAAGCACAGCAGCCGGTCCTCGGGCTCGAGCACGTGGCTGGCCCGCGGGTTGGGGATCACCGACGTGCCGCGGTGCAGGGTCAGCACCGAGATGTCCTTCTCGGCCAGGCCCGACTCGCCGAGGGGCTTGCCGACGATGTCCGCGTCACCGTGGACGAGCAGCTCGGCGACGCCGTACCCGGTCGAGACGCTGAGCCGCTGGCGCACGTCGATCTGCGGGAACGCCACCTGGTTGTCGATGTGGTCGATGATCGCGCCGGCCACGTCGAGCTTGGTGGCAGTCTCGATGCCCTCGAGTCCGGGCGAGGAGTTGACCTCCATCACCTGGGGGCCGTCGTTGCTCTCGAGCATGTCGACGCCGGCGACCTTGAGGCCCATGATCTGCGCCGAGCGCACGGCCGCCTCCTCGAACGCCGGGTCGAGGTCGACCGCCTCCACGGAGCCGCCGCGGTGCACGTTGGAGCGGAACTCGTCACCTTGGGCCACCCGCCGCATCGCCGCGACCACGCGGTCGCCCACGACGAGCGCGCGGATGTCGCGGCCCTTGCTCTCCTTGACGAAGCGCTGGATGAGGACGTTCTGCTTGGTGCTCTGCAGGGTCTCGATGATCGCCTCGGCCACCTTGATGTCGGGGGCCAGGATGACGCCGATGCCCTGCGTGCCCTCGAGGAGCTTGATGACGACCGGCGCCCCGCCCACGCGCTCGATCGCGGGGATCACGTCGGCCCGGTCGCGGACGAACGTGGTGGCCGGCATCCCGATCCCGTGCTTCGACAGGATCTGGGTGGCCCGCAGCTTGTCGCGCGAGTTGGAGATCCCGTACGCCGTGTTGGGCGTGTAGACGTCCATCTGCTCGAACTGGCGCACCACCGCGGTGCCGAAGTAGGTGATCGAGTTGCCGATGCGCGGCAGGACCGCGTCGTAGTCCGAGAGCTGCTTGCCGCGGAACTGGAGGTCCGGCTCCTTGCCCGACAGGTCGATGCCGAAGCGCAGGGTGTTGAGCACCTTGACCTCGTGACCGCGGTCGAGGGCCGCGGTGCGCAGGCGCTGGGTGCTGTACGCCCGGGGGGCGCGGGACAGGATCGCGAGCTTCACTCTTCACACCTGATTGGATGGGGGGCGTGGCCGATCCCCATCCAACCATCGTCGCCGGCTGGCGCGAGTGGGTCACCCTCCCCGACGCGGGGGTGGAGTGGATCAAGGCCAAGCTCGACACCGGGGCGCGCTCCTCGTCGGTCCACGCCTTCGACGTCACGGAGCTCTCGCGCGACGGCCAGACCTGGGTGCGGTTCTCCCTGCGGCCGTGGCAGCGCTCCGAGGACGGCATCGTCGAGCACGAGTGCCCGGTGCACGACCGGCGCCTGGTCCGCAGCTCGTCGGGTCACTCCGAGGAGCGGTACGTCGTGCTGATGGACGTGCGCCTGCTCGGCCGGACGGTCACCGCCGAGGTCACGCTCAGCAGCCGCGACGAGATGGGCTTCCGGATGCTGATCGGCCGCGAGGCGCTGCGCCAGGGCTTCCTCGTCGACTCCCACCGCTCCTACCTCGGGGGCCGGCCGCGCCGTGCGGTACGCCGCCGCAACCGCGGGGTGTAGTCACCCCCGGAGAGCTCAGCCGACGACCCCGATGTGCGCCCGGTGGTGGGCAGGGGTCTGGATCTCGTCGACGATGGCGGCCGCGAAGTCCTCGCCGGAGACGCTGGACGTGCCGTCCTCGTCGAACAGCGCCACCTCGCCGCCGACCCGGTAGGAGTCGGTCCGCTCTCCCGGGACCCAGGCGCCGTACTGCCCGGCCGGGCTGACGAAGACCCAGTCCAGGTCGGCGGGCGCCTGCTCGACCAGCATGACGCGGGTGGCCTCACCCTCCAGCGCCTCGTCGAGGTACTCGGCGGCGATCTCGCCCTCGACGAAGCGTGGTGCGTCGGGCGCGGGTCGGAGCGAGCTGAACCCTCCGACCTGGAGGTAGCGTGCGCCGGCCTCGGCAGCCTGGCGGGCGAGGTCGGCATACACCTCGACCAGGCGGCCGGCCATGTCGCCGCGCGGCGACAGGGCGGCGACGACCGCGTCCGAGCCGGGGACGACGCGACGCGCGACCTCCTCGGCGGGGCCGGTCTCGTAGCGGACGCCCGGCACGGGTTCCCGTGGCTCGGAGCGGCTGACGGCGACGACCTCGAAACCGCGGGCGACGGCCTCGCGGACGACGTTCGCGCCGGTGTACCCGGTGCCTCCGAAGACGACGACGGTGGCCATGGGGACTCCTCGGGGATGGGGACGACGATCACCTGCACCAACACCCGGGAGACACCTCGTCTTCCTCCGGCGCGACCGGACTGGACCACCGTCTCGTCGCGGGCGGTCCTCGTGCGTCAGCGCGCGTCGACGATGCCGACACGCCGTCGGCGGCCCGATGGGTGGTGGCCGGCCGGCCGGCAGGACGACGGGGCTCCGGGACCACCGGATAGCGTCTGCGCATGCGACCACGGGGGGACGGCTGATGGCCCGCGAGTCGTTCGCGATCGGTGCGGTGCGGGTGCGTGCCGGCACGATCCGCAACCTCGAGCTGCCGATCACCCGGCTCGTCACCGGCGCCGACGTGAGCCTGCCGGTGCGCGTCGTGCACGGGCGCGAGGACGGCCCGACCATGTGGATCAGCGCCGCCATCCACGGTGACGAGGTCGTCGGCGTCGAGGTGATCCGTCAGGTGCTGGCCGGGCTCGACCCCAAGCAGGTGCGCGGCACGGTGGTGGCGCTGCCCATGGTCAACGTGCTCGGCTTCATGAACGGCGACCGCTACCTGCCGGACCGCCGCGACCTCAACCGGTCCTTCCCCGGATCGGCCCGCGGGTCGCTGGCCAGCCGGATCGCCCACCTCGTCATGACGGAGGTCGTCGACAAGTGCTCGGTCGGGCTCGACCTGCACACCGGCTCCGACCGCCGCTCCAACCTGCCGCAGATCCGGGCCGACCTCGACGACGGATTCACCCACGACCTGGCCGCGGCCTTCGGAGCGCCGGTGATGCTCCACGCCCGGATCCGGGACGGGTCGCTGCGGCACGCCGCCCGCGAGCGCGGGGCGACGGTGCTGCTCTACGAGGCGGGCGAGAGCCTGCGGATGGACGCCTATGCGATCGACGCCGGCGTCCTGGGCGTACGCCGCGTGCTCGCCGCCCTCGGCATGGTCGACGGCGTCGACGTGGCCCCGCCCGCGGCCAGCGTCGAGTGCCGGGCCAGCGGCTGGGTGCGTGCCCGGCGGACCGGCATCCTCGACCTCGACGCGACCCTCGGCCAGGAGGTGACCGACGGGGAGCGGCTCGGTGCCCTCGTCGACGCCTTCGGCAAGACGCTGCGCCTGGTGCACGCCAACCGCACGGGGGTCGTCATCGGTCGCACCGAGCAGGCCCTGGTCAACTCCGGCGACGCGCTCGTGCACATCGCGTCCGAGGAGTGAGCTGCGGCTGACCGAGGCCGCACGAGGGCCGGCCACCCGGCCGACCGGACTGAGGGAGACGGCTGTCCGAGCCACCCGGACGCTCACCCGGCGGGCATCCGGCGCTCGCGGGACCGGGCCCCGGCCAGGGACTCGAGGGGCTCGCGGTACTGCCCGTCCATCCCGGTGGCCTCCGACGTCGCGCCGCGCAACGGCTTCTTCACCACGACGCCGACCACCTGCTTCTCCACGCGCTGCACGACCTGGCGCCGGACGGCCGACAACCCCTGAACCCACGCGCGGTAGGCGTCCACACGGGCCCGGATGCGGTGCAGCACGGCGGCGAGGCGTCGCACCAGGGCCGCGATCCGGGAGCCGGTGACCGCCGCCCGGGCCGCCGCGGCCGCGGCCCCGGCCACCGTGGAGGCACCCAGGGTCACGAACCCCGTCACGGCCGACACCGCCAGGGTGAGCGCCGCCCACTCGAGCAGCTCACGGACCAGCTCACGGACCAGCCGCTCGGTCTCGTGCACCGCGACCGCCGCCTCCTCGAGGCAGGCTCCGATGTCGACGGACCGCTCGGCCAGCGCCCCGAGGTCGACACCGACCTCCGTGCCCGCCTCCGCCCAGCTGCCCTGGGCCAGGCCGACCCAGACCGTCTCGGTGTCGTCGACCGCGCGGAGCTGGCGGCGCGCGAGGTCATCGAGGTGTCCACCCATCCGGCGCCACCGCGCGGCAGCCTCCCGGACCGCGTCGTGGTCGCCGACGAGGGAGTCCCACTGCTCGAGCAGCGGCTGGACCAGGGGCCGGATGACGGCCTGCACCTCGGCCGGCAGGCTCCCGAGGAGCGCGACCGACTCGAGGCGGGTGGGGGCCGAGGCGACGCCGCTCATGCCACGTCACCGACGCCGTCACCGACGCCGTCACCGGTCATGTCGCCGGTCAGGACGGCGGCCAGCGACTCGAAGCGTCCCGCCACGTCCTCGTCGACCAGGCGCACGTCGTCGCGGAAGTCGCGCAGCACCTCATGGAGGTCCTGGCACCGGTGGGCCTGGTCCCACAGCCGATGCCGGGTGGCCTCACCGGCACTCAGCACCGCGGTGAGGAGCTCCTCGCTCGGCAGGATCCGCCCCAGCGCGCCCGGCGGCACGGCAGCGTCCCGGCGCTCCTCCTGCACCCGGATGAGCTCGTTGCGCACCGCGCGCTCCTCGGCGGCGGCGCGGGTGAGGGCGTCGTACTCCACCCGCATCAGGCCACCGGACGTCTGCTCGCTGCTGGGCCACATCTCCTGCTCCTCACTCGGGTCGGTGGGGCCACGGTGCCCCGGTCGACCGACACGGACGCGAGCGAGCGCGGCGGCTGTGGACGTGCTCGTCCACCCCCGGGGCTGTGGACGGTCCGCGGCCCCCGACGGCGAGCCCGGGTCGGTCCTAGGCTGGCCCCATGACCACAGA
The DNA here is from genome assembly GCA_963782905.1 of uncultured Actinomycetota bacterium. Classification (GTDB taxonomy): domain Bacteria; phylum Actinomycetota; class Actinomycetes; order Propionibacteriales; family Nocardioidaceae; genus Nocardioides. Next base: position 445,180 of record CAWALI010000001.1, read on the forward strand.
CGTGACCCTCGCCGACGACCGCTTCGAGATCTCCGTGGACGGCACCCGCGCCGGCCTGACGCAGTTCGCCGACGCCGGTGCGCAGCGCATCTTCTTCCACACCGAGGTCGGTGAGGAGCACGCCGGGCAGGGTCTGGCCGGCGAGCTCGTCGCCCGCGCCCTCGACGCCACCCGCGAGGCCGGGCTGCGCGTCGTACCGGTGTGTGCCTACGTCAGGCGCTTCGTGGAGAAGCACGAGGAGTACGCCGACCTGGTCGACCCGGTGACGCCCGCCGCGCTCGCCACGGTCCGGGCCGCCCAGGACGGCTGACGTTTCCCGGGGTAGTCCGCGACGAACGGACCCCGGAATCGCGTCGCGAGGGGTCCGTTCGTCGCGGACTACCCCGAAATCGACCCCCTACCGGGTCCAGTCGTCCGGCGGGTCCTCGCCGGTGACCCCGTCGACCGACTCGCGGAGCAGGTCGGCGTGGCCGGTGTGCCGGCCGTACTCCTCGAGGTGGTCGAAGAGCAGCCGGCGCAGGCTGGCGTGGTGGCCGTCGCCGTCGTCGACGTGGCACACGAAGTCGAGCCCGCCCTCCTCGAGCGCCGCCGCGATGCGACCGTCGGCCCGCTCGACGGCCTCGTCGTACAGCCGGTAGAGCTCCTCGGGCGAGAACCCGCGGGCGCCGGTGAACTCCCACTCGTCGGTGCCGTCGTGACCCAGCGAGCGCCACGGCTCGACGAGCTCCTCGCCGCGCAGCTTGGTGGTGAACATGTAGTCCTCCACCATCGCGAGGTGCAGCAGCAGCCCGCCCAGGGTGAGGGCGGAAGGGCCGAGGGTGGCGGAGAGGCCGGCCGCGTCGAGGTGGCCGGTCTTCCAGCGGAACGTCGTCCGCATCCGCGTGATGGCGCCCAGCAGGTGCTCGGTCTCGGTGCCCGCGACGGGCGGCTCCCAGGGCGGCGGGGTCCATCCGGAGGTGTAGGTGGTGGTCATGGCGTCCACGCTAGGACCGCATCCGGACGGATCGCGTCCGTTGCCCGTGCGATCCTGCAGAGGTGGACGACACCAACCCCACCGCGCGGGCGTTGCTCGCCCTCGACCTGATCCAGTCCAGCCCGGGCATCGGCGCCGTCGAGCTCGGCGAGCGCCTCGGCGTCTCCGACCGGGCCGCGAGGCGGTACGTCGCGGTGCTCCGCGCCGCGGGCATCGACATCGACAGCAGCCGTGGGCAGTACGGCGGCTACCGGGTGGCCCGCGCGCTGCGCCTGCCGCCGCTGCGCTTCAGCGCCGCCGAGGCGCTCGGCCTCGTGATGGCCGCCCTCGACGGGCACCACCCGGCCAGCGACCCGACCGACGTGGTCGGCTCCGCGCTGGGCAAGCTGATCGCCGCGCTGCCCGACACCGTCGCCGCGCAGGCGGAGGCGGTACGCCGCACGGCCGCCGCGGTCCCCGACCGGTCCGCCGCGCGCCCCGACCCGGCCGCCATCACGGCCCTGGTCCGGGCGACGTCGACGAGCCGGCAGGTGTCGCTCGGCTACCGGTCGGAGGCCGGCCGCGAGTGGGAGAACGTGGTCGACCCGTGGGCGATCGTGGTCCGGCACGGTCGGTGGTACCTGCTCTGCTGGTCGCACCACTCGCAGGCGACCCGGGCCTACCGGATCGACCGGGTCACCGCCGTGCGCGTCCTCGACGCCGGCTTCCGTCCTCCCTCCGACCTGGACCCGGTCGCCGCCCTCGAGGAGCACCTGGCGACCGGGTGGGACCACCCGGTCGAGGTGGTCATCGACGCTCCGCTCGAGCGGATCGTGTGGCTCCCCCGCCGCCTCGGGCGGCTGGAGGCGATCGACGAGCGGACCACCCGGCTGACGGGCAGCACCAGCAACCCGGCGTCGTACGCCGAGGGGCTGGCGCTGCTGCCCGTCCCCTTCCGGGTGATCACGGGCGATGAGGTCCGCGAGGCCGTGCGCGAGCTCGGCCGGCGGTTGCTGGCCGCGGGCTGAGGGACCGGCAGGGCCTCAGGCGGCCGGGCGCATCGCGTCGGCCAGCCGGCGCATGGCGCCGGCCTCGGCCCGGCGCGCCTCGTCACGGCCGGCACTGCGCTCCAGCGAGCGGGACAGGAGCAGCGCGGCGTACGCGTTGCCGGGGTCCCGGTCCAGCAGGTCGCGCGCCACGTCGGCGGCCCGGCGCGACTGCGCGGAGTGGTAGTAGCTGCGCGCGAGGAGCTCGCGCGCGCTGCCGAGGTCGCGCTCGTCGGGGTGGGTGTCGACGAGGTGCTGGAGCACCTTCGCCGCGCCGTAGTAGTCGCGCTGCTCGAAGAGGTCCTCGGCCAGACGGAAGGCGTCGTACGGCGCGAGGGTGCGGGGGTCGTGCTGGCTGCGGATCATGGGTTCCCCTTCCATGGGTGCGGACAGCCGCATCAACCTCATACCCCCACGGGGTATTCCACACGGCTAGCGCGAGGCCAGCAGGGCGAGCAGCCCCAACGCCGGCAGGATCCCCTGCGTCAGCGCCGGGCGCGCCTTGGAGCGGTCGCTCAGGACCAGCACCAGCGCGGCCGCGACCATGGAGCCGGCCGACATGACGGCCAGCGCGAGGCCGACGTCGTCGTGGTCCGCGACCAGGAAGGCCACCGCGGTGAAGGCGCCGAGGGCCAGGAAGAGGTTGTAGAACCCCTGGTTGTAGGCCAGCTGCCGGGTCACCTCCGCCTGCTCGACAGTGGTGCCGAACGTGCGCCGGGTGCTGTCCGCGGTCCACGCGAAGGACTCCAGCCAGAAGATGTAGACGTGGAGCGCTCCGGCGAGCGCGAGCAGCACCCAGGCGGCGTAGGTCATGGCTCAGGAGCATAGGACCCGGCCACGAGATGGCGCGGGACTCAGGGCTCGAGGTGCAGGGCGCCCGCCTCGGGGCCCTCCTCGCTGCCGGGATCGATGGCGTTCCCTCCGAGCACGTCCTCGTCCGCGGGGACGGCGTCCGGGTCGTCACCGCCGACCGTCTCGACGGCGTCCGGGTCGTGGTAGCCGGCGTCCGGGTCGGGCTCCTCCTGGCGCAGGCGCTGGGAGATCGTCTCGTCGCCCTCGACGAACTCGGCCCCACGCGGCTGGCGGTCCGGCGGGCTCCACGGCTCGTCGTCGCCCGCGGTCGGGTCCTCCAGGTTGATCTCGGCGTCGGCCTGCTCGGCCTGGTCCAGCTGGGTCTCGCCCCAGTCACCTTCGCTCTCGTGCGTCATGCCTCCACTGTGTCCGGTGGCACTCTCGCGGACAAGTGCGCTCCACCCACAGGGAGTTCGTCGCGGCACCACGTCGCGCGCATCGCCGCAGCCGCCGACGGGTACGGTCCGTGGTGTCCCCGTCCACGTCCCCGGAGGTGGCCTTGTCCCGCGACGACCCCGATCGGGCCGGGCGCCCCGATCACTCCGGCCGATGATCCGCGTCGGCATCTCGGGCTGGCGGTACGCCGGGTGGCGTGGGGTGTTCTACCCAAGCGGCCTGCCCCAGCGACGCGAGCTGGAGTACGCCGCGTCCCGGCTCGGCTCCATCGAGGTGAACGGCTCGTTCTACTCCCTGCAGCGCCCCTCGAGCTGGCGGGCGTGGGCGGCCGCGGTGCCGGACGACTTCGTCTTCGCGGTGAAGGGTCCCCGTTTCATCACCCACATGAAGCAGCTGACGGATCCCGAGGTGCCGCTGGCCAACTTCTTCGCCTCCGGGGTCCTCTCGCTGGGTCCCCGGCTCGGACCGGTCCTGTGGCAGCTCCCACCCCGGCTCGCCTTCGGACCGGAGCGCCTCGCCGCCTTCTTCGACGCCCTGCCCAGGACCACGGCACAGGCAGCGGCGACGGCCTCCGCGCACCACCAGCCCGACCGCCTGCGCGAGGGGGCCGACACGAGCACGCCGCGAGACGCCCCGCTGCGCCACGTGCTCGAGGCCAGGCACGACTCGTTCCGGACCCCGGAGTTCTGCGATCTCCTGCGCGAGCACCGGATCGGGATGGTGGTCTCCGACTCGGCCGGCACGTGGCCGATGTTCGACGAGGTCACCGCGGACCTGGTGTACGTGCGCCTCCACGGCGACCATGAGCTCTACGCCAGCGGCTACGGGCCCGCGGCCCTCGCCCGCTGGGCCGAGCGGGTGCGGGAGTGGGAGGCCGAGGGCCTCGACGTCTTCGTCTACTTCGACAACGACATCAAGGTGCGCGCACCCTTCGACGCCCTGTCCCTGGCGGGCCTTCTCGAGCGCTGAAGCGCACTCGTCACCCTCACCCGGGCTGGTCGCCCGGTTCGTCGACACCGTCGGCCACCTCGTCGGAGCCGACCCCCGCCTCGTGGGCGCTGGAGTCGAGCGCGTCGGTGTCGACCGTGTCGCCCACGGCGGCGTTGCCCTGGGGCTGGGCGGCGAGGGCCTCCTCGCGATCGTCCTCGCCGACGCGCTCGCCGGCACCGGGGAAGGACGAGGCGGGGCTGCCGTCGGCGTCGCTGGCGTCGGGGTCGTTCCAGCCCACGTCGCTGCTGCCGCTGGTGTCCCTGGGAGTCGAGTCCATGCGAGCGACCCTACGTGCGGGCCACCTGCCGCAGGCTCACCCCAGCGGCTGGTAGTCGAGCTCGAGGAAGTCGTCGACCTCCGGGGCCCAGCGCTGCGCCACGAACGCGGTGTGGACCGGGTGGGTGTTGTAGGCGTCGTAGGCGGCCTGGTCGGCGAACTCCATCGAGAAGCCGAACGTGAAGTCGTTCCTGCTGCTCGTCTGGCGCAGCTGCTCGAAGCGCTGCACGCCGGGGATGGCGGCCAGCGCGGCACCGGCGTCCAGGAACTCCTGCTCCGCGGTGGAGCCCGAGGGGTGGACGAGCCGGAAGGAGACGGTGTGGCGGATCACGCGACGACCCTAGCCGCCGGCGCCGGGCGGCGGGTGGCGTCGCCGCACGCCAGGACCGGTCCGGCCCCGGCAGGTCGGTACGGGCAGAGGCCCGGGCGTCGAGCAGCTGCTCCTGGATACAGTCCGGAGCAGGCCTACAGGCGTGAGGGAGCAGTCATGAGAGCAGCCGTGGTCCGCAGGTACGGCCCGCCGGACGTCGTCCGGGTCGACGAGGTCGCCACCCCCACCCCCGGGGCCAAGGACGTGCTCGTCCGGGTGCGCTCGACCGCGGTCACCGCGGCCGACGCCCGGATCCGGGGCGCCCGCTTCCCGCGCGGCTTCGGCCCGTTCGCCCGGCTGGCCTTCGGGATCCGTCGACCGCGTCGTCCCGTGCTGGGCAACACGTTCTCCGGCGTGGTCGAGGCCGTCGGCGCCTCGGTCGGCGGGGTGTCGGTCGGCGACGAGGTCGCCGGCACCACCGGCCTGCGGATGGGCACGCACGCCGAGTACGTCGTCGTACCGGCGGCGCGGGTGGTGCCCAAGCCCTCCGGGGTCAGCCATGACGACGCGGCCGGGGTGCTCTTCGGCGGCAGCACTGCCCTGGTATTCCTCCGCGACAAGGCGACCGTCGCACCGGGCGCCGCCGTGCTCGTCAACGGCGCCTCGGGGGCGGTCGGCAGCAGCGCGGTCCAGCTCGCCAAGCGCGCCGGGGCCACCGTCACCGGGGTCACCAGCGGTGCCAACGCGGAGCTGGTCCGCAGTCTCGGCGCCGACCACGTGGTCGACCACACGACCACCGACCTCGCCTCGCTCACCGAGCGGTACGACGTCGTCCTGGACGCCGTCGGCACCCTCTCGCCCGCCTCGGGCCGGCGCCTCCTGGCCGATGGCGGGGTGCTGCTGCTCGCGGTGGCCGCGCTCGGCGAGGTCCTGCGCGCCCGCGGTGACGTCAAGGCCGGGCCGGCGCCCGAGCGGGTCGAGGACGCGCGCGAGCTCCTCGACCTCGTCGCGTCGGGTGCGCTCCGCGTCGTGATCGACGAGGTCCTCCCGCTCGACCGGGTCGTCGAGGCCCACGCGCGCGTCGACTCGGGCCGCAAGGTGGGCAACCTCCTCCTCCACCCCTGAGGAGACGGCCCGCGGCCGGCCCGCCCGTCAGCTCAGCCCGGCGGCGTCCTCGAGCCAGGCCCACGCCCGGGCGCGCTCGGCCTCGCCGGCGCGGGTGGTGGGCACGAGGTGGACCGGCCGCTGGACCCGGTCGTGCCAGAAGCGGCCGGTGGCGGGCGCCGGCTCGGTGCCGACGAGCCACACGCTGGTGTCGGCACCCTGGGCGTCGTCGCGCAGCACGGGCCGGGTGATCGAGCGGAAGCGCGGCAGCGACTCCTGCACGCCGGGGGTGTCGGCCCAGCCGGGGTGCATCGCCGCGGCGGTGATCCCGTCCAGCGACCAGCGGTCGGCGAGCAGGGGCAGCATCTCGACCTGCATCCGCTTGGAGCGGGCGTAGGCGGTGGTGGGCGAGTAGGTGCCGTCGCGGTACTCCGGGTCGTCGGCCCGCAGCGCCTGGCCGTACATCCCACCGCTGCTCACCAGCACCACGCGACCGCCCTCGAGCTGCGGGCGCAGCGCCTCGGTCATCACGACGGGGCCGACGACGTGCACGGCCATGCTGAGCTCGTGGCCCTGCGCCGACTCCGCGCGCTCGGGCGGCATGACGCCGGCGTTGTGCACGACCGCGTGGATCGCGGGCAGCTCGGTGGCGACCTCGCCGGCGAAGCGGCGTACGTCGTCGACGTCGCCCACGTCGCAGCGCCACAGCCGCAGCGACGCCTCGGGGAGACGCCCGGCGATCTCGTCGAGCACCCGGCCGCCCTTGGCCTCGTCGCGCACCACGAGGTGCACCCGCGCGCCCAGCGCGGCGAGCCCCTCCGCGGTGGCGATCCCCAACCCCGAGCTGGCTCCGGTGACCAGGACGTCCATGCCCGCCAGCGCGTCGGGGGCGGGATCGGCGGGCCAGCCCGGCAGCGCCTGCCGGACCCGCAGCCCGATGGTCGTGTAGCCCAGCACGAGCGTCCGGTCGAGCACGGTGTCGAGCGCCCGCACGGGCAGCGACCGGCTCACGCGAGGCCGTCCAGGTGGGTGCGCAGCTCGTCGATCGTCCTCCGGGCCAGCACCGGGAGGTACGCCGCGACGACCGGCACCGCGAGGCGTGCGGCGCCCTTGAACGCGAACTCGGCCGTGTAGGTGACCTCGGAGCCGGTGCCGTGGGCGCGGATGCCGAGCACGTCGTGGCCGTCGAACTGCTCGTTGGTCCCGGTGAGGTGGATGCGCGTCGGGCGCTCGGCCTCCACGGTCGTGTAGGTGATCTCGCTGGTGCGACCGAGGAAGGAGGAGACGTTGCGGTAGACCGTGCCCACGCCGCCGTCGCCGGAGACCCGATCGCAGGACACCGTGCCCGGGTCCCACTCCTCGGCGTTGCCGAAGTCGCGGAGGTAGTCGTAGACGGCCTCGGGAGGCGCGGTCGTGGTGAACGTGCGGGTCACGGTGGGCTTCATCGAGGCATCACTCCTGGGGTCGTCCACCACGCTACGGGCGCCGCCCACGCGCCGTACGGTCGACGCATGGCCACTGCACCGCTCCCGGACAGCCCGCTCCCGGACGGCGGACTCACCGACGGCCCGCGGCCGGGCTACGACCCGGGCTTCCTGTCCACCCCGGTCGCGGTCCCGACGCTGGACCCCGGGCTGGTCGCCGACGCGGTCGAGCTGGACGGCGACCCGGTGGTGCCCTACACGCACTTCTCGCTGACCATGAGCTCCTCGCGCCGCCTCGCGCGCTGGGTCGCGTGGAACGTCGACGGCACCGCGATCCGCAAGCTCTCGCGCGGCGACGACTTCCGCCTCGACCCGCGGCTGCCGGCCGACGTCCAGACCGGTGAGGAGCTGTACGCCGACAACCGGCTGGACCGCGGCCACCTCGCCCGCCGCGCCGACCTCACCTGGGGCGACGCGACGGAGGCCGCGCGGGCCAACACCGACTCGTTCTACTTCACCAACATCGCCCCACAGATCGACTCGTTCAACCAGGCGGCCCGCTGGGGGCTGTGGGGTCGGCTCGAGGACGCGCTCTACGAGGCGGTGACCGTCGACCAGCTGCGGATCAGCGTGTACGGCGGGCCGGTGCTGCGCGCCGACGACCTGCTCTACCGCGGTGTGCTCGTGCCGCGGGAGTTCTGGAAGGTCATCGCCTGGGAGGAGGACGGCACGCTCACCGCACGGGCCTTCCTGCTCACCCAGGACCTCGATCCACTGGCGCTCGTCGACCTCGGGGAGTTCGAGACCTACCAGGTGCCGCTGGCGATGATCACCGAGCGGACCGGCGTCGTGCTCGACCCGGTGCTGGCGGCGTCCGAGCGGGTCGAGGTGGAGGCGATGACCGCCCACGTCGTCGGCACGGAGGACGACATCGTCTGGTGACGCCCTCTCGGGTGACGCCCACCCCTGCGGGCCTGTCCTTCACGGCCGGGTCGTGGTCGACTGGCGGGACCGATCCCTGTCCCCGGGAGGACCCCATGAGCCTGCTCGAGTCCGTCGCACGACGCATCGAGGACGCGGACGCGCTGGACGCGGCCGCGGACTACGTCCGGGTCGCCGCCCGGGACAACCTCGTGGCGCCGCCCGCCCTCGACGCCCTGCTGGGCGGTGCGTGGCTGGGCCACCGCGTCCACCCCGTCGCCGCACAGCTGCCGCTGGGGGCCTGGGGGATGGCAGTGCTGCTCGACCTGGTCGGCAGCGAGAAGCACGCCGCGGCCGTCGACACGCTGCTGGCCACCGGCTGCCTCGCCGCGCTGCCCACCGCGCTCACCGGCGCCCACGACCTCGGCACGACCTCGAGGTCGGACACCCGGGTCGCGCTGGTCCACGCCGGCACGATGGACGCGTCCCTCGGGCTCTTCGCGATCGCCTGGATCAAGCACCGCCGCGGGGACCGCCGCGCGGCCCGCCGGCTCGCGCTGGCCGGGACGGCCGTCGCCGGTGCCGGCGCCTGGCTGGGGGGCCACCTCGTCTACCGCCTCGGGGTCGGCGTCGAGGACTGACCCCGACGCCGCCCCGCGGCGTGCGCGCCTCAGACCACGCGGGTCCGGGGCGAGTTCTCGATCGTCTTGCCCGCGTCGCGCTCGACGACGTCGCCGAGGGCCTTGTCGATCGCGGCCATCGCGTCGGCGTCGAGCTTCACGCCGGCGGCCTTGACGTTCTCCCCGACCTGCTCGGGCCGGGAGGCACCGACGAGGGCCGAGGCGACGTTGTCGTTCTGGAGCACCCAGGCCACGGCGAGCTGGGCCATCGTCAGGCCGGCCTCGTCGGCGACGGGCTTGAGCTCCTGCACGCGGCTGAGGACGTCGTCGTTCATGAAGCGCTTGATCATGTCGGCACCGCCCTTCTCGTCGGTGGCGCGCGAGCCCTCCGGCAGCGGCTGCCCGGGCACGTACTTGCCGGTGAGCACGCCCTGGGCGATGGGGCTCCAGACGATCTGCGAGACACCGAGCTCCTCGCACGCCGGGACGACCTCGTCCTCGATGACGCGCCAGAGCATGGAGTACTGCGGCTGGCTCGAGATGAGCTGGAAGCCGAGGTCGCGGCTCATCTCGACGCCCGCGCGGATCTGGTCGGCGGTCCACTCGCTGACGCCGATGTAGAGCGCCTTGCCCTGGCGGACGATGTCGGCGAAGGCCTGCATCGTCTCCTCGAGCGGCGTCTCGGTGTCGAAGCGGTGCGCCTGGTAGAGGTCGACGTAGTCGGTCTGCAGCCGCCGCAGCGAGCCGTTGATCGACTCCATGACGTGCTTGCGGGACAGGCCGGTGTCGTTCTTGCCGCCGGGCCCGGTGGGCCAGTAGACCTTGGTGAAGATCTCCAGCGACTCGCGCCGCTCGCCCTTGAGGGCCTCACCGAGCACGGTCTCGGCGGCGGTGTTGGCGTAGACGTCCGCGGTGTCGAAGGTCGAGATGCCGGCGTCGAGCGCGGCCTGCACGCACTGGGTCGCGATGTCGTTCTCCACCTGCGACCCGTGGGTCAGCCAGTTGCCGTAGGTGATCTCCGAGATCTTGAGCCCGCTGTGTCCGAGGTATCGATATTCCATGCCTGCCAAACTAACGGGCGTGGACGAACACCAGCACGGGGACGGCCCTGCTCCCGACCACGGGCACGGTCCCGACCACGGGCACGGTCCCGAGCACGGGGCGGAGTGGGACGAGCGGTACGGCGATGCGCCGATGTGGAGTGGTCGTCCGAACGAGGCGCTGGTCCGGGAGGCGACCGGGCTGGCGCCGGGCACGGCCCTCGACGTCGGGTGCGGTGAGGGCGCCGATGCGATCTGGCTGGCCCGCCGGGGGTGGCAGGTCACCGGCATCGACGTGTCGGCCCGCGCGCTCGAGCGCGCCGCCGCGGCGGCCGACGCTGTCGGCGTGGCGGTCCAGTGGCAGCACCTGGGGCTCGAGGACCTGCCCGGGGACGCGGCGTACGACCTGGTGAGCGTGTTCTACCCGGCCCTGCTGCGTGGGGACGGATCCGTCATCGCCACCCTGCTGGGCTCGGTCGCGCCGGGCGGCACGCTGCTCGTCGTGCACCACGCCTTCGTGGACCGGGACCGTGCGCTGGAGCACGGCTTCGACCCGGACGACTACGTCCGGCACGCGGACCTGCTCGCGGCCCTGGGCGTCGACGGCTGGACCGTCGAGCTGGCGACCGACGTCGAGCGGGCTCCCGTGGAGGGGCCCGGGGCGCACCACCACACCGACCAGGTGCTGCGCGCGCGGCGCACCAGCTGATCTGCCCGCCCGCTCCCCTCGTCCCGTCCTATCTGCGGCGGTGGAACCTCAGGTCGCCGTGGGGGAGCCGGTCGTGGAGGTAGCGGTCGTCGCGGGCGCGGTGGTGGTGGTGGTGGGAGCAGAGCAGGAGTCCGTCGGCGAGGTCGGTCTTCCCGCCGCTGCTCCAGGGGTGAGGTGATGGGCTTGCACCAGGCGGCGGGGATGTCACATCCCTCGGCGCGGCAGCGCTGGTCGCGGAGGCCCATGGCCTTGCGCTGGTGACTGTCGTAGAGCCTCTTGGAGCGACCCCGAGGCCGCTCCGCAGCTCGTGCGGGGTGAACCGTCGGGGCGTGCTCGACCAAGAGCTTGCGGCTTCCCCGGTCTGCGCAGCGGCTGGATCGACGCTCGGCGGTCCACCGTCGACCAAGCAGGCCGGGTCCGAGGCGGGTGCGCCCTCCGTGCGGACACGGGAGACCCGTGAGCGCCAGGCATGGCGCTGGTGTCGGCGACGTACAGGCCCGGCATGCTCACCCCCCACGACAGCACGTCACCCGTGCGGACGCACCGAGAGCGATCCCGCGGGGCTCAGGGCTCGAGGACCAGCTTCCCGCCCGGGTGCTGCCCCATCAGCAGCTCGGTGGCCTCGACGGCGTCGGCGAGCGGGAAGGTCCGGGCGACCGGTACGACGAGTCGCCCCTCGCCGGCCAGCCGCACCAGGTCGGCGCGCACGGAGTCGCGGTAGGCCTGGCTGGCGGGCATCGCGCCGGCGATCGCGACGACGCCCTCCCTCTTCGCCCGCTCTGCGGCGGCGATGGTGACGATCCGGTCGCGCGCGGCCACCAGCGCGAGGGAGACGTCGATCGCCTCGTCCGTGCCCACGCAGTCCAGGGCGGCCACGACCCCCTCGGGCGCGGCCTCACGCACGCGCTGCTCGAGCCCGTCGCCGTAGGTGACCGGCACCGCGCCGTACCGGCTGACGACGTCGAAGCTGCCCTCGCTCGCCGTCCCGACGACCCGCGCCCCCAGCAGGGCGGCCTGCTGGAGCACGCTGACGCCGACCGCCCCGGACGCACCGTGGACCAGGATGGTGTCGCCCTCGCCGACGCCGGTCACGTGCAGCATCTCGGAGGCGGTGCACCCGGCCAGCAGCAGGTTGGCGGCCTCGCCGAACGACAGGGACGCCGGCTTGGCGAAGACGTCGCGCGCCGCCACGGTCACCTCGGTGGCCCAGCCACCGCTGATGCGGAAGGCGAGGACCTCGTCGCCCACGGCCACCGGCCCCGACCCGATCTCGGTGTCCGCCCCGACGGCGCTCACCACACCGGCCACCTCGTAGCCGATCGACTTGGGGAAGTCCGCCGCGTCGCCGCGGGCCACGTGCTTGGCGTCGGCGGGGTTCATCCCGGCCGCGCGCACGGCGATGGTCACCTCGCCAGGCTTCGGCGGGGGGACGTCGTACTCCTCGAACGAGAAGACGTCGAGGTCACCCGGCCGGGTCGCGATCCAGTGCTGTGCCATCCCTCGAACCTAGCCCTCGAACCCAGCCCCGGACCCAGCCCTCGCGACGCCGTAGGTTGGCCGCATGGAGCTCGTCGTGGTCGGGAGCGACCGGATCGGTCCGGCGATGCGGGCCGACCTCCGGGCGCTCTGGGACCGGGCCTTCGGCGACCGGTTCAGCGACGAGGACGCGGAGCACGCCTACGGCGGCGTGCACGTGGTGGCCCGCCACGGCGACCACCTCCTGGCGCACGCGAGCGCCGTGCCACGACCCATCCGGTTCGGGGACGGTGCGTGGCTCACCGTCGGGTACGTCGAGGCCGTGGCCACCGATCCCGCGCACCAGGGCACCGGCGTGGGCCGGCGGACGATGGAGCGGCTCCACGACGAGATCCGCACCCGGTGGCCGGTGGCGATGCTCTCGACCGGGCGCGCGACGGGCTTCTACGAGCAGCTCGGCTGGGAGCGGTGGCGCGGCCTCTCCTACACCCGGAGCTCCGCGGGCACCGTCCCCGACGACGAGCACGGCGGACTGATGATCCTGCGCCTCGACCCGTCCGTCGTACCGGACCTGTCGCTCGGCGTGACGTGCGAGGAAAGGGCAGGCGACGCGTGGTGACCCGACCCCAGGGTGGGCGCTGCACCTCGACGTACGGATCGCGACCGGGCTCGTGGGTGAGGAGCGGCTGGCCGCGCTCAAGACCGAGTGCGCGCGGCTCGAGGCCCTGGGCGCCGTCCGTGGGCGACTCCTGCTGGCCGACGAGGAGAACGAGTCGTGCCAGGTGATGCAGGACGTCGAGGGCAACGAGTTCTGTCTGGACTGAGGGTGGGATCGGTGCCACCTGGTGACACCGAACCCACACCGAAGTCCGAGCGGGCCGGGTGTGGCCGGCCGCCGGGGGACTTTCGGCCCTCCCGGCGAGAGGGGGTGGCTGGTTACGGTGCCTAGCACCCGACCCCCTGCGGAGGACCACGATGCGCGCGCAGCCACGTCCCCTCATCACCGTCGCCGTCGCCGTCGGCTACGTGGCCATCGTGGGCCTCACCTGGACCGTCATCGGCCTCGACTACGACGCCGTCGGGGACACGACGACGACCGTCGTCGAGGGGGTCGTCGTCCCGGTCGGCCTCGGCGCGGTGTTCCTGGCCGCCGTCACCACCTACCTCGGCTGGTGGGGTCCGGCGATCCACGAGGACCTGCGCGCCCCACGGTGGATGTGGGTGGTGCCGGTGCTGATGATCCTTCCCGGGATCGGGGTCCTGCTGGGGGGCGCCGGGCCCGCCGACCGCTCCGCCGGCTTCCTGCTGGTCCTGGGCATCGGCACGCTGCTCGTCGGCTTCAGCGAGGAGCTGTTGACCCGCGGAACCGGTCTGGTGGGGTTGCGCGGCGGGTTCGGCGAGGCCCTGTCCTGGTTCTTCAGCTGCCTGCTCTTCGGGCTCATCCACGCCCTGAACGTCCTCTTCGGACAGTCGCTGGGCTCCACGGTGCAGCAGATCGGCTTCGCCTTCCTGGCGGGGTCCGTCCTTTACCTCACCCGCCGCGTGGCCGGCACCCTCATCGTCTGCATGCTGCTGCACGCGTGGATCGACTTCACGACGTTCGCCTTCTCCGACGCCGCCATCGACGACGGGTCACCCTTCGTGGCCCTCGCCAGCCTGCAGTGGGTCGCGTTCGTCCTGGCGATCGTCGGGGTGGTGGTCCTGCTGCGCAGCTCCAGCCGGTACGGCGGTCGCTCGCCGCAGGCGCAACCGGTCTGAGCGGGCCGGCAGCGCGAGCGCGGTCAGCGCACGCCCGGCATCAACCCCGGATCGGCCTGGCCAGCGCCAGCACCACGACCCCGGTGACGACCAGCAGGATCAGCGCCAGTCCGAGCAGGCGCGACGTTGCGACCCGACGCGGTCCTGCGCACGTCGGGGGCGGTCCGCGACGAGCTGGGTCACACCCCCGGCGGGACCTCGAGGTCGACCGGGTCGCCCACCCGCACGGTGCCCGACTCCAGCACCCGGCACACCGATCCGGCCCGTCGGCGCAGCGCCTCCTGGGCGCCGGCGCCGATGGTGTCGTCGAGGAGCTTGCACGGGGCCGCGACCCGCACCACCTCGAGCAGCACGTCACCGATGCGGATGCGGGCGCCGGGCTCGCGCGGCACCACCCCGTCGCTGACCGTGAGGTTGCGGCGGGTCAGCGCCGCCGGGATCTCGCGACCGAGCACGACCGCCGACTCGGTCAGCGCGGTGGCGCTCTGCACGGTCACGTGCCGGTGCCGGGTGCCGTGGTAGCGGTCGCCGACGATCCCCTTGCCCGCCTCGACCTCCACCCCGTCGACGGACCGCATCGGCAGCCGGGTCGCCTTGGCGACGTGGATCTCGGCAACACGGGAGGCGAGGGTCGGCACGAGGGCACGGTAGTCAGCGGCCGGTTACTGTCGCCGGTATGAGCCCCCGTGAGCTGGACGGTGCCCGGATCGCGGTCGTGGGGGCCAGCGGTGCGTTGGGCTCCCTGGTCGCCCACGAGCTGGTGCGCCGCGGGGCCCGGCTGCTGCTCGTCGGCCGCGACGCCGAGCGCCTCGAGGGCCTCGGGATCGACGCCCCGGCCGTCGTCGCGGACGTGGGGGACGCCACGGCCGGCGACGCGATCGCCGCCGCCGCCGAGGCGGCGTACGGCGGGCTGGACGGGCTGGTCAACGCGGCCGGCGTGGTCGCCTTCGGTCCGCTCGTCGACACCCCCGACGAGGTCATCGAGGAGCTGTTCCTCACCAACGTCGTCGGACCGCTGTTCCTGGTCCGCCGGCTGCTGCCGGCCCTGCAGGAGTCGCAGGGCTTCGTGCTCCAGATCAGCGCCGTGGTCGCCGAGCGCCCGCTGCCGGGCATGGCGGCGTACTCCGCCAGCAAGGCCGCGCTCAGCGCCGTCGCCACCGCCCTGCGCACCGAGCTGCGTCGCGCCCGGGTCGGTGTCCTCGACGTCCGGCCGCCGCACACCGAGACCGGCCTGGCCACCCGGCCGCTCGCCGGGGAGGCACCGCGGCTGCCCCAGGGGCTGGACCCCGCGGACGTCGCCCGGCGGATCGTGGACGCCCTCGCGGCCGGCGAGCAGGACCTGGGCGCGGACGCCTTCGGCTGAGCCGACCGGTCAGGACCCGTCCCGCCCGGCGCGCAGCCGGGTGAGGTGGTCGCGCTCCAGCGGCGTCGGGGCCAGCGCGAGCGCGGTGTCGAGGGCCGCGCGGGACTCCGCGTCGCGCCCCAGCTCGCCGAGGAGGTGGGCCCGCGCCACGTGCCACGGGTGGTACGCCGCGAGGTCGAGGTCGTCGACCAGGGGCAGCGCCACCTCCGGTCCCTCGACCCGGGCCAAGGCGAGGGCCCGGTTGAGCCGCACGACCGGGCTGGGCCACAGGGTGAGCAGCAGGTCGTAGAGCGCCACCACCTCGGCCCACGGCACCTGCTCGTCGGTGTGCGCGGCGCCGATCGCGGCCTGCACCTGGTAGGGCCCGGGCCGACCGAGCGCGAGCAGCGACCGCACGAGCAGCCGTCCCTCGGCGAGGAGCTCGGCCTCCCACCGGCTCCGGTCCTGGTCCTCGAGGACCACCAGCCGGCCGTCCACGACCCGGGCGTCGTCGCGGGCCCGGGTGAGGAGCATCAGCGCCAGCAACCCCTGCGGCTCGGGCTCGGCCGGCAGCAGGGCCACCAGCTGTCGGGCCAGCCGGATCGCCTCGTCGGCCAGGTCGGGGCGGCGGCCGCTCGCGTCGCCGACCGAGAGGTAGCCCTCGTTGAAGACCAGGTAGAGCGCGGCCAGCACGCCCCCCAGCCGCCCGGGCAGGTCCTCGCGCGCCGGCACCCGGAACGGGATCCGGGCATCGCGGATCTTGCGCTTGGCGCGGGTGATCCGCTGCGCCAGCGCCCGCTCCTCGAGCAGCAGGCCGGCGGCGATCTCCCCCACCGTCAGCCCGGCGACCAGGCGCAGCGTGAGGGCGACCTGGGTCTCCCGGGCCAGTGAGGGGTGGCAGCACATGAAGAACAGCCGGAGCCGGTCGTCGTCGACGACACCGAGGGGCTCGGTCGGGGTGTCCAGCATCGCCGTCGCCTCCTTCTCCCGGTGCGTGCGTGACGACTCGCGGCGCAGCCGGTCGAGCGCCTTGCGGTGCGCCGTGGTGGTGAGCCAGGCGCCGGGGTTGGGCGGCACGCCGTCGACCGGCCACTTCTGCCAGGCCACCTCGAGGGCCTCCGCGACGGCGTCCTCGGCGAGGTCCACGTCGCCGTACCGACGCACCAGGGCGCCGACGATCCGGCCGTGCTCCTCGCGCACGACCCGGGTCAGCGCCGCCGGGGCGTCGGTCCCGTCACTCACGACGGGATCACTCGGACTGGAAGGGACGCACCTCGACCGGGCCGTGGCACGCGGCCGAGGCCTCGGTGCCCCAGCGCATCGCCTCGTCGAGGTCGGTCGCCTCGATGACCCAGAAGCCGCCGAGGTACTCCTTGGACTCGACGTAGGGGCCGTCGGTGACGACGGGCTCGGCGCCGCTGGCGTCGATCACCGTGGCGGACGAGGCCGGCTGCAGGCCGCCGGCGAAGACCCACCGGCCCTCCTGCCGGAGCCGGGCGTTGAAGGCGTCGACGTCGGCCATCACCCGGTCGGCGGTCACTCCGTCGGGCCAGGTGACCTCGTCGCCGTGGTGGACTCCGAGCAGGTACTGGGTGGTGGTCATCGTGCGTCCTCTCGTCGGAGGCACCCTACTGATCGGGCGCCCGTCACCCTCTCCACGAACGACCCGCGCCGCATGCGACACCGACCGCCGACATCGCCGGCCCGGGACGGTGCTGGACACCGGCACGCCGCTGCGGCACTGTGCCGGGATGCGCTCACGTCTCGGGCTGATCGCCCTCCCCGTCCTGCTGTCCCTCCCCCTCCTCGCCGCGTCGGCCCCGGCCGCCAACGCCGAGCCCGCCGGTCGGGCCGCGGGCCTCTCGTGGCGCACCAGCGTGGTGGACGCCGACCAGAGCTTCCGCGGCCTCGACGCCGTCAACCGTCGTACGGCGTGGGTCACCGGCGCCAGCCTCACCGACGGCGGGGACGCGAAGATCTACCGCACCACCGACGCCGGCCGCTCCTGGCGCGACGTCAGCCCGCCACGGACGGCCGGACTCAACTTCCGCGACGTCGAGGCGACCGGCGCCCGCACCGCGTCCGTCCTCGCCATCGGTGAGGGCGAGGCGTCGCGCATCTACCGCACCACCGACGGTGGTCGCAGCTGGACCGAGACCTTCCGCAACAGCGAGGAGGCCGCGTTCTACAACTGCATGGACTTCTACCCCGGCGGCAGGCGGGGCCTGGCCGTCAGCGACCCGGTGGACGGGAAGTTCCGCATCGCCGCCACCCAGGACGGCGGACGCTCCTGGTCGGTGCTCCCCGACGCCGGCATGCCCGACTCCACGGGCGAGTTCAACTTCTCCGCCAGCGGCGACTGCCTGGTCATCGCCGGGCAGCGGGCCTACTTCGGCAGCGGGGGCGCCGCCTCCCGCGTCTTCCGCTCCGCCGACGGCGGTCGCCACTGGACCGCGCAGGACACCACCATCCCGGCCGGCGACGCCGCGGGGGTCTTCGGCCTCGCCTTCCGTGACCGCACCCACGGCGTGGCCGTGGGGGGCGACTTCGAGGCGCCCGACGACGGCGTCGACGCCACCGCCCGCACCCGCGACGGCCGCACCTGGGCGGGCGCCGGCGACCTGACCCACCTCGGCGAGGACGCCTCCTTCTCGCGCGGGCGACTGGTGGTCGTCGGCGAGTCCGGCGACGTGGGCGGCAGCAGCGTCTCCACCGACGGGGGCCGCACCTTCGAGCGCTTCAGCGAGATCCGCTTCCACACCCTCGACTGCACCGACGACGGGTCCTGCTGGGCCGCCGGCGGTGACGGCCGCGTCGGTCGCCTGCGCCACCGCGCCTGACCCACGACCTCAGGGCGCGACCACGTCCGAGGCCCGCTCGCACCCGGCGGGGTCGCACCGCACCAGCGCGCTGCGACCCCGCCGGTCGTACACCGTGAGGAGTGGGGTGCACGCGTCCTCCCAGCCGAGGGCACCGAAACCGCCCGGAGCGTCGTACGACGCGGAGGTTGCGGACCGGTCCTCGGGTCGCCGCGCCAGGACCTGGAAGTCCCCCGCGGCGAAGACCTGCGTGTAGTGGCGCCGGATGACCCCGTCCGCGCGGTCCGCTTCGATGCCCCACGACGCGAGCGACGCGCCGTGCCGCACGATCCAGGTCGGGGCCGAGTCGCCCCGGAGCACCCGGTCCAGGACGAGGAGGTCGGGGTCGCGCACGCGCACGGGCAGGCTCCACAGGTAGGGGTACGGGCTGCGGAGGCCGGCGGCCTGGAGCAGCGAGGCGTCCCCGAAGGCCACCACCCCCGTCCGCGGTCCGTCCCGGTGGGCGCGCAGGTATGCCACGACCGCCTGTTCGTCGGCGGGCCGCTGCCGTGGATGCACCGCGACGACGCCCAGGCCGGCCACCGTGGAGACCACCACCGCGGCGAGGGCGACGCCCATGAGGGACTCCACGGACCAGCGCCCGACCGGCGCGTCCGGGGCGACCTGCCGTCGCAGGGCCAGAGCCAGCAGGACCACGAGCCCCGGCACGAGCCCGACGAGGTAGTGCAGCCAGTAGCTGCCGCCCGCCGCGACCGACAACCCCTCCCAGGCGAGGAGGCCGACCACCACCCAGGTCAGGGACGCCGCGTCCAGGTCCCCGGTGTCCCCGGTGTCCCCGGCAGCGACGGGTCGCCCCGTCGCGCTCCCCGTCGAGCGCCCCGTCCACCGCCAGGGCAGGCGCAGCAGCAGGAGCAGCAGGACGGGCACACCGGTGCCCACGAACGCCAGGAACAGCCGTCCGCCGCGGATGCCCGTCGCGGACGAGGCGGCCGACGCGATCACCTGGCTCGCGTGCAGCCGGAAGAGGACCACCGCGTCCCAGAGGCCGCCGGGCGACGTGCCCCGGGTGGCCGCGAGCACGAGGACCGCACCGGTGAGCGCAGCGGCCCCGGCCGCGCACCACGCCAGCAGCCGCACGGCTCGCCGCCACCGGTGCCCGATGACGAGGACCAGCGCCAGGAGGACGGCCAGCACCAGCACGTCGACGAGGTTCTGCTTGATCGAGGCCGCAGCCGCCCCGACCACCCCGGCGCCGAAGGCCCAGGCGCGCGAGCCCTCCTCGAGGGCGGTGAAGAGCATCCAGGCCCCGGCCAGGAGGAAGGGGAGGGCCAGGATCTCGCCGCCGACCTCGCGGACCGCCAGCAGCGGGTTGGACACCAGGGCCGCCGCCAGCCCCGCACAGGCCGGCGCCGACCACCGGTGTCCCGGCGCGAGCCGCCGACCCACCAGCGCGGCGGCGACCACCGCGGCGGCCGCGGCGGCGGCACCGATCAGCCGCAGCGCGACTCCTCCACCGAGGAGGTGGGCGAGTGCCGACAGCGCCACGAGGCCGGGCGGGCGGTCGACCCAGTAGTCGCCGTACAGGCTGGTCCCCGGCGCCCACTGGCCGCCGATCATCAGGAAGCCCGCCTCGTCCGGGGCCAGCGGCCCGGTCAGGAAGGGCATGCGCACGAGCACCGCCACCAGCACGACGGCGGCGGTGAGCGCGACGGGTGCGCCGCTCGCGGTGCGGTCAGCCGGGCCCCGGCGAGCGACCCCGGAGGAGGACCCGCTCGGAGACCACACCTGTCACCGCCGTGTCCTCGACCCGGTCAGCCGAGCAGGTCGGGTGCAGGTGTGGCGACGGTGTGGACGTCCTCGGCGACGACCTCGCGCGCGGGGACCGGGGTGTGCCCGGCACTCGCGCGAGCCGGGTGGTGCATCCCGCGGACGATCGTGGGTGAGTGGACGTCGTACGCCGGGGTCGCGGTGTCGTCGTCGTGGTCACCGTCGACGAGGGCCGCGAGGCCCTCGGCCAGTCCGGCCAGCTCGGCGGTGGCGATGCCCATCATCTCGGCCACCGCGCGGGCGTTGGCCGGACGGTCGGCGGGCTGCTTCTCCAGCAGAGCGGCCACCACCGCGCGCAGCTCGGCGGGGACCTCCTCGGCCAGCGGCGGGGGCGGCTCGTTGACGTGCGACATGGCGGTGGCGATCGGCGTACCGCGGTCGAAGGGGCGGATGCCGGTGAGCATCTCGTGGGCGACCACGCCGAGGGCGTACAGGTCGCTGGCGCCGGTCGCCGGCTGCCCCATGGCCTGCTCGGGGCTGATGTAGTTGGGGGTGCCGAGCATCTCGCCGACGCGGGTGTGGCCGCGGGCGTCGAGGGCGCGGGCGATGCCGAAGTCGGTGAGCATCACGACCCCGTCGTCGCGGACCAGGATGTTGGCCGGCTTGACGTCGCGGTGGACCACCCGGGCCTCGTGTGCCACGCCCAGCGCGAGCGCGGCCTGCCCGATGATCGAGCGGACGACGTCGGGGTCGAGCGTGCCCGCCTCGCGGATCACCGAGGACAGCGGAGCGCCCGGGACGAGCTCCATGACGAGGTAGGTGAGGTGGTCGTCCTCGCCGTAGTCGAAGACGGTGGTGATGTTGGTGTGCATCAGGGCCGCGGAGTGCCGGGCCTCGTCGCGGAAGCGCTTGGCGAAGATCTCTTCGTTGTCCGCGTCGGCACGCATGATCTTGACGGCCACCGCGCGCTGCAGGACGTCGTCCATCCCGCGCCACACGTCGGCCATGCCGCCGGAGGCGATGCGCTCCTCGAGGACGTAGCGATCCCCCAGCCTGAAGCCTTGGGCGAGTCGTTCCACGGGCAAGGGTCCCATCTCTCTGAGCCATAGATGCCCATGCGGTCCTCGCACACGCGTCTTCGGATCGTAAACCCCTCAACCGCTTTCCACGTCCTCGCGCCCCCGTAGGGGTGGCATCGGGCGCCTACCCGGTGACGGGGACCAGCGGGTGGATCGCCACCTCCCCGGCCAGCGCCCCGTCCGCCGAGGCGAAGGCGGCGGCGACGTGGGGCGCCTGCATGTGGGCGTCGAGGGCGGCCTGGTCGGTCCAGCGCTCCACGGTGACGAAGACGCCGGGCGCGACCGCGGACTCGTAGAGGTCGTAGGCGAGGCACCCCGACTCCTGGCGGGTGGCCTCGGCCAGACCGGAGAGTGCCTCGCGGAGGGACTCCACGTGCTCGGCCTTGACGGGGATGGTGGCGACGACGTGGAGCTCGCTCATCGGTGTGCCTCTCATGGAACGTCCGGCGGATGTCCCCTCACGCTAGTGACGTCGTCAACGGACGCGGACGTCCGCGCTGTCGCCCTCGCGACCGTCCGGGCTCCGCCCGAGCCCGAGTCCCTCCGGACGCGATTCCGCCCCCACCCCCCACGCCCCCCGCCCGAGCGGTGAGCCAGCGACATTCCCGGTCGGGGCAACGTGGCTGAGTCACCGCCCACCTGCGTGTCGGGCCCCGCCGCGCCCGGCGGAGGCGAGAGGGCCACGTTCCGGGCGGGGCGAAGGTGGGTGACTCACCGCTCCCGGGGGGCGGGGACGAGGAGGGCGGCGGGAGAAGGCAGCGGGAGCAGCCCGGCGTACGCCTCAGATGCTGCGGATCACCTTGGCCGGCGACCCGACCGCGACCACGCCGGAGGGCAGGTCCTGCACGACGACCGACCCGGCGCCGACGACCGTGTCCGCGCCGATGGTCACGCCGGGGCACACGATCACCCCGCCGCCGAGCCACACGTTGTCGCCGATGACGATGGGCTGCGCCGCCTCCCACTTGTCGCGCCGCGGTCCCGGCTCGATCGGGTGCGTGGCGGTGAGCAGCTGCACCCCGGGGCCGATCTGGACGTCGTCGCCGATGGTCACGGTGGCCACGTCGAGGCTGACCAGTCCCCAGTTGACGAAGGTCCGGGCCCCGATCGAGGTCTGGTAGCCGTAGTCGCAGCGGAACGGCGGCCGCACCTCGCTGCCCTCGCCGAAGGCGCCCAGCAGCTCGGTGAGCAGCGAGCGCCGCAGGTCGTGGTCGTTGGGGTCCGCGGTGTTGAGCTCGTGGGTGAGGCGCTGGGCCCGTCGCGAGTCCTCGGCGATCGCGGGGTCGTCGGCGATGTAGGGCTCGCCGGCCAGCATCCGCTCCCGCATGGTCCTGTCGTCGCTCATGGCGGCCAACCTACGGGGCGCCGGGACCACGCCCGGAGGGGCCTCGGCCGGACGCGGGGTTGCCGCGGTGTCGACCCCGCCCTGACGCAGGGCGGCCCCTGACGGAGGTCCGGCAGGTCTTCACCCGCCCGGCTCGGGGGTCCATGCTGGGATGACCAGCACGGTCAGGAGATCCGCATGAGCATCCGCGCGCCAGCACTCGTCACGGGGGCGGTCCTCGCCGCCCTGGCTGCCGGCTCCGGCAGCGCGACCTCGGCCACCGTCTCGGGAGCGGGCGACCCGGGGTCGCGCTGCGCGCAGCCGGGACCCTACGGACTCCCCCACGGAAGCCGGCCGGTCCACCTCCGCCCCGAGGACTTCACGACGCACATCGACCACCCGTACTGGCCGATGCGCCCGGGCACCACGTGGCGCTACGTCGAGCGTGCGGGTCGTGAGGTGACCACGGTGCGCGTGACCGTGACGCGACGCACCATCCGCGTCGGGTCCGTCCGGGCACGGGTGGTGCACGACGTCGCCCGGTCCGAGGGGCAGGTCGTGGAGGACACCCGGGACTTCTACGCCCAGGACTCCGGCGGCAGCCTGTGGTACCTCGGCGAGCTCTCCCGGTCCTTCGAGGACGGCCAGGTCGTCAGCACCGAGGGGTCCTGGAGGTACGGGCGCGACGGCGCCCAGGCGGGCGTCATCCTGCCCGCCCGGATGCGGGCCGGCTGCGGCTACCGCGAGGAGTACCGCGCGGGGGAGGCCGAGGACCGCGCCCGGATCCTCTCCACCTCCGAGACGCTGCGCACCCCGACGGGTCTCCACCGCGACGCCGTGCAGACCGCGAACACCACCCCGCTCGAGCCGGACGTCCTGGAGAACAAGTTCTATGCCCGGGGTGTCGGTCCGGTCCTGGAGCTGGACCTGTCCCCGGAGCTGGGCAGCGCCGTGCTCGTCCGGGTGACCCACCGCGGCCGGTAGGACCCCTCAGTTCAACCGGGAGTACTGGACCGACAGGGCGGTGGCCACGCTGAGCCACACCGCGTACGGCACCAGGAGCACGGCCGCCCACGGGAGCGACCACGCGACCAGGACCACGAGCAGCCAGGTGAGGACCGCGGCCACGGCCAGGCACACCGCGGCCGCCCCCAGCCGGTGCGGGACGTAGAACAGCCACGCCCAGGCGAGTGCCGCCACGACCGAGGCCGCGAGCACCACGGTCGCCGGCACGACCCCGGTCGCCGCGGAGGAGCGGGTGAACCACACCCCCACCACCAGCAGCGCCAGGAAGTTGAGCGGCCACACCACGCCGAACACCACGTCGGGTGGCTGGAACGACGGCTTCGCGAGGCGGGCGTACCAGCCCGGGTCGCGAGCCGTCCACACGCTCGACAGGGCGGCGTACAGGATCACGACCAGCACCCAGGCGACGGTGGCGAGACCGGTGGCGCTCACGCGGGGCCCGCCGCCAGCCGGGTGCGGAGCAGGTCGCTCAACCGCTCGACGGAGCCCTCCATCGCGTCGAGCTCGGCGGCGTCCACGAGCGGCCGCAGGCCCGCGGCGGTCCTGGCCAGGACCACCGGGGCACCCGATGCGGCCACGGCGTCGGCCACGTCCGGCGGCAGCTCGTCGAGGTGCAGCAGGTCCACCGGGCGTCCGAGCGCCACGACCATCCGGTCCCAGGCGGGCTTGCGGCGTACCCGGCCGTGGGTGATGTCGCACAGCGCGCAGTGGCGGGTGCCGCGCACCTTGCCCCACACGTACGCCGCCTCGCCGAGCAGGCCGCCCTCGGCGTCGTAGACGCCGACCAGTCGGGTCACGGGCAGGTCGCTCATGGCAGGTCTCCTGACGGGGTGCGGCGAGGCTCGGTCCGAGGCTAGCCGCGGGCCGGCCCCTGGTCCTCGCGGTGCAGCGCGAGCCGGGTGACCCGGCTGCCCACGACCTCGGTCACCTCGAGCACACCTCCGTCGACGGCCACCTGCTCGCCCTCCTCCGGGATGTGGCCGAGGACGGCGATGACGTAGCCGGCGACGGTCTCGTAGCCACCCTGGCGCAGGGTGATGCCGGTGTCCCGGGCGAAGTCGTCCAGGTTGGTACCCGCGTCGACGTCGGAGGGGTCGCTCGAGGCGGCGCTCTCGTCGACGTCGTACTCGTCGCGGATCTCGCCGATGAGCTCCTCGACGAGGTCCTCCAGGGTGACGATCCCGTCGGTGCCGCCGTACTCGTCGACGACGACCGCGAGGTGGGTGCCCTCCTTCCGCATGGTCGCCACCGTCGGGAGCACGAGCTTGGTGCCGGGCAGCACCAGCGCCGGGCGGCAGACGTCGCGGACCAGCCGCTCGGGAGCGGCCTCGATGCTCAGCAGGTCGCGCACGTGCAGGAAGCCGACCACGTCGTCGAAGCCGTCGCCGGTGACGGGGTAGCGCGAGTAGGGCAGGTCGCGGACCAGGGCGGCCGCCTCGCCGAGGGTCAGGTCGCCGGCCACGAACGAGACGTCGGTGCGCGGACGCATCACCTCCTGCACCTTGGTCTCGGTGGCGGCGAAGACGTCGGTGAGGATGCGCCGCTCCTCCTCCTCGAGGTCCTCATGGGTCGACACCAGGTCGCGCAGCTCCTCCTCGGACAGCTGCTCGCTGGCGGCGTGGGGGTCCCCGCCGAGCAGCCGGACCAGGGCGTTGGTGGACAGCGACAGCAGCCAGATGACCGGGCGGACCAGGGTCGCGAACCGGTCCAGCACGGGCGCCACGGCCAGGGACACCGGTGCCGCCTTCTGCAGCGCGAGCCGCTTGGGCACCAGCTCGCCGAGGACCAGCGACAGGTAGGCGATGAGCAGGGTGAGCACGATCAGCGCCGTGGTCTGCGCGGCGTCCTCGCCGAGCCCGAGGTCCTCCAGGTACGGCGCGAGGTCCGGCGCGAGCGTCGACCCGCCGTAGGCCGCGGAGAAGAAGCCGGCGACGGTGACGCCGATCTGGACGGCGGCGAGGAAGCGGTTGGGGTCGCGGGCCAGCTCGGCGACCCGGGCACCGCGGGCCCCCGTGCGCTCCATCGCCCCCAGCTGGCTCTCACGCAGCGAGACCAGGGCGATCTCGGTGGCCGCGAAGACACCACCGACCAGGACGAACACGAGGACCAGCCCGAGGTTGAGCAGGGTCTGGGTGTCCATCAGGCGCGCCCACCCCCACGTGGCGTGGGGCGGGATCGACCGGGGGGAGGGGGTCTGTACATGGTCGCCAGCCTACGGATGCTGCGGCTACCTTCGGGGCGTGCCGGCCTGGTCCTCGTCCCTGCCCACGCTCCTGGGAGCGGCCCTCGTCGCGCTCGAGATCGTGATCGTGGTCGCCGCGCTGGGCGTCATCCCCGGCAACCGCCGACCGTCCACGGGCATGGCCTGGCTGATCCTGGTCCTGGCGGTGCCGTTCTTCGGGCTGGTGGCCTTCCTGCTCCTGGGCCGCGCCGACGTCGGCCGCACGCGTCGCGAGACCCAGGTGCGGGCCAACGAGGCCATCCGGGACCTGACCTCCGCCGTCACCGAGCTCGACATGCGGGCCCACGGGCTGGACTACGTCACGTCCGTGGCGCTGCTCAACCGGAACCTCGGCTCCCTGCCGGCGGTCAAGGGCAACGCGGTCGAGTTCTTCCCCGACTACGTCGGGTCGATCACGGCCATGACGCGCGCCGTCGACGGCGCCGAGCGCTTCGTGCACGTCCAGTTCTACATCACCGGGTGGGACGAGGTGACCGAGCCGTTCTTCGCGGCGCTGGTGCGCGCGACCGAGCGCGGCGTGCGGGTGCGACTGCTCCTCGACCACCTCGGCTCGCGCGGCATCCCGACGTACAAGCAGACGGTGCGACGCCTGGACGCCACCGACATCGAGTGGCGGCGGATGCTGCCGCTCGACCCGCTGCGCGGGGAGTGGCGCCGCCCCGACCTGCGCAACCACCGCAAGATCCTCGTCGTCGACGACACGGTCGCCTTCGCGGGCTCGCAGAACCTCATCGAGCCCGGCTACGACAAGCCGAAGAACCACCGGCTCGGCCGGGAGTGGGTGGAGCTGACCATGGCCGTGCGGGGTCCCGCGGTCCGCTCGCTCGACAAGGTGTTCCTCACCGACTGGTACACCGAGACCGGGGAGCTGCCCGAGGAGGCGCTCGCCGCCGGTCCGCACCCGGGGGGCGAGGGCGGGACGGTGGTCCAGGTGGTCCCGAGCGGGCCGGGCTTCGTCGAGGAGAACAACCTGCGGATGTTCACCACGCTGCTCTACTCGGCCCAGCACCGGATCTCGGTGACCAGCCCCTACTTCGTGCCCGACGAGTCGCTGCTCTACGCGATGACCACCGCCGCCCAGCGTGGCGTCGCCGTCGAGCTGTTCGTCGGTGAGGAGGCCGACCAGTTCATGGTCCACCACGCCCAGTGCTCCTACTACCAGGCGCTGCTGGAGACCGGGGTCCGCATCCACCTCTACCCGTCGCCCCTGGTGCTGCACGCCAAGCACTTCACGATCGACGACGAGGTGGCCGTCATCGGGTCGAGCAACATGGACCTGCGGTCGTTCGCGCTCAACGCGGAGGTCACCGTGATGCTGCTGGGCGCCGAGGTGGTCCGCGAGATGCGGGCCGTCGAGGACACCTACCGCGCGGTGTCGCGCGAGCTGACCCTCGCCGAGTGGCAGGTCCGGCCCCGCCTGTCGAGGTACGTCGACAACGTCATGCGGCTCACCTCCGCCCTCCAGTGAGGGCGGAGGCGAGTCCTGGACGGGTCAGGCGTCGAGGCGGGACAGCTCGTCCGCGGTGAGCTCCAGGTCGGCCGCGGCGGCGGAGTCGCGCACGGACTCGGGACGCTTGGCGCCGGGGATCGGGATGACGCACGGGGACTGGGCCAGCTCCCAGGCGAGCGCGACCTGCTGGGCGCTGACGCCCCGGTCCTGCGCGACCTCGGCGAAGGCGGGGTGCTTGTCGGCCAGGCCCTTGGCGTCGTTGAGACCGCCGAGGGGGCTCCAGGGCAGGAAGGCCAGACCGAGCTCCTCGCACACGTCGATCTCGGGGCGGCTGCTGAGGAACTTGGGGCTGAACTGGTTCTGCACGCTCACCAGCGCGTCACCGAGCACGGCGTGGGCCGCGCGGATCTGGTCGGGGTCGGCGTTGGAGAGCCCGATGTGGGCGACCTTGCCGCTGGCCGCGATCTCGGCCAGCGTGCCGATGACGTCGTCGTACGACACGTCGGGGTCGGGACGGTGGTGCTGCCACAGCGCGATCTGCTCCACCCCGAGGCGCTCGAGGCTGGCGTCGACGGCCGCGCGCAGGTGCTCGGGCGTGCTGTCGGTCCCCCAGTCGCCCCCGTCGGTGCGGACGTGGCCGCCCTTGGTCGCGAGCAGCACCCGGTCGCGCACCCCGAGCTCGTCGAGCAGGGAGGCGATGAGGCGCTCGTTCTGGCCCTGCGCCGCGGCCCCGTCGTCACCGGGGCCATAGGCGTCGGCGGTGTCGAAGAGGGTGACGCCCGCGTCGAGCGCGGTGGTGACGGTGTCGAGGAGCTGCTGGCGGGGCTGGGGGCCGCTCTGGTCGAAGGTCATCAGGCCGAGGCCGATGGCGCCGACCTGCTGCGTTCCGAGGTGTCGTGTCTGCATGGCCTCGACCCTACGGCGACCGCGAGCGGCCGCCTCCACCCTCAGGGGCGCCGGGCCCGCAGCGTCGTACCGTCCGTGTAGGCGACCATCCGGTTGAACACCGCGGTCGCCGCGGTCGCCGGGGTGCTCGGCAGGGCGGGGGTCTCGCCGAGGACGGTGAGCACGTCGGCCGAGGCCCGGGAGCCGACCGACGCCCCCGCCTGGGCGGTGAGCAGGGCCGCGTCGCGGACCACGCCGCCGTCGACCGACCACAGCGCCTCGAAGGGACGGTCGTCGCCCACCGCGCCGTGGCCGGGGAGCTCGAAGGCCACCAGCGCGACGGCGAAGTCGGGGGCCTCGTGGACCACGATCCACTCCCGCAGCAGCGGGGACTCGGGCGGCAGGCCGACGGTGGCCGGCCGGGCCTCGTCGTCGTGCGACTCGAAGTCGGCGATCGCCACCGCCGCCCGGGCGGTGCGGGCCAGGTCCTCCCACCGACGCCGCGACTGGCCGTAGTAGCGGCCCTTCTGGAAGGTGCCCAGCAGGACCCCGCGCGAGGACTGGGCCACCGCCTCGTCCTCGATCGCCCAGGACAGGGCCAGCAGCGTCCGCTTGGTCAGCGTGTACGACGTCAGCTCGGGGTGCCGGCGGCTCAGCGCGGCGTACACCGAGGCGCTCTCCCCCATCTGCCCGGAGCGCAGGGAGGCCGCGATGGCCTCCTCCAGCCGCAGGCCCCGGTCGCGCTCCTCCACCACCCGCTGGACGGCGCGGACGTCCTCGACGGTGTAGCGGCGGTGCCCACTGGGCAGCCGGACCGGCTCGGGGAACCCGAACCGCTGCTCCCAGGCCCGGACCAGCTGGGTGGAGATGCCGGCCTGCCTCGACAGCTCGCCGATGGTCAACAGACCGTCCAGCCCTTGCGATGTGGCGACGCTCGTGCCCATACTCACTCCATAACCTAAACAGTCTGTTGAAGTTCTCTGTTTAACTTCAGTCAGACCCTACAACACCTGGAGGCTCACCATGACGCAGGACCAGACAGACTTCCGTGCCGACTCGGTCGTGGACTGGAGCGACCTCGGTCGCGAGATGTGGTCGTTCCTGACCGGTCGCCGGGCCGCGATCAACTACCAGTTCGTCGACATGGCGATCGAGGTGCCGCGCGACACCGGCCCCAAGGCGCCGCGCGCGACCTGGAAGATCGACGGCACGCTGCGCATCTCCACCGACGACGAGACCACCCGGGGTCCTGCACCGGAGGCGGCGTGACCAGGCTGCGGACCCGGATCGAGGCCGACGTCTGCTTCCGGGTCGACACCCCCGGGCACGCGCCGGTGACCGGGTCGCTGCAGGGCCGGGGCAGCGCCCTGACCCTGCGGGTCAGCGACCCGGCGGCGTTCGCCGGCAGCTCCGACGCCGCGGGGCTGCGCCGGATCGCCGCCGAGCTCGCCGACCTCGGCGTCTCGGTGCAGGTGCGCGACGCGGACGACGTACCGCTGGTGACCCTGGGCAACGTGCGCTGCCCGTGGTGGCAGCGTCCGTTCACCCGCAGCGCCCACATGCGGGTCGCCGGGCTGCGCGGTGTCGTGTCGGCGGGACGCGGGCGGCTGCGCAACGACTCCGCGTCGCTGCCGGGTCCGGGACTCCTGCCGCCGCTCACGCCGTTCCCGGTCGCGCCCACCTTCCTGCGCCGTCCGGTGCGCCGGGTCACCACCACCCACGACCCGGGTCGCGGCGGCCTGCCGCGGCTGGTCGAGGTCCCGGGCGACGGCATCACCCGCACCAGCCACCCCGTGCACTGGCTCCAGCAGGAGCGCACCACCATCGGCTCGGACCCGGGGTGCGACATCGTGCTGCCGGGCCTGGCGCCGGTCCACGCCGAGGTGCTCCACGACGACGCCGACGAGTTCGTCGTCCACGCCCTCGACGACGCCGAGCTGCGCGTGCACGGGCGCCGGGTCGGCACGTCGCTGCTGCGCACCTCCAGCCGCATCGAGCTCGGGCCGCACCCTCGCCGCATCCTGGCCTTCGTGCGCGAGGAGTACGCCGACCACGGACGCCCGTACGGCGGTCGCATCGGCGGCGAGCTCGGCCGCCAGCAGCCCCAGCCGTCGCGCGAGCGGCTCCAGGTGGTCCGGGACCCCGAGGACTCCTGACGACCGCCGCCGACGCCGACGCCGACGGCCACGGTGGCCGGGGTGGCCCGGGTCGCGACCAGCCCCCGGGCTACTGGCCGGCGGCCCTCACCTCGTGGCCCGTCACTCGGCGTTGCCCTCCTGGCGGACCAGCGCCAACCGGTTGAGGAGCTCCTCGAGGGCCTCCTCGAACTCGATGGCCGCCTTGTCCTCCGCGAGCTGCCGACGCAGCCGCTGGACCGTCGGGAAGTCCGAGAGCCCGGGCTCCGGCGCCTCCTCCAGGACGTCGAGCGGGCCGACGTCCGCGCCGTGCGTGGACACCTCGAGGAGCAGGTGGCCGAGGAGGAAGCTGGAGAACGCGCGGTAGCTGGCGACCGCCGCCTCGTCGGAGAAGCCCTCCGACTCCAGACCGACGAGGAAGGCCTCGACCCACTCGAGGCTGCGCAGCGGCGGACGCAGCCACGGCGCCTCGGGCGGTCGGGACGCGACCAGCGGGAAGGCCTTCGGGTGCGCCAGGGCCACCCGGCGTACGCCGTGGGCGAGGCGCTGCACGAAGTCCTGCCAGCCGTCGCTGGGGCTGACCAGGACCTCCTCGTCGGTGCGCATGCCCTCGACCAGCAGGTCCACGACGCCGTCGAGGAGCTCGTCCTTGCCGGCGACGTAGCGGTAGAGCGCCATCGCCTCCACCCCCAGCGCCTGGCCGAGGCGGCGCATCGTCAGCCCGGGCAGGCCCTGCTCGTCGATGAAGGTGACCGCGGCGTCGAGGATCATCGTGCGGTCGAGAGGCGTGTGGCGTGAGGGAGGAGCCTCGCCCTTGACCAGCGCGGCGTCGGCGTCCTTCACGTCATCGGATGACGGCATCGGATCTCCTCTCGTCCCCTCCACCGTAGCCGTGGGCCGACCCGCGCGCCGCCGCCCGGGTACGGCCATGATGGGTCCATGACCCACGGAGTCTCCTTCGCCGCCGATGCCGCCGGCCGCCGCAGCACCACCCGCGCCGGTCGCGCCGTCGTGGCCGACGCCCTGCGCCCCGTCGACCCGGTCGGAGCCCTCGGCGCCGAGCAGGAGACGGCGTGGCGCAGCGGCTACGTGCTGCACTTCCGTCGCCTCGTCGAGGCGGGCATCGCCACCCCGGAGGCCTGGACCACGATCGCCGAGGCCGGTCTCGACGCCGTACGCCGCACGCTCGTCGTCGTCGCGCCCGACGGGACCGAGCAGCCGCTCGACTCCCTGGCCACCGCGCCCGCGGTGCGGACCCTCGGCACCCACGAGGTCCGCGGCGAGGCCGAGGCCCAGACCGAGCTGGTGCTGCCCTACCGGGGGCGCGAGCTGCGCGGCGCCGACCTGCTCGCCCAGCTCGAGGAGTGGGTGGCCCGCGGGGTGCTGGAGCCCACGGCGGCCGCCGCCGTCGGGGAGGTCGTCGACCACCCGGAGTGGCTGCGGCTCGAGGGCCGCACCGTGGCCGTGCTGGGGGCCGGTGCCGAGATGGGGCCGCTCGACGCCCTGCTCCGCTGGGGCGCCACCGTGGCCGCCGTCGACCTGCCGCGCGAGGCCCTGTGGGAGCGCGTGGAGCACGTCGCCCGGGCCGGCGCGGGTCGCCTCCTCATCCCCTTCGACCCGTCGATCTCCGAGGACGGGGCCTTCGGCGCGGACCTGCTCGCCGAGGTGCCGGAGGTCGCCGACTGGCTGGCCCGGCTCGACGGGCGGCTGGTGCTCGGCAACTACCTGTACGCCGACGGTGGCACCCACGTGCGCGTCGCCGCCGCCGCCGACGCGCTGGCCACCCGGCTGACGGCCGAGCGTCCGGACACCGCGCTGGCCTTCCTCGCCACCCCGACCGACGCCTTCGCGGTGCCGCGCGACGCGGTCGAGCAGTCGACCCGCGCCTACCGGGACCGCTCGGGGGCCGCCAAGGTGGTCGGCCGTCCGCTGCGCTGGGCGACCCGCGGGCGCCTGCTGCACCGCGCGTACCCGCCGGCCGCGGACCCCGGGATCAGCGACAGCATCGTGCCGGTGCAGGGCCCCAACTACGTCCTGGCCAAGCGGATCCAGCGCTGGCGGGCCGCCGTGGCCCGCCGCGACGGACAGCTCGTGTCGTTCCACGTCGCCCCGTCGACCCGGACCCGCTCGGTGGTCAAGAACCGCGCCCTCGCCGCCGCCTTCGCCGGCGCGCACCGCTTCGGCGTCGAGATCTTCGAGCCGGGCACCGCCAACACCCTGATGGCCGCCCTGCTCGTCCACGACCTCAGCACCGACGTGCCCACCCACGAGCACCCGTGGCAGGACGAGGCGTACGCCGCCGTGCACGGCGGCCTGTGGCGTGCGGCGTACGAGCCCCGCAGCGCGCTGGGGCTGGCCGCGGCGCTCGGCTACGCGAGCGCCCGCACCTGACCGACCGGGCACTTCCTGGCGGTAACGAGACGCCGACCGGGCACTTCCTGGCCGTAACGAGACGTCGACCGGGCACTTCCTGGCCGTCAGTCGAGCGCCGACCGGGCACAGCCTGACAGTCGGGGGCTACGTTCGGAGGATGACCTACACCCCCACCGCGCAGGAGCCGATCGGCTCGGGCTTCGACCGCCACAGCACCGCCGACGAGGTGCTGGCCGGTATCGACCTCACGGGCCGGACGGCACTGGTGACCGGCGGCTACTCCGGGATCGGCCTGGAGACGACGCGGGCCCTGGCCAAGGCGGGGGCGCGGGTGATCGTCCCCGCGCGTCGCCCCGAGACCGCCGCCGAGGCACTCGAGGGCATCGACGGTGTGTCCGTCGAGACGCTCGACCTGGGTGACCTCGCCAGCGTCGAGGCGTTCGCCGAGCGCGTCCTGGGCAGCGGGGTCACCATCGACATGGTCATCGACAGCGCGGGCATCATGGCGTGTCCCGAGACCCGGGTCGGTCCGGGCTGGGAGGCGCAGTTCGCCACCAACCACCTCGGGCACTTCGCCATGGTCAACCGGCTGTGGCCGGCGCTGGCTCCGGGCGCTCGCGTCGTGAGCGTCTCCTCGATGGGTCACCTCAGCAGCCCGATCCGCTGGGACGACCTGATGTTCGAGACGGACTACGAGAAGTGGACCGCCTACGGCCAGGCCAAGACCGCCAACGTCCTCTTCGCCGTCCACCTCGACCGGCTGGGCCAGACCCACGAGCACGGCAAGGGCGTGCGCGCCTTCGCCCTGCACCCCGGCGGGATCCTCACCCCGCTCCAGCGCCACCTCCCCCACGAGGAGCAGGTGGCGATGGGCTGGTTCAACGAGGACGGCACCCCGCGCGTCGAGTTCAAGACGCCCGAGCAGGGCGCCGCGACCCAGGTGTGGGCAGCGACCTCGCCGCAGCTCGAGGGCAGGGGCGGCGTCTACTGCGAGGACGCCGACGTGGCCGTCCGGTACGCCGACGGCGCGCGCCGCGGGGTCCGCGACTGGGCCACCGACCCCGAGCAGGCGGCCCGACTCTGGCAGGTCTCGGCCGAGCTCACGGGCGTGGACGCCTTCGCCTGACCGACGTCAGCCTGCGGGGGTCGCCACGCCGAGGATCCTCGCGAGGACGACGGCGAGCGCCGACCCGTCCCGGCCCCCGTGCCCGCTCGGCACCCGTCAGCGGCCAGGAAGTGCCCGGTCAGCCGTCGACCGCCATGCTCACGAGCATGGCGGCGCACTCCGCCGCGACGGCGCGGGCCAGGGTCTCGGCGCTGTCGTCCTCGCGCTCGGGGACGATGCGGTGGACGGTCCCGTTGGCGGCCAGGTCGAGGGCCCGGACCTGCTGCCGGGTGGCCATCTCCTCGGCGTGCGCGGTGTCGCCGTGCACGATGACACTGGCCCCCTCGGGCGGGAGCGGAGAGAGCCAGGCGTGCTGGGCGGCGAGCACCCGCCGGGCGGGCAGCAGCGCGAGCGCCCCGCCGCCGCAGCCCTGGCCGAGCAGCACGGCCAGCGTCGGCACCCGCATCCTGGTCATGGTCGCGATGCAGCGGGCGATCTCGCCGGCGATGGCGCGCTCCTCCGCGAAGACCGAGAGGTCGGCGCCGGGGGTGTCGATCACGGTGACGAGCGGCAGCCCGAGCTCCTCGGCCAGGTCCATCGCGCGGCGCGCCTCGCGCAGGGCGGCCGGCCCCATGGCCCGGCCGGCGTCCTGCCGGGTCCGGTCCTGGCCGACCAGCACGCACGGCTGACCGTCGAGGCGGGTCAGCGCCACGATGACGGTCTCATCGCGCTCACCCTCGTCGGTGCCGCGCAGGCGCAGCGTGTCGCTGGCGCCGTACCGGAGCAGGTCCCGCACCCCGGCCCGTCCGGGAAGGCGGGTGATGCCCACCGACTCCCAGGCGGTGCTGGTGGTGAGGGCCGTGGGGTCGCGCCGGGGCAGCGCCGGCGGCTCCGGCCGGTCCAGCAGCACCCGCAGGGACCGGTCGACGAGCTCGGGAAGGTCCTCGGCCGCGACGACGGCGTCGATGACGCCCTTGGCGGCGAGGTTCTCGGCCTGCTGCACCCCCGCCGGGAACGGCTCGCCGTGGAGAGCCTCGTAGACCTTGGGACCGAGGAAGCCCACCAGCGCGCCGGGCTCGGCGACCGTGACGTGACCCAGCGAGCCCCACGACGCGTAGACCCCGCCGGTCGTCGGGTGGCGCAGCTGGACGAGGTAGGGCAGGCCCGCGGCCCGGTGGGCGCCGATGGCCCGCGAGATCTCGACCATCTCGACGAAGGCCGGGGTCCCCTCCTGCATGCGGGTGCCGCCGGACGCGGTGGTGGCCAGCAGCGGCAGCCCCTCGGCGGTCGCGCGTCGTACGGCGGCGGTGATCCGGCCGGCCGCGTCCCGCCCGATCGACCCCGCGAGGAAGCGGAACTCGTTGGCGACCACGGCCACCGGCCGGCCGCGGACCAGCCCGCGGCCGGTGATCACGGACTCGTCCGTGCCGGCCTTGTCCTGCGCGGCGCGCAGCTCGCGCTGGTAGCCCTCGTCGTGGCCGGAGATGTCGATGGGCCGGTCCCAGGACTGCCACGAGCCCGCGTCGAGGACCAGGTCGAGCAGCTCCTCGGCGCCCCACCGACGGCGGGACTCCGGAGCCGACGCGGCGCTCACTCCCGCTCCTCCAGCCACGCACGCAGGTCGAGTCGCCGTGCTGGTCGAGCAGCGGCGGCGCCACGTGGTCGCGCCGGGTGGTCTCGCTGCCCGAGGCGTCGAAGAAGCGCAGCGGCGGGCCGGGCAGCGTGACCGTCCCGAGCGAGGCGTGCTCGACGTCGACCAGCAGCCCCTGGCTACGCGTCTGGTCCCACTCGTAGACCTCGTCGAGGGAGCGCACCTTGCCGGCGGGTACGCCGACCTCGTCGAGGCGGGCGAGCAGCGCGGCGGCGTCGTACTCGGCGAAGGCCGCCTCGACGACCTCGACGGTGCGCTCGCGGGCGCCGACACGGTCGCGGTTGGTCTCCAGCCCCGGCGTGGCCGGGTCGATGCCGAAGCCGGCGCAGAGCCGGCGCCACAGGCCCTCGCTGCCCACCGCGATCTGCACGGCCCCGTCCCGGCAGCGGAAGAGACCGTACGGCGCGATCGAGGGGTGGTGGTTGCCCTGCGCGCGACCGACCTCGCCGGCCACCGTCCAGCGGGTGCCCTGGAAGGCGTGCACGCCCACGAGGGCCGACAGCAGGGAGGTGCGCACGACCTGGCCGCGGCCGGTGGTCGAGCGCTCGTGGATCGCGGCGAGGACGCCGTACGCGCCGTACATGCCGGCGAGCAGGTCCCCGATCGGTACGCCGACGCGCTGCGGGTCGTCGGGACCGGAGCCGGTGAGGGACATGACCCCGGCCTCGCCCTGCGCGATCTGGTCGTAGCCGGCCCGCCCGCCCTCGGGGCCGTCGTGGCCGAAGCCGGTGATCGACAGCACCACGAGCCGCGGGTTGCGCTCCACCAGCGAGTCGATCCCGAGCCCGAGGCGCTCGAGCACCCCGGTGCGGAAGTTCTCGACCAGCACGTCGGCGCGGTCCACGAGCCGCAGGAGCACCTCGCGGTCCGTCTCGGCCTTGAGGTCGAGGGCGATCGACTCCTTGTTGCGGTTGGTCGAGAGGAAGTACGTCGACTGGCGATCGTCCTCGGGCCCGACGAACGGCGGCCCCCAGCCCCGGGTGTCGTCCCCGTGGCCCGGTGCCTCGACCTTGACGATCCGGGCGCCGAGGTCGCCCAGCATCATCGTGGCGTGCGGTCCGGCCAGCGCGCGGGTGAGGTCGACGACCAGGATCCCGTCGAGCGGGCCGGTCACGAGCCCCACCCCGGCAGGACCAGGGCGGCCCACACGGCGAGCGGACCGACCAGGGTGACGATGACGCCGTAGGTGAGGATCTGCTTGTAGTAGACGGGCTCGCTGATGGGCAACACCGTGCCTACGACGAACAAGGCGACCAACGCGATGATCGCTACCCATTCCGCTCCCATAGGGGGCTCCTTCTGCCGAGACGTGACCGGCGTCACGTACTGGATCAGTGGCCTAGCCAATAGCCCACTCGACCTTCTGTCAATAGGATGGGGACATGTCCGAGTCGTCCCCGCCCCCGCCGCGCGTCCCCGAGCCCTCGTTCCCGGCGCCTCTGTCCCGGGTGCGGCTCTACGAGCAGGTCGCCGAGCAGATCTCCACGTGGATCGCCGAGCACGACCTCCAGCCGGGGGACAAGCTGCCGGCCGAGCGAGAGCTGGCGGCGCGCCTCGGCGTCAGCCGGGCCACCCTCAGCCAGGCCCTCGTGGCGCTCGAGGTCATCGGCGCGGTGGCGGTCCGGCACGGCGACGGCACGGTCGTCGCGACGTCCCCGGGGGCCACCCGCATCGTGGAGGCGGTCCGCGCCCACGCCAACCGCCTGCCCGAGATCATCGACACCCGCGACGCGCTCGAGACCAAGATCGCGGCGCTGGCCGCGCAGCGGCGTACCGAGGCCGACCTCGACCGGATCGAGGACGCGCTCACCGGCATGGAGGCCGACATCGAGCGCGGCGGCCGAGGCGTCGAGGGCGACGAGAGCTTCCACGCGGCGGTGACCGCGGCGGCCCACAGCCTGCTGCTCTCGCAGCTGATGGGCGAGATCGCCGACCTGATCCGCGAGACGCGCATCGAGTCGCTGTCGCAGCCCCAGCGACCGCGGGCGTCCCTCGCCGGCCACCGGGCGATCGCCGACGCCATCCGGGCGGGCGACCCCGACGGGGCGGCCAGCGCGATGCACGCCCACGTCGAGATGGTCAGCGACGTCGCCGTGCTCCGTACGACGTGACGGAGGCCGAGCAGCTCGTCGTGCTGCTCGCCGGGCTCGGCGCAGGGATCCTCACCTCGACGGTGGGCGTCGCCTCGCTGCTGAGCTTCCCGGTGCTCGTCGCGGTGGGCCTGCCGCCGGTGGTGGCCAACGCGTCCAACACGGTCGGCCTGACACCCGGCGCGCTCAGCGGCTCGTGGGGCTACCGCAGCGAGCTGCGCGAGCACCCGCGCGTCACCGCGGTCGTGCTCGCCACCTGCGCCGTCGGCTCGGTGGTGGGCGCCGTGCTGCTGCTCGCGCTGCCCGCGGCGGTCTTCGAGGCCGTGGTCCCCTGGCTCATCCTCGGCACCTGCCTGCTGGTCGGCGTCCAGCCGCGGCTGTCCGCGTGGCTGCGCTCCCGGCGCGGCGGCGACGCCGTCGAGCGCCACCACGTCTCGCCGCTCACCGGTGTCTTCGCGACCATCACCGGTGCGTACGGCGGGTACTTCGGCGCCGGATCCGGCGTGATGATGCTCGCCGTCCTGGGCCTCGGGACGGACCTGCCGTTCCGCGTCGCCAACGCGCTCAAGACCCTGGCCGTGCTCGCGGCCAACCTCGTCGCGAGCGTCATCTTCGTCGTCGCCGCCGACATCGACTGGCGGGCGGTGGTGCTGCTCGCGAGCGGGTCCGTGGTGGGCGGGTACGTCGGCGCGCGGATCGGGCGACGGCTGCCGGCCGCGCTGCTGCGGACCGGCATCGTCGTCGCCGGGCTCGTCGGCGCGGTCCTGCTCTGGAGCTGACCGGGGTCCTCCGAGGGGTCTGGTGATCGTGTCGCGGGGGGAGTGTCTGGCCGCGTGCCGGATCAGGCACACCCCCAGCCGCCCGACCCGCCGACCACGCCGGGGCTGCGGACCTCCGGCATGCGTCGCCGGCCGGTCGGTGACGGCCGACGACGCCATCGACGCCAGGCCCCGGCCGGTGGCATGGTGGGTGAGGTGATGCGTCCACCTCCGCCGCTGCTGGCCCTGGCCGCGGGCCTCGGCCAACGCGCGATGACGAAGGACGCGCCACCCGCCTCGGCCGCCCGGACCGTCGTCGCCACCGCGATCGCCGGAGCCTCGGCCGGGCTGGCCGCCGCCTCGGCACGACAGTTCCGCAGGCAGGGCACCACGCTCGAGCCGACGGACCCGTCGCGGGCGTCGGTCCTGGTGACCACCGGCGTCAACGCGATCACCCGCAACCCGATGTACGTGGGCCTCACCGGTCTGCTCGTCGCCCATGCCGTACGCCGCGGGTCCTGGGCGGCGCTGCCCCCCGTCGTCGCCTTCACCCTCGTGATGGACCGCTCGCAGATCGCCGCGGAGGAGCCGGCCCTGCTGGCCAACTTCGGCCCCGCGTACGACGCGTACCGCCGCGCGGTGCCCCGGTGGCTGGATCGTCGCTCGGTCGACGGCGTCAGCCGCGCCCTCGAGCGCGCACTGCGCCACTGACGAGGCAGGCAGGTCACGACGGCGGGTCGTGAGGCACGTACGTCTGCGTCGACTCGTCCCAGACCCACTCGGCCTCCACGGACCGGCTGGCGAAGACCGGCCCGAGCTCGGGCCACCGGTCCCGCAGGACGCCGATGGCGTGCGACGTCAGCGCCGTCGGGTCGTCCAGCTCCGCCCGGGACTCATCGCCCACCATGACGGAGAACCCGGAGTCCGACGGGCCCATGGGCGGTTGGCGATAGACGTAGCGCGGCCGGAGGTCCTCGACATGGGCCCGCCGGCTCACGATGACCGTGCGCGCGTCCGCGGCGTCGTAGATCCTGATGACGTGCCGGGATCCGAAGGAGATCTCGTCGCCACGCGCCAGGGTGGTGATGACCTGCGGCTCGTTGTCGACCACGCCGCCGAGCGCGGAGCCGTCCGTTCGCGTGACGTGCGCCCACACGCGCTCGTGACGTGGCATCCCCTCGTCGGGATCGACGATCTCGCACAGGATCTCGACGAGGGCGCCGGGCCGCACGTCCTCGGACTTCGCGTGCGTCGGTACGACGAAGGCTCGGGCCGCTCCGCCTCTCAGGGGCGCCGCGTCGGCCAGCCGGTAGTCGACGCGGCGGCCGTGCGCTCCGTCGAGGGCGTCCATGGGACGAGCCTTGCACGGATCGCGAGCCGGGGCAGGTGTGCGGACGGTGGTGCCCGCAGGCGGGACGAAGGTCCCTAGTGGGGCCTCGCCCCGGGGATGACACTGGGAGGGAGGCTGCTGGTCATCTCCGGTGAGGCCCTCGAGGTCCGTCTGCAGCGCGGTGCGACCCAGGAGGAGCGATGACCATGAGTTCGCCCGGGACCACGGACACGTCCACCGCCCGACCCCGGCGGTGTCCACGGCCCGCCTCCTCCGCGACCGGGTGGACGGTGGTCGAGGCACGCTGCGCGTCGCTGCTCGACTCGATGTACGACGGGCGGCGGCGTGGATGACCTGACCCCGGTGCGGCTGCGCGACGGCACGGACGCGTTCGTCGTACCCCTCCTGTCGGCGAACCGCGAGGCGCTGGCCGACGAGTACGAGCACCTCTCGCTGGAGACCCGCTTCAGCCGGTTCCTGGCGGCGGTGCCCACGCTGACCGAGTCGATGCTCGACCACCTGGTGGACGACGTGGACGGCGTGGACCACGTGGCGCTCGTCGCCATGATCACCGCGGAGGACGGGACCGAGGTCCCCCTCGGCCTCGCCAGGATCATCCGCTACGCCGACGACCCCCACGCCGCGGACCTCGGCGTGACCGTGGTCGACGAGTGGCAGGGACGAGGAGTGGCGACGGCGCTGCTGAAGGTCCTGATGAAGCACCGCCCCGCGGGGATCGAGCGGATCCGCACCGTGACCCGCGCCGACAACCCGGCCTCCGTCGCGATGCTCCGTGACCTGGGTGACGTCGAGGTCACCAAGGCCGGGCCGGACGTCCTGGCCGTCGCGGTCGAGCTCGACGCCGAGCCGGGCGCCCCGGTGGTCGACGCCGTCGACGCCGTCGACGAGAGGTCGCGGCGGTGGCATCGTGGGTGAGGTGACGGCCCGGTCGCTCCGGTCGCCGGGTGTGGGAGGAGGAGCGCCATGCCCAGCAAGGCCGGCACGAGCACGACGACCTCGGGGAGATACCTGCGCCCCGGCGTCTCCGTGGAGGAGGTCGACAGCGGCTCCCGACCGATCGAGGGAGTCGGGACGGCGGTGGCGGCGTTCGTCGGCTTCGCGGAGCGTGGGCCCGTCCGCCGCACCCTGACCATCCTGGCGATCGTCGGGGTCGTCATCGTCGTGGTGCGCGGCCGCCGTCACTGACGACCCGCGGCCATCCGCCCTCCGGGTGCCGCGGGGCGGTCTGGGCGCCCCGCCGGGCAGTGGTGGTGCATCAGCCGGGCTCGGCGTACGCCCCGACCCCGGTGTCGATGAGCACACAGGGCTCGTCGCCCACGGTCCACGCGTCGTGACCCGGGTCGAGGTCGACGACGTCGCCGGGACCGATGTTGATCTCCGTGTGGCCGTGGTCCTGGAACGGGCGTCGTTCGTGCGGGGTGTCGATGTTCTCCGTGTCGGACATGCACGTCTCCTTCGCGCCGGTCGGTCCCGCTCGTGCCGGACCGGGGTCGTGCTCGGACGTGATGCGTGCCAGTCCGTACGTCGTGGCACCGACCGTGCTCGTGCCTCGTGCTCCACCCGGAGGCCCACGATCCTCCCGGGCCCGGGAGGGGACAAGGGCACCCGCCGGCCCGCGACTCGTGCCTACGTCGGCGCCGTCACGCTGCCCGGTGGTCGACTCCGGACTCGAGCTCGCGGATCCGGGTGCGGAGCTGTCGTTCGGCCACGCGCCACAGGGTCGCCGAGTGGGCGTGCTGGTGGTGCAGGCTGGTTCCGGGTCGCGCTCGATCGCGACAGACCTCCTGCACCTGGGCCCGTGCCGCGAAGTCGTCAGCCGCGACCGTCAGCTCGCTGATCGCCGCGGTCCGCTCGTCGAGGGTCGGCCCGTCCATGGGTCGAGAATCCTCGTGAGAACCCACGCGCAGCGCGTCCACGCCGAGAACCTGCTCAATTTGAGGGGTGGACCTCGCTGCTCGGGCCCGAGCCGATGGACGCGGTGGGGCCCGTCGGGCGTGCGGACGTCGCACCTCGATGTCGTCAGAGCTGCCAGGTCACGGGTCGGTCGGGGTCGGGCTCGTAGACGCAGTGGTGACCGGCGCGCACGCCGAGGTGCCTCGCGACCACGGGGTCGGCGGCATGGACGGCTCGGACGGCCGCGGCGATCGCCTTGCGGACGGTCACCCTGGCGCGTTCGGCACTGCCGCCCGAGGGGCGCGGACGACCTCCCAGGCCGGTGGCGGCGGCCACCTCGGCCGGCAACGCCTCACGCTCGGCCGCGTCCGTCTCGGCCAGACCCACGTCCGACCATCCGTCGGTCCGGCGCAGCTCGGCGTCGATCTCGACGAGGCGCCGTCGGTAGGCAGCCAGGGCGGCCATGTCGGCGGTCGGGCCGAGATCGGGTTCCTCGACCGGACGAGCGGTGCGGGGTCGGCGTCCTCGGGGTAGGCCTCGAACCCGGGCGTGGCCCGGGATCACTGCTCGAGGATCCCGGCCCACGCGCCCGTGCCGCATGTGTGGCCGTCGAGCCACGGCCCGATCGCAGAGCCCCGACGCCGCGGAGAAGGCATCGACACCCGAGCCGCGGGAGCGAATGATGGGCCCGGTGACGGGAGGCGCTGAGCAGCGCACGGACGCCGAGGCGGACGACGCCGTCACCCCTGGGCAGCTGACGGTCCGGAGCTGGCAACGGCTCCTGGGGCGTGCTGCGAGCCACGCGGTGGGCGCGCGTCTTCCCTTTCTCAGCGCCGGGGTCGCGTTCTTCGCGGTCCTGTCGGTCGCGCCCGTGCTGGTCACCGCTCTCTCTGTCTACGGCGCCCTCAACACACCCGACCAGGCACTGAGCCAGCTCTCGCGGGTGGCGGAGCTGCTGCCGCCGCAGGTGGAGTCGCTCGTCGCCGACCAGCTGACCAGCATCACCACCGCCTCGACCGAGGTGCTGACCGTGCGCGGCCTGGTCGGGCTCGCGCTCGCACTGTGGACCGCCACGACTGCGATGGTGGCTCTCATCGACGCGTTGACCGTCGCCTACCACGAGACGGAGACGCGCGGCTTCCTGCGGCGGACTCTCCTCGGTCTGGGGTTCGTCCTCGGCGGTGCGCTCCTGCTGGGCGCGGTGATCGCCGTTGCCGGCGTGACCTCCCGGACCATCGACGGTGCGCCAGGCTCCGTGCGTGCGGGGGCCGCGATGCTCGTCTGGCCGGCCCTGGCACTGCTGATGAGCACCGTGCTCGCCGTCCTCTACCGGTTCGCCCCGGACCGCAAGAACCCGCAGTGGCAGTGGACGACGTGGGGAGCCACGGGCGCCACCGTGCTGTGGGCGGCGACCTCCGCCGCACTGTTCGCCTACGCGCAGGAGCTCGGCACCTACGAGACCACCTATGGATCGCTCGCCGGTGTGGCGATCAGCATGCTCTGGATCTGGCTCACCGTCCTGCTGATCGTCCTCGGAGCAGCGGTCAACGGCGAGGCGGAACGGCAGACCGTGCGCGACTCCACGATCGGCCCCGAACGCGCGCTGGGCCAGCGAGGCGCAGTGGTTGCCGACAGCACGCCGTCCCACCTCCACGAGGGCTGAGGGGTGACACTGGAGTCATGGTCGACTCCACCGGCAGCACCGATCCCGTCCCCGGCATGGACCCCGGGGAGCCGATCCCCGACGACCCGGCCGAGCTGACCGAGCCGGACAGCCTGCCCCCGGCACCCATCGAGGCCACTCCGGAAGACCCGGGCGGCGACCCCGGCGAGGAGCCCGCCCCCATCTGAGCGAGGCGGGAAGGACCCCCCACCCGCACCTCGATCCGGCTGGGAAGCGTGCGTCAGAGG
Organism: uncultured Actinomycetota bacterium; assembly: GCA_963782905.1. Taxonomy (GTDB): domain Bacteria; phylum Actinomycetota; class Actinomycetes; order Propionibacteriales; family Nocardioidaceae; genus Nocardioides. Next base: position 488,255 of record CAWALI010000001.1, read on the forward strand.
CCGAGCTTGTCGCCCAGTCCACCGCCGAGACCGCCCAGCAGGTCTGACGGGTCGATCCCGAGCTTCGCCAGGAGCCCACTGTCCTTCTCGGTGTCGACCTCGCCCGGGAGCTCCTGCTGCGCCTGGTCGACCTTGGCGTCATCTCCGCGCTCCCGGAGGAAGGAGATGACCTGGTCCTTGTCGATCTGCATGATTGAGCTCCCTCGACGTGTGGGTGGGTGTCGTGTCCCCAGTACCCGCGACGTGGGCCCTCACCCGGGCTCGGGAGCACCGATTCGGGACCGTCATCCGGGGCATGCGCGGACCGCAGGGGCGAACCCCATGTGTGAGGGGCACCCGCCTCCGGTCGGTCGCCGGCAGGTACGACGGCGACGGGCGATGGCTCGGCGCGGGTCAGGTGGGCGAGGTGGCCGGGGTCGGCCGCAGCGCCGTCTCCAGGTCGATGATGATCGCGTCCAGGTCCAGCGCCCACGCGTCGTGCTGCCCCGAGCCCAGGAGCCGTTGCATCTGTGCGCGCGCCGCGCGTGAGGCGTCCCGGAGGACCCGCGCCCGCGTCCGACGCGACTCGTCGGGTCCCGCGGACTCCAGCACGGTCAGCCGGTCCTCGGCCGCGGAGACGCGCGCCTGGCTCACGGTCCAGCCCCCGGCCAGCTCCTCGCGAGAGGCCGCCCGGCGCAGCTGGGGCAGCAGCTCCCGCGCCAGCCACGCGACCTCACCCTCCGCCGCGGCCAGGTCCCGGTCCCACGCGCTGCGGCGTCGCGACCGCACCACGAGGGGGACGGCCACGAGGGCAGCGAGGACCAGGGCACCCACCAGCCACCAGACCCATGCCGGAACATCCTCGTCCTCGACGGGTTCGGCCGCGGGTTCCTGTGCCCCCGGTGACGCCGTGACCGTCTCCGACTCCGCCGTCGAGGGTCGCCGTCGCCGTCGATGTCGACGGGGTCTCCGGCTCCTCGGGACGGTCGGTCCGCTCGGGAGTGCGGGTCGGGCTGGGGAGCTCGGGAGGGGGCTCCTCACTCGTGGGCCCGGTCGTCGGCCCGGTCGTCGGCCCGGTCGTCGGCTCGCTGGGGAGCTCCTCCGAACTGGGCGCGGTCGTGGGCTCCGTGGTGCTGGGAAGCTCCGCGGTCGGGGTGCGGGTCGGCGAGATCGAGGGCCGTGCGCCGTCACCGCTGCCTCCGCCGCTGCCGTCGCCGCTGCAGGAGGCCAGCAGGAGGGCGAGCAGCAGGACACCCACCGCGCGGTTCGCCACCGCGCGGATGCCGCTCGGGCGCATGGCCACCTCCGGCGATCGGACGGGACGCCGGTGGCGTCGGCGTCCCATCGTCGCCGGTGCCCCGCGCGGTGCGCCTCATCCTGCTCGGGTGACCCGGCCGCGGTCGCCGGGCGGGACCGGGGTCCTCGGCGGGGGGGTGACAACCACATCACCACCGTGGACACTGGCGAGGATCCGTCGTCCTCGGAAGGAACGCGCCTGTGACCACGAAGAGCGACTTCACCGAGGACGAGTGGATCCGGATCGTGCGGGCGCCGTTCGTGGCGGGGCTGGCCATCTCCCTGGCCGATCCCGGCGGACCCATCGAGGCGGCCAAGGAGACGATGGCGACGATGAAGTCCGCCACCAACCCTCCCAGCCGCGAGCAGCTGCTGACCGAGGTGGCCCTCGACGTCCAGGCCATGGCCCAGCAGCGGCAGCACCCGCTCAAGGGCTACAAGCCCAGGAGCCAGCCGGCCGGAGAAGCCGTGCTCGACGAGCTGCGGGAGGTCAAGGCCCTCGTGGCGGCCACGGCGACCCCGGAGGAGACGACTGCCTTCGGGGCCTGGCTGGTCGGGAGTGCCCAGGCGGCCGCCGAGGCCGCCAAGGAGGGTGGCTTCATGGGCTTCAAGGCCCAGCTGGTCAGCGAGGGCGAGCAGGGCATGCTCGACCGGATCCGCGAGGCCGTGGGGGACTGACCCCGGCGCTGCCGGGGCCGCGCTCGGCGACTCCGCGCTGTACTGGATCGCCCGTCGCAACCGCGGCCGGATGGAGCGCCAGCTGGCCGCCGCCACGGCCAACGCGAAGGTCGCCACCGCCATGGAGGTGGTCGGGTCGTCCGCCGCCGCTCTGCTCGTCTTCGGCCGCTACGTGCCAGGACTGCGCTTCGTCGGCATCGGCGTCAGTGCGCCATGTCGACGAAGCGCGAGTAGTGACCCTGGAAGGCCACGGTCAGGTCGCGGGTGGGGCCGTTGCGGTGCTTGGCCACGATCAGGTCGGCCTCGCCGGGGCGGGTCGACTCCTTCTCGTAGACGTCGTCGCGGTGCAGCAGGATCACCATGTCCGCATCCTGCTCGAGCGAGCCGGACTCACGCAGGTCGCTCATCATCGGGCGCTTGTCGCCCCGCTGCTCGGGACCACGGTTGAGCTGGGAGAGCGCGATGATCGGCAGCTCGAGCTCCTTGGCGAGCAGCTTGATCTGGCGGGAGAACTCCGAGACCTCGAGCTGGCGGGACTCGACCTTCTTGCCCGAGCTCATCAGCTGCATGTAGTCGATGACGATGAGCTTGAGGTCGTGACGCTGCTTGAGGCGCCGCGCCTTGGCCCGGATCTCCATCATCGTCATGTTGGGCGAGTCGTCGATGAACATCGGCGCCCCGGAGACCTGCCCCATCTTGCGGGCCAGCGCGTCCCAGTCCTGGTCGCCCATCTGGCCGTTGCGGATGTGGTTGAGCGGCACCTTCGCCTCGGCGGAGAGGAGTCGCATCATGATCTCGGAGCGCGTCATCTCGAGACTGAAGAAGACGCTGGTGAGGTTGTTGTGGATCGACGCCGCCCGGCAGAAGTCGAGGGCGAGGGTGCTCTTGCCCATGGCGGGACGGGCCGCGACGATGATCATCTGGCCGGAGTGGAGGCCGTTGGTGAGGTCGTCGAGGTCTGCGAAGCCGGTGGGCACGCCGTACAGGCCGGCCTCGCGGTTGCCGATCGCCTCGATCTCGTCGAGGACGGGGTTCATGATGTCCGACAGCGGCGCGTAGTCCTCCGCCGTACGGCGGTCGGTGATCTTGTAGACCTCCGCCTGCGCCTGGTCGACGACGTCGTCGACGGCACCCTCGCCCGCGTAGCCGATCTGCACGATCTTGGTGCCGGCCTCGACGAGGCGACGCAGGATGGCCTTCTCGCGGACGATCTCGGCGTAGTAGGCCGCGTTGGCGGCGATCGGCACGTTGGCCGACAGCGTGTGGAGGTAGGGCGCCCCGCCGATGTTGGACAACTCGCCGCGGCGCTGGAGCTCGGCGGCGACGGTGACCGGGTCGGCCGGCTCGCTGCGGCCGTAGAGGTCGATGATCGCGTCGTGGATCTTCTCGTGCGCGGGACGGTAGAAGTCGACGCCGCGCAGCGTCTCGGTGACGTTGGCGATCTCGTCCTTGGAGATGAGCATCGAGCCGAGCACCGACTGCTCGGCCGCGTTGTCCTGGGGCGGCGTGCGGTCGCCGGGCTGCCGGGGCGCGTTGCCCGGCTCGTACGCCGCGGGGCCGTCGCCCCAGTCGTACTCAGGGTCGCGCGGTCCGCTGTCGTGGCCCAGGTCCTGGCCCGCGATGCTCATGCGTTGCTCCTCGTCCTGGCCACTCACTGACCTTGCTGCTGCGTCGCGGCCACTGCCGGCAACGACCCCGATGGCGTGCCGGTGCCGACCCTAGGGACGACCACCGACAACCCGGACGACGCCGGGCCGGGGTCCGTCTCCCGCGTCCGGGGCGTCCCGGGTCCCGCATCGCGTGACGGTACGTCGCCCGCGCGCCGCCCGGCCAGTCCGCGGCGCCGAGTTATCCACAGGCTTTGGGGATAACCGGTGGATTGTCGTGGACGACACGCGGGATGTTGTGCACTGGCTGGGGAGCGGGCTGTGGACAACTGTCCGACCCGCACCACTGCCAGCGCTCTGACCTGCGGAAACATCCCTCGGCGGATGTGCACAGAAAACAGTTGGCCGCACTCTCCGTCCACCTTCTCGCCATGTGGGAGTCGCCGGTCGGTTTGTCGACATGCAGCACGTCCGCCGCATTTCCCACAGGTCCGGTCGGGTTGTGCACAGGTAGTCCCATCGGGCCATACCAGCGTTCACTTGCGTCACATGTCATGGTCACCGACCCGTCTTGGTCGTTACGCTGCTCGCCGTGACGACCACCGACCGCGAGATCCTCCGACTCGCCGTCCCGGCCTTCCTGGCCCTGGTCGCCGAGCCGCTCTTCCTGCTCTCCGACGCCGCGGTGGTCGGGCACCTGGGGACCGTCCCGCTCGCCGGGCTCGGCATCGCCGGGGCCGTCCTCCAGACGATCGTGGGCCTGTGCGTCTTCCTCGCCTACGGCACCACGGCCGGCGTCGCGCGCCACCTCGGCGCGGGGGACCTGCGCGGGGCCCTCGCGCAGGGGATCGACGGGTGCTGGCTGGCCGTGGTGATCGGCGGTGTCGCCACCGCGACCGGGTTCCTGCTCGCCGAGCCGCTGGTCGGGCTCTTCGGCGCCGGGGACGACGTGAGCGAGATGGCGACGACGTACCTGCGCCTCGCGGTCTGGGGCACCACACCACTGCTGCTCATGCTCGCCGCCACCGGCGTGCTGCGCGGTCTCCAGGACACTCGCACCCCGCTGGTGGTCGCCGTCGGCGGCAACGTGGCCAACATCGTCCTCAACGTCACCCTCGTCTACGGCCTCGACCTGGGCATCGCCGGCTCGGCGATCGGCTCGGTGATCGCCCAGGTCGGCAGCGCCGTCGTGCTCGTCGCCGTCGTCGTCGCGGCAGCGCGCCGCGAGGGAGCCCCCCTCTCCCCGGACCTGGCGGGCATCCGTGGCGCCGCGCACGCCGGCGTCCCGCTGGTCATGCGCACGCTGACGCTGCGGGCCTGCCTGCTCGTCGGCACGTACGCCGTGACGCTCGCCGGCACCGACTCCGCCCTCGACCTGGCCACCCACCAGATCGCCCTGACCCTGTGGACCTTCCTCGCCTTCGCGCTCGACGCCCTGGCCATCGCCGCGCAGGCGATCACCGGGCGCGCCCTGGGGGCCGGCGACGTCGAGGGCACCCGCCGGCTCACCGACCGCCTGGTCCGGTGGGGGTGGGGCGGCGGCATCGTCACCGGGCTCCTGCTCGCGGCCTGCGCCCCGTGGATCGGGGCGCTCTTCTCCCCCGACGAGGCGGTCCAGCGACTGCTGGTCCCGGTCCTGCTCGTGGCCGCGCTCGGGCAGCCGATCGCCGGAGTGGTCTTCGTGCTCGACGGCGTGCTGATCGGCGCGGGCGACGGTCGCTACCTCGCGTGGGGCGGGCTGGTCGTGCTGGCCGTCTACGCCCCGGCCGCCCTGCTGGCGGCCCTGGGTCCCGGCGGGCTCGTCCCCGTCTGGGTGACCATGGTCGTGCTCTTCATGGGCGCGCGGTACGTCATCCTCACCCGCCGCGCCCGCGGTGACGCGTGGCTGGTGACCGGGGCGCTAGCCTCTCGCGCGTGAAGCCCCTCCAGTCCGTGGCGATGGGGCTGCTCGTCGTGGCGCTCACCGCACGCGTCCACGGGTACGACGCCCTTCCGGACGCCGCCGGCTGGCTGCTGGTCCTGCTCGGGATCCGCCGGCTGCGGCTCTCCCCCGCGCTGGACGCCCTGGCCGTCGGGGCCCTCGCCGTCTCCGCGGTGGTGTGGTGGCCGGCGGTGCAGGACGCCCTCGACGACGTGCACCCGTCGCTGTGGTGGGCCGCGAACCTCCCCCAGCTCGCGACCTGCGCACTGCTGTGCCGCGAGCTGGCCGCCCGGGCCGACGCGGGCGGCGACGGTCGGGCGACGGCCTGGCTGAGGACGGCGACCGTGCTGGTCGGCGTCTCGGCCCTCGCCCCGGTCGTCGCCTTGTCGACCGACGCCTCCGACGACGCGCTGGCCGCGGTCTACGCCGCCGCGGCGGGCGTCGTGCTCCTGCTGATCGTGCTCCTCTTCTCCTACGCCGTCCGCCCCTGGGCGGCGGCCCGGGATGACGCGGATGCCGTGGCCGGCCGGTCCCCCGCCTCGTAACCTGCCCCACCCGTCGCCGTTGTGCCCGTCATCACCCACCTCGGAGCAGCCATGAAGACCACCCGCCGCACAGCCGCACTCGCGGTCACCACGATGGCCGCCGCGCTGCTGCCCGTCGGCCTCGCGTCCCCGACGTCCGCCTCTCCGGGCTGCCTGTCCGACCGATCGGCCACGCTGTTCGACGCGGGATGCGACGACGAGGTCCCGCCGGAGACGGATCCCGTCGTCGCCTCGACGCCTCCCAACGCGGCCGGCTGGGTGGCCACGTCGACCATGACCTTCACGTTCAACGGCCGGCACACCGACGCCGACACCGACCCGATCGCGTTCCAGTGCCGACTGACCGGGCCCGCGCAGGCCCACGACTGGACGACCTGCACCAGCCCGCGCACCTACTCCGGCCTCGTCGACTCCGACCAGCCGTACGCCCTCGCGGTCCGCGCCGTCGACGGCCACGACCAGGGGGTCGTCTACTCGTCCAACGCTCTGGTGCCGGTCGACGACGAGCCGGGTGAGGACGTCGACGCCACCCCGGCCTCCTTCTCGTGGAGCCAGGACACCGCGCCCCCCGTCGCCTTCGCCACCCCCGACGCGTACGACGCCCAGACGCCGCAGCGCCCCGTCGTACCCTCGCGGCGCCTGCCGGTCCGCCTCAACAGCAACGAGGCGGACGCCCGCTTCGAGTGCCTGCTCGACGGCGGCGCCACCTCCTGCACCCCGGGCCCGTGGGTGCTGGCGGACATCGCCTCGGGCGACCACTCCTTCACCGCCCGCGCCGTCGACCGTGCCGGTACGCCGAGCGCCTGGACCGAGCCGTTCGCCTTCTCCGTGCCCGCCGAGCCGAGTCGCCGCAAGGGCTGGAAGGCGCGACGCTCGTCGGCTGCGTTCGACGGCTCGGTCCTGGTGAGCCGCAGGAAGGGCGCCCGCCTGGTGGTCAGGGCCAGGACCGTCGGCGAGCTCCGCCTCTACGCCCCGACCGCCCCGTCGTACGGGAGAGTGCGGATCCGCGTCGGCTCGACCGGCTGGCGCACCGTGGACCTGGGCCGCGCCAAGGCCGCGCAGCGCGAGATCGTGGTCATCGACCAGTTCTCCGGGACCCGGCGCGGCAAGGTCGTCATCGAGGTGCTGAGCGCGGGCCGCACGGTCAAGGTCGACGCCGTGCTGGCCCGCGCCAACGTCCGCAAGGGCGGCTGAGCCGACGTCCGCGGCGCACTGTGTCGGCGAGTCCGACACCTTGTGACCGTTGCAACGCCCCCCAGGTGATGGAGTCCCCGCTCAGGCGGGGACCCTCCCGCAAGGGCGGCGCCTCGCCCAGGAAATGCAGCACGGCCCGCCCCCCGGAGGGGAGCGGGCCGCGCAGGTGGTGCTGTGTGCGTCAGGCCGGAATCACGTTGAGGGCGACCGTGGCCGACACCTCGTCGTGCAGCTTGACCGACACCTCGTGGGCACCGAGCGCCTTGATGGGCTGGTCGACCACGATGGTGCGGCGGTCCACCGGCTCGCCGGACACCTCGGTGATCGCGTCGGCGATCTCCGCGGTGGTGACGGCGCCGAAGAGGCGGCCGCCGGCTCCGGAGCGGACCTTGACCGCGACCGAGGCGGCCTCGATCTTGGTCTTGATCTCCTTGGCGTGGTCGGCGTCGCGCGCGGCGCGAGCCGTGCGGGCACCCTTGATCGACTCGATGGTCTTCTCGCCGCCGCGGGTCCAGCGGATGCCGAGGCCACGGGGCACGAGGTAGTTGCGGCCGTAGCCGTCCTTGACCTCGACCACGTCGCCGGGGGCGCCGAGGCCGTCGACTTCCTGCGTCAGGATGAGCTTCATGGTGTCTCTCCCCTTCCTCAGCGTCCGGTGGACGTGTAGGGCAGCAGGGCGACCTCGCGGGCGTTCTTGACGGCGATGGCCACGTCGCGCTGGTGCTGGACGCAGTTGCCGGTCACGCGACGCGCACGGATCTTGCCGCGGTCGGAGATGAACTTGCGGAGCAGGGTGGTGTCCTTGTAGTCGACACCGGTCGCCTTCTCCTTGCAGAACTGGCAAACCTTCTTCTTGGGCTTGCGAATCACTGCCTTGGCCATTGTGGTGCTTCCTTTCTAGAAGCCCGGCCCAGGTTGGTTACTGGCCCGGAATGGTGGAGGGGTGTTCGGGGAGGTGGTGCTCGTGATCAGGTGGGATCAGAACGGAGGCTCGTCGGAGCCGCCCACGCCGGGAGCGCCCCACGGGTCGTTGGCCTGCTGGCCACCGCCCTGGCCGCCCTGGCTGGCGCCGCCGCCGTAGCCGCCGCCGCCCTGCTGGCCGCCGTAGCCGCCACCGGACTGCGCCGGCTGGCCGCCGCCGTAACCGCCGGCCTGACCGCCACCGGAGGGGGCGGGCGTGGCCCACGGGTCGTCGCCGCCGGAGGAGGAGCTGCCGCCGCCGCCACCGAAACCGCCGCCCCCGCCGGAGCCGGAACGGGTGGTCTTGGAGATCTTGGCCGTCGCGTACTTGAGCGACGGACCGACCTCCTCGACCTCGATCTCCATGACGGTGCGCTTCTCACCTTCGCGGGTCTCGTACTGACGCGACTTGAGACGGCCCTGCACCATGACACGCATGCCGCGCTGGAGGGACTCGGCAACGTTCTCCGCGGCCTGGCGCCAGACCGAGCAGGAGAGGAACAGCGCGTCGCCGTCCTTCCACTCGTTGCTCTGGCGGTCGAAGGTGCGCGGCGTCGACGCGATCCGGAAGTTGGCCACGGCCGCCCCCGAGGGGGTGAAGCGCAGCTCCGGATCGTCGACGAGGTTGCCGACGACGGTGATGACGGTCTCGCCTGCCATGTCAGGACTCCCTAATGATCACGATGTGAGGTCGGGGCCATCGTTGCCGAGGCCACCGACATCGGATGAGGTTTTCCACAGAACCACGCTCAGAGCGTGGGGCGGAGGACCTTGGTGCGCAGGATCGACTCGTTCAGCGTGAGCTGGCGGTCGAACTCCTTGACGGTCGCAGGCTCGGCCTGCAGCGAGATCACCGCGTAGATGCCCTCGGCGTTCTTCTTGATCTCGTAGGCCAGGCGACGCCGGCCCCACACGTCGACCTTGTCGACGGACCCGCCGTCCTTGCGGATGACGTTGAGGTACTTGTCGAGAGACGGCTCGATGGTGCGCTCCTCGAGACTGGGGTCGAGGATCACCATCACTTCGTAGGCACGCGTCATGCGTGTCTACCTCCTTCGGACTCATGCGGCCACGGACGTTCCGTGGCAGGAGGATGCCCCCATCGGGCGGGAGCGACAGGCAAGGCTAACAGCGGCCGGGCGCGCCCGGACAATCCCGGTTCCCGGGACGGACCACGGCGGACCGGGCCTGTGGACGAGCGGCGACGCGTCGCGGCGTACGTCGCTAGCGTCGTCGGCGTGCTCCTCCGCGCCCGCCCCGCCGTGCCGCAGGCCACCCGGACGGCCCCGGTCGCCGGTCGCTACGCCCTGCTCGACCAGATCGGCGCCGGCGGGATGGGGTCGGTGTGGCGGGCGCGCGACACCCGCACCGGCGAGGTGGTCGCGGTCAAGGTGCTCGGACAGCACTCCGCGAGCCTGCTCGCCCGCTTCGTGCGCGAGCAGGCGATCCGGGTGCGCCACCCGCACGTGGTGGCCCCCACCGGCTGGGCCGCGGAGGACGACCTCGTGCTGCTCGCCATGGACCTCGTGCCCGGCGGGTCGGTGCAGCAGCTGCTCGACGAGCACGGCCCGCTCCCGGTGGGCTACGCCGCCCGGCTGCTCGAGCAGCTCCTCATGGGCCTCGCCGCCGTGCACGCCGCGGGGCTCGTGCACCGCGACGTCAAGCCGGCCAACCTGCTCCTCGACGCCACCGCCGCGGGCGATCCCCACCTGAGGCTGGGGGACTTCGGGGTGGCCGCGCCCATCACCGACCGGCGCTGGACCACGGTCCCGGGCGCGATCGGCACCGACGGCTTCATGGCCCCCGAGCAGGCCCGGGGCGCACCGCCCGACCCGTGCCAGGACCTGTACGCCGTGGGTCGCGTCGGCCTCCAGCTGATCACCGCGCTGCCCCCGTCGCGCCAGGGCGAGATCGGGTCGAGCCGGCTGCGCCCGCTCCTCGAGCGGCTCCTGGTCGTCGACCCGGAGCAGCGGCTGGCCTCCGCCGAGGCGGCCCTGCGCCTGCTGCGCCGCCTCGACGTCCCGGTCGAGCCGGGTCCGGTCGTCCCCGACCGGCTGCCGCCGCTGCCGGCAGCGCGACGTACCCACGCCGGGCACCCGCCCCCCGACCGGTGGGGCTGGATCGGGGTCGCCGCCTGCCTCGGGGTGCTGGCCGCCTGCGCCGTCGTCGCCGCCCGCGTCCTCACCTGACCGCCCGGTCCCCACGGCGCCGGCCCGGGCACGCCGTCCCCGCCCGCGGCTAGCCTGACCGCCATGAGCATCCCCATCGGCGCGCACGTCGACCAGACCGACCCGATCGCCGAGGCGCGGGCCCGGCAGGCGCCGCTCGTGCAGTTCTTCCTCGGCGACCCGCAGTCCTACAAGGGCCCCGAGATCCGGTACGCCGAGGGCGCCGCGGCCCTGCGTGCGGCCGCCGAGGAGGCGGGCGTGGACCTCTACGTCCACGCGCCGTACATCGTCAACGTCGCCACCACCAACAACCGGATCCGCATCCCGAGCCGCAAGCTCCTGCAGCAGCACGTCGACGCGGCGACGGAGATCGGCGCGAAGGGCCTGATCGTCCACGGCGGCCACGTCACCAAGGACGACGACCCCGAGAAGGGCTTCGACAACTGGCGCAAGGCGATCGAGGCCACCGACCTCACGCTCCCGCTGCTCATCGAGAACACCGCCGGCGGGGACCACGCGATGACCCGACACCTCGAGCGGATCGCCCGGGTGTGGGACGCGATCGGTGACACCGCGCAGGCCGACCGGGTCGGCTTCTGCCTCGACACCTGCCACGCCCACGCGGGCGGCAACCCGCTGGAGACCGTCGTGGCGGACGTGAAGGCGATCACCGGGCGGATCGACCTGGTGCACTGCAACGACAGCCGCGACACCTTCGACTCCGGTGCCGACCGGCACGCCAACCTCGGCTCCGGCCACATCGACCCCGAGCTGCTCGCCGCGGTGATCCGCGACGCCGGGGCCCCGGTCTGCCTGGAGACCCCGGGCGGGGCGGCCGAGCACGCCGACGACATCGCCTGGCTCCGCGAGCGCGTCCGATGACGGGCCACGACGGCACCCAGACCTGGTCGGCGCCCGGCCGGGTCAACCTGATCGGCGACCACACCGACTACAACGACGGCTTCGCGCTGCCCTTCGCCCTGCCCCAGCGGACCTCGGTGGCCGCCACCGCGCGCACCGACGGGCGCATCACCGCCACGTCGGGAGACCTGGAGCCTGCGGACTTCGCCACGAGCACGACGCCGGGCGACGTGACCGGCTGGGCGGCGTACGTCGCCGGGATCGCGTGGGTCCTCGGCGAGCGGCTCGGCGCCCCGCTGGCCGGGGCCGACCTGTCCGTCTCCAGCGAGGTCCCCCGCGGCGGCGGCCTCTCCTCCAGCCACTCCCTGGAGTGCGCGGTCGCGCTGGCGCTGCTGGGCCTCGCCGGTGAGGAGGTGCCGCTCGACGAGCTGGTCCTGCTCGTGCAGCGCGCCGAGAACGACTACGTCGGTGCCCCGACGGGCCTGCTCGACCAGACCGCCATCCTGCGGTCCCGGGCCGACCACCTCAGCTTCTTCGACGCCCGCGACCGCACCGTCGAGCCCGTGCCCTGCGACCTCGACGCCGCGGGCCTCACGCTGCTCGTCATCGACCCGCACGCCCCCCACGAGCTCACCGACGGCGGCTACGCGTCGCGGCGTGCGGCGTGCGAGCGCGCGGCGGCCGAGCTCGGGGTGGCCTCGCTGCGCGAGGTCGAGGACGTCGACGCGGCCCTGGCCGCCCTCGACGACGACGAGACCCGTCGCCGGACCCGGCACGTCCTCACCGAGAACCGGCGGGTCCTGGCGTGCGTCGAGCTGGCCCGCCGCGGCGACCTCGCCGGGATGGGCCCGCTCATGACCGCCTCCCACGCCTCGATGCGCGACGACTTCGCCAACTCGGTGCCGGCCGTCGACCACGCTGTCGGCGCCGCCCTGGCCGGCGGTGCACTGGGCGCCCGGATGACCGGCGGTGGCTTCGGCGGAGCGGTGGTCGCCCTCGTCCCCCGCGAGGCGGTGCCCGCGGTGCGTGCCGCCGTGGCGCGCGCCAGCGCGGAGGCGGGCCTGGAGGCGCCCGACGTCCTCGAGGTGGCCCCCTCCCGCGGGGCCGGTCGGGACTGATCCGCCCCCCGCTGCCGGCCCGCGGGCAAAGGTTGCCGACCGAGCGCAACCAACCGCCGACCTGGCGCGTCTAGGAGTGTGCAGGGATCGGACGAGTACGGGGGTCTTGTCTGGTCCCTGCGCCATTTCCGGCCGCTCCAGCCCCTGTAGCCTCTCCCGGGTGACGACTCCGACCTCCCTGACCGTCCGGGCCATCACCACCGCCGAGCACGCCGCGTACGTCGCCGCCCAGCCGAGCGCGAGCTTCCTGCAGACCCCGGGCTGGGCCCAGGTCAAGCCCGAGTGGCGCGCCGAGTCGATCGGCTGGTTCCGGGGCGAGACGCTCAGCGGGGTCGCGCTGGTGCTCTACCGCCAGCTGCCGCGGCTCAAGCGCTACCTCGCCTACCTCCCGGAGGGCCCGGTCCTCGACTGGACGGGTCCCGAGGTGATGCAGGACCTCGAGGCCTGGCTCGCCCCGATGACCGCCCACCTGTCGCGCCGGGGCGCGTTCGGTGTCCGGATGGGCCCCCCGGTCGTCACCCGCCGGTGGAGTGCCGCGCAGGTCAAGGACGGCATCGCCGACGAGGCCGTGCACCGGCTGACCGACGTACCCCCGCTCGAGCGCTCGCAGGCCGGTGCCGCGGTCCTGGCCCAGCTCCGCGAGCTCGGCTGGCGCCCGCAGGCCGTCGAGGGAGGCTTCGCCGCCGGCCAGCCGCAGTACAACTTCGTCATCCCGCTCACCCACGACGACGGCACCCGGCGCTCCGAGGACGAGGTCCTCGCCGGCATGAACCAGCTCTGGCGCCGCAACATCAAGAAGGCCGCCAAGCAGGGCGTCGTGGTGGAGAAGGGCACCCGCGAGGACCTCAAGGCGTTCCACGACCTCTACGTCCACACCGCCGAGCGCGACCACTTCACCCCGCGCGGGCTGCGCTACTTCGAGACGATGTACGACGCGCTGTCGGCCGAGGCGGACGGGCGCATCACCCTGTGGATGGCCCGCCACGAGGGAGACCTCGTCGCCAGCACGATCGCGATCCGCGTCGGCACCCACGCCTGGTACTCCTACGGCGCGAGCTCGACGGAGAAGCGCGACGTCCGCGGCTCCAACGCCGTGCAGTGGGCGATGATCAGCGACGCGCTGGCCGTCGGCGCCGAGGTCTACGACCTGCGCGGCATCACCGACACTCTCGACGCCGACGACTCGCACGTGGGGCTCATCCAGTTCAAGGTCGGCACCGGCGGCGAGGCCGTCGAGTACGTCGGCGAGTGGGACCTGGCGCTCAACAGGCCGCTCTACGCCGCCTTCGACCTCTACATGAAGCGACGCGGCTGATGAGCCTGCGCCTCACCGTCGACGGCCCCCGCTGGCGCGGGCACCTGCTCGCCACCGCGACCGCCCACCCGGGCATCGTGCCGGTCTGCAAGGGCAACGGCTACGGCTTCACCATCGGGCGGCTCGCGCGCCGCGTGCAGTGGCTGCACGAGCACGCGGAGCAGACCGGCACCCCCGTCGAGCTGATGGCGGTCGGGACCTACCGCGAGCTGGCCCAGGCGCTGAGCCGCTACGACGGCGACCTCCTCGTCCTGACCCCCTGGCGTCCGGTCGGCGGCGCGGTGGAGGTCCCCGAGTCCGACGACCGCCGCGTCGTGCACACCGTGAGCCGGGTCGAGGACCTCCGCGCGCTCACCGACCACGACCCGCGCGCCCGCTTCGTGCTCGAGCAGCTCACGTCCATGCGCCGCCACGGGATGAGCCGTCGCGAGCTCGCCGAGGCGGGCCGGCTGGTGGCCGAGCGCCGCCTCACCGGCCTGACGGGCATCGCCCTGCACATGCCGCTCAACAACGCCTCCCACCTCGGCGAGGTCACCCGCCTGGTCAACGACGCGGTCGCGGCCGGCATCGACACCCGCACCGTCTTCGTCAGCCACCTGACCGAGGCCGAGCTGACCCGGCTGCGCGCGTCGTACCCCGACTTCACCTTCCGCCCGCGCATCGGCACCGACCTGTGGCTGGGCGACCGGGGCGCGCTGAGCGTCACCTCCACGGTCCTCGACGTCCACCCCCTCGAGCGCGGCGAGGCCTTCGGCTACCGCGGCCGCTCGATGCCGACGGGCGGCCACCTGCTCGTCGTCAGCGGCGGTACGGCGCACGGCATCGGCCTCGAGGCGCCCAGCGGGCAGCGGTCGATGCGCGCCCGGGCGGCCACCCTGGCCCGCGGCGGCATGGACGCGGTCGGCTTCGTGCGCTCGCCGTTCTCCGTCGACGGCAAGCAGCGGCTCTTCGCGGAGCCGCCGCACATGCAGGCCTCGATGCTCTTCGTGCCCTCAGGCGCGCGCGTGCCGGAGATCGGCGAGGCCGTCGACGTCCGGGTCCGCTTCACCGCGACCGACTTCGACGACGTCGTCATCACCTGAGCCGTCCGCGGAGCCGGCCCGGAGCAGCACCGCGGTGACCAGCCAGGCCAGCCCGAGCAGCCGGGCCACCATGCCCCACCAGTAGGCCCGCGCGTCCCCGCCGCCCGCCGGAGCCAGCAGCCCTCCGAGGTACCACCCCAGCAGCGCGAAGTGCGCCACCTCCCCGGCCTGCCACACCAGCAGGTCCCGCCAGCGGGGCACGGCCAGCGCCGCCAGCGGCAGCAGCACCAGGGCGTACGACGGCGCGGACGCCGGGCTGACGACCAGCGCGCCGGCCACGGCCACCGTGCCCAGCGCCGCCAGCGAGAGCCGGGTGCGGAGTCCCACCAGGGCCACGACCAGCAGCCACCCGGCCACCAGGGCGCCGGAGACGGTGAGGACCGTCGTCCGCGACGGGGACACGTTGCCGGCCTGCTGGACCAGCAGCCACACCGACCCGACGTCGACGCCGTGCAGGTAGCCCTGCCACGAGGCCCGCCATGCGCTCGGTGACGAGACGTAGGCCGGCAGGTTGACGACCAGCCAGGTGCCCGCGGCGACGGCCGCCGCCCGCCAGGCCTCCGGGGCCCGGCGGTCGCGGACCCCCACCACGAGCAGCGGCACCAGGAGCAGGGCGACGAGGGGCGAGACCGCGGACCCCAGGCCGAGCGCGGCCCCGGCCACCCCCGGCCGTCCCCGCGCCCAGCCCCACAGGAGGGCGGCGACGGCGGTGGCGGCGAGCAGGTCCCAGCCGATCGGCCACAGCAGCACCAGCACCGGCGCGCAGGCGAAGGCGGCTGCGTCCCACGGGCGTCGCCGGCGGACGCCGACGAGGAGTCCGGCGGCCAGCAGGCCGGCGGCGGCGAGCCAGACCGCGGTGACGGCGGTGAAGATCCGGGCCTCGCGGTGCACCGCGTCGTCCGCCGCGACGTCCGCCACCGCCTGTGCACGCCGGGCGTCGAGGTCGGGCGACCCGGCGAGCACGTGGGTGAGCCGCGCGGCGGCCCACGCGACGTACGCCGGCACCGGCGGCTGCCACCCGGCGGCGTAGCGCTCACGCACGCCCGCGTCGTCGGTGAACGGCCAGGCGAGCTCGGCGTGGCCGCGGTCGACGTACGCCTGGGAGACGTCGGACCAGCAGAGCGTGGCGTAGCGGCCCGTCCCGCCCTCCCCGGCGACGTCCAGGCAGGGGGCCTTGGCGACCATCCCGAGCGACAGCGCGACGGCCGCGAGCAGCAGCACCACACGCAGCGGGGTCCACCACGGGTGCCGTCCGGCGTGGTCGCCCAGCGGCCCGCCGGCCACCTCGCTCAGCGAGCGGACGAGGGCGTCGTCGCGGCTGGGGTGGACGCGGTCCCGCGTCACGAGGTCCGCATCACGTCAGCGCGGTCCGACGGCGGTGGCTCACGGACGCCAGGAGGCCGGGCGACGCCGGGACGGCGAGTCGGACGGCGTGCGCGAGGGCGCCACGGTCGGGCTGGTCGGCGCCGGGGCCGTCGGGGGCGGCACCGTCTCGGTCGGCGTCGTCTTGGTCGGCGTCGGGCGCGAGGGCGCCACGGTCGGGCTGGTCGGCGTCGGGGCCGTCGGGGGCGGCACCGTCTCGGTCGGCGTCGTCTTGGTCGGCGTCGGGCGCGAGGGCGCCGCGGTCGGGCTGGTCGGCGCCGGGGCCGTCGGGGGCGGCACCGTCCCGGTCGGCGTCGTGGGCGCCGGCACCGTCGGCGTGGGCGCCGGCGCCGTCGGCGTCGGGGTGGGCGTGGGGGTGACCGTCTCGGTGGGAGTCTCGGTCGGGGTCTCGGTCGGCGACGGCTCCTGGGTCTCGACCGTCGGCGTCCGGCTCGGCTTCTTCGTCGGCTGCGGCTGCGGCTGCGGCTGCGGCGTGCTCGTCGTGGTCGTCGGCGCCGGCGGGACGTAGGGCTCGTGCCCGTCGGTGGGCGCGTCACCCTCGACGTAGGCCGGCGGGGGGAACTCCTCCACGTCCATGCCCTCCATGGCGCCCTGCATGATCGCGGTCCAGGTCTGCGCCGGGTAGACGGCTCCGAAGTACGACGGCAGCCAGCCGTCGAGCTGGTTGTCACCGTCGCCGCGCACGTACATCACCGCGGTGGCCAGCTGCGGGGTGTAGCCGGCGAACCAGGCCGACGAGACCTGGTCCTTGTCGTTGGTCGCGGTGCCGGTCTTGCCGGCGGCCGGCCGACCCAGCGCCAGCGCGGCCTGCCCGGTGCCGTTCTGCACGATCTGCTGCATCGCGTACGACGTGTCGGCGGCGATGTCCTCGTCCACGGCGGGGCGGGTCGAGTTCTTGCGGGAGTAGCGGACCTCGCCGTTGCGGTCGACGACCTTCTCGACCACGTGCACGTCGGCGCGCTCACCCCCGTTGGCGATGGAGGCGTAGGCGTTGGCCATGTTGATGGGGCTGACGCGCCCCTTGCCCAGCGTGATCAGGGTGTCGTCGGCCAGGAAGTCGACCGAGCGGTTCGGGATGCCGGGGTACTGCCGCGAGGGCTCGTTGCCCGGGATGCCCAGCGCCCGGGCCATGTCGAAGATCTGCTGGGGTCCGTCGGACATCGAGGCCGACATGTCCACGAAGGCCGTGTTGATCGACTCCTCGGCCGCCTCCACCAGGGAGACCGACTCGCCGTAGTCGTTGCCGAGCCCGTCGGAGCCGGTGCCCTCGTTGCGGACCTGCGTGCCGTCGGGGAACTCGTAGGGCGAGTTGCCCTCGAAGCCGTCCTTGAGCTCGAAGCCGTCCTTGATCGCGGCCGCGATCGTCAGCGGCTTGATGGTCGAGCCGGCCATGCCGCCCGTGGCGGCCCAGTTGATCTGCGAGTCCAGGTAGTCCTGGCCGCCGTAGAAGCCGCGCAGCGCGCCGGTGCCCACCTCGACCGTGGCCGCCCCGACGTGCAGCTCCTTGTCACCGAAGCCCTCGGGTCGCTGCTCGCGGACGCCCTCCTCGGCAGCCTTCATCGCCGCCGGGGTGAAGGTGGTGGTGACGCGCAGGCCACCGCCGTCGATCTCCTCCTCGGTGAACTCGCCGCCGGCGAGCAGCTCCTGCTTGACCAGCGTCAGCATGTGGCCGCGCTGGCCGCCGTACTGGCTCTGCACCGCGATCTCGGGGAACTTCGGCAACCGCTTGGTGGCCTTGTCCGCCTGCTCCTGGGTGATGGCGTCGGTGTCGACCATGGCGTTGAGGACGTAGGTGTAGCGCTCCTTGAGGGCCGCGCGCGCCTCCTTGCCGCCGTCGGGGTCGTAGCGCGACGGGTTGTTCAGGACGGTCGCCAGCACCGCGCTCTCGCGCAGGGTGAGGTCGGCGGCGTCCTTGTCGAAGAAGGCCTGCGCCGCCGCCTGGACGCCGTACGCACCCCGACCGAAGTAGATGGTGTTGAGGTAGCCCTCGAGGATCTCGGCCTTGTTCTGCTCGTTCTGGATCTTCAGCGAGACGACGGCTTCCTTGATCTTGCGCTGGTAGCTCTGCTCGCTGGAGAGGTAGAGGATCTTGACGTACTGCTGGGTGATGGTCGATGCGCCCTGGCGGTCGTTGCCGCGGGCGTTGGAGAACGCCGCGCGCAGGATGCCCTTGGGGTCGATGCCCTGGTCGGTCCAGAAGGTCTGGTTCTCCGCGGCGACCACCGCGTCCTGCATCCGCTGCGGCATCTCCTTCAGCGGGATGGAGACGCGGTTCTGGTCGTCGTAGAAGGTGCCGAGCTCCTGCTTGCCGTCGGCGTAGTAGACGAAGGTCGTCTGGGCCTTGAAGGCCTCGTTGGGCGCGGGGATCGAGATCGACTTGTAGAGGACGAAGAGGGCGATCGCCCCGAGCAGCCCCACGACCAGTCCGACCAGCAGCAGCGTCTTGAGGACGCTGCGGGCCCGCTGGCCCGCGGTCTTCCGTGGCTTGGTGGGTCGGCGCTTGACCGCCGGTCCGTCTGCTCTGCGCTTCGCACTCACGGCGGCAAGGGTACGGCCACCCGGGCGGGGCGGCCGTGTCCTCGCGTACGACGCCGTCCCCGGGGCCGCTGGCAGCCTCGCGCGCCGGCCCATGGCACACGCCACAACCGCGGTCGATGGCACTCTTCGGATATATCGCTACGATAGGTCTCATGGCACGTCGTGGAGAGACCATCGAGCTCGCAGTCCTCGGACTGCTGCACGAGGCACCCATGCACGGCTACGAGCTCCGCAAGCGGCTCAACCTGATGCTGGGCTGGGGCCGGGTGCTGTCCTACGGCTCCCTCTACCCCGCCCTGAAGAAGATGCTGCGCACCGGCCTCATCGAGGAGCTCAGCACGACCACCCCGGTGACCAGGCGACCGCGGATCGTCTACCAGGTCACCTCGGCGGGCACCGAGGAGTTCACGCGACTGATGTCGGAGGTCGGCCCCACCGCGTGGGAGGACGACAACTTCGACATCCGCTTCGCGTTCTTCTCCTCCACCGACATGGAGATCCGGTTGCGCGTCCTCGAGGGACGTCGTACCCGCCTCCAGGAACGGCTCGCCAGGGTCCAGCAGGACCTGGAGCGCACCCAGGCCGAGGTCGACCGCTACGCCGCCGAGCTCCAGCGGCACGGCGTCGAGTCGGTCGAGCGCGAGGTGCGCTGGCTGTCGGAGCTCATCAGGGCGGAGCGCGGGGAGTCTCCCGGGCAGATCAGCAGCACCGTCACCAGCACAGACCAGTAGACACAAGTCACACACCAGCCAGACAAGGAGAGCCCCATGGGTTCGGTACGAGTAGCAATCGCGGGAGTCGGCAACTGCGCCACTTCCCTCATCCAGGGCGTGGAGTACTACCGGGACGCCGACGCCACGACCACCGTCCCCGGGCTCATGCACGTGAAGTTCGGCGACTACCACGTCGGTGACGTCGAGTTCGTCGCGGCGTTCGACGTCGACGACAAGAAGGTCGGCAAGGACCTCTCCGAGGCCATCAACGCCTCCGAGAACAACACCATCAAGATCGCCGACGTCCCGACCCTCGGGGTCGAGGTGCAGCGCGGCCCGACCCTCGACGGCCTCGGCAAGTACTACCGGATGACCATCGACGAGTCCCCCGCCGAGGCGGTCGACGTCGTCAAGGTCCTCAAGGACAACAACGTCGACGTCCTCGTGTCCTACCTCCCGGTGGGCTCGGAGGAGGCCGACAAGTTCTACGCCCAGTGCGCGATCGACGCCGGCGTCGGCTTCGTCAACGCCCTGCCCGTCTTCATCGCCTCCGACCCCGAGTGGGCCAAGAAGTTCGAGGACGCCGGCGTCCCGATCGTCGGCGACGACATCAAGTCGCAGGTCGGTGCCACCATCACCCACCGCGTGATGGCGAAGCTGTTCGAGGACCGCGGTGTCGCGCTGGACCGCACCTACCAGCTCAACGTCGGCGGCAACATGGACTTCAAGAACATGCTCGAGCGTGAGCGCCTGGAGTCCAAGAAGGTCTCCAAGACCCAGGCCGTGACGTCCAACCTCAAGGGCGAGCTGGCCGACAAGATCGACAGCCGCAACGTCCACATCGGTCCGTCCGACTACGTCGCGTGGCTCGACGACCGCAAGTGGGCCTACGTCCGCCTCGAGGGTCGCGCCTTCGGTGACGTCCCCCTCAACCTCGAGTACAAGCTCGAGGTCTGGGACTCGCCCAACTCGGCCGGCATCATCATCGACGCCGTCCGCGCCGCGAAGATCGCCATGGACCGTGGCGTCGGTGGCCCGATCATCCCGGCCTCGACCTACCTCATGAAGTCCCCGCCGGTGCAGATGCCCGACGACCTCGGCCGCGCGGCGCTGGAGAAGTTCATCGCCGGCGAGTGACCTCGCCGCACCACCCCGTTCCACCGCACCACCCGAGAGCCCCGGCCCCACGGCCGGGGCTCTCGGCATTTCCGCACCCGCCGGGCGGCTCGGCCCGGCCGCTCGGCCCGGCCGCTCGGCCCGGAGCTTCGCGTCGGTGGTCCAGACCGGTCGGATCGCGCGTATCAGGAGCGTCGTACGCCGCTCTGACCGGATGCACACGCCGCACCGGGGGGATCGCGGCACACACCGAGTCGACCGGAAGGACGCACCATGCGGCAGCACACGGATCTCGACCTGGTCCCGGCCGTGGTGGCGACGTTGCTCGCCGGTCGGCTCCTCGGTGGCGGCACCGGTGCCACGGGGGCGCTCGGTCCGCGGGGGCCCGAGCGGCCCACCGGAAGGGGGCGCCGGCACGGTCGCGTCCAGGGGGACGGCCCTGCCACGCCTCCTTCCGGCACCGGCTCTGCGGTGACGCCGCACTGAGCCAGGGGGAAGTGACGCTGTCGGACACGGGGGGCGACAGCAGCCGATGAGGCGGCCCGCACGGGGGGTGCGGGCCGCCTCGTCGTACGCCGGGACCCGACCTCGCTCGCCGGCCCGTCGCGCCTCGCCGCCCTGCTCGTCGGGTGCGGCACCGCCGTCGCCGCGGGCACGTACGTCATCACCTCGCAGAGCCAGATCAAGCCCTCGGTCGTCGCGCAACTCACGGGACGACCGGGGCCACCGGCCCCCAAGGACAGAACCGCGACGGGGACGCGACCTGCAACGCGAGCGGTTCGTTCACGGTCTACACCCGCTTCTTCGACATCGGGGGCAACACCTCGACGCTGACCAACCAGGCGTTCTCCTTCATGGTGCCCTGAGCCACGGGCTCGACAGCAGCAACTGGCGGCGGACGACATCTCGATCCACCCAACTGGCGGCGGACGACACCTCAGGAGACCGGGTCTCCGTCGTCCGCCGCCAGTTACGCACCGGCCCTGCCCGACACCGCCCCGCCGGCCCCCCATCAGCCGGCCCGAGCACCAGCGGGCATGAGCCACGGGCTCGACAGCAGCGACTGGCGGCGGACGACATCTCGATGCACCCAACTGGCGGCGGACGACACCCCAGGAGACCGGGTCTCCGTCCTCCGCCGCCAGTTGCGCACCAGCCCTGCCCGACACCGCCCCGCCGGCACACCCATCAGCCGGCCCGAGCCCCGCGGCCGACCACCAGCGGGCATGAGCCACGGGCTCGACAGCAGCGACTGGCGGCGGACGACATCTCGATGCACCCAACTGGCGGCGGACGACACCCCAGGAGACCGGGTCTCCGTCCTCCGCCGCCAGTTGCGCACCAGCCCTGCCCGACACCGCCCCGCCGGCACAACCATCAGCCGGCCCGAGCACCCGCCGGCCCGACCACCAGCGGGCATGAGCCACGGGCTCGACAGCAGCGACTGGCGGCGGACGACATCTCGATCCACCCAACTGGCGGCGGACGACACCCCAGGAGACCGGGTCTCCGTCCTCCGCCGCCAGTTACGCACCAGCCCTGCCCGACACCGCCCCGCCGGCACAACCATCAGCCGGCCCGAGCACCCGCCGGCCCGACCACCAGCGGGCATGAGCCACGGGCTCGACAGCAGCAACTGGCGGCGGACGACACCTCGATCCACCCAACTGGCGGCGGACGACACCCCAGGAGACCGGATCTCCGTCGTCCGCCGCCAGTTACGCACCAGCCCGGCCGACACCAGCCCGGCCCGACACCAGCCCGGCCCGACACCAGCCCGCAGGACACGAGCCCCCCGGCCCGGCTGCCGGTGATGTCAGCCCTCGGCGGCCGCCGTGATGCCCGCCAGCGTGGTGCGCATCCCCGCGCGCAGCTCGGCCTGGAAGGACGGCACGCCGCCGAGCACACGCCGGGTGAGGCGGTCGGAGACGGCCGAGATCCCGTCCGGGGCCTCCCGGCGGTGCACGACCCGGGTGCCGGACCCCGTCGGCTCGAGCGTGAAGGACCAGACGGTGAAGTTGTCCTTGACCCGGAACGCGATCTCGCGGTGCGGCTCGAAGCGCACGACCGCGGAGCGGGTGGGCCACACCAGCGGACCGCGCCGGTTGACGTTGACCAGGCGGGTCCCGAGCCGGATCGGCCGGCCGGTCCGCACGAACGACCGCACGACCTGCGGGCTCCACTCGGCCAGCCGGGGCAGGTCCGAGACGAGGGACCACACCCGCGCGGGGTCGGCGGCCACCTCCACGGACTCCTCGATCAGCGACTCGACGTCCTGGGTGACTGCACCGGTGCGACTCATGGCCGGGAGGCTAGCGGCCCGCCCACCACTGGAGCAGCCGGGTCCGCGCCTCGTCCGGGCCGAGGCTGCCCTCGTCCATCCGCAGCTCGAGCAGGAAGCGGTAGGCCTCCCCCACCTCGCGGCCCGGCCCGAGCCCCAGGGCCTCCATGATCTCGTTGCCGTCCAGGTCGGGGCGGATGGAGGCGAGCTCCTCCTGCTCCGAGAGCCGGGCGATCCGCTCCTCGAGGGAGTCGTAGGTGCGGCGCAGGCGGTCGGCCTTGCGCTGGTTGCGGGTCGTGCAGTCGGCACGGGTGAGGATGTGCAGGCGCTCCAGCTGGTCACCGGCGTCGCGCACGTAGCGGCGTACGGCCGAGTCGGTCCACTCCCCCGAGCCGTAGCCGTGGAAGCGCAGGTGCAGCTCGACCAGGGTGCTGACCGCGTCGATGTCGTGGTTGGAGAAGCGCAGCGCGCGCATCCGCTTGCGGGTCATCTTGGCGCCGACGACGTCGTGGTGGTGGAAGGTCACCACGCCGCCGGACTCGAAGCGCCGGGTCCGCGGCTTGCCGATGTCGTGCATGAGGGCGGCGAACCGGGACACGAAGTCGGGCTCGCCCCCGAGCCGGTGCTCGAGGTCGATCGACTGCTCCAGCACGGTGAGGGTGTGCTCGTAGACGTCCTTGTGCCGGTGGTGCTCGTCGCGCTCGAGCGCCAGCGCGGGCAGCTCGGGCAGCACGTGCTCCGCCAGCCCGGTCTCCACCAGGAGGGTGAGGCCGAGACGGGGGTACGGCGCGCAGACGAGCTTGACGAGCTCGTCACGCACCCGCTCGGCGGAGATGATCTCGATCCGTCCGGCCATCGCGGTCATCGCCGCGACCACCTCGGGCGCCACGGTGAAGCCGAGCTGGGCGGCGAAGCGCGCCGCACGCATCATCCGCAGCGGGTCGTCGGAGAACGAGTCCTCGGGGGTCCCCGGCGTGCGCAGCACCCGCTGGGCGAGGTCGACGATGCCGCCGTGCAGGTCCTCGAAGTCGCGCGACGGCACCCGCACCGCCATCGCGTTGACGGTGAAGTCCCGGCGGCCGAGGTCGCCGGCCAGCGTGTCGCCGTACTCCACGTCGGGCTTGCGGGAGGACGGGTCGTAGGTCTCGGCGCGGTACGTCGTGATCTCGATCTGCCAGGGCCCCTTGCGGCAGCCGATGGTCCCGAAGGCGCGACCCATGTCCCAGATGGCGTCGGCCCAGCCCTTGAGGAGCCGCTCGGTCACGTCCGGGTGGGCGGAGGTGGTGAAGTCCAGGTCGTTCTGGAGGCGGCCGAGCATCGCGTCGCGGACGGGGCCGCCCACCAGGGCGAGCTCCTCGCCGGCGCCGGCGAACCGGGCCCCCAGCTCGTCGATGACGGGTCCGATCCGGTCGAGCTCGGCGCCCACCCGACGCTGCACGTCGACGATCTGGAGCGGAGGCAGCGGAGCGTCGGGCACGGGGAACAACTCTAGGGGGTCGGGCGCCTCCCCCCGGCACCCGCCGAGTCCCCCGGCTCCGCCGCCGAGTCCCCCGGCTCCGCCGCCGAGTCCCCCGGCTCCGCCGCCGAGTCCCCCGGCTCCGCCGCCGAGTCCACCGGGTCCACCGCCGCGTCCCGCCGAGTCCGCCCGAGTCCCCCCGCGTCCACCGCCGAGCCGTCGGCCGGCTCGACCGCGGCGCCGTTAGAGTCGGTGCGTGCCACGCCCGTCCTCGTCCTCGCCCGCCCTGCGGGCTCGGGGACGCCGGGGCCGCCGGTCCCGCACGGGCGCACCGAGGGCGGGGCGACGCTGGGCGGCGGCCCTCGGGGCCACCCTGGTCGGCCTGCCGATCGTCGCGGCCGGCCCGGCCACCGCCGCGCCCGTCCGGGCCGAGGCGGACCCCCTGATCGTCCACCTCGACTCGGTCTCACCGGCCACGCTGACCGACAACGACCGGCCGGTGCGCCTCACCGGGACGGTCACCAACCAGAGCGCGGAGCCGTGGACGAGCGTCAACCTCTACGCCTTCCGCTCCACCACTCCCATCATCGACGCCACCTCGCTGGCGGCGTCCGCGGCCATCGACCCCGCCGAGTACGTCGGGGACCGGGTCGTGGAGACCGGCTCCTTCGACACCGTGGACACGCTCCAGCCCGGCCAGACGGCCGACTTCTCCATCAAGGTCCCGCGCGACCAGCTCGGCATCGTGGCGCCCGGCGCCTACTGGCTCGGCGTCCACGCCATCGGCGACTCCTCGGTCCCCCGCGACGAGTTCGCCGACGGCCGGGCCCGCACCTTCATCCCGTACGTCGACCCCACCCAGGACACCATCGACACCGCCGTGGTGGTGCCGATCCGCGAGCAGATCCGGCACAAGCCCAACGGGCGGGTGGCCGGCGTACGCCGCTGGGCCACGTCGCTGGCCGACGGCGGTCGCCTCGACGCCGTGCTCGACGCCGGTGATGCGTCCGGGAGTGCGTCGATCACCTGGCTCGTCGACCCGGCCGTCCTGGCCACCGTCTCCCGCCTGGCCGCCGGCAACCCCCCGCGCAGCCTCGCCGCCGACCCGGCACAGGTGCCCCCGGAGGGCGGCGACGAGGGCACCGGCGAGGGCACCGGGGAGGGCACCGGCGCGGAGGGGCAGCCCCAGGCCCCGGACCTGGGCGGGGCCCCCCTCGGTCCTCCGGCCGCCCCCGACACGAAGCTCTCCGGCGACCAGGAGGCCGTGGCCGCGGTGGCGCAGGCCTGGCTGGCCCGCTTCTCGGCCCAGGTCACCGGCCGGACCGTGCTGACCCTGCCGTACGGCGACCTCGACGTCTCGGCCGCGGCCGCGCAGGACCCCGCCTTCTACACCGACGCGGTCGCCCGCAGCGCCGAGGTGATGGCCGCCCTCGGCATCGCGCACACACCGGCCCTCGCGCCGCCCGAGGGCATCATCAGCCCCGAGGCCCTGACGGCGGCTGCCCCCGACAGCACGGTGCTGCTCGGCGACACGTCGTTCGCGGTGCCGCCCGCCGCCGCCAACTCCATGGTGCGCCTGCTCGGGCACAAGGTCGTGGTCACCTCGTCGGGAGCCGCGTCCGGCGGTCCCGGCCCCACCGCCTCCGACGACCCGCTCGCGCTGCGCCAGCGACTGCTCAGCGAGGCGGCCCTGCGCCTGTACGCCGGGTCCACCGCGCCGGTGGTCCTCGAGCTGCCCGACGACTGGTTCCCCCAGGACCCGGCCCGCCTCTTCGACGCCCTCGACGTCCCCTGGTTGCGCTCCGTGCCGCTCGCCGACATCAGTGCCCGCCCCGCGGAGTCCCTGAGCGCCGCCGACCTCAGCTACACCGAGGAGGACGAGGCGGCCGAGCTGGGGGCGTTGAGCTTCCTCGCCGCGCAGTCCCTGCGTCGGCAGGCCGCGGTGATGGCGGGAGTCCTGTCCAACCCCAACCTGGTGCGCCAGCAGGCCACCGACGAGGCCCTGACCACCCTGTCGGTGCGCCAGCGCACGCGCGAGCTCGCCGCGGCCACGTCCGCGCGCGCCGCCGCCGCCCACCTCGACGACCAGCTCGCCGGCATCGACGTCATCGCGCCGTCCTCGGTGACCCTGTCCAGCCAGGACGGGACCCTGGGGGCCACGGTGGTCAACGGGTTGGAGGAGCCCGTGACCGTGAGGGTCGGCGCCCGGTCGGACGGCTCGCTCGAGGTGGACGACTCGGGCGTGCTGCGTCTCGGGCCCGGCGACCGCTCCCGGCTGCTGCTCGACGTGAACGCCTCCCGGCTCGGGATCCACCAGGTGCGTCTGGTCGTGACCGACCAGGACGGCACCCCGCTCGGCGGCACCGCGTCGCTGCCGATCCGCGCGGCCCAGGTCAGCGCGTTCATCTGGTACATCCTGGTCTTCGGCGCGGCCCTGCTCTTCGGCACGATCGCGGTCCGCGTCGTGCGCCAGATCCGGGCGCGGCGTACCGCCGGCGACCCGACCGACGCCCGTGACGCCGGCACCGACCCCAGCGAGCCCGAGGCGGCCACGTGAGCGACACCCGCCTGCTGTCCGCGACCGCCGTGATGGCCGCGGGACGATGTTCTCCCGGGCCTCCGGCTTCATCCGCACCGCTCCTGCTCGTCGCGGCGCTCGGTGCGGCGCTGCGCGCCGACCTCTTCACCATCGCCAACACGCTGCCCAACATGGTCTACATCCTGCTGGCCGGCGGCATCTTCAACGCCGTGCTGGTGCCGCAGCTGGTGCGGCGGATCAAGGACGACCCGGACGGCGGCGACGCCTACGCGAGCAGGGTGATCACCTTGTCGGCGCTCTTCCTCGGCGTGGTGACGGTGCTGCTGGTCGTGCTCGCCCCGCTGCTGCTGCGGGTCTACCTCGACGACCGGCTGCTCGAGCCGGACCGCGCTGACGCAGCTCGAGACGATCGTCGACCTGACGCGGTGGTGCCTGCCGCAGGTCTTCTTCTACGGGATGTACGTCCTGGTCGGGCAGGTGCTCAACGCCCGCGGCCGCTTCGGCCCGATGATGTGGGCGCCGATCGCCAACAACCTCATCGCGATCGCGATGCTGGGCGTCTACCTCGCTCGTGTGGGGCCGATCGGCGACGGCCGCCGAGCAGGTACGAGCGCGCTACAGCAACGCCCAGGAGGTGCTCCTCGGCCTCGGCTCGACGCTGGGCATCGTCGTGCAGTTCCTGGTGCTGCTGCCCTACCTCCGCGGGCCGGCTTCCGCTACCGCCCGCGCTTCGACTTCCGCGGCACCGGGCTGGGCCACACCGCGCCCTCGGGCGTGTGGACCGTGCTCTTCGTCGTCGCCAACCAGGCGGCGTACTTCGTGGTCGTCACCAGCTCGCCTCGGGCGGCACCGCCGTCGCCGGCGGACGGCACCGGCCTGACCGTCTACTGCAGCAGCCTCCTGATCATGATGGTGCCGCACTCCATCGTCACGGTCTCGCTCGCCACCGCGATCCTGCCGCGACTGTCCGCGTACGCCACCGAGGACCGGCTCGCGGAGCTGGGCAGCACCGTCGGCTCGACGCTGCGTACGGCGCTCGTCGTGGTGCTGCCCTTCGCGGTCCTGGTGCCGATCGTCGCCGGCGACATGGCCGGCGGCCTTCGGCTTGGCGCGGCCAGCCACGGCGGCGAGTTCGCCCCGACCCTGGCGGTCTTCGGCCCGGCCCTGGTCTTCTTCACCGTCCACTACATGATGCTCCGCGGCTTCTACGCCATGGAGCAGACCCGGCTGGTGTTCTTCATCCAGTCGCCGTCTCGGCCACCAACATCGTGGCCGCGGTGTGTGCTCGTGCCGGTCGCGCCACCGCGGTGCAGACCGCCCCGATCTGGTCTGGCCTGGATGGCGTCGTACGTCGTCGGGCGCGGTGCATCAGCTTCATCGTCCTGCGCCGCACGCTGGGCGGGCTCGGGACGCCGCAGCCTGGTGCGCTTCCTCATGCGGATGGTCGTCGCGTGCTGCCGGCGCGGCGCTGGCGGCCTGGTGGTCGAGCAGGCCCTGGCCGGGCTCGGCGAGCGCCCGGCGCCGCTGCTGGCGCTGGTGCGCGGCGGGACTAGCGCGCTCGCCGGCGGGCTCGTCGCTGCTCGTCGGGGCGCGGCTGATGCGCGTCCGCGAGGTCACGACCCTGGTCGACAGCGTCGCGGCGCGGCTGCGGCGCGGATGAGACTCCCTAGAGTGGACGCCACCGATCACAGACCTGGCGCCGGACGCGTGGGGAGCGAGGTGAGCGATGCCGACGTCGATGCAGGCCGGTGACGTCCTCGCCGGCCGCTACCGCCTCGACGACCTGCTCGCCGAGAGCGAGGGCGGCCGGTTCTGGCGCGCCCACGACCGGTGCTGCACCGTGCGGTGGCGGTCCACCTCATCGCCGCGCGACGACGAGCGGCGCCCGGCGCTGCTCGAGGCGGCGCCGCGCAGCGCGCCCGGTAGGTCGACCGCCGGCTGCTGCGCGTGCTCGACGCCGAGGTCGCCGACGGTCGGTGCTACGTCGTCAACGAGTGGGGGCAGGGCGATTCGCTCGACATGCTGCTCGCCCGCGAGGGGCCGCTGGCACCGCGGCGTGCCGCGTGGATCGTCGGCGAGGTCGCCGACAGCCTGGCGAGGCCCACGAGGCCGGGCTCGCCCACGGGCGGCTGGCCCCGGAGAACGTCCTGGTCGACCAGCACGGCCAGGTCCGGATCATCGGCTTCGGCGTCGAGGCCGCCCTGCGCGGCCTGCCCCCCGGGCGTCGCTCCGCGCGACGAGATCGACCTCGCCGGGCTGCTGTACTGCCGCGCTGACCGGCAAGTGGGCGGGGGTCTCCGGCTCGGCGCGTCCCGGCCGCCCCCAGCCGCCACGGTGACGTGCTGCGCCCGCGCCGGGTCCGCGCCGGCATCCCCCGGGCGCTCGACGCGCTCTGCGACCAGGTCCTCAACACGGGCGGTACCGGGCGAGACCGGCATCTACCGCCGCGAGCCGGATCGCGACATGCTCCGCGACTACGTCGGCGACGCGTCCGGCACGCGCGAGACCTCCCCGGACCCGGCCGGGTGCCGGTGGGCCCCGCCCGAGACCGAGCCGACCCGGGCCGTGCCGACCGTGCCCCCCGGCCGAGCGGGCCGCGGCGGCCGGACTGGCCGCCTGCCCCGGAGGCCGCTCCTCCGCCGAGGAGACTGCCGACCCCGGGAGGCTGCCGACCCCGGGGACGCCGAGGACCCGAGGACGAGGGGCGACTCGGCACGAGCCGGCCCCCGCGACCCCCGTGCGAGCAGCCGACCCAGGCCGGCATGCCGGTCTTCGACGACGAGCGCGACGAGGTCGGCTGGGTGGCGGCCCGCGCGACAACCCGCCACCGCCGCCGCCCTCGAGGACGCGGCCCGCCAAGCCGCTCTTCGCCCCCGACACCGCCCGACGGCAGCCGGTCCGCCGGCCCCGCGCGGGCGCCGGCGGCGTCGTCCAGCGGGTACTGGCCGTGGGAGGCGACCTCGGGCGGCGGCCTCCACCGCCTCCCACGCCGGCCAGCACACCGGCACGGGTGCCTGGTCGTACGACACCGGCGACGACGACGTGGTGCCGGGCCGCGGCTCGATCCGCCTCGCCCTGCTCATCGGCCTGTGCCTCCTGGTGGCGATGGCCGCGCTGGCGGCGTACCAGCTCGGCCGTCCCCGCGGCACGGAGTCGGCGACCCAGCAGCCGGGCTCGGCGGTGACCACGGCCGCGGCCACCCCGTTCCCGGGCGTGACGGCCCGCGACTTCGACCCGCAGGGCACCGACGGGCAGGTGGAGAACCCCGACCGGGTCCCCCTCGTGCTCGACGGCGACGACAGCACCTCCTGGTACACCTCGACCTACGCCCAGCAGCTCGGTCCCAGCGGCCTCAAGACCGGCGTGGGCCTGCTCCTCGACCTCGGCCGCACCCGCGGGGTCCGCCAGGTCGACGTCGACACCCTCGGCGGGCCGACCTCGCTGTCGGTCTACGTCACCGGCAAGTCGCCCGGCGGGCTCGCCGGGCGGACGCCGGTCGGGTCGGCCTCCGGCACCGGATCGCTGAGCGTGGAGCTCGACGAGGCCGTGTCGGGGCGCTTCGTCACCGTCTGGCTGACCGCTCTCCCGCAGCTCGACGGCGCCTACCGCGGCACCGTGTCGGAGGTCGTGGTGGCCGGGTGACCGAGTCCGCCGCGACGAGCGTCCGGACGCCGAGCTCCTGGCCGCGCACGTGGCGGGGGACGCCGACGCGTTCGGCCTGCTCTTCGCCCGGCACCGCGACCGGCTCTGGGCGGTGGCGCTGCGCACGATGGGCAACCCCGAGGACGCCGCCGACGGCCTCCAGGACGGCATGATCGCGGCCTTCCGGAGGGCCGGGTCCTTCCGGGGCGAGGCGGCGGTGACCACCTGGCTGCACCGGGTGGTGGTCAACGCGTGCCTCGACCGGATCCGGGCCTCCAAGGTGCGCGCCGCCGACGCCCTGCCCGACGACCTGGAGGAGCAGGCCGGCCGGGGGGCGCTGGTCGCGTCCACCGACGCCGCCGACGACCCGGAGGCCAGCGCGCTCGCCGACGAGCGTCGCCGGACGGTGCTCGGTGCGCTCGCCACCCTGCCGCTCGACCAGCGGGCCGCGCTCGTCCTGGTCGACATGGAGGGCTTCACCGTGGCCGAGGCGGCCGCGATCCTGGACTGTGCCGAGGGCACCATCAAGTCGCGCTGCTCGCGCGGGCGCGCCCGGCTCGCGCCGCTGCTGGGCGCGTTGAGACCCACCTCACCCCCACCCCCCGACGGGAACCCGCCGCCCGGGGCGGACGTCCCATCCACCGGCGCCCCCGCGGCCCGCCCGGGGCGGGCCGCTGACCCGTGCCCGACCCCGTCCACCCGTGCCCGTGAGGAGGTGACCCGATGACCGCCCCCGACGACCCGACCCTGACCCCCGCCGAGGAGGCGGCCGTCCGCGCGCGCCTCGCCGAGGCCCGGCACACCGACCCGGTGCCCGACGAGGTCCTCGCCCGCCTCGACACCGTCCTGGCGGACCTCACCGCCGACCGCCGCGAGCAGGACGCACCGCCTCTCGCCCCCGTCGTGCCCCTCGGGACGCGTCGTCGCCGGGGGCTGGCCACCGGGCTGGTGGCCGCGGCCGCCGTGGTGGCCTTCGGCGTCGCGCTCCCGCAGGTCCTCGACTCCACGGGCACGTCCGGTGGGGGCGACTCGGCCTCCAGCGCCGACAGCGGCAGCGCTCCCGCCGAGGCCGGGCCCGCCGAGGACCCGGACTCCGCCGGTCAGGGCGCCGAGTCGGCCCCCGGCCAGCTGTCCGGCAAGCCGGGAGCCGCCGACAGCCAGCGCTCGGGGTCGGCCTTCGCGGCCCCGGTCCCGCTCCGCAGCAGCGAGCCGCTGCGGCCCGCCGTACGCCCCCTGACCCTCCCGGGAGTCGTGACGTCGTACGACGCCAGCCCCCGGTGCCGGCTCGACGTCGGCGACGGCGAGCTCGTGGACGCCACGTGGGACGGGCTGCCGGCCCTCGTCGTGCTCCGCCCGGCCCGGGACGGACGTCAGGTCGTGGACGTCTACCTGTGCGGCTCGGACCAGGTCGTGGGCAGCACCTCGCTGCGCGTCCGCTGAGCGTCCCGTCGGGCCCCGCACCAGCACGTGGTGTCCGCCACCGTGGGGAACATCCCTCGCCTACGATCGGTTGACGCACGACGTACCCCCGCACCCTTCCGTAGGAGCACTGACCCGCATGGCTGAGCACACCGAGACCCGCAACGTGATCATCATCGGCTCGGGCCCGTCCGGCTACACCGCCGCGGTGTACGCCGCCCGCGCGGCGCTGCAGCCCCTGGTCTTCGAGGGGTCCGTGACCGCCGGTGGCGCGCTGATGAACACCACCGAGGTCGAGAACTTCCCGGGCTTCCGCGACGGCATCATGGGTCCCGCCCTGATGGACGAGATGCGTGCGCAGGCCGAGCGCTTCGGCGCCGAGCTGATCTCCGACGACGTCGTCGAGGTCGACCTGACCGGCGAGGTCAAGGTCGTCCGGACCGCCACCGACACCTGGACCGCGCGGTCGGTGATCCTCGCGACCGGTTCCGGCTACCGCAAGCTCGGCCTGCCCCGCGAGGACGAGCTGTCCGGCCGCGGCGTCTCCTGGTGCGCCACCTGCGACGGATTCTTCTTCCGCGAGCAGGCCATCGCCGTGGTGGGCGGGGGCGACTCCGCGATCGAGGAGGCGACCTTCCTGACCCGCTTCGCCTCGAAGGTCTACCTGATCCACCGCCGCGACGAGCTGCGCGCCTCCAAGATCATGCAGGAGCGCGCCTTCGCCGACCCCAAGCTCGAGATCGTGTGGAACTCCGAGGTCGCCGCGATCAACGGCGCCGACCGGCTCGAGTCGATCACCCTGCGCGACACCACCGACGGCACCGAGCGCCCGCTCGACGTGACCGGCCTGTTCATCGCCATCGGTCACGACCCCCGCTCCGAGCTCCTCGCCGGGCAGGTCGACCTCGACGACGACGGCTACGTGCTCGTGGACCACCCGTCCACCGCGACCAACGTGCGCGGCGTCTTCGCGGCCGGCGACCTCGTCGACCACCACTACCGCCAGGCGATCACCGCCGCCGGCACCGGCTGCGCCGCGGCCCTCGACGCGGAGCGCTTCGTGGCGGCCGTCGACTTCGCCGACCAGGTCGACGCCTCGCCCGACGAGACCGACGAGATCGTGGCCGAGGTCGTGCAGACCGCCGGCGCCTGAGCGGTCCCAGCGCCCCGCACCACCCGCGCCACGGGGAACAGATGTCCCCGGCGTGGTGTTCACTCAGCACAACCCGTAGACCCGTAGAGAGAGGTACACCCGTGGCCAACATCGCCGCCGTGACCGACGCCGAGTTCGAGGCGCAGGTCCTCAAGTCCGACAAGCCCGTCCTGGTCGACTTCTGGGCCGAGTGGTGTGGCCCGTGCCGCCAGGTCTCGCCGATCCTCGACGAGATCAACTCCGAGCACGGTGACAAGGTCACCTTCCTCAAGATGAACGTCGACGAGAACCCGGTGACCCCCTCGTCGTACCGCGTCACCGGCATCCCGACCATCAACGTCTACCAGGGCGGCGAGGTCGTGAAGTCCATCGTGGGCGCCAAGCCCAAGGCCGCGCTCCTCAAGGAGCTCGCCGACTTCATCTGAGTCGACGCACCACCCGCCTCGCCACCACGCCCCGGTGTGCTCCCTCGCGGAGCCGCCGGGGCGTCGTGCGTCAGGAGTCCGTACGCCGCCTCGGCAGCGCCCGGGGGTGCTGCGGTGACCGGGCGGGCGCGGGAGCCGGTCGGACGACCCCCCAGAGCTTCTCCAGGGCCGCCTCCACCTCGTCCTTCCAGCTGATCGCCGAGCGCAGCTCCATCCGCATGCGGGGAGTGGTGACGTGTGCCCGCTGGGTGCGGAAGCCGACCCGGCCGAGGAACTCCGCCGACATCACGCAGCCGTCCGCGCGCCCGCGGGTGTCCCCGAAGGCCTCCACCGCCACCTGCCCACGGGTCACGAGGTCGCGTGCCATCCCCTGCACCAGCAGCCGGGCCAGTCCGCCGCCCCGGGCCCACGGCTCGACGTGCACGGTCGTCAGCACCACGGCGTCCGGGGAGACCGGCGCCGTCGGCAGCGCCGCCTGGCCGGGGACGAAGGCGGCCGGCACGTAGATCGCGTGCCCGGCCACCCGGCCGTCGACCAGCACCACGCGCCCGGCCGAGCCCCACTCCCGCAGCACCTCCGAGAGCCAGCGCTGCTTCTCGGCGACCCGCTCGTCGTGGTCGAGCCGTGTCCGGCTGACCGCGTCGAGCTCCCAGAACAGGCACGAGCGGCAGGGTTCGCCCACCTCGGCGAGGTGGTCGACGGTGATCGGGGCGGTACGACGCGACATCGGGCCTCCTGCGTCCGGGTGGCGAGACGGCGGTCGTGCAGCACGAGACCGTCCACGCCCGCTGATCCCCATGGTAGGCCGCGACCCGGCCTGAGAGGATGCGTCCGTGCGCCCCATCGTCCAGAGCCAGAAGCTGCGTGGAGTCCGCTACGACGTGCGGGGTCCGATCCTGCTCGAGGCCCAGCGCCTCGAGGCCGAGGGACACCGGATCCTCAAGCTCAACATCGGCAACACGGCGCCGTTCGGCTTCGAGGCGCCCGAGGCGATCGTGGCCGACATGGTCCACCACCTGCCCCGGTCGCAGGGCTACAGCGACTCCCAGGGCATCTACTCGGCCCGCACGGCGGTGATGAACTACTACCAGTCCCGCGGCCTGCGCGAGGTCGGTGTGGAGGACGTCTTCATCGGCAACGGGGTCTCGGAGCTCATCTCGATGGTGCTCCAGGCGTTCCTCGACGACGGCAACGAGGTCCTGGTGCCGGCCCCGGACTACCCGCTGTGGACGGGTGCGGTCACCCTGTCGGGCGGCACGGCGGTGCACTACCGCTGCGACGAGGAGGACGGCTGGAACCCCGACCTCGCCGACATCGAGGCCAAGATCACCGAGAACACCCACGCCCTGGTGATCATCAACCCCAACAACCCCACGGGCGCGGTCTACAGCGAGGAGGTCGTCCAGGGCCTCGTCGACATCGCCCGGCGCCACGAGCTGGTCATCCTGTCCGACGAGATCTACGAGAAGATCATCTTCGAGGACGCCCGGCACCACCACGCCGCGACGTACGCCGGCAACGACGTCCTGTGCCTGACGTTCAGCGGACTCTCCAAGGCCTACCGGGTGTGCGGCTACCGCGCCGGCTGGGTGATGATCTCGGGCCCCAAGGAGATCGCCACCGACTTCCTCGAGGGCCTCACCCTGATCGCCAACATGCGCATGTGCGCCAACGTGCCCGCCCAGCACGCGATCCAGACCGCCCTGGGCGGATACCAGTCGGTGGAGGAGCTGATCGGGCCCGGTGGGCGCTACTACGAGCAGTCGATGCTCGCCGACCGGCTGCTCAACGAGATCCCCGGCGTCTCCAACGTGACGCCGCGGGGGGCGCTCTACTGCTTCCCGCGCCTGGACCCGGCGGTCTACCCGATCGACGACGACCAGGAGTTCGTGATCGAGCTGCTGCGGGCCAAGAAGATCCTGGTCACCCACGGCACCGGCTTCAACTGGTTCTCACCCGACCACTTCCGGCTGGTGACGCTGCCCGAGGCGAGCGTCCTCGAGGAGGCGATCGGCCGGATCGGCGACTTCCTCGCCACCCGGCGCTGAGAGTCGCGTCCCACCCGCTCGCCGCCGCGGCGTGCGGCCCCTAGGCTCACCGCATGCGCGACGTGACCTACCCCCCGATCATCTACACGGCCCTCGCGGGCTTCAAGGCGCTCGGGCAGCGGTTCCAGATGACCGGCACCGAGCACGTGCCCCGCTCCGGCGGCGTGCTGCTGGCCTACAACCACATCGGGTACGTCGACTTCATCTACGGGGGGTTCGCGGCCCGGCCCTCGCGCCGCCTGGTGCGCTTCATGGCCAAGCGCGAGCTCTTCGACCACCCGGCGGTCGGCCCGCTGATGCGCTCGCTGCACCACATCGAGGTCGACCGGGCCTCGGGGGAGAAGTCCCTGGACGTGGCGCTGGAGTACCTCAGGGCCGGGGAGGCGGTCGGGATCTTCCCGGAGGCCACCATCTCGCGGGCCTTCGAGCTCAAGGAGATCAAGACGGGTGCGGTGCGCATCGCGGCCGAGGCCGGCGTCCCCCTGGTGCCGGTGATCCTGTGGGGCACCCAGCGGATGATGACCAAGGACCACCCGCGCGACTTCAGCCGGGGCAAGACCATCGCCCTGACGGTCGGTGAGCCGATGTATCCCACGGGCGAGAACCCGGCCGCGGAGACCGCCGAGCTCAAGACCCGGATGAACGCCCTGCTGGAGCAGACGATCGCCGCCTACCCCGCCGCCGAGCAGCCGCCCGGCTCCTGGTGGCTGCCGCAGCGCTTCGGCGGGTCGGCCCCGACGCTCGAGGAGGCCAAGGTCCTCGACGCCGAGGAGAAGCGCGAGCGCGCCCGCAAGCGGGCCGCCAAACGCGCCTCCGCCCGGGGCAAGTGACGTCCCACCCCTGTCGCCATGACGCTTCGTCCACATGTCGATCTGGTGATTGATCCACTCATCGCTTTGTCGACATAGAGCGTTTGTGCAGGTCAGCGGCGTGGTGACTGACTGAGAGGGGCGCTCGGCGCCCGTCCCGACGCCATCCGCCTCGGCGTCTCGCTCAGATCGGACGGTCGGTGCGGTTGCGGGGGTCCATGACCTCCACGATGCGACG
Source organism: uncultured Actinomycetota bacterium (assembly GCA_963782905.1). Taxonomy (GTDB): domain Bacteria; phylum Actinomycetota; class Actinomycetes; order Propionibacteriales; family Nocardioidaceae; genus Nocardioides. Next base: position 524,739 of record CAWALI010000001.1, read on the forward strand.
GAGGTCGTCGAGCGAGGCGAACTCCACGGTGATCTTGCCCTTGGCCTTGCCGAGGTCCACCTTGACCCGGGTCTCGAAGCGATCCGACAGGCGCTCGGCCAGGTCCGAGAGGCCGGGCGCAGCAGGACGGGAGCGCTGGGCGCGCGCGGCGCCCGTCTGGCCGGGGCCGAGGGACACGATCTCCTCCAGGCCACGCACGCTGATGCCCTCGGCGGTCACCCTCGCGGCGAGCCGGTCCTGCAGGTCCGGGTCCTCGACGCTGAGGAGGGACCGGGCGTGACCGGCGGACAGCACGCCCGCCGCGACGCGGCGCTGGACCGCGGGCGAGAGCCTGAGCAGCCGCAGCGTGTTGCTGATCTGGGGTCGCGACCGGCCGATGCGCTGGGCCAGCTCGTCGTGCGTGCAGCCGAAGTCCTCCAGGAGCTGGCCGTACGCGGCCGCCTCCTCGAGGGGGTTGAGCTGGGAGCGGTGCAGGTTCTCCAGCAGCGCGTCGCGCAGCATGTCGTTGTCGTCGGTGTCGCGCACGATCGCCGGGATCGCGGTGAGACCGGCCTCCTGGCAGGCTCGCCAGCGGCGCTCGCCCATGATCAGCTCGTAGGAGTCCTCACCGTCGGGCCGCACGACCACGGGCTGGAGCAGGCCGACCTCGCGGATCGAGTGCACCAGCTCGGCCAGCGCCTCCTCCTCGAACACCTGACGTGGCTGCCGGGCGTTGGGTCGCACCTGGTCGATGGGGAGCTCGGCGAACCACGAGCCCGTCACCTGGGCGCGCGGTGGGTCGGTGGGACCGGTGTTCGACGTGGGCGCAGCGACACCGGAGCCGGTCGCGTCGGAGCCGGTCGGGGGGCGGGGAACGCTCTCGGGGCCGGCGTCCGGGGGGACCGAGCCGTTGCCGGAGCCATGGGCCGAGCCGTGTCCGTCCGCAGCCGAGCCACCGGACGGCACCTCGGGCGGAGCGGTGGGGATCAGCGACCCGAGGCCGCGGCCGAGGCCGCGCCGGGCGGGCTTGGGGGTGGACGTCATCGTGGTGCTCCCTTGGTGGCGATCTCGCGGGCCGCCTCCAGATAGCTGAGGGCACCCGCCGACGCCGGATCGTAGGTCATCACGGTCTGTCCGTACGACGGCGCCTCCGACACGCGGACCGACCGGGGCACCGCCGTCTTGAGCACCTCGGTCGCCGAAGTGCTCCCGCACCTCGGACGCCACGTTGGCCGCGAGCCGGGTGCGGGCGTCGTACATGGTGAGGAGGATGGTCGAGACGACGAGGTCCGGGTTGAGGTGCTTGCGCACCATCTCCACGGTCTCGAGCAGCTGACCGAGGCCCTCGAGGGCGTAGTACTCCGCCTGGATCGGGATGAACATCTCACGCCCGGCGACCAGGGCGTTGAGCGTGAGCAGGCCCAGCGACGGGGGACAGTCGACGAGGACGTAGTCGAAGCGCTCCTCGCCGGCCTCCGCCGCGGTGCCGATCCCCGGATGGGCGGCCAGGGCCCGCTGCAACCGACTCTCGCGGGCGACCACGCTCACCAGCTCGATCTCGGCGCCCGCCAGGTCGATGGTGGCCGGCACGACCCAGAGGCCGGGCAGGTCCTCGCTCTGCGTCATCACGTCGGCGAGGGGCTCACCCTCGACCAACATGTCGTACGTCGAGGGCACGCCGCGCTGGTGGTCGATGCTCAGGGCCGTGGACGCATTGCCCTGCGGGTCCAGGTCGATCACCAGGACCCGGGCGCCCAGCTGCGCGAGAGCGGCGGCCACGTTGACCGTGGACGTGGTCTTGCCGACCCCGCCCTTCTGGTTGGCCACCACGAAGACCCGGGTCTCGTCGGGTCGTGGCACCTGGCGTCCACGATGGAGACCGCCGGTCCGGGCCAGCACGGAGTGCTCGGCCGCGCGCGCCAGGGGCGTCGTCTCGTCGTGGAACCCCGCGTGTCCCTCGGCCACGTCCGCCGCGGTGCGAACCTGGAAGGGACGGGGCTCGGTTTCACGTGAAACAGAGGTGGAGGACGTCGTTTCACGTGAAACGTCCCGATCCCCATCCTGTGGATGAACCGGCCCGGTCTGTGGAAATTCACGCTCAGCGGAGGGGTGCGCGTCGGTGGAAAACTCTGTGGCGCCTCGAGGGGCGGTCGCATCGACACGATCGTCACGCAGGGACGGGGAGGGCGTCGGGTGGTCCTCGGACACAGGGGAGCCTTTCGCTGTCACACGGAGACGATCACAGAACTGGGGTGAAGAATCGTGCCCACGGCACGGGCGCCACGCCGCGGTGGCACGGGGGTCAGGACGGTCGGCGCGAGCGCCGGCCACGCGCTGTGCGCTTGGCCGGAGCAAGGGGCCAACCTACCTGCGCAGGGTCGGCCCAGGCGACTCGCAGGGCGTGCGTGCTGTGGACGAGCAGCTCCTCGCCGAGCACCAGGACCTCCGGCTCGGCGCAGCGCCAGCGGGTCAGCACCGGGCGCGCCGCCTCGATCTCCTCCGCGACGCTCGAGCCCTTCATCGCCACGAGGGCACCGTGGGCCGACACCAGGGGCATCGACCACTGGAGGAGGCGCTCCAGTGGTGCGACAGCCCGGGACGTGACCACGTCGAAGGTGCGCCGGCCGTGCAGGTCGTCGGCCCGGCCGCGCACCACCTCGACGTTCTCGAGCCCCAGCACCGCGACCGCCTCGTCGAGGAACGTGGTCCGGCGCAGCAGCGGCTCGACCAGCGTGATCGTGAGGTCGGGCCGCGCCAGCGCCAGCACCAGGCCGGGCAGCCCGGCCCCGGAACCGATGTCGCAGACCGTCGCGTCCTGAGGGACGACCTCACCCAGCACCGCGCAGTTGAGGAGGTGGCGCTCCCACAGCCGGGGGGCCTCACGCGGACCGATCAGGCCGCGCACGACGCCGTCGGTGGCCAGCAGGTCGGCGTAGGCCACCGCCACGGGCAGCCGATCGGACGCGAACACCCTCCCGGCCTCGGCGGGCGGGGAGGGTGCTCGGAGGGGATGGTCCTGGTCGCTCACGACTCTCGTTTCACGTGAAACAGCACGATCGGATCAGACCGGACGGAGCCGGCCGCGGGTTCTGGCCGTGGGTTCTGGCCACCACCATCAGGCCATCACAGTCAGGGACCACAGTCAGGCCATTGCAGTCAGGAAGTGACCCCTCAGGCCGTGACCATTCAGGCCGGCAGGATCACGACGTACCGCTTGGGCTCGGCGCCCTCGGACTCCGACGTCAGCCCGGCGGCGGCGACGGCGTCGTGGACGACCTTGCGCTCGAAGGACGTCATCGGCGTGAGCGACACCTGCTCGCCCGACTCGTTCACCTCGGCGATCTTCTCCGCGGCCAGCTCGATGAGCCGCGCCCGCTGCTCGGCCCGGTGGCCGGACACGTCCAGCATCAGCCGCGAACGCTCGCCGGTCTCGCGGTAGACCGCCAGCCGGGTCAGCTCCTGGAGCGCGTCCAGGACCTCGCCGTTGCGCCCGACGAGCTGGGAGAGGTCGGCGCCGACGATGGACACCGCGGCGCGGTCGCCCTCGACGTCCATGTCGAGGTCGCCGTCGAGGTCGGCGATGTCGAGCAGCTCCTCGAGGTAGTCGGCGGCGATGTCACCCTCCTGCTCGAGGCGCGCGACCTTGGAGGGCCGGCCGGCCTCGGCACCCGAGGCGTCGGGAGCAGCCGAGGTGGTGTCGTCGACACCCTCGGTCGTGGGGGTCGTGCTGTCGGTGCTCTGCAGGGTCTCGGTGGGGTCGCTCACGGGTCACTCCTGGATCGATCGGTGGGCAGCGGGTCTCCCCGCGGACAACGGAGGGAGGGTCAGTGACCCTGGGGCGGCTTCTTCTTGGCCTGGCGCTGCGCCTTGGTCTGGCGCTTGGGCTGGACCCGGGGAGGCACGGGCGGCTCGACGGTCCCGGTGGCGGTCTCGGCCCCGAGTGACCCCTGGGCCGCCTCGGCCTCGGGCACGTGGCCCTTGCGGACCGCCTTGGCCTGGACGCGCTCCTGCTTGGCGGCGAACGCGGGTGTCCCGGGCGCCGGGTTGTTGCGGATGACGTAGAACTGCTGGCACATCGTCCACAGGTTGGAGGTGGTCCAGTAGAAGAGCACACCGATCGGGAAGGCGATACCACCGACGGCGAAGACGACGGGGAGCACGTACAGGAGCAGCTTCTGCTGCTGGGCGTAGGGGCCGGTCAGCGCGTCGGCGGGCATGTTCTTGCTCATCAGCTGGCGCTGGGTGAGGAAGGTGGTGGCCGTCATCGCGATCACCAGGAAGGCCGCGAGCACCCGGACGCTGGTGTCGTCGGTGCCGAGGAAGGTGTCGGAGATCTTGGCGCCGAGGAAGGTGGCCTCGCGGAACTGCTCGTTCAGCGTGACCGTCATCATGCCCTTGGGATCACCGGGGTTCTTCACGGCCTGGTCGATCAACCGGAACAGCGCCAGGAAGATCGGCATCTGCAGCAGGATCGGCAGGCAGGACGCGAAGGGGTTGGTGCCCGAGTCCTTGTAGAGCTTCATCGTCTCCTGGGCGAGACGCTCCCGGTCGTGGCCGTACTTCTTCTGCAGCTCCTTGACCTTGGGCTGGATCAGCTGCATGTTGCGGCTGGACTTGATCTGCTTCACGAACAGCGGGATGAGCGCCGCCCGGATGACCAGGGTCAGGCCGATGATGGAGAGCACCCACGCAATGCCCGACGCCGGCCCGAAGATCCCACCGAAGACGTTGTGCCAGCCCACCAGCACCGCGGAGATGGCGTAGTACAGCGGCGTCATGATGAATCCGCCGATGGATTGGAAGAAGTCGATCACTCATGCTCCTCGGGTGGAGGTGGGATCCGAGCCGACTGCTGCGGCGCGGGGAGGAACGGGGTCGTAGCCACCGGCGGCCCACGGGTGGCACCGGGCGAGACGTCGTACGGCGAGCCAGCTGCCACGGATCGAGCCGTGCACGGTGACTGCCTCGAGCGCGTACGCGGAGCAGGACGGGTGGTAGCGGCAGACCTGGCCGTACAGCGGGCTGATGACCGCGCGATAGGCGCGGAGCAGTCCGATCAACAGCAGTCTCACGCACCCACCCCGGTCACGACATCACCCTGGTCAGGCAACGGTCCAGGTCGGCCCCGAGTTCCGCGTACGACGCCGCGGCGCTGGCCGGGAGGGCACGGACCACGAGCACGGCAGAACCCGGAAGCCCCTGCAGCGACGGCAGGTGCTCCCGGGTCAGGTGTCGGAGTCGACGCTTCACACGGTTGCGGACCACGGCGTTGCCCACGGCCCTGCTCACCACGAAACCGGCCCGAGCCGGATCGCCGGACTCGGTCCGTCCCAGGTGGACCACGAGGGTTCGTGCTCCGGAACGCTTGCCGGAGCGGACAGTGGCGCGGAATGCGTCACTGTCCACCAGCCGGTGGGGCGCCGGCAGCACGGTCGTGGCCCTGAGCAGACGCCGAGGCGTCGCTCAGACGGCCAGGTCCTTGCGGCCCTTGCGGCGGCGCGACGACAGGATCGAGCGGCCGGCACGGGTGCGCATGCGCAGGCGGAAACCGTGCACCTTGTGACGGCGGCGGTTGTTCGGCTGGTACGTACGCTTGCTCACGAGTTTGTCTCCGATGCATTTTCTGAGGTGTCCACTCCACAGCCGGTGGTGCGGTGCTCCCGTGCGGTGCCAGGCACCATGCGGGACGGCGCTTCGGCCGGCACCGCCCACCCACGCGCACGCCCCGGTGGGCGTGAAGTCGTGGACATGCGGCACCCGTCGACGCGAAGTGGTGACAGGGAAGTCAGTCCATCGCCCGGAGGCGACCGGCCAACGGTACGCGGGAGGCGAAGACAGGGTCAAACCCGCGATGATGACATGGCTCCGCCGCCTGTGGATGACGCCTTGCCGGGCATGTCGGCGCCTTGTTAGGTTGCGGGCCACCCGGTGCGCAGGGGCGGCCCGCAGACCACCCACGCCCCACCGCACGGCGGGACGTCGCCGCCCTCCGACGTCCGCTGACCAATGGTTCACAGTCTGTGGAAAACTCTGTGGAGCACCCGGCGATCGCATCCCGCGACCGGGTCGAGACCAGTGAGGCGTGGAGGCAGTCGTGGAAGACCCGGAGACCGACCTCGGAACGGTCTGGCGCACCATCGTGCGAGACCTCCAGCCCAACCAGCGCGCCTGGCTGCGCGCCAGCGAGCCGGTGACGCTGCACGAGAGCACGGCGATCATCGCCGTCCCCAACGAGTTCACGCGCAACCAGCTCGAGGGACGGCTCCGGGGACAGCTCGAGGACTCGCTCAGCGACGCCCTGGGCCGTGAGATCCGGCTGGCGGTGACGGTCAACCCCGCGCTGGACGACGCCGACGGCATGCCGACGCCGCTGCCCGACGTACCGGAGCACACCGTCGGCGACATGTCGACAAAGACACATGACGACATGTCGCCGGTCGGACCGCCGTCCTTCTCCGCGGCCCACGAGGAGCCGAGCGACGCCCGGCGTGGCGGCTCGGCGCTCGAGACCCGCCTCAACCCCAAGTACACCTTCGAGACCTTCGTCATCGGCTCGTCCAACCGGTTCCCCCACGCGGCGGCCGTCGCGGTGGCGGAGGCGCCCGGCAAGGCCTACAACCCGCTGCTCGTCTACGGCGAGTCCGGCCTGGGCAAGACCCACCTGCTGCACGCCATCGGGCACTACGTCCGCAGCCTCTACACCGGGGCCAAGGTCCGCTACGTCTCCAGCGAAGAGTTCACCAACGAGTTCATCAACGCGATCCGCGACGACCGCCAGGACCGGTTCAAGCGCCGTTACCGCGACGTCGACGTGCTCCTGATCGACGACATCCAGTTCCTCGAGGGCAAGACGCAGACCCAGGAGGAGTTCTTCCACACGTTCAACACCCTCCACAACGCCAACAAGCAGATCGTGCTGACCTCCGACCGCGCTCCCAAGCGTCTCGAGGCGCTCGAGGACCGGCTGCGCAACCGGTTCGAGTGGGGCCTGATCACCGACGTGCAGCCGCCCGACCTCGAGACCCGCATCGCGATCCTGCGCAAGAAGGCCGCGATGGACCGGCTGACCGCGCCGCCGGACGTGCTGGAGTTCATCGCCAGCAAGATCCAGACCAACATCCGCGAGCTCGAGGGTGCGCTGATCCGGGTGACGGCGTTCGCCAACCTCAACCGCCAGGAGGTCGACATGACCCTGGCCGAGATCGTCCTCAAGGACCTGATCCCCGAGGGCGGCGAGCCGGAGATCACGCCCGGCCTGATCATCGCCCAGACGGCCGCCTACTTCGGGGTCTCCATCGAGGACCTCACCGGGCCCAGCCGCGGCCGGCACCTGGTCATGGCCCGCCAGATCGGCATGTACCTGTGCCGCGAGCTCACCGATCTCTCGCTGCCCAAGATCGGCGCCGAGTTCGGCAACCGGGACCACACCACGGTGATGTACGCCGATCGCAAGATCCGCACCCTGCTCGCCGAGCGACGCGCGGTGTTCAACCAGGTCAGCGAGCTCACCAACCGCGTCAAGATGCAGGCCCGCCAGTCCTGAGACCGGACGGCCCGGCCCGAGGCACCACATGAGACCCGGGATCAGGCCTCGCGGGGCGGGTGAATCACACGGGTGTGTGATGTGGAGGACGTGTGGTTCGACCCCGCCTGTCGTGCACAGCCCCTGTGGGAATCCCACACGCCGGGCCGCGCGGACCACGCGTCGTACACACGGGTGCGTGGGGGTCGACAGGCTCCTCAACACCCCCTGTGCACAACGATCGAGCGCGGCGACCTGCGACAACGCGAGTTGTCCACAGTTTCCACCGACGCTATGACTCCCACGAACCTGTACACGGATCGATCACTCGTCGAACACCACTCGGGCCCCTGCCTGGGGACAACCCGCACGAACCACCCCACGACGACCCGGCAGCGACGACACGATCCACCGGCGCGGCTGCCCGCGCGGCTGCCCGCCCGATTGAGGCACCCGATTGACGCACATGGCAGGATTCACCTCCCGTGCGCAGGAACGTGTCATTCGTCCCTGCCCTCGACCCCTGATCTCTCTCAGCCTCCACCGCACCGAGGAGCCCCGCCGTGAAGTTCCGCGTCGAACGCGACGTCTTCGCCGACGCCGTCGCCTGGGCGGCTCGCAGCCTCCCGGTCCGTCCCAGCGCCCCGGTGCTCGCGGGCCTGCTCATCGAGGCGAGCAACGAGGGACTCGTCCTGTCGACCTTCGACTACGAGACGTCCGCACGGGCCGACCTCACCGCCCAGGTCAGCGACGACGGCGCGGCCCTGGTCAGCGGCCGGCTCCTGGCCGACATCTGCCGCAGCCTGCCCAACAAGCCGGTCGACGTGGTGCTCGAGGGCCCCAAGGTCCAGCTCACCTGCGGCTCGGCGCGCTTCAGCATGCAGACCATGCCGGTCGAGGACTACCCCAAGCTCCCCCAGATGCCGGCCGCGACCGGCACCGTCTCCAGCAACGACTTCGCGCACGCCGTCGCCCAGGCCGTCACGGCCGCCGGTCGCGACGACATGCTCCCGGTCCTCACCGGCGTCCGGATCGAGATCGACGGGTCGACGATGTCGCTGCTGGCCACCGACCGCTTCCGGCTCTCGCACCGCGAGCTCACGTGGAACCCGCAGACCCCGGACGCCTCCGTCGCCGCACTGGTGCCGGCCAAGGTGCTCGGCGACACCGCCAAGTCGATGACCTCGGGCGCCGAGGTGACCATCGCGCTCAGCACCGGCGGGACCGGCGAGGGCCTGATCGGCTTCGAGGGCACCGGGCTGGGCGGCGTACGACGCACCACCACGCGCCTGCTCGACGGCGAGTTCCCCAAGGTCCGCTCGCTGTTCCCCAGCGAGCACCTCACGGTGGCCAAGGTCAACAAGCAGGAGCTCATCGACACGGTCAAGCGGGTGGCCCTGGTGGCCGAGCGCAACACCGCGGTGCAGCTGAAGTTCGGCGACGACCAGCTCGTCCTCGACGCCGGCAGCGGCGACGAGGCGATGGCCACCGAGGCGATCGACGCCGAGATCACCGGCGAGGCACTGACCACGGGCTTCAACCCGCAGTTCCTCCTCGACGGCCTCACCGCGCTCGACGGGGAGTTCATCGACCTGTCGTTCACCCAGGCCACCAAGCCCGTGGTCATCTCGAGCACCGACGGCACCGACGACAACGGCTTCCGCTACCTGCTGATGCCGCGCCGCCTCCTCAGCTGAGTCGTGGAGGCGGGCGCGCTTGCGCGCACGGCCTCGCTCGGACAGATTGGGCAGGGCCCGGGTCGAGCCCGCGAACCCCGGACACAGCCCCGGGTCGAGACCACGCTCGACACCACCCTGGAGACCTTGGGAGACACTTGATGCACATCGGACTCGTCGGCCTCGGCAAGATGGGCGGCAACATGCGCGAGCGTCTGCGCCGCGCGGGGCACACCGTCGTCGGATACGACCGCAACCCGGACGTCAGCGACGCCGGATCGCTGGCCGAGATGGTCGAGGAGCTGCCCTCTCCCCGCGTCGTGTGGGTGATGGTGCCCGCCGGTGACCCGACGCGGGCCACGGTCAAGGAGCTCGGCGACCTGCTCGGCGAGGGCGATGTGGTCATCGACGGCGGCAACTCGCGCTGGACCGACGACATCGCCAACGCCGAGCTGCTCTCCGGCAAGGGCGTGGGCTACGTCGACTGCGGCGTGTCCGGCGGGGTGTGGGGCCTGGAGAACGGCTACGCCCTCATGTACGGCGGCGACGCGGCCGACATCGCCACGGTCCAGCCGGTCTTCGACGCCCTCAAGCCGGAGGGCGACTTCGGGGCCGTGCACGCCGGCAAGGTCGGCGCCGGGCACTTCTCCAAGATGGTCCACAACGGCATCGAGTACGCCGTCATGCAGGCCTACGCCGAGGGCTGGGAGCTGCTCGAGGCCGCCGAGGTCACCGACAACGTCACCGAGGTCTTCCGCTCCTGGCGCGAGGGCACCGTGATCCGCTCCTGGCTGCTCGACCTGATGGTCGCCGCGCTGGACGACGACCCCGGCCTGAGCCAGATCGCCGGCTACGCCGACGACTCGGGCGAGGGACGCTGGACCGTCGAGGCCGGCATCGAGCACGCGGTGGCCACCCCGGCCATCACCGCCGCGCTCTACGCCCGGTTCGTGTCCCGCCAGGAGGACTCCCCGACGATGAAGGCGGTCGCGGCGATGCGCAACCAGTTCGGCGGGCACGCGGTCCGTACGGCGGCGCCCAAGGGCGGCGACGCCGGCGGCGCGCCCGCGGGCGGTCCCGACCAGTCGGCAGCGGCCCAGCGGGCCGGTGCCGGCGAGGATTCCCAGACGGGCGAGAGCTAGGTCGCACGTGCATGTCGCCCACCTGACCCTGCACAACTTCCGCTCCTACGCCGATCTCGACGTGGAGCTGGGTCCGGGCGCGACGGCGTTCATCGGGCGCAACGGCCAGGGCAAGACCAACCTGGTCGAGGCCATCGACTACCTCTCTCGCCTCTCCTCCCACCGGGTCGCCTCCGACGCGCCGCTGGTCAGGGCCGGCACCGACCAGGCGGTGGTGCGGGCCGCGGTGGTCCGTGACGGGCGTACGGCGGTGCTCGAGGTCGAGCTCAACCCCGGCCGGGCCAACCGCGCCCGGATCAACCGGTCGCCGCTGCCCCGGCCCCGCGAGATCATCGGGCTGGTGCGAACGGTGGTCTTCGCGCCCGACGACCTGACCCTGGTCAAGGGCGACCCCAGCGACCGGCGCAAGTTCCTCGACGACCTGCTCATCCTGCGCACTCCGCGCCTGGCCGGCGTCCGCTCGGACTACGACCGCGTCCTCAAGCAGCGCAACACCCTGCTCAAGACGGCCGGGGTGGCCCGGGGCGAGGCCCGGGAGACCGCCCTGTCGACGCTGGGGGTGTGGGACGCCCACCTCGCGCGCGTCGGCGCCGAGCTGCTCGCCGCCCGGCTGAGGCTCGTCGACGACCTGCGGCCCTACCTGGGCAAGGCCTACGAGGCGGTGGCCCGCGGCGCGAGCCGCGACGACGCCGAGATCGAGTACAAGCCGTCCCTCGACCTCGACGGGGCCACCGGGCCCGGCGACCTGACCGAGGCGCTGCTGGCCGAGCTGGACCGCCGCCGCAAGGACGAGCTGGACCGCGGGATCTCCCTGGTGGGACCGCACCGCGACGAGCTGCTGCTCACCCTGGGCAACGGCGAGCTGCGACTGCCGGTCAAGGGCTACGCCTCGCACGGGGAGTCCTGGTCCTTCGCCCTCGCGCTGCGCCTGGCGTCCTACGACCTGCTGCGCGCCGACGGCGACGACCCGATCCTGGTGCTCGACGACGTCTTCGCCGAGCTCGACGGCGAGCGCCGCCAGCAGCTGGCCGAGCTGGTGGCCGGGGCCGAGCAGGTGCTGGTCACCGCGGCCGTGGCCGCCGACGTGCCGGTCGCCCTGCAGGGCGTCCGGTTCGTGGTGGCCGACGGCGAGGTACGCCGTGACGAGTGACCCGACCGACGGCACCGACCCGGCCACCGCGCAGCCGGCCGCGTCCGACGAGGCACCGATCACCGAGCCGGACCCGGAGCACCGCGACGACGGTCTCGACCTGGCCCGCTCGGCCCGGCGCGCCGCCGGTGCGGTCCCCGGGCAGCCGGCGGCGAGGAAGAAGCGACGCACCACGCCGTACGACGCGCCCCGCCGCCGCGGCGGGCCCCGCACGTCCGGCGCCTTCCCCTCCGACCGCGACCCGCAGCTGGTCGACACCGCGCTGGAGCGCCTGATCTCGAACCACGGGTGGGAGCTGGACCTGCGCGTGCAGGGCGGTCTTCGGCCGCTGGGCCGAGCTGGTCGGCTGACGAGGTCGCCACGCACTGCACGCCCGGAGTCCTTCGCCGACACCCGGCTGGTGGTGCGCACCGACTCGACCGCCTGGGCGACCCAGCTCAAGCTGCTCGCGCCCCACCGTCGTACGACGCCTCAACGACCGAGCTCGGGCACGGCACGGTCACCGTCATCGACATGCTCGGACCGCACCTGCCGAGCTGGACGAAGGGCCGCTTCACCAGCCGTGACGGTCGGGGACCGCGCGACACCTACGGGTGAGCGGATCCGGTCTGACCGGGCCCCGCGCCGCAATGCCGTCTCCGGGCCTCCCGGACGGTGCAGGGACCGTGTTCGACGCCCCTGAGGGCCGCTGCCGAGATCGCCCACTCACGGGCGACCCTCATGGGGCACTGTGTTCGATCCACAGATGACCCCATTGCCCGGCAGCAGCGAGCGATGGACTCATGTCGAACGCGCGCGTGACGGGAAGAGGCTGGCCTGAGCAAGAGAACGACGAGTCGCAGGCTCACCGCTCGCGACCCGCTCCCATGTCACCGGCCCGTGTGGTCGAGAAGCAGATGAGGTACGCGTCGAGCGACGGATCCGCCCCCGAGCTGCGCCGACGGACGTCGAGTACGACGCCTCCGCGATCCAGGTGCTCGAGGGCCTCGAGGCCGTCCGCAAGCGTCCCGGCATGTACATCGGCTCCACCGGTGAGCGCGGCCTCCACCACCTGATCTGGGAGATCATCGACAACGGCGTCGACGAGTCGATCGCCGGCTACTGCGACCAGGTGATCGTGCTCACCCTCCAGGCCGACGGCAGCGTCCGGGTGGAGGACAACGGTCGAGGCATCCCCACCGACACCGCGCCCGGCCAGGAGATGCCGGCGCTGACGATGGCGCTGACCATGCTCCACGCCGGCGGCAAGTTCGGCGGCGGCGGCTACAAGGTGTCCGGCGGCCTGCACGGCGTCGGTGTCTCGGTCGTCAACGCGCTGTCGACCCACCTGCACGCCGAGGTCAGCAACCGCGGCCACCTGTGGCGCCAGACCTTCAGCCTGGGCGTGCCCGACGGCGAGCTCGAGCAGGTCCGGCACGCATGGAGGAGGGCGAGCGCACCGGCACGACCGTCACCTGGTGGGCCTCGGAGGACATCTTCGAGCCACGACGTACAACCTCGAGACCATCACCTCCGCCTCCGCGAGATGGCCTTCCTCAACAAGGGCGTGGAGATCGTGGTGCGCGACGAGCGCGAGCGACGCCGACGACCGCGTCGACGCGGTCGGGCGACGACACCATCGACACCAGCGTCGACAAGCCGGCGCACGACGCGATCAAGGAGACGGCGTCCGGCGGGCTCGAGCAGGTCTTCAAGTACGACCGCGGCCTCGTCGACTACGTCGAGCACCTCAACCGGCGCAAGGACAAGGCCAACCCCACGTCATCTCCTTCGAGGCGGAGACCGCCGAGGGCGCCTCGGGCCGCACATGAGCCTCGAGGTCGCGATGCAGTGGAACACCTCCTACACCGAGTCGGTCCACACCTTCGCCAACAACGATCAACACCCACGAGGGCGGCACCCACGAGGAGGGCTTCCGCTCCGCGCTCACCTCCCTGGTCAACAACTGGGGCGAGGAGTGGGGGCTGATCAAGAAGAAGGAGGACCGGGTCTCGGGTGACGACATCCGCGAGGGCCTGACCGCGATCATCTCCATCAAGCTCGGCGAGCCCCAGTTCGAGGGGCAGACCAAGACCAAGCTCGGCAACACCGAGGCCAAGGGCTTCACCCAGCGCATCATCAACGACCAGCTCGGGGCGTGGTTCGAGCAGAACCCGGCCGAGGGCAAGGACATCGTCCGCAAGTCCCAGGCCGCGGCGTCAACGCGCGCATCGCCGCCCGCAAGGCGCGCGAGCTGGCCCGCAACCGCAAGGGCCTGCTCGGCGGCGGCGGCCTGCCCGGGCAAGCTGAGCGACTGCCAGTCGACCAACCCGGCCGAGTGCGAGGTCTTCATCGTCGAGGGCGACTCGGCCGGCGGCTCCGCGCGCCAGGGCCGCGACCCGCGCATGCAGGCGATCCTGCCGATCCGCGGCAAGATCCTCAACGTCGAGAAGGCCCGCATCGACAAGGTGCTCGCCAACACCGAGGTCCAGGCGATCATCTCCGCGCTCGGCACCGGCATCCACGAGGAGTTCAACCTCGAGAAGCTGCGCTACCACAAGGTCGTGCTGATGGCCGACGCCGACGTCGACGGCCACCACATCAACACCCTGCTGCTGACGCTGCTGTTCCGCTTCATGAAGCCGCTCATCGAGCACGGCTACGTCTACATGGCCCAGCCCCCGCTCTACCGCATCCGGTGGAACAAGCCGGCCGAGCACGAGTTCGTCTACTCCGACGCCGAGCGCGACGCGCTCATGCCGACGGTGTGGAGAACGGCAAGAAGCTCCCCAAGGAGAACCCGGTCCAGCGCTACAAGGGCCTCGGCGAGATGAACGCCGAGGAGCTGTGGGAGACCACGATGAACCCCGAGCAGCGCCTGATGCACCAGGTGACCCTCGACGACGCCGCGCAGGCCGACGAGATGTTCTCCACGCTGATGGGCGAGGACGTCGAGCAGCGGCGCTCGTTCATCCAGCGCAACGCCAAGGACGTCCGATTCCTCGATATCTAGGCCGGTGTCTAGCACCAGCCCTAGATTCGTGTAGATCTTCCCAGAAGGACAGACAGTCATGACTGAGACCCACCGACTCCACCGGCGGACCGGGACCGGGCGGCCGCATCGAGCCCATCGAGCTCCAGACCTCGATGCAGCGCGCCTACATCGACTACGCGATGGCGGTCATCGTCGGGCCGCGCGCTGCCCGACGTACGCGACGGCCTCAAGCCGGTGCACCGCCGCGTGCTCTACGCGATGTACGACGGCGGCTACCGCCCCGACCGCGGCTTCTCCAAGTGCTCGCGCGTCGTCGGTGACGTGATGGGTCAGTACCACCCGCACGGTGACACCGCGATCTACGACACCCTGGTGCGGCTCGCGCAGCCCTGGGTGATGCGGGCCCCGCTGGTCAACGGCCAGGGCAACTTCGGCTCGCCGGGCAACGACTCGGCCGCGGCGATGCGATACACCGAGTGCCGGATGGCCCCGCTCGCGCTCGAGATGGTGCGCGACATCGAGCAGGACACCGTCGACTTCCGCCCAACTACGACGGCCGCTCGCAGGAGCCGGTCGTCCTGCCCTCGCGCTACCCCAACCTGCTGGTCAACGGCTCGGCCGGGATCGCGGTCGGCATGGCGACCAACATCCCGCCGCACAACCTGCGCGAGATCGCCGAGGGTGCCCGCTGGGCCCTCGAGCACCCGGACGCCACCCGCGAGGAGCTCCAGGACGCGCTCATCGAGCGGGTCAAGGGCCCCGACTTCCCCAACGGCGCGCTCATCGTGGGCCGCCAGGGCATCGAGCAGGCCTACCGCACCGGTCGTGGCTCGGTCACCCAGCGCGCGGTCATCGAGATCGACGAGGACGCCAAGGGCCGGGTCTGCCTGTCATCACCGAGCTGCCCTACATGGTCAACCCGGACAACCTGGCGCTCAAGATCGCCGAGCTCGCCGACTCCGGCAAGGTGCAGGGCATCACCGACGTGCGCGACGACTCCTCGGGCCGCACCGGTCAGCGCCTCGTCGTCGTGCTGCGGCGCGACGCGGTGGCCCGCGTGGTGCTCAACAACCTGCTCAAGCACACCGAGCTGCAGACCAACTTCAGCGCCAACATGCTCGCGCTGGTCGACGGGGTGCCCCGCACCCTGACGATCGACCAGTTCATCAGCAACTGGGTGACCCATCAGATCGAGGTCATCCAGCGGCGTACCCGCTTCCGCCTGGCCCAGGCCGAGCGCGACGCCCACGTCTACCGCGGCCTGGTCAAGGCCCTGGACGCCCTCGACGAGGTCATCGCCCTCATCCGTCGCTCGCCCGACGTCGACGAGGCGCGCACCGGCCTGATGGAGCTCCTCGAGATCGACGAGGTCCAGGCGGACGCGATCCTGGCCATGCAGCTGCGCCGCCTCGCGGCCCTCGAGCGGCAGAAGATCATGGACCGCCTCGCCGAGCTCGAGAAGATCATCGCCGACCTCGAGGACATCCTGGCCAACGAGACGCGCCAGCGTCAGATCGTCATGGACGAGCTGACCGAGATCGTCGACAAGTACGGCAACGACCGGCGCACGCAGATCATCGCCGCCGACGGGGACCTCTCCATGGAGGACCTGATCCCCGACGAGGAGCTGGTCGTCTCCATCACCCGCGGCGGCTACGCCAAGCGCACCCTGCGCCAGCAGTACCGCCTGCAGAAGCGCGGCGGCAAGGGCGTGCGCGGCGCCACCCTGCGCGGCGACGACGTGGTCGAGCACTTCATCTCCACCACCAACCACCACTGGCTGCTGTTCTTCACCACGGCCGGCCGGGTCTACCGCACCAAGGCCTACAACCTGCCCGAGGCCGCTCGCGACGCCAAGGGCGGGCACGTGGCCGGCCTGCTGTCCTTCCAGCCCGACGAGGACATCGCGCAGGTGCTGGCGATCCGCGACTACGAGCAGGCTCCCTACCTCGTGCTCGCCACCCGCAACGGCCTGGTGAAGAAGACCCGCCTCGGCGACTACAACTCTCCCCGCCAGGCCGGCGTCATCGCCATCAACTTCCGCGAGGACGACGACGAGCTGATCGGCGCCGAGCTGGTCAACGCCGAGGACGACATCCTGCTGGTGTCCCGCAAGGGCCAGGCCATCCGCTTCAAGGCCGAGGACTCCCAGCTGCGGCCGATGGGTCGCGCGACCAGCGGTGTCTCGGGCATGAAGTTCCGTGACGGCGACTCGCTGCTGTCCATGTCGGTCATCCGCGCGGCCCAGGTGGCCGCCGAGGTCGCCGCCGGCCTCGACTCCGAGACGCCCAGCGACGAGGTCGCCGTGCCGACCGAGGGCGCCGTGGAGGAGGCAGCCACCAACGCCGAGGTCGCCACCGCAGCCGGGACCGGCGAGGTCAAGCCGCAGTACGTCTTCACCATCACCGACGGCGGTTTCGCCAAGCGCACCCGCATCAACGACTACCGCACCCAGTCCCGCGGTGGCCTGGGCATCAAGGCGATGTCGCTGGCCAACGAGGACCGCGGCGGCCTGGTCGGCGCCTTCATCGTCGAGGACGGCGACGAGGTGCTCTCCATCACCCAGGGCGGGCAGGTCGTCCGCAGCCCCATCAACGAGCAGTTCCGGCCCACCGGTCGCTCGACCATGGGCGTGAAGTTCGTGACGCCCAAGAAGGACGACGCGGTCGCCGTGGTCGCCCGCTCGGTCGAGGCCTCGCGAGGAGGAGGCCGACGAGGTGGAGAACGGGCCGCTCGACGAGGCCGACGACACCGGTACGACGGATGCGGTGGACGCCGATCTCGACGCCGGTCCCGAGCCCGACACCGACGTCACCGACGCCGACGAATCGCCCGAGGTGACCGACGGTGCAACAATCGACAGTCCGTCCGAGTCCGCTGAGGAGTGATCATGTCCGAGCGCACCGCTTCCCGATCGCAGGGCAGCCCGCGCGGTGACGAGCCTGCCGCGTCTCGGCCGTCGCTGAGCGAGCGGGTCCAGTCGAAGCTCTCGACCGCCGCCACCGAGCACCGCGCCAACGCCGACGCGAGCGACAGCCGCACCGGTCGACGCGTCACCAAGGGGTCCGCCAAGTCGCCCCGGCGGGCGCGGCTGCGGCTGACCCGGATCGACCCCTGGTCGGTCATGAAGACCTCGTTCCTGCTCTCGGTGGCCTTCGGTGTGGTCACCTTCGTGGCGGTCTTCATGGTCTGGTCGGTCCTCGGCGCCGCGGGTGTCTGGGACTCGATCAACTCGACGGTCGCGAGCGTCGTCGAGGGGGACACCAACACCAGCGACTTCGACGTCACCAACTACCTCGGCATGGGGCGGGTGCTCGGCTTCACCCTCCTCGTGAGCATCATCGACGTGATCCTGCTGACCGCGATCGCCACCCTCACGGCCTTCGTCTACAACATGGCCGCGGCACTCCTCGGGGGCATCGAGGTCACCCTCGCCGAGGACGAGCGCTGAGGCGGGCGCGGACCCCTCGCGGACGGCGTACCGGCGTTTTGTGGGGGCCCTCGCGCGTGGGGTAGTGTCTCGCCTCGGCCACCGGTGGTGGCCGTGTCGTCGCCAGCGGCGACTCGGGCCTATAGCTCAGACGGTTAGAGCGCTTCCCTGATAAGGAAGAGGTCACAGGTTCAAGTCCTGTTAGGCCCACCGACGTCCCATCCGCGGCATCTGCCCCGCACCCACAGGAGCGCTCATGAAGAAGATCATCATCCTCCTGCTGGCCGCCGGTGGCGCCGCGTTCGCGAAGAAGAAGATGGACGAGGGCAAGTCCGAGCAGGCCCTGTGGGCCGAGGCGACCGACACCGTCCACAAGTCCTGATCCTCCCGGCCCGTACGGGCCGCCCAGGGGCCTTGGCGCAATTGGTAGCGCACCTGCTTTGCAAGCAGGGGGTTAGGGGTTCGAGTCCCCTAGGCTCCACCACGACCACGAAGAAGCCGCAGCTCAGCCTGCGGCTTCCCTGCGTTCCGGGACGCGGTGGCCGCATGGTGTGGCGCCCGATGTCGTCGCCCTCCGGGCCATCGGTACGGTGTGGCTGGTCCGGAGCTCCTGACGACGGGTGGATGAGGCATGGCGCTCGTGCGTCGGCGGGTCCCGGCACGTCCGCTGTTCCGCCACCCGGCGCAGGTCATCGTCAGCGCGTTCGCTGCTGCCGTGGTGGTCGGGACCGTCCTGCTGGTGCTGCCGGTCGCACGGACCGGGCCGGACGGTGCGCCGGCGCTGACCGCGCTCTTCACGGCCACCAGTGCGGTGTGCGTGACCGGCCTGATCACCGTCGACACCCCGACGTACTGGAGCGGGTTCGGGCAGGCGGTGATCCTGGGCCTGATCCAGGTCGGCGGCTTCGGGATCATGACGCTGGCGTCCCTGGTCGGGCTGCTGCTGTCGCGCAGGATGGGGCTGCGCTCGCGCCTGACTGCCGCTGCGGAGACCAAGAGCGTCGGCCTCGGGGACGTCCGCACGGTGCTGGTCGGTGTCGCGAAGGTCAGCCTCCTGTTCGAGTCGGTCACCGCGGTGCTGCTCACCGGCCGGTTCCTGTGGGGGTACGACGAGCCGCTGGGCCGCGCGGTCTACCACGGGGTCTTCCACTCCGTGTCGGCGTTCAACAACGCCGGGTTCGCCCTCTACTCCGACAGCCTCATGGGCTTCGTGGACGACCCGTGGATCTGCCTGCCGATCGCCGTCGCGGTCATCTTCGGCGGCCTCGGGTTCCCGGTGCTGCTCGAGCTGCGCCGGCACCTGGGCAGGCCGAGCGGTTGGAGCCTGCACACCAGGCTCACCCTGGCCACGTCTGCTGCGCTGCTCGTCGGCGGGACCCTGTTCGTCACCGCCAGCGAGTGGAGCAACCCGGCCACCCTCGGCGCGCTGGACGCACCGGGGAGGGTGCTGGCCGGCTTCTTCCAGGCCGTCATGCCCCGCACGGCGGGGTTCAACAGCGTCGACTACGGCCAGATGCACGAGGGCACGCTGCTCGGGACCGACGTCCTGATGTTCATCGGGGGCGGCTCGGCCGGGACCGCGGGCGGCATCAAGGTCACGACGTTCGTCATCCTGTTCTACGTGATCTACGCCGAGGTCCGCGGGGAGTCCCACGTCAACGCGGCCGACCGTCGCATCGGCGAGCGCGTCCAGCGCCAAGCCCTGACGGTGGCGCTGCTGTCCGTCGGACTCGTCATGTCCGCCGCCCTGCTGCTCCTCGAGCTGAGCGAGCTGCCCACCCGCGACGTCCTGTTCGAGGCCATCTCCGCGTTCTCCACCGTCGGGCTGTCCACCGGGATCACGGCCGACCTCCCACCCGCGGGACAGGTCGTCCTCGTCCTCCTGATGTTCGTGGGCAGGCTCGGACCCATCACACTGGTGTCCGCGCTGGCACTGCGCGAGAAGCAGCAGCGCTACATCCTCCCGGAAGGTCGGCCCCTCATTGGCTAGGCAACGCAAGCCCGACAGCTCCCCGGTCGCGGTCATCGGACTCGGCCGGTTCGGCAAGTCCCTGGCGCTCGAGCTGGTCAAGGAGGGCATCGAGGTGCTCGGCATCGACGGCGACCCCAGGGTCGTGCAGTCCCTGGCGGGGCGCCTGACCCATGTCGTGGAGGCCGACAGCACCGACGAGGACGCCATGCGCCAGGTGTCGCTGCCGGACTTCGACCGCGCCGTGATCGGGATCGGCACCAACCTGGAGTCGAGCATCCTGTCGGCCTCGGTGGCCCTCAAGCTGGGCGTCCCCAACATCTGGGCCAAGGCCGTGTCGGAGTCGCACGCTCGCATCCTCACCCAGATCGGCGCCCACCACGTCGTCCGACCCGAGCACGACATGGGCAAGCGCGTGGCCCACCTGGTGCGCGGACGGATGCTCGACTACATCGAGTTCGACGACGGCTTCGCCATCGTCAAGACGCGCCCGCCACGCTGCGTCCGCGGCCTGGCGCTGGGCGAGTCGCGGCCACGCTCGACGTACGGCATCACGATCGTCGGGGTGAAACGCACCGGCCAGGACTTCACGCACGCCACGCCGGAGACGGTCATCGACGAGGACGACATCATCATCGTCTCCGGCCCCCAGGACAAGGTCGAGCGGTTCAGCGAGCTCACCTGACCCCTGTCCCCCTTCGCCGGCCGGAACGCCACCAGCGGACCTTGCACACTCACACGTCCACGACGACGATCCCGTAGTTGTCGGGCGCGCCGGCCGCCAGGACGGCCCTCTCCGCCGCGCCGGCGACGGCGTCGGGGTCGCCGGGTGCGAGCAGCAGGCCCGCGAGCTGCTGGCGCTCGAGCACCCCGTGGACGCCGTCGGTGGTGAGCACGAACCGGTCGCCCGGCTCGACCGCACGCACCGACAGGTCGGGCGCCCACGGAGCGCCGTGCCCGAGAGCGCGGTTGAGCACGGTCCGGTGCGGGTCGGCCGCGGCCTCCTCGTCGGTGAGGCGCCCCTCGTCCATCAGCGACTGGACGACGGTGTGGTCGCGCGTCAGGCGCTCGAGCCTGCGACCGCGCACCAGGTAGGCCCGGGAGTCGCCGACGTGGGCGAGCAGTGCGCGGTCGGCGAGCAGCAGCAACGCCGTGAGGGTGGTGCCTCCGGTGTCGCCTGGTCGGCGGGCGACCGCTTCGGCAGCCACGGTCACGGCCGAGTCGAGGGCGCCCAGCGGGTCCTGGGCGGGCTCGGCGTCGTCGAGGCCGGCGAGCACGTCGATCGCTACGCCGGCTGCGCCGTCGTCGTCGCCGAAGCCGTCGGCCACCGCGAAGAGGCGTTGTCCGGTGATCTGCGCCGCGAGTCGGTGCACGGTGGGGTACAGCTCGTCGAGCTGGGTGGGGCGGGTGCCCCGGCCGGCGCGGTGGGCGGAACGGGCCGAGGTGCTGGGCGTGCTCATGGTGGTGTCGTGTCCTCTCATCTGGGCTACGAGGGAGACGACGATGTCGCGGGCCGACGCGGTGTCGGCCTCGACCTGGCGCCAGTACGACAGCAGCTCGGCCGCCGCGACCTCCCGTGTCCCGGCCGCGACGATCGTCGCGATCCGGGGCAGGGGCACTCCGGCCGAGCGCAGCCGCGCCACCAGGCGGGCCGGGTCGACCTGCTCGGGTGCGTAGTAGCGGTAGCCGGTCGCCGGTGGCCCGACCGTCCGCCCTGCCCCAGGGTCAAGGTCAAGCACGTCGTGCCTGAATCCCCGGAGACGGAGCCTGTCACGCGCTCTCCGGGGTCCGCGGGACCTCCGGCACCGCAGGGCGGGCCGCACGCCTCTGCTCCCGGCGGCCGCGTCGGGGCAGCCTCGGAGGCAGGGGAACCCGGCGAGGAGGTCCGTGATGAGGCGCTCGGTGGCGATCGGTCTCGGCGCGGGCGTGGCGGCCGTCGTGGTGACGGCCGGCCTGGCGGTGGCCCTCACGGACGACGACGACGACGTCGGGCCCGGGATGATGTCCACGACCGCCCAGGACCGTGATCAGGGTCGGGGCCAGGGCGGCTTCGGTCGCCGACCGATGATGCAGGGACCCGGGCGCGGTGGTCTGATGTACGGCGCGATGGCCGGCGGCATGCACGCCGCCGTGCGCAGCGAGTACGTCTTCCTGGTGAAGATGATCGCCCACCACGAGGAGGCGATCGCCGCAGCCCGCGAGCTGACCCGGTCGGACCGGCCCGAGATGCGCGCGCTCGGCCGCTCCATCGTCGAGGGGCAGACGGCGCAGGTCGAGCAGATGCGGGCCTGGCTGGACGAGTGGTATCCCGACCGCCCCACCACCACCGCCTACCGGCCGATGATGCGCGACCTGACGGCCCTGTCGGGCGACCGGCTCGACCGGGCGTTCCTCGAGGACATGATCGGGCACCA
Organism: uncultured Actinomycetota bacterium; assembly: GCA_963782905.1. Lineage (GTDB taxonomy): Bacteria > Actinomycetota > Actinomycetes > Propionibacteriales > Nocardioidaceae > Nocardioides. The sequence goes on from CAWALI010000001.1 coordinate 546,995, forward strand.
CATGGCCGCGGTGATGATGTCGCAGCAGCTCGTGACCCGTGGCCTCGCCGAGCACGGTGACGTGGAGGACCTGGCCCGCTCCATCAGCGCCAGCCAGCGTGCCGAGATCTTCACGATGCGCCGCTGGCTGTGGCAGTGGTTCGGCTGACCGGGCCCCCACGAGCGGCTCAGCGGCGGCGGCGCAACAGCGAGCGCGGGTCGAGCGGCGCGAGCACGCGGCGTACGCGAGGTGCGGAGGCCCGCAGCCCGGAGCGTTCCCGGTCCACGAGCGCCCAGAACGAGGCCGCGGTGTCCGGCTCTCCGGGTGAGAACGTCGCCACGTCGGCGTCGCGGGCCAGGCCGGCCGGCACGCCGAGGGCGACGGCCTGGGCCGGGCGGGTGCCGCGCGGCACCGTGACGCCGAGGTCGTGGGCGGTGTCCACCAGCTCGTCCCAACCGCCCAGGTAGGCCAGCGACGCCGGCGTGGCCGCGCGGCGACGCCGGCGGCGCCGCACCTTGAGCAGCGGGACCACGCCCAGCGCCAGGGGGACGAGGAGCAGCAGCGGCCAGCGGGGCAGGGGCTCGTCGACGACCTCCTCCTGCTCCTCCTCCGCCTCCGGCTCGTCCTGGACGTCCGGCTCCTGCTGCTGGGGGCGGTCCACGGGCCGCCGCTCGGGCGGCAGCCTGACCTCCGGCAGCGGCGCGGAGTCGCGCTTGGGCGGACGCCGGCCCATGAACGCCGCGGTCGGCAGGACCCGCCACGAGCCGTTGGCGACGCGGATCTCCACCCAGGCGTCGAGGTGCTTGCCCTTGATGACGCCGTTGCGGCCCAGCACGGTGCCGACCGCCACCCGCGCCGGCACCCCGATCCGGTTGGCGAGCAGCGCCATGGTGGCGGCGTACTGCTCGTCGTTGCCGACCATGATCGGGGCGTTGACGAAGCCCTCGTCGAGGCGCTGCTCGTCCTGCCCGGGCTTGAACCGCGTCTCCCAGCCGAACGCGCCGTTGGAGTAGCGACCCCGCTCGCGGAGGCGATCGGCGATGCGGAAGACGGCGGACATCGGGGTCCTGGCACCCAGCGACCACGCCTGGGCCGGCACGTCGAGGAAGTCCGCGGCCTCCTGCAGGGTGGTGTCGGGGCGGCGCCACGGCTTCATCCGCACCGTGAGCTTGTCGGGCGTGGGGATCGCGGTGAGGACGTAGTCCTCCTCGACGTGCAGCCCGCCGGGCAGCACCGCGGTGTCGGTGGCCCGGTTGTAGCGCAGGTCCGGCAGCCGGTCGCTGGCGTAGTCGTCGTAGAACTCGAACGACTGCAGCGCGCCGATCGTCGGCACCCACGGGAGGTCCCACGTGTTGCGGACGAAGAACGTGTAGAGCCGCTCGTCACCCCGACCCGGGTTGTCGAGGCGCGAGGGGACCCGCAGGAAGCGGTCGGTGAAGTCGTCGGGGCTCGTGTCGTCGTCGGCGTACCAGCGGGTGCCGTCGTAGCGGTCCATGACCGCCACCCGCACCCGGGTCCCCGGCCGGGCGCCCCGGACCCGGAAGAGCGTGCGGTCGGCGAGGTTGGTGTAGACCCCCGGCCCCTGGTCCCGGAACCGGCGGAACTCCGAGAGCGGGGTCGTGAGGTAGACCGAGTCGTACGGCGTGACCGCCTCGCGCAGCACGTCGCGACGCGTGCCCTCGGGCAGGTCGACGACGGCGTACGACGCCACGGCGACGAGGCCGAGCACCGCCGTGCCGACCAGCAGGCGGCGGGCGGACACGGTGCCCAGGGACACGTCGCTGTGGCGACCCGCCTCGATGCGCAGGCCGCGGTGGGCGACCCAGGCCAGCGCGACGACCCCGAAGCCGACCCCCTGGATCAGGGTCGAGAACGGGTCGGTCATGCCGAGCACGAGGACCAGGACGAGGGCCACGAGCAGCGGCAGCAGCGGCAGCGCGGCCCGACGGCTGCGCAGGGCCAGCGCGGAGGAGATCGCGGCGGGCAGCATCGCGAGCGCATAGGGGATCAGCAGCACCCGTCCCGCGCTGTCCACCAGGGGCGCGGTCTCGACGAGGACCCGCCACGACTCCACGGTGCCGATGGCCACCGCGTTGATCGTGTCGATGTCGGGCACCCCGAGGAACAACCCCGACGAGCCCAGCGCGACCACGCCGGCGGTGAGCAGGTAGGGCACGGTCACCAGGGGGATGACGACGCCGCGCCCCATCCGCAGGGTGGTCAGCAGCAGCGTCCAGCCCAGGCCGATCACCACCCCGGTCCCGGCGACCACGATCCACCGGAGCCCGGCGAAGGTGTCGGAGAAGCCGGCCAGCGCGATCGTCGAGAGCGTCGCCACGGCGAGGACGTCGACGGCGGCGTACGACGGCAGCGGTCGCGTGCGGTCGCTCACGACGTGGCCGCCATCAGGCCGGGCAGCTCGGCGAGCCGGCCGACGGTGACGGCGTCGTGGCCGTACTGGTGGACCACACCGGCCGTCTCGCCGGGCGCGGCCCGCAGCACCACGACCCGGGTGTCGGCCGGCACGGTCGCGGTCACCCGGCCCAGGGTCTCCAGGTCGGTGCCGGCACCCGTCACGAGCAGCAGCACGCTCGTCTCGGGAGCCAGGCTCAGCGCGGCACCCACCTGCTCGCTCAGCGACCCCGCGCCGGGCTCGGGGTCGATGCGGCAGGTGCCGTCGAGGACGGTGGGGCCCGGCATCGCGGTGAGGCGCACGCTGCCGCACGAGAGGCTGATCTCGTACTCCTCCCGGGCCGCGCACATGAGCAGCGACGCCGACAGCGACGCGGCGAGCTCGAAGCCCTCGCCGGTGGGGTACGCCGCCGGGTCGGCGTCCACCACGACGGTGGCGTGGTTGCGGCGGGTGTCGTGGTACTGCCGGACGAGCAGCTCCCCGGCACGGGCGGAGGAGCGCCAGTGCACGTGGCGCAGGTCGTCGCCGGGGACGTACTCCCGCAGCGCGTGGAAGGCCAGGTCGCTCATCGAGATCCGGTCGCTCGGCGTGCCCTCGAGGTCACGCACCCGGCCGGCGCCCAGCGTCGGCACCACCACCATGGCCGGACGCACGAACAGCTCCCGGGCGCCGCCCCAGCGCACCGGGCGGTGCAGCAGCCCCAGCGGGTCGGAGCGGATCGCGGTCGCCGGGCCCACCTGCAGGACGCCCCGGGCGAGGTCGTCGACCAGCACCTCCGCGCGCTCGCGCCCGCCCCGGTCCAGGGACGGCATCCGCACCCACGTGTCGCGGTCGCCGACCGGCACGCGCAGCAGCGGCTGCCACAGCGGCAGAGCGCCGCGGTTGGTGGCGGTGAGCGACGCCTCGACGGTCTCGCCGGCGGTGGTGCGCGGCGGGCGGAGCCGCAGGTCCGCGTCGACCCGGGTCGGCACCAGCAGCCAGGGCACCGCGGTGACCAGGACACCGAGGCACATCACCGCGACGAGGCGCAGCTCGACCAGACCCCACAGCAGCGACCCGGCGTACGCCGCGAGGCCGAGCAGGAGCACCGCACGCCCGGTGGGCGTGGGGACCCGCAGGACCGCGAGCGCGCGCGACAGCACGACCGGCACGCTCAGCCGCGGTAGGTCGGGGGCTCGACCGACTCGAGCAGCCGCTCGATCACGTCGTCGACCGAGACTCCGTTGAACTGCGCCTGCGGGTCGAGGAGCAGCCGGTGGCACAGCACCGGGGTGGCCAGCGCGGTGATGTCGCCGGGCACCACGGTGGTCCGGCCGTCGGCGGCGGCCCACGTCTTGGCCACCCGGATGAAGGCCAGGCAGCCGCGGGCGGAGAGCCCCATCTTGACGTGCTGCAGGTCCCGGCTGGCCTCGGCGAGCTGGCGGACGTAGCGCACGACGGCGCGGTCGACGTACACCTCACCGGCGACGCGGGTGAGCTCGGAGACGACCTCGAGGGAGACGACGGGGGTGATCAGCGCGGCACGGTCGCGGACCGCCGAGCCGAGCAGCAGCTCCTCGGTGGCGTCCGCGTCGGGGTAGCCGACCGACGTCTTCATGAGGAACCGGTCGAGCTGGGCCTCGGGCAACCGGTAGGTGCCGGCCTGCTCGATGGGGTTCTGGGTGGCGATCACCATGAAGGGGCGCGGCACGTCGTGGGTGATCCCGTCGACGGTGACGTGGCCCTCCTCCATCACCTCGAGCAGCGCCGACTGGGTCTTGGGGGAGGCCCGGTTGATCTCGTCGGCCAGCACGATGTCGTGGAAGATCGGGCCGCGGTGGAAGTCGAAGGAGCCCTTGTGCTGGTCGTAGACCGTGACGCCGGTGACGTCGGTGGGCAGCAGGTCCGGGGTGAACTGGATGCGCGCGTGGCTGCCCTCGATGGTGTTGGACAGCGCGCGGGCCAGCATCGTCTTGCCGGTCCCGGGCAGGTCCTCGAGCAGCAGGTGGCCCTCGGAGACCAGGCAGGTCAGCGCGAGGCGGACCACGTGGTCCTTGCCGAGGACGGCGCGCCCCATGTGGTCGGCGACCTGGGTGAAGGTGCGGCTGAACCACTCCGCCTCGTGCGCGGTGATCGATCCGGTGCTGCCGTCGACCACCGTCGGCTGGGTGTCAGTCATGTCCGCCTCTCGTCTCGTGGGAAGGGTACGCGGACGCGGGGCCGCTGGGAGCCGAGTGACAGACTCTGGCCGTGTCATCCACCCCCCGGACCGTCGGCGCCACCGCCCTGGCCCTGGTGCTCGTCGGCATCGCCGGCTGGCTGGGCTGGTGGCAGTCGAGGCCTGGCAGGCCCGCCGCGACGCCGAGGCGCAGCGACCTCACCGCGCTGGCCCCGGAGGCCGCTCGACGACGTGATGGGCTCCGACGACCCGTTCCCCGGCGACCGGGTGGGCCAGCCGGTGGACGTGGCCGGCACGTGGCTGCCCGAGGGCGGCTTCGCGGTGTCGGGGCGCACCCAGGACGGGCAGGACGGCTACTGGGCGGTGACCCCGCTGGCCCTCGACTCCTCCCGGGGCGCCACCGCGGTGCTGGTGGTGCGCGGCTGGAGCCCCGACCCCGACGTGGCGGCCCCCGGCGGGCCGGCCGCGCTCACCGGGTGGCTCCAGCCCCCCGAGGGCACCGGCGCGGTGGACGACGACCCCGACGACGACGTCGTACCCCAGCTGCGGATCGCGGACGCGGTCCAGCGCGTCGACGCCGACCTGTACGGCGCCTACGTGGTGGCGCAGGAGCCCGGCCCGGGGCTGGAGGCCGCACAGCTGGACTCGCTGCCCGAGGTCGGGCGCTTCACCGCGGTCCGCAACCTCCTGTACGCCCTCGAGTGGTGGGTCTTCGGTGCCTTCGCCGCCTTCATCTGGTGGCGCTGGCTCCGCGACGAGCGCGCTGTGGAGCGCGTGACAGACTCGGCGTCGTGAAGGCCGCTCTGCTCCGCTACCGGGTCATGGCCACCGTCGTCGGTGTGCTGCTCATCGTGCTGTGCCTCGTCGGCTGCCCCTCCACTACGGCTACCTGTTCTTCCCCGACGCATGCCCGAGGGCGGGGCGGCCTACGACCTGGGGGCCGGGATCTCGGCCTACCTCGGCGTCGCGCACGGCTGGCTCTACCTCATCTTCTTGATCATGCGCGTTCATGCTGGGCCGCCGCGCGCAGTGGGACCTGCCGTTCCTCGCGGTCACGCTGGTCTGCGGCACCATCCCGGTGGTCTCGTTCTGGGCCGAGCACCGCGCCACCCGGCGCACCATCGCCGAGCACCCCGAGCTCCAGCCCGAGCCGTCGCGCTCCTGATGGGCATCCGGTCGTGACCACCGCCTTCGTGCTGGGCGGCGGCGGCATCCTCGGTGCCGTCGAGGTGGGCATGCTCCGGGCGCTCTTCGAGCGCGGGGTCACCCCCGACCTGGTCCTGGGCACCAGCGTCGGTGCGCTCAACGGCGCGATGGTGGCCCGCGAGCCGCGGCTGCCGGTCATCGAGCGGCTCACCGACCTGTGGGCGCAGACCGCGGCCGGCGACGCGGACCGCGGGGCCTCGCCCTTCCACGACCGACCGCTGCGCACGGTCCGGCGGGCGATGTCGACGGGCACCCACATCTACTCCGCCACGCCGCTCACCCAGCGGCTGGCCGACGAGTTCGGCGAGACCACCTTCGCCGACCTCGAGGTGTCCTTCCAGGTGTGCGCGGCCAGCATCGAGCGCTCGGCCGAGCACTGGTTCACGTCGGGCCCGCTGGTGCCCGCGATCGTGGCCAGCGCCGCCGTACCGGGCCTGCTGCCGCCCGCGGAGGTCGAGACCGAGTTCGGGGTGGAGCACTTCCTCGACGGCGGCATCGTCAACTCCATCCCCGTCGGCCGGGCCGTCTCGCTGGGCGCGACCCGCGTCTTCGTCCTCCAGGTCGGTCGCATCGACCGGGCCCTCACCGTCCCCAGGCGCCCGTGGGAGGTGGCCCGGGTCAGCTTCGAGGTCGCCCGCCGGCACCGCTTCATGCGCGAGCTCGCCGAGATCCCCGAGCACGTCGAGGCGCACGTCCTGCCGGCCGCCGGCACGTCGTCCAAGGACGACTCGATGCTGGCCTTCCGCGACTTCTCGTCCGTCCAGCGCCGCATCGACGCGTCGTACGACGCCTCGCTGGCCTACCTCGACGAGCACCTCGACCCGGAACCCTCCTGAGCGGCAGGATGACGCCCGTGACCAGGGTGCCGGGGACGTCGTCGTGATCTGGGTCCTGCGCCGCCTCGTGCTCGCCCCCGCCCTCATCGGGCTCACGGTGCTGCTGTGGGTGACCTTCCCGCTGTGGCTGATCGGGGCCGCCGCGATCTCCCCGGCGCTCCCGGGCCGGTGGCGGGCGCTGCGGTTGGCCTGGGTGGTGTTCCTCTACCTGACCATCGAGTCGCTGCTGCTCCTGGTGCTGCTGGGCCTGTGGCTGGCCTCGCGGCTTCGGGTGGCGGATCCGCTCGCCGTACTTCGCCGGCATCCACTACGACCTCGTGCAGTTCACCCTGGTCGGCTTCTTCCGCGAGGCACGCCGCGTGCTCGCCCTGCAGATCCGCACCGACGGGCCGGCGCCCGGCCGGCACCCCGAGCGACCGATCCTGGTCTGCTGCCGCCATGCGGGACCGGGCGACTCGTTCATGCTGATGTACGCCCTGCTGCACTGGTACGGCCGCGAGCCCCGGGTCGTCCTCAAGGACACCCTGGCGTGGGACCCGGCCATCGACGTGATCCTGCGCCGCATCCCGGCCAGCTTCATCTCGCCCGACCCGGCGGCCGGGGAGGACCTCGAGTCACAGATCGCCGCACTGGCCAGCGGGCTGGACCCCAACGACGCGTTCGTGATCTTCCCCGAGGGCGGCAACTTCACCCCGGCCCGGCGGGCGCGGGCGATCGCCCGACTCCACAAGCTGGGCCTGCACCAGATGGCCGACCGAGCCGAGCGGATGACCCACGTGCTCGCCCCGCGGCCCGGTGGCTTCCTCGCAGCGCTGGACGCGGCGCCCGAGGCCGACGTGGTGATGGTGGCCCACACCGGCCTCGACCACCTGCTCACCGTCGGGGACCTGTGGCGCGAGCTGCCGATGGACAAGACCCTGGTGATGCGCTGGTGGGAGGTCCCGCGCTCGGAGATCCCCGCGGACCGCGACGCGCGCATCGAGTGGCTCTACGGCTGGTGGGAGCAGATCGACGCCTGGGTCGAGGACCACCGCACCGTGGCCTGAGCGCCGGTTGGCGGGGTGGCGGGGTGGCCGGGACCCTGGTGGTGGGGTGGCCGGGGATCGTGGTGGTGGGGGGTAGTCCGCGACGATCGGACCCCGATGTCGCCCGGTGGGGGGTCCCTTCGTCGCGGACTACCCCGGGAGACGCCACGAGCCCCGGACCAAGAAGGTCCGGGGCTCGCGGGTGGTCGTGCTGGTGCTGAGGATCAGTCCCGCGGGTTGTCGGGGACGTCGTCCACGTCGATGACCTCGGCCGGGTTGTCCGGCGTCGTCATCTGGTGGGGCTCCTCGACGGAGTCGCTGAGCGCCTCGCCCGGGGCGCCGCCGCCGACGTCGTCCACCGGGGCCCGGTGGGTCGGGTCGGTGACCGCGTCCGAGGCCTCCGCGGCGTCGACCGCCGTGGGGGTGGACGGGTCGAGCGGCGTCTTGATCGGGTCGGTCAGCGGGTCGCCGGCCGCACCGCTCGGGGGGAGCGGGGACGTGGTGGCGGTCGGCGAGGTGCCGCCGGCCGGCGGGGCCGGGGTGTAGCTCGACTGCCAGTTGTCCTGGCGTCTGCGACTTGCGCAGCTTGCGGCGACGGCGGCCCCGACGGCGAGCAGCCCGCCGAGGAGGAGCAGCGTCTTGACCTTGCTGCGCTTCGGCTCGGGCTCCTGACGCAGATCGGCCACCTTGGCGGCCGCCAGGTCGCGACCCTCCGCGGCCTTCTCGGCGGCCAGGGCGGCGCCCAGCGCCACCTTCTCGGACGCCAGGGCCCGGCCCTCGGCCAGCACGGGGACGGCCCGGTCGCGAGCGTCCTGGAGCAGCGGCACCGCACGGTCCCGCGTGTCCTGGAGGAGGGGTACGGCGCGGTCGCGGGCGTCGGACACCAGCGGCACCGCCTTGTCCCTCGCGTCCGCGAGAGCAGGCCCTGCCTTGTCGCGGGCGGTCTCCAGCGCAGCCTCGAACTGCGGGACGACGGTGTCGGCGACGGACTCCACGTAGTCGTGGGCCCGATCCATGAACGACTTCTGCCTGCGAATGTGCATGCGTGGCCTCCTTGTGAGTAGTGCACCCATCTCACCATGCTCCGCGAAGCCACCGACAGCCCCGTCCGGGTGAAGCACCACCGTGCGGGCCGGTGGGGTCGGGTGGTGGGCCGGGCGGCGGGTCGGGCTGCATGTCAGAGCGCATGGCAGGATCGACGGCGACACGTGCGCGACGCCCCGGCGTCGTACGCACTCCTGACACGCGAGAGGCAGACCATGGCGGACACCAAGGCCACCCTGAAGACCAACAAGGGCGACATCGTCATCACCCTGTTCCCGAACCACGCGCCGGAGACGGTCGACAACTTCGTGGGCCTCGCCGAGGGCACCAAGGACTACACGACCGGCGACGGCAGGAGCGGCCCGTTCTACGACGGCCTCGGCTTCCACCGCGTCATCGAGGGCTTCATGATCCAGGGCGGCTGCCCGCAGGGCACCGGCACCGGCGGCCCGGGCTACACGTTCAAGGACGAGATCCACCCCGAGCTCGTCTTCGACAAGCCCTACCTGCTCGCGATGGCCAACGCCGGCCCGGGCACCAACGGCTCGCAGTTCTTCATCACCCTGGGCGCGACCCCGTGGCTCAACCGCAAGCACACCATCTTCGGCGAGGTCGCCGACCAGTCCTCGCGCGACGTCGTCGACGCGATCGGCGCGACCCGCACCGGCGCGATGGACCGTCCGGTCGACCCGGTCACCATCGAGTCGGTCACCATCGAGCGCTGAGGCACCCCACCGCATGACCCAGCCGAGCTCCGGCGATCCCGCGGCCGGCGTCCCGACCTGTTATCGGCACGCCGACCGCGAGACCTGGATCCGCTGCCAGCGCTGCGAGCGGCCGATCTGCCCCGACTGCATGCGGGACGCGGCCGTGGGCTTCCAGTGCCCCTCCTGCGTCGCCGAGGGAGCCAAGGAGACCCGCAGCATCCAGGCGCCGTACGGCGGCGCGCGCTCGAGCAACCCGGCGCTGACGTCGCTGGTGCTCATCGGCATCAACGTCATGGTGTGGCTGGCCATCCTGGTGAGCGGCGGCTCGTCCAGTGCGCTGGTCGACCGCCTCGGCCTGCGGGCCAACGGGGCGTGCGCGCCCGGTGACGGCTTCCTCTACGACATGACCCGCACGACGTGCGACGCGGTCAACGGACGCTTCCTCAGCGGCGTCGCGGACGGCGCCTGGTGGCAGCTGCTGACCAGCCAGTTCACGCACGTCGAGGTGTGGCACATCGCGGGCAACATGCTCGCCCTCTACATCCTGGGCCCCCAGCTCGAGGCCGTCCTGGGCCGCGTCCGCTTCCTGGCCCTCTACCTCGTCTCGGGGCTCGCCGGCTCCGTCGCGGTCCTGTGGCTCTCCTCCGAGGTCGGGCTGACCGTCGGCGCGTCCGGCGCGATCTACGGCCTCTTCGGCGCGCTCGGCGTGGTCGCCCACAAGGTGGGCGGCGACCTGCGTGCCCTGGGCGGGCTGCTCGTGCTCAACCTGGTGATCACCTTCGCGGTGCCCGGCATCTCGTGGCAGGGCCACCTCGGCGGTCTCGTCGGCGGCGCGATCATCGCCGCCCTGATGGTCTACGCGCCCCGGCAGCGGCGCTCGCTCGTGCAGTGGAGCGGGCTGGCCTCGATGGTCCTGGTGCTCCTCGCGCTCGCGGCGGTGCGCGTCCTCGCCCTGCCCTGAGGGGTACGCCGTGGCGGCGTACGGGCGTCGCGCCGCCGGACGTCATCCGTGCGCGCACCCCCGGGTCCGACGGCGTACGACGTCCGAGCCGCGCGGCCGGCGGGGCGTCGTACGAGCGCGGCCGCATGACGGCTCACCGACGCCACGACGCCCGTCTGTATGAATCACCCGCCCGGCATTCGCCGACCCCACTCCATCCACAGGTGTGGAATCACCTGTGGAGAACTACACGCGTGTAGTTCTCCACACCTTGTCCCCAGACTGGGGAGAATGCGAGCGGCGCCGACCCCCTGACGGGAGCCGGCGCCGCAGCGCGAACGTGGGGGGAGTGTCACTCCCAGCGGGTGGCGAACGTGAACCCGACCGCCATGAAGGCGATGCCGACCGCGAGGTTCCACTGGCCGAGGTCGTTGAAGACCGGCAGCGCCGAGAGGTCGTCGGAGAACACGTAGAAGGTGCAGATCCACAGCAGCCCGATGAGGAAGCAGCCCAGCATGCCGACCACGACGCCGCGACCGCGGCCGAGCGGGGTCGAGGGGTGGGCGGAGACGGCGAGCCCGACGAGCAGGAGCCCGAAGCCGATGGCGTAGTTCCACAGCCCGAGGTCCGCGACCGCCTTGGGCGAGCCCTCCTCGGCCGGGAACACCGACGGGTCGGGCCGCACGCCGAGGTAGTAGTAGAGGATCCAGCCGATGCCGGCCGCGATGAGCAGCAGCGCCAGCAGGAACCTCACGGAGAAGACCTTCGCCTTGCTGTCGACGAATGCCTCGCTGGACTTGGGCACGACCACTCCTCGTAGCTGACGAACTCGGGCGGTGGGGCATGGTGCGCCCACCGGGGGGTTAGCGTAGTCGCCATGCCCGTCCCTCCCGACCCGCGCCCCGACGACAGCGCCGCGCGTGCCCGTCGACGGGCCCTGGTGTGGCGGGTCGGGACCCCGACGATGTTCATCCTGTGCGGGGCCCTCTTCGCCGTCAGCGCCGAGCAGAGCGACGGCACCGACCTGCGCGGCGGCCGCTACACCGACCTGGCATCGGTGGTGCAGGCCGAGCGCAACGACACCAACCAGCTGACCGAGGAGGTCAGCGGGCTCAACGCGGAGATCGAGACCCTGACCGACGGGCTCGGGGACCGCACGGTCAACCGCTACCAGGACGAGATCGACACCCTCGTCGACCCTGCGGGGCTGACCCCGCGCACCGGTCAGGCGGTCGAGGTGACGCTCACCGACGCCCCGGAGGACGTGCTCGTGACGACCGACCGGGACCAGAACGACCTGGTCGTGCACCAGCAGGACCTCCAGGCCGTCGTCAACGCCATGTGGCGCGCCGGGGCCGTCGCGGTCACCCTGCAGGGCCAGCGGATCATCTCGACGACGGGCATCAAGTGCGAGGGCAACTCGGTGACCCTGCACGGCGTGCCCTACTCACCGCCGTACGAGATCGTCGGGATCGGTGACCCGGACGAGCTGCTGGCCTCGCTCGAGGACGACAGCTACCTGGAGGTCTACCGCGAGTACGCCGCCGACCCGACGGGCGGGGTGGGCTACGAGGTCACGACGCTGCCGCGGGTGACCGCTCCGGCCTACGAGGGCCTGCTCGACCTGACCTACGCCACGCCGATGGCCTCGCCGAGCCGGGCCGCCGGCTGAGCGCAGCCCCTCAGCGGGTACGCCGCGGGGTCGTCGTCGGCGTCTCGGTCGGGGCGGTGGGCGTCGTCGTCGGCGTCTCGGTGGGCGTCTCGGTGGGGGTGGTGGTCGGCGTCTCGGTGGGCGTGGTGCTGGGCGTCTCGGTGGGCGTCTCGCTCGGCGGCGGCTCGACGAAGGCGGAGACGAAGATGAGCACCGTGTCGCCGCGGTCGGCCACGCCGTCGCGCGGGAACTGGTCGACGACCTGGCCCTTGGGCTCGGTGGACGAGGGGTCCGTGCGGACCTCCACCTGGAAGCCGGCCTGGCGGAGCGTGCGCGTGGCCTCGCCCTGTCGCAGGCCGATCACCGACGGGACCGACTCGGGGCCGTCGGAGACGGACAGGGTGACCGTGGTGCCCTCGGCGACGGACTGGCCGGCGGGCGGGTCGGTGGAGATGACCTGGCCCTTCGGCTCGTCGGACTCCACCTCGGTGACGGAGACCTTGAGCCCCGCGGCCCGCAGCGCGTCGCGGGCCTGGGGGCGAGGCTGGCCCACGACGTAGGGCACCTGCACCTCGGGCTTGCCCGAGGAGACCACGAGGTCGATGCCGGTGCCGGGGTCCACGTAGACGTCCCGGTTGGGGTCCTGACGGATGACCTCGTCGGCGGGAGCGTCCTCGGACGCCTCGCGGGTGACCCGGCCGACCGACAGCCCGGCCTCCCCGATCTCGAGGCGGGCCTGGTCCTCGGTGAGCCCGACGAGCGCGGGCACCTGCTCGCGCTGGACCTCCTCGGTGAACATGCTCGGCAGGACGTACGCCGCCCCGGCGATGGCCGTGACGATGAGCAGGCCCAGCAGGATCAGCAGCCCGGTGCGACCCCGCGCGTTGTCCTCGCGCGGCGGCTGAGCGGCCGAGGTGGCGGCCGGGATCGTCGAGGTGGCGGCCACCGCCGGGACGACCTCGGTGGGCGCGACCGGCGGTGCGACCGCCTGGATCGGGTGCCCGGCGAGGTAGCGCTCGATGTCCTGGCGCATGGCGGCCGCGCTCTGGTAGCGGTCCTCGACCCGCTTGGCGAGCGACTTGAGCACGATGGCGTCGATCTCGGGATCGAGGTCCTGGTCGTGGTCCGACGGCGGCGAGGGCTGCTCACGCACGTGCTGGTAGGCCACCGCGACCGGGCTGTCGCCGACGAAGGGCGGCCGGCCGGTCAGCAGCTCGTAGAGCAGGCAGCCGGTGGAGTAGACGTCCGAGCGCGAGTCGACGGTCTCGCCGCGGGCCTGCTCGGGGGAGAGGTACTGCGCGGTGCCGACCACCGCGGCCGTCTGGGTCATCGTCGAGGACGCGTCGGAGACGGCGCGGGCGATGCCGAAGTCCATCACCTTGACGTCGCCGCTCGGCGTGAGCATCACGTTGCCGGGCTTGATGTCGCGGTGGATGATCCCGGCCCGGTGGCTGTAGTCGAGGGCCGCGAGCACGTCGCTGGTGATCTCCAGGGCACGCTCGGGGAGGATCTTGCGCCCCTCGCGGATGATGTCGCGCAGCGTCCGCCCCTGCACGCACTCCATGACGATGTAGGGCTGGGCGACGTCGGAGCCGTCGGTCGCCATCTCCTCGCCGGTGTCGTAGACCGACACGATCGCGGGGTGGTTGAGCGAGGCGGAGCTCTGCGCCTCCCGGCGGAAGCGCGCCTGGAAGGTCGCGTCGCTGGCCAGGTCGGTGCGCAGCCGCTTGACCGCCACGGTGCGCCCGAGGCGGGTGTCGCGTCCCTTGCGCACCTCGGCCATGCCACCCCGGCCCAGCAGCTCGCCGAGCTCGTAGCGGCCGCCGATGACGGTCGGCTCGTCGCTCATCCTCGCCGCCCTCTCGCTGCGCTCGTGGTGTGACTGGTGGTGTGGCTGGTCGGGTGCGTGCTCGTGCCCATCAGGTCGGACTGCCCGTCGGCGTCGGCGTCGTCGTCGGTGTCGTGGGGGTCTGGGTGGGGGTCTCGGTCGGCGTCTCGGTGGGGGTCTCGCTCGGCTTCGGCTTGTCCCAGTAGGACACCGTCACCGTGTCCCCCTCCTCGAGGGTGCCGGACGGGTCCACGCCGAGGACGGTGTTCTCGGTCTCGTCCCCGGGGTTGTCGACCTTGTCCTTGCGGACCTTGAGGCCGAGATCCTTGAGGGCCGCCTCGACCTCCTTGACGTCCCGACCGAGGTACGACGCCTCGTCCACCTCGACGGACGTGGTCTCGGTGGGCGTCTGCGACGGCGTCTCGGACGGGGACTGCGTCGGCGTCTCGCTGGGGGTCCGGCTGGGCGTCTGGGAGGGGGTCTGCCGGTCCGGGGTGTCGTCGGAGGCGGGGTCGTCGCCGAGGACCTGCAGGCCGATGAGAGCCGCCACCAGCAGGGCCAGGGCGAGCAGCGCCCACGGCAGCCAGCCCGGCAGTCCGCCGCGGGAGCGGCGCTCGTCCCGGGCCGCGGGAGCGGGGGCCGGGGTCGGCGTCGGGACCGGAGCCGCCGCGACGGGGGGGATCACCTGCGTCGGGGTCGGGTCCGCGGCGACCGGGGTCACCACCGTGGTGGCGCCGGTGGCGGCGGCGGCCGACGGATCCCGCAGCGCGGTCGCGAAGGCCGCGCCGTCGGCGTACCGCTCGGCGGGGTCCTTGGCCATCGCCCGGCGCACTACGGCCGCGAGGTCGGCGGGCACGGGGGCGGGCAGCTCGGGCACCGGCTCGCGGAGGTGGGCGATCGCGGTGGCCACGGGGGTGTCGGCGAGGAACGGCTTGCGACCCGCGAGGCACTCGAAGGCGACCACGCCGAGGGCGTAGACGTCCGAGGCGCCGGTCGCGCGCCCGCCCTCGGCCTGCTCCGGCGAGATGTAGGCCGGGGTGCCCATCACCTGGCCGGTCTCGGTCAGGGACATCCCCTCGGCGGCCCGGGCGATCCCGAAGTCGGTCACCTTGATGCGACGGTCGGGGGTGACGATGAGGTTGCCGGGCTTGACGTCGCGGTGCACGATCCCGGCCGCGTGGGCGGCCCCCAGCGCGTCGGCGGCCTGGGACAGCAGGTCGCGCACGACCTCGGGGTCCATGGGGGCGCCGGGGCGCAGCAGGGTCGACAGCGGCTGGCCCTCGACCAGCTCCATCACCAGGAACGGGCGCGGCGAGGTCGAGCCGTCCGCCGGGGAGGCCTCGCCGAAGTCGAAGACCCCCGCGATGCCGGGGTGGTGCAGCGACGCGGCGTGCCGGGCCTCGGTCTCGAAGCGGGTGCGGAACAGCGCGTCGTCGGCGTACTCCGGCTTGAGGACCTTGACCGCCACCGGACGCGAGAGCACCGTGTCGGTGCCGCGCCAGACCTCGCCCATGCCGCCGGTGGCGATCCGGGAGGTCAGCGCGTAGCGGCGGGCGTCGTCGGCGAAGCGGGTCGCGCCGTCGCCGGGAGGAGTGGTCGTCATGGGTTGAGCACCGCCTCCATGACCGCCTTGGCGATCGGGCCGCCGAGCCGGCCGCCGGCGATGTCGCCGGGCGCGGTGCTGCTGGACTGCACGAGCACCGCGACGGCGACCTTGGGGTCCTCGGCGGGGGCGAAGGAGGTGAACCAGGCGTACGGCGGGCGGGTGTCGGTGGACTCCGCGGTGCCGGTCTTGCCGGCGACCCGCACCCCGGGGATCGCGGCGGCGTAGGCGGTGCCGTCGTCGACGGTGGCGACCATCATCTCGGTCAGCTCGTCGGCGGTGGTGGGCGAGGTGGCCTTGCGGACAGCTCGGGCTCGGTGGTCTTGTCGAGCAGCGAGAGGTTGGGCGCGCGCACCTCGTCGACGACGTACGGGCGCATCACGTCGCCGTCGTTGGCGATGCCGGCCGACACCATCGCCATCTGCAGGGGCGTCGCGGTCACGCTGGACTGGCCGATGCCCGACAGCGCGGTCTGCGGCGGGTCCATGTCCGGGGGGTAGAGCGAGCGGGCCTGGCCGGGCAGGTCCTCCAGCGAGGTGGAGTTGAAGCCGAACTTCTCGGCCTGCTCGGTCATCGCGTCGATCCCGAGCTCGTCGGCCAGGGACATGAAGGTGACGTTGCAGGACACCTGGAGGGCCTGGGTCAGGGTGATCCGCTTGCCGCCGCAGTCGCTGCCGCCCTCGTTGCCGACCTTGGTGGACGACTGGGGCAGCTGGAAGGAGGTGCCGCCGGGCACGATCGACTTGGCGTCGTAGTCGCCGGACTCGATGGCGGCGGCCGCGGTGACCAGCTTGAAGGTCGAGCCGGGCGGCAGCGTGGTCCCGATGGCCCGGTTGATCAGGGGCTCGGCCGGGTCCTGCTCGAGCGCCTGGTAGGTGTCGCCCACCGAGCCGAAGTCGTGCGAGGCCAGCGCGTTGGGGTCGTAGGTCGGGTTGGACACCATCGCGAGGATCTTGCCGGTGGCCGGCTCGATGGCCACGACGGCGCCCTGCACGTCCGCGCCCAGCGCCTGCAGGCCCTCCCAGGCCGCGGTCCTGGGCCGCGGGGTCGATGGTGAGCTGGACGTTGCCGCCCTGGGGGTCGGTGTTGCTCAGCATGTCGACCAGCCGGGTGACGAACAGGCGCGAGTCGTCGCCGGAGAGCACGTCGTTCTGCGAGCGCTCGATGCCGGTCTGGCTGTAGTAGGAGAAGTAGCCGGTCAGGGGGGCGTACTTGAACGGCTGCGGGTAGGTGCGCTGGAAGTCGTACTGGTCGTCGCTGGGGACGCTGCGCGCCACCGGGTCCTTGCCCACCAGGATCGCGCCGCGCTCGCGGGAGAACGCGGCGGTGATGACGCGCCGGTTCTGCGGGTCGGCGGTGAGCTCGCCGGAGCGGACGTACATGAGGTACGTCGCGTTGAGCATCAGCGCGAGGAAGAGCACGAGGCAGAAGAGGGAGATCGTGCGGATCGGCTTGTTCATCTCAGCTTCACCACCTGGGTCGACTCGATGTCGGAGCCGGTGTCGGAGTCGGCCTCGCTGAGGCGGGGGGCGGGGCGCCGGGCCTGGTCGGAGATGCGCAGCAGCAGCGCGATGACCACCCAGTTGGCCACCAGCGACGAGCCGCCGTACGACAGGAAGGGCGTGGTGAGGCCGGTCAGCGGGATGAGGCCGGTGACGCCGCCCACGACCACGAAGACCTGGATGGCGAAGATGCTGCCGAGGCCGACGGCCATCAGCTTGCCGAAGCCGTCGCGGGAGATGAGCGCGATCCGCAGCGCCCGCTCCACGATCAGGCCGTAGCAGAGGATGATCGCCATGACGGCGGTCAGCCCGAGCTCCTCGCCGATCGCCGGGACGATGAAGTCGGACTCGGCGTAGGGGATCCGGCAGGGTGCGCCGCCGCCGAAGCCGCGGCCGATGAGGCCGCCCCAGCCCATGCCGAACAGGCCCTCGACCAGCTGGCCCGAGCCCGGCGTCTGGTCGTAGTAGGCCATCGGGTCGAGCCAGATGTTGACGCGGTTCTGGACGTGGCCGAAGACCCGCCAACCGGCGAAGGCGCCCACGGCGAACAGCACCGTGCCGACCACCAGCCAGCCGGGTCGCTCGGTGGCGACGTACAGCATGATCAGGAAGATCCCGAAGAACAGCAGCGAGGAGCCGAGGTCGCGCTGGAACACCAGGATGAACATGCTGATGGCCCACATGCCGAGGATCGGGCCGAGGTCGCGACCGCGCGGCAGGTCGATGAAGAGCACCCGGCGACCGGCCAGCGCCAGCGCGTCGCGGTGCAGCACGAGGTAGCCGGCGAAGGCGATCACCAGCAGGACCTTGGCGACCTCGCCCGGCTGGAAGCTGAACGGGCCGACCGAGATCCAGATCTTGGCGCCGTTGACGGTGTTGCCCACGAGCGGGGCCATCGGCAGGAGCAGCAGCACGATCGCGGCCAGCCCGGTCGTGTAGGTCAGGCGTTGCAGCAGCCGGTGGTCGCGCAGCAGCCCGAGGGTGGCCACGAAGAGGACGACGCCCAGCGTCATCCAGACGAGCTGCTGGCGGGCGAAGGTGTCGTTGTCGACGCACTGGCTGGTGTTGTCGAGGTCGAGGCGGTGGATGACCGCGAGACCGAGCCCGTTGAGGGCGGCCACGAGCGGCAGCAGCACCGGATCGGCGTACGGCGCGAAGATCCGGATGGCGACGTGGGCGACGACGATCAACGCGGTGAGCCACCCGCCGTACCCGACGATGTCGGCCGGGATGGTGCCTTCCATCCCGAGGCCGACGGCCGCGTAGGCGCCGATGCCCACCGCCAGGGCGAGCACGAGCAGGAAGAGCTCCGCGCCCCGGCGGCGCCGGTGCACGAATCCCATCAGGGTGTGGTCCTGGCTCATCAGCCGGCGTCCTGCCCGGTGTCCGGGGTGGGCACGTCCTGACGTGCGGCGTAGTTGTCGACGGTGGCCCGGGCGTCCTCGAGGTCGCGGGCCTCGATGCCGTCGGCGACCTGCTCGGCGTCGATCTCGCTGAGGTTGGCGACGGCGACGTCGGTGACCTCGTAGGGGTGCGAGATGTCGATGCCGGGGATCTCGGCGTTGAGGCCGCGGAAGATCGTGACCCGGTCGTCGGAGACGCCGACGTAGAACTGCTGCTGGCTCCACGACCAGGCGGCGGCCAGGGCGATCCAGACGACGCCGAGGACGACCAGGAGCGCGAGCACGCTCTTGAGCCAGGTGCGCCCGGCCGGCGGGCGCGGCGCGTAGCGCTGGGCCTCCACGTCGATGGGGTCCGAGGGGAAGGCGTGCACGTCCGAGGGCAGCCCGTCGGGCACCGGGTCGATCTCGCCGGTGTCGCCGGAGCGGTGGCCGCGGAACAGCCCGCGGCCGGTGACCCCGCCCGAGGCCTTGCGGGGCAGGTCGGCGGCCGCACCCACGAGCAGGGGCTGCAGGTCGGGGTCGGGCTCGGTGTCGATCACGTCGGCGACCACGCAGGTGACGTTGTCGCTGCTGCCCGCCTCGAGGCTCGCCCGCACCAGCTCGACGGCCGCGTAGTCGGGGGTGCCCGTGCCGAGGATGTCGGCCATCCGGGCGTCGTCGAGGGTGCCGCAGGCGCCGTCGCTGCACAAGAAGATGCGGTCGCCGACCTCGAGCGGCACCTCGAAGAGGTCGGGCTCCTCGTGCCGGACGCCGTCGAGCGCCTTGAGGATGAGGTTGCGGTTGGGGTGGACCCGCGACTCCTCCTCGGTGATCCGGCCCTCGTCGACGAGGCTCTGCACGAAGGTGTGGTCGTGGGTCAACCGGCGCAGCTCGCCGCCGCGCAGGAGGTAGCCCCGGCTGTCGCCGAGGTGGCCGACGCCGATCTTGGTGCCGTCGAAGAGCGCCACGGTGGACGTGGTGCTGGTGCCGCTGAGCTCGGGGTCCTCCTCGACCAGCTCGCCGATCCGGTCGTCCGCGCGGTGGATCGCGCCGGCCACGAGGGCGAGCAGGTCGTCGGTGGGCTCGACGTCGAGCTTGCGGAGCTGTTGCACGGCGGTGCTGCTGGCCAGGTCGCCGCGCGCCGCGCCGCCGACCCCGTCGCACACCGTGAGCAGCCAGGGCCCGGCGTACCCGGAGTCCTGGTTGTCGCGGCGGACGCGTCCGACGTCGGAGATGGCGGAGTACGCCAGGCGCAGCGGTCCGGTCATGGAGGGCCGACCCCTACTTCCGCAGCTCGAGGATGGTCTTGCCGATGCGCACCTGGATGCCCAGCCCGATGGTGGTGGGCTGGGTGATGCGCACCGAGCCGACGTAGGTGCCGTTGGTGGAGCCGAGGTCCTCGACGAACCACTCGTCGCCGCTGGCCGCCACCCGGGCGTGCCGGGTGGAGACGTAGTCGTCGTCGAGGCGGATGGCGGCGTCGCTGCCGCGTCCGATGAGCAGGGGGGCGTCGTCGAGCTCGGCGCGGGCGCCGGTGTTGTCGCCCTCGACCACGATCAGGTGCGTCGGCGAGCCGCGGCGGCGCGACGGCGGCTTGGACTTGCCGCGCGCCGGGGCGGCCGCGCCGCGGGCGGTCTCGGGCACCCGCGCGCCGAACATGTCGGAGCGGATCACCGAGATCGCCGACAGCACGAAGATCCACAGGATCGCGAGGTAGGCGAAGCGGATGAGGAACAAGGTGAGCTCGGACACGGCCCTCAGCCCTCCTCGGTGACGCGGATCGTCATCGTGGTGTGGCCGATCTTGACCTCGGTGCCGTCGCGCAGGCCGGCCCGACCGACCTTGGTGCCGTCGACGAGCATGCCGTTGGTGGAGCCGAGGTCGACCACCTCGAGGTCGTCGCCGTGCACCGTGAACTCGATGTGCCGGCGGCTGACGCCGGGGTCGTTGATGCGCAGGTCGGCCTCGGTGCCGCGACCCACGACCAGGCCGGGCGCGCGCAGCGGGTGGCGGGTGCCGTTGACCTCCAGCACGGCCCGGGCCGCGCGGGTGCGGGTCCGCTGGTCGTTGTCGGTGACGCTGGCCTCGGCCCGGCTGAGGATCCGGAAGCGACCGGTGGTGAGGTCGTCGGCCGCCTCGAAGTCGACCTGCACCGGGCCGGTGAAGACGTAGCCCTGGGTGTCGGCGTGGTCCTTGAGCTGGTCGACGAGCTCGCGCTCCATCGCGTCGTCGTACCCCTGCAGGCGCTCGAGGTCGACGGCGGCGAGCAGCACGAGGAAGCGGTTGGGCACCAGGCGCCGGTCGCGGCTCATGATCTGGGCGTTGTTGTCGCACTCGCGCTGGAGGGCCGCGGCGATCTCGACGGGTTGGACCGCGCTGCGGAAGGCGCGGGCGAACACCCCGGAGATCATCTGCTCGAGCCTGCGCTCGAAGCGCTGCAGTGCGTTCACGTCGTGCGCCTCCTCTCGACGGCCGTCGGGTCTGGCCGATCGTACTGTCAGGGGACCCTCGCTCCGGGCACCGCCGCAGCCGTACGCCGCTACGGGACCGCGATTGTGACGGCCCCGAGGGCGTGGGATAACGTTGCCCTCGCTTCACGCGCGAGTGGCGGAATAGGCAGACGCGCACGGTTCAGGTCCGTGTGTCCGAAAGGACGTGGGGGTTCAACTCCCCCCTCGCGCACCACCATCGAAGGCCCCGGATCTCTCCGGGGCCTTCGTGCGTCCCGGGACCTCGTGCCGCGGGTTCCGGGGAGGTCGCTCTCACACCTCAGGACGGGAAGGCAGCGCCGGGTGCGGTGTGTTGAGCACGGCAACCCCCACGAGAAGGAGCACCACCATGCGCGCAGCCACGTACGAGGCGTACAGCCAGGACACGACGACCCTCCAGGTCCGCGACCTCCCGACCCCCAAGACCGGTCCGGGCGCGGTCCTCGTCGAGGTCCGGGCCGCGGGCGTGAACCCCGTCGACTGGAAGGTGATGGCCGGCGGGCTCGACGGCCTGATGGACACCGTCTTCCCGGCGGTCCCCGGCTGGGACGTGGCCGGCACCGTGGTCGCGGTCGGCCCGGACACCCCCGAGCTCGCGGTGGGTGACGAGGTGATGGCCTACGCGCGCAAGGACACCGTGCACGGCGGCACCTTCGCCGAGCAGGTGGCCGTGCCCGCCTGGTCGGTGGCCCGCAAGCCGGCCTCCCTCACCTGGGAGCAGGCCGGTGGCCTGCCGCTCGCCGGCGGCACCGCGCTGCGCACCCTCGACGTGCTGGAGGTGGGCGAGGGGGACACCGTCCTGGTCCATGCCGCCGCCGGTGGCGTCGGCAGCCTCGCGGTCCAGATCGCCGCCGCGCGTGGCGCCCGGGTGATCGGGACGGCGTCGGAGACCAACCACGACTTCCTGCGCGGCCTGGGCGCCGAGCCCGTGGTGTACGGCGAGGGCGTCGTCGAGCGGATCCGGGCGCTGGCGCCCGAGGGTGTCGACGCGGTCGCCGACTTCGTGGGCGGTCAGCTGGAGACCACGCTGGCGGTCCTCGCTCAGGGCGGTCGGCACGCCTCGGTCGCGGACGGCTCGGTCACCGAGCACGGCGGCCACGCGGTGTGGGTGCGCCCCCTCGGCGCCGAGACCGCCCGGCTGGCCGAGCTGGCCGACGCGGGCACCCTGACCGTCGAGGTGGCCCGGACCTTCGGGCTCGACGAGGTCGGCGAGGCGTTCGCGCTCAGCCAGCAGGGCCACACCCGCGGCAAGATCGTCATCGTGCCCTGATCCACGCGCTCGCCGGACGGCGTGCGCGGCGCCTCCGGCTGCTAGGGCCTCGGGGGACCCAGGGGATCGGGCTCCCCGCCGCAGGCGCGCCACACGAGGGTGGCGGTGCGCCGGGCCCAGTCGTCGGGGACCTCGGCGCCCACGAGCGCCAGCGAGTACCAGGAACCGGTGAGGAACGACGCGGCGATGAGCAGGTCGGCGTCCTCCGGCAGGTCGCCGCGGTCGATGGCGGCGGTGAGGCAGGACCGGATGCGCGCTCGGCGGGGCTCGACGATCTCGGCGGCGTACCGCCGGCGCACCTCGTCGGACACCCCGTCGCCGAGCATCAGCCCGGCCAGGGGCAGGGCGGCCGCGTCGCTGATGCAGTGGCGGAAGTGCTCGAGCTCGGAGACCAGGTCGTCGAAGGGCTCACCGGTCACGTCGGGCGGGTCGACCCGCGCGAGGTGGGCGACGGCGGCGACGGCGAGCGCGGTCCTGTCCTCCCACCGGCGGTAGAGGGCAGGACGCGTGGTGCCCGCCTCGGCGGCCACGGCGGACAGCGACAGGCCGGTGAAGCCGTCACGGGCCAGGTGGCGCAGGGTCGTCTCCAGCACCGCGGCGTCGATCGAGGTGTCGCGGGGCCTCCCGGGGGCGGGAGCGCGGTCGGCGGCCGGGATCGACGTCACGCGGGGAAGTTTACGTGACAGGCATGTATTGAAAGCAGGCCTGGGTGTCGCTACCTTTTACGTTACATAGTTGACCCGTAACGAAAAGGAGACCGTCCATGAGTGCCATCGGCAGCCTGGTCACCGATCAGCAGCAGTACTCCGGTGCCGCCGCGGCCCGGCTCGTCATCGGGGCGCTCGGGCGATGAGCCGGCCGGAGAGGATCACGGTCGTGGGTGCCGGCCGGGTCGGCCGCGCGCTGGGCGAGAACCTGTCGGGACTCGGCCACGCGGTCCGGTACGCCGTGCGAGACGTCGCGGGCACCACGGTGCCCCCGGGTGCCTCGGCCGTCCCGATCGACGGGGCGGCCGAAGGTGCCGGACTGACGGTGCTGGCGGTGCCGTTCGCCACGGTGGGTGACGTCGTGCCGCGCCTTCGACTCGCCCCCGGGCAGGTCCTCGTCGACGCCACCAACCCGTTCGGGGTCGGCTCGGGCGGGAGTCCGAGTGGCGCGGCGGTCGTCGCGACCGCGGCCGGCGCAGGGGTCTCGGTGGTGAAGGCCTTCAACGTGCTCGGTGCCGAGCACATGGCCCGTCCGAGGCTGCCTGACGGCCACCGGCCGGTGCTCCCCGTCGCCTCCGACGACGCGTCCGCGCGCGAGCTCGTGGTGGAGCTGGCTGTCGCGATGGGCTTCGACGCCGTCGGGGTGGGGGGTCTCGACGCGGCGGGGGTGATGGAGGAGGCCGCCCGCTACTGGGGACTGCTGGCCTTCGCCGGTGGTCGGGGTCGCCAGGTGGTCCTCGTCGCGCACCAGAGGTCGTGACCTTGTCGGCGACGATGCGTGACCACGAGGTCCGCGAGCGGGTCGCGACGCCCCTGGAGCTCCTCTTCGACCTGTGCTTCGTCGTCGCGGTCGCGGCTCTGGCCGCCGAGCTCGACCACGGCACCGTGGACGGGCACGCGCTCGAGGCGGCGACGACGTACGCCCTCCTGTTCGTGCCGATCTGGTGGGCCTGGATGAGCTACACGTGGTTCGCCACGGCCTTCTCGCACGACGACGCGCTGACCCGCCTGCTGACGCTGCTCCAGATGGGCGGCGTGCTCGCGGTCGCCGCGTCGATCCCCACGGCCTGGGAGGGAGACCTCCTCCCGTTCACCCTCGCGTACGCCGTGATGCGCCTGCCGCTCGTCCTGCAGTGGGTCCGCTCGGCCCATGACGACCACACCCACCGAGCCTTCGCGCTCGTCTATGCCGGCGGATCCGTCCTGGCGCAGGTGCTGTGGGTGGCCGGAGCCGTGCTGTCGACCACCCCCACCTCGGTGTTGGTCGTGGCGGCGTTCTTCGTGGCGGCGCTCGCCACCGAGCTGGTCACCCCGGTGCTGGCGGTCGGACGGTCACCGGACCGGGTGTTCCACCCCGGTCACATCGCCGAGCGCTACGGCCTGTTCACGATCATCGTGCTCGGTGAGACGATCCTGGCCGTGTCCGTCGGCCTGCGCGACGCGCTCGACGGTGAGGGCGGGCTCGGCTCGGCCCTGCTGGTGGTGCTGGCCGCTCTCGTCATCGCGTTCGGCCTGTGGTGGATCTACTTCGACGCTCTCGGCCGCGACGCGCTCACCCGCAACCGGAGGGCCGCGTTCCTGTGGGGCTACGGGCACTACGCGCTGTTCGCCGCCGTCGCCGCGATCGGTGCCGGTGTCCAGGCCCAGCTGCACCTCGCGCACACGGACCACGCGACGGCCGCCCTCGTGCCCGTCGCCGCGGTGGCGCTGCCGGTCGCCGTCTCCCTGGCGGCGATCGCGTGGTTGCAGCAGGCCGCGAACGGGCGCGTCGGAGAGGCGGTCTGGCTCTACCTCGGAGCCGGCACCGCCCTCGCCGCGCTGGCCCTGTCGGGCTCGGTGTCCGTGGCGGCCGTGGACGGGCTCCTGGCGTTGGTCGTGGCGGCGCTGGTGGGACGTGAGGTGGCGGCGGACGGCGCCGGGACCCGAGCATCCCGTGCCGCCCGCCGCCACGCTGGTCAGTGACCGGTCAGCGGGGTCACTCCTCGACGAGGTCGACGACCTCGCGACCGGGCGAGACCGACCCGGGCGTGAGGACGGGGCCGTCGGTGCGGGCCTGGTAGCGACCGCGGTACTTGGTCAGGCAGCCCTGGGAGGCACCCAGCGAGCGGAGCCCGGCGAGGTCGCCGGCCTCGTAGCGCGCGTAGTAGCCGCCCACGTTGGGCGAGCGGTTGCCCGGGTGCATGACCTGGATGTCGTCGGCGTAGTGGTCGAGGCCGAACGCGTGGCCGAGCTCGTGGATCAGCACCAGGCCCATGGACTCGTGGTTGGGGTCGTCCATGGTCATCGGGTACTCGCCGGCGTACGACATGTTCATGGTCAGGCCCGGCTTCTTGATCTGCCAGGTCGGCCTCCTGCTCTTCTTGAGCTGCGCGATCGGGGACCGGCCGGTGCCGCCGACGCCCACCGCGCCGATCAGGCCCGGGTCGAGGTCCTGGCTGGACCAGGCGATGACCAGGTCGGTGCCCCGGGGGTTCTTGTCGCCGCGGATCGGGACGGCGGTCGTGGTGCCGACGTACTTCGAGCGGAAGCCGGTGGCGCGCTCGACGAGCTCCATCGCGGCCTGGCTGAGCGGGAAGGCGGCGTCACCGGCGAGGCCGGGGTTGATGCGGTACTTGATGGTCTCGCAGGGGTTCCAGCGGAAGGTGAGGCCCTGCCCGGAGAAGGGGAGGTACGCCGAGGTGGCGCCACGGGGGGTCCACGGCACGGACACCGAGAACTTCTTGGCCTTGAACGCCTTCGCACGGAACCGCTTCTTCTGCGGCACCAGGACGCGCAGCTTGTGGGCGCCGTACCAGTCGAAGGAACCGGTGAACCGGTACTTGCCCTTGCGCTTGGTGCGGGTCTTGTCGATGGTGTGCCAGCCGTCGGCCCACTTGACCTGCAGGGCGACCGTGCGGCGCTTGGGGCCGGAGGCCTTGCCCTTGATGGCGTAGCCGGAGGTGCCGGCCACCCAGGCGGTGGTGCCGTAGGACACCCGGCCCTTGGTGCGCTTGCCCGCGGCGGTCGCCGGCGAGGCGGCGAAGCTGGTCAGGACCAGGGCGAGCACGGCGACCAGCGCCACGCCTCCCAGGCGAGATCGGTGAGTCATGGGGTCCCCTCGTGGTGGTGTGGATCACCAGCCTTGTGCCACCTCGCGACGGCCGGCAAACCCACGACGCCGATACTGGTCCGCATGTCCGGTCCCACGTCCCTGCTGGCGGACCGTCGACGTCTCAAGAACGTCGCCGTGCTGGCGTTGGTGGTGGTGCTCATCAACCTGCCGCTCGCGCTGTCGACGTGGACCGACCTGCGGGTGGCCAGGGCCGGGACGGACGTGAGCGCCGAGGTCACCGTCGCCCGCAACCTCGGCACCGCGGCCGAGCCGCGCTGGTGGCTGAGCTACCGCTTCCCCGAGGACGTCGACCCGGAGCAGGGCGCCTGGGCGGCCGAGGTCGACCGGGCCACGTGGGCCTCCGCGCAGGAGAGCGGCGAGGTCACCGTGCGCGTGCTGGAGGGCGATCCGTCGCGACACACGGTCTCCGGGGAGGTGCGGAGCTGGGCCGGGCTCTGGTCCACGCTGGTGGCCGACGGGATCCTGGCCGCGCTGCTGGTGCTGGTGTGGCGGGCCCGCGTGCTCCGGCGCCGCGACGAGGAGCCGGACCCCGACCCGCCGGCCGGGTCGTGAGCACGCGACCCATCCGATCCCATCCGATCCCCCCGCGACTCCGAAGGACGAGCATGACCTCCCTGGGCGACTTCAAGGCCACCAGCATCGACGGCACCGAGACCGACCTCGCGTCGTACGACGGTCGGGTGGTGCTGGTCGTCAACACCGCCTCGCAGTGCGGCTTCACCCCGCAGTACAAGGGCCTGCAGGAGCTGCAGGACGCGTACGGCGAGCGTGGGTTCACCGTCCTCGGCTTCCCGTGCGACCAGTTCGGCGGCCAGGAGCCCGGCACCGACGACGAGATCGCGTCGTTCTGCGAGCGCAACTTCGGCGTCGACTTCCCGCTGTTCGGCAAGGTCGACGTCAACGGCGACCGGGCGCACCCGCTGTTCGCGTGGCTGCGCAAGGAGAAGTCCGGGATGCTCGGCGGCAAGATCAGGTGGAACTTCACGAAGTTCCTCATCGGCCGCGACGGGGCGGTCATCGACCGCTTCGGCCCGACCACCAAGCCGGAGAGGATCACCGCCGACATCGAGCGGGCCCTCTGAGGCGTCCGTCTCACGCGGGCGAGGTGACTTGCCCGTAACCTTCGCGCCGGGGGAAGGTCGAGCCATGGCCGCCACCGCTTCGTCGTACTCGATCACCATGCGGTTGCACACCGCACCCGACCACGGCGTCGTGGGCACGGTCGCGACCACCATCGCCGGGGGTGGCGGCGTCGTGACCGCCATCGACGTCGCCGAGTCGCGTCACGACCGCCTCGTCGTCGACGTCACCTGCTCGGCGGTCGACGAGGCGCACTCCAAGGAGCTCGTGGCCGCGGTCGAGGCGCTCGAGGGGGTTGCGGTCCACAAGGTCAGCGACCGCACCTTCCTGCTGCACATCGGCGGCAAGATCTCGGTGGAGTCCAAGGTGCCGCTGCGCACCCGCGACGACCTGTCGATGGCCTACACCCCGGGCGTGGGCCGGGTCAGCATGGCGATCCACGACAACCCCGCCGACGTGCGCCGCCTCACCATCAAGGGCAACTCGGTCGCCGTCGTCACCGACGGCTCGGCCGTGCTCGGGCTGGGCAACATCGGCCCGGGCGCCGCGCTGCCGGTCATGGAGGGCAAGGCGGCGCTCTTCAAGCGCTTCGCCGACATCGACGCCTGGCCGATCTGCCTGGCCACCCAGGACACCGACGAGATCGTGCGTGCGGTCGAGATGATCGCGCCGGGCTTCGGCGGGATCAACCTGGAGGACATCGCCGCCCCCCGCTGCTTCGAGATCGAGCGCCGGCTGCGGGAGTCGCTCGACATCCCCGTCTTCCACGACGACCAGCACGGCACCGCGATCGTGGTCCTGGCGGCGCTCACCAATGCGCTGCGCTGCGTCAAGAAGTCGCTCGGCGAGGTGCGCATCGTGGTCTCCGGCGCCGGCGCGGCCGGCACCGCCATCGTGACCCTGCTGCTCGCGGCCGGGGCCGGCGACGTCGTCGTCGTGGACCGCGAGGGCGCCCTGTCGGCCGACGACACCACCCTGTCGCCCGCCCACGCGCAGCTCGCGGGCGAGACCAACCCGCGCCGGGCCACCGGCAGGCTGCACGACGTGCTCGTGGACGCCGACGTCTTCATCGGCGTGAGCGCCCCGGGCATCCTGGCGCCGGAGTGGATCGACGACATGGCCGACGACGCGATCGTCTTCGCCCTGGCCAACCCGGACCCCGAGGTCGACCCGGCCGAGGCCGGCAAGCGGGCCGCCGTGGTGGCCAGCGGCCGTTCGGACTACCCCAACCAGATCAACAACGTGCTGGCCTTCCCCGGCGTCTTCCGGGGCCTCCTCGACGCCCGCGCCGAGGACGTCACCATCGACATGCTGCTGCGCGCCGCCGAGGCGATCGCCCTCGTCGTCACCGACGAGGAGCTCAACGCCTCGTTCATCATCCCCAGCGTCTTCCACCCCGACGTCGCCAAGAAGGTCGCCGCCGCGATCAGCCACCAGGAGTCCTGAGCGCCTCCGCGTCGGGCGTTCACTAGTCTGTCCGGACCCGGCGGCCGACCGGCCGTCGTCAACGGGAGGACGACATGAGCAACGACGGCACCAACACGCCCCACGGTGATCCCTACCGAGGCCCCGACCAGGCCCCGCCCGGCCAGGGCCAGCCGGCGTACGGACAGCCCGACTACGGGCAGCAGCCGGGCTACGGACAGCCCGACTACGGCCAGCAGCCGGGCTACGGGCAGTCGCCGTACGGCCAGCAGCCCGGTGACGGCCAGCCCGGATCGCCGTACGGCGCGGCGCCCGTCCCGACCGAGCCCCCGGCACCGATCCGGACCGCCGTGCTCCTGATGCGCGTGGGGGCGGGCCTGAGCCTGCTCAGCCTGCTGAGCACGTTCTTGTTCCGGGGCCAGATCCGCGACCAGGTCGAGCAGACCCTCGAGGACCAGGGCACCGCGATCACCTCCGACGCCGTGGACACCGCGGTGGCGATCGGCACGGCGTTCGCCGTGTTCGTCGGGCTCATCGGCGTCGCCCTGTGGCTGTGGATGGCGTGGGCCAACGGCCGCGGCAAGGGGTGGGCACGGATCGTGGCGACCGTCCTGTTCGCGCTGTCGGCGATCTCGTTCCTGTTCTCGTTCTCCCAGCCCCAGCCGGTGCTCTCCACGGTGCTCGGCCTGGTCAACCTGGTGCTGGGCGCCGCGATCGTCTTCCTGCTGTGGAAGCGGGAGTCGAGCGGCTACTACGCCGCGATGTCGGGCCAGCGCCGCTGACCCGACGCCTGCGTCACGCGAGGTCGGGCCCGCTCAGGGTCCGACCTTGCGCGGCCACCAGAAGCGGTCGCCCAGGGTGAGCGCCAGCGCGGGCACCAGCACGGTGCGCACGACCAGGGTGTCCAGCAGGACGCCGATGCAGATCACCGTGCCCAGCTGGGCGAGCACCACCAGCGGCAGCACGCCCAGCACGGCGAAGACCGCGGCCAGCAGGATGCCCGCGCTGGTGATCACACCGCCGGTCGCGGTGAGCGCCCGCAGCATGCCCTGGCGCGACCCGTGCTCGGCCGCCTCCTCGCGGGCGCGGGTCACCAGGAAGATGTTGTAGTCGACGCCCAGCGCCACCAGGAACAGGAACGCCAGCAGCGGCACGCCGGAGTCGAGGGCCTCGAACCCCAGCGGGCCGGTGAAGAGCCACCAGGAGATGCCCATGCTCGCGGCGTACGTCGCCAGCACGGTCGCCACGAGCAGCAACGGGGCCACGACGGCGCGCAGCAGCAGGAGCAGGGCGCCCAGCACCAGGACCAGGATCAACGGCAGGATCAGCAGCCGGTCGCGCTGGGCGCTCTCGCCCTGGTCGATGGCGGTCGCCTCGGTGCCGGTGACGTGGGTGTCGTCGAAGGAGCCGACCGCGTCGCGCATCGCATAGATCGTGTCCCGCGACTCGTCGCTGCCGGGCGCGGCGTCGAGCACGGCGTCGATCTGGGAGACGCCGTTGCCCTGCTGGCCGATCGTCGCGGTGCCGACACCCTCGACGCCCTGGACCGCCGCGAGGACCTGGTCCGCGTCGTCGCGGGTGAGGACCTGCGCGGGGTCGGAGA
This sequence comes from uncultured Actinomycetota bacterium, assembly GCA_963782905.1. GTDB lineage: Bacteria > Actinomycetota > Actinomycetes > Propionibacteriales > Nocardioidaceae > Nocardioides. Next base: position 576,956 of record CAWALI010000001.1, read on the forward strand.
CCCCGGCGGGGAAGGACTCGGCAAGGCGGTTCGAGGCGGAGATGGCCTCGGGCTCGACGAGGAACTGGTCGGCCTGGTCGAGGCCGGTGTCGATGCGGAAGACGCCGATCGCCATCACCGCGAGGAGGATCAGGGTGCCGGTGACGAAGGCCGCGGGACGCTTCGCGACGCGGGCGCCGACCTTGTGCCACAGGGAGTCGGTGTCGACCAGGGCGGGCTCGCCGACGTGCGGCACCCGCGGCCAGAAGACCCAGCGCCCGAAGAGCACCAGCGCGGCCGGCAGCACCAGCAGCACGAAGGTCGCGGCGACCACCACGCCGATCGCACAGGCCAGGCCCAGCCCGCGGGTCGTCGGGACCACCGACAGCAGCAGGGTGAGCAGGCCGAGCACCACGGTCGTGGAGCTGGACAGCACGGCCTCGGCGGTACGGCGTACGGCGACCGTCATCGCGACGTACCGGGACTCGTGGGCCTTCAGCTCGTCGCGGTAGCGCGAGATCAGCAGCAGGGCGTAGTCGGTGCCGGCACCGAAGACGAGCACGGACAAGATGCCGACCGTCGACTCGTCCCAGGCGACGTCGAGCACGGCCATCGCCTGGGTCGCCAGCACGGCGGCCAGCCGGTCGGCCGCACCCACGACGATGAGCGGGATCAGCCACAGGACCGGGCTGCGGTAGGTGATGAGGAGCAGCAGTGCGACCACTCCGGCGGTGACCAGCAGCAGGTTGGTGTCGGCGCCCTGGAAGACCGCGGCGAGGTCCGCCTCCACGGCGGCGGGCCCGGTCACCTGGCTGGTGACGCCGTCGGGCCGGTCGGCCTCGAGGCCGTCGCGGAGCTCGGCGACCCGGTCGGCGTTCTCGGTGGCGGAGGCCGACTCCACGGGCACCACGGCGATGGCGGCGGTGCCGTCCTCGGCGACCGTCACGGGTCCGGTCGGGCCGGCGGGCACGGCGCCGAGCTGCTCGGCCTGGCGACCCAGGTCGGCCACCACGTCGCGGCCCAGCTCGCCGTCGTCGCTGGTCCACAGCACCACGGCCACCGAGGCGTCCTCGTCGGGGAGCGCGTCGCGCAGGGCGGTGCCCTGGGTGCTGTCGTAGCCCTCGGGCAGCGCGTCCAGGCTGGACCGCTCCCGCATCCCCTCACCGAGGCCGACGATGAGGCCCACGGCGAGCAGCAGGGGGATCAGGGCCACGAGCCACGCCGTACGACGACGCAGGAGGGGGGAGATCTGCTGCTCGCCCTCGTCGGCGCGCTCGCGTGGAAGGGTGGGGGTGGACATGACGGGCTCCTCGCTGGTGGTGCCGTGGAACAATAGTTCAGAACCTTAGTCGCTAAGTAGGTGAAACAAAATGCGGGACCCCCACGTGGAGGTTGACGAGATCGCGCCGGCGTCGCCGGAGTCGCCGGCCGCGCCGGCCGCGCCGGCCAGCGCGTTCGCCGAGGCGTGGGAGCAGACCGGGAGCCTCGACGCGCTGCGCGAGCTCGCCGACGCGGCCGCCCGCATGCGCCCGATCGTCGCCCGGCAGGCCGGCCTCAGCGAGTCGGAGCTGTCCGCCCTCGAGCACCTCGTGCGCGAGCCGCTCGGGCCCGCCGAGCTCTCCCGGCTCCTCGAGGTCAGCACCGCCGCCGGCACCGGCATCGTCGACCGCCTCGCCAGCCACGGCCACGTCACCCGCGAGCCGCACGCCGGGGACAGGCGTCGTACCCGCGTGGTGGTGACCGCGTCCGGGCGCGAGGAGGTGCTCATGCGGCTGATGCCGATGTTCACCTCGCTGCAGCGGCTCGACGCGTCCTTCGACCACGACGAGCGCGCGGTCGTGGAGCGCTACCTCCGGGGGGCGATCGACGCCTTCCGGGCGGTCACCGGCCCCCCGGCATGACGAACAGGCGGGGCGCTCAGGCCTCGTCGGCGGCGCGGGTCGCGACCAGGGCGGCGCCGATGATGCCGGCCTTGTTGCGCAGGGTGGCGGGCACGATCTCGGTCTTGATGTCGATGAGCGGCCCGAACTTGTCGAAGCTCTTGCTCACCCCGCCGCCGACCACGATGAGCTCGGGGGAGAAGAGGCGCTCGACCGTGCGGTAGTACGTCGTGAGGCGCTCGGCCCATTCCTCGTAGGACAGGTCCTCGGACTCGCGGGCGCTGTTGGCCGCGCGGGACTCCGCGTCGTACCCGTCGATCTCGAGGTGCCCGAGCTCGGAGTTGGGGACGAGCACGTCGTTGTGGATGAGGGCCGAGCCGATGCCGGTGCCGAGGGTGGTGACGATGACCAGTCCGCTCCGGCCCCGCGCCGCGCCGTACTCGACCTCGGCGAGGCCGGCCGCGTCGGCGTCGTTGACGACGTGGACCTCACGGCCCAGCGCCTCGGTGAAGACGGCGTCGGCGTCGGTGCCGATCCACGACGGATCGATGTTGGCGGCCGAGGAGACCATGCCGTGGCGTACGACGGCAGGCACGGTGACGCCCACCGGCGAGGTCGAGTCGGGGAACCGCCCGACGAGCTCGCGGAACACGGCGGCCACGGCCTCGGGGGTCGCCGGGCGGGGGGTGGCGATCTTGACCCGGTCGCCGGCGAAGTCACCGGACCCGAGGTCGACCGGCGCTCCCTTGATGCCCGTGCCGCCGAAGTCGATGCCGAAGGGGTCGTTGCTCATGGGGACACCCTGCCGCAGCGCCGCCCCGTGGACCACTCGCGGGTCCCGGTCGCGTCGCGCGACGCTCGGTCGTCAGTCGGCGACGAACGCCAGCAGGCGGGTGTAGAACTCCTCGGCCGCCTCGGGGTTGTGGTCGTCCGGCATCCCGGGCTCGTTGAAGAGGTGCCCCGCGTCGGCGTAGGTGAAGAACTCGGGCGTGACGCCCGCCCGCTCCACGTCGGCGGCGAAGTCGGCACGCACCTCGGGCCCGTCGTCGAAGTCGTCACGGGCGCCCATGTGCTCCTGGGCGGGTACGCCGCGCGGCCAGGACGCGGACCCGTCCCCGAGGTACTTGGTCGGCATGGCGCCTCCCACGATCACGACGCCGCGGACGTCGTCGGGGCGCTGCGTCGCGACGTACTCGGCCAACCCGGCGCCGGCCGAGAAGCCGACGGCCACGAAGGGCCCCTCCACGACCCGCGAACGCTCGAGCGCCTCGGCCTCCAGCGCGTCGCCGTCGAGGGCACTGCGATGGGCGATGGCCGGCTCGTAGGCGTCGAAGGTGCGCCCGTCGAGGAGGTCGATGACCTCGACGCGGTGGCCGGCCGCACCCAGCCGCTCGGCGGTGTCGGTGATGCCGGCGCGGAGGCCGAGGACGGAGGGGAACAGCAGGATGTCGGTCATGGGCCCACGCTAGGGGTCGGACGTGGCGGGGAAAACCACGAGCGGACGCGACGCGTCCTCTGTCACCGTGGCGGCATGACGATCGCGTCCGCAGGACCCCGGCTCGGCGTCCCGCGCCACCTCGAGGGGCTGCGGGAGGCGATGGTGTCCTTCGTGCGGTACGCCGATCGCGCCGGGCTGCGCGCGCCGGTGCCGACCACGCCCGACTGGACGCTCCGCCGGCTCGTCGCCCACCAGGGGATGGTGCACCGCTGGGCCGCGGCCACGGTCTGCGGCTCGTCCGCCGACCCGGACGCCCTCGAGCAGGAGGGGATCGACGCCGCGGACCCGCTCGACTGGCTCGCCGACGGGGCGATCGAGCTGGTCACCGCGCTCGTCCGGGCGCCCGAGGACCTCGAGGCACCGGTGTTCCTGGCCGACGCCCCGCCGCCGCGCGAGTTCTGGGCGCGACGCCAGTGCCACGAGACGACCGTCCACGCGGTCGACGCCGCGGCGGCGTACCTCGGCCGGCTCCCGCGGGCCGCCGACGTCCCCTGGATCGCCGAGGACGTGGCCCTCGACGGGATCGACGAGCTGCTCACCGGCTTCGTGACCCGACCGCGGTCCCGCCTGCGTGCGCCCGAGCCGCACCGGATCGTGGTGGAGCCGTCCGCCGGCGCGGTGGCGTGGGTCGTGGACGTGGGGCCGGCGCCGGCCGTGACCGCCCGGGTCGACGCGCGCCCGCTCCCCGACGGCGACTCGCTGCTGCGGGGGTCCGCCGTGGCGCTCTACCTGACGCTGTGGAACCGCAGCGACGAGGTGACCCCGGACTCCGGCGACTGGCCCGACTCCTGGCGGGGCTCCGGGATCACCTGGGGGTGAGCGGTCTGCCCCCGTGGCAAAGTCCCCGCCCAGCCGGGGACTCTCGCACCTTGTGACGGTTGCAACGGTCACAAAGTGCCAGAGTCCCCGCTCAGGCGGGGACTTCCCCACGGGATCGCAACCGCGGTTTACAAACGGCACCCTCTTGTCAACGAGGTGTACAAACCCTAGGGTCTTGTAAACCCGGGACGGCGACGTTCCCCGACGGAAGGTGACGACGATGAGCCTCGAGCACTCGCTCAGCGGCACGGTCCCCGCGGGCTCCACCGACGGCTGGACGGACCGCAAGCGCCACCTGTGGCTCATCGGGCTGGTCGTGCCGAGCCTGGCCTTCCTCGGGGTCGGCCTGCACCAGCTCACCGGCTGGGGGGTGTGGCTCTGGCTCGGTCCGATCGTGATCCTCGGCATCGTCCCGGCGATCGACCTGGTGGCCGGCCTCGACCGCTCCAACCCGCCGGACGACGTGATCGAGGCGCTGGAGAAGGACCGCTACTACCGCTGGATCACCTACCTCTTCCTGCCGATCCAGTACGCCGGCTTCGTCGGCTCGTTCTACCTCCTGGCCCACCCCGGGTTCGCCGAGGGGATGGGCACGATCGACAAGATCGGGCTGGCCATCTCGATCGGCTGCATCGGCGGCATCGGCATCAACACCGCCCACGAGCTCGGCCACAAGAAGGAGGCAGGGGAGCGCTGGCTGTCCAAGATCGCGCTGGCCCAGGTCGCCTACGGGCACTTCTACATCGAGCACAACCGCGGCCACCACGTGCGCGTCGCCACCCCCGAGGACCCGGCCAGCAGCCGGCTGGGCGAGAGCTTCTACGCGTTCTGGCCGCGCACGGTCGGCGGCTCCCTGAGGTCGGCGTGGCGGCTGGAGAAGCGCCGCTTCGCCCGCCGGAAGCAGCACCCGTTCCGGCTCGGCAACGACGTCCTCAACGCCTGGCTGATGACGGTGGTGCTGTGGGGCGGCCTGGTCGCCTGGCTCGGCCCCGGCGTCGCGCCGTACCTGCTCCTCCAGGCGGTCGTCGGCCTCTCGCTGCTCGAGGTCGTCAACTACATGGAGCACTACGGGATGCTGCGGCAGAAGGTCGGCGTGGGCGAGCGCCGCCGCTACGAGCGGGTGCTGCCCAGCCACAGCTGGAACTCCAACAACATCGCCACCAACGTGCTGCTCTACCACCTGCAGCGCCACAGCGACCACCACGCCAACCCGACCCGGCGCTACCAGGCGCTGCGGGACTTCGAGGAGTCCCCGGTGCTGCCGACCGGGTACGCCGGGATGATCGTGCTGGCCCTCGTCCCGCCGCTGTGGCGCCGGGTGATGGACCCCCGCGTGGTCGCGCACTTCGACGGCGACGTGAGCCGGGCCAACCTCAGTCCGCGGCGCCGGGAGCGCTACCTGCAGCGGTACGACGCCCGCGTGCCGCAGGCCCACGGCGTGCGCGAGGACGTCACGCCGGGCCTCCTCGAGGAGGTCCTGGCCGCCCGCTGCCCGGGGTGCTCCTACACCTACGAGGTCGCCGCGGGCGACGAGCACGAGGGCTTCCCGGCCGGCACCGCCTGGAGCGACGTCCCGCCGGACTGGTGCTGCCCGGACTGCGGGGTGCGGGACAAGGCCGACTTCGTGCCCGTCGACCCGACCCGGGCCCTGTCCTGACCGTCCCCGTCGGCCCGCGCGACCGTGCCTAGACTCGCCGCCATGCCCTCCCCGCCCGCCCTGCGCGAACGGATCGTGACCGCCGCCGTCGCGATGACCGCCGAGGTGGGGTGGGCGCGGGTGACCATGGGGCGCCTGGCCGAGGCGTCCGGGGTGAGCCGGCAGACCGTCTACAACGAGATCGGCACCAAGGACGCGCTGGCCGAGGCGATGATCCTCGGCGAGCTCGACCGCTTCCTCCGGCTCGTCGACAGCGCCTTCGACGCGCACGAGGGCGACATCTCCGCGGCCATCGAGGCGGCGGCGTACGACGTCCTCGTGCTCGCCCAGGACAACGCCCTGCTCAGGGCGGTGGTCAGCGCCACCCACGGCGCCGACACCGAGCTGCTCCCGTTGCTGACGACGCACGCAGGCACGCTGCTCGACACGGCCAAGACGGTGATCGAGGAGCGGGTGCGGGGCTTCGACCTGGGCCTGCCGCCGCAGCGGCTGGCGCCGGCGATCGACATGGTGGTGCGGGTGGTGCTGAGCCACGTCATGCAGCCGTCCGGGTCGCCGCGGCGGACCGCGGCCGACCTCGCCTGGCTGGGCAGCCAGGTGCTCGGCGGCTGAGGACGCCCTCGCACCTACCCTCACGGTGCCCTAGCCTGCTGGCCGTGAGCGTCGAGCCGATCGCCTGGGGTACGCCGCGTGGTCGCGCGGTCATCGCGGCCGCCACCCTCGGCTCGGGGATGACGTGGCTGGACGGCTCGGCGGTCAACGTCGCGCTGCGCACCATCGGCGAGGACCTCGACGCCTCGCTGGCGCAGCTGCAGTGGATCAACAACGGCTACCTGCTGATGCTCGCGTCGCTGATCCTCATCGGCGGCTCGCTGGGCGACCGCTTCGGCCGGCGCCGGATCTTCGTGCTGGGCACGGTGCTGTTCGCCGGCGCCAGCCTGCTGTGCGGCCTGGCGCCCACCGCCGAGGTGCTGATGGTGGCCCGCATCCTCCAGGGCGTCGGCGGGGCGTTGCTCACCCCCGGCAGCCTGGCCATGATCCAGGGATCCTTCGGGCCCCGGGACCGGGCACGGGCCATCGGCGCCTGGTCCGGCCTGGGTGGCGTCGCCGGGGCCATCGGACCGTTCGTGGGCGGCCTGCTGGTGGACAACGCGAGCTGGCGCTGGATCTTCCTCGTCAACCTGCCGCTGGCCGCGGCCACGGTGGTCATCGCGATGCGGTGGGTGCCCGAGACCCGCGACCCCCACGCGCCGACGACGTTCGACTACACGGGTGCCCTCCTCGCCTCCCTCGCGCTGGGCGGCACGACGTACGCCCTGATCGAGTGGGGTGGGCGCGGCGCACCCTGGGCGGCCGCCGCGGGCGTGATCGCGGCGGTGTCCTTCGTGGCCCTCGAGCGCCGGGAGAAGACACCGATGATGCCGCCCGAGCTCTTCCGCGACCGGACGTTCAGCGCGAGCAACGCGATGACCTTCCTCGTGTACGCCGCGCTGGGCGCGGTGCTGTTCTTCCTGGTCATCCAGCTCCAGACGGTCAGCGGGTACGACGCCCTCCAGGCCGGCCTGGCCACCCTCCCGATCACGCTGTGCATGCTCTTCCTGGCCGCCCGCGGCGGTGCCCTGGGGGCGCGGATCGGCCCGCGGATCCCGATGACCGTCGGGCCGCTGGTGATGGCGGTCGGGACCCTGCTCATCGCCGGGGTCGGCGCCGACGTGAGCTACTGGCGCGACGTGCTCCCCGGCATCACCGTCTTCGGCCTGGGCCTCGCGCTGATGGTCGCGCCGCTCACCGCCACCGTGCTCGCCGCCGCCCCGGACGACAACGCCGGCATCGCCAGCGGCATCAACAACGCGATCGCCCGCGCCGGCTCGCTGATGGCGGTCGCCGCCCTCCCGCTGGCGCTGGGGCTCAGCGGTGACGCGTACGCGAACCCCGTGGTCTTCGACGCGGCGTACGGCGACGCGATGCTGGCCTGCGCCGTGCTCCTCGCCGTCGGCGGGGTGCTGTCGTGGCTCACCATCCCGCGGCGGATGCCGCAGTGATCCCCGGCGCCCGTCCGGGGTGCCTACGCTGGGGTGCGAGAGGGGGAGCGATGACGCGAGCACGACGCCTGCGCGCCGCGGCGGTGGCCGTCGCGCTCTGCCTCGCCCTCGCCACCGCGTGCAGCGGCGGCGACGCGGTCGAGGCCGACGAGCCCGACCCGGGGACGACGTCGAGCGGCGCGCCGCAGTCCTCCGACGACGGCACCGACGGTGGCAGCGAGGGTGACGGGACGGCCGCCCCGGTGGCCGACCCCGAGCACGCCGTCGACCCGCCGGGCAGGCGCACCGGCGCCCTCGTCGGCCCCGACCTGCGCATCTACTCCAAGGAGCCGTTGAGCGACGAGCTGGTGAAGCGGATCGCCGGCTTCCGTCGCGTCGAGCGGGTCGAGCGGATCTCCCTGGGTGACTTCGGCGTGCAGAACGGCGTCATCACCGTCGCCGCGGTCGACCCGGCGACGTACCGCAACTACACGCCGTACGCCAGCGCGGAGCTGCAGGAGGTCTGGGACCGCGTGGCCGGTGGCGAGCTGGCCATCGACAAGGCGGTGGGGCGCAGGCTCCAGGACCGGGCGGGCTACCTCAAGCTCGGCAACGACAAGGACGCCGCGAAGGTCCACATCGGGGCCTACGCCCCGCAGGTCCCGCAGGTCGACGCGGTGGTCAACGAGAAGTGGGGCGAGGAGCTCGGCATCGAGTCCGGCAACGCGCTGCTCGTCTACACCGGCATCCACTCGCCCCGCGACGTCCGCAAGGACCTCGTGAAGCTCGTCGGGGACGACGCGTCGATCACGATCCTGGGCCCCAACCTCGACCCGGGCGCCACCCAGACCGCCGTGCTCACCGGTGGCTCGGTCGCGGACGCGGTCGGCACGTTCCGCTACACCGTGCTCGGGGGTGGCCGCATCGCGCCCGAGCAGTCGTGGGTCGGCGCCAACATCCGCACCGCGCCGGTGCCGATCCTCGGGTCGATGACCTGCCACCAGGTGGTGTTCCCGCAGCTGCGGGCGGCGCTGACCGAGATCCAGCAGCGCGGGCTCGCCGACGAGATCCACGTCGACGAGTACGCCGGGTGCTTCTACCCGCGCTTCATCGCCGGCACCCAGCAGCTCTCGCTGCACTCCTTCGGCATCGCCTTCGACGTCAACGTGCCGGGCAACCAGCGCGGGACGGTCGGGGAGATCGACCGCGACGTCGTGGACATCTTCAAGAAGTGGGGCTTCGCGTGGGGCGGTGACTGGGGCTACACCGACCCGATGCACTTCGAGATGAACGCCATCGTCGACCCGGACTAGGTGGGGAGCGTCAGGGGACTCGCGTCCACTCGCACCGACGAAGGACCTGACTGCTGGTGATGCTCAAGCCACCGGAGCGGGCTTGACCAAGACCGTCCCTGCTCGTCGAAGCTCCCGCAGTGAACCGCCCCGAGTCGCCTCCACGGGTACCCTCTCCTAGACTCGACCGCTGACGCATGGACTTCAGGGACGGGCTAACGGGTGAGCGAGTCAGAGAAGAACAGGACGGACGCCGTCCTCGTGACCGGCGGAGCCGGATTCATCGGGAGTGCGCTTAGTGCGCATCTCGCCGACAAGGGGCCGGTGGTGGCGGTCGACAACCTTCTGCCGCAGGTGCACCCAGAGCAGAGGCGGCCCGAGGCGCTCGACGAGCGTGTCGAGCTCGTCGTTGCGGACGTGACGCACGCCGCAACGTGGGACGAGCTCCTGACTCGCTACCGTCCGAGCGTGCTGGTGCACCTGGCCGCCGAGACCGGCACCGGTGAGTCGTTGACCGAGTCGACGAGGCATGCCGAGGTCAACGTCGTCGGCACCACGGTCATGCTCGACGCCCTGGTGCGCCACGATGTCGTCCGGGACCACGTGGTCTTGACCTCGAGTCGCGCGGTGTACGGCGAGGGCCTGTGGAGTCGACGCTGACGGCGCGGAGTTCTATCCGCCCCCGCGCAGCCACGCTCAGCTGTCCGCCGCCCAGTGGGATCACGTGGCACCCTCTGGCTCCCTGGGACGTCCGGCCGCATCGAGCGCCCGCCACACGCATCCAAATCCCTCGAGCGTCTACGGCTCGACCAAGCTTGCGCAGGAGCTGATCCTTCGCAACTGGACCTCGGCCTTCTCCGTTCCGCTATCGGTCTTCCGGTTGCAGAACGTCTACGGCCCCGGACAGTCGCCACACAACCCATACACCGGGATCATCACGCTCTTCCACCGACTGGCATCGCGCGGGCAGGTCCTGGACATCTACGAGGACGGCGACATCGGTCGCGACTTCATCGTCATCGACGACGTCGTCAGCGCCTGATGGCCGGCATCGATCAGCCGCCGACCGCCGAACGGCCTCGGATCCTGGACGTCGGCACTGGCGTCGTCACGACGATCGCGGACGCAGCCCGGGCGATCGCCAAGCACCACAAGGCGCCCGAACCTCAGGTCTCCGGCAAGTTCCGCGACGGCGATGTCCGCCATGCCGTGGCGGACGTCGACGAACTGCAGTCCAGCCTCGGCTGGCGGTGGGAGCACGACTTCGAGGCGGGTAGTGCCGCCGTCGCCGACTACCTGCGAGAGCGTGGCTTTCTTGGCTGACCAGGACGAGACCACCGACGAGAGTGGTTTCCAGACGCTGATGTTCGTGCGCGACTCGGTGGACGATTGGCTCCCGGCCGTGACGCGTCTGCTGAAGGTCCCCGGCGCTGGTGAGATCGTGCTTGCGTTGCCTGGGGACGTGGACTGGGCTCGATCGCGCATGCCCGAGGACGACCGGATCTCCTGCGTCGTGGCCCTGAGCTTCGCGACGACTCTGCTCGACGTGTCAGCGAAGGGCGACCTCCCACTCCTCGTCATGACCTCGCCCGTGCTGGTCCCTGCCGACGGACTCGGCCCCGCCTTGGACGCGCTTCGCGCCGACGCCCGCGTCGCGACGGTCTCGTTCCTGGCAATTCGGCCGGCTACCTCAGTTTCCCGTATCGCAACGGCCCACGGCGTATGCCATCACGGGCTACGACGAGACCACGCTTACTCGCCGGTTGCGCGACCTCGCGCCTGTCATGGCCCCGGCACCGATCACTGTCCCGGCGGGGGCGGCATGCCTGGTCGCCCGGCATGCGGTGACGATGACGGGCGGACCGCACCCGGAGTTCGACCTGCAGCCCGAGGTGTCCCTGATGGATCTCGCGCTTCGCTCGCAGCGCAGGGGCCTCAAGTCGGTGCTGGACTCGATGACGTATGTCACCCGTCCCTGGGAGCTGGGGAAGTGGGGACAGGAGCTCACCACCATTCACGACGTGCGGATGCTCCTGAACAAGCATCACCACTTCTTCCCGGCGCTCTTCGACACCCAGCGGACCGACAAGGACGCGCCGATCGAGATGGCGATGAACACGGCTCGGGCCAAGGTCCAGGGCCTGCGCATCGTCATCGACGGCTCCTGCCTCGGCCCGATCGAGAACGGGACCCAGGTCCAGACCTTGGCGCTGGCTCGCGCTCTGGCTGAGCGCGACGACGTCCACTCGGTCACCCTGGGGGTCCCCGGCGCGATCCCGAGGTACGCCGACCCCTACCTCGACACACCCAAGATGAGCACTGTCCTGACCGCGGACAACAAGTTCGCGGGCCTCGAGGCCGCCGACATCGTGCATCGGCCATTCCAGCCGGGGGACGGGCTGCCCTGGTCCAGGTGGCGCCAGTTGGGGGAACGGGTGGTGGTCACCGTTCAGGACCTGATCGCCTACGGCATCGGCGCTTACCACTTCACTCCCGAGGACTGGCTGTCCTACCGGAGCAACCTGGAGAAGGCCTGCCGCCGATCGGACGCCACGGTCGTCATCTCCCACGACGTGCGGGACCAGATGCTTCTCGAGCAGCTTCCGGTCGAACGGGACCGGATGTTCGTCATCGAGAACGGCACCGACCACATGTCGGGTGCGGAGGCAACGTCGATGCCCGCCGAGATCGTGGCCCGTGGCTGGGCTTCGCGCCCCTTCATGGTGGTGCTCGGCGCCAACTACTCGCACAAGAACCGCGACCTCGCGGTGCGCATGTGGCGTGAGTTGCGGGATCGCGGGCACGGGATCGGGCTGGTGCTGGCCGGAGTCTCGGTTGCGCAGGGCTCCAGTCGTATCTCCGAGGCCGCCGCTACCAGTGACGGTGGCGAGGAGCCGCTGACGCTCGCCGACGTCACCTCCGAGGAGCGCAATTGGTTGCTTCGCCATGCCGACCTGTGCGTCTATCCCACGGCTGCCGAAGGGTTCGGCCTCGTGCCCTTCGAAGCGGCCCGCTTCGGCACCCCCACACTCCACGCTGGGTTCGGGCCACTCGACGAGGTGATGCCTGACTCACCTGTGGTGGCGACCTCGTGGCGCCCCGCGGACCTCGCCGACGCGGCCGAGAGGCTCCTCGCCGACCCGGCGCTCGGCAAGCACCAGGTCGATTCCGTCCTTGCGTCCGGCGACCGCTACACATGGGCGCGCACGGCAGCGGGCCTCGTCGAGTGCTACCGCGAACTGTTGTCCCGCCCCCGAGACTGACCCCACTGCACTACAGGAGATTCCATGGCCGAGACCGACGAGACCCCCGCAGAGACCGCAGAGGTTTCGCGACCGACCAGCACGGTGGACCTCGACAAGCTGTCCCTCGTCCAGTGCCTGCAGGACTTCGAGGTCGCCAATGCGCGGGTCATGGACCTGACCGCGCGGCTCACCGGCATCAACGGCCAACTGGTCACCCAGACCGCCGAGCTGCAGAAGCTCCGCCTCCGCAACAAGGTGCTGCGTCAGCAGAACCGGAGCCTCAAGCAGGAACTCAAGGACGTACAGAATTCACGTGCCTTCCGATCGGCGTCGGCTGCCTCACGTATGGTCCGGCGTGCCCGGAAGAGCCTGCCCCAGTGACGGCCGACGCTTCGGCCAAGCCGCGGGTGCTCTTCTGCGTGACGGTCTACAACGGGGAGGCGTTCGTGCCGCGCACGCTCGAGTCGGCACTGCGAATCGACACGACGCACGCCGACGTCGACGTGCTCGTGCTCGATGACGCCAGTCCCGCACCAGGGTGGAGCGAGCGCCTGGCGGAGCTCTGTGCGCAGCTGGGGATCGGCTACTACTGCACCCCGCGGAACCTCGGGATCCCTCGCAATGTCTCGCTCGGCATGCTTGCCGCCATCGACGGCGACTACGACTACGTCGTGATCAGCAACAGCGACGTGATCTATCCGAACAACCTCATGAGTCAGATGCTGCTGGCCGTGAACCAGGACGGCGTCGGCTCGGTCACAGCCTGGTCGAACAACGTGTCGCTCTACTCACTCCCCAACGAGGACCCGGACCTCCATCTGTCGGACCAGGACCGAGTCAACTGGATCAGTGGAGCGCTGGCCGACCACTACGGGGATGCGGTGATGGACATCCCAGCCGGCATCTCCTTCTCCATCATCGTGCCGATCGAGGTCGTCAAGGACGTCGGCGTGATGGACCCGATCTTCGGTCGCGGCTACTGCGAGGAGACCGACTGGTCGTTGCGCAGCCTCGCTGCGGGCTACCGGATCGGCCTGGCCCCGGGGACGTTCGTGTACCACCAGGGTCGTGGATCCAACCTCGACGCTGGCCTCGTCTCACACGATCACACCACGGTGCCGGAGAACGAGGCGGTCATAGACCTGCGCTACCCCCTCTTCCGAACCCAGGTTGATGCGTTCGCCTCGAGCGGCGTCCTTACCCGCGCGCACAAGGATGCGGCCGAGGCGATCATCCGCACCACGGGCCGGGAGTTCGGTTACAGCGTCCAGATCGGCTGGTTGCCACCCGTTGCGGGTCGTACGGACATCGTGCAGGTGCAGGTCGCGCCCGACGGCCGCGCTGAGGTGCGCATGCACACCATGGGCTTCGAGGCGACGATTGAGCTCGGCGGGATCGATCTCGCGGCTGAGCTCCGGCAGTATTTCGGCATGGATCCGGTCGAGGTCAACCTCACCGAACGAGGAACAGCGGCCGCCGCCTTCGCGTCCGCCTTCGGCGCAGGCGTCACGTCGAGATCCGGGAACTACCCGAGCCGTGTCTGAACCACAACTGGCAACCCGCACCTGGTACCCGGGCATAGAGGCACTGCGCGGGGTTGCCGCCCTCAGCGTCGTCGTCCACCACTCGTGGTCGCTGTCCAATCAGCCCAGATTCACCGGCTACTGGGTCATTGAAGGATTTGGTACGTGGGGGGTCAGCCTGTTCTTCCTGCTGTCAGGCTTCCTGCTTGCCGAGACCTTCTGGCAGGACACGCCTGCGTCCCTGCGGGTCTACGCCATCCGACGCTTCTTCCGCATCGCGCCGGCCTACTACGTCAACATCGCCTTCCTGTTCCTCTTCTTCGCCAGCACGGGTCTGCTGTTCAGTGCCCAGGGCCAGACGCAGATGGCGACGTCATTCACGTTCACCCACTATCTGTTCCCCAGCACATCGAGCTCCCTGAACGTCAATGGCGCCCTGTGGACGTTGACCATCGAGATGATGCTCTACGCGTTCCTGCCGCTGATGGCGACCGCGCACAAGAGAGCGCCGCTGTTGACGTTCCTCCTACTCGTCGGCATGGGAGTGGGCTGGCGGCTGTGGATTGCCGTTGACGGGGATCCGTTGCGGAATCTGTACTTCGGCGAAACAACCCTGGACCCGGGTATCCAGAGTCTCTTCATCGCACGCCAGTTCATCGGTGCCCTACCTGTGTTCGCCCTCGGCATCGGCATCAGATGGCTCGTCCTGAAAGGACGGACCGGGTGGGTCGACCGGATGCTCCCGCAGCAGATCGCCGTGTGGCCGATCGTGGTGCTCCTGATCCCCAGCATCGCAATGCTGCGCGCGGTGGAGCAGGCATCCGACTTCCGCAACCACGTCCTGTTCGCCACCTACGACGTCATCGTGGTGGCGCTCATGGTGCCGGCGCTTGTCGTGGCTGCACGGCCGGACTCCTTGAAGGCGTCCCCTTCCGGACGGTGGCCACCTGGCTGGGAGAGCGCAGCTACAGCATCTACCTGTGGCACTTCCCCATCGTGCTCGCGCTCTACGAGCGGGGGCCGCTCGAAGCGCTGCCCGCGCCGACCGGTTACTGGTGGCGGCTCCCGTCGATCCTGGTCATCACGTTGATCGTCGCGGCCTTCAGCTATGTCACTGTTGAGCGACCGGGCCAAGAACTGGGCCGTAGCCTTGCCGCCAAGCTCAAGGCCAAGACGGCGCTCCAACCCCAGAAGGAGGTGGCCGCACGATGAAGTGGCCTGATCGCAGTACTGCCGGTTCCACGCCGTCCACCCCTTCGCGGCCCGTCCCCTCGCCGTACAGAGGTGATCCGCTGGTGTGCCTGGACACGGACGCCGGGCCGCTCTGGATCCCTGCCGGCGACGGGGTCATGCGTCCCTACATCGAAGAGCGCGGGACCTGGGAGCAAGACGAGGGCAATCTGCTGCTCGAGTTCGCCCGTCCCGGTATCAGATTCGCCGACATCGGCGCCAACGTGGGCTACTTCAGCCTCCTCATTGCCAAGCACGCGCGCGGCGCGGTCATTCATGCCTTCGAGCCGCACCCGATGACAAGCTCCGTCCTCGCCCTCAACGCTTGGAACAGCGGCGCAGACATCACGACACACGCCCTGGCGCTGTCGTCGGGTGCACGCACGTTGACCCTCAGCACCGCCGCGACCAATCTGGGTGACACGCGAACCAGGGTGGCGGACACCGCCGAGATGCTCGCAGCCGCCGCACCGCTCGACGAGGTGCTGCCGGATGCAGCGTTCGATCTCGTCAAGATCGACGTGCAAGGATTCGAGCCGGAGTCCTCGCCGGGATGGTGGGTTGTCTGAGACGAAGCCCGGTGTGTGATCGTCAGCGAGTTCTGGCCCACGGCGTTGCGTGAGCGAGGACTCGACCCCCTCGACGTGCTCGGCATCTTCACCAGCTTGGGGCTGGACATCAGGACGCAGGTGGCTGCCAACGTCACCGATCTGTCGCCAACCGACATAGTGCGTACGTGTGACCAGGCTGGAGCCAACGGCCAGGTGAATCTTGTGATGACTCACGCGCGCGGCTAGGTGCCCCCGCGTCAGCACAGAAGGCGTCAGCGAGTCATGTCCAGCCTCGCCGGCGCGCACCGACAGTGCCGAGCTTGAGTGGAGTTGCCTGGCACGCCGACGGCGCCCGCGGTCATCACGGTCGAGAGCTGTTCGGGCCCGCCGCCGAGCCGGATGACCTCCCAGACGAGCGCCACGAGCCACACCCCACTGGCGAACGAGCTCGCCGCGAGTGCCACCGTCAGCCACCGGTAGGCCGGCGTCCGGAAGGGCGTCAGGGCACGGGGGATGCGCCGGCCGACCACCTGGTCGCCGACCGTGTCCTGCACCTGGTCGATGAGTGGGTCGGGCATGTCGCCCAATCCGGCCGGCGGCACCGACAACGGGCGACCGGATTGCGATACGTGCGGCGTGGGGTCGTCCCGTGCTGGACCGACCGCGGTCGCTAGCCTGCTCGGCATGCGCGCTGCCCAGGTCGTCACCCTCACCGGTCCCTCCGACATCGTCGTCAACGACGTCCCCGAGCCCACCCCCGGGCCCGACGACGTGCTCGTCGAGGTGCACAGCGTCGGGGTCTCCTTCCCCGACCTGCTGCTGAGCCGCGGGGAGTACCAGATGAAGCCGGAGCCCCCCTTCAACCTCGGCGTCGACTTCGCCGGCGAGGTCCTCGACCCGGGCCGCAGCGACCTGGCCGTCGGCCAGCGGGTCGCGGGCGTGGCCGGGTGGGGCAACGCCGCCGAGCGGGTCGCCGCCCCCGCCATCTGGACCTTCCCGCTCCCCGACGTCCTGTCGTACGACGAGGGCGCCGCGCTGCCGCTCAACTACCTGACCGCGCAGTTCGCGCTCAAGGACCGCGGCGGGATCCGCGAGGGCGACACGGTGCTCGTGCACGGCGCGGCCGGCGGGGTCGGCACCGCGACCCTCCAGGTCGCGAAGGGGTACGGCGCCCGCACCATCGCCGTGGTCAGCACCGAGGAGAAGGCCGAGGTCGCCCGCGCCGCGGGGGCCGACGAGGCCGTGCTGGTCGACGGGTTCCGGGAGAAGGTCAAGGAGCTCACCGGCGGCCGGGGCGTCGACATCGTCCTCGACGTCGTCGGCGGCGACCTCTTCACCGACTCGCTGCGCTGCCTGGCCGAGCAGGGCCGGCTGCTCGTGGTCGGCTTCGCCGCCGGTCAGGGCATCCCCGAGGTCAAGGTCAACCGGCTGCTGCTCAACAACATCGACGTCCGTGGCGTCGGCTGGGGGGCCTACGCGATGACCCGCCAGGACTTCATGCAGCAGCAGTGGACCGAGCTGGTGCCCATGATCGAGAGCGGCGTGGTCAGGCCGCCGGTCGGCGCGACGTACGCCCTCGAGGACTTCGGCCGGGCCCTGGTCGACATGGACGAGCGGCGCACGCTCGGCAAGAGCGTCGTCCGGCTGCGCTGACCGGCTGCGTCGTCCGGCTGGGCTGACCGGCTGGGCTGACCGGCGGCGCTGACCGGCTGCGCTGACCGTCGTAGGTGGCGCCGGTTAGGGTCGGGTCCGTGAGCATCCTCGACGACGCCCGCCCGGGCATGAACCCTGACATCCGTCCCCAGGACGACCTGTTCGGCCACGTCAACGGGCGCTGGCTCGACGAGACCGAGATCCCCAGCGACCGCTCGAGCTGGGGCCCCTTCGTCCAGCTCGCCGACGTCGCCGAGCAGCAGGTCCGCGACATCATCACGTCGCTGGCCGAGACCCCGTCCGACGACCTCGGCGAGGACGCCCGCAAGATCGGCGACCTCTTCGCGTCCTTCATGGACGAGCAGGAGATCGACCGGCTCGGCACCCGCCCGATCCAGCCCATGGTCAGCGCGGTCGAGGGGCTGCGCGACGTGCGGGACCTCGCGGCGTTCCTCGGTGAGTTCGAGCGGATCGGCGGCGCCGGCCTGTTCGGGTCCTACGTCGACACCGACGACCGCAACTCCGACCGCTACCTCTTCCACATCACCCAGGGCGGACTGGGGCTGCCGGACGAGAGCTACTACCGCGAGGACAAGTTCGCCGAGATCCGCGAGGCCTACCTCGGCTACCTCACGCGCCTGCTCGAGCTCGGCGGCCACGCGCACCCGGCCGCGGCCGCGCAGACGGTCCTCGACCTCGACACCCGCCTGGCCAAGGGCCACTGGGAGCGCGCGGAGACCCGCGACGTGCAGAAGACCTACAACCTGATGACCCTCGACGAGCTCAAGGCGCTCGCGCCGGCCTTCGACTGGGAGGCCTACGTCACCAACCTGGGCGGCAGCACCGAGACGATCGCCGAGGCCTGCGTCCGTCAGCCCTCCTACCTCGCGCACCTGTCCACGGTGCTGGAGGAGGTCGACATCGAGCAGTGGCGCCCCTGGCTGCTCTTCCACGTGCTGCGCTCCGCCGCTCCGTACCTCCCCGACGACTTCGTGCAGACCAACTTCGACTTCTACGGCCGCACCCTCAACGGCACGCCCGAGCTGCGCGAGCGCTGGAAGCGCGGCGTCGCGCTGGTCGAGGGCGCGATCGGCGAGGCCGTCGGCAAGGTCTACGTCGACCGGCACTTCCCGCCGGAGTCCAAGGCGATGATGGACGACCTGGTCGCCAACCTGCTCCAGGCCTACCGCGTCTCCATCGAGGCGCTGGACTGGATGACCGAGGAGACCAAGCAGCGGGCCTACGAGAAGCTCGACACCTTCCGGCCGAAGATCGGCTACCCGGAGAAGTTCCGCGACTACAGCAACCTGCGGGTCACGCCCGGCGACCTGATGGGCAACGTCGCCGCCTCCGCGGCGTACGAGACGGACCGCGAGCTGGCCAAGATCGGCGCGCCGGTCGACCGCGACGAGTGGTTCATGCTGCCGCAGACCGTCAACGCCTACTACAACCCCGGCACCAACGAGATCTGCTTCCCGGCGGGCATCCTCCAGAAGCCGTTCTTCAGCCCCGACGCCCACCCCGCGGAGAACTACGGCGGCATCGGGGCGGTCATCGGCCACGAGATCGGCCACGGCTTCGACGACCAGGGCGCGCAGTACGACGGCGCCGGCAACCTCAACGACTGGTGGACCACCGACGACAAGTCCGCCTTCGAGGTCAAGTCCAAGGCCCTCATCGAGCAGTACGACGACTTCGAGCCGCGCGCGCTGCCCGGCGAGAAGGTCAACGGCGCGCTGACCGTCGGCGAGAACATCGGTGACCTCGGCGGCCTGACCATCGGTCACAAGGCGTTCGTGATCGCCGAGGGCGGCGACGCCGCCGTGGAGGACCGCCGCAAGGTGTTCCTCAACTGGGCCTACTGCTGGCGCACCAAGCGGCGCAGGGAGCAGGAGCAGCAGTACCTCACCATCGACCCGCACTCGCCGCCGGAGTTCCGCGCCAACATCGTGCGCAACCTCGACGAGTTCCACGAGGTCTTCGAGACCTCCGCCGACGACGCCCTGTGGGTCGAGCCGGAGCAGCGCGTCCGCATCTGGTGAGTCACGCGGCTCCCCTCGCGACGTGGGGGGAGCCGTGCTCGCGGCGCCACGCGTCGAAGTCCCAGCCCGCGAGGAACGTCGTCGCGGCGCCGACGCCGTTGGTGAACAGGCCCCGCTTGGTCCGTGACGAGAGCCGGAAGTCGGTGGAGCGCACGCCGTCGGTCTTGACGAAGACGGTCCGCGAGACCACCGACGGCCGCTCCTCGACGATCCGGTCGTGGGCGCTGGTCATGGTCGCGACGAGGGCCCGGGCCAGCGCCAGCGGGTCGTCGGCGTCGTACCACGCCTCCTCGCTCAACGCTCGTCCCGCGGAGAGCCGGATCCCGATGGTGGGGTGCTCGGGCTCGTCGTCGAAGAGACCGATGGGGAAGTTCGACAGCATCCCCCCGTCGGTCAGCACGATCTCGCTCCGGCCGCCGGTGAGGGCCGGGTCGACGGGCAGACGCCAGGGCCGGAAGAAGAACGGGATCGAGGCCGAGGCCCGGACGGCGTCGGCGACGGGCATGGCGTCCGGGGAGCAGCCGAGCAGCCGCTCGTAGTCCCACGGCAGGCGCAGCATCCGCCCGCGGGAGACGTCCGAGACGATGACGACGAGCCGGTAGCGGTGCTCGATCGGGGTGCGTGCCGTGGTCCCCGGCAGCCGCAGGTCGCCCCAGGTCACCACGCCCGCGCCGGCCAGCGTGTCGGCGATCCAGCGGTGCAGGGTCGCGCCCCGGTGCAGGCCCTCGCGGGCGAGCAGGTCCAGGCCGTTGCCGAGCGGGCCGAGGAGCCGCCCGGCGAGGCCCTCGTCCAGGAAGTCGGCGAAGTCGGTGTCGATGGTCAGCTCCTCCAGGCGGTCACCCAGCCCGGCGGCGACGACGGAGGCGACGATGGCGCCGGCGGAGGTGCCGGCCACCCGGTGGAAGTCGTAGTGCTCGGCGAGCACGTGCACGGCGCCGGCCAGGCCCGCGCCCTTGACGCCACCACCCTCGAGGACCAGATCGCTCGTGGACATGTGTCCCTCCTTCGCGTCCGGCTCCCGGTGGCGCCGGTCGAAGGTAAAGAGATGGCGGACCTCGTGCTGATACGCCGCACTCAGCCGCGCCGGACGATGCCGTGCCCCGAACCTCGATCTAGGCTCCCTGCATGCGAGCAGCGCTGACGATCGACGGTGGGATCCTGGTGGGTCATGACGGGTCGAGGGCATCCAGCGAGGCGGTGGTGTGGGCGGCGCGGCACGCGGCGCGCCTGGGGATCCCACTGCACGTCCTGCGGGCGTGGAGCCTGACCAACGCCCCCCGGCCCCCGACCATGGAGCGGGGCTACGTCCCGCCGGAGGCGGACTTCGAGCAGGCCGTCCTCGACCAGCTCGCCCGCGACGTGGCCGCCATGCACCTCCCGGACGACTGCACCGTCGTGCTGCACACGGCCCACGGCCAGTCCTCCGCCAAGCTCCTCGAGGCCGCGGTGGGCGCCGAGATCCTCGTGGTCGGCCGGCGCGGGGCGGGTGGCTTCCGCGGGCTGCTGACCGGCTCGACGGCCGAGCAGGTGGTGCGGCACGCGTCCGGTCCGGTCGTGGTGGTGCCGGTCACCGGACCGGGCGGTTGAACGCGTCGGTGATCAAGCCGGGGCACGACCAGGGTGGGTACGCCGTCCGCTGCGAGTGGGGTCCGGTCGGTGCGGCCCTCGTGCCCGCCGACATCGCGGTCGTCGTCGACGTGCTGTCCTTCACCACCACCGTCACGGTCGCGGTGGGACGGGGGATCGCGGTGCTGCCCTACCGCTGGCGTGACGAGACCGCACGGGAGTACGCCGCGTCGCGCGGTGCGCTGCTGGCGGTCGGCCGCCTCGAGGCGCGCGAGCAGGAGGGGCAGGTGAGCCTGTCGCCGGCCGCCATGGCCGCGGTCGCCGGGGTGGACCGGATCGTGCTGCCCTCGCCGAACGGCTCGACCATCACCCAGGTCCTGGCGGGCACCGGCGCCCGGGTCGTCGCCGGATCCCTGCGCAACGCCGCGGCGGTGGCCGAGCACCTCGCACCGCTGGTGCGCGACGGCGCCACCTGCGTCGTCGTACCGGCCGGCGAGCGGTGGCCCGACGGCACCCTGCGGCCCTGCGTCGAGGACCTGTGGGGTGCCGGCGCGGTCCTCGCGGGCCTGGTCGCTCGGGGCGTCGAGGGACTGAGTCCGGAGGCGCGGGCGGCCACCCACGCCCTCGCCGGCGCCCGGCTCCCCGACGACCTCCACGACTGCGCCGGCGGGCGGGAGCTGGCAGCCGCCGGGTTCGCCGACGACGTCGTCGTGGCAGCGGAGGTCGACGCCAGCGACGTCGTACCCGTGCTGGACGGCGAGGCCTTCGTCGATGCGGGCTGAGCGCTGTCGGCGCCTCCTGTTAGACATGGGGCCATGACCACCGCCACCGACGTCCGCGCCGAGGCCGAGCGCCACCTCCAGGCCCTCGTGGGTCGCGACGACGCGGTGCTGCGCGAGGACCAGTGGTCGGCCATCGAGGCGCTGGCGGTCGACCGGCGCCGGGCGCTCGTCGTCCAGCGCACCGGGTGGGGCAAGTCGGCGGTCTACTTCGTGGCCACCCTGCTGCTGCGCGCCCACGGGGCCGGGCCGACGGTCATCGTCTCCCCGCTGCTCGCGCTGATGCGCAACCAGATCGAGGCCGCCGAGCGGGCCGGCATCCGCGCGGTGACCATCAACTCCACCAACATCGAGCAGTGGCGCCCGATCAACGACGCGATCAACGCCGGGGAGGTCGACGTGCTGCTGGTGAGCCCCGAGCGGCTCAACAACCCCGGCTTCCGCGACGAGGTGCTGCCCCGCCTGGCGGCCACCTCGGGCCTGCTGGTGGTCGACGAGGCGCACTGCATCTCCGACTGGGGCCACGACTTCCGCCCCGACTACCGCCGGATCCGCACCCTCCTGGGCGACCTGCCCGAGGGGATCCCGGTGCTGGCCACGACCGCCACGGCCAACGCCCGGGTGACCGCCGACGTCGCCGAGCAGCTCGGGGGCGGGCTCGACCCCGAGGCCGACGAGCGTTCCGGGGTGCTCGTGCTGCGCGGCTCCCTCGACCGCGAGTCCCTGCGCCTGGGGGTCCTGCGCCTGCGCACCGCCGAGCAGCGACTGGCCTGGCTGGCCGACCACCTCTCCGAGCAGCCCGGCTCGGGCATCGTCTACTGCCTCACCGTCGCCGCCACCCAGGAGGTCGCGGCCTACCTGCGCGAGCGCGGCCACGAGGTCGCGGCCTACTCCGGCCAGACCGACCCGACCGAGCGCCAGGCCCTGGAGGCCGACCTCGTCGCCGGGCGGGTCAAGGCACTGATCGCCACCTCGCGCGCTCGGCATGGGTTTCGACGCCTCGCTCGGCTTCGTCATCAACCTCGGTGCACCCCAGTCCCCGGTCGCCTACTACCAGCAGGTCGGCCGTGCCGGGCGTGGCACCACCGAGGCCAGCGTCGTGCTGCTGCCGCAGCTCGAGGACCGCGACATCTGGGCCTACTTCGCCGGCCTGTCCTTCCCGCCCGAGCAGCTGGTCCGGCAGACGATCGAGGTGCTCGCCGGCTCCGACAAGCCGCTGTCGACCGCCACCCTCGAGTCGTACGTCGAGCTCGGCCGCAACCGCCTGGAGGCGATGCTCAAGGTGCTGGACGTCGACGGCGCCGTCCGCCGGGTGCAGGGCGGCTGGGAGGCCACCGGCCGGGAGTGGGTCTACGACGCCGACCGCTACGACCGCGTCCGCGAGGCCCGCGAGCGGGAGCAGGCCGCGATGCTGGCCTACCTCGACAGCGACGAGTGCCGGATGCGCTACCTGCGTGAGCAGCTCGACGACCCCGAGGCCGTCGACTGCGGTCGCTGCGACAACTGCGGCGGCCTCTCGTTGGCCACCGCCGTCTCCGACGAGGCGGTGGCGTCGGCCAGTGCCCGGCTCTCGCGCCCCGGGGTGGCGATCGAGCCGCGCAAGATGTGGCCCACCGCGCTGGCCAACCTCGGTCTCGGGCTCAAGGGCAAGATCGCCGGCGGTCCCGCCGAGGGCCGGGCGATCGCGCGGCTCACCGACCTCGGCCACGGACAGGCGCTGCGCGAGCTCTTCGCCGAGGGCGTCCCCGACGGACCGGTCCCGCCGTCGCTGGCCCAGGGCCTGATGACGGTGATGAAGGACTGGTCGGGCGAGTGGGCCGAGCGGCCCGTCGCCCTCGTGCACGTCGAGTCGGCCACCCGCCCGGAGCTGGTCGCCGACCTCGCCGCCGGGCTGGCCCGGGTGATGCAGCTGCCGGTCGTCGGCACCTGGGCGATCGCCGACCCGTCGGTGGCCCCGGGTCGGGGCGCCACCAACTCCGCGCAGCGGGTCGCGGCGGTGACGCGGCGCTACGAGCTGCGCGCCGACGTCCCGGCCGGGCCGGTGCTGCTGGTCGACGACCTCGTGGTCACCGGCTGGACGCTGACCGTGGCCGCGGCCGCGCTGCGTGACGCCGGCGCCACCGCGGTGCTGCCCGTGGCGCTCGGCACCCAGTCCTGACGCCGCGCCGTACGCCGGGTGGTGGCGTCCGCCGGCGCTCAGCCGCGCGGGAGCGAGGGGAACGTGATGTGTCAGGCCGACTCGCGGGACAGGTGGGGGTAGTAGTCCCGCGGTGTGCCGTCGCGGTCGAGGAGCGTCGAGAGCCGCAGCCCGGCGGCCTCGACGGTCCGTGAGCTGAGCCAGGCCAGCGCGATGCTCGGGACGGTCACCACCACGGCGGTGGCCAGGAAGACCGACCCCGGCTGGGCCTCGGGCACGAGCCCCCGCGAGGAGAGCAGCCGCAGCACCGGCTCGTGGATCAGGTAGATCCCGTAGCCGAGCCCGCCCAGCCAGGCCAGCGTCGGCTCGGTGAGCACGGCCGGGTACGGGCCGTGGTGCAGGACGATCGCGGCGAGCGCAATGCCCAGCGCGGCGGCGTACAGGGTCGGCCACCAGTGCAGCTGGTGCGTCTCGGGCCGGGTGACGACCAGGGCCAGGAGGGCTCCGATGCCGAGGGCAGCGACGAGCCGCCGCGGCACGGTGGGGAGCTGGATGCCCCGGGCGCTGGCCACGGCGAGGAACATGCCCACGGCGAAGCTGCCGGCCCGCGACAGCGGCGAGAACCACACCGACCAGTTGGTCGGGTCCTGCTGGGTGAGGTTGATCGTGACGAGGTTGTAGACGAGGCCGACCACGAGGAGCAGGGTCGGCAGCGACAGCAGCACCACGGTGCGGGCTCGCGGGCCGTCCCACCGGCGGGTCGCCCGCCGGATCAGCGGGAAGGTCAGCGCGACCAGCAGGTAGAAGTGGAACTCCACCGCCAGGCTCCAGGCCGGGCCGGCGGTCCAGAAGATGTAGGTGTCGCTGTAGATGTGCGTGAACGTCAGGTGCAGCAGCAGGTCCTGCCAGTGGCCCGGGACGTCGTGGTTGGTCACCGCCCACACGACGAGGACGACGGTCCAGTACAGCGGCAGCAGTCGCGCGGTACGACGCAGCAGCATCGCCCGCCCGGAGCGCATCTCGTCGCCGGCGATCACGGCTCGGGCCACGGGCAGCCACAGCACGAGGCCCGAGAGCACGAAGAACATCTCCACGAACAGCTCGGTGCCGACCATCAGCTGGTGCGCCAGGCCGTCCCACGGGTAGCTCGCGTCGGGGCCGCTGCGTGAGTGCTGGTAGGCGTGGAAGGTCACCACGCTGAGCGCCGCGACGGCGCGTAGCGTGTTGAGCGGGAAGACCCGCCGGTCATCGGTCCCGCTCGCGGGGGCGGCGGGTCGGGTTGCCTGCAGGGTGCTCATGCAGCCACCTCGTTGTCGTACGTCGTCGGGGTGTGGTCGGTGTCCGACCCGGTGTCCGAGTCGGTGTCCGAGTCGGTGTCATGGCCGGAGCTCGAGCCGCTGCTCGCGGCGGTCCGGGGGGTGACCACCCACTGGTGCTCGCCGCGCAGCTGCTTGAGGTGCGCGACCCGGTTCACCAGGTTCTTGGCCTCGGTGTAGACGAGCACGTTGAGGATGCTCGCCTTCACGAACCACCAGGGGTGCGAGCGGACGCTCGGCGCGCCCAGCCGGTACGCCGCCATCGTCTGCAGCGGGCCGGAGACGGTGACGAACAAGGTGATGAGCAGGAAGAGCGGGGAGGTCATCTGCAGCCCGCCGTCGCGCCAGGCGAGGAAGGCGAGCAGCGGCCAGGAGAACATCGAGATCCACGGGTAGACCTCGCGCCAGCCGAGCAGGTAGGTCAGGCCGGCCTTCTGTCGCAGCGACAGGTGCGGGCGCCGCAGCAGCGGCCACAGGTGTCGGACCGACACCTGGAACCAGCCCTGCGCCCAGCGCAGCCGCTGCTTCCACAGGGAGCGGATGTTCTCCGGGGCGAGCTCGTAGCTCACGAGCCCGGGGTCGCTCACCAGGCTGCCGCCGGCGCCGAGGGTGCGCATCGAGGCCTCGATGTCCTCGGTGAGGTAGGAGCCGCGGAGCCGGATGCGCTCCAGGGCGGAGGCTCGCCAGTAGCCGTTGGAGCCACCGAAGATGCCGAAGCCGTGCAGCGACGCGCGGCCCGGGTGCGCGACGGCGTAGATCTGCTCGAACTCGACCGCGACGAGCCGGGCCAGGGCCGAGTCCTCGCCGTTGCGGATCACGCAGTGGCCCTGGACGACGTCGTGGCCGGCGGCGATCCAGCGCCAGGCGCGGTCGAAGGAGCCGTCCGCAGGGTGGTGGTCGGCGTCGAAGATCCCGACGAACTCGCCGTGCGCGATGCGCATCGCCGCGTTGACGTTCTGCGCCTTGGAGGTGCTCTCGGAGACCTTGAGGACCGTCAGCCGGTCGTAGGAGGCGTCCAGCTCCGCGAGGCGTGCCTCGACCGGCAGGGTCACCGGGGAGTTGTAGGCCAGGATCACCTGGAGCTCGCCGCCGTAGTCGTGGGCGACGAAGTGCTCGATCGTCTCGACGATCGAGTCGGCCTCGTTGGGCAGGTACGCCGCGATGATCGCCGTCGCCCGCGGGGCCGGCTCGTCCGGTACGTCGGGCAGGCGCGGCGGCGTGAACGCGTGCGAGATCTCCGCCCAGATCGTCAGGGCGGTCAGCGTCAGGGCGCCGACGAGGGTCCAGTAGAGCGGGCCCGACACGTCGATGCCCAGGTGGAACAGGCCCACCATCGCCAGGAACGGCAGCAGCACGCTGCCGACGGTCGCCGCCACGATCTGGCGTCCGGCGGTCCAGCCGGAGATCCGCGGGTTGCGGGCCTTGACGTGGACGCCGTCCTGGCGCGGCTGGAGGTCGCGCTGACGCAGCGACTCGGCGGCCGCCTTGCCCGCGGCGCGGGCCGCGGCGTCGGGGTCCTGCTGACGGGTGATGGGCGCCCAGCCGACGCCGAGGTCGACCACCACGTCCGTGTCGTGGAGGCGGTCGAGGACCTCGAGGGCGAAGTACGCCATCTCCTGGAGCCGCACCGGGCGGGCGGCGCGGTCCTCGCGCCGCAGCTGGAGCAGCAGGCGGCCGTTCGGGGTGGCCGAGATGAGCTCGCCCGGCTGGAGGCGGGCGGTGAGCAGCTCGGCGGCGCGCTCGACCACGCCGGCCGGGGCGCGGGTGTGGTCGTTGGGGTCGTCGCTCTCGGTCGCCCACACGGGGTCGATGACCGCGACGATGCGGCGGCGGGCGACCCGGGTGAAGGTGGTGACCGGGGCCGTGATGTCGTCGGTGTGGACGACGGCCCCGGTGCTGCTGGGTCGGTCGAAGGGCGTGGCAGCTCGTGGCTGGACTGTCATGGGAAGGTCTCTCTCCGGTCGGCGTGCAGGTCGACCCGGGGGACCGGTGGTGACCGGTGGGCCCGGGAGGTGCGCGTCTGCGTGAGCCGCGGCGAAGCGTTCGACGCTTCACGATCGACCCCGCTCGGAGCAATTCGGGACCCTCGGATCGACGGTGAGGATGCTCACCCGAGAGGCCGGTCACCCGGGGACCACGCCGGGATGTCCTCCTTCTTGGGTACGGACGCCCGGTCGTGTCGGCGGCGGGTCAGCCACGTTCTTGGGCGACGGAATGTGGCCTGGTCACCGCTCCGACCGGGGTACGACGACGGCCCGCCCTCCGTGGGGAGGACGGGCCGTCGGACGCGGGGCCGGGGGTCAGTGACCCAGCATCACCGCGGGGTCTGCGGGGGCCACCTTGGTGCGGGGCAGGAACGCGGCCGGGATCAGGCAGCAGGCGACCAGGATCGTGGCCACGATGAAGACGGTGGCGAACGCGTCGGCCATGTCGCCGGGCACCTGGGCCAGGACGGCGTCGAGCTGTGCCGGGGTGAGCCCGAACGTGTCCAGCACCGCGGCCAGGGCACCCTGGTCGTCACCCGCGGACTGCACGGCGCCGGCGATGGTGACCGACTCCTTGTCCTTGAGCTCGTTGGTGAGGATCACCGAGAACAGCGCCGTGCCCATCGAGGCCGCGACCTGCTGGGTGATGTTGAGCAGCGTGGAGCCGCGGGCCACGTTGTGCGCCGTCAGCGTCGCGAGCGCCGCGGTCATGATCGGCATCATCGTGCCGCCCATGCCGAGCCCCATCACGAAGAGCGCCCCGAGGATGTAGGGGTAGGAGGTGTCCGCCCCGATCTGGGTGAACATCCCCATGCCGACGGTGATCACCGTGATGCCGACGAGCACGATCTTGCCGGGGCCGATCCGGTCGGCCAGGATCCCGGCGATCGGCATGGTGATCATGGCGCCGATGCCCTGCGGGGCGAGCAGCAGGCCGGCGCCGAGGGCGTCCTCGCCGCGGACCTGGATGAAGTACAGCGGGAACAGCAGCGAGGCGCCGAAGAAGGCGATGGCGAACAGCATCATCGCCAGCACCGCGACCGTCATGTTGCGGTTCTTGAAGAGCCGCAGCTCGACCAGCGGGTGGATGTTGCGCCGGTCGAGGGCCCACGGCACGAACGCGATGATCAGCAGGGCGCCGAGGACCATCGGGACCAGGACCTCGGGGTCCAGGGCGGTGCCGTGCTCGGGGATGGAGCTGACGCCGTACAGGAAGGCGGCCAGGCCCGGGGAGAGCAGCAGCATGCCCAGCCAGTCGAAGGTCTCCGACGGCTCGACCTCGTCCTTCGGCAGGACGACCCAGGCGTAGCCGATGGCGAGCGAGGCCGATCGGCAGGTTGATCAGGAAGATCCAGTGCCACGAGGCGCTGTCGATCAGGGCGCCACCGAGGATCGGGCCGAAGATCGGGCCGAGCAGCATCGGGATGCCGAGCACGGCCATCACGCGACCGACGCGCTCGGGGCCGGCGGCGCGGGTCAGGATCGTCATGCCCAGCGGCATCAGCATGCCGCCACCGAGGCCCTGCAGGACGCGGAAGAGGACCAGCATCTCCAGGCTAGTGGCGGTGGCGCACAGCACCGAGCCGGCGGTGAAGAGCAGCACCGCCATCAGGTAGAGCCGCTTGGTGCCGAAGCGGTCGGCCGCCCAGCCGGTCAGCGGGATCACGCTGGCCAGGGCCAGCGTGTAGCCGGTCATCGTCCAGGCGACCTCGGCCGCGGTGGCGTCGAACTCGCGCTGGAAGGTCTCGAGGGCCACCGAGACGACGGTGATGTCGAGGATGGACATGATGGCGCCGAGCACGACGACGCCCGCGACGAGGAGGACGCTCTTGTCGAGCCTGTCGGAGTCGCTGCCCGCCGGGACGTCGGCGGGATGCTGCTGGGGGTCTGTGGTCACCGGGGGATGGTGTCGGGTGCCACCGACGACGACCCACTACTCAAGGACAGTTCTCGACGTGGCCTGCCTCACCCCTGGGGGCCGTCGAGATCCTCGATCCGGGCCAGCGCAGGGCCACGGCGCTGGCGGATGGCTCGCGCCCCCGACTCGACGTCGCGCATCACCCGCAGCACGTTGCGACACGTCAGAGCGGCGAGGTCGTCGGCCGACCACCCGCGCTCGGCGAGCGCGGAGAGCAGCGCCGGGTAGCCGGTGACGTCCTCGAGGCCCCTCGGCAGCACCTCGACCCCGTCGTAGTCACCGCCGAGCCCGACGTGCTCGATGCCGGCCACCTCGCGCACGTGCTCGCAGTGCGCGACCACGTCGGACAGGTCGGCGACCGGCTCGGGGTGGGCCGCGCGGTCGGGCGGAGTACCAAGGTGCGAAGCGCGCCCCGTCGGCCTCGGCGATGCCCTCCGCGGCGGCGGCCGCGACGGCGCCGCGGTGCCAGTCGGCACAGGCTGCGTTCACGAACTTGGGCACGAAGGTCACCATGCAGACCCCGCCCTGCGTCGCGCAGCGACTCCAGCACGTCGTCGGGGGCGTTGCGCGGGCTGTCGGTCACGGCGCGGGCCGAGCTGTGGCTGAAGATCGCCGGCGCCTCGGCGACCGCGAGCGCGTCGCGCATCGTGTCGGCGGAGACGTGGGAGAGGTCGACCATCATCCCGATGCGGTTCATCTCCCGCACGACCTCGCGGCCGAAGGCGGTCAGTCCGCCGGCGACCGGTCGGTCGGTGGCGGAGTCGGCCCACGGGGTGTTCGCGTTGTGGGTGAGGGTCAGGTAGCTGCACCCCGAGGGCGTGCAGCCGGCGCAGCGTGCCGAGCGAGCAGTCGATGGAGTGCCCACCCTCGGCGCCGAGGAGCGACGCGATCCGCCCGGAGGCCCAGGCCGTCTCGACGTCGTCGGCGGTGTCGCCGAGCGCCAGCCGGTCGGCGTACCGCTCGGTGAGGGCGTACGCCGCGTCGACCTGCTCCAGGGTGGCGCTGACGGCGTCGTCCCCGGTCAGCCGCGTCGGGACGTAGACCGACCAGAACTGCGCGCCCATCCCGCCGTCGCGCATCCGGGGCAGGTCCGTGTGGGTGGGGGTGCCGCCGACGCCGACGTCGAGCCGGTCGAAGTCGTAGGCCGCCAGCTCGCGGGCCGTCCAGAGCAGGTCGTTGTGGCCGTCGACGACGGGGTGGTCGGCGAGCAGCGCGCTGACGTCCACGTCAGCCGATCAGCGACTCGATGCGGTCGACGAGCTGCTGGTCCTGGGGCTCGACGACCGGGCCGAAGCGCGCGACCACGGTGCCGTCGGCGTCGACGAGGAACTTCTCGAAGTTCCACTGGACGTCGCCGGCCTCGCCCTTCTCGTTGGGCGTCTCGACGAGCCGGCGGTAGATCTCGTGGCGGTCCTCGCCGTTGACCTCGATCTTCTCGCTCATCGGGAACGTCACGCCGTACGTCGCCGAGCAGAACTCCGCGATCTCCTCCGAGCTGCCGGGCTCCTGCCCGCCGAACTGGTTGCACGGCAGGCCGACCACGGTGAAGCCGCGGTGGCCGTACTTCTCCTGGAGGTCCTCGAGCCCGGTGTACTGCGGCGTCAGGCCGCACTTGCTGGCCACGTTGACCAGCAGGGCGGGCCGGCCGCCGGTGAGGTCGCGCAGCGTGCCGGGGGTGCCGTCGAGGCGGGCCAGGGGGGAGTCGAGGATGCTCATGGGTACGACGCTAGCGGCCGCCTGCACGGCGCCCGGCGCGGACCCGCGTGTCGGTGCCCCGCGTTAGGTTGCGACCGTGAGCTTCGTCCCCGTCAGCGGTCCCGCCACGTTCCGGGCGGGCGAGCAGCCTCGCGACGGGACGGTCGAGTTCACCGGCGGGCCCCGGACGGTCAGCCTGCCCATCCGCGGCGCGCTCCCGGTGCTGACCCGGGCGCACGCGCAGTCGGACGTGCATCCCAGTGTGGCCCTGCTCAGCGGTGCCGCGCTGCTGGGCATGCGACTGGTGGCGGCCGGTCGGTTCGGGCCCGACGAGACGGGCACGCGCTGGCAGGTGGCCGGGCTCGACGCGACGGACGAGGACCGCATCGCCCAGCTGGCCCGGGCGCGGGCCCGCGAGGGACTCGACGTCGACACCGCCGAGGGGATCGTGCGGGCCGTGCTCGACGCGGTGGCCGACGCCATGCCCCGGGCCGCGCCCCTGGCCACGCGCCGCAGCCCGGCCCGGGCGGCCGGCGCCGCGACATCGACGTCGGCGCGGGCGTCGACGAGCCCGCGCCCGCACCACGTCGACCCGGACTTCACCCGCCGGCTCGAGGAGCGGGTCGCCCGGGCGCGGGCGCGGGGCACCGACGACCGTCCGCAGCTGGTCAACCTCGCGCTGCGGGTCGAGGCCGACGAGGAGGAGCTGGTCGCGGGCGCCGTCCGACTCGTCCTCCAGGTCATCGCCGCCGACAACGCCGCGCACGTCGCGGACGCCGCGCTGCTGTGGACCGAGGGCGACGAGCCCGGCAGCAGCCACGGCTTCGGCGACCGGGCGCGCACCCACGCCTCCATCGCCCTGCGCGCGGCGGCCGAGGCGTGGCCGGTCCTGGACCGGCTGCTCGCGCTGAGGGTGCCCGACCAGATCACCCTGGACAGCGACGAGCTGATCAGCCTCCTCGACGAGGGTGCGCTGGCCCTCGACGAGGCCGGGGTGCAGGTGCTGTGGCCGCGCTACCTGGACCGGGACGTGACCTCGCGGGTGGTGCTGTCCGGCCCCAGGACCACCCGGGAGGAGCCGCTGCAGACGGGACTCTTCGGGCCGGACGCGCTCTTCGGGTTCTCCTGGCAGCTCGCGCTGCACGGGGACGCGCTCACCGACGCCGAGATGGACGAGCTGGCCGCCGCGGCGACGCCGATCATCAAGATCCGCGACAACTGGAC
Source organism: uncultured Actinomycetota bacterium (assembly GCA_963782905.1). Lineage (GTDB taxonomy): Bacteria > Actinomycetota > Actinomycetes > Propionibacteriales > Nocardioidaceae > Nocardioides. Next base: position 608,966 of record CAWALI010000001.1, read on the forward strand.
CGTCGTCGACTCCGCGGTGCTCAAGCGGGCGCGCAAGCGGCTGATCAAGCGGGTGGCCCCGGCCGCCGCCCTCGCCGCCACGTTGACCGAGGTGGTGCAGGTCGAGGACGTCGAGCACCAGGCGGTGGTCGGCGCCTCGTTGCTCAAGGTCCGCGACCAGCTCCGCACCGCGGCCGTGCGGGACCCGATCGAGGTGCCCGCGGGGCTCGCGGCGACGCTGCGCGACTACCAGCGGCACGGGTTCAGCTGGCTGGCCGAGCTCACCGCGCTCGGGCTCGGCGCCTGCCTGGCCGACGACATGGGGCTGGGCAAGACGGTCACCCTGATCGCGCTGCACCTGCACCGCCACGAGGCTGCGAGGGGGACCGGGTCCGCGGGACCGACGCTGGTGGTGTGCCCGGCGTCGCTGCTCGGCAACTGGGAGGCCGAGATCCGGCGGTTCGCCCCCGGCGTACCCGTCCGGCGCCTGCACGGGGCCGGGCGCACGGTGGAGGGGCTGGCCGCGGACGAGGTGCTCGGCGACCCGGGGTTCGTGCTGACGACGTACGGCACGATGCGCAACGACGCCGAGCAGCTCGCGACCGTCCCGTGGGGACTGGTGGTCGCCGACGAGGCGCAGCACGTCAAGAACGCCCAGTCCTCGACCGCCCGGGCCCTGCGCACGATCCCGAGCGCGGCGCGGGTCGCGTTGACCGGCACCCCGGTCGAGAACAACCTCACCGAGCTGTGGGCGATCCTCGACTGGGCGATCCCCGGCCTCCTCGGCAGTCGCAACGCCTTCCGCAAGGTGTGGGCGGCCCCCATCGAGTCGGGCCTCGAGCCGACCAAGGCGCGCCAGTTCGCCGACCTGATCGGCCCCTTCCTGCTGCGCCGGCGCAAGTCCGACCCCGGGATCGCCCCCGAGCTGCCGGCCAAGACCGAGACCGACCACCTCATCGGCCTGACCCGCGAGCAGGTCGTCCTCTACGAGACCTACGTGCGCGACAGCATGCGCCGCATCGAGGAGGCCGACGAGGACACCCGTCGCGGGCTGGTGCTCAAGCTGCTCACCGGCCTCAAGCAGATCTGCAACCACCCGGCCCACTTCCTCAAGCAGTCCGACCCGCGCCCGGCCGGCCGCTCGGAGAAGCTCGACCTCCTCGACGAGCTGATCGGCACCGTGCTCGCCGAGGGCGGCGCGGCGCTGGTCTTCACGCAGTACGTCGCCATGGCGCGGCTGCTGGAGCGTCACCTGGGCCGCGCGGGGGTGCCCCACCAGTTCCTGCACGGCGGCACTCCGGTCTCCGAGCGGGAGGCGATGGTGGCGCGCTTCCAGGCGGGCGAGACCCCGGTGTTCCTGCTGTCGCTCAAGGCGGGCGGCACCGGGCTCAACCTCACCCAGGCCGACCACGTCATCCATGTCGACCGCTGGTGGAACCCCGCCGTCGAGGAGCAGGCCACGGACCGCGCCTACCGGATCGGCCAGACCCGGCCGGTGCAGGTGCACCGGTTCGTCACCCAGGGCACCATCGAGGAGAGGATCGCCGAGCTCCTCTCCCGCAAGCGCGCGCTCGCCGACACGGTGCTGGGCCGCGGCGAGGCCGGGCTCACCGAGCTGAGCAACGACGAGCTGCGTGACCTCGTGGAGCTGCGCGGGACTCCCCCGTGACCGGCGAGCACACGGTGACCCATCCCCGGGTCGCGCCCCGCCGCGGCGGGGGACGGGGGCACGTGGTGGAGCAAGGCCTGGGGCCGGGCGGTGGAGGAGTCGGCCTTCGCGGTGGCCGAGCTGCGACGCGGGCGCGCGTTGGCGCGTGCCGGCGAGGTCGGCGCCATCGCCGTCGACTCCGGCTGCGCGGTCGCGGCCGTCACCGAGGGCGACGACGCCTGGACGGTCACGATCAGCGTGCCGACCCTCGACGAGCGCGACCGGGCCACGTTCGTCGAGCTCGTGGGTGCCGAGTCGGGGCGGATCGCCGCGATGCTCGCCGGCCAGCTGCCCTACGCGCTGCTCGAGGCGTGCGAGGAGGCCGGCATCGAGCTGCTGCCGTACGGCGGGGAGCTCGGCTCGACCTGCACGTGCGACTCGTGGGTCGACCCGTGCCCGCACGCGCTCGCCGTGCTCACCCAGGTGGGGTGGCTGCTCCAGGAGGACCCCTTCGTGCTGCTCCAGCTCCGGGGGCTGTCGCGGGAGGCGGTGCTGGCCGGACTGCACGCGCTCGCGGTCCGGCGCTCCGACCCGGGCGTGGGTGACGGCTCAGCGGTCGCCGGCCCGGTGGCCGACGACCTCGCGGTCGCGGAGGACGCCGCCCTGCGGGCCGAGCGGATCCTGACGGCGCTCGAGACCGATCCCGGCGCCGACGTCGGGCGCTGGTGGTGAGGGGTCAGGACGCCCGGAACTCCACCGGGATCTGCGCGTCGAACGCGGGCTCGAGCGTGTCACTGAGCTTCATGGCGCCCACCCTGACGGGGGAGAGCAGCGCCCCGAGGGCCATGTCGCGCAGCAGGTCGTGCATCTGCACGTCGGGCAGCAGGCTGCTGTGTGGCGTGGAGTTGAGCAGCCCGAACGCCACGTGCGCCATCGCCCGGGCCCGGTCCAGGCTCAGGTCGTCGTGCACGCGGCGCAGCTGGCCGGCCCACACGTCGACGTACGCCCGCTGCAGCGCCCGCACCTGCTCGCGCGCGTCCTCGGCGAGCGAGGACCAGTCCCGGTCCTGCACGACGATCAGTGCGCGGTGCGCCAGCGCGAACTCGACGTGCCACTCGATGAGTGCCGCCACGGCGTCGGTGGGGCTCGCGGCGGCCTCGGTGCGCTCTCGGCCGACGGTGAGCAGCTCCTCGCTGATGGAGACGAGCATCTCGGCGAGCACGGCGTCCTTGGACGGGAAGTGCTTGTAGAGCGCCGGGCCGGAGATGCCGCACGCGGCGCCGAGGTCGGCGACCGAGACCCCGTGGAAGCCCCGTTGGGCGAACAGGTCCGCGGCGATGTCGAGGATCTGCTGCCGCCGCGGACTCACCGGCCAAGGTTAGCGCCCGCTAACCGGGATCGTCGGCGTCGTCCGGGGTGTTCCTGCGCACGTGCGCAGTCATGGAGGCCGCGCGTCCCTCCTTCCCTACGCATCCGTGCAGGCATGGGGGCCGCCCCCGCCCCTCTTCCCTGCGCACCCGCGCAGGGAAAGGACCACGAGCCCTCCGCATGGCTGCGCACCCGCGCAGGGAAACGGCCTCGAGCCCTCCGCATGGCTGCGCACCCGCGCAGGGAAACGGCCTGTGGACAACCGGATGGAGCCTCGACGGATCGGGGTAGGAGGCCCGCATGAGACCACAGAACCTGAGCTACTACGTCGAGGTGTACGCCGCCGTGGAGCGGATCGTCCTCCGGTCCGGCTGCGGGGCCGCCACGGTTCGGTCGGTGGCCGCCGAGGGCGGCCTCAGCCCCAGCACGGTGCGCTACTACTACGGCACCCAGTCCCACCTGCTGGCCTGCGCGTTCGCCGCGGTCGACGACCACTTCTCCCACGAGCTCGGACGGCACGCGTTCGCCCCGGGCCGCCTCGGCCGCGGCGAGCACCCCCGGATCGAGGATGCCGTCGACGTGCTGGCGATCCACCTTCCCACCCACGGCAAGGCGCTCGAGCGGCTCCGTCTGCTCCACGCCTACAAGGCGTGGGGCCGCCACGACGGGGAGATGGCCATCACCGTCGGGGGCTTCGACCAGCGACTGCTCCACCTCTGCCAGCGGGTGCTGTGGGGGCTCGACCTGCCCCTCGCCCCGGTGCAGCGCCAGGCGCGGATCCTGCGGGCGGTCGTGACGGGCCTCGCTGAGGAGGTCGTCACTCTCGCCGAACCCCCGGAGGGGGAGCGCGGCCTCGAGCTGCCCGACCGCCTGACCGATCGCGGTGTGCGAGCGGTGCTCGACCAGCACCTGCGGGCCGTGCTCCACCGGGATGGGGCCGCCGCGACCCGGTCGACGGGCGGCACCGATGAGGGCCGAGTCGACCCGCCGGTGGACAGAGCAGGTTAACGATCGCTAACCTGAGCGCGTGACCGACGCCACCAGCAGTGCCACCTCGGGCAGCAGCACGGCCCCACCCTCGATGCGCGACCTGGTCGCCGACCCTCCGTCGATGCGCGACCTGGTCGCCGACCTGCGCGAGCGCCTCGAGCTCGTCCGCCGCGGCGGCAGCGAGGCGGCCCGGGCCAAGCACACCGGTCGCGGCAAGCTCCTGGTCCGGGACCGGGTCGACCGGCTGCTCGACCCGGGCAGCCCGTTCCTCGAGCTGAGCCCGTTGGCGGCGTACGGCATGTACGGCCGCGACGCCGACGACCTCAACGCCGTGCCGAGCGCGAGCATCGTCACCGGCATCGGCCGGGTCAACGGCCGCGAGTGCGTGGTGATCGCCAACGACGCGACCGTCAAGGGCGGCACCTACTACCCGCTGACGGTCAAGAAGCACCTGCGCGCGCAGACCGTGGCGGCCGACAACAACCTGCCCTGCATCGCGCTGGTCGACAGCGGCGGTGCGTTCCTGCCGATGCAGGACGACGTGTTCCCCGACCGCGAGCACTTCGGCCGGATCTTCTTCAACCAGGCCAACCTCAGCGCCAGGGGCGTCCCGCAGATCGCCGCGGTGATGGGCTCGTGCACCGCCGGCGGTGCCTACGTCCCGGCGATGTCCGACGAGACGGTGATCGTCAAGGAGCAGGGCACGATCTTCCTCGGCGGCCCGCCGCTGGTGAAGGCCGCGACCGGCGAGGTCGTGAGTGCCGAGGACCTCGGCGGCGGCGACGTGCACGCGCGCAGGTCCGGCGTGGTCGACCACCTCGCCGAGGACGACGCGCACGCGCTGGCCATCGTCCGCAGCATCGTCGACACCCTGCCCGCCACGTCCGGCCACCCCACGCCGGGGCGCCGGATCGAGCCCGGCCCGGTCGAGGAGCCGCACGAGTCCCCCGAGTCGCTCTACGACGTCGTGCCCACCGACACCCGCACGCCGTACGACGTGCGCGACGTCATCCGCCGCATCGTCGACGGCAGCCGGATGCACGAGTTCAAGAAGCTCTACGGCGAGACCCTGGTGACGTGCTTCGCCAAGATCCACGGCTACGACGTGGGGATCATCGCCAACAACGGCATCCTCTTCAGCGAGTCGGCCCTCAAGGGTGCGCACTTCATCGAGCTCTGCAACCAGCGCGGCATCCCCCTGGTCTTCCTGCAGAACATCACCGGCTTCATGGTCGGGCGCGAGTACGAGAACCGCGGCATCGCCCGCGACGGCGCCAAGCTGGTCACCGCGGTGGCGTGCTCGGTGGTCCCGAAGTTCACGGTCGTCATCGGCGGCTCGTTCGGTGCCGGCAACTACGGCATGTGCGGACGGGCCTACGACCCGCGCTTCTTGTGGATGTGGCCCAACGCCCGGATCTCGGTGATGGGTGGTGAGCAGGCGGCCAGCGTGCTGGCCACGGTGCGCACCGACCTCGAGGACGACGAGCAGGTCGAGGCGTTCAAGGCCCCGATCCGCGACCAGTACGAGACCCAGGGCTCGCCGTACTACTCCACGGCCCGCCTCTGGGACGACGGCGTGATCGACCCCGCCGACACCCGCCGGGTGCTCGGCATGGGCCTGGCGGTGGCGGCCAACGCGCCGGTGCCGGACCCCTCCTACGGCATCTTCCGGATGTGACCGAATTGTCCTCCATCGACACCGTCCTGATCGCCAACCGTGGCGAGATCGCGCTGCGCGTCCTGCGCACCGCCCGGGCGATGGGACTGCGCACCGTCGCCGTCTTCACCGCCGCGGACCGCGACGCCGCCCACGTGCGTGAGGCCGACGAGGCCCTCGAGGTGACGAGCTACCTCGACATCGAGGCGATCGTCGACGCCGCCCACCGCGGCGGCGCGCAGGCGATCCACCCCGGCTACGGCTTCCTCTCCGAGCGGGCCGCCTTCGCCCGCGCGGTCGAGGGCGCCGAGCCGCTCGTCCTCGTGGGTCCCAGCTCGGGGGTGATGGAGGCGATGGGCAAGAAGGACGCCGCCCGCGAGATCGCGGTGGCCGCCGGCGTGCCGGTCGTGCCGTCGTACGCCCTCGACGCCGACCCGGCCGGCTTCGCCTACCCGGTGCTCGTCAAGGCCGCGGCCGGCGGTGGCGGCAAGGGCATGCGCATCGTGCGGTCCGCCGACGAGTACGACGCCGCGCTGGCCGCCGCGCGCCGCGAGGCGCTCAGCGCGTTCGGCGACGACACGATCCTCATCGAGAAGTACGTCGAGCACGGACGTCACATCGAGGTCCAGGTCCTCGCCGACCACCACGGCAACGTCGTGCACCTCTTCGAGCGCGACTGCTCGACCCAGCGTCGCCACCAGAAGGTCCTCGAGGAGGCGCCGGCACCCACGATCACCGACGCCCAGCGGGCCCAGGTCACCGGCAACGCCGTCGCCCTGTCGCGCGAGGTCGGCTACGCCAACGCGGGCACGGTGGAGTTCCTGCTCGACGATGACATGGACGGGGCCTCGGGCGAGGGCATCTACTTCCTGGAGATGAACACCCGCCTCCAGGTCGAGCACCCGGTGACCGAGGCGGTCGTGCGGGTCCGCGGCGAGCGGATCGACCTGGTCGAGCAGCAGCTGCTCGTCGCGGCCGGCCGGGCGCTGGACTTCACCCAGGACGACGTGACCGTCGAGGGTCACGCCATCGAGGCGCGGATCTACGCCGAGGACTCGTTCGGTGGCTTCCTGCCGCAGGCCGGCACCGCCGAGCTGGTCCGCTGGCCGGCGACCCCGTTCGGTGACGCCGGTGGCCACGTCCGCGTGGACGCCGCCCTCGAGTCCGGCCAGGTCGTCACCTCCGGCTTCGACCCGATGCTGGGCAAGGTCATCGCGTGGGGCGAGGACCGCGAGGCCGCCCGCAGGACGCTGGTCGACGCCCTCGACCACACCGGCATCCTCGGCCTCACCACCAACACCGGATTCGTCCGGGTGCTGGCCGCCGGCGACGAGTTCCGCGACACCACCATCGACACCGCGTGGCTCGACCACGCCGAGGTCCCGGCCCCCGACGCGGAGGTCGCCCTGGTGACCGCGGCCTGGGTCGACGCGGTGCTCCACAGCCCCCGGTTCGCGGAGCGGTCCGGTGACCCGTTCGCCACCGACGGCTGGCGGGTCGCCGGCCCGTCCGCGCGCACCCTGGTGGCGCTCGAGACCGCCGACGGACGTCGCGAGCTGCGCGTCGACGTCCCCGGCCACCGCGTCGACGACCTCTTCGTGCGCGAGCACCGGCTCGCCGACCACACGGCGGTGCTGTCCCTCGACGGGCACCGCGAGACGGCGTACGTCAATGCGACCGCGCACAAGGTCGAGGTGGCCCACCGCGGCCAGCGCCACCGCTTCGAACGGCCGGACGCCTTCGCCGACCACGGCCCGGCCGTCGGTGACGGGACCCTGCTGGCGCCCATGCCCGGCACCGTCCTCGACGTGCTCGTCGCCGTCGGCCAGCAGGTGGTCGAGGGTGAGACGCTGGGAGCCATGGAGGCCATGAAGATGGAGCTCGCGCTCAGGGCGCCCTTCGCCGGGACGGTGACCGAGGTCAACGTCGCCGCCGGCCAGCAGGTGCCGCTCGGCGCCGTCCTCCTCGTCGTCGAGGAGGACACCGATGCCTGAGCTGCCCGAGCGCGTCACCATCTACGAGGTCGGCCCCCGCGACGGCCTGCAGAACGAGAAGGCGGTCGTCGCCACCGAGGACAAGGCCGAGTTCGTGCGCCGGCTGGTCGCGGCCGGCCTGCCGGTCGTGGAGGCGACCAGCTTCGTCCACCCGCGCTGGGTGCCGCAGCTGGCCGACGCCGCCGACCTGATGACGATGCTGGGCGAGGAGGGTCGGGCCCATCCCGTCCTGGTCCCCAACGAGCGCGGCCTCGACCGGGCCCTCGAGCTCGGCGTGCGGCACATCGCCATCTTCGGCAGCGCCACCGAGACGTTCGCTGCGAAGAACCTCAACCGCAGCCTCGACGAGCAGTTCGCGATGTTCGAGCCCACCGTCACCCGGGCCCGCGACGCCGGGCTCGACGTCCGGGCCTACGTCTCGATGTGCTTCGGCGACCCGTGGGAGGGCGCCGTCCCGATCGACCAGGTGGTCTCGGTCGGCAAGCGGCTCTTCGACCTCGGCGCCAGCGAGCTGAGCCTCGGCGACACCATCGGCGTCGGCACCGCCGGGCACGTCAAGGACCTGGTCCACGCCTTCGTCGACGCCGGGATGCGGACCGACCAGCTGGCGATGCACTTCCACGACACCTACGGCCAGGCGCTGGCCAACGCCTACTCGGCGCTGCAGGAGGGGATCACCACCTTCGACGCCAGCGCCGGCGGCCTCGGCGGCTGCCCCTACGCGAAGTCCGCCACCGGCAACCTCGCCACCGAGGACCTCGTGTGGATGCTCACCGGCCTCGGGATCGACCACGGGGTCGACCTCGACGCGGTGGTGGCCACCAGCGTGTGGATGGCGGGGCGGCTCGGGCGCCCCAGTCCCAGCGCCGTCGTACGCGCGCTGGCACAATCCCCTGCATGAGCCGCGTCGTCTACCTCCACATCGGCGCCCCCAAGACGGGGACGACCTACCTGCAGGACCGGCTGATGCTCAACCAGTCGTCCCTGTCGGACCACGGGGTGACGATCCCGACCAAGAACCGCTTCGTCGACGCCGACCTCTTCCACTTCCGCGCGGCGCTCGACCTGCTGGAGCAGGACTGGGGTGGCACACCCGGGCACGCGCAGGGCTCGTGGGAGACGATGGTCAAGCGCGTACGCCGCGCCAGCGGCACCGTGGTCATCAGCCACGAGATCCTGGCGCCGGCCAAGCCCGACAAGATCGCCCGGGTGATGAACGACCTCGAGGGCAGCGAGATCCACGTCGTCTACTCGGCGCGTGACCTCGGCCGCCAGCTGCCGGCGGCGTGGCAGGAGAGCATCAAGCAGGGCCGCAAGTGGACCTTCAACCGCTTCCTCACCAAGGTCGAGCGCGGCCAGACCTGGTTCCGCAGCGCCATGGACCTGCCGACCGTGCTCACCAACTGGGGCGCCAAGCTGCCCCCGGAGCGCGTGCACGTCGTCACCGTCCCGCACGACCGCGGTCCGACCGGCAACGAGCTGTGGTTCCGCTTCTGCCGGGCCTTCGGCATCGACCCGGCATGGGCGCCGCTGGACTCCGAGCGGGCCAACCGCAGCCTCGGGATCGCCGAGACCCAGCTCCTGCGCCGCCTCAACCGCCGTCTCGAGCTGCCGATGTGGCGCGACGCGACGTACGACGGGCTCATCCGCGAGCTGCTCGCCCAGGAGGTGCTGGTCAGCCGCGACTCCATCCCGGTCCGTCTCCCTCCCGAGCGCTTCGACCACGCCGAGGCGCAGGCCGAGGAGTGGATCGAGTGGATCACGGGCAACGGCGTCGACGTCATCGGCGACGTCGAGGACCTGCGCCCGCACCGACCCGCGCCGGACGCGCCGTGGCGCAACCCCGACCGGGTCAGCCCCAAGCTCCAGCTCGGCGCGGCGCTGGACGCGCTCACCGTGATGACCCGTGAGGCCGCCGAGCGCACCGCCGACGAGACCCCGGTCCGTCGCCTGCGCGACCAGGCCCGCCGGCTGCGCGAGCGGTGACCCACGGCGCGGTCGCACCGGCCGCCGCGAGCCCCGGGGCCGCCCGCGCGTGGGGCTGGGTCGCCCACCTGCGCGACGGCGGTACGACGCCCTGGCTCGCGTGGACCGGTCAGGCGCCGGCCACCGGCCGGGTGCTGCCCGGCGCCCAGCAGCTCGAGCTGCTGCGCCGCCTCAACGTCGCCGGTGGCGTCGCCCCGGACCTCGCCCAGCGGGTCATGACCGCCGCGGCCCCCGGCCGCGGCAAGCCCGACCTGGCCCTCGTCGACGTCCCGGGGTCGGCCTACGGCCCCCGACCGGTCGACCCCGGCACCCTGCCCGCCGACGAGCTGGTGCGGGTGGCCACCAGCGTGCTCGCCGAGGAGGTGGTCCGCCTCGGCGTGCCGCGCGTGACCCGCGGACTGCCGCGGCCCTGGGCACGCCACCACCGGGTGGCCGGCGACCCGGTCGCGGCGGTCGCCGCGCGCGAGGCGCTGGGGCCGCGACGGCTGGGACGCGGCCCGATGGTGGTCATCGGGGCGCCCCTGGACCAGATGCTCGCCGACGTGTGGACCCGGCGCTGCTTCGAGCGCGGCTCCTTCGGCTGGGCGGAGTGGCTGCGGTTCTGGCAGCAGCGCGACCAGCTGCCGCCCCGGATCGACCTGCCGGCGGTCGCCGAGCGCCACGGCGGCTCCCCCGGCGAGGTGAGCGTCGTGCTCGACCCGACCGCGCTGCCGCACGCCCTCGGCGTACGACGCCTGCCCCCGCTGCGACGTCCCGGCGCCGACGCCGCCGAGCTCGCCCGCCGCATCGCCACCGTCGTCGGGGTGCTGGTCACCACCGACGAGCGCGCTGCGCTCATGTCGCGCACCCTGTGGCCGCGGATCCCGCTCACCACGATGCCGCCGGTCAGCGTGCCCGACGAGCACCGGGAGTGGGTGACGCGCGAGGCGGAGCGGATGACCCGCCGCCTGCAGCGCGCTGGCTACCCTGTCGTCGGCGATCCCGCCGCCGTCGCCCCGGTCCTCACCGGTGAGACCCCGGCGCCGGAGCGCCCCGACGCCGCGGTCCTCGAGCTCGCGGTGCGGATGCTGGTGGACGACGACTGGACGAAGGAGGCGCGGTGACGACCTCCCCGACCCCGCCGACCGGACCCGGGACGGACCACGCGGACCCCACGGGTCCGGCGCCGCGGCGCCGCGTGCTGCTGCACGTCGGCACCCCCAAGACCGGCACGTCGTACCTCCAGGACGTGCTCTTCCGCAACCGCGAGGCGCTGCGAGGCCACGGCATCCTCTACCCCGCAGACCGCTTCGACGGGCACTTCCTGGCCGCGCTCGACCTGATGCGCCTCACGTGGGGCGGCCTGGAGACCCAGGCCGTCGGCGCGTGGGACCGGCTGGCCGAGCAGGTGCGTGCGTGGCCCGGCACCTCGATCATCAGCCACGAGATCCTCTCCACGGCCTCGCCCATGCAGATCGACCGGGCGATGACGTCCTTCGGCGAGGGCGCCGAGGTGCACCTGATCGTGTCCGTGCGCGACCTGGTCCGCCAGGTGCCGGCGGAGTGGCAGGAGAACGTCAAGCACCGCAGCCTGGTCTCCTACGCCCACTTCCTGGAGATGATCCGCGACCCCGATCGCGACACCCGGATCGGCTCGTGGTTCTGGGGCGCCCAGGAGATCCCCGACATCCTGGACCGCTGGGGAGCGCTGCTGCCCCCCGAGCAGGTGCACCTGGTGACCGTGCCGCGTCCGGGGGCCGCGCCCGACGAGCTGTGGCGCCGCTTCAGCCACACCTTCGGCCTCGACGGCCTCGACCTCGACCTCACCCCGGAGCGGGCCAACCCGTCCCTCGGCGTCCCCGAGACCGCGCTGCTGCGCCTGGTCAACAAGCGGGTCACGCCGGTCGTCGACCCGCCCGACTACCGCCCGCTGGTGCGTGAGCTGCTCGCCCACCAGACCCTGTCGCGGCGCACGTCGAGCGCCCGCCTCGGCCTGCCGCCCGCCACCCACGCCTGGGTGCAGGACCTCTCGCGCTCGTGGATCGCGGAGGTGGAGCAGCGCGGGTACGACGTCGTGGGCGACCTCGCCGACCTGCTCGGCGCCCCGTCGGAGACCTTCACCGACCCCGACACGGCGCCGGCCGAGGACCTGCTGCCGGCCGCGCTGGACTCGATCACCGCGCTGCTGGTGGAGGGCTCACGCCTGCGTGAGGCGGAGGCCAACCTGCGCGCGCGAGCTGGACGAGACCCGCCACGAGCTGGAGCTCGCCCGACGCACGACCGCCGAGCGGACCGTGCAGGCGCTCGAGGCGCGGCCGGTCGGGCGCCGGGCGCTGGGCGTCTACCGCCGCGCGCGGGGCCGTCAGCACTGAGGAGGGGGCGGGCCCCGCTCAGGCCTGGCGCCGACGCGGCAGCAGCTCGCGATCGGCGTACCGCCCGACGCGCCACGTGTAGTAGCCGTCGGCGCTGGCCCCGACCACACCGCCCACCACGGGCACCCGGCGACCCACGGTGGTCGCGAGGCGCTTGCCGGCCATGCGGGCGAGGATGTCGCTGGCGACCACCCCCGCGATGACGGCGTCGAGGTTGACGTCGTGGGCCGGCGCGGTCGCCAGGGCCATCGGGGGCGCGGGGAGCTTGCCCTTGGTCACCAGGGCCTCGACGGCGTCCTCGCCCAGCAGGGTCATCAGGATCGCGTTGCGGACGCGGGGGTCGTCGAGGTCGTGGCCGCGCAGGTGCGCGATGCCGGCGATCATCCGGCACTGCAGCAGGGTGAGGCCGGCGATGTTGGCCGGGATGGCGACCGCGGCGGTGACCAGCCCGCCGACGTTGGTCAGGAACCCCTGGGCGCCGGCGAGGCGGACGTGGTTCTCGATGACCTCGTGGACGGCCCGCTCGACGTGGCCGCGCTGCTCGGCGAGCTGCTTGTCCGCGGCCTTCGCGGCGGGCGGCAGCGGACCGACCCCCTCGATCGCCCGGTGGAGGGACTCGCGCACGAACGAGGTGGTCAGCCCGGGCGCGAGCTCGGAGATCTTGGGGGCGAGGTGCCGGCCGACGGATCCCTTGACGCTCATGGTGTCGATCGTACGTAGTCGCCTGCAGCGTGCCGCCGCACGGAGCCCCAGTCGCTTCCCTGCGCGGGTGCGTAGGGATCAGGAGGGGCTCCGGCCGCTTCCCTGCACACGTGCGCAGGGAAGCGACGTGCTCCCCGGCCAACGACTGCGCGGGTGCGCAGGGAAGGAAGGTCGACGTCCCTCCAGTGCTGCGCACGTGCGCAGCCGGCCGCCCGGGCCGCCGCGCGTCCGTCCCTCAGCGACGACGGCGCTCGCAGGAGACGGCCCGCTCGATGCTCACGCAGGTGTCGCGTCCCGAGGAGCCGACGGCCCGGTCGCGGCCTCGGCCGCCGTCGAGGTGGTCGCGACCCCCGGTGCCGACGAAGACGTCGTCGCCTCCCCGGCCGAAGGCCCGCACCGAGCGGCCGCCGATGACCCGGAAGCTCTCGTCGGCACGGGTGCCGACGAACGTCCAGTGCGGGTGACCGCCGCTGACGTCGAGGCGCTCGACCTCGACGTAGCCCAGCCGGGTGGTCGAGCCGGTGAAGGTGACGCGGTGGCGCGGGCGGTCCACCCGCACCTTCTCGCCCTTGCCGAAGGCCCGGCTGAGCTGCAGGTCGAGCGAGTCGCGGCCGCCGTCGCCGTCGATCTCGGTGCGGAAGCCCGGCTGGAGGACGTAGTCGATCCGGTCCTTGCCCGCCCCGGCCGAGACGTCGACGGGGCCCTCGGCGTACACGCGGTCCTTGCCCGGACCGCCCCGCAGCGAGCCCGTGGTGACGGGGGAGGTGGTGAGGAAGTCGTTGCCGCCCTCCCCCGAGAGGTGGTCCGTGCCCCCGCTCGAGACGAGGCCGTCCGTCCCGGGGCCGCCGTCGGCGACGTCGTCCCCACCGTCGAGGGCCGGGAACGAGGTGGTGGTCTCGGCGCCGCCGTCCACGACGATGTGGTCGTCGCCCCCGCGGCCGTCCACGACGTCGTCGCCGTCCCCGGCCTGGATCAGGTCGCGGTACGGCGACCCGGTGATGTGGTCGCCGAAGGCGCTGCCCACGACACCGGCCGGGCCCTCGACCGCGATCGTGTCGGTGCCCTCGCCGGTGGCGGTGCCCGCGCTGAGGTCCACGCTGACGGGCCCGGTCGCGTCGGCGTAGACGACCCGGTCGAGGTAGCCGAAGTCGACCCGGTGGATGTGGAGCGCGGCCGGGTCGGCGCCCAGGTCGACGTGGTCGTTGCCCGGGCCGGGGCTCACCAGGTCACCCCGGTAGCCGTCGTCGATGGAGTACTCCATGTCGAGCCCGCCGAAGAGCCGGTCGTCCCCCTCGCCTCCGGCGAGGGTGTCGGGACCACCGAGGCCGCAGATGACGTCGTCGCCACCGGCGCCGTCGATGGTGTCGCGCCCGGCGGTGCCGACGATCACGTCGTCGCCGGGGGTGCCGACGACCGGTGCGGTGTCGTAGCCCGTGGCCGGCACCTCGATGGTCGCCGTACGGCCGTCGCACGTGGCGGCCGCGTGCGCGGGGACGCCGGTGAGGGCCGCGACCGCCAGGGCGGTGCCGAGGGCCGGGGCGAGCAGGGTGGTGGTCCGCATGTGTCCTCCGAGAAGAGTGTCGCGCGGGAGCGGCGCGTTGGTCGGTGTGGATGGGATGCCCCCGGGCCGCACGAAGTTGTCGCGACGTTGGCTACCGTGCCCAGCGTGGCCCCCGTCAACCCTCCCGACACCCCGTGGGTCTTCCCCGACCCCGCGCTGTGGGACCCGGAGGACGACCTGGTGGCGGTGGGTGCCGACCTCGAGCCCGGCACCCTGGTCCGGGCCTACGCGAGCGGGCTGTTCCCGATGCCGATCGGCCCGCCGCAGGACCCGATGGGCTGGTTCTCCCCGGTGCGCCGGGGGGTGCTGCCCCTGGACGGACTCAAGGTCTCGCGGTCGCTGCGGCGCTCGGCCAAGGCCTTCGAGATCCGGGTGGACACCGCCTTCGAGGAGGTCATCGACGCGTGCGGTGACCGCCGCCGGCCCGACGGCTGGATCACCCGCGACGTGCGGGCGGCGTACCTCGAGCTGCACGAGCTCGGCTGGGTGCACTCGGTCGAGGCGTGGCGCGACGGTCGCCTGGCCGGTGGCCTGTACGGCGTGGCGATCGGCGGGCTGTTCGCCGGGGAGTCGATGTTCCACCGGGAGCGCGACGCCTCCAAGGTGGCGCTGGCCGGCCTCGTCGAGCTGCTGTCCGACGAGCACGCGGGCGACCGGGTGCTCGACGTGCAGTGGCAGACCCCGCACCTGGAGAGCCTGGGCGTCGTCGAGCGCTCGCGGAGGGCCTACCTGGGCGACCTGCCCGTCGCCCTGCACCTGCCGCTCCCGGCCGCCTTCGACCCACCCGGGGCAGGTGTGGGACTTCGGTGATGGGGCAGGGTGTCCGGTGACGGGCGCCGCGCGCCGTACCCCACTCCCAGGAGAGATCCATGAAGCCAGCCCTGCTCGCCGCCACGCTCGTCCTCGTGGGCGGCTCGGTCGTCGCCTGCGGTGGCGGCGGGGCCGAAGGCGCCCCGACCGACGCCAGCGAGAAGGACTTCTGCGGGGGCTACCAGAGTCTGTTCTCCGACATGTCGGGCATGACCGAGGCCAGCGACAAGGAGGTCATCGCCAAGATCAAGGACTGGGGGACCACGATGCAGGAGACGGGCACCCCCGAGGACATCTCCGACGACGCGCGGGCCGGTTTCGAGACCACCATGTCGCTGATCGACGACCTCGACGAGGACGCCGAGCAGGCGGACTTCGAGAAGCTCGACGACGACCTCACCAAGGACGAGACCGCGCAGGTGGACGCGTTCGACACCTACACCACCGACACCTGCGGCTCGGTCATGGAGAACATGGAGCCCCCGGAGCTCCCGTCGGAGGCGCCGTCGCCGCAGGAGTCGCCGACCCAGTGACCCCTCGCCGCTGATCCGGAGCTCCGGCCGTGTCGCATCCGGCGCGCGCCGTTCGTGGAAGTCTCGAGACGGGTCACCGGGCCCGCGCACAGACGAGGAGCAGACATGACGCAGTACGCGATCTACTTCAACCAGCAGTGGGTCGGCGACCACACCGAGGAGTGGTTCCGCAGCCGGGGCCCGCTCGCGAAGGCCGTCGTGGACGAGATCAGGGCCGCCGGCGCCTACGTGTTCGCCGGCGGTCTCGAGGAGGACACCAGCCGGGCCTTCAGTGCCGACGCGACCAGCGGTGAGGTGGTGTTCACCGACGGGCCCTTCGTGGAGACCAAGGAGTACCTCGGCGGGATCACCGTCGTCGACGTGCCCGACGTGGAGACCGCCCGGATGTGGGCCGGCCGGGTCGCGGAGGCGTGCGGCTGGCCCCAGGAGGTGCGCATCGTCAGGTAGCGGTCAGCAGCGGGACGGGTGCCGCGGTGGCCGGCGGGCGGCTCGCTACTTGAGCAGTCGGCTCATCCGCCGGTCGGCGAGGGGCTTGCCGCCGGTCTGGCAGGTCGGGCAGTACTGCAGGCTCGAGTCGGCGAAGCTGACCTCGCGCACCACGTCGCCGCACACCGGGCAGGCCTGGCCGGTGCGCCCGTGGACGGCGAGGTGGCTCTTCTTCTCGCCCTTGAGCTCGCTGGCGGCCAGGCCGCGGGACCGCTCGACGGCCGCGCCGATGACGGTGCGGATGGCGTCGTACAACGTCTGGACCTCGGCCTCGTCGAGGGAGCTGGCCGGCTTGTACGGCGACATCCGGGCGGCGTGCAGGAGCTCGTCGGAGTAGGCGTTGCCGATGCCGGCGATGGTGCCCTGGTGGCGCAGCACGCCCTTGATCTGCTTGCGGCCCTCGTGCTGGAGGATCCCGGCCAGCACGTCGATGGTGAACGCCTCGTCGAGCGGGTCGGGTCCGAGCCGGGCGATGCCCTCGACCTGCTGGGGGTCGCGGACGACGTAGATGGCCAGGCTCTTCTTGGTCCCGGCCTCGGTGATGTCGAGGCCGGGCGTGGTCTCGAAGTCCGGGTCGTCGATGACGACGCGGGCCGCGAGCGGGTTCTTGCTGTTGGGTCGGGCGGGCACCGCGGGCACGTCGTCGCGCCAGCGGATCCACCCGGCGCGGGCGAGGTGGACGATCAGGTGGGTGCCGCTGGCGGTGATGTCGAGGAACTTGCCGTGCCGGGTGACGTCCTCGACCAGCGTGCCGTGCAGCGAGCCCAGCGGCGGGTCGAAGGTCTTGAGTGCGCTGAAGGCCGCCAGGTCGATGCGGGCGATGGCTCGGTCGACGAGCCGCCCCCGGAGGTCCTGGGCCAGCGCTTCCACCTCGGGCAGCTCGGGCATGGGCCGAGTCTAGGCCGCGTGACACGCCTTGTGGTCGGGGTCACACTGGAGGCATGGCCCGGCCACGACCGTTGCCCCGTACCGGGGGCGTGTTCCTCGACCCGCGGGGCGAGGACCGGTCGCTGCGCGTCTCGTGGCACCCCGAGGCCGACGTCGTCGTGCTGTCGCTGTGGCGCGACAACCTGTGTGCCGGGACGTTCCGCCTCGCCGTCGACGAGGTCCCGGGCCTGATCGAGATGCTGCGCACCGGCCTCGCCGAGGCGTACGTCGTCGCCCGGGACCGCGCCGAGCGGGGCGGCGCGCTGCCCGAGGGTGGGCGGCAGACCGGCTGAGCGTCGTACGCCGCTGTCTCGTCGGCCCCTGCCCGGTCGAGGTGGTGTCCCGAGCGCGACCGGGCCACACGTCCGCGACTCGATCGGCGTGTCTCGCGAGATCTAAGGATTCGACTAGACAGCCCGATACCGTCACATCGTGGACCCGATCCGTAACCCCTACGCCCCCGGCGCCGGCCAGCGCCCGCCCGAGCTCGCCGGCCGCGACGAGCAGCTGTCGGCCTTCGACGTCGTCCTGGAGCGGGTGGCGCGCGGGCGACCCGAGCGCAGCCTGGTCCTCACCGGCCTGCGCGGGGTCGGCAAGACCGTGCTCCTCAACGCGCTGCGCAGCGCCGCCGTACGCCGCCAGTGGGGGACCGGCAAGCTCGAGGCCCGCCCCGACCAGGGTCTGCGCCGCCCGCTGAGCGGCGCCCTGCACCAGGCGGTCCGCGAGCTCGGCCACCGCGACGCCGACAGCGTCGACCACGTGCTCGGCGTGATCAAGGCCTTCGCCCAGCGCGACGCCGGGCCGGCCGCGCGGCTCAAGGACCAGTGGAGCCCGGGCATCGACGTCCCCGCGGTCCGCGGCCGCGCCGACTCCGGGGACATCGAGATCGACCTCGTCGAGCTCTTCACCGACCTCGGCGGGCTGGCGGCCGACAAGGGCAAGGGCATCGCGATCTTCATCGACGAGATGCAGGACCTCGGCCCCGACGACGTGTCGGCGCTGTGCGCGGCCTGCCACGAGATCAGCCAGTCGGGGCTGCCGGTCATCGTGGTCGGCGCCGGGCTGCCGCACCTGCCGGCGGTGCTCTCGGCCAGCAAGTCCTACTCCGAGCGGCTCTTCCGCTACCAGCGCATCGACCGGCTCACCCGCGAGGCCGCCGACCTGGCGCTCACCGTCCCGGCCGAGGACGAGGAGGCGTTCTACGAGGCGGCCGCGCTGGAGGCGATGTACGCCGCGACCGGCGGCTATCCCTACTTCATCCAGGCCTACGGCAAGGCGGTCTGGGACCGGGCGCCCCGCTCGCCGATCACCGCCGCCGACGTGGCCGTGGCCGCCCCCGAGGCCGACGCGGAGCTGGCGGTCGGCTTCTTCGGCAGCCGCTACGAGCGGGCCACCCCGGGGGAGCGCGACTACCTGCGCGCGATGGCCGACGTGGCCGGCACCGAGACCGACGCCCCCGACGCGGTCCCCACCGCCGACGTGGCCGCGGCGCTGGGCAAGAAGCCGCAGTCGCTGAGCCCGGCGCGGGACTCCCTGCTCAAGAAGGGGCTGATCTACTCCGGCGAGCGCGGCCGGATCGCCTTCACCGTGCCGCACTTCGGGCGCTACCTGCGCGAGCACACCAACTGAGGGCCCACCGGGTCGAGGGGATCACCGGGGAACTTCGTCCGGCCATGCGCAGGACGATGTTCCCCGGTGACCAGCCTCAGCGCGCCCAGGCCGGCAGTCGGTGCACGACGGCGTACGTCCCGACACTGACGGCCGCCGACAGGAACGTCCCCCAGGCCATGTCGATCGGCACCAGGGCCGCGGGCCAGCCGGCGACGACGGCCAGGTTGGTGAGCTCGTAGACCCCGTAGACGACGAGGCCGAAGAACGCGCCGACCCCCGCGGCCCGCCGCCACGAGCCGGTGACGACGGCCGGGTGGATGACGAAGTGCACGAGCCCGGCCAGCAGGACCAGGTAGACGAGCACGGCGCCGACCAGGTTCGGTGACGCGGCCTTCAGGTCACCCAGCTGCTCGGCGTAGAGGTCGGTGGCCACGGTGCTGAGCCACAGCACGTCGATGAGGCTGAAGACGACCGCGGCGACGACGAACTGGGTGAGCCAGGCAGAGACGCGCATGCGCACAGTATGGGTGGCGGATGCGGACCGAACCTGTCCGCCATGCGCGGCAGGGTGGACCCATCGATCATCGACGAGGGAGACCACCATGCTCGAACCGACCACCTGCTCCGAGTCCGCCGCCCTGGCCGCCTTCCTGCGTCAGCAGGTCGTCGCCGCCCGCACGGCCGCCCATGGCCTGACCGACGAGGAGGCGCGCCGCACGCCCACCCGCTCGTCGCTGAGCATCGGCGGGATCCTCAAGCACCTCACCACCGCGTGGGTCGCGTGGGAGCGCCGAGAGGCTCAGAACCGGGGCGAGCGGGGCTGGGAGCTCACCGAGGCCGACTACGGGACCTTCTACGGCAGCTTCGCGCTCACCGACGACGAGACCCTGGCCCAGGTCGTCGAGCGGTACGACGCCGCGACCGACGCCCTCCTCGCGGCCGTCGAAGGGCTGGACCCGGGCGCCGAGGTGCTGGAGGCGCCGGCTCCGTGGTTCGGCCGACTGGAGCCGAGCCGGGTCACCCGGCGCTTCCTGGCCCTGCACCTGATCGAGGAGTTCGCCCGGCACGCCGGTCACGCCGACATCGTCCGCGAGCAGATCGACGGCGCCCAGGCCGGCCAGCTGACGATGGCGGTGGAGGGCATCGCGGGCAACGACTTCATGCAGCCGTGGCGCCGCGAGCCCGTGGACGCCTGAGCGTGCCGTCCGAGCGAGAGTCGGCGCCCCGGCCGCCGGGCCGGGGCGCCGCAACGCCCACGGGGGTTCAGCGCCCGCGGGGGATCTCCGCGCGGGTGACCCAGTAGTCGGTCGCCGGCGTGGGGGGCGTGGAGAACCGGGCGTTGGGGAGGTAGAGCCACCGGCCGAAGGCCGCCACGGTCGTGGGGATGTCGACCTCCGCGTCGAAGTCGGTGCCGGCGATGGTGTCCACGAGCTCGCCCGAGCGGCCGTCGCGGGCCATCTCGAGCACGGCGACCTGGTTGCGGAAGTTCTGGACGACGTACAACGTCCGGCCGCGCAGCAGCATCCCGTCGCCGTTGGCCAGGGACGCACCGCCGACGTCGACGCGGCGGGCGTCGCCGGTGGCCGGGTCCACGCGGTAGAGCGTGCCGGCGTTGACGACCAGCAGTGCCTCGCCGTCGGGGGTCTGGGTCAGGCCGTTGGCCCCGTTGACCCCGACCCCCGGCTGGACCCACTCGCCGCCGAGCGGCAGCGTCACGACGTCGTCGGGGGCGGGCAGGGCGCCTCCCCGTCCGAGCGGGAGGGCGAAGAGCCGGGCGCTGCGCGAGTCGGTGAACCACACGGTGTCGTCGGTGATCAGCGAGTCGTTGATGAACCGGTCGGCGGACGTCGAGAGCTGGTAGCGGGCCAGGAGGTCGCCGGTACGGGTGTCGACGACGCGGGCGTCTCCCGCGTCACCGCCGGACACGAAGAGCCGCCCCCGCTGGTCGACCTTGAGGCCCACCGACGGGTTGCCGGGACCGGGGCCCTGACTGATGGTCGCACCGGCTCCGGTCCGCAGGTCGACCTCGTAGATGTCGCCGTCGGCGCGCGAGCCGAACCACGCGGTCGAGCCGCGACCGACGGTGATGCCCTCGGGCTGGAAGCCGTCGGGGAGCTCGATCCGCGGTGGGAACACGGTGTCGGGGGGCCCGGCCGCCGTGCCGGGGGACGGGGCCAGGCTCGCGGCCAGGCCGGCCGCGAGGAGGGCGGAGAGGGCAGCGGCGAGCGTGGTCCTGCGTGCGCCGCCGGGTCGTCGGTTGCTGGTCATCGCGTTCCTGCCGTCGGGCGCCGGCCGTTCTCGCCGACGCGAGGGGTGGGACCCGCCACGGTACGTCCCCGGGGGTGACGCGCCCCGGCGCTCGTGACCCCTACGCTCGGGGCATGAGGCCGCAGGTCGTCGCCCACCGGGGAGCCAGCTACGACACCGCCGAGCACACCCTGCGTGCCTACACGCGGGCCATCGAGCTGGGCGCCGAGGCGCTGGAGTGCGACGTACGCCTGACCGCCGACGGCCACCTGGTGTGTGTCCACGACCGGGACCTGCGGCGTACGGCGTCCTCGCGCGGCGTGGTCTCCACGATGAAGCTCGCCGAGCTCGACGAGCTGGACTTCGCGCGGTGGAAGAACCCGTGGTCCGACATGGACGACGAGGCCCCCGACACCGACCCGTCGGACGGCAAGGTGCTGACGCTGCGCACGCTCCTGGAGACGGTGGCCCGCGCCGACCACCGGGTCGAGCTGGCCATCGAGACCAAGCACCCGACGCGGTACGGCGGGCTGGTCGAGAAGCGCGTCGTCGAGCTGCTCACCGACTTCGGCTGGGAGGGCGCCGGCAGCCCGGTGCGGGTGATGAGCTTCTCCTTCACCGCGCTCCAACGGATGAAGCGGATGGCCCCGGACGTGGACGTGGTGATGCTGGTCGAGAAGGCGCACCACTGGCCGATGCTGCGGCGCGTGGTGGGCGACGACTGGATCATCGGGCCCGGGATCGAGGAGCTGCGCGAGCACCCCGGGCTGGGTCGGTCGCTGCGGCGCGCGGGTCGCCAGGTCCACGTGTGGACCGTCAACACCGAGGCCGACCTCCGCCTGTGCCTCGACCTCGGGGTCACCGCCGTCATCACCGACCGGCCGGCGGACCTGCTCGACCTCCTCGACGGCCGGGCCGAGGGAGGCGTTGGATAGCCTCGCCCCCATGGCGAAGAAGTCCCGCACCAAGGCCCGTGACAGTGCTGCTCCCGTCGAGGGCGAGGTCGGCCCGCGCCAGCCCTGCCCGTGCGGCTCGGGCAAGCGCTACAAGGCGTGCCACGGCGCCGCCGGCGGTGCCGCAGCCCCCTTCGTGAGCCGGCCCTTCGAGGGCATGCCCGGCGAGTGCGACGTGATCGCGCTGCGCGAGCTGGTCCCGGCCGCGACCGTGCCGCTCGACGTGAAGGGCACCGACCGCGAGGTCAGGCTGTGCACGCTGCTGCCGATGGCCGCACCCGCGATGGTCCGCGACTCCGGCGCGATCTGGCTGGGCCTGCAGGTGGCCCACCAGTACGGCGACCCCGCCCGCGACCTCGGCGCGGTCCTCGAGAAGGCGCTGGCCACCGAGGAGGCGGGCATCATCGGCCTCACCGAGGCGCCCGGCGAGGGCCCGCGTCTCCAGGACCTCATCGACGACACCGAGCTCGACATCACCGTGCACGACGGCTTCGGCTACTGGATCGACGACGTCGAGGACCGCGACGCCTCCATGGAGGCCGCCCTCGAGCAGGCCGACAGCGCCGCGAACCCGACCACCCGGCTCGCCGGCGTCGAGGCGGCGTACTGGACCGACGTCGGCAGCAAGGAGCACCTGCGCTGGGTGATGCCGCACCCGGAGGACCAGCTGCTCGACGCGCTCGCCCGGCTGCACGCCGCCGGCCGGGACGACCTGGTGGAGGGATCGCGCTTCGTCGGCATGTTCCGCGCGCACGGGCTGCTCGCCCCCGTGTGGGACCTGCCCGTCGGCACCGGCGCCGAGGTCCTCGAGGAGCCGGCCGCCCGCTTCGCCGCCGACCTCGAGAAGGCGCTCGCCGACACCTCGGAGCTGACTCCCGAGCAGCGCTCGGCCCGCGCCGGACTGGCCAACCGGCAGGTCACCATCCGCTGAGTCGTGTCCGATTTCGCCCAAGCTCTTGTCGCCCTGGGGGCCGGGGGGTAGGTTTTCGCTCGCCCGGTCGTTGTTGTTTCCCCCGTCAACAGCGGCCGGGCATCCCATTTCCCCGACCCCGTCGTGCGGTCGGTGGCCTCGTCCCGTCGCCCGGCCGGGACGACCTCGGCGCATGCCCGTCGCCGGGGCACTGACCTGCCTGGTCGGGGTCGCGGTGACCGTGCACTCCTTCCGCGCCGCCGGCTGAGGACCTCCGACGACTGGGTGCCGCGGACCCCGCCCCGGTAGTCTCGGGGTGTGACCGCTCGCGCCGTGGCCCCGCTCGCGGGGGGGCGTGCGTCCTCGCCCGACGGGCAGCACCTCTCGGCGATCGGCACCAACGGGTACGTCTCGACGTGGGGCGACCACCAGACGGGATGTCCGGCTCATCGAGCTGACGTGCTCCCGGTCCGCCTCCCGCGGCCCTGAGCCCAGCCACCGACCCGTCCCGCACCCGTCGACGCTCCCCGCAGGAGACGTCCGTGTGGTGCCTGCCTGTCTGGAAGAGCGATGACCTCACACCCCCACCCGACCCCTGCCACTGCTGCCACCTCGACCCGTCTCGCCCGCCTCGGTGAGTGGTCCCGCCTCGAGGTCAGCGGGGGACTGCTCCTCGCCGCCGCCACCGTCCTCGCCCTGGTGGCGGCCAACTCGCCCGCCGTCGACCTCTACACCTCGGTCCGCGACGCCGCCTTCGGCCCCGAAGCCCTGCACCTCCACCTGACCGCCGGTGAGTGGGCCGCCGACGGGCTGCTGGCGGTGTTCTTCTTCGTCGTCGGCGTCGAGCTCAAGCGCGAGTTCGTCGCCGGCGACCTCAGCGACCCGCGACGGGCCCTGGTGCCGATCGCGGCAGCCGTGGGCGGCGTGATCGTCCCCGTCCTGGTCTACGTGCTCGTCGTGTCCGCGATGGGGGGAGCCGCTGCCGAGCAGGCCGGGTGGGCGGTCCCCGCGGCCACCGACATCGCCTTCGCGGTGGCCGTCCTGGCGCTGGTCTCGACGCACCTCCCCGCGGCGCTGCGCACGTTCCTGCTGACCCTGGCGGTGGTGGACGACCTGATCGCCATCACCATCATCGCCGTCGGCTTCACCGACGGCCTCGCGCTGCTGCCCCTGGCCCTGTCGCTGGTGGCGATCGCGGCGTTCGCGGTCGTCGTACGCCGTCACCCGGTGTGGTGGTTGCTGGTGCCCCTGGCGGTGGTGGCCTGGGCACTGGTGCACGCGTCCGGGATCCACGCCACCATCGCGGGCGTCCTGCTCGGCCTGAGCGTCCCGGTCTTCGAGCGCGGCCTGCGACCGGCCTCCGAGGAGGCGAGGGAGGAGGCGGCCGCGCACGGCCCGACGGCGCGCCTGGAGCACCTGCTCAAGCCGTGGTCCTCCTGCCTGGCGGTGCCGGTCTTCGCGTTCCTCGCGGCGGGTGTCACGGTGGGCGGCCTCGGCGGGCTCGCCGAGTCGGTCTCCACCCCGGTCGCGCTGGGCACCATGGCGGGGCTGGTCCTCGGCAAGTCGGTCGGCATCACCGGCGCCGCCTTCCTCATCACCCGCCTGCCGGGGGTGAGCCTGGACGAGAGCCTGCGCTGGCCCGACCTCCTCGGCGCCGCCCTGCTCGGCGGGATCGGGTTCACGGTCTCGCTGCTGGTCGGCGAGCTGGCCTTCGCCCCGGGCAGCGGCTTCGAGGACGACGTCACCATCGGGGTCCTCGTCGGATCCCTCGTCGCGGCGTTGCTGGCCCTGGTCGTCCTGACCGCCCGCAACCGGCACCACCGCGCGCGCCCGCACGTGCACGAGGAGGCCGTCGGCGCGCCCGCGCACGTGTGAGGCACGGACCCGGAGCGGTGGCTCAGCCCGCGCGAGGACGGCGCAGGCTCCACGCCTCGAGGCGTGCGTAGCCCTTCACCGAGACGCGGCGCAGCCGCTTGAGCCGGTACGCCGGGGGCTCGGCGTCCGACGCGTCCGCCGGGCCCGGCCCGGTGTCCTCGCCGGAGCCGTCGGGCCCGTCAGGCTCCTCCCCGGGTGGGGACAGCGCGTCGTGCATCCCCCTGTCCACGACCACGGTGCCCGGCCGGGCCACCGAGGTCAGCCGGGCCGCGATGTTGACGGTGGGGCCGAAGACGTCGCCGAGCCGACTCACGACCGGGCCGAAGGACAGCCCGGCCCGCACGGCCGGGAAGGGGTCGTCCTCGTCGAGCCCGCGCCCGACGAGCGCCACCGCGATCGCGGCCGCCGCGTGCGCGTCGTCGGCGGTGAGCAGGATCTCGTCGCCGATGGTCTTGATGACCCGGCCGCCGTGGTCGACCGCGATGCCGGTCGCCTCCTGCTCGAAGTGCTCGATCCACGCGACGAGCTCGCCCTCGTCGAGGTTCTTGCTCTGCGTCGTGTAGCCCACGATGTCGACGAAGCACACGGCCATGTCGGTCCGGGTCGCCATCGTCGACTCCACCGACAGCAGCCGGCTGGCGGCGCTGGCCAGGTGGCGTCGCCACACGTAGGACTGCAGCGCCTCGACCCGGGGCAGCACCCCGGCCGCGAGCTCGGCCATCCGCACGTCGGGGTCGGGCCCCTCGACGGCCAGGCCGGCGAGCAGGCTGGTCTGCCACTCGGCCAGCCGGGCATAGCTGCGGCCCCACGTCCGCACCAGGGCCGCCTGGGAGTCCGCGCCGAGGATGCCGATGCGCCGCAGGTCGGCGGTCAGCCGCAGCGCCTGCACGTCGGTGTCGGTGAAGGCGACGTCGTCGTCGGTGCGGTGGGCGAAGCCGAGCAGCCGCCACAGCTCGGTGGCCAGCTCGACGGGCAGGCCGGCCCGCTCGGCCACCTCGACCCGGGTCAGGGACGGTGGGCCGCCGAGCAGGAAGGCCTCGACGTCGTCGTACGCATCGGCCAGGGCCGCCGCGGGGGGCGGCTCCTCCCGGTCCACGGCAGGAGTGGCCGGAGCGGGAGCGTCCGGCGCGCGGTCGTCGCTCAGGACGGGCCCCGACGCTCGGCGGTCGCCGACCGGACGGCGACCCCGAAGGCGGGCACCTCGCCGACGAGGCGCTCCAGCACCTCCCCGGTGAAGTGGATGACCCGCAGCGGGGTCAGGGCCACGACGCTGGCGGTGCGCAGGGAGCGGTTGAGGACGGCTGCCTCACCGAGGATCTGGCCGGGCCCGAGGACGGCGACCTCCTGGCCGCGGCGGCGTACGGAGACCTCCCCCTCCTCGAGGATGTAGGCCTTGTCGGCGGGGGTCCGCTCGGCGATCGGGGACCAGCCCTGGGGCAGCCGCAGCGCGGTGCCGGCGGACCTGATCCGGGCGACCTCGCTGGGGGACAGGCCGTCGAAGATCGAAGAGCTCATGCCGCTGCCTCTCTGGTGCACACGTCGGGGTTCGCCCCCCCAACGAGCGAGAGCCCCCGACGTGATGCGTGACCTGCGCCGCAGCGAGCTAGTCGACCGGCAGCGGGTCCCGCGTGATCGGGCACGACATGCACCGCGGGCCACCGCGGCCGGAGCCGAGCTCGGAGCCGGCGATGCGGACGACCTCGATGCCGGCGTCCTCGAGCCGGTCGTTGGTCTCGTCGTTGCGCTCGTAGGCCACGGCCACCCGCGGCGCCAGGGCCAGGGTGTTGTTGCCGTCGTCCCACTGCTCGCGCTCGGCCGTCACCGGGTCGAGGCCGGTGTCGATCTGGTGCAGGGTGTCGATCTGCATGGCCTTGGCGGCCGCCACCAGGAAGGGCTCCGCCTCGGCGACGTCGAGGACCATGTCGGAGTCGGCCGAGCCCCAGTCGGCGACCGTGACCGTGATGGCGGTCAGGGTGTGGGCGACGTTGGGATACATCACGACCTTGTCGACGTCGACCATGGTGCAGACGGTGTCGAGGTGCATGGTCGCCCGCTCCTGGGCGATCGGCACGGCGAGCACGGTGTGCGCCAGGTCGGCGTCGAAGACCTGGCGGGCGAGCCGCTCGACGCCGGCGGGCGTCGTACGCTCCCCGACCCCGACCGCGATGACGCCCGGGGCCAGCAGCAGGACGTCGCCGCCCTCGACGTGCTCGTTGTGCCAGCCGTGGATCTTGCGGGTCTGGCCGGCGAAGCGCGGGTGCTCGGTGTAGATCAGCTCGGTCAGCTGGGTCTCGCGCTTGCGCGCCGGCATCGCCAGGCTGGTGACCGCCACCCGGTCGCGGATCCACACGCTGGAGTCGCGGGTGAACAGCAGGTTGGGGAGCGGGTCGATGAGGAAGTCGTAGGGGCTGAGCAGGCTGGTGACCAGCCCGTGGCCGCCGCGCACCTCGTCGTTGCGGATGCCCGCGGTGAGCACCTGGGTCAGCTCGGCCGGGGTCGAGTCCCGCAGCGCGGTCGCGAGGTAGCGGCGCAGGGTGTCGCCGAGGTGGAGCCCGCTCAGCGCGGAGGTGATCGCGTGGTTGCGCGCGCTCTCGCTCTCCAGCGTCTCGGTGAGCAGCTCGGTCAGGTAGAGCACCTCGACGCCCCGGTCGCGCAGGGTGGCGGCGAACGCGTCGTGCTCGTCCTGGGCCCGGCTCACCCACGGGATGCCGTCGAAGAGCAGCTTGTCGTTGTTGCGCGGCGTCAGGCGCTTCAGCTCGGGGCCGGGACGGTGGAGCATGACGGTGCGGAGCGTGCCGACCTCGCTGTCGGCGCCGTGGGTTGCAGGCATGGGGTGACTCTAGTGGCCCGCGGGTGGCCGCGCCCACCGCCGCCGGGGTGGTCGACGGGTGGTCGGGACCGGGCAGGGGTACGCCGCGCGGCCCAGGTGGGGACGTCGACCTCGAGGCAACGACACCCTCTCCTCGACAAACGTCAGACCCGGGTCATCTCCCACACGGTCAGACATGCCATGAGCAGGCAGACCCCGGCACCCAGGTAGTGGAGCAGGCTGAGCCTGATCCGGCTGAGCAGCACCCGCCCGACGATGACGGCCAGGCCGCTGACGGCGAGCAGCGCGCCCCAGGCGCCGACGAAGACGCTGACCGGGTCGTCGTACTTGGCGACCAGGGAGAGGGTCAGCAGCTGCGACAGGTCGCCCCACTCGGCGGCGAAGAGCACCACGAAGCTGGTGAGGATGACCTTGAAGCCGTGGGCCTCGCCGGCCTTGGCGGCGAAGTCCTCCTCCTCGTCCTGCTCCGTGGCGTCGTGGGAGCGGGCCTCGCGCAGCAGGATCACGGCCCCGATCAGGAACATCAGCGCCGCCGCGACGTGGACGACCGTCTCGGGCAGGAAGCTCACCGCCTTGCCGAGCAGGACGGCGATGAGGGTCTGGACGAGGAACGCCAGCCCGACTCCGATCCACACGAAGAGCGGGCGGAACTTGGTCGAGAGGACCAGGGTCGCGATGAAGGTCTTGTCCGGCAGCTCCACCACGAAGATGGCGGCGAAGGTGAGGGCGACGACGACGAGGTCCACCGGCACAGCCTAGGAGCGGGCGCCGCCGAGCAGTGCGCGGGTGGCCGCGATGGCGTCGGCGAGCACGTCGTTGGCCGGGCGGCCCAGGGAGGTCGCCGCGCGGGCGACGTCCTCCCACTCGGGCTGGGCGTTGACCACCTCGCCGGCGTGCCGGGCCAGCTTGACCGCGATCTCCTGCCCGGCGACCTGCACGGCGACCATCTCCCGGTCCAGGGCGTGCTTGGCGAGTCGGATCTCCCGGACGCCGATCGTCGAGGTGTGCCGCCACAGGGCCTCGCGCACGTCCGCGGCCCGGGTCGAGCTGGTGAGCACCGACAGGGTGTGGGCCGGACGGCCCTTCTTCATCAGGATGGGGGTGAGCCAGGCGTCGCTGGCCCCCGCGGCGAACAGGGCGGTGATGACCGAGGGCCAGACCCGGGGGTCGAGGTCGTCGATGTTGGACTCGATGAGCAGCGGCCCGGCGTCGGGGGCCTGCGTGGCGCCGGTGAGGATCCGCAGCACGTTGGCGTGGGTGTCGGGGTCGCGGCCACCGGCCCCGATCCCGATCTCGGCGACCGTCATCGCCGGCTGCGGACCCCACGCGTCGGCGAGCGTGGTCAGCAGGGCGGCCCCGGTGGGCGTGCAGGACTCGGCGCTGCCAGGACCGGCCAGCGACGGTACGCCGCGCAGCAGCTCGGCCACCGCCGGTGGCGGCACCGGCATCGTGCCGTGCGCCCCGCGGACGGTCCCCGTCCCCACCGCCACCGGCGAGACGACGACCGGGCCCCCGACGTGGGCGGCCAGCCACGCGAAGCCGGCGCAGACCCCGACGACGTCGGCGATCGCGTCGAGCGCCCCGACCTCGTGGAAGGCGACGTCGAGCGGGTCGGCGCCGTGCACGGTGGCCTCGGCGACGGCCAGGCGCTCGAAGGCGCGGGTGGCCCGGTCGCGGACCTCCTCGTCGAGCTCGGCCCGCTGGAGCAGGCCGCGGATGTCGCGCCAGCTGCGGTGGTGCTCGGAGTCGGCGATCTCGACGTGGCAGCGGGTCGCGGCGAAGCCGTGGCGGGTCACGGTCTCGGGGGCCAGGGCGATCGGCTCGGGGGCGACCGCGTCGATGGCGTTCCGCACGACCTCGAGGGGGACCCCCGCGCCGAGGAGGGCGCCGAGGAGCATGTCGCCGCTGGCGCCGGCGGAGGCGTCGACCCAGACGGTCATCGCGGCGACCCGTCGTGGGAGCCCACGGGCGCCGCGACCCGCCGGGCGATGCGGGCGGCGGCCACGCCGGCGCCGTACCCGTTGTCGATGTTGACCACCGTCACCCCGGGGGCGCAGGAGTTGAGCATGCCCAGCAGGGCGGCCAGGCCCCCGAAGGACGCGCCGTACCCGATGCTGGTGGGGACGGCGATGAGTGGCGTGCCGGTGAGGCCGCCGACCACGGACGGCAGCGCGCCCTCCATGCCGGCGACGACGACGAGGCAGTCGACCTCGTCCAGCCGGTCGCGCACGGCCATCAGCCGGTGCAGGCCGGCCACCCCGACGTCGCGGATCTCGACGGGCTCGCAGCCGTGGCAGGCGACGGTCAGCGCGACCTCGGCGGCCACCGGGGCGTCGGAGGTGCCGGCACTGACGACCCCGACCCGGCCGCGGGGCACGGGCAGCGGGCCGAGGGTGGCCGCGCGGGCGGTCTCGTGGACCGTCGCGCCGACGCCGCGGGCGGCGTCCATCGCCTCGAGCGACAGGCGGGTGGCCAGCACGGCGCGGTCGGGGTGGTTGGCGTGCAGGGTGGTCAGGATCGCGGCCACCTGCTCGGGGGTCTTCCCGGCGCCGTAGACGACCTCGGGGTCGCCGGTGCGGGTCGCGCGCTCGAGGTCGACGCGGGCGAAGCCGAGGTCGGCGGTGCGCTGGTCGGGCCCGGGGGTCTCACTCACGCGCGCAACGCTAGCGCCCCGCCCCGGCGCCCCGGTCCGTGCTGCCCCGGGCGTCGTTCGGGGGGCGCGTTCCCGGGGGCGGCGGCGCCCGGGCGGTCGGGCAGCCACGTTCGCAGGTGGGCGGACTGTGGCCTGCTCACCGCCGGTGGGCGCGGCGTCCGGGGGCGCGCCAACTGGCGGCGTACGACATGTCTCGGGGGACCCCCGTCCGGGGGCGCGCCAACTGGCGGCGTCCGACATGAAGATCGGCCCCACGGCTGTCGTACGCCGCCAGTCTCGCGCGGGGGCCGTCGTACGCCGCCAGTTGCGCCGGCGCGCGACCACCCCAGCCCGTTCGTTGAGGAGGGCGCTCGAGCCCCCGCGCTCGAAACCCCGGGGCCGGAGGCAGGCTCGAGAACCCCTACTGCGCGCGGAACCCGTCCGCCGGGTAGACGCCGAGCACCTTGACCTCCGTCGTGAAGAACGCGAGCTCCTCCAGCGCGTTGCGCACGCCCGGGTCGTCGGGGTGGCCGTCGACCTCGGCGAGGAACTGGGTGGCCGTGAAGTGCCCGCCCACCATGTAGCTCTCCAGCTTGGTCATGTTGACGCCGTTGGTCGCGAAGCCGCCCAGCGCCTTGTAGAGCGCGGCCGGCAGGTTGCGGACGTTGAAGATGAAGGTCGTGACGATCGGCCCGTCGCCGCGCGGCGCCACGTCGTAGTCCCGGGACAGCACGATGAAGCGGGTCGTGTTGTGGTCCTCGTCCTCGATCTCGTCGCGCAGCACCTCCAGGCCGTAGATCTGCGCGGCCAGCGGCGGGGCGATCGCGGCCTGGGTGGCGTCGGCCGCCTCGGCCACCTCGCGGGCCGCGCCGGCGGTGTCGCCGGACACGATCGGGGTCAGCCCGAGCTCGCGGATCACGCCGCGGCACTGGCCCAGCGCGTGGACGTGGCTGTGCACGGTGCGCAGCCCGGCCACGTCGGCGCCCGGGGTGGCCATCAGGGCGAACTGGATGCGCAGGAACCGCTCGCCCACGATGTGCAGGCCGCTGGTCGGCAGGAAGTGGTGGATGTCGGCGACCCGGCCGGCGATCGAGTTGTCGATCGGGATCATCGCCAGGTCGGCGTCCCCGTTCTCCACGGCCGCGAAGGCGTCCTCGAACGACGCGCACGGCAGCGCCTCCCACTCGGGGTAGGCCTGCTGGCAGACCAGGTGGGAGTTGGCCCCCGGCTCGCCCTGGTAGGCGATCCGCCGGGCGCCCGGGTCCGGGGCGGTGCTGGGCGGGGTGGACGTCACGGCTCGGAGTCTGGCACGCGGGCCCGTGTCGCGACCGTCTCGTCTCAGCGTCCGCCTTAGGGTCGGCCCCGTGTGGATCCTCGCCTCCGTCGCCCTCGCGCTCGCCCTCCTCGCCGTCGTGCTTGCCGTCGTGGCGCTGCGTCGTACGGCGGCCGCGGGCGCCCGGCCGTCGGCCGACGCCCTGCCCGAGGACGTCCACGGGCTGCGGCAGGAGGTCGCGGCCCTCAAGGCCGAGGCCGGCGACGCGCTGCGCCACCTCTCGGTCGTGCGGTACGACGCCTTCGGCGACGTGGGCGGGCACCTGAGCTGGAGCCTCGCCCTCCTCGACGACGCCGGTCACGGGGTCGTGCTGACCTCGATCCACGGGCGCAGCGAGGCCCGGACCTACGCCAAGAACATCACCGGCTGGACCTGCGAGCAGCCGCTCTCGCCCGAGGAGGACGAGGCGATCGCCCACGCCCGTGGCTGACGCCCCGCGGGGGGTAGTCCGCGACGAACGGACCCCGAAATCGCCCGATCCGGGTGCCGAACGTCGCGGACTACCCCGAAAAAGCGTCGGCGGGCGTCGCGGACTACCCCGAAAGAGCGTCAGCGGGGGACGCGGACCAGCAACCGTCCGTGCACGCACGACATCCGCAGCTCGCGACCGGCGCCGATCGAGTCGCCGTCGAGCTGGCGCGGGGTGTCGGAGGAGGCACGCAGGACGACCCGGGCGCCGGTCTTGCGGTTGATGAGCTCGTCGGTCTTGGTCGCCTTGGCCAGCACCCGCAGGGCCAGCGGGATCCAGGACACGAAGCGCTGGGGGTGCAGGATCACCACGTCGAGCAGCCCGTCGTCGATGGCGGCGTCGGGCAGCAGCGGCATCCCGGCCTGGAGGTAGCCGACGTTGCCGACCACGACGGTGCGGGCCCGGTGCACGGTGGGCTCGTCGTCGTCGATCTGCACCTCGATCTTGACCGCGGGGAACATCAGGGACCGCAGGCCGGAGATGACGTAGGCGAACCAGCCGACCTTGGCCTTGATG
The DNA here is from genome assembly GCA_963782905.1 of uncultured Actinomycetota bacterium. Classification (GTDB taxonomy): domain Bacteria; phylum Actinomycetota; class Actinomycetes; order Propionibacteriales; family Nocardioidaceae; genus Nocardioides. The sequence continues at coordinate 641,334 of CAWALI010000001.1, forward strand.
TCGTCGTTGACCCCCTCCATCAGCGCGGCGTCGAAGCCCATCCCGGCCATCACCATGAAGTGGGTGTCCTCGATCCCGTCGCCGCTCACGTCGACGAGGTCGATGGCCCGGTCCTGGCCGTTGAGCGCGACGTCGATCGCCGAGCGGATGTAGAGGGGGATGTCGAGGTTGCGGGCGAGCAGGTTGCCGGTGCCGGCCGGGATGATCCCGACCGGGATGCCGGTGCCCGCCAGCTCGGCACACACCTCGCGCACGGTCCCGTCACCGCCGCAGACGAGCACCAGGTCGGCCCCCTCGACGGAGGCCTTCTCGGCCATCCCGGTGCCGGGGTCCTCGATGGTCGTGTAGTGCCAGGACGGCTCCGACCACCCGGACCCGACCGCCATCGAGGTGACGGTCGCCTCGAACGCACCGACGTCCTCGACCTTGATCGGGTTGAGGACGACCGCGAGGCGGCGCTCGCTGACGAAGACCTCGGGCAGCGGCTCCTCGCGCACGGCGTGGCCGCGGGGCAGCGGGTTGACCAGGGCGATGAACAGCAGCGTCACGGCCAGGCCGAGCAGCGAGCCGCCCACCACGTCGGTGGGGTAGTGCCGTCCGAGCATCACCCGGTCGGCCCAGGTGAGGAGGACGAGCAGCACGCACCCGGCGTACGCCCAGCGCCGCAGCCCCGAGCGGCGTACGAAGATCAGTGCGAGCACGGCCAGGATGGCGGCGTAGGCGGTGACCGACGAGGCGTGGCCCGAGGGGAAGGACTTGGTCTCCAGGAAGTCGGAGGAGATCTGCCACTCCGGGCGCGAGCGGGCCAGGTTGAGCTTGACCACGGTGGTGATGAGCGACGTCGTGATCATCACGAGCACCGTGAAGAGCGCCGCCCGACGGTGCTTGTTGTAGAGCAGCGCGCCGGCCAGCAGCACCGTGAGCACCGTCATCCCGACCGTGCTGAACGCGTGCTCGAAGAGGCTCAGGAAGGTCAGCAGGTGCTGGTGACCGTCGGCCCAGTCCTCGGCGTTGCGGCCCCAGGTGTCGACCGAGTCGAGCGGGGAGCGGTCCTGCTGGGCCACCATCCACGCGATGACGGCGAAGGCGACGGTGAAGCCGGCAGCCCACAGGAGGGTCACGTGGCGGGGGCGGTCGAGCACCGCGCCAGTATGCAGGGCGCCTGCGGATAGCCTTGCACCGTGACCTCACCCCACCATCAGCCTCGCTCCGCTCCCCTGATCGCGGGGACCCCGAGGTGATTGACCCCCGCCTGCTCCGAGACGACCCCGACCGCGTGCGCGACGCCCAGGCCAAGCGCGGGCTCTCTCCCGACGTGGTCGACCGGGCGCTGGCGGCCGACGAGGCCCGCCGTGCGGCGATCGCGGCGTACGAGAACCGGCGCGCCGAGCAGAAGGCGATGGGCAAGCAGGTCGCCCGGGCCCAGGGCGAGGAGAAGCAGGCCCTGCTCGCTCAGGTCAAGGACCTCGCCGCCGCCGTCAAGGAGCTCGAGGCCGCCCAGAACGCCGCCGAGCAGGAGTGGGACGAGGCGCTGCGCTCCATCCCCAACGTCGCGGCCGACGAGGCCCCGGCGGGCGGTGAGGAGGACTTCACGACGATCGAGCACATCGGTACGCCGCGCGACTTCGACTTCGAGCCCCGCGACCACATCGAGCTCGGCCGGATCCTCGGCGCCATCGACCTCGAGCGCGGTGCCAAGGTGTCGGGCTCGCGCTTCTACTTCCTCACCGGCATCGGGGCCCGCCTCGAGCTGGCGCTGGTGAGCATGGCGATGGACCAGGCCCGCGAGGCCGGCTTCACCCAGATGATCGCCCCGTCGCTGGTCAAGCCCCGCGCCATGGAGGGCACCGGCTTCCTCGGCCAGGCCGCCGACGACGTCTACCGCATCGAGGGCGAGGACATGTACCTCGTCGGCACCAGCGAGGTCGCCATGGCGGCGTACCACTCCGACGAGATCCTGGACGGCGCCTCGCTGCCGCTGCGCTACGCCGCGTTCAGCCCGTGCTTCCGCAAGGAGGCCGGCTCGCACGGCAAGGACACCAAGGGGATCATCCGCGTCCACTGGTTCGACAAGGTCGAGATGTTCGTCTACACGACCCTCGAGGAGTCGTACGCCGAGCACGAGAGGCTGCTGGCCTGGGAGAAGGAGTTCCTCGACAAGCTCGGGCTGGCCTACCGCGTCATCGACGTGGCCGCCGGCGACCTCGGCCTGTCGGCGATCCGCAAGTTCGACTGCGAGGTGTGGATCCCCACCCAGGGCAAGTTCCGCGAGCTGACCTCGACGTCCAACTGCACCGACTTCCAGACCCGTCGCCTCGACACCCGCCAGCGGACCGAGGCCGGCATCGCGCCGGTCGCGACCCTCAACGGCACCCTCACCGCGATCACGCGCACCATCGTGGCCATCCTCGAGACCCACCAGAACGCCGACGGGTCGGTCACCGTGCCCGAGGCACTGCGCCCCTACCTCGGCGGCCTCGAGGTCCTCGAGCCCCTGCACCCGGTGGAGCGCCGCGCGTGAGGAGTGCGGCGCCCCAGCTCGTCGCGCTCGACATCGACGGCACGCTGCTGGCCTGGGTCGAGGGCTCCGGGCAGACCTACGAGCAGATCTCCCCGCGGCTCTACGACGCCGTCCAGCGGGCCCGGGGCGCCGGCGCCCACATCGTGCTGGCCAGCGGCCGCTCCCCGCACGGGATGACCATGATCGCCGACCTCCTCGACATCCACGAGGGTGACCAGGACCCGCTGTGGATCGTGGCGTCCAACGGGGCCGTGGTCTTCCGCTACCCGCCGGTGGAGGTGGTGCACGAGGAGACCTTCGACGCCGCCCCCGCGGTCGCCGCGGTGCTCGAGCACCACCCGGAGGCGCTGGTCGCGGTCGAGGAGCGCGGCGTCGGCTACCGGGTCAACCGGCACTTCCCCGAGGGTGAGCTGTCCGGCGAGATGATCCTCACCGACCTCGACCAGATCGTCGGGCACCCCGTCAGCCGGGTCATCATCCGCGACCCCAACGCCAGCGCCGACGACTTCGTCAAGCTGGCCGACACCCTCGGCCTGCACTCGATCGGGTACGTCGTCGGCTGGACCGCCTGGCTCGACCTCTCCCCCCACGGCGTGCACAAGGCCTCCGGCCTGCAGCACGTCGCTCACGCGCTCGGCGTCGACGCCCGCGACGTGCTGGCCATCGGCGACGGCCGCAACGACATCGAGATGCTCCGCTGGGCGGGGCGCGGCGTCGCCATGGGCCAGGCGGTCGAGGAGGTCCGTGAGGCCGCCGACTTCGTGACCGACACGGTGTACGACGACGGCGCTGCGGTCGAGCTCGAGCGCTGGTACCCCGCGTGACGCCACCGCGCACCACGCCTCGGCTGGTCGCCACCGACCTCGACGGCACCCTGCTCCACACCGACGGCACCGTCACCGACCGCACCCGCGCGGTGCTCACCGCCCTCGACGACCTCGGGATCCCCGTCGTCTTCACCACCGGGCGTCCCATCCGCTGGATGGAGCAGCTGTGGGAGGAGGTCGGCGGCCACGGCCTGGCGATCTGCAGCAACGGCGGCATCGTGTACGACGTCGCCCGCCGCGCCGTCCGGACCGCGCGGACCATCCCGGCCGACGTGCTGCTCGAGGTCGGCGAGGCCATCCGCCGCGAGATCCCGGGGACGAGCTTCGCGCTCGAGAAGACCACCGGCTTCGCCCACGAGCACGCGTTCATGCCGCGGCTGGCGGTCAACACCGCAACCGACATCCCCACCGGCGCGCTGGCGGAGATCGCCGACGACACGGTGGTCAAGCTGCTCGCGCGACACGAGGAGCTGGACCCCGAGGACTACTGGCGCCGCGTCGAGACGGTCGTCGGGCAGCAGGTCGTCGCCACCTGGTCGTCGGTCGGCACCCTGGTCGAGATCAGTGCGGCCGGCGTCACCAAGGCCACCACCCTGGCGACCCTGGCCGCCGATCTCGGCGCCGCCCCCGACGAGGTGATCGCCTTCGGGGACATGCCCAACGACCTGCCCCTGCTCGAGTGGGCCGGCACGTCGTACGCCATGGCCAACGCGCACCCGACGGTGCTCGCGATGGCCGACCACACGGCCCCCCACCACGACGAGGACGGTGTGGCCGCGGTGCTCAGTCGGGTGTTCGACCTGTCGATAGGGTGACGCGCATGTCCTCCCGACTCCCGACCGTGCTGGCGCCCGCCCTGCGGGCGCTGCTGGCCTGCCTCTTCGTGGTGGGTGGGATGGTGCTGGCCGTGCAGGCGCCGGCCGCCGCGTGCACCTGCCAGCCGGCCGACGCCGAGCGACAGACCTCCCGTGCCGACGCGGTCTTCATCGGCACCGTGGACGGGGTCACCCAGGTCGACCGGCAGCTCGTGCTGGCCGTGACGGCCACCCGGGCCTACAAGGGCACCGTCGAGCGCAGCACCACCGTGACGACCGCCCGCCAGACCACCGCGTGCGGCATCGGCGAGCCCCGGCCGGGCACCGACTACCTCTTCATCGTGCGCGGCGACGCCCCGCCGTACGTCGCCAACAGCTGCGACGGCACCGGCCAGGTCAACGGCGACCGGGTGGCGCAGATCGAGGAGATCCTCGGCACCGGGCAGGCCGTCGCGCCGCCCCCGCCGCCGACGGCCACCCGGACCCTCGTCGAGGACTCACCGCCGGCCTCGCTGGCCCGGCTCGCCGCCCCCGGAGGGGCGTTGCTGATCGTCGGGCTGCTCGGTCTGGTCGTCGCCGGGCGCCGCGGACGTCGGGCCTGACTCCGCTCTCCCGCGAGCTGCCTCGCGGGTGCACGGCTCAGAGGTACATGCCGCCGGACTCGCCCGGTGCCGCGGGCTCGGTCGGCATGGTGGGCATCCCCTGCGCCTGCGAGGGGGCCTGACCATCGGCGTGCATGCCCGGGGGCAGGGCTCGGCGCATCTGCTCGAGCTGGCTGCGCGCGGCCATCTGCTGGGCGTAGATCGCCGTCTGGATGCCGTGGAAGAGACCCTCGAGCCAGCCCACCAGCTGGGCCTGGGCGATCCGCAGCTCGCTCTCCGAGGGCGTGCCCTCCTCGGTGAAGGGGAGCGTGAGGCGGTCGAGCTCCTCGACCAGCTCGGGCGCGAGCCCGGCCTCGAGCTCCTTGATGGAGGCCTGGTGGATCTCCTTGAGGCGGTTGCGGCTGGCCTCGTCGAGGGGAGCCGCCTTCACCTCCTCGAGCAGCTGACGGATCATCGAGCCGATCCGCATGACCTTGGCCGGCTGCTCCACGAGCTCGGTGATGTGCCGCTGGCCGTCCTCGGACTCCTCCGCGTCGGCCGCGGGCATCGGGGGGAGCGCGCTGACCGGGATGGTCCCGACCGGGCGGCCGTCGGGACCGACGACCACCACCTGCTCCTCGCCGCTCTGGTCGGCGGGCGCGCCGTCCTGGCCGGGCTGCTGCTGCTCACTCATGCCCGCCACCCTAGCCGCGGGGCGATGGGCGTCCCGGACGGACGGGATGCCTCGGCACGGCCATCGCTGCGCGGGTGCGCAGTCCTCGGCAGGTGACTGTGGGCCTTCCCTGCTCACCCGCGCAGGGATGGATCGGGTCCGAGCCGCGTTCCCTGCGCACCTGCGCAGGGAAGCGCCAGGTCCGAGCCGCGTTCCCTGCTCGCCCGCGCAGGGAAGCGCCGGGTGCCGGCGGTCAGAGCCGCGCACCCGCGCAGGATAGGACCCGGTGCCGGCCGCCAGAGCTGCGCACCCGCGCAGGAAAGGACGCGGGCCCCGATCGCGTCAGAGCGTCAGGACGATCTTGCCGATGTGGTCGCTGGACTCCATGAGGGCGTGCGCGGCCGCGACGTCCTCGAGGGGCATCGTCGTGTGCACGATCGGCCGGACGGTGCCGTCGGCGACGAGCGGCCAGACGTTCTCCACCACCGACGTGCAGATGGCCGCCTTGTCGCCCACCGGCCGCGCCCGCAGCGAGGTGGCGATGACGGCGCCGCGCTTGCGGAGCAGCGCATTGATGTCGAGCTCGCCCTTGGCGCCGCCCTGCATCCCGATGATGACCAGTCGCCCCTCGGTCGCCAGCGCGTCGACGTTGCGCCCCAGGTAGGAGGCGCCCATGTTGTCCAGGATGACGTCCGCGCCGCCGTCGGACGTGACCACCTCCACGAAGTCCTCCTCGCGGTAGTTGATCGTCACGTCCGCGCCGAGCTCGGCGCAAGCGGCGAGCTTGGCGGCACTGCCGGCGGTGGCGAAGACCTTCGCCGAGGTCGCGCTGGCCAGCTGGATGGCCATGGTGCCGATCCCGCCCGAGCCGCCGTGCACGAGGAACCGGTCGCCCGGCTGCAGCCCGGCGGTCATGAACACGTTGGACCACACGGTGCAGGCCACCTCGGGCAGCGCCGCCGCCTCGACGAGCGAGACCCCGGTCGGCACCGGCATCAGCTGCCCCACCGGCACCACGACGTACGCCGCGTAGCCCCCGCCGGCGAGCAGCGCGCAGACCTCGTCGCCGACGGTCCAGCCCTCGACGCCCTCGCCGAGCGCGGCCACCGTGCCGCTGCACTCCAGGCCGATGACGTCGGACGCGCCGGGCGGCGGCGGGTAGAAGCCCTGGCGCTGCAGGGTGTCGGCCCGGTTGACGGCGGTGGCCGCGACGGCGACCAGGACCTCGCCGGGACCGGGCGTCGGGTCGGGCACCTCGCCCACGGACAGGACCTCGGGACCCCCGGTACCGGAGGCGATCACGGCTCGCATGGGTCCACCATGCCAGTCCGGTCGGCGGGTTGCGCGACGGCCTACTCCTCCTCGAAGGCCTCGTCCGCGTGGTCGACGTCGGAGTCGTCGGGGACCTCGTCGTCGATGTCGTGGGGGTCCGGTGCGCCGGCGGGACGCTCCCAGCGCTCAGCGAGTCCCTGGGCGAGGGCGGCCAGCCGCTCGATCTCCTCGGGATTGGCCTCACGGGAGCCGACGGCCACACCCAGCAGGTAGGCGGTGATCGGCGCCGCGGTCTTCTGCACGTTCTTCGCCGACGTCCGCGCCAGGTCCAGCACGAGGCCCTCGTCCACCTCGGTCTCGACGTCGAGCACGTCGCACAGCTCATCGATCCAGTCGTGGAGGTTCACACCGCCAATCTCCACCCGTGAGGATTGGGCGTGCAAGTACCTTGACGTCGCGTCCTGGCGACTCACCCCTGGAGGTCGCGCCAGTCCGCCCAGGTGTCGACGTCGCGGGCCTCGGCGCCGTCGGCCGCCACGTCCGCCAGGTCCAGGTCGGCCAGCAGGGCACGCAGGGACATCCCGTGCTGGTGCTCGAGGTCGGGTCGCACCGCGGTCAACCGGTCACCGGAGACGACCCCGGCGAGCTGTCGGCGCCCGTCGACGTCCACCAGGAACGCCCCGTCCCGCCCGGTCGCCGCCTCGCGGAGCCGTCGCAGCGTGTGGGCCGTCACCTGCGGCATGTCGACGGCCAGCACCCCGACGAGGGCGGGCCGGCGCAGCAGTGCGTCGACTCCGGTGAGCAGCCCGGCCACCGGACCGCCGCGCGGCGGGTCCTCGCGGGTGAAGGTCACCGGGCGCGTCGTCGGCACCGACCGGGGTCCGACCACGACCACCTCGTCGGCGTCGATGAACGCGTCGATGGTCCAGTCCAGCAGGGTGCGTCCGCGGAGCTCGAGGCCGGCCTTGTCGATGCCGTCCATGCGTGCCGCCGTACCGCCCGCGAGGACGATCCCGCAGAAGCCTGCCGCGTCCAGGTCCAGTGCCATGACCCGAGTCTCCCAGCGCCGTCCCTCCCGCGCTGCCCCCGCGCCCTGCGCCTGTAACCTTCGGGCCGTGTCTTCCCCCTCCCGGGGGCCCGCCAAGGGCCGCCGCATCGCCGACAGGCCGCCGCCGCGGTGGCGGCGCAGCCCGGCGTCGGACGGTGCCGAGCAGCCCGGCAGGAGGGCCGACCGGGCTCCCGTCGAGAAGCCCGGCACCGACGTCGAGCCCGCGGTCGCACCGGCCCCGGCGACGCCCCCGCCGACGCCCCCGGCGACGCCCGCAGTGGTGCCCGCGGTGGTGCCCGTCGAGCACGGCGCCACCCCCGTGGACCGACCGGAGCCCACGGTGGACCCGGCCAGCGACCCGGCCAGTGACCCGGCCAGTGACCCGGCCAGCGACCCCGCCCCCGGGGTCTCCGCGCGCACCCGCGCCCTGCAGTGGCTGCTGGCCGGGCTGGTGCTGCTGTCCGGGGTGGCGGCGCTGGTCGCGGCCGCGCTCGGCCTGGGGCCGGGCCGGATCGACGGGGCCGGGGCGGTCGCGGTCGCCACGGTCCTCTCCTGGGCGCTGGCGGCGCGCACCGGCGGGCGCATCTGGGTGACCGCCGCCCTGGCCCTGGCGATCGGGGCGACGGCCGTGGTGGTCGACACCCCCATGCTGCGCACGGGCGCGGCGGTGCTCACCGTCGTGGCCGGCGGAGTGCTGGCGGTGATGCTGACCGTCCCGGCCGCGACCTACTGGCGCGCCTGTCGCGAGGTCCTGGTCGCCACCGTCCTGTCAGCGGTCACCGCGCTGGCGGCGGTCGGCTTCGAGCCCACCGTCACCGTGCCCCGCTTCGACTACGCCTCGCTGCTGCTGGGGCTGGTGCTGGTCTTCGCCCTGGTCTACCGCCTCGGTGCCGGCCTCCACGGCCTCGGTCGCCGCGGTCTGGTGGCGGTCCTGGTCGGTGCCGTCCTCCTGGTCCTCACGCTGGCCTACGCCGAGCTCCTGCGTCGGTACGGCGCGGGCTCGGTCGTGCAGTCCACCCTCGAGTTCGTCGACTGGACCACCGCGCGGATCGGGGCCTTCCCACGCCCGCTCGTGGTGCTGCTCGGCATCCCCGCGCTGGTCTGGGGCACCCACATGCGGGCCCGCCGCCGCCAGGGCTGGTGGGTCTGCGCCTTCGGCGTGACCGCCACCATCCCGCTGGCCCAGGGGCTGCTCGACCCCGACGGCAGCTTCCTCGAGGCCGGCCTGCGGGCGGCGTACTCCCTGGTCCCCGGCCTGATTCTCGGCTACCTCGTGGTGCGCGTCGACCTGGCCCTGACCGGACCGCGCGGTCGTCGCGGTCGCCGCGCGGAGGAGGCCGAGGCGCACCGCCCCGAGCCCTCGCGCCTCGCGGAGCTCTGACTACGCCCCGGTAACGGCTAGCGTCGCCCCATGGCTCGCTCCCAGTCCACCGAGATCCTCGCCGAGATGGTGGCCAACGTCCTTGTCGTGTCCTGCGAGGTCGGCGACACCATCGCCCAGGGCGACACCGTCATCCTCCTCGAGTCGATGAAGATGGAGATCCCCGTCCTCGCCGAGCGCGCGGGCACCGTCACCGCCATCAAGGTCACCTCCGGCGACGTCGTCCAGGAGGGCGACCCGCTGCTCGTGCTGGACTGATATGACCCCGCGCCGGGTCGCGTACGGCACAGTGACCCCATGCTGATCCGCGGTGCCGTCCTGGAGTCGATCGGGGCCTCGCGCCCGTACGCCGACTCGCGTCCCCTCACCATCGGCGAGCTCGAGCTGGACCCGCCCGGGCCCGGCGAGCTGCTCGTGCGCGTCGAGGCCGCCGGCCTGTGCCACTCCGACCTGTCCGTCGTCGACGGCAACCGGGTGCGCCCGGTGCCGATGCTGCTCGGGCACGAGGCGGCGGGCCGGGTCGTCGAGGCCGGACCCGGCACGTCGGTCCCGGTCGGCGCCCGCGTCGTCATGACGTTCCTGCCGCGCTGCGGCGAGTGCACGGCCTGTGCCACCGACGGGCTCGCACCCTGCATCCCCGGCAGCGCCGCCAACAACGCCGGACACCTCATCGGTGGGGCCCAGCGGTTGCACCGCGGCGGCGCCGACGTCCTCCACCACCTCGGCGTCTCCGGCTTCGCCGACCACGCCGTGGTCCACGAGACCTCGGTCGTCGCGGTGGCCGACGACGTGCCCGCCGAGGTCGCCGCGGTGCTCGGCTGTGCGGTCCTCACCGGCGGGGGAGCGGTCCTCAACGCCGGTCGCCCGACCCCCGGCCAGACCGTCGCCGTGGTCGGCCTCGGGGGGGTCGGGATGGCGGCGGTGCTCACCGCGCTGGCCCAGGACGGCGTACGCGTCGTCGGCATCGACACCCTCCCCGACAAGCTCGAGGCCGCACGCCGGCTCGGCGCCCACGACGCCCTCACCCCCGACGAGGCGGTCGAGCAGGGCCTCCGGGCCGAGGTCGTCATCGAGTGCGTCGGACGCGCCCGCGCCTTCGAGGCGGCGATCGCCCTGACCGCGCCGGGCGGCCGGACCGTCACCGTGGGCCTGCCCGCCCCCGACGACACCGCCACGATCTCGCCGCTCGCCCTCGTCGCCCAGGGACGCACGATCGTCGGCAGCTACCTCGGGTCGGCCGTCCCGAGCCGCGACATCCCGGTCTTCGCCGACCTGTGGCGGGCCGGGCGGCTGCCGGTCGAGCAGCTCGTGTCGTCCCACATCGCCCTCGAGGACATCAACGAGGGCATGGACCAGCTCGCCGACGGGCACGCGATCCGCCAGGTCATCCTCTTCGACTGAGGGTGGGCCGGTCGGTCAGCCGGCCGACTCCTCGGGACGGTCGTCCTCGGCCCACCGGGTGTGGAAGGTGCCTTCCCGGTCGACCCGCTCGTAGGTGTGCGCGCCGAAGTTGTCGCGCAGCGCCTGGATGAGCGCCGCCGGCAGCCGGTCGCGACGCAGGCCGTCGAAGTAGGCCAGCGACGACGAGAACGCCGGGGTCGGTACGCCGCCGCGCGCCGCGGTCGCGACCACCTCGCGCCAGGCGTCCACACCGTCCTTCACGGCGCCGGCGAAGTACGTCGTGGTGAGCAGCGTGGTCAGGTCGGGCTCGGCGGCGTACGCCTCCTTGATCCGGTCGAGGAACTGCGCCCGGATGATGCAGCCGCCGCGCCAGATGGTGGCGACCTCGCCGAGGTCGATGTCCCAGCCGTGCGCCTCGGCGCCGGCCGCGATCTGGTCGAACCCCTGGGCGTAGGCGACCACCTTGGAGGCGTAGAGCGCCGCGCGGACCTGGTCGACGAAGACATCGCGGTCGACCTCGACGCGCTGCGTCTCGGGGTCGGTGGCGAAGACCTCCCGGGCGGCCGCCCGCTGCTCGGCGTGGCCCGACAGCGAGCGGGCGAAGGTCGCCTCGGCGATGCCGGTGACGGGGACTCCGAGCTCCAGGGCGTTCTGCACGGTCCAGCGACCGGTGCCCTTCTGCTCCGCGGCGTCGCGCACGACGTCCACGAACGCGTGGCCGGTCGCGGCGTCGGTGTGGCGCAGCACGTCGGCGGTCATCTCGATGAGGAAGGACTCGAGGTCCCCGCCGTTCCAGTCCTCGAAGATGTCCGCGACCTGGGCGGGCTCGAGGCCCAGCACCGAGCGGAGCAGGTCGTAGGACTCGGCGATGAGCTGCATGTCGGCGTACTCGATGCCGTTGTGCACCATCTTCACGAAGTGCCCGGCGCCGTCGGGGCCGACGTGGGCGCAGCAGGGGGTGCCGTCGACGACGGCGGCGATGGACTCGACCACGGGGCGGAGCCGCTCGTAGGCGTGCTCGGAGCCGCCGACCATGATCGAGGGTCCGTTGAGCGCGCCCTCCTCGCCGCCCGAGACCCCCATGCCGACGAAGTGCAGGCCGTGCTCGGCCAGCGCCTCCTGGCGGCGGATCGTGTCGGTGAACAGCGCGTTGCCGCCGTCGACGACGATGTCGTCCTCGTCCAGCAGCGGGACCAGCTCGTCGATCACCGCGTCCGTGGCCTCGCCGGCCTTGACCATGATCACGATGGCGCGGGGCCGGGCGATGGCGGCGACGAGCTCCTCCAGCGACTCGGCGCCGACGAAGTCGCCCTCGTCGCCGTACTCGTCGAGCAGCGCGGTCATGCGCGCGGTCGTGCGGTTGTGCACCGCGATGGTGTGGCCGTTCCGGGCGATGTTGCGGGCCAGGTTGCGGCCCATGGTCGCCAGCCCCGTGAGGCCGATGGTCGCTCGAGCGTGCTCGTCGGTCATGTGGGCCCAACCTCGGGGTCAGGGTCGCTATTCCGGGGCGACCAGCTCCGGCCACGCGCCGCCCGCGCCCAGCCCTCGGTCGATGCTGAGCAGCAGCGACGACAGGGCGGCTGCCCGGTCCGCCGGGTCGAGGCCTCGCAACGGACCCTCCACGTTGAGCACCGCGAAGCCGTGCACCACCGACCAGCAGGTCACGTCGGCGCCGGGGCGGTCCTGGGCCGGCAGGTAGCCGACGTCGACCAGGTCGTCGAGCGCGGCGTTGAGCATCCCGTAGGGGTCCTCGTCCGCGCCCTTGCCGTCGGGCGCCTCGGGATAGGCCGTGAACAGCAGCCGGAACAGGCCCGGCTCGGCCAGCGCGAACTGGACGTACCCGGCTCCGATCGCGGTGAGCCGGCGCCGTGCGCGAGCGACCGGGTCGGTCTCGGTCACGGTGGCGAGCCGCCGGTGGACCGCGGCCACGAGCTCGGCCATGGCGCGCTCCGCGACCGCGTCCACCAGGTCGTCCCGGTCGGAGAAGTGCCGGTAGGCCGCGTTGTGCGACACCCCGACCCGACGGGCCAGCTCGCGCAGCGCGAGCCCCTCGGGCCCCTTCTCGCGCACCGCCTCCACGGCGGCCTCCACGAGCGCCGTGCGCAGGTTCCCGTGGTGGTACGGAGTCGTGGTCACACGAGGAGCCTATTCGATGTTGACAGCGGCAACATCGCGGCGCACCCTGAAGTTACCACTGTCAACATTCTGTCGGAGTCCACCGTGAACCGTCCACGCGCCATCCTCGCCACCGTCTGTCTGGCGGCACTGACCATCAACCTCGACACCACGATCGTGAACGTCGCCCTCCCGAGCCTGGCCCGCGAGCTCGACGCGGGGACCCGCGACCTCCTCTGGGTGGTGGACGGCTACAACCTCGCGTTCGCCGCCTTCGTCCTCGCCATGGGCAGCCTCAGCGACCGGTTCGGTCGACGACCGGCCCTCGTGCTGGGCCTGGCGTGCTTCGCGCTCACCAGCGGCCTGGCGGCGCTGGTCGACAGCGTCGAGGCCCTCATCGCCCTGCGCGTCCTCATGGGCATGAGTGCGGCGCTGATCTTCCCCACGACGCTCTCGATCATCGCCAACGCCTTCCCGGACCGTCGGGAGCGCGCGGCCGCGCTGGGGGTGTGGGGTGCCGCCGTGGGGATGGGCGTGGCGCTGGGCCCCATCACCGGAGGCTTCCTGCTCGAGCACTTCTCCTGGCACAGCGTCTTCTGGGCCCTGGTCCCGGTGGGCCTCGTGGCCATCGCCATGACCCTCGCCTTCGTCCCCGAGTCGCGCGACCCCGGCGTCCCGGCCCTGGACCGCACCGGCCTGCTGGTGTCGGTGGCGACCCTGGGGGTCCTGACGTGGACGATCATCGAGGCCCCGGGTCGCGGCTGGACCAGTGCCGAGACGGTGGGTGGCTTCGCGACAGCGGCGGTGCTCGCCGTGGTGTTCGTCCTCGTCGAGCGAGCGGCACCCCACCCGATGCTCGACGTGACCCTGTTCTTCGACCGGCGCTTCAGCGCGGCCTGCGCGGCGGTGACGATCTCGTTCTTCGCGCTCTTCGGCTTCATCTTCCTCATCACGCAGTTCTTCCAGTTCGTGCGCGACTACTCGGCCCTCCAGACCGGGGTCCGGATCCTGCCCGTGGCGCTCTCCATCGCCGGTGCCTCGATCCTGGGTGCCCGGCTGGCCCCGCGGATCGGCACGAAGGTCGTGGTGACGACCGGACTGGCGTCCCTCGGCTCGTCGTTCCTGTGGATCTCGACCATCGGCGTCGACGTGTCCTACGCGAGCACCATCGTCCCCCAGATGGTGCTGATGGGGCTCGGGCTGGGGCTCGTCAGCACCCCGGCGACGGAGTCGATCATGCAGGTGCTGCCCCCGGCCCGCGCCGGCGTGGGATCGGCGGTCAACGACGCGTCCCGGGAGCTGGGCGGCACCCTGGGCGTCGCGGTCGTGGGCTCGCTCTTCTCCTCCCTGTACGGCGCCCGGCTGGTCGAGGCGCTGGACGGACGGCTGCCCGCCGACCTGCTCGACCGCGCGCGTGACTCGGTCGGCTTCACCGACGCCCTCGCCGCCCGGACGCCGGGCGTCACCGAGGCCATGGACGCGGCCTTCATGGACGGCCTGTCGCTGGCCTGCCTCCTCATCGGTGGGCTGTGCCTGGTCGGGGCGGTGGCGGCAGGGTTCGCGCTGCCCGCCAACCGGTACGACCCGCTGGCCCAGGGCGAGCTGGCCGGGGTCGTGCCTGCCTGACCCGGCGAGCGGCTCGGCGTCCGGCCTCACCCCGCCCGGGTGATCTCCTCGCGTCGTCGCAGGTGCTTCCGTGAACGGGGTTCGCGAGGAGCCCCCGGCCGAGAGGAACAGCGATGAGTGAGGTCGACGCGACGACGGCGAAGGCGGCCACCGGGGTCCTGGTGGCCACCTGCGTCTCCACGTTGGTGGTCAACGCCAACACCTCCGCGGTGAGCATCCTGCTCCCGGCCATCAGCGACGACACCGGCATGGGGGTCGAGACGCTGCAGTGGGCCGTGACCGGCTACTCGCTGGTCGGCGCGGCCGTGATCGTGACCTCGGGGGCCCTGGGTGACGTCTTCGGCCGCAAGCGGATCTTCCAGCTCGGCCTCCTGCTGTTCGTCGTGTCCTGCATCCTGATCGCCCTCGCCGACTCCGGCGGCATGGTGATCGCGGGACGCCTGATCCAAGGGGCGGCGGGCGCGACGATCCTGGCCTGCGGGCTGAGCCTGCTGACCGTGGCGAACAGCGGTGAGGCCCAGGTACGAGCGGTGTCCCTGTGGGGTGCCGCCGCGGCCGTCGGTGCCGCGGCCGGGCCGCTGCTGGGCGGACTGCTGGTCGACACCATCGGCTGGCACCCTGCTGCCCGGTCCTGATCGTCCCGCCCGGGAGCCGTCCGGGAACCGCCGGTCGTCCGGCACGGGACCTCACGGTGGCCGAGATGAGCGACAGCCGGACCCAGGGGATCCGGCTGTCGCTCGATCGGCGGTGGCGGTGGGATTTGAACCCACGGTGGGTTTGACCCCACACATCATTTCGAGTGATGCACCTTCGGCCGCTCGGACACGCCACCGCCGGAGAGATTACCGGACGGCGGACGCGGCGCTAAATCGACCTCTGCTCGGCGAAGAAGGCGTCCAGCAGGGCGGTCGACTCGGCGGCCAGCACCCCGCCGACCACCTCCGGCCGGTGGTTGAGCCGGCGGTCGCGGACGACGTCCCACAGCGAGCCCGCGGCGCCCGCCCTGTCGTCGTACGCGCCGAAGACGACGCGCTCCACGCGGGCCAGCACGGCCGCCCCGGCGCACATGGTGCAGGGCTCGAGGGTCACGACCAGCGTGCACCCGGTCAGCCGCCACTCGCCGACGGCGCGGGCGGCGGCCCGCAGGGCGACGACCTCGGCGTGCCCGGTCGGGTCGCCCTCGGCCTCGCGGACGTTGCGGCCCCGGGCCAGCACGTCCCCGGCGGGGTCGAGGACGACCGCGCCGATCGGTACGTCACCGGTCGACACGGCGTCCCGCGCCTCGTCCAGGGCGAGGCGCATCGCGCTGTCCCACGTCACCGGGAGGACCACCTCAGGCGGAGGTGAAGCCGACGGCGTCGTCGAAGAGCGCGCCGAAGCCGAGTCGGCGCGCGACGTCGGAGAGCATCTCGTCGGGGAAGAGGTCGTCGTCGTCGAGGAGCACGCCCATGTCCATCGCGTGCATCCCCAGGTCGCCGAGCAGGTCGAGGTCGCCCGCGGGCACCTGCTCGTCCTCGTCGTCGGCGGGCGGCAGGCCCAGGAAGTCGACGGCCGACTGGGCCAGCTCCCACTCCTCGGCGGCGGTCACGTCGGAGAGCAGCACCCGGGTGGTCGAGCCGGCGACCCGGACCAGGACGAAGAAGTCCTCGTCGACGGCCACCATCCCGAACGCGCCGGCAGCACCCGGCAGGCGGCGCAGCGCGTGGGCGAGGGAGTCGACCGAGTCGTAGGCGGGTGAGGCGATCTCCTGGAGCTGCCACTCGCCGTCGTCGTGGAACGCCGCGAGCGCGAAGTCGATCCCGTCCGACAGCTCAGGCATGGAGGCCCCTTCCGCGTGCTCGGTCCCGACCGAGGTCCAAGCGTCGCAGAAACCTCACCCGGCGCCAACCCTGTTGTCGCCCCCGCCCACTAGGGTTTGCGCCATGCGCACCCACGTCGTCGATCACCCGCTGGTGTCCCACAAGCTCACCACGTTGCGGGACGAGGGCACCGACTCCCCGACCTTCCGCCGGCTGACCGACGAGCTGGTGACGCTGCTGGCCTACGAGGCCACTCGCGAGGTCCGCGTCAACGAGGTCACCATCCAGACGCCGGTCTCCGCGGCGACCGGCGTCAAGCTCGCCACCCCCAAGCCGCTGGTGGTGCCGATCCTGCGGGCGGGCCTCGGGATGCTCGACGGGATGATGCGGCTGCTGCCGACCGCCGAGGTCGGCTTCCTCGGCATGATCCGCAACGAGGAGACGCTGGCCGCGTCGACGTACGCCGAGCGGCTCCCCGAGGACCTGTCGGGTCGCCAGTGCTACGTCCTCGACCCGATGCTGGCCACCGGCGGCACCCTCGCCGCCGCGATCCGCTTCCTGACCGACCGGGGCGCCGACGACATCACCTGCATCTGCCTGCTCGTCGCCCCCGAGGGCGTGGCCGCGCTGGAGAAGAACCTCGAGGACCTCGACGTCCCCGTCACCGTGGTGACCGCCGCGATGGACGAGCGCCTCAACGAGAAGGGCTACATCGTCCCCGGCCTCGGCGACGCGGGCGACCGCCTGTACGGCGTGGCGCAGTGACCCTGCGGCCCACCCGCCGCGAACGCCTCGAACGTCGGGTCAACCGGCTCGCCTCCGCGAGCCCGGCCCGGCTCCAGGCGCTGCTCGCCGGCCGGGGGGTGACCAGCGAGGGCCAGCGGCTCAGCCCGCAGTTCGCCCTGGCCCTGCGCGCCCTGTCGCTGACCGGCACGACGTCGTACGACGAGCTCGACGTCCCCGCCGCGCGGGCGCTGCTCGAGAAGGAGTCCTGGGCCTTCTCGGGGCCCACCATCGAGGTCGGCGCCGTCCACGACCTGCTCCTGGACGAGGCCGGCGAGGTGCCGGTCCCGGCGCGGCTCTACCTCCCGGCCGACGAGCCGGGCGGCTTCGACGGTCCGCCGCCGGTGGTCGTCTTCCTCCACGGCGGTGGCTGGGTCCTCGGCAGCGTCGACAGCCACGACGCCGTCACCCGCTTCCTGTGCCGCCACGGCCGGGTCGCGGTGCTGTCGGTCGACTACCGCCTCGCCCCCGAGCACCCGTTCCCGGCGGCCGTCGAGGACACCCTGCACGCCGTGCGCTGGGCGCGCCGCCACGGCGAGGAGTGGGGGTACGACGGCGCCCGGCTCGCCGTCGCCGGCGACTCCGCGGGCGGCAACCTGTCCGCCGTGGCCTGCCAGCAGCTGCGCGGCACCGACGACGCGCCCGACCTGCAGGTGCTGGTCGTGCCCGGCACCGACTTCTCACGTCGGACGGCCTCGCGGGCGACGTACGGCGACGGCTTCTTCCTCACCACGAGCGAGATGGACTGGTTCGAGCACCACTACCTCGGCCCGGACACCGACCGCAGCGACCCGCGGGCCTCGCCGCTGCTGGCGCAGGACCTGTCCGGGCTGCCGCCCGCGTACGTCGCGGTGGCCGGATTCGATCCGCTGCGCGACGAGGGCGAGGCCTACGCCCGCGCGCTGCGCGACGCCGGCGTGCCGGTCACCCTGCGGCGCCACACCGCCCTCGTGCACCCCTTCATCAACGGTGTCTCGATGAGCGAGGAGGCGCGCGCGGCGGGCCTCGAGATCGTCGGCGCGATCCGGATGGGGCTGCGCGCCTGACCGTCCCGCGACGGTGGTGCTCGCGTCGTCGACGTGACACGGACCACACGAGACGCCCGTGCCGAGGGGGCTTCCGCGTGTACCTTGAGCGCGGTCCGACCCCGACAGGAGGCCCTCGTGCGCATCGGTATCCCCCGTGAGTCCCGGCAGGGCGAGACGCTGGTCGCCGCCACGCCGACGACGGCCGGCCAGCTGCAGGCCCTCGGCTACGAGGTCGTGGTCGAGCGCGGTGCGGGCATCGCGGCCGCCCAGCCCGACGACGCCTTCGAGGCGGCCGGCATCCGGGTCACCGACGCCGAGGAGGTGTGGGCCAGCGACGTCGTGGTCAAGGTCAACGCCCCCACCCCGGACGAGATCTGGCGGTTGCGGGCCGGGACCACCGTGGTCTCCCTGATGGCGCCGGCGCGCAGCCCCAAGCTCATCGAGCAGCTCCAGGCGCAGCGGGTCACCGGCCTGGCCATGGACGCCGTGCCCCGCATCTCGCGCGCGCAGGCCATGGACGTGCTGTCCTCGATGGCCAACGTGGCCGGCTACCGCGCGGTGGTCGAGGCCGCGCACGCCTTCGGCCGCCAGTTCACCGGGCAGGTCACCGCCGCCGGCAAGGTCCCGCCCGCCCGGGTCTTCGTCGTCGGGGCCGGGGTGGCCGGGCTGGCCGCCATCGGCGCCGCCGGGTCGATGGGTGCGATCGTGCGCGCCTTCGACGTGCGTCCCGAGGTGGCGGAGCAGGTCGAGTCGATGGGCGCCGAGTTCGTCACGCTGGACGACACAGCCATGGAGGCCTCAGCGTCCTCCGACGGCTACGCCAAGGAGATGACCGCCGACCAGGAGGCCGCCACCGCCGCGATGTACGACGAGGAGGCGCGCAACGCCGACATCGTCATCACCACCGCCCTGATCCCCGGCCGCCCCGCGCCGAAGCTGATCACCGCCGGCACCGTGGCCGCGATGCGCACCGGCTCGGTGATCGTCGACATGGCGGCGGCCAACGGCGGCAACGTCGAGCTGACCCGGGCCGACGAGGAGGTCGTCACCGACAACCTCGTCACGATCCTCGGCTACACCGACCTCGCCGGGCGGCTGGCCGCGCAGACCAGCCAGCTCTACGGCACCAACGTGGTCAACCTCCTCACGCTGATGACCCCGGGCAAGGACGGCGAGCTGGTCCTCGACCTCGACGACGTCGTCGTGCGCGGCATCACCGTGGCCCGCGGCGGCGAGACGATGTGGCCACCGCCGCCGGTCCAGGTCAGTGCCGCCCCGGTCGCCGCCGCGCCCGCGGCCGTCCCGGTCACCCGGGAGCCGCCGAAGCCGCCCGACCCGCGCCGCAGGATGTTCGGCGCCGGCCTGGCGGCAGTGCTGTTCGCCCTCGTCGCGGCGTACTCGCCGCCCGACTTCCTGGGACACTTCACCGTCTTCGCGCTCGCGGTCTTCGTCGGCTACTACGTCATCTCCAACGTGGCCCACGCGCTGCACACCCCGCTCATGAGCGAGACCAACGCGATCTCCGGCATCATCCTGGTCGGCGGGATCCTGCAGGTCGGCAGCGACAACATCGTGGTCACCGTGCTCGCCCTGGTGGCCGTGCTGGTGGCCAGCATCAACATCTTCGGCGGCTTCCTGGTGACGCTGCGCATGCTCGAGATGTTCAGGAAGGACTGACGTGAGCGACTTCCTGACCTCGGAGCGACTGCCGGGGCTGATCCAGGCGGCGTACATCATCGCCGGCATCCTCTTCATCGGCGCGCTCGCGGGCCTGTCGAAGCACGAGACCGCGAAGCGCGGCAACCTGTTCGGGATGGCGGGCATGGGCCTGGCCCTGCTCGCGACGCTGGTCCTCGCCGCGCGCAACAGCCAGTACGGCGACCAGCGCCCGCTCGGCGAGACGCTGGTCCTGATCCTGGTGGCCATGCTCGTCGGCGGCTCGATCGGCGCGTGGCGCGCCCGCACGGTCGAGATGACGGGGATGCCCGAGCTGGTGGCGATCCTGCACAGCTTCGTCGGCGTCGCCGCGGTGCTGGTGGGCTACAACTCCTGGATCGAGCTCCAGGACCTCGGCGGCTCCGACACGGTGCACGACGTCGAGGTGTTCGTCGGGGTCTTCATCGGGGCGGTGACCTTCACCGGCTCGATCGTGGCCTGGGCCAAGCTCAGCGGCCGGATGACCTCCAGCCCGCTGATGCTGCCCGGACGCCACCTGCTCAACCTGGGCATCCTCGTCGCCTCCACCGCCCTGGCGGTGTGGTTCGTGGCCGACGACGGCGACACCGCGGTGGTCCCGCTGCTGATCATGACGGTCCTCGCGCTGGTGCTCGGCTTCCACCTCGTCGCCGCCATCGGCGGTGGCGACATGCCGGTGGTCGTCTCGATGCTCAACTCCTACTCCGGGTGGGCCGCCGCGGCCGCGGGCTTCATGCTCAGCAACGACCTGCTCATCATCACCGGGTCGCTGGTCGGCTCCTCCGGTGCGATCCTCAGCTACATCATGTGCACGGCGATGAACCGCTCGTTCGTGAGCGTCATCGCCGGGGGCTTCGGCTCGACCGGCGCGACCAGCGGCGAGGCGCGCGACTACGGCGAGCACCGCGAGATCACCGCGCAGGAGACGGCCGAGCTCCTGGCCGATGCGAAGTCGGTGATCATCACGCCCGGCTACGGCATGGCGGTCGCCCAGGCGCAGTACCCCGTCGCCGAGATGACCAAGAAGCTGCGCGAGAAGGGCGTCGAGGTGCGCTTCGGCATCCACCCGGTGGCCGGCCGGCTGCCCGGCCACATGAACGTGCTGCTCGCCGAGGCCCGCGTGCCCTACGACATCGTCCTGGAGATGGACGAGGTCAACGGGGACTTCCCCGAGACCGACGTGGTGCTGGTGATCGGCGCCAACGACACGGTCAACCCGGCCGCCCTGGAGGAGCCGGGCTCACCCATCGCCGGCATGCCGGTGCTCGAGGTGTGGCACGCCAAGGACGTGGTGGTCTTCAAGCGCTCGATGGCCACCGGCTACGCCGGCGTGCAGAACCCGCTGTTCTTCAAGGACAACTCGCGCATGCTCTTCGGCGACGCCAAGGAGCGGGTCGACGACATCGTGCGGGCGTTGGGCTGAGGGCTCGGGCCACGGGCTGCTCTCCCGGGGCTGCTTTCCCGCGGCCCTGCCTCCCGGGCGTCCGCTCTCCCGGGGGCCCTGTCTCCGGGGGCCACTGTCTCCCGGGGGCCCTGTCTCCGGGGGGCCCGCCAACTGGCGGCGTACGACATCGGGGATGACCTGCGACGTGTCGCGCGCCGCCAGTTCCGCGGCGGGGGTGTCGCGCGCCGCCAGTTGCGCGGCGTGGGCGGGGATCGTCGCGGGGGCCCGCTAACTGGCGGCGTACGACATCGGGGATGACCTGCGACCTGTCGCGCGCCGCCAGTTGCGCGGCGGGGGGTGTCGCGCGCCGCCAGTTGCGGGGCGGGGGTGTCGCGCGCCGCCAGCTGGGGGACGAGGTCAGCGTACGACGACGCCCGGGGCCCGGTTTCGTTCCCACTCGTGCGGCGTGTTCGGGGATCGTCGCGGGGGCCCGCCAACTGGCGGCGTACGACATCGGGGATGACCTGCGACCTGTCGCGCGCCGCCAGTTGCGCGGCGGACCTGTCGCGCGCCGCCAGTTCGCGGCGGGGGTGTCGCGCGCCGCCAGCTGGGGGACGAGGTCGGCGTACGTCGACGCCCGGGGGCCGGTTTCGTTCCCACTCGTGCGGCGTGTTCGGGGATCGTCCCGGGGGGCGCCGCCAACTGGCGGCGTACGACATCCGGGATGACCTGCGACCTGTCGCGCGCCGCCAGTTCCGCGGCGGACCTGTCGCGCGCCGCCAGGGGTGCGCGGGAGCCCGTCCTCCGCCGCCGGCTGCGGGAGGAGCCGAGCGCGAAATGCAGTCCGCCGCCCCCGAGGCGGGGGGCGGCGGACGAGCCGAGCGTCGT
Organism: uncultured Actinomycetota bacterium; assembly: GCA_963782905.1. Classification (GTDB taxonomy): domain Bacteria; phylum Actinomycetota; class Actinomycetes; order Propionibacteriales; family Nocardioidaceae; genus Nocardioides. Next base: position 663,171 of record CAWALI010000001.1, read on the forward strand.
ACGACGTCGTCAGTCGGTCGGCAGCGCCTCGCCGGACTCGACGTCGAAGGCGTGCAGGCGACCGGGCTCGACGGTGAACCAGACCTTGGCGCCCTTGGTGGGCACCGAGCGGGGGGCGATGCGCGCCACCACGTGGTCGGCGTGCAGGTCGTCGCCGATCAGGTTGCCGTAGAGGAAGGCGTCCGAGCCGAGCTCCTCGATGACCAGGGCCTCGACCGGGAACGACGCGGAGTCGTCCGCCGAGGCCAGGACCAGTGCCTCGGGACGGAACCCGAGCTGGACCTGGTCGCTCGTGAGGGCACCCACGGTGGAGCGGGGCAGCGGCACGCGGGCCTCACCGATGAGGGCGTGGCCGTCCTCGACGCGGAAGGTGCCGAGGTTCATCGCCGGGGAGCCGATGAAGCCGGCCACGAACGCGTTCTTGGGCTTGTCGTAGAGGCCGAGCGGGGTGTCGACCTGCTGGAGGAGACCGTCCTTGAGCACCGCGACCCGGTCGCCCATCGTCATCGCCTCGACCTGGTCGTGGGTGACGTAGACCGTGGTGGTGTCGAGACGACGCTGCAGCGAGGCGATCTGGGTGCGCGTCGAGACCCGGAGCTTGGCGTCGAGGTTGGACAGCGGCTCGTCCATGCAGAAGACCTGCGGCTGGCGGACGATGGCGCGGCCCATGGCCACCCGCTGGCGCTGACCGCCCGACAGGGCCTTGGGCTTGCGCTCGAGGTAGGGCTCGAGGTCGAGGATCTTGGCGGCCTCGAGGACCCGGGCGTCGATGTCGGACTTGTTGACCCCGGCGATCTTGAGCGCGAAGCCCATGTTCTCCCCGACGCTCATGTGCGGGTAGAGCGCGTAGTTCTGGAACACCATCGCGATGTCGCGATCCTTGGGGCGCAGGTTCGTGATGTCCCGGTCGCCGATGAGGATGCGCCCGCTGGTGACGTCCTCGAGGCCGGCGAGCATGCGCAGGCTGGTGGACTTGCCGCAGCCCGACGGGCCGACGAGCACGAGGAACTCTCCCTCGGCGATCTCGAGGTCGAGGGCGTCCACGGCCGGCTTCTCGCTGCCGGGGTAGATGCGGGTGGCCTTCTCGAAGGTGACGCTGGTCGACATGGGGGTTCCTTATCCCTTGGTGCCACCGGCGGTGAGGCCGGCGACGAGGTGCTTCTGGGCGAAGAAGAAGACGATGGCTGCGGGGATGGTGATGAGGACGGCGCCGGCGGTGAGCAGCTCCCAGCGGGGGCTGAACTGCGGGACGAACTGCTGGAGCCCGGCGCCGAGCGTGTAGTGGTCGTCGCTCTGCATGAAGGCGATCGCGTAGGCGACCTCGCCCCACGCGGTGAGGAACGTGTAGAAGGCCGTCACGGCCAGGCCCGGGCGGGCCAGCGGGAGGATGACCCGCCAGAACGTGCCGAACGGTCCCAGGCCGTCGAGCGCCGCGGCCTCGTCGAGCTCCTTCGGGATGGTGTCGAAGTAGCCGCGCAGCATCCAGGCGCAGAACGGGACGGCCACGGTGCAGTAGGCGATGACCAGCGACGCCTTGGTGTCGATGAGGCCGGCCCTGGCCATGATCGTGTAGATCGGGACGATGAGGATCGCCACCGGGAACATCTGGGTGATCAGGAAGACCCACATGAGCCCCCGCTTGCCGGGGAAGTTGAAGCGGCTCAGGGCGTAGCCGGCGGTGGCGGCCATCGCGATGCCGATGACCATCGTGAAGGCGGCGACGACCAGCGAGTTGAGGAACCAGGTGGGGAAGTTCGTGTCGAAGAGGACGCTTGCGGTAGTTCTCGAAGGTGGGGTCGACGACGAACTTGATGTCGGTGCGCTGGATCTCGCTGGCCGGCTTGAAGGAGCTCAGCACCACCCAGGCCATCGGGAAGAGGGCGATGAAGGTGGCCACGAGCAGGGTGCCGTGGAGCGCCACGCTGGCGCCGACGGACCGGTCGCCACGGCGGCGGACGCGGGGCGCTACGCCGGTCGGTGCCCGTCGAGCCGGCCAGCATCTCGTCGGTCTCGACGATGACGGGCGGAGTGATCGAGCTCATCAGAACACCTCTCCCTGGGTCTTGAGCACGCGCCGGTAGATCGAGGCGTAGACGATGAGGATCGACAGGATCAGCACGCCGTACGTCGCGGCGAGGGAGTAGTCGCGAATGCCCTCGAAGGCCGCGCGGAAGGCGCCGGTCACCAGGATCTCGGTCTCGCCGGCGGGCTGGCCGCGCGTCACGAAGTAGATGATCGGGAACATGTTGAAGGTCCAGATGGTGCCGAGCAGGATCACCGTCGAGCTGACGGGACGAAGGCCGGGCAGGGTCACGTTGCGGAAGCGCTGCCACGGGGTGGCGCCGTCGATCTCGGCCGCCTCGTAGAGGTCCCCGGGGATGGACTGCAGGCCGCCGAGGATCGCGACCATCATGAACGGCACGCCGAGCCAGATGTTGGCGACGATCGCCGTGGACAGCGCGGTCCACCGACCGTCGAACCAGGACACGCCGCTCGAGGCCGACGGCCCGCAGCGTGGCGTTGATGAGACCGAAGTTCTCGTCGAAGAGGAAGCGCCAGGCGAAGGCGGCCACGAAGGCCGGCACGGCCCACGGGACGATCAGGGCCACCCGGTAGAACCCTCTGCCCCGGAAGCTCCGGTTGAGCATCACCGCCAGGCCCAGTCCGATGCCGTAGTGGAAGACCACGCACGCGACGGTCCACACGATGGTGTTGGTGAACTGGAGCCAGAAGTGGCCCTGGGCGCCGGTGAGGACGTCGACGTAGTTGTCGAGCCCGACGAACTGCGAGGCCTTGGGGTTGGGCGAGCAGGTCTCGCCGCCGCCGAGGGTCTTCTTGCAGATCTCGCTCGCGCTGGTTGGACTCGTTGAGGTCCGTGAAGGACTGGTAGACGCCCTGGACCAGCGGGAGGAGGACGAGGACACCCAGCACGGCCACGGTGGGCAGCACCATGGCCCAGGCGTACCAGTGCTTGTCGAAGCTCTTGCGCATGCTCTCAGCTGTCTGGTGAGGGGACGGGGGAACGCGGTGGGTCGTCGGGATCGGTGCGGGGGCGGCTCGACGGAGCCGCCCCCGCACCGACGCATCAGTCGAGCGAGTAGTCGGGGACGACGTCGCTCTTGTAGGTCTCCGCGGCCTTGTCGAGGGAGCCCTGGACGGGCTTGCCCTGGATCAGGACCTCGGTGGCCATGGTGTCGAGCGCGGCGAAGAACTGGCCACCCTCGGGGATCCACGGGCGGGCCTGGGCGACACCCATCGCGTCGGCCCAGAGCGCGACGCGCTCGTTGGTGACCATGTCGTAGGCGTCGGCGTTGCCGGGCAGCAGGCCCAGCTCGTCGGCGACGTACGCCTCGGACTCGGCCGAGCTCATGAACTTGATGAAGGCGACGGCGGCGTCGGCCTTCGACTCGTCCATGCCGGAGTAGACCACGTAGTTGTGGCCGCCGACCGGCGAGCCCTGACCGGCGGAGCCGGCCGGGACCGGCGCGACGCCGAGGTTGTCGATGCCACCGAACTTCGGGTCGTCGGCGATGCCGGCGACCTCCCAGGGGCCGTTGATGATCATGCCGACCTTGCCCTCCTTGAAGAGGGTCATCATGGTGCCGTAGGGGTCGTTGGCGACGGGCTTGACCGCGGCGCCGGACTTCACCATGTCCTGGGCGACCTGGATGCCCTTGGCGGCCTCCGGGCTGTTGACCGTGATGGTCTCGGAGTCGGTGTCCACGAGGTCGGCGCCCTCGCCGTACATGAACGGCAGGACGAAGTAGCCGCCCGAGTTGAGGTAGATGCCGCCGACGCCGGCCTTGCTCTGCAGGGCCTCGGACGCGGTCTCGACCTCGTCCCACGTGGTCGGCGGGGCCTCGGGGTCGAGGCCGGCCTTCTCGAAGAGCTCCTTGTTGTACATCAGGCCCAGGGTGTCGGTGACCTGCGGGACGCCGTAGGTGCTGCCGTCGTACACGTTGCTGGAGAGCGGCGTCTCCTGGAAGTTGTTGTCCTCCAGGGCGGCGGTGCCGTCGAGCGCGTAGAGGTAGCCCAGCGAGGCGAACTCGGGGGTCCAGGCGACCTCCGCACGCAGGATGTCCGGGGCGCCGGAGCCGGAGTCGGCCGCGGTCTTGAACTTGTTCTGGGTCTGGTCGAAGGGGACCGTCTCGTGCTTGATCGTGACGTTCGGGTACTCCTCGTTGAACTTCTTGATCAGCTCGTCGTAGGCCGGGCGCCTCGTTGGTGGGGTCCGAGGTGTCCCACCAGGTCAGCTCGGCCTCGAGCGAGGTCGGGTCGGCGTCTCCGGAGGAGGTGTTCGAGTCGGCGTTGCTGTCGCTCTCCGAGCCGCCGCCACAGGCAGCGAGGACGAGGGCGAGCGCGGCGGTGCCGGCGATACCGGGCAGCGTGCGGCGCATTTTTGCTCCTTGCGAGAGGTGTGGTCACGACCGAGAAAGCAGGTCCTGTGACGAGGGTCACCGGACCATAGCAAGCACCTTGCAAGATTTGGAAGTCCTTGCAGGATCGCTGCAAAGGGGCTTTCATGTGACCATGCCCACCCTCGCCGAGATCGCATCCGAGGCCGGTGTCAGCGAGGCGACGGTGTCCCGCGTGCTCAACTCCAAGCCCGGCGTGAGCGACTCCGCCCGCCAGTCCGTCGTCACCGCCCTGGACGTCCTGGGCTACGAGCGACCGCGCCAGCTGCGCCAGCGCAGCGCCGGTCTCGTGGGACTGGTCGTTCCCGAGCTGGAGAATCCGATCTTCCCGGCCTTCGCGCAGGTGATCGAGGATGCGCTCGCGCGTCGACGGTTCACGCCGGTCCTGTGCACGCAGTCGCCCGGCGGCATCTCGGAGGACGAGTACGTCGAGTCGCTGCTCGACCACGGAGTCGCCGGGATCATCTTCGTCTCCGGCAAGCACGCCGACCGCGGCGCCGACCACGACCGCTACCGCACCCTCATCGAGCGCGGCATGCCGGTCGCCTTCATCAACGGGTACGTCGAGGGGCTGGGCGCCCCGTTCTTCTCCACCGACGACCGGGCGGCGATGCGGATCGCGGTCTCCCACCTGGTCCAGCTCGGCCACACGACGATCGGCCTGGCCATCGGCCCGGCCCGGTTCGTCCCGTCGCACAGCAAGCGCGAGGGCTTCGTGGAGGCGCTGGGCGACGAGCTCGGCCTCACCGAGGCCGAGGCCAGGGGCTGGATCGCCGAGGGGCTCTTCACCGTCGAGGGCGGGGCCGCGGCGGCCCGGGCAGCTGCGTCGACCGGGGGGCCACCGCCATCGTGTGCGGGTCGGACCTGATGGCCATGGGGGCGATCCGGGCGGTCCGGGACGCGGGGCTCACCGTGCCCGGCGACGTGTCGGTCGTGGGCTTCGACGACTCCCGCCTGCTGCCCTTCCTCGACCCGCCGCTGACGACGCTGCGACAGCCGGTGGCCGAGATGGCCATGCAGGCGGTCGACACGCTGTGCTCGGCGATCGTCGGCCAGCCGTTGCCGAGCCACGACTACGTCTTCAGGCCCGAGCTGGTGCTGCGCGCCTCGACCGGGCGCGCCCCCGCCTGAGGGTGGAGCGAGCTCAGATGCCGCCCACCAGGGCGCCGATGGCGTAGGTCACCACCATGGCGATCACGCCACCGCCGACGTTGCGCAGCACGGCCCGCCCGGTGGGGCTCTGACCCAGGCGGGCGCTGGCCCACCCGGTGAGGGCGAGGGCCAGGACGACCGAGATCCCGGTGATCCACAGGCGCGCGGACGCCGGGCTCAGGCCGATGGTGAGCAGGGGGAGCAGGGCGCCCGCGGTGAAGGCCAGCATCGACGCCCAGGCGGCGTGCCACGGGTTGGTGAGCGCGTCGGGGTCGATGCCCAGCTCGGCCTCGGCGTGCGCGCCGAGGGCGTCGTGGGCGGTGAGCTGCTCGGCCACCTGGAGGGCGAGCTCCTGGCTCAGGCCCTTCTGCACGTAGATGTCGGCCAGCTCGGCCAGCTCCTCCTCCGGCTCCTCGAGGAGCTCGCGACGCTCCTTGGCCAGCAGTGCCTGCTCGGAGTCGCGCTGGGTGCTCACCGAGACGTACTCGCCGGCCGCCATGCTGATCGCGCCGGCCACCAGGCCGGCGACCCCGGCGATCAGGATCGCGCGGTGGTCGGTGGTCGCGCCGGCCACACCGACGACGAGGCCGGCGGTCGACACGATGCCGTCGTTGGCGCCGAGCACGGCGGCCCGCAGCCAGTTGAGCCGGTCGCGAGGTCGTCGCCGTGGGGCTCGTCGTCGTGGGGCCCGATGTCGAGGCCGGCCTCTTCGGTGCTCATGGGTCCATCCTTCGTGGGAGGGCCGGGTCCGCGCAACGAAGGGCAGCCTGCGCTGGCTACCCGAGGGACAGGGTCGCAAGCACCTCGTGCCGCGGTCGACGCCGCGGGCCCTCGCCGAGGTACGACGCCACGAGGGCGACCTCGTCGACGGTCCAGGACGGTCCGGCGTAGGTGTCCAGGAGCCGCACCCAGCGGCTCACGTTGGCCGGGCTGCCCAGGCGCGCCAGCGTCAGGTGGGGGCGGAACCGCTGACCGTCGACGACCGCGCCGGAGGTGCTCGCGGCCGACCGGGCGCCGCGGGACAGGGCGTCGAAGTCGCCCTCGAGCCCGGCCCACAGGACCCGCGCGCGGTCGGGATGGGGGAACGCCCCGCCGCCGACGACGCGGGTGGGGAACGGCTCCCGGCGGCCGGCGGTGGCCGCCAGGCGGTCGACGAGGTCGTCGACCGCCCGGTCCGGCACGTCCGGCATGAAGGCCAGCGTCACGTGCCACTGCTCGGCCGGCGTCCAGCGCCACCGCTCGTCGGGGCGGGCGCCCGCGTCGCGGCGTACGGACAGGAACTCGTCGAGGTCCTCGAGCGCCGCCGCGGGCGGGACGACCGCCACGAACATCCGGGTCATCGCCGCCCCCGTCACAGGCCCAGGTCGCGCCCGATCAGCATCTTCATGATCTCGTTGGAGCCGGCCCAGATCTTGCTGACCCGGGCGTCGCGCCAGGCGCGGGCGACGCGGTACTCGTTCATGTAGCCGTAGCCGCCGTGCAGCTGCACGCAGTGGTCGAGCACCTCGTTCTGCACCTGCGAGGTCCACCACTTGGCCTTGGCGGCGTCGACCGCGGTCAGCTCGCCGCGGGTGTGCTTGAGGACGCACTGGTCGACGTAGGCCTGGGTGACCTCGACCTGGGTGACCAGCTCGGCCAGCAGGAAGGAGTTGTGCTGGAAGCTGCCGATCGGCTGGCCGAAGGCCTTGCGGTCCTTGGCGTACTGGATCGTCTCCTCGAGGATCTGCGCGGCGTGCGCGAGGTTGGTGACCGCCGAGCCGAGGCGCTCCTGCGGGAGGAACTGCATCATCGAGATGAAGCCGGTGTCGAGGGGGCCGATCAGGTCGGCGTTGCTGACCCGGACGTTCTCGAAGGCGAGCTCGGCGGTGTCCGACTCGTCCTGGCCGACCTTGTCGAGGACCCGCCCGACCGAGAAGCCGTCCAGCGAGGTGTCGACGCCGAAGAGGCTGATGCCCTTGGCCTTCTTCTCCGGGCTGGTGCGGGCCGCGACGACCACCATGTCGGCGCTGCCGCCGTTGGTGATGAAGGTCTTGGAGCCGTTGATGATCCAGTCGTCGCCGTCCTGGACCGCGGTGGTCTTGAGGTTGGCGAGGTCGGAGCCGCCGCCGGGCTCGGTCATGCCGATCGCGGTGAGCAGCTCGCCGGAGCAGAAGCGGGGCAGCCAGCGCTGCTTCTGCTCGTCGTTGGTGAGGTGCACGAGGTACGGCGCGACGATGTCGGCGTGGATGCCCAGGCAGGAGGGCAGCGTCATGTTGACCTTGGCCAGCTCCTCGGTGAGGACGGCGTTGAAGCGGTAGTCGCCCGCCTCGGACCCGCCGTACTGCTCGGGGATCTCCAGGCCGAGGAAGCCCTGCTTGCCGGCGGAGAGCCAGAACTCGCGGCTCAGGCCGTGGCCCTCGGCGTACTCCTCGAGGTGGGGGACCACCTCGCGGTCCAGGAACTCCTTGACCGAGGCGCGGAAGGCCTCGTGGTCCTCGTCGTAGATCTCGCGTGTCATGACCCGCATGTTACCCGCGAGTCACCTTGCGTGGTCGCCGTCGTGACGAGGGACGCACGACTAGCGTGGGAGGCGTGCTGAAGGTCGCCGTCGCCGCTCTGGTCCTTGCCTGTACGACGCTGGCTCCCGCTGCGTCCGCCACGCTCGCCGACGCCCCTGTCGTCGCCTCCGTCGGCGCCCCGGAGGACGGCACCGTCGACGCCCCGGCCACCGGGTTCGGGTCCCGTCCCCCGGCCTGGCTGGGCACGCGGGACCTGCCGCGCACCGCCTCGGGGTTCGGCGAGGTCCGCCCCACCCCGCCCGCCCTGCGCCAGCGCCGCTGGACGCTTCCCGACACGGTGCCGATGCTGCGCGGCCGGGGCTACCGCGCCCGGGTCGTGTCCCCGGCGCCCGCCCGGGTGATCGCGCGCTCGACGTGGAAGCAGGGCTGCCCGGTCGCGGCGGACGAGCTGGCCTGGGTGCGGGTGAAGTTCTGGGGCTTCGACGACCGCGCGCACACCGGCGAGCTGCTGGTCAACGCCCGCGTCGCCGAGGACGTGGCGGAGGTGTTCGGGACGCTGTTCCGCCGGCACTTCCCGCAGGAGCAGGTCGTCGTCGTGCGCTCCTACGACCCGGACGCACCGCCCACCGGCGACGGCAACGCGACCGGGGGATTCGTGTGCCGCCCGACGACCGGGGCGACGTACTTCTCCCAGCACGCCTACGGCCTGGCGATCGACGTCAACACGTTCCAGAACCCCTACGTCAAGGGCGACGTGGTGCTGCCGGAGCTCGCCGGCGCCTTCCTGCGGCGGGACCGGGTGCGCCCGGGGATGGTGGTGCCGGCCGGTCCCGTGATCGCCGCGTTCGCGCGGATCGGCTGGGAGTGGGGCGGCAGCTGGAGCAGCGCGAAGGACTTCCAGCACTTCAGCGAGAACGGGCGCTGACGCCTGCGGCATGCGCGTCCACCCGCAGGGGTGCGCGCGCGTTCGCGCAGCGTCGTACCCATGGTGAGGATGGAGGGCCGGTCCGTCCGAGCCGCTAGGCTTTGAACGATCCAACTACCAAGGAGCCCCGTGCAGATCTGGCCAGGAACGCCCTACCCGCTCGGTGCCACCTTCGACGGCAGCGGCACCAACTTCGCCCTCTTCAGCGAGGTCGCCGAGCGCGTCGAGCTGTGCCTCTTCGACGTGGGCCCGCGCGGCAAGGTGACCGAGACCCGCCTCGAGGTCACCGAGGTCGACGCCTACGTGTGGCACTGCTACATCCCGACGGTGCAGCCGGGACAGCGGTACGGCTACCGCGTCCACGGCCCGTGGGACCCGGCCAACGGCCTGCGCTGCAACCCCCACAAGCTGCTCCTGGACCCGTACGCCAAGGCGACCAGTGGTGAGATCGAGTGGGACCAGTCGCTGTTCGGCTACGACTTCGGCGACCCCGACTCGCGCAACGACGACGACTCCGCGGGCCACATGACCCACGGCGTGGTGATCAACCCGTTCTTCGACTGGGAGGGCGACCGTCGCCTCAACATCCCCTACAACGAGTCCTTCATCTACGAGGCGCACGTCAAGGGGCTCACCCAGCTGCACCCGGACGTGCCCGAGGACGAGCGCGGCACGTACGCCGGACTCGCGCACCCGGCGATCACCGACCACCTGACCAAGCTCGGCGTCACCGCCATCGAGCTGATGCCGGTGCACCAGTTCGTCCAGGACTCCACCCTGCTCGACCAGGGCCTGCGCAACTACTGGGGCTACAACACCCTGGGCTTCTTCGCCCCGCACGCCGACTACGCCTCGAGCGTGGAGGGCCAGCAGGTGCAGGAGTTCAAGTCGATGGTCAAGGCGATGCACGCCGCCGGCATCGAGGTCATCCTCGACGTGGTCTACAACCACACCGCGGAGGGCAACCACCTCGGCCCGACGCTGAGCTTCAAGGGCATCGACAACCCGGCGTACTACCGCCTGGTCGAGGACGACCAGCGCTACTACATGGACTACACCGGGACCGGCAACAGCCTCAACGTGCGCCACCCGCACTCGGTGCAGCTGCTCATGGACTCGCTGCGCTACTGGGTCACCGAGATGCACGTCGACGGCTTCCGCTTCGACCTGGCCGCCACGCTGGCCCGCGAGTTCTACGAGGTGGACAAGCTGTCGACCTTCTTCGAGATGGTGCAGCAGGACCCGGTCGTCAGCCAGGTCAAGCTCATCGCCGAGCCGTGGGACATCGGCCCCGGTGGTTACCAGGTCGGCGGTTTCCCGCCCCAGTGGACCGAGTGGAACGGCGCGTACCGCGACACCGTGCGCGACTTCTGGCGCGGCGAGCCCTCGCTGGGCGAGTTCGCCTCGCGGCTGTCCGGCTCCTCCGACCTCTACGAGCACTCGGGTCGCCGGCCGTTCGCCAGCATCAACTTCGTCACCGCCCACGACGGCTTCACCCTGCGCGACCTCGTGTCCTACAACGAGAAGCACAACGAGGCCAACGGGGAGGACAACAACGACGGCGAGAGCCACAACCGCTCGTGGAACCACGGCGTCGAGGGCCCGACCGACGACCCGGAGATCCTCGAGGCGCGCGCCCGCGAGCAGCGCAACTACATCGCCACCCTGCTGCTCAGCCAGGGCGTGCCGATGCTGCTGCACGGCGACGAGATGAGCCGCACCCAGAACGGCAACAACAACACCTACGCCCAGGACAGCGAGATCTCCTGGGTCCACTGGGACCGGGCCGACAAGCCGCTCATCGAGTTCACCTCCGCGGTCGCCAAGCTCCGCGCGAGCCACCCGACGTTCCACCGCAAGCGCTTCTTCACCGGCCACACGGTGCGCACCGGCGACGGCGAGCGGCTCAACGACATCGTGTGGCTGGCGCTCGACGGCACCCCCATGGAGGACGACAAGTGGGAGGGCCAGAAGGCGATCGGGATGTACCTCAACGGTGACGGCATCGCCGGCAAGGACGCCCGCGGCGGCACCATCACCGACGACCACTTCCTGCTCTACTTCAACGCCGACGGCCCGGCCGACGTGGTGCTGCCGACCGACGAGTACGCCGCGGCGTGGGACGTGGTCATCGACACCGGCGGGTCGGCCGACGAGGTGCGGGTCCTGGAGGCGGGCTCGATGCTCGCCCTCGGGACGCACAGCCTCGTGGTGCTGCGCGAGCACGCCGAGCCCGAGACGCAGCCCGACCACTCGGTCGCCGCATCGCTGGCCTCGCTCGCCGACGCGGGCCACGTCGACGCCACCCCGGGCGCCGACGATCGGCACCGGCACGACCAGGACTGAGCACCAGCCCGACCGCTGCGGCAGGACTGATCCGGGGCGGGGCTGGGTACGGCTCCTCCCGGGACCCCGGCCCGGCCCCGGCCCGTCGTCCGACCCCGCCTCGCCCGACCCAGCAGACCCCCACCGAGAGGGACCATGCGCACCCCCGTCAGCACGTACCGGATCCAGATCACCGAGGACTTCGACCTGCACGAGGCGGCAGGGACGCTGTCCTACCTGCACGACCTGGGCGTGGACTGGGTCTACCTCTCGCCGCTGCTCGCCGCGGAGGCGCACAGCAACCACGGGTACGACGTGTCCGACCACGGCCGCATCGACGCCGCCCGCGGTGGGGTGTCGGGCCTGTCGGCGGTCTCCGCCGAGGCCCACCGGCTCGGCATGGGCGTGCTCGTGGACATCGTCCCCAACCACGTGGGCGTCGCCAGCGCCAGCGACAACGCGTGGTGGTGGTCGGTGCTGACCCACGGGCAGGCCTCCGACTACGCCGACGCCTTCGACATCGACTGGGCCGCCGGTGGCGGACGGCTGCGCATCCCGGTCCTGGGTGACGACGACCTGGCCCACGACGGCACCATCGACCACCTGGTCGTCGAGGCCGGCCAGCTGCGCTACCACGACCACGCCTTCCCCCTCGCGCCCGGCACCGCGGACGACATGGACGAGCTGGGCCTCACCGCCCAGGACGTGCACGGCCGCCAGCACTACGAGCTGGTCTCGTGGCGCACGGCCGACGCCGGCCTCAACTACCGCCGCTTCTTCGCGGTCAACACCCTGGCCGCGATCCGCGTCGAGGACCGCGAGTGGTTCGACCGCTCCCACGACGAGATCGGCCGCTGGTTCTCCGAGGGCCTGGTCGACGGCCTGCGCGTCGACCACCCCGACGGCCTGCGCGACCCCGAGGGATACCTGCGCGACCTCGCCGAGCTCACCGGCGACGCCTACGTGCTGGTCGAGAAGATCCTCGAGCCGGGCGAGGAGCTGCCCCGCGAGTGGGCCACCGCCGGCACCACCGGCTACGACGCGATGGCGCTGATCGACCGGATCCTCACCGACCCGACCGCGGCCGACGCCCTCGGCGCGCTCGACGAGCGGCTGCGCGGCGGGCCCGTCGACTGGGCCGCGATGGTGCACGACAACAAGCGCGCCGTGGCCGACGGCATCCTGCGCTCCGAGGTCCTGCGCATCGGCCGTGAGCTGCGCGTGGCCCTGAGCCGCTCGGGGGCCGACGCGCCGGCCGACACCGAGGACGCGGTCGGCGAGCTCATCGCCTGCTTCCCGGTCTACCGCTCCTACCTGCCCGGCGGGCGCGAGCACCTGGACGAGGCCTTCGCCCTCGCCCGCGAGCTGCGGCCGGACCTGGCCGACACCCTCGACGTGCTCCTGCCGGTGCTGTCCGACCCCACCCAGCCACCCGCCCTGCGCTTCCAGCAGACCTCCGGCATGGTGATGGCCAAGGGGGTGGAGGACTGCTCCTTCTACCGCTGGTCGCGGCTCACCTCGCTCAACGAGGTCGGCGCCGACCCGTCGGTCTTCTCGATCACCGCCGAGGAGTGGCACGACGCGATGGCCACCCGCCAGCGCGAGTGGCCGCACGCGATGACCGCGCTCTCCACCCACGACACCAAGCGCGGCGAGGACGTGCGGGCCCGGATCACCGCCCTCGCCGAGGTGCCCGATCTGTGGGAGCGCGCGCTCGACCGCCTCCTCGACCTGGTGCCGCTGCCCGACCCCGGCTTCGGCAACCTGCTGTGGCAGGCGATCGTCGGCGCCTGGCCGGCCAGCGGTCTCGACGCCGACTGGCGCGAGCGCCTGCACGGGTACGCCGAGAAGGCCATGCGCGAGGCCGGCGACCGCACGCAGTGGACGGCGCCCGACGAGGACTACGAGGCCGCCGTGCACCGGTGCGTCGACGCCGCGATCGACCGGCCCGAGGTGCGGGCCGTGGTGGACGAGGTGCTGGCCGCGGTCGCCGACGCCGGCTGGAGCAACGCGCTGGTCGCCAAGCTGGTGGCCATCACCATGCCCGGCGTGCCCGACGTCTACCAGGGCAGCGAGCTGTGGGAGCAGTCCCTGGTCGACCCCGACAACCGGCGACCCGTCGACTACGACGTGCGCCGCGCCCTGCTCGACGCCGTCGAGCACGGCGAGCGGCCCTCCCTGACCGGCGGCGTCGACGACGCCGGCGCGGCCAAGCTGCTCGTCACCCGCGCCGGCCTGCTGGCCCGCCGCGAGCAGGGCGAGCTCTTCGAGTCCTACGCCCCCCTCCCCGCGACCGGCGAGGCCGCCGAGCACGTGCTGGCCTTCGACCGCGGCGGCGCCCTCACCGTCGCCACCCGCCTCCCGCTCGGCCTGGCCGCGCGCGGTGGCTGGGGCGCGACCACCCTCGCGCTGCCGGCGGGGGAGTGGACCGACGCGATCTCCGGCCGCGTCCACAGCGGCGAGGTGCTGCTCTCCGAGCTGCTGACCGACCTGCCCGTCGCCCTGCTGGTCCGCAGCGCCGCGCCGCTCGACCCGGTGCGCGGCCGCTTCGACGTCTGGGCGCCCCGCGCGCGGACGATGACCCTCCAGGTCGGCGACGAGCGGGTGCCGATGGCCCGGCGGACCGACGACTGGTGGACGCCCACCGGTCCGGTGCCCGACGGCGAGGTCGACTACGGCTACCTCGTCGACGACGCCGACCGCCCGCTGCCCGACCCGCGCTCGCGCCGCCAGCCGCACGGGGTCCACGAGCTCTCGCGCACCTTCGACCCCGGCGCCCACGCGTGGTCCGACTCCTCCTGGACGGGCCGCCAGCTCGCCGGCTCGGTGGTCTACGAGCTGCACGTCGGGACCTTCACACCCGAGGGCACCTTCGACGCCGCCCTCGACCGGCTCGACCACCTGCGCTCGATCGGCGTCGACCTCGTCGAGCTGCTGCCGGTCAACGCCTTCAACGGCACCCACAACTGGGGCTACGACGGCGTCCTGTGGTCGGCCGTGCACGAGCAGTACGGCGGCCCCGCGGCGTACCAGCGCTTCGTCGACGGCTGCCACGCGGCCGGACTCGGCGTGATCCAGGACGTCGTCCACAACCACCTCGGGCCGTCGGGCAACTACCTGCCGGTCTTCGGGCCCTACCTCAAGACGGGCGCCAACGCGTGGGGTGACCTGGTCAACCTCGACGGCGAGGGCAGCCACGAGGTCCGGCGCTACATCCTCGACAGCGTGCGCTCGTGGTTCACCGACATGCACGTGGACGGGCTGCGCCTCGACGCGGTGCACGCGCTGGCCGACGAGTCGCCGACCCACCTGCTGGAGGAGATGGCGGTCGAGGTGGCCGCCCTGTCGTCCCACCTGCGCCGCCCGCTCACCCTGATCGCCGAGTCGGACCTCAACGACCCGCGGCTCGTCACGCCCCGGGAGGGCGGCGGCTACGGGCTCGACGCGCAGTGGAGCGACGACTTCCACCACGCGGTGCACGTCGCGCTGACCGGCGAGACCGACGGCTACTACGCCGACTTCGAGCCGCTGTCGGCGCTCGGCAAGGTGCTCACGCGGGGGTTCTTCCACGACGGCACGTTCAGCTCGTTCCGCAACCGGCCCCACGGCGTGCCCGTGGACGTCGAGCGGATGCCGGGCTGGCGGCTGGTGGTCGCCAACCAGAACCACGACCAGATCGGCAACCGTGCCCGCGGCGACCGGATCACCGAGGCGCTCGACGACGACCAGCTCGCCGTCGCGGCGCTGCTGACCCTGGCCTCGCCGTTCACCCCGATGCTCTTCCAGGGTGAGGAGTGGGCGGCGTCGACGCCGTTCGCGTTCTTCACCTCGCACCCCGAGCCGGAGCTCGGCCGGGCCACCGCGGAGGGCCGGCTCGCGGAGTTCGAGCGGATGGGCTGGGACCCCGCGGTCGTGCCCGACCCGCAGGACCCCGCGACGTACGAGCGCTCCCAGCTGGACTGGGACGAGCTCGGGACGGGCCGCCACGCGGTCGTGCTCGACGTCTACCGCCGACTGGGAGCGCTGCGGCGCGAGCTGCCCGAGCTCACCGACCCGGACCTGCGCCGCGTGGACGTGGACGTCGACGAGGACGCCCGCACCCTGGTGATGCGGCGCGGTGCGGTCACCGTCGTGGTCAACGTCGGTGGGTCCGCGGCGCGGGTCGAGCTGCCGGGGGAGCACGAGGTGCTCTTCACGACCCCGTCCGGAGCCTCGCTCGGCACGGACGGCCTGGAGCTGCCCGCCCACGCGGGCGCGCTGCTGCGGCGTACTCGCTGAGCACGGTCCCGGGCGCAGGCCCCGCCCGGGACCGGACCGCAGTCCGGCGAAACAGCCCCCACGGAGGCGGTCCGCGTGTCATCGTGGTCGGCGGAGGTGAGGGCATGACGAGCAGCGAGCACGTCGTCGCGCCCGAACGCCCCCATCAGGGAGGCTGGGGCGAGCCGGCGTCCCGTGCCCAGCTGTGGCGCATCGCGGACGACCTGCGCCGTCGCGCGGGCTTCGGCATCTGTGCGATCGAGGTGCGTCGCAGCGACGACATGATGGAGTTCGTCGCGATCGCCACCGACGACACGGCGGCCCGCGACCTCGAGGGGCAGAGCTCGCCGCTGGACGCGATGTATCCCGCGGTCGAGCTCGGCGAGGCGGTCGGCGTGTTCACCTTCGTGCCCTGGGAGCTGATGACCGCGGAGGCCTGGGAGCGCATCGAGCCGTACGTCGTCGTCCCCGACGGCGAGGTCTCCGGCGACCCGGAGGCGTGGCACCCCCGGGACATGCTGGTGGCACGGCTCATCGACGCCTCGGGCCGGCTGCGCGCCTTCGTCTACTTCGACGTGCCGGACTCCGGCCGGCGACCCACGCACGACGACCTGCTCGCCCTGGGCACGGACCTCGACGTGGGCCTCCAGGCCGTCATCACCACCATCGAGCGCGAGGAGTACGCCGCCGGCGTCCGGCTCGCGACCGGCGCCCGGGCCGTGGTCCGCTCCGCGGTCAGCCGGCACGGGCTGCAGGAGCTGCTGCGGATGGCGAGCGAGGAGCTGCTGCGCTCGTTCCGGGCCCAGGTGCTGGTGGTCGACATCTTCGGCGAGACGTTGGCGGTGCACCCGGAGGGCTCCGTCGGGCCGCCCGAGCCGTCGCTGCACGCCGCCGTGCAGACGTCCGCCCGCGCCTGCTGGGCCGGCCAGCGGGTGCTGCTCATGGACGGCACCCGGGTGTGGGGCGACGATGCCCTCGACAGCGAGCGCGGCGGCGACCTGGTCGCCTACCTGGCCTCCGTCGGGCTCGGCGAGGTGGTGGTCGTCCCCGTCGGCGCCGGCGACGAGGTGCTCGGCATGCTGGTCATCGCGCGCGCGGCCGGGCGCGCCGCGTGGACCGACGACGAGAGCTCCGCGGCCCTGGACGTCGGCCACGACCTGGGCCGGGCCGTCCTCAACGCCCGCGCCTCGCAGCGCGAGCGTGAGGCGGCCGAGGAGCTGCGCCGGGTCGACGACTACCGCGCCGGGCTGATCGCCACCCTCGCCCACGAGCTCAAGAACCCCATCGGGGTGGTCGCCGGGCATGCCGAGATGCTGGGCTCGCTGGCCGACGTGGTGGGCCTGCCGCAGGAGGCCCAGGTGTCGCTGGACGCGATCACCCGCGGCGCCGACCGCCTCGCCACCCTCGTCGAGGACCTGGCGACGTTGAGCAAGGTGGGCGATCCGGCCCGCGAGCTGGACGCCGTACCGGTGGACCTGCGTCGCCTCGTGACCACCGTCGTGGAGCAGGCGGGGCTCGCCGCCGCGCAGCGGGGCGTGAAGCTCGTGGGTGCCCTGCCGCCGGACCCGGGGGTGGTGCTCGGCGACGAGACGTCGCTGACGAGCATGGTCACCAACCTGGTGACCAACGCGATCGGCTACTCCGACGCCGGCGGCGGCGTGCGGGTGTCGCTGTGGCGCCAGGATGAGGACATGGTCCTCGAGTGCGCCGACGAGGGCCTGGGCATCTCGGAGGCGGACCGGGCCCGGCTGTTCACCGAGTTCTTCCGCAGCACCAACCTGGCGGCCCTCGAGCGACCCGGCACCGGCCTCGGCCTGGCCATCACCCGACGTGTCGTGGAGCGTCACGGCGGGCGGATCGAGCTCGACTCCGAGCTCGGGGTGGGGTCCACGTTCAGGGTGTTCCTCCCGGCCGCCGAGCCGCCGGAGGACCTCGTCGTCACCTGGTGACCGACGGCCTCCTCCTCGTCAGATGCTCCCCAGCACCTCGTCGACCCAGGCGGGGACCAGCTCGGTGGCGGGACCGCGGCGCGACTCGTGGACGTCCCCGCTCGCCTCGCTCGCCGCCAGGTTGAGCTCCAGGGTCTGCTTGTCGTTGCCGACGGCGTAGTGCACGAACGCGGCCGCCGGGTGGACCAGCCCCGACGTGCCGATGGAGACGAAGAGGTCGCACGCCCACAGCGCGTGCTCGACGGCCTCCATGTCGTAGGGGATCTCCCCGAACCACACCACGTCGGGCCGCAGCGTCGGCTCCCCGCAGGACGGGCACCCCGGCCGGTCCCGCAGCGGTCCCTCCCACGCGGTCCGCTCGCCGCAGGTGGTGCACCAGGCGGACCGCAGCCGGCCGTGCATGTGGTGGACCCGCCGCGAGCCAGCCGCGCTCGTGGAGGTCGTCGACGTTCTGGGTGACCAGGTGCAGCCGGTCGCCGAGCACCTCCTCGAGCCGGGCCAGGGCCCGGTGCGCGGCGTTGGGCCGGACCCGGGCGAGGGCCGCCCGGCGCTCGTCGTAGAAGCGGTGCACCAGGTCGGGGTCGTCGTCGTACGCCTCGGGGGTCGCGACCATCATCGGGTCGTGGCCCTCCCACAGCCCGTCGGCGTCACGGAACGTGGGCAGCCCGCTCTCGGCGGAGATCCCGGCTCCGGTCAGGACCACGATGCGCATGGCGTCAGCCAACCACGCGGAGCGTCACGGCCCAGCCTGGGCCGCGGACTCGGCAGCGGCGCCGGTGCTCAGAAGTACCAGGGGTACGGCGACCAGTCGGGGTCGCGCTTCTCGAGGAACTGGTCGCGCCCCTCCTGCGCCTCGTCGGTCATGTAGGCCAGCCGCGTCGCCTCGCCGGCGAAGAGCTGCTGGCCGACGAGCCCGTCGTCGAGCAGGTTGAAGGAGTACTTCAGCATCCGCTGCGCGGTGGGGGACTTGCCGTTGATCCTGCGACCCCACTCCAGCGCCGTGGCCTCCAGGTCGGCGTGGTCGACCACCCGGTTGACCGCGCCCATCCGGTGCATCGTCTCGGCGTCGTACTCGTCGGCGAGGAAGAAGATCTCGCGGGCGAACTTCTGGCCCACCTGTCGGGCGAGGTACGCCGAGCCGTAGCCACCGTCGAAGGACCCGACGTCGGCGTCGGTCTGCTTGAAGCGGGCGTGCTCACGGCTGGCCAGGGTCAGGTCGCTGACCACGTGCAGGCTGTGGCCGCCGCCGGCCGCCCAGCCGGGGACGACGCTGATGACGACCTTGGGCATGAAGCGGATCAGCCGCTGGCACTCCAGGATGTGGAGGCGGGCCAGCTTGGCCCTGTCGATCGGGTTCGGCGGGGCGCCGGCGTCGTCGTGCCCGCCGGTCTCGTACTGGTAGCCGGCCTTGCCGCGGATGCGCTGGTCGCCGCCGCTGCAGAACGACCACTTCCCGTGCTTGGCGCCGGGGCCGTTGCCGGTGAGCAGCACGCAGCCCACGTCGGCGCTGGTGCGGGCGTGCTCGAGGACGCGCAGCAGCTCGTCGACGGTGTGCGGGCGGAAGGCGTTGAGCACGTCGGGGCGGTCGAAGGCGATGCGCACGGTCCCGTGCGCCTTCGCGCGGTGGTAGGTGAGGTCGGTCAGGTCCGCGAAGCCGGGCACGTCGTCCCACTGGGACGGGTCGAAGATCTCGGACACTCCGTCGATCGCACTCATGCGCCGGACTGTATCGGCCTGCCTCCACAGCGCTGTGACGGCGTCGAGTGTGCGGAACGGCACCGTCCCGACCCCGCCGATGGTGCGTCTGCGCACCCTCGCGGTGGGAGCCGGTCCACCGTCGCCCAGGACCGTCGGCGCCGAGGCGTACGCCGACCCGGCCCCCTGGAATCCGCGGCCCGGTCATGGTGTTCTGGCTGGCATGGCAC
This sequence comes from uncultured Actinomycetota bacterium, assembly GCA_963782905.1. Lineage (GTDB taxonomy): Bacteria > Actinomycetota > Actinomycetes > Propionibacteriales > Nocardioidaceae > Nocardioides. The sequence continues at coordinate 682,617 of CAWALI010000001.1, forward strand.
TGACAGGCGAGTACGTCCCGAGCGCGACCCAGTGGGTGCGCGACAACGTCGCCGAGTACGAGGCGACCGACGGGGAGAAGGGCGGCACGCTGCCCGGCACCCCCTATCCGATCGTGGTGATCACGTCCGTCGGCGCCACGTCCGGCAAGCTCCGCAAGAACCCGGTGATGCGCGTCGAGCGCGACGGGGCCTACCTCGCGGTGGCGTCCAAGGGCGGCGCCGACGACGACCCCGCGTGGGCCGACAACTTCCGCCGGCACCCCGAGGTCGACCTCCAGGACAAGGGCGAGAAGCACACCTACCGGGTCCGCGAGCTGTCCGGCGACGAGCGGGCGGACTGGTGGCAGCACGCGGTGGCGACCTGGTCGACGTACGCGTCGTACCAGGAGAAGACGGACCGCCAGATCCCGATCTTCCTGCTCGAGCGCAGCTGAGGCTCCCGGCCGCCGGGGCTACACGCGGCTGATGGTCTGCGCGAGCCCGAGCAGGTGGCCGAGCCGGGCGAGCTCGGAGTCGAGGAAGTCCGGTCCGCCGCGGCGCCCGAGCACGATCACGTCGCCGTCGATGGGCGCACCGCACAGCAGGGTCACGTCGTCGACGCCCTCGAGTCGGCTCGGCCGGTCGAGCCCGATCCAGCCCACCGCGCGGGGGGCGGCGTCGGTGGTCCGGACGACGCTGCCGTCCGGCGCGATCCGGACGGCCCAGTCGACGCGGAACGTGATCGGCAGCATGTCGAGCAGCCGGTCGATCGCGCCGCGCGGGCTGGGCGGTCAGCTCCTCGACCACCTCGAGGTCGAGGAACAGGTTGCCGCCGGCGGCGTACCGGTTGATCCAGAGCACCTCCACGCCGTCGAGCGCGTTGCACGCCGAGACGATCGAGTCGGGCATGGTGCCGGGCGCTGATCTCGAGCAGCACGTCGTCGACCGCGCGTCCGCTCGGAGCGCTTCTCCACGATCTCGATGGCCTCGATGTCGCCGCCCGGCCTCACCGATCGCGCTCGCGACGCGACCCAGCGACCCCGGGACGTCGGGCAGCTAGACACGCAGCAGGAACGGCATGGGCCGAGGCTAGCGGCGACGTGTTGCCGACGTGTTGCCCGTTCCGGAGCGTGGGCGGCGTGCCCGGGACCCCCGGGTCGTGCCGTCACCGACCCGCGAGGCGCACCCGCAGGCCGCTCGCGCGCTGGGCCTGTCGCTCGATGGCGGCGCGCACCGCCGGCTCCGGGCCGATGACGCGCACCCGCTGCTGGGCCCGGGTGACGGCGGTGTAGAACAGCTCGCGGGTCAGCAGCCGCGACTCCACGTCGGGCAGCAGCACGCTCACCACGTCGGCCTGGCTGCCCTGGCTCTTGTGGATGGTCATCGCGTGCATGGTCTCCACGCCGCCGAGGCGTGACGGGGCGAGGTGCAGGGGCCCGGGGCCGGAGCCGGCGATCGCCACGCGCGGCCGCCGTCCGGCGTCGCCACGACCACCCCGGTGTCGCCGTTGTAGACGGCGAGCGCGTGGTCGTTGGCGGTGACGAGCAGCGGCCGGCCGAGGTAGTCGCGCTCGTGGAGGGGGTCGCCGGTCTCCGCGGCCGAGCCACTGCTCGATGCGGCGGTTCCAGTGCCGGACGCCGAAGGGGCCGTCGCGGTGGGCGCACAGCAGCCGGTGCCGGTCGAGTGCCGCCAGTGCGCGCGGGCAGTCCCCGGCGACCGCGGCGTCCCGGCACGGCGCAGGGCGGCAGGCAGGGCGGTGGCGCGGATCGCGCGAGGCGGGGTCGGCGTCGGTCACCCACTCGACCGCCTCGTGCCCCGCGGCGCAGCACCTCGAGCGCCCCGTCGGCGTCGCCGAGGCGCAGTGCCTCGGCGAGTGCCCTGATCTCCGGTCCGAAGCGGTGCGTGGTGCGCAGCGCGGCGACCGGCGAGTCGGGCCGCCCCTCGTAGCCGCGGACCAGGTCGGTGAGGACCGCGCCGGCGTCGACGGAGGAGAGCTGGTCCGGGTCGCCCACCAGCACCAGCCGGGCGTCGGGGCGCACCGCCTCGAGCAGGCGGGCCATCATCGTCAGCGAGACCATGGACGACTCGTCGACCACGACGACGTCGTGGGGGAGGCGGTTGCCGCGGTGGTGGCGGAAGCGGGTGCTGTTGCCCGGCAGCGGGCCGCAGCAGCCGGTGCAGGGTCATCGCCGACAACCCGGCCAGCCGCTCCCGGTCGGCCTCGGCGAACCTCGTCGCCGAGTCGTGCACCGCCTCCTCCAGTCGGGCGGCGGCCTTGCCGGTCGGTGCCGCGAGGGCGATGCGCAGCGTCTCGCCGCGGGCCTGCGCCTGCTCGTGCAGGGCGACGAGCAGCCCGGCGACCGCGGTGGTCTTGCCGGTGCCCGGCCCGCCCGTGATCACGGTGGTCCACTGGCCGGCAGCACCGCGGCACGCGGCCCGCTGCTCGGCGTGGCCCTCGCCGAAGACGCGACCGAGGGCCGCGTCGACCACGGCCGGGTCGTGCGGAGGGGCCGAGCCGGCGCGGGCGGTGAGGTCGTCGAGGACCTGGGTCTCCTGCTCGTGGTAGCGGTCGAGGTAGAGCAGCCCGTGCTCCCAGTGCAGCACCCCGAGTCCCACCAGCGGGCTGGCGGCGACCGCGCCCGCCCAGGAGCCGGGCTCGGGCCAGGGGAGGTCCCCCTCGACGGGCAGGTCGGTGACGGTCGCGAGGTCCAGACAGATCGAGCCGGCCCGTACCGCCCGCGCGGTGAGGGCGATCGCCAGCAGCACCGTCGCGTCGGGCTCGCCGCCGAGCCGGCCGAGGTTGGTGGCCACGTGCACGTCGGCGGAGGTCGAGGACGCCGGCCGTGTTGAAGGTGGCCAGCAGCCCGTCCGCGCCGAGGGCGAGGCGGGCGTCGGTGGGGTCGTCGACCTCGAAGACGTCACTCACGCTCCGACTCCGTCCAGCAGGTCCGACAGCTCCTCGACCAGGGCCACCGGGGGTCGCCAGGCGAAGACGCCGCAGGGGGCGTCCGTCGACCCGCGGCGTGTCGGGTCCGCACATGCCGCGGAGGTAGAGGTAGAGCACGCCACCGAGGTGCGCGGCCGGGTCGTAGTCGGGGAGGCGCCAGCGCAGGTAGCGGTGCAGCACCACGACGTACAGCAGCGCCTGCAACGGGTAGTCGGAGTGGCCCATCGCCTCGTCGAGGACGGCGGGCCGGTAGTCGTGGGCGGTCAGCGGCGCCGCCAGGTCGCCGAGCCAGTTGGTCTTGTAGTCGGCCGTCAGGTAGCGGGTGCGACCGTCCACCTCGACCCGGAGGACGAGGTCGATGGAGCCGGTCAGGTAGCCGGTGAGGAGCTGGCCCGCCAGGCCGGCGTCGGCGTCGAGCGCGTCGGCGTACCCCCGGACGGGATCGCCCGCGGGCAGGTGTCGGCGCAGCATCGGGGCCAGGTCGCCGAGCCGCACCGCGCCGGCGGGGTACGACGCGTCGTCGCCGCCGGCGAGGGGCAGCTCGAAGTCGAGCTCGGTGAGCCGGTCGCCGGCGGACACCTCGAGCAGGGTCGCCCCGGCGGCCAGGGGCCCGAGCGGGCTCGTGCACACCGCGACCAGGGCGTCGGCGAGCTCGTCGGCGTCGAGGTCGACCGGCCACCACACCCGCTGCTCGGCGATGTGCCCCAGCACCTCCGCCCGGAAGTCGGCGGCGCCCGGGGTCGGCGTGCTCGAGCACCGCGTGGACCAGGGAGCCGAAGGTCGCCCCCACCGGGAGGGTGGCCATCGGCGACGGCACGGCCGCGAGGTCCAGGTCGGTGGCGGCGGCGGGGGCGTCGAGGTCCAGGAGCCCGAGATCGTCGTCGTCCTCGAGCTCGGGGACCTCCTCGGGCTCGGACAGGGAGGCCCCGTGCGGCGTGGTGGCGGCGGCCGAGAGGGCGGAGTAGGAGGTGCGACGCCAGGCCGTGTCGACGGCGCGGGTGAAGCGTCGCGCGGCCAGCGCGTGGACGGACTGGGCGATCGGCGTCGTGTCGGGCGCCGGGCTGTCCGCGAGCTCGGGCTCGGGACCGCCGGCGGCGCGCCAGTGGCCCAGGATCTCCACGATGCGGTCCTCGGCGACGACGGCCTGCTCGTCGGGCACGGCGGCCGTCCCGGGACGACGGCCGAACAGCAGCCGGTGCAGCGGAGAGGCGGGGGTGTTGAGCGCGGCCGGGGCGTACCAGGCGACGACCTGCGACTGGGCGCGGGTGAGGGCGACGTACAGCAGGCGCAACGCCTCGCCGGCGTCCTCGCGACGGTGCCGGGCGACGTGCGCGCCGCGCCACGCGCTGGCACCGCCCACGTCGCGGGCCCGGTGGCCGGCATCGTCGTGGAAGAGTGGCACGTCGGGGTCGTTGCCGGTGTAGCGGTTCCACAGGGTGGGGGCGTAGACGATGGGGTACTGCAGGCCCTTGCTGCCGTGGATCGTCACCAGCTGGACCGCCTCGGCGTCGGAGTCGAGGCGGCGGGTGCGCTCGGAGGCCACCTCGACCTGCTCGTCGTCGACCTGGGCCCGCAGCCAGGCCAGCAGGCCCACGATGCCGAGGCGCTCGTCGACCGACACCTTGTGCAGGGCCTCCCCGATGTGGCGCAGGTCGGTGAGCGTCCGCTCGCCGCCGACCCGGGCGAGCACCCGCGCCGTCAGGCCGTCGACCACGGTGGCCTCGAGGACGGCGGCCACGCCGCGGGCGGCGAAGACGTCGGCCAGGGTGCGGACCCGGTCGGCGAGCCGGTCGGTCCCGTCGTCCCCGCTCGCCTCGAGGTCGGCCGCCGAGATGCCGAAGAAGGAGGTCAGCGCCGCGGCCCGCACGCGGTCGGTGCGGTGCGGCTGCTCGATCGCCTCGAGCAGGGTGAGCCACTCGGTCGCTGCCGGAGTGTGGAAGACGGTGCCGCCCGAGCTGATCACCGCAGGCACCCCCAGCGCGGCCAGCGCCTCCTGCACGGCCTGCAGCTCGGCCCGGCGGGCCGCCAGCACCGCCACGTCGCCCGGTCGCACCGGGCGCCCCTCGAAGGTGGCGTCCCCGGTGAGCAGCCGCTTGATCTCGCGGGCCACGTCGAGGGTGACGTGGTCGCGCCAGTGCCCGACGGTCACCTTGGCGCGCGGGCTCAGTCCGAGCTCGGCCCGGCGGACCACGCGGAGCCGGAACGGGTCGCCCGCGCCCTCGAGCCGGGAGCCCGGGTGGAAGGCCTCCACCGGGTGCACCACGATGCGCTGGTCCCCGAGCTCGGCAGCCTGCAGCAGGGCCTGGAGCCGGTGCAGCAGGGCCGCGTCGGAGCGGTAGTTGACCCCCAGGGTCTGCGTCTCCCCGGCGGTCTCCGCGGCCTGGAGGTAGGTGACGATGTCGCCCCCGCGGAAGGCGTAGATGGCCTGCTTGGGGTCGCCGATGAGCACCATGGTCGCGGCCCCGGTGAAGGCGCGGTCGAAGACCTGCCACTGCACCGGGTCGGTGTCCTGGAACTCGTCGATCAGGACGACCTTCCAGCGGTGTCGCATGCGCGCCCGGGCCGGCGCGTCCTCCTCGGCCAGCGCGTCGGCCAGCTGCACGAGCAGGTCGTCGTAGCTCAGCACGCCGAGGCGCCGCTTGCGGACGTCGATCTCGGCCAGCACGTCGAGGGCGAAACGCACCCGCGCCGCGGCCTCGGAGTCGGGGGCCTCGTCGAGGGCCTGACGGGGCTCGACGACGGCCCGGGGGTCGCCCACGACCTCGCGGGCGATGCGCAGGGCCACGTCGCGCGACCACGGCGGCGTGCGCTCCCCGGCGAACCGGGCGAGGTAGAGGTCGTCGACCACCTCGGTCGTCAGCTGGTCGAGGTCCTCGACCAGGGTCGCGGAGGCGTCGGTGTCGCCCGCGACCCCCAGGCTGCGCAGCACCAGCTGGCAGAACTGGTGGATGGTGGCGATGGTCGCGGCGTCGAAGGAGACCAGCGCGTCGGTGAGGCGGCGGGCCCGCTGCCGGCGCTCGTCGTCGTCGGCCAGGAGGAGCCACGTGTGCAGGTCGCTGGTCTCGCGCTCGCCCGTCGGGTCGGCGAGCACCTCGGCCGCCTCCACGAGCTGGGCGCCGCACCCGCTCGCGCAGCTCCTGGCTGGCCGCGCGGGTGAAGGTCACGACGAGCATCTCGTCGAGCGTCGCCTCGCCCCCGGCGACGTACTTGGTGACGAGGGCGGCGATGGTCCACGTCTTGCCGGTGCCGGCGCTGGCCTCGAGCAGGGTGGTGCCCGTCGGCAGCGGGTCGAGGATGGAGAAGGTCTCTCACAGGGATCTCACCAGCTCGCGTCCGTCACCGAGCAGGGGACCCCACGTCAGCCAGCGCGTAGTGGGCGAGGCGGTGCGGGGCCGGTCCGGTCTCGTCGCCGCGCAGCGGGGCGGTGAGCAGGGAGTACGGCGGGTGCTCGCCGAACGCCCGCACGTGCCACGCGTCGCGGTCCTCACTGCGGGAAGCCGGACTCGTTGAAGCGGGGCGTGGTCCACTCACGGTCGGCCTTGAGGTCGGGGTCGGACTCACGCCCGGACAGGACGAAGCGGTAGTCCTCCGCGTAGGCCAGCGACGTGCGGACCGGCAGCGGCAGGGGCTCGCACTGCCCCCGGTCGTGGACGTCGATGAGCTCGACGCAGCCACGTGCGCGCGTCGTGCTCGGCCAGCGGGCGGATCATCGCGACCTGCCCGCCGGTGCGGTGCTTGCCGACGGTGTGGGCCGTCCAGTTCTCGTCGGGGTGGCCGGCGGCCAGCGCGAGGGCGTCGATCCAGGCGGCGAGGCGGTGCTTGGCGCCCAGGCTGGAGTAGCTCACGGCCACGCGGTTGTTGCCCCACACGTTGCCGACCGTCCCGGTGACGCGGCGGTCGCCGAGGTCGATGTCGACGTCGAGGGAGCGCGCCGGGCCGGTGCGCAGCGACAGGCCGTGGGTGACGAGGGGGCGGACCTTCTGCACGATCTGCGTGAGCACGCCGACCCCGAGCTCGCCGGGGGGCAGCAGCCCGCGCAGCTGCTCGGCCACCATCCCGGTCTGGGGGTCGGCGCCGGCCAGCACGTCACCCACCAGCCGGTCTCCCACCGCCCACTGCTCCAGCCCGTCGAGCACGATCGGGACGGCGTCCTTGGCCTCGTCGGCGTCGTAGGGGGTGGTGATGCGGAGCCGGCCGCGGAAGAAGCCCCGCACCGGGTGGGCGAAGAAGTCGTGGAGGTCGGCGAGCGCGACGTCGGTGGTGGAGTCCGGCGCCGGCAGGGGCGCGGGCACCAGCTCGCGCACCTCGATCCGGGGACGTCGTGCGGCCAGTGCTCCGGCCAGCGCGGTCCGGTCGAAGGTGAAGGGCTCCGCGCCCGCCAGAGCGCCGGGCACCAGGTTGATCTCGTCGAACGGCTGGAGCGGGTGGTGGACGAGCAGCCGGTCGCGGACCGGCCCGTCGGCGGTGCGGTCGAGCGCGTCGAGCAGCTCGCCGAGGGGTACGGCGGGCGGCCGGGCGGCGCCGTTGTGCTCGCCGTGCCCGGTATAGGTCACCACCAGGGTCTCGGTGGCCGCCCCGATCGCGTCGAGGAGGAGCTGACGGTCCTCGGAGCGCAGGTCGCGCTCGCCGGTGAGGGGCCGACGCGCCAGCACGTCGTCGCCGTCGACGGAGGCGATGCGGGGGAAGACCCCGTCGTCGAGGCCGACGAGGCAGACCACCCGGTGCGGCACCGAGCGCATCGGGACCATGGTGCAGACCGTCAGCGTGCCGGTGCGGAAGTTGGAGCGCGTCGGCCGGCCGCGCAGCCGGTGCTGGAGCAGGGCGCGCACGTCCGCGTGCCGCAGGGTCGTGCTCGCGCCGCTGACGCTGGAGCTGATCCGCCCGAGCTCGCGGTCGAACTGCGCCAGCTGCCAGGCGTCGGCCAGCGCGGTCGCGGTGAGCCGGTGCACGGCCTCGGAGACGGCGGAGGTCCACTCCTGGACGGTCTGCGCCGCCTCGGCCCGCTCGGTGAAGGAGTGCAACCGCTCGACGAGCTCGGCGAAGCGGCCGGCCAGCTCGAGGTCGCCGTCGCCGACGTCGTCGATCGGCAGGGTGCCCCCGACGAAGCGGTGCCCCTGGCCGGACATCGCCGCGCCCAGCAGCACCCGCCGCATGCCGAAGCGCCAGGTGTTGGCGTCGAGGCCGGGACCCCGAAGCCGCCGCCGGTGGGCGGCGTCGTACCCCCAGCGGATGCCGGACTCGGCGACCCAGTGGGAGATCCGCTCGAGGTCGTCGTCGCCCCAGCCGAACCGGGCGCGGACCGGGTCGGCGCCGGCGAGGTCGAGCACCTGGGTCGCGGTGAGGCGCCCGCCGGCGAGCTCGACGAGGGCGGCCGCCACGCCGAGGAGCGGGTTGGTGGCGCCGAGGGACCGGTCCGCGAGCCGGACCCGCAGCTGGTGGGCGGGGTGGCCGGCCCCGTCCGAGGTGACATCGGCGAGCCCGAACCCCGCCGAGATGAGCGGGGCGTAGGACTCGATGTCCGGGCACATCACCAGGATGTCGCGGGGCTCGAGGGTCGGGTCGTCCTGGAGCAGCCCGACCAGCACCTCGCGCAGCACGTCGACCTGCCGGGCCGCGCCGTGGCAGGCGTGCACCTGGACCGAGCCGGTCGCCCGCCGGGCGTCGCGCCCTCAGCTCGGCACCGGGAGCGGCGTTGGCGCGCAGGTCGTGCTGGAGCCAGCCCAGCAGGGTGTCGGGCAGCGGCGGGGTGGCGCCGACGGTCACCGGGGCCTCACCGAGCCCGCGCCGCAGCTCGCGGGCGTCGCGGCCCAGCGAGGCGAGCAGCGGGTGGTCGCACCTCCTCGGCGGACGGGTCGGCGCTGCGCGCCACCGGGCCCTGCGCGGCGGTCGGCGCCAGCTGCTGCCACAGGGTCGTGGACGCCTGGGGCAGCCACAGGTGGACGTCGCGCAGCTCGCCGAGGGCGCGCAGGAGGGCGACCTCGGTGACCGGCAGCCGGGTGTGGCCGAAGAGCGAGAGCCGAGGCGGCAGGTCGAGGTCGCCGCCGCCGGCGCGCAGCCGGGCGAGGGTCTCGGCGTGCCGCACGTCGGGCGGCGTCGCGCCCACGTGCACCAGCAGCCGTCGCCACAGCGCGGACTGCCAGTGCAGGTCGGCGTCGAGCGCGCCCCCGGCGCCGTCGGTGTCGCGGCCCTCCCGCCAGTCGGTGACCAGCGCCGGGCGCTGGACGGCGTACGACGCGAAGAGCCCGGCCAGGCGCCGGGCCACCGCGTAGCGCCGTGCCTTGCGCTCCTCGCCGGGATCACGGTGGCCGAGGTGGCGGCTCAGCGCCTCGAACCCGCTCTCCCCGAGGCAGGCGTCGATCACCTCGAGCAGCGGCCAGGCCAACCGGTCGGGATCCCACGGGTCCTCCGAGTCCCGGCCGAGCAGCATCGCCACCAGGGAGTGCGGGGTCACGAAGTCGACGCCCGCGCACACGCCGTCGCCGGCTCGCGCACCCACTCCGAGCCGGTGGCTGAGCCGCTGCGTGAGCCAGCGCTCGACCCCCCGCGCGGGCACCACCACGACCTCGCGCGCGAACGGGTCGCCGAGCGGCGTCGCCAGCAGGTCGGCGAGGCCGTCGGCCAGCGCGTCGGTGCGCTCGGCGACGTGGAGGTGCAGGGCCATGGGTGCACCCTGCCATCCGGCACCGACAACCGTCCGCGCAGCCGCCCCGGGGGGAGGGTGCGCACGACGGAGGTGGCTGGCTACCGTCGACGCATGGATATCCCGGTCGTGCTCCTGGACATCGACGGCACCCTCGTCGACTCGACGTACCACCACGCCGTCGCGTGGCACCGGGCCTTCGCCCGCCACCACGTCGACGTCCCGCTGTGGCGGGTCCACCGCGCCATCGGGATGGGCGGCGACAAGCTGGTGTCGGAGGTGGCCGGAGCACAGGTGGAGGCCGAGCACGGCGACGCGCTCCGCGAGCGCTGGGAGGAGGAGTACGCCGCGCTGCTCGACGAGGTCTCCCCGCTCCCCGGCGCCCGCGACCTCGTCGTCGACCTCCACCAGCGGGGCCACGTGGTGGTGCTGGCGTCCTCCGGGGCCGCGCGCTTCAGCCACGAGGCCGTGCGACTGCTGGACATCGCCGACGAGGTGGCCGCGGTGACCACGTCGGAGGACGCGGAGGACTCCAAGCCCGACGCCGACATCCTCGGCGTCGCCCTGGACCGGGTGTCCGGCGAGCGGGCGGTCCTCGTCGGGGACACGCCGTACGACGTCGAGGCGGCCGCCCGGATCGGGCTGGCGTGCGCGGCGGTGCTCACCGGCGGCTACTCACGTGCCGAGCTGGAGGAGGCGGGCGCGGCGCTCGTCGTCGAGTCGCCGGCGGAGCTCGTCGGGCTGGACTGGGACGACCTGGTGCGTCCGGCCCGCCGCTGAGGCCCGCGACGCTCGGCACACCGGGCCCGGACGTGGGACGAGGGACACCGACCCCCATCGATGTCCCTCGTTGCCGTCCGTTGGGGACGGCGGACCGCCCGCGCGGGCGGTGATTCCCCCGAAGCTCAGTGCTTGAAGGCGTCCTTGACCTTCTCGCCCGCCTGCTTGACGTCGGACTTGGCCTGGTCGTTCTTGCCCTCGGCCTCCATGCGGTCGTTGTCGGTCGCCTCGCCGGTGGCTTCCTTGCCCTTGCCGGTCAGGTCCTCGGCCGTGTTCTTGATCTTGTCGTCAAGACCCATGACTCACACCTCGTTCGCACGTTGGTTCCCGGGCGGGCCGGGCTTCTTCCGAACCTGCCACCCGTCGCCCCGCTGGCCAACACCCCTCGGGGTGGGCATCGGCGCCGGTGGCCGTCGTCCCCCGGGAAGGACGACGGCCATCGCGCCGTGGTGGGCGGCCTGCGTCAGCGGATCGCCTCCGCTGCCGCGACGACGTCGACGAGGCCGTAGCCCTTGTCGTACGACGTGGTCCCGAGCGGTCCCGCCTCGTAGGCGGCGCCGTCGGTGTACTTGTGGGCGGTGGTCTTGAGGGCGGCCTCCACCTCGGCGGGGGTCGCCGCCGGGTTCGCCTGGAAGAGCTGGGCGACGATGCCGGCGATGTGGGGGGCCGCCATCGACGTCCCGCTGATCGTGTTGAACGTCCCCACGTCGAGCAGGCCGGGACCGTTCTCCGGGGCCAGGCCGGTCGCGCAGACGGGCAGGTAGAGGCGGCACGACGAGGTGATGTTCTCGCCGGGCGCCGAGATGTCGGGGTACGTCGACCGGTCGCCGGCGAGGCCCCGCGAGCTGAAGTCCGAGACGGTGCCCTCGCGGGTGCCGGTGTCCTGGTCGTTGTAGGAGGCCACCGAGAGGATGCCCCCGGTCGGGTCCATCCCGGGCGGGTTGGACAGGCTCGTCGAGCCGTCGCCGCCGTCGTTGCCGTTGGCCCAGACGGTGACGACACCCTCGGCGGCGAGGGCGCGCTGGAGCTTGACGGTGGCCGACTCGGGGTCGAACGCCCCGCCGCCGGTGGGGCCGTAGGAGTTGTTGGTGACCCTGATCGGTGGGCACGTCGTGGCCGGGACGCCCGCGCCGCACGGGGCCTCGTGGTTCTCGAGCACCCAGTTGAGCGCGGCGTCGGCGCCGATGATGACCAGGCCGGCCCCGGTCGACACGGAGACGAGCGTGGCGCCGGGAGCGGCGCCCTGGAGCTTCGTACCGCTGCTGAGGGTGACGGGATTGCCGGCCACGATGCCGTTGACGTGGGTGCCGTGGCCACCGACGGACAGGGTGTCGGTGTCCACGGAGGTGGGCACGCGCTGCACCGAGCAGACCGCCTCGAGGGGGTCGCACAGCGTCTTGAGGTTGGCCACCACGGCGCTGCTGCCGTCCGGCTCCCGGAAGGACGGGTGGGTGGGGTCGACACCGGAGTCGATGACCGCGACGCTCACGCCGTGGCCGGTGAGCCTCTGCCCGTCCGCGCCGGTCAGGCTCTGGGCCGCCTCGTGGCCGCGGGTGGCGGTGTTGCTCGTGTCCTGGAAGAGCTCGATCGGCTGGTTGCCCTCGACGTAGGTCACGCCGGGCTCCGAGCGCACCGCCTGCACCTGCTCCCCGGTGCCGGTGGCCACGACGACGCCGATCCGCTCGAAGCTGGTCACGGCCGTCATCCCGGTCGCGGCGACGGCGTCGCGCGCCTGCTGCAGCGTGGCGCCGTGGACCATCACGGCGGTGGGGGAGTCGGCGTCCAGCCGGGACAGCTGGGCGACGAGCTGGGACGACACGTCGGCACGGTCCCCGGAGGCCGTCGCGCCGGCGGACGTCGGGACGGTGAGGCTCGCTGCGGCGACGAGCGCGACGGCGCCGACGGCCAGGCTCCTCGCCGGTGTGGTCGTGATGCGCACGATCGGATCCCTTCACGCCCCGTCGCGTTCGGTGCGGTGCGACCCGGTCGGTCGGGTCACGAGGCGATGTGGGGTGAACGAGCCGGGGACCGTCGGGTCACGGCGGGTGCCTCGCGGTGGGGGAGGATGCGACGCGTGGAGCACGTGTGGTGGGGCCTGGGGCTGCTGGTGGTCGCCCTGACGACGCTGGTGCTGGCCCGCGTCGCGCGGGTGCCGCTCGGCTGGCTGCCCGTGACCGCGATCCTGCGCGCGAGCGTCCAGCTGGCGGCGGTGGCCCTCATCCTGCGCGGGGTGCTCGCGGTCCCCTGGACGGTCGTGCTCTTCGTGCTCCTGATGGTGACGACCGCGACGTGGACCGCGGGGGGTCGGGTCGCCGGGCTCGTCGGCGGTCGCCGCATCGCGCTGGTGGGCGTGGTCGCCGGAGCCACGGCGTCGCTGGTCCTGGTGTTCGCCCTCCGCCTCGTCGACCTGGAGGCGCGGTACGTCGTCGCGGTCGCCGGCATCGTCATCGGCAACGCCATGAGCGCCGCGACCCTGTCGGGACGCACCTTCCTGCGCGACGCCCGGGCACGTCGTGACGAGGTGGAGGCCTGGCTCTCCCTCGGTGCCACGCCCGCGCAGGCGTACGACGACGTCGGTCGCACCGCCGCGCGCGAGGCGCTGCTGCCGACACTCGACCAGACCCGCTCGACCGGCCTCGTCACCCTCCCCGGTGCCTTCGTGGGGGCACTCTTCGGCGGCGCGACGCCGCTGGTGGCGGCCCAGTTCCAGCTGGTCGTGCTGGCCGCGATCGCCCTCACCATGCTCACCACGGCGGTCGTGGTGACCCGCCTCGCGGGGCGCGCGCCCTACGTCGTGGTGGCCACCGACACGTGACGGACCGAGCGACCACAGTGGCTCCGGCGACGGTGCCCAGTGGTGGCCCAGCGGTCGCTCAGTGGTGGCGCAGGGCGTCGATGAGCTCGTCCTTGCTCATCGACGAGCGGCCCTCGATCTCGAGCTCGGCCGCGCGCCGACGGAGCTCGTCGACGGTGCGGTCCTCGTAGTCGGCGGCCCCACCGCCACGCTCGCCGACCTCCGACCGTCCCTGGGCGGCCGCGGCGTTGGCGATCCGGGCGGCCTTGTCCTTGCTGGCCCCCTCGTCGCGCAGCGCCTCGTAGACCTCCGGGTCCTTCACGCTCGGACCCGGGTCCTGCTTCTTCTTCTCGGCCATCGTTCCTCCTCGATCCCTCGTGTCCCGACCCTGCCACCCGTCGGCCAGGACCGCCAGGAGCCGAAGCCTCAGCCCGCCCCCACGACGAGCACTCCGAGGCGCCTCACAGGACGTGCCTGAGGTAGCGCATCGGCTCCGCGAGGTAGGCCCGCCAGTGCCCCACCACCTCGAGGTCGTCGTACGTCGTCGGGCGCAGCCCCCACGGCCCCACCTCGACCAGGTGCGCCCCGGGGATCGCGGCCAGCAGCGGCGAGTGGGTCGCGCACAGCACCTGGCCACCGGCCGCGCCGATCTCGTGCAGGGTGGCCACCAGAGCGACCTGGGCCGAGAACGACAGCCCCGACTCCGGCTCGTCGAGGCAGTAGAAGCCCGGCGAGGTGAAGCGGGTCCGCAGCAGCGCCAGGAACGACTCGCCGTGGCTCATCGCGTGGAAGTCGGGCTCGCGTCCGGCAGGTCGGGACCCGCGGACACGCGGCGGACGGGCCTGCGGTCCCACCTCGCGTCCGTCACGTCGCGAGCGTACGGCGCCCGACCGACACCGCGGCGCGTCTGTCGAGGTCCCCCGTCAGGAGACGCGCACGGCGAGGACGGCGACGTCGTCCTTGAGGTTTCCCACGAGCATGTCGTCCAGGATGGCGTCGATGAGCCGCTTCGCCGGGAATCCGTGGCGCGCGCTCGCGGACCGGGCCAGCCGCGCCAGGCCGTCGTCGATGTCCTCGCCGCGGCGCTCGACCAGCCCGTCGGTGTAGAAGAGCAGGGTCGACCCCGGCTCGAGGCGCATGTCGCCCTCGGGCCGCGGGAGCTCCGGCACCAGGCCGACCAGCGGCGAGATCTCGGTCTCCAGCCACCGGACGTCCCCGGTCGGGTCGATCAGCAGCGGCGGTGGGTGCCCGGCGTTGGTCCAGCGCACCCGGCTGCCCTCCACCCGCGCCACCACCAGGGTGGCGAGGGCGTCGATGCCCAGGGGCTCCAGGGACCGGTCCAGTCGCTCGATGGTGGCCGAGGGGGACCCGTCGCCGGCCTGCAGGTGGGCGCGCAGGGCGGTCCGCAGCTGGCCCATGTCGGCCGCCGCCTTCATGTCGTGGCCCACCACGTCGCCGATCACCAGGGCCGTCGCCCCGTCCGGCATCACCAGGGCGTCGTACCAGTCCCCACCCACCTGCTCGCGGGTGGCGGCCGGGCGGTAGCGGGCGGCGAGGTCGAGTCCCGACACCTCGGGCAGCGTCGTCAGCAGGGCGCTCTGCAGGATGCGCGCGGTCTCGACGCGCTCCTCGAGGAGCAGGGCGCGCTGGATGGCCGAGGCGGTGTACGACGTGAGCGCGGAGATGGTGACCCGGTCGTCCTCGGAGAACGTCCGCTCCGCGTCCCACAGCAGGGCCAGGACACCGAACACCCGGCCCTCGACGCCCAGGGGCTCGAAGGCCCGGGCGATCCCGGTCTCCCTCGTGGTGCCCACCGCGGGGTAGTCGCGGTTCTGCTCGTCCGGGCCGCGGAAGAACAACGCCTTCCTCCCGTGGAACACGTCGCCGAGCGGCGTGGTGGAGTCGGCCGGCACGTCCTTGAACTGGCGGGCCCGGGCCCAGTCGTGCCCGCTCTCGACCAGCAGCATCCGGTCCCCGCGCGCGTCGTGGTCCTCGCCGATCTCGCCGAAGGCGTCCAGGGTCGCGGCCGCGGAGTGCAGCCACAGCACGGCGTGGTGGCAGCCGAGGTGCTCGCGCGCGACGTCCTCGAGCGCCGTCGCCACGTCCGTCACGGTCCGGGTGTCGGTGAGCGCCTGGCTGAGCCTGAGCAGCACGTTGGCCCGCCACGCCACCTGGGTCGCGTGGTCGATGCCCTCGTCGGCCACGCGTCGCAGCTCCCGCTGGGCGATCTCGGCGGAGCAGGCCGCAGCCAGGTCCTCCAGCAGCAGCATCTCCTGGGCGTTCCACTGGCGCGGCTCGTCGTCCATGGCGCACAGCGCCCCGATGACGCGTCCGAGGTGGTCGCGCAGCGGCGAGCCGGCGTACGCGACGACGTCGAGGTCCTCGATCGCGAGGTTGTCGCAGAACCGCGGGTCCACGCGTGCGTCGGTGATGGCGAGCGGCTCGCCGTCGGCGACGACGTACTGGCACAAGGAGTGCGACAGCGGGGTCTGGCGCGCGTCCTGGTACTCCTCGGGGAGCCCGCGGGCGCCGGGGAAGACCTGGCGGCGGGCCTCGACGATCGACACCAGGGCCACGGGAGCCCGCAGTGTGTGTCGCACGAGCCGGGCGTACCGGTCGAAGGAGGGGTCGGCAATGACGTCGTCGTCCTGCGCGTGCACGGGCCTGCCCCCTCTCCCCGAGCCTTGGACGCCGTGAGCGTAGGCCAGCGGCGGTGCCGGGGTGACCGCTTTCGCCCAGGGTCACCCGAGTGGGTGATGTCGACGGCCCCGGCTCGGGGAGCCGGGGCCGTCGGCGCGGCCGTAGGGGAGGTGGTCCGCGCCCCCTGCTGGGGTCAGTGGTGGAAGCCGCTGGGCTGGTCCTCGCGCGGCATCGGGGAGGACAGGTCGTCCATCCACTCGGTCGCGGCCGCGAGGTCGCGCAGGAACAGCTCGGCCATGTCGTGGCTGAATCCGTTGCGCACCACGACGCGCAGCACCGCCAGGTCCTCGCGGTTCGGCGGCATCGTGTACGCCGGCACCAGCCAGCCGCGCTCGCGCAGCTTGCGGGACATGTCGAAGACGTCGAACTTGGTGACCGCGTCGCTGACCCGGAAGGTCACCACCGGCAGCTCGCTGCCGTCGGTGATCACCTCGTACTCCGGCATCTTGCGCAGCGCGTCACTGAGGTGGTGCGCGACGTCCTGGCAGGCCTGTTGGACCTCCCGGTAGCCCTCACGGCCGAGGCGCAGGAACTGGTAGTACTGCAGCACCACCTGGGCGCCGGGCCGCGAGAAGTTCAGGGCGAACGTCGGCATGTCGCCACCGAGGTAGTTCACGTGGAAGACCAGGTCCTCGGGCAGGTGCTCGGTGTCACGCCACAGCACCCAGCCGACGCCGGGGTAGACCAGGCCGAACTTGTGGCCCGAGCTCTGGATGGACACGACGCGGGGCAGCCGGAAGTCCCACACCAGGTCGGGCTGGACGAACGGGGCGATGAAGCCACCCGAGGCGGCGTCGACGTGCACCGGGACCGCGACCCCGGAGCTGGCCTCGTAGTCGTCGAGGACCGCGCAGATCGCCTGCACGGGCTCGTAGCTGCCGTCCATCGTGGAGCCGAGGACCGCGACCACGCCGATGGTGTTCTCGTCGACGTACTCCAGCAGGCGGTCCTCGGTGAGGTGCAGCACGTCGCCCTCGAGCGGCACGTAGCGCGGCTCGACCTCCCAGTAGTTGGCGAACTTCTCCCAGACGACCTGGACGTTGCCGCCCATGACGATGTTGGGCCGCTCGGTCGAGGCCCCGGCGGCCCGTCGGGCGTTCTGCCAGCGGCGCTTGAGGGCCATCCCCGCGAGCATGCACCCCTCCGAGCTCCCGGTCGTCGAGGTGCCGACGCTGGTGGCCGCGTCCGGGGCGTGCCAGAGGTCGGCGAGCATCCGCACGCAGCGTGCCTCGATCTCGGCCGTCTGCGGGTACTCGTCCTTGTCCACCATGTTCTTGTCGACGGTCGCGGCGTAGAGCCGGTCGGCCTCGTCGTCCATCCAGGTCGTCACGAAGGTGGCCAGGTTGAAACGCGCGTTGCCGTCCAGCATCACCTCGTCCAGGACGATCTGGTACGCCGTCTGCGGCAGCATCGAGCCCGCGGGAAGCGCTTCGCGCGGCACGTCGATCATGCCCGCGCGGGTGAAGCGCGGTACGACGGTCAGGTCGGGTGCCGCCGAGTCGGTCTTCGTCCATACAGCCATGGGTGTCCCTTTCGAAAGAGCTTCGGTTCGAGCGGTCGGCCCGGTGCTCACGGCCATGTCCAGCCTCCGCGCAGGGCCGGACCGGGCGCCTCACCCGGTGCGGATGAGCAGCCCTCGGCGGCTGTCGTGGTCTCCTGCGGTGTGCTGTACCGACGGTGAGGGAGGGCGAGCGTGCACTGGACCCGGCAGGGCTGGACCGCAGCCCTCTTCATCGTGGGGTCCACCTGCTTCCTCGTCGCGCCGCTGCCCGTCTTCCTGGACCTCGTGGGTCCGCGGCCGGACGCGCTCGTCTTCTTCGTCGGCTCGCTCTTCTTCACCGCGGCGGCCAGCCTGCAGTGGACCGTCACCCGGGCCGGGAGCCACAGCTCCCGCGACCTGTGGAGCAGTGGTGCGCAGCTGGTGGGCACCGTGTTCTTCAACGTCTCCACGCTGCGGGCGCTGGGCACGTCCGGGGACTCCGCGGACTACGACACGCTCGTGTGGAGACCGGACGCGTTCGGGTCCACGTGCTTCCTCGTCTCGGGACTCCTCGCCTACGCGGTGGTGGCGGGCCGGCTGCTGGCCCGTCCGCCGGCGACGGTGGACGGCGCGATGGCCTCCCTCAACCTCGCCGGCTGCCTCGCCTTCGGCGTCGCGGCCCTGGGGGCGTACGTCGTACCCGGCACCCAGGCCGAGCTGGGTGCGGCGGTGGCGAACGCGGGCACGGCCGTCGGCGCCCTGGGCTTCCTCGTCGCGGCGGCCCTGCTGCTCCGGCAGGATCTCACCCGAGCGGGATGATGTCCCGTCCGCCGGGGCGGAGGAGGGTCGGCACGGACGCCGTCCGTCGACCCAGCCCAGGAGGCAACGTGAACACCACCGTGACCGCCACAGAGACCGACGCCCACGGTCCCGTGGACTTCCTGCTCCTCGAGTTCCCGCGCCAGGGCCTGACCGGCGAGGTCAGCGCGGCGCTGCGGGACCTGGTCGAGCAGGGGACCGTGCGGCTCTACGACGTGACCGTGATCAGCAAGGACCGCGACGGGACCGTCGAGGTCCTCGAGCTCTCCGACCCGGCCTCCGGGGTCGGCGGCCTCAGCCTGTTCGCCGGAGCCCGCTCGGGCCTCATCAGCGACGAGGACATGGAGGAGGCTGCGGGGGCGATGGCGCCCGACACCGTGGCCGCCCTCCTCGTCTACGAGAACTCCTGGGCCATCCCGTTCGTCGCCGCCGCCCGGGGCAGCGGCGGAGAGGTGATCGCCAGCCAACGGATACCCGCCACCGACGTCGCCGAGGCGCTCGACGCGCTCGAGCTGGCCTGAGGAGGAGCACGATGCCACGTCTACTACGAGGTGTTGCCCGGACCGCTGTGGTCGCCGGCACCGCCACCGCCGTCAGCGGTCGCGTCCAGCGACGCCAGGCCGCGAGGTTCGCCGACCGGGACGCCCGGACCGCCCCCCCGCCGAGCCAGGACTACGAGGAGTACGCCGAGCCCCCCGAGGCCGCGGCCGCGCCGGCCGACCCGCTCCAGCAGCTCAAGGAGCTCGGTGACCTGAAGGACCGCGGCATCCTCACCGACGCGGAGTTCGCGGCGCAGAAGGCCAAGATCCTCGGTTCGTGAGGGTCTCGGGGAGAGCGAGGAACGAGATGCTCGGTGTCGTACGGGCGGTCGTCCACGCCCTCCCCGGTCCCGGCGATGCGCTGCGCGTCGCCGAGTCGCTGCTGGGCCGCGCCGGGGGTCGGCTGGTGGACGAGGTGGGGAAGCACGTGGACCTCACGCCCCTCGTCGCGCAGGTGGTCGACCTGGACAGCCTCGTGGCCTCCGTCGACATCGACGCCGTCGCCCGACGGCTGGACGTCGACGCCGTGGCCGGGCGCATCGACCTGGACGCGGCGGCCGGGCGCATCGACGTCGACGCCGTCGCCCGGCGCCTGGACCTCGACGCGGTGATGGACCGGCTGGACCTCGTGACCCTGGTCCAGGAGATCATCGCCGAGATCGACCTGCCCGGGATCATCCGCGACTCCACCGGCTCGGTCGCCTCCAGCACGGTGCGCGGTGTCCGCATGCAGAGCGTGTCGGGCGACGAGGCCGTCGCCCGGGCCGTCGACCGACTCCGCCTGAGGGGGCGCCACCGCCGGGTGCCGGACCCGATCGCGGACGGCGGATCGTGACGGAGCCGCGCGTCTCCGCGGTCCCCGTGGAGGCTCGCGCGTTCCAGGGTCGCAACGCCGGGCTCGTCACCCGGTCGATCGCGGCGATCGTCGACGCGGCGGTGGTCGGGTCGGTCCTGCTGGCGATGTACCTCGGTCTCAACGCCCTGCTGTTCCTCGTCGACCCGCGGGGCTTCTCCTTCCGCGCCGGCGACCTGTTGTTCAGCCTGGTCCTCGCGTGGGTCGTCGCCGTCGCCTACCTGACCGGTTGCTGGGCGGTCACCGGCCGCAGCTACGGGTGTCACGTGATGGGCGTCAGCGTGGTGGCCCGGCGCGGCCGGCGTCCTCGGCTGGCCACCGCCTTCCTGCGGGCCGCCTTCTGCGCCACGGTGCCCCTCGGGCTCCTGTGGTGCGCGGTCAGCCGCACGAACCGCTCGCTCCAGGACATCCTCCTCGGCACCCGGGTGGTCTACGACTGGATCCCCCGGCCCACCGTGGTCCCGGCCCTGCGACCTCCGGCGGTCCCCGCTCCCCGGTCATCCCCGGAGGATGAGGCAGCCGCGACGCGCGGGGGCGAGGGTGATGGAAGCCTCTGAAAGGACCGCGCCATGACTGACCGCAATGCTGGTGTCACGACCCCGCCCCGACGAGCGTCGGGCCAGAGCCCGACGCAACCGGGCTCGGGCGTCGTGGAGTACGACGACCCGACGATGTGGGTCGGCTGGATCGCCTTCGCCAGCATCATGATGATGATGCTGGGCGCGTTCCACGCCATCCAGGGACTCGTGGGTCTCTTCCAGGACGAGTACTACCTCGTGGGACAGAACGACCTCGTGGTCCACGTCGACTACACGACGTGGGGCTGGGTCCACCTGATCATCGGCATCCTCGTCGCCGCCGCCGGCGGTGCGTTGCTGACCGGTCACATGTGGGCCAGGATCATCGCCGTGCTGTTCGCCTTCGGCAGCGCGATCGTCAACATCGCCTTCCTGTCGGCGTACCCGATCTGGTCCACGATCATGATCGTCATCGACGTGCTCGTGATCTGGGCGGTCATGGTGCACGGCAAGGAGATGCGCTCCGCCAACGCCTACGACGTCTGAGCCGTGACCGCGCCGAGAGGTGGTTCGACGCCATGACCGACACCCGGGCCGGAGCGCCGCACGACGACGTCGAGGTGCAGCGCCTGCGGCAACGGGTCGCCGAGCTCGAGGCCGAGCTCGCCGCCCCGCCGCCCGTCCCGGCCACCGGGGCGGGCCACGGGTGGCGGTCGGTGGTGTCGGCCACGCTGATCATCGTCGCCTGCGTGCTGGCTCCGCTGGCCGTGACCGCGGTCTGGGCGAACCGCCAGATCTCCGACACCGACCGGTACGTCGCGACGGTCGCCCCGCTGGCGGACGAGCCGGGGGTGCAGGCCGCGGTGGCGGACGAGGTCACCGCGGAGGTGATCGACCGCATCGACGTCTCCACGCTGACCTCCGACATCGTCGACGGCCTCGCCAGGCAGGACCTGCCGCCCCGAGCGGTGGCGGGGCTGCAGGCGATCCAGGTGCCGCTCACCACCGGCATCGAGAGCTTCATCGGTTCCACGGTCGACAAGATCGTGGCCAGCGAGGAGTTCGCCAAGGCCTGGGTCGAGGCCAACCGCGTGGCGCACGCGCAGGTGGTGAAGCTGCTGTCCGGGGAGCAGGGCGGCGGCGTCAGCGCCCAGGGTGACCAGGTCACCATCAACCTGGCTCCGATCATCGCCCAGGTCAAGCAGCGCCTCATCGACCAGGGCTACACCGCGGCCGACAAGGTCCCCGAGGTGGACAAGTCGTTCGTGCTCGTCTCCTCGGCGGGGGTCACCAAGGCCCAGCGCTTCTACGGCCTGCTCGACACGCTCGGCTACTGGCTGCCCGTGATCTCCCTCACCCTGCTCGCCATCGGGGTGTACGTCGCCCGCTCCCGCCGCCGTGCCCTGATCGCCGGCAGCCTCGGGTTCGTGGCCGGCATGGTCGTGCTGGGCGTGGGACTCATCGTGGCCCGGTTGCTCTACATCGACGCCGTGCCCTCCGACGTGCTGCCCGCCTCCACCGCCGGCACCATCTTCGACACGCTCGTCCGCTTCCTGCGCACCGGCCTGCGGGCGGTGGCGGCGCTGGGACTGGTCGTGGCCCTGGCCGCGTTCTTCGTCGGCCCGTCGCCGTCGGCCGTGCGGGCCCGGGGAGTGCTCACCCATGGCATCGGCGGCGTCCGCGACAGCGCGGAGTCGCACGGTGTCCAGACCGGTCGCGTGGGACGGTGGACCTTCGAGCACAAGCGGGGCCTGTGGGCGGCCGTGGTGCTCCTCGGCGGCCTGTCCCTGCTGCTCTGGTCCCAGCCCACGGCCGGGATCGTGATCTGGACGGCCGTCGCGGTGCTGGTGGGCGTGGGCCTCGTCGAGCTGGTCAGCCGGCCGGCAGCCGTCGGCGAGGCGCAGGCCGACGGACCGGACCACGCAGTGGGCGCCTGACTCAGGCGATCTGCCCGTCGGTGAGCTCCGGGTCGGCCGCGGAGCGGTCCCCGCGGGGAGCGGCGAGGAGCCCGAGCTCCCAGGCGCGGCGCACGGCGTCGTTGCGCCGGTCGGCGCCGAGCTTGCGCAGCAGGTTGCGCACGTGCGTCCGCACCGTGTTGACCGAGATGAACATCGCGGCCCCGATCTCGGCGGTGGTGGCCAGGTCGTTGAGATAGCCCAGGACCTCGAGCTCCTTGCCGGTCAGCGGCTCCACCACGAGGGGACGCGGGACTCCGCGCGACTCGAGGGCAGGCAGGCGGCGTCCGTTCCTCGGCCGCAGGCTCCCGGGACCGGCCTGCTCACGGAGGCGGCCGGGGGTGCGGGCGTCACCGCGCGGACGACCGACGGCATCGGCCGTCGTCAACCACGGGTGTGCGTCCTGCAGCTCCTCGCGGTTGCGCAGGAGCTGCCGGACGGCCGGGGGCGCCTCGGTGAACGGCCGGCGGATCTGATGGGGAGAGGCCAGCCCCAGCGCCTGGTCCAGCATCGAGACGGCCGACCTCTCGTCGCCCTCCCGCAGCCAGAAGGCGGCGTCGTCGAGGGACAGGCTGATCTGCAGCTCCAGCGGGGGATCACCGTGCCACTGCGTCATCTCCAGCGAGATGCGGCCCTGCTCCGGGTCGTCGGGATCGGGGCCACCCTCCGCGGCCGCGTGGACGGCCGCGGTCAGGTCGACCCAGTCGGCGACCCAGGCGGGCGCACGCCGGCGGGACAATGAGTCACGTGCCGTGGCCAGGACCACTCGCGATCCTGCGAAGTCGCCGTTGGCGTGCAGCAGCCGGGCCCGGACGACGTCCAGGAGGATCGCGGCGACCGGGTCGAGCCCGGTGCGGTGCTCCTCGGCCAGGGCGACCTGCTGACGGGTCTCGCGGACCTGGGACCGCTCCATCAGCAACCAGGCACAGGCGACGGCGGCACCGCCGGCGGTGAGGTGGCTCGGTGCGCCCGGGAGGTCGTCCAGGTGCGCGTCCACGCGGTCGAGGAGGACCAGCGCCTCGTCGGTGTCGCCGAGGACGGCCGCCAGCAGTGCGCACTGCGCGAGGGCGGCGAGCGCCAGCTCTCCGCCCGTTCCTCCGGCGGACTCAGCAGCCTCGAGCGAGGCGGCCTTGGCCTCGTAGAGGTTCCCGCCCCAGACGTGGAGCCCGGACCGGAGCAGGGCCAGCTGGCGCCGCAGCTCCGGACGCAGGTCAGGCTCGGAGGGCACTATGAAGGTGAGGTGTCGCTCGGCGATCCGCAGGGCCTCGAGCCCCTGCTCGGTGTCGAGCTCGGCGGTGGCCAGGGCTGCCTCGAGCAGCTCGACGGAGAAGGCGTCGCCCGACGTGGCCGAGGCGTCGCGCGACAGCTGGGTGCGGCCGTCCACCAGGGCCGTCCGGGCCTGCGGGACCGCACCGGCCCTCAGCGCGAGTGCCGCACGCACGATCGCGGCGGGCCCTCCCGGTGTCTCCGCGGGCATGGCCTCGAACAGGGGAGCGACGACGGTGTCGAGGCGGGGGTCCACGAGCTGGCCGATCGCGAGGTTCTCCACGAGGTACCTCGCAGCATCGGTCCACAGACCCGCGGCCGCGGCATGCACGGTGGCCTCGTGCAGGTTGCCGCAGTGGGCCCACCAGTGCGCGGCGACACGGTGCAGGTCGGTGAGCATGTCGGGACGCTCGGCGCCCAGCCGGGCGCGCAGGAAGTCACGGAAGAGCGGCTGGTACTCGTAGGTGGTGGGGCTTCCCGGCACGGGACCGATGAAGGCGTTCGAGCCGGCGAGGAGTCCCATCACCTCTCGCCCGTCCGGGCGCCCGCTCAGGGCCTCGAACAGGCCGATCGGCAGCTCGTCGGGCACGCACGTGCGCAGCATCAGCTCGCGCAGCTCCGGAGGCTGGACGTCCAGGACCTCCCGGGCGAGGTAGCTGCT
The DNA here is from genome assembly GCA_963782905.1 of uncultured Actinomycetota bacterium. GTDB lineage: Bacteria > Actinomycetota > Actinomycetes > Propionibacteriales > Nocardioidaceae > Nocardioides. The sequence goes on from CAWALI010000001.1 coordinate 706,548, forward strand.
CACCTCCCGGTGGGCGCCGGAGAATCCGGCCATGGCCGCGTCCAGGTCGTGGGCGCCGCTGAGGTGGGTTGCGGCGAACGCCAGCCCGGCGGCCCAGCCGAGGGTCTTGTCCATCAGCAGGGTCAGCTGGTCCTCGGTCAGGTGGACACCTTCGCGCAGGAGCAGCTGGACGGACTCCGTGCGGGTGAATCGCAGGTCGTCGGCCCTGATCTCGGCCAGTCCCCCCGCGAGGCGGTACCGGTGGAGGGGCAGGAGGGGCTCGGAGCGCGTGAGGAGGACGACGCGGACGCTGTCCCACGCCTCTTCGAGGTAGCGGCCGAGCTCGTCGTGCAGCGTGGGGTCGGGGACCTCCTCGTCGACCACCAGCACGACCGGGCCGTGGAGACCGGCCACGCTCCGGGTGAGGCTGCCCACCTGCTGGACGTCGGGGGCCGGTCCTGCCCCCGGGTGGTCGCGTCGTACACCTCCGGCGCGCTCCAGCTCCTCGGCGACGTCCTCCCAGAACCCGACGGTCCCCTCCCCGGACTGGTCGACCGACACCCGGAGCAGTGGACCCGGCACCTGTCCGGTCGCGGCCCAGGCGGAGATCAGGACGGACTTGCCCGAGCCGGCGGGAGCGCTGACCAGGGTCAGGGTGCTGGCTCCCACGGCGTCGTCCACCAGGTCGACCAGGCGCGGGCGTGACACCGCCCCCGCCACGAGCCGTCCTGGGACCGGCTGCTGCACCGGCTCCGGGTCCGGTCCCGCGCTCAGGGCGCCCGCGCCGATCCGGCCCCGGACCTCTCGTGCCCTGCGGGGCGCGATGACGAGGTTTCGCAGCGCCACCGGTTCGGTCGTCCTCCGTGAGGGAGCGTCCATGGGATCCTCGGTCTGGGCAGGTGGATCGGGGCCCGCGGTGGTCCCGCATCGATGCTCTGACACGGGGCGAGGCGGGGGCAGGGTCCTAGGTCCCGGGGCGACGGGTCCGACGTCATGGCGCCCGCTCGTCCGCCGCTCGTCCGCGCGGGATGATGACCTCGGGCGACCCCGGCCAGTCCACTGATGTCGAGCATCGAGGACGGGCCCATCAGGTGAGCACTGAACCCCAGCGATCCAGGCTGCACGTGGTGGAGGGTCGTGTGCGGCCCGCGGACCCGACCCGGCAGCTGGTCGACACCGTGTCCAGACACCTCCCGCCCCGGCTCGGGGCGTGGGTCGAGGCCGCGGTCTCGCGCTGGCCGGGTCGGGTGCTCACCGCGAGCACGACGAGCTTCGTGCGCATCGAGCTCTTCGACCGCTCCATGACGATCGCGGCCCAGTTCTTCACCTCGATCTTCCCGATCCTGCTGATGGCGGCGACCTGGTGGGGCCCGGACAGCAGGTCGCTGGGGCGCGCCACGGGCATGCCCGAGGAGGCGCAGAGCGTGCTCGACCAGGCGGTCAACGGGTCCGAGAGCACCGGCTTCGGGCTGGTCGGGGTGCTCTTCGTCCTGGTGGGGGCCACCAGCCTCTCCCGGGCCCTCACCCGGGCGTTCGCCGCGATCTGGATGTTGCCGCGTCCGAGCACGACGCTGGCCTCGACCTGGCGCTGGTTCGCCGCGCTGGTCGCGCTGGCCCTCGCGGTGACGCTGACGCTGACCCTCACACGCCGGCTCGCCGAGCAGCCGCCCCGTGGTGTGTGGCCGATGGCCCTGTCGCTGGTCGTGAGTCTCGGGCTGGGCATCTTCGTGCCGTGGGTCCTGCTGGCGCGCCAGGTCGGCATCCGCCTGCTGCTGCCGGGGGCCGTGCTGGTCGCCCTGCTCATGGCGTTCGTGCGCCCGGCCGCCGCCGTGTGGGTTCCTCACGCGCTGGAGGCGAGTGCCGGACGGTACGGATCGATCGGGGTCGCCTTCACCTACCTGGCACTCCTCTACGTGCTGGCCTTCTGCTGGCTCGTCACCGCCGTCCTCGGGCAGGTGATCGCCACCGACGAGGGCTCGCTGGGGCGGTGGGTCCGAGATGAGGGGCAGGCGCCGGGCCGCGCGGGCGGGACCACGCGGTCCACGGAGCGGTCCGGGTAGCCGGATGGCTCGCCGTACGCTCGTCCCGCGCACCTACGGGGTGGTCCTGGCCCTGGTGGGCCTGACCTACGTCGTGAGCAGCTCCTCGGGAGCCCAGGGCCAGCCGGTGGGGGTGTTCCTGCAGGTCCTCACGGCCTGGTTCGCCCTGCTCACGGCGCGGGCGCAGCGCACGACCCGTCGCCTCGTCGGGCTGCTGCTCGCGGCCGCGGCGGTCACGGCGCTCGTCGGTTCGCTGGTCTCGGCATCGACCGTCGTCCTCACCGCCAGCATCGTGCTGTACGTCGTGGTCCCGGTCGCCATCCTGCGCACCCTGGCGCTGCGACCCCAGGTCGACCGGGAGACGCTGTGGGGGGCGGTGGCCAGCTACGCGATGATCGGCATGCTGTACGCGTTCTGCTACCAGCTGGTCGGCATCCTGCAGGCCGGCCCGCTCTTCGGGGCCGAGGGCGACCCGACGACCGCGCAGGCCCTGTTCTTCAGCTTCACGACGCTGACCACGACCGGCTACGGCAACCTCGTGCCGGTGAGCAACCCGGGTCAGACCCTCGCGGTCAGCGAGATGTTCCTCGGCCAGCTCTTCCTCGTCACGGTGGTCGCCAAGGTGATGGGTGCGATGGGCCCGCGGAAGCGGCCGCCGCGGTCGTCGCCGTCCCCGGCCGGGAACGACGGGGGTGCCTGATGGGTGCCCCGTCCGTGCTGCTCGTCATGGCCACCGTCTTCGCCTGGGCGCTGCTCTCGCGGCGCCTCGAGCGGGCGGACCTGACGGCACCCGTCGTGTTCGTCAGCGTCGGAGGCCTGATGGCGGCGTTCGGCGTCCTCGACTCGCCCTCGGCCCCCGAGACGCTCAAGCCGCTGGTGGAGATCGCCCTGGTGTGGGTCCTGTTCGCCGACGCGGCCGGGGTTCGGGTCCACCAGCTGCGGGAGGACGTCGGACGCTACGTACGGCTCCTGGCGCTCGGGCTGCCCCTGACCATCCTGGCCGGGTGGGCGCTGGCCTCCTGGTTCTTCCCCTCGATGGACACGTGGCTCGCCCTGCTGGTCGCGGCTGCGCTGGCACCCACCGACGCCGCGCTCGGGCAGGCCGTGGTGACCAATCCCCACGTCCCTGCGCGGATCCGCCGGCTGCTCACGGTCGAGAGCGGGCTCAACGACGGCATCGCCACGCCGGTGGTGGTGTTCGCCCTGGCCGGGGCGGCCACGGCGGAGGGGGTGTCCGGGGCGCCCGGCCTCGGGGCGGCCCTCGTGGAGCTGACGGTCGGGGCCCTCGTGGGCGTCGGCCTCGGGCTGTCGGGCGGAGCCCTGGTCCGCCGCGCCCGAGCCGCCGTCTGGGCCTCCGAGAGCCTGGTCGGCATCGGCGTCCTGGCCCTGGCGGTGATGGCCTACACCGCCTCCGTGACGCTGCACGGCAACGGCTTCATCGCGGCGTTCTGCGGCGGGATCGCCTTCGGCGTCACGGCCGGGAGACGAGGCGCCGCGGAGCTGGTGTTCCTGGAGCAGGCCGGCAGCCTGGTCTCGCTGCTGACGTGGCTCGGCTTCGGTGTGATCGCCCTGCCGATCATCGTCGACCGGGTCGATGTCGACATCGTCCTGTACGCCGTGCTCAGCCTGACCGTGGTGCGCATGGTCCCGGTCGCGCTCTGCACCCTCGGGGCGGGCCTCGACCGGTCGACGGTGCTGTTCATGGGGTGGTTCGGGCCCCGCGGCCTCGCCTCCCTCGTCTTCGCGCTGCTCGCCCTCGAGGAGCTCGGCACGGACGCGGACGACGTGATCGCCGTCATCGGTGTCACGGTCCTGCTCAGCGTCGTCGCCCACGGCTTCACCGCGGGGCCGCTCGCGGCGTGGTTCGGCGAGAAGGAGTCGGTCGGGTCCCCGCCCGCGGGTGATCCTCGCTGAGTCGCGCCCCGGGGTCATCCGTGCCGGGTGATGCCGTGCCGCGACCCCGGGTCTTCGATGGGAGGACGCACCCCGACCAGGAGGACGCTCCCATGTGCCGATGGCTCGCCTACACCGGATCGCCGATCCTCATCGAGGACCTCCTCTACCGACCGGAGCACTCCCTCATCGTCCAGAGCATGAGCTCCACGCTCGGCGCCGAGGCCACGAACGGTGACGGCTTCGGGCTGGGGTGGTACGGCGACCGCCCCACGCCGGGTGTCTTCCGGAGCACCGAACCGGCATGGAACGACCGCAACCTGCACGAGCTCGCCGCTCACATCACCTCGGGCTGCGTCCTGGCGCACATCCGCGCGTCGACCGGCTCACCGGTCCAGCAGACCAACTGTCACCCCTTCCGTCGCGGGAAGTGGCTCTTCATGCACAACGGCATGATCAGCGGCTTCCACCGCTACAAGCGCGAGCTGGCGATGGCCGTCGACCCGTCCCTCTTCGCCGACATCGAGGGGTCGACCGACACGGAGATGTTCTTCTACCTGGCTCTGACCTTCGGCCTCGAGTCGGACGCCGTCGGCGCCGTGAGCCGGGCGGTCGGCCTGATCGAGGACGTGGGGCGTCGCAACGGTGAGACCTTCCCGATGCAGATGACCGTCGCCACGACCGACGGCGAGTCCTTCTACGGCTTCCGCTACTCCAGCGAGGGTCGGTCCCGGTCGCTGTTCCACAACGCGGACGTCCACACGCTACGTGAGCAGTACCCCGACAACCCCCTGCTTCGGGACCTCTCGGACGACGCCCGCATGGTCGTCTCCGAGCCCCTCGGCAGCCTGCAGGGTGCCTGGCTCGAGGTTCCCGAGTCGACGTGCGTCGTCATCCGCGGCGGTCAGCAGGAGCAGGTCCCCTTCGCACCGACCCTGCTGCAGCCGGCCGTCTGAGCTGGGGGGGTGGATCCGCCGTGTGCCCCGCAGCCCTGCGCACCGCACCGCAGACCACCCCGACGATCCTCACCGTCGGGGTGGAGGAGGAGTTCTTCCTTCTCCACCCGGACGGCAGCACGGCCTCGGTCGCGCCGCAGGTGCTGCGCGACCTGCCCGTGGGCCGACGCTTCCAGGCCGAGTGGATGCAGTTCCAGGTCGAGGCGGCCACCGGGGTGTGCACCGACCTGGAGTCGCTCGCCGACGAGATGGCCGCCGGGAGGAGGGCCTTGGCGCGCGCCGCATCCGGGTGGGGGGCCGACATGGTGTCGAGCGGCACGGCACCGTTCGGCACCACCGCTCCGGACGCCCTCACCGACGACGACCGCTTCCGCCGCCTCCGGGATCGCTTCCCCGACATCGCCGAGGAGGCGATCGTGTGCGGGTGCCACGTGCACGTGGGTGTGCCGTCGCGAGCCACCGGTGTCGAGACCCTCAACCGGGTGCGGGGCTGGCTGCCGCTGCTGCTCGCCCTCAGCGGCAACTCACCGATGTGGCAGGGGGGCGACTCGGGGTGGGAGAGCTACCGGCACAAGGTCTTCAGTCGCTGGCCGACGGCCCGGCTGGCGCCGTGGTGCCCCGACCTGGCCGCCTACGACGCCGCGCTGGAGGAGCGCGTCTCGGGGGTCGAGGCGATCGACGAGAGCAGCGTGTACTGGTACGCACGGCTGTCGCCACGCTTCCCCACCGTGGAGTTCCGCATCGCCGACACCGGTCTGACGGTCGCCGACACACTGCTGCAGGCGGCTCTGTGCCGCGCCCTGGTCTCCACGGCGCTCGCCGACGCCCTGGCCCACCAACCGGTGGTCGTCGTGCCGGACCACGTCCTGCAGGAGTCGCTGGTGAACGCGGCGCGGTACGGCCTCGGCACGCTCCTGGTCGATCCTCGGGCGGGTGTGCTGGCACCCGGCCAGGCCGTGCTCTACCGGATGGTCGAGCACCTGCGTCCCGCCCTCCAGGCTGCGGGCGACTGGGCGACGGTCGCCCAGCTGGTGGCCCGACGACGGACCCAGAAGTCGGGGGCCGCCCGGCAGCGGGCGCTCAGGAAGCGACTCGACCAGGTGGGGTTCGTGGCGGCCCTGGCGGCGGCGAGCCTGCCGGACGACAGGACGGGGGTCGGCCGCGCGGCGGCCGGAACCGACCCCCGGTCAGGTGCGGGGACGACCGAGGAGGACCAGGGATGAGGACATCGACACGTGAGACCGGCCCCCGCCTCCGTCACGTCGTGGAGCGGGGCGCCGGGGTCGTGTGGGTGGGGGCGGCCGGGTTCGTCCTGGCGCTGGGCATCATCGCCGCCATCGTCCTGCTGGGCTGGATCGCGACGACGGGCCTGTTCCTCCTGATCACCGTGTCCGGATGGCTCTGGTCCGGGTTGAGGTGGCTGCTCGAGGAGGACCCCGGCTCGATCCACTTCCGGGTGGTGGGACCCGTCCCGGCGGCCCTGGTGGTGAGCTCGATCGGACTGCTCGGCCTCCTCGGCCTGGCGGCGGTCCCGGTCGCGGGACTCCTGGTCCTCGTCCACCCGGACGTTCGCAGGTGGCTGCGGGTCAAGGCAGGACGGGCCCACGCGTCGGCGGCCGGGACCGCCCCGGAGAGGGCCCGTCCCGTCCGCGCACGCCCGTCGTCGACCCGGCCGTCAGCGCCCACGGTGGCGCCGATGGTGGAGGAGCCCGACCTCGTCGTGACCGACGAGCTCACCGACAGCGACCTGTGCGAGGCCTGGCGCAGCAGCTATGTGGCGCTGCAACGAGCCCGGACCAACGCCTCGCGGTTCCGGGCGGTGGAGATGCGCGTCCTCTACCTGGACGACCTGGAGCGACGTCTCGGAGACGACTTCGCCCGCTGGATGGAGTCGCTCCCGAGGGCGGCCGAGGACCCCCGCCGGTTCCTGCGGAACCAGGGGCCACGGGGCTAGGGCCCGGGCGGAGGTGGCGTGGACATCGCCCTCACGGTGCTCGTGGTGGCGCTCGTCCGGACCTCACCGTGCGGTGGCGATGGCCGCGCACGCTGACCCGCCCCGCGAGCCGGCGTCGCCCGCGCCGACAACCTGGCCGACGCCCAGCGACAGGTCGACGTGGCCACGTTCATCGCCTGCTCGACGCGCGGGCCGAGAGGACCGCCAACGAGGTGCGGGTCGACATCCAACGGGCGAGCAACGACGTCCTCAGCGTGGGGCCCTACACCGTCGCGCTCTTCTTCGCCGGCATGAGCGCCCAGGTCACCGCCCCCAGGATCCGGACCACACTCATCGTCCTCGGCTACCTCGTGTGGGCTCGGGTGCATCGCCTGGGTCGCCACCTTCCCGGTCAGGGTGGCGGTCTGACCGAGCGCCTTCGCAACGCAGAAGACCCCCGACCGCATCTCTGCCGGTCGGGGGCCCTTCGTGTCCTGCGCGCCTGTAGGGATTCGAACCCCAAACCTTCTGATCCGTAGTCAGATGCTCTATCCGTTGAGCTACAGGCGCCCGTCATCGCTGCGAACAGCGCGACCGGATGAGGATAGCGGACCCCGACCGACAACCCGAAATCATGCTCCCCGGGTGAGGTGGGAGATGGATCTGCGAACCCGTCCGGAAGTGGAGCGTTCCAATCCCGGGACCATCGTTATGGTGGCGGCACGTCGCGCGATCGGGGCGGTCGAGACGCTCCCGGTCCACCTCACGAGAGGCACAGATCAGATGGCAGATGTCGAGGCAGCCCTGGACGCCGCAGGGCTCCGCAACCCCAAGGTCCGCGCGTTCGTGGCGGAGTACGCCGAGCTCACCGGGGCGGAGCGGATCGAGGTCGTCAGCGCGGCCGACGACGCCCGCCTGATCCAGGAGGCCCTCGAGGCCGGCGAGCTCAAGCCCGCGGGTGAGGGCCGCTACTACTCGCGCAGCTACTACAAGGACACCGCGCGCTCCGAGGAGCGCACGATCGTGGCGACGAACGACGAGAAGGACAGGGGCGTCTACAACAACTGGCGTCCGGCCTCGGAGATGAAGCCGATGCTCCACGAGCGCATGCGCGGTGCGAGCGCCGGCAAGACGATGTACGTCATCCCCTACCTGATGTCGCCCCCCGGCAACGAGCTCGCCCCGTGGGCCGCCGGCGTCGAGCTCACCGACTCCCGCCCGGTCGTGCTGCACATGATCCGGATGTCGCGGGTGGCCGCGCGCTTCCTCGACGAGCTCGAGGACCCCGACCACTTCGTGCGCGCCGTCCACGTGACCGGCGACCTGGAGAACCTCGGCCAGGGCACGGACGACGACCAGCGCTACTTCGTCACCGTCGCCGACGAGCGCACGATCCTGCACTTCGGGTCGTCGTACGGCGGCAACGCGCTGCTCGGCAAGATCGCGCACGGCCTGCGGCAGGGTGCGTACGACGGGTGGGCGAGCAAGAAGTTCCTCGCCGAGCAGTACATGCTCATCGGCATCCACGACAACGAGACCGGCAAGGACTACCACATCTGCGGCGGCTTCCCGAGCGCCTCCGGCAAGACCAACCTGGCGATGATGCTGGCCCCCGACGCGCTCGGCGAGCGCTACCACGTGTCCTTCTACGGCGACGACATCGCGTGGCTGTGGGTCCACGAGGAGACCGGTCGGCTGATGGGGATGAACCCCGAGTACGGCGTCTTCGGGGTCGCCAAGGACACCAACGAGCGCACCAACCCGACCGCGCTGCACTCCGTCGACCCGGGCACGCACGCGATCTTCACCAACGTCGCCTACAACCCGACGACCGGCGAGGTCTGGTGGGAGGGCCGCACCCCGTCCCCGCCGTCGCCGGTGCGCGGCTGGCTGGACTGGACGGGCTCCCCGCTGGCCGACCGCAAGGACAGCGACTCCTCACCGTGGGCGCACCCCAACAGCCGTTTCACCACGACCCTCGACAACGTCCCCAACATCGCCACCGACTACGACGCCGCCTCCGGCGTGCCCATCGACGCGATCATCTTCGGTGGCCGCACCCGTGACCGGGAGCCGCTGATCCGGGCCATCCACGACTTGGCAGAGGGGGTCTACGACGGCCTGACGCTGGGCGCCGAGGCGACGGCCGCGGCCGAGGGCACGGAGGGCGTGCTGCGCTACGACCCGATGTCCAACCGTCCGTTCATGGCCTACGGCGAGGGCGACTACGCGCAGCACTACCTCGACGTCGTCGGGGCGGCGAGCGACCAGCCGATCTTCGCCCACGTCAACTGGTTCCAGCGCGACCCCGAGGACGGCCACTTCCTGTGGCCCGGCTACCGCGACAACCTGCGCCCGCTGCTGTGGTTGCTCCAGCTCCGCAACGGGGAGGTCACCGGTCGACAGACCCCCGTGGGGATCGTGCCGACCGAGGAGGAGCTCAACCTCGAGGGCGTCGACATCACGCCGGAGGACCTCCACACCATCCTGTCCATCGACAACGCCCGCTGGCAGCAGGAGATGGAGCACCGCGAGGAGCACCTCGAGCAGTTCGACCGGATGCCGGAGGCCATCTGGGAGGCCCACCGCCGGGTGGCCAAGGCGCTGGCGGACGACGGCGCCTGAGCGGCGTGGGCCACGAGCGACGGCGGCTCGGTCCACTGCCGGGCCGTCGTCGCACCGGACGCGGTGCCAGCGGCTAGGGTCGTCGCACCATGTCAGGTCTCGGGACAGCGCAGGGCGTGAGCGGTAGCCGGTTCGACCGGCGTCGTCCGTCACTGCGCCTCATGCGCCCCTTCGGCGTCGTCTGCGGGCTCGGCCTGCTCGCCGTGCTGCTGCCGCCGTACGACGTGTCGTGGGTCGTGCTGGCCCTGGCGACCCTCGTCTACCTCGCCATCATGGGTCTGCTCATCGAGAGCAGCCGGCGCGAGCTGCGCAGCTGGATCGACCCGACGGCCGCCTACCTCGCCTTCGTCTTCGTCCTGCTCGTCCGCGAGGCGGGTGGGGGACAGGCCTCGGGGATGGCCGTGCTGGTCCTGGTCCCCGTCCTGTGGCTGGCGGTCACGGGCTCCAGGCGGGAGCTGTACGTCGCGAGCGTGCTCGCGGGGGCGACGATCCTGGGCCCCGTGCTGCTGGTCGGGGCGCCCCGCTACCCGGTCGAGGACTGGCGGCGAGCCCTCCTCCTGGTCGCCATCGCGGTGGTCCTGGGTCGCGTCGTGCAACGCATCGTGATGCGGATGGAGCGCGAGACCCGCGCCGCCCGCACGGCCACCGAGCAGAGCGAGCGACTGTTCCTCGACGCGCCGCACGGGGTCGCGGTGCTGGACACCACGGGCCGCATCGAGTTCGTCAACGCGGCGCTGTGCGGGATCGTCGGCCTGCCCCCCGACGAGCTCGAGGGCATGTGGCTGACCGAGCTGGCCCCGCCGGACGACGCCTCGGTCGCCGACCACCTGGCCCGCATCTTCGAGGACGTCTCCCGCTCCAACGCCTCGGACTGCGTGCTGCGCGACTACCGTGGCCAGGACATCCACGTGGGGCTGAGCAGCCGCCTCCTGCGGCGCCCCGGGTCCGAGGAGGCCGACATCGTGCTGGTCAACGTCGTCGACGTCTCCGAGCGTCGGCGCTACCAGGACCGGCTGGCGCACCTCGTCGACCACGACGTGCTCACCGGCCTGGCCAACCGGCGTCGCTTCGACACCGAGCTCCAGCGACACCTCGAGCGCTGCCGACGCTACGGCCCGACCGGCGCGGTGCTGCTGCTCGACCTCGACAACTTCAAGCAGGTCAACGACAGCCTCGGCCACAACGCCGGCGACCAGCTGCTGGTCACCATCGGCGGCATCCTGCGCCGCTCGGTGCGCGACACCGACGTGGTGGCCCGCCTCGGCGGCGACGAGTTCGCGCTGCTCCTCACCGACGGCGACCAGTCCGCCGCCGAGCGGGTGGGCCGCGACGTCGTCGACCGCGTCCGCGAGCTCGCGGCGACCCTGGACGGCGTACGCCGCCGCGTCACCGCCAGCGTCGGCGCGGTGACCTTCCGGTCGGCCAGCGAGCACGCCACCGACATCCTGGCCCTGGCCGACATGACGATGTACGACGCCAAGGAGGCCGGCCGCAACCAGCTCGCCCTCCTCCCCGAGGGCGAGAAGCGGCCACCGAAGTTCTCCGCGCGCCTGCAGTGGCAGAGCCGCATCGAGGAGGCCCTGGAGCACGACCGCTTCGAGCTGCACCTCCAGCCGATCATGAACCTCTCGAACGACCGGATCAGCTCGGCGGAGGTGCTGCTGCGGCTGCGTGACGAGGACGAGCTGGTGCCGCCGTCGCGCTTCGTCTACATCGCCGAGCGCACCGGGCTCATGCCGCAGGTCGACGCGCTGGGTCGTCGAGCACAGCATGTCCCTGCTCGCCCGGCTGCGCGAGATCGACCCGGAGTTCGAGCTCGAGGTCAACCTCTCCGGTCACTCCATCGGGCACCCGGACATCGAGCGCACCATCCGCGACTCGCTGGCCCGCCACGGCGTGGACCCGTCCGCCCTCATCCTGGAGATCACCGAGACCGCGGCGGTCGCCGACGTGGCCCTGGCGCGCGAGTTCGCGGAGCGGATGACCGACCTGGGTTGCGCCTTCGCCCTCGACGACTTCGGCGCCGGCTTCGGTTCCTTCTACTACCTCAAGCACCTGCTCTTCGACTACGTGAAGATCGACGGGGAGTTCGTCGCCCAGGTGCACCACTCGCAGGTGGACCGCACGATCATGCGCTCGATCGTCGGCATCGCCCGCGACCTGGGCAAGCAGACGGTGGCGGAGTTCGTCTCCGAGCCGGAGATCCTCGAGGTCTGCCGGGAGGAGGGTGTGGACTTCGCGCAGGGCTACCTGATCGGCAAGCCGGTGCCCTTCCAGGAGTTCGTCGCCCTGTTCATGGCCTCGGACCGCCCCTCCGTGGTGGTCTCGGCTCCGCAGGAGTGACCGGTGGACCTGCACATCGCTGACAAGGAGGCCCGGGACTGATGCGGTGGCTGCAACGCTCGGTCGGGCTGGCGATCATCGGCACGGCGGCGCTCGGCGCCGCCGTGTTGTGGGTGGCGGTCGCCGCGAGTGACCCCGCGCCGGGGGAGGAGCCGGACGAGGGCCTCCTGTTCGGCATCTGGCAGGTCTTCTACGACACCGAGATGCCCTCACCCCGCGTGCTGCTGGCCGCGGTGGGGGTGGCGCTGCTGCTGGCCGCGGGCGTGGCGGCCCTCGAACGCCGCCTGGTCACCCGGGCGCGGCGCAGCGAGGACCCCGACCGGATGCCCCTGGCCCCCAGGCTGGTGATGGCCGAGACGCGGGGCGAGTACGCCGGCCCCGTCACCATCACGGTCCTCATCCCCGCGCACAACGAGGAGTCGTGCATCTCCGAGACCCTCGCCTCGCTGCTCTCGCAGTCGCTGCCCCCGGCCCGGGTCGTGGTGGTGGCCGACAACTGCAGCGACGCCACGGTCCGGCTGTCCCGCGAGGCGGGCGTCGACGTCTTCGAGACGGTCGACAACACGCACAAGAAGGCCGGCGGCCTCAACCAGGCGCTCCGCGAGGTCCTGCCCGGACTGGGCGACAACGACTGCGTGATGGTGATGGACGCCGACACCACCCTGGACGCGGGCTTCCTCGAGGGCGCGGCACGCCGGCTCGCCGACGACCGTGGGCTGATGGCCGTGGGGGGACTCTTCTACGGCGAGGACGGGGCCGGCCTGATCGGGCAGTTCCAGCGCAACGAGTACACCCGCTACCAGCGCGACCTGCGCCGGCGCCGCGGGCGGGTGTTCGTGCTCACCGGCACCGCCTCGGTCTTCCGCCCCCGGGCCCTGCGGTCGGTCGCCGCCGAGCGCGGCGCGACCCTCCCCGGGGTGCCGGGTGACGTCTACGACACCATCGCGCTGACCGAGGACAACGAGCTCACCATCGCGCTGAAGTCCCTGGGCGCGCTGATGATCTCTCCGGCGGAGTGCACGGTGGTCACCGAGGTGATGCCGTCGTGGAGCGCCCTGTGGGCACAGCGGCTGCGCTGGCAGCGGGGAGCGCTGGAGAACCTCGGTGCCTACGGCCTGCGCCCCCAGACGTTCCGCTACTGGATGCAGCAGCTCGGCATCGGGTACGGCGTCATCGCCCTCGGCGCCTACCTCACGCTCATCCTGCTCATGGTGCTGGCCACCTCCACCTGGGTGTGGTTCCCGTTCTGGATCGGGATCGGGCTCGTCTTCACCGTCGAGCGCGTGGTCACCGTCTGGAGGGGCGGCTGGAGGGCCCGGCTGCTGGGCCTGACCCTCTTCCCGGAGCTCTTCTACGCGATGTTCCTCAACGTGGTCTACGTCAAGGGCATCTGGGACCTCTCGCTGGCCCGGCAGGCCACGTGGAAGCACGTCGTCCAGACCGACTCCGGCGTCCGGATGGAGCACTGAGGTGGATCCCGAGATCCTGGCCGTCGTGCCCATGGGCCTGCTGCTCCCCGAGAGCCTGCTGCGCCACGACGTCGTCGCCGTGCTGGCGGCGTTCGTGGCCATCAACACGATCGTCTACGTGACGCTGGCGGTCGCGAAGGTCCTCCCCAAGGTCTACGTCCAGGACTGGATCGACACCCGCGACCGGCGCAGCGAGACCCGCAGCATCGACCCGGACGCGCCGATCTGAGCGCCGCACCTCGTCGTACGGCCGCGGCACGCCCGCGACGTGACGTGGATCTCATGCGTGGATCGATCCAATATGAGCCGCCCGGAACACCCGGTTAGCCTCGCCGCACCCGCACGGGGCCGGGCAATGGAGCCGGGCTTACCACCGACACCTCCGTCGACACGCTCGACGGCCGGCGACGCCCACCACCACGGGGGCGTACGCCGCGATTGCGCGAGAGGGATCCACCGCATGACCGCCACCACCGACGCCCCCACCTCCAGCACCAGCGGGGAGCCCACGACCCACCAGGGCATCCTCGCCTGGGTCGCCGAGATCGCCGAGCTGACCCAGCCCGACGCCATCCACTGGTGCACCGGCTCCGACGAGGAGTGGGCCGAGCTGACCGCGGCCCTCGAGGCCACCGGCACCTTCACCCGCCTCGACCCCGCGATCAAGCCCAACTCGTTCCACGCGGCCTCCGACCCCACCGACGTGGCGCGCGTCGAGGACCGCACCTACATCTGCTCGGTGGACGAGAAGGACTGCGGGCCCACCAACAACTGGATGGACCCGCACGAGATGAAGGACCTCATGCGCGGGCTCTACGCCGGCTGCATGAAGGGCCGCACCATGTACGTCATCCCCTTCGTCATGGGGCACCTCGAGGCCGAGCACCCGATGTTCGGCGTCGAGATCACCGACTCGGCGTACGTCACCGTCTCGATGCGCGTGATGGCCCGCATGGGCACCGAGGTGCTGCGCAAGATCGAGGAGATCGGTGACGACGTCAAGTGGGTCCCGGCGCTGCACTCGGTGGGGATGCCGCTGGCCGAGGGCCAGGCCGACGTCGCGTGGCCCTGCAACGACACCAAGTACATCGTGCAGTTCCCCGAGGAGCGGATGATCTGGAGCTTCGGCTCCGGGTACGGCGGCAACGCGCTGCTGGGCAAGAAGTGCTACGCCCTGCGCATCGCCAGCGTCATCGCCCGCGACGAGGGCTGGATGGCCGAGCACATGCTCATCCTCAAGCTCACCTCCCCGCAGGGTGTGACCAAGTACGTCGCGGCGGCCTTCCCCAGCGCGTGCGGCAAGACCAACCTCGCCATGCTCAAGCCGACGATCCCCGGCTGGAAGGTCGAGGCGATCGGCGACGACATCGCCTGGATGCGCATCGGCGAGGACGGCCGGCTGTGGGCGGTCAACCCGGAGTTCGGCTTCTTCGGCGTCGCCCCGGGCACCAACGAGCACACCAACCCCAACGCGATGGCCACCATCAACAAGGGCAACTCGGTCTTCACCAACGTCGCGCTCACCGAGGACGGCGACGTCTGGTGGGAGGGTCTGGAGAACCCGCCCGCCAAGGCCACCTCGTGGAAGGGCGAGCCCTGGACCCCCGAGTCCGATGAGCTGTCCAGCCACCCCAACAGCCGCTACTGCACGCCGATCAAGCAGTGCGACATGCTGGCGCCGGAGTACGACGACCCGCGCGGCGTGCCGATCGACGCCATCCTCTTCGGTGGCCGTCGCAAGACGACCATCCCGCTGGTGACCGAGGCCCGTGACTGGACCCACGGCACCTTCATGGGCGCCACCCTGTCATCGGAGACCACCGCGGCCGCGGTGGGCGCGGTCGGCGTGGTGCGCCGCGACCCGATGGCCATGCTGCCGTTCATCGGCTACAACGCCGGTGACTACTTCGGTCACTGGATCAACATGGGCAAGGACAACGACGCGTCCAAGATGCCCCGCATCTTCTACGTCAACTGGTTCCGTCGCGACGAGGACGGTGGCTTCCTGTGGCCCGGCTTCGGCGAGAACAGCCGGGTCCTCAAGTGGGTCATCGAGCGCCTCGAGGGCCAGGCCGCCGCGGTCGAGACCCCCATCGGCCACGTGCCGGCGCCGGGCTCGCTCGACATCGAGGGCCTCGACATGACGCCCGAGGCGATCGAGGCCGCGCTGGCTGTCGACCCCGAGGAGTGGAAGGCCGAGATCCCGCAGATCACCGAGTGGTTCGAGAAGTTCGGCGACGACCTCCCCGCGGTGCTGTGGACCGAGCTCGACGGGCTCAAGCAGCGCCTCGGCGCCTGAGCGGCGCACGACTGGCTCCATGACGAGCACCACGGCGGGCCCGACCGGACTTTTCCCGGTCGGGCCTGTCGTGCGTCGAGGGTGTGGAAGGATCGCCCGCGACGCCAGGGAGGGGGTGGCAGGATGAGTCTCGGCCCCGGAGAACGCACGCTCTTCGAGTCGGAGGCCACCGCGCTGTACGAGGAGATCGCCACCTACGGCGGCCTGTCGCGGTCCGACCCGCGCATCGACGACCGCGGTCCGGACCGGCGGGCCTTCGACCTGCTCCTCGAGCTCGGCCTGGTCACCCTCGACGAGCTCGACGCCACGTGGGTCGCCGTCGACCCGGCGACCGTCCAGTCGCGCGTGGTCGCCCCCCTCGGCCAGCAGGGCGCCGACCTCATCTCCGAGTCGGCGCAGTGGGCGCAGTCCTTCAGCAACCTCTCCCAGACCTGGCGTCAGTCACCGGGGTCGGTCAAGGGACCCTTCATCGAGATGCGCGGCGAGGCCATCGCGCCGTACATCACCTCCGCCGTCGCGGACGCCACCCGCGAGCTGCTCACGGCGCAGTCCCAGGCCGGGCGGGCGATGGAGCAGCTGCCCCAGGCGATCGAGCGCGAGGTCGGCGCGCTGCGCCGCGGCGTCACCATGCGCACGCTCTACCAGCACGCCGCCCGGCGCAGCTCGGCCACCCACAAGTACGTCGCAGCCGTGACCGCCGAGGGCGCCCAGGTGCGGACCCTCGACGAGTTCTTCGAACGGCTGATCGTGGTCGACCGGCGGCTGGCCATCGTGCCGGGACCCGAGGAGCGGACGGCCCTCGCGGTGTCGCGAGCCGTCGCTGGTCAACTACCTCACCGACATCTTCGAGCGGTCGTGGGAGCGGGGCCGGCCGTTCACCAACCGCGACACCCCGCTGATGCGCGACATCGCGGCCGAGCAGCGGGCGATGACGATCCGCATGCTCGTGGGCGGGTACGCCGATCCCGTGGGCGCCAAGCGCCTGGGGGTCAGTCCGCGCACGTACGCGGCGTACGTCTCGGACCTGAAGCACGAGTTCCAGGTCGAGACGCGGTTCCAGCTGGGCTACGAGATGGGCCGGCTGGGCATCACGGGCAACGACGCGGAGCACGTCGAAGCGGACCGCGACTGAGTCGCGGCCCGCTTCTGGGGGGAGGGGGGACGGCTGGGGCTCAGCGGGTGCTGACGATGCTGACGCTCGGCCAGGTCGTGTCCCTGGCCTGGGCAGGAGCGCTGGTGACGCCGACGGCGCCTGCGGTCAGAGCAGCAGCCACAAGTGCGGCAGCGATGCGTCGTGAAGTCATGCTCATTCACCCTCTTGTCTCTGGGTCCGGGGGGGACCACGAGTAACCATTGTCATCGACCGCCGCCCGAGCGTCACCATGGTCGGAGGTGCAGGTGTGTGCATTGCACACATGTGCAGAACTTGTCCCTCGGACGCGCGGCGTCGTGCCGGACGCACCGTGGCTCCACCCAGGAGGCCGGGGAGGAGGGCAGGTCGGACGGGTCAGCCGGCGTCCTCGGCCGCCCAGCGCTTCGCCGCCTCGAGATCGGCGAGGCGGAACGCGCGCGCCTTCCCCGGCAGCAGGACGCTGAAGACCTTGATCGTCAGGCCCGCCCAGCGTGCGTCGGTCACGATGGCGATGCGCTCGAACGACGCCGGGTGACTGGCACCGAGCTTCAGGTCCTCCCAGACCGCGTCGCCCTCGTAGTCGTCGAACTCCGGGCCGAGGACGAAGACCAGCCGGACCTTGCCGTGCGCGGCGATCGCGGACTCGATCGCAGGCAGCACGACGTTGCGGTAGTCCTCCTCCTCGACGTCGTCGATCGCCTCGAGCCCGAGGACCCCTGCGGGCATGCCACTGAGGAGCTTGATCATGACAACTTCCCTCCGTTGCGCATCGGGACGACCACGCTAGGTGTGGGGCGGCAGGCGGAGATCACCCGTCATGGATGAGGCATCC
>CAWALI010000002.1:0-684793 GCA_963782905.1 uncultured Actinomycetota bacterium
ACAATTGCAGCAAGCTTGTGTTGACGCCCAAGCCTAATACATCGGCAAATGTATACTTCACCTCGCTGCCGACAAAAACCTGTGACGTTACGCCTTCAACTTTGGGCGCTGGCACCTGCAGCTTGGGTTTAATTTGAATACCCACTTCCCGCTCGCTGAAGCGATAACTCTCTCCGAAGTAGCCTCGCACGCGGACATAGAACAAGTCTGCTTCGTCAACCGCTGGCAACGTGAGGCTGAGTGAGCCGCTGATACCGGCCACATAGGTTTCGGTAATTAATTCGTGATTAAAATCGAACAACGAAACCTGCGCATACTTAAAGCCGTCAGCCGGGGCACTGTTGCTAATTTCGTAATCGATCTCAACAGCATCGCCTTCTTGGTATTCGTCATTATTGCGCGGCGAGAGGATCAGCACTGATCCCTGCTCTGCATTATTCGCCTGTAGGGTCGGCAAAATGTTGCCTTGCGAAACGCCATTCACAACATGATCAAAACTATTGACCGCGCCAATTTTCCCTACCGGGAGCCAGCTGAAGCTCGCCGTGGAAACCGACTGTACAAAGTCGCGGATTCCTTCTGCAGTAACAAGCTGTTGAGTATTGATGCGGGCCTCGCTGGAGGCAGTACTGATCACCGGCACAAGAGCGCCTTCGCTCAATACCGAAGTATTGCTAGGAGTAACAGCCTCAATCAGCGAGGCCGGCGCTAGGTCAACTACGAAGTTGCCGGTTACTGTGTTGCCGTGCGTCGCAACTTCTACATTAATGCTTGCCGCACTCGTTGCATAATATGGGATAAACCAAGCTCGCTCACCGTTGGTGAGAATTTCTATAGCCGCAACGAGCTGCCCGTTTGCAGTGAAGCTAACAGTTTCTCCACCTAACTGCTCACCGATATTCTCGAGGGTTACCGCTATACCGAAGGGTAACTGGCTAACGTTAACCACCGGTTCCACGTTTACAACCGATGTGGTGATGTCGCGGTAATTGATCGCCGCCACGCCTGCGGTCTCTGCGTGGTACCAGCGTCCTGGTGCAATCGCGAGAACATTAGATTCAGCGGCCACCAACCCGACGATTCGATTGTCACGCACCGCTATCCAATCCTGTTGTGACTGGCTTACAGCGTGCAACCACAGCAGCTCACCATCCGCAACAAAATTGCTAATAGAGCCAGGCAACTCGAGGGTGTTGCTCTGCGGTTCAATCAAGGTACCGTCGGTTTGAAGCTGATAGTAAGCGAGCGCATTGTCCGACCATGCTGACAAAGTATTGCCACTTAAACTAAAGCCGCTTTGATTTGGCAAGGCGACGAAGAACTCTTGCTCAACACGAGGCAGCGAGTTGGTTGTTTTCGCCAACTGATAGAGGCCAGATTCAGTCAGCACTAGTAGGCGGTCACCGCGGGTTTGCACCTGCACCACACGCTCACTCAAGCTCATGCCCGCGCTCGGAACCAAGCCTGTAGTAGTCATCTCTGCCGCGGCGATGGTTGAACCGAACTGCAACCACAAGCTCGAGCCATTGACGCCAAGCACATCACCGAATACCGGGTATGTGTTAGCGGAGCCGAGTTGACCCGCCGCAATCGGGAAGTGGTGAACAACCATTTGCCCAGCCGTTTGGATGACTGCTGTTAATCCAGATTGATCGGCGCCAAGGAATACAACTTCGCCACGACTGTCGCTGGCGATGTCAGTTTGACTATTCGCTATGCGGTACCCGCCTGCGCGATTGTTGTAGGCGACGATAAGTTCTTGATCCGACTCAAAACCGGGTAGCACCCGCGCCTCAAAGATTTCTTCCGTACCGCTCACCGCTTGCATGTAGTTTTCGCTGGTCAAGCCTGTGAAGTATGCAAGCTTTTCGAGCGTAAGGTTTTGACGCGCTTCATTGCCGGAACGGTCGCGTAACACTGCCTCGACAGTCAGTTGTTCCCCAAGGTTGCTGACGGGCACACGACTCACCACTTTCATTGGCAAACGGGTGACGTTAGCGCTGCCAAGTGGATCAACAACTTGAACTTCCGAGCTATCTGCGTAATCACTCATCTCGAGTGGCGGTTGGGCCAGGACGGATAATTCGCTGCCCGTTAATATTTCTGTTTGCGGTAGTAAGCGAACTTCAGGTGTTTCCGCCACACCTTCATCGTTAATGGCATTTAGGAATTTGTAGCCTTTCAGATTACTCTTCTGAACACGCGCAAGAACAACAATGTCTTCGTCCACCGGCGGCATTACCGCAGTAACAAATTGCCGCTCCGGGCCGTCCACTGCACGGCTGATGTTGATAGCCGTTTCAGGCGCGGCCTCGATTCCGCCTACATCAAGGAATAGTTGCGCATCCACAACATTGCGTAGCAATACCTCAAAGGTTACTTCTTCGCCTTCGTGGTAGGTGCTGCCATTGGTTGGAGAAATAATTTCGACTTTCGGTGCACCAGCTTCAGCATCGTAGGGATTAAGCGTTACCGTAGCCAGCGGGCTCACATTGTTATTGGGGTCAGTCGCGCGAGCGCTGATCGTGACACCCGAGGCCAAGTCATCAAGGGTGGCTACGAAACTGTAACGCTGCGGATCGGCGAGAACTTCAAAGGGACCACCGTTCTTTTGTACCTCAACGGTTTGAATACCGTATTTATCGAAGGCTTTGATGAGCACATCAGTTCTTTCATCAAGCGCGATAAAGTCACCGTCTTCAGGCGAAACAATCGCGATTGTCGGCGGCGTGCGGTCAAGATAAAGCGTGTACTCTTGATCGAACACTTTGCTGAAGCCGAAGCCATATTCAACCTGAAGACGAGCGGTCATCTGCACTGGCGCTACGGGGCTTCCGGGTGGCAGAATATCTTTGATTTTTGGATTGTAGAAATTACCGCTCACTGCACCGGAAACTTTGCTGAATGCAGAACTGACATCAGCCGGCTTCCCATTACTGATTTGGTCAACGGACATATGTGCCGCATTAACCATATCGACATCGCCCAGCACGTCCCAGTTTATCGTCGCAGTGGTCGCTTCTTCCGGCTCTTCTGGGGTGGTAAAGAAGTTTTCCAGTTCGATAATCGGATCACGCAGTGCGGACCGTACGACCAGTTCAGCATCGGCGGAATGGTTGGATTTATCGCTTACTTTGACTAACAACTCGTAATAATCGTAGTCCGCAAGCATGAGTTGGTTGCGCAGCGTGACCCCAGTATCAGTGGGGCCCAGATAACTGTATATCCGGTTTGGTAAGCGTTGTAGTTGGTGGAACGGCGGTAACTGTAAGCCAGCGCCTTAGTGGTGTCGTAGTTATCTTCCGCGTAAATTGCAAAGGTGTAACCGCGACCTCGGGTTAGCAACATGGCCAAGTTGACCGGGGCATTGTCGCCTGTTCGGACCACCGTGATGTTGCGCGGTGGCAATGTATCGCGCGCAATGAAGCTTGTGCTTAAATCCGTCGCTGGCCATGGCCTGCCGCGCTGAGGTTGCCGGCGGTGTCCTGAACGCCGCTGAGTTGAATAACGTAGCGCGCATTGTCATCCAGCTTCTGGCCGTTAGCAGAACGTAGAGCCACTGCCGTCGGTGATACGTTCACCAGCTCGAAACGCTCACAAACATTACAGCAGGATCGTTGTGTAATCTTTGAATTCCTTGTTACCGTGAAACCAGTAGCAGTTGCGGGTTCGTTGAAACGCAGCGTTAACGCTTTGTTGTAATCAAGGCTTTCGGTGCTGCCCAGCACAGGACGCGTATCGTCAACGCCATTCAGCAGCATGTTGTTCGCGGCATAGATGGTTTCCGCGGTAGCGGCGCGAGTAATGACAAGCTGGTACTGCTTACCTGGCACTGTTTTCGGTGTGTTACTGATTTCCAGATTGCCACCTGACAGACGATGGCTTACCAAGTTTGATGGACGAGGATCGACATCATCGTTGTAAGGAATTAAAGGAGCACACGCAGATCACCGTTCAGACCGAGACCGGTAACTGTAATCGTATTGCCTCCACTGTCGCTCAGCGCACTGCTAGATTGTGTATTGTTAGTGGTTATGCCCGGATCCCGATTGCCTGAGTGACCAGCAAGGCCGCGGGCAAAATCGATACCTGGGATTCAGTCTGCTGAGAAGCGACAATTGATTTAAGCCCGGATGTCGCCAGCGTTGCCGTTAATGAAATTGTGTGCCCGTAAGGTATTGACATTGTAACTGCCCGGCAAGAATACACTTTCCCCAATTCCACTTATCTACAAACTGCAATTGCTGCCCGGTAATCGTGTAGGTGGTAGGTCTGCCAGTAATACCGTCGGCCGGATAATGTTGAGAAGCGAACCGGCGCCAAACCAAACAAATTATCGGTGGTGATGTAGTACGGCAAATCGACAGCGACCGCCGCGCCATCAATGGCGGTTGTCGGGCCAACCGGAAGATCTATCCAGGTCTCACCGAGCTGATAGTTGTCGCCGATGACAGGACAGCAGATTGCTTCCGACTATGCGGTGTATTCCTGCCAATGCCTTACCCGTGCTTTCCGGCACCACATCAACGGCCACGTCCTGCCAGCTTGCCGCGTTGCCAGCGATGCCCAACTGAAGGTCCGCGTATTCACTGCCGATTGTTTGCGGAATTAATTGATATACATTGTTAAACGGTAACGCGACATTGGTATATGCACCCGCCTTATTCCACTCGAGCAAGTTAGCCGCGAAGTTACCGGAAGCGAGCACATTCAAACCCGTCTCGCGAATGCTGGCAAGGAAATTAAGTTGCAGTTCCTGGCCGAAGCGGTCCATGTCATAGATGGATATGCGTGGATCGTTTGCAACCTGCAGGGCCAACAATTCACCGTTGAATTGCAGGATCGGCGCTATTGTCGACAAAAGCTTTGCCGACAAACGCGCGGGCATCGTCACGCTTGAGCCAGAAAGTATTGAGCAACTCGAATTCGGTATCCGCGCGGATAATCAATCGCTGGCCATTTATCAATAGCTGCTCGGCCCCAACCACCGTGTGCAGATAGGTCACCTGATCCTGGGTGAGATTGTTGTAACCGCGATAACGCAGTTCGAAGTCAGTTAAAAGATAAACACCCTTATCGTCGAAGGCGACGGCGGTGATTTCGGGCGGCAATGCAAATCGCTCAATATTGGCGCCACGGGCGTGGGCGCGATAGATGCCGCCGAGCTGCGAACCCACCAATGTGTCGCCAACCGAATGCACGTCATGTAGCTCGATACCTTCCGGATTAGCGAAGCGGTTGATCAAGATGGGGGAATAAATGTTCGCAAGATCGTAGACGAGAATTTGCTTAGTCGCGCTTTCCACCAGCAAGACGAGATAGCCTTCGCTTATGTCCGCACTGAGCACTTTGCCATCCACTAAACCGGTAGCAACGACCTGGGGCAAAGCCACATCTTGCGTACTGTAAATCGCCCATTGATTCTGTTCCTGCCCTGAAATGGCCAGTAGTAGATGATTGTCTCGGTACAGTTGTTTAACTTACCCGGCTAGGTATTCCTCGCCGCAAGTTGCAACTCGAGATCAGTGTTGAGGGCAAGATCTACACCGCTCTGATTATGGTGTTTGATGTTGCTAACGCTCAGGTTGAGTTCTCCGAGCGTATTTTCAGGCAAGCGGAAGCTAATTAGGGTCGGACTTTCAACCCGAAGCTCGGTGGCCAGTTTGCCGTTGATGCGGATTTCTGTCAGCGGGCTTAAGCCAGTGCCCTGAATCGCCACATAGTCGCTAGCGCCGAAGGCGAAGGCTTGTCGATTAGGATTGAACTCGCCGTTGACGCGATCATAGTAGCCAACCGCTTGGATCACTGGATCAGCGATATATGTAAAAGCCGCGCGCTGGCTTGCAGAAAGCCCGCCGTTGCGAATCTCGATTCCGACCAGCGTTGCCCGCTGGCGGTTCATCTAATGCAGGCACTCTAAAGCGCAGCTCCTGATCAGACACCGAGGTGATCAACGTGGGATCAACCCGGTGACCGCCAAGCAGAATTTCTGTGTCTGTCGTAAACGCAGCGCCCGTGACTTTCACTTCCTCACCGCCGCGCCAGCTGCCGATACGCTCGACGAGTCCGGCCCCGCTCTGCCCTCCCGCACCGAGATGGAGCTGCTGCGGATCGCCCAGGAGGCCATCGGCAACGTACGCCGACACGCACACGCCGAAAACCTGTGGGTCACCCTCGTCTCGGACGGCGCCGGCGTACGCCTGCCAGGTCGAGGACGACGGGGTGGGCAACGCCGTCCCAAGGACCGCCACTGGGGCCTCCAGACCATGAGGGAGCGCGCCGAGACCATCGGCGCCGAGGTGCGCATCATCCCCGAGCCGGCGGCGGCACCGTCGTCCGCCTCCAGACCCGCCAACCCGCCTCACCCGAAGGGAACCGCTCCCATGAGCACGACAGTCCTGCTGGTCGATGACCACGAGCTGATCCGCCAGGGCCTGGCCCGCGCCTTCGAGCGCGACCAGGACATGACTGTGATCGGTCAGGCCGGCACGTGGCGGAGGCGCGGGCTGCGTACGCCGAGCTCGTCCCTGACGTCGTCGTCACTGACCTCCAGCTACCCGACGGCCACGGCCTCGACGTCGTGCGGTCCGTGCGCGCGTCAGCGACACGGCCGGCGTCGTGGTGCTCACGATGCACGCCGGCGACGACCAGATCTTCGCGGCGATGGAGGCGGGGCCTCGGGTTCGTCGGCAAGGACAGCCGGGCGGCCGAGGTAATTAGCGCGGCCAAGCACGCAGCCGTGGCCCCGCGCACATTCCTGTGTTCTGGGCTCAGCGCCGCCATGATGCGGCGCGCCCCGCACCCGCGACGCCGAGGCTCTCGGGGCGCGAGGAGGAGGTGCTGGCGCTGCTGCGGACGGTCTCGGGACCGGCGAAATCGCAGGTCGGCTCTACCTCAGCGAGTCGACGGCCAAGACCCACATCACCCACATCTACCAGAAGCTGGGCGCTGCCAACCGTGCCCAGGCCCTGGTCACGGCGATGCGGCATGGGGCTGCTCGACCACCTGACCCCGCAGCGCTTCTGAGCCCGCGCTCGTCCCGGTCGGGCCCCCTGACTCCGCGGCGGTCCCCTGCGCGGGTCACTCGTGCGGTAGTCACACAGAGACTACGCAGCGGGTCAGCCGATCAGCCTGATACGTGGGCTACTAGTTACATGGAACTACCGCGCTACGAGCTATCGCCCGATCCGCGACCGGCGGCCGCAGAATTATTTTCGACGGGTCCACATGGGGCTCGGACACATCGGACCCATCATCACGAACCAGGGGTAATCACCATGATCCAGTTCCTCACCATCATGCTCAACGCTCGCCGCGACGAGGAGAAGGGCGCCACCGCCGTCGAGTACGGCCTGATGGTCGCCCTCATCGCCGCGGTCATCATCGCCGCTGTCACCCTCTCGGCACGAACCTCGACGGCCTGTTCAGCGACGTGGCTGGCGACGCGTCCGCCCCGTGATCTCGGCGTGGGCCGGCGCCCGCACTCGCGGCGCCGGCCTTCCATTTCGCTCACTTCGAGGAAGGCAGAGCGTGCCATGTACGACAGGAACAGCCCAAAGACGAACGTGGCGCCACCTCCGTCGAGTACGCCCTGATGGTCGCGTTCATCGCGGCGGTCATCGTCGTAGCTGTGACTGCTCTTCGGGCAGGCCGTGGATGGCCTGTTCGTCCTCAATCCGCCAAGCGTTTGGCCGCTGAGTCGCGCACTTGCGAGCGCCACCCGCTCCAGCATGGTCGGATGACTCCCCACCACCACTGTGACCACGCCGGTGGGTGGGATCCGCGTCGACCGCAGCGCCAACGTGCGCAGCATCTCGACGAATCGTCCGGGGTCGCGCGTCGCGACCAGGGCGTCCACGTCGGCCCGCGTCTCGATCTGCCGGCTGATCCCGGCCTGGATCGGGCTGACAGCACCGTCCCCACGCGCCAGCGCCGCCAGCACGAACGGCACCACCCTGCCTCCCCCACCCGCGCTCCCCCACGGTTGTGCCGGACCCCACCAGCAGGCCGAGCAGTCCCACTCCCGCCGCCGCCCCGTAGGGCGCCGAGCGCCGTACCGACGATCACGTCGTCGGTCGTGACGCCGCGTGGGCCAGCACGTGCGCTGATCCACGCCTCAGCGCCTGGTCCCGCGGCAGTGACTTGACGAGCGTGTCGTAGACGACCACCCGCCGGGTGCCGCCGAAGCCGGAGACGTAGGCGTTGAGCGACGTCGTACGCCGCGACGCGTCGGCGACCAGCACCTCGTCGACAGGCACGCCCCGGTTTCCGCGAGCCGCAAGATCTCTGTCCGCAGCACCGCGGCGGGCAACGGATCGAAGTTGTTGAAGACGGGCTCCACCACCAGTGGGTAGGCGAGCGACCCCAGCACCGCGCATCAAGAGCCCGGCCACGGCCGTCCACGCCCATCGCTAGCGACGGCGACGGCAGCACCAGCACGCCGATGGAGGTGCCGACTGCGCCGACCAACTCGTTGCGGACGACGTTGGCCGCGAAACCGGACGCAGCCGGCGTCGTGAGTCCGTAGTCCAGCCGGTGCCGGTAGTTCGCGACCGCGAACGGCACGGTGGCCACACGACCGACAAGCCCGGCGAGGACGGATACCGAACACCCCCTGCACCCACCCAGGGCCAGGGCAAGCGACCGACCAGTCAGCGTCCCCGCCGGCTGAAGACCCAGCGCGCAGACCACCACCGCCAGCGACACCGCTAGCCCGCTCCAGCTCCACACGCGGCTCCACGGCGCGTAGGTCTCGGCACGGGCCAGCTGCTCGTCGGTGAAGAGGCTGCGCGCCTCGACCGGTGGTGGGACGCCGCCCGGGACCGGGTGCCACGGCACCAGCACGACCGCGAGCACCACGAAGGCGAGCCCGGCGACCACGGTGACGGTCGCCGCCGTACGTCGCTCGCTCCAGCCGGTCACGACGCCAACGATGCCAGCCGGTCCCTCCAGGCATCGACGAGGCCTCGACGGTGGTGCCGTGCCGACGCAGGGCCGCGCCCAGCGGCGTGCCGCCGGAGACACGGCGGTAGACGTCCAGCAGCGCCGGCTCCCCCACCTGCGTCGGCTAGGGTGTCGCAGGCCAGCCAGGCCAGCTCGTAGGCCGCCTCGAGGTCCGTGGCCCGGGTGTCGAACTCCGCGGGCCCCGGCAGGCTGGCGCGGCAGGCCGTCACGACGCACCAGGTCGATGGCCCGACCCGCGGTGGTGGAGAGCGGCAGCGGGACGTCACGGAGCGCGACGTAGTCGGCGAAGCCCTCCAGCAGCCACAGGTCCACGGCACTCGTCGCGGCGTCGGTCGCGACATGGGTGATCTCGTGGCTCATCACCACCTGCGCGCCGGCCCCCCTCAGGCCCCGGGTGACGTCGGGGTTCACGAAGACGTGGACCGGGGCATCCCCGCTGCCCGAGCCGTCGACGGTCGTGGTCACGGCAGCGATGCCGGCGTAGGTGCCCTCGGCGGCGTCGAGGGTGGCGTCGAGGGCTGCCGCCGAGGACGGGCACCTCGACGACGACCGACGGCCGCCAGTCCCGCAGCACGCGGCGTACGACCTCCACGCCACGGTCGACCCGTCGGGCGTACGCCGCGGCCTCGCGCGCGGCGCCCGTCCGCGAGGCGGCGACCATCACCAGCGTCTCGTCGCTGCGGCGCACCTGCAGCGGTCCCTGCAGCCACAACGGCTCGATGCCGTCGCCCGTACCACCGAACCGGCGGATCGCCACCGCGTCGCCGTCCGGCACGAAGGTGACGACCACCTCGGCGCCGGCCGGCTCACGGTCGAAGTCGTCGAACGCCCAGGTGAGCGCGACCTGCGCGGTCCACGAGCCGTCGTCCGCACCGGCGCCCGTCTCGTCGACGTACCTCGCGGAGAAGTCCGTGACGTCGAGCGCGCCGGCATTGTCGGCGACCGAGCTCAGCAGCGTCGCCGCAGCACCGTCGCCGGAGGGGGCCAGCGCTCGTGCTGCGTCCGGGTCCTGCGACTCCACGGCCTCCTCGAGCAGGTGCAGCGTGGCGGCCGCCGCGCCCGGACGAGGGGCGCCGCCGGCGGGCACATCGGGGGTGGCTCTGTGGGTGTCGTCGCCCGGGCCGACCAGCAGGGCGACGACGACGGCGAGGCCCGCGAACAACGAAAGACCGGCCACCCACCATCGTGGGCGACCGGTCCTCGGGGTCGGGCGATCAGCCAGGGCGGACCGCGCCGACGAACGGCATGGAGTAGAGACCCGTGACCTGGACGCCGGTGCTGGGGTTGGCCGCGTGCACGATCATGCCGTTGCCGATGTACATGCCGACGTGGCTGATCGGGCTGTAGTAGAAGACGAGGTCGCCGGGCTGCAGGGCGCTGGCCGCGATGTGGGGGCCGGAGCTGTACTGCGCGCTCGAGGAGTGCGGGAGCCCGACACCGGCGGCACCCCAGGCGCGCATGGTGAGGCCGGAGCAGTCGAAGGCGCTGTCGCCGGTGGCACCGTAGACGTAGGCGTCGCCGACCTGGGCCATGGCGTAGCTGACGGCGGCAGCGGCACGACCCGACGCGGGCACGGAAGCCGGCATCCGGCTGGCGCTGGTCGAGCGCGAGGTGGTCGTCCGCGAGGCGGCCAGGACGCGCTCGCGCTCCTCGGCCTCGAGGTCGGCCAGGAGGTCCTTGGCCTCGCCGAGCTTGGCCTCGACGGCCTTCTTCTCCTCGCCGAGCTGCTCGGTCGTCGCCGCGATGTCCGCGGCGCGGTCGGCCGTGGCCTCCTCACGCAGCGTGAGGGCCTCGACCTCGGTCGAGTAGTCGGCGAACAGGGTGTCCTGGAGCTGGCTGTAGGACGACATGGTCGAGAGCTGGCCGAGGAAGGCAGCCGGGTCGTCGGAGACCACGACCTGGCCGACGGTGGAGATGCTCTCGCCCTCGTACTGACGACGGACGGAGTCGGTGACCTGCTCGCGCACCGCCTTCAGCCGGGCGTCCTGGCGGCGCTCGTCGGCACGGAGGGATCCGAGCTCCCCGCGGAGGTCGGCGAGGTCGAGCTTGGCATCGTTGTAGCGCTCCTGGGCCTGCTCGGCCTCGTGGTAGAGCCGATCGACGCGCTGCTTGACGTCCTTGATGTCCGGCTCTGCCTGGGCGGGCGAGGCGGGAACGAAGCCGATGGCAGCAATCGCCGTGATTCCCAGCAGGGCGCTGCCGAGTCGCTTCCGGTCGTGTGTCACGAGCGGGAGTTCTCCCTCACTGTCGTCACGTCTACCGGGTGAGCTGACGGGTTCGGGCAACGACATGCCCTACGCCCCCTCCGCAGCGGTAGCTGCTCTCGAGGACGATTCACCCCAGGTGGGACGTGGTTCCCCGGCTCCTGGCACCCCCGGCTCGCACCGGTGGCGTATGGATTAGACGCGGTCTGCGCATGAACCCGTGTGGCCCACTGCCACGCACACCAGCCGACACTGTAGACCGGCCGGCGAGCGTCCACCAATCTTTGGTCCACAGACTTAAACGTGTGTTGGACGTGAGGTGGATCACGTCGCTCAGGCGGACTCGACCACCGGTCCCGCCATGGGCTCGACGAGCCGTAGCGGTGGGACCAGCCCACCCTGGGCCAGCACGGCGAGAGCCTCACGTTCGTCGTCGTCGAGGGTGAGCTCGGGAGGAGGGCCGAGCAGCACGGTCACCACACAGTCGTGGCAGGCCAGCGCTCGGACCACACAGGTGTCACAGTCGATGCGTGTCGTCATGCGGTGCACGCTGACAGGCCCCACCGACAACGGGGTCGCCGCGCGTGTCGCACCGCGTACCTCGAGCCGCCGTCAGCCCTGCTCGTGCGGGTCGATGCCTGCCTCGTTGCGGGCCACCAGCTCGATCGCGTCGTCGCGACCGCACCAGCGGCACGACACCGACTCCACGCTCTCCTCGCGCACGGTCTCCTCCTCGACGACGTGGTCGCCGGCGAGGTCGAAGTGCCAGAACTCCGTCGTACGCCGGGTGCGGGTGACGTCGAAGCGGGTCAGGTTGCCGCAACCTCCGCAGCGCCAGCGGTGCGTAGCGTCGGGGATCTGTGCGGGCACGGTGCCTCCAGGGATCGGGTGTGGTCGACGGACGGACCACGGCAGCCTAGTGACCGACGCGCGGGGCGCGTCCTCCCGTCCGTTGTCGGTGCCGCGATCTAGCGTCCAGACCATGAGCAGTGCCGCCCCGACCGTCTCCCGCTGGGAGGCTCAACGCAGCTTCGACGAGCTGGGCCGGCCGCTGCGTGACGTCACGTTCTGCGTCGTCGACCTGGAGACCACGGGCGGGTCCGCGGCGGGTGGCTCGATGATCACCGAGATCGGCGCGGTCAAGGTGCGCAGCGGCGAGGTCCTGGGCGAGTTCCAGACCTTGGTCAACCCGCGCTCCGAGATCCCGCCGTTCATCGCGGTGCTCACCGGCATCACCAACTCGATGGTGAGCGACGCCCCGTCGATCGAGTCGGCGCTGCCCGCGTTCCTCGAGTTCGCCGCCGGTTGCGTGCTGGTGGCCCACAACGCGCCGTTCGACGTCGGGCTTCCTCAAGCACTTCGCCGCCGAGCAGGGGCTCCCGTGGCCGCGGTTCGAGGTGCTCGACACGGCCAAGCTCGCGCGCCGCGTCGTCACCCGTGACGATGCGCCCAACTGCAAGCTCAGCTCGCTGGCCCAGCTCTTCAACGCCACCACCACGCCCAACCACCGGGCGTTGTCCGACGCGCGCGCCACCGTCGACGTGCTGCACGGCCTCATGGAGCGGCTCGGCGGTCAGGGGGTGCACACCCTCGAGGAGCTCGCGACCTTCTCGTCCCGGGTCTCCCAGGCCCAGCGACGCAAGCGCCATCTCGCCGAGGGGCTCCCCCACCTGCCCGGCGTCTACCTCTTCCGCGACGACAGCAAGCGCGTGCTCTACGTCGGCACGTCGAAGGACCTGCGCAGCCGGGTGCGGTCCTACTTCACCGCCTCCGAGACGCGGACCCGGATGGGCGAGATGGTCGGGCTGGCCGAGTCCGTCACCGGCATCCCCTGCGCCACCCCGCTCGAGGCCGAGGTGCGCGAGCTGCGGCTCATCGCCGAGCACAAGCCGAAGTACAACCGCCGCTCCCGCTTCCCGGAGAAGGTCCACTTCGTCAAGCTCACCCGGGAGGCGTGGCCGCGGCTGTCGCTGGTGCGGCGGGTGCTCGACGACGACGCCGACTACCTCGGCCCCTTCTCGTCGAAGAAGACCGCGGAGAAGTGCCTGGCCGCGCTCCACGACACCTTCCCGGTCCGCCAGTGCTCCGACAAGCTCGCCCGCGAGCCCTCCCGATCGGCGTGCGTCCTGGCGGAGATGGGCCGGTGCCTGTCGCCGTGCGACGGCAGCGTCGACACCGCGACGTACGCCGCCGTGGTCCGGCAGCTGCGCGACACCCTGCTGCACCGCCCCGACGAGGTCGTCGAGGCGATCAACCGGCGGATGACGTCGCTGGCCGACCTCGAGCGCTTCGAGGAGGCGGGGGTCCACCGCGACCGGCTGGCCACCTTCGTGCGGGCGGCCGCCCGCACCCAGCGCCTGTCGGCGCTGACCCGCTGCCCCGAGGTCGTCGCC
This sequence comes from uncultured Actinomycetota bacterium, assembly GCA_963782905.1. Taxonomy (GTDB): domain Bacteria; phylum Actinomycetota; class Actinomycetes; order Propionibacteriales; family Nocardioidaceae; genus Nocardioides. Next base: position 13,562 of record CAWALI010000002.1, read on the forward strand.
GCCCGGCGCGAGGACGACGGCCGCTGGAGCGTCCACGTCGTCCGGCACGGTCGGCTGGCCGCCGCCGGGGTGATCCCGCCCGGGACCGACGCCCACCAGTACGTCCACGAGCTGCGCGCGAGCGCCGAGACCGTCCGCACCGCGCCGGGACCGGTCCCGGCCGCCACCGCCGAGGAGACCGAGAAGGTCCTGCGCTGGCTGGAGTCCCCCGGCATCCGGCTCGTCGACGTCGACGGCGAGTGGGTCTGCCCGGTCGCGGGCGCGACCCGGCACCTGCCGCTCTACGACGCGGTCAACCAGTCACGGCTCTCGCTGGTGCCGTTCGACGAGCAGCGGCTGCCTGCCACCGTGCACCGGCCGGCGCGCTGACGACTCAGTCCAGGCCGAGGGAGAACGCCGACTCGAGGTCGACCTGGGAGAAGGTCTGGAACGCGATGTGGGTCTCGGTGCCGGTGACTCCGTCGACCTTGTTGAGCGAGTCGGCGACCACGGCCGCGATGTCCTCGTGCTTGCTCACGCGCACGAGGGCGATCAGGTCGATCTGGCCGGTCACGGAGTAGACCTCGCTGACGCCGTCGAGGGCGGCGATCGCCTCGCCCACCTCCGGGATGCGCGCGACGTCGGCCTTCACGAAGACGATGGCGGTGATCATGTGCCCACCGTAGCGCCGATGCACCGGCGTGACCGATCGGTCAGACCGACTAGTCATTTCGGGTGACGTGGCGCATTCGGCTCCGCAGCGGCGCCCCGCTCCTAGCGTGACGGGGTCTGCGCTGCAGGCCCGACGAGGGGAATTCTGGGATGCACGCACTGCTGCATCGGTCGCGACGGGCGGCAGCCGTAGCGGCTGCGTGGCCCGCCTCGTCGCTGCCCGTTGCGGGCCCGTGCCCCGGCCGCCTCGGCCGTCCCGCCCGCCGCTGCCGACCGGACTGTCGGTCGCAGCAGCCGAACGACGCCACCGACCGTCCTGTCGTGGGACCACGTCGGCCGGGGCCACCCGGTACGAGGTCCAGGTCGACGACGACCCGGCTTCGCCAGCCCCGAGCCCGTCGACCACCACGGTCGAACAACACCTACGTCCCGACGATCAACCTCAGCGCGGGCACCCAACTACTGGCGCGTGCGCGCCCTCAACGCCGCCGGCGACGTCTCCGGCCAGCGCCGATCCAGCAATCCGCAAGCCGCCGTCGCCGATCCCGCAGCCGGCCTCCCCCGTCGAGCGGCGCACGCTCCAGCAGCCGGCGACCCGCCGCTGCTGACCTGGACGGCGTCCCCCGGGGCGACTCCTACACCGTCGAGGTCGACGGTGACACCGACTTCGTCGGCGCCACTACCTACACCACCGACCACGTCCCTCGTCGTCCCCGACCCGACTGGGCGCCGGCGACTGGTTCTGGCGGGTCGTCGCGGCGCAAGGGCGGCGACTCAACTCGCTGCCCAGCGCTCGCCCGCTCCTTCGTCGTGGCCGCCATCGAGCCGCCCGCCCATCACGTCTCCCCCGACGACGCCGAACCTCGAGCTCCAGGACGTCGTCCTCGACTGGGAGCCGGTGCCGGGCGCCAAGTCGTACGACGTGAGGTGGCGACCAACCAGGACTTCACCGACGGCTCCCTCACCGAGACAAGCGCGGCATCCTGGGCACGCGCTACTCCCCGGTCGTGACCTACGACAACAACCAGTACTACTGGCGAGTCCGGGCCGTGGACCTGGCGGCCAGGCCACGCCCGTGGACGGAGGCCCGCTCCAACTTCAGCCGCACGTGGCCCGACGCGGCCGACGGCGGTCTTCCCGGCCGCGCCGGGCGAGGAGGTCACCGGCGCCGCTCTACTTCCAGTGGACGTCGGTGCCGCACGCCTCCGAGTACGAGTTCCAGATCGGCACCCAGGCCAACTTCACGCGTCGGCACCTTCGAGACCTGCCGCACCGCAGGCACGACCTACACGCCCGGCATGTTCGCGATCAACACCACCGGCATCCCGTCCACTTCCGGCAGAACGAGGACTGCGACCCGACGCCGGGGAGATCAACTACTGGCGGGTGCGCGCGCCTGGACCGGCCGTTCACCAAGCCCGGTGACATCCCCGGCGTCCAGGGCATCTTCTCCGAGACCCAGGCCTTCCTCTACCAGCCCGGCGAGCATCACCAACATGTCGCCGCGCGGCGGCGCGACCGTCGATGTCCCGACGCTGACGTGGGAGCCCGTCGTCGGGCGCCGAGAGCTACGACATCGGTCGTCGAAGCGCAACGGATCGGCACGTCGTCGACACGGCCACCACCTCTCGACGTCGTACACCATGGACGGCACGACCCAGCTCGACCCGGCCGACAACCCCTACACCTGGCGATCACGGCGATCGACGACCGAGGGCATCAGCTCGCGTCGAACTACACCAACTCCTTCAACGTCTCGGGCAGCATCCCCGACGCGCCCGGCACCGGCCCTGACCCCGCTCACCCCGACGCAGTCACGACCCGGGCATCCATGACGGCCCCCGCCCTGACCTGGGAGCCCATGCCGGGCGCGCACCACTACCGGTGAGCATCGGCAACGCCATGGACGCCGGACAGATCTGGTTCAGCCACGGCACACGGCGACCTCTTCGGCGCAGCCCGTGCCCTACCCGGCCATGACCGACACGTCGCGAGCGGCTCCTGCTGTCCGGGCGACTACGACTGGCAGGTCACGGCTTCGACAGAGGACAACGTCCGCATCGGCACCGGGCCCGAGGGCCGGTTCACGCGTCCAGCCGATCCGCCCGCCACCGGGCACGCGCTGGCCATCGACGGACGCAGCTCGACGCCAACAACACCGGCGCGACGACGCCGTGCACACCCGGTCGACCGGCCCGTGCGTCGTGCCCGCCACGCCGGTGCTCAAGCTGGAAGGCCCGACCCCCGCGTCCTTCTACATGGTCTACGTCAGCGAGGACGCCAGCTTCACCAACCTGCTCGAGCCGAGCAACGCGATCCCCGCCACGACCAACACCATGTACGCCCCGGCCCTGGACAACCGGCTCACACCTACGCGGACAGCCAGGCGGGCGAGGCCTACTACTGGTACGTCCGGCCCTGCCGCAGCGTCCTCAACTGCGGCCCCGACCCGGTCTCGACGATCGGCAGCGCGCAGCACGCCTTCATCAAGACGTCGCCGGGGGTGACGGGCTCACAGCAGCGACCCGGCGGGACGGAGATCACCTTCACGCTGGGACGACTACTTCGACACCAACCGCAGGCCACCGTGGGCGCAGACCGGTGAGACGCGTCCCCAGGCGGCGATGCAGTACCGCATCCAGGTCGACGACACCAGTCGTTCGCCGGCACCCTGGTCGACGAGCGCATCGTCGACCAGACGACCTACACGGCCTTCGACAGGCTCTACCCCGAGGGCACGCTCTACTGGCGGGTGCAGGCCATCGACTCCGGGGCGACACGGGCAACGGTCGCCTCTCGTGGTCCGACATCAAGACCCTCATCAAGCGAGCCCGCAGGTCACCCTCACCCCTGCCATCGGCGAGCACCGTGTCGCCGGGCACCGCGCCGTTCCGCTGGAAGGCCCAGGCCTTCGCGGCTCGCTACGAGGTCGAGGTCTACAAGAACAACGACACGACCTTCTCCATCGGCCAACCGCGTGATCACCAAGAACGGGTCAGGACCACCGCGTACGCCCACAACGTGCCGCTGCCGCTGCCGGCCCGGCGTACGTCTGGCGCGTCCGGCGCACCGACGCCGGGGCAACAAGGGCCCGTGGTCGTGGGTCGGCACCCCGGCTCGGGCTTCCCGGTGGGCCGCAGTGCGCGCCGACGTGGTGGACCTCACCGCGCCGCGCGGTGGCGTCGCAGCCGCCCAACGGCCGGTGCTCCAGTGGCGCGACTTCCCGGGCGCGGCGAAGTACAACGTCGCGTCGGTCGCCCCCGGCCGGCAACGAGCACCACGACCGGCCAGACCGTGGCTCGGCGTACGCTGCGCACCGTCAACGCTTCGCCACCGGCACCTACACGTGGACGTCACGGCACGGGACTCCGGCAACAACGTGCTCGGCGCCGGGTCAGTCCACGCTTCACCGTGGACGCCGGGCTGGCGCCACCGCCGCGCCCGAGATCCAGGCCCCGTCCGGCACCGGCGTCGGCAGCCACGCTGACCAGCATCGCCGCCGGCCTGGAACCAGCCCGGACGTGACCACGACCTACCAGTGGCTGCGCAACGGCGCCAGCATCTCCGGTGCCACGGACACGACGTACACCCTGACCGTCGACGACTTCGGCAAGGCGATCTCGCTGCGGGTGACCGGCAAGAAGTCCGGGCTTCTCGGACGGCGTCCCGACGAGCAACGTGATCGCGCGCCACCGCCGGAGGCGCGCTCCAGGCCACCGTCCAGCCGACGCATCACCGGCACCGCCAAGGTCGGCAGCACGCTCCAGGTCTCGCCCGGCACCTGGTCGCAGCCTCGCCCACGTTCAGCTACCAGTGGCTGCGCAACGGGGCGCCCGATTCCCGGCGCCACCAGCGCGTCGTACCGCTGACGCCCGAGGACGCGGGCAAGGACGTCGTCTCGGTGACCGTGCTGGCCTCCAAGGCCGGCTTCGCCGACGGTGCTGCCACCGCCGTGGCGGTCGGCGTCCCGAAGATGACGTCGACCACCACGGCGACGCTCTCCGGCGACCCGGGTCAAGCCGGGCAAGCGGGTCAAGATCGGCATCACGGTCGCCGTGTCCGGGGTCACCGGCCCGACCGGCGCCATCAAGGTCTTCGACGGTGCCAAGATGCTCAAGACCCTGCACCCTGGTCAGCGCGCGCGACGGCAAGATCGGCTGGAAGCTGCCCAAGCTCAAGAAGGGCAAGCACAAGATCAAGGCCGTCTACCTCGGCAACGCGACGACCGCGGGCTCGAAGTCGAAGACGTGAGTCACGTCAGCGGTGACGTCGTCCGGTGAGCGCGAAGACATCCGGCGGTCAGGTCACCTCGGATGATGCCGCCCGCAGCGGGCAGTAGCCTCCGCGGGTGAACTGGCTCGAAGACCACTGGCTCGACATCCTCGGCTGGGGCGGCAGTGCCCTGCTCGTCTACTCCCTGCTCCAGTCGAGGGTGCTGCGCTTCCGGGTGCTCAACCTGGCCGCGTGCCTCATCCTCGTCGTCTTCAACGCCTTCGTGGGCGTGTGGCCGATGGTCGGCATGAACGTCGTCCTCTGCGCCATCAACGTCTGGTTCATCGTGCGCTTGCTGCGCGACCGTCACGACGAGGCGGCCTTCGAGGTGCTCGAGGTCCGGGGCGACGACGAGTACCTGCGGCACGTGCTGCGCGTGCACGGCGCCGACATCCTGCGTTTCAACCCCGAGTTCGTCCACGACCCGTCCGCCGAGGGCCAGGACGCGTTCCTCGTCCAGCGGGGAGACGAGACCGTCGGGGTCGTGCTGCTGCGTGCAGAGCGCGACACCGCCCACGTGCTGCTCGACTACGTCACGCCCCGCTTCCGCGACTTCTCCCCCGGCGAGTTCGTCTGGCGCCGCAGCGGGATGCTCGCCGAGCACGGCTACCGGCGCGTGGTCACGTCCCCGACCATGGTCGCGCCCTACTACGACAGTCTCGGCTTCCGACGCGACGGCGCCTCGTGGGTCCTCGCCCTCTGAGGCAAGCGCGAGGTTTGACGTTCAACGACCCCGGGTAGGCATGAAGGCACGCCAACTCGAGGAGTGCCCGTGTTCCCCATCGCCTGGCTCAACGACAACCGCATCATCGGCTCCATGTTCGCCGTGCTGATCGTGGTCAACGCCTACGCGATCGCCTACGGCTTCTACGCCTGAGCCCTAGCGCGACGAAGCCTCGACCCACCGGTCGAGCACGGCCCGCGCGGCACCCGCGTCTATCGCCGCCGCGGCGCGCCCGATGCCCGCGAACAGCGCGTCGTCGATCGGCGTCCCCGGGGCGTCGTACACGGCCAGCGCCGCACCCGCGTTGAGGACGACGGCGTCCCGCACGGGACCCCGGTCCCCCGCCAGCACGCGTCGTACGACGTCGGCATTGTGCGCGGCGTCGCCACCGCGGAGGTCGTGGGTGGTCGCCAGCGCCAATCCGTACGACGAGGGGTCGACCGAGTGGGTCGACACCGCGCCGTCGTGCACCCTCCACAGGGTCGAGGTCGTCGTGGTGGTGAGCTCGTCGAGCCCGTCGTCCCCGCGGAAGACCCACGCGTCGACGCCACGACCGGCGAGCACGCCCGCCATCACCGGAGCCATCCGAGCGTCCGCGCACCCGATGGCCTGGGCGTCGGGACGGGCCGGGTTGGTCAGCGGACCGAGGAGGTTGAAGGTCGTGGCGATCCCGAGCTCGCGGCGCGTGACCGCGGCGTGCCGCATGGCCGGGTGGAAGGCCGCGGAGAACAGGAAGGTGATCCCGGCCTCGCCGGCGATCTCGGCGACCCGGGACACCGGCAGGTCCAGCCGGATGCCCAGCGCCTCGAGCACGTCGGCCGAGCCGGACTTGGACGACGCCGAGCGGTTGCCGTGCTTGACCACGGTGGCGCCGGCACCGGCGGCCACGATCGCGGCCATGGTGGAGATGTTGACCGACATCGACCGGTCTCCCCCGGTGCCGACGATGTCGAGGAGCCGGCCCGGCACGGAGATCGGGTTGGCCGCGGCCAGCATCGCGTCGGCGATCCCCGACACCTCCTCGACCGTCTCGACCTTGGCGCGCAGCGCCACCAGGAAGCCCGCGATCTGGGTCGGCGTCGCCTCGCCGGCGAAGACCTGGTCCATCGCCCAGCGCGCCTGCTCGGCGGTCAGGTCCGTGCCCGCGACCAGGGTCGTCAGGACGTCGGGCCAGGTGGGGACGGGAGTCGAGCCGGAGGACATGGCCACCATGATGGTGGGGTCAGGACGTGGCAGGCACGGCGGGGCGCAGCAGTGAGATGACCGCCTCCGCGAGCTGCACCGGGTCGATCGGGTGCGGGACCGCCGCCTCGGCGCGCGACCACGTGGCCAGCCACGCGTCCTGCGGGCGGCCGGTCAGCACCACCACGGGCGGGCACTGGTAGATCTCGTCCTTGAGCTGCTTGGCGATCCCCATGCCGCCGGAGGGCACGGCCTCACCGTCGAGGATCGCCAGGGCGATGCCGCCGGCGTCCATGTTCTGGAGGACGACCGGCTGGGTCGCCACCTCGACGTACTCCAGCTCGGGCAGGTCGGGGTGGGGTCGACGCCCCAGCGCGAGGATGACCTGCTGCCGGGTCTCGATGTCGTCGCTGTAGACGAGCACCTTGAGCGGCGTGCGGTCGGACGTGGTGTCAGTCACGTCGGCATCGTATCGGTGAGGCTCTCGTGACCGGCGCAGGACGCCCTCCCCGACCGGTGGAGGAAGCGTCAGGAGTCGGACGAGGCCGCGCTGCGGGCCGCGCGCGCGTCGAGGAGGTCGAGCCGCCGGTCCTCCCGGGCGGCCTCCTTCTGCGACGAGCGCACCCACTGCACGAAGAGCACCCCGAAGAACACCAGCCCGATCAGGTCGCCGGAGGACCACAGGATCCCCCCGGCGACGTGCTGGTCGTCCAGCGCGGGCGGCAGCCACGCCCCCATCGGCCCCTCGCGCAGGGCGAGGTAGTGCGACTCCCCGATCAAGGTCGTCTGGCCCATGATCGTGACGCCGAGGAAGGCGTGGAACGGCAGCGTCAGCACCACGAGCAGGATCCGGAACGGGTAGCTCACCCGGCCGGGCAGCGGGTCGATGCCCATCAGCGGCCAGAAGAAGAGCGCCCCCACCGCGACGAGGTGGACGTGCATCATCTCGTGGACGAACGGCGACGCGAGCGAGGCGTCGTACCAGGACGTGTAGTAGAGCGCCCAGGGCGCGGTGATGTAGAGCACGAAGGTCAGCGGCGGGAACGACAGCACCCGGGCCACCCGCGAGTGGAGCACGACGAGCAGCCAGCGGCGCGGCGCGGCGGGGAGGGTCCGCAGCGCCAGCGTGATGGGCGCCCCGAGCGCCAGCGAGAGCGGCACGAGCATGGACAGGATCATGTGCTGCACCATGTGCACGCTCACCAGCGTGGTGTCGTAGCGCGCCAGCCCGGAGGCGGTGGCGAAGAGGAACGAGCCCATCCCGAGGGCGACGAAGGACAGCGTCCGACCGACCGGCCAGCGGTCACCGCGCCGCCTCAGCACCGCCACCCCGACGAGGTACAGCACCGGCCACCCAGACGGCCAGCACGAAGGGCATGGGGTCGATCCCCCAGTCGGTGAAGACCCGGCTGACGGTGAATCTCGGAAGGACCGGATCGGTCGTCCAGGCGGCGGTCATCACGATGTGAAGAATATGACGTGGGTCGTGAGGGGGTCGGAGGTGCCCTCTGAGGTGCCTACCGCCATAATGGCGTGCGTGGCGACAGCAACAGCGATTCCGGCATCCCGACTGCACGGGCACCACGACCGGCCGAGCATGGTCAGCGTGGGGACGATCATCTGGCTCTCCAGCGAGCTGATGTTCTTCGCAGCCCTCTTCGCGGCGTACTTCACCATCCGCGCCGTCAGCCCCGACCTGTGGGCGCAGGAGACCGTCGCTGCTCAACGTGCCGTTCGCGACGGCCAACACCGCGATCCTGGTGCTCTCCTCGCTCACCTGCCAGCTGGGCGTCTTCGCCGCCGAGCGCGGCCAGGTCGGCCGCTCCGGCTCGGTGTTCAAGGTCAGCGGCTGGGGCCTGCGCGAGTGGTTCATCCTCACGTACGTGATGGGGGCGATCTTCATCGGCGGCCAGGCCCTCGAGTACGCCGAGCTGGTCCACGAGGGCGTGACGATCCCGTCCTCGGCCTACGGCACGATGTTCTACCTCACCACCGGCTTCCACGGCATCCACGTCACCGGTGGCCTCATCGCCTTCCTGCTGGTCCTCGGCCGCACCTACATCGCGCGCCGCTTCACCCACGAGCAGGCCGTGAGCGCCATCGTCGTCTCCTACTACTGGCACTTCGTCGACGTCGTGTGGGTCGGGCTGTTCGCCACGATCTACCTCATCCAGTAAGCCCCCCGAACCGCGACAGCTAGGACTCACTGTGCGCTTGTTGAACCGCTCCGCCGGTCGGATCTCCCGGCACCGCCGCGGCCCCCTCGCCGGACTCGTCGTGCTCCTGCTCGGCCTGCTGATGACCGGTGGCCTCTACACCGCGTTCTCGCCGGCCCAGGCCGACAGCACCAGCGACGAGGAGCTGGTCGCCCAGGGCCGCGAGCTCTTCCTCGTGGGCTGCTCGTTCTGCCACGGCCAGAACGGCGAGGGCATCTCCACGGCCCGCGACGGCTACCAGATCGGCCCCTCCCTGATCGGCGTCGGCGCCGCCGCCGTCGACTTCCAGGTCGGCACCGGCCGCATGCCGCTGGCCAACCCCGGCCAGCAGGCCCCGCGCAAGAAGCCGGTCTACAACGAGGAGGAGACGGCGGCCCTCGCGGCGTACGTCGCCTCCCTGGCCCCCGGCCCGGCCATCCCGAGCTCGGAGGACTACTCCATCGACGGGCTGTCGGAGCAGGAGCGCGAGGAGGCCATCACCCGCGGTGGCCAGATCTTCCTGACCAACTGCACGGCGTGCCACAACTTCAACGGCGCCGGTGGCGCCATGCCTCGCGGCGGGTACGCCCCGACGCTGCACGGCGTGGAGCCCAAGCTACATCTACGAGGCGATGCTCACCGGTCCGCAGGCGATGCCGACCTTCAGCAACGGCAACCTCTCCCCCGAGGAGAAGCGCGACGTCATCGCCTACCTCGGTAGTCTCGAGGAGACCCCCGAGTACGGCGGCTTCGGCCTCGGTGGTCTCGGCCCGGTCTCCGAGGGCCTGTTCGCCTGGGTCCTGGGGATCGGTGGTCTCGTCGGATTCTGCGTCTGGATCGCCGCCCACACCACCCGCAGCTCGAAGTCCAAGGAAGGGGCCAAGGCATGACCGACTCGCACGACAACACTCCGGCCGTGCCGCCGCACGGCGACCACACCCCGGCAGTGCCCGAGGAGCCGATCGCCAACCCCGGCCTGCCCGCCCACGACGTGGCGTCCCACCGACGTCGACGAGCACGCCGAGAAGCGCGCCGAGCGACAGATCGCCGGCATGTTCGCCCTGTCGATGGTCTGCGCGTTCCTCTTCGTGGTCGCCTACTTCACCCTCGAGATCGGTGACAACTTGGACACCTTCCTCGGGCTCGGTGCCTCCACGGTCGCCCTCGGCCTCGCCCTCGGGCGGCGCGCTGCTCTTCATCGGCGTCGGGATCATCCAGTGGGCCCGCAAGCTCATGGGCGACCACGAGATCTCCGAGCTGCGCCACCCGGCCGCCTCGTCCGAGGACGACCGCGCGGCCACCCTCGAGGCGCTCGCCCTCGGTGGCGAGGAGTCCGGCATCGGTCGCCGTCCGCTGGTCCGCAACACCCTGATCGGCTCCGTGGCACTCCTGGGCCTGCCCGCCGTCGTCCTGCTGCGCGACCTCGGTCCCGCGCCGGAGGACAAGCTGGCCACCACCATCTGGGCCAAGGGCATGCGCGTCGTGCGCGACGTCGTCGGCACGCCGATCATGGCGTCCGAGCTCGAGATCGGCGACCTGGTCAACGCCGCCCCCGAGGCGCTCTTCCCCACCGAGGAGAACGGCTACCCCGAGATCGAGGGCGTCGAGCTCCAGGTGGAGAAGGCCAAGAGCGCGATCATCGTCGTGAAGATGGAGCCCGAGGACATCGTCCCCATCCGGGGCCGGGAGAACTGGACCGTCAACGGGATCATCTGCTACTCCAAGATCTGCACCCACGTGGGTTGCCCGATCTCGCTGTACGAGCGGACCACGCACCACGTGCTCTGCCCGTGCCACCAGTCCACGTTCGACCTCGCCCACGGGGCGAAGGTCATCTTCGGACCCGCTCACCGACCCCTCCCCCAGCTGCCCCTGGCAGTTGACGAGGAGGGCTACCTGATCGCACAGAGCGACTTCACCGAGCCCGTGGGGGCCAGCTACTGGGAGCGTGAGCACGAATCATGAGTCTCGACACGAGCAAGGTCGCCGGCACCAACGGCTCGCACGCGGCGACCCCGCGCAAGCCGTCGCCGATCGGCGGCGTGGCCACGTGGGCCGACGACCGCCTCGGTCTCGCCGGTGCCATGCGCAAGAACCTCCGCAAGGTGTTCCCTGACCACTGGTCCTTCATGCTCGGCGAGATCGCCCTGTGGAGCTTCGTGGTCCTGCTGCTCTCGGGCGTCTTCCTCACGTTGTGGTTCAACCCCAGCATGGGCGAGGTCCGCTACGAGGGCTCCTACGACCAGCTCCGCGGCATCGAGATGTCCGAGGCCATGGCCTCGACGCTCAACATCTCCTTCGACGTCCGCGGCGGTCTGCTGATGCGCCAGATGCACCACTGGGCCGCGATGCTCTTCGTCGCCTCGATGATGGTGCACCTGCTGCGCGTGGCCTTCACCGGCGCGTTCCGCAAGCCGCGTGAGCTCAACTGGGTCATCGGCTGCCTGCTGCTGCTCCTCGGCACCCTCGAGGGCTTCACCGGCTACTCGCTGCCCGACGACCTGCTCTCCGGCACCGGCGTCCGGGCTGCGGACGGCTTCCTCAAGGCCACCCCGGTGTTCGGCAGCTGGATGTCGTTCCTGCTGTTCGGTGGCGAGTTCCCCGGTGACGCGATCATCCCGCGCCTCTACATCATCCACGTGCTGCTGATCCCCGGCCTGCTGCTCGGTCTGATCGCCGCCCACATGCTGCTGCTCGTCTACCACAAGCACACGCAGTGGCCCGGACCCGGCCGCACCGAGCAGAACGTCGTCGGCTTCCCGATGCTCCCGGTGTACGCCGCGAAGGCCGGTGGCTTCTTCTTCATCGTCTTCGGCGTCACCGCGATCATGGGTGGCCTGCTGTCGATCAACCCGGTGTGGAAGTTCGGCCCCTACGACCCGACCAAGGTCACGGCCGGCTCGCAGCCCGACTGGTACATGGGCTGGCCCGACGGGCTGCTGCGCATCATGCCCGGCTGGGAGTCGGTGATCTTCGGCTACACGATCTCGTGGAACGTCATGATCCCGATCCTCGTCGTGCCGCCGCTGATGCTGGTCGTCCTGATGCTGCTGCCGTTCATCGAGGCGTGGATCACCGGGGACAAGCGCGAGCACCACCTGCTCCAGCGCCCGCGCAACGCCCCCACCCGCACCGCGGTGATGGTGTCCCTGATGACCTTCTACGGTCTCGCCTGGGCCGCCGGCGGCAACGACCTGATCGCCATCAAGTTCCACCTGAGCATCAACCAGATCACCTACTTCATGCGGGTGATGATCTTCGTGGGCCCGGCGATCGCGTTCTTCGTGACCCGACGGTGGTGCATCTCGCTGCAGCGTCACGACAACGAGAAGCTGCTGCACGGCTACGAGACCGGGATCATCATGCGGTCCCCCGACGGTGGCTACTCCGAGCGTCACCTGCCGATCAGCGAGACGGCGGCGTACACCCTCACCGCGCGTGACCGCGACGAGATCTACTCCGTCGACGGCCACACCGACGCCAACGGCGTGGTGGCCCCGGGCTCCCGCGTCCAGGCGCTGCGGGCCAAGCTGTCGGAGAAGATGTACGGCCACAACGTGCAGAAGCCGACCGCGGCCGAGATCGAGGAGGCGCACCACCACGCCGCCCACGAGCACCAGCTCGAGGCCGGCCTCGACCACCCCGCCGACGGTCACCAGTTCGACGGACACAGCGACCACACGGTCGAGGAGTCCCCGCTGCGCAGCGGTCACTGACCGCGGACGAACACGCGCAGGAACAAGCACCGTGCGTGCCCCGGATCCGACAGGGTCCGGGGCACGTCGCGTCTCCGGGCCGCTCGGTCCCCCCTCCTCGCCCCAGCAGGAGCGTCGCGGACCCGCGCCCCTGCTGGTCGCCACCGCCGCGGCGGTGGTCTCCCTCGTCGCCCTGACGGTGTCGCTGCGCACGGGGTCACTGGGCGCCGACGTGGGCCGCGGGGCGGAGTTCTGCGAGGCGGACGGGCCCGTCGGCCTCCGCCAGCCCGCCAACACGCTGAGCAACCTCGGGTTCGTGCTGGCCGGCCTCGCGATCGGCTGGTCCGCCGGGCTCCCCCGCGGCCGCCTGGCCCGACGGGGCCTGGCCACGTCGTACGCCGTCGTCGTCGTGCTCCTGGGGCCGGGCAGCATGGCCATGCACGCGACCCGCAGCGAGCTGGGCGGACGCCTCGACCAGCTCTCGATGTACCTCGTGGCCGGCTTCGCCGCGGCGTACGCCGCCGTCCGCGTCGCCGGGTGGGGTGTCGGCGCCTTCGCGGTGCTCCTCGCCGCCCTGGTGGCCCTGTGCGACACGATCGGCCGGGCCGGGTCACTCCCGGTGGTCAACAACGCCGGCAACGCCGCGTTCGCCGTGCTCCTCGCCGTGGCCGTGGCCCTCGAGGCACGGATCCGGCGCCACGTCGACCGTCCCGGCGACCTCGCCTGGATCGGCGGCGCCCTGGGCGCCATGGCGGTCGCCTTCGCGACGTGGACCCTGTCCCGCACGGGCGCCCCCCTGTGCGACCCGCACACGTGGGTGCAGGGTCATGCGGTGTGGCACCTGCTCACCGCCGTGGCGGCCTACTGCCTCTACCGCTACTGGACGTCGGCCCACGATCCGGACCCGCGCCGGGACCGCGCCGATCAGGACGGCGCCGATCAGGACGGCGCCGTGGTCAGGACGGCGCCGGTCAGGACAGGGCGGAGCCGGCCTTGTAGTCGGCGTAGGAGGCGTTCCAGTCGCCGTACCCGTTGGTGAGCGTCATGCCCCGGTCGGTGCCGGTGTACTCGACGACGTCGCCGCGACGGGTCATCGCGTAGAGCCAGGCGGCGTCGGCGGTCGACATGCCGGTGCAGCCGTGCGAGACGTTGGCGCTGCCCTGGGAGCCCACCGACCACGGGGCGGCATGGATGAACTCACCGGAGTAGGTGACCCGCATGGCCCACTGGACGTCGTCGATGTCGTAGGCCTCCGGGTCGTCGGCGCTGATGCCGACCGTCTCGGAGTTCATCCGCTTCTCCTCGAACTTCTCGATGATGACCTTGGTGCCCGAGCGGGTGGTGAAGCCCGCCTTGCCGGTCGTGATCGGGAGGGTCCTGAGCAGCTTGCCGTTGGAGAGGACCTGCATCTGGTGGGTCTGGGCGTTGACCCTGTAGACGTGGGCGTCGCCGACCGAGAAGTCGACGGTGCGACTCTCCTGGCCGTAGACGCCGTTGCCGGCGGGCACCGAGTTGACGTCGATGTCCACCGAGACGTCCGTGCCGGCCTGCCAGTAGGTGCGGGGACGGTAGTGCGCCTCGTTGTCGCTGATCCAGTGCCACGTCCCGGGCTGGGCCGGCGTGCTGGTGACCGACATGTGCTTCTCGAAGCTCGCCTTGTCCGTCACCGGGACGTCGAAGGTCACGATGACCGGCATGCCGACGCCCACCGTCTCGCCGGCGAGCGGGGCGACCGAGGGATAGGTCTGCTCGTCGAGGGTGAGGTCCTGGGTGTGGAACCGCACCCGCCGACTGACCGACGTGCCGTCGGTGCGCTCGGCCGTGCCGCGGGCCACGTAGTCGGTGCCGGGCTCGAGACGCCCGGTGGAGTGCCACGTGCCGTCGCGCAGCCGGCCCTCGACCGTGGTGCCGTCGGTGGCGGCGACCTTCACGTCGGTCAGCTCACCACCCTCCGCGCTCAGCTCGACCGGCTGCCCGATGGGGACGGCGCGCGCGTTGCGGACCCCCAGCGCGAAGCGCACGGGATCCGCCTTCTCCACCGCCTGGGTGGCGCCACCGTCGCTGCGTGGCGAGGCGCCGGGCGCCTCGCCGGCGTCCGTGTCGCAGGCCGCCAACGAGGCGCAGAGCAGCCCCGCGGAGAGTGCGGCGGCGAGACGACGTGCCGAGGACGTGGTGGGTCGGAGCGATGAGTGCATGAGCGGGCGATCCCCCAGGAAAGACGTGGAGCCAGGTCTCTTCAAGGGTAACCGCGACCCCGAAGGGCGAAGAATCAGCGCGGGGTCAGTGCGCGTGCTCTCCACGGTAGTACTCGAAGATCCAGCCGCAGAGCACGATCATGCCGCCCGCACCGCCGATGATCATGAGCCACCAGGCACCCATGGCCGTGGCGAAGACCACGGTGCCGAGTGCGCTGGCGCACCACAGCGGCCACCAGGAGTAGGGCGGGAAGAAGCCCAGCTCGCCCGCGCCGTCGGCGATCTCGCCGTCCTTGCGGTCTTCGGGACGCGGGTCCATCTTGGCCGCGTGGAAGCCGAGGTAGAGGGCGACCATGAGCGAGAGCAGCGCAGTCATGGTCAGCGCGGACGTGCCGGTCCAGTCACCGGCGAGCAACCAGTAGGCCGGCGCCACCAGCACGAAGAAGATGGTGGTGATGATGAAGATCCAGGACTCAGCCTTCATCGGGCGTCTCCTTCGGTGGTGTCGTCGTCGCTGACGCGCTCGCGCAGCATCTCCTCGCGGCCGTGCACGTTGGGTACGTCGGCCGGGTCGCCGTGGCGCTCGGCCTCGTTGTCGGCCAGCTCCAGCATCGCGATCTCCGGGTGGTGCAGGTCGAAGGCCGGCGACTCCGAGCGGATCCGCGGGAGGGTGTGGAAGTTGTGGCGCGGCGGCGGGCTGCTCGTGGCCCACTCGAGGGAGCGGCCCCAGCCCCACGGGTCGTCGACGCCCACCATCGGGGACTTCATGGAGACGTAGACGTTGTAGAGGAACGGCAGCGTCGAGGCGCCCAGCAGGAAGGCGCCCACGGTGGACACCTGGTTGAGGGTGGTGAAGCCGTCCTCGGGCAGGTAGTCGGCGTAGCGACGGGGCATGCCCTCGACGCCGAGCCAGTGCTGGACGAGGAACGTGGTGTGGAAGCCGATGAACAGCAGCCAGAAGTGGACCTTGCCCAGGCGCTCGTCGAGCATCCGGCCGGTCATCTTGGGCCACCAGAAGTAGAAGCCGGCGAACATCGCGAACACCACGGTGCCGAAGACGACGTAGTGGAAGTGCGCGACCACGAAGTAGGAGTCCGACACGTGGAAGTCCAGCGGCGGGCTGGCCAGGATGACGCCCGTCAGGCCACCGAACAGGAAGGTGGTGAGGAAGCCGATCGACCACAGCATGGGGGTGTCGAAGGACAGAGATCCCCCCCACATCGTCCCGATCCAGTTGAAGAACTTCACTCCGGTGGGCACCGCGATGAGGAACGTCATGCCGGAGAAGAACGGCAGGTCCACCGCCCCCGTGACGAACATGTGGTGGGCCCAGACGGCGACCGAGAGGATCGCGATGGCGAGCGTGGCGGCGACCAGGCCGACGTACCCGAACAGGGGCTTGCGGCTGAAGACCGGCAGGATCTCCGACACGATGCCGAAGAACGGCAGCGCGATGATGTAGACCTCCGGGTGCCCGAAGAACCAGAACAGGTGCTGCCACAGGATCGGGCCGCCGTGGGACGGGTCGAAGACGTGCGCGCCGAGCAGCCGGTCGGCCTCGAGGGAGAGCAGGGCCCCGGCGAGGATCGGGAACGCGATCAGCACGAGCAGCGAGGTGATGAGCGCGTTCCAGACGAAGATCGGCATCCGGAACATCGTCATGCCGGGCGCGCGCATGCAGATGATCGTGGTGATGAAGTTGACCGCACCCAGGATCGTGCCCGAGACCGGCCATCCACAGGCCCATGATCCACAGGTCGCCGCCGACGCCCGGCGAGCGGACGCCGTCGGAGAGCGGCGTGTAGGCGAACCAGCCGAAGCTGGCCGCGCCCGACGGGGTCAGGAAGCCCGAGGCGGCGATCAGGCCACCGAACAGGAACAGCCAGTAGCTGAACATGTTGAGGCGCGGGAACGCGACGTCGGGGGCGCCGATCTGCAGCGGCATGATGACGTTGGCGAAGCCGAAGAACAGCGGGGTCGCGAAGAGCAGCAGCATGATCGTGCCGTGCATCGTGAAGAGCTGGTTGTAGAGCTCGTCGTTGACGACCTGCTGGCCCGGGAACGCCAGCTCGGACCGGATCAGCATGGCCATCAGGCCGCCGACCATGAACCACCCGAACGACGTGATGAGGTACATCTTGCCGATCAGCTTGTGATCGGTGGTGGTCATGATGCGGACCAGCTGCTGGCCCAGGGTCTTGCCCGAGGCCGGCGTGGTGGTGGCGGTGCCGGGGGTCGCGGTGGCGGTCACTCCTGGCTCCCTTCCTGGTCGTTCTCGTCGAGTCCGGCCTGCGTGGTCGCGTCCGCACCACCGAGGAGGGGCTCGTCGGCGACGAAGCCCTGGTCGGCCAGGTCTGCGAGGTAGGTGTCGTAGTCAGCCTGGCTGACCACGCGGAGGTTGAAGAGCATCCGCGAGTGGTAGGTGCCGCAGAGCTCGTAGCACTTGCCGCGGTACTCGCCGATGACCGTGGGGGTGACCTGGAACTTGTTGACGCGGCCCGGGATGACGTCCATCTTCATGAGGAACGAGGGCACCCCGAAGTCGTGGATCACGTCCGGGGACTGCAGGTTGAACTGCACGGTCTCGTCGACCGGCAGCACCAGGGTCGGGATCTGGGAGGCGGTGCCGGAGGTGTACGGCGTGGTGCCACCCTCGCCCTGGTCGGTGTAGTTGAACGTCCACGACCACTGCTGGCCCACGACGTCGACCACCAGGTCGGGCTCGGGGTCGAGCTCGACGAGATCGTCCTGGACGTTGACGGTCCAGTAGAAGAGGACGATCACCATCATGATCGGGGCGATCGTGTAGAAGATCTCCAGCGGCAGGTTGTAGCGCGTCTGCAGCGGGATCTCGTCGTCGCTGCGTCGGCGGAAGCGGACCACGACCCACAGGATCAGGCCCCAGACGATGACGCCCACCGCCAGCGCGGCGACCCACGCCCACTTCCACAGGTCGTAGGTGGCCGGACCCTTCTCGGTGATCGGCTCGGGCATCGCCAGACGAGCGATCTGGTCGCGGTCACCGGCGTCGCAGGCGCTCAGGAACAACAGCACGGCGACGACGGCCACACCAGTCGCGACCCGACGTACGGGCACGGCTGCACGCTTGGGGAGTTGCAGACCCACGAACGAGCCTCTCTTTCGGTCAGTCTCGACTGGACGAACACTATCGCCATTGTGGGTACGGGGACGGGGCGGGTGGGGTGTCGCCGCGCACATCGCCCGGCTGTGACGCCGCTGTGAGACCCCTGAGGACCGGCTGAGTGCCGGGGCGAGCCCGACGCGTCGCCGATGGTCTAGGTTCGGCGGGTGAGCCACACGTCCGGCCCCGGGCCCGAGGGCGTCGGGGGCGGCCGGTCCGTGGACCTCGACGCCGCCTCGTCGACTCCGCTGCACCCGGCCGCTCGCGACGTGCTCCTGGCCGCGCTCGACCGGGGGTACGCCGACCCCCGCCGCCTCCACGGCCACGCCCGCGACGCCCGGCTGCTGCTCGACAACGCGCGCGAGGCCACCGCCGACGCGCTCGGGGTGCGCCCCGACGAGGTGACCTTCACCGGCAGCGGCACCGACGCCGTCCACCGGGGCCTGCTGGGGCTGGTGCGGGGGTCGCGCCGCGGCGACGTCGTGGTCCACTCCGCGGTCGAGCACTCGGCGGTCCTGCACGCCGTCCGGTGGGGTGCCCGGGGCGTGTCCGTCCCGGTCGACCGGTGGGGACGGGTGGGCGCGGACGACCTGGTCGAGCGGGCCACGGCCCCCGAGGTCGGCGTCGTCGCCCTGCAGACCGCGAACCACGAGGTGGGGACGCTCCAGGACGTGGGCGCGTTCGCGCTGCCGGACGCCGTGCCGCTCTTCACCGACGCGTGCGCCTCGATGGGGCGCCTGCCCCTGCCGGACGGCTGGGCGGTGGCGGCCGGCTCGGCGCACCGGTGGGGCGGGCCCGCCGGCGTCGGGGTGCTCCTGGTCCGCAAGGGCGCCCGGTGGCGCAACCCCTTCCCCGACGACGACCGCGTCGACGAGCGCTCGTCGGGCTTCGAGAACGTCCCGGCCGCCCTCGCCGCGGCGGCGGCCCTGCAGGCGACGGTGGCCGAGCGCGACGAGGCCAACGCCCGCCACCACGAGCTCGTCGACGTCGTACGCCGCCGGGTCGCCGCCGAGGTGCCCGACGTGGAGGTGGTCGGGGACCCCGACCGCCGGCTCCCCCACCTCGTGACCTTCTCCTGCCTGTACGTCGACGGCGAGGCGCTCGTCCTCGAGCTGGACCGCCGCGGCTTCGGGATCGCCAGCGGGTCGGCCTGCACGTCGTCCACCCTCGCACCGAGCCACGTCCTGGCGGCGATGGGCGTGCTCACGCACGGCAACGTGCGGCTCTCCCTGCAGCGCGACGCCACCCGGGCCCAGGTCGACGCCTTCTGCGACGCCGTGCCCGACGTCGTCCGGGACCTGCGCGGGCGGGTCGGCCTGTGAGCGGGCCCGACCTCGAGCTCGACTGCCGCGACCTGCGCTGCCCGATGCCGGTCGTCGAGCTGGCCCGCCACCTCGGCGACGTCGAGCCCGGCCGGGTGGTCGCGGTGGTGGCCCACGACCCCGCCGCCCGCGTCGACGTGCCGGCGTGGTGCCGGATGCGGGGGCAGGAGTACCTCGGGGAGGACCTCGCCGACGACGGGGCGCCGCGCTACCTGGTGCGTCGCGTCGGCTGACGCCTCAGGGGTGCAGCGTGCGCAGGTGCGGCTCGACCTCGGTGACCGCGTCCACGCCGTACGTCGTCTCGAGGCGTCGCAGGAAGTCGGACCGCGAGAGCGTGTACTCCTGGGTCCCGACCTGCTCGACGACGTAGACCGCCAGCAGGCAGCCCAGCTGGGCGGCGCGCTCGAGGCCGAGCCCCCAGTCCAGGGCGGCGAGGAAGCCGGCGCGGAAGGCGTCACCGACCCCGGTCGGCTCGACCTTGCGGATCTCCGGGACCGCGGGGACGGTGACCGACTGCTCGCCCTTGCGGTCGATGCGCACGCCCGCGGCGCCCAGCGTCACGACCCAGGTGCCGACGCGCTCGAGGACCTCCTCGGCCGACCAGCCCGTCTTCTGGACGATGAGGCTGGCCTCGTACTCGTTGGAGAACAGGATCTCGGCGCCGTCGATGAGCGGCCGGATGAGGTCGCCGTCGCCGAAGGCGAGCTGCTGGGACGGGTCCGCCACGAACGGGTAGCCGCGCTGCCGGCACTCGTCGGTGTGGCGCAGCATCCCCTGCGGGTCGTCGGGGCCGATCAGGACGTAGTCGGGGGCGCCGACCCGGTCGACGATCGGCTTGAGCTCGATCTCGCGGGCCTCGCTCATGGCGCCGGCGTAGAAGGAGGCGATCTGCGCGTGCGCGGAGTCGGTCGTGCAGACGAAGCGGGCCGTGTGGCGGGTCTGCGACGTGTGGACCGCGGTGCAGTCGACGTTGTGGCGCTCCAGCCAGGAGCGGTACTCCGCGAAGTCCTCGCCGACCGCCCCGACGAGCACCGGGCGCAGGCCCAGGTTGCCCAGGCCGAAGGAGATGTTGGCGGCGCACCCGCCGCGGCGTACCTCCAGCTCCTCGACCAGGAAGGACACCGAGAGCTTGTCGAGCTGGTCGACGACCAGGCTGTCGGAGAACTTGCCCGGGAAGGACATCAGATGGTCGGTCGCGATGGATCCGGCGATCAGCAGAGGCACGCGCGAACACTACCCCCGAGTACTGCTGGGGATACCCCTCGGTAGCCCCTAGCGTCGGCCGCATGACCTCTCCGGACCGTGCCTCCCGCCTCACGCACACACCGCTCGCGAGCACCCGCGAGATGGCCGACGACTGCCGTGCGACCAGCCGCCACCTGCGCCTCGAGCGGGCCGCGCTGGCCGCCGTCTCCGCGCCGCCGAGCCTGCGCTACGAGGACTACCCGCGCGAGGTCGCCAAGCGCGACATCCGGATCAGCGAGGCGGCCGCCCGGCTGTCCGAGGCGCTGTACGACAGGTAGTCGCCCAGCACGCAGACGCGACGAAGGGCCCCCGCCGGTGGCGGGGGCCCTTCGTGCGTGCTCGATCGGGTGGGTCGTCCCACCCGGTCTCGATCAGTGGAACGAGTCGCCGCAGGCGCAGGAGCCGGTGGCGTTGGGGTTGTCGATCGTGAACCCCTGCTTCTCGATGCTGTCCACGAAGTCGATCATCGCGCCGTTGAGGTAGGGGACGCTCATCCGGTCGACGACGACGGTCACGCCGTCGAAGTCGGTGGTCACGTCGCCGTCGAGGGTGCGCTCGTCGAAGAACAGCTGGTAGCGCAGTCCCGAGCAGCCACCGGGCTGCACGGAGATGCGCAGGGCCAGGTCGTCGCGGCCCTCCTGCTCGAGGAGGCTCTTGACCTTGCCGGCGGCGACATCGCTCAGGTTGATCTGGTCGGTGCGGCGGTCAGTGGTGGTGTCGACCTGCTCGGTCATGTGCTGCTCCATCAGTCGGTCGAGGTGGATACCTGTCCCAATGGTCGCACACGCCGGGTTATTCCACAGGGCCCCCGGTCCCTACCGGGACCAGGTGCGGGCGACCCGCTCGGCGAGGTCGCTCAGGGCACCCGAGGGGTCACCGAAGGCGCGCTCCTCCCCCACCAGGTCGACCAGCGAGTACGCCGACTCGATGCCCAGGGCGCGCATCTCGCGGGACCCCACGAGCACCTGGCCGGCCAGCGCGACGCACGGCCGCAGGGCCTCCGCGGCGATCTCCGCGACGCCGTAGGGGACCTTGCCGGAGCGGCTGGAGAAGTCGAAGGCGCCCTCGCCGGTGATCACCAGGTCGGCCCGGCGGGCGCGCGCGGCGAGACCGACGTGCTCGGCGACCAGCGCGATGCCCGGCTCGCGGCGGGCGCCCAGGACGAGCAGCGCGTAGCCGATGCCGCCGGCGGCGCCGGCCCCCTTCTCCAGGGAGGTACGCCGATCGGTGGCGATCGCGAACGTCTCCAGCCACCCGTCGATCACGGCGACCTGCTCCTCGACGATGCCCTTCTGGGGGCCGAACGACTTGGTCGTCCCGAACAGCCCGGTGAGGGGGTTGTCGACGTCCGTGGCGGCGACCAGGGTGATGCCGGCCAGCCGCTCGCGGGCCGGACCGAGGTCGACGGCGCTGACGGTGTCGAGGGCGATGGCCCCGCTGTCGAGGATGCCGTCCGAGAGGGCGCCCAGGGCGGCGAGGACGCCCGAGCCGCCGTCGTTGGTGCCGGAGCCCCCGAGGCCGACGACGACCGTCGACGCGCCGCTCTCGACCGCGGCGATGATCAGCTCGCCGGCGCCGTTGCTGCTGGCGAACTCCACGCCGCCCTCGATGAGGTGCAGGCCCACGGCCTGGGCGCTCTCGACGTACGCGACGTCGTCGACGACGAGGATGGTGGCCGGGACCCGCTCTCCGTGCGGCGCCTCCACCGTCACCGCCAGCAGCTCGCCCCCGAGGGCGGCGTGCAGGACGTCCACGAACCCCGGTCCCCCGTCGGCCATCGGGGCCAGGTCCAGCAGGTCGTCGGGCGCGTGCCGGGCCCACCCGGTGGCGATGGCCTCGGCGGCCTCGACCGCGGTGAGGGTGCCGGAGAACTTGTCCGGCGCGATCAGGACGCGCATGACGCCCATCCTGTCCTACGTCGGGCGCTGCGGACGCCCGGGACTACCCCAGGTCCACGATCGCGGCGACGGGGCCGCCACCGTCGGGGCCCTGGTGGGCCGCGGACACCGACACGAACACGGCCGGGTCGCCGGTGACCGCCGCCGTCACGCCGCCCACGGCCGCCTTGATCTGGCGGTGCCAGTGGACGTCGGAGTCGTCGAGCATGGCGTTGCGCCGGCCGCGGACCTGGCCGTCCTGGGACACCTCGCACTTGAGGAAGACGTTGACCAGCCGGCCGTCGAGGTCGCTGGGGTGCGGGCGCTCGGGGAGCTCGAGGCCGGCCGAGCGGATGGCGTCCCAGATGCCGTCGGCGTCGAGGGCGTCGTCCATCACCGCGTGGCCGACGCGGTAGCGCCCGCCGACGCCGGTCGCGTTGCCGACCACGACGACCTGGGCCTGGTCGAGCTCGACCCCCGAGGAGCACGACGCCACCGCCGAGAAGAGCGACCGGTCGTGCATGACGTCCTCGTCGGTCGGCATCTCGATCTCGCCGAGCGCGACCGCGACGCCCAGCGCGGTGCAGCCGTTGGAGAGGTCCATCGACTCGTGGGTGTGCTCGGTCCACACCGTCTCGCCGCGGGACTTGGCGTCCGCGATGGTGTGCATGGTCAGCAGGGGCGTCTTGGTCTGGACGTAGTGCACGTCGGCGACGTCGGTGATGCCGGCCTTCTCCATCGCGACCCGCACCGCGTCGGCCACCTTGCCGATCATCGCGACGCGGCCGATGTCCTCGGGCAGCAGCACCTCGCTCATCGCGAACCCGACGGTCAGCCGGCGCTCCTCGGTGGGCTCGGCGTCGGTGGTGGCGAAGATCGTGGCGTGCGGGCTGATCACGCCGTCGGTCCCGCCGGACCACACGATCGGGATCTGCTTGACGGCCGCCGGATCGGCACCCTTGGCGACCAGCACCTCCCGGAAGGCGCGGTCGGAGATGATCCGGGTGTAGTCGTTGACCCCGCCGTTGCCCTCGGTCTTGCCGATGATGGCGATCACCCGGTCGGCGGCCATCACGCCGTCGTCGATGAGCCTGGCGAGCTCGCTGGCGTCGGCGACGGAGTGGATCGGGACCTTGCGGACTTCGATGGCGCTGGGCATGGGGTGTTCCTCTCGGGTGGGGTGCGTCAGTTCGGTACGACGACGGTGCCGGGGCTGCCGGTCGGGGAGCCCGTCACCGCGTCGACGATGTGGTCCAGGCTGGTGATCACGGCGCGGGCGCCGCCGTGCTCGACGAAGCGGCAGACGGCGTCGACCTTGGGTCCCATCGAGCCGCTGGCGAAGTGGCCCTCGGCGGCCAGCGCGCGCAGCTCGGCCACGGTGACCCGGCCGACCGGTGCCGCCTCGGGGGTGCCGAAGCGCAGCACGGCACCGGGCACGTCGGTGGCGATGACGAGCACGTCGACGGTGATCGAGCGGGCCAGCAGGGCGGCCCCGAGGTCCTTGTCGATGACGGCCTCGACGCCGGCGAGCGCACCGTCGTCGCGGCGTACGACGGGGATCCCGCCGCCTCCGTTGGCGACCACCACGAAGCCGGCCTCGACCAGGGCGTGCACGGCCGGCGCGTCGACGACCTCGAGCGGCTCGGGTGAGGCCACGACACGGCGCCAGCCCTTCTCGCCGCGGTCCTGCCAGGTCTCGCCGTGCTCGACGAGGTGGCGGGCCTCCTCGGCCGGCAGGTACCGGCCGATCGGCTTGGTGGGGGTGGTGAAGCCGGAGTCGTCGGCGTCCACGAGCGTGCGGGTGATGACCGCGGCGCTGCGCCGGTCGACGCCGCGGCGGGCCAGCGACGCGTCCAGCGCGTCCATCAGCAGGAAGCCGAGCGTCGCCTGCGTCTGCGCACCGCACCAGTCCAGCGGCACGGGCGGCACGACGGCCGCGGCCAGCTCGTTCTTGACCAGCAGGTTGCCCACCTGGGGTCCGTTGCCGTGGGTCACGACGACGTCGACCCCGGCCGCGACCAGGTCGGCGACGGCCTCCATCGCGGTCTCGGCCGCGGCGATCTGGTCCTCCGGACGTGCGCGCCCGGCGGCGTTGGTCATGGCGTTGCCGCCCAGCGCCAGCAGGACCCTCACGGCGTCGCCCTCCTGATGGCCGGCCTCACAGGTGGTCCACCTCCGCGGAGGTGACCCCGCCGGACAGCCGGGCGTAGCCGGGGCCGCGGTCGAAGAACGCCTCGGCCTGCCGGGGGCGGCCGGCCCGCTCGGCGTCCGTCGCGTCGGCGTCGAAGCCCAGGTCGTCGGTGTCGACCGAGCCCGTCAGCACCACGCCGTAGTCGGCCAGTGCGGCCGGGGGCGACACCTTGCGCCACACCACGTCGCGCACCACCAGCGCCGGGTCGCGGACCAGCGGGTCGCCCCAGCCGCCGCCGCCCGTCGTACGGATCCGGATGACCTCTCCGGCCCGCACCGGCTCGTCGTCGGCGAGGGCGTCGACCACGCGTTCGTGGGGTCCGCCCGGGTCGATGGTCACCTCGAAGGGCTTGCCCGCCCTGCCGCCGCGGACGCCCCAGCAGGCCAGGATCGAGCGGTCGGCGATCGACATGAAGTGGCCGTCCTTGAGCATCCGGACGTGCTTCTCGTAGCCGAGGCCGCCGCGGAACTCCCCCGCGCCGCCGGAGTCCATGGCCAGCCCGAGCGACTCCACGAGGAACGGGAACCGCGACTCGGTGAACTCGCTGGGCAGGTTGCGGGAGTCGGGCACCACGTGGATCGTGTCCTCGCCGTCGGCGTAGTAGCGCCCGCCGGAGCCGCCGCCCAGGACCTCGCGCATCAGGTACGGCCGACCGTCGCGGTCCTCGCCGTAGACCCCGGTGTAGCGGATGGTCTCCTGGTCGGCCGGCATCCTGCCGTCCACGGCCTTGGCGACCACCCCGGCCAGCACGCCGAGGAGCCGCAGGATGACGAAGGTGCGGGCGTTGGTCGGGGCCGGGAAGACCGGCGTCAGCAGCGTCCCGGGCTCCGGGAAGCGCATCTCGATGAGCGGCACGACGCCCTCGTTGACGTCCAGCTCGGCCATCCGCTCGGGCGAGTCGGCCAGGTTGCGCAGGATCGGTGCCAGCCACTTCTTGAGGAAGACGCCGTCGCTGTGGTCGCCGCAGTGGTTGATCGGCCCCTTGGCCTGCGGGCCCGTGCCGTCGAAGTCGAGGACCAGGCGCTCGCCGTCCGGGTCGTCCGCGGGCGTGCGCGTCATCGTGATGCGCTGGGTGTGCAGCCGGGGCTCGTCGACGCCGTCGTGCTCGGCGTAGTCCTCCCACGTCCAGGTCCCGACGGGCACCTGGCTGAGGATCTCGCGACGGTACGTCGCGGTGGTGCGGTCGAGGATCGCGTCGAAGCAGGACTCGACGACCTCGACGCCGTACCGCTCGAAGAGCTCGCCGAGCCGGCGCGCGCCCATCAGGCAGGCCGAGCACTCGGCGTCCAGGTCGGCGGCCAGCGACTCGGGCATCCGGGAGTTGCGGGTCATGATCGCCAGCGCCGCCCGGTTGGGCACGCCGGCGTCCCAGAGGCGGATGGGCGGCACCATCAGGCCCTCCTCGAAGACGCTGGTGGCGTGGCTGGGCATCGAGCCGGGCACGGCGCCGCCGATGTCGTCGTGGTGGCCGAAGGCCTGGACGAAGGCGACGACCTCGCCCTCGGCGAACACCGGCACCGTGACGCAGAGGTCGGGCAGGTGGCCGATGCCGCCCTCGGAGCGGTAGACGTCGTTGTGGAAGAACACGTCGCCCTCCCGCATCTCCGCGATCGGGAAGTCGCGGGCGACCGGGTGCACCAGCGCGGAGTAGGACCGGCCGGTGAGCTTGCGCAGCAGCCGGTCGTGGATGCCGGCCCGGAAGTCGTGCGCGTCGCGGATCATCGGGCTGCGGCTGGTGCGGCCGATGGCCGTCTCGACCTCCATCTCCACGCTGGCCAGCGAGCCCTGGACGATCTCGACCAGCACCGGGTCGGCACTCGCCCCGGCGTCGTCGGTGAGCATCCCGTAGGGGAACTGGGTGGGCGCCCTGCGGCTCATGCGGGGTCCCCGGGGCGTTGTCCGTCGGAGGAGCGCAGCGGAGGAGACGAGGAACGTCCTGGGGTGCTCATGCGGTCGTCTCCCGCGTCACGATGATGTTGAGGAAGTCGTCGATGCGGGCGACGAACCCCGGGTGGACCGGGACCGTCGATCCGAACTCCTCGATGATGACCGGGCCGGCGACCGTGTGCCCCGGGGGCAGGTCGGGGCGCCACAGCACCGGCGTCTCGACGTACCCGTCGACGGCCTCGAAGCAGACGGCCCGCGTCCCGGTGGGACCCGGTGTCGAGGCAGGCGACGGCGCGCCTTCCTCGACCAGCGGGGAGCGCTTGATCTCGGGCCGGGTGATCGGCCCGATCCCGGAGACCCGCAGGTTGACCCACTCGACCTGTTGGGAGTCGTCGCCGGAGAAGTCGTAGCCGTAGAGCGCCCGGTGCTCGGCGTGGAAGCGCCGGGCCACCTCGGCGACCGCGTCCGCGTCGAGCGAGCCGTCGGGCACACCGACGCGCACCTCGAACGCCTGCCCGAAGTAGCGGACGTCGGCGGTCCGCACGAACCGGTGCAGCTCGGCGGCGAAGCCCTCCGTGTCCAGCGCGTCGCGCGCCCGCGTCGTCAGGGCGTCGTACGCCGCCTGGACGGTCGCGACGTCGAGCGCCTCGTGGAGGGTGACATGGGTCTGGACGTAGTCGTTCTTGACGTCGACGGTGAGCAGCCCGAACGCCGAGACGTTGCCGGGGTTGGGCGGCACGAGCACGGTCGGGATGCCCAGGACGTCCATGAGGCGGCACAGCAGCAGCGAGCCGGAGCCGCCGAACGTGGTGAGGGTGAAGTCGCGGACGTCGAGCCCCCGCTTGACCGTGACCTGGCGCAGCGCGTTGGCCTGGTTCCAGGCGGAGATCTCGAGCACGCCGGCGGCGCACGCCTCCGGCGACATCCCGAGCCGGGTGGCGAGGGCGTCGACACCGGCCCTCGCCGCCTCCACGTCGAGCGGGATCTCCCCGCCCAGCAGGTGGGGCGGGATCCGGCCGAGCACGACGTGCGCGTCGGTGACGGTGACCTCGGTGCCACCCCGGGCGTAGCAGATCGGGCCGGGGTCGGCCCCGGCCGACCGGGGGCCGACCTTGAGGGTGCCCTCGGGTGAGAGCCAGGCGATGGAGCCGCCGCCGGCGCCGACGGTGACGACGTCGATCATCGGGATCTTGGACGGGAAGGCCCCGACCGTGCCCTCGGTGGTGAGCGTGGGCTCGCCGTCGATGACCACCGACACGTCGGTCGACGTGCCACCGCCGTCGCTGGTCAGCACCCGGTCGAAGCCGGCCACCTTCGCGATCAGTGCGGCGCCGAGCGCTCCCGCGGCGGGGCCGGAGAGCACGGTCGTGATCGGCTGGTTGACCACCTCGTCGGCGGAGAGCACGCCGCCGTTGGACTTCATGACGTAGAAGGGCACGGTGCGGCCGCCGTACTGCTCGAGGCGCTGGCTGATGTTGGTGACGTAGCGGCTCAGCCGGGGCTTGACCGCGGCGTCGACGAGCGTCGTCATCGCGCGCTCGTACTCGCGGTACTCGCGCAGCACCTCGCTGGACAGCGAGACGACCGCGTCGGGGTGCTCCTCGCGCAGGATCGCGCGCATCCGCTCCTCGTGGTCGGGGTTGGCGTAGGAGTGGAGGAAGCAGACGCCGAGGGTGTCGATGCCGCGTCCCCGGAACCAGCGGGCCACCCGGCGGGCGCCGTCCTCGTCGAAGGGCCGCACCTCGGCGCCGGTGAAGTCGACCCGGCCGCCGACGCCCCGGACGAGGTCGCGGGGCACGATGCGGGGCGGCTTGACCCAGAAGTAGGAGTTGCCGTAGCCGTCGGGCACCGACTGGCGCGCGATCTCGAGCATCGCGTCGTAGCCCTCGCTGGTGATGAAGCCCAGCGCCTCGACCTTGCCCTCGAGCAGCTGGTTGGTGGCCACCGTGGTGCCGTGGCTCACCGCCGTGACGGCGTCCCCGCTCCCCCGCGGGAGGTCGAGGAGGTCGAGGACCTTGTCGATGCCGGCCATGAAGCCGTCCGCGGGATCGCCGGGCGTCGACGGGGTCTTGGTGGTGACCAGCTCACCGGTGTCCTCGTCGAGCGCGACCACGTCGGTGAAGGTGCCACCGGTGTCGATGCCGATCCGGATGCGCCGGGGTGCGGGGGGCATGCGGACCATTCAAACGATCCCGTACGCCGCACGGCGAGGTCACATGTTGCCGACGGATGGGCGACGCCCTGTCACTTCATGCCAGCGCGGACTCCCGTGAGCCGGCTCCGGTGGGTGTCACGCGGGCACGATGTCCTGGTTGTGGCGGACGATGTCGCCGGGGTCGTAGGTCCGCTTGACCTGGGCGAGCCGGTCGTAGGTGCCGCGGTGGTTGGTGCGGATCCGCGACTGGTCGTCCTCGGCCATGAAGTCGATGTAGCCGCCGGCCCCCGAGTGGACGTCACCCCAGCACGCAGCACGGCCCTCCGCGGCCGTGCTCGGACGGTCCCCGGGGTCAGGCCAGCAAGGTCTCGACGGCCGCGGCGACCTCGAGCAGCCGCCGGTCCGCGCCGTGCCGCGCGACCAGCTGGATGCCGATCGGGAGGCCGTCGGAGGTGGTGCCGGCGGGCACGGAGATCGCCGGGCACCCGGTCACGGTGATGAAGTACGCCGAGCGCATCCAGGCCAGGTAGTCGGGCATCTGCCGGCCGTTGATCGTCTCCGGGAACTCCTGGTCCGCCGGGAAGGGCGGCACCTGCGAGGTCGGCAGCAGCAGCACGTCGTGGTCGCCGAAGAAGACGCGCATGGTCTCCGACAGGGCGGTGCGCTGGGTGTAGGCCCGCGCCACGTCGGCGCCGGTGAGCGACTCCCCCGCCCGGATGTTGGCCTCGAGCGTGGCCTTGAAGGAGGTCGGGTGCTCGGCGAGCAGGGTGGCGAACTTCGCCTGGAAGTGCCACGCGCGCAGCGTGCGGAAGGTGTCCTCGGCGAGCGACAGGTCCGGCTGGGCCTCGGTGACCGTGGCGCCCGCGTCGGAGAGCCTCGCCGCGCTGGCGCGTACGACGTCCGCGACCGCGTGGTCGACGACGAGTGCGCCACCCAGGTCCACCGAGCAGGCCACGCGCAGCCCGGCCAGCGAACGCGGGGCGAGCGGAGGGGCGAAGGCGGCGCCGGGGTCACCGAGCGCGTGCGGGGCGCGCGGGTCCGGGCCGGCGAGCACGGAGAGCAGCAGGGCGAGGTCGCCGACGTTGCGGGCCATCGGCCCGGCGACCGAGGTCGGCTCCCACTGGTTGTAGAGCGGCCACTCCGGCACCCGCCCGAGCGAGGGGCGCAGGCCGACGACACCGCAGAACGACGCGGGGTTGCGCAGCGAGCCCCCCATGTCGGACCCCTCGGCGAGGGGCACCATCCCCGCTGCCAGCGCACACGCGGCTCCACCGCTGGAGCCGCCGGCGGAGAACCGGGGGTCGACCGGGTTGAGCGTCGTGCCGAAGACGCGGTTGAAGGTGTGCGAGCCGGCGGCGAACTCCGGCACGTTGGTCCTGCCGATCGTCACGACCCCGGCGCCGCGGACCCGCTCGACCACCAGCTCGTCCTGCTCGGGGACGTGGTCGGCGAACAGCGTCGAGCCGTACGTCGTGCGCCAGCCGGCGACCGCGTGGGTGTCCTTGAAGGCGAACGGGAGGCCGTGCAACGCCCCCACGTCGGCTCCGGAGGCGAGCGCCTCGTCGGCCTCCGCGGCCCCGGCGCGGGCGCGGTCCTCGTCGAGGGAGACGAGTGCGTTGAGCTCGGGGTTGCGCTCGGCGATGCGGACCAGGTGCAGGTCGAGGAGCTCGCGCGCCGAGATCTCGCGGGACGCGACGGCGGCCGCCATCTCGCGGGCCGTGGACGCGACGGTGAGGTCGGTCATCGGCGCCGCGCGGCCACGGCACCGGCGACGACGCCGGCGAGGACGAGGCCCGCGCCCACGGCGACGCCCCGGAGGAAGTCGGCCTGCGGCGAGACGGGTGGGACCGGGGCGGTGAAGACCTGTCCGGCGGCGGCCCCGACCTCGCTCGGGGGTCCGGCGGCCGGCGGGGCGGTGGCCGCACCGGCACCGGCACCGGCACCGGTGAGGACGTCGTCGACGTTGTCGAAGAACTCGACCGCCATCCGGCGCGACACGGAGGTCAGCATCCGCTGTCCCACTCCCCCGACCATGCCGCCCACGACGGCGTCGGCGTCGTAGGTGATCCGGGTGGTGCCGTCACCGACGTCGGCGAAGGTCACCGCGACCTCGGCGCCGATCGTGCCGGGCGCTCCGGCGCCCTGGAGGTCCATCCTCAGCGAGCGGTGCTCCTGGAGGTCGTGGAGCCGGCAGGTGCCGGCGTAGGTGCCCTTGATGGCCGCGACGCCCGCGGTGACGGTCATGTCGTAGGTGTGCTCGCCGGTGGACTCGAGCCGGGAGCAGCCCGGGATGGACCGCACCAGCACGGCCGGGTCGAGCAGGGCGTCCCACACCTGTCCGACGGGTGCGTGGAGGACGTTGTCGCCCGACATCTTCATGGGGTCTCCTTCGACAGGCGCAGGGCGTGGAGCTCGGAGGGGGAGATGGGCATCGCGGTGATGGTGAAGCCCTCGGCGTCCTCGATGGCCGCGGCGATCGCCGCCGAGCCGGGGATCACGCCCGCCTCCCCGGCGCCCTTGATGCCGAGGTGGTTGAGCGGCGACGGCGTCTCGAGGTGGTCGATCTCGATGGTGTCGGGGACCTCGGTGACGTAGGGCATGAGGAAGTCCATGAAGGAGGCGTTGAGCAGCTGGCCCGCGTCGTCGTACGCCATCCGCTCGTAGAGCGCCCCGCCGACGCCCTGCGCGACGCCGCCGTGGATCTGGCCCTCCACGATCATCGGGTTGATCATCCGGCCGCAGTCGTGGACCACGGCGTAGCGCACGATCCTGATCTCCGCGGTGTCGGGATCGGTCTCCACGATCACGGCGTGCATGCCGGAGGCGAAGGTCGCCCGCTGCGGCGAGTAGAAGTCGCGGGCCTCCAGTCCCGGCTCGTCGTCCTCCGCCACGGGCGGTCGGCCCGGGTCGCCGACGGCGAACTGGGTCGCCGCCCCGGACGCCACGTCGAACGCGTAGCGCAGCGGGTTGGAGAGCACGGCGACCGTGCCCAGCGCGAGGGCGGCGTCCGTGCCGCGCACCGTCACGAGCCCGTCGACGATCTCGAGGTCGTCGACGTCCGCCTCGAGCGCCTCGGCGGCGATCCGCAGCGCCTTGTCCTTGACGGCCTTCGCGGCGAGCTGGACCGCCGACCCGCTCATCACCGCCGCCCGCGACGCGAACGTCCCCACGGCGTACGGCATCTTGCGGGTGTCGCCGGACACGACCTCGACGTCCTCGAGGGGTACGCCGAGCTCGTCGGCGACGATCTGCGCGAAGACGGTCGCGTGGCCCTGGCCCTGGGTGGTGAGACCGATGGCGACCTTCACCTTGCCGGAGGTCTCGACGTGCACGTGGGCGCCCTCGTAGGGACCCACGCCGGTGCCCTCGACGTAGCAGGCCAGGCCGATGCCGATGCGGCGCCCCTCGGCGGCCGCCTGCGCCTTCAGCGTCGGGAAGTCGTCCCACCCGATGAGCGCCTTGAGCTTGTCCAGCGACGCCGGGTAGTCGCCCGAGTCGTACTCGAGCTCGCGGCCGTCCTGGAAGACGAGCCCGTGGTCGTAGGGGAACTCGTCGGGCTGGATGAAGTTGGTGGCCCGCACCGCCGCCCGGTCGAGGCCGAGCTCGGCGGCGATCGCGTCCATGGTCCGCTCCATCACGAAGCAGCCCTGGGGCCGTCCGGCGCCACGGTAGGGCGTCACCATCACGGTGTTGGTGAACAACGACTCGAACCGCACCCGGTAGGCGCCGGGCTTGTAGGGGCCCAGCAGCTGGGTCGCGGTGATGATCGGCACGATCAGCCCGTACGGCGAGTAGGCGCCGTGGTCGTGCCAGAACATCACGTCGAGCCCGAGCAGCCGCCCGTCGTCGTCGAAGCCCACCTCCACGTGGTGCACCTGCCCGCGCTCGTGGGCGGAGGAGACGAAGTGCTCGCGCCGGTCCTCGGTGAACTTCACCGGCCGGCCCAGCGCTCGCGCCGCCATCGGGACGAGGAGCTCCTCGGGCCAGGGGTGGTTGATCTTGACGCCGAACCCGCCGCCCACGTCGGGGGTGATGACGTCGACCCGGGCGAGGTCCAGCCCCAGGCGCGCCGCCACACACCCGCGGACTCCCGTGGAGGTCTGGGTCGAGGTCCACACGGTGAGCCGGCTGGTGTCGGGGTCCCAGCGGGAGACGACGCCGCGACCCTCCATCGGCTGGCAGGCGCTGCGCTCGATGGTGAGGTCGAGGGAGAGGGTGTGCGGAGCCGCGGCGATCGCCGCCGGGGCGTCGCCGTGGTGCTGCTCCATCCGGGCGCCGACGTTGCCGGGCACGTCGGCGTGCACGAGGTGGGTCCCGGCGCGGGCGGCCTCGATGCCGACCACCGGCGCCAGGACGTCGTAGGTGACCCGGATGCGGTCGACGGCGTCCTCGGCGACGTAGCGGTCCTCGGCGACGACGAAGGCGATCGCCTCACCGACGTGGTTGACCTCGTCCCTGGCCAGCGCGAACTGGGTGCGGCCGTGGGTGAGGGCGGGGTGCGGGATGAGCAGCGGCAGCGGGTCGGCCATCACGCCGTCGAGGTCGTCGTACGTCCAGACCGCGTGCACGCCCTCGAGGTCGAGGACGTCCGAGACGTCGATGTCGAGGATCCGGGCGTGGGCGTGCGGGGAGCGGAGGACCGCGGCGTGCAGGGTGCCCGGCCCGACGAGCACGTCGTCGACGTAGCGGCCGCGACCGCGCAGGAAGCGCTGGTCCTCGACCCGCGGGACCTTCTGACCGAAGAGCTTCGTGGTCATGCGTCGCCGCCCTGGATCTCGGCGGCGCGCAGGACCGCGGCCACGATGTTCTGGTAGCCGGTGCAGCGGCACAGGTTGCCGGCGATCATCTCCTGGGCCTCCTCGCGGGTGGGGTCGGGGTTCTCGCGCAGCCCCGCCGTGATGGTGGTCAGGAAGCCCGGCGTGCAGAAGCCACACTGCAGGCCGTGGCAGTCGGCGAAGGCCTGCTGGACCGGGCCGAGGGTGTCGTCGGCCCCGGTCAGGCCCTCGACCGTGGTGATGTCGACGTCCTCGGAGGCCACCGCGAGCATCAGGCAGGACCGGGCCGGCGAGCCGTCGACGAGCACCGTGCAGGCGCCGCAGACGCCGTGCTCGCAGCCGACGTGGGTGCCGGTGAGACCGCAGTCGTGCCGCAGCGCGTCGGAGAGCAGCCGGCGGGGCTCGACCGAGATCGCGTGCGGGGCGCCGTTGACGCGCAGGGTGATGTCGTGGCGCTCGGGCACCGGTCGCTGAGTCATCGGATCGGGCTCCTGGAGGATGCGTCGGCGATCGCGGCGGCCACGACGCGCCGGGTGAGCACCCGCACGAGGTGGGCCCGGTAGTCCGCGGTGGCGTGGACGTCGGCGGTCGGCTCGAGGGACGCGAGCGCCACGTCGCCCGGGTCGGCGCCGGAGGTGACGGCGTCGGTGAGGTCGACGACGACCGGGGTGTCGCTCACGGAGACGAAGCCCGCCCGCACGCCCACGACCTGCTCGGCGTCGCGGCGTACGACGACCGCCACGCCGGCCATGGCGTAGTCGCCGTGGCGCCGGGCGATCTCCTCGAACGCGACTCCGGCACCCGCCGGCAGGGCCGGGAAGAGGGCCGAGGTGGCGATCTCGTCGTGGTGCAGAGACGTCTCGAGCGGTCCGACGACCAGGTCCGCGGCGCCGATGGTGCGCCGCCCCCTGGGTCCCTCGACGTCCACGGAGCCGTCGAGGAGCCGCAGCAGCACCGGCATCTCGGCCGCCGGGTCGGCGTGCACGACCGAGCCGACCGTGGTCCCGCGGTTGCGGATCGTCGGGTGCGCGACGTGGGCCAGCGCCAGGCGCAGCAGCGGCTGGCAGGCGGCGGCCTCGTCGGAGGCGAGCACGGCGGCGTGCCGCGCCAGCGCCCCGATCCGCACCCCGTCGGCGTCCACGTGGATCGCGTCCAGGCCGGGGATGCCGGCGAGGTCGACGAGCGCGGACGGCGCGGCGAGCCGCATCGAGAGCAGCGGGATGAGCGACTGCCCGCCGGCGAGCACCTTCGCGTCCGGGTCGGCCGCGAGGAGGCGCACGGCCTCGGCGATCGACCCGGGTCGGTGGTAGGCGAAGGGAGCCGGCTTCACGGGCGACTACTCCTGGCGGGACACGGGCTGACGGACGTGCTCAGTGTCGTCGCCCGACCGCAGGTTGGCCATGTGGTAGAAGACGATGACCAGGATGGTGCCGAGCGCGATGCCGCCGAGCTCGAAGTCGTCCGTGACCTGCAGGGTGACGTTGCCGATGCCGGCGATCAGGCCGGCGGCCAGGCCCACCAGGTTGCGCGGCTGGCCGAAGTCGACGCCGTTCTCCACCCAGATCTTGGCTCCCACCAGGCCGATCATCCCGTAGAGCACGACGGTGATGCCGCCGAGGACCCCACCCGGGGTCGCGTTGACGATGGCGCCGAACTTGGGGCACAGGCCGAGCAGGATGGCCACCGCCGCGGCCACGTAGTAGGCGGCGGTCGAGTAGACGCGGGTGGCGCCCATGACGCCGATGTTCTCGGCGTACGTCGTCGTGGGCGAGCCGCCGAAGGCGCTGGCGAAGGCGGTGGCGAGGCCGTCGGCGCCGATCGCCCGACCCATGTAGGGGTCGAGGTCGTCCCCCGTCATCTCGGCCACGGCCTTGACGTGGCCGGTGTTCTCCGCGACCAGGGCGATGACGCCCGGCAGGACGAGCAGCACGAACGTCAGCGAGAAGCTCGGGCCGTGCACGACGGAGACCCCGTCGGGGAGGGTGCCGCTGGGCAGGCCGATCCAGTCGGCCGCCCGGACCCCGGCCCAGGAGACCCGGTCGTGCTCGGTGGCCTCGGTGGCCCCACCGAGGACCGAGGTGATCGGGCCGAGGACCGTGTCGGCGACCAAGGAGGCCAGGAAGCCGAAGACCAGGGCCAGGAGGACGGCGATGCGTGACCAGAAGCCGGGGAGAAGCGTGGCCGCGAACACCATGAAGGCGGCGGTCAGCAGGGCGATCCACTGGTCCTGCGGCCAGTAGATGCCGGCGACGACGGGAGCGAGGTTGAAGCCGATCAGCATGACCACGGCCCCGGTCACCGCGGGCGGGAGGATGCGGGTGATCCACCGTGCCCCCGCGAGGTGGACCAGCACGCCGACCAGCGCGAGCACGAGCCCACCGACCAGGATGGCGCCGGTGACGTCGGCGGAGTCGCCGCCCTGCCCCCGGATGGCGGCCACGCTCGCCACGAACGAGGCGCTGGTGCCGAGGTAGCTGGGGACCCGGTTGCTGCAGATCAGCAGGAACATGATCGTGCAGACGCCCGAGAAGAGGATGGCGAGGTTGGGGTCGAGCCCCATCACCAGCGGGAAGACGAAGGTCGCCCCGAACATGGCCACGACGTGCTGGGCGCCGACCCCCACGGTCTTGCCCCACGGCAGTCTCTGGCGTGGCGCCACGGCCTCTCCGGGCGCCGGGTCCACCACGTCCCACGAGAACATCGACATCTGGGTTCCCTCCTCGATCACTCCCTGCGGGACGTGACGACCACGCACGAGGCTCACAAACTAGTGGCGCCCATGAGACACCCTCACGGGCGAGAACTGCCGAAGGAACGCCGTCGGCGGTGGCAGACGTTGGCGCGAGTCCCCGGCGCCCGCGGCGGGCGGCGAGTCGGCCACGTTCCGCGGCGGGCCTGGCCGGCGGTGAGTCAGCCACGCTCCGCGGCGGCCGGAGTGTGGCCGGGTCACCGCTCCCGCGCGTGTCCCGCGCGGCGGGCCGAGCGGGGGTCAGCCAGCCACGTCCCGCCGGCAGGGAAGGTGGCTGACTCACCGCTCCCGGCAGGCGACCGCGGCAGGCGCCCCCGGCAGGCGACACCCCGGCGGTCGGCCGCCGGTCAGGCCATGAGGTCGAGGACCCGCAGCGCGACCGCGGCGTCGAGACGCAGGTGCGGGTCGCTCGAGAGCGGGCCGAGCAGTCGCTCCAGCTTGCCGACGCGGTAGCGCATCGTGTTGTAGTGGAAGAACTGCAGGCGGGCCGCCTCGGCGACGTTGAAGTTGGTGTCGAGCAGCACCTGCAGGGTCTCGCGCAGGTCGGTGGCCTCCGTCGTCGTGGCGGTCAGCGGGCCGAGCACGTCGCTGGCGAAGGCCTGCAGCTCGGCCGGGTCCGGCACCAGGGCGATCAGCCGGTGGACGCCGAGCTCGTCGAAGTACGTCGTGGAGCCGGGGCCGCGGAGGCGACGACCGATCTCCACCGACCGCCGGGCCTGGGCGTAGGCGCCCGGCAGGTCGGCCCGTGAGGTCGACTCGCGGCTGACGCCGACGGTGAACGAGCGCCGGCCACCGCCCTTGTCACCGGCCACGGCGTCGACCACGCGGCGTACGACCTGGTGACCGCGCGGGTCGGCCTCGTCCACCGACAGGAGGCACACCACCTCGGAGGAGAAGTCGGCCAGCGGGCTGCCCACCGCGACCTCGCGGACCACCTGGCGCCAGGCCCGGGCGAAACGCTCCTGCCACTGCCGGTGCTGCTGGTTGGAGACCGGGCCCTCCTCGGGCCCGGTCGGGTCGATCTCCGCGCAGAGCACGACCGCGGGGCGGGTCAGGTCCCACTCGAAGGCCTCGAGGTGCTCCTCGACGTAGGCCTCGTGCCCGGGCCGCCCGAGGAGGAGGTCGCGCAGGAAGTCGGCCTGGTACTTGTTCTCCACGCCCGTGACGGCGTGCTCGCGGGTGATGAGGAGGGCCGCCATCGCCGCCGCGAGCTCGAGGTCGGCGGTCTCGGGGGCCGTGAACGGCGCCGAGGTGCGGCAGGCCACCAACCGGGCCAGGTCGGCGCCGTCGGCGACGACCCGGACCAGCCGCACCTCACCTGCCCCCAGGGGTGCGGGCGAGGAGCTCGCGCGCTCGACGCGGAAGCGACCGCTCGGATCGGTCCAGCCCCCCGCGGCCAGGGCCGCCTCGACGGGCTCGGTCGTGGCGCCGGCCCGGACCCGGCCGTCGGTCGAGGTGATCAGGACCCCGGCGCCCAGCACCCGGCCCACCTCGGCGGCCACCCGGTCCAGGTCGCCGCCGTCGACCACGAGGCGGGTCAGCGCGTCGTGGAGCGAGAGGACGCCGTCCACCGGCTCGTCAGCACCTATCAAGACTTGCACCTCGCCGCGGGGATCGTTGGCAACACCTCACATCGGCAAACCGTAGTGCCCGCGCCTAGCGTGGGCGAGCATGACGGCCGAACTCCCCGTGAGCGCCTCGCCGAGGCTGCGGGACCTCGTCGCCGGGCTCCCCGACAGCACCCCCACCGTGCTCCACCGCGGGTCGCACGCGGTCTACCTCGACGTGGAGGGCGCCGGGTGCGTCGGCGTCCTCGGGGCACGCGCCACCCTCGTCCCGTGCGGGCTGCGGCTGGCGGGTCCGACCGTGGCGCCCCTGCGTGGCGAGCACGCGGTCGTCCGGGGCGGGATGCTGTGGGTCGACGGGACGGCCCTGCGCGTACGCCGCGCGGTCGACGTGGCGGTCCCCCGGCTCACCGGGACCGCCCGTCTCGCGGCCGTTGCGCCCGTGGCGCTGAGCGAGCTGCCGGTCACGCCCCAGGAGCCCGCCCGGCTCGTCGGCCGCGGCAGCGGCCTCACTCCCCTCGGCGACGACGTGGTCTGTGGCTGGGTGGCGATGCACCGCGCCGCCGACGTGGACACCGACGCCTACGACGCCCTGGTCAGGGAGCTGCTGCCCCGCACGACCCGACTCTCCGCGGCGCTGCTGGAGTGCGCGCTGCGGGGCGAGGTCCTGCCGCAGTTCGCGGCGTACGTCTCCGCGCTGGGCACCGCGGCCGAGGACGCCGCGACCACGCGCCTCGCGGCCGTCGGGCACACCTCGGGCCTCGGCCTGCTGGCCGGTGCCGTCGCCGCCCGGCAGCACCTCCTCGTGAGCGGCAGGATGGCCGCATGAGCGGCGCGGCGGGCCGGGACCACGTCGAGCTGCGCCGGGGTGCGTACGCCGACTCGGTGGCGCTGCTCCAGCTGAGCCGCGCCGTCCAGGGCATCCCCGGCATCGAGGCCGCGCAGGTGGCGATGGCGACCCCGCTCAACGTCGAGGTGCTCGAGCAGATGGGTTTCACCGTCCCGGCCGCGGCCACCCCCAACGAGATGGTGGTCGCGCTGCGCCTCGCCGACGACGCGCCCGGCTCGGTCGTCGCCGACGTGGAGGACGCCATCACCACGGCCCTCACCACCCGCGCTCCCTCGACCGCCGCCGACGTCGCGCCGCCACGCACCACCGCCACCGCCCTGCGCGGCACCGCCGACGGAGTGGTGCTCGTCTCCGTCCCCGGTCCCAGCGCGCTGGTGGAGGCGATGGACGCCGTCGACGCCGGGCGCGACGTGATGGTCTTCAGCGACAACGTGCCCGTCGCGCACGAGGTCGCGCTCAAGCGGGCCGCCGCCGAGCGGGACGTGCTGGTCATGGGACCCGACTGCGGCACCGCGCTCGTCGGTGGCCTCGGTCTCGGCTTCGCCAACGCGACCTCCCCGGACCGGTGGGCGTCGTGGCCGCCTCCGGCACGGGCTGCCAACAGCTGCTGTGCCTGCTCGACCACGCCGGCGTGGGCGTCACCCACGCCCTCGGCGTCGGCGGTCGGGACCTGTCCGCCGCCGTCGGCGGGCTGTCGACCCGCGCCGCGCTGGCCCGGCTGGACGCCGACGCCTCGGTGGAGCTCATCGTGCTCGTCTCCAAGCCGCCCGCCCCCGAGGTCGCCGCCGACATCGAGGCGTACGCCGCCCGGCTCGGCACCCCGGTCGAGCTCGCGTTCCTGGGCCCCGGTCGCCCCGACCTGACCGCGGCGGCCGAGTCGGTGCTGCGCCGACTGGGCGCGGACGTCCCCGGGTGGCCGGCGTACCTCCCCGTCACCCCGCGGGCGCCCCGCGGCGGCCACCTGCGGGGGTTGTTCGTCGGCGGCACCCTGTGCGACGAGGCGATGCTCGTCGCCGCCGCCGGGCTGGGTCCGATCCGCAGCAACATCCCGCTCTCCCCCGAGCTCGCCCTCGGCCCGGACCTGACCGCCGACGCCCACACGATGGTGGACTTCGGGGACGACGCCCTCACGGCCGGCCGGGCCCACCCGATGATCGACCCGACGCTGCGGCTCGAGCACCTCGCCCGGGCCGCGGCCGACCCCTCGACCGGGGTGCTGCTCCTCGACGTCGTCCTCGGCCACGGCGCCGAGCCGGATCCGGCCGCCCTCCTCGCCCCGGCGCTGGCGGCGCTCGCCCAGCCGGTCGTCGTCGCCGTCGTCGGCACCGCCCACGACCCGCAGGAGCTCGACCGCCAGGTCCGGGCGCTGGTGGACGCCGGGGCCGAGGTGCACCTGTCCAACGCCGCCGCCACCCGTCGCGCGGTGGCCCTGACGAACGGCGGCCCCGCATGAGCACCCCACGATGTTCTCCTCCCCCGCTGCGCTCCACCGGACAACACCGCGGGGACCCCGCATGAGCACCACCCCCTCGCACGTCGTCGGCGTCGGCGCCGACCACCTCGCGGACGCCGTGGAGGCCCAGGCCGTCCCGGTCACCCGCGTCGACTGGCGTCCACCGATGACGGGCACGGAGGACGACCTCGCCACCGTGGCGAGCGACCCCCGTCGCCGGGCGGCCAACGAGCGTGCCCTCGCCGCCGTGCTCGGTGTCTCGGCCACGCTGGTCGACGTCGCTCCTGCCTCCGAGGTGCTGGGCCTGGAGCCCGGCCGGTTCCTGCATGCCGGGCCTCCCATCGAGTGGGAACGCGCGGCCGGTCCGCTCCGCGGTGCGTTGATGGGCGCGGCGGCGTTCGAGGGTCTCG
The DNA here is from genome assembly GCA_963782905.1 of uncultured Actinomycetota bacterium. Classification (GTDB taxonomy): domain Bacteria; phylum Actinomycetota; class Actinomycetes; order Propionibacteriales; family Nocardioidaceae; genus Nocardioides. Next base: position 54,097 of record CAWALI010000002.1, read on the forward strand.
TCTCCGACCCCGAGGACGCTGTCGGGCTCTTCGAGGCCGGGGACTCCGTCAGCCTGGAGCCCTGCCACCACCACGCGACCGTCGGGCCGATGGCCGGCGTGGTCACCCCCTCGATGTGGATGTTCGTGCTGGAGGACCCGGCCACCGGGCGGCGTACCCACTGCTCGCTCAACGAGGGTCTCGGCAAGGTGCTGCGGTACGGCGCCTACGGACCCGACGTCCTCGAGCGGCTGCGGTGGATGTCCGCGGTCCTCGGTCCGCTGCTGAGGACCGCGGTGCGCGTCAGCGACCCGGTCGACGTGACCGGGATCCTCACCCAGATGCTCCAGATGGGCGACGAGGCCCACAACCGCAACCGCGCCGGCACCCTGATGCTGCTGCGCGACCTCGCGCCGGCGATGGCGACCAGCGGCGCCGACAGCGCCGACGTCGCCGCCTCGTTGCGCTTCATCGGCGGCAACGACCACTTCTTCCTCAACCTCGCGATGCCCGCCTGCAAGCTCGCCCTGGACGCCGCCCGCGACATCGAGGGCTCGACGATGGTCGTCGCGATGGCCCGCAACGGCACCGACTTCGGCATCCAGGTCTCGGGCACCGGCGACGCGTGGTTCACCGGTCCGGCCCAGGTGGCCGACGGCCTCTTCCTCGGCGACTACGGCCCCGACGACGCCAACCCCGACATCGGCGACTCGGCCATCACCGAGACGGCCGGCATCGGCGGCTTCGCGATGGCGACCGCGCCGGCGATCGTGCGGCTCGTCGGCGGCACCGTGCCCGACGCACTGGCGACCACCCGCCGGATGCACGAGATCACCCTGGGCGAGAACCCGCGCTGGACCGTGCCGGTCCTGGACTTCCAGGGCACTCCCACCGGCATCGACGTCACCCGGGTGTGTCGCACGGGGATCCTGCCGCAGATCAACACCGGGATGGCCGGCAGGCGGGCCGGCGTCGGCCAGGTGGGGGCCGGGCTGGTCACGCCGCCGGCCGAGATCTTCCCGGCGGCGCTGGCCGCGCTCGCCGCGCGCGTCCCACGCTGACGTCGTACGCCGCACCGATGGGCGAGGATGGGCGCATGCCCCTCGACCCGATCGTCTGCGAGACCGTCGTCCCGGTCACCCCCACCCAGGCGTTCGTGGGCTTCACCGCCCAGATGGGCGAGTGGTGGGACCCCATGCTCAGCCCGGACCCGGCGACGTACTCGAGCATCGAGATCGACCCGGAGGGCGACGTCGCGACCGTGCACGACGACGGCGAGCGCTACGTGTGGGGCCGGGTGACGACCTGGGAGCCGCTGGGCCACTTCGGCCAGGAGTTCTGGCTCGGGCACGAGCGGGCGCAGCCCACCCAGCTCGACGTGACGTTCGCCGAGGACGGGCGCGGGCACCCGGGTCCGTCTCGAGCACGGCGGCTGGGTCGACGGGTCCGAGGACGTCCGGGCGAGGTACACCCACTGGGACGAGATGCTCGTCCCGCTACGCCGCCCATCTCGCGTGACCCCGGGACTGGTCCTCCGCCCGGCCCGGGAGCCCGACCTGGGGGCCATGGCCTCCCTCACCGGACTCGCCTACACCGAGGTGGACCGGCGCACCTCCCAGCGCGACTGGCCCGAGCCGCAGCCGCGGTCGCCGCAGCGCGACGGCGCCTGGGTGCGGCGTACCGCCCACGCGCTGCGCGCCGATCCCGACGGCTGCTGGGTGGCCGAGCTCGACGGACGGGTCGTCGGCTGCGCGGTCTCGCGGGTCCGCGAGCTGATGTGGATCCTGTCGTCCTTCGCGGTCGCGCCGGACGTGCAGGGACGCGGCATCGGGACCCAGCTGCTCGCCGCCGCCCTGTCGTACGGGCGAGGGTGCCTGCGGGGGATGTTCGCCGCGAGCGCCGACCCTGCGGCCGTCCGCCGCTACCGGCTGGCCGGCTTCGCCCTGCACCCCCAGATGTTCGTCACCGGCACCGTCGACCGGGACGCCCTGCCGCTGGTCGAGCGGGTGCGCGAGGGCAGCGCCGGCGACATCGACCTGATGAACTCGATCGACCGCCAGACCCGCGGTGCCGCGCACCTCTCCGACCACGAGGCGCTGCTCGAGCAGCTCCGCCTGCTGGTCTGCGAGACGTCGTCGAGCCAGGGCTACGCGTACGTCGGAGACAACGGCTCACCGGTCCTGGTCGCCGCGACCACGCGGCGTACCGCCTCGGACCTGGTGTGGGAGGCGTTCGCGTCCTCGGCGCCGGGGTCCACGGTGTCGCTGCACCACATCACCCCCGCCAACCAGTGGGCCATCGACGTCGGCCTCGCGGCCCGCCTGTCGGTGCACACCAGCGGCTACCTGTGCCTGCGCGGGATGAAGCCGCCGGCGCCGTACGTGCACCACGGCTCCATGCTCTGACCGTGGGGGTCAGTGCGTGTCGGTGCCCGGCTCGAGACGTGCGCCGGCGGGGACCTCGCCCCCGACCCGGCAGTCGCGGCCGGCCAGCACCAGGTCCTCGTCGCGGGCCAGCCGGGCCGTCGCCGCGGCGCCCACCCGGGCGTCCGGCAGGACCTCGCAGCGCTCGTCGAGGATCGCGGTGTGGACCTGGGCGCCGGAGCGCACGACGCAGTCCTCCATCAGCACGCTGTCGCGCACGACGGCGCCCTTCTCCACGACCACGCCCGGACCCAGCACGCTGCCCGCGACCTCGCCGGCCACGTCGCAGCCCGGCGAGAGCAGCGAGTCGGAGACCGCACCCGTCGCCCGGACGCGCGCCGCAGGACGGTCCGGCCAGTGCGCGATGACCGGCATCGTGTCGTGGTCGAAGACGTCCACGCGGCCGGCGAGCAGGTCGCGGTGGGACTGCAGGTAGAGCCCGGGCTGGCCGACGTCGCGCCAGTAGCCGGTCATGGGCACGGCCACCGCCCTGCCGGTCTCGACGAGGCGCGGCAGGACGTGCTCGCCGAAGTCGCCCAGGCCGCTGTCGTCGCCCTCCTGGTCGCCGGACAGCTCGGCCCGCAGCTCACGCAGGGTGGTGAGCAGGACCGCGGTGTCGTAGATGAACACCTCGGTGGCGATGGTCCCGGCCGAGGGACTCGACGGCTTGTGCTCGATCCCGGTGATGGTGCCGTCGGCCCTCGCCAGCACGACGACGTTGTCGGAGGCGTCCTTCTTGGTCACCTCGGTGGTGAGCACCGTGACCACCCGACCGGCGGCGACGTGGTCGTCGATGACCGGCGCGAGGTCCATGTTGAAGACGTGGTCGGCACTGCAGACCACGAGGGTCGGGGCGCCGAAGGTCTCGAGATCGGACGACATGCGCAGCAGCAGGTCGCCGTTGCCGTGCGCGAAGCCGCTCTCGGTCGCCGGACCGGTGCCGGTCTGCGGCACGATGCGCCGGAAGCCGCCGCGGTTGCGGTCGAGGCTCCACGGCCGGCCGCCGGAGAGGTACTCGTCGATCGAGGTCACCTGGTACTCCAGCGAGACCCACACGTCGACGAGGTCGGCGTGCACCAGTGCCGACAGGGCGAAGTCGATCAGCTTGTGGACCCCGCCGTACGGGAGAGCGGGCTTGGCGCGCTCGCGGGTGAGCACGTCCATCCGCCCGCCCTGTCCGCCGGCCTGCACCAGCGCCAGGACCTCGCCTCGTCGTGCCATCGTGCTCTCCTCGTGCCGGGGTCCGCCGGCGGTGGCCGCCGTCGTGGTGTGCACACCCTCGCACGCGCGCCGAGACGCCCGTGACGGCCACCTAGGATGGACCCATGAGCCTCGTCGACCTCCCGCTCCTCCCCCTCGGCAAGGGCCGCGACCTCGGCGCCGAGCGCGGCGTGGAGTGCCCCGGTGACCTGCCGGCCGCGTCCGATCCCGACCTGGTCGCGCGGGCCCGCGCCGCCAAGGCGGCCCTGGGCGAGCGGGTCTTCGTGCTGGGCCACCACTACCAGCGCGACGAGGTCATCGAGTTCGCCGACGTCACCGGCGACTCCTTCAAGCTGGCCCGCGACGCCGCGGGCCGCCCCGACGCCGAGTTCATCGTCTTCTGCGGCGTGCACTTCATGGCCGAGTCCGCCGACATCCTGACCTCCGCCGACCAGAAGGTCGTGCTCCCCGACCTGGCCGCCGGCTGCTCGATGGCCGACATGGCCCGGCTGGCGCAGGTGGAGGACGCCTGGGACGCGATGGCCGACGCCGGCATCCAGGACAGCGTCGTACCGGTCACCTACATGAACTCCAGCGCCGACATCAAGGCGTTCTGCGGCCGCAACGGCGGCGTCGTCTGCACGTCGTCCAACGCCGACGTCGCGCTGGAGTGGGCGCTCGCGCAGAAGGCGCACCTCGACGACGGCGCCAAGATCCTCTTCCTCCCCGACCAGCACCTCGGGCGCAACACCGCGGTCCTCCAGATGGGCATGTCCCTCGACGACTGCGTCGTGTGGGACCCGCTGCAGCCCGGCGGCGGCCTGACCGCCGAGGAGCTGCGCGACGCGAAGATGATCCTGTGGAAGGGCCACTGCTCGGTGCACGGGCGCTTCAGCGAGGACGTCGTCGACGAGCTGCGGGCCAAGCACCCGGGGATCCGGATCCTGGTCCACCCCGAGTGCCGGCACGAGGTGGTCCTCAAGGCCGACCTCGTGGGCTCGACCGAGTTCATCATCAAGACCATCGAGGCCGCCGAGCCCGGCACCACGTGGGCCATCGGCACCGAGCTCAACCTGGTGAAGCGGCTCGCGGACGCGCACCCCGACAAGTCGATCGTCTTCCTCGACCGCAACGTCTGCTACTGCTCGACGATGAACCGCATCGACCTGCCGCACCTGGTGTGGGCCATGGAGTAGCTGGTCGCCGGGCAGGTGGTCAACCAGATCACCGTCGACCCCGACACCGAGCGCGACGCCCTGGTCGCGCTGCAGCGGATGCTCGACCTGCCGGGCAAGTCGCACCGCGACTGACCGCCACCGCCGAGGGGCCCTCGGGCGGTGCACCAGCCACCTCCGACGGACGGGTGAAGGTGGCTCACCCACCGCCGTCGTACGAGCGCCACGTGACCGACCACTCGAGCGGTGCACCAGCCACCCTCGACGCGGGCCAGAAGGTGGCTGACCCACCGCCCGCCGAAGGCCTGGACCCGGCCGTGGGCCGGGACGGAGCCGGGACAGGGCGAGGAGGCGAGCGGGTGGAGCTCAGTCCTCGATCGGCCAGTCGGCGGCCCGACCGGGCAGGGCGTCGAGCGCCTCGCTGAGCCGCTCGGCGCTGCGCAGGGCGCGGGACACCAGGTCCGCGACGTCCTCGCCGCCCTCGGCGATCTCCTCCTGGGCCAGCTCCAGGGCCAGGGTCACCGCCGCCACCGGGTTCTGGAGGTCGTGGCGGGCCCTGCGGGAGAAGGACACGAGGTCGTCGCGGGAGGTCACAGTCCCGGAGCATTCCACAGCGCGAGCCACCGCTGCATGTCCCGCTCCATGGGGAGCTCGGCGGACAGCTGGTCGCGTACGGCGATCTCGGTGAGGTTGTCGCGCTGGTGCGGCCCGGTCGGGGCGAAGGCGTAGAAGGTCCCCTGCTTGTAGAGGTAGACCAGGCCGAAGCGGCGGTCGTGCCCGCTGAAGCCGACCATCGAGCACAGCAGCCCGCCCGCGAAGCCCTGCTCCTCGAGCATCGTGTTGACGGCGTGCAGGTCGGTGCACAGGCCGGACACGTCGGTGGGGTCGCCCTGGACGACCAGCCAGGTGAAGCCGAAGTCGTCGCGGGTGACGGTGACGTCGGGCGCTTCGGGGTCGTCGTTGATCAGCCGGGTGATCTCGTCCTGGGTCCGGTCGAAGGCCGCTCCGCCGGCGGAGCGGTAGCAGACCGACCCGACGCCGGTGGGCGCGTAGCCGGCCGCGGTCTCCAAGGTGATGGCCGCGCTGGGCACGAGGAAGAGTGCGTCGAGGTTGTTGGCCGCCTGACGGCGGCGACCGGTGACGGCGTCGAGCCAGCCCATCAGGTGGTGGGCCGGCCGAGCTCGGCCTGGATCCGGGCGAGCTGCTCGAGGCGCTGCTCCAGGGAGGGGTGGGTGGAGGTGAGGGTCTTGAGGGTGGCCCCGCGCACGGCCGGGACGATGAAGAGCGAGTTGACCGCGCTCCCCGACCGCAGGTCCTTCTGCGGGATCGCGTTGACCCCGCCGGCGATCTTCGTCAACGCCGAGGCGAGGGCCTGCGGCTTCATCGTCAGGTAGGCGCCCGAGCGGTCCGCGCACAGCTCGCGGTAGCGCGACAGCAGTCGCAGCAGCATGAAGCTGACGGCGTACACGACGAGGCTGACCGCGAGGGCGACGAGCACCGCCGGCCCGCCGCCGTTGTTGCCGCCCCGCCGGCTGAGGCCGCCGAACTGGGCGCCCCGGGTCAGCATCCCGGCGACGATGCCGGCCGAGGACGCGATGGTCATCACCAGCACGTCACGGTGGGCGACGTGGCTGAGCTCGTGGGCGAGCACGGCCTCGAGCTCCTCGGCGTCGAGGGTGCGCAGGATGCCGGTGGTCACGCAGACGACCGCCCGGTCGGGCGAGCGTCCGGTGGCGAAGGCGTTGGGCAGCGCCATGTCGGCGATGCCCACGCGCGGCTTCGGCATGTCGGCGAGGGCGCAGAGCCGGTCGATCATGCCGTGCAGCTCGGGCGCCTCCTCCGGGGTCACCTCGCGGGCCCGCATCGCCCTCATGGCCATCTTGTCGGAGGACCACCACTGGTAGAACGCGATGCCCAGGCCGGCGACACCGATGATCGGCGCGTAGTTGGAGAAGGAGTACATGAGCACGACGATCAGCGTGACGAAGAGCGCGCCCAGCAGGAACATGACGAGCGTCATGCGGGCGGTGAGGCCCGAGTCCTTGATGAAGCGGTTGGTGGCCATGGGTGCGGTGGGCGCTCCTCAGCCGGGGATGAGGCCGTCGTCGGCCAGGAGCTCGCGCACCTCGTCGATGGAGGCGTCGCCGGGAGGCAGGATCAGGTCGGACTCGTCGAGGGAGTCGTCGGGGTGGCGGGTGCCGTGGTCGCGCACGCCGGCCAGCAGCGCCTCCAGGGCGCCCCGGAACGTCGCCTCGTCGCCGGCCTCGACGGCCGACTCGACGGCCCGGTCGAGCTCGTTGAGCGCCGCCACCGAAGAGTCGGAGACGTCGTACTGGCCCTCGCCGAGGATCCGGACGATCACGCCTGGCCCCCCTCGTTGACCGGGCGCTGCACGGGCTGCTCGTCCGCGGACGCCTCCAGGATGTCGTTGTCGTCACCGGCCTCGATGGCCTCCGGCTGCGAGGCACCCTTGAGCCGGGCGAGCTCGGCCTCGACGTCGGACTGGCTGCTCATCGCGTCGAGCTCGCGCGAGATGTCGTCGCCGGAGTTGGTGGCGGTGACGTCGTCGAGGGCGCCCGAGGCGATCAGCTCGTCGATGGCCCCGGCCCGGGCCTGCATCGATGCCGTCTTGTCCTCGGCACGCTGGATGGCCATCCCGACGTCACCCATCTCCTCACCGATGCCGGAGACGGCCTCGCCGATCCGGGTCTGGGCCTCGGCGGCGGTGTAGTTGGCCTTGATCGTCTCCTTGCGGGTGCGGAAGGCCTCGACCTTGGCCTGCAGCCGCTGCTGGGCGAGCACGAGCTTCTCCTCCTCGCCCTGGAGGTTGGCGTGCTGGGCCCTGAGGTCGCTGATCTGCGAGGTGAGCCCCGACTTGCGGGTCAGGGCCTCGCGGGCGAGGTCCTCGCGGCCGGCGCCGATCGCCTTCTCCGCCTGTCCCTGGAGCTTGGCGGACTGCTGCTCGAGCTGGTTGATCTGCAGCTCCACACGCTTGCGGCTGGTCGCGACGTCGGCCACGCCGCGGCGTACCTTGCTGAGCAGCTCCAGCTGGCGCTGATAGCTGTAGTCCAGCGTCTGGCGCGGGTCCTCGGCCTTGTCGAGCGCCGAGTTGGCCTTGGACTTGAAGATCAGGCTGATCCGCTTCATGAGACTCATGGGGATGCGGGCCCCTCTCGTGTGATGTCACCCTCGTGTATGTGGTGTTCACCCTAGGACCAAACCCAAGGCGCAGGTAGGGCGGGCGTACGCCGGTAGGCTGGGCGTGTCAGTACACACACACATGAGGGTCCACGTTGTTCCGTCGCAGCAAGTCCGAGACCACCTCCGCCGTCGAGTCCGACCCCACCGACCTCAAGGTGGGCGGCAAGGGACGGCCCACCCCGTCGCGCAAGGAGGCGGAGGCCGCGGCCAAGGCCCGTGCGAAGACTCCCCGCACCCGCAAGGAGCAGATGGCCGCCCAGCGGGCGGCCCGCGGCGAGTCCAGCTCCAAGGTGCGCCAGGCCATGAAGACCGGCGACGAGCGCTACCTGCCGCCGCGCGACAAGGGTCCGGTACGCCGCTTCATCCGCGACTTCGTGGACGCGCGCTTCTCGTTCATCGAGCTCATGGTGCCGCTGCTCATCGTCACGATGGTGCTGGGCTACTCCGGCAACGCCTACCTGGCCAACGTCGGCAACACGATCCTGCTCGGGACGCTGCTGCTGGTGGTCGTCGACATGCTGACGCTCCGGTTCCGGCTGCGTCGCCAGCTCGCCAGCCGCTTCCCGGACGAGCCGCTCAAGGGCACGACCTACTACGCCGTGATGCGGGCGCTGCAGATGAAGTTCATGCGGCTGCCCAAGGCCCAGGTCAAGATCGGCCAGAAGCTCCCCGAGCACTACCGCTGACCCGGGCGCCGGCTCAGGCGTCGTAGTCGACGACCAGCCGCGCGCTGGTCGGGTGCGACTGGCAGGTGAGCACGTAACCGCGCTCGATCTCCTCGGGCTCGAGGGCGTAGTTGACGTCCATCGCGACGCTGCCCTCGACGACGCGTGCCCGGCAGGTGCCGCAGACGCCGCCCTTGCAGGCGAAGGGCACGTCGGAGCGCACCGCCTGCACCGCCTCGAGGACCGAGGGGCCGTCGGGGCGCAGCGCGAGCTCGGAGGCGCGCCCGTCCAGGCGGACGGTCACCGCAGCGGCGCCGTCGGGGGTCTCGTCCAGCGCGGCGACGGGCGCGCGCTCGACCGGCTCGGCGTGGAAGAGCTCGGTGTGGACCGCGGAGCGTGGGACACCCGCCGCGGTCAGCACCCCGGCGAGCTCGGTGACCATCTGCTGGGGACCGCACAGGAACCATGCGTCGACGTCGTCGCGCGGCACCAGGGCGTCGAGGATGCGGGTGAGCCGGGGGCCGTCGAGCCGACCGGAGAGCAGGTCGACCTCGGTCGACTCGCGGGACAGGACGTGCAGGAGCTGCAGCCGCGCGCCGTACACGTCCTTGAGGTCGGAGACCTCGTCGAGGAACATCACCGACCGGTGGGTGCGGTTGGCGTAGACGAGGGTGACGAACGATCCCGGCTCCCCCTCGAGCAGGGCGGCGACGATCGACAGCACCGGGGTGATGCCGGAGCCGGCGGCCACGGCGACGTACGTCCTGGTGGCGGTGGGGTCCGGGACGTGGGTGAAGCGACCGGCGGGCGTCATCACGTCGAGCTCGTCCCCCGGCGCGAGCGTGCCCACCACGGCGTCGCTGAAGGCGCCGCCGGGGAGCCGCTTGACCCCGATCCGCAAGGTGCCCGCGCTCGGCGGCACGCAGATCGAGTAGCTGCGCCGCTCGCCGTCGTCGCCGCGGATCGTCAGGTGCTGGCCCGGCGTGAAGGCGTACGCCGCGCGCAGGTCGTCGGGGACGTCGAAGGAGATCGCGACGGCGTCGTCGGTGAGCGGGTCGACACGCGCGACCCGCAGGGAGTGGAAGTCCATCTAGAGGGCCTTGAAGTGGTCGAAGGGCTCCCGGCACGCACGGCACACCCACAACGACTTGCAGGCGGTGGAGCCGAAGCGGCTGGACTCGCGGGTGTCGGGTGATCCGCACTGCGGGCAGCGGACCGACAGGGTCAGGCCGACCGGCGCCCGGCGGCGCTCGGCCTCGGTCGGGGGCGGCGCGACGCCGTACTCCTCGAGACGCGCGCGGCCCTGCGCCGTGATCTGGTCGGTCGACCACGCGGGCGACAGGACGAACTCGACGGTGACGTGGAGGTAGCCCTCCTCGCTGAGCCGGTCGATCAGGTCGGTGCGGATGGTCTCCATCGCCGGGCAGCCGGAGTACGTCGGGGTGACCTGGACGTGGACGCGTCCCTGGTCGTCCTCGGTGACGTCGCGCAGGATGCCGAGGTCCTCGATGGTCACGACGGGGAGCTCGGGGTCGAGCACGCGGGCAGCCACCCGCCAGGCGCGGGTGTCGCGGCCGGTGTCGGTCACCACGTCGCCCCCGGGTGCGAGCGGGTGAGGTGCTGCATCTCCGCGAGCATCCGGCCGAGGTGCTCGGTGTGCAGGCCGGCCCGACCTCCGGGCACCCGCGCCGGGACGTCGGGCACCTCCAGCGTCGCGGTCCGTACGACGTCGCCCAGACGTCGCAGCACCGGCTCGCGCAGGCTCGCGGGAGCCACGGCCACGCCGTCGGTGACCAGGGCCGGGTCGAGGTGGGACTCGTCGAAGAGCTCCTCGACCCAGGGCCACTCGGCGTCGAGCGCGGCCTGCATGCGGGCGTGTGACTCGGGGGTCCCGTCACCGAGGCGGAGCACCCACTGGCGGGCGTGGTCGTGGTGGTAGGCCACCTCCTTGACCGCCTTGGCGGACACCGCGGCGAGCACGGGGTCGCTGCTGCGCTGCAGCGCGGAGTACAGCTCGGACTGCCAGGTGGAGAGCACCAGCAGGCGGGCCATCGCGACGCCGAAGTCCTCCTGGGGACGCTCGACGAGCTTGACGTTGCGGAAGTCGCGCTCGTCACGCCAGTAGGCGAGGTCGTCCTCGTCGCGCCCCTCCCCCTCCAGCTCGCCGGCGTGCGACAGCAGCGCACGCGCCTGGCCGAGCAGGTCGAGGCCGATGTTGGCCAGCGCGAGGTCCTCCTCGAGCTGCGGGGCCCGGCTGATCCACCAGCCCATCCGCTGCGCGGAGACGAGGGCGTCGTCGGCGAGGCCGAGGACGTAGTCGACGTGGGGGGACCTCACAGGTGCTCGACCCCCTCCGGGACGTCGTAGAACGTCGGGTGGCGGTAGATCTTGTCCGCGGCGGGGTCGAAGAACGCGTCGCGCTCCTCGGGGCTGGAGGCGGTGATCGCGGTGGCCGGGACGACCCACAGGGACACACCCTCCTGGCGACGGGTGTAGACGTCACGGGCGTTGCGCAGCGCCATCTCGGCGTCCGGGGCGTGCAGCGACCCGACGTGGACGTGGTTGAGGCCCCGGCGTGAGCGCACGAAGACCTCCCACAGGGGCTCGCGGGTGCTCATGCGACACGCTCGTGGACGCGCTTGGCGGCGTACGCCTCGCCGGCCTCACGGACCCACGCACCGTCCTCGTGGGCACGGACCCGGTGCGCCATCCGCTCGGCGTTGCACGGGCCGTCGCCCCGGATGACCGCGAAGAGCTCGGTGAAGTCGATGGGGCCGTGGTCGTAGTGGCCGCGCTCCTCGTCCCAGCGCAGCTCCGGGTCGGGCAGCGTGAGCCCGAGGGCCTCGGCCTGCGGGACGGTCATGTCGATGAAGCGCTGGCGCAGCTCGTCGTTGGAGAACCGCTTGATCCCCCACGCCATCGACTGCGCGGTGTGACCGGTCGCGGCGTCCGGCCCGGTGTCGGTCGGGCCGAACATCATCAGGCTCGGCCACCAGTAGCGGTCGACGGCGTCCTGCGCCATCGCGTGCTGGGCGGGCGTGCCGTGCGACAGGGTGTGCAGGATCTCGAAGCCCTGCCGCTGGTGGAACGACTCCTCCTTGCAGACCCGCACCATGGCCCGCGCGTAGGGGCCGAAGGAGCAGCGGCACAGCGGCACCTGGTTGACGATCGCGGCCCCGTCGACGAGCCAGCCGATCGCGCCCATGTCGGCCCAGGTGAGGGTGGGGTAGTTGAAGATCGAGGAGTACTTCTGGCGCCCGTCGTGCAGCTGGTCGAGCAGGTCGGCGCGGTCCACGCCCAGCGTCTCCGCGGCGGCGTACAGGTAGAGCCCGTGGCCGGCCTCGTCCTGGACCTTGGCCATCAGGATGGCCTTGCGGCGCAGGCTGGGGGCACGGGCGATCCAGTTGCCCTCGGGCTGCATGCCGATGATCTCGGAGTGCGCGTGCTGGGCGATCTGGCGCACCAGCGTGCGCCGGTAGGCCTCCGGCATCTCGTCGCGAGGCTCGATGCGGCCCTCGTCGGCCAGCACCGCCAGGAAGGACGCGGGCTCGGCCGCGTCCTGGCCGGGGCCGGTCTCGTGGGCGGGCCGGGGGCCGTCGGGAGCGCTGAAGTCGTTGCCGTACACGACTCCGAATCTATCAGGTCTGTGACACCGTGACGCGGTCGCGACGGGGTGCGGTAACAAATTGGGTAGTCCGCGACGATCGGACCCCACGGAGGCCGCAACCGGGGTCCGATCGTCACGGACTACCGTGGTGACGCGTGAGCCACTCCCCCTCTGCCGACGTCTCCGTCCGGATCGCCTGGGCCGACGACGCCGACGCCATCGCCGGCGTGCAGGTGCGTGCCTGGCAGGAGATGTACGCCGACCTGGTGCCGGCCGACGCGCTGCCGGACGACCCGGCCGTGCTGGCCCCCGCGTGGCGGCAGTCGCTGGGCCGTCCCGCCGACGCCCGCCACCGCGTCCTGGTCGCCCTGGAGCGCAACCGCGTCGTCGGCTTCGCGCTCACCGGTCCGGCCGACGACCCCGACTGCGACCCGGTCGTGGACGGCACGCTGGTCGAGATGACCGTCGACCCCGGCGAACGCGGCCGAGGCCACGGCTCCCGGCTCCTGCAGGCGGCCGTGGACACCCTCGTCGCCGACCGCTTCACCCGGGCCGTCACCTGGCTGCTGGCCAGTGACGACGACCAGCGCCGCTTCCTCACCGAGGCGGGCTGGGCGGCCGACGGGGCACACCGCGAGCTGGAGCTCGACGGCCCCGGCGAGACCACGGTCAAGCAGGTGCGCCTGCACACCGCCATCGGCTGACGACCTCCAGACCACCCTTCGGGGTGCTTGCCTTTTCGGAGCCGCGGAGCATCATGGAGGTCCTGCCGGGACCGTCGCGTCCGGGTGAACTCGTGGGGGTGCACGTTGTTCGGTCCGTTGCCCGTGCTGTACAGAGTCGGCCTCGTGGTCGGCGCCCTGTCGATCTGGATCGGCCTCGGCCTGTGGTCGGGTCTGATGCCCGACGTTCCCGTGACGGTGGGGGCAGGGATCCTCCTCGGCGCGATCGCGGGCATCGTGACGGCGTACGTCCTGCTCCACGACTTCCACCGCTCGTCGGGCCTGTCCACCGACGCCGGGCGTCGCCGCGCACCCTGACCGCCCTCCCTACGCTGGCGGCATGCCCCACGCCGACCGTGTCGCGCCCCTGCCGCCCGAGCAGCGACGCACGATCGTCGGCGAGAGCCTGGCCGTCGGAGTCGCCACCGGCGCCTACGGCATCAGCTTCGGCGCGGTGGGCGTCGCCGCCGGGCTGAGCGTCCTCCAGACCTGCGCACTGTCGCTGCTCGTCTTCACCGGGGCCTCCCAGTTCGCACTGGTGGGGGTCATCGCCGCGGGCGGCGCCCCCATCAGCGGGGCGATGACCGCGATCCTGCTCGGCACCCGCAACACCCTCTACGGCCTCCGGATGGCCCCGCTCCTGGGCTTTCGCGGCTGGCGGCGCGTGGCGGCGGCCCACGTCCTCCTCGACGAGTCGACGGCGATGGCGATCAACCGCGAGACCACCCCCGCCGCCCGGCTCGGCTTCCTGACGACCGGGGTCGCGGTCTTCGTCCTGTGGAACCTCGCAACCCTGGGCGGCGCCCTGGCCGGTACGACGCTCGGGGACCCGCGCTCCTTCGGCCTCGACGCCGCCGTGGGCGCCGCCTTCCTGGCGCTGCTCTGGCCCCGGCTCTCCGATCGGCGTCACCGGTTGGTGGCGGTCATCGCCGCCGCCGTGGCGCTGGGCCTGGTCCCGCTCACGGCCGCCGGTGTCCCGGTGCTCGCCGCCGGCGGGGTGGCGCTCCTCGCTGGCGCCCTGGACCGGACCCGGGTCGCCACCTGATGTGGGTCGCGATCCTGGTGGCTGCGGCCGGCTGCTACGCCCTCAAGCTGGCCGGGCTCTCGCTGGCGCCCCGACTGCTGGCCCACCCCGTCGTGGAGCGGGTGGCCGACCTCATCCCGGTGGCCCTGCTCGCGGCGCTGGTCGCCGTGCAGGTCTGGTCGCAGGGACAGTCGCTCACCGTGGACGCGCGGAGCGCGGGACTCGGCTTCGCGGTCGTGGCCCTGCTGCTGCGGGCGCCGTTCCTCGTCGTGGTGGTGGGGGCGGCGACCACCGCCGCCCTGCTGCGCCTCGTCGCCTAGCGAGATCCCCGGCCCGGCCGCGAGGCCACCCACCAGCTCGCCCGATGGCGGTGGCGGGTCCACGGAGCCCCGCGCACGAGAGGGCCCGCACCCCCGTGGGGCGGGCGGATCCGTGACGACCCGACCGGACCCCCCCGCGTCGGAAGCCGGGCGGTGCCTCGCACGAACTCGCAGGTCTCACTCCAGGTCGAGCAGGTGCTCCAGCCCGACGGTGAGCCCCGGCCGGTCGCCGATGGCGCGCAGGCCGGTCAGCACCCCCGGCGTGAAGGATGACCGGTGCAGCGAGTCGTGACGGATCGTGAGGGTCTCCCCCAGGCCGCCGAGGACGACCTCCTGGTGGGCGACCAACCCGCGGATCCGCAGCCCGTGCACCCGCACGCCGTCGACGTCCGCGCCCCGGGCGCCCTCCAGGCCGGTCGAGGTGGCGTCGGGCATCGGCGCGCTGCCGGCGTCGCGCCGGGCGGCGGCGATGAGCTCCGCCGTACGGCGCGCGGTGCCGGAGGGTGCGTCGGCCTTGTCGGGGTGGTGCAGCTCGACGACCTCGACCGACTCGAAGAACGGGGCCGCCTGCGCGGCGAAGCGCATCATCAGGAGGGCGCCGATGGAGAAGTTGGGCGCGATCAGCACCCCGGTGTCCGTAGCGTCGGCCAGCCAGCCACGCAGCTGCTCGAGGCGCTGGTCGTCGAAGCCGGTGGTGCCCACCACGGCGTCGATGCCGTGCTCGATGCAGAACCGCAGGTTGTCCATCACCACGTCGGGGTGGGTGAAGTCCACGACCGCCTGCGCCCCGGCCTCGACCAGGGCGCCGATGTCGTCGTCGGCATCGATCCGGGCCACGAGATCCATGTCGGCGGCCTCCTCGACCGCCGTGCAGACCTCCGCGCCGACCTTGCCACGCGCTCCCAGGACACCGACCAACAGCTGCTCGCTCACGGGTCCAACCTAGCGCCGAGGGCGTCCGGTGAGTGGCGGTGGCTGACTCGTGAACCCGCTAGTGGCAGGCTGTCACCCATGCCGATCCAGACGATCCCGCCCCGCATCCGTTGGGCCGTCGAGCTGATGGACGTCCAGCCCCACGACCAGGTCCTCGAGATCGGGTGTGGCCCAGGTGCCGGGGCCGAGCTGATCGTCAGCAAGCTCGAGTCGGGCAAGCTGTTCGCCATCGACCGTTCCGAGTCGGGTGTCGACCGCACCAAGCGCCGCAACCAGAAGGCCGTCGACGACGGACGGCTGGTCGTGCGCCAGATCGACCTGGCCACCCTCCGCGTCCCGGTGAAGCGGCTGACGAAGGTCTTCTCGTTCAACGTCAACCTGTTCTGGGTGCGCAACTGTGACGACGAGGTGGCCCTGCTCCACGAGCGCGTCGTGCCCGGCGGAGCCGTCTACCTGTTCTACGAGGCCGCGCGCCCCGAGCTGGTGCCCAACATCGTCAAGAAGACCTCCGAGACCCTCGCGCGGGCCGGCTTCCGCGTCTCGGTCGTCGAGCAGAAGGCCCCCGCCGTCATCGGGATCATCGGCAAGCGCTGACCTGCGGCGCTCGCCCCGGGGCGCGGCGCGCAACTGGCGGCGTACGACAGGCCCCAGCGACCGCCGGCAGCGCAACTGGCGGCGTACGACAGGCCCCAGCGACTGCCGGCGCGCAACTGGCGGCGTACGACAGCTCCCCAGCGACCGCCGAGCGCAACTGGCGGCGTGCGACAGGCCTGTCCCCGGTGTGGGTGTCATTTGCCGCCAGTCACTGATGCGATCGTGACCCGCCGCAGGAAGGCCGTCCGGCCGGGCGGGGTGTACAGCGACCCACGCAGCATGGTGATCCACGGGCGGATCCGCCCAGGGTCGTGCGCCCGCCCCAGCGCGAGGTCCGCGTCGCGGAGCACGCCGATCGGCCGCTGGACGACGTCGGAGGCGGTGTAGCCCCGGCGGACCCGTCCCAGCGAGCTGAGTCGTCGCTCCCTCCTCAGGTCGTCGCGATGCTCGTCGGGCTCCCGGTGGTGGCCACCGTCGTACTCGTGGTCAGAGCTGGTGCCGACCACGTGGAGATCCACTCGGGCGACCAGCGCGCCGTCCTCGTCCCGGACCTCGACCTGAGGCTGGACCTCGACGCCCACGACGACGTGCAGCAGCCGCAGCAGGGTCTCCCACGGGGACTCCGCCCGCCCGTCGACCCAGCTCAGTGCGGCGAGAAGGGCCGCCCGCCCATGCCGTCTCGGCCGGCACACCGTCCGGAGCTCCTCGACGCTCACGTCACCGGCCTGGAGCGCGCTGTCGACCACCACGACCAGGTCCAGCATCGACAGCCACCGGGCACAGGCCAGGATGGTCTCGGCCGCTGTCGCGCACCTGAGTCCCCCGATCACCTCGTGCGGCACCGGGTCGGGGTGACGACTCGTCCGGATACCGGCGCGCATGGGGCGCGGGTCGTCGAGCTGCATGGCGACGAAGACAGGAGATGCCTCCGGCACGGGTGGCAGCTCCCACCCACGGATGCGCGCCGCGGTCAACGCGGTGAAGCAGCCGTGCCGGGTGAGCAGCAGCTGCCACCCGGCGAGGTCGGCCAGCCAAGCTCCTGGCTCGCCTCCCCCGTCGAGCCGGCGCCGATGGATGCCGCGCGTGACCGACTGGTAAGCCACTCGACGCGGGCAGCCACGGATCGCGGCCGCGGCAGCGACGTGCGCATCGGGCGCGGGATCTGTGTCAGCCATCTCCCGACCCTCGTCGAGGCCCCGCCGTGTCCGCGCCAGTCCTCGAGGTCCCGGTGGACAACGCGCGGACGAGTGCCGTCAGTGGACACCTCGTGGCTCGCGCACGCCGGAAACTGGCGGGCGCCGACACGACCCCACGCCCAGCACCTGTCACCCGCCGCCAGTCACGCCGGCCCAGCCCACCGCACGCCGGAAACTGGCGGGCGCCGACACGACCCCACGCCCAGCACCTGTCACCCGCCGCCAGTCACGCCGGCCCAGCCCACCCCACCCCGGAAACTGGCGGGCGCCGACACGACCCCACGCCCAGCACCTGTCGCCCGCCGCCAGTCACGCCGGCCCAGCTCGCGCACGCCGGAAACTGGCGGGCGCCGACACCACCCCACGCCCAGCACCTGTCGCCCGCCGCCAGTCACGCCGCCAGCCCACCGCCCCGGAAACTGGCGGGCGCCGACACGACCCCACGCCCAGCACCTGTCGCCCGCCGCCAGTCACGCCGCCAGCGCCCACCAGACCTGTCGGGCGCCGCCAGTCGACGCCCGCCGCCAGTGACGGGCAGGACCCCCGACGGAGGTCAGCGAGGCCCGACGACGGCGAGCACCTCGGGCTGGGAGAAGAGCGCGGCGACGTCGCGGACCTCGTCGAGGGTGACGGCGTCGATCCGGGCGATCACCTCGTCGATGGAGAGCAGCTCGTCGCGCATGAGCTCGACCTTGCCGATCCGCGACATCCGCGAGCCGGAGTCCTCGAGCCCGAGGACGAGGCCGCCGCGGAGCTGGCCCTTGCCGCGCTCGAGCTCCTCGGCGGTGATGCCGTCCGCCGCCACCTTGGCCAGCTCGGCGCGCACGGTGGTGAGCACGTCGTCGACCTTGCCGGGCAGGCAGCCGACCGAGACGCCGACCAGACCGGCGTCGGCGTGGTGGCTGGCGAACGAGTAGACGGAGTAGGCCAGCCCGCGGTGCTCGCGGACCTCCTGGAAGAGCCGGGAGGACGTCCCGCCGCCGAGGGCGGTGTTGAGGACCCCGAGGGCGTAGCGGCGCTCGTCGGTGCGAGTGATGCCCTGGGCGCCGAGCACGATGTTGACCTGCTCGAAGGGGCGGCTCGTGCGGGACTCCCCGGAGGTCACCGTGCGCGCCTTGTCGGTGATCCGCGCGGTCGCGGGCGTTCCCTCGCCGTCCAGGAAGCCCTGGCGGGCGAAGGCCGCCCGGACCTGGCGTACGACGGTCGCGTGGTCCACGCTCCCGGCCACGGCGACGACCATCGTGCCGGGGCGGTAGTGCCGGCGGTAGAAGCGGTGGATCTGCGCGCGGCTCATCGCGGTGATCGAGTCGTGCGTGCCGGCGATCGGGCGGCCCAGCGGGGTGTCTCCCCACGCCTGGTGGGCGAAGAGGTTGTGCACCACGTCGTCCGGGTCGTCGTCGTGCATGGCGATCTCGTCGAGGATGACGTCCCGCTCGGCCTCGACGTCGGCGGCGGTGATGAGCGAGTTGGTGACCATGTCGCCGAGCACGTCGATGGCCATCGGCAGGTCGTCGTCGAGGACCCGGGCGTGGAAGCAGGTGTACTCCTTGGCGGTGAAGGCGTTGAACTCCCCGCCGACCGCGTCGAGGGCCACCGAGATGTCGAGGGCGCTGCGCTCGCGGGTGCCCTTGAAGAGCAGGTGCTCCAAGAAGTGGGAGCAGCCGTGCAGGGCCGGGGTCTCGTCGCGCGAGCCCACGCCGACCCAGACGCCGATGCTGGCCGAGCGGGCGCCGGCCATCTGCTCGGTGACGATGCGCAGCCCGCTGGGCAGCACGGTACGACGCACGCGCGAGGTCACCTGACCGTCGGCGTCCTTGACCGTCTGGAGGGTGCGGGTGGTGCCGGAGTTCTGCACGGGGGATATGCCTTTCGCAGGAGAAATGCCACGACCGGCCGGCAGGTGGCTGCCGGCCGGTCGCGGATGGAGCTCAGGTCACTCGGACTCGGTGGCCCCGTCGGCCTCGTCGGCCGACGCGGAGGAGGACTCCTCCACGACGGGCACGAGCGAGAGCTTGCCGCGGTCGTCGATCTCGCCGATCTCGACCTGGACCTTCTGGCCCACCGAGAGGACGTCCTCGACGGCCTCGACGCGCTTGCCGCCGGCGAGGGCACGCAGCTTGCTGATGTGCAGCAGGCCGTCCTTGCCGGGCATCAGCGAGACGAACGCACCGAAGTTGGTCGTCTTGACGACGGTGCCGAGGTAGCGCTCGCCGACCTCGGGCATCGTCGGGTTGGCGATCGCGTTGACGGCGTCCTTCGCGGCCTGGGCGGCCTCGCCGTTGGTCGCACCGATGTAGACCGTGCCGTCGTCCTCGATCGACAGGGTCGCGCCCGTGTCGTCCTGGATCTGGTTGATGATCTTGCCCTTGGGGCCGATGACCTCGCCGATCTTGTCGACGGGCACCCGGATCGTGATGATCCGCGGGGCGTGGATCGACATCTCCTCGGGGGCGTCGATGGCCTCGGCCATGACGTCGAGGATCGCGATGCGGGCGTCGCGGGCCTGGGTCAGCGCCGCGGCGAGGACCTCGGCCGGGATGCCGTCGAGCTTGGTGTCGAGCTGGAGCGCGGTGACGAACTCCCGCGTGCCGGCGACCTTGAAGTCCATGTCGCCGAACGCGTCCTCGGCGCCGAGGATGTCGGTCAGCGCGACGTACTGCTGCTCGCCGTCGACCTCACCGGAGATGAGGCCCATCGCGATGCCCGCGACGGAGGCCTTGAGGGGCACACCGGCCTGGAGCAGCGCCAGCGTGGACGCGCAGACCGAGCCCATCGAGGTGGAGCCGTTGGAGCCCATGGCCTCGGAGAGCTGGCGGATGGCGTAGGGGAACTCCTCGCGGCTCGGGAGCACCGGCAGGAGCGCGCGACGTGCGAGCGCACCGTGGCCGACCTCGCGACGCTTGGGCGAGCCCACGCGACCGGTCTCACCGGTGGAGAACGGCGGGAAGACGTACTTGTGCATGTAGCGGCGGTGCTTCTCCGGGGAGAGCGTGTCGAGCTGCTGCTCCATCTTGAGCATGTCGAGGGTGGTGACGCCCAGGATCTGGGTCTCGCCACGCTCGAAGAGCGCCGAGCCGTGCACGCGCGGGATCACGCCGACCTCGGCGTGCAGCGGACGGATGTCGGCGAGGCCGCGGCCGTCGATGCGGACCTTGTCGCGCAGCACGCGCTCGCGGACCAGCGACTTGTTCAGCGAGCGGAACGCCGCGCCGATCTCCTTCTCGCGGCCCTCGAACTGGCCGGCGAGCTTCTCGAGCAGGTTGGTCTTGATCTCGTCGACCTTGAGCTCGCGCTCCTGCTTGTCACCGATCGTCATCGCGGCGGCGGTGTCGGCCTTGGCGGCGGACTCGACGGCGGCGTAGACGTCGTCCTCGTAGTCGAGGAAGACCGGGAAGTCCTGGACCGGCTTGGCGGCGTCGCGGGCCAGCTCGGCCTGGGCCTCGACGAGCTGCTTGATGAAGGGCTTCGCGGCGTCGAGGCCACCGGCCACGACCTCCTCGGTCGGCGCCTGGGCGCCACCCTGCACGAGCGCGATGGTCTCCTCGGTGGCCTCGGCCTCGACCATCATGATGGCGACGTCACCGGTCTCGGTGACGCGGCCGGCGACGACCATGTCGAAGACGGCGTCCTCGAGCTGGGAGTGCGTCGGGAAGGCGACCCACTGACCCTCGATGAGCGCCACGCGGACGCCACCGACGGGGCCGGAGAACGGCAGGCCGGAGAGCTGGGTCGACAGCGACGCGGCGTTGATGGCCAGCACGTCGTAGGGCACGTTCGGGTCGAGCGCCATGACGGTGATGACGACCTGGACCTCGTTGCGCAGGCCCTTCTTGAAGGTCGGGCGCAGCGGGCGGTCGATGAGGCGGCAGGTGAGGATCGCGTCCTCGCCGGGACGACCCTCGGAGCGGAAGAAGGAGCCGGGGATCTGGCCCACGGCGTACATCCGCTCCTCGACGTCGATCGTCAGGGGGAAGAAGTCGAAGTGGTCCTTCGGGGTCTTGCCGGCGGTCGTCGCCGAGAGCAGCATGGTCTCGTCGTCGAGGTACGCCGTGACGGAGCCGGCCGCCTGGCGGGCGAGCAGTCCGGTCTCGAACTTGACGGTGCGCTGTCCGAACTTGCCGTTGTCCAGCACGGTCTCGACAGCGGAAATGATGGGTCCCTCGTTCAAAGGGTTTCCCTTTCTCTTCGCGGAGCTAGCCGCGGAACGCCCGAACAGCTCGACGTTCGAGCATGTTGCCGGTCTTCGATCGAGGCCCACGGGTCGCGCTGGGCGCGAGGAGTCCGGAAGCCACTACCGAGGACCGAGCCGACGTTCCGGGCCACTCCTGGTGGTGTGTATGTGCAGTTGTGCGTCAGTGGTGCATGGTGTGTGCCCCGTGCGGGCACGTCGGCCCGCGAGGGCCGTGGTCGAGCCTAACGGAACGGCCCGCAAACCAGCAGGAGCGGCTCCCCGTGACGGGGAACCGCTCCAGGCGTGGTCAGCGACGAAGGCCGAGGCGCTCGACGATCGAGCGGTAGCGCTCGATGTCGGTCTTCTGCAGGTAGTTGAGCAGGCGACGGCGCTGGCCGACGAGCAGCAGGAGGCCACGACGGCTGTGGTGGTCCTTCTTGTGCTGCTTGAGGTGCTCGGTCAGGTGGCTGATCCGGTAGCTCGCCAGCGCGATCTGCACCTCGGGGGAACCGGAGTCACCCTCGGTGAGGCCGTACTCGGCGATGATCTTCTTCTTGGTCTCCGCGTCGGTACCGATCGACATACGCAGGCTCCTTCCGGTTCTCGTTGCGCGGCGCTCGGGGCAGGATGCCCGGGGCTCTCTGGATCCGCGGCCGTCATGACGGCAGGTCCCACCGTGCGGTGGGCAACCGGACGAGACTAGCAACGGCGACGCCCGGGCCCCAAAACGATGGGACCCGGGCGTCGGTGCCGGATGAGGGCGAGACGGCTCAGACGGCCGGCGGGGCCGGCGGGTCCGTCTCGGTACGACGCTCGGTGGTCGCCGAGCGACCCTCGTGGTCGGTGGTGGTGGCGACCGTCGTGGCCTGACGGCGCGTGTTGGTCTGGATGGCGGTGATCGCGATGACCACGATGCCGGCCAGGCAGAGGATGTAGCCGACCATCGTGAGGTCGACGGCGCTGATCATGTCCTGCACGGCGAAGGCCAGGATGAGGCCGAGCGCCAGCAGGAAGACGCCGAGTCCGTAACCCATGGTGTTGTCTCCAGGTGAGAGGGGGGAATGAGTGCTCGTGGAACCTAACGGCTCCCGGCCACGATCGTGACGCGCAACGCCCCTCCCCGCCCGCCCGCTCCACCCGCAGGGGTGCCGCAGCCGTCCGCCCTGGCCGGGCGGGCCGGTCATCAGCGCGTCCCACCGGCGGCCGGCGCCGTCGAATCACCCCTCGCCCGCTCGAGGTCCGCGAAGTGGGCGCGCACGGCGAGGACGAACCGGGCGACGTCGGGTCGCAGGTCGACGGGTGTGGTCTTCATGAGCGGGCCCCCTGGAGCAGGTTCGTGACGGTCGTGGAGAAGTGGGCCCAGTCGTCGCGCTGGAACTTCAGCCGGTCACGGCCGGTCGCCGTGATCCCGTAGTACTTGCGGTGCGGTCCACTCTCGGAGGGGACGACGTACGACGTGAGGGCGCCCGCGGCGTACAGCCGGCGCAGCGTGCCGTAGACGGAGGCGTCGCCCACCTCGTCGAGCACGCCCTTCAGGAGCTGGGTGCTGTCCATGCGGCGCATGAGCACTGCGGATTGCGCACTACCGCACGAACCGCCGCTGGTGGCGTGTCGCGTGCGAGGATCGACAGGTGCCCTCCGCCACGAACGCCACCGCAACGAACACCCCGGTCACGAAGCTCGGCGTCTGCAACCTGTGCGAGGCCATCTGCGGCCTCGAGATCACCCTCGAGGCCGGCGCCGTCACGGGCGTCCGCGGCAACCCCGAGGACCCCCTGTCGCGGGGGCACATCTGCCCCAAGGGGGTGGCGATCGCCGACGTGTACGCCGATCCCGACCGGCTGCGCCGTCCGGTGCGCCGCGACCGCGCCACCGGAGAGTGGACGGAGATCGGGTGGGACGAGGCGTTCGACCTGGTGGCCGACGGGCTGGCCACGACGATCAACGCGCACGGACGGGACGCGGTGGGGATCTACCTCGGCAACCCCAACGTCCACAGCCTGGGCTCGATGACCCACGGGACCGCCCTGGTCAAGGCGCTGCGCAGCCGCAACACCTACAGCGCCACGTCGGTGGACCAGCTCCCCCACCAGCTGCTGGCGCAGCTGATGTTCGGCCACCAGCTGCTGCTGCCCGTCCCCGACATCGACCGCACCGACTACTTCCTGGTCATCGGCGCCAACCCGATGGCCTCCAACGGGTCACTGATGACGGCACCCGACTTCCCCCAGCGCGCCCGCGACCTCAAGCGCCGCGGCGGGCACCTCGTGGTGCTGGACCCCCGGCGCACCGAGACGGCCCGGATCGCCACCGAGCACCACTTCGTCCGCCCCGGCAGCGACGCGTGGGTCCTGCTCGCGATGCTCCACGTCCTCTTCGACGACGGCCTCGCCGTGGCGCCCGAGCACGCGGACGGGCTGGCCGCGGTCGAGGCGGCGGTCGCCGACTTCACCCCCGAGCGGGCGACCGCGATGAGCGGCGTGCCGGCCGACGAGATCAGGAGGATCGCGCGCGAGCTCGGCGCCGCCGAGAGCGGGGTCGCCTACGGGCGGGTCGGCGTGTCCACGCACGAGTTCGGCTCGGTGTGCCAGTGGGCGGTCAACCTGCTCAACATCCTCACCGGCAACCTCGACCGCGAGGGCGGGGCGATGTTCACCAGCCCGGCCATCGACGTCGTGGGGCGCGGCATCATCGGCCGCGGCCACCACGGGGCGTGGCGCTCCCGGGTGCGGGGCCTGCCCGAGACGGCGGGCGAGCTGCCGGTGTCGGCGCTGCGCGAGGAGATCGAGACGCCCGGCGAGGGCCAGGTCAGGGCGATGCTGACCCTCTCGGGCAACCCGGTGCTGTCCACCCCCGACGGTGCGCGCCTCGACGAGGCGCTGGCCGGGCTCGACTTCATGGCGGCGGTGGACATCTACGTCAACGAGACCACCCGGCACGCCGACGTCATCCTGCCGCCCACCACCGCGCTCGAGCGCGACCACTACGACCTGGTCTTCCAGGCGCTGGCCGTGCGCAACACGGCTCGCTTCACCCCGGCCGTGCTCCCGGCCGGGCGCGGGGCCCGTCACGACTGGCAGATCTACCGTGCGCTCGCGCTGCGTACCGTCGCCCGGCTGGACCGCCGGCCCAGCCGCCGCAAGCGCCTCAGGCTGCGGGCCCGGATGAGCACCAGCCCGACCCGGCTGGTCCAGCTCCTGCTGCTCTCGGGACGGACGCGGTGTCACCCTGCGCCGGCTCCGCGCCCGGCCCGCCGGGATGGACCTCGGCCCGTTGCAGGCCGGGTTGCTGCCGCAGCGGCTGCAGACGCGCGACCAGCGCATCGACCTCGCTCCGTCGCTGGTCCTCGACGACCTGGCCCGGCTCGCCGCCGTCCCGGCGCCGGTCGAGGGCGAGCTGCTGCTCATCGGCCGGCGCCACCAGAAGGACTGCAACGCCTGGCTGCACAACGTCGAGCGCCTCACCCGCGGCAAGGCCCGCCACCAGCTGCTCATGCACCCCGACGACCTCGCCTCCCGGTCGCTCACCGACGGCACGACGGTGCGAGTGAGCTCACGCGTCGGCAGCGTCGACGTCGAGGTCGCGGCCACCCAGGACATCATGCGCGGGGTCGTCAGCCTCCCCCACGGCTACGGCCACGTCCGCAACCCCGGGATGCACCACGCGGCCGCGGTGCCCGGTGTCTCGATCAACGACCTCACCGACCCCGAGCGCCTCGACGTGTCCGGCAACGCCGCCCTCAGCGGCGTACCGGTGACGGTGTCGGCGCCCGACTGACCCCGCACCCCGCTCCTCAGGACAGGACGACGCCCGGCCGGCCTGTCTCCAGGCCGACCGGGCGTCGTCGTGCGTGCCTCAGGGCGTCAGACGCGCACACCCTCGAGGATCTCGCGCACCTCGACCGCCGAGCCCGCCGAGCGGAGCCGCTCGACCTGGGCCTGGTCGGTGAAGACCCCGGCGATCTTCTGCAGCAGGGCCAGGTGGTCGTCGCCCGCACCGGCGATGCCGATCACGAACTCGACCGGCTTGCCGTTCCAGTCGACGCCGTCGGCGTAGCGGACGAACGAGATCGCCGTCCGGTTGATCGCCGACTTGGCCTCGTTGGTGCCGTGCGGGATGGCCAGCCCGTTGCCCATGTGCGTGGAGACCGACGCCTCCCGCTCGTGCATCGCGTCGACGTACGACGCCTCGACGGCGCCGCTCGCGACGAGCAGCCGACCCGCCTCGCTGATCGCGTCGTCCCGCGTGGAGGCGGTGCCCTGCAGCACGATCGACTCGTCGGCCAGCACGCCGCTCGGGGTGTCGGCCACCGACTCCTCGACGGCCGCACCGCCCGACGTGTTCGTCTGGTCGAGCAGCTCGACGATCTCGTCGTAGCGCGGCGAGGCCATGAAGTTGTCCACCGAGACGTGCATCGCCGACGGCGTCCGCTGACGGGCCCGGTCGGTGAGGTCCTGGTGGCTCACGACCAGGTCGTAGCCGTCGTCGAGGTTGGAGATCGCCTTGTTGACGACCGTGACGTCACCGTGGCCGGCGGCCTGGATCTTCTTGCGGAGCACCGAGGCGCCCATGGCGGACGAGCCCATGCCGGCGTCGCAGGCGAACACGATGGACCGGATCGGACCGGAGTGCGCATCGGCGGCCTCGCCGGTGAGCATGCCGCTGACCGAGGACTTCTTGCCCTTGTTGGCCTCCATCTGCGCGGTCGCAGCCGCGAGGTCGCCCTCGTCGTCCTTGCGGTCGAGCTTGAGCAGGAAGGCCGCGACGGCGAAGCTCACGCCGGCCGAGCCGAGCACCGCGAGGGTCACGCCGACGTAGGACCCGGTCGCGGTCTGGGCGTAGACGGCGAAGATCGATCCGGGGGCGGCCGGGGCACGCAGGCCCACGTCGAACGCGACGTTGATGGCCACGCCGGTCATCCCACCCAGGACCGTGGCCAGGATCAGCTTGGGCTTCATCAGGACGTACGGGAAGTAGATCTCGTGGATGCCGCCGAAGAACTGGATGATGGCCGCTCCGGGAGCGGTGGCCTTGGCCACCCCCTTGCCGAAGATCGAGATCGCGATGAGCAGTCCGAGACCCGGGCCGGGGTTCGCCTCGAGCAGGAAGAGCACCGACTTGCCGGTCTCGGCGGCCTCGGTCAGCCCGAGCGGGGTCAGCACGCCGTGGTTGATGGCGTTGTTGAGGAAGAAGATCTTGGCCGGCTCGATCACGACCGAGGTGAGCGGGAGCAGGTTGTTGTTGACCAACGTCTCCACGCCGTTGCCCAGGACGTCCATGATCTTGTTGACGATCGGGGCCACGACCCAGAAGCCGCCGAGCGCCATCGCGAACGCCACGATGCCGGCGGAGAACATGTTGACGAGCATCTCGAAGCCGGCGCGCACCTTGCCCTCCCACAGCGCGTCGAGCCTCTTCATGACCCAGGCCGCGATCGGGCCCATGATCATGGCGCCGATGAACATGTGCACCTGACCGAGCGACGAGAACTCCTCGACAGGGTTCCCGGCGGCCAGCCAGTCGGCCAGCGCGCTCGCGTTGAAGTCGGCGATCAGCTGGTCGGAGCCGGCGATCGCCCCCATCACCGCGAAGGCGCCCACGACGGCGCCGCGATCGCCGTACACCATCCGGCCGCCGGTGGCCGCGATCAGGATCGGCAGCAGGTAGTGGATGGTCGGGCCGACCATCGACGCCAGCTCGGCGTTGGGCAGCCACCCGACGTCGATGAAGAGCGCCGTGAACAGGCCCCAGGCGATCAGGGCCGGGATGTTGGGCATGATCATGTTGGACAGGAACGTCCCGAACTTCTGCACGTGGACGCGCGCGCCGCCGCGCGGTGCCGTCTGTGTGGACATGTATTCCTCCGGAGGGATGACGAGCCACGGGTCCTGGGTGACCCCGGTCACAGTCAGATGCCCCAGTAAACCCCGAATCGGGCACATTGCCAAGCATTCGGGCCAAAGTGGGGGCAAATAGGTGTGGCTTTAGCCCCGTTCTGCCCGCTACGGTGAAGGTCGATACGCACAGACCGACCGTCACCTCACCCACGGAGGAATCCCGACCATGAAGGCACTGCGCTTCTACGCCCCCGAGGACGTCCGGCTCGAGGACGTGCCTGAGCCCGAGTGCGGGCCCGACGAGATCAAGATCAAGGTCAAGAACTGCTCGACCTGCGGCACCGACGTCAAGATCAAGAAGAACGGTCACGTCAACATCACCCGCGAGACGACGCTGGGCCACGAGGTGGCCGGCGAGATCGTCGAGGTCGGCGCCGACGCGCTCGGCGGCTTCTCCGTCGGTGACCGCGTGCAGTGCATCGCGGCCGTCCCGTGCGGCGAGTGCCACGAGTGCCGCAAGGGCTGGATGGAGGTCTGTCAGAACCAGACCTCCGTCGGCTACCAGTACGACGGCGGGTTCGCGGAGTACATGATCGTGCCGGCGCAGGTGCTCAAGGTCGACGGCCTCAACCGGATCCCCGACAACGTGGGGTACGACGAGGCGTCCGCGGCCGAGCCCTTCGCCTGCGCGATCAACGCCCAGGAGCAGCTCGGCATCGAGGAGGGCGACTTCACCGTCGTCTTCGGCGCCGGACCGATCGGCTGCATGCACATCCGCATCGCCCGTGGCGTGCACAAGGTCGGCACCATCGTCCTGGTCGACGTCAACGCCGAGCGCCTCGCGATGTCGGCCGACGCGGTCCACCCCGACCACGTCATCGACGCGTCCGAGGTCGACGTCGTCGCCAAGGTCATGGAGCTCACCGACGGCCGCGGGGCCGACGTCATCATCACCGCGACCCCGGCCAACATCACCCAGGAGCAGGCCATCGCGATGGCCGCGCGCCAGGGCCGGATCTCGTTCTTCGGCGGCCTGCCGAAGACCGACCCGACGATCACCTGCGACTCCAACGTCGTGCACTACCGCCAGCTGCACATCCACGGCGCCAACGGCTCCTCGCCCGACCACAACAAGCGGGCGCTGGAGTACATCTCCACCGGCCAGGTGCCGGTCAAGGACCTGATCACCAAGCACATCCCCCTCGACGACGTGATGTCCGCCTTCGACATCGTCGCCCAGGGCGAGGCCATCAAGGTCACCGTCGAGCCGTAGGACGAGCGCTCGACCACCGACGGCCCGTCCCTCGTCGCGAGGGGCGGGCCGTCGTCGTACGCGGACTCCCCCGGACTCGCCCCGGACTCGCCCCGGCGAGCGGTGAGCCAGCCACCTTCTCCCGCACCCGGA
Source organism: uncultured Actinomycetota bacterium (assembly GCA_963782905.1). Classification (GTDB taxonomy): domain Bacteria; phylum Actinomycetota; class Actinomycetes; order Propionibacteriales; family Nocardioidaceae; genus Nocardioides. Next base: position 82,549 of record CAWALI010000002.1, read on the forward strand.
ACGTGGCCGGGCCGCCGCCGCACCGCGCGTCCCCGGTGACACGCTCAGGGCAGGTGGCCGACCCACGCTCCGTCGAGCCAGGACGTGGCTGGACCACCGCTCTCGCCGGGCGCCACGATGCTCACCGTCAGTGCAGCAGCGCGCGTACGGCGTCGCGTCCGGCCATCGGGTCGCTGGCACCCAGGGCCGCCTCGGCCGCGGCCTCGCAGGTGTCCATCGAGACCCGGGACAGCTGGGCGCCCACCGGGCGCACCGCCCGGGCGGCCATGGAGAGCGAGGTGACGCCCATGCCGACGAGGGCGCACGCCAGCAGCGGGTCGGCCGCGGCCTCGCCGCAGACCCCGACCGACTTGCCGGCCTGCTTGCCCGCCTCGGCGGTGATCGCGATGAGCTGGAGCACGGCCGGCTGCCACGGGTCGGTGAGGTGGGCCAGGTCGGTGGCCATCCGGTCGGCGGCCATCGTGTACTGGGTGAGGTCGTTGGTGCCGATGGAGAGGAAGTCGACGACCTCGAGCATCCGGTGCGCCAGCAGCGCGGCGCTGGGGATCTCGACCATGACGCCGGGCTTGAGCCCCCGGGCCCGCACCTTCTCGGCGAAGTCGGCGGCCTCGGCCACGGTGGCGACCATCGGAGCCATCACCCAGGTCTCGGTGCCGGTGCGCTCGGCGGCGATCCTGATGCCGTCGAGCTGGCGGTCCATCAGGCCGGGGTTGTCGAACGACAGCCGCAGGCCGCGGACACCGAGGGCGGGATTCTCCTCCCCCGGCAGCGTGGCGAAGGCGATGGGCTTGTCGGAGCCCGCGTCGAGGGTGCGGATGACGACGTGATGGCCCTCACCGAAGGCCCCCAGCACCGAGGCGTAGATGTCCGCCTGCTCGTCCGCCGACGGCTCGTCGGTGGCGTTGAGGAAGCACAGCTCGGTGCGGAAGAGGCCGACGCCCTGGACGGGCTCGGCGCTGGCCTGGACGGCGCTGGGGCCGTCGGCGACGTTGGCGAGCAGCTTGACCGGGGTCCCGTCGGACGTGGACGCGGGGCCCGACCACCGGGCCAGCTCCTCGCGGGCCGCCCGGCTGACCTCGACCCGCTGCTGTGCCTCGGCCGGGTCGCCCCCGACCTCGACCTCCCCGGTCTCGCCGTCGACGACGAGGAAGGTCCCGCGCTCGACGTCGGTGATGCCGGCCGTGCCGACCACGCAGGGGATGCCCAGCTGCCGGGCGATGATCGCGGTGTGACTGGTGGCCCCCCCGCGCTCGGTCACCAGCGCCGTGATCAGCGCGGGATCCAGCCCGGAGGTGTCGCTGGGGGCCAGGTCCTGGGCGACCAGCACCGACGGCTCCGCGGGCGTGGGCACGCCGGGCTCGGGCTCGCCGACGAGGTGCGCCACCAGCCGCCGCTCGATGTCCTCCAGGTCCGTGACCCGCTCGGCCATCAGGCCGCCCATGTTGGTGAAGACGGTGACGAACTGCTCGACCGCCCCGTCCACCGCCGTCACCAGCCCCTGGCCCGCGGCGACGTTCTTGGACACCGCGCCGCGCAGGCCCTTGTCCCGGGCGAGGCCGGCACTCGCGGTCAGCACCTCGGCGGCCGGGCCGGTGGCCTTGCCGGCCTTGCGGGCGAAGCCGTCGGCGACGGCGACGACCGCGTCGTCGTACGCCGACATGGCGGCGTCCGCGTCGGCGAAGTCTCCGTCACCGAAGCGGGCGATGGCGTCGGGCGAGACCTCCCCGCGCACGAGCAGGGCGGGTCCGGCGGCGACTCCCGGCACGACGGGCGTCCCCCGGAGCACGGTCTGAGGAGGTGTGGTCATGGACACACCGTAGTTGAGTGCGTCCTTGACAATCAACAGATACGGGGATAAAACAACACAGACGCAGATGAGTGATCACGGACACGTCGTCCCCGCAGCGTCTTGCACGACCCTCCCCGCACCTCCCCAGGAAGGAGACCGGTGTACGCCGAAGAACGCCAGCAGGCCATGGCCCAGGCCATCACCCGCCAGGGGCGCCTCTCCGTCGCCGACCTCGCCGACGAGTTCCTGGTGACCACCGAGACCGTGCGCCGCGACCTGTCGGCCCTCGAGCGGATCGGCCTGATCCGCCGCGTCCACGGGGGCGCGGTCCCGTCGAGCTCACTGGCCGTCATCGAGTCCGGCCTCACCGAGCGCGACCTGGCCAACACGGCCGCCAAGGACCTCATCGCCGCTGCCGCCGTGGCGCTGCTGCCGCCCCCGGGATCGATCGTCCTCATCGACGCCGGCTCGACCACCGCCCGCCTGGCCAGCCTCCTCCCCCGCGACCACCGGCTCACCGTCGTCACCCACGCCGTGCCCGTCGCCGCCCGGCTCGCCGGGCTCCCCCAGATCGACCTCTACCTGCTGCCCGGCCGGGTACGGCCCACGACCCAGGCCGCGGTCGGCGCCGACACCGTCGCCGCGCTGGGCGACCTGCGCGCGGACGTCTCGTTCGTGGCCACCAACGGCCTGACCACCCGCCACGGGCTGACCACGCCCGACCGCGAGGAGGCCGCCACCAAGCGCGCCATCGTGGCCGCGGGGAGGCGTACCGTCGTCCTTGCCGACTCCACCAAGATCGGCGTCGAGTCCTCGCTGCGGTTCGCCGCGGTCAGTGACATCGACGTCCTGGTGACCGACCCAGGCATCAAGCCCGACGACCAGTCGGATCTCGACGCAGCCGGCGTGGAAGTGGTGATCGCATGATCCTGACCCTGACCCCCAACCCCAGCATCGACCGGACCGTCGCCCTGGCGGGCGAGCTGGTCCGTGGCGCCGTGCAGCGCGTCGACTCCGTGACCTCCCAGGGCGGGGGCAAGGGCGTCAACATCTCGCGCGCCTCGGTCAGCGCCGGGCAGCCCACCGTCGCGGTCCTCCCGGCCGCCAAGGACGACCCGTTCGTCATCGAGCTGCTGGCCGCCGGCATCGACTGCCGACCGGTCCGCCCGGCCGGCGACGTGCGCGTCAACATCACCGTCACCGAGCCCGACGGCACCACCACCAAGCTCAACTCGCCGGGCGCCACGGTCGAGCAGGTCCACCTCGACGCGATGTCGGACGCCCTGCTGGCGCGGGCCGGCAGCGCCGAGTGGGCCGTGCTGGCGGGCTCGCTCCCGCCGGGGGCGCCGGCGGAGTTCTACGCCGACGTCGTACGACGCCTGCGCGGCACCGTCGCCAAGGTCGCCGTGGACACCAGCGAGGCCCCGCTGCGGGCCCTCGTGGACGCGCTCCCCGGGGCGGCCCCGCACCTGATGAAGCCCAACGGCGAGGAGCTCGCGTCCTTCACCGGTGGCGACCCCGAGGTCCTCGAGGCCGACCCGGAGAAGGCCGCGGCCGCCGCCCGCACGCTGGTCGACCGCGGCGTGGAGGCCGTGCTCGCCACCCTCGGCGGCAACGGCGCCGTCCTCGTCACCGCCCAGGGGGCGTGGCACGCCACTCCCCCGCCGACCACCGTGGTGAGCACGGTGGGCGCGGGCGACTCCAGCCTGTTCGGCTACGTCCTGGGCGACATCCGCGGGCTGACCCCGCCCCAACGACTCGCCCTCGCCGTGGCCTACGGCAGCGCCGCCGCTGCCCTGCCCGGCACCACGATCCCCGAGCCGTCGCACCTCCGCCCCGAGCTCGTCACCGTCACCGCCTTGGGAGGCACCGCATGACCGATCTGATCACCAGGGACCTGGTGCGCCTCGACACGACGTGGGGCACCGACAAGCAGGACGTGATCCGAGGACTGGCCGCCGTCGTCGCCGACGCCGGCCGGGCCGTGGACGCCGACCAGCTCGTCGCCGACGCCTTCGCCCGGGAGGAGACGTCCTCGACCGGGCTGCCCGGGGGCATCGCCATCCCGCACTGCCGCACCACCGGCGTCGACGAGCCCACGCTGGCCTTCGCCCGGCTGAGCCCGGGGGTCGAGTTCGGCGCCAAGGACGGTCCCGCGACCCTGGCCTTCCTCATCGCGGCCCCGGCCGGAGGCGATGCCACCCACCTCCAGCTGCTCACCAAGCTCGCCCGGTCGCTGGTCAAGCCGGCCTTCACCAACGCCCTGCGCGACGCCGAGGACGCCGACGAGGTCGTGGCGCTCATCAACGACGCGCTCGGCGTCACCGAGCCGGCCCCGAAGGCCGCCGCCACTCCCGCGTCGGGCACCCCCGACGGCACGCCTCCCGGCGTAGCGGCCGGCGGGACCGCGGCCAGCACCGCGAGCGCCGGCGCGGCCGGCGCCGCCACGTCGGGCTCCGCGGCCGGGACGACGGCCACGGCCACCGCCCCGGCCCCCACCGGGACCGCGTCGCTGGTCGCCGTCACCGCGTGCCCCACCGGGATCGCCCACACCTACATGGCCGCCGAGGCCCTCGAGGCCGCCGCCGAGCGGGCCGGCGTCTCGATCCAGGTCGAGACCCAGGGCTCGGCCGGCAGCACCCCGCTGGCGCCCGACACCATCGCCCAGGCGGGCGCGGTGATCTTCGCCGTCGACGTGGGCGTGCGCGACCGCAGCCGCTTCGCCGGCAAGCCGATGGTCAGCTCGGGCGTCAAGCGCCCGATCGACGACGCGGACGCCATGATCGCCGAGGCGCTCCGGTACGCCGACGACCCGTCGGCGCCGCGCGTGGAGGGCACCGCCTCGGAGGCGGGGGCGACCCACGGGGCCGAGGAGTCGTGGGGTGGACGCGCCCGGCGGGTCCTGATGACCGGTGTCTCCTACATGATCCCGTTCGTCGCCGCCGGTGGTCTCCTCATCGCCCTCAGCTTCCTGCTGGGTGGCTACGAGATCGTGGGCCCCTACGGCGACATCGCCATCAACAACACCCTGTTCGACCTGCCCGTGCCCGCGGAGTACGGCCTCGACCACGCGCTGTTCGACTCGGGCCTGATGGCCTACATCGGCGCCCTCTTCTTCATCATCGGCAAGACCGCGTTCGCGCTGTTCATCCCGGCCTTCGCCGGCTACATCGCCTACGCGATCGCCGACCGGCCCGGCATCGCCCCCGGCTTCGTGATGGGTGGCCTCGCGGCCAACCTGTTCAACGTGCAGACCTCGGGCGACAACCCGATCCCGTTCCCGGCGACCGGGTTCCTCGGGGCCATCGCCGGTGGCGTGCTGGCCGGTGTCATCGCGCACTGGCTGGCCGGTCGCAAGGTCCCGACCTGGGCCCGCGGCCTGATGCCCGTCCTCGTGATCCCGCTCGTCACCTCGATCGTCGCCGGCCTCATCATGATCGTGGTGCTGGGCAAGCCGATCAGCTGGCTGATGACCCAGCTCAACGACGGCCTCAACTCGATGTCCGGCAGCAGTGCCGTGCTCCTCGGCGTCATCCTCGGCCTGATGATGGCCTTCGACATGGGCGGTCCCCTCAACAAGGTCGCCTACAGCTTCGCCGCGGTCGGGGTGGGCGGGGCGGCTCTCGCCTCCGACGCCCCCGAGCTGAAGATCATGGCGGCCGTCATGCTCGCCGGCATGGTCCCGCCGATCGCCCTCGCGCTGGCCACCGTCGTACGCCCCGGCCTCTTCAACGCGCCCGAGCGTGAGAACGGCAAGGCGGGGTGGCTGCTCGGGGCGTCCTTCATCACCGAGGGCGCCATCCCGTTCGCCGCGGCCGACCCGCTGCGGGTCATCCCGCCCATCATGCTGGGCAGCGCGGTGACCGGCGGTCTCTCGATGGCCATGGGCGTCTCGGTCCGTGCCCCGCACGGCGGGATCTTCGTCCTGTTCGCCGTGGACAACGTCCTGGGCTACCTCATCGCGCTCGTCGCCGGGGTGCTCGTCGGTGCCGCGGGTGTCATCCTGCTCAAGAGCATCGGCCCCTCCGACGCCGATGTCGCCACCGTCTGATCCGCTCGACCCACCTCACGAAGGAGCACCCATGCCCAGCAAGTCCGTCGTCGTCGGCTCTGCCGTCGGCCTGCACGCCCGTCCCGCCGCGCTCATCGCCGAGGCCGCCGAGGGCCTCGACGCCGCGGTGACCATCAACGGCGTCGACGCCAGCTCGTCGCTGATGATCATGACGCTCGGTGCCGGCAACGGTGACACCGTCGAGGTGGAGAGCGACGACCAGTCGGCCCTCGACACGATCGCCGCCCTCGTCGAGCAGGACCTCGACGCCTGAGCGTCCTCGCCCGACCCGAGCGACGGGCCGGTGTCCCTGCGGGGGCGCCGGCCCGTCGCCGTCCGGCAGCCAGCTAGGAGGCGTCCTGGGTACGCCGCTCGCGCAGCGTGAGGTAGACCGCGCGGACCCCGACGGCCTTCTCCAGGTGCACCATCACGGCACTGAAGAACTGGCCGCGGTAGGACTCGTCGGTGATCGCGGAGACGGTGAAGTAGAGCCCGGAGAAGGACGCCAGGAAGAGCGACACCTTCACCAGCTCGGCCGAGACCGTGGGCAGCAGGGCCACGTGCGTCGTGACGTCCTGCGCGGTCCAGGCGAGCTGGACGTCCTCGTTGACGACGAGGGACCCGAAGACCAGCAGGAAGCCGAAGACCGCCGCGACCAGCACCAGCACCTGCACGGCCTGGATGACCAGCAGCACCGCGATGAGGTTCCACCGCTCGTAGCCGGTGACCTGCGCGTGCGCGGCGGGGTCGGCCCCGGGGTCGTCGACCATGTCCCGGCAGGCGTCCTCCAGGGGCGTGCCGCGGCACGCCCGCAGCAGGAAGGTGTCGTCCACCGCGTCGTCGGCCTGGTCGACCTCCTCCGGCAGCCGCACCAGCAGGAACACGGTCCCCAGCCCCAGGAGCAGCAGTGCGGTGAGCCACAGCGTGCCGAAGCCCAGCCGGGACGTCATCTGCCAGGCCTCGGCGTTGATGAACAAGAACGCGACGAAGACCAGCAGCAGCGGCAGTGCCCGGGACGCCGTCGACAGCACCGACCCCAGGCTGGACAGCGTGCGCTTGAGGGCCCAGCCGACGATCGGGCGCGCGCGCAGGGCGGTGAGCGCGTAGGCCACCGCCCCGACCCCCGCGACCGTCAGCAGCACCGCCGGAGCCGCCGCGACCTGGTCGGACAGCCAGCCGAGCGAGCCCGGCCAGCAGCGCCGCCACGACCGCCACGACGGCCAGCGCGGGCAGCACCCGGCGCCGGGTCAGCGCCTCGCGGGCCGCGGCCCGCTCGGCGGGGACGAAGTAGGACAGCCCGTGCTCGAGGAACCACTCCTCGGTCGCCGCCAGCGGGTCCCCCGGACGCTGGCGTGCGGTCACGGGCGCGGCTCCAGCAGGGTCCGCGCGCGACGTACGTCGTCGTGCATGGTCTCGATGAGCGCCTCGACGCCCTCGAACTTCACCATGCCCCGCAGGTGCTCGACGAACTCGACCTCGACCTCGACGCCGTAGAGCTCGAGGTCGTCGCGGTCCAGGACGTAGGACTCGACGCGGCGCTCGCGCTCGCCGTCGAAGGTCGGGTTGGTGCCGACGCTGATCGCGGCGGGGAAGCGCTCGCCGGTGTCGCGGCGCACGAGCCAGCCGGCGTACACACCGTCGACGGGGGCGGCGCCGTCGACCGGGGTGGGGACGTTGGCGGTCGGGTAGCCGAGCTCGCGACCGCGCTGGTCGCCCTTCACCACCACGCCGCGCACGGTGAACGGACGTCCCAGCGCCTCCGCCGCCCCGGCGACGTCACCGGTGGCCAGGCACTGCCGGACGTAGGTCGAGCTCCAGACCTGGGGACCGCCGTCGAGGGCGACGCCCGCGACCACGAAGTCACGCTCGGCGCCGGCCTCGCGCAGCAGTGCCACGTCGCCGGCGGCCCGGGAGCCGAAGCGGAAGTTGGCCCCCACCACCACGGCGCGGGCGTGCAGGGTGCCGACGAGCACCCGGTCGATGAACTCCTCGGGACTCCAGCCGGCGATGTCGCGGTCGAAGGCGACGACCAGCACCGCGTCCACGCCGGCGTCCTCGAGGAGCCGGGCCCGGGTCTCGATCGAGGTGAGCGTCGGCGGCGCGTGCTCGGGTCGCAGCACCGCCATCGGGTGGGGGTCGAAGGTCACCACCACGACGGTGTCGACCCCGAGCTCGTCGGCGGTGGTGCGGGCCTGGGCCAGCACGTGCCGGTGCCCGAGGTGCACGCCGTCGAAGTTGCCGATCGTGACGACCGTGCGGCCGAGGTCGGCCGGCACGTCGTCGGAGGAACGCCAGATCTGCACGGGCCGAAGCCTACCGACGGGCCTCACCCGACGAAGACGGCCACCGGTCGCGCACCTGTGGTGCTCGGCTCGTAGAGGGCGAGGAAGGTGCCGTCGGGCGCGAAGAGGGCGTGCTCGCCCGTCCCCGGCAGCGCCAGGTCGAGGGGACGGCCGACGCGCACGTGGCCCGCGGCCTCCTCGTCGAGGTCGACCGCCGGGAAGGTCGCCCGGGCCGCCTCGGCGATCGGCAGCACCGAGGGGGCGTCGGCGAGGTCCTCCAGCGTGCGGGCGGCCGACAGGTCGAAGGGACCGACCGCCGTACGCCGCAGCGCGACCAGGTGCCCGCCGACGCCGAGCGCGGCCCCGAGGTCGCGGGCGATGGCCCGGACGTAGGTGCCGCTGGAGCAGCGGACCGAGATGTCCACGTCGAGGCGCCCCGGACACCGGTGACGTCGAGCTCGTGGATGGTCACCCGGCGGGCGGGCAGGTCGACGTCCTCGCCGTCGCGGACGCGCTGGTAGGCGCGCTTGCCGTCGACCTTGATCGCGGAGACGGCCGTGGGCTTCTGGTCGATCTCGCCGACGAAGGCGGCCAGCGCCGTGCGGACCTGCTCCTCCGTGACGCCCTCGGTCGACGCGGTCGCGACCACCTCGCCCTCCGCGTCGTCGGTCGTCGTCGACGCGCCGAGGCGGATCGTGGCGTCGTACCGCTTCTCGGTGAGCATCAGGTGTCCGAGCAGCCTCGTGGCCCGGTTGACGCCGAGCACGAGCACGCCGGTGGCCATCGGGTCGAGGGTGCCGGCGTGGCCGACCTTGCGGGTCCCCAGCGCCCGACGGGTGCGGGCGACGACGTCGTGCGACGTCATGCCGCCGGGCTTGTCGACGACGACCAGCCCGTCAGCGACGGGCGAGGTCGGGCGACCCGTCACGCGTCCTCGGGCTCGTCGTCGTCCGAGTCGTCGACGTCGAGGTGGTCGTCCTCGCGCGGCTTCTTGTAGGGGTCCTCGTCACCGGCGTACGCCGAGCCGCGGCGCGCCGCGGCCTCCTCGTCGAGGGCCTTCGCCCGCGCGAGCACCTCGTCGAGGGCCCGGGCGCTCTCCGGCAGCGCGTCGGGGATGAAGGTCAGGGTCGGCACGATGCGCATGCCGAGCTGCTTGGCGACCTCGGAGCGGATGACGCCCTTGGCCGACTCCAGCGCGGCGGCAGTGCTCTGCGCGCTCCTCGTCGGCGCCGAGGACGGTGTAGAAGATCGAGGCCTGCTGGCTGTCACCGGTGACGCGGACGTCGGTGATGGTGACGAAGCCCAGGCGCGGGTCCTTGATCCGACGCTCGAGCATCTCGGCGACGATGACCTGGATGCGGTCGGCGATCTTGCGGACGCGGGGGTTGCTCATGGTTCCACTCTCTCAAACGCCGACCGGGCACTTCCGGCGCGCTGCCCGAGGCCGACCGGGCACGTCCGTCCTCGTAGAGGACGGACGTGCCCGGTCACTGCTCCGGAGCACCACGAAAGTGCCCGATCGACTCGGTTGGTCAGCTGCGGGCGATCTCGCGCATCTCGAAGGACTCGACGATGTCGCCGATCTTGATGTCCTGGAAGTTGCTGCAGCACCAGACCACACTCGAAGCCCTCGCGGACCTCGGAGGCGTCGTCCTTCTCGCGGCGCAGCGAGGACAGGTCGAGGTTGTCGGCCACCACAGCACCGTCGCGCAGGACGCGCACCTTGGCGTTGCGGCGGATGAGACCACCGAGGTGACCATGCAGCCCGCGATGTTGCCGGCCTTGGACGAGCGGAAGATCTCGCGGATCTCCGCCTGGCCCGAGGGTCGACTCCTCGTAGACCGGCTTGAGCATGCCCTTGAGCGCCGCCTCGATCTCCTCGATCGCCTGGTAGATGACCGAGTAGTAGCGGATCTCGACACCCTCCTTGTCGGCCATCTGGCTCGCCTTGCCCTGGGGCCGGACGTTGAAGCCGATGATGATGGCGTCGGAGGCGGCGGCCAGGTCGACGTTGGTCTCGGTGATCGCACCGACACCGCGGTCGATGACGCGCAGCGAGACCTCGTCGCCCACGTCGATCTGTGGCGAGGGCGTCCTCGAGGGCCTCGACCGAACCGGACACGTCGCCCTTGAGGATGAGGTTGAGCTCCTGGCTCTCGCCCTTCTCCATGGAGGCCATGAAGTCCTCGAGGCTGCGGCGCACGCGACGCTTGGCCTGCATGGCCGCACGCTCGCGCGCCTCGCGCTTCTCGGCGATCTGGCGGGCCATGCGGTCGTCCTCGACCACGATGAAGTTCTGGCCCGCACCCGGGACCGCGCTCAGACCGAGCACCATCGCGGGACGCGACGGGTCAGCCTCGGTGATCTCGTGACCGTGCTCGTCGAGCATGGCGCGGACACGACCGTGCGCCGGGCCGGCCACGATCGAGTCGCCGACGCGCAGCGTTCCGCGCTGGACCAGCACCGTGGCGACCGGACCGCGACCGCGGTCGAGGTGCGCCTCGACCACGAGGCCCTGCGCGTCCTGCGTGGGGTTGGCCCGCAGGTCGAGCGAGGCGTCCGCGGTCAGCACGACGGCCTCGAGCAGCTTGTCGAGGTTGAGCCCGGCCTTGGCCGAGACGTCCACGAACATCGCGTCGCCGCCGTACTCCTCGGGGATCAGGCCGTACTCGGTCAGCTGGCCACGGACCTTGGTCGGGTCGGAGTCGGGCTTGTCGACCTTGTTGACCGCGACCACGATCGGCACGCCGGCCGCCTTGGCGTGGTTGAGCGCCTCCACCGTCTGCGGCATGACGCCGTCGTCGGCCGCGACCACGAGGATCGCGATGTCGGTGGCCTGGGCGCCACGGGCACGCATGGCGGTGAACGCCTCGTGACCCGGGGTGTCGATGAGGGTGATGCGACGGTCGTTGCCGTCGACCTCGGTGTGGACCTGGTAGGCACCGATGTGCTGGGTGATGCCACCGGCCTCCTTGTCCACGACGTTGGCGTCGCGCAGCGCGTCGAGCAGCTTGGTCTTGCCGTGGTCGACGTGACCCATCACGGTCACGACCGGCGGACGGACGACCAGGTCGGCCTCCTCGCCCTCGTCGGCGCCGAACTCGAGGTCGAACGTCTCGAGCAGCTCGCGGTCCTCGTCCTCCGGGGAGACGATCTGGACGACGTAGTTGAGCTCCTCGGCGAGCAGCTCGAACGTCTCGTCACCCACCGACTGCGTGGAGGTCACCATCTCGCCGAGCGAGAACAGCATCTGCACGAGGGCGGCCGCGTCGACGTTGATCCGCTCCGCGAAGTCGGTCAGGGAGGCGCCACGCGGCAGGCGGACGGTCTCGCCGTTGCCCTTGCGGACGCGCACGCCACCCAGGGTCGGGGCGTCCATGGCCTCGAACTCCTGGCGACGGGCGCGCTTGCTCTTGCGTCCACGACGCGACGGCCCACCGGGGCGACCGAAGGCACCCTGGGTCTGGCCGCGCTGGCCGGGACGGCCACCGCCGGGACGACCGCCGCCGCTGGGGCCGAAGCCGCCGGGAGCGCCGCCCGGGCGACCCGGAGCACCGGCGCCGGGGCCACCGCGACCGGGGGCACCGCCACGGCTGGGAGCACCCGGACGACCCGGGGCTCCGCCGCGGCCCTGACCGGGACCACCGGGGCCGGGACGACCGCCGGGGCCCGAGCCGAAGGCGGCCGGGGACTTGGGCATCATCGCCGGGTTGGGGCGAGGCATGCCCGCGCGGCCCGGGGCACCGCCGTCGCGTGCCGCCGCAGGACGCGGGGGACGCTGCGGGTCGCTGGGAGCCGCGTCGCCGCCGGGAGCGGGCGCCGGACGGCGACCCATGCCCTGGCTGGAGGCGAACGGGTTGTTGCCCGGGCGCGGGGCGCCGGGACGGGCCGCGGGCCGCGGAGCCGGCGTGGCCGGCTTGGGCGCGGTCGAGGCGGCCGCCGCGGCCGGGGCCTCGGGGGCGGCCGGGGGCTCGGGCGCGGCCGGGACCTCGGCGGCGGGCGCCTCGGGCTCGGCTGCGGGGGCCGGCTTGGGGCCGGGCTTGGGACCCGGTCGGGGACCGGGGGTGGACGACGGCGCGGCCGTCGTCTCGGCAGGGGCGGCGGACGCAGCAGCCGGGGCCGGGGCCGGGGCCTCGGCGGCCTTGGCCGCCGGCGCCTGCGGGGCCGGCTTGGCCTCCGGCTCGGCGGCCGGGGCGGACGCCGCAGCGGACTTCAGCTGGTCGCCGTACTGCTTCTTGAACCGCATCTCGACGGGCGGCTCGACGGTCGACGATGCCGACTTGACGAACTCACCCATCTCCTTGAGCTTCTCGAGAACGAACTTGCTCTCGACGCCGAACTCCTTGGCGAGTTCGTGGACTCGGGTCTTGGCCACAATTCTCCTTCTGGCCCGAGACCCGTCGTCGCAGGGAGTGCGGCGGGGTTGTTCGGACCGTTAGCGGGTGTGCAAACTCATCGGGAAGTACTCATCGAGTGCTCATGAGCTGCTGCTCCAGTCTCTGATCGGTACTGATCTGGTCGGTGCTGCTTCGGGTTCTGTCGTGCGGTGCTGTGCTGCTTCGGTGCTGTGCTGCCTCAGTGCCGTGCTGCGAGGTGCTCCGCCACGGGCGTGCTGGTGAGTGCCTCCCCGGCCCTGAGGGCCCGGGAGAACGCCCGCCGGCGCACCGCGAGGTCGTAGCACCCGGTCGTGGGGTGCAGGTGCGCCCCCCGGCCCGGAGCCGTGCCGCGCGGATCGGGGCAGGCGGCCGGTTGGCCGCTCGCGTCCGAGCCGATGACGACACGCAACAACTCGCTCCTGGTGGCCCGCTCCCGACAGCCGATGCACGTGCGGATGGGCACCCGCGGGCGGTCGGTCATGGTCACCGACGGAAACTCTATCGCCTGCGGGCCCGAATCCCGAATGGCCCACCCCCGTGCGCTCCCGGGACGCGAACCTCAGCCCTCCGGCGTCGGCGCCTCGTCGGAACGGATGTCGATGCGCCAGCCGGTGAGACGGGCGGCGAGGCGGGCGTTCTGGCCCTCCTTGCCGATGGCCAGCGACAGCTGGTAGTCCGGGACGACCACGCGACACGAGCGGGTGGTGGCGTCGACGATCTCGACGGCGCTCACCCGCGCGGGCGACAGGGCCTCGGCCACGAACTGGGCCGGGTCCGGCGACCAGTCGACGATGTCGACCTTCTCGCCGTGCAGCTCGGCGGTGACGTTGCGGGCCCGCTGGCCCATCGGCCCGATGCAGGCGCCCTTGGCGTTGACGCCGGGCACCGTGGAGTGGACGGCGATCTTGGTGCGGTGGCCGGCCTCGCGGGCGATGGCCGCGATCTCGACCGTGCCGTCGGCGATCTCGGGCACCTCGAGGGCGAAGAGCTTCTTGACCAGGTTGGGGTGGCTGCGCGACAGGGTGATCTGCGGGCCGCGCATGCCCTTGCGCACCGACACCACCAGGGTCTTGATGCGCTCGCCGTGCTTGTACTCCTCCCCCGGCACCCGCTCGCCCACGGGCAGCAGGGCCTCGAGCTTGCCCAGGTCGACCATCACGTCGTCGGGGTTGCGGCCCTGCTGGATGATCCCGGAGATGATGTCGCCCTCCTTGCCGGCGAACTCCCCGAAGCGGATGTCGTCCTCCGCGTCGCGCAGCCGCTGGAGCATGATCTGCTTCGCGGTCGTGGCGGCGATCCGGCCGAACCCGGCGGGCGTGTCGTCGTACTCCTCGGAGGCGTTGCCGTCCTCGTCGACCTCGCGGACGAGCACGCTCACGTGGCCGTTCTTGCGGTCGAGCTCGACGCGCGCGGTGGCCTGGGCTCCCGGCGTCTTGTGGTACGCCGTGAGCAGGGCCTGCTCGATCGCCTCGACGAGCACGTCGAAGGAGATCTCCTTCTCGCGTTCCAGCATCCTCAGGATGCTCAGGTCGATGTCCATCAGGCGTCCTCGTTCTTGTCGTTCTTGCGGTTGAACTCGATCTGCACGAGGGCCTTGGCGACGTCGGCGTACGACAGGACCCGGGGGCTGCCGTCCACGTCGAGGGTCGCCGAGGTCTCGTCGCACGTGGTGATGCGGCCGGTCAGCGTCTCGCCCTCGACGAGGGTGACCTTGACCAGGCGGTCGGCGTTGCGGCGCCAGTGGCGCGGGAGGGTCAGCGGACGGTCGACGCCGCGCGAGGTCACCTCGAGGGTGTAGGGCATCTCGCCCATCACGTCGGAGGCGTCGAGCACCTCGGAGATCGCCCGCGTCGCGTCGGCGACGTCGTCGAGGGTCACCCCGCCGTCCTTGTCCACCGCGACCCGCAGCACCCGCCGCTTGCCCGCCGGCGTGACCTCCACCGCCTCGACGTCGAGGCCCCGCTCGGACAGGGGTCCGACGAGCGCCTCCTCGATCCGGTCCCGGGTGGCGTCCTGCCTGGCGCTGCTCACGAGTGTGCGACCTCCTTGTGCTGTTGTCCCTCGGGGTCACGATAGCGGCTGGGCCCGGACGATCCACCGGCGGCGGATAGGGTTCCGGGCGTGTCCGAGCGCGCCCGCCCCGTCTCCCGCCGTACGGCGGTCGGCGTGGCCCTCACCGGGACGCTCGCGGGCTCCGGACTCCTCGCCGGGTGCCGCCTGGACCCGCCCGCCTCCGAGCCCGCGTCCGGGGCCGCCCCGGACCCCGGGCCGGACGCCGACGTCCTGCTGCTCGGCACCGTCCTGGGCGCGCTCGACCACACCGCCGCACTCGTCGCGGCGGTGCTGGTCCGGCACCCGGGCCTCGCCCCCGACCTCCAGCCGCTGGCGGACGTGCACGCCGCCCACCGCGCCGTCCTCGACGGGGCCGCCGAGGTGCAGCAGGACGCTGCCGACGACCCCAGCGTCCCCGGTCGGCCCGCCGTGGCCCTGGATCGGGTACGCCGCGCGGAGAACCGCCTGGAGCGCGCCCTGCGCGAGGCCACCGGGGCGGCCCAGAGCGGTGACTTCGCCCGGGCCCTGGCGAGCATGGCCGCCTCCCTCACCCAGCACCTGACCGTCCTGGGGGCCGCGGGGCCCGACGAGGACCGGGTCGCATGAGCACGCTCGAGGCGCTGCAGGCCACCCTGTCGGCCGAGCACGCCGCCCTCCACCTCTACGGCCTCTACGGGGGCCGCACGTCGCAGTCCACGGACCGGGCCCTCTTCGAGGCGCTGCAGGACGGCTACACCGCGCACCGCGCCCGCCGCGACCAGCTGCGGCTGATGGTCGCGGACCTCGGCGCGGAACCGGTCGCGGCCGGGGCGTCGTACGACGAGCCCGACGGCCTGCGCGGTGCGACGCGGGTGGCCCGGGCCGCCCTGCTCACCGAGGAGTCCTGCGCCGAGACGTACGCCGCGCTGGTGGCCGACTCGGCCGGTCCGCAGCGCCGTTGGGCCGCCGCCGCCCTCACCGCGTCGGCGCTCCTGCAGCTGCGAATGGGGGGCCGCCCGGCGGCGTTCCCGGGGGCACCCGAGCTGGGCTGATGAGTCCGGCGGGCGCGACGCCCACCCGAGACTTCGCGAGACCAGGACCCAGGAGCAGGCACCCCGGGAAACGGGAAGGTCCGCGCCCTCACCGAGTGGGGAAGTCCCGAGATCTCCCCCAGCCGGTGAGGACGCGGACCAGGGGGGTCGGTCAGCATCACCCGTGTGACACGCCCTGTGGGGAGGCGGCCACATGCAGAACTATGCAGCACGCGAGTGGCTGCGCCCACGTTCCGGCGCCTGCATCTTTATGCGCTGCGTAAACCTGCAAAAGCGCCCCGCGCTCAGCCCAGCCGCCGCACCGCGTCGGGCACCTGCGCCAGCGCGTGGACCACGGCGTGCGGCTCGCCCTCGGTGTGGCCCACCTGCTCGGCGGGGATCGTGCTCAGTGGGACGTGGATCGCGTGCAGCCCGGCCGCGCGCGCACCCCAGATGTCGTCGAACAGCCGGTCACCCACGTAGACGCACGCCGCCGGGTCGTCCACGCCCACGGCCTCCATCGCGGCGGCGAACGCCCGCGCCGACGGCTTGGTCCACGGGATCTCGCTGGTGTAGACGTCGCCGTCGATGAGGCCGTAGACACCGTCGCGCTCGAAGAAGCCGACGTGCCACTCGCGGGGCCAGATGGTGTTGGAGAGCACACCCACCTTGAGCCCCATCGCGCGGAGCTCGGTCAACATCGGGCGGCACTCCGGGTCGGTCGCGGTGTGCGGCTCCCAGAACTCGTAGTAGGCGCCCAGCAGCTCCGGGTCGTGGTCGAGACCGGCCTCGTCGAAGAGGTCGGCGATGGTGGCGCTCCGCTGGTGGTCGCGGCTCCTCCCCCACACCACCGAGCCCGCGGCGTGCAGGCGGGAGGTCACCTCGTCGGCCGAGTGGTGCTCGGCCCGGACGACCGCCTGCGCGAGCGCCAGCGACTCGGCGTGGAAGTCCACGTCGTGCCAGCGGGTCAGGGTCCCGCCCCAGTCGAAGATGACCGCCTGCAGGTCGGGCGCGGTGCCCATCGCGCCGCTCAGCCCCGCACCAGGGCCGCGACGTGGGCCGCCGCGTCGGCCACCGGCACGTCACGGCGCTCGTCGGTGGCCCGGTCGCGCACCTCCACGACGCCGTCGGCCAGTCCCCGCCCGACGGTGACGATCGTGGGCACGCCGATGAGCTCGGCGTCCTTGAACTTCACGCCGGGGCTCACCTTGCCGGTGCGGTCGTCGTACAGCACGTCGATGCGCTGCGCGGACAGCGCCGCGGCGAGCTCCTCGGCGGCGGCGAAGATCGCCGGGTCCTTGCCGGCGGCCACGACGTGGACGTCGACGGGCGCGACGTCGCGCGGCCAGCACAGCCCGCTGTCGTCGAGGGTGCCCTCGGCGATCGCCGCCACGGCCCGCGAGGGGCCGATGCCGTAGGAGCCCATGGTGACGGTGACGAGCTTGCCGTTCTCGTCGAGGACCTTGAGGTCGAGCGCCTCGGCGTACTTGCGGCCGAGCTGGAAGATGTGGCCCATCTCGACGCCGCGGGCCGACTCGAGGACGCCCTCGGTGCAGTTCGGGCAGGCGTCGCCGTCGCGCACGTCCGCGGCCTCGATGGTGCCGTCGGGGGTGAAGTCGCGACCGGCCACCAGGTCGATCACGTGGGAGCCGGCGGTGTCGGCACCGGTCACCCAGCGGGTGCCCTCGACCACGCGGGGGTCCACGAGGTAGCGGATGCCGCTCTTGGAGTCCTCGCCCAGCACGCCGGGACCGATGTAGCCCTTGACCAGGGCGGGGTGCCTCGCGAGCTCCGCCTCGTCCATGGGCTCGACCTCGATCGGCTCCAGCTGTCCCTCGAGCCGCTTCTGGTCGACCTCGCGGTCGCCGGGGACGCCGATGGCCAGGGGCTCACGCGTCCCGTCGGGGTGCTTGAGGACCACCAGCACGTTCTTGAGGGTGTCCCCGGCCGCCCAGGGACGGTCCGCGCGGGGGTACGCCGCGTTGAGGTGGTCGACGAGCGTGTCGATGGTCGGGGTGTCGGGGGTCTCCTCCGCGTGCGCGGCGGGGGTGTCGTCGTACGGCACGGGCGCGGGCGGGCGGACCGACACGGCCTCGACGTTGGCGGCGTAGTCGCAGTGCGTGCAGCGGACGTAGGTGTCCTCGCCGACCGCGGCCGTGGCGAGGAACTCCTCGCTGGCCGAGCCGCCCATGGCGCCCGAGGTCGCCTTGACGATGACGTACTCGAAGCCGAGACGGTCGAAGATCCGGACGTAGGCCCCGCGGTGCTGCTGGTAGGACGCCTCGAGACCGGCGTCGTCGACGTCGAAGGAGTAGGAGTCCTTCATGACGAACTCGCGCCCGCGCAGCAGCCCGGCGCGGGGTCGCGCCTCGTCGCGGTACTTGGTCTGGATCTGGTAGATCGACAGCGGCAGGTCCTTGTAGGAGCCGTAGAGGTCCTTGACGACGAGGGTGAACATCTCCTCGTGCGTCGGGCCGAGGAGGTAGTCGGCGCCCTTGCGGTCCTGGAGGCGGAAGATGTTGTCGCCGTACTCGGTCCAGCGACCGCTCGCCTCGTAGGGCTCCTTGGGCAGCAGCGCCGGGAAGAGCAGCTCCTGGGCGCCGATCGCGTCCATCTCCTCGCGGATGATGTTCTCGATCTTGCGCAGCACCCGCAGGCCCAGCGGCAGCCACGTGTAGATGCCCGGCGCGCTGCGGCGGATGTAGCCCGCCCGCACCAGCAACCGGTGGCTCGGGACCTCTGCGTCGTTGGGGTCGTCTCGGAGGGTGCGGACGAACAGGCTCGACATGCGCAGGATCATGGGCGAAGGCTACTGGCGCCCTCGTGGCACCGCGAACCAGATTGGTGCAACCCGGCTCCGGGTCCCCGCGTCCACCTGCCCGGTCGGGTGAGGCGACCGCCGGTGCGGCCCGGGGGGCTCAGCCCCGGGCGGCCCGCAGCGCCGTCCGGATCATCGGCAGCTGGAGCGGGAGCCGGGCGAAGGCGGCGACCTTGAGCCCCGTCCTGCGGCTGTCCTTGACGTCCGCGGCCATCTTGAGGTTGGCCGGGTAGACGCCGAGCAGCAGCGCGGCGCTCGCCCAGCCGGCGACGCGGCGGGTGCGGGGGTGCAGCAGGCCGGCGGCGCAGACCAGCTCGGCGACCCCGCTGACCAGGACGACCTCGCGCCGGGCGGGCACGACCGACGGCACGATCGGCTCGTAGACCTCCGGCTTGAGCAGGTGCAGGACCCCCGAGACGGCGAAGATGCCGGAGAGGCCCTGGATGTCACGCGTGAGCGGCGAGGGGATCATGACGGCGACCCTAGGCGAGGCCACGCAGGCGCCCTCAGAACATCAGGGTGGAGAACCGCGCCGACTCGGTGAAGCCGACGCGGGCGTAGGCCGCCCGGGCCGGGGAGTTCCACTCGTTGACGTAGAGCGAGACGGTCGGCGCGACGCGCTCGCGGACCAGCTGCACGACCGCGGCCATGCCACCGACCGAGAGGCCCCGGCCGCGGTGGTCGGGGTCGACGTAGACGCCCTGGACCTGCGCGGCGTACGGCGTGGCGCAGGCGACCTCGGCCTTGAAGAGCACCCGGCCGTGCTCGTCGAAGCGGGCGAAGGACCAGCCGCGGGAGATCAGCTGCTGGACCCGGGCCCGGTAGTAGTCCTTGCCGCCGCCGGACTCCGGTGACACACCGACCTCCTCGGTGTACATGGCCACGCAGGCGGGATACACCGCGGCGAGGTCGTCGCGGGTCGTGAGGCGCACCTGCGGGTCCGGTCGCACGGCCGGGTCGGTGCCGATCTGCAGGTGCGGCTGGCGCCAGCGCGCCTCGCGGGGCGTGCCCCACCGGTCCCCGACCACGTCCCAGAAGGCCGCGACCGGCTCGTGCGGTCCCACGATGGTGGCGGTCGAGCGGACCCGCGACATGGCCTGGCTCGCGAAGGCGGCCATGTCGTCGGCCGTGCACTCGACCGGGACCAGGTTGGCGCCCATGTGGCACGCCGCCACCAGGGTGCTCCCGCGGAAGCGTCCCCACACCTCGCCCCCGAGCCAGCGCGGCTCGAGGTTGGTCACCCGGGCGCGGTAGTCGGCGAACACGTTGACCACCGGGTCACGGCCCGCGAGGGCCAGGAACTCGTCGCGGTCGTCGGGACCGAGGAGGCGCACCTGCGCGCTCTCCACCCGGTTGCCCGTCCCCTGCTCGGTGACCACGGCCGCGAGCCTGCCACACATCGGGCACCCCCGCTGCGCCGCTCGCTAGGGTGCTCGCGTGACCGCCTCCGCCCCTGCCTCGACGGAGGGGCCGCTCGAGGGCTACCGCTCCCTCGTCGCGGGGCTCGGCAGCCCCGCCGGTCCGGCCGGGTCGGCCGGCGTGGACGAGTGGATCGACGGGGCCGCGGTGCGTCCGGCGCAGGACCTGGTGACCTCGGCCGTCGAGTCGATGGGCCTGGGCGGGCTGCTGGAGGCCCGGGCGGAGTCGCGTCGCCTGGTCGAGGACGACGGCATCCGGTACGGCGGGCTGACCGACGAGGTCGACCGCGGCCGGAGCTGGGTCATCGACCCGCTGCCGGTCGTCATCGGCAGCGACGAGTGGGCGGCGCTCGAGCGCGGCCTGCACCAGCGCGCCGAGCTGCTCCAGCTCGTCCTCGACGACGTGTACGGCGAGCGCCGCCTGCTCCGCGACCGCATCGTCCCGGCCGCCGTCGTGCTGGGCCACCCCGACTTCGTCCGCCGCGTCGACCGGGTCGCCGGCCAGCGACTGGTCGTGGGCGCCACCGACCTGGCCCGCGGGGCCGACGGCGGCTGGACGGTGATGGCCGACAAGACCGCCGCCCCCTCGGGCGCCGGCTACGCGATGGCCAACCGGCGTGTCACCAGCCGGGTCCTGGCCGACGTGCACCGCGACGCCTCCCTGGCCCGGCTGCGGGGCTGGTTCCACACGATGGCCTCGGCCCTGGGCGGTGCCGCCCCGGTCGACGTCGACATGCCCCGGGTGGTGCTGCTCTCCCCCGGCGCCGGCTCCGAGACGGCGTACGACCAGGGCTTCCTGGCCACCCTGCTCGGCTTCCCGCTCGTCGAGGCCGACGACCTCAGCGTCCGCGACGGCCGGCTGTGGATCCGCAGCACCTCGGGTCGGGAGGAGGTCCACGTCGTGCTGCGTCGCGTCGACGCCGACTACTGCGACCCCCTCGAGCTGCGTGCCGACTCCCAGCTCGGCATCGCCGGTCTGGTCGAGGCGACCCGCCGCGGGGCCGTCCGGATGGCCAACCCGCTGGGTGCCGGCGTCCTGGAGAACGCCGGGCTGGTGGCCTTCCTCCCCGAGGTGGCCCACCGGCTCCTCGGCGAGGACCTGCTGCTGCCCTCGGCCGCCACGTGGTGGTGCGGCGAGGCGGCCGCCCGCTCGCACGTCCTGGCCCACCTCGATCGGCTCGTCGTCAAGCCCGTCGCCCGCGGGCCGGTGATCTCGGCGCGATTCGGCTGGGAGCTGGACGCCGCCGCTCGCGACGACCTGCGCCGCGAGGTCGAGGCCCGGCCCTGGGCGTGGGTCGGGCAGGAGCCGGTGCCGATGTCGACCGCACCCGTCGTGACCCCGGCCGGCCTGGCGCCGGGACGGCTCGTGCTGCGCACCTTCGGCGTCACCGATGCCGAGCGCCACCACGTCATGCCGGGCGGGCTGGGCCGGGTCAACACCGACGCGTCCTCCGCGCTGGTCTCCAGCATGAGCGGGTCCCTGGCCAAGGACGTCTGGGTGCTCTCCGACGACTCCGCCGGCGGCTGGGACGGCGCGGCCCCCGAGGCACGGGCCAGCGTCGTACGCCTCCAGCGCCGGATGGCGGTCGCCCCTCGCGTGGCCGACAACCTCTACTGGGTCGGCCGGTATGCCGAGCGGGCCGAGGGCACCGCCCGACTCCTGCGGGTCGCCGACGACCTCGCCGGGGACCACGCCCAGCGACCCGGCACCCCCGGCGCCACCACCATGGAGGTGATGGTGCAGGCCGCGGCCGCCCTCACCGGCGTGCCGCCGGTCGAGGGACAGCGACCGGTGGACCACCTGCGCTCCATGGTGGTCGACGCGGGCCGGACCGGCACCGTGGCCCACGCCTGCCACCGCCTCGTCCTGGCCGCCGAGAGCGTGCGCGACCAGCTGTCCCAGGACATCTGGCACATCCTGGGCCGGCTCGACCGCACCCTGGAGCGCGCTCCCTCCCCCGGGCGCAGCTGCGTCCCCAGCTCGACAACGTCCTCGAGTCGCTGCTCGCCGTGGCCGGGGTCGTCCACGAGAGCATGGTCCGCGACCAGACGTGGGGCTTCCTCGACGGCGGCATCCGCGTCGAGCGGGCCCAGCACACGGTGGCGCTGCTGCGGGCGACCCTGACCTCCGAGCGCCCGCCGGTCATCGACGGACAGGTCACCGAGGCGGTGCTCGAGGCCAGCGAGAGCATCATCACCCACCGACGGCGTACGACGTCCGGCGAGGGGCCCGCCTGGCCGTTGCACTCGGCCACCTCCCTGCTGCTGCTCGACCCCGGCAACCCCCGCTCGGTCGCCTTCCAGGTCGCCCGGCTCGGCGACGCGCTCCGGCTGGCCGGCGACTCCTCCCTGGTGGAGCAGTCCGACGCGCTGGCGGCGACGCTCGGGACCCTCGACCTCGACGCGCTGTGCGCCGGCGACCGGGCCGGGCTCGCGGCCGCGCTGGACACGGTGGCGAGCACGCTGCGGACCCTCTCCGGCGAGCTGGGCACCCGCCACTTCGGACGCAAGCCCCCCTCGCGGGTGCTGCTCGGGCAGTGGGGCGGTCGCGCATGAGCCGCCAGGGTCCCGACGACTTCACCCCACGCCGCTACGAGGTGCGGCACCGCACGACGTACACCTACGACGGCGCCGACGTGACGTCCTGCTACGAGCGCGGGTTCCTGGCGCCGCGACCGACCCCCAGCCAGCGCGTGGTGAGCAACGACGTCCGGATCTCACCCGAGCCCGACCTGGTCAGCGAGCACACCGACCACTTCGGCAACCGGTCCTCCTACGTCGAGGTGCGCACCCCGCACCGGGTGCTCGAGGTGGTCAAGACGAGCGTGCTCGACGTCGACTGGCCGCAGGTCGACCTGGACGCGCTCGACGCCTGGACCGTCGGCGAGGCGGTCGCGGCGCTCGCCGACGACGCCGACCCGGTCGACCACGCGACGTACCTCCTGCCGTCGCGGCTGGTGGCCGTGGACGACAGCGTCCTCGACTACGCCCGCCGGGTGCTCGACCCGGCCGCCCCGCTCGGGCAGGCGGTCGTCGGGCTCACGCACGCGATCTTCGAGGACTTCACCTACGCCTCCGGGGTCACCAACGTGCGGACCACGCTGCCCGAGCTGCTCACCCTGCGGCAGGGGGTCTGCCAGGACTTCACGCACCTGGCCCTGGGCTGCCTGCGGGCGGTCGGCCTGCCGGCGCGCTACGTCAGCGGCTACCTCGAGACCGCTCCCCCGCCCGGGAAGCCCAAGCTGGAGGGCTCGGACGCCTCGCACGCCTGGGCCTCGGTGATGGTGCCGGGCGGCGGGTGGGTCGACCTCGACCCGACCAACGACCACCTCGCCGACTCGCGGTACGTCGTCACGGCGTGGGGCCGCGACTTCCGTGACGTGTCGCCGCTCAAGGGAGTCGTCTTCACCGAGTCGAGCGGCTCGTCCCTCGACGTGGGCGTCGACGTCGTCCGGCTTCCCTCGCGCTGACCCTGATCTGGCCCACTGCGGGGGTAGTCCGCGACGATCGGACCCTGGTGCGCCCCGTTCCGGGGTCCGTTCGTCGCGGACTATCCCGAAATGTCGGCCCCGAGTGACCAGCGCCGAGAGATCAGCCCCGAGTGACCAGCGCAGAGGGATCAGCGCAGAGGGATCAGCGCAGGCGCGTCAGCGCCCGCCCGTCGTCGGACGGCAGGTCGGGGTCGACGGTGGCGTTGACGGTCATCGGTCCCATCGTCGTGCGACCGGAGTTGACGGTCAGGAACGCCGTGTCGGCCGCGTCGCGGCCGGTCGCGATCCGTACCAGGGACGACCGGGGCGCGAGGCCGGTGCCGTCGACGACGTACCACTCGCCGTCGATCGCGACCTCGGTCACCGCGTGGAAGTCCATCGGCACCAGGCCGGGCGCATAGACGCTGACCAGCCGGGACGGTACGCCGAGGGCGCGCAGGAACGTGATCACCAGCTGCGAGGTGTCGCGACAGACGCCACGGCGGCTGAGGTAGGTCTCCAGCGCCCCGTCGGACGGGCCGCTGCTGCCCGGCGCGTAGGTGATGTGGGTGAGCGCCCACGACACGACGGCCTGCACCAGCTCCTCACCGGCGAGGTCGCCGAAGTGGGAGTGGGCGACCGGCGAGAGCCGGTCGGAGTCGCAGTAGCGGCTGGGCCGGGTGAAGACGATCGCCTCGAGGTCGGTGACCGGCCCGGTCGCCGCGGCCTGCGGGACCACGGCGTCGTAGGCGAGCCGCAGCTGTCCCACCGGGGCGGACGGGATGCGGTGCAGGCGGGTGGTGCCGTCGACGATCTCGGTGGTCTCGACGGGCACGTCGTCGACGGTGACGGTGAGGGTCTCCTCGCTGGGCGTGACCTCCGTGGACACCGCGACGGAGAACACCAGGTCGGCCGGGGCCCCGACCGTCAGGTCGAGCCGGCTGCTGACCGAGCGCTGCATCAGCTGACGCTCACGCTGGCTTCGGCGCCGTCCACGGGCTCCATGCCCTCGGCGAGGCGCAGGGCCTCCTCGATGAGGGTCTCCACGATCTGCGACTCCGGGACGGTCTTGATGACCTCGCCCTTGACGAAGATCTGGCCCTTGCCGTTGCCGGAGGCGACCCCGAGGTCGGCCTCGCGGGCCTCGCCGGGTCCGTTGACGACACAGCCCATGACGGCCACGCGCAGCGGCACCTCCATGCCCTCGAGCCCGGCGGTGACCTCCTCGGCGAGCTTGTAGACGTCGACCTGGGCCCGGCCGCAGCTCGGGCAGGAGACGATCTCGAGCCGTCGGGGCTTGAGGTTGAGCGACTCCAGGATCTGCAGGCCGACCTTGACCTCCTCGACCGGCGGGGCGCTCAGCGAGACCCGGATGGTGTCGCCGATGCCCTGGCTGAGCAGGTGGCCGAAGGCCACGCTGGACTTGATGGTGCCCTGGAAGGCGGGTCCGGCCTCGGTCACGCCGAGGTGCAGGGGCCAGTCGCCGGCCTCGGCGAGCAGCTCGTAGGCCCGCACCATGACGACGGGGTCGTTGTGCTTGACCGAGATCTTGAAGTCGTGGAAGTCGTGCTCCTCGAAGAGGCCCGCCTCCCACACCGCCGACTCGACGAGCGCCTCGGGCGTCGCCTTGCCGTACTTGTCCATGATCCGCTTGTCGAGCGAGCCGGCGTTGACACCGATCCGGATCGAGGTGCCGCGGTCCTTGGCGGCCCGGGCGATCTCCTTGACCTGGTCGTCGAACTTGCGGATGTTGCCCGGGTTGACGCGGACGGCGGCGCAGCCGGCGTCGATGGCCGCGAAGACGTACTTGGGCTGGAAGTGGATGTCGGCGATGACCGGGATCTGCGAGTGCTGGGCGATCTGCGGGCAGGGCGTCGGCGTCGTCCTGGCTGGGGCACGCCACCCGCACGATGTCGCAGCCGGTCGCGGTGAGCTCGGCGATCTGCTGGAGCGTGCTGTTGACGTCGGAGGTGAGCGTGGTGGTCATCGACTGCACCGAGATCGGGCTCTCGCTGCCGACGCCGACCGAGCCGACCTTGATCTGGCGGGTGGGGCGCCTCGGGCTGAGGACCGGAGGGGGCAGTGCGGGCATGCCGAGGCCAATGGTGGAGTCGCCGGAGGTCATGGCCTCAGCGTACTGGGGGGAAGGTGCCGGTCAGGCGTCCAGGTGGAGGGGCACGACCAGGTCGCCCACGATGAGCACCATGCCCATGACGAGCATCGCCGCGCCCACGACGTAGGCGATCGGCAGCAGCTTGGCGACGTCGACGTAGCCGGGGTCGGGGCGACCGCGCAGCCGCGCGAAGCTCCGTCGGGTGGCCTCCCACAGGGCACCGGCGATGTGGCCACCGTCGAGCGGGAGCAACGGGATGAAGTTGAAGAGCCCGATGAAGAGGTTGAAGCCGGCGACGAGCATCACCAGGGAGACGATCTTGTCCTGCATCGGGAAGGACGTCTCGTCGGCGGACGCGACCTCGCCGGCGATGCGGCCGCCCCCGACGACGCTCACCGGGCCGAAGGGGTCTCGCTCCTCGAGGCCGACGATGGCGCGGGCGACGCCCCAGACCTTGACCGGCAGGTGGACGAGCGCCTGGACGGTGTCGACCGTCATGCCCCCCATCTGCTGCAGCGTGTAGACCGGGCCGCCGGTCTCGTAGACGGGGGTGGTGACCGGCATGACGCCGAGGAAGCCGACCGGGGTGAGCTCCTGCGGGGAGGCGGAGTCGAGCGGTCGGGGCTGGACCTGGGTGGTGGCCTCGAGCGTGACCCGCGCCCCGTCGCGCTCCACCACGAGGGTGGCGGTGCGGTCGCCGTTGTCGCGGATGGCCTGCTGGACCTGGTCCCACTGGGTGACCGGGGTCCCGTTGAAGGAGACGAAGCGGTCACCCGGCTCGAGACCCGCCGCGGCGGCCGGACTCGGGTTGTCGCGCAGCTCCTGGGCGGTGCAGGCGCGACCGTCCTGGTCGGCGGGCACGATGCAGGGGATCACCTCGGCGACCACCGGGTCGGCCTTCGCGTCGACGACCTGCCCGACGCTGGCGAAGACGGCCCAGAACAGGAAGAAGGCGATCGCGATGTTGACCGTCGGGCCGCCGGCCATCACGACGACCTTCTGCCACGACCGGAACTTGTAGAACAGCCGGTCGGAGTCCTCGGGCTTGACGTGCTCCCACTCCGCCGCGCGGGCGTCGGAGATGAGCTGGGTGAACATGCCGGTGTTGGACTGCCGGACCAGGGTCTCGCCGTGCTCGTCGACCACCGTCTGCTCGCCCTTGCCGGGCGGGAGCATGCCGACGATCTTGACGTATCCGCCGAGCGGGATCGCCTTGACGCCGTACTCGGTCTCGCCGACCCTGCGGCTGAAGACCGTCGGGCCGAAGCCGACGAACCACTGGGTCACCTTGCCGCCGAACTTCTTGGCGGGGATGAGGTGCCCGAACTCGTGCAGGCCGATCGACGCGAGGATCGCGAGGACGAAGATCAGCACGCCGAGCGTGTAGTAGAGCGCGGTCACGGTTCTCCGTCGGGGTCTGGGATGGTGCGGGCGGCCTCGTCGCGGGCCCAGGCGTCGGCCGCCAGGACGTCCTCCACGCCGAGGTGCTCCTTCGAGGGTACGTCGTGGTGGGCGAGCACCCGGGCAACCGTGTCGACGATGTCGGTGAAGGCGATCCGCCCGGCGTGGAAGGCCTCGACGCAGACCTCGTTGGCCGCGTTGTAGACGGCCGGCGCCGTGGAGCCGCGCTCCCCCGCCTCCCGGGCCAGCCGGACCGCCGGGAAGACGTCGTCGTCGAGCGGCTCGAAGCGCCAGTCCGCGGCCTGCGACCAGTCGATGGGCGTCTCGGCGTCGGGCACCCGGTCGGGCCAGCCCATGCCCAGCGAGATCGGGACCAGCATGGTGGGCAGGCCCAGCTGGGCCACCACGGCGCCGTCGACGAACTCCACCATCGAGTGGATCAGCTGCTGCGGGTGCACGACCACGTCGATCCGCTCGAAGGGCACGTCGAAGAGCAGGTGTGCCTCGATCACCTCGAGCCCCTTGTTGACCAGGGTCGCGGAGTTGGTGGTGATCACGCGGCCCATCGCGAAGTTGGGGTGGGCCAGCGCCTGCTCGGGGGTCACCTCGGCGAGCTGCTCGCGGGACCGGCCGCGGAACGGGCCGCCGCTGGCGGTCAGCACGAGGCGGCGTACCTCTGCGGTGGTGCCGGCCCGCAGGCTCTGCGCGATCGCGCTGTGCTCGGAGTCGACGGGCACGATCTGGCCGGGCCGGGCCCGGTCGCGCACCAGCGGGCCCCCGATGATGAGCGACTCCTTGTTGGCCAGCGCCAGCGTGGTGCCGGCGTCGAGGGCCGCCAGGGTCGGGCGAAGGCCGACGGCGCCGGTGATCCCGTTGAGCACCACGTCGCACGCCATCGCGGCCGCCTCGGTGGAGGCCTGCTCACCCAGACCGGAGTAGGACGGGGCGAACTCCGCGACCTGTTGCTCGAAGAGGTCCGGATGCGACCCGCCGGCGGTCAGGCCGACGACGCGGAACCGGTCGGGGTGGTCCCGGACCAGGTCGAGGGCCTGGGTGCCGATGGATCCGGTGGACCCGAGGATGACGACGTCACGGCGTTTCACGCCGCCATCTTGGCAGGCACGGGTCCACGCGCCGCGCCGAGGATGTGCGCGCCACGACGAGGGGACGCCGATGGACCGCCACCAGGTGCTGCAACGCGCCGAGCAGCTGATCGAGCAGCACCGCTTCCCCCGAGGCGGAGCCGGCCCGGCTGCGCGAGCGCACGCGCCGCTGAGTCGGCTGCCTCAGCCGGTCCGGTCGGCCCGATCGGTCCGGTCGGCGGTGTCGGCCTCGGCGTCGTACGACCAGAGGCGGAGACCGCCCACGTCGAGAACAGTGGCGCCCGCCGGCGTCGGCAGGTCGCTCCCGTGGAGGGCCGCCAGCACCCCCAGCTCCGACTCCCCCGCGCGGGCCAGAACGGCGTCGCCGGCGACGTCGGCGCACCCCGCCGGGTCGGTGCGGCCCGCGCGCATCACCATCATCCCAGGACAGCTCGGTGCTGTCGTCGACGGTGAGCACCGGGACGTCGCCGGACTCGAGGGCGGGGTCGGTGCCGGCGACCAGGACCGTGGCGCCGTCGACGTGCGGCGCCAGGTCGTCGGCATGCTCGACGACGGCCCCGAGCCGGGCCGCGGCGAGGGTCACCACGACCCCCTCGAAGGCCGGGAGCGGGCCCACGGCGACCCGATCACCCACCCCGGTCCCGAAGGCGCGCAGCGCTCCCGCGAGGGCGCCGACCTCGGTGAGCAGGTCGGCGTACGTCCAGGCGCGCATGCCCAGGACCAGCGCGACGTCCTCGGCCTGCCCGCGGATCACGTGTCGATCGAGGGCGTTGTAGCAGGCGTTGAGGGTGCCGGGGTCGCCGTCCCCCCGGGTGCCGGGCCTGCGGAACCAGTCGATGGTGCGCTCGCTCATGCGAGCCCGTTGTCGGCCGTGCGGGCCGGCTTGCCCGGGGTGCGGAGCCAGGCGGTGAAGAACGACGTGAGGTCCTGGCCGCTCGTCGCGGCGGCGAGGGCCTCGAAGTCCTGGGTGCTGCCGTTGGCCCCGCCCCGCTGCTGCAGCCAGGTGCGCACCAGCGTCCAGAACGCGTCCTCGCCGATCCGCTGGCGCAGGGCCTGGAGCGTCATCGCCCCGCGGTCGTAGACGGCGTCGTCGAAGATCAGGCCCCTGCCCGGGTCGCCGATGGTGACGTCCCAGAAGGGGTCGGACCCATCGCGCGCGTCGTAGGAGCCACGCAGGATGTCGCCGGCACTGCGGGTGCCCTTGCGCTCGGTCCAGCGCCACTGCATGAACGTCGCGGCACCCTCGTTGAGCCAGATGTCGCTCCAGCGGGCCACGGCCACGTCGTCGCCGAACCACTGGTGGGCGAGCTCGTGGACGATGAGGCCCTCCGCCGGACCGCCGAGGGTGGGGTAGGTCGGACGGGTCTGGTTCTCCAGCGCGAAGCCGACCGCCAGGCCCGTGCTGAGCCCGCCGGTCACCTCGAACGGGTAGGGCCCGAGGTCCTCGGAGAGGCCGTGCACGACCGACGCGCTGGTGCGCAGGGCCCGCAGGGAGCCCGCCCGCTGGCGGTCGTCCTGGAGCCGGGAGACGGCGTTGACCCACGGGATCCCGTGGGTGGTGCCGCGCTCGACCTCGAAGTCACCGGCGGCGAAGAACGCCAGGTAGGTCGCCATCGGGTCCTCGGCGCGCCAGCGCCACGTGACCGTCCGCCCGGTCCTCTTCCTGCTGACCAGGGTGCCGTTGCCGATGACCTCGCGGCCCCGCTCGACCGTGGTCGAGACGTCGAAGGTCGCCTTGTCGCTCGGGTGGTCGTTGCCCGGGAACCACCACGGCGCCATGTGCGGCTGGTTCATGGCCACGACCTCGCGGTCGTTGGCCAGCCAGTTGCGCTCCCCCGCGTACCTCTTCCCGTCGGGGTTGCCGGCGTAGGACACCACGACCCGGTGGGTCGAGCCCGCGGCCAGCGGCGCGTCCGGGGTGATCCGGAGCTCGTGCTTGTCGGGTCGCGCGTGGTCGGCCCGCTTGCCGTCGACGGTCACCTTCGTCGTCGGCAGCAGGAAGTCGAGGTGGAAGCTGCTCAGGTCGGTCGTCGCGGTCAGCTCCAGGACCGTGCGGCCCTCGAGCCGCTGGGTGGGCAGGTCGTAGCGGTTCCTGATGCGGTACGACGCGACGTCGATGCCGCCGTTGCCGTCCAGCGGCCAGTAGGCGTCGCCGATCCCGCTCGCGCCGGCCGGGGCGGACTCCTCGCCGGATGCGACCTGGGTGAGCAGGACGGGGGCGACCACGACCGTGGTGAGCAGCGCGGCCGCGGAGCGGCGCAGGGAGTGGACCATCCCCGCAAGGTACCCCCGCCCGTCGGAAAACCTGTTGCGTGCCGCGAGGTCGGTCCGGGACCGTGGTCCCGAGGCGCCGCCCGGCGCCGCCTGCTGCACCCCGCCCGAGAGGAGCCGTGACATGACGACGACTGTCCCCGGCCTGTCCCCAGACCGACTTCCTCACGCACGGAGCACAGATGACACCCGACTTTCCCGAGGGGTTCCTCGCCCCTAGCACCACCGACCCTCGAGCCGGCCTCGACGAGCGGTTCGTCTTCGACTACAGCGGCTACGCCGACGAGCTCGGACCGGACCAGCGCTGGTCACCCTGGGACGACCTCGAGGCCCTGATGAAGGGCCCCGAGCCACGCCCCGACTGGGTGGTGACCTCCAGCGGCGCCGTGGACACCGAGCTCGGCATCCTCAAGACCGGCAAGGAGGCCGACGTCTTCCTGGTCGAGCGCGCCGACCCGCACCGGTCCGACAGCGGTGTCGTGATGGCGGCCAAGCGCTACCGCGACACCGACCACCGCACCTTCCACCGGGCGGCGGCCTACACCGAGGGTCGCTCGATGAAGCGGTCCCGCGACAACCGCGCCCTCAAGCGCAAGTCGACCTGGGGCCGCACCGTGGCGGCCGGCGAGTGGGCCACCTCCGAGTGGGGTGCCCTGCGCCGCCTGTGGGAGCTCGGCGTGCCGGTGCCCTACCCGGTCCAGATCGACGAGACCGAGATCATGATGGAGTGGATCACCCACGTCGTCGACGGCGAGGTCGAGACCGCACCGCGCCTGGCCCAGGTCCGGCCGGGGCCCGAGCTGCTCGAGTCGTACTACGAGCAGCTGCGGGACGCGTTGGCCACGATGGCGCAGGCGGGGGTCGTGCACGGCGACCTCTCGCCGTACAACACGCTCGCGGCGGGTGAGCGCCTCGTCATCATCGACCTGCCGCAGATCGTCGACCTGGTGGGCAACCCCCGGGGCATGGACTTCCTGCTGCGCGACTGCACCAACATGTGCCAGTGGTTCCGGGCGCGCGGGCTGGAGGTGGACGAGCAGGAGCTCTTCGCGGACCTGATGGCGCACGCGTTCTGAGGTGGCCCGGCGCTCGGGCCGGGTCGCCTGCTGGTTGGCTTGCCCCGTGAGGCGCACCCACGGACGCATCGTCGACGTCACGACCCTCGACGACCTCGACTCCCGGCTCGCTCGCGGGGCGCGGTCCCTGGAGGGATGGCGGGTCGTCGGCGTCGACCTCACCGGGCGCGGCAGCGCGCTGCTGTCGCGCTCGGTGGCGTCCGCCCTCTTCCTCGGCTGCACCTTCGCCGACGGGGACGAGGAGGAGGTACGCCGTCGCGGCGGGGTCGTGCTCCCCGACCTGGCCGCCAGCCCGGTCGACACCTACCGCACGACCCTCTACACGCCCCGCGACCTCTACGACGCCGACCACTACCCCGCCTCGCTCGACGCCCGCGCCTACGCCTGGTCGCAGCGGCGCTCCACGCGGGCCGCCACCTCCCAGGAGGAGGCCCTGGCGCGGGCGCTGCACGACCACGCGATCGACCAGGCGCTCGCCGCCTGGATCGTCGGCCGCCGCCTCCTGGGGGTGATGGGTGGGCACGCCCTGGAGCGCGGCTCGACCGGGTACGCCGACGCCGCGCGCCTGGGCCACGCCGTCGGCTCACGGGTGACGGTCGCCACCGGCGGCGGCCCGGGTGCCATGGAGGCCGCCAACCTCGGCGCCCTGCTCTCGGCCTCCGACCCCGACTCGCTGGACGAGGCCCTGGCCATGCTGGCGACGGTGCCGTCGTTCACCCCCAGCATCGGGGCCTGGGCGGCGGCGGCGTTCGCGGTGGTCGACCGGGTCGCCGAGCCCGTCGAGTCGCTCGGGATCCCCACGTGGCACTACGGCCACGAGCCGCCCAACCCCTTCGCCACCGCCATCGCGAAGTACTTCCGCAACGCCACCCGCGAGGCGGTGCTGCTCGAGGTGTGCACGGCCGGGATCGTGTTCCTCCCCGGTGCCGCCGGCACCGTGCAGGAGGTCTTCCAGGACGCCTGCGAGAACTACTACGCCGACGAGTCCTCGATCGCCCCGATGGTGCTCGTCGGGCGCGAGCACTGGACCGACACCGTGCCGGCCTGGCCGTTGCTGCGGGCCCTGGCCCGGGGGCGCGCCATGGAGGAGCACGTGCACCTGGTGGACACGGTCCCCGAGGCCGCCGCGCTCGTGGCGTCGTACGCGTGGAGGGGCGGATCAGCCGGACCCATGGTCGGGGTCAGCACCACGGTCGGTGGCGCGCCGCAACTGGCGGCCGCCGACAGCCCGATCGGCGATCCAGACGTCGTACGCCGCCAGTTGAGCCGCACGGGTCAGCCGATCCCGTCGTACGCCGCCAGTTGAGCCGTGCAGGCTCGCCGGCCCGGCGGCCTACCCGCCCGAGCACTCGGTCGGACCCGAGCAACTGGCGGCCGACGACAGCCACATCGGCGATCCGGACGCCGTACGCCGCCAGTTGGGTCAGTCAGGCTCCCCGGCGACCCCGCCGTCGGTGGCGCGCCGCAACTGGCGGCCGCCGACAGCCCGATCGGCGATCCAGACGTCGTACGCCGCCAGTTGAGCCGCCGGGTAGCCCTGCCGACGCCGCCAGTTGAGCCGTGCAGGCTCGCCGGCCCGGCAGTCTGCCCGCCCGAGCACTCGGTCGGACCCGAGCACTCGGTCGGGCTTGAGCACTGAGCGCACCCAGCGCAACTGGCGGCCGCCGACAGCCCGATCGGCGATCCAGACGCCGTACGCCGCCAGTTGAGCCAGCAGACCGACCAGCCCCGTCGTACGCCGCCAGTTGAGTCAGTCAGACCGACCCGCCGGCGCTCCGCGCGCTCAGGCTTCGGCGGCGAGCTGACCGCAGGCGCCGTCGATCTCGCGCCCGCGGGTGTCGCGGACGGTCGTCGGGATCCCCTTGGCCTCGAGCCGGCGGACGAACTCCCGCTCGTCCTTGGGGTCGCTGGCCGTCCACTTCGAGCCGGGCGTCGGGTTGAGCGGGATCAGGTTGACGTGCACCCAGCCCCAGTCGCCGTAGGAGTTGAGGACGTCGCCCAGCAGGTCGGCACGCTCGGCCTGGTCGTTGATGCCGCGCATCATGGCGTACTCGATGGAGACCCGGCGCTTGGTGACCCGGGCGTAGTTCCAGGCCGCCTCGACGGTCTCGGCGACCGAGAAGCGGGTGTTGATCGGCACCAGCTCGTTGCGCAGCTCGTCGTCGGGGGCGTGCAGGGACAGCGCGAGGGTGACCGGGATGCCCTCCTCGGTCAGCTGGTTGATGCGCGGCACCAGGCCGACGGTGGAGACCGTGATCCCGCGGGCGCTCATGCCGAGACCGGCGGGCGAGGGGTCGGTGAGGCGGCGCACGGCGCCGATGACGGCCTTGTAGTTGGCCAGCGGCTCCCCCATCCCCATGAAGACGACGTTGGAGACGCGGCCGGGACCGCCGGGCACCTCGCCGCGGGCCATCGACCGGGCGCCGGCGACGACCTGCTCGACGATCTCGGCGGTGGACATGTTGCGCTGCAGGCCGCCCTGGCCGGTGGCGCAGAACGGGCAGGCCATCCCGCAGCCGGCCTGGCTGGAGACGCAGACGGTGGCCCGGTCGGGGTAGCGCATCAGCACCGACTCGACGAGCGCGCCGTCGAAGAGCTTCCACAGCGTCTTGCGCGTGGTGCCCTTGTCCGCCTCCTGGGTGCGCAGCGGCGTCATCAGGTCGGGCAGCAGCGCGGAGACCAGCTCGTCGCGCTGGCCGGCGGGCAGGTCGGTCATCTCGGCCGGGTCGTCGACGAGGCGGCCGAAGTAGTGCGTGGACAGCTGCTTGGCCCGGAAGCCGGGCAGGCCCATCTCGGTGAGCAGGTCCTTGCGGCCCGCCTCGTCGAGGTCGGCGAGGTGGCGCGGCGGCTTCTTGCGACCCCGCGGCTCGTTGAAGACGAGCGGGAGGGTCGTGACGGGTCCGTTCTCGGGAGCAGACATCAGGCGCCCAGTGTCCCACCGACGGGGCGGCCGCGGCCAATGCGGGACCGCCCCGGCGGCCTCACGTGAGCGGCACCACGTCGGCGGCCCCGAGTCGCGCCGCGTCGGCGGTCTCGTCGTCGGGCATCTGCTGGCTCTCCCGCTCCGCCTCCACCCGGACCCGGTAGTGCTCGACCTCGATCGCCACCTGCTCCTCGCTCCACCCGAGCACCGGGGCGACCAGCCGGGCGACCTCCTCGGCGGCCCCGAGTCCCCGGTCGAAGGTCTCGATCGAGATGCGGGTACGCCGCGTCAGGACGTCGTCGAGGTGCCGGGCGCCCTCGTGGCTGGCGGCGTACACGATCTCCACCCGCAGGTAGTCGTCGGCGCCGGTCAGCGGCTCCCCCAGCGAGGGATCCTGCTCGACCATGGCGAGCAGCTCGTGGATGAGCGTGCCGTAGCGCTGCAGCAGGTGCTCGATCCACACGTCGTGCAGCCCCGTGTCGGTGGCCAGGCGGTGGCGGGCGTTCCACAGGGCGTGGTAGCCGTCGGCGCCCAGCAGCGGCACCTTCTCGGTGATCGAGGCCGGCACGCGACGGTCCAGGTCCTCCAGCCCGTCGACCGCCTCGTCGACGACGTCCTTGGCCATCACCCGGTACGTCGTGTACTTGCCGCCGGCGACGACCACGAGCCCCGGCGCGGGGTGACCGACCGCGTGCTCGCGCGACAGCTTGGAGGTGGCGTCCGACTCGCCCTCCAGCAACGGCCGCAGGCCGGCGTAGACGCCCTCCACGTCGTCACGGGTCAGCGGCTGCTCGAGCACCTCGTTGACGTGGTCGAGCAGGTAGTCGATGTCGGCCTCGCTGGCCGCCGGGTGCGCCTTGTCGAGCTCCCAGTCGGTGTCGGTGGTGCCGATGATCCAGTGCCGGCCCCAGGGGATGACGAAGAGCACCGACTTCTCGGTGCGCAGGATGAGGCCGACCTCCGAGCGGATCCGGTCCTTGGGCACGACGAGGTGGACCCCCTTGCTGGCCCGCACCTTGAAGACACCCCGCTGGCCGCCCAGCGCCTGCGTCTCGTCGGTCCACACGCCGGTCGCGTTGATGACCTGGCGCGCCCGCACCGTGACGGTGTCACCGGTCTCCAGGTCGCGGACCACGGCGCCGGTGACCCGCTCGCCCTCGCGCGTCAGCTCGACGACGCGTGCGCGGGAGGCCACGTGCGCGCCGTACGCCGCCGCCGTGCGGGCCAGGAACATGGTGTGCCGGGCGTCGTCGACCTGGGCGTCGTAGTACTGCAGGGCCCCGACCAGCGCGTCCTTGCGCAGCGAGGGCACCAGGCGTCGGGCGCCGCGCCGGGTGAGGTGCTTGTGCAGCGGCACCCCGGCGCGCCCCGACACCCGGGCCATCGCGTCGTACAGCGCGACCCCGGAGCCGGCGTAGAGCCGCTCCCACCCGCGGTGGCGCAGCGGGTAGAGGAACGGGACCGGTCGCACCAGGTGCGGCGCGAGCTCCTGGATGAGCAGGCCGCGCTCCTTCAGCGCCTCCGCGACCAGACCGAAGTCGAGCATCTCCAGGTAGCGCAGGCCACCGTGGATCAGCTTGCTCGACCTGCTCGAGGTGCCCGACGCGAAGTCACGGGCCTCGACCAGCCCCACCCGCAGACCCCGCGTCGCGGCGTCCAGCGCCGCGCCGCCGCCCACCACACCCCCGCCGATCACCAGGACGTCGAGCTCCTCGGCGGCCATGGCGTGCAGCGCCGCCTCGCGGGACTGGGGGGACATCGGGACGGCTCGCATGGTGGTGCCTCTCTCGGGGGGGTCTGCGGGGGATCTGCGCGCGGTACGACGCCGCGCGCGGTGCTGCCTGGTGCTGTGTGGTGCGATGCGGTGCGGTGCGGTGCGTCGACCGTTCAGTCGACGTCCACCCAGTCCAACGTCCTGGTGACGGCTTTCTTCCACTGTGCATGACCGGCCTCGCGCTGCTCCTCGTCCCACTGCGGGGACCACCGCTTGCCCTCGTTCCAGTTCTTGCGCAGCTCGTCGGTGTTCTGCCAGAAGCCGACCGCCAGCCCGGCGGCGTACGCCGCGCCCAGACAGGTGGTCTCGGCCACCACCGGGCGGCTGACCTCGACGCCGAGCACGTCGGCCTGGATCTGCATGCACAGCTCGTTGGCGGTCACGCCTCCGTCGACCTTGAGCACCTCGAGCTTGACGCCGGAGTCCTGCTCCATGGCGTCGGCGACGTCGCGGCTCTGGTAGCAGATCGCCTCCAGGGTCGCCCGGGCCACGTGGGCGTTGGTGTTGTAGCGGGACAGGCCGACGATGGCGCCGCGGGCGTCGGAACGCCAGTACGGCGCGAACAGGCCGGAGAAGGCGGGCACGAAGTACACGCCGCCGTTGTCCTCCACCTGGCGGGCCAGCGACTCGCTCTGCGACGCGCCGGAGATGATGCCGAGCTGGTCACGCAACCACTGGACGGCGGAGCCGGTGACCGCGATGGAGCCCTCCAGCGCGTACACGGGGGCGTCGTCGCCGAAGCGGTAGCAGACCGTGGTCAGCAGGCCGTTCTTGGAGCGCACCAGCTCGGTGCCGGTGTTGAGGAGCATGAAGTTGCCGGTGCCGTAGGTGTTCTTGGCCTCCCCGGGCTCGAAGCAGACCTGTCCGACGGTGGCGGCCTGCTGGTCGCCGAGGATGCCGGTCAGCGGCACCTCGCCCCGGAACGGGCCGTCGGCGCGGGTCGTGCCGTACCCCTCCGGACAGCTCGAGGACTTGATCTCCGGCAGCATCGCCCGCGGGATGTCGAAGAGGGCGATCAGCTCGTCGTCCCACTCGCACGTCTCGAGGTCCATGAGCATGGTGCGGCTGGCGTTGGTCACGTCGGTGACGTGGGCGCCGCCGTCGACCCCGCCGGTGAGGTTCCAGATCAGCCAGGAGTCGGTGGTGCCGAAGATGACGTCGCCCTTCTCGGCGGACTCCCGCACCCCGTCGACGTTCTCGAGGATCCACTGGATCTTGCCTCCCGCGAAGTACGTCGCCGGCGGCAGCCCGGCGCGCTGGCGGATCAGGTCGCCGTGCCCGTCGCGCTCGAGCTTGGAGGCGATGCGGTCGGTGCGGGTGTCCTGCCACACGATCGCGTTGTAGACCGGCCGGCCGGTCTTCTTGTTCCACACCACCGTCGTCTCACGCTGGTTGGTGATGCCTACGGCGGCGAGGTCGTCGTGGCTCAGTCCGGCCTTGCGCAGCGCGGTCTGGATGACCGAGCTGGTGCGTTCCCAGATCTCCACCGGGTCGTGCTCCACCCAGCCGGCCTTCGGCATGACCTGCTCGTGCTCGAGCTGGTGACGGGCGACCTCCTCACCGGCGTGGTCGAAGATCATGAAGCGGGTGCTGGTGGTGCCCTGGTCGACTGCTCCGACGTACTCGGCCATGGTGTGCTCCTTCATGCGGTGGTTGGGTGGTGCGGGGTGGGGCGACGGGTGCGGGTGGCTGCGGTCAGCGCTGGGTGGTCGGTTCCGTCAGGGGTTCGCTGACGACGACGTCCTCCTCCTCGGTGGGCGTGAGGTGCATCCCGATGAGGACCTTGAAGAGGGCGCCGCCCACCAGGCCACCGATGATCGGCGCGACGATCGGGAGCCAGAAGTAGAGGTCGCCGTTCTGGTCGCGCATCGCGCCGCCGTAGCCGGTGACGAGGGAGGCGAGCCGCGGACCGAAGTCGCGGGCCGGGTTGATCGCGTAGCCGGCGTTGGCTCCCCACGCCATCCCGATGGCGACGACGAGGAGGCCGACGACCACCGGGCCGAGGTTGGCCATGGGCGGGTTGTTCCACGCGGAGGTGAGGGCGAAGATGACGAAGACGAGGATCGCCGTGCCGACGACCTGGTCGAGGAACGCCGTCGAGATGCTGACGTCGGCGGCGCCGTTGCCCGGCAGCGTCGAGAAGATGCCCTGAGTGGCGATCGTGTGGTCGGGATCGACGGCCCCGATCAGGTCGGCGTACGACGCTCGCACGATGAGGGCGGCCACGAAGGCGCCCGCGGTCTGGGCGAGGACGTAGGGCGCCACCTTGCGCCACTCGAACTCGGTGAACGCCGCGAGCGCGATGCTGACGGCGGGGTTGAGGTGCGCCCCGGACAGTCGCGCCGCGACGTAGACGCCGAGCGTGACGCCCAGGCCCCAGGCCCAGGCGATCGAGTCGTGGTCGCCGAGGGACCCGTCCTCGCTGGTGACGACCTGGGCCACGACGCCCACGCCGAACAGGATCAGGATCATCGTGCCTGCGAACTCGGCGCACATCTCGCCGACTAGCTGCTTCCCCTTGCTTGTCATGCGTCTGCTCCTTCGTGGTGGGCTGGCCCTGTGGCGCCCGTCACACGTTGCCCCGGACGGCCATCGAACACCACGCCGATCGTTCGACCATCTCGAACGATGGCGCGACGATGTCGAACGACCACCCATGGCGCTGGCCGATCCCAGCCCCTACGGTCAGCGAGTGCCAGGAACCATCCAGTCCATCGAGCGCGCCGCCGCGGTCCTGCACGTGCTGGGGGCCGTGCCCGACCCGGTGCCGCTCGGGGAGCTGGCGCGCATGCTCGACCTGCCCAAGACCACCGCGCACGGCATCGTCCGCACGCTGTGCGAGGTGGGCTTCGCCACGCAGGACCCCGACACGGGTCACTACTCCCTCGGGGCCGGCCTGGCCACCCTGGGCCAGCACGTCGACCCGCACCTGATCCGCTCCCGCGCCACCAACTGGGCCGACGGTCTGGCCGCGCGCACCGGGCTGGAGGTCCAGCTCGGCGTCCTGCGGGGGCCCTCGGTCGAGCTCATCTCCCACGTCTTCCGTCCCGACGGCTCACCCCAGCGGCTGCGCGTCGGCGAGCTCCAGCCCGTCCACGCCACGGCCCTCGGGCACGTCCTGCTGGCGTGGTCACCCGTCGCCACCCGACTCCACGACCTGGTGCTGACGTCGTACGCCCCGGGCACCCCCACCACGGCCACGGCCCTGACCCGCGCGCTGCAGCGCGCCCGCCGGCAGGGCTGGGCCACGCTGGACGCCGGTATGGTCCCGGGCACGGCCGCGCTGGCCGCTCCGATCTGCCACCGCGTCGGCGTCGGCGTCGGCGCGATGGCGGTGGTCGGGCCGCGGGACCAGCTGCTGCAGGCGTCGGGAGAGCCGCACGAGGGGCTCGCCGAGCAGGTCGTCGCCGCCGCCCAGGCCACGGCCAGCACCCTGCAGGACCGGCTGTGACGGGCCGCTACGTCGCGGCGATCGACCAGGGCACGACGTCGACCCGCTGCCTCGTCTTCGACCACGGCGGCCGGATGGTGTCGGTGGCCCAGCACGAGCACGCCCAGCTCTTCCCGGAGCCCGGGTGGGCCGAGCACGACGCCACCGAGATCTGGGCCAACACCCTCCGGGTGCTGCCGGAGGCCCTCCAGGTCGCGGGGCTCGACGCAGGCGACATCGCCAGCGTGGGCATCGCCAACCAGCGCGAGACCACCGTCGTGTGGGACCGGGCCACCGGCCGCCCCGTGGCTCCGGCCATCACCTGGCAGGACACCCGCTCCAGCGAGATCGTCGCCCGGCTGAACGACAGCCCCGACGCCGCCCTCTTCGAGGAGGTCTGCGGCATCACCCCCGCCGGCTACTTCGCGGCCCCGCGGCTGCGGTGGCTCCTCGACCACGTGCCGGGGCTGCAGAGACGCGCACGCACCGGCGAGCTCGCCTTCGGGACCATGGAGACCTGGCTGATCTGGAACCTCACCGGCGGCCCGGACGGTGGGGTCCACGTCACCGACGCCACCAACGCGAGCCGCACCATGCTGATGGACATCCGCGGCCTCTCCTGGGACCAGCGGCTGCTCGACCTGCTCGACATCCCGGTCGAGCTGCTGCCCGAGATCCGCCCCAACGTGGAGGTCTACGGCACCTGCTCGGTTGGCCTGCCGGGCGTCCCCATCGGCGGCGCCTTCGGGGACCAGCAGGCCGCGCTGTTCGGCCAGACCTGCTTCTCCCCCGGTGAGGCGAAGTGCACCTACGGCACCGGGGCGTTCCTGCTCATGAACACCGGGGAGACCCTGACGCCGTCCTCGCGCGGGCTCCTGTCCACCGTCGCCTACTCGTTGCCGGGCGAGCCGCCGCGCTACGCGACC
Organism: uncultured Actinomycetota bacterium; assembly: GCA_963782905.1. Classification (GTDB taxonomy): domain Bacteria; phylum Actinomycetota; class Actinomycetes; order Propionibacteriales; family Nocardioidaceae; genus Nocardioides. The sequence goes on from CAWALI010000002.1 coordinate 122,832, forward strand.
GAGGGATCCATCGCGGTGGCGGGCGCCCTCGTCCAGTGGTTCCGCGACGCCCTCGAGATGATCAGCTCGGCGCCCGAGATCGAGACCCTCGCCCGGCGCGTGGAGGACAACGGCGGGTGCTACATCGTCCCGGCGTTCGCCGGGCTCTTCGCCCCGCACTGGCAGCCCGACGCCCGCGGCGTGGTCGTCGGGCTGACGTCGTACGTCACCCGGGCCCACCTCGCGCGCGCCGTGCTGGAGGCCACCGCCTGGCAGAGCTGCGAGGTCGTGGAGGCGATGGACGGCGACACCGGCACGGCGCTCACCACCGTGCGCGTCGACGGCGGCATGACGTCCAACCACCTGCTGATGCAGATGGTGGCCGACGTGCTGGCGGTCCCGGTGGAGCGACCCCTGGTGTCGGAGTCGGTGTCGCTGGGAGCCGCGTACGCCGCCGGGCTGGCCGTCGGCTACTGGCCGGACCTGGAGGGCCTGCGCGCCAACTGGCGCCGCGCGGCGGTGTGGGAGCCACAGATGAGCGAGGCGACGCGCCGCCGCGGCCGGGCCGAGTGGGCCCGCGCCGTCGAGAGCACGCTGAGCTGGGCGGCGGAGTCCTGACGCGGACCCGGCTCACGTCACGTCGTACTGCACCATGACCCACAGCACCAGCGACGTCACGCCGAGGACGACCAACGCGGTCACCACCATCCCGATGACCATGAAGATCGCGAAGCGGCGCGTCTTGCGCGTGACGAGCAGCACGACCGGGAGCACCAGGGCGATCAGGACCAGGGGGAAGAGGTCGCGGGCGCGCTCGTCGGTGAAGAGCAGGCGCAGCACCCCGGCGAAGCCGCCCGGCAGCGCGGTGACGAACAGCATGCCGGCGAAGAACCCGGCGATCCCGGCGAAGGTCGGGTGGCTGCGGTGCCACCAGCCGCGCTCGTCGGCCGGCTCGACCCGGGGCTGGGTCTGGGTCGTCTCCGGGGTGCTCATGGGCTCATCGTAGGACGGCGGGGACCTCGATCACGTCGGGCATGCCGAGCGTCGCCCATCGGTCGAGGTCCGGCTCGCGGCCCGTCAGTGCGGCCACCAGGAGGGTCCAGGCGGTGCCGTGGCCGACCAGCACGACGTCGTCGTCGCCGTGCACGTCGAGGATGCGTCGTACGGCGGGCAGCAGCCGCTCGCGGAGCCTGGCCAGCGGTTCCCAACCCGGCGCCGCGGGGGTCGCGGGATCGGCGAAGGCGGCCCGGACCCGGTCGGGGAAGTCGTCGAGCAGGCCCGCGGCGCGCTCGTGCTCGTGGAGGTCCTCCACGACGCCGACCTCCCCGTCGGTGAGCAGCTGGGCGGTCTGCTGCGCCTTCGGCTCGGGCGAGGAGAACCACGCGGCCCGTGCCGGCAGGCGTCCCGACTCGCGCAGCGCCCACACGGCGTCGAAGCCCGACGGGTCGAGGTCCCACTCGGCGGCCGGACGGTCGGGATCGACGTGCGACAGCCCGTGGCGCACGAGGAAGAGGGTCACAGGAACTCCCGGGCGCCGCGCAGTCGGGTCCGGAGCACGTCGGCGGCCAGCGACGAGTCCAGGCGTACGTCGATCGGCCCCGGCACGCCCAGGTCCGCCCTGCTGCCCCCGCGGAGCACGGCCTCGTCGAGGCCGTCGCGGCGGGCGATGAGCCGTCCCAGCTCGAGCCGGCTCAGCGCGTCGGACCCGGCGACGTGGAGGACACCCTCCACGTCGTCGCCCGCTCGTCCGGCCACCTCGACCAGCGCGAGCGCCAGGTCGAGCACGTGCACCGGGCACCGCTGCTCGTCGGCGAAGAGCGCGCCCTCGGCTCCCGCGGCCAGCGCGTGCACCCACCGCTCGTGCTGGGAGCGGCCGTCGCCGAGGATGAGCGAGGTGCGCGCCACCACGGCGCCGGGACACAGCGCCAGCACGGTGGTCTCCGCGGCGGCCTTGGCGGCGCCGTACGCCGTGATCGGGTCGGGCGGCGCGGACTCGGCGTACAGGCCGTCGGCGCCCGAGAAGACGACGTCGCTGGAGACCAGCACCATCCGGGCGTCCTGCCGGGCCGTGGCGACGGCGAGGTGGGCGCTGCCGGTGGCGGTGACGTGCCAGTCGCCCTGGACGTAGGCGGTGTGCACGACGGCGTCGGGGCGGACGTCCGCCAGCAGGGCCCCGACGGCGGGCGCGTCGCGCAGGTCGGCGTCCGCGGACCCCACGGGCACGACGTCGTGGCCGGCCGCGCGGGCCGCCTCGACGACGTGGCGGCCGAGGTAGCCGTGGCGGCCTCCGGTGACCATCAGGCGCACGTCAGGCGCCGCTCAGAAGACGAGGTAGTGCAGCAGCAGCCAGATCGGCGCGATGGTGGCCAGCAGCGAGTCGAGCCGGTCCATCAGGCCGCCGTGGCCGGGGATGACGTGGCTCATGTCCTTGATGCCGAGGTCGCGCTTGATCACCGACTCGCACAGGTCGCCCAGGGTGGCCATCACCGCGGCGATGAGCCCCAGCGCGACACCCACCCACCAGTCGCCGTCGAGGAGGTAGACGACCAGGGCGATCCCGGAGGCCACGCAGAAGACCAGCGAGCCGACGAAGCCCTCCCACGACTTCTTGGGCGAGATGACCGGCGCCATCGGGTGCTTCCCGAAGAGCACGCCGGCGATGTAGCCGCCGATGTCGGAGGCGATGGTGACGAGGATGAAGGTGATGATCCCCTTGACGCCCTCGTCGTACGGCTCGAAGCCGGTGGCCCCGCCCTCGGCCAGCATCAGGGCCACGAAGGAGCCCAGGAACGGCACGTAGACGAGCGTGAAGACCGAGGCGGTGGCGTTCTTGACGTAGCCGTCGATGCCGCGTCGGAGCAGCCACAGCATGATCACCAGCGCGGTGACCGCGGTGGCCGTCACCAGCGCCGGGGCGCCCCAGAAGTAGGCGACCACGACCATGACCACGCCGCCCACCATGAGCGGCTGCTCGGGCAGGTCGATGTCCTTGGCCAGCATCCCCTTGCGCAGCTCCCACACGGCCACCAGGACGGCGGCCGCCACGATGAACATGAAGGCGGTCTTCCACACCGCGAGGGACGCGGCGATGGCGACGAGCAGCACGACCGCCGAGCCGATCGCGGCCGGCAGGTTGCGCCCGGCGCGGCCGTGGTCCTTGGGGGGTGCTGGGGAGGCGGGCATGGTCGGGGACGCCATCAGACCTCGAGCAGCTCGGCTTCCTTGTTCTTGAGCATCTCGTCGATCACGTCGGTGTGCTTCTTGGTGGTGACGTCGAGCTTCTTCTCACCGCCCGTGACGTCGTCCTTGCCGACCTCGCCGTCCTTCTCGAGCTTCTCCATGCCCTGCTTGGCGGTGCGCCGCAGGTTGCGGACCGCGACCCGGCCGTCCTCGGCCTTGGCGCGCGCGAGCTTGATGTACTCCTTGCGGCGCTCCTCGGTGAGCTCGGGGAAGCCGCAGCGCAGCACCTTGCCGTCGTTGGCGGGGTTGACGCCGAGGTCGGAGTCGCGGATCGCCCGCTCGATGTTGCCCATCGCACCCATGTCGTAGGGCGAGATCAAGATGGTGCGGGCGTCCTGGGAGGTGAAGGACGCGAGCTGCTGGATCGGCGTGGGCGTCCCGTAGTAGTCGACGACGATCTTGTTGAACATGCTGGGGTGGGCCCGGCCGGCACGGATCGCGGCGAACTCCTCGCGGGTCGCATCGACCGACTTGCCCATCTTCTGGTCGGCCTCGGTGAGGACGTCGTTGATCACGTGCTGGCTCCTGCCGTCGGGTGGCTGATTGTCTGGTGCTGGTCCGGGGGTGTGGTGGCGCGGGATCAGGCCCCGCTGCTCACCACGGTGCCGATCTTCTCACCCTGCACGATCCTCAGGATCGCGCCCTCGTCCTCCGCGCCGAAGACGACGAGGGGCATGTCGTTCTCCATGCACAGCGCGAACGCCGTGGCGTCGGCGATCCGCAGCCCCTCGCGCAGGGCCTCGGAGAAGGTGAGCGTGTCGTACCGGGTGGCCGTCGGGTCCTTCTTGGGATCGGCGGAGTAGACGCCGTCGACACCCTGCTTGGCCATCAGGACCACCTCGCAGTGGGTCTCCAGCGCGCGTTGCGCGGCGACCGTGTCGGTGGAGAAGAACGGCATGCCGGCACCGGCGCCGAAGATCACCACGCGGCCCTTCTCCATGTGCCGGATCGCCCGCCGCGGGATGTACGGCTCGGCGACCTGCCCCATCTGGATGGCGGTCTGCACGCGCGTCTCGATGCCGCCCTTCTCCAGGAAGTCCTGGAGGGCCAGGCAGTTCATCACCGTGCCCAGCATGCCCATGTAGTCGGCCCGGGACCGGTCCATGCCTCGCTGCTGCATCTCCGCGCCGCGGAAGAAGTTGCCGCCGCCGACGACGATGCTGACCTGGACGCCCTCGCGCACGACCGCCGCGACCTCCCGAGCGACCTGCTGCACGACGTCGAGGTCGACCCCGACGGCGCCACCGCCGAACACCTCTCCCGACAGCTTGATGAGGACGCGGTTGTAGGCGGTCACAGGTGTTCCCTTCGATGACGGGTGGGTCGGGCCAAACCTACCGGTGGGTCACCCCTCCCGGCGAACGCGGACGCCCGCCCCGCCCCATCGGGGTGGGTACGACGACGGGGCCGGCACGACTCTCGTCGTACCGGCCCCGTCGGGGTGCCCGGGCGGTGTCGCCGGGGCGGGTGGTGTGTCAGCCGGTCAGGCGCCGACCTCGAAGCGCGCGAAGCGCTTCACGGTGGTGCCGGCCTCGTCGAGGACGGTCTTGACCGACTTCTTGTTCTCGGTCACCGACGGCTGGTCGAGGAGGGCGACCTCCTTGTAGAAGCCGTTGAGGCGACCCTCGGTGATCTTCGCGATGGCGCCCTCGGGCTTGCCCTCCTCGCGGGAGGTGGCCTCGGCGATCTCGCGCTCCTTGGCGACGACGTCCGCGGGGACCTCGTCACGGGAGAGGTACGTCGGACGCATCGCGGCGATCTGCTTGGCGGCACCGTCGGCGCCGGCCTCGTTGCCGTCGAACTCCACCAGCACGCCGATGGCGGGCGGGAGGTCGGCCGAACGCTTGTGCATGTAGGCCACGGTCTCGCCGTCGAAGTAGACGACCCGACCGAGCTCGATCTTCTCGCCGATCGTCATGGCCAGGTTGTCGACGACCTCGCCGACGGTCTTGTCGCCGAGCGCGACGGCCTTGAGGGCCTCCGCGTCGCCGGCCTCGGCCTCGGCGGCCGCGTCGGCGATCTGCTGGGCGGTCGACACGAAGTCGTCGCCCTTGGCCACGAAGTCGGTCTCGCACTTGAGCTCGACCAGGGCGCCGCCGGAGCGGGCGACCAGGCCGGCCGAGGCCTCGCGCTCGGCACCGCGCTCGGCCATCTTCTTGCCCAGCTTGATGCGGATGCAGCTCGGAGGCCTTGTCGAAGTCGCCGTCGGCCTCGGTGAGGGCCTTCTTGCAGTCCATCATGCCGGCGCCGGTGAGCTCGCGGAGCTTCTTGACGTCAGCGGCGGAGATGTTCGCCATGTTCCTTCTTCCTCGAAGTCGAGAGGTGGGTGGTGAGGGCCGGGAGAGGAGGTCAGTCCTTCTTCTCGGCGTTGACGAAACCGGCGGCCTCGGCGGCCTCGGCGGTGCGGAACCACACCTCGGCGTTGGTCCGGTCGTACCAGGGGCTGGTGGACGCGTGGAACTTCTTGGAGCCCTCGTTGCCCTTGATGTCGAAGCCCTCGGGGGCCGAGCCGTCCTCGAGCGCGGCGGCGGAGTCGGCGCCGTACGGGGCGTCGGACTTCTCCTCGGCCTTGTCCTCGGTCGCGGTCTCGGTCTTGGCCTCGGTCGTGTCCTCGGTCTTCTCGTCGACCTTGGCCTCGGTCGCGGCCTCGGCGGCGGCGTCCGCGGCGGGGGCCTCGGAGCTGGCACCGGTGGACTCGGCGGCCGGGGTGTCGGCGGCCTTGGCGTCGCCACCGGTGGCCTCGACGGCCGCCTTCTCGGCGTCACCGGCGAGGAGCTCGCGCTCCCACTCGGCCAGCGGCTCGGCGTCGGTCGACGCGGCGGCACCGGTCTTGGCACCCGAGCGGGAGATGAGGCCCTCGGCGACGGCGTCGGCGACCACGCGGGTCAGCAGGCCGACGGCGCGGATCGCGTCGTCGTTGCCCGGGATCGGGAAGTCGACGAGGTCGGGGTCGCAGTTGGAGTCGAGGATGCCGATGATCGGGATGTGCAGCTTGCGGGCCTCCTCGACGGCGAGGTGCTCCTTGTTGGTGTCGACGATCCACACGGCGGAGGGGACCTTCGACATCTCGCGGATGCCGCCCAGGGTCTTCTCGAGCTTGGCGTGCTCCCGCTTCATCTGCAGGAGCTCCTTCTTGGTGCGACCCGAGCCGGCCACGGTCTCGAAGTCGACGTCGTCGAGCTCCTTGAGGCGGTTGATCCGCTGGTGCACCGTCTGGAAGTTGGTGAGCATGCCACCGAGCCAGCGCTGGTTGACGTAGGGCATCCCGACGCGCGTCGCCTGCTCGGCGATGGCCTCCTGGGCCTGCTTCTTGGTGCCGACGAACATCACGACACCGCCCTTGGCGACGGTCTCCTTGACGAACGCGTAGGACCGGTCGATGTAGGCCAGCGACTGCTGCAGGTCGATGATGTAGATGCCGTTGCGCTCGGTCATGATGAAGCGCTTCATCTTGGGGTTCCAACGACGGGTCTGGTGACCGAAGTGGACGCCGCTCTCGAGCAGCTGGCGCATGGTGACGACTGCCATGTGATTCTCCTGTGTGATGGAGGCGCTCTCGGTGTGCCCGGCCTTCTGGCAGGCCGGGCCGGGAGCGGATCTCCGGTTGGTTTCAGTTGCTGCACCCGACGGGTGTCGGCTGCCCTGACGCTCGCGCGCGATCCGATCCGCGCTGGTGCTGCGGAACCCACGGAGTCGCGCCCACGGGAGGTCGGGCTCCACGGAGAGAGCCCGTCGCGGTCTGTGAGCGTGCGAAGTCGGCCCTGGGTCGATCTGGGTGGTCACGGGCCGCTCTGCGAATCGTAGGCCACGCCCCGGGCGGCGAGCCAATCGAGGTGGAAGCGGTCCCCGGGCCCTCCACAGGAGGCCGGGCCACGACCGTCCTCCCCAGGGCGACGCGGCCTCGGGGGCACCGACGCGGTCGGCGTGCAGGCTCGCCGGATGAGCTCCCCGTCCCGGCGCCCGGCCGGTCATGGTGCCCGTGGTCCCGGGCGGTTGCGGGCGGCGACCGCCGCCGCCGCGGTCGTCCTGCTCCTGGCGCCCTCCCCCGCCCGCGGCGCGGGCCCCGACCCGGTCGGCGTCTGGCCGCTGGATCCGCGCCCGGAGGTGGTGGCGACCTTCTCCCCACCCGCCGACCCGTGGGGCGCCGGACACCGGGGCGTCGACCTCGCCGGGCGGATCGGGGAGCCGGTGCGTGCGGCACTGCCGGGTGAGGTGGTCTTCGCCGGGAGGATCGCCGGCAAGCCGGTCGTGAGCGTGTCGCACGGCGACACCCGGACGACGTACGAACCGGTGGTCGCCTCGGTCGCCGTGGGCGCCCGGGTGGTCGCCGGGGCGGTCATCGGCGCGCTCGAGGTGGCGGGGAGCCACTGCTTCCCCCGTGCGTGCCTGCACTGGGGCTGGCGGCGCGGGGAGACCTACCTCGACCCGCTGGACCTGGTCGGCGGCGGCCCGGTGCGGCTGCTGCCGCTGTGGCGCGACGAGCCGGTGGCGTCCGGCGGCTGGCGACCGCCCGCCCACCCGTACGCCGCCTGGGCGCCGTGGATCACCCCGCGGTCGACCCGGTCGGAGCGCACAGCTCCGACGCCGGCGCCACCCCCGGCGTCGGCGCCTCCCGGTGGGCGGCCCGCCGGCCACCTCCCCTGACGGCTCCGTCGCCGCCGGGACGTCCGACGAGGCGGTCGCCACCGGCCGCAGGGCCGGACGTCATACGCGAGGAGACGCCAGGGTCCCCCGACGTATGACGTCCGGCCGGCCTGTCCCGCGGCGACGCCCCTACGCGCGCGGGTGGGCCTGCCGGTACGCCGCGCGGAGCCGGTCGGTGGTCACGTGCGTGTAGAGCTGGGTGGTGGCCAGCGAGGCGTGGCCGAGCAGCTCCTGGACCGAGCGCAGGTCGGCACCGCCCTCGAGCAGGTGGGTCGCGGCGGTGTGGCGCAGCCCGTGGGGGCCGATGTCGGGGGCACCGGGGACGTCGGCGATGCGGCGGTGCACCAGGTCACGGACCACCCGCTGGTCGATGCGCCGCCCCCGGGCGCCCACGAAGACGGCAGCGCCGGCACCCTCCGCCCTCAGCGCCGGACGGCCGAGCTCGAGCCAGAACTTCAGGGCCCGGGCGGCCGGGCGGCCGTAGGGGACGGAGCGTTCCTTGCGGCCCTTGCCGAAGACCCGCACGACCTGGCGGTCGTCGTCGAGGTCGTCGATGTCGAGTCCGACGAGCTCCCCCACCCGGATGCCGGTGGCGTAGAGCAGCTCCAGCATCGCGACGTCGCGCAGGCCGACCGGGCTGCCGTCGTCGGCGAGCACGGCGGCCGAGCGGATCAGGTCGGCCGCCTCGTCGGCGCGCAGCACCGGCGGGAGGGTCTTGTGCTGCTTGGGCGACCCCAGCGAGGCTCCCGCGTCGATCGGCGCGCGGCCCGTGCGCTGCAGCCAGGCGGTGAAGACCCGCGCGGCCGTGGCGCGGCGGGCCAGGGTGGTGCGGGACCTGCCCAGCGTCTGCTGCTTGGCCAGCCACGAGCGCAGGGCGCGCAGGTCGAGGTCGGCGACGTCCGCGAAGCCCAGCCGGTGGGCGTGCTCGAGCAGCGACGAGACGTCACCGAGGTAGGCGCGGACCGTGTGGGCGGTGAGGTCACGCTCGGAGACGAGGTGGCGCTCGTAGTCGCCCAGCAGCCGCACGAACCCCTCGGGAAGCCCCTCGGCCGCGGCGACGTCGACCGGCTCACTCACCCCCCGATCGTAGGTCGGGGACGGGCTCCTGCTCGTGAGGCTCGTCGCGGGCCAGTCGCCACCCGTGCTCGGTGCGCCGCACCCACCCGGCCGACGCGAGGCGCTCCAACGCCCCCTGGACGTGCTGGAGCGCCACACCGGCGGCGATCGCGATGCTGTCGGCCCCGGCCGACCGGCCGACCGGGACCGCGTCCAGGACCCGTTGGTCGCGCCGGTCGAGGCGGTCCCGCGGGCGGGTGGGCGCGCGGCGCACGTCGACGAGGTGCTCCCCCGCCGCGCCCACCAGCTCCAAGACGTCGGCGCCGGACGTGACCAGGTGCATCGCACCCCTGCGCACCTGCTCGTGCACGCCCTGGGACGTGACGCTGGTGACCGGCCCGGGCACGCCCATCACGACCCGGCTGAGGACCTCGGCCCAGCGCGACGAGCTCAGGGCACCGCTGCGCAGCGCGGCCTCCACCACCACCGTGCCGACCGACAGGGCGGCGATGAGCCGGTTGCGGCCCAGGAAGCGGGAACGCAGTGGCGCACTGCCCGGCGGCACCTCGGAGACGATGAGCCCGGTCGCGCCGATGTGGTCGATGAGTGCGCGGTGCGTCGTCGGGTAGGCCCGCTCGGGACCGCACGCCAGCACCGCCACCGTGGTGCCGCCGGCCGCGAGGGCACCCCGGTGGGCCGCCTGGTCGATGCCCGCGGCGGCGCCGGAGATCACCACCATCCCGGCCCGCGCGGTCGCGGCGGCGAGGTCGGCGGCGACGCGCTCGCCGTAGGTCGTCGCGGACCGCGCACCCACGACGGCGACCATCGGCGACAGCGCGTCGAGGCGGCACGGGCCGCGCAGCCAGAGCCCGACGGGCACCCCGCCGAGTCCCGAGTGGTGGGCGGCGGATGCGGCGAGGTCCTCGAGGGTGGCCGGCCACTCGTCGTCGTCCGGCGTGACGAACCGGATGCCGAGCCGCGCGGCCTGCTCCAGCTCTCGCACCGGGTCGACGGAGTCGAGGCGCTGCGCGAGGTCGCGCTGCGCCTCGTCCAGCGAGTGCTGCGCCAGCAGTCCGCCGAGCACGGCCCCGGGGCCCAGGTCGCGCACCAGCCCGCACAGGCGTGGGTCCCCCGGCTCACCGATGCGGCTCAGCACCACGCGGGCGAGCCGGTCCGGCAGGGTGCTCACCCGGCCTGCCTGATGTCGTCGGCGGGCAGCGGGGCCGCGGTGCGCAGGCACAGGGCCAGCTGTGCCTCGGCGACGCCGGGTCGCTCGACCCCGCGCAGGTCGGCCACCGTCCAGGCCAGCCGCTGCACGCGCGTGACCCCGCGACGGGTCAGCGACCCGGACCGCAGGTGGTCGTCCAGCAGGCGCTGGCCGGCCAGCTCGAGCGGCCACTCGCGCGCCAGCACCGGCCCCGGCGCCGTGCCGTTGAGCAGCCACGACCGACCGTCGTAGCGCCGGGCCTGGGCCGCCCGGGCCCGCTCCACCCGGGCACGGACCGTGGCGGAGTCGACCCGGGGGGCGAACACGTCGTGGGCCGCCTCGGCGCTCACCGGCTCCACGTCGCGCCAGATGTCGATGCGGTCCACGATCGGCCCCACCAGCTTGCGGCGATAGGCGGTGCGGGCCGGCTCGAGGCAGGTGCAGGCCGGAGTGACCGCGCCGCTGTAGTTGCCGCACGGGCACGGGTTGGCGGCGAGCACCACCATCGACCGCGCCGGGAAGGTCGCCGTCGCCTCACCCCGCGCCAGCGTGATCTCACCGCTCTCCAGCGGCTGGCGGAGCGCGTCGATCACGTCGGCCCGGAAGAGGGGGAACTCGTCGAGGAACAGCACGCCGTGGTGGGCGCGACTGATGCCGCCCGGCCGGACCCGACCGGTGCCGCCGCCGACGACGCTGGCCTTGCTGGCGTCGTGGTGGGGCGCGAAGTAGGGCGGCCGGTGCACCAGGCCGTCGCCGTCGCGCAGCAGGCCGGCCAGGGAGTGCAGGGCGGTCACCTCCAGGGCCTGGGCGGTGGTGAGGTCGGGGAGGATCGTCGGGAGCCTCTCGGCGAGGCTGGTCTTGCCGGCACCGCGGGGTCCGTTGAGCATGATGTGGTGCCCGCCGGCGGCCGCCACCTCGAGGGCGTACTTGGCGTCCTCCATCCCGTCGAGGTCGTCGAGGTCGAGGGACTCCACGGCCCCGCGACCCGCGGGCATCAGCGAGGTGCGGACCGGCACGGCCACGGGTGCCGCGTCCGGCACCTCCTCACCCCGCAGCTCGGCCACGACCTGGGCCAGCGAGCGCATCCCGAAGACCTCCATGCCCGGGACCATGGCCGCCTCCTGCGCCTGGGACTCGGGCACGAAGACCCGGCGGATCCCTCGGGCGGACGCCGCGATGACCATGGGCAGCACCCCTGCGACCGGGCGCAGGCTGCCGGACAGCGACAGCTCGCCGATGAAGACCGTGCCGAGCAGCGCCGCCGCCGGGACGGCGTCGCAGGCCGCCCGCACGCCCACCGCGATCGCGAGGTCGAAGTGGGTGCCGCTCTTGGGCAGGTCGGCGGGGGCCAGCAGGATCGTGACCCGGAAGGTCGCCGGCCACGTGTCGCGCGGACTCGGCGCAGAGTTGTTGATCGCCATCCGCACCCGGTCGCGGGCCTCGTGCAGCGAGGCATCGGGCCGGCCCACCACGAAGGTGCCCACCGTGCCCTTGGACAGGGCGACCTGGACGTCGATGAGGTGTCCCTCCGCCCCCACGAGCGCGATCGAGCAGGCGGTGGCGACGCGCATCACGTGAGCCCCGGGACGTGGTCGATCTCGACCGGGCCGCGCCGCGGGGAGAGGACGCACACCATGTCGAGGCGGATGTCGAGGGGTCGCACCTGGTGGGCCTGCAGCCACCGGGCGGCCAGGGCACGCATCCGGTCCACCTTGCGCGGCGTCACCGCCTCGTGGGGCGTGCCGAAGTCCGTGCTCGAGCGCGTCTTGACCTCGCAGACCACCAGGGTCGACCCGTCCCGCAGCACCAGGTCGATCTCGCCGATCTCACAGCGCCAGTTGCGGTCGAGCACGGTCATGCCCTGCCGGGCCAGGTGCTGTGCGGCGAGCTCCTCGCCGTACGCGCCGAGCCGCTGCTTGCTGGTCTGCCGCGTGGTGGGCACGGGGGTGGGGCGTGGGGCTGTGGTCATGGCGGGCCTCCTTCGGGGAGACCAGCACAGCGGGGCGCACGGACCACGGGAACCGGCGCGGCAGCACCTGTGGAGGGGGCGGGCCCGGGGGGAGGCTGGGGACGGCAGGTGGCCCGCGACGGAGCGCCCGGCGAGGCTCTCAGCCCTTGGGCGGGTCGATCTCCTGCGGCGCGAGCTCCTCGACGTTGACGTCCTTGAACGTCAGCACCTTCACGTTCTTGGCGAACCGGGCCGGGCGGTACATGTCCCACACCCAGGCGTCGGCCATCGAGACCTCGAAGAACACGTCACCGTTCTCCGTGCGGGCCTTCACGTCGACCTGGTTGCAGAGGTAGAAGCGGCGGTCGGTCTCCACGACGTACTTGAAGATCGAGACGACGTCGCGGTACTCCCGGTAGAGGGTGAGCTCCATCTCGGTCTCGTACTTCTCGAGGTCCTCGGCGCTCATGTGTCCTCCTCCGTCTCTGCTCCGGTCCGGGCGTCCGGGTCGACACTAGTGGCAGGCTCCGGCGCCGGCTCGAGGCCCGCCGCCCGACGTACGTTGACGAACCGCATCCGGTGCACCGGCGAGGGCCCGTGGGCGGTCAGCGCGGCCGCGTGGACGTCGGTGATGTAGCCCTTGTGCGTCTTGAAGTCGTACGCCGGGAAGTCGGCGTCCATGGCCACCATGAGGCGGTCGCGGGTCACCTTGGCCAGCACCGAGGCGGCCGCGATGCAGGCCGCCACCCGGTCGCCCTTCCAGACCGCCAGCCCCGGCACCTCGAGCCCGTCGACGGGGAAGCCGTCGGTGAGCACGTAGGAGGGTCGCGTCTCGAGCAGCGCGACCGCGCGCCGCAGCGCCTCGATGTTGGCCACGTGCATCCCGAGCCGGTCGCACTCCTCGTTGTCGATGACCACCACCGACCAGGCCAGGGCCCGACGCACGACCTGGGCGTAGACCCGCTCCCGGGCGGCCTCGGTCAGCAGCTTGGAGTCGGCCAGCCCCGGCACGATCCCGGCCCTGCCGGCCGGGAGGATGCAGGCGCCGGCGACCAGCGGCCCGGCGCACGCCCCGCGGCCCGCCTCGTCCACCCCGGCGACGGGGTCGATCCCGGCACGACGCAGGGCCCGCTCGTAGCCGTACAGACCGGCGTCCCGGCGCACGGCCGGCCCGCTGGGCAGGTGCGGGACGGCGTCCACGGTGCTGGTCGTCGGACCGGTCACTCCGCGTCGGGCACGTCCTCGAACGTGCCCGGGCGGGTGACCCACTCGAAGCGGTCCCGCGGCCAGAGCAGCACGAAGACCTTGCCGACGACGAGGTCGGTGGGGACGAACTCGGGTCCGGGGACGCAGTCGGTCTCCTTCTCGAGGTTGCACATGCGCAGGCTCGAGTCGGCGGAGTGGGCGCGGTTGTCGCCCATCACGAAGACGTGGCCCTCGGGCACCGGCTCGGAGGTCCAGTCCTTGGAGCACTGGTTGACCATCGGGCCCGCGCAGTCGACGGACTTGTCCTGCTGGACGTAGGAGCCCTCGTTGAGCGGCTGGCCGTTGACCATGAGGCGCCCCTGGGCGTCGCAGCAGCTGATGACGTCGCCGGCGACGCCGATCACCCGCTTCACCAGGTGGCCGCCGGTCGGGTAGAGCCCGATCTTGGCCATCACCTTCGGGATGGTGCCGGTGGGGCCGGCCGCCTCGGACGGCGGGAGCCAGCCGCCCGGGTCCTTGAAGACGACGACGTCGCCGCGCTGGGGCGTCCCGCCGCCCCAGTAGGAGACCTTCTGCACGAGGATCCGGTCGTTGCGGACCAGACCGGGCTCCATCGACTCCGAGGGGATGTAGAACGCCTGGAGGAAGAGCGCCTTGATGATGATCGCGAGCACGAGCGCGACCCCGAGGAGCAGGATCGTCTCCTGCCACAGCGGCAGCTGGCGACGTCCGGGCTTCCCCGTCCCGGCCTTGGACGAGCCGGAGGAGCGACGACCGCGGCTCCTCCTCGTCCATGTCGGTCGGGGTGGAGCCGCGGTCGGGTGAAGTCACTCGCAGAGACTAACCAGAGGTTGGCTGATCATCTGCGTCGGGACGCCGGGGGCGGTCTCAGCGCTCGCGGCGCTCCTTGATCTTCGCCTTCTTGCCGCGCAGGTTGCGCAGGTAGTAGAGCTTGGCGCGACGCACGTCACCGCGGGTGACGACCTCGATCGTCTCGAAGATCGGGGAGTGCATCGGGAAGGTGCGCTCGACACCGACACCGAACGAGATCTTGCGGACGGTGAAGGTGCGACCGACGCCCGAGCCGTGGATGCGGATGACGACGCCCTGGAAGACCTGGACGCGCGAGCGGCTGCCCTCGACGACCTTCACGTGGACCTTGATGGTGTCACCGGCGCGGAAGTCCGGGACGTCGCTGCGCAGCGTGTCGCTGACGAGCTCATCGAGAACGTTGGTCATGCTTGCTCCTCACGAGTGCCACAGGCCAACCGCGGAATCGGGTGGTTGATCGGGTGGTCGCGCCGCGCTGGCCGGCGGCGTCGCGCACCCCCTGTGGCAGGTGTTCGTCGCGGATCCCCCGGGTGCGTGCGTCGGGGCGATCGTTTGGCCGGCGAGACCAAGGGATGAGTTTGCCAGAGGATGCGGGCCGCGGAGAAATCGGGTCGGTGCTAGCGGCGGCGCTTGGTCAGGACCACCGCACCCGGAGGTGCCTCGAGGTCCGGCCGCAGCCGGTAGCCGGCCTTCTTGTACATCCGCAGGTTGGCCGTGCTGCGGGCACCGGTGAAGAGCAGGTACGTCGTCGCCCCCGGCGGCGCCGCAGCCTCCGCGTGCGCCAGCAGCAGCCGACCGAGGCCCTGGCCCTGGAGGTCGGGGGCGACCATGAGTCGGCCGATGTCCCAGCCGCCGCGGCTGGTGGGCCGCGCCCGGACGGAGCCGACGAGGCGCCCGGCGCGGCGTACGACCCAGGTCGAGTGCGTGGCGAGCCCGGCCACCACGTCGTCCAGCGACTCGGTCAGCGCCGGGATGACGACCCCCGGGTTGGCCTCGAGCTCCTGGAGCCAGCAGGCCCGCTGGAGGGTGTAGACCTCCCCCGCGTCGGCGGGGACGGCCGCGGACACCTCCTCCGCACCGGGCACCGACGAGGGCGCCACCAGGTCCGGGCGGCGGTCCGCGGTGCGGCGCACGGCCTGCTCCCGGCGCCACGCGGCGACCCGCCCGTGGTCCCCGGACAGCAGCACCTCGGGGACGTCGAGGCCCCGCCAGCTGGCGGGCTTGGTGTAGACGGGGTACTCGAGCAGCCCGTCCTCGTGGGACTCCTCGACGAGCGACTCGGCGTTGCCCATGAAGCCGGGGAGGAGCCGCACGACGGCCTCGGTGATCGCCAGCGCGGCCACCTCCCCCCCGTTGAGGACGTAGTCGCCCAGGGAGATCTCGCGGACCTCGCCGAGGGTGGCTGCGTGCTCGATGACGCGCTGGTCGATGCCCTCGTAGCGACCGCACGCGAAGACGAGGTGCTCGCGCGTCGACAGCTCGTGGGCGAGCGCCTGGCTGAACGGTCGGCCGCTGGGGGTGGTGAAGACGATGGTGGGGCGGTCGGTGGCGACCTCGTCCAGCGCCTCCCCCCACGGGCCGGGCTTCATCACCATGCCGGCGCCGCCGCCGTACGGCGTGTCGTCGACCGTGTGGTGCCGGTCGGTGGCCCAGGCCCGGAGGTCGTGGACGTGGAGGTCGAGCAGGCCCTTGTCCCGGGCCTTGCCGGGCAGGCTCAGCGAGAGCGGCGCGAGGTAGTCGGGGAAGATCGTGAGGACGTCGATCCTCACCGGGCGCCCTCGTCCTCGTCGGGGTACGGCGCGACCAGGCCGGGGCGGTCGGCGATCACGACCCGCCCGCCGGGCACGTCCACCTCGGGGACCAGGGCGGCCACGAAGGGCACCAGCGTGTCGCGCCCGTCGGGGGTGCGGACGGTGAGGAGGTCCTGCGCGGAGCCGTGCTGGACGCCGGTGAGCTCGCCGAGGTGCGTGCCGTCGAGGTCGTAGGCGGCGAGGCCGACCAGCTGGTGGTCGTAGTACTCGTCGGGGTCCTCGGGGACCTCGTCGGCGGCGAGCGTGGTGTGCAGCACGATGCCGCGGGCGGCCTCGGCGGCGTTGCGGTCGCCGATCTCCTCGAAGGTGGCGAGCAGGGCGTTGGAGTGCCACTTGGCCCGGACGACGGTCAGCGACCGCAGCGGGCTGTGCGACCCCTGCGGCGGCTGCGCCCGCAGCGTCGTACCGGGGGCGAAGCGACGCTCCGGCTCGTCGGTGCGTACGTCGATCGTGACCTCACCGCGGATGCCGTGCGGCTTGCCGATGCGACCCACGACCAGCTCGATCTCCTCCACGGCGTCAGGGTAGCGGCGGTGGGGATCCCCGCCTCAGCGGGGACCCCGACCGACCCGGCTCCCGGAGATGCACAAGAGCCCCTCCCCGACCGGGGAGGGGCTCCTGCGACGTGCGGCGTACGACTGCTCAGCGGCGGCGGTCGACGTCCACGAAGTCGATCCGCGCGCCGGCGCGACCCGCGAGGGCCGAGATGACGGTGCGGAACGCCGTGGCCGTGCGGCCGTTGCGACCGATCACCTTGCCGAGGTCGTCGGGGTGCACCCGGACCTCGAGGATCGATCCGCGACGCAGCTGCTTGTCGCTGACCGAGACGTCGTCGGGGTTGTCGACGACGCCGCGGACCAGGTGCTCGAGCGCCTCGGCGAGCATGGTGCTCAGGCCTCGCTCTTGCCGGCGTCCTCGGCCGTGACGGTCTCGGCCGTCTCAGCCTGCTCCGCGGCACCCTCGGGGGTCTCGGAGGCGGGGACGGGAGCGGGCTCCTCGGCCTTGGGCTCCGCGGCCTTCTCGGCCTTGGGCTCCTCGGCCTTCTCGGCCTTGGGCTCCGCGACCTTGTCGGCCTTCTTCTTGGAGGTCGTCGCGGCGCCCTTGGGCTCCTTGGCGGCCTCCTTGAGGGCCTCGTTGAAGATCTCGAGCTTGTCGCGCTTGGGCTCCTTGACCTTCAGGGTCCCCTCGGCGCCGGGCTCGCCCTTGAACGTCTGCATGTCACCGGTGACCTTGAGGATCGCGGCCACGGCCTCGCTGGGCTGCGCGCCCACGCCGAGCCAGTACTGCGCCCGCTCGGAGACGACCTCGATGTACGAGGGGTCCTCCTTGGGGTGGTACTTGCCGATCTCCTCGATCACGCGACCGTCGCGCTTCTTGCGCGAGTCGACGACGACGATGCGGTACTGCGGCACCCGGATCTTGCCCAGGCGCTTCAAACGGATCTTGACGGCCACGTCTGTGGTGTCTCCTTGCGAGTGGAAGGTGGTGAGGGGCCCGCAGACCAGGTGGGGACCGGGTCGGACTTCCTCGGGGGGCGCGCCGACGACCGGGATAGAGGGTCCGTCCGCTGGCGCGACTCAGCGAGACATTGTGCCAGAGCACCCGTACGGCGCCCAATCCGGCTGTCCCCGTCGTCCCTCAGGCCCCCGCGTCGAGCCCGATCGAGCGCCGGAAGGCCTCCACACCCTCCACCTCGAGCGTCTGCGGACCACGTCGGAAGGCGTCGGGGGTCAGCAGCAGCTGGGTCATCGTCGCCTGCTCGCCACGCCGGCTCCAGCGGGTCGTGCCGTTGGCGACGTACCCCACCTTGGCGCTGACCCTGAGGGACGCCGGGTTGTCGGTGAAGGCCCCCGAGGTGATCTCGGTGAACCCGAGGTGGTCGAAGAGGAACGCGCACATCACCTGGCGCATCGCCGTGCCCAGGCCGCGGCCCTGGTGCTGGATCCCGAGCCACGAGCCGGTCTCGCCGGTCCGGGTCACCAGGAAGTCCTTGGTGCCGACGCCCTGGACGCCGACCACCTCGCCGCGGTGCAGCACCGCCAGGTTGAGGTCCCACCCGGCCGGCGAGAAGTCGGCCCGGGTGCGCCAGTGGTACTGCGCGAAGCTGCGCAGGAAGTCCTCCGGCGCCGTGTCGGTCCATGCGAACGAGAAGGGCATCCGCGCCGGGTCGTGCACCCCGCGGGCCGCGAGGTCGCCCAGCTCCACGACCAGGTCGTCGGTGACGCCGCGCAGCTCCAGGTCCCCGGCCACCACCCGGAGGCCGAGGGCGGGCAGGGCGTCGGCGGGGGTGGTCATGGCGTCATCCCACACGCCACACGGGCACCACGGCAAATGCGTTTCAGGCGAGGGCGCCGGACGCCACCACGCGCCCGCGCAGCACGACGTACGACGGCTCGAGGAGGACCGTCAGGTCGGCCAGCGGGTCGCGGGGGTAGACGACGAAGTCCGCCGGGGCGCCCTCGGCGAGGGTGGGGTTCCACCCGAGCCACTCGCGGGCCCGCCACGACGCGGCGCCCAGCGCGTAGTCGGCCGGCATGCCGAGCCCGGCCATCGCCACCACCTCGCCGGCGATGTTGCCGTGCCGGCTCACTCCCCCGCCGTCGGACCCGGCGTACAGCGCCACCCCCAGCTCGTACGCCGCCATGATCGTGTCGCGCTGGCGCTCGTGCAGGTCGGTCATGTGGTCGGCGTAGCGGGGGAACTTGTCGCGGCCGGCGTCGGCGTACTGCGGGAACTTGTCGATCTGCATGACGGTGGGCACCAGGGCGATGCCCCGCTCGGCCATCGTCCGGGCCAGGTCGGTGGACAGCCCCGTCCCGTGCTCGATGCAGTCGATCCCGGCCTCGATCAGCCCGGGCAGCACCTGCTCGCCGAAGCAGTGCGCGGTGACCTTGGCGCCGTGCTCGTGGGCGGTGGCGATGGCGGCGGCGAAGTCCTCGGCGCCGAAGCTGGGGGCCAGGTCGCCGGCGTCGCGGGAGATCCAGTCGCCGACGAGCTTGACCCAGCCGTCGCCGGCCCGGGCCTCGCGGGCGACGGTCTCGACCAGGGACTCCGGCTCCACCTCGTGGGCGTAGTTGCGGATGTAGCGGCGGGTGCGGGCGATGTGCCGCCCGGCGCGGATCAGCCGCGGCAGGTCCGCACGGTCGTGGACCCAGGAGGTGTCGGCCGCCGAGCCGCAGTCGCGGATCAGCAGCGCCCCCGCGTCGCGGTCCTCGATCGCCTGGGCCTCGGCCTCGTCCCTCCCGATCGCCCCGTGGTCGTCGAGCCCGATGTGGCAGTGCGCGTCGACGAGCCCCGGCACGATCCAGCCCCGCGCCTCGGTGGTGGCACCGGGCTGTGGCTCGTAGGTGATCGTGTCGCCGACGACGTAGAGGTCACGGGCCTCCCCGTCGGGCAGGACCGGTCCCGAGAAGCGCAGCGCAGTCATGGGCCCGACCGTAGCGGGCCGCCGGCGCGCACGGGCGTGGACCTTCCCCTGTTCCGGTGATGACACCCGCGACGGCTCGGACGAGAGTCGAAAGCGCCCCATCCAGCCGCTGCATCCGGGAGGGCGCCATGCCCGTGACCCTCACCTCGCGGCGCGCGCGCCCCCGACCCGCCGGCATCGCCGCGCTGCTGCTCGCGCTGGTCGCCGCGGGCCTCGTCGTCCTGACGATCGCGCCCCCGGCCCAGGCCGCGCCCTGCGACGCCCCGGTCGTCAGCCCGGTGGCGTGCGAGAACACCCTGCCGGGCAACCCGGAGAGCGAGTGGGGCATCACCGGCTCGGGCAGCGCCAACATCCAGGGCTTCGCCACCGACATGAGCGTCGACCAGGGCGGCACGGTGGGCTTCAAGATCGACACCAACGCCACGTCGTACCGCCTCGACATCTACCGGATGGGCTACTACAACGGCGACGGGGCTCGCCGGGTGACCACGGTGCAGCCGACGGTGCTGAACAACCAGCCCAACTGCCTCACGGTGGCCTCCACCGGTCTCGTCGACTGCGGCAACTGGACGCAGAACGCGTCCTGGCAGGTGCCGGCGACCGCGGTGTCGGGCATCTACTTCGCCCACCTGGTGCGCACCGACGGCACGGCCGGGGAGAGCCACGTCTTCTTCGTGGTCCGCGACGACGACGGCGGCTCCAAGCTGCTGTTCCAGACCTCCGACACGACGTGGCAGGCCTACAACGCCTACGGCGGCAACAGCCTCTACACCGGCTCCCCCGCCGGTCGCGCCTACAAGGTGAGCTACAACCGACCGTTCACCACCCGCTCCAACGCCCCCGAGGACTTCGTCTTCAACTCCGAGTACCCGATGGTCCGGTTCCTGGAGTCCAACGGGTACGACGTGAGCTACTCGACCGGCGTCGACACGCACCGCCGCGGGGGTGAGCTGACCGAGCACAAGACGTTCCTGTCCGTGGGCCACGACGAGTACTGGTCGGGACCCCAGCGCGCCAACGTCGAGGCGGCCCGCGCCGCCGGGGTCAACCTCGCCTTCTTCAGCGGCAACGAGGTCTTCTGGAAGACGCGGTGGGAGAACAGCATCGACGCCTCGGGCACCCCCAACCGGACCCTGGTGAGCTACAAGGAGACACAGGCCAACGCGGTCATCGACCCCGCCGCGCCGACCTGGACCGGCACCTGGCGCGACCCACGCTTCAGCCCGCCCGGCGACGGCGGTCGTCCCGAGAACGCGCTGACCGGGCAGATCTTCACCATGAACTGCTGCGCCATCAACATGACCGTGGGCGCCGCCGACGGCCGGATGCGCTTCTGGCGCAACACCCGGGTGGCCACCCTGACCGGCAGCCAGACCACCACCATCGGCACCAACGTGATCGGCTACGAGTGGGACGAGGACCTCGACAACGGCTCCCGGCCCCCGGGTGCCTTCCGGGTGTCGGAGACCGCCGGGTCGGGCGAACGGCTCACCGACTACGGCTCGAACTACAGCCAGGGGCCGGGCACCCACGCGATGACGATGTACCGGCATCCGGGTGGCGGACTCGTCTTCGGTGCCGGCACCGTCCAGTGGGCGTGGGGCCTCGACGGCCGGCACGACCGCGGCAGCGCCGCACCCGACGTGGCGGCCCAGCAGGCGACCGTCAACGTGCTGGCCGACATGGGCGCGCCGGCCACGACCCTGCGACCCGGGCTCGTCGCGGCCACCGCCTCGACCGACACGGTCGCGCCGACCTCGGCGATCACCTCCCCCGCCGCGGGGGCCACCGTCCCGGTCGGGCAACCCCTGACCGTCAGCGGCACCGCCGCCGACACGGGAGGCGGACGCGTCGGCGGGGTCGAGGTGTCCACCGACAACGGTGCGACCTGGCGCCGCGCCACCGGTCGCGAGGCCTGGACCTACACCTTCACGCCGTCGACCAGCGGCTCGCTGACCCTGAGGGTGCGCGCCACCGACGACAGCGCCAACACGCAGACACCCGGGGCCGGGACCAGCGTCACCGTGGGCAGCGGCACCACCAGCACGTGCCCCTGCACGATCTGGCCGGGCACCGCGACCCCCGACCGCACCGACCCCGACACGTCCCGGTGGAGCTCGGCGTCAAGTTCCGCGCCGCCACGAACGGGACGATCACCGGGATCCGCTACTACAAGCCCTCGGTCAGCACGGGCACCCACGTCGGCACCCTGTGGACCGGCACCGGCACCAAGCTCGGCACCGCGACCTTCACCAACGAGACCGCCAGCGGCTGGCAGCAGGCGAGCTTCGCGACCCCGATCCCGGTGACCGCCGGCACGACGTACGTCGCCTCCTACTTCACCCCGTCGCGCTACTCGGTCAGCTCCAGCTACTTCACCAGCGCCACCACCCGGGGTCCCCTGACGGCGCTGGCCAACGGCACCGACGGCGGCAACGGGGTCTACCGCTACGGCAGCACCGCCGGGGTGTTCCCCACCGGCACCTACAACAGCGAGAACTACTGGGTCGACGTCGTCTTCGCCGACGGCTCGAGCGGCACCGACACCACCAAGCCCACCGTCACCGGACGCACCCCGGCCACCGGCGCCACCAACGTCCCCGTCGGCACCGACGTGACCGCCACCCTCAGCGAGCCCGTCCAGGCCGGCAGCGTCGCCCTCGAGCTGCGTGGCCCCGGCGGGACCCAGGTGCCGGGGGCCGCGACGTACGACGCCACGACCCGCACCGCCACGCTGAAGCCGACCGCCGCCCTCGCCGGGTCGACGACCTACACGGCCAGCGTCAGCGGGGCGCGGGACACCGCGGGCAACCTGATGGACCCGGTCACCTGGACCTTCACCACCGAGGCGGCGGACACCACCAAGCCGACGGTCACGGCCCGGACCCCCGCGGCGGGAGCCACCGGCGTGTCCGCCGGGACGGCGGTGGGCGCGACCTTCAGCGAGCCCGTGGCGCAGGCATCCGTCGCGATCGAGCTGCGCACCCCGGCCGGCACGCTGGTGGCGGGGACGACGGCGTACGACGCGACGACCCGGGTGGTGACGCTGACGCCGGCCTCCCCGCTGGCGGCCTCGACCACCTTCACCGTCAACCTGTCCGGAGCCCGGGACCCCGCCGGCAACGTGATGGACCCGGTCACCTGGACCTTCACCACGGAGGCGGCGGACACGACCAAGCCGACCGTCACCTCCCGGACCCCGGCCCCCGGGGCGACCGGGGTGGCGGTGAGCACGACCGTGCGGGCCACCTTCAGCGAAGCCGTCACGGCCGCCAGCATCACCGCCGAGCTGCGGACCTCGGCAGGCGTCGCGGTGCCGGCCACGACGGCGTACGACGCGGCGACGCGCACCGTGACGCTCACCCCGGGTGCCGCCCTGTCCGCGAGCACGACCTACACCGCCAACCTGTCCGGCGCCCGGGACCCGTCCGGCAACCAGATGGACCCGCTCACCTGGTCGTTCACCACCGTCGCGAGCTCCTTCGGCTGTCCGTGCACCATCTGGCCGAGCACCGCGACCCCGGCCCGGACGGACCCCGACCGCAACGCCGTCGAGGTCGGCGTGCGCTTCCGCGCCTCGACCAGCGGCTTCATCACCGGGATCCGCTTCTACAAGCCGGTGGAGTCGACCGGCACCCACGTCGGCAGCCTGTGGACCAACACGGGCACCCGGCTGGCGAACGTCACCTTCACCAACGAGACCGCCAGCGGCTGGCAGCAGGCCACCTTCGCCGACCCGGTGGCGGTCACCGCCGGCACGACCTACGTCGCGTCCTACTTCACCCCGTCTCGCTACGCGGTCACCCCCCGCGGCTTCACCGCACCCGTCACGCGCGGGCCGTTGACCGCCCTCCAGGACGGCACCGACGGCGGCAACGGCGTCTACCGCTACACCGCGACGGCCGGGGCGTTCCCCAACAGCACCTTCAACCAGGAGAACTACTGGGTCGACGTCGTCTTCGCCGACACCGACACGGTCAAGCCCACGGTCACGGCGCGCACCCCCGCCCCCGGCGCCACCGGGGTGGCGGTCGGCGTGGCCCCGACCGCCACCTTCGACGAGGCCCTCCAGGCCGACAGCGTGAGCGTCGAGCTGCGCACGCCGGCGGGCGCGCTGGTCGCCGGCGCCACGTCGTACGACGCCCCCAGCCGCACCGTCACCTACCGCCCGACCGCGGCACTGACCCCGACCACGCCCTACACCGTGACGGTGAGCGGCGCCCGCGACGCCGCCGGCAACACCATGGACCCGGTGTCGTGGTCGTTCACGACCGAGACCCCCGACACCACGGCGCCCACGGTGACCGCCCGCAGCCCCCTCGCGGGGGCCACCGGGGTGGCGGTGGGCAGCACGGTCAGCGCGACCTTCGACGAGGCCGTCCAGCAGTCCACCATCGCGCTGACGCTGCGCACCCCGGGCGGCGCGCTCGTGCCGGCGACCACCGCCTACAACGCCACCACCCGCACGGTGACGCTGACCCCGACGACGGCGCTGGCACCGAGCACGACGTACACGGTGGACCTCAGCGGCACCCGTGACGTGTCCGGCAACGTGATGTCGCCCGTCACCTGGACCTTCACGACCGAGGCGGCGGACACCACCAAGCCGACGGTCACCTCGACGACGCCGGCGGCCGGCGCGACGTCCGTCACCACCGGCACCACGGTCTCCGGGGTGTTCAGCGAGACCGTCCAGCAGGCCACCGTGGCCATCGAGCTCCGCACGCCGGCCAACGCGCTGGTCGCCGCCACCACGGCCTACAACGCCACCACCCGTACGGTGACCCTGACCCCGGGCGCGGCGCTGGCCACCGCCACGACGTACACCGCCCGGATCAGCGGCGCTCGCGACGCGGCCGGCAACACGATGGACCCCGTGAGCTGGACGTTCACCACCGCCGCCAGCAGCTTCGGCTGCCCGTGCACGATCTGGCCGAGCACCGCGGTGCCGGACTTCACCGACACCGACACCGCCGCGGTCGAGCTCGGCGTGAAGTTCCGTGCCAGCACCAACGGCTACGTCACCGGGATCCGCTACTACAAGCCCTCGGTCAGCACCGGCACCCACGTCGGCTCCCTGTGGTCCAGCACCGGCACCCGGCTCGGCTCGGTCACCTTCACCAACGAGACGGCGAGCGGTTGGCAGCAGGCGACCTTCCCCACCCCGGTCGCGGTGACCGCCGGCACGACGTACGTCGCCTCCTACTTCACCCCGTCGCGCTACTCCGCCAGCTCCGCCTACTTCACCAGCGCGACCACCCGCGGTCCCCTCACCGCACTGGCCAACGGCACCGACGGTGGCAACGGTGTCTACCGCTACACCGGGGCCGCCGGGGCGTTCCCCGACAACACCTTCGGCAGCGCGAACTACTGGGTCGACGTGGTGTTCGCCGAGTCCGCGGTGGACAGCACCGCCCCGACGGTCACCGCCCGCAACCCCGCTCCGGGCTCCACCGGCGCACCGGCGACGACCCGCCCCTCGGCGACCTTCAGCGAGTCGGTGACCCCGGCGTCGGTCTCGATGGTGCTGCGCAACGCGGCGACCAACCAGGTCGTGTCGTCCTCCACGGCGTACGACGCGGGCACGTCCACCGTGACGCTGACCCCCACCGCCCAGCTCGCCTACTCGACCTCCTACACGGTCACCGTCGACGGCGCCAAGGACGCGGCAGGCAACACGATGACCCCCGTCGTCGTGGTCGTTCGAGACCGCCGCCTCGGCGCCCCCGCCCGTCGGCGGGGCCCCGGGGGGTCCGATCGCCCTGGTGTCGAGCGACGCCAACGCGTCGTCCTCCTACCTCACCGAGATCGTCCGCGCCGAGGGGCTCAACGAGTTCGCCACCCTCAAGAACACCGACCTCACCGCCACCACGCTGGCGCCGTACGCCGCCGTCGTGCTCGGGGACGTCGCCGTCACCGACGCGCAGGTGACGGCCCTGACCTCCTGGGTCAACGCGGGCGGCAACCTCGTCCTGATGCGACCCGACAGCCGACTGCTGGCCCTGGCCGGCCTCACCGCGCAGACCGGCACCGTCTCGCAGGGCTACCTGCGCGTCCTGCCCGGCACGGAGCCGGGGGCCGGCATCGTCACCGACACGATGCAGTTCCACGGCACCGCCGGCCGGTACGCCCTGACCGGGGCGACGAGCGTCGCCGAGCTCTACACCAGCGCCACCGCGGCGACCGGGCAGCCGGCCGTGGCCTGGCGTTCGGTCGGCACCAACGGTGGGCAGGTCGCGACCTTCGCCTACGACCTGGCCACGTCGGTGATCCAGACCCGGCAGGGCAACCCCGCGTGGGCCGGGACCGACCGGGACGGCCAGACCCCCAACCGCTCCAACGACCAGTTCTTCGGCGGCGCCGGCGCCGCCGACTGGGTCGACCTCGGCAAGGTGGCGATCCCGCAGGCCGACGAGCAGCAGCGGCTGCTCGCCAACCTGCTGACCGTGATGCTGCGCGACCGGCTGCCGCTCCCCCGCTTCTGGTACTTCCCCGCGACCCACAAGGCGGTCGTGGTCGCCACCGGGGACGACCACGGCAACGGAGGCACCGCCGGACGGATGAACACCTACACACGGCGCCAGCCCGGCGGGTTGTTCGGTGGCGCTGTGGCAGTGCCCGCGCTTCACGTCGTACGTCTACCCGAGCACGCCGTTCACCAACACCCAGGCCTCGGGATACAACACCCAGGGCTTCGAGATCGGGCTGCACCCGCAGAACGGCTGCACCAACTACCCGTCCCTGGCCTCCCTGCAGGACACCTACACCAACCAGCTGGCGCAGTGGCGCGCCAAGTACTCGAGCCTCCCGTCGCCCACCACCAGCCGCTACCACTGCATCGTCTGGAGCGACTGGGCCTCGCAGCCCAAGGCCGAGCTGGCCTCGGGCATCCGTCTCGACACCAACTACTACTTCTACCCGGGCTCGTGGGTCGCCGACCGGCCGGGCTTCATGACCGGCTCGGGCATGCCGATGCGGTTCACCGACACCGACGGATCGCTCATCGACGTCTTCCAGGCGGCCACCCAGATGACCGACGAGTCGGAGCAGAGCTACCCCTTCACCCCCAACACGCTGCTCGACCGGGCGCTGGGCCCGCTCGGCTACTACGGCGCCTTCACCGCCAACCTGCACACCGACAACCCCACCACCTTCGAGGACACCCAGGTGCTGGCCTCGGCGCAGGCCCGCGGCGTCCCGGTGATCACCTCCAAGCAGCTGCTCACCTGGCTCGACGGTCGTCAGGCCTCGTCCTACAGCGCGCTGGCGTGGAGCAACGACACGCTCAGCTTCACCGTCAACGTGGGGGCCGGGGCGCAGCAGCTCACCGCCATGGTGCCGACCACCGGGCCGGGCGGTCGCACGCTGTCGACGATCAGCCGCAGCGGACAGGCCGTGCCCTTCACCCTGATGACGGTCAAGGGACAGCAGTACGCCGTCTTCGCGGCCTCGTCGGGCGGCCACACGGCGGTCTACGCCGCTGCCGGGGCGCCGGGGATCGCCGCCGCCACGACCACCTCCCTGACCTCCGACGGTGCGACCCTGGCCTGGACGACCGAGGAGCCCTCGTCGAGCACGGCGCTGGTCGGCACCTCGCCGACGTCCCTGAAGCCGGCGGCCCGCGTGGCCGGGCTCACCGGGGACCACACCGTCGAGCTCGACGCGCTGGCCGCCGGCGAGACGTACTACTACCGGGTCCGCTCGACCACCGCCGACGGCGGCGTCGACGTCTGGCCGGCGAAGGACCAGCCGCCCGCGCGCTTCA
The DNA here is from genome assembly GCA_963782905.1 of uncultured Actinomycetota bacterium. Taxonomy (GTDB): domain Bacteria; phylum Actinomycetota; class Actinomycetes; order Propionibacteriales; family Nocardioidaceae; genus Nocardioides. Next base: position 149,946 of record CAWALI010000002.1, read on the forward strand.
CCACGCGTGCGGCCGACCGCACCGCCCCGCGGATCAGCGACGTGCGCTCCGTCGCGCTTCCCGACGGCACCGCCCGCGTCACCTGGTCCACCGACGAGCCGGCCACGTCCGTGGTCCGGTTCGGCCGGGTCGGGCGCGGGCTGGGCGACCTGCGGCTCGACGACCACCCGACCCGCCGGCACATGGTGGTGCTCACCGGCCTCGAGGCGCGGCGGCGCTACGACCTCCGGGTCCAGTCGTCCGACGCCGCGGGGCACGTGTCCCGCTCGGGACTGAGCCGGCTCCGCGCCTCGGCCCCCGGACTCGCGGTGCAGACGCTGGAGGAGTTCCGCACCGGCACGTGGACCTCCGGGCTGGTGGTCGACGGGACCGGCTTCGGCACCCTGACCACCGCGGGCCGCGGCACCGCGGCGTACACCTCGGGCGTGCTCGACTCGGGGCTGAAGGTGCGCTGGCGCAGGATCGTGCTGGACGGGTCCTTCCCGCGCGGGACCACGGCCCGCGTGAGCGTGCGCGCCGGCGCCACCCCCACCCCGGACGCGGACTGGACCTCGTGGAGCGCGCCGCGCGGGGACGGCGCCGCGCTGCACCGCTCCGGTCGCTACCTGCAGTACCGGGTCGTGCTCACCGCCTCGGCCGCCGCGGCTCCCCGGGTGACGGCCGTCGGCTTCACCCGCTCGGGGCCGCCGGTGGGCCAGGGCCACGAGCAGGAGTGATCAACGCAGCAGGTCGAGCAGCCACGAGGGGCTCATCGCGCGGGCGCCGAGCCCCTCGCACCGCCCCCGCAGCACGTGGTCGGCGCTGATGAGGACCACCGTGTCGCCCTGGTCGCGGCAGCGGGCCACCTCGGCGATGATCGTGGTGTCACCGTCCTTGGGGGCGTGCACGGTGACGACGTGCTGGTCGCGGCCCGGGCGCACGCCCGCCTTGGCGCCCCCCTCCAGCACGAGCACGATGTCGTCGTACGACGTGTCCCCCACCAGCAGGCGCTCGTGCAGGCGCCGTGCGGCACCGGCCCGGTCCTTCCACCAGCCGTCGGGCACCGAGCCGACGACGTTGGCGGCGTCGACGACCAGCACCGACCGGGGCGCGCGCGGCCGGCTCACTTGAGGAACTTGGAGAAGTCCTTGGGCAGGTCGAGGGCCGCGGCGGCCTTCTCGTAGTCCACGTCGTCGCCGCCGAAGGGGTTGGCCGGGCGGTCGGCGGCCGCGGCCTTCTGCGCCGCCGCCTCCTGGGCCGCCTTGGCGGGGTTGCCCGAGGTGCGCTTGCCCTTGGCCTTCTTGGGCTGCGCCTTGGCCTTGCCGCGCTTGCCGGCGCCGGGCATCCCCGGCATCCCGGGCATGCCCGGCATCCCCGGCATTCCCCCGCCGCCGGCCATCTGCTCCATCATCTTGCGCGCCTCGAAGAAGCGGTCGACGAGCTGGTTGACGTCGGAGACCTGGCGCCCCGAGCCGCGAGCGATCCGGGCACGACGGGAGCCGTTGATGATCTTGGGGTTGTCACGCTCGGCGGGCGTCATCGACTGGATGATCGCCTGGATGCGGTCGATCTCGCGCTCGTCGAAGTTCTCGAGCTGGTCGCGGAACTGCCCCATCCCGGGCAGCATCCCCATGATCTTCGACATCGAGCCGAGCTTGCGGATCTGCTGCATCTGCTGCAGGAAGTCCTCCAGCGTGAAGCCACCCTTGGTGCCGAGCTTCTCGGCGGCCTTGAGGGACTCCTCCTGGTCGAAGGCCTTCTCGGCCTGCTCGATCAGGGTGAGCATGTCGCCCATGTCGAGGATGCGCGAGGCCATCCGGTCGGGGTGGAAGAGGTCGAAGTCGGTCATCTTCTCGCCCGCAGAGGCGAACATGACCGGCTTGCCGGTGATCGAGGCGATCGACAGCGCGGCACCACCACGGGCGTCGCCGTCGAGCTTGGTCAGGACCACGCCGTCGTACCCGACGCCGTCGAGGAACATCTGCGCGGTGGTGACCGCGTCCTGGCCGATCATGGCGTCCACGACGAAGAGGACCTCGTCGGGCTGCACGGCGTCACGGATGTCGGCGGCCTGGCGCATCAGCTCGGCGTCGACGCCGAGGCGGCCCGCGGTGTCGATGATGACGACGTCGTGGACGCGGCGCTTGGCCTCCTCGACCGACGCGCGGGCCACGGCCACCGGGTCGCCGACGCCGTTGCCGACCTCCGGTGCGAAGACGGGCACGCCGACCCGCTCCCCGTTGACCTGCAGCTGCTGGACCGCGTTGGGGCGCTGGAGGTCGGCCGCGACCAGGATCGGGGTCTTGCCCTGCTCCTTGAGCCACAGCGCGAGCTTGGCGGCCAGCGTCGTCTTGCCGGCACCCTGGAGCCCGGCGAGCATGATGACGGTGGGGCCGGTCTTGGCGTAGCGCAGTCGGCGGGTCTCCCCACCGAGGATCCCGACGAGCTCGTCGTTGACGATCTTGACGACCTGCTGGGCCGGGTTGAGCGCCCCGCTGACCTCCTCGCCACGGGCGCGGTCCTTGACCGCCGCCACGAACTCCTTCACCACCGGCAGGGCGACGTCGGCCTCGAGCAGCGCGATGCGGATCTCGCGCGCGGTGGCGTCGATGTCGGCCTCGGACAGCTTGCCCTTGCCGCGCAGGTTCTTGAAGGTGTCGGCGAGCCGGTCGGAGAGAGTGGCGAACACGGTGGGAGATCCCCTGAGATCGGAGGCGGATTCGGTGGATGACGAACGAGGGCCCAGCCTAACGGTCACCCCCCGCGCCCGGGTCGTCGGCGACGACGCCCCAGCGCGGCCGGGCCATGATGTGGGCGTGTCCCCGCTCAGACGCCGTGCTCGGCCACCGTGCCGAGCAGGGCGTCGCGCACGGCGTGGGCGGCCTCGGCGGCCCGCTCGTCGGAGAGCCGGCCCGCCCCCTGCTCCTGCAGGTAGAAGACGTCCACCGCCTGCGGCCCCACCGTCGACACGTGGGCCGAGCGCACCGAGACGTCACGGGCGGCCAGGGCCGCGCACACGAGGTGCACCACTCCCGGACGGTCGTCCATCCGCACCTCGAGGACGGTGGCGCGCCGCGACTCGCCGTACCGCACGACGACGACCGGGTCGAGGCGGCTGGGCACCGGTCGCGACAGTCGCCGCGAGGCGTCCAGGCGCCCCTCGCTGATGGCCACCAGGCGCTCACGCAGGACGGCCGGGTCCAGGTCGGGCTCGGCGACCTCCCACACCGACACCCCCACCGCACCGGCGTCGTGCTCACCGGCGGGGCCGTCGGGGTCCTGCGCCCAGGCCCGCGCGGAGCGCACGGACACCCGCTGCAGGGCGAGCACGGCGGCCGCGTCGGCGAGCAGGCCGATGCGGTCCGGGGCGAGGATCGTCACCCGGGCCCCGCCCTCGTCGGGCTCGACGCCCACCCAGGGACCACCACGGCGTACGACGTCGGGCACCGGCACCGCCTGCTCGGCCTCGGGCGGCGCGTCCCCGCCCGCGGCGCGGGCGAGCGCGTGGGTGGCCAGCCGGGTGACGAGACCGGCCCGCCACGTCGACCACGCCTTGGCCGACGCGGCCCGCGCGTCGGCCTCGGTGAGGGCGAGCAGCAGGGTCAGGGCCTCCACGGAAGGCACCTTGTCGAGCAGCGCGTCGACGGTGGCGGGGTCGTCGGGGTCACGCGAGGTGGCGGTCTCCGACAGCAGGAGGTGCCAGCGCACGAGCAGCGCGACCAGGTCGACGGCCTCGGCGTCGAAGCCGATCCGCCGGGCGATCTCGCGGGCGATCGGCTCGCCGGCCACCGAGTGCTCGGTGAGCCCGCCCTTGCCGATGTCGTGCAGCAGGGCGGCGACCAGCAGGACGTCGGGACGCGCGACGCGGCGGATGAGCCGGGAGGCCTCGACGCAGGTCTCCACCACGTGCCGGTCGACGGTGAAGCGGTGGATCGCCGAGGCGTGGGGCAGCAACCGGACCCGTTCCCACTCCGGCAGGAAGCCGGCCAGCGCGCCCGTCTCCTCGAGGGTCTCCCAGACGCCGAGCAGCCCGTCGCCGGACGCGAGCAGGCTCACCAGCGCGTCCCGCGCCTCGGCGGGCCACGGGGTGGGCAGCGGCGCGCACTCACGCACCAGCCGGGCCGCGGTGGCGGGGGCGAGCACGACGTCGCGCTCCGCGGCCTCCGCCGCCGCACGCAGCAGCAGCACCGGGTCGCGGTCCGGGCGCGCGCGGGAGTCGAGGACCACCTCCCCCCGGGAGAGCGCGACGCCGGGGGCGATCGGCTCCAGCGCCGGGCGGCGGGCGTCGCGCACGGACGTGGGACGCGCGAGGACGGAGGCCACCCGCCGCCACGTGAGGCGGGACAGGTGGGTGACCCGGCGGCCGATCTCGCGCACCTGGCGCTGCGCCGCCGCCCCGTGCTCCAGCTCCATGCTGGTGGCCAGGGTGTCCCACAGCTCGGGGGCCACCCGGTCGGTGGGTCGCCGCGTCTCGGCATGGAGCAGGTCACGGAAGTCGAGCAGCGCCTGTCGCGACCGTTCCAGCTCCGGGCTGGACACGTCCACGAGCCAGGTCGCCTCGAGGGCCTTGAGGACGGTCGCGTCCCGCAGCCCGCCCTCGGCCTCCTTGACGTCGGGCACCGAGACGTGGGCGAGCTCGCCGACCACCTCGTGCCGCTTGTCGACCAACGAGCGCAGCTCGGGCAGCCGGTCGCGGGCCTCGCGCCGCCACGCGGCGAGCATCGTGGTCCGCAGCCGCAGCGTGAGGTGGGGGTCGCCGGCCAGGTGTCGTACGTCGAGCAGCCCCAGCGCGACCTTGAGGTCACCCTCGGCGGCCGCCACCATCTGCGGCAACGAGCGCACCGAGTGGTCGAGGCGGGAGCCGGAGTCCCACAACGGGTACCAGACCTTCTCGGCCACGGCACCGGGGTCGACCTGCGCCTCGTGCACGAGCACCACGTCGAGGTCCGAGTGCGGCGCGAGCTCGCCGCGGCCGTAGCCACCGACCGCGACCAGCGCGACACCGACCTCGGGCCCGTCGCAGGCGTCGTACGCCGCACGGCACAGCTCGTCGGCGGCCCGGGTCCGGGCGGCTCTCTCAGGGGCGGTCATCGTGGCTCCGATCCTCCCCGGGGGTGGCCCGGGGACGCCACTGGCCCGCCGGGACGAGTCCCGACGGGCCAGCGAGGGGTCTGCTCAGAGGGCGGCTTCGTCGGTGTCCCCGGTGCGGACCCGCACCACGGTCTCGACCGGGCTCACCCAGACCTTGCCGTCGCCGATGCGACCGGTCTGCGCCGTCTTGACGACGATGCCGACCACGTCCTCGGCGTCCGCGTCGTCGACGACGATCTCGATCCGGATCTTGGGCACGAGGGCGATGTCGTACTCCGCCCCGCGGTAGACCTCGGTGTGGCCCTTCTGGCGGCCGTAGCCGCTGACCTCCGAGACGGTCATGCCGGTGACGCCGAAGGTCTCCAGCGCCTCGCGGACGTCCTCCCACTTGTGGGGCTTGATGACTGCGGTCACGAGCTTCATGCGTTGGCTCCTTCGGTGCTCGAGGTGCTGGCGGTGCTCGCGGCCAGGATGCCGGTCCCACCACCGCTGCTGCCACTGTGCAGGTCGTAGGCCGTCTCGCCGTGCTCGGCGAGGTCGATGCCGTTGACCTCGTCCTCCTCGTCGAGGCGCAGCCCGATCGTGTACTTGATGGCCAGGCCGATGATCGCGGTCAGCACACCCGAGAAGGCGATGGCCACCAGGACTCCGAGGGTCTGGTCGCCCAGCGAGGTCCAGCCGCCGCCGTAGAGCAGTCCGTCGACCCCGCCGGCTCCGGCGGAGGTGGAGAACACGCCGATCAGCACGGTGCCGACGATGCCGCCGACCAGGTGCACCCCCACCACGTCGAGGGAGTCGTCGTACCCGAGCCTGTACTTGAGGCTGACCGCCCAGGAGCACACGCCGCCGGCGATGAGGCCGATGGCCACGGCACCGCCGAGGTTGACGGCGCCGCACGCCGGGGTGATGGCGACCAGGCCCGCGACGATGCCGGACGCGGCGCCGAGCGAGGTGGCCTTGCCGTGCAGGAGCCGCTCGATGATCAGCCAGCCGAGGATCGCGGCGAAGGTGGCCAGGGTGGTGTTGGCGAAGGTGCGGCCGGTCTCGGAGTAGAACTGCGAGAGGAAGGCGTCGGGGTCCTCGTCGAAGGCCGTGCCGAAGACGATGGAGCCGACGTTGAAGCCGTACCAGCCCAGCCACAGCATGCCCGCGCCGAGCATGGTCAGGGTCAGGTTGTGCGGGCGCATCTGGTCCTTGGGCCAGCCGATGCGCTTGCCGAGCAGCAGGACCAGCACCAGCGCCGCGACACCCGCGTTGATGTGGACCGCGGTCCCGCCCGCGTAGTCCTGGGCGCCGATGCGGCCGCAGATGAGCGAGTCGGGCGTGCAGCTGAAGACCATGTGGGCCATCGGGAAGTAGACGATGACCGCCCACAGGGGCACGAAGACCAGCCACGCCGAGAACTTGAGCCGATCCGCGACGGCGCCGCTGATCAGGGCCACCGTGATGATCGCGAAGGTCATCTGGAACATCACGTAGATGTAGTTGTCGGTGGTCACCCCGTCGAGCCAGAAGAGCTCGAACGGGTTGGCGAAGAACGTGCCGTCCCCGCCGAAGCCCATCGACCAGCCGACCGCGACGTACAGGATGCCGACGATGGCCGCGGCGATGAACGACATCATCATCATGTTGAGCACGGACTTGGATCGCGACATGCCGCCGTAGAACAGGGCCAGCGCGGGCACCGTCATCATCAGGACGAAGGCAGTCGCCACCAGCATGAAGGCGTAGTAGCCGTCCACAGAACCTCCAGGGAACGTTCGAGGGGATGGTCCACGACGACGTGACGACGCTGTCACGCAGCGGCCCAACCGGTTGACGAGAACCCTGCGCGGGGGACGTTTCCTCGTCCGCCGCGTCGTGTTGCGGGCACGCAACGGATGTGCTCGTTGTGTTACGTCCGTGTGAACGCCCCGGCGGGTGCCGGGGCGCCCGGGCGAGCGCGGGCCGCGGGTCCGGCGCCGTCTACACTGCGCCGCATGACCGGGAGCCCACGGGACGCTGCGTCTGCGCCCGCGCACCAGCCCGGTCGTACCGGAGTCGTCCTCGTCAACCACGACAGTGCCGACGACACCGCCGCCTGCGTGGCGTCGCTGGAGGCCTCGCGCGACCTCGACCTGGACATCGTGGTCGTCGACAACTCCGACTCCCCCGCGTCCGCGGAGGCGCTGCGCGCCCTGCTGGGCCGGCGGGCCGAGGTGATCAGCAGCGGGGGCAACCTGGGCTACGCCGGCGGCAGCAACGTCGGCATCGCCCGGTGCCTCGAGCGGGGCAACGAGTACGTCTGGCTGCTCAACCCCGACACCCGCGTCGAGCCCGAGACCCTCCCCCGCCTGCTGCAGGTCTTCGACGACGTGCCCGACTGCGGCGTGGTCGGCCCCCGCATCGTCCACCCCGGCGAGCCGGCCACGATCTGGTTCGACGGCGGGATCATCGACGAGGCCAAGCACGGCGAGACCCGTCACATCCACCAGAACAAGCCGGTCGACGGCACCGAGGCGCCCCATCGCCTCGAGGTCGACTACGTGACCGGCGCGGCCCTGCTGGCCCGCCGGGCCACGCTCGAGACGGTGGGAGGACTGCCCGAGGAGTACTTCCTGTACTTCGAGGAGACCGACTGGTGCCGCCGCGCCCACCGGGCCGGGTGGCGCATCGTCGTCGACCAGCGGGCCCGGATGCTGCACCACAAGCGGTCGAGCGGGGCGCTGCCCTCGCCCTACCATCTCTACTACATGACCCGGAACCGCTACCTCTTCGTCGAACGCTCCCTCGGAGGCGACCCCGAGGCGGCGCTGGCCCACCTGCGCGGCAAGTGGGTGCGCAACTGGCGCCGCACGGTGCGCCGGGCCGCCCCGGAGTGGCTCGACGAGTTCGACGCCCTCGTCGAGCGGGCCGCCGAGGACGCGCGGGCCGGGCGGGACGGGCGCAACGACGAGGTCTCGCACGTGCCGTGGCCCGAGGACCGGGGAGAGCACCGATGAGGGCCAAGGACGACACCACGGCGGTCATCGACAGCACGCTGGCCGGCGGCCCCCGGGTCCTGCACATCGGGGTGCAGCCCTCGCCCGTGCCGCGGCGGCTGGCCCAGGAGCACGACCGCGAGGTGGAGTGCCTGCGCTGGCCCCTCGACCGGGGCGCCGACCAGCAGTGGGGACCGGAGGTCGACCTCGCCGAACGCGCCGACGAGTGGGTGCAGCCGTTCCTGGTGGCCCCCGTCGACGTCGTCGTGGTGCAGGACGTGCTGGACGAGGGGCCGTCGCCCGACGGCTTCCTCCGCACCCTGGGCTCGGGCGCCCTGGTGCCCGGCGGCCTCGTCGTGGTCTCCGGCGCCCGCGACCTGGCGACTCCCCTGCAGTCCGCGGGGTTCACCCTGGAGAGCACGTCCACGACCGAGGACGGCCGGCACGTCACGGTGGCGCGCTTCCCCTCCTTCACCACCGCGCGCCCCCAGTCGCCGGAGGCCGACGGGGCCAGCGCCGCCGAGAACCGCCGCCTCTCCCACGAGCTCGAGCGCACCCGCGAGCTGCTGGGCCGCGAGCGCGCCACCATCGCCCGCGAGATGCAGCTGGGCAAGGACGAGCTGCTGGCCATGGACCGCCAGGTCGCCGAGCTGCAGGACCGGCTCCAGCGGCTGCGCCACAAGAACGTCCTGCTCCGGGCGCGCGTCGCCCAGGTGGCGCGGGAGCGCGACCTCGCCGAGGTCCGCGCCGCCGAGCTCGCCGACGAGCTCTTCCTCTCCCACGACTCGCGCGCCGTCCGGGCGGTGGCCTCGCTGGTCGAGCGCGCCCGCCGCAGGCGGTCGTCGTGACGACCGGCGACTCCGACGAGCAGAGCGCCCACGACCGGCGCCGGGCCGGCTACCGCCAGCTCGTGGACGGGGAGCTCGCCTCGGGCGACGGCGACCGCTACACGTTCCTGGTGCGCTCGGTCGACCTGCGCAACCCCGGCCCCGACCTGGTCGCCGCCGCCGGCCTCGGGATGGCCCTCGTCGACCGCGGGCACGGCGTACGCCTGGTACCCCAGCACCGCTGGCACCTGGGCGGCTCCACCGACGTGTGGGTCGCGGCCACCCCCGAGGTCGACCCGTCGCTGGCGCCCGCCGACGCCTGGAAGGTCGCCTGGGCGCACGACAGCATCGAGGAGTGGGCCGTGCTGGACCACCTCGTCGCCTTCGACCGGGTGCTGGCCGGCTCCGAGATCGGGCGGGTGACCCTGCAGCGCCGCACGCCGCGCGCCGACGTGGTCCTGCGCCCCGGCGTCGACGCCGAGCTCTTCCTGCCCGGCACGGAGCGCGAGGAGGTCGTCAGCCTGGGCGTGCACGTCGACCGTGGCCGTCCCGTCCAGCCCCTGCTGACCGACCTGCCCCTCGAGGTGCCGCTCACGGTGTACGCCGAGCCGTTGCGCACCATGCGCAGCGGCCTGCTGGGCCGGCTCGAGGCCCCGGTGGCCTGGTTGCGCGCACCCGACGTGCTGGGCCGCGCCCTGCTCAGCGTCGTCGAGATGCCGCTGTCGGCCGTGACCCACGGGACCCTGTCGCCGTTGGTCCTCGAGAGCATCGCCTGCGGCGCGCTGCCGGTCCTCAACTCGCGCCTCGGCGCCGTCGAGGTCGGGCTGGACCTGCCGACGTACACCACCTCCGAGGAGCTCGGGGAGGTCATCGCCGCGCACGTCGCCGACCCGGCGGCGACGACCGCACGAGCGACCGCGCTGCGCGAGCTGGTGCTCGACGGCCACACCTGGGACCACCGGGCCGCCCAGCTCGACGACCTCGTCCGGGCCCGGGCGTGGGTCCGGGAGGACCCGCCGCCCAGCAGGGCGCTGCACTACTTCCCGGACTACAACCGGGCCAACCCCTACCAGGGGATGCTCTTCGCCGGGCTCGACGACGTCGACGCCTACCCGGTGGCGGTCGCCGACGTGATCGGCCACCTCGAGAACCGGGCGGTCTCGGCCGTGCCGGGCACCCTCAACATCCACTGGACCACGCCCATCCTCCAGTACGCCGCCGGGCCCTACCGGGCGGCGATCGAGCTCGACCGCTTCAGCGCGGCCCTGCACAAGTTCCGGAGCGCCGGCGGACGCCTCGTGTGGACGCTGCACAACGTGCTCCCCCACGAGGCCAACCACGTGTGGGCCGAGACCCAGCTCGCCCAGCTGCTGGCGGACCGCGCCGACTCGATCCACGCCCTGGCCGAGATCACCGCCCGACAGGCGTCGGAGGTGCTGCGACTCGACCCGCGCAAGGTGGTCGTCATCGAGCACTCGAGCTACCTGGGCCGCTATCCGCAGTGGATCAGCCGCGAGGCCGCCCGCGCCCAGCTCGGCTTCGGTCCCGACGACAAGGTGCTCGTGGCGCTCGGCGGCATCCGGCCCTACAAGGGGCTCGGGCGACTCCTCGACGTGTTCCACGAGCTGGCCGAGGAGGACCCCTCGCTGACGCTCCTGGTGGCGGGCAAGCCCGCCCAGACCCAGGAGACGGCCGGGCTCGAGCGCCGGTGCGAGCAGTCCCCGCGGGTCATCTCGGAGTTCTCCCACGTCCCCGACGACCAGCTCCAGGTGTGGTTCGGGGCCGCCGACCTGGCCGTGCTGCCCTACTCCCGGATCCTCAACTCCGGCGTGTTCTGGCTGGCGCAGACCTTCGGTCTGCCCATCGTGGGACCGCGCACGGGCGCCCTGCTCGACCTCGCCGACGAGCCCCACGTGCGCCTGTTCAACCCGCGTGACGACCGCTCCCTCAAGGAGACCCTGCGGGCCGCGGTCCACGACCTGGTCGACGACCCCGAGCGCGCCGAGCAGGCGCGGGCCTCCTCGCTGGCGACCGCCCGCTCGCGACCGCCGCAGCAGATGGCCGCCGACTTCGCGACCTTCATCGAGCCCCTCCTCGGCAGCGAGCGCCCCTCCCGGCGGGCCACGGGATGAGGAGGGGCGGCATCTCGTGATCGAACCTCCGATGAGCTCCGCGGCCCGGCACTCGGCCCGGGACCTGGTGGCCTCCGGACTGCTGGACCTCGACTGGATCGCGGCCCAGCTCGGCACCGAACCCGGCACCGCGGAGGACGCCGCCCGCGCGGTCATCAACACCCCCGACATCTCGCCGCACCCGCTCTTCGAGGCGACGTGGCTGCCCGGCAAGGGCGTGTGGCAGGCCGGTGACCTCCCGGCGTCGCTGTGGTACGTCACCGAGGGGCCGCGCCGCAACCGGTTGGCACCGCACCCGCTGATCAACACCGAGCGCATCCACGAGGAGAACTCGGCCGCTCGCGACCACGCCTTCGGTCCGCTGGCCTGGTGGGCGGCCCACGCCACCCGCGACACTCCTCTTCCCGTCCGCCGCGGCTACCCGCACATCTCGTGGGGCGAGTTCCGTGACAACGCGCTGCGGGCGGCGCGCGAGTGGCAGGTGCTGTCCTACCTCGACGCCAACCCCGGCGCCCACCAGCACTCCCCCGGCGCGGCCGGACCGGTCGTCAGCGTGCTGATGAGTGCCCAGGACGTGGGCCCCCTGCTCGGCCCCACCATCGCGGCGCTGCAGGCCCAGACGCTGGACCAGTGGGAGCTGCTGGTCCTGGACCGCGGCTCCATCGACGCCACCGGCACGATCGCCTCCGACGTCGCCGCGAGCGACGCCCGGGTGCGGGTCATCATGGGCTCGCGCACCCAGCTCGGTCGCACCTTCAACCGAGGACTCCAGCGCGCTCGCGGCGAGTTCGTCGCGTTCCTCGAGCCCGGTCACCTGTGGCACCCCGAGTTCCTGGCGCGGGCCGTGGGGGTCCTGCGCGTCGGCGACCGCTCGGCCGTGCACGCCTTCCCCGGCCGCGAGACCCGGCTCTCCGGCGAGCTGGTCACCGCCTCCCAGTTCGACCTCGGCACCACGCTGCTGCGTCGCGCGGTGCTCGCCGACCTCGACGGCTTCGACGAGGGTGACTCGGAGGAGACGGTCGCCGACCTCGTACGCCGCCTGCGATCCGGTGACCTCGACTGGGCCAATCCCCTCGTGCTGCTGCGCGGGGTCACCGAGGACACCCCGGAGACGGTCAACTGGGAGGCCGCCCAGGCGACGGCCCGCGTGGTGGGACAGACGAGCGTCGTGCTCCCCATGGGCGCCGGCAGCCGCGGCACCATCGACTGGCTGCTCGCGGGGGCGCACGACGTCGACGTCGTCGTGGTGACCGCGCGCGACCGTCGCGGACCGCACCTGCTGGCCTCGGCGCTGGCCGGACTGCTGCCCGGCGTCACCAGCGTCTCGGTGCCTGCGGGCACGTCCATCACCTCGGCGATGAACATCGGGATCGCGCACAGCTCCGGTGACGCGGTGGTGCTGGTGCGCCCCGAGGCGCAGCCGGCGTCGGGGATGGTCGGTCCGCTCGCCGCCGCCGTGCACGAGGAGGGCGTCGCGCTCGTCCAGCCGCTCGTGCTCGACCGGCGCGGCCTCATCCTCTCGGCCGGCGCCGGCTTCCCCCGGGGCGACGACCGCCTCGGGCTGCTCTTCACCGGCCACCCCGTCTCGGACGCGCGTCGCCTCGGTCGCACCGAGATCCCGGCGCCCGTCTCACCGGTGGTCGCCCTGGAGGCCAGTAGGCTCCTCGGCCTGCGTGGCCTCGACCCACTGTTCGACGACGTCCTGGCCGAGACCGACCTGGGCCTGCGCGCCCTCGCCGCCGGTGCCGGCACCAGCATGCTGGTGCCGGACGTCACCGTCACCTCGCGCACGGCGTACGCCGACCCGGCCGACCTCAAGGTCGCCCTGTCCGCGTTGCGCTCGCGGCGCCACCGGATCCCCGAGGACCGCACCGGTCTGCTGTGGCGAGCGGCCGGCTTCGACGTCACCGGGGTGCGCACCCGGCGGGTCCCGGCGGACCCGGAGGATCCCGAGTCGGACACCGTTCTTCTCCAGGAGCACGTCGTGCGCGCGGTGCGCGGCATCGACGAGCGCCCGCCGCGGCTGCGCTGGACCATCGACACCGCCGCGCCCGCGGGCCCGCGGGGCGAACGCTGGGGGGACACCCACTTCGCCCGCTCGCTGGCCTCCGCGCTCGAACGGTGCGGCCAGGACGTGGCCGTCGACTCGCGGGACGCCCGGCAGCGCACGTCGCGTGACCACGACGACGTCGTCCTGGTCCTGCGCGGGCTCGACCTCGTCGCACCGCATCCCCGCGCGCTCAACATGGAGTGGATCATCAGCCACCCCGACCTGGTGACGGCCGAGGAGATCAAGGGCTTCGACCTCGTGTACGCCGCCAGCGTCAGCTGGCCGACCCAGGTGCGCCGCGACTGGGGACTGCACGTGAGCCCGCTGCTCCAGTGCACCGACCCGCGCTACTTCCACCCCGAGCGTGGTGTGCCCGACACCGGCCCGGCCGTGCTGTTCGTGGGCAACTCCCGGGGCGTGTTCCGGCACGCGGTGCGCACCGCGCTCGCGGCCGAGGCCGACCTCACGGTGCACGGCGCCGACTGGGACGAGTACCTCGACCCGCAGATGGTCGCCTCGAGCGGGGTGCCCAACGACGAGGTCGGGGTGCTCTACGCCTCGGCGGGGGTGGTGCTCAACGACCACCACGTCGACATGCGGCGCGACTCGTTCCTCTCCAACCGGCTCTTCGACGCGGCGGCCTGCGGCGCCCGCATCGCCACCGACGAGGTGTCCGGGCTCGACGAGACCTTCGGCGCGCTGGTGCAGCCCTTCGCCGACGAGCACGACCTGGCGCGCCTGGTGCGACCGCCGTACGCCGCGTTCCCGGACAACGAGACCCGCCGGGAGCTGGCCGGGCGGATCATCGCCGAGCACACCTTCGACCAGCGCGCGGCGACCCTGGTCCACGACGCGGTCACCGCGCTGCGGGCCCGGGAGCGCTGAGACGGCCCACCGGGCCGGGACGCTCAGCCCAGCAGGGCGTCCACGAACGCCGCGGAGTCGAAGGGGGCCAGGTCGTCGGCTCCCTCGCCGAGCCCGACGAGCTTGACCGGGACGCCCAGCTCGCGCTGGACCGCCACCACGATGCCGCCCTTGGCGGAGCCGTCGAGCTTGGTCAGGACGATGCCGGTGACGTCGACGATCTCGGAGAACACGCGGGCCTGGATCATGCCGTTCTGGCCGGTCGTCGCGTCCAGCACGAGCAGCACCTCGGTGACCGGGGCCTGCTTCTCGATGACCCGCTTGACCTTGCCGAGCTCGTCCATGAGGCCGGCCTTGTTCTGGAGGCGGCCGGCGGTGTCGACGATGACGGTGTCGATGCCCTGCTCGACGCCCTGCTTGACGGCCTCGAAGGCGACGCTGGCGGGGTCAGAGCCCTCCGGGCCGCGCACCACCTCGACGCCGACGCGCTCGCCCCACGTGGCGAGCTGGTCGACGGCGGCGGCGCGGAAGGTGTCGGCGGCCCCCAGCGTGACGGTGCGGTCCTCGGCGACCAGGATCCGGGCGATCTTGCCGACGGTGGTGGTCTTGCCGGCGCCGTTGACGCCGACCACGAGCACGACGCCGGGTCGGCCGTCGCCACCGCTCACCTGGAGACGGCGGTCCATGTCGGGGTCGACGAGCGCGATGAGCTCCTCCCGGAGCACCTCGCGGGCGTCGCTGGCGGTGTTGCCCTCGACCCGCAGCCGGGTGCGGAGGCGGTCGACCAGCTGCTGGGTGGGGGCCACGCCGATGTCGGCGGTGAGGAGGGTGTCCTCGATGGACTCCCAGGTGTCCTCGTCGAGCCGGTCCCGGCTCAGCAGGGCCAGCAGCCCACGGCCCAGGGTGCCCTGGGAGCGGGAGAGCCGCTGCCGCAGCCGCACGAGGCGGCTCGCGGTGCTCTCGGGGCGCTCGAGCGCAGGCGCCTCGGCGGCGGCCTCGGGGCTGACCTCGACCGGCATCGCGGTCGCGCCACCCGTCTCCGGGGGCGCCTCCGTGGGAGGCGCCTCGGTCGGTGCCTCCGGACGCGTGATGACGTCGGTGTCGCCGGACGGGGGCACGCCCCTGCGTCGGCGACCCGCCGACGTGACGAGCCCGACGAGCGTGAGCACGCCGACGACGGCGATGCCGATGATCAGATACAGCCACTCACCCATGTCAGACATGGGACCAATCCAAGCAGACGGCGCGGACGCGCTCAGGCGCGGATGTCCTCGTGCTCGCCGATGGTGGGCAGGGCGTCGACGCCCTTGCGCATGGCGTCGCCCAGCTGAGGCACGACCGGCACCTGCTCGCCGCGGTGCGGGTAGGCGACGTACACGACGACGACGGTGGCCGCGACGAGCACGAAGAGCATCACGAGGGTGATCACGAGCATGGATTCATCTCCCGAGTACGGCGGACCTGGCTGCCAGCGTGGCACAGCGGACCCGTGATCCCCATTCGCGGCCGGTCCTCCACGTGTCGTCGCTCGTCAGGGTCGCAGCAGGGGCTCGACGGCGCCGCGGATGACGTCCGGCATGGGCACGACGGGTCGGCTGCCGGTGCCGTGCTCGTTGTCGACGTACACGTGCACGAACCGTCCCTCCGCCGCTGCCTCGTCGGAGTCGCCCTGGAAGAGGCCGATCCGGTAGACGATCGAGGACGTGCCGACCTTGTCGACGACCAGTCCCGTCTCGATGGGCTCGGGGAAGCCGATCTCGCGGAAGTAGCGGCACGACGTCTCGGCCACCACGCCGATCTGCGGCAGGTGCCGCACGTTGGTGCCGGTCGCCTCGAAGAGGTGCGCGTTGACCGCGGTGTCGAAGAGCTCGTAGTACGTCGCGTTGTTGAGGTGGCCGTAGGCGTCGTCGTCGCGCCAGCGGGTGGTCACGGTGCGCCAGGCCACGTAGTCGGCACGGGTCGGCAGGGGGGCTCGCTCGCTCACGGCGGTCACCCTAGGCGCTGTCCACCGCGCACTCGCAGGCGAGGGGACGGGTGGGCAACGAGGGGCAGCAGCCCGCTACCGCTCCGTGCCGCGCCCGTGCGGGATGACGTCGCGGACGGGTGCGTGGCGCCGCCGGTGTCGCTGGTGCCGGGTGAGGTCGCGGACGGTGCGTGGCCGGCCGGTGTCGCTCAAGCGGGTGACGTCATGGACGCGCCTGCGGTCCCGCCGGTGTCGCTGAGGCGGGGTGCGTGGCGTGGTGGTCACTGGTCCGGCGGGTGTTGCTCGAGCCGGGTGAGGTCGCGGACGGGTGCGGGGCCCGCCGGTATCGCCAGGCGGGTGACGTCATGGACGCGGCTGTGGTCCCGCCGGCGTCGCTCGTGCCGGGTGAGGTCGCGGACGCACCTGTGCCCCCGCCGTGTCTCTGAGGCGGGGTGCGGGGCGTGGTGGTCATTCGTCGGGTGGGTGGGCGCCCAGGTATGAGCGGAGGGTGCGGGTGTCGGGCAGCTCGATCAGGCTGTGGCCGTGCGGGCGCTCGCCGTCGTCGGGCCAGGCGCGTCCGGTCGCGGTGCTGCCGGTGTGGTCACGCCGGTAGGTGTGTCCCAGCGGGCTGGTCCAGAGGTAGACGCCCGGGCTGGTCATCTCGTAGCGCCATCGCCCGTGGGTCTTCAACCGGTGGTGCAGCCGACACAACGCGGCCAAGTTGTCGGTCGAGGTGGGTCCGCCTCGGTCGGGGTGGTCGTGGTCGTAGGCGACGATGTGGTCGAGGTCGCAGTGGCGGGCGTTGCGACCACACCACGGGAACACACACGTCCCGTCCCGGACGATCACGTACTCACGGATCTTCTCGGTCGGCGTGTAGCCCTGGCACTCGAGGCGCTCACGCAGGTCGATGACCTGCTTCACCACCACCTGGGCGTCGGGGCGTCCGCACCAGGCCCGGACCTGCTCCACCGACAACAGCCGTTGGCCGGCCTGCTCGACCCGCGCACACAGCGCCTCGTCGGGACGGGTCGTCAGGTCGTGGTGGGTGATGGCGTCGGCGGACAGGTGGGCGTAGAGCACCACCTGGGTCACCGGAGCCACCGGAGCGCCGGCAGCGCCGTGCGGACGCCTGCAGCGCTGGCCGGTGTCGTGACCGGCCGGGCCCGCGGGCATCCGTCGGCCAGCCGGGGACTCGTCGTCGTCGAAACCGATGGTGAGCTGGTGCCGGGCGAGGTCCCCCAGCGCGGTGGCCCGCCTGCCGTCGACCGTGTCGGTGGACCCGAGCCGGGCGAGGTGCTCGGCACCCGACGTGACCGCCGCCGCCAGGGCGAGGGCGTCGGGGATCTCCAGGCCCGCCGTCAGCTCCATGGTCCCGTCGTAGGAGGCCTGCTGGGTGTCGAAGGTGACGTGCCGCTTGTCCGCGGACTTCTCCAGCGCATCGGCCACGGCCTCGGGCATGAACCGTATCCGGGCCTCCTGCACCAGCCGGTCCAACCCGGACGGCGTGAGCTTGGAGGCGCACCAGAACACCTGCTCGTCCACGTACGACGCGGCCTGCAGGGACAGGTCGATGGTGGTGTCCGCGATCAGCCGCGCCCGCCACCCCGCCACCAGACCCGCCTGGACGGCACCCCACAGCTTCGGGAGGCGGTAGGCCACCTCCACGCACTCCGTCAGGAACCGACCCGCACTGTCGTTGGTGCGTCCCAGCATGGTCGCGAACTCCGGCACGCAGAACTCGTCGATCATCGGCGAGCCCTCACCCGCGAACGTCTTCGGCGAGGTGAAGCACGCCTCCGCGAACTCCGGGTCCGCGAGGTGCAGGTCCGCCCAGTGCACCCCGAGACGCATCATCTCGATGTCTTCGGCGGCCGCCCGTTCGCGAGAGGCTCGCACCGCACGCAGCAGCGCGGCCGGGGTCTCCGGCAGCGCTGGTGCGGTGGTCTTGGCCATGACCCCATTCCAGCAGGGACCACCGACAATCAGACGCTGACCGGCGGTTCTGACCGGGATGTGGACACGACTTTCCGACAACCTTTCCCGGTCGCCCCGGACGTGGTCTTGAGACGCTGGCGCGCCTCCTCAAACAGCGGCAGGACGGGACCGGCAACCCTCAGGCCCGGCGCCCCTCGGGCCCGGCGCCCTCGGCCGGCGACCCTCGTGGTGACGACGCCTCCACCAGCGGGGGCGAGCCGCGGGGGGTGAGCTTCGATGACGAAGAGACGGCTGGCCCCAGCCGTCACCGCGACGCTCAGGCGGTCGCGGCTCGCTCGAGGCGCTGCGAGATGACCGCGGAGACGCCGTCGCCGCGCATGGTGACGCCGTACAACGCGTCGCCGACCTCCATGGTGCGCTTCTGGTGGGTGATGACGAGGAGCTGGGAGTTCTCCCGCAGCTCCTCGTAGATCTGCAGCAGCCGGCCCAGGTTGGTGTCGTCGAGGGCGGCCTCGACCTCGTCGAGGATGTAGAACGGCGAGGGCCGGGCCTTGAAGAGCGCCACCAGGAAGGCCACCGCCACCAAGGAGCGCTCGCCGCCGGAGAGCAGCGAGAGGCGCTTGACCTTCTTGCCGGGCGGACGGGCCTCGACCTCGACACCGGTCGACAGCATGTCGGAGGGATCGGTGAGGACGAGTCGCCCCTCGCCGCCGGGGAAGAGCCGCTCGAAGGTCGCGTCGAAGGCCTTGGACACGTCGGCGTACGCCTCGGTGAAGACCTGCTCGACCCGCTGGTCGACCTCGCGGACGATGTCGAGGAGGTCCTTGCGGGTCCGCCGCAGGTCCTCGAGCTGCTCGGTGAGGAACTTGTGCCGCTCCTCCATCGCGGTGAACTCCTCCAGCGCGAGCGGGTTGACCCGGCCCAGCATGGCCAGCTGGCGCTCGGCCGCCTTGAGGCGCTTCTGCTGCTCCTCGCGCACGAACGGCACCGGCTCGGGCGGCTCCTCGCCGTCGGGCACCTCGCCGCTGAAGGGCACCAGGGTCTCGGGACCGTAGTCGGCGACGAGGCCGTCGACGTCCATCCCGAGCTCCTCGAGCGCACGCTCCTCGAGCTGCTCGATGCGCATCCGCTGCTGGGTGCGCGCCATCTCGTCGCGGTGCACGGAGTTGACCAGCTCGTCGTGCTCGCGACCCAGGTCGCGCAGGGTGGTGCGCACGGCGAGCAGCTGCTGCTCGCGCTCCTGCCGGGACTGCTCTACCTCCGCGCGTCGGTCGGCGGCCAGCATCACCGAGCGCTCCAACGCGTGCAGCACGACCCCGGCGGCCGCGAGGACGGCCTCGGCGGCCCGGCCCTCGCGGACGAGCCGTTCGCGGCGCTCGGCGGCCTTGGCGCGGGACTCGCGCTCGGCCCGGGCGGCCCGGGCCAGCGAGTCGGCGCGGCCGTGGAGGGCCCGGGCCCGCTCCTCCGCGGTGCGCAGCGAGAGTCGGGCGTCCATCTCGCCCTGGCGTGCGGCCCGGGCGGCCTCGACGAGCCGCTCGCGCTCGGTGGCGTCCGGCTCCTCGTCGGGAGCGTCCTCGGCGGTCGCGAGCCGGGTCTCCAGCTCACCCAGGCCCGCCAGGTCCTTGTCCCTCGCCTCGTGCGCCGTGGCGATGGCACGCTCGAGGCGCTCGGCCTCGCCGCGGGCCGAGCGTGCGAGCGAGCCGTACTGTCCGAGCTCCTCGGCGACCGCAGCCAGCGTGGCGTCCGACTCGTGCAGCTTGGCCAGGGCGACGTCGGCCCGCTTGAGCGCGTCGTGACGCTCGGCCTCCAGCCCGGAGATGACGAACCCGAGCCGCTCGGTGCTCGCGGTGGCCTCGCCCAACGCCAGGGTGGCCTCGTCGACGGCCGCCTGGACCTCGAGCAGGCTGGGCTGGGCGGACGACCCGCCGGCGGCGTAGTGCGCACCCATCAGGTCACCGTCGAGGGTGACGGCGGTGAGGTCGGGCAGGTCGGTGACGACGGCGCGGGCGGCATCGAGGTCGGCGACGACGACGATCTTGTGCAGCAGCCGGGTGAGCGCCCCGGCGAGGTCGTCGGGCGCCTCGACCACGTCGATGGCGTACGTCGCGCCGTCCGGGAGGCCGGGCCAGTCGCGGGTCTGCGCGGGGGCACCCCCGAGGAGCAGTCCGGCGCGCCCGAGGTCGTCGCCCTTGAGGTGCGTGATGGCGTCGACGGCGGCGTCGGGACCGGTGACCACGACGGCGTCGGCGACCGAGCCGAGGGCGGCGGCGACGGCGGCCTCGTGGCCGGCCTTGACCGACAGCACCGCGGCCACCGAGCCGAGCAGCCCGGAGACCTCGTCGGTGGCGGCGAGCAGGGCGCCCGCACCGTCCTTGCGGTTGAGGCCGATCTCGAGGGCGTCGCGGCGGGCGACCAGCCCGGCCCGGTCGCGGTCGGCCTGCTGGGCCTCCTCGCGAGCCCGGGCCAGCCGCTCGTCGATGTCGTCGAGGGCGGCGACCGCGGCCTCGTGCTCCGCGTCGAGCCCCTCCTCGCCGGCGTCGAGGCCCGCGACCCGGGTCTCGAGGGAGGTGAAGTCGCGCTGGGCGCGGTCGGCGCGGGTGACGGCCTCCTCGCGGGCCACCTCGAGGCGGCCGATCTCCTCGTCCGCCGCGGCGGACCGGGACCGGAGGGCGTTGACCTGTCCGTGGAGCCGGGCCAGCCCCTCGCGCCGGTCGGCGGCGGCCCGCTGGAGCCCCGCGATCCGGCGGTCCTCCTCGGCGGCCGCGTCCTCCGCCGTACGACGCGCGGCGACCGCGGCCTCCAGCGCGGCACGCTGCTGCTCGACGTCGGCGGCGATCTCGGCCTCCTGCTGCCGCACCCGCTCGGCCTGGGCCTCGAGCTGGTCGGGGTCGCGGCCGGAGTCGACGGAGTCGTCGGCGGCACCGGCCGCGTTGCGCATCCGCTCGCCGGCCAGCGACTGGGTGCCCCGCATCCGCTCCTTGAGCCCGGACAGGGCGAACCAGGTCTCCTGCGCGGCGGCCAGCGCCGGCAGGTCCTCCCTCAGGGCCGCCTCGAGCTGGGCCTCGCGCTCGCGGCCGCGGGCCAGCGCGGCCTCGACCTCCTCGCGGCGCTCGACCAGCACGGTCTCGTCGGCCATCTCCTGCTCCAGCGCCGTGCGCGCGGTGACCAGGTCGTCGGCGATCAGCCGGGCCCGGGCGTCGCGCACGTCGGCCTGCACGGTGGCGGCCTTGCGGGCGACCTCGGCCTGGCGCCCCAGCGGCTTGAGCTGGCGGCGGATCTCGCTGAGCAGGTCGTTGAGCCGGGTGAGGTTGCCGTCGGTCGAGTCGAGCTTGCGGAGCGCCTTCTCCTTGCGCTTGCGGTGCTTGAGGACGCCCGCGGCCTCCTCGATGAAGCCGCGCCGGTCCTCCGGCGTCGCGTGCAGGATGGTGTCGAGCTGGCCCTGGCCGACGATGACGTGCATCTCGCGGCCGATGCCGGAGTCGCTGAGCAGCTCCTGCACGTCGAGCAGGCGGCACGAGCTGCCGTTGATGGCGTACTCCGAGCCGCCGTTGCGGAACATGGTGCGGCTGATCGTCACCTCGGAGTAGTCGATCGGCAGCGCCCCGTCGGAGTTGTCGATCGTCAGCTGCACCTCGGCGCGGCCCAGCGGCGGGCGGCCGGAGGTGCCGGCGAAGATGACGTCCTCCATCTTGCCGCCGCGCAGCGACTTGGCGCCCTGCTCCCCCATCACCCAGGCGAGCGCGTCGACGACGTTGGACTTGCCCGAGCCGTTGGGGCCGACGATGCAGGTGATGCCGGGCTCGAGCTGGAGCGTCGTGGAGGACGCGAAGGACTTGAAGCCCTTGAGCGTCAGGCTCTTGAGGTACAACGTGCTCCCCTGGCTCTCGGCGTCGGCGCGGTCGGGTGGTACGGCGATCGCGGCATCCTCTCAGACACCGGGGGAAGCGATGCGCCCTCACACTATGCGGCGACGCGGGTCCTTCGGTGGACCTCGACCGCCATCGTCCCCACCTGTCACGGCGAGATCGCCCGGCCGGGGCCGGGACCGGGGAGCGGGCGGGCCGTCAGGCGTGGTCGAGGGCGTCTCGCAGGGCGGCCAGCACGAGCAGCACCGCGTCCGGGCGGGCGTTGTGGCCCATCAGCCCGATCCGCCACACCGACGCGGCGTACTCCCCCGCCCCCGCACCGATCTCGAGGTCGTGGGTCTCGAGGAGGTAGCGGCGCACGGCGGCCGAGTCGACGCCGTCGGGCACCTTCACCGTGGTGAGCTCGGGGAGGCGGTGGCCCTCGGCGGCGAAGAGCTCCAGCCCCAGGTCCGCCAGGCCCGCCCGCAACTGCTGGCCGGCGGCCTCGTGGCGGGCCCAGACCGCCTCGCGGCCCTCCTCCAGGATCCGGGTCAGGGCGGCGTGCAGGCTGGCGACCATCGCGGTCGGGGCCGTGTGGTGGTACGTCCGCTGGCCCCTGCCGGCCGCCTCCCCGACGTACCCCCCGAGCATGCCCAGGTCGAGGTACCACGAGCGCGGCTTCTCGACCCGGCGCTCGAAGGCACGGTCGTTGATGGTGAACGGGGCCAGGCCGGGCGCGACGCCGAGGCACTTCTGGGTGCCCGCGTAGCCGATGTCGACGCCCCACGCGTCGGCCTCGAGCTCGATGCCGCCGATGCTGGTGACCGCGTCGGCGACGAGCAGCGCGTCCCCCTTGCCGGCACCGAGCGCGGCGATGTCGGAGCGGACACCGGTGGAGGTCTCGGCGTGCACGGCGGCGATGATCGCCGGGCTCGGGTGGGCGTCCAGCACCCGCTGCACGTCGACGGGCTGACCCCACTCGTGCTCGACCGGCACGACGCGGGCACCGCACCGGGCGGCCACGTCGCACATGCGCTGGCCGAAGAGCCCGTTGACCGCGACCACCACGACGTCGCCCTCGTGGACGGTGTTGACGAAGGCCGCCTCCATGCCGGCGCTGCCGGTGGCGCTCAGCGGCAGGGTGCGGGAGCTGCGGGTGCCCCAGACCGTGCGGAGCATCTCGCACGTCTCGTCCATGATCCGGAGGAACTCCGGGTCGAGGTGCCCCAGCAGGGGCTCGGCCAGCGCGGCGGTCGCCTCCGGGTAGGGGTTGGAGGGTCCGGGGCCGAAGAGGTGCCGTTCGCGGATCATGGATCCAAACTAGAGGACGCGTCGTCCTCCAGGATGGCGCCCGGGTTGAGGATCCCGGCCGGGTCGAGCGCGTCCTTGACCCGACGGGTCAGGGCCATCACGTCCTCGCCGAGCTGTGCGGGCAGCGCGGACCTCTTGGTCCGGCCCACGCCGTGCTCGCCGGTGATCGTGCCGCCGAGGCCGATCGCCGCGTGCATGATCTCGTCGAAGGCCGCCAGGGCCCGCAACCGGGCGTCGTCGTCGCCGCGCGGCACCACGATCAGCGGGTGCGTGTTGCCGTCCCCGGCGTGCGCGACCACCGGGATGAGCAGGTCGTGGCGGGCGGCGACCCGCGCCACCGCGTCGACCAGCTCGGGCAGCCTCGGCACGGGCACCCCGACGTCCTCCAGCATCAGCTCGCCCAGCGGCTCCACCGCGGGGATCACCATCCGGCGGGCCTGCACGAAGAGCTCCCCCTCCTCCGCGTCGTCGGTGACGAACACGTCGGAGGAGCCCGCCGACTCGCAGGCGACCCGCATGGCGTCCACCTCGGTCGCGCACGCCGTACCGGGCGCGTCGCTCTGCGCCACCAGCAGCGCGCCGGCGCCGGTGTCGAGCCCCATCGGTCGGAACGACTCCACGGCGCGGATCGACGGCTGGTCCATCAGCTCCAGCATGGAGGGCCGCATCCGGCCGCGGATCGCGACCACCGCCTCGGCGGCCGCGGTCATCGTCGGGAACGCCGCCACCATCGTCGCGCCCACGACCTGCGTCGGCACCAGCCGCAGGATGGCCCGCGTGACGACGCCGAGCGTCCCCTCGCTGCCGACGAACAGCTTGAGCAGCGACAGCCCGGCGACGTCCTTGATCCGCCGGCCACCGAGGGTGACCAGGGTGCCGTCGGCGAGGACCACGTCGAGCCCGAGCACGTAGTCGGTGGTGACGCCGTACTTCACGCAGCACAGGCCGCCGGCGTTGGTCGCGATGTTGCCGCCGATCGAGCAGATCTCGTACGACGACGGGTCCGGCGGGTACCACAGCCCGTGCTCGGCGGCGGCCGCCTTGACGTCCTTGTTGAGCGCGCCCGGCTCGACGACCGCGACCTGGCAGGCGGTGTCCACCTCGACCGAGGTCATCCGCTCCAGGCTGAGCACGATGCCGCCGTCCACGGCGCTGGAGCCGCCCGACAGCCCGGTCCCGGCCCCCCGGGGCACCACGGGGACCCCGTGCTCGGCGGCCCAGCGCACGGCCGTCTGCACCTGGTCGGTGTCCTCGGCCCGGACGACGGCGAGCGGGGTCCCCGCGTGCGGGTCCTGCGAGCGGTCCCAGCGGTACTTCTCCGTGCGTCGCTCGTCGGTCACCACCACGCCGGCCGGCAGCGCGCCGACCAGGGCGGCCAGCGCCGCGCTCGGGTCTTCGTCTTCCGCTGCTACGACGGCCATGACGCCATGCAACCACGACACGACGCGGGCACAAGCGCTCACTGCGCCGGGGACAGTCCCGACTCCGGTGCCGGCACCGTTGCCGGTCGGCCCCGGGTTGGCCAGACTGCTGTCCTGACCGTCGACGTGCGAGGTGGGCCATGCGCCTGATCGGCAACATCCTGTGGTTCGTCCTCGCCGGCGCCTGGCTCGCCGTGGCCTACGTCCTCGCGGGACTGGTGGCGTTCGTCCTCATCGTGACCATCCCCTTCGGGATCGCGGCGTTCCGGCTCGCCGGCTTCGTGGTGTGGCCGTTCGGCCGTACGACGGTGGTTCGCCGCGATGCGGGCCCGTGGTCGGTGGTGGGCAACGTGGTGTGGGTGATCTTCTTCGGCTGGGAGCTGGCCCTGCTCCACCTGGTCGCCGGTGCCCTGCTCTGCCTCACGGTCATCGGCATCCCGTTCGGGCTCGCCTGCTGGAAGATGGTGCCCCTGGCCCTGCTGCCCCTCGGGCAGCAGGTCGTCCCGATCGCCGAGGCCCGCCGGGACCCCTACACGCTGCCGCTGTGATCGAGGCCCGGGCCCCGCCACCGGGCCTCGGCCGGCCCCGTCAGCGGGCGGCGGCAGCCTCGTCAGCGTGCGCGATGTACGCCAGCTGGCGCCACACGAGGGCCAGCGTCAGCCCCGAGCCGACGAACGCGAACCACCACGGCGCGGTGACGCCCCACCGCTGCGCGATCAGGCCGCCCAGGAGCGACCCCCCGAGCATGCCGCCCATGACGCAGAGCATGTAGACCGAGCCGACCCGGCCCTGGAACTCGGTGGGCACCGCCCGTTGCCGCACCGCCTGCGACAGCGTCCCCCAGATGAAGGCGTAGGCGCCGAAGAAGAACATCAGCGGGTACGCCGCCCACGGCGACGTGGTCAGGGCCATCGCGAGGTGGAAGGCCACCTCGCAGGCCAGCACGGTGCGCATCAGGGTGGCCAGCGGCACCCGCCTCTCCACCCGTCCGTACGCCGCCGTCCCGAGCAGTCCGCCGAGCGCCGACGCGGTGGTCAGCAGGCCGAAGCCCGCCTCGTCCATCCCGACCCGCTCCAGGGACCACAGCACCAGCACCGACCACGGGGCCGCCCAGGTGATGTTGAAGGCCACGATGACCAGGGCCAGCGTCCGCACCGGCCTGTTGCCGGCCAGCCAGCGCACGCCTTCGGCGATGTCCTGGCGGACGTGGGTCTCGACGTGCTCGCGCACCGCGCCACGCGGCGTACCGATGCGGGAGACCAGGACGACGCCGAGGGCCACGCACACGGTCTGGATCATGAACGGCAGCGCCATCCCGGCCGCGAAGATCACCGCGCCCAGCGCCGGTCCGACGAGCTGGTTGGCGGTGAGGAAGCCGACCTGGATGCGGGCGTTGGCGATCCCGAGGTCGGGCTTGTCCACCAGCATCGGCACCAGGGTGCCGGTGGCGGAGTCCGCGAAGACCTCGGCCAGTCCGACGAGGAACATCGCACCCATGACCAGCCAGATGTTGACGTGCCCGGTGAGGATCACGGCACAGAGGCCGGCGAGCACGACGGCGCGCGCGGCGTCCATCGCCATCACCAGCAGGCGCCGGTCGAGGCGGTCGGCCATGGCGCCGGCGACGAGCCCGAAGACCAGCCACGGCAGCTGGAACGCCATCGCCGACGCGGCCACCAGCACCGGGTTGCGGGTCTGGGAGGCGACCAGCAGCGGCCCGGCCGCCATCATCAGTCCGTCGCCGAGGTTGGTCGTCCACGACGACGCGACCAGCCAGCGGAAGGAGGTGCCGAGCCGCTGCGGGAAGGCCGTCTCGACGACGCGGCTGGCGGGGCTCACAAGAGCAGGAGCCTAGTCGCGGTCCCGCGTCGCCTCCACGCATTTCCGCCCGCCGCGCAGCGGCGACAGCGCGACAGCGCTCGCCACGCGGGTCTGGGGGGACCGGTGGGTCGTCCTCAGGCCGGGAGCATCTCCGGGTCGTGGGCGGCCGCCGTCCGCGCGCCCTGCAGACGCGCTTCGAGCTGGTCGTTCTCGGCCTGCAGCCGGAGGACCAGGTTCTCCAGCTCGGTGACGCGCGTGCAGAGCCGACGGTTGTCGGTCGCGAGGCGGGCGGTGGTGCGCGGGTCGCCGGCCAGGTGGCCGATCAACGCCTTGGCCATGGATCAGCCCTTTCGGTGGGGATGCCCGGAGCCGGGCCGTCTACAAGAATCGCACCGTGGTGGCGGGCGGTCAACGGGCACCGGCGCGTCACGTCGTGCGACCCGATGAGCGGCGTGGGGGGCGCTGACAGGTCGGGCAGAAGTACGACGACCGGTTCATGAAGGCGACCCGGCGGATCGGGGTGCCGCAGCGCTCGCACGGCTCGCCCTCCCGTCCGTAGGCGTGCAGCGACCGGTCGAAGTAGCCGGACTCGCCGTTGACGTTGACGTAGAGCGCGTCGAAGGACGTGCCGCCCTGGGCGAGCGCGTCGGCCATCACCGCGCGCGCGTGGCCGATGAGCTCGCGCACCTGGGCGGCGGTGAGGCGCTCGCCGGGCCGCTCGCCGTGGATGCGGGTGCGCCACAGCGCCTCGTCGGCGTAGATGTTGCCGACGCCCGAGACGAGGGACTGGTCGAGCAGCTGGCGCTTGATCGCGCTCGTGCGGCGCCGGACGCGGCGTACGAAGTCGGGCTCGTCGAACGCCGGGTCGAGCGGGTCGCGCCCGATGTGGGCGATCTCGGTCGGCAGCTCGGCTCCCCCGTCGGAGACGAGCAGGCCGCCGAACATCCGCTGGTCCACGAAGCGCATCTCGAGCGGCCCGTCGTCGGTGGTCAGGGTGAACCGGACCCGCAGGTGCCGCTCGTCGGGTGCTCCCGGGTGGTGGAGCAGCATCTGGCCGCTCATGCCGAGGTGGCCGAGCAGGGCGTCGCCGGGTCGATCCGCGCCCCCGTCGGTGTCGAGGGCCAGCCAGAAGTACTTCCCGCGACGCCGGACGGCCTCGATCCGGTGGCCCACCAGGGCGGCGACGAACCCGTCGCTCCCCCGCGGGTCGCGGCGCAGCGGGCGTGGGTGCAGGACCTCGACGGTGTCGATGCGGGCGCCGGTGACGTGGCGCTGGAGACCGGCCCGGACGACCTCGACCTCGGGGAGCTCAGGCACGGGCGGGCGTCAGGGCTGCGGGACGAGCTCGGGGTGGGCCTCGGTCGAGCTCGCCGTACGCCGTCTTGGCCGCGCCCTGCTCGGCCTCCTTCTTGGAGCGGCCGGTGCCGCGACCGTAGAGCTCCGCGCCGACCCGGACCCGGGCGACGAAGGTCTTCATGTGGTCGGGGCCGTCGTCCTCGATGACGTACTCCGGCACGCCGAGGCCCAGGGTCGGCCGACAGCTCCTGGAGGGAGGTCTTCCAGTCCAGGCCGGCGCCCATGGACGCGGCCTCCTCCATGAGCGGGTCGAACAGGCGGTGCACCACCTCGGCGGAGGCCTCGATGCCTCCGGACTAGGTGGATCGCCCCGATGACCGCCTCGACGGTGTCGGACAGGATCGAGGCCTTGTCGCGCCCGCCGGTGGTCTCCTCGCCGCGGCCCAGCTTGATGTGCCGGCCGAGGTCGATGTCGCGCGCCACGTCGGCCAGGGCGCGGGCGTTGACGACCGCGGCGCGCAGCTTGGCCAGCCGTCCCTCGGAGAGGTCCGGGTGCGTGGTGTAGAGCGTCTCGGTCACGACGACCCCCAGCACCGAGTCGCCCAGGAACTCCAGGCGCTCGTTGGTGGGGATGCTGCCGTTCTCGTACGCGAAGGACCGGTGCGTCAGGGCGCGGTCGCAGCAGCCCGGGATCCAGGATCGGATCGCCGAGCGCTCGGCGCAGGTCGTCGGTGGTCAGTGAACCGTCAGCTCTGGTGAGAGCTGGCCTCAGAGGACCTGGCGACGGTCGGCGCTTGAGCGCCGTACTGGCCGCACTGGCCGCACGCGCGGTGCGGGAGGTGCTTGGCACCGCAGGCGGGGTTGGCGCAGGTCACGAGCGTGGGGGCCGACGGCCTTCCACTGCGAACGGCGGTGGCGCGTGTTGCTGCGCGACATCTTCCGCTTCGGGACAGCCACTGGTTATCTCCTGCTTCGTGCTGCTTGCCGGACGGTCGTCCGGTTGGTCAGTCTGTGGTGGAGCTCGGGTCCTGCGTGCAGGGCGTGAGCCCTGCCCAGCGCGGGTCGATCGGTGCGTCGTGCGAGTGGTCCGGGTCGTCCGCCGAGCCGTGCACCACACTCGGTGCACAGCCCGGGACAGTCGTCCTCGCACAGCGGGGGAACGGTAGTGCGAGCACCACCGCGTCCCGCAGCAGGGGCTCGAGGTCGAGCAGGTCGTCCTCGAGCCGGCTGGTCTCGTCGTCGAGGTCATGGTCGTCGTGCTCCACGGCCTTGTCGTGCTGGTCGGCGTAGACGTAACAGCTCCTGCAGCCGTCACGTCGATCTCGTCGTCGATCGGCTCCAGGCACCGCGCACACTCACCCTCGAGCGCGGCGGTTGCCGTGCCCGTGAGCAGCACTCCCTCCATGACCGCCTCGAGGCGCAGGTCGAGCTCGACCGGCGACCCCTCGGGGACACGCGAGGACTTCGATACCAAGCTCTGCCGGTGCCGGGACCGTGAGCTCGACGTCCCGCTGGGACCCCGGGCGGCGGCCGAGCTCGCGAGTATCGAGCACGAGCGGCGCTCTCGGGTCCAGGCTGGTCATGAAGTCACTTCCGGTGTCCGGACACAAACAGAACCTCGGAATCGTAGCCGCCGTGTGTCGGGTGGGGCAAAACGACCGGTCCGTCGCCGGTGGGTCAGCCCTGCTGTCGCTCGGCCAGTCTGGCGGATCAGCCGCTCCAGCACGAAGCTCGGGGACCAGGCCCGACACGTCGCCGCCGAAGCGTCGCGACCTCCTTGACCAGCGACTGAGGACGAGGAACGACCACTCCGGGCTGGCTCGGGGAGGAAGACCGTCTCGATGTCGGCGCAGGTGAGGAGTTCATCTGGGCCATCTGCAGCTCGTAGTCGAAGTCGCTGACCGCCCGCAGCCCCTTGACGATGGCGTGCACGTCGTGAGCTCCGGCAGAAGTCGGTGAGCAGGCCGGTCGAAGCCGTCGACGCGGACGTTGTCGCAGCCCGCGCAGGCCTCGGTGAGCATGTCGATGCGCTCGTCGGCGGAGAACAGGCGGTTCTTGGAGGCGTTGACCCCCACCGCGACGACCACCTCGTCGAAGAGGCCGGCGGCCCGCTCGACGATGTCGAGGTGACCGTTGGTCACCGGGTCGAAGGACCCGGGGCACACGGCGCGGTGCAGGGGCACGATCAGCCTTCCTTCGGCGCGGGGGGCGATGCGGGATCGGGGCCCCGCGAAGCGCCGTGACCGTACCAAAGCAGCGTCTCGCCGTAGCTGCTTCGACCGCTCCCCCACCAGCCCGTCGGGCCACGCCAGCGCGGGGCTCGCGCGAGCCCGCTCGACGACCACCAGCGCGCCGGGGACCAGCCAGTGGCCGTCGACCAGGGACGGGGACGGAGACCACGTCGTCGTCGTGCATCGGGTAGGGCGGGTCGGATGAAGACGACGTCGTACGGCGCCGCCGGCGGACTTGCGCAGCACGTGCCCCGACCGAGATGGCCAGGACGTCCGCGCGACCGAAGCCGAGCGGTCACCGCGTTGCGGCCGATGAGGGCGGCCGTACGACGGTCCTGCTCGACCAGCGTCACCACGCCGGCGCCGCGGGACCACGCCTCGAGACCGACGGCACCCGAGCCGGCGTACAGGTCGAGGAAGCGCAGCCCGTCGAGCGAGCCGCACCACGCCTCGACCGCGGAGAACAGCGCCTCGCGCACCCGGTCGCTGGTGGGCCGGGTGAGCGGGCCCCGTGGCGTCGCCAGCCGCCGCCCCCCGCACTGCCCCCGATGATCCGCGTCATCGCTCGACTTCTCCAGGAACCCGGAGCGGCGGAGCGCTCGATCTCATGCACCGACGCGGCGAGGTCGGGGGTGGACGCGAGGTCGGGGTCGGCGGCCAGCAGCGACTCGGCGGCGTCGCGGGCCCGGTCGATGGTGGCGGCGTCGCGCAGCACCCGCAGGCTGACGAGGCTGGAGCGGAAGCCCGACTGGTTGGCGCCCAGCACGTCACCCTCGCGCCGCTGCTCGAGGTCGATACGGCTCAGCTCGAAGCCGTCGGTGGTCGAGGCGACGGCGTCGAGCCGGTCGCGCGCCGGCGAGCCCGCCTCGGCCCCGGAGACCAGCAGGCACAGGCCGGGGAGCCCGCCACGTCCGACGCGACCACGCAGCTGGTGGAGCTGGGAGACGCCGAACCGGTCGGCGTCCATCAGCACCATGGCGGTGGCGTTGTGCACGTCGACGCCGACCTCGATGACGGTGGTGGACACCAGGACGTCGATCTCGCCCGCAGCGAAGGCCCGCATGGTGCGGTCCTTGTCGTCGGCCGCCAGCCGCCCGTGGAGCACGGCCACCCGGAGTCCCGCCAGGGGTCCCGCGGTGAGCTCGGCGTGCACGTCCTCGACCGCGGCGAGCGGTCGGCGGCTCGTGACGACCTCGCCGTCCTCGTCGAGGTCGAGCTGGTCGCGCTCGCCCTCCTCCTGGGCGTCGCCGCTGATGCGGGGGCACACGACGTACGCCTGGTGGCCTGCTCGACCTCCTCGCGGACCCGCTCCCAGACCCGCGTCGATCCAGGACGGCTGGTCGGCCAGCGGGACGACGTTGGTCTGGATGGGCGCGCGGCCGGCGGGCAGCTCGGAGAGCACGGAGGTCTCGAGGTCACCGAAGACGGTCATGGCGACGGTGCGCGGGATCGGCGTCGCCGTCATCACCAGCACGTGCGGCGGGGTGCCCGCCTTGTCGGTGAGGGCGGCGCGCTGCTCGACCCCGAAGCGGTGCTGCTCGTCGACGACGACGAGCCCCAGGTCGGCGAACTCCACCGACTGTCCTCGCAGCAGGGCGTGCGTGCCGATCACGATCCCCGCCTCGCCGGTCGCCATCTGCAGCATGCGCCTCCTGGCGGGCAGTCTTGCCCATCGAGCCCGGTGAGGCATACCACCGAGGTGCCGTCGGTCGGCCCCGCCGAGCATGCCGCCCTGCGCGAGGTCGCCGAGCATGGCGGTGATCGAGCGGTGGTGCTGCTGGGCGAGCACCTCGGTGGGCGCGAGCAGCGCGGCCTGGCCCGCCGGAGTCGACGACCCGCAGCATCGCGCGCAGGGCGACGAGCGTCTTGCCCGAGCCGACCTCGCCCTGGAGGAGCCGGTTCATCGGGTGGTCGCGGGCCAGCTCCTCCTCGACGAGGTCGCCGATCTCGCGCTGCCCGGCGGTGAGCTGGAAGGGCAGCCGGGCGTCGAAGGCCGCAGCAGGATCCCGCCGCCTCGCCGGGCCCGGGCGCCCAGGGCCCGCTGCGCGGGCGCCGCGCGTCGCCGGCGAGGACGAGCTGCAGGACCAGCGCCTCCTCGAAGCGGAAGCGCTTCTGCGCGGCGCCGACCTGCGCGTAGTCGTCGGGACGGTGGGCCAGGCGCAGCGCGGTCATGATGTCGACACGTCGTGCTCGCGGCGCAGCTCGGGGGTCAGCACGTCGGTCACCCCGGTGACCAGGTCGAGGGCGGTGGCGATGACCCGGATGAGGTCCCAGACGTAGAGCCGGTGCGGTCAGCGGGTAGACCGGCAGCAGGCGCGGCAGCGACGCCGCCTCGTCGTCCTCGACCGAGCATAGCCGTGGGGCTGCTCGAGCTGCCAGGTGCGGTGGAACAGCTTGGCCTTGCCGGTGAAGAGCGCCCGGCTGCCCGGCGCGCATCTCGGCGGCGTACTTCTCGGCCTGCGCGGCGTACGGGCTGAAGAAGGACAGCGAGAAGTCGGGTCCGTCGGTGCGGATCCGGACCTCGGTGCGGAACTGCCTCTTCTTGTCGGCGAAGAACTCGGTCACCCGCGAGGACGGCCACCTCGCCGACGATTGAGCATGCATCGCCCGAGGACCGGCTCGGCGACCTGGGAGAGCTCCGTGGCGGCGACGTAGCGCCGCGGGAGGTGGTGGAGCAGGTCACCGATGGTGCGCGAGGCCGAGGCCCTCCTCGACGAGCTTGCGCTTGGCTTGTGGCTGCGGCCGAAGACGGCCGCGACCGGGCTGTCCGGGGTGATTGCGACCATGGACGGCGCTCACTCGACGCTGACGAGCAGCGGGTAGCGCTGCTGGCCCCCGTCGTGGACGGTCGACGTCGACGTGCGGGTGGCGCTTCTCGACGTACGCGCGGCGACGGGCCGGCGAGCTCGACGCCGTCCTCGGCCGGCCACGATCGTCACCAGCTCGCCGCCACCGCCGAGCAGCCGCTCCAGGACGTCGGCCGCCACGGTCGTCGAGGTCGTCCCCCACCACCGCGAAGTCGCCGGCGATGACGCCGAGCACGTCGCCGGGCTCGCACGGCCCGGCCATCGTCATCGCCTGCCGGGCCGCGACGGTCACCGCGCCGTGCCGCGCGTGCCGGGCGGTGGCGGTCATCTCGCGGACGTCCTGCGTCGAAGGTGCGGCCGGGCTCGTGCACCGCCAGCGCGGCGAGGCCCTGCACCTGGGCCAGGCTCGGGATCACCTCGACGCGGACCTCGCCCTCCTGCTCGGCGGTGCGGGCCGCGATCTCGGCCACCCGCACCGAGTCGGCGTCGTTGGGCAGCAGCACGACCTCCCCGGCCCCGCAGGAGTGGATGGCGTCGAGCAGCTGGCCGGTCGACGGCCGGCGGCCCGGTCCGCCGAGGACGACCACCGCGCCGGCCCCCTCGAACAGGGCGGCGAGCCCCGGACCGGCGGCCACCGCGACGACGGCGCGCTGACGGGTGGCCGGGGCCCGGCGCGCCTCGGCGACCTGCTCGGCGAAGTGGGTGACCCGGACGCGGTACGGGCGGCCGGCCTCGATGCCGGCCTCGATGGCCGCTCCCACGTCGTCGACGTGGACGTGGACGTTCCACAGACCGGCGCCGCCGACCACGACGAGGCTGTCGCCGAGGGTGTCGAGGACCGCGCGCAGCGGCCCGATCGCGTCGTCCTGCGCGTCGAGGAGGTACATCACCTCGTAGGCCGGGCCGTCCTCGGTGAGGTGGTCGCCGGGGATGGGGTGCGGGACGGGGATGCGGTGACCGGTCAGGGGGACGGGCTCGGGCCGGCGACCGGTCGAGACGGTCTCGGCGGCGTCGAGCACGACGCACAGCCCGCGCCCGCCGGCGTCGACCACGCCGGCGTCGGCCAGCTGCTGGAGCTGCTCGGGGGTGTGGAGCAGCGCCTCCCGCGCGGCCGCGGCGGCGGCCGCGAAGACGTCGCGGGCCCGGGACCCGTCGCCGGCGGCACGCCGGAGCGCGGCGTCCGAGGCCGCCCGGCCACGGTGAGGATGGTGCCCTCGACCGGCCGCCCGACCGCGGCGTAGCTCGCGTCGGTGGCCTGCTGCATGGCCTCGGCGACGATGCGGGCGTTGCGTTCGCCGGCGGAGACGTCCCGCAGGCGGGCGGCGTACGCCCCGAGCATCTGGCTCAGGATCACGCCGGAGTTGCCGCGCGCCCCGAGCAGCGCACCGCGGGCCAGCACGCGCCAGGGCGTCACCGACCGGCAGGTCGGGCTGCGCCTCGAGCGCCTCGCGCAGGGCGTCACGGGCCGCCGAGACGGTGAGGAACATGTTGGTGCCGGTGTCGCCGTCGGGCACGGGATAGACGTTGAGGGCGTCGATCTCCTCGCGCGCCGCGACCGAGCGCGTCCGAGGCGATGTCGACGAAACGCAGGAGCGCGGAGGTCGAGATGCCGTGGGTACGGTCTCCATCCCTGCGTGCCTCCCTGTGACGTGCCCTGTGACGTGCCGGTCCCGGTGCGAGTGCCACAGGGTAGTGCCAGTCACGGACAGCTTCGATTTCATGCCATCCGTGGTCGTCGGATACTCTGGCGCGGTTGCCCGCTGACATCCCCGCGGGCCCCATCTGGAGAATCCTCGAACTGATCGGAGTGCACGGTGGCTGCCGTCTGCGACATCTGCGCCAAGAAGCCGGGCTTCGGCAACAACCGTCCCTGGTCGCGCAAGATCACCAAGCGTCGTTTCAACCCCAACATCCAGCGCGTCCGGGCGACCGTCAACGGCACGCCCAAGCGTATGAACGTCTGCACCGGCTGCCTCAAGGCCGGCAAGGTCTCGCGCTGACCCGCTGACAATCTTCGTCGAAGGCCCCGTCCCTGCTGGGACGGGGCCTTCGTCGTCGTCGGGGGGGCCGGTCAGAAGTGGGTCCAGCCGGTGGGGCCGTCGTACGCCGCGCCGTCGACGGTGACGCCCTCACCGTCGGTGACCGGCCCACGACCGACCAGCCCTCGGGCACCGAGGCCGGGTCGGAGAAGGTCGCCAGCAGGGCGTGGTCGTCCCCGCCGCCGAGGATGAACCCGAGCGGGTCGGCTCCCAGTGCCGCGCCGACCGCGGTCAGCGGCTCGGCGATCTCGAAGGCGTCGCTGCGCACGTCGATGGCGACCCCGCTCTCGTGGGCCAGGTGGCCGGCCTCGGCGAGCAGCCCGTCGGAGATGTCGATCATCGCGGTGGCGCCGGCCTCGGCGGCGACACGCCCGGCGTCGTACGGCGGCTCGGGACGGCGGTAGGCCTCGACCAGCACCCGCGGGGAGCGGAAGCCGCGGCCGAGCACGGCGAGTCCCCCGGCGGCCCAGCCCTGGCGCCCGTGCAGGGCGAGCACGTCGCCGGGCTCGGCGCCGCTGCGGACGACCGGGGCCTGCGTGCACGCGCCGAGGACCGTGACCGCGATGACGACCTCGTCCGCACGGGTGACGTCACCCCCCACGACGCTGGCGCCGACCAGGGCGGCCTCGTCGGCGAAGCCGCGAGCGAAGTCGAGGGCCCACTGCACCGGCAGGTCGGCCGGCATGGCCATCCCGACGGTCAACGAGTGTGCCCGACCGCCCATGGCGTTGACGTCGGAGAGGTTCTGCGCGGCCGCCCGGTGCCCCACGTCCTCCGCGCTGGCCCAGTCGCGGCGGAAGTGCCGCCCCTCCACCATCAGATCGGTGGAGACCACCACGTGGCCGTTGCGGATGCGCAGCACGGCGGCGTCGTCGCCGGGTCCGATCAGCACGTGCTCGCC
Organism: uncultured Actinomycetota bacterium; assembly: GCA_963782905.1. Lineage (GTDB taxonomy): Bacteria > Actinomycetota > Actinomycetes > Propionibacteriales > Nocardioidaceae > Nocardioides. The sequence goes on from CAWALI010000002.1 coordinate 185,422, forward strand.
CTGGGCGAAGATGCCCGTGAGCTGCTCGATCAGGCCGAACTCACCGGCATCGGCGATGGTCGCGTCGGGCGGGATCTCGCGGCGGCCGGGAAGACATGCCTCCCATCACATCAGACGACGCGGTAGGTTGGCCGACGACACATCCGAGCAACAAGGAGTCCAGATGGTCGTCCAGGCCTACATCCTCATCCAGACCGACGTCGGCAAGGCCGCGGAGGTCGCCGCGGCGATCGCCCAGGTCAAGGGCGTCACCCTCGCCGAGGACGTCACGGGCCCCTACGACGTCATCGTCCGTGCCGAGGCCCGCAACGTCGACGAGCTCGGCAAGCTGGTCGTCTCCAAGGTGCAGAACCTCGACGGCATCACGCGCACGCTCACGTGCCCCGTCGTCCACATCTGACACCGCAGACCCCGCGCCCCGCGTCCGCACGGACGCGGGGCGCCGCTGCGCTCGCGCTCTCCACAGTCCTGCTGGCGTCGGTGGCGGGCTGCTCCGACGGGCCCGACCGGCGCGACCTCTCCGAGGGCGAGGCCGCCGCCTGCCGCGACCTCGTCGCCGCCCTGCCCGACCGGCTCGGCGGTGCGCCGATGACCGACAGCGACGACCGCACCGCGTCGTGGGGCGACATCGAGCTCACCTGCGGCGTGGACCGGCCCGAGGAGTACGACGAGTACGCACCGTGCATCGAGATCCGCAAGGTCGGCTGGTTCGTGCCGGACGACCAGCTCAAGGACCTCGGCGGCGATGCCACCGCGACGGCGCTGACCCACACGCCGTACGTCGCCCTGCTCGTGCCCGCCGACCAGCGCTCGGGCCAGGTGGACCAGATGCTCACCGAGCTGGCGGGCCCGGTGAGGTCCGCGCTGGAGCCGACCGAGCCCTGCAGATGACCACCGCGCGGATGCTCAGCGCAGGCCGGTGTCGCGCTCCAGGGCCAGGGTGAGCAGCCGGTCGACCAGGGCGGCGTAGTCCACGCCCGACTCGGCCCACATCTGCGGGAACATCGAGGTCGGGGTGAAGCCCGGCATGGTGTTGAGCTCGTTGATGACCAGCGTGTGGTCGGGCATCACGAAGAAGTCGACGCGCGCCAGCCCCTCGCAGGACAGGGCGTCGAAGGCCCGCACCGCGAGCCGGCGCAGCTCCTGCTCGACCTCGGGGGGCAGGTCGGCGGGCAGGTCGATCTCGGTCTGCTGGTCCGCGAGGTACTTGGCCTCGAAGTCGTAGAACTCGTGGTCGCCGCCGGTGCGCACCTCGGCGGGACGGCTCGTCTCCGGAAGGCCGTCACGGGTGCCGAGCACGCCGCACTCGACCTCACGGGCCCCCTCCATCGCCTGCTCGACGAGCACCTTGGGGTCGTGCTCGAAGGCCAGCTCGAGGCAGTCGCCGACCTCGGAGGCGTCGTGGATCTTGCTGATGCCGATGCTCGAGCCACCGCGGGCGGGCTTGGCGAACGCCGGGAAGCCCAGGGCCTCGACCCGGGTGAGCACGCTGGCGGGATCGGTCTCCCACTCGCGAGCGGGTGACGGTGGTGCCGGGGGTGACGGGCAGGCCGGCGGAGGCGAGGACGACCTTCATGAAGGCCTTGTCCATGCCGACCGCCGAGGCGAGCACGCCGGAGCCGACGAAGCGCACGCCCGCCATCTCGAGCATCCCCTGCAGGGTGCCGTCCTCGCCCCACGGGCCGTGGAGGAGCGGGAAGACCACGTCGACCTCGCCGATGACCTCGGGGACCTGGGCGGCGCGGGTGATGACCAGGTCGGTCGCGCCCTCGGCGCCCAGCATCGCGACCATGGCGCGGCTGCCGTCGACCTCGGGGAGCTCCTTGCCGTCGATGGCCAGGCGGGCGGCGTCGTCGGCCTCGAGCACCCAGCGACCGTCGGTGGCGATGCCGATCGGCACGACGTCGTACCGCTCCCGGTCGATGGCCGCCAGCACGCTGCCGGCCGTGACGCAGGAGATGCCGTGCTCGCTGGACCGGCCGCCGAAGACGACGGCCACGCGGGGCTTGCGGGGCTCGTTCATTGTGCTGACCCTATCGGCCTAGTCTGGCCCGCATGGCAGTCGACCCGCCCATCCCGACCAACCCCGAGCCCGCCCTCAGTCCCGCCACGATCGCGGTGACGGCGGGACGTCCCGAGCACGTCCCGGACGCGCCGCTCAACACTCCGATCACCATGGCGAGCACGTACGTCGCCGGCGGCGACCTCGAGTACGGCCGCTACGGCAACCCCACCTGGACGGCGCTCGAGGAGGCGATCGGCGCCCTGGAGGGCGGTCGCTGCCTCACGTTCTCCTCCGGCCTCGCCGCCGTGTCGACGGTGCTCGACCTGGTCGGCAACGGTGCCAAGGTCGTCGCCCCGCAAGGCGCCTACAACGGCACGATCATGCAGCTCGCGGACCTCGAGTCCCGCGGCCGCATCCGGGCCGAGCTGGTCGACGTCACCGACACCGACGCCGTCGTGGCGGCCTGCGAGGACGCCGCCGTGGTGTGGCTGGAGTCGCCCACCAACCCGGGGCTCGAGCTCGCCGACATCCCGACCATCCGGGCCGCCGCGCACGACGCGGGCGCCTACGTCGTCGTCGACAACACCTTCGCCACTCCCCTGCTCCAGACGCCGCTCGCCGACGACGTGGACATCGTCGTGCACTCGGCGACCAAGTTCCTCGCCGGCCACAGCGACGTGCTGCTCGGAGCCATCTGCACCCGCGACGACGAGCTCTTCGCCGTGCTCAAGGGCCGTCGCGACCTGCTCGGCGCCGTACCGGGCACCCTCGAGGCCTGGCTCGTGCTGCGCGGCCTGCGCACCCTGCACCTGCGCGTCGAGCGCGCGCAGGCCAATGCCCAGGAGCTCGTGCGCCGCCTCGGCGAGCACCCCGCCGTCGGCGAGGTCCGCTACCCCGGCTTCGGCGCGATCGTCTCGATCGTGCTGGCCCAGGGTGCGATGGCCGCCGACCTGCTCACCCACAAGACGAAGCTCTGGGTGCACGCGACCTCCCTGGGCGGCGTGGAGTCGACCTTCGAGCGGCGCCGCCGCTGGAAGACGGAGTCGTCGACCGTGCCCGAGGGCCTGGTGCGGCTCTCGGTCGGCGTCGAGGACGTGGAGGACCTCTGGAACGACCTCCGTGTCGCCCTGGACGGCTGCGTCGGCTGAGCGACGTGTAACGCTGCGCCGGGCTGCGACGAAGAACGGTCATGGACTCCCCCACGGGGGTCCCCGCCATCGGCCGGGACCCGGACGCCTTCGAGGCCTTCTACCGCGAGCACCTGCCGTGGGTACGACGCTTCGTCGCCCGCCGGGTCGCCGACCCGCACACCGCCGCGGACCTGACCTCCGACGTCTTCGTCGCGGCGATCGACGGCGCCGGCGGCTACCGGGCGGAATCGGGCACACCCGCGGCCTGGCTGGCCGGGGTGGCGCGCAACGTCGTGGCCGACCACGTCCGGCGTCGCGTCCGGGAGGCCCGCGCCTCCGGCCGGGTTGCGGGCCGGGCCCTGCTCGACGAGCAGTCCCTCGAGCACCTCGCCGAGCGGATCGACGGCGAGCGGGCCTCCCGTGACCTGTACGCCTCCCTGGCGGCCCTGCCCGACAAGCAGCGCGCCGTCGTCGAGCTCGTCGCCGTCGACGGGCTCTCGCTGACCGAGGCCGCGCAGGCCCTCGGCATCACCGCGGGCAACGCCCGGGTGCGCTACCACCGGGCGCGCGCCCGGCTCCAGGACTCGCTGCCCAGTCCCTACGAGGTGACCGCATGACCACCGATCTCGACACCTTCGAGGCCCGCCTGCTCGCCGAGCTCCGCGACCGGGTCGCGACCTCGCCCGCCCCCCGTCGTACGACGCGCCGCTGGGTCGTGGGGGGCGCCGTCGCCGCCGCCGTGGCACTCGGCGGCCTCGTCCTGGTGCCGGGGCTCGGGACGGACGCGGCGTACTCCGTGCAGGAGGGCAACGCCGGCGAGATCGAGGTCGAGGTGCGCCGGCTCGAGGACGCCGCCGGGCTCGAGGCCCTGCTCGCCGAGCACGGCGTCACCGCGGACATCCGCTACCTGCCGTGGGGACGGGCCTGCGCGCCCGGGCGCTACACCGCGGTGGACCGGAGCCTGTCCGGCATGGGCGTGTCGATGGGGAGCTCATTGCTGCGCGTCGTGATCCCTCCCGGTGCCGTCCACGAGGACGAGACCCTCGTCATGTGGGTCTCGGGTCGGGACATGACCGCGGAGGAGCTCGCAGCGACCGAGACCGAGGACGGAGTCACCACCGTGGACGGCTTCCGCAGCAGCGTGGACCTCGACGTGGCGACCGGGCCGGTGGCGGCGTGCGAGGTCGTGCCCGCCGAGGACTGATCAGTCGGTCTCGGCCTTGGTGTCACGCGCGATGAAGGCGTTCATCATCTCCAGGGCGGTGATCCGGCCGTCCACGACGGCGTCGACGTGCTCGGCGATCGGGGCGTCCACGCCGGTCGCGCGGGCCAGGGCGAGCAGCGACTTGCAGGACTTGGCGCCCTCGGCGACCTGGCTGGTGGAGGCGTAGATCTCCGCGGTCGTCATGCCCTTGCCGAGGTTCTCCCCGAACGTGCGGTTGCGCGAGAGCGGGGACGAGCAGGTGGCCACGAGGTCGCCGAGCCCCGCCAGGCCCATCAGGGTCAGCGGGTTGGCGCCCTTCGCCACCGCGAGCCGCGCGGTCTCCGCGAGGCCGCGGGTGATGACCGACGCGGTGGTGTTGTCGCCGAAGCCCAGGCCGACGGCCATGCCGACCGCGAGACCGACGACGTTCTTGTAGGCCCCGCCGATCTCGCACCCGAGCACGTCGGTGGAGGTGTAGGGCCGGAACGCGGCGGTGTGGAACAGCCCCTGGAGCCGCCGGGCGACGTCCTCGTCCGCACAGGCGACCACCGAGGCGGCCGGCTCGCGGCGGGCGATCTCCTTGGCCAGGTTGGGCCCGCTGACGACCGCGATCCGCTCCGGGCCGGCGCCGGTGACCTCCGCGATGACCTCGCTCATCCGGTCCAGCGTGCCGAGCTCGACGCCCTTCATCAGCGAGACCAGCACCGCCTTCTCGGGGATGAGCGGCGCCCACTCGGTGAGGTTGGCTCTCAGGGTCTGCGAGGGCACCGTCAGGACGACGACGTCCGCGTCGGCGGCCGCGTCGGCGGCGTCGGTGGTCGCGCGCACACTCGCCGGGAGCTCGATGCCGGGCAGGTAGCCGGTGTTCTCGCGCCGGGTGTTGATGGCCTCGGCGACCTCGTGGCGGCGGGCCCACAGCACGACGTCGTTGCCCGCGTCACCGAGCACCACCGAGAAGGCGGTCCCCCACGAGCCGGCACTGAAGACTGCGACCTTGGTCATCCACGATCCTTCTTGTTGGGGTCGCCGATCGGGCGGACGCCCCTGGCGCGCGGGTCGAACACCTCGGCCGGCGGCTGCTCGCCACGGAGCTCGGCGACGATGTCGGTGATCGCGGTCATGATCCGCTCGGTCGTCTCGTTGACGACCTCGGCGGTCTGGGGCTTCGCCCGCAGGTCGTCGAGCGGCACGGGGGCGCCGGCCTTCATCACGACGTGCTTGCGCGGGACGAGGTGCGGATGCTTCGAGTACGGGGCCAGCACGTCCTGGGCGCCCCAGTGCCCCACCGGGATCACGGGCACGCCGGTGGCCAGGGCGATGCGGGCCGCACCGGACTTGCCCTTCATCGGCCACAGGTCGGGGTCGCGCGTCAGCGTGCCCTCCGGGTAGACGACGACGCACTCGCCCTCGTGGACGGCGCGCACGGCGGCGTCGTACGCACCGATGGCGTGGCGGGTCAGGCGCTCCACCGGGATCTGCTGCGCCGAGGTCAGCACGCGGCCGACGAAGCGGGTGCGGAACAGGCTCGACTTGGCGAGGTAGCGCGGGATCCGGCCGTGGTCGTAGACGAAGTGGGCCGTGAGCAGCGGGTCGAGGTGGGAGAGGTGGTTGGCCACGACGATGCAGCCACCCTCGGCCGGGATCCGGGTCCCGTCGATCCACGTGCGGGAGGTCGCCCCCAGCATCGTCGGCTTGATGACGGACGCCGCGAACGCGACCGCCCACCCCCGCCGCGACTGCAGCTTCCTCACCGACACCCTCGTCCACCTCTCTGGTCGTCGACCCGCAGGCTACTCGCCTCGTGACAGGATCACTGCGATGTCTGCCGCCTCCTTCGTCGTCATCCTCCCGGTCAAGCCACCGGCGCTGGGCAAGTCGCGCCTGCGCGGCCTCCCGGACACCCAGCGCCGCAACCTGGCCGCCGCCTTCGCGCGCGACACGGCGGCCGCCGCGCGTCGTACGCCCGGGGTCGTCGCCGTCCTCGCCGTCACCGACGACTTCCGCTTCGCCCATGAGCTCGCGCACGACGGCTGCGAGGTGATCCCGGACGGGGTGAGCGAGGACCTCAACGCCGTCCTGCGCCAGGCCGCGGCCGAGGTGGACCGTCGCTGGCCCGGCGTCACGCCGGTGGCGCTGTGTGCCGACCTGCCCGCGCTCGTGCCCGACGACCTCGCGTGCGCCCTGCAGGAGGTGGCCGGGCCCACCTTCGTCCGCGACGCCGCCGGCACCGGCACCAGCGCGTACGCCGCTCCGGTCGACCTCTTCGAGCCGCACTTCGGTCCCGGCTCGGCCGCCCGCCACCTCCAGGATGGTGCCCGCGAGGTGGTGTCCCCGGCCAGGACACTGCGACTCGACGTCGATGACCTCGGCGACCTCGGCGGCGCGCTCGTGCTGGGCGTCGGTCCGCACACCGAGGACGCCCTGTCGGTGCGGCCCGGCACCACGGACGCCGACGGCGAGCCACCCCGGGGGTGACCCGCCGCCGGACGAGGAGCGACTAGGACTTCTTGGCGGTCGCCTTCTTCGCGGTGGACTTCGAGGCCGTGGACTTCGAGGCCGTGGACTTCGAGGCCGTGGACTTCGAGGCCGTGGACTTGGCGGGCGTGGACTTCGAGGCCGTGGACTTGGCGGGTGTGCTCTTCTTGGCCGCCGTCGACCTCGTGGCCGTCTTCTTCGCCGGCGCCTTCGAGGCCGCGGTCCTGGACGTCGACTTGCTGGTCGTCGCCTTGCTGGTCGTCTTGCTGGCGGTCTTCTTGGCCGGCGACTTCGTGGCCGTGGTCTTGGTGGCCGTGGTCTTCTTGGCCGCCGTGGACGAGGGGGCCTTCCTCGCAGGGGCCTTCTTGGCGGTGGACTTCGTGGCCGGCGCCTTCCGGGCCGCGGTCTTCGAGGCCGTCGACTTCGAGGCCGTCGACCTCGAGCCGGGCGTCGCGCGCTTGGCGGCCGCCGCCGCGGCACCGGCAGCAGCCGTGGCCGTGCCGGTGGCAGCCGCGGCGACCGTGCGGACCGACGGCGGCTTCGGCATGGTGGCCGCGGTCAGCTTGGGCAGCTTCTTGGCCCCCGAGACGATGTTCTTCAGGTCCTGGCCGGCCGAGAACTTCGGCACCGACTTCTTCTTGGACTTCATCCGCTCACCGGTCTGCGGGTTGCGGACCCAGCGCGCGTTGCGGACCGTCTTCTCGAAGGAGCCGAAGCCGGTGATGGCGACCTTCTCCCCCTTGGCGACCTCACGCGTGATGGTGTCGAGCACGGAGTCGAGCGCGTGCGCCGCCTGCTTGCGGTTCCCCTCGTAACGCGCGGCGAGCGCGTCGATGAGCTGAGACTTGTTCACTGTCTTCCCTTCCAATGAACTCAAGGCGCCGAGCCCGTGCTCGACCCATTCCTTGGCACGCTAGGCACACGTGGCGTGCGTCACAATCACCACGGGCCGGTTTCCCCCTTGTTTTTGGGGGATTCCGGCCCGCGGCGTGGAAGGAGGGGGTCCGTCAGGCGTGCTGCGTCGCCGGCTTCCAGGTCGGTCGCGTCGCTTCGTACGCCGTGATGTCGGCCTCGTGCCCGAGCGTGATGCCGATGTCGTCGAGGCCCTCGAGCAGTCGCCAGCGGGTGTAGTCGTCGATGTCGAAGGAGTCCTCGATCGCCTCGGGACCCTCGCCGGCGCGCACGGTGCGCGACTCGAGGTCGACGGTCACCGTGGTGCCCGGGTGCTCCTCGAGGAGGCCCCACAGCCGCTGCACGACCTTCTCGTCGACCTGCGCGGCGACCAGCCCCGCCTTGCCGGAGTTGCCGCGGAAGATGTCGGCGAAGCGGGCCGAGATGACGGCCTTGAAGCCGTAGTTCTGCAAGGCCCACACGGCGTGCTCGCGCGAGGAGCCGGTGCCGAAGTCGGGGCCGGCGACCAGCACGGTGCCGGCGGCGTACTCCGGCTTGTTGAGCACGAACGACTCGTCGCCGCGCCAGGCCGCGAAGAGACCGTCCTCGAAGCCCGTGCGGGTGACCCGCTTGAGGTAGACCGCCGGGATGATCTGGTCGGTGTCCACGTTGCTGCGACGCAGCGGCACGCCGACCCCGGTGTGGGTGGTGAAGGGCTCCATGGCTCAGGCCTCCTGCAGGGTCGGTGCGGTGACGAGATCGGCGGGGGACGAGAGGGTGCCGCGGATCGCGGTGGCCGCGGCGACCGGGACCGAGACGAGGTGGGTGCGCCCCCCCTTGCCCTGGCGGCCCTCGAAGTTGCGGTTGGACGTGGATGCGCTGCGCTCCTGCGGGGCGAGCTGGTCGGGGTTCATGCCCAGGCACATGGAGCAGCCCGCGCCGCGCCACTCGGCGCCCGCGTCGAGGAAGACCTGGTCGAGTCCCTCCTCCTGGGCCTGGAGCCGGACCCGCACGGAGCCCGGTACGACGAGCAGGCGCGTGCCGTCGGCGACGGTGTGTCCCTCGAGGATCTCGGCGGCCAGCCGCAGGTCCTCGATGCGACCGTTGGTGCAGGAGCCGACGAAGACGGTGTCGACCCGGATGTCACGCATCGGGGTGCCGGCCTCGAGACCCATGTACTCCAGGGCCTTCTCGGTGGCGACCTTGTCGTGGGGCTCGTCGAAGTCGTCGGGGCCCGGCACGCTGGCCCCGAGCGGCACGCCCTGGCCGGGGTTGGTGCCCCACGTGACGAACGGCGTCATGGTGGACGCGTCGAGCACGATCTCCCGGTCGAACTCCGCGTCGTCGTCGGTGCGCAGGCTGCGCCAGTGCTCGACGGCGGCGTCCCAGTCGGCGCCCGTGGGCGCCTCGGGCTTGCCCTCGATGTAGTCGAAGGTCGTCTGGTCGGGAGCGATCATGCCGGCCTTGGCGCCCCACTCGATCGACATGTTGCACACCGTCATCCGGCCCTCCATGGAGAGCTCCTCGATGGCCGGCCCGCGGTACTCCACGATGTAGCCCTGCCCACCGCCGGTCCCGGTGTGCGCGATGAGGGTGAGCACCAGGTCCTTGGCGGTGACACCGTCCGGCAGCGAGCCGTTGACCGTGACGGCCATCGTCATGGGCCTGGCCTGCATCAGGGTCTGGGTGGCGAGCACGTGCTCGACCTCGGAGGTGCCGATGCCGAACGCGATGGCACCGAAGGCCCCGTGGGTCGAGGTGTGCGAGTCGCCGCACACGATCGTCATGCCGGGCTGGGTGAGGCCGAGCTGCGGGCCGACCACGTGCACGATCCCCTGCTCGACGTCGCCGAGCGGGTGCAGGCGGACGCCGAACTCGGCGGCGTTCTTGCGCAGGGTGTCGACCTGGGTCTTGCTCACCGGGTCGGCGATCGGCTTGTCCCAGTCGACGGTGGGGACGTTGTGGTCCTCGGTGGCCAGCGTCAGGTCCGGGCGGCGGACCTGCCGGCCGGCGAGCCGCAGTCCGTCGAAGGCCTGCGGCGAGGTCACCTCGTGGATCAGGTGGAGGTCGATGAAGAGGAGGTCAGGCTCTCCCTCGGCACTGCGGACGACGTGCTCGTCCCACACCTTCTCGGCCAGGGTCTTGCCCATGACGTGCTCTCCTTCACAGTGACCGCGCGGCGGTTCGCGCGCCTCGCGGGGGCGGTCCAGGGGGTCCTGGGTGGTGGTCTCCGACACTACCGCTTGCGTCCCATGATCTGAGACGGCAGTATTGCCATATGGACAACTCTAGCGGAGTCGGCGTGCTCGACAAGGCGGCCCTCGTGCTCTCGGCCCTCGAGTCGGGGCCGGCCACCCTCGCCGGCCTCGTCGCCGGCACCGGCCTCGCCCGCCCCACGGCCCACCGCCTCGCGGTGGCCCTCGAGCACCACCGGCTCGTGGCCCGCGACATGCAGGGCCGCTTCGTCCTCGGGCCGCGGCTGGCCGAGCTGTCGGCCGCCGCGGGCGAGGACCGCCTGCTCGCCGCCGCCGGACCGGTGCTGGCCCGGCTGCGTGACATCACCGGCGAGTCCGCGCAGCTGTGGCGGCGCCAGGGTGAGCACCGCGTCTGCGTCGCCGCCGCCGAGCGCCCCTCCGGCCTGCGCGACACCATCCCGGTCGGCTCGCAGCTCACGATGCGCGCGGGCTCGGCCGCCCAGGTGCTGCTCGCGTGGGAGGACCCCGAGCGGATGCACCGCGGCCTCCAGAACGCCGCCTTCTCGGCCACCGCCCTGTCCGGCATCCGCCGCCGGGGCTGGGCCCAGTCGATCGGCGAGCGCGAGCAGGGCGTCGCGTCGGTGTCGGCGCCGGTCCGCTCCCCCGGCGGCAAGATCATCGCCGCCGTCTCCGTCTCCGGTCCCCTCGAGCGGCTGTCCCGGCAGCCCGGTCGCATGCACGCCCCCGCCGTGCTCGCCGCGGCCGAGCGGCTCTCGGAGTCGCTGCGGCGCGCTGCCGCCGAGTGACGCGGACGGCCCGAGTCCCGCCCCCGGCTGGAGATCGGCGCGACGGGTACGGCACACCTCGAACCCACCACACAGGAGGCATCGTGAGCAACGACGACGACCAGACCCGGCCCGAGACGCACGGCCAGGTGTCCGAGGCCTCGGACATGAGCGGCACCCCGGACCCGATCGACCCCTCCGACGCGACGGCCGGCCAGCCCGCCGGCGAGTCGGGCCGGGCCGAGGAGGGCGAGGCCGGCCCGAACGCCAAGCCGGAGGACAACGTCAGCAGCAACGAGGCCTGACCGGCCGCCGAACGGGGGTCAGAAGAGAGCGTCCTGCTCGAGGGTGAGCAGGGTCTGCTTGCGCTCCAGGCCACCGGCGTACCCGGTCAGCGTGCCGTTGGCGCCGATCACGCGGTGGCAGGGGATGACGATCGGGATCGGGTTGCGCCCGTTGGCCAGCCCGACCGCGCGGGAGGCGGCGTTGGTCATCCCCAGCCGCCCCGCGATCTCGCCGTACGACGCGGTGTGGCCGTAGCCGATCGTGAGCAGCTGGTCCCAGACCCGCCGCTGGAAGTCGCTGCCCTGCGGATCCAGCGGCAGGTCGAACTCCTTGAGGTCGCGCTCGAAGTACGCCGTCAGCTGGCGCACCGCGTCCGCCAGCAGCGGGTGGTCGTCATCGCGCGCGCCGAGGGGACGACCGTCGGCGGGTGGGTGGAACGGCGTGAACTCGATGGCGCTGATCGCGTCGTCGCGCTCGATGATGCGCAGGTCGCCGATGGGCGAGGACATCACGGTCCACATGTCAGGTCTCCTCCGGAGCCGGGGTGTCGGGCATCAGGGTGTTCCACAGGTGCATGAGGGCGTAGGAGCGCCACGGCCGCCAGCGCTCGACGTCCGCCGTCCCGCCGAGGTCGCGCAGCACGTTGCGGACCCCCAGGTCGGTGGGCAGGAAGACGTCGGGGTGCCCCAGCGCCCGCATCGCGACGTAGTCGGCGGTCCAGGGGCCGATCCCGGGCAGGTCGAGGAGCGCGCGTCGTACGTCGTCGCGGTCGGGGCCGCGGTCGAGCGCGACGCTCCCGGTGGCGAGGGCGGCGGCCAGGCCCACCAGCGCCCGGCCGCGGGCCCGCGGCATCGGCAGCGTCCCGGGGTCGACCTGTGCCAGCGTGGCCGCGTCCGGGAAGAGGTGGGTCAGTCCGGGGACGTCGGTCTCGACGCGTCGGCCGTGCGCGGCGGCGATCCGCCCGGTGACGGTGCGGGCACCGGTCACGCTGACCTGCTGCCCGATGACGGTGCGCACCGCGGTCTCGTCCCCGTCGACCTGCCCCGGCACCCGCAGCCCCGGGGTGGCCCGCACGAGGCGGCCGATGACCGGGTCGTCGGCCAGGTGGTCGTCGACGGCGACCGGGTCGCAGTCGGCGTCGAGCAGGCGGCGTACCCGCTCCACGGCCGCGGCGGTGTCGCGCAGGTCGTGCAGGGAGAACACGGCGGTGACGAACGCGGTCTCACCGGCGACGCCGGCGTCGCCGAGCTCCAGGCGCACCGTGCCGGGGCCGTGCGGCAGGTCGAGGGTGCGGGCGTACCAGCCGGGTCCGGCCACCTCCACGCCCGGCACCAGGTGGTAGGCGAGGAAGTCGAGGAGCCGACGGCCGGCGAAGGGCGTGCGGACCGCCAGGCGCATGGTCACGGACCCGCGGGTCACGGAGCGGGTACGCCGTCCCCGCAGCTCGCTGGGGCTCTGGGCGTAGACCTCCCGCACGGTCTCGTTGAACTGCCGGACGCTGGAGAAGCCGGCCGCGAACGCCACATCGGTCAGCGACATGTCGCTCGTCTCGATGAGCACCCGCGCGGTCTGGGCGCGTCGCGCCCGGGCCAGGGCGAGCGGGGGCGCGCCGAGCTCCTGGGTCAGCAGCCGCCCGAGGTGGCGCGGGGTGTAGCCGATGCGACGGGCCAGGCCCTCGACGCCCTCCCGGTCGACGAGACCATCGCTGATGAGCCGCATCGCGCGCCCGGCCACGTCGGCGGCCACGTCCCAGTCGGGGCTCCCGGGGGTGGCGTCGGGGAGACAGCGCTTGCAGGCCCGGTAGCCCGCCGCCTGCGCGGCGGCCGCCGTGGGGTGGAAGCTGACGTTGGCGGGGGCCGGGGTCCGGGCCGGACAGCTGGGCCGGCAGTAGATGCCCGTCGTCCGGACCGCGGTGTAGAACACCCCGTCGAAGCGGCGGTCCTTGCTCTTCACCGCGCGGTAGCAGGACTCCGGGTCGAGCAGCGCCAGGCGGGTCGCGGTGTTCACGGGTCGAGTCTGACCGAGACCGGGCGCCGGATCCAGCGGGAATCGGACACCGCGGCGCGGCCTCACCCGTGAGGGGTGATGTCGATCCGCGCCCCTGCGTGGACTCTCGGAGCATGATCCGTCGTCGTACCCGACACCTGGCCGCCACCTCTGTCGTCCTCGCGACGCTGCTCGTGGGCGGGTGCGGGGGCGACGACGACAGCGGGGACGGGAGCAACAACAACGCCCAGGTCTGCTCGGACGTCGATGCCCTCCGGGCGTCGGTCGCCGACGTCGCCGACGTCCAGCTCGAGGCGGGCGCGCTGGCGACCCTCCAGGAGGACCTCGACCAGGTGCGGTCCGAGGTGAGCACACTCACCACCGACGCCAAGGACGCGTACGGCGACCAGCTGGCCGCCGTCGACCAGGCGGTGTCCGGCCTCACGACCAGCCTGAGGTCGGCGGTGGACAACCCCTCGGTGGACGCCATGTCCGCCGTCCGGACCTCGCGGCAGGTGCTGACCACCTCGGTGACGGCGCTCAACGATGCCGTCCAGAGCAGCTGCTGAGCCACGGACCGGGGCCCACACCACCGGGCCACCAACGCCGAAGGGCCCTCCCGGCATCACTGCCGGGAGGGCCCTTCGGATCTGTACCCCCGACCGGATTCGAACCGGCGCTAACGCCGTGAGAGGGCGCCGTGCTAGGCCGCTACACAACGGGGGCAAACGCACGCTTCTTGCGAAGCGATCGGAACTGTATCCACATGTGCGGATCGGCTCCAAATCCCTGCCTGACGGCCGGAACTCGCTGGGATACTAGGACTCGAACCTAGAATAACTGGACCAGAACCAGTCGTGTTGCCAATTACACCATATCCCACTGACTTACTACTTCTAGGCCCTTCCGACGTGTCATCCGGACCGAGAAGAAACCTTACACGGACCGGCGCGGCCGCTCCAAAACGGCCCCCGACACGGTGGTGGCGAGCCCCATCCGACGGGCCGTCCAGGTCGCGAGGACGAGGTAGACGAGCGACTGGGTCAGCGTGCCGGGCAGGCTCCACCAGGTGCCGCCGGTCGGGTTGAGGGTGCTCGCCATGTCGGTGAAGGCCAGCGCCAGCCCGAAGGCCAGCCAGTTGTTGAGCACGTGCATCGCGATCCCCGCCTCGAGGCCACCGGTGAGCATCACGAGCGCTCCGGCGACGAGCCCGAAGGCCAGCCGGTCCACGAAGACCGGCCAGCTCTGTCCGAGTCCGTGCGCCAGGGCGAACAGCAACGAGGACAGCCCGACCGCGAACACCCGGGAGCCGAACAGTCCGCCGAAGGCCTGCTGGAGGTAGCCGCGGAACGCGTACTCCTCCCCCGCGGCCTGCAGCGGCGTCAGCAGCAGGATGACGAGCAGGAAGTCGCGGGTGGTGCTGGTGAAGGGGTTGGGCTCGCTGCTGAGCTCGGTGCCGGCCTGCTGAGGCACGAACGCGCTGACCACGACCGTGGCGATGAGGGCCAGCACGGAGATGCCCACGCAGGCCAGCATGAAGCGCCAGCGGATGCGTCCGGCCACCGACGCGAGCCAGCCCGGCCGCAGCCCGTGCAGCCAGCGGGTCAGCCACCAGGTGATCGGGATGGCGGTGGCCAGCACCAGGTTGACGTAGGCCAGCCCCACCGGGGTCGGGTCGTCCAGGTCGAGGAGGCGGTCCATGCCGTCGCCGACGGACCGGCCGCTGGCGAGCAGCCACGCGACGTACGGGAGCTGCCACAGGAACGGCGAGAGGACGAAGAGGCCGATCGTGAGCAGGACGACGCCCACGACCGGCCGCCACGCGCCGCGGCGACCGAGCCGGTGGACCAGGTGGTAGCCCAGGTCGTCGGGGCGCTCCTCGGGCACGGGTCGTCCGTCAGCCGGACAGCGCGTCGCGGAGGCGGGCCAGCGAACGCTCCCGGCCCAGCAGCTCGAGCGACTCGAAGAGCGGCGGGCTGACCTTGCGGCCGGTCACGGCGATGCGGACCGGACCGAACGCGACGCGCGGCTTGAGGCCCCGCTCCTCGACCAGCGCCGTGCGCAGTGCCTCGTCGATCTCGGCGGTGCTCCAGGACCCGATCTCCGTGAGGGCGTCGTACGCCGCCCGGACGACCTCGAGGCCCGCGTCGTCGAGGGTGTCGGTGCGGGTGAAGTCCGCCTCGTCGACGAACAGGAAGCCGAGCATGTCGACGGCCTCGGTGAGCTTGTTGATGCGCTCCCCCACCAGCGGCATCGCCTGGTCCAGCAGCTGTCGGTCGGGCAGGTCCGCGGGGTCCAGGACCCCGGCCTCCTCCAGGAACGGCAGGCAGCGCTCGGTGATCTCCTCGAGCGGCAGCAGCCGCAGCTGCGAGGTGTTGATGGCCTCGGCCTTCTTGAGGTCGAAGCGCGCGGGGTTGGGGTTGACGTCCTTGATGTCGAAGGCGTCGACCATCTCGTCGAGGGTGAAGACGTCGCGGTCCGCGGCGATCGACCAGCCGAGCAGGGCGAGGTAGTTGAGCAGCCCCTCGGGCAGGAAGCCCTGCTCGCGGTAGAGCTCCATGTGGGCCTCGGGGTCGCGCTTGGAGAGCTTCTTGTTGCCCTGGCCCATGACGTAGGGCAGGTGGCCGTACTGCGGGGTCTCCTCGGCCAGCCCGATCGCCTTGAAGGCCTCGAAGAGCGCCACCTGGCGCGGGGTGCTGGACAGCAGGTCCTCGCCGCGCAGGACGTGGGTGATGCGCATGGTGGCGTCGTCGACGGGCGCGGTCAGCGTGTAGAGCGGGTCGCCGTTGGCGCGGGCCAGCGCGTAGTCGGGCACGAACTCGGTCTGGAAGGTGATGTCGCCGCGCACCAGGTCGGTGAAGGTGATCTCCCCGTCGGGCATCCGGAACCGGACGACCGGCTCGCGCCCGTCGGCGCGGAAGGCGGCGACCTGCTCGTCGGTCAGCTCGCGGCAGAAGCCGTCGTACCCCATGACCTTGGAGCCGGACGCCTTGCGGCGCGCGGTGACCTCGTCGGTCGTGCAGTAGCAGTCATAGGTGTACGACGACGCGCGCAGCCGGGCGAGCACGTCGGCGTAGATGTCGCCGCGCTCGGACTGGCGGTAGGGACCGAGGTCGCCGCCCTTGAGCGGGCCCTCGTCCCAGTCGAGGCCGAGCCACTGCATGAGGTCGAGCAGCGAGTCGTAGGACTCGGCGGTGTTGCGCTCCTTGTCGGTGTCCTCGATGCGGAAGACGAACGTGCCGCCGGCGCCGTGGCGCTGGTGGTGGCGGGCGAAGGCCCAGTTGTAGAGGGCCGTGCGGGCCAGCCCGACGTGCGGGCTGCCCGTCGGGGACGGGGCCATGCGGACGCGGACGGGGGTCTGGGTGCTCAACGCTGTGCCACCTTGTTGATGAGGGTGCCGATGCCGGCGATCGAGACCTCGACCTCGTCGCCGACCTCCATGGGACCGACACCCTCGGGGGTGCCGGTGAGGACGACGTCGCCGGGCAGCAACGTCATGACGCTGGACACGTGCGCGATCAGCGTCGGGATGTCGAAGATCAGGTCGGCCGTGGTGCCGTCCTGGCGGACGTCGCCGTTGACGTGGGTCTGGATGCGGACGCCGTCGGCGAAGGCCTGCGGGTCCAGGTCGGTCTCGATCCACGGGCCGAGCGGGCAGAACGAGTCGAAGCCCTTGGCCCGGGTGAACTGCACGTCGCTCTTCTGGAGGTCGCGGGCGGTGACGTCGTTGGCCACGGTGTAGCCGTGGATGACGTCGGTGGCCTGCTCCGGCGGGACGTCGCGGCAGATGCGCCCGATCACCACGGCGAGCTCGCCCTCGTAGTGCAGGTCCTGTGTCTGGCGCGGGTAGAAGATCGGGTCACCGGGGCCCACCACGCTGGTGTTGGGCTTGAGGAACATCAGGGGCTCGCTCGGCAGGTCGTGGCCCAGCTCGGCGGCGTGGGCCGCGTAGTTGCGACCGATGCCCACGACCTTGCTGCGCGGCAGCACGGGCGCGAGGAGGCGGACGTCCTCGAGGCGGTACTGCTGGTCGAGCAGCTTGACGCCGACGTACAGGGGGTCCCCGGCGAGGGCCACGACGACCGTGTCGTCGGACGGCTGGCCGTACTCGTCGACCTCCCCGGTCACGACGCCGTACATGGGCTCTTCTCCGGTGGTGAATCTGGCGATACGCACGCAGGCGAGCCTATCGGGAGGACCGACCGGGCCGGCCGCACGGGCGGGACCGGCCGCACGGGTGCGGGTTCCCGGGTCGCGCCGCCGGCGACCTACCCTGTCCTGCGTGCAGGTCGTGGCCGAGGAGCAGGTGCTGGAGCGGGACGACGTGGCGCCCCCGGGCCGACGCCCACGCCGCCCGCGTCGACGCCCACCTGCAGCCCCACCTCTCCCGTCGGGCCGGCGGGGTGAAGCACCCGGTCCACGACTTCCTGTTCACCTACTACTCCCAGCGCCCCGCCCAGCTGCGGCGCTGGCACCCGGGGTACGGCGTGCGGCTGGCGGACGCACCCGAGTACGACGGGCTCCGGGGCTACGAGGTCCGGCGCGGTGCACGTCCGCACACGTCGCCGGCCGGGCCACCCTGCTGCGCGGGCTGGCCAACCTGCTGCGGGCGACCGCAGTCGCGGCCCGCGCACACCGGCTGCTTCGGCCTGCACGAGTGGGCGATGGTCTACCGGCAGTCCCCCGACGAGGTGCGGCACAACGACTGGCCGCTGCGGCTCGGGTCGACGGGCACCGACACCGTCGTCGAGTCGCACCAGGTGCGGTGCTCCCACTTCGACGCATTCCGCTTCTTCACCGGGGCCGGCCCGTCCGCTCAACGCCCTGCAGCCCGGGCGCGACGACCGGGCGTCGTTCGAGCAGCCGGGGTGCCTGCACGCCGGGATGGACCTCTACAAGCACGCCTTCCGGCTCACGCCGATGATCAGCTCCGACCTGGTCGCGGACTGCTTCGAGCTGGCCCGCGACATCCGCGAGCTGGACATGCGGGCCGCGCCGTACGACCTCGCGGACCTCGGCTTCGAGCCGGTGCGCATCGAGACGCCGGCGGGCAAGGCGGCGTACGTGCGCGAGCAGCGGACCTTCGCCGAGCGGGGCGCTCCGCTGCGCCGGGCACTCGTCGAGGAGTGCGAGCGGCTGCTCGTCGTCGCCCGGGGCCGACCCGCCCCTCAGAACTCGTAGTCGAAGGCCTCGATCGCGTCGGCGAAGACGAGCCCCACGCGCTCGCGGGAGGCGTCGGAGTAGAGCTCGCGGTAGTGGCCGGCCGGGCGGGCGTGGCTCTTGGCGCGCGGGAGGTCGGGCTCCCCGGGGAGGTCGAGCTGCTCCCAGACCTCGGCGAGCTCGGTGTCGAGGCGCTCGTAGCGCAGCACCCGGTCGACGGCGAGCCGGCCGCGGATGCGGTACATCCGGCGGTTGTTGGCCAGCTGCTCGATCCAGCTCCTCCGCGACGTAGGTGTCGAAGTCGGGGAGCTCCTCGCGGTCCTTGTACTTCCAGTAGTAGAGCGAGACGACGGCGTCCCACGGGTTCCGCTCGATCGCGAACTTGTAGTAGCCGCGCCACGCGGGGAGGCCGACGGCGTCGCGGGCCAGCCGGGCGCTCATGTGGTTGAACGCCTTGCGGGGCAGCGGCGGTGACTGGAAGTTCTGCGGGCCGCGTCCACCGGCGGCGGCGCGCAGCTCCTCGTCCTCCGGGCTGATCAGGGTGATCACGTCGTCCGGGCCGCAGACCTTCGAGAGCGCGATCTCGACGCTGGTGCCGGCCGTCTTGCGAGTCTTGAGGAAGATGAAGCGGTGGGCATGGGACGCGATCACGCCCCGACCCTACCGGCGGAGTGCGCGCCGGGCGCGGGCTAGCGTGGCGCAGGTGACGAGCCCCCTTCCCACCCCAGCCGCCGATGTCTGAGCCGATGGTCGCGAGCGGCCGCGAGTTCCGCGACGACGACTGGTACGGCGACCGGCTCGGCGCCGCCCGCTTCACCGAGTGCACGTTCACCGGCGTCGACCTCAGCGAGAGCACCACCTCGGGAGCCGTCTTCGACCGGTGCACCTTCCATGCCTGCCAGTTCAGCGCGTCGACCCACACGTCCACGGCGTTCGTGGCGTGCGACGTGCGCCGCTCCAAGTTCTTCGACGTCACCCTCGACGGCTGCAAGCTCGTCGGCACGGTCTTCTCCGAGTGCGTCATGCGACCGATGACGATCCGGGGCGGGCAGTGGCAGGGCGTGACGATCCGGGGCACCAACCTGGCCCGCCTCGACCTCACGGGCGTCGACCTGCGCGAGGCCGACCTGTCCCTGAGCGACCTCACCGGCACCTCGCTGAGGAACGCCCGGCTCGACCGGGCCACCCTGCGGGAGACGAAGCTGGGGAAGGCCGACCTGCGCGGAGCCTCCCTCGACGGGGTGGACCTCGCCTCCGCGCAGCTGCAGCGGACGCGGCTCGACCTCGCCGGCGCGGTGCTGCTCGCGGAGCTGCACGGCGCCGAGGTCGACGTCAGCCCCTGACGCGCCGGCCTGCCGGCGCATGCACGCCGAGGCCGTCGAGGACCAGGCCGAGGCCGAGGTCGAAGTCCCCGGTCCGGTCGACCGTCCGGTCGGCAGCGGCCGCACCGTCGATGGCCCCGGCGCTCTCCGCCTGCAGCGCGGTCTGCTCCTCGAAGGTGTGCCCGAAGACGAAGTGGAGCAGCGTCCGCGCGCCCACCCCCACCAGCGAGTCCGTGAAGCCGGCCCCGGCGAGGATCTCCTCGAGCTCGTCGGCCGGACCCTGCGCGCCGAGGCCGAAGGCGTAGACCGTCGCCACGAGGTCGGCGCCGTCGCGGTAGGCCAGCATCGCGTCCCGCAGCTCGTAGCAGGCCTCCACGAGCAGGTCGTCCCACCCGCCGGCGGGCCGGGGACGGCGACCGCGGGCCAGGATCTCGTCGGCCACCGCGGCCAGCAGGGCCTGCTTGCTCGGGAAGTGGTGGTAGATCGCGCTGGCCTGCAGGCCCAGCTCGGAGCCGAGCCGGCGCATGGTGAGCGAGGCCAGGCCGTAGTCGTCCAGCACCTGCACGGCGCGCTCGACGATGTCCTCCCGGTGGTGGCGCACGGGTGCTCCCTGGTGAGTCATGGCGTGAGACCGCGTTGACGTCGTACGCGCGTCACCCTAACCTGAACGCCGTTCAACTGACCACCGTTCAGGTACGCGAAGGACACCCCATGCAGACTCGCCGCGCCGGCACCGACATCGCCCTGATCGCGGCCTTCGCCGCCCTCATCGCCGTCTGCGCCCTCCTGCCCGCACTCTCGGTCGGCACCGTGGTGCCGATCACCCTGCAGACCTTCGCCGTGCTCCTCTCCGGCGCCGTCCTGGGCATGCGCCGCGGCTTCCTGGCCGTCCTGCTGTACGTCGTCGCGGGTGCGGCCGGGCTGCCGATCTTCTCCGGCGGTGCGGGCGGCCTCGCGGTGCTGGCCGGCCCGACGGCCGGCTACCTGATCGGCTTCCCGCTGGCGGCGGGACTGTGCGGCTTCATCGTCGAGCGACTCCCCCGCCGGTCCCTGGCCAGCGTGCCGGCGATCTTCGCGGCCGGCCTCGTCAGCTCCGCGGTCTGCATCCACACCCTCGGCATGGCCGGGCTGGTGCTGCGCGCCGACATGACGTGGGCGCAGGCCTTCGACGTCGACAGGATCTTCTGGATCGGCGACGTCATCAAGAACGTCGCGATGGCCCTGGTCGCCACCGCCGTCCACCGCGCGTTCCCCGACCTGCTCGGCTCGCGGACGCGCTCCGACTCGACGCAGGAGCAGCCGGCGGGCACGCTCGCCACGTGAGTGCGATCTCCCTCGAGCAGGTCACCGTCCGGGTCCCCACCCACGACGGGGACCTGGAGGTCCTGCACGAGACGTCGCTGTCGCTGACCGAGCAGCGGATCGCGCTCGTCGGGCCCAACGGCTCGGGCAAGTCGACCCTGGCGCGCCTGCTCAACGGGCTGGTCACCGCGACCACGGGCCGGGTGCTGGTCGACGGTCTCGACGTCGCCCGCTCCGGGCGCGAGGTGCGCCGCCGGGTGGGCTTCGTCTTCACCGACCCCGCCGCACAGCTCGTGATGCCGACCGCGCGCGAGGACGTGGCACTGTCGCTGCGGCGCACCCATCGCGACAAGGTCGAGAGGTCGGCGGCGGCCGAGGCGGTCCTGGCCGACTTCGGGCTCGCGGGCTTCGGCGACCGCAGCGTGCACGGTCTCTCCGGCGGCGAGCGCCAGCTGCTGGCCCTGGCGGGCGTGCTGGCGACCGGCCCCACCGTGCTGGTCGCCGACGAGCCGACGACCCTGCTCGACCTGGGCAACAGCCGCCGGATCGGCGACCTGCTCCTGTCCCTCCCCCAGCAGCTCGTGCTCGTCACCCACGACCTGGAGCTGGCGTCCCGGTGCGACCGCGCGCTGCTCGTCCGGCACGGCCGGGTCGAGCACGACGGCACGGCCGACGACGTCGTCTCCCACTACCGGGCCACGGCATGAGCGGCGACCTGCTCGGGATCCACCAGCCCGGGGACACCTTCCTCCACCGGTGGCGGGCCGGGACCAAGCTGCTGGCGCTCATGCTGGCCAGCGTCGTGGTGGTCGTCGTCCGGGGACCGGTCTCCGCGGTGGTGCTCGTGGTCGTGGCGGCGGGGCTGCTGGTGTGGTCGGGAGCCCGGCCGGGCGTGACGCTGCGCGCGATGCGCGGGCTGCTCCTGACGGCCGCCGTGCTGGGCGCCTGGACGGCCTGGCAGAGCGGGTGGCCGCGCTCGGTGGAGGTCGTCGGCGACCTGGTCGCGCTGGTCCTGCTCGCGACCACGCTCACGGTCACGACCCCGGTCGACGAGGTCATGGACGCCGTGGTCCACGGACTGCGTCCCTTCCGGCGCCTGGGGGTCGACCCGGAGGCGGTCGGGCTCGCGTTCTCGCTGATGCTGCGCGCGATCCCCTCGACGCTCACCCTCGCCGACGAGGCGCGGGACGCCGCGGTGGCGCGCGGTCTCGAGCGGTCACCGCGGGCGCGACTCACCCCGCTGGTGATCCGCGTGGTGGCGCGGGCCCGCGAGACCGGGGACGCGCTGCACGCGCGGGGCGTCGGCGACTGACGCCGAGCCGGTGGTGGGGCACGAGACGGGGCCCTCAGGCCACCTCGGGCCCGGTTCGTTCCCCACCCACCGGCACGGGGCGAGATCAGCCTCCGGCGCGGGCCCGGCCCCGGTCCGGTGCGGTCGCGCAGACCGGTCAGCGGAGCGGCTGGTCGACGAACCAGCGGTGGCCGAAGGGGTCGCGGAAGACGGCCACCCTCCCGGCCGGCGGCGAGTCCTCGGGACCGCGATCGAGCGGCGTACCGGCGTCACGGACGCGCTCGCACACCGCGTCCACATCCGCGACCGTGAGGTGCAGCGACACGGCGGCGCCGCGTGACGGGTCGGGGGCGGCCACCCCGGCGGAGTCGAACTCCTCCGACATCATCCAGCCGGCACCGTCGACGGCCAGCTCGACGTGGCCGATGCGGCCGTCGTCCATGACGATCGGGTCGTAGGTCACCTCGGCCCCCAGCACGTCGACGTACCAGGCGACGGCCGCGCGGGCGTCGGAGACGCAGAGGTACGGCGTCAGCTCGCTCATGGGACCACCGGACCACGTGCGCGGCCGGATGTCCACGGTTCACCAGCCCGGCGGATGTCTCTGCGCCCACGGCCGCGCAGCCTCCAGCTGCGCCGACGCCGCGAGCAGCACGTGCTCCTCGGCCGGTCGCGCCGCCAGCATGACGCCGACGGGCAGGCCCTCGCGGGTCTGGTGGAGGGGCAGCGAGACGGCGGGCATGCCGGTGACGTTCCAGGCGCTGGTCCAGGGCGTGAACCGCTTCTGCGCCTCGAAGTCGGCGGCCGGGTCGACGTCGTCCCGCAGCTCCCCGACCAGCGGCGGCGGGGTCGCCAGCGTCGGGGTGAGGACGAGGTCGTACGGCGCGAGGGCGATGAGGGCGTCGGCGGCGTACCGGCGCATCCCGGCGATGGCCGCGCCGAACTCCGGGCCGGTGACCGCGCGGCCGCGGTCGGCCAGCCAGCGGGTGAGCGGCCGGAGCAGGTGCTCGGTCCCCGGTGGCGCCGGCGACATCGCGGTCAGCACCGCCCAGCACGTCTCGAAGGTGGCGACCGCCTCCCGGGGCAGCGGGACCCCGACGTCCTCGACCTCGTGGCCCAGGTCGGCGAGCAGGGTGGACGTGGCCTCCCAGGCCTCGACGCTGCTCGCGTCGACGTCGCTGTCGGTGATGACCGGTGTGATGAAGCGCGCGACGCGGAGGCGCCCCGGGTCGCGGTCACAGGCGTCGAGGAACGGACCGGGAGGAGGTGGGGCCCAGGAGTGGTCACCCGGTCGCCTGCCGGCCAGCACGTCGAGCAGGGCGGCGGCGTCGCGCACGGACCGGGCGAGGGATCCCGCCGTGGCCAGGCCGGTCGGGTCGCCGTACACCGGCGCGGCGCTGATCCGGCCGCGCGTGGGCTTGATGCCCACGAGCCCGCAGCAGGACGCCGGGATGCGGATCGAGCCCCCACCGTCCGAGCCCGGCGCCACCGGCAGCAGCCCGGCCGCCACCGCTGCCGCCGCGCCACCGCTGGAGCCGCCGGCCGTCCGGGAGGTGTCCCACGGGGTGACGGCGGGGGGCGCCACGTCGGACTCGGTGTAGCAGGGCGAGCCGAACTCGGGGGTGTTGGTCTTGCCCAGGCTCGGCATGCCCGCGGCCTCGAGGGTGAGCACGACGTTGTCGGAGGTCTCGGGCACGAAGTCGGCGTAGGCGGCCGAGCCGAAGGTGGTGCGCACGCCGGCGGTCGGGTGCAGGTCCTTGACGGCCGTCGGCACGCCCCACAGGGGGCCCGCGTCCGCGGGTCGACGCCCGAGGCGCCGGGCGTGCTCGCGCGCCCGCTCGGGGGTGGGCGTGACGAACGCGCCGACGGTGTCGGCGCGTCCGAGGTAGTGCTCGACCAGGTCGAGGGGGGTGACCTCGTCACGGCGGACGAGGTCACCCAGCTCGAGAGCGGTCAGGTCGTGGAGTGCGGCCACGCAGGCGACCGTACTCCGCGGGCCGGGTCAGGCGGCGGCGTCGTCGCGCCAGGCCGCGAGCTCGGCGACGGCGGTGCGGAACGTGGCCAGCACCGCCTCGTCGTTGAGGACGTCCACCTCGACACCGGGCTGGGAGAGCACCAGGGAGTCGATGACGTCGGCGCCGGCGATGGTGGCCGAGTGGCGCGCGTGCTCGTGCGACCACGTGCCGCCGTACGGCGTGGGGGTGGTGCCGATCGCCGCGAACGGCTTGCCCACGATGGCGCCGGCGCCGTAGGGGCGCGAGAGCCAGTCGATGGCGTTGTTGACCACGGCGGGCATGGTGCCGTTGTACTCGGGGGTGATGACGAGCACGCGGTCGGCGGCGGCGACCTGCTCGCGCAGGCGGACGGCGGCGGCCGGCGGGGTGTCGCCGTCGATCTCCTCGTTGTAGAACGGGATCGCGCCGATGCCCTCGGCGATCTGCAGCGAGACGCCCTCCGGCGGCGACGCCTGCAGCGCCTCGGCGAGACGCCGGTTGACGGAGTCGGCACGGAGGCTGCCGACGAGGACGAGTACGCGGGTGTCAGTCATGCCGGAGAAAACGGACTGCGGTCCGGTTGTATTCCCGTGTCCTGCGCCACACCGCGCGACCTAGGGTGAGCCCGTGCCCATCGAGCTGCCCCTGGCGGACGCCCCGCCACCCGAGCGCGCCGACGCGGCGCGCAACCGGGAGGTGATCCTGGGTGCGGCGTCGCGGCTCGTGGACGAGCTCGGCGTGGACCGGGTCTCCATGGACGCCGTCGCCCGCGAGGCCGGGGTGGGCAAGGGCACGCTGTTCCGGCGGTTCGCCAGCCGGGAGGGCCTGATGGCCGCCGTGCTCGACCGCTCGGAGACCGCCTGGCAGGCCAGCATCCTGTCCGGTCCCCCACCGCTCGGGCCGGGCGCGCCGGCGTACGACCGGCTCCTCGCCATGGGTCACTCCCGGCTGCGGCTCAACGTCACCCACGGCGCCCTCATCAAGGCCGCCACGGGCAGCCACGGCGCCCGCTCGCGGGCGGCGGCGTCGTTCGCGATCATGCACCTGCGCCACCTGCTGTCCGAGATGCGCGTCGAGGGTGACCTGCCCCTGCTCGCGGTCGCGCTGCTGGCCCCGCTGGACGTCGTGGTCGTGGAGCAGCAGCAGGCCGACGACGTCACCCTGGACCGGATCGAGGCGTCCTGGGACGACCTGGTCCGCCGCGTCGTCGGACACTGACGTCGGGCCCGAGGACGGGGACGATCAGCCGACCGCCGAGGCGGCGATCACGGCACCGAGGATCCACAGCCCCGCGCCCACGGCGAGGGCGACCAGGGGCACCCACCACGCCGGCAGCCGACGGACGATGCGGACGACCACGACCACGAGGGCGACCACGAAGACCAGCACCGGTGACAACAGGGCCACCAGCACCCCCGCCCCGATCTGGGTGCCGTTGCACTCGGTGTCGCCCGTGCAGCCGTCCGAGACCATCGCGAAGAACAGCCCCGAGAACGACGCGACCGGCACCAGCAGTGCGAGCCCGACCATCAGCAGCACCGTGAGGACGCGCTCGACGGTCGAGGTCTGGCGCGGCAGGTCGTCGTACGTCGCGGGCTGGGTCACCGCTCGAACCTAGCGGTGGTGGCGCCGCAGCCCGAAGGTCAGCCCGTCGACCAGCGCGCCCCACGACGCCTCGATCACGTTGTGCCCGACCCCCACCGTCACCCACGACGACTCCCCGTCGGTCGTCTCGATGAGCACCCGGGTGATCGCGTCGGTGCCGTGGCCCTGGTCGAGGATCCGCACCTTGTAGTCGATGAGCTCGAACTTCGCGACCTCGGGGAACGCCTGGTCGATCGCGCTGCGCAGCGCCGCGTCGAGCGCGTTGACCGGGCCGTTGCCCTCCCCCGTCACGACGTAGCGCACGCCCTCGGCCGTGAGCTTGACGGTGGCCTCGGAGACCGCCTCGGCCGCCGGGGAGGTCTCGGTGATGACCCGCCACGACTCGACGTCGAAGTACGACGGGCGCGCGCCCTCGACCTCCTCGACGAGCAGCAGCTCGAAGGAGGCGTCCGCGGCCTCGAAGGTGTAGCCGCGCTGCTCCATCTCCTTGACGCGGTCGGTCACCCGGCTGACCAGCTCGCGGTCGCCCGAGAGGTCGAAGCCCAGCTCGCGGCCCTTGAGCTCGATCGAGGCCCGTCCGGCCATGTCGGAGACCAGCAGCCGCATGTCGTTGCCGACGCCGTGGGGGTCCATGTGCTGGTAGAGGTCCGGGTCGACCTTGATCGCCGAGGCGTGCAGGCCGGCCTTGTGGGCGAAGGCGGAGGTGCCGACGTACGGCTGGCGCGACGCCGGCGGGACGTTCGTGACCTCGGCGACGGCGTGGGCGATCCGGGTCGCCTCGCCGAGCAGCCCCGCCGGGAGGACCGGCCGGTCCAGCTTGAGCTGCAGGTTGGCGACGACCGTGATCAGGTCGGCGTTGCCGGTGCGCTCGCCGTACCCGTTGATGGTGCCCTGCACGTGCGTGGCGCCGGCCTCGACGGCCGCCAGGGTGTTGGCCACCGCGCAGCCGGTGTCGTTGTGGCAGTGGATGCCGACCCGGGCGCCGGTGGTCTCGATGACGTCGTGCACCACGTCGCCCACCCAGTCGGGCAGCATCCCGCCGTTGGTGTCGCACAGCGCGACCACCTCGGCGCCGGCCTCGGCGGCGGTGCGGAGCACCTCGAGGGCGTAGTCACGGTTCGAGCGGTAGCCGTCGAAGAAGTGCTCGGCGTCGAGGAAGACCGTCTGACCCGACTCGCGCAGGTGGGTGACGGTGTCGCGCACCATCGCGAGGTTCTCCTCGAGCGTGGTGCGCAGGGCGAGCTCGACGTGGCGCTCGTGCGACTTGGCGACCAGCGTGACCACCGAGGCGCCACTGTCGCGCAGGGCTGCGACCAGCGGGTCGTCGGGCGCCGCGACGCCCGCACGCCGGGTCGCCCCGAAGGCGGTCAGCCGCGCGTGGCGCAGGTCGAGCTCCTGCGCGGCCCGGCGGAAGAACTCGGTGTCCTTGGGGTTCGCCCCCGGCCATCCCCCCTCGATGTAGCCGACACCGAGGCCGTCGAGCTGGCGCGCGATGGTCAGCTTGTCGGCGACGGAGAGGTTGAGCCCCTCCTGCTGCGCGCCGTCGCGCAGCGTCGTGTCGTAGACGTGGAAGGAGCCCTGCAGGTCCATCGGACCTCTCTCTCGAGCGGGGGTGTGCGGGTACAAAAAAACCTCCCGGGATGCAGGAGGTCGGCGCGGCGGGGAGTCCCGTCGCGCTAGGAAATGATGATCGTGCTCGTCGTCACACCCCCACTGTGCCACGGTCCCGGAGCACCTCCGTGACGCGTCTCGCGATCCGGCCCCCGGGTGCCGGGTGCCCGAGGACGGCGGGTGGGGCTCCCCGCGAGCGGACCGCCCCGGGCCCTCAGAGCCAGCTCGGCAGGCTGACGCCCGCGAACGGCCGGTCCGCGGCGGGGGCCCACGCGGTGCCGTTGCTGGTGACGGTCGCGGCGAGGCCGGTCGCCGCGGCCAGCAGCACCAGCGTGGCGAGGAACCACGGCACGCCGCGAGCGGCGACGGGGTGGCTCAGTCGCTGCACCGGACCGCGCAGTCGTGAGCTGCCCGGGCCCCACCACATCGAGACGGCGAGCACGACCCCGATCGCGCCCAGGCTCGGCGTCATCGAGATCCCGGCGGCGAAGCACAGCAGCGCGGCGGCCAGCCCGAGCCCCAGGCTCCAGGTCACGAGGAGCAGCGCGCCGGGGATCGCGGCCAGCGCGTGCCACGGGGTGGCGAGGAGCAGCTGGGGGGCGTCGTACCACTTGACGCCCCGCACCTGACGGCGGGCGCCGGCCGCACTGCCCGCGAGCGAGCCGCTGCGCAGCACCCAGGCGACGACGGCGAGGAGGAGGGTCGTGAGGTACGGCGCGACGGCGACGCCCGCGCCGACGACGGCGGCCCCGGCGAGCACGAGCACGCCCCGCCGGACGCGCTCGAGACCGCCGACCCGCGGGGGCGGCGACCAGGGCAGCTGCGGACCGGGCTCGCGGATGGCCTCGGTGGCCCCGCCCTCGGGCAGGACCCGGGTGTACCGGGGGCGCGGGGCGTATCCGCTCCCGCTGCCCGGAGCCGGATCGCGCTCGACGACCTCGGTGGTGTCGTGGGCCGGGGCGAGCGACGCGACGGCCATCGGCACGGTGAACGGGTCGGGGTCGGGGTCGCGGTCGGCGGCCCCGGGCAGCAGCCGGGCCAGCCACTGGCGCAGCTCGGGCAGCGACGGCCGGCGGGCCGGGTCGGGGTCGAGGGCCTCCTCGATCGCGGGCCGGAGCACCGGGTCGAGGTCGGAGAGGTCGTGCTCGCCGCGGCGGACCCGGTCCATCACGGCCACCGACGGACCGCGACCGAAGGGCGGGCGGCCGGTGCCGGCGAAGGCCACCGTGGCCGCCCAGGAGTGGACGTCGGACGCGGCCGTGGCGTCGTCGCCGTGCAGGATCTCGGGGGCGAGGTAGCCCGGCGTGCCGAGCAGCCAGCCGGTGAGGGTGAGCTTGGGGTCGTCGGCGACGCGGGCGAGGCCGAAGTCGATGAGGATCGGGGTGCGGCCCTCCATCAGCACGTTGGAGGGCTTGATGTCGCGGTGCAGGACCCCCACGTCGTGCACCGCCGCCAGCGCCTCGGCCAGGCAGCTCGCGGCCCAGACGAGGTCGGCGCCGGTGAGCGGGCCCTCCTCGTGGACGTGGTCGTGCAGCGAGAGCCCGGGCACGTAGCGCGTGGCGACGAAGGGGATGTCGCCCCACGGGTCCGCGTCGACGATCTCGGCGACCCGCCGGTTCCGGATGCGGCTGAGGCTGTTGACCTCCCGCGCGAGGCGGTGGCGGGCCTCGTCGTCGCCGACGATGTGGGGTCGCAGCACCTTGAGCGCCACCCGCTCCCCGCCGGGTCGGCGGGCCAGGTGGACGACGCCCATGCCACCCTCCCCGAGGCGGGTCAGCAGCTCGTAGCCGCCCACCCGCAGACCGGGGGGCGCCTGCTCGGGACGGGACGTGGTCACGCAGGGAGATTACCCGCGATCGCCCCGTGCGGCGGTGACGACGACCCCGAAGCCGTGGGCCAGCTGGGCGGAGAGGAGCCCGTGGGCGGCCGGCAGGGCCAGCGACGCGTCGAGGGTCCGGAGGCCGTCGCCGGCTCCCGGGTCGGCGGCCGTGCCCTCGACGACCCAGTCGCCGTGCGTGCCGAGCACGGCGTCGCCGGACGTCGCCGCACACGGGCCGGTCGGGTGGAGCACGGTCGCGAGCGCCCCGGGCCGCAGCGCGTCGACGCGCCGTACGACGGCCGTGGGGTCGCGGGCGAGCACGTCCTCGCCGTCGGACAGCAGCGCCTCGAGGGTCCTCACGCGACGGTCGGGGTAGTCGCCGTCCAGCTGCACGACCGTGCGGACACCGCGGATCTCCCCGCGCACCACGCGCAGCTTGCCCACCTGCTCGAGGTCCTCGGCGAGGACGATCACCGACCCGGACCCGTGCACCCGCTGCGCGACCTCCGCCGGGGCACTCCGGTGGTGGACCGCGACCGTCACGGCGCCGGCGCACAGGACGGCGAGGTGCCCCAGGACCGCGTCCACACGGGAGCCGGAGAGCAACGCGACCCGGTCACCCGGCTCGACACCCAGCCCGACCAGCCCGGCCGCGAGGGGCTCGACGAGCGCGCGGGCCCCGGCCCAGGTCACCTCCTCGACCGCCTCGCGATCCGCCGTGCGTACGACGTGGCGGTAGGCCACCGCGTCCGGCGAGGCGTCCGCGCGCGCCCACAGCAGGCCCGCCAGCGTCGTCGCGCCGGTGGTGCCCCGAGACACCTTCTCCACGGTCGAGCTCCCTCGCGCCCCCCGGCACGGTCATCCGGAACAGGTCGTCAGCAGACCTGGTGCATCCACCCGAAGGTGTCGTCGGCCCGTCCGAGCTGGATGTCGACCAGCTCCTTGCGGATCCGCATGGTGAGGTCGGTCGAGGCCGGGGCGGGTGCCTCGCCGCCGTCCCACTTCAGCGAGCCCACCGGCGTCACGACCGCGGCCGTCCCGCAGGCGAAGATCTCGACGATGTCGCCGCTGGCGACGCCGTCGCGCCACTCGTCGATGGCGAACCGGCGCTCCTCGACCTGGTGGCCGAGCTTGCCGGCCAGCTCGAGGATGGAGGCGCGCGTGATGCCCTCGAGGATCGTGCCGGTCGCCGGGGTGACGATCCGGCCGTCGGCGTGCACGAAGTAGAGGTTCATCCCGCCGAGCTCCTCGACGTACCTGCCCTCCTGGGCGTCGAGGAACACCACCTGGTCGCAGCCCTGGGCCGTGGCCTGCTGCTGGGCGACCAGCGAGCTGGCGTAGTTGCCGCCGGTCTTGGCCGCACCCATGCCGCCGCGGCCGGCGCGGGTGTAGTCCTCGGTCAGCCACAGCGTGACCGGCTTGACGCCGCCCTTGAAGTACGCGCCGGCCGGCGAGGCGATGACCATGAAGGTCACGTGCTGGGCGGGCCGGACCCCGAGGAACACCTCCGAGGCGAACATGAACGGCCGCAGGTAGAGGCTCTTCTCGCCGCCGTCGGGGTTGTCGGGCACCCACCGCTGGTCGACGGTGACGAGTGCGTCGACCGCGGCCACGAAGTCGTCGGGGTCGAGCACCGGGAAGGCCAGCCGGTCGCTGGAGCGCGCCATCCGCTTGGCGTTCTCCTCGGGCCGGAACGTCCAGACCGTGCCGTCGGGGTGGCGGTAGGCCTTCATCCCCTCGAAGGTCTCCTGCGCGTAGTGCAGGACCGCGGTCGCGGGGTCGAGGGTCAGCGGGCCGTACGGCGTGACCCGGGCGGCGTGCCAGCCCCGGTCCGGCGTCCACTCGACCGTGAGCATGTGGTCGGTGAAGTGCGTGCCGAAGCCGGGGTTGGCGAGGATCTCGGCCAGCCGTGCGTCGTCGACGGGCCGGTCGTTGGCGGTGGTGCTGATGTCCATGGCGTCAGGCTAGCGGCAGCGATCAGAGCCGTGCGGCGATGGCGTCGCCGACCTCGCTGGTACGCCGCGTGGCGCCGGGTGCGCGCTCGGCCAGGTCGGCCAGCACCGCCGCCTCGACGGCCGCGGCGGCCCCGGGGTGGCCGAGGTGGTCCAGCAGCAGCGACGTCGAGAGGATGGCCGCGGTCGGGTCGGCCTCCTGGCGGCCCGCGATGTCGGGCGCGGAGCCGTGCACGGGCTCGAACATCGACGGCGCCGTCCGGTCGGGATTGATGTTGCCGGACGCGGCGAGGCCGATGCCACCGGTGATGGCGGCGGCCAGGTCGGTGATGATGTCGCCGAAGAGGTTGTCGGTGACGATCACGTCGAAGCGGCTCGGGTTGACCGTCATGTGGATCATCGCGGCGTCGACGTGCATGTAGTCGGTGGCCACCTCGGGGAACTCGGTGGCGACCGCCTCGAAGACCCGCCACCACACCGAGCCGGCGTGGACGAGCACGTTGGTCTTGTGGACCAGGGTGAGGTGCCGGCGCGGTCGCCGCTGCGCGCGGGCGAAGGCGTCGCGCACGACGCGCTCCACGCCGTACGCCGTGTTGACGCTGACCTCGGTGGCGACCTCGGCCGGGGTGCCGACCCGCAGGGCGCCGCCGTTGCCCGTGTAGGGACCCTCGGTGCCTTCGCGGACCACCACGAAGTCGACCTCGCCCGGCTCGGCCAGCGGGCTGGGTGTGCCCGGGAAGAGCCGCGACGGACGCAGGTTGACGTAGTGGTCGAGCTCGAAGCGGAGCTTGAGGAGCAGCCCGCGCTCGAGGATGCCGGGCGGCAGGTTCGGGTCGTTGGGCCGACCGCCGACGGCACCGAGCAGGATGGCGTCGTGCTCGCGGATCTCCGCGAGCACGGTGTCCGGCAGCACCTCGCCGGTGGCGAGGTAGTTCTCCGCGCCCAGGGAGTAGTGGGTCTGCTCGAACTTGACCGGGACGTCGACCGCCTCGAGGACCTTGAGGGCCTCGGGGGTCACCTCCTGGCCGATGCCGTCGCCGGGGATGACGGCGAGGGCGACGGTCCCGGACGGAGTGCTGGCGGTGTCGGTGCTCATGGGCGCGAATCTAGTTGTCCTCGGGCCGCTGGCCGCCGTTGTCTCGCAGGTCAAGCGAGGCCTGGACGGCCGCCGCGGTGGCCTCGAGGCTGCGCGGGTTGTCGGGGTGGTGGCTGGCGGGTCCCCAGTCGGGGTACATGTCGTACATGGTGGTCTCCGTGTGGTCGTGAGTCGTCAGGGTCGGATGGTGCGGCCCGACGCCCCGGGCGGGGCGGCGACGACTCGTGGATCACACGAGGCGGGGAACCAGCGGACTGCGGATCGCGCGAGATGGAGCTGGGAGCGGGACCGCCGCGGGGCGTCTGGGCCTGGAACTTGATCCCGAGGCCACTGCAACGCCGAACACCGCGGCGAGGTGGCCTCGGTCAGGCCCCGCCGCGGCAGTCGATGAGTACGAGCTGGCTCCGCATGGTGAGACCGACGCTACGCCGGGTCCCGGACGAGCGCACCGGGATAGCCAGAACCGTTCACGATGCGAGACAGCGGTCTTGTCATGGAAGACTCGGCGACCTCATGAGTGCCCCACCCGAGCTGCCCGAGATCGTGGCCCGCGCCTTCGACGTGTCCCGCAAGGCGGGCTACGTGTCCTTCTGCCGCAACGAGACCGGCCGCCTGCTGGCGACCCTGGCCGCGACCCGGGGCGGCACGATGGCCGAGTTCGGCACCGGCTGCGGGGTCGGGACCGCCTGGCTGCGCAGCGGCGTACGCAACGGTGCGCACATCCTCACCGCCGAGCGGGACCCCCGGCTGGCCACCGCGGCGGCGGAGATCTTCCGCGAGGACGACCACGTCGAGGTCCTCGAGGCGGACTGGTCGCTGCTGCACGAGCGCGGCCCCTACTCGCTGGTCTTCCTCGACAGCGGCGAGCCGGAGGCGGTGCGCGTGGACGCGGTCGTCGACCTGCTCGAGCCCGGCGGCATCGTCGTGCTCGACGACTTCACGCCCTGCGAGATGTGGCCGCCCATCACCTACGGCCGCGTCGACACCCTGCGCGAGGAGTGGCTCACCGACGAGCGCTTCACGGCCGTCGAGGTGATGATCGCGCCCGACGCGTCAGCCCTGATCGCCACGCGTCGCTGATCGGCGCCCGCCGCGCCCCTGAGGTCGCCCGCCGGCTGGTTTGATGGCCGGGTGGGGGAGCTGCTGAGCGTGCGCGGACTGACGCGGGTCTTCGGGGAGCGCGTCGTGCTCGACGGGATCGACCTCGACGTCGCCGAGGGTGAGGTGGTCGGCATCGTCGGCCCCAACGGGAGCGGCAAGTCGACGCTGCTGCGCTGCGTCGTCGGCACCGACGAGGCCGATGCCGGCACGATCACCCTGGGCGGCACCGTGCTCGACGAACGACGTGCCGACGTACGCCGCGACCTGGCCGTCGTCATGGACGACATCGACTTCTTCCCCGACCTGAGCGTGGTCGAGCACCTCGACCTGATGGCGCGGGCGCACGGCCAGCACGACGCCGAGGACCTGGTCGACGGCGTGCTGGAGGAGGTGGGGCTGATGGACGTGTCCGGACAGCTCCCGTCCACGCTCTCCTCGGGGCAGCGCCGCCGGCTGGCCCTGGCGTCGGTGCTGGTGCGTCCACGACGACTGGTCGTGCTGGACGAGCCGGAGCAGCGCCTCGACGTGGAGGGGCTCGCGTGGCTCGCCACCCGGTTGCTCGCGGAGAAGGCCGCCGGGCGGGGCGTGCTGCTGGTCAGCCACGACCCCGACCTGGTCGCCCGCGCCTGCGACCGCGTCGTACGCCTCGGGGACCCCGCGCCCGGGACCGGCGCCGATGACGACTGACCAGGCGTCCCCACCCACGGCCCGGGAGGTCCGCGCCCAGGTGCGGGAGTGGCGCCGAGGTCGCGCCGAGCTGCACGTGTGGGAGGTCCTGGGCGACGCCTACGTCGCGCTGTTCACCCTCGTGATGGTCGGCTCGATGGCCGGCAGCGTCGTGGTCAACCTGCGCCGGCTGGCCGACAGCAGCTGTGTGGGCACCTGCGCACAGGTGCGCGGGGTGGCCCCGTGGCTCACCGGTCTCGCCCTGGTCGTGCTCACGCTCGCCGGCGCGCGGCTGCTGGGACCGGTCTTCAGCCCGCCCGCGATGAACGGCTGGGTGGTGAGCAGCCCCGTGGACCGGGGAGACCTGCTGCGACCGGCGCTCGGCCGTGCCGTCGCCGTCTCGACGGTGGCGTCGGCCACCGGCCTGCTGGCCCCCGCGGTCCTGGGTGGGCTCGGCGTGGCCGTCGCCGTCCTCTACGTGGTGGCCGGCGTCGCGGCGTGCGCCGCGGCGGTCGCGTGGGCGACCCGGTCGCAGGTCCACGAGGACGGGGTCGCCCGCACGACGACCTGGATCCTCGCGGTGACGACGTGGCTGCTGCTCGGCCTGACGGCCGCGGGACGCCTGGCCCTGCCCGGCACCCCGCCGTGGACCGTCGTGGCCGTGGTGGCGCTCGTCGCGACCGTGCTCGGCACCGTCGGGGTCGCCCGGGTCGCACGCGCG
The DNA here is from genome assembly GCA_963782905.1 of uncultured Actinomycetota bacterium. Lineage (GTDB taxonomy): Bacteria > Actinomycetota > Actinomycetes > Propionibacteriales > Nocardioidaceae > Nocardioides. The sequence goes on from CAWALI010000002.1 coordinate 220,018, forward strand.
CTGCCCACCGTGTCCCGGCGGGTGCTGGCGCGCACCGAGCACCTCTCCCCCAGCCTGTCCGGCGCCCTGTCGTCGCTCGACCTGGGGCTCATGTACGACGTCCTCCTCGCCCGGCGCTGGGGCAAGGGCGCCCACGTCAGGACGCACCGGGGCGGGCCGAGCGGCTGGTGGGCGCTGGTCCACCGGGACGCCCGGCGCGCGCTGCGCTCACCGCAGCCGTGGCTGGTACTGGCCGGCATGGCCCTGGTCCCGTACGCCGCGGCGGCGGCGGGCACCGGGCGGGCGACCGCGCTGGTCGTCACCCTCGGCGGCCTGCTCGCGGGGCCCGCACTGTGCTCGGGACTGCGCGTGGTGACCCGCACCGAGGGCCTGGCGCGGATGCTCCCCTTCACGCACCCCGAGCTCCGGACCGCGCACCTGGTGGTCCCGGGGGTGGGGATGCTCGCCTACGCGGCGGGCACGGTGGGTGCGCTGTCGGGCGGCTCCGCCGGCGAGACGGCCGTCCTGGCGCTGGCCTGCGGGGCATCGGCGCTCGCCGCCTCGGCGCGCTGGGTCACCGCGACCCCACCCGACTACGCCAAGCCGCTGGTCTCGACCCCGGCCGGCGGCGTGCCCACCGGGCTCATGGGCAGCCTGTTCCGTGGGCTGGACGTGTGGCTGCTGACCGGCCTGCCCCTGCTCTTCCCCGGGTGGGGAGCACGGGCGTCGCTCGCGATCAGCGGCGTCGTGCTGGTCGTCATCGTCTCGCGAGGCGCCGGCCCGAGGGCACCGAAGGCCTAGTCCGACCCGAGGGCAGGTGCCGGCTCCGCGACGGCGACCCGGGGCAGGTCGACGGTGCACCAGGGCAGCATGTGCTGGGCCAGCGGGCCGATCGCGAGTGCGTAGAGCACCGTCCCGACGCCCAGCGCCCCGCCGAGCAGCAGGCCGATCACCACGACGGTGACCTCGAGTCCCGTGCGGACCAGGCGCAGCGACAGCCCCGTACGCCGCGCGACGCCGGTCATCAGCCCGTCGCGCGGTCCGCGGCCGAGCTGGGAGCCGATGTAGAGCGCCGTCGCCAGCCCGTTGAGGACCAGGCCGCCGAGCGTCAGGGCGACGCGGAGCGCCAGCGAGTCGGGCTCGGCGAGGACCGTCAGCGTCGCGTCCGCGGCCAGTCCGACCAGGACCGCGTTGGCCACGGTGCCGATGCCCGGCGTCTCGCGCAGCGGGATCCACAGCAGCAGCACGGCGAAGCTGAGCAGCACGACCGCCTGACCGAGCGTCATCGGGACGTGGCGGATGAAGCCCGAGTGCAGGACGTCCCACGGGGCCAGTCCGAGCGCGCCGCGGACCATCAGCGCCAGCGACGCGCCGTACAGCGCGAGGCCCACGACCAGCTGGGGCAGCCGACGACCCAGGCGCCCGGCCCGGAGCTGGGCGAGGGGGCCGAGGTCGAGGAGGGCGGGGCGGGGACGCGGTGGGGCCGTGCTGGTCATGGCCCCAGTCTGCACAGGATCGACGGGGCGACGCGCAACGGGAGGAGCACGCCGCCGCCCGGCGGCGGGCACGGGGCCGACACCGACCGGCCGACGGTGGCGTGACGCACCGGCGCCCGGGACCCGCGAGGGGTCCCGGGCGCCGGGATCAGGATGCCTGGCGCCGACCGGGGTCGGACCAGTGGCGGCTCACCAGTTGACGCGCACCTTCACGGTGCCGTTGCCCTGGAAGCCCTCCACCCGGACCGTGGTGCCGGTCTTGGGCGGGTTGACGCTGTACCAGCCGGGCTTGTAGCGGCCCGGGTGAGTGGTGGGGGTCGTGCCGAGCGTGCTGTCGCCGTGCTCGTCCGAGCCGTACCACCAGGTGCCGCGGTCGTCGAAGACCCGCACTCCGGGCTGCGACGGGACCGAACCGGTCCGGGTGCGCACCTCGCCGCCGGCGACGTACTCCTCCTGCACCGAGAGCGCGTCGGTGGCCTCCCCACCGAAGGTGGAGTCGTAGGACAGGAAGCGCGGACGCAGCAGGGTCGTGCCGTCGCTCCAGTGCGACAGACCGGGGTGGGCGTCGATCGGGAGGATCAGGCCGGCGCCCGGGTGGGTGCTGACGTTGTTGTCGCTGTAGGCCTCGTTCCAGTAGTTGATCAGCACGCCGTTCTGGTACGGGTAGTGCTGGACCCGGTCGGGCGAGGACTGCAGCCAGCCGAAGTTGTACGCCGTGCGCAGCGAGGTGTCGTACCCGTCGTACTGGCGGTTCTCGGCGATGTAGGCGTTGAAGAACTTCTCCACCTCCCGGCCCGTCGTGCGCGTGAAGCCGTCGAAGACCCAGCCCTCGTCGGTCTCGGCCGTGCCGATGGTGCGCCCGTCGATCGCGATGTCGTCGATGTTGATGCCCCGCTCCACGGCGGCCACGTCGGTCCAGTAGCGGAACCGGACCGCGTTGGTGCCGGCCGGCAGCGTCGCCGTCAGGTCCACCCAGCCCCCGGAGGCGCCGGTGATGCCGTTGCCCTCGTTCTGCTGGTTGGGGTTGGTGGCGCTCGACCGGTTGGTCGGCACGGTCCTCCACGTGGTGCCGTTGTCGGAGGACGTCTCGAGGTAGGCGTAGTCCCAGTCGGCCTCGATCTCGTAGTCGACCTTGGCGGTCAGGGCCGTGCCGGACACGCCGGTGCGGGTCATCGTGGTCTCGAGGTTGTTGCCCTGCGTCGACCAGAACATCTGCTGGCCGGCGTACGGCGTGCCGATGGCGAGCGGTCGCTCGACGTCGGGCAGCGTCGCCACCAGGGCCTGGGCGCCGCCCGTGGTGGCCGGGACGTTCTTGCCCAGGCGCACCTCCTTGCGCTCGCCGGGCCGTACGACGTCGTAGAACGGGCCGTTGCCCGCCTGCTCGTCGAGCCAGCCGAGCTGCAGCAGCTCCCAGACGCCCATGTCGACCGGGGCGTCGCCGGTGGTGTCGCCGCCGTCGCCGATGTTGGAGCCCGAGGACATCAGGGTCCAGAACGCCGTGGAGTTCTCGCCGCCACCGGTGTTGCCGCTGGTGTCGTAGAGGTCGGGCAGGCCCAGGTCGTGGGCGTACTCGTGGGCGAACACGCCCAGACCACCGTTCTCCGGCTGGATCGTGTAGTCACCGACCCACACGCCGGTCGGGTTGTTGGGCACCGGGTTGGCTGCCACGGTGCCCTTGCCGTAGGCGCCACCGTTGGAGCCGATGTTGACGCCGGGCTGGCCGCCGGGGCCGCCCCCCTGGAGGTTGGCGTACCAGCGGTGGCTCCAGATCGCGTCCGAGCCGTAGATCGGGTCGTTGGCGGCTTCGTCGCCGCCCGCGTGGACGATCTGGAAGTGGTCGATGAAGCCGTCGGGCTCGCTGTAGTTGCTGTCACCGTCGACGTCGTAGCGGTCCTGCTGGTCGAACGTCTTGAGGTAGTCGGTGATCTCCGCCATCGTCTTGCCGCTCTTGAGCTGCGTGTCCACCCAGATGGCCAGGGCGTCGCGGACCAGGGCCTTGGTGGAGGCGCACGTCGTCACCGGCGCACCAGGAGGCGTGCCGCAGAAGCCGCGACCGTAGAGCGCCTGGTTGTAGGGCACCTTGACCCACTCGGTGACGTCACCCTCGATCGAGTAGCGGCCCGAGGACTGGACCCGGTAGTACTCCTTCATCCGGTTGAAGTACATGTCCTCGTAGTGCTCGCGGGAGAAGTCCTCCTGCCAGATGGTGCTGTTGTCCACCGACCGGTCGGGCTCGGGGATCCGGTTGTGCAGCGGGCCGTCGAAGGTCGTCGGCTGCGGCGCCGGGAGCTTGAAGCCGTTGTTGGGCGGGTCCACGAAGCGCTTGTCGGTGGCCGTCTCGTAGCGCTGGTCGCCGAACTCGGCGAGCACGACGAAGATCTTGTCGGTGCCCTCGAGCTCCAGCGGGACCTCCGAGCCCTTGTAGCCCTTGGGGTAGGCGCGCTTGCCCTGCACCTTGCGGATCACGGCCGCCTCGCGCGTGGCGTCGCGCTTGGCCTTGATCTTGAGCGGGTGCTGGGGCTCGTGCCCGCCGCCACGCTCGCCGGCGGCGTCACCGGCACCGAGCTCGACGTCGGACGGTTCGGCCGGTGCCGGCGAGGTCACGAGCAGGCCGGCGCTGAAGAGGCTGCCGGCCGCGAGCAGGGCGAGCGCCCTGCCCCGGTTGAGAGTCGTCATTCACGGTTCCTTGTCGTCTGGACAAGGCGCAGTCGGTCGAGGTCGTCGCCCGAGATCCCACGGCCTTGCCGATCCACCCGGGGCAAGGGTTCGCCGACGGGTCACCGCATCCTGCGCCCACATGGCCCGACCGGACTAGTGCCGTGGGGACACCAGGGTCGACTCGTTATACGTTTGTGATCCAGACCACTCCGGACGGGGCGACGGACACGGCTGGCGTAGTCCGCGACGAACGGACCCCTGAATCGTCTTCCGAGGGGTCCGATCGTCGCGGACTACCCCAGGATCAGACGTCAGTCCAGGTCGACGGCACGGACCGAGACGGCGTCGATCGCCGAGCCGATCTCGGCCAGCGTCTCCGCGGGGATCACGGTGTCGACGGACAGCGCGACCAGGGCCTCGCCGCCCTTGTCGGTGCGCGAGACCTGCATGCCGGCGATGTTGACCGACGCGTCGCCCAGGATGCGACCGACGGTGCCGATCATGCCCGGCCGGTCGGCGTAGGTGAAGAACGCCAGGTGGTCGGTCGGCTCGATGTCGATGTCGAAGCCGTTGACCTCGACGAACCGCTCCTTCTGGTTGATCCCGACGAGCGTGCCGCTCGCGGAGACCTGCGACCCGTCGGCCAGCGTGCCGCGGATCGTGATGAGGTTGCGGTGGTCGGGGCTCTCGGCCTCGGTGACCAGGCGTACGGCGGTGCCGCGCTCGGCCGCGAGGAGCGGTGCGTTCACGTAGGACACCTGGTCCTCGACGATGTCGGAGAAGACGCCCTTGAGGGCGGCCAGCTCGAGCACCTTGACGTCGTACTCGGTGATCTCGCCGCGGACCTCGACGTCGATCTGCTGGGCGACCTCGCCGGCCAGCGCGGTGAAGACGCGGCCGAGCTTCTCGGTGAGCGGGATGCCGGGGCGCACGTCCTCGGCGATCACGCCGCCCTGGACGTTGACCGCGTCGGGGACCAGCTCGCCGGAGAGCGCGAGGCGCACCGACCTGGCCACGGCGATGCCGGCCTTCTCCTGGGCCTCGTCGGTCGAGGCACCGAGGTGCGGGGTGGCGACGACGTTCTCCAGCTCGAAGAGCGGGCTGTCGGTGCAGGGCTCCTGGGCGAAGACGTCGAGGCCGGCGGCCGCGATCTGGCCGGTCTTGAGCGCGTCGTACAGCGCGGCCTCGTCGACGATGCCGCCGCGCGCGGCGTTGACCAGCACGAGCGAGCCCTTCGCCCTGGCGAGCTGCTCGGCACCGATGAGGCCGACCGTCTCGGGGGTCTTGGGGAGGTGGACGCTCATGAAGTCGGCCTCGGCGAGCAGGGTCTCGAGGTCGACGAGACGCACGCCCATCTGCGCGGCGCGGCCGGCCTGGACGTAGGGGTCGTAGGCGATGACCTTCATGCCGAAGGCCGAGAGGCGCTGGGCCACGAGGACGCCGATGCGGCCGAGGCCCACGATGCCGACGGTCTTCTCGTAGAGCTCGATGCCGGTGTACCTCGAGCGCTTCCACTCGCCGTTCTTCAGGGCCGCGTGGGCGGGGCTCACGTGGCGGGCGGCGGCGAGCATCAGCGCGACGGCGAGCTCGGCGGCCGAGACGATGTTGGACGTCGGCGCGTTGACCACCATGACGCCGGCCTGGGTGGAGGCCTTGACGTCCACGTTGTCGAGGCCGACCCCGGCGCGGGCGACGACCTTGAGGTTGCGCGCGGCGGCGAGAGCCTCGGCATCGACCTTGGTCGCGGAGCGCACCAGGATCGCGTCGACGTCGGCGATCGCTGGGATGAGCTCGGCGCGGTCGGCGCCGTTGCAGTGGCGGATCTCGAAGTCCGGGCCGAGCGCCTCGACGGTGGCGGGGCTCAGCTCTTCGGCGATGAGTACGACGGGACGTGAAGTCACAGCTGTGTTCCTCGTGGATCGGGTGCGGTGAGGGCCTGCACGACGCTGTGCGCCCCCGACCCTAGCCCACCGTGGGTGAGCGTCGGGCATCGTCTCGGAGGCGACCGGACGTCGCCCGCACTCACTGCCCGCGGTGTCGGTGGGCGGCGGCCTTGACCCGGTTCTGGCAGCGTGTGGAGCAGAACCGGCGCCCCCCGTTGCGGGAGGCGTCGACGAAGACCCGGTCGCACGGGTCGGCCGCGCAGACGCCCAGCCGTCCGCCGCGGTCGCTGCCCAGGGCCAGGGCCAGGCCCGCCGCGAGGCCGGCGGCCCAGCCGCGGGCCACGGTCTGGTCGGGACCGTGGAAGTGCAGGTCCCACCCGGTCTCGGTGTGGGTCAGCCGCGGCCGGGCGTCGGTGCGCTCGAGCAGCTCGTTGACCCGGGCGGCGGCCGCGTCGAGGTCCCCCGCGTCCGTCGCGGCGTACACCTCGCGGACGTCCGCCGCCACCTCCGCCAGCGAGCGTGCGGTGGCCGGGGAGACCGTGGGCCCGTAGTCCTCGCGGGAGATCGCTGCCCGGACCGCGTCCTGGAGGGCGCGGCCCGTCGGCGCCTCGACCGGCTCCGTGCCGTCGTGGCCGGGGCTGGTCGCGTTGACCAGGGCCACGCCCGTGTCGAGGAGGATCGAGACGTGACTGTCGAACAACATTTGACCAGTCACTCCTGTCGTCGTACGGTCAGCCGGTGATGACTGACGATAGCCCAGACACCAGTCATGCGCCGCTCCCCCGCGCGGTCCGGGCCCTGGTGGCGGCGCGGGCGGTCAACCGACTCGGCGCCTTCGCGCTGCCGTTCACGGCGGCGATCCTCGTGGAGGACCTCGGTGCGTCGGTGACCACGGCGGGGCTCGTGGTGGCGTCCTTCGGCGTGGCCTCCATCCCCTCGCGGCTGGCCGGCGGGGTGCTCGCCGACAGGTGGGGCCGGCGGCCGACGATGCTGCTGGGCCTGGTCGGCTGCGCGGTGGCGCTGCTGGCCTTTGCGGCTTCACCCACGCTGCTCGCCGCCGCCGTCTCCGTGACCGTGCTCGGCCTGTTCTTCGAGCTCTACGAGCCGCCCAGCCAGGCGATCGTCGCCGACCTGTGCCCGCCGGAGCAGCGACCCCGCGCGTACTCGTTGCTCGGGACGGCGCTGGCGGTCGCGGGCGTCGTGGCCGGTCTGCTGGCGGCGGCGCTCGCGGCCCTCGACCTGCGCTGGCTCCTGGTGGCCGACGCGGTCTCGTGCCTGGCTGCCGCCGTCGTGGTGGCCGTGGTCGTGCCCTCGGGTGGCCACGTCCCGGTCGGTGGGAGCCGCGCCGCCAGCCCGTGGCGGGACCGACGGCTGCTGCTCATGTGGCTGGCCGGGACGGGCTTCGCGACGCTCTACCTGCAGGCGATGGTCGGGCTCCCGCTGACGTTGCTCGAGCGCGGCCTGCCGGCGAGCCGGACGGGATGGCTGCTCGCGGTCGCCGCCCTGGTCATGGTCGGCGCGCAGCGCCTCACGCGGGGTTGGTCGCCGGGCCCGTTCCGGGCGATGACGATCGGCTACGTCCTGCTGGCGGCGGGGATGGCGATCGCCGCCGGGGCGGGCACCACCGCGGGGTTCGTCGCCGCGGTGGGGATCTGGAGCGTCGGGGACCTGCTGCTGCTCGGCCATCCGTTCGCGGTGGTCGCCGGGCTGGCGCCTCCGGGAGGCAGCGCACGCCACCTGGCGGCGTACGGCACGTGCTGGGGCGTCGCGGCGGTGATCGCCCCGGTGGTGGGGACCCGCCTGCTGGCGGTGGGCCCGGCGTGGCTGTGGGGCTCGTCGGCGGCGTTGGCGCTCCTCCTGGCCGCGGTCCAGCCGCTGCTGGCGGCCGTCGTGCGGATGGGGACGGACGGATCGCCGGCCGGATGACTCCGAGGGTCAGGCGCCGAGGCGCGCGACCTCGTCGGCGACCGGGGTGTCGCCGGAGACGAGGTTCCACTGGGCGCCGATGCCGGCACCCGAGTCGATGACCTCGGCGAGCACGGCGGCGACGTCGGCGCGGGGCACCTCGCTGCCGGCGACGTCCTCCCCCAGCTCGACGCGGCCGGTGGGCTCGTCGTCGGTCAGGCGACCGGGACGGATGATCGTCCAGTCCAGACCGCTGTCGCGCAGCGCCGCGTCGGCGTCACGCTTGGCGTCGACGTACGCCGCCCAGACGGGCGCGGTGTCGTCGGGGAGCGGCTCGTCCACATTCATCGCCGACACCTGGACGAACCGGGAGATCCCGGCCGCCCGGGCTCCCGCGACGGACTTGAGCGAGCCCTCGAGGTCGACGCTGCGCTTGCGCTCGATGTTGCCGTCCGCGCCACCCCCCGCCGCGAAGACCACCGCGTGGGCGCCCTCGAACGCGGCGGCGAAGCCGGCCTCGTCGCTCTGCTCGATGTCGAGCAGGCGCACCTCGGCACCCGCCGCCTCGAGGTCGGCGCGGTAGGACTCCGAGCGCACCAGGGCGAGCGGGGTGTGGCCCCGCTCCACGAGCAGGGGGTGCAGCAAGCGGGCGATCTGCCCGTTGCCTCCGACGACGGCGATGAGACTCATGCGTCCACCGTGCCAGACCGGTCAAGGGCGCCGACCTGCGTCGCCTCCTGGCGCGCGACGGTGCCTCGCCGGGCGACGTAGGTGACGGCGAAGCCGAGGACCAGGGCGAGCAGCACGCCGAGGTTGGCGTAGGGCCAGTTGCCCTCCCAGTAGCCGTCGGCCTCCACCCAGGTGCCGAGGCCGAGCGGCTCGAGCAGGTAGCCCTGCCAGTTGTTCCAGGAGGCGGAGGTCGCGAAGTTGTTGACGACCAGCCCCCAGCCGAGCACCGACGCCACGACCATGGTGCCGAGGGAGACCCAGTCGAAGGAGCCGTACCGACCGGCGCTGTCGAAGAGCGCGACGTCGTCGTAGTCGCGCTTGCGCAGGGCGATGTCGGCGATCATGATCCCGGCCCACGCGGCCAGCGGGACGCCGAGCGTGATCAGGAAGCTCTGGAACGGCTCGATGAAGCTGGTCGCGACGAAGACCACGTAGATCGTGCCCAGGGTCAGGATGACGCCGTCGACCAGTGCGGCTGCCGGGCGCGGGATCGTGACCCCGAGGCTGAGCAGGGTCAGGCCGCTGGAGTAGATGCCCAGCACCGCGCCGCTGACCAGGGCGAGGACCGCGGTGAGCAGGAACGGCACGAGGAACCACGTCGGCAGCAGGGTGCCGAGGGTGCCGATCGGGTCGGAGACGATGCCGGCGGACAGCTCCTCCGACGAGCCGGCGAGCAGCAGTCCGAAGGTCACGAGCAGCACCGGGGCGATCGCGCCACCGAGGGTGTTCCAGCCGACGATGGCCGACCCCTGGGCGTCGCGGTGCTGGTAGCGCGACCAGTCGGCGGCGATGTTGATCCAGCCCAGGCCGAAGCCGGTCATCACCAACACCAGCGCGCCCACCATCTGCTGGGCGCTGCCGCTGGGCAGGCCGCTGACGGCCGACCACTGGATCTCGTCGACCGTGAGGCCGACGTAGACGATCGTCGCGATCCCGGTGATCCAGGTCAGCACCGACTGCATCCGCATGATGATGTGGTAGCCCGCGACGCTGGCGGAGACGATCATCAGGGCCACGACGAGGGTGGCCACGACCTTGGTGGTCGTGCCTCCCGACCAGCCGAGCTGGTCGAAGATCGTGGCTGTGGCCAGGACCGCGAGGATGGCGAGGAACGTCTCCCAACCGATCGACACCAGCCAGGAGACGACCCCGGGCACCTTCTGCCCGTTCACGCCGAACGCCGCCCGGCTCAGCACCATGGTCGGCGCCGAGCCGCGCTTGCCGGCGATCGCGATGACCCCGCAGAGCGCGAAGGAGACCACGATCCCCACGACGGTCACGATCGCCGCCTGCCAGAAGGAGATGCCGAAGCCCAGCACGAACGAGCCGTAGCTGATGCCGAAGACGCTCACGTTGGCCGCGAACCACGGCCAGAAGAGGTCGGCGGGACGCGCCGTGCGGTCCGCCTCGTCGATGATCTCGATGCCCGTCGTCTCGACTCCCAGGGCGCGGGTCTGCTCCAGCGTGCGGTCGCTCATGTGCTCATCGTGCCGTACGCCGCCGGTCGTGGGCCTCGACTGCGCCTCCTTTCGGGTGCAGGCTGGCCCCATGGGCGTGCAGGACGAGGCCGAGCACGTCGAGCCGCAGACCGTCGAGGAGTGGTCGGCCTGGCTGGCCGAGCACCACGACCGGGGGGTCGGCGTGTGGCTGGTCGCACCGCGTCGTGCCGCCGACCGGGCCGTCTCCTACGAGGACAGCATCGTCGAGGCGCTGCGCTGGGGCTGGGTGGACTCCACCGCGAAGGGCGTGGACGACGACCGCTCGAAGCTGTGGTTCGCACCGCGCCGACCCGGCAGCGTGTGGACCCGGCCGAACAAGGACCGGATCTCCCGCCTCGAGGCGCAGGGTCGGCTCGAGGCGCCCGGCCGGGCGGCCGTCGACGCCGCGAGGGCCAACGGCAACTGGACCCTGATGGACGCCGTCGACGAGCGGGTCGTGCCCGACGACCTGGCTGCGGCCTTCGCGTCCCACCCCGGGTCCCGGGACCACTGGGACGCCTTCTCGCCGTCCGCGCAGAAGCAGCTGCTCGCCTGGATCGTCACCGCGAAACGGGCCGAGACCCGGGCACGACGGGTCGCCGCGACGGCCGGGGCCGCCGCGCGCGGCGAGAAGGCCTACGGCTGAGCCGGGCGCCTACGGCTGGGGCACGGCGCAGCCGTCGGGGCCGCACGCGTCGCCCGACTCCCCCGCGCCGGTCACCATCTGCACCACCGGCGTCCGCTCCGACCAGGCCCGCTCCAGCACCTGGCTGAAGGTCTCGGCCGGCTGGGCGCCGCTGACGCCGAACTTCTCGTCGATCACGAAGAACGGGACACCGGTGGCACCGAAGCGCTGGGCCTGCTCGATGTCGGCCCAGACCTCGTCGGCCAGCTCGTCACTGCCGAGCACCCGGTCGACCGCGGCCGCGTCGAGCCCGGCGCGGACCGCGACCTCGCGGAGCACGCCGTGGTCGGCGACGTTGCGCGCCTCGACGAAGTACGACGTCAGGAGTGCCTCCTTGAGGGTGCCCTGGAGGGCGGAGCCGCCCTCGTGGTGGGCCAGGTGCAGCAGCCGGTGCGCGTCCAGGGTGCCGACCCGCAGCGAGTCGTGGTGGCGCCAGACCATGCCCTCCTCGGCGGCGACGGCCTCCACCCGGTCGATCATGTCCGCGCCGGCGCCCGCCCCACCGCCGTACTTGCGGCCGAGGGCCTCCGCGACCGTCTCGACGGGTACGTCGGGCGCCCCGGGGTCGAGCTGGAAGGAGTGCCAGACGACCTCGACGTCGTCGGCGTGCTCGAAGCCCGCCAGCGCCGTCTCGAGGCGGCGCTTGCCGATGAAGCACCAGGGGCAGACCACGTCGGACCAGATGTCGATGCGCACGGGCGTGGGGGCGGGGGATGTCATGGTCGTCCGAACGTACGACGGACCCCCGGATGTTCCCGGGGGTCCGTCACACGGTGCTGCGCGAGCAGCGGGTCAGCGGGTCGCGGTGCCCTCGACGTAGTCGGAGTCGTGCGACTTCACCCAGGCCATGAGCTTGCGCAGCTCGCGGCCGGTCGACTCGATGGGGTGCTGCTCGCCCTGGGCGCGCAGCTCCTTGAACTCCGGGGCGCCGGCGTCCTGGTCGTCGATGAAGCGCTTCGCGAACGCGCCGTTCTTGATGTCCTCGAGGACGGCCTGCATGTTCTCCTTGACCTGCGGGGTGATGACCCGCGGGCCGGACACGTAGTCGCCGTACTCGGCGGTGTCGGAGACCGACCAGCGCTGCTTGGCGATCCCGCCCTCGTACATCAGGTCGACGATGAGCTTGAGCTCGTGCAGGCACTCGAAGTAGGCGACCTCGGGCTGGTAGCCGGCCTCGATGAGGGTCTCGAAGCCGTACATCACCAGCTGCGAGGCGCCGCCGCAGAGCACGGCCTGCTCGCCGAAGAGGTCGGTCTCGGTCTCCTCGGCGAACGTCGTCCGGATCCCGCCGGCCCGCAGGCCGCCGATGCCCTTGGCGTAGGACAGCGCGAGGTCCCAGGCGGTGCCGGACGCGTCCTCCTCCACGGCGACGAGCACGGGCACGCCGCGGCCGTCGACGTACTCGCGACGCACCAGGTGGCCGGGGCCCTTGGGTGCGACCATGAAGACGTCGACGCCCTCGGGCGGGGTGATGTAGCCGAAGCGGATGTTGAAGCCGTGACCGAAGACGAGGGTGTCGCCCGGGGTCAGGTGCGGCTCGATGGACTCGGCGTAGACGTGGCGCTGCACCTGGTCGGGGGTGAGGATGACGATGACGTCGGCCTCCTCCACCGCCTCGGCGACGTCGAGGACGCGCAGGCCCTCGGCCTCGGCCTTGGCGCGGCTCCTCGAGCCCGGCGCGAGGCCGATGCGGACGTCGACGCCCGAGTCGCGCAGGCTCAGCGCGTGCGCGTGGCCCTGGCTGCCGTAACCGATGACGGCGACGTTCTTGCCCTGGATCAGGGACAGGTCGGCGTCGTCGTCGTAGAACATCTCAGCCACTGGTGGCTCGCTTTCTCGTTGGGATCTGCTGGAACGTGTGGGAGTCAGAGTGCGGCGGGCGCCGGGACGGGCACCGGACGGAGGCTGCGCTCGCTGATCGAGCGGGAGCCGCGGCCGATGGCGACCATGCCCGACTGGACGAGCTCGCGGATGCCGAAGGGCTCGAGCACCCGCAGGAAGTCGGCGAGCTTGTCGGAGTTGCCGGTGATCTGGATCGTGATGGCGTCCGGGGCCACGTCGACGACCTTGGCCCGGAACAGCTGGACGGCGTCCAGGACGGCGCCGCGGGTGGTCGCGTCGGCGCGGACCTTGACCAGCATCAGCTCGCGGTCGATGGATCCGGCGCCGTCGAGCTCGACGATCTTGATGACCTCGACCAGCTTGTTGAGCTGCTTGGTCACCTGCTCGAGCGGGGACTCCTCCACGTTGACCACGATGGTCATCCGGGAGACCTCGGCGTGCTCGGTCGGACCCACGGCGAGGCTGTCGATGTTGAAGCCACGACGGCTGAAGAGGCCGGCGATGCGGGCCAGGACGCCGGGCTTGTTCTCCACCAGGACCGAGAGGGTGTGCGTGCTGGTCACAGGTCGTCCTCGTCGAACTCGGGCGCGAGGTCTCGCGCGTACTTGATCTCGTCGTTGCTCGTGCCGGCGGCGACCATCGGCCACACCATGGCGTCGCGGTGGACACGGAAGTCCACCACCACGGGCTGGTCGTTGATGGACATGGCCTTGTCGATCGTCGCGTCGACCTGCTCGGGAGACTCGCAGGAGAGGCCCACGCAGCCGTAGGCGTCGGCGAGCTTGACGAAGTCCGGGATGCGCACGGTCGGGGGCTCCGCCCCCGACTGCCCCCGGGAACGACGCTGGAGGTCGGTGTTCGAGTAGCGCTCGTTGTAGAAGAGCGTCTGCCACTGCCGGACCATGCCCAGCGACTCGTTGTTGATGATCGCGACCTTGATCGGGATGTCGTTGATCGCGCAGGTGGCCAGCTCCTGGTTGGTCATCTGGAAGCAGCCGTCGCCGTCCACCGCCCACACGACGCTGTCGGGCATCCCGACCTTGGCGCCCATGGCCGCCGGGACGGCGTACCCCATGGTCCCGAGGCCGCCGGAGTTGAGCCAGGTGTTGGGCTTCTCGTAGCCGATGAACTGCGCGGCCCACATCTGGTGCTGACCCACACCCGAGGTGAAGATCGTGTCCGGGCCGGCGATGGCACCGAGCCGCTCGATGACGTACTGCGGGGCCAGGCCGGTGGCCGGGGTGTCGTAGCCGAGCGGGTAGCGCTTCTTGACGCCCGCCAGGAACTCGACCCACGCCTCGTAGTCGCCCGTGTGCCCCGCGTCGGCCTGGGTGGCGAGCAGCGCGACGAGGTCGGCGATCACCTCGTGGCAGTCCCCCACGATCGGCACGTCGGCGTGCCGGTTCTTGCCGATCTCGGCGGGGTCGATGTCGGCGTGGACGACCTTGGCGCCCGGCGCGAAGGAGTCGAGGTTGCCGGTCACCCGGTCGTCGAAGCGGGCTCCGAGGCTGATGATCAGGTCGCTCTTCTGCAGGCCGGCGACCGCGGCCACGGTGCCGTGCATCCCGGGCATGCCGAGGTGCTGGGGATGGCTGTCGGGGAAGGCACCACGGGCCATCAGCGTGGTCACGACCGGTATGCCGGTCGCCTCGGCCAGCGTGCGCAGCGCCTGCGAGGCGCGGGCCCGGATGACGCCGCCGCCGACGTAGAGGACCGGGCGACGGGCCTCCAGGATCAGCCGCGCGGCCTCGCGGATCTGCTTGCTGTGCGGGCGGGTGACGGGGCGGTAGCCCGGCAGCTGGAGCTCGGTGGGCCACGTGAAGCTGGTCTGCGCCTGGAGCGCGGACTTGGCCACGTCGACCAGCACCGGGCCGGGACGACCCGTCGAGGCGATGTGGAAGGCCTCGGCGATCGTGCGCGGGATGTCGCGCGGGTCGGTGACCAGGAAGTTGTGCTTGGTGATGGGCATCGTGATGCCCCGGATGTCGGCCTCCTGGAAGGCGTCGGTGCCGATCATGCTGGCGCCGACCTGGCCGGTGATGGCCACCAGGGGCACCGAGTCCATGTGCGCGTCCGCCAGCGGCGTCACGAGGTTGGTCGCGCCCGGACCCGAGGTGGCCATGCAGACGCCGACCCGGCCGGTCGCGGCGGCGTACCCCTGCGCGGCGTGCCCGGCGCCCTGCTCGTGACGGACCAGGATGTGGCGGATCCGGGTGGAGTCCATGAGCGGGTCGTACGCCGGGAGGATCGCTCCGCCCGGGATGCCGAAGATGTCGGTGGCACCCGCGCTCTCGAGGGACGTGATGAGGCTCTGCGCGCCCGTCATGCCCTCGCCCGACGTGGACCTCCCCGTGGTGGGGACGCCCGTGATGCCCGTCTCGCTCATGGTGCTTCCTTCGTCGTGATGGTCTGGCCAACAAAAAACCCCTCGGCCCGGTGGGCAACGAGGGGTGACGCGTGGGCGAACAGCGGTGGGGCTGTCAGCTCACGCGTCGCGTGCGTACAAGAATCCGTGCGGATGTCTGGGAGCGCATGCGCCTACCGTCGCCGTCGAGTCGTTCCGACGTCAACCGAGTCTGTCACCTGTCCCACTATCTGGTACGCCCGTCTCGCGATGTGGCCGCTCGGGTGCCCGGTCAGCGCCCCTGGGCCGTGCAGACGCACGACCGGTTGCCCTCCCCGTCCTCGAGGACCCAGAACGAGTGCTCGGGGTACTCCTCGACCAGTCGGCCGCCGCCCGCCACGACCGCGTCGATGCGCGCCTGCACCTGGTCGCCGGGCACCCAGACGTCCAGGTGCCAGCGCTGCCGCGGATCCTCGCTGCCCGACCCCTGGAACCAGACCGCGGGCAGCCGACCGTCGGGGTCGCTGATGCCGCCCTCCTCGGGGCTGCCCTCGAAGGCCAGCAGGTCGCGCCAGAACGGCAGGACGCCACGCTCGTCGGGAGTGTCCAGGCCCAGCTCGAGCTGCTGGAGCCCGGACGGGTCCGAGGCGACGCCCTGCTCGGCGGCGATCTCGCTGATCCGCCGGGCCAGGGCCAGGTCGCGGTCGGTGACGCGGCCGACGTCGTGGCTCAGCAGGGCCACGTCGACGCGGGGGTAGGTCAGGGTGATGTCGGGGTGGTGGTCGGCCTCGTCGGCCGCGGCGCCGATGGCGTCGACCAGGCGGACCCCGGCCGCGAAGCTGCCCGTGCGGAAGCGCGCGTGGATGCCCTGCACCAGCATCCGCCAGTCGTCGAGGCCGGCCGCGGCCACGTCGTCGTACGTCACCCGATCACTCGTGCTGTCGCTCATGGGAGCACCTCCTGGCCGATGGGTCCTGGGTTGAAGCAGATCTCCCAGCGGAAGCCGTCGGGGTCCGCGAAGTATCCGGAGTAGCCGCCCCACTCCCGCTCCTGGGCCTCGGTGACGTGCTGGGCGCCGGCGATGCGGGCCTGCTCGAGGACGCGGTCCACGCCATCGGTGGTGGCGAGGTTGTGGGAGAGGGTGAGGGGCGCGAAGCCGCCGGCGGGCGCCTGGCCCACCTCGGCGGTGAAGGCGTCGACGTCCCACAGGGAGAGCACCAGCTTGTCGCCGGCCTTGAACATGAGCACCTCCCCCGGCACGTCGACGGCCGGCTGCCAGCCGAGCCCGTCCACGTAGAACGAGCGGGAGGCGCCGAGGTCGCGCACCGCGAGGGTGATGAAGGAGACGCGCTGGTCCATGCGCACACCATGCCAGCGCGCACCGACAGTGGCCAGGAACAGTGGCCGGGGAAGGACCGGGCTACGGCAGCCGGCACTCGGCCAGGGTGCGACGCTGTCGCCCGGCGCCGTCGAAGTTGTCCGCGTGCAGCCATGCCTCGAACCCGCCCCGGACGGCCGGCCACGCGGCGTCGGTGACCGAGAACCAGTCGGTGTCGCGGTTGCGCCCCTTGTAGACCATCGCGTTGCGGAAGCGGCCCTCGTGGGTGAATCCGTACCGGACCGCGGCCCGTCGCGACGGCTCGTTGCGGGAGTCGCACTTCCACTCGTAGCGGCGGTAGCCCAGGTCGTCGAACGCGTGGCGCATCAGGAGGTGCTGCGCCTCGGTGGCCGCTCGCGTCCGCTGGAGCCGCTCGCCGTACAGCACCGCGGCCACCTCGACCGAGCCGTGCGCCGGTTCGATCCGCATCCACGACACGACGCCCTCGAGCCGGCCGCCCGGGCGGGGCACGATCGCCCACGTGAGGGACGTGGTCGCGGACGCCCACGTGTCGCAGCACCGCGCCGCCTCCGCCTCGTCGGCCGGCGGCTCGTCGGGACGGTAGGTCCACAGCCACGGCTCGCAGGCCCGGGCGAGGAGGTCCCGACCGTGCTCGGCGGCGATCGGCACGAGGTCGACGTACGTCCCGGTGAGCGTGGTGCGCCCGGGCCGCGGCGCCCCCAGCCACGCGACCGGCTCGCCGACGGCCTGCCCGAACTCGTTGGTGCGCGTCATGGCCACATCTGACACGGTGGGGCGATGGGTTCGCCACTCGATGCGCTCAAGAAGGCCGCGCAGGCCGTCGCCGGGGCTCCGCACGTCTTCAACGCCGCGCGCGGGGCCGGCGCGAGCAGCTCCGCGGCCGCCGACGTGATGGCCGCGTCCGCTGCGGCCGTCCAGGTGGCGTCCTCACACACGGACGGGACGCCGGGGATGCAGAACGCGATCCGGCACTTCGTGTGGCAGGCCTACATCGCGGGACGCCACGGGACCGCCGTGGCCGAGGCGGTCGCCGCCGCCCACGAGGAGGGACGCGACACCCCGCACGACACCCGGGTCGACCTGCACAACAACGCCGTCGGGCGCGCGTACGGCGTCGCCCACTCCCCCGAGATCGGGCAGGGCTCGATGCCGGACGCCCTCGGTCGGCTGGCGGTGGTCGCGAAGGAGAAGTGGGTCGCCGACGAGCTGATCTGGGTCAGGCCGCACTGAAGAGGTCGCGGATCGCCGCCATGCCGGCGTGGACCTCGGCGTACGACGTCGACAGCGGCGACAGGCCGATCCGCAGGCCGCCGGGGTCGCGGTAGTCCGGGATGATGTCGCGCTGCCACAGCGCCGCGGTGACCTCGCGCATCCGGTCGTGGCGCAGCGTGACGTGCCCCCCGCGCTCCGCGGCGTCTCTGGGCGAGGCCAGGGTCACACCGTGCTCGCCCAGCCACGCGTCGGCGAGCTCGACGGCGTAGGACGTGAGCGCCTGCGACTTGGCGCGGACGGCGTCGATGCCGGTCCGGTCGAGCAGCGCCAGCATGTCCTGCATGGCGAGCATGCCCACGACGGCGGGCGTGCCGGAGATGAAGCGGCGGATACCGCCCGACGGCTGGTAGCCCGGACCCATGAGGAACGGGTCGGCGTGGCCCATCCAGCCCTGGATCGGCTGCTGGAGGGCGGGGGCGCCCGACGAGCCGTCGAGGTGGCGCTGGGCGACGTAGGCGAAGGCCGGCGAGCCGGGTCCGCCGTTGAGGTACTTGTAGGTGCAGCCCACGGCGAGGTCCACGCCCCAGCGGTCCAGCTCGACGGGGACCGAGCCGGCCGAGTGGCACACGTCCCAGACCACGAGCGCCCCGGCGTCCTGGATGACGGGGGTGATCGCCGCGACGTCGGCGAGGTGCCCGGAGCGGTAGGCGACCTGGCTGAGCACGACGACGGCCGTCCGCTCCCCCACGGCGGCGCGCACCTGCTCGACGGTGACGCCGCCCTCACGCTCGACCTCGATCCACCGCACGTCGAGGCCACGCTCCGCGGCGATCCCCTCGACGATGTAGCGGTCGGTCGGGAAGTTGTCGGAGTCGATGACGATCTCGGTGCGGCCCGGGCGCGCGTCGACGGCAGCGCGGATGAGCTTGTAGAGCAGCACCGTGGTCGAGTCCCCCACCGTGGTCTGGCCGGGAGCCGCGCCCAGGCTCACCCGCGCGATCTCGTCACCGAGGGTGAGCGGCAGGTCGTACCAGCGCTCGTCCCAGCCGCGGATGAGGCGCGTGCCCCACTCCTCCTCCACGAAGGCACGCAGCCTTTCGCCCGTGACGGCGAGCGGGCGGCCCAGAGAGTTGCCGTCGAAGTAGACGAGGGAGGTGTCCGCGCCGACGAACTCGGCCCGGTGCGCGGCCAGCGGATCGGCGGCGTCCAGCCCTGCGGCGTACGCCGACGTGGTGTCGGAGGTGGCGAGATCGCTCATGCGGACACCCTGTCAGACCTACCCACGGGTCGGTTCCGCCCTACGTCGCTGCACCTGTGCTGCGACACACCCCACCGGGTCTGTTCGGCTATCGGGCACCGGCCTACGTTGCAGACGGTCCTGCACCTCGTGGGACCGAGTCTCGGGAGGAAATCACATGATCAGCACCATCCGTACGGCCACCGTCGCGTTCGTCGCGGCCGTCGCCATGGCAGTCGGCCTCAGCACCGTCGGCATCGCCCCCGCCACCGCCGCCCCCGGCCACTGGACCACCGTCGCGAAGACGGCCGAGGGCAAGATGCGCAGCAAGCTCGTCGGCGAGACGTCCACCGGCCGCAAGGTCACCGGCTCGTTCACGCCCAAGCGCTTCGTCGAGAAGGACGGCAGGATCCTGGCCAAGGGCGTCATCCGCGGCGCCTTCACCACCAAGTCCGGCGCCACCAAGACCTTCAAGGTCAAGCGCGCCGTGCCCGTCAAGAAGGCCGACGGCACCGCGCTCACCGCTCGCGCCGCCGCCAAGCGTGCCGACTGCGACGTCCTCAACCTGGTGCTGGGCCCGCTGGACCTCAACGTCCTCGGCCTCACCGTCAGCCTGAACAAGGTCCTGCTCGACATCGTCGCCGTCTCCGGTGCCGGCAACCTGCTGGGCAACCTGCTCTGCGCGGTGGCTGGCCTGCTCGACGGTGGCGGCCTGCTGAGCAACCTGCTGGGTCAGATCACCGACCTGCTCAACCAGATCCTCGGGCGTCTCGGGCTCCCTGCCTGAGCCAGCCTGCACCCGGGGCAGCGCAGGCCTTTGCACAGGTCCTGCGCTGCCCTACAGTTGAGGATGAGGCGCTTCGCGTCTTGGACCACAGCCCCGATCAACCCCCCGGCGATCTGGGGCTGTGTCCTATTTGTGGCCCTGCTCCGAGTGGAGCGGTGCCGCTCAGCTGGTGACGGCCCCGTGGGCGGCCGACTGCACGACCTTGGCGTACTTGCCGAGGACACCGCGCGTGTACTTCGGAGGGTGGGGCTCCCAGCCGACCTTGCGGTCCTCCCAGGAGTCGCTGCCCTCGGCCGGCTCGACGTCCAGCGTCTGGTGGGCGACGTCGAGGGTGATCTGGTCACCGTCGCGGATGAAGGCGATCGGGCCGGCGTCGACGGCCTCGGGGGCGATGTGGCCGACGCAGAGCCCGGTGGTGCCACCCGAGAAGCGGCCGTCGGTGATGAGCAGGACGTCCTTGCCGAGGCCGGCGCCCTTGATCGCCCCGGTGATGGCGAGCATCTCCCGCATGCCGGGACCGCCCTTGGGGCCCTCGTAGCGGATGACGACGACGTCGCGGGGCTTGATCTCGCCCGCGGTCAGGGCGTCGAGCGCGTTGCGCTCGCCGTCGAAGACGCGGGCGGTGCCGGTGAAGGTCGAGTCGTCGAAGCCGGCGCTCTTGACGACCGCGCCCTCGGGGGCCAGCGATCCGGTGAGGATGGTGATCCCGCCGGTGGCGTGGATCGGTCGATCGAGGTTGCGCAGCACCTCCCCGTCGACGTGCTGGGGCGCCAGGGCCTCGAGGTTCTCCGCCATCGTGCGACCGGTCACGGTGAGGGTGTCACCGTGCATCAGGTCCGCGTCGAGGAGCGCCTTCATCACGACCGGGATGCCGCCGATCTTGTCGACGTCGTTCATCACGAAGCGGCCGAACGGCTTGAGGTCGCCGATGTGCGGGACCTTGGCACCGATGCGGTTGAAGTCGTCGAGGGTCAGGTCGACCTCGGCCTCGCGGGCGATGGCGAGGAGGTGGAGCACGGCGTTGGTCGAGCCGCCGAGGGCCATCACGACGGCGATGGCGTTCTCGAAGGCCGGCCGCGTCATGATCTGGCGCGCGGTGATCCCCTGGCGGAGCATCTCGACGACAGCCTCGCCGGAGCGGTGGGCGAAGCCGTCGCGACGGCGGTCGACGGCCGGCGGGGCCGCGCTGCCGGGCAGGCTCATGCCGAGAGCCTCGGCCACGCTGGCCATGGTGTTGGCGGTGTACATGCCACCGCAGGCACCCTCGCCGGGGCAGATCGCCCTCTCGATGCGGGTGACCTCCGCCTCGGTGATCTTGCCGGCCAGGCACGCGCCGACGGCCTCGAAGGCGTCGATGATGGTGACGTCGTTGCCGTCCACCTGACCGGGCATCGTCGACCCGGCGTACAGGAAGACGCTGGCCAGGTCGAGCCGGGCGGCGGCCATGAGCATGCCGGGCAGCGACTTGTCGCAGCCCGCGAGGAGGACGGAGCCGTCGAGGCGCTCGGCCATCATCACGGTCTCGACGGAGTCGGCGATCACCTCGCGGCTCACCAGGCTGAAGTGCATCCCCTCGTGGCCCATGGAGATGCCGTCGGAGACCGAGATGGTGCCGAACTCGAGCGGGTAGCCGCCGGCCGCGTGCACGCCGTTCTTGACGGCCTTGGCGAGCCGGTCGAGGCTCAGGTTGCACGGAGTGATCTCGTTCCAGCTCGACGCGACACCGATCTGGGGCTTGACCCAGTCGTCGTCGCCCATGCCGACCGCGCGGAGCATGCCGCGGGCCGCGGCCTTCTCGAGACCGTCGGTGACGTCGCGGGATCGGGGCTTGATGTCGGGCTGCTGTCCCGTCGGCTTCCCCGTCGGCTGGCTGGTCGGCTCGGTCATGGCGTCAGGCTAGTCCGGCCGCCGCGCCGACCCGGCTCCCGTCTCAGGAGGCGCGGCGCTCGGTCCCCGCGGCCCGCATCGCCTCGACCAGCTCCGCACGGGTCGGATGGTCGGGCGGTGTGCCGTAGGCGGCCCGCATCACCGCTCTCCACATGCCGCGGTCGTAGGTCACGAGCGGATCCTCGACGTCTCGGGAGCGCCGCCACACCGTCCCGCCGTCCACGCTCCGCAGGGAACCGGGCGGTGCCCACCAACCGGCACCCCTCGGGTCACAGTGGGCGGGGTAGTGACGGTCGGCGCGGTCGCGGACGGCCAGCGGGTTCATCGCGCTGACCGGGTTGTCGTCCTCGTCCACGGCGACCAGGGTCGCCCCGGCGAGGGCCAGCACGTCCTCGAGGTCCGCCGCCGAGGGGATCGTGCGCCCCGTCTCCCAGCGCGCCACCCGAGACTGCGACACCCCGAGCCGGGCGGCCAGACCCCGCTGGGACACATCGAGCTGGCGGCGTACCCGACGCACCAGTCCCGGCACGGAGTCCAGGAACGGGCGGCTCACCGCGGCCACCCGCCCCTCGGCTGCCTGGTCCTCGGCTGCCTGGTCCTCGCCCGCCTGGTCCTCGCCCGCCTGGTCCTCGCCCGCCTGGTCCTCGCCCGCCGGTCCTCGCCCGCCCGGTCCTCGCCCGCCTGGTCCTCGGCTGCCTGGTCCACCGATCCCTCGTCCCGCGGCCGGTCTCCCGACTCGTCCATGACGCCCCCTCGTCCTCATCGATCCCGTACACCCACGCAAGCACCCACCACCGACACCGGCGCACCTCGCGCCCGCGTCGTCCACAAGCAGGATCGACGCCCTCCGACATCGCTGCCGGCACTGCGACCTGAGTCAGCGAGTGACTCAGGTCGCAGCACTGACGTCGGCTGGTCGCGCGGTGCGAGCTGAGTCAGCCAGTGACTCAGGTCCCAGCGGAGGCTGCTCCTGTCGCCGGCTGAAAAGCTGAGTCACGGGGAGACTCAGCTCGCAGCGGCCACGCGGGGTCGACCGGACACGTCCCGGCGGGGGCAGGATGGCCCCATGGGTCAGGTGGCGGATGCGCTCGACGAGCTCTGCGCACGACTCGAAGAGCTCGGGTGGGTGGTCGACGTGCTGGTGGGCGGATCGCTGGCGACGGGCGACCACCGGGTCGGCGTGAGTGACCTGGACCTCGTCGCGCTGGTCGACGGCCCGATGGACGCCCGGCGCGTGAACACGGTCCGCTCCCTGCACCGGGCACTCGACCGCGGGGTGGCCCACGGTCTGCACCTGGGCTGCGTGTACGTCGACGAGGGCACCCTCGAGCTCGCCGGGGCCCGACACCCCGCGTGGACGCACGGGGTGCTGGTCGAGCGGCACCTGTCGCCGCTCGCCCGGGTGGAGCTGGTCGAGCACGGGTGGGCCCTGCAGGGTCACGGCCTGCGCGGGCGCTCGCCCGCCGACCTGATCCCCCCGGCGGGCGAGGACGCCGTGCGGGCGGCGGTGCGGGCAGAGCTCGAGGGCTACTGGTCGTGGGCGGTACGACGACCGTGGCTGTGGCTCGACCAGCAGTTCGCGGACCTGGGCCTCATCACCATGGCTCGGGCCAGGCACGCGCTGGTGCACGGCGAGCTGGTGACCAAGACGGCGGTGCTGGTCGAGCTCGATGCGCCGCAGTGGGTCGTGCGACACGTGCGGGCCCGCCGCGAGGGCCGGGCCACCGGTTCCCCGAGATCGGCCGGGTCCTCGCTCATGCTCCGACCGTTGGCGGGGGCGCACGCATGGCGCGACGCGCTGCGGACGACCCGGGGGGCGCGAGGACCCGGAGCGCGAGGACCCGGAGCGCGAGGACCCGGAGCGCGAGGACCCGGGGCGCGAGGACCCGGTAGGCGCGGCGCGAGCGAGCCTCAGCGGGACTCGGCGGCCGCCTTGAGGGACGCGAGACCGCGGTCGAAGTCCTGGGCGACGGCCCGGTCGAAGTACAGCCGACCGGCGATCGACATGACGGGGTTGCGGTGGCCCGACATGGTCCACACCACCCGCGTGCGCCCCGCGCCCGCCTGCTCGAGGGTGAAGGTCGTCAGGTTGCGCGCCTTGAAGGGCTTGAGGAACTGCAGGTCGACAGCCACCCGCGACGGGGTGGACTCGATGATCTCCATGGCGCCCTCCCCCGCCTTCCGGTTGCCCGACCAGCGGTAGTGCGAGCCGACGCCGGACGCGGGCCCCGTGTACGCGCGCTCGAGGGCCGGGTCGAGGCCCTCCCACGGGGACCACTGCCGCCACTCGTGGAAGTCGTCGACGAGACCGTGGACGCGATCGTTGGGTGCGTCGATGGTGGTCGAGCGCGACATGGAGAAGTCAGCCATGGAGGTCCTCCTCAGCGGGTGGGGTGCGGATCGGGTCGGTGGTCGACTCAGTCGAGGGACGCGGCGCGGACGAACATCACGTCCGGCAGGTCCTTGTGGATCTCCTGCCAGGTCTCGCCCGTGTCCGGCGAGCACCAGACGCCACCGTTGCGGCCGCCGAAGTAGAGGCCCGGGACCGCCTGGTCGTCGGTGCACATCGCGTCACGCATGACCGCGGCCCAGTAGCCGTCGGGCAGCGATCCCTCACCCAGGGCCTCCCAGCTCGAGCCACCGTCCGTCGTACGACACACGCGGGCCTTGCCGTCGACGGGCCAGCGGCCGCCGGCGTCCGCGATGGGGAAGGTGTAGGCCGTGTTGGCCTCGCGGGGGTGGGTCACCATCGCGAAGCCGAACTCCGAGGGCAGGCCGGGGGCGATGTCCTGCCACGAGGACCCGCCGTCGTCGGAGCGGTAGACGCCACCGTGGTTCTGCAGGAACAGCCGGTCCGGGTCGGTGGCGTCGCGGGCGACCTTGTGCACGCACTGGCCGAACTCGGGGAAGTTGCGCTCGCCCGGGAAGAACTCCGCCTTGACCCCCGAGTTGGACGCCGTCCACGACGTGCCCCCGTCAGAGGTGCGGTAGACGCCACCGGTCGAGATGGCGGCGAGCACCGAGTCGCCGTCGGTGGGGTGCGGGAGGATCGTGTGGAAGGCCTGGCCCCCGAAGCCCCCGTTCCACTCCTGGCGGTGCGGGTGGTCCCAGAGCCCGCGCACCAGCTCGAAGGTCTCCCCGCGGTCGGTGGAGCGGAAGACCGCCCCCGGCTCGGTGCCGGCCCACACGACGCCGTCCTCGACGCCGGGTGCCAGCTGCCACACGCGCGCCAGGGTGGCGGGGCTGCCGTCGGGCAGCACAGCGTCCTCGGGGAAGCGGATCGCGCCGTTGGGCGTCTCCTGCCACGAGGCACCGAGGTCGTCGGAGCGCCACACCTGCGGGCCGAGCCAGCTCGACGACGCCCCCGCGAACAGGCGCGGGGAGTCGCCCCGCCCGTCGATGAGGACCGAGTAGACCTCCTCCATCGGGAAGTGGGGCCCCGACCACTCCCACGCCGTCCTGGCCTCGTCGGAGGTGCCCAGCCACAGACCCTTGCGGGTCCCGACCATCAACAGCGTGCGTCCCATGTCCACGACTCCCGTCCCCGTATTCCTAATAGGAACAGTAGTCTCATCCCACCATGGGTCAAGACCTTCCCGTCACGTCGTACGCCCTGCTGGGTCTCCTGACCTTCGGGGACGAGCTGACGGGCTACGAGCTCAAGCAGCGCGCCGACGCGACGCTGCGCTTCTACTGGGTGTCCCCCGCGATGAGCCAGGTCTACAGCGAGCTGGCCCGGCTCACCGAGCGCGGGCTGGTCCTCACCCGGGGAGGAGGCGACCGCAGCACCACCTACCGCCTCAGCGTCAAGGGCCGCCGGGCGCTGGAGGCCTGGATGCGCGGCACCGAGCCGGGGTTCTCGGTGCTCAAGCACCCGGTCGCCCTGCGGCTGCTGCTCGGTCACGTCGTGGACACCCCGACCACCATCGCCATGCTCGAGGCACACGTCGCCGCCCTCGACGAGGAGCGCGAGGCGCTGGTGCGGGTCCGCGAGGGGCTGCGGGGATCCGACGCCCCGGGGCAGCGCTTCCGCAACCCCGGTCTCGTGGCCGACTGGGGGCTGGACTACTTCGACAACGAGCGCCGTATCGTCACCACCCTCATCGAACGCCTCCACCGGGAGGAGCAGCCCGAGGGCGAGCCGTACGACGACGATCGGGAGCAGGAGGGGGACGGGTGAGGCGAGCCGTCTGGCTGGTGGTCATCGGCATCGTCTCCGTCCAGGTCGGTGCGGCGTTCGCCAAGGACCTCTTCGGCACCATCTCCCCCACCGCCATGGTGTGGCTGCGACTGGTCACCAGTGCCCTGGTCCTCACCGCGATCGCCCGCCCCCGCCTCACAGGTCGCACGCGCAGCGACTGGGCGGTCGTCGTGGGCTTCGGGGTCAGCCTCGGCCTGATGAACTGGGCGATCTACCAGTCCTTCGCCCGCATCCCGCTCGGCATCGCGGTCACCATCGAGTTCATCGGACCGCTCACCCTGGCCGTCCTGGGCTCGCGGCAGGCCCGCGACCTCGTCTGGGTCGGACTCGCGGCCCTCGGCGTGCTGCTCCTGGGCTTCGAGCCCGCCGACCTCACCGTGGCCGGCGTGGCGTACGCCCTGCTCGCGGGCGCCGCATGGGCGGCGTACATCCTGCTGAGCGCACGGACCGGCGCCCGGTGGCCGGGGCTCGACGGGCTGGCCGTCGCCAGCCTCCTGGCCACCCTGCTGCTGACGGTCCCGGCCGTCGTCGCCGGCGGTGACACCCTGCTCGACGGGCACGTGCTCCTCGTCGGGGCGATGATCGGCATGCTGTCGTCGGTGATCCCCTACAGCTGCGAGATGGTGGCGCTTCGGACCCTGCCGCCCTCGGTGTTCTCGATCCTCATGAGCCTCGAGCCCGCGGCGGCGGCCCTGGCCGCGATCGTCGTGCTGAACGAGCTGCTCTCGCCCGTGCAGGGCGTCGCGATCGCCTGCGTGATCGCCGCCAGCGTGGGCGCCACCCGGACCCGTCCGGTGCTCACCGAACCGGCCCCGGACTGACTCCCCAGCGCCCCCTCCTCAGTGCCCCGTCTCGGCCTCGATCGTGTCCGCGATGATCGCCGCGTCGCTGCGAGGCGCGCGCAGCGACCGGTCGGCCCGAGCGGTCGGCAGCGGGTGGTCGGCGACCTGCCGCATCCCGCGCACCCCGTCGTCGACCACGAACGTGGCCCGGGTGAACGCCTCCTCCCCCGGCACCGACACGCGCGGCAGGCACCGGTAGTCGGCGGTGAACGACGTCGGCGTGATCGTCGTGCTGACGTAGCCGCGCAGGTTGGTCCAGAAGGTCAGGTTGGGGTTCTGCGCCGCCCACGGGTGGGTGCCGTCGGCCTTGTCGTAGCCGTCGCCGCCGCTGGTGATCGAGGAGCACACGAACTCCGAGCCCAGCACCGGTGACGACCCGTCGGTCCAGTCGGTGAGCACGTCGGAGCCCCAGTGCGCGTGGACGTCGCCGGTGAGCACGATCGGGTTGCGCACGCCCGCCTCGACCCACGACCGCACGACCCGGTCCCGTGACGCGGGGTAGCCGTCCCAGGCGTCCATCGACACCCTGTCGTCCGGGGTGGCGGTGCTGTCGCGCCGGCCGAAGAACACCTGCTGGCCCAGCACGTCCCACGTCTGGGTCGAGGCGGCGAACCGCTCCGCGAGCCAGGCCTCCTGGGTGCTGCCGGGCAGCGAGCGCTCGGGCGCGGCAGCGGGCGGGCAGTCGTCGTACCCGTCGCCGCAGGCCTGGTCGTCGCGGTACTGGCGGGTGTCGAGCATGTGGAAGCCCGCCAGCTGGCCCCACTGGACCGAGCGGTAGAGCTGCAGGTCGGGCCCGGCGGGGATCGAGGTACGCCGCAGCGGCATGTTCTCGTAGTAGGCACGGAAGGCGGCGGCGCGGCGGTCCAGGAACCCCGGCTGCGAGGCGGCGTTCTCGGCGACCTCGTCGGCCCAGTTGTTGTCGACCTCGTGGTCGTCGAAGACCACCACCCACGGGGCCGCGGCGTGGGCGGCCTGCAGGTCGGGGTCGGTCTTGTACTGCGCGAGCCGCTGGCGGTAGCCGGCCAGGGTGACGGTCTCGGGGCCGCGGTGGTCGCGGATGTTGCCGCCGGGGATCGTGTAGCTGTCGGCCTCGTACTCGTACTGGTAGTCCCCCAGGTGCAGGACCAGGTCGGGACGATCCTCCGCGAGCCGGCCGTAGGCGGTGAACCAGCCGTGCTCGAACTGCGAGCACGAGGCGAAGGCCATCGACAGGGAGGCGGGCATGGACAGCGGGTCGGGCGCCGTCACGGAGCGCCCGGCCGGGGACAGGTGGCGGCCGGCCCGGAAGCGGTAGAAGTACTCGCGGCCCGGCAGCAGGCCGCCGACCTCGACGTGCACGGCGTGGCCGAGCTCGGGACCGGTACGGCACCGACCCGGCCCGTACGACGTCGGCGAAGCGGGCGTCCGTGGCGACCTGCCAGCCGACCTGCTGGCGTCGCGACGGCATCCCGCCGGCGCCGTCGTCGGCCAGTGGGTCGGGCGCCAGCCGCGTCCAGATCACGAAGCCGTCGGGCAGCGGGTCGCCGCTCGCGACGCCCAGGGTGAAGGGGTCGGTACGGGTCGGGGGCGCAGCGGCGCTGGGCCGCTGGTCGAGGAGGACGGGGGTGCCGGCGGCCAGCGCCGCCCCACCCGTCACGAGGCCGGTCTTGAGCAGGATTCGCCGAGAAGTCTCCATGCCCGAAGCGTGCGCAGGTCCGGGCGACGGGCCGACGACGCCGACGTGAAGCCGGGATGACCGGTCCGCGCCCGTCGTGTCGTGGCTCGGCGCCGGGGGGCGCAGCGTCATGGCCGGGCAGGCACAATCGGGCCCATGGCCCCCACCCCCACGCCCGGCCCCACCGAGGTCGTCACGCCGCCGGCGATCGGCTATGTCGACGTGCTGTCCGACGACGGGACCCGGCTGCGCGCCTGGACCAACGACCCCGAGGGCGCCCTCGAGGGCCCCACGGTGGTGCTCTGCAACGGTCTCGGCACCGCGCCCTGGGCCTGGCCGGCGTTCTTCGAGCCGGACTGCGGGGTGCGGGTCGTGTCGTGGAACCACCGTGGCGTCGGCGGGTCCGCCCGCCCGGACGATCCGGACCGGGTGGGGATCGCCGAGTTCGTCGAGGACGGGCTGTCGGTGATGGACCACTTCGGCGTCGACCGGGCCGTGCTGGTCGGCTGGTCGATGGGGGTCAACACGGCCTTCGAGCTGGCGGTCGCCCACCCCGAGCGGGTGAGCGGGATCCTGGCGGTCGCCGGTGTGCCGGGCGACACCTTCGCCACCATGCTCAGCCCCCTGCACCTGCCTCGCTGGGCCGCGAAGGGCGCGACCGTGGGCCTCTCGCACGTCCTCAAGCGCACGGGTCGGCTGCTCTCGCCGGTCCTGACCCGGGTGCCGGTGACGCCGCTGACCATCGGCGCCCTCTCCCACTCCGGCTTCATGCTCCCGGTCCGTCACCCCGTGCTGGCCGCGCGAGCGGTCGAGGAGTTCCTCGCCACCCCCGTCGAGTGGTACTTCCACCTGGCCCTGAGGACCAGCGAGCACGCCCGGGTGTCGCTCAGCAGCGTGCACGTCCCCACCATCTTCGTCGCCGCGACGTACGACGTCCTGGCCGGCGCCCGCGACATCCGCTCGGCCGCGGCGCGCATGGCCTCGGCCACCTACGTGGAGCTCCGGGCGAGCCACTTCGTCCAGATGGAACGCCCCGAGGCGGTCCACGGACTGCTCCTCGAGCTGCTGGAGCGGGTCTCGTGATGCGGGTGCGACTGGCCGCAGCCTCTGCGCTGGTGGGTGCGTCCGTCCTGGCCGGGTGCGCCGACGGCGGCAGCGAGCCGGGGATCCCCAGCGTCACCCAGCCCACCGACGCCACGCCGGACGGGCCGGCGAGCACACCGTCCGGGCCGGGCTCCACGGCCGCCCCGGGCGATGCCCCGCGCGTCTCCGGGACGGTGGCGTCCGGGCTGGAGGTGCCGTGGGGCATCGACTTCCTCGACGACGGGACCGCGCTGGTGACCGAGCGCGACAGCCGGCGCGTGCTCGCCGTCGACGAGTCCGGCGAGGTGAGCCAGGTCGGCGAGGTGGGCGAGGCCGAGCCCGAGGGCGAGGGCGGCCTGCTCGGGCTCGCGGTCGACCCGGCGAGCGACGGCCGCGACGTCTACGTCTACGCCACCACCGCCGACGACAACCGGGTGCTGCGCGCCGAGCTCGACGGCGGTCGCCTCGGACCCGCCGAGGTGGTCCTCGACGGCATCCCGAAGGGATACATCCACGACGGCGGCCGGCTGGTGTTCGGACCCGACGGCTACCTGTACGTCTCCACCGGCGAGACGGGCGAGGAGGACCTCGCCCAGGATCCCGACTCGCTGGCCGGCAAGATCCTGCGCATCACCACCGACGGTGAGCCGGCACCGGGCAACCCCGACCCCGACTCCCCCGTGTGGTCGCTGGGACACCGCAACGTGCAGGGCCTCGCCTTCGACGACGAGGGCCGGCTGTGGGCCTCGGAGTTCGGCGACTCGACGTACGACGAGATCAACCTCATCGAGCCGGGCGCCAACTACGGTTGGCCGCTCGTCGAGGGGCCCGGGGGCGGGGACGACTTCGTCGACCCGCTGCTCATCTGGCCCACCTCGGCGGCGTCCCCGTCCGGGATGGCGTACGCCGACGGGCAGCTGTGGGTGGGCGCCCTCCGGGGCGAGCGGCTGTGGCGGGTGCCGGTGCGCGGGGAGCGGCTCGGCGAGCCCACGGGGTTCCTCGAGGGCGACTACGGCCGGCTCCGCACGGTCGTCACCACCCCGGACGGGGACCTGTGGGTGACCACGTCCAACCGGGACGGTCGCGGCACGCCGGCCGACGACGACGACCGGATCCTCCGGGTCACTCCGTCCGGGTGACCACCGATCGCCGCGAGGCCCGCCGCAGCGTGGTGAGGATCGCCGGCCCGAGCACCACCAGCGCGATGGAGGTGGTGATGGCCCGGCCGGTGTCCCAGCTGCCGGTCGAGGTCAGCAGCGTGTAGACGCCGAAGCGGTGGAGGTTCTCCAGCAGCGGTGCGCCGGCGACGTACGACAGCGACCCCTCGTGACCGGGCACGGCGATGCCGAGGGTGAACGGCCAGCTGGAGAGGTTCATCAGGATCCCGAAGGCGTACGACGCGACGATGCCGTAGGCGACCAGCACGGCGATCTCCACGCGACCGGTGAGCCGACGCGGCAGCAGCCCGGCACCCATCCCGATCCACGCCGACAGGAGCATCTGGAACGGCAGCCACGGCCCCACGCCCGCGGTCATCAGGGCGCTGGCGAACAGCGACGTGCAGCCGAGGACGAAGCCGAAGCCGGGCCCGAAGACCCGCCCGGCCAGGATCAGCAGGAAGAAGACCAGCTCGATGCCTCCCGTTCCGGCTCCGAGACCGCGCATCACCGCGTTGATCGCGCTGAGGACCCCCAGGATGGCCAGCACCCGCGCGTCCATGCCGCCCTCCCCGAACTCGGCGAGGACGACCACGATGACCAGCGGCAGCAGCACCAGGAAGAGGAACGGCGGGTCGACCCGTGCGCCCTCCGGCACCCGCAGCAGCAACGGCCAGCAGAGCATCATCAGCCCGGCCACCGACGCGGCGGCCAGGACCAGCGCCGACCGCAGCCGGATCGGCACCGCCACGGGCCGGGCGGCGTCGGGTGCCGGCCGGACGGGGCTGCTGGTGGGCCGGGAGGCGTCGATGCTCACCGCGTCGCCTCCATCGCCGTCACGACCTCGTCGACGCGCAGCCACGGGGCGCCGAGGATCTTGGTGACCTGCGGGGCGTACGACGGCGACGCGGCCACCACCTGCCGGGTGCGGCCCGCGGACACGACCTCGCCCTCGGCGAGCACGACGACGTCGTCGGCCACCGACGCCACGAACTCCACGTCGTGGGTCGCGATCAGCACCGCGTGGCCGTCGTCGGCCAGGTCGCGCACGATCGCGGCGAGCTGGCGCTTGGCGGCGTAGTCGAGCCCGCGGGTCGGCTCGTCGAGCAGCAGGACGCGGGGGCTGGTCGACAGCACGATGGCCAGGACCAGCGCCAGACGCTGCCCCTCCGAGAGGTCCCGGGGGTGGTGGTGGGGGTCGATGCCGGGTGCGAGCCGGTCGAGCAGCGCCCGGCAGGTGCCCGGCCCGCCCCCGGTGCCCCGGTCGGCCGCCGCACACTCCTCGGCGACGGTCTCGAGGTAGAGCAGGTCGGCGGCGGTCTGCGGC
This sequence comes from uncultured Actinomycetota bacterium, assembly GCA_963782905.1. Classification (GTDB taxonomy): domain Bacteria; phylum Actinomycetota; class Actinomycetes; order Propionibacteriales; family Nocardioidaceae; genus Nocardioides. The sequence goes on from CAWALI010000002.1 coordinate 251,764, forward strand.
ACGAGCCCGACGTGGGCACGCCGCCGGTCGGCGGCCAGCCGGGCCGGGTCGGCGCCGTCGACCGCGACCGAGCCGGAGCGACGCTGGTGGGCTCCCTGGAGCGTCCAGATCAGCGTCGACTTGCCCGACCCGTTGCGCCCCATCAGGGCGGTGACGTGCCCGGCCCGGAGCTCGACGTCGACGTCGCGCACGGCCACCTGGGGTCCGTGGGTGACGGTCAGGCCCTGGGCGTCGAGCAGGATCTCCCCTCCCGTCTCCGGCACCGCCTCGGGGACCGGCAGCACGCGCAGGTGGCGGGCGTGACGCCGCGCCTCGCGGACGCTGAGCGGCAGCGGGGACCAGCCCGCGACCCTGCCCAGCTCGACGATGGGCGGCACCACCGGGGACGTGGCCAGGATGGTGGCGGGCTCGTCCACCACGAGTCCGCCGTCACCGGTGAGCAGCGCGATCCGGTCGGCGAAGGGCACGACCCGCTCGAGCCGGTGCTCGGCGAGCAGGACGGTGAGCCCGAGGTCGTGCACCAGCCGGGTCAGGGTGGCCAGCACGTCCTCGGCCGCGGTGGGGTCCAGGGCCGAGGTGGGCTCGTCGAGCACGAGCAGGCGCGGGTGGGTGGTGAGCACCGCGCCGATGGCCACGCGCTGCTGCTCGCCACCGGACAGGGTGCGCAGGTCACGGGCGCGCAGGTCGGCGATCCCGAGCAGGTCCAGGGTCTCCTCGACCCGGCGGCGCATGGTGTCGGGCGCGACGCCCAGCTGCTCCATGCCGTAGGCGAGCTCCTCCTCCACCGTGTCGGTGACGAACCCGGCGACCGGGTCCTGGCCGACGTACCCGATGACGTGGGCACGCTCCCGGGGCGGGGTGTCGATGATGCTCACGCCGTCGAGCAGCACGTCGCCGGTGAGGGTGCCGCCGCTGAAGCGGGGCACCAGCCCGGTGAGCACGCCGAGCAGCGTCGACTTGCCGACGCCGGTCCGACCGGAGACGAGCACCAGCTCGCCCTCCTCGAGGGTCAGGTCGATGCCGTCGAGGACGGGCACGCCGGCGTCGTCGTAGGTGACGTTGATGTCGCGCAGCTCGATCACGCGCCCACCGCCAGTGCCGGGGCCAGGGCGTGGCGCGGCGGCGGCGCCGCCACGGCCGGCACGAGTCCGAGCAGCGCGGCGCCCAGCGCGGGCACCGTGAGGTAGGGCACCGTCTCGACGCCGGGGTGCGCGACGAGCACGTCGTGCCCGGCGATCCACCAGACCAGGACGCCGGCCGCCGTGCCGGAGAGCGCGACGAGCGTCTCCTCGAGCCGCCAGGGGTCGGGACGGTAGCGCGAGCGCCGGACCCGCCGGCCCGAGCTGACCAGGCCCACGCCGGCCACCGTGACGCCGGCGAGCAGCATCGGCGTGGCCAGCCAGCGGGGGGCCGTGGTGTCGAGCACCGCGTAGGTCCCGATCCCGATGCCGCACAGGGCGCCGAGCAGCAGCGCCCCGTTGAGGCGACGCTCCGTGCGGGTGGCGTCCCCGACCCGGCCGTAGCCCCGCGTGTCCATGCCGGCGGCCAGCGCCAGCGACCGCTCCAGGGCGTCCTCCAGGACGGGGACGAGGAACCGGCGCAGCCGACCGACCCGGCCGTCGGCCCCTCCGCGCAGCGCCTGGGCCGCCCGGACCCGGCGGGCGCTGTCGGCGAGCTGCGGGAAGACCGTGACGGCCACCACCAGCGCGGTGCCGACCTCGTAGAGCGCGGGCGGCACGGACTTGAGCAGCCGCTTGGGGTTGGCCAGCGAGTTGGCCGCCCCGATGCAGATGACGATGGTGGCCAGCCGCATCCCGTCGTACAGGCCGGCGAGCAGGCCCTCGCGGGTGAGCGGGCCGAGGAGGCGTACGCCGGCGACCCAGTCGGGCAGCGGCACGGTCGGCAGGTCGAGCAGCACGTGGCCGCCGTCGACTCCACCGAAGACGATCCGGAAGGCCACCCGGATCAGCACGATGGCGAGCCCGAGCCACAGGTAGAGCCGGAACGACCGCGCCCACGGCTGGTCGGAGCGCCGGGCCTGCACGACGACGGCGGCCACGGCGACGAGCAGCAGGAGCAGCAGCGGGTTGGTGGTGAGCGTCGCCGCGGCGGCGAGGCCGATCGCCCACACCCACCAGGCGACGGGGTGGAGGTCGCGGGAAAGGCGGGCGCTCACGGGCGCTCGCCGCGCCGGCGTCGGGCGGCCAGCGCCATCACGGCGAGCGCCGCCACCAGGACGCCCAGCACGAGCAGGGTCACCCAGGTCGGGACCGCGCCCGCGGTGTCGGGGGCATCCGCGGAGCTCTCGTCGGCCCTGGGGGGGCTCGCGGAGGTGGCGCCGTCCGGCTCGGGGGTCGCGGACGTCTGGCTCGGGCTCGCCGGCTGCGAGGCGTCGGGCTTGCGCGTGCGCGGGCTCCGGCCGGGTGGGCCCGAGGGCGAGCCGGGCGCGGCGGCCGACGAGGACGGGCCGGAGGGAGAGGCCGACGGGCTCGAGGGGGCCGTGGTGGACGCGGTCGGCGACGTCGGCTGAGGAGTGCCGGTCGGGGTCGGCGCCGTCGTGGGCTGCGGCGTGGGCGTGGGCGTGGGCTTGGGCGTGGGCTTGGGGGTCGGCTTCGGCGAGGAGGTCTTCGTCGGCGACGGCGAGGGCGGGGGCGCCGCGTGGACGGGGGCGGCGAGGCCCGGCGTACGACGGGTGCTGCCCTGCTGCCAGGCCAGCGCGACCGCGCCCCCCTCGGGCACCTGGAGACCGGCGACCCCGAGCGACGAGTAGGTCCAGGCCCCGCTCTCGCCGTCGGTCCACCACAGCCCCCAGTAGGCGTCGCCCGGCGGGGTGTTGACGCACGGGTCGGCGGCGGGTGTGCCGTCCACCCGGCACACGAAGCCGGGTTGGCGTTGGACGTAGGTGATCGTGACACCGATGTCGGCGTAGCGGGCGGACGCGGCCTGCCCCGAGCCGCTGTCGCACACCGAGGTGAGGGCACCTCCGAGCGCACCGGGGTCGACGACCATGGTGACGCCGGAGCCCGACGGGCAGGACGCGGCCGAGGCCGGTGCGGCCGGGCCGAGCACGCCGGCCGCCGCGGCCACCAGGGTGGCCGCGGCGACGAGGCGTGCGAGAGGTGCTCTCGTCACGGGTGGGACCTTCAGTTGCGGACCGAGATGCGGGTCCTGGCGGACTCGTCGGCCGTCTTGACCTTCACGGTGCGCGTCCTGTTGCCGGTCGGCATCGAGAGCTTGCGGGTGACCGGCCGGGTGGAGGCCTTGCCGACGATCCGCTTGGTGTCGCCCTTGACGGAGACGCAGGCACGCTCGCCGGGGGCCAGACCGACGACCTTGACCCGGACCTTGTCGCCGGACTCGGCGGCGGAGCGGGTCAGGGTCACGTCGAGGTCGGCGGTCGCGGCCGGCGCCCACTGCAGCACGGCCATCGCCTGAGCGGTGGCGCGACGCCACTGGCCGCGCACGTCCCCGTCGGTGAGTCCGCTGTTGCGGGCCCCCTTGACGGCCTTGGCCTCGAAGGCGATCGCCCCGGTGTCCTTGGTGAGCGCACTGCGGCAGCGGAACTTGTCGACCGGCTGCTGGCGGCGGACCCAGGTGGCGGCCTTGCCGGCGGCGGAGCGGGCCTTGACGAGCCCGAGGGCCCAGCCTGCGAGCCCGGTGCTGTTGGAGTTGCCGGCGAAGGAGCCGTTCTTCTTCTGCTGGCTCACCAGCCAGTCGGTGGCGTTGTCGACCGCGCGGTTGACGTCCTGGCCCTTGGCACCGCCCTCGACGAGGTTGACGACGGCCAGCGCGGTGGCGTCGATGCTGGGCTCGGAGCCGGCCTGGCCCTCGGCGCAGCCCTGCGCGGCGGCCGCGGTGTCCTTGGTGAAGTCCTGGCGGAAGAAGCCGGACCTGCACTGCTGGGCGAGCAGGAACGCCACCGCGTCGGAGGCACGCTGGGACTTCGCCTCGGTGAGCGCGCGGGCGGCGTAGGACTGACCCAGGGTGTTGGCGTAGTCGCCGTAGGTCGACCTGTCCTCGATGCGGCCCACGATCGGGGCGGTCGCGCTGACGCGCTCCTCGAGACGGGCGACGAGGTTGACCCCGCCGTACGACGACACGTTGGCGCCGGCGACGCGTGCGAAGGTCGCGGCCTTGGCGACCGAGCCGGCGTAGGTGCTGCCCGCGTCACCGAAGGCGTCGCCCGAGATGTAGTCGTTGATGACGGGCTGGAAGGCGCGGTTGATCATCGCCACGCCCGCCTTGTCACCGGCCTGGTCGAGCGCGAAGCCGGTGTCGAGGGTGAGGCCGTGGTCGGTGAAGCCGCCGGCGTCGACGAGCCCGTCGGTGAGCTCGCCCCTGAGCCACGTCCCGGCGAGGGTGATGGCCCCGTCGTCGGTCCTGCCCGTGGTGGTGGGCGGGGCGGCCGTGGCCGACGGGGCGACGACGGTGAGCGCCAGGGTGGACGCGGCCACCAGCCCGGCGGCACGCCGCCAGGTGTGGGAGCGCCCGGTGTGGAGGCGCAGTGCGTGAGACATGCTGTCCTTCCCGCTGTTGCAGCGGGAGGCGCCCGAGGGCGACACCCGCTGTTTCCTCGCAGCGTGGTTGTCAGGTATGCCTGCGACGGGCGGTCCGGCTCGCGCCCCGACCTGGGTCGGGACGCCTACGGTTGCGGGTCAGCGCCGGACTCGGACCGGCTTCCCCGTTGCAGACGGATGATGGTTTCCTCGGCGCACCCTACAGCCAGGATGCGTCGCCCGGGTCTCTCAGGTGAGCTTCTCCAGGATGAGCTCCCGCACGCGCCCGGCATCGGCCTGGCCGCGCATCTCCTTCATCACCGATCCGATGAGCGCTCCGGCGGCGGCGACCTTGCCGTCGCGGATCTTGTCGGCGACGTCCGGGTTGTCCGCGATCGCCTTGTCGACCGCGGCACCGAGGGCACCGTCGTCGGAGACGATGGCCAGCCCGCGGGCCTCGACGATCTGCTCGGGCGAGCCCTCACCGGCGTACAGGCCCTCGAAGACCTGGCGGGCCAGCTTGTCGTTGATGCTCCCCGCGTCGATGAGCCGCTGGACGGCGACGACGTCGGCCGGGGTCACGCCGAGGGCGGCGATGTCGGTGCCGCTGTCGTTGGCGCGCCGGGCGAGCTCGGAGAGCCACCACTTGCGAGCGACCTGCGGCGCAGCCCCGGCCTCGATGGTCTCCTCGACCAGGCCGAACGCGCCGGCCCCGACGGTGTCGCGCATCTCGAGGTCCGTGAAGCCCCACTCGCCCTGCAGCCGGGCCCGCTTCTGGGTCGGGTTCTCCGGCAGCGTGCCGCGCAGCTCCTCGACCCACTCCCGGCTCGGGGCCACCGGCACCAGGTCGGGCTCGGGGAAGTAGCGGTAGTCGTCCGCGTCGGACTTCACGCGACCGCTGGTGGTCACGCCGGTGTCCTCGTGCCAGTGCCGCGTCTCCTGCAGGATCGACCCGCCGCCGGAGAGGATCACGGCGTGGCGCTGCATCTCGTAGCGCACGGCCCGCTCGACGGAGCGGAACGAGTTGACGTTCTTGGTCTCGGTGCGGGTCCCGAGGGTGCCGGCGCCCTTCGGGGCGAGCGAGAGGTTGACGTCGGCGCGCAGGTTGCCCTGGTCCATCCGTGCCTCGGAGACGCCGAGGGCCACGATGAGGTCCCGCAGCTGCGCGACGTAGGCCTTCGCGACCTCCGGGGCCTTCTCCCCCGCGCCCATGATCGGACGGGTGACGATCTCGATGAGCGGGATGCCGGCGCGGTTGTAGTCGACCAGCGAGTAGTCCGCGCCGTGGATGCGGCCGGTGCTGCCGCCCACGTGCAGCGACTTGCCGGTGTCCTCCTCCATGTGCGCCCGCTCGATCTCCACCCGGAATGTCTCCCCCTCCACCTCCACGTCCATCCAGCCGTCGAAGGCGATGGGCTCGTCGTACTGCGAGGTCTGGAAGTTCTTCGGCATGTCCGGGTAGAAGTAGTTCTTCCGGGCGAAGCGGCACCACTCGGCGATGTCGCAGTTGAGCGCCAGGCCGATCCGGATCGCGGACTCCACGGCCTTGCCGTTGACGACCGGCATCGCGCCGGGCAGGCCCAGGCAGGTCGGGCAGGTGCCCGAGTTGGGCTCGCCGCCGAAGACCGCGGGGCAGCCGCAGAACATCTTGGACGCGGTGTTGAGCTCGACGTGGACCTCGAGGCCCAGCGCGGGGTCGAAGGCCGCCAGCACGTCGTCGTAGGGCATCAGCTCGGTCATGCGTTCGTTCCTTCGGTGACGGTGGCGGTCGCCAGGGCCGGAGCACGGTCCAGCAGGCTGCCGCCCCACTGGGCGGCGAGGAGGGCCTCGAGCGCGGCACCGACGCGGTAGACGCGCTCGTCGGCCAGCGCGGGAGCCAGGACCTGGAAGCCGGTCGGGAGCCCGTCCTCGTCGGCGAGGCCGCTGGGCACCGAGATGCCCGGGACGCCGGAGAGGTTGGCGGGGATGGTCGCGAGGTCGTTGAGGTACATCGCGATGGGGTCGTCGAGCTTCTCCCCCAGCCTGAACGCCGTGGTGGGCGCGGTCGGCGACACCAGGACGTCGACCTGCTCGAACGCGGCCTCGAAGTCGCGGCTGATGAGCGTGCGCACCTTCTGGGCCTGGCCGTAGTAGGCGTCGTAGTAGCCGCTGGAGAGGGCGTAGGTGCCCAGGATGATGCGGCGCTTGACCTCGTCGCCGAAGCCGGCGTCGCGCGAGGCGCGCATGACCTCCTCGGCGCTCGGGTTGTCGATCCCCTCGGGCAGCACCCGGAGGCCGTAGCGCATCGCGTCGAACTTGGCGAGGTTGCTCGACGCCTCGGCCGGCAGGATCAGGTAGTAGGCGGCGATCGCGTGCACGAACGACGGGCAGGACACCTCGACGACCTCGGCGCCGGCGTCGACCAGCAGCTGGACGGACTCGGTGAAGCGGGTCATCACGCCGGGCTGCCAGCCGTCGCCGGCCAGCTCGGTGATGACGCCGACCTTGACGCCGGTCATGTCGCCGGACGCGCCCTGGCGGGCCGCCTCGGTGAACGACGGCCACGCGTGGTCGATGGACGTCGAGTCGCGCGGGTCGTGCCCGCCGATGACGTCGTGGAGCATCGCCGCGTCGAGCACGGTGCGGGTGACCGGGCCGGCCTGGTCGAGGCTGTTGGCCAGGGCCACGAGGCCGTAGCGGGAGACGCCGCCGTAGGTCGGCTTGACGCCGACGGTGCCGGTGACGGCGCCGGGCTGGCGGATCGAGCCGCCGGTGTCGGTGCCGATGGCCAGCGGCGCCTCGAAGGCGGCCACCGCGGCCGCGGAGCCACCGCCGGAGCCGCCGGGGATCCGGTCGAGGTCCCACGGGTTGCGGGTCGGGCCGTAGGCCGAGTGCTCGGTGGAGGAGCCCATCGCGAACTCGTCCATGTTGGTCTTGCCCAGGATCGGCAGGCCGGCGGCCTTGAGCCGCGCGACCACCGTGGCGTCGTACGGCGGGACCCAGCCCTCGAGGATCTTCGAGCCGCAGGTGGTGGGCAGGCCCGTCGTGGTGAGCACGTCCTTGACGGCGATCGGCACGCCGTCGAGCGGGCTCAGCAGCTCGCCGCGCGCGCGGCGGGCGTCGGACTCCTCCGCCTGGGCCAGCGCGCCCTCGGCGTCGACGTGGAGGAACGCGTGCACGTCGGTGTCGACGGCCGCGATCCGGTCGAGGTGGTGACGGGTGAGCTCGACGCTGGTCGTCTCGCCGGCCGCGAGGGCCTCGGCCATCGCGGCGGCGGTGTCGCGGATGGTGTTCACTGCTCGTCCCCCAGGATCCGCGGCACGCTGAAGCGCTGCTGCTCGCTGGCCGGGGCGCCGGACAGCGCCTGCTCGGCGGTCAGGCCGGGCACCACCACGTCCTCACGGAAGACGTTGGTCAGCGGCAGGGCGTGCGACGTCGGGGGCACGTCGTCGCCGGCCACGCCGTTGATGGACGCGACGGACTCGAGGATCACGCTCAGCTGGGGGGCGAGGTGGTCGAGCTCGGCGTCGTCGAGGTCGATGCGGGCGAGGGTGGCCAGGTGGGCCACCTCCTCGCGGGAGATCTCGGGCATGGGCAGAATCCTAGGTCCGCCCAACCCGCGCGGTGCACGCGGCGTCTCTTGGGGTGACCACTCATCCGAGGAGGACCGATGGCTCGATCACCGTCCGGCACGAGGCACGACGCGGACTTCACCGAGTTCGTGCAGGCCAGCTGGCCGGGGCTGTACCGCACCGCGTTCCTGCTCGTCGGCGACCGCCAGCTGGCCGAGGACCTCGCGCAGACCGCACTGGCCAAGACGTACGCCGCGTGGTCGCGCATCCAGGACCGGGCGGCGGCGCCCGCCTACGCGAGGCGCACCCTGGTCAACACTGCCTCGTCCTGGTTCCGCACGAAGGGCTGGCGCAACGAGCTGCCCACCGACGACCTGCCGGAGGCGGCGTACACCAAGGACCCCAGCACCCGGCCCGCGGTGATCGACGCGCTCGGCCGGCTGCCACCGCGGCAGCGCGCGGTCGTCGTCCTGCGCTACTACGAGGACCTCTCGGTCGCCGAGACCGCCGACGCCCTCGGCTGCTCGACCGGGACGGTCAAGAGCCAGACCTTCGAGGCCTTCGCCAAGCTGCGCGTGCTGCTGGGCGACGCCGTGATCCCCGCGACCCTGGGAGCCCACCGTGACTGAACGACTCTCCGCCCTCCTTCGCCAGGAGACGGACGCCCTCGACATCCCGCCGGTCGACCACGACGCGATCCTCGGTCGCGGCCGTCAGGTCCGGACTCGTCGCCGGACCACCGTGCTCCTCGCTGCCGCCGCCGCTGTCGTCGCCGTCGTCGGCACCGGCACCGCCCTGGGCCTCGACGGCTCCGACGACGGCCGCCGGGAGATGGCCACCGATTCCGTCGCCGGCGGTGCCCCGTCGCACGGGGTCGTGGCGTACGGCGCCGGCTCGACGATCGTCGTCGACGGCACCACCGCCACCATCCCCGACACCGTGCACTCGCTCCACTACACGTCGGTCGGAGTGCTGGCCCGCAGCAATCCCCGTGACGGCGCGTCCGACGGCTCGGGGCCGGAGAGCCTGACGCTGGTCGCCGCCGACGGCACCACGACCGACCTCGGCACGATCCCGGAGGGAGTGGGTCCCGCCACGGATCCCGACGAGCCGGTCTACGCGCTGGCCGAGAAGTCGGGCGACGGCTTCCGGGTCGTCGTCCGTGATGCGCGGTCGGGCGACGAGGTGGGCTCGGCGCCCCTGCCCGACCTGCCGATGAGCTACTGGAAGGTCCCACCGCTCGCCCTCGACGGCGACGTCGTCTACGCCGGGTTCGAGCAGGAGGCCTACGCCGTCGACTGGCGAACGGGAGAGGTGCAGCAGGCTGCCGGGCTGGGCGGTGGAATCCCCGACGTCCGTGGCGGGCTCGCCCTCTCCTACGACGAGAAGCTCGACGAGGCCAGCGGCGCCCTCGACCTGGTCGTGTCGGTCGTCGACGCAGCCACCGGCACGAGCGCCCTCGTGGTCCCCCTGGAGAAGGGTGAGTACGGCTCCGGCAGCCTCTCTCCCGACGGGACGTACCTCCGCTTCACCTCGGAGACGGCGACGAACCAGGACGGCGAGCCCGAGGGCGTCGACCTCTACGACGTCGCCACGCAGGAGCGCGTGCGCCTCACGGGCGACGGGTGGGGCTGGTCGTCCGGCGGCTCCCCGTTCCGGGTGGAGGGGACGTCGCTCGAGATCTGCGACCCGGTCGCCGGCACGTGCACCACCGAGTCCGTCCCGGAGGTCGGGAGCGACGTGAGGCTCGGCGGCAACGCCTACGAGAGCTGACGACGCAGCACGCCCGGGGGGGACCGGCATCCCCCGTCCGTCACCCGGATCATCAGCAGGAGCCGCGACGCTCGATCCGCACGCACCGGTCGTTGCCGCCCTTGGCGAAGGCGATGTCGAAGCCCTTGCCCCCCACGAGGAGGTCGGCGCGGTTGGACCCGGTGATCACGTCGGGACCACCACGGCCCTTGATGACCGCGCGGTGCTCGAGGTTGGCGTCGATGATCTCCCCCTTGTCGAGACCCTTGTAGAAGGACTTGGTGCTGGGCGGGAGGACGACCTCGAGGAAGCTCTGGAACTTGCCGGTGACCGCCACCGGGGCCAGGTGGGTGACCCTGGTGACGCCCTTGCGCTGGTCCATGCGCATGGTCGGCTCGAGGGCGGGGTTGGGGTAGGCGAGCATCCGCAGCTTGTCCTGCCCCGGGCCGCCGACGACCTTGAAGTCCGACTCCCCCGGCACCGGCACGGCGATGGTGTCGCCCCCGCCACCACCGTTGACGGCGAGCCGGTTGACCGAGGTCGAGGTGATGGTGTCGGCGTCGATCCCCCCGACGAGGGTGTCGTAGCCGGCCACGCTCTCGATGCGGTCCCGACCGCCACCGCCGTCGACGAGGTCGGCGCCGGCGCTGTCGGCACCGTCCGGGAGGATCCGGTCGTCGCCGTCCTGTCCGAAGATCTGGTCGTCGCCCCCGAGCCCGATCAGCACGTCGTCCTGGTAGGTCCCTCGGATGACGTCGTTGAACGCCGTGCCGACGAAGCGCAGGGCCGACCCGGCGGCGACCGTGATCGTGTCGGTGCCGTGCGCTCCGACGGTCGCGGGGTTGGTGCGGAGGTCGACGACGGCGGCGGCCGGCGCGTCGGCGTACGTCACCGAGTCGGGGGTGAAGTCCACGCCCGGCGAGGTGCGCCGCGCGTCGTAGCCGGGGTCGACGGTGTCGTTGCCCGCACCGGGGTCGATCCGGTCCCCGTCCTTGTGCAGGAGCCCGAACGCGTCGCTGTAGTAGCGGTCCATGCCGCCGTCGATCGTGTCGTCGTCGGCGCCACCGAAGATGCGGTCGGCGCCCTCGCCGCCGCAGATGACGTCGTTGCCGCCGAGGCCGCGGATCGTGTCGTTGCCGTCCCCGGCGGCGATGACGTCGCGCCGGTCGGTGCCGTTGATCGTGTTGGCCCTGGCGTTGCCGACGATGGTCGCCCTGAGGCCGCCGCAGGTGGCGGCCGCCGCGTCGGCGGGCGTGGTGGTGACGACCAGGCCCGGGACCAGCAGTCCGAGCGTGAGTGCAGCGGTCGGGACGAGACGCATGTGGACCCCCAGAGAAAGTGGTGTGCTCCTCCTTACTACCGCCGCCGTCACCGGGTAAACCCTCCCGCGGAGATCCGTTCCCACCGCGGGGGCAGCCCCTCGGTCCGGGATCCCCCCAGGGGCGCGCGGTCTCCGGTCACGACGACCCGGGTCCGTGCGCCAGCAGGCGCTCGAAGCCGGCCTCGTCGAGGATCGTCAGGCCGAGCTGCTCGGCCTTGTCGGCCTTGGAGCCGGCGTTGTCGCCCACCACGACGTAGTCGGTCTTCTTCGACACCGAGCCGGACGCCTTGCCGCCGCGCACGATGATCGCCTCCTTGACCGAGTCCCGCGTGTAGCCCTCCAGGGAGCCGGTCACCACCACGGTGAGCCCCTCGAGGGTGCGCGGCACCGACGCGTCGCGCTGGTCGGCCATCGTCACCCCGGCCGCGGCCCACGCGTCGACGATGGCGTTGTGCCAGCCGACGTTGTCGCCCACCTCCTCGGTCTCGGCATCACCCGCGCTGCTGCCGTGGAACCACTCGCGCACCGAGGCCGCGATCGTCGGGCCCACCCCGTCGGTGTTGGCCAGCGTCTCCTCGTCGGCCTCCCGGATCGCCGCCATGGACCCGAACTGGGTGGCCAGCGCGCGGGCGGCCGTCGGTCCGACGTGCCGCACGGACAGGGCGACCAGCACCCGCCACAGCGGCACCTGCTCCTTGCGCTCGTGGAGGTTGGCCAGCAGCCGCACGCCGTTGGCGCTCAGCTGCGGTCCGTCCTCGTCCTTGCGGGGCGCGCGGGTGAAGAGCGGGGCGCTCAGCAGCGCGGCCTCGTCGAGGCCGAAGAGGTCCCCCTCGTTGGCGATCGCGCCGGCGTCCAGCAGGGCGGACGCCGCCTCGTAGCCGAGGCCCTCGATGTCGAACGCGCCCCGGCCGGCGACGTGGAACACGCGCTCGCGCACCTGGGCGGGGCACTTCTCGTGGTTGGGGCAGCGCAGGTCCTTGTCGCCCTCCTTCTGCTGGGCGAGCGGGGTGCGGCAGGCGGGGCACCGTCGTCGGCATCCGCCAGGGCCGCAGCCCCTTGGGACGCAGGGCCAGGACGGGGCCGACGATCTCGGGGATCACGTCGCCGGCCTTGCGCAGGATGACGGTGTCACCCGGGCGGACGTCCTTGCGCTTGACCTCGTGGGCGTTGTGCAGCGTCGCGTTCTCCACCGTGGAGCCGGCGACGCGGGTGGGCTCCATGACGCCGTACGGCGTGACGCGACCGGTGCGGCCCACGTTGACCTCGATGGACAGCAGCTCGGCGTTGACCTCCTCGGGGGGGTACTTGAAGGCGATCGCCCACCGCGGGGCCCGGCTCGTCGAGCCGAGCCGTCGCTGCAGCGACACGTCGTCGACCTTGACCACCACGCCGTCGATCTCGTAGCCCACGATCGTGTGCCGGTGCTCGCCCACGTGGTCGATGTAGGCGCGCACCTCCTCGATCGTCGGCACCACCCTGACCTGGTCGGAGGTCGGCAGCCCCCAGGTCCGCATCGCGGCGTACGACGCGGACTGGGCGACCGGCTCGAAGCCCTCCCGCGCGCCGAGGCCGTGGCAGACCATGCCCAGCGACCTGGTCGCGGTGACGCGGGGGTCCTTCTGCCGCAGCGAGCCGGCGGCGGCGTTGCGCGGGTTGGCGAACAACGGCTTGCCGGCATCGGCCATCGAGGCGTTGAGCCGCTCGAAGGCCTCGGCGGGCAGGAACACCTCGCCGCGCACCTCGAGCAGCGCCGGGACCGGCAGGTCGTCGGTGCCGACCAGCCGGTGCGGGACCGAGTCGATGGTCTTGACGTTGGGCGTGACGTCCTCACCGGTGCGGCCGTCGCCGCGGGTGAGGGCGCGCACCAGCCGGCCCTGCTCGTAGAGCAGGTTGATCGCCAGTCCGTCCACCTTGAGCTCGCACAGCAGGTCGGGCGAGTCCAACCCGTCCCGGCGCAGGCGGGCGTACCACCCGTCGAGCTCGTCGAAGGAGAACGCGTTGTCGAGGCTCTCCATGCGCTGGAGGTGGTCGACCGCGGTGAACTCGGTCGACACCGCCCCGCCGACCGTCTGGGTCGGCGAGTCGGGGGTGCGGAGCTCGGGGTGGGCCTCCTCGAGGGCCTCGAGCTCGCGCATCCGGGCGTCGAAGTCGGCGTCGGAGAGCGTCGGGGTGTCGAGGACGTAGTAGCGCCAGCGCGCGTCCTCGACCTGCTCGCTCAGCTCCCGGTGACGCTCCCGGGCATCGGCGGGGGCGGGCTCCACGGTCATGGCGCACAGTCTGCCCCCACCCACCGACACCCCCACCCACCGACGCCGTCGCCCAGGACGTCGTACGACCGGTCCAGACCAGGGGAATGCCGGATGGAACGACCGTGTTCCATCCCTCATGACCCCAGCCGACACCGCCGCCCGTCCCCGGGTGGAGGGCGACCGCGAGCAGCAGATCCTCGACGCCGCCCTCCAGGTGCTCGGCGAGGTCGGCTACGACCGGCTCACGATGGACGCCGTGGCGTCTCGTGCCCGGGCCTCGAAGGCCACCCTCTACCGCCGGTGGACCGACAAGCTGACCCTGGTCATCGACGCCCTCGTGGCCCAGAAGGCCACCCCCGAGCCGGCCGACACCGGCTCCCTGCGCGGTGACCTCGAGGCGGCGTACTGCGGCTTCGGCGGTCTCACCGACCCCGAGACGGTCACCCGGTTCACCAGCGTCCTGACCGCCATCGGGCGGGACCCCGAGTTCGCCCACGCCTACCGCAGCCAGGTCCTGGGCCCCAAGATCGCCCACACGCTCACGATCTTCGAGCGCGCCCGCGCCCGCGGCGAGCTGCGCGACGGCCTCGACCTCACCCTGATCGGCCCGGCCCTGCCGGGCATCGTGCTCCACCGCTTCTTCATGCTCGGCGAGCCTCCCACCCCGGAGCTCATCGATCGCGTCATCGACCAGATCATCCTGCCCGCGGCGACCACCACTGCGGCCGTCACGGGCTGACCGCACCCCACGAACCCGAAGGAACACCATGTCCGAGAAGATCGAGACCGCGGAGGCCGTCGAGGTCACCCCCCAGGAGCACAGGCGGCTCCGGTGGGCGCTCGTCCTCATCTCCCTGGCCCAGCTGATGGTGGTGCTCGACTCCACCATCGCCAACATCGCCCTGCCCTACATCGGCGCCGACCTGGACATCGACCAGGCCAACCTGCAGTGGGTCGTGACCGGCTACGCGTTGACCTTCGGCGGCTTCCTGCTGCTCGGTGGCCGGCTCGCCGACCTCTACGGCCGCCGTCGCATCTTCATGGTCGGCGTCCTGGTCTTCGCGCTCGCCTCCCTCATCGGCGGCGTCGCGCAGAACGAGGTCATGCTGCTCGCCGCGCGGGCCTTCCAGGGCACCGGCGCCGCGATGGCCTCCCCCGCCGCGCTCGCGCTCATCACCACCACCTTCCCGGCGGGCAAGGAGCGCAACCGCGCCTTCGCCGTGTACGCCGCGATGGCCGGGGTCGGTGCCGCCGTCGGCCTCATCCTCGGCGGCTGGCTCACCGGCCTCGACTCCCCGCTCGGCATCGCCGGCTGGCGCTACACCTTCCTCATCGTGGTCCCGATCGGCCTGGTGGCGGCGATCCTGGCGCCCCGCTTCTTCGACGAGTCCGAGAAGCACACCGGCTGGCTCGACGTCCCCGGCGCCATCACCGGCACCGGCGGTCTGCTGGCCATCGTCTACGGCCTCTCGCTCGCCGGTCAGGAGGCCCACGGCTTCACCGACCCCACCACGATCACCAGCCTGACGATCGGCCTCGCGCTCCTCGGCGTGTTCCTGCTGGTCGAGTCGCGTGTGGAGCACCCGCTCATGCCGTTCCGGATCTTCAAGAGCAAGAACCGGGCCGCTGCCTTCGCGGTGATGATGATCGTCCCGGCCGCGATGTTCGCGATGTTCTTCTTCCTCTCGCTGTTCATCCAGCTCGTGGTCGGCTACTCGCCGCTGCACACCGGCTTCGCGTTCCTGCCCTTCTCCGTCGCCATGATCATCTCGGCGACCACCGCCTCCAAGCTGATCAGCCACGTGGACCCGCGCTACCTGTCCGGGGTCGGCACGCTGCTCTCCGCAGCGGCGCTGTACGGCTTCAGCCGGATCACGGTCCCCGAGGACCCGGCCTCGATCCTGGGCTCGCTGGGCGGTCAGGGCGTCCCGATCGGCGACGGGGTCAACTACTGGACCCAGATCCTGCCGTTCATCGTGCTGATGGCCTTCGGCATGGGGCTCAACTTCGTGCCGCTGACCCTGGTCGCCGTGCACCACCTGCGCGCCTCGGACACCGGCATCGGCTCCGGCGTGCTCAACACGATGCAGCAGGTCGGCGGCGCCCTGGGCCTCGCGACGCTGAGCACCGTGTCGCTGCACTTCGCCCAGACCCGGGCGGACGAGATCGCCCCCGCGCTCTCCGCCGCGGCTCCGCGCGGGATGGACGAGGGCGCCATCGCCCAGCTGGCCAGCCTGGGGTCGTTCACCGAGGGCGCGACCATGGCCTTCCTCGTCGGCTCCCTGATGATGCTGGCCGCCTCGGCCATCGTGTGGATCTTCCTCGACGTCAAGCACGAGGAGCTGGCCACCGACGGGCCGCCGGAGGGCGTCCACGTCGGCTGATCGACGTACCGCCACCGACCCGTCCGCGCGCCGCGGGCGGGTCGGTGGCGTTCCACCCCCGTGATCCCAGCCATCCGTCCCGCCCGTCGCTTCGAAGGAGTCGCGTGAGCCACCCGCTGCTGACGAGGTACGACGCCCCCGGGCGCCCACGCGCCCTGATCCTGATGCTGCACGGCGGCAAGCCGCGGTCGCGGCAGCCCGTCGACGGCCGCAGCGCCTCGTGGCGACGAGCCCTGTGGATGCAGCGCTCGATCGCGCTGCGGGCGCACGGGGCGGGCGCGGGTGTCTGGCTGGTGCGCTACCGCGAGCGCGGCTGGAACGGCGGCACCGACCGGGTCGACGACGCCCGCTGGGCCCTGGACCGGGTACGGCGCGCGCACGGCGACGTGCCCGTCGTGCTGCTGGGCCACTCGATGGGGGCCCGGGTGGCCGTCCACGTGGCCGACGACCCGTCGGTGGTCGGCGTGGTCGGGCTCGCCCCCTGGTGGTCGGCCGACGACCCCGTCCACGCCCTGGCCGGACGGTCCCTGGTGGCCGCGCACGGCCGCCGCGACCGGATCACGTCGTACGCCGAGACCCGCCGCTACGTCGAGCGTGCCCGCGACGTCGCCTCCGCGGTGACGCTGCACGACATGGGCGCGCTGGGGCACTACATGCTCGCCGGGGTGGAGCGCTGGAACGACGTGGCCGTCGACTCCTCGCTGGGCCTGCTCGCCCCCGCCTGATCAGAGGTGGCCGGCGACGGCGCCGGAGAGGTGCAGGGCCCGACGCGCCCAGTCGTACGACGCCCCGGCCAGGCCGCAGGAGGGCGTCACGACCAGCCGGCCCGAGGCCTCCTCGTGGTCGAGGCCCAGCATGTCCAGCCAGCGCAGCACCCGCTCGGTGAGCGCGGTGTCGCCCGGGACGGCGTCGGGGTCGGTGGAGGGGACGATGCCCAGCGCGACGGTGTCCCCCGCCTCGACCGCCTCGGCGAGGTGGTCGAGGTCGCCGGGCCGCAGCGCGTCGAGGTCCACCGACAGGCCGCGTGCCCCCGCACCGCGGACCAGCGACCAGGGCACGTCCGGCGCGCACGAGTGCACCCACGGCTCGGCCCCGGACTCGGTGATCGCCGTGAGCACCCACTCCAGCGCGGCGGAGGCCTCGGGCGGGTCGACCCGGCGGTGCCGGCCGAAGCCGGACGCCGTGGGCACGGCCCCCGCGAGGACGGCGGGCAGCGCCGGCTCGTCGACCTGCACGACCAGCCGCTCGGTGCCGGGCAGGCGCCGGCGGAGGTCGGCGACGTGGTCGCGGACCCCCTCGGCGAGCGCCTGGGCAAGGTCGCGACGGGCCCCGTGGTCGGAGAGGATCTTGTCGCCGCGGGGCTTCTCGACGGTCGCCGCCAGCGTCCAGGGGCCGCAGACCTGGGCCTTGAACGGGCCGACGTGCCCCTGGGCCTGCTCCTCCACCTGGTCCAGGTCCTGGGCCAGCAGGGACCGCGCCCGCCGCTGGTCGACCCCGGCGGCGTCGGTGAGCCGCCACCCGGCGGGCTGGAGGTCGGCCCCCAGGCTCGCGACCACCGCGAGCCCGCGCCCGGTCATGGACGCCAGCGCTCCCCGGCCGGGGAGCTCGGGCACGTGCGGCAGGGACAGCTCGCCGAGGACCACGCGCACCGCCTCGGCGTACTCCCGGTCGTCGGTGCCGGGCATCGACCCGACCCCGGTGGCCAGCGCGCTCACGCGAGGGCCGCCGAGCGGGCCGTGGCGCTGATGGTGGCGGAGCCGACGACGAGGGTGCCGTCGTAGACGACGACCGCCTGCCCGGGGGCGATGCCCTCGGCCGGGTCGAGCAGCTCGACGTCCACCCCGTCGTCGTGGACGGTGACGACCGCCCGGTGCTCGGCCCCGTGCGCGCGCAGCTGGACCGTCACCTCCGGACCGTCGAGCCGCGTCGGGACCGTGCCGCACCAGCGCGGCCGGATGCCGCTGATCCGGTCGATCCGCAGCCCCTCGCGTGGACCGACCGTGACCGTGCCCGACACCGGCTCGATGTCGAGGACGAAGCGGGGCTTGCCGTCGGGCGCCGGTCGCCCCAGCCGCAGCCCGCGGCGCTGGCCGATCGTGTAGGCGACGGTCCCCTCGTGCTGCCCGAGGACGTCCCCCGAGGCGGCGTCGACGATGTCCCCGCCGGTGTTGGGGTTGCGGTCCCCGAGCTTGTCGCGCAGCCAGCCGGCATTGTCGCCGTCGGCGACGAAGCAGATGTCGTGCGAGTCCGGCTTGTCCGCCACCAGCAGCCCCCGGCGGGCCGCCTCCTCGCGCACCCGCGGCTTGGCGGTGTCGCCGAGCGGGAACAAGGAGTGGGCGAGCTGCCGCTGGTCGAGGACGCCGAGCACGTAGGACTGGTCCTTGCCGTGGTCGAGCGCCCGGTGCATCTCGATGAGCCCGTCGTCGCCGGTCCGCAGCCGGGCGTAGTGCCCGGTGGCGACGGCGTCGAAGCCCAGCGCCAGCGCGCGGTCGAGCACCGCGGCGAACTTGATCTTCTCGTTGCACCTCAGGCACGGGTTGGGCGTGCGGCCGGCGGCGTACTCGTCCATGAAGTCCTCCACCACGTCCTCGTGGAAGCGGTCGGACAGGTCCCACACGTAGAACGGGATGCCGATGACGTCGGCCGCGCGGCGGGCGTCGTTGCTGTCCTCGATGGTGCAGCAGCCGCGAGCGCCCGTGCGGTACGACGCGGGGTTGCGCGAGAGGGCGAGGTGGATGCCGGTGACGTCGTGACCGGCCTCGACGGCGCGGGCGGCGGCGACGGCCGAGTCGACCCCGCCCGACATGGCGGCGATGATCCTCATCGGGTCACCGGGACTTGGCGGCGCGGGCACGCTCCACGACCGGCCCGATGGCCTCGACGAGGGCGTCGACGTCGGCGGCGGTGGAGGTGTGGCCGAGGGAGAAGCGCAGCGAGTGGCGGGCCTGGTCGGCGTCGCAGCCCATGGCCAGCAGGACGTGGGAGGGCTGCGCGACGCCGGCGCTGCACGCGGAGCCGGTGGAGCACTCGATGCCGCGGGCGTCGAGGAGCATGAGCAGGGAGTCGCCCTCGCAGTCGGGGAAGCCGAGGTGTGCGTTGCCGGGGAGCCGGCCGCTGCCCTCGCCGTCGAGTGCGGCACCGTGCAGGTGCGCGTCCGGCACCGCCTCGACCACGCGGCGTACCAGGTCGTCGCGCAGCGCCGCCATCCGCTCGGCGTGCTCGGGCTGGGCCTTGACCGACGCCTCGATGGCGGCGGCGAGCCCGGCGATGGCCGGCGGGTCGAGGGTGCCGCTGCGGATGTCGCGCTCCTGCCCTCCGCCGTGGACCAGGGCGGAGACCCGCAGGTCGCGGCGTACGACGAGGGCGCCGACGCCGTAGGGGCCACCGACCTTGTGCCCGGTGAAGCTGAGCGCGTCCACGCCGCAGGCCTCGAAGTCGACCGGGACCGCACCCACGGCCTGCACCGCGTCGGTGTGGACCGGGATGCCGTGCTCGTGGGCCAGCGCCACGACCTGCTCGACCGGCTGGAGGGTGCCGACCTCGTTGTTGGCCCACATGACCGAGACGAGGGCCACGGAGGCCGGGTCGCGCTCGATCGACCGACGCAGGGCGTCGAGGTCGAGGCGACCGCGCTGGTCGACGGGCAGCAGCTCGACATCGGCGCCGTCGTCGGTGGCCAGCCAGTGCAGCGGGTCGAGGACGGCGTGGTGCTCGACCGCGGTGGACAGGATCCGGACCCGGCGCGGGTCCTCGCCCCGGCGCGCCCAGAAGATCCCCTTGAGGGCCAGGTTGTCGGCCTCGGTGCCCCCCGAGGTGAAGACCACGTCACCCGGTCGGCAGCCCAGCGCGCGGGCGATCGTCTCCCGGGCCTCCTCCACGACCCGGCGGGCCGATCGCCCGGAGGCGTGCAGCGAGTTGGCGTTGCCCACCGAGGCGAGCTGCGCGGTCATCGCGTCCAGCGCGACGGGCAGCATCGGCGTCGTCGCGGCGTGGTCGAGGTAGACGGGGGGTCCGGCGGTGGTCATGACCTGCCAAGCCTACGCGCGGTGTGCACGAGGTCCATCTCGGCATTCACGCCCCGGTCGCCGGGAGGCCACCTAGGCTCCCGCGCATGTGGCTGGTGTGCCGGTTCGTCGTCCTCTGCCTGCTGCTCGCCGGCACCGGAGCCTGCACGGCCGACTCGAGCCCCAACCGCCCGGAGTCGGTCGAGCCCCTGACCCCGGACCGCTTCCGGGTCGCGGCCGGCGCGCTCGTGGAGCGGCGTGAGACCGCGTTGCACGACGGGGATCGAGCCGCGTTCCTGTCCACGGTGGACGACGACGCGCTGCAGTTCGTGGCCACGCAGGCCCGCTGGTTCGACAACCTGGCCGCCATGCCGGTCGGCGACCTGCGCCTCGAGCCCGTGGACGAGGGTCCAGAGCGCGCCGGGACCGAGGGCGGCGAGCTCCTCCTGCCGGTCGACCTCACCTTCCGTCTCGAGGGCTTCGAGCAGCGCAGCGTGACGCAGCGACTGCTCTACACGTTCCGGCAGGACGACGGCGAGGTCGTGCTGGTCAACGATCGCGACGCCGAGGACGATCGCCGCCAGGGGTGGCTTCCGGATCCCTGGGACGTGGCCCACCTGGTGGTCCGGGAGAGCGGCCCGATCCTCGGCTTCTTCGACGAGGAGACCGAGCCCTACGCCGACGCCGTGATGAGCGACCTCGAGGCCTCGCAGGAGACCGTCCTCGCGGCTGTCCCGGACTGGTCCGGTCAGGTGGTGGCCTACGACATCTCCGACCTCACCGCCCTCGAGGAGCGCACTCCCATGGACATCGAGGAGACCGGCGGGGTCGCCTACCCGGTCCCCGTCGGTCCGGGCTCGAGCAAGGTCGCCGCCTACCGCTTCGTCGTCAACCCGGACGTCGCCCACAACGACCTGCAGCGCGAGTTCCTGCTGCGCCACGAGCTGACCCACGTGGCCCTGGCCAGCCGGGACGACCAGAGCCCGCGCTGGCTGACGGAGGGCGCCGCCGAGTACGTGTCCCGGAGCCACTACAGCGTCGGACGGCAGCGCCGGATGACGGCGTACGTCCTGTCGTACCTCGGCTCGCCCGCCCCCGTCCTGGCCAACGGCACCGAGTTCTACGCCGACGCCGACGCCAGCTACGGGTTGGCCGGCGCCGCCTGCACCTACCTCGCCGCCACCCGCGGGGCGCAGAGCCTGTGGGACCTCATGGACGCCTTCACCGCCGAGCGGCGACGGCTCGGCGGTGCCGCACCGCTCTCGGCGGCCCGGGTCGACGCGGTCCTGCTGAGGGAGATCGGTCTCGACGACCGCGGGCTCGCCCGGGCCGCCGTCCGGTGGGCGACCGCACCCGGCTGAGGCGGACCTACGGGGCCATCGTCGCGAGCAGCCACGGGTGGTCGGGACGCTCGCGTCGTACGGCGTCGCGCAGCCAGGCCCGCGTCCCGGCGTCCAGCAGCGGCCAGGTGGTCTCCAGGTCCACGGTGTCCTTGGGCCGGTGCAGCCGCGCCTTGTGGTGCAGCACCACCTCGGGTCGCATGTAGCGGATCCCGTCGGCGGCCACCCAGGTGACGTCGGCGAGCGGCGCCACGTGCTCCTCGTCGCGGCGGCTCACCCAGAGGCCGTCGCGGTCCTCGGACAGGATGCAGTCGAGGAACCACGGGGCCCTCGCGTGGTCGCGCAGCCACACCTGTCCGGCCCCGTCGTGCGGCTCGGGCCAGTCGTCGTCGACCGGGCGGATCGCCCCGCTGCCGGCGCTCCAGAGGTGATGGCGGTCGCCGACATGGGCGCGCAGCAGCGGGAGGTCGCGGCGCCAGATGACCAGGTCGATGTCCTCGTGCCGGCGGGCGACGCCGGTGAAGGCCTCGATGGCCCAGCCGCCCACGATCCACCACTCCCCCGGGTAGCCGGCCATGAAGGCGGCGGTGCCGGCCGGGTCGAGGGCGTCCCACTCGCCGTACAGGCGTCGGAACGCCGTCTCCTCGGCGAGCTCCTCGGGGGTCGGCTCCCAGGTCATCGGCGGCTCCTCACGTGAACGCCACCTCGGCGAGGATCGCCGCGTGGTCGGTGCCCTCGAGGCGCACCGTGTCGGTGTCGAGGGCCGCGATCCGGCGGCCCACGAGGACGTGGTCGATCTGCACGACCGGGAACGGCAACCCGTCCGACCCACCGTCGGTGGGCCACGTCGGCTGCCAGCCGGCGTTGGCCCGCTCGGTCGCGTCGTGCAGCCCGGCGTCGGCGAGGGCCTGGAGGGGCTCGTGGTCGAGGGTGGCGTTGAGGTCGCCGATCAGCAGGTCCACGTCACCGGCGGCGGCGAGCACGGCCGCGTGGTCGCGACGCCACTGGTCGACGTCGCTCAGCGGCTGGACGGGGTGCGCGACCAGGGTGCGGACGGTCCGGTCGGCGATGGTGAGGTCGGCGACCAGCGAGCCGTCCGAGGTGTCGACCCGGGTCGCGGGGCCCAGCGGCGTGCGCGAGAGCAGCACCGTCCCGCCGATGCCGTCGTCCTCGCCACCCACGCGGTAGGGGAACAGCGCCGACAACCCGCCCTCGTCCATGCTCGCCAGCGCCTCCGGGGTGACCTCCAGCAGGCCGAGCACGTCGACCCCGCGCTCGGACGCCGTCTCCACGACCGCCAGGGCGTCGGCGGCCCCGATCCCCTCGACGTTGGCACTCATCACCACGAAGGGCTCGGCGCCGGCCGCGGGCGGTGGTTGCGGGCCGGTCCACAGCGGCGCCAGCCACCACGCGTGGAGGGCGATCCCGGCCAGGGCGACGACCAGCACCACCAGGGCGGCGCCCCGCCGGCGCAGCGCGGGGACGAGCACCAGCAGGGCGACCGCGGCGTAGGCCACCAGCGCCAGCGGGGTCAGCGCGACCAGCCGTACGGCGATCGCCGCGTCCGGCTGCAGCACCCTCAGGACGGACAGGACCACCGCCCCGGCCAGCAGGCCGACGACGACGAGCCGGACCAGCAGCCTCAGCACCCCCACGGGGCAGAACCTACCGGGACGGGTCGATCCTTCAGAGCAGGACGAGGTCGTCGCGGTGCACGACCTCGCGCTCGTACGCCGGCCCCAGCGAGGCCTTGAGGTCGTGGCTGGAGCGCCCGAGCAGGTCCGGGAGCTCGTCGGCGTCGTAGTTGACGAGCCCGCGGGCCACCGCGACGCCCTCGGGGTCCACGAGGTCCACCGGGTCCCCGGCGACGAACGCCCCGTCGACGGCCACCACACCGGCGGCGAGCAGCGAGGCCCCCCGCTCGGTGACCGCCCGGACCGCGCCGGCGTCGAGGGTGACCGATCCCTGGGGGTCGGTGGCGTGCGCCAGCCAGAGCATCCGGGTGGGACGACGCCCCCCGGTGGCGTGGAAGAGGGTGCCCACGGCGTCCCCGCCCAGGGCGGCGGAGGCCCGGTCGGCGGAGGTGAGCACGACGGGGATGCCGGCGCCGGTGGCGATCCGGGCGGCCTCCACCTTGGTCACCATGCCGCCGGTGCCGACCCCGGCCGATCCCGTCGAGCCGATGGTCACCGCATCCAGGTCGGCGGTGGAGCGTACGTCGGGGAGCAGACGCGCCCCGGGCCGGCTCGGCGGGCCGTCGTAGAGGCCGTCGACGTCGGAGAGCAGCACCAGCAGGTCGGCGTGCACCAGGTGGGCGACCAGGGCGGCGAGCCGGTCGTTGTCGCCGAAGCGGATCTCGGAGGTGGCGACGGTGTCGTTCTCGTTGACGATCGGCAGCACGCCGAGCTCGAGGAGCTTGGCGAAGGTCTGGTAGGCGTTGCGGTAGTGCGCGCGGCGGGTGACGTCCTCGGCGGTGAGGAGCACCTGGCCGGTGACCAGCCCGTGCCGGGCGAACTCCTCCTGGTAACGGTGCGCGAGCAGCCCCTGGCCCACGCTGGCCGCGGCCTGCTGGGCGGCCAGGCCCCGGGGCCGACGGGTCAGGCCCAGCGGCGCCAGACCGGCGGCGATGGCGCCGGACGAGACCAGCACCACCTCCGCACCGCGCCGGCGGGCGGCGGCGAGCACGTCCACGAGCCGGCGGACCCGGGTCGGGTCGATGCCCCCGGTCGCGGTGGTCAGCGACGACGAGCCGACCTTGACCACGACCCGACGAGCCCCGGCGACCAGGGCGGCCCGGTCGGTGGCCCCGCCGGCCCCCTCGTCGGCCTCGTCAGTCCTGCTCACTGCCGTCCCAGTCGGGGTCGTCCGACGTGCCGATCTCGTACGACATCGGGCCGATGCCGGAGCTGGTGACCGTGCGCGGGGCGACCTTGGTGCGGTCGATGCGCCGGGCCACGTCGGCGCGGGTCTCGGTCTCGGAGCGCTCGGGCATCTGCTCCTCGATGTCGCGACGGCGGGTGGCGGACGGGCGTTCCTCCCGGAGCCGCTCGTCCTCGCCGCGGCGACCCAGCATCTCCGCACCGGCCTCGACGCTGGGCTTGAAGTCGAAGACCACCGCGTTGTTCTCGGGGCCGATGATGACCGCGTCGCCCTCCTGGGCGCCGAGCGTGACCAACCGGTCCTCGACGCCGATCCGGTTGAGGCGGTCGGCGAGGAAGCCCACGGCCTCCTCGTTGCTGAAGTCGGTCTGGCGCACCCAGCGCTCGGGCTTCTCGCCGCGCACGCGCCAGCCCTCGGGCGACTCGGTGATGTCGAAGTCGCCGCCGCCGTCGACCGCCGGGGGCCGGATGACGATGCGGGTCGCCTCGACGACCGGGGTGTCGGTGCGCGAGCGCTGGACGAGGTCGGCCATCGCGTAGGTCAGGGCCTGCATGCCGGCGCCCGAGGCGGCGCTGACCGGGAAGACCCGCAGGCCACGCTCGGCGAGGTCGTCGAGGACCATGTCGGCGATCTCGTGGCCGTCGGGGACGTCGACCTTGTTGAGGGCGACCAGGCGCGGACGGTCCGCGAGCCCGCCGTAGCGCGACAGCTCGTTCTCGATGACGTCGAGGTCGTCGAGCGGGTTGCGGCCGGGCTCGATGGTGGCGGTGTCGATGACGTGCACCAGCGCCGCGCAGCGCTCGATGTGGCGCAGGAAGTCGTGGCCCAGGCCGCGCCCGTCGGCGGCCCCCTCGATGAGGCCGGGCACGTCGGCGACGGTGAAGGTCACCTCACCCGCGCGTACGACGCCCAGGTTGGGCACCAGGGTGGTGAACGGGTAGTCCGCGATCTTGGGCCGGGCGCGCGACATCGCGGCGATCAGGCTGGACTTGCCCGCGCTGGGGAAGCCGACCAGGCCGATGTCGGCGACGACCTTGAGCTCGAGGCGTACGTCGATCTCGCCGCCGGGCTCGCCGAGGAGCGCGAAGCCGGGCGCCTTGCGCTTGCTGCTGGCCAGCGCGGCGTTGCCGAGCCCGCCGCGACCGCCCTGCGCGATGACCATCTCGGTGCCGGCACCGACCATGTCGCCGAGGATCTCGCCGTCGGCGCGCTTGACCAGGGTGCCGTCGGGGACCGGGAGGACCATGTCGGCGCCGTGGGACCCGTTGCGGTGTGCACCGGCGCCGTGGCCACCGTGCTCGGCCTGGCGCTTGTTGCTGTGGTGGTAGTCGATGAGCGTCGTGACGTCGGGGTCGACCCGCAGGATCACCGATCCGCCGGGACCGCCGTTGCCGCCGTCGGGGCCGCCGAGGGGCTTGAACTTCTCACGGTGGACCGACGCGACGCCGTTGCCGCCCCGACCCGCACTGATGTGCAACGTGACCTGGTCGATGAAGGTCGGGACAGCCATGGTTTCGCTTCCAGTAGTGAAGAAATGCGCAAAGGGCGTCCCAGTTCAGGAACGCCCTCCGCGGTGGAAATTCAGTGTCGCTGCAGCGTCACTCGCCGGGGACGATGTTGACGACCTTGCGGCCACGCTTGGTGCCGAACTCGACGGCACCGGCCATCAGGGCGAAGAGGGTGTCGTCGCCGCCACGGCCCACACCCGAACCCGGGTGGAAGTGGGTGCCACGCTGGCGCACGATGATCTCGCCGGCGTTGACCGTCTGGCCGCCGAAACGCTTCACACCGAGGCGCTGGCTGTTGGAGTCGCGACCGTTCTTGGTGGACGCGGCGCCCTTCTTGTGAGCCATGAGTTCAATCCTTCTTCAGCAGCGGATGGTCCGAGCGAGAGCTCAGAGGGAGATGTCGGTGACCTTCACCTGGGTGTACTTCTGGCGGTGACCCTGGCGCTTCTTGTAGCCGGTCTTGTTCTTGTACTTCTGGATGACGATCTTGGGACCCTTGGTCGCGCCCAGGATCTCGACCGTCACGGCGGCCTTGTCGAGACCGGTCGCGGTGACCTTCTCACCGTCGACCACCATCACGACGGGGAGAGTCAGGGTGCTGCCGACCGTGTTGGCCTTCAGGTCCATCTTGTCGATCTCGATGACGTCGCCAACAGCAACCTTCTGCTGCTTGCTGCCACTGCGCACGACTGCGTACACGGCGGACTCACTCTCCTCGGGTCTTCATGGATGCCGGGCGGAACCGCCACGGGCAAAGTCGGGTGGCACGCCGAAGCGCACAAGGTGCAACATTACGGGCCGGACGGCGGCAGGGTCAAAACGAGGCCCGGCCGCCGTCCGCCACCGGTGGATCAGCGCTTGCGGGCGCCCTTCTTCTTGATCGGGACGTGCTCGATGTGCGGCTCCGAGCCGGCGTCGGGTGCCGACGGGTCCGGTACGGCGCCCGGCTCACCGCCGACCTCGACGTCGGACGTGCCGGGCTCGACGCGGCCCGACTCGGGCAGGGTGCCGGCCACCCCGGACGGCGGACCGGCCGGGCGGCTGGCGGAGCGACGCCGCGTGCGCGTGACGACGCGCGGCTTCTCCGGCTCGGGCGCAGGCGCCTCGGCCTGCTCCTCCTCGGCCTCCGCGGGGGCGGGGGCGTCGACGACCGCGGCCACCCCCGGCTCGGTGGACACCACCGGGGCGGAGTCGACCACGGGCGGGGTGTCGACGGTGCCGGGCTCCACGACCTCCGGCTCCGCCGGCACCGGCTCGACCGGCCGGGCCTCCCCCGTCGTGTCCTCGGGCGCCCCACCCTCCGCGGGAGCCGGCGTCCCCTGGTCGGACGAGGTGTCGGCCCCGCCGCGGGAGCGCCCGCCGGAGCGACCGCCACGACGGGAGCCGCGACGGCTGCCGCCCTCGGTGGCTGCGGCCTGCGTGTCGTCGGTCGCCGAGCCCGTGGACTCCGCGGGCTCGACGGAGTCGGACGACTCGGCGACGCGGGCCTCCTCGTCGGCCTTCTCGGCACGCGCCATCGCGGCCACGTCCTTGGGCGAGGGCGCGGGCGAGGGCGCCGACGACTGCTGTCCGCCCGTCTGGGCGCCCTGCTGACCCGACGCGCCGTCGCGTCCGCGACCGCGGCCCCGGGCGCGACCGGAGCGCTGCGGCTCCTCGTCCCCACCCCGGCCCGGGTCGACGGGCTCGCTCTGGACGACCACGCCTCGGCCGTGGCAGTGCTCGCAGTCGTGGCTGAAGGACTCGAGGAGGCCGGTGCCGATCCGCTTGCGGGTCATCTGCACGAGGCCCAGCGAGGTCACCTCGGCGACCTGGTGGCGGGTGCGGTCGCGGCCCAGGCACTCGACGAGGCGGCGTACGACCAGGTCGCGGTTGGACTCCAGGACCATGTCGATGAAGTCGACCACGATGATGCCGCCGATGTCGCGCAGCCGGAGCTGGCGGACGATCTCCTCGGCGGCCTCGAGGTTGTTCTTGGTGACCGTCTCCTCGAGGTTGCCCCCCGACCCGGTGAACTTGCCGGTGTTGACGTCGACGACGGTCATCGCCTCGGTGCGGTCGATGACCAGCGAGCCGCCCGAGGGCAGCCAGACCTTGCGGTCCAGGCCCTTGGCGATCTGCTCGTCGACGCGGTGCACGGCGAAGATGTCGGACTTCTTGGCCGAGGCGCCGTCGGGGGCCTCGAACTTCTCGACCCGGTCGACCAGGTCGGGGGCGACGTGCTCGACGTAGCCCTGCACGGTCTCCCAGGCGTCGTCACCCTGGATGAGGAGCTTGTTGAAGTCCTCGGTGAAGAGGTCGCGGACGACCTTGAGGGTGAGGTCGGGCTCCCCGTAGAGCAGGGCCGGGGCGGTGCCGCGGGCCTTGCCCTCGATGTCCTCCCAGCGCGCCTTGAGGCGCTCGACGTCGCGGGTCAGCTCGTCCTCGCTGGCCCCCTCGGCCGCGGTGCGCACGATGACGCCGGCGGAGTCGGGGACGATCTCCTTGAGGAGCGTCTTGAGGCGGTTGCGCTCGGTGTCGGGGAGCTTGCGCGAGATGCCGCTCGTGGTGCCGTCGGGCACGTAGACGAGGAAGCGGCCGGCCAGGCTGACCTGGCTGGTCAGCCGGGCGCCCTTGTGGCCGATCGGGTCCTTGGTGACCTGCACCAGGATCGGCTGGCCGCTGGAGAGCACCGACTCGATCTTGCGCGGCTGGCCGTCCTTGTGGCCGAGCGCGGCCCAGTTGACCTCACCGGCGTACAGCACGGCGTTGCGACCCCGGCCGATGTCGATGAACGCGGCCTCCATGGAGGGCAGCACGTTCTGCACGCGACCGAGGTAGACGTTGCCGATCAGCGAGGTCTGCGACTCGCGGGCCACGTAGTGCTCGACGAGCACCTTGTCCTCGAGGACCGCGATCTGGGTGAGCTCCTCGCGCTGCCGGATCACCATGACCCGGTCGACGGCCTCGCGGCGGGCGAGGAACTCGGCCTCGCTGACGATGGGGGCGCGACGCCGGCCGGCCTCGCGGCCCTCCCGGCGGCGCTGCTTCTTGGCCTCGAGGCGGGTCGAGCCCGCCAGCGAGGTGATCTGGTCCTCGGCGGCGCGGCGGCTGCGGACCTTGGTGACGGTGTTGGGCTCGTCGTCGTCGGATCCGCCCTCCTCACCGGCGCGACGGCGGCGGCGACGACGGCGCGAGGTGCCCTCGCCCTGCTCACCGGAGTCGTCCGCGGACTCGTCGGGGCCGGCGGACTCGTCCCGGGCCTCGTCGTCGTCGCCGGCGTCACCCTCGGCGTCGGAGCCGGACCCGTCGCTGCCCTTGCGGCGACGACGGCCACCGCGGCGGCGGCGACGGCGGGCCGGACCGTTGCCGGAGTCGTCGGACTGGTCGCCCTGGTCGGACCGGTCGGACTGGTCGTCGGACTGCTCGTCCGACCCGTCCGCCTCGACCTGGACGTCGCGAGCACCCGAGGTGCCGTCGGCCGCGCTGTCGGCGGTGGTCTCGTCCTCGTCCACCTCGGCGTCCGGGTCGACGGCGACCTCGGGCTCCTCGACGGGCGCGGCGACCTTCTTGGCCGGGGCCTTGCGGGTCCGGCGCGTGACCGTCGGCGTGGCCTCGGGGGCCTGGAAGAGCGGGACGATCCCCCCGGGGGCGTCGGCGGCGGCGTCGCCGGTCGGGGCCCCGCTGGTGTCGCCGGTGTCGGTCGCGGCGGCGGCCTTCTTGGCACCCGAACGTGAGCCGGACCGCTTGGCCGCCTTCTTGGCCGGGCGCTCGGCGGCAGCGTCGCCCGTCGCGGCGCCCGGGTCGCCGGTCGAGTCGGCGGTCGAGTCGGCGGGGACATCGTCGGGGGCGCCCGACTCCGCGGAGGGCGCGGCCGCCTTCTTGGCGGACGCCTTGCGGGTCGTCGACCTACGCGCGGCGGCCTTCTTGACCGGGGCGGGCTCGTCGGACGACGGAGACGCGGCGGCGTCGGCGGTGGGCTCGGCAGCCGGCTCGGTGGTGGACCGGGCCGCGGCGGCGGTCTTGCGGGTGCGCGTGGTCTTGCGGACGGTGGCCTTCGCGGCCGGGGCGGACTCCTCCGGCGTGGTCGCCGCGGCGGCCGGGGCCTCGGTCGTCGCGTCCGGCGTGTCGGACGTCGCCGGGACCGCCTTGCGCGGCGCCCGGGTGCGGGTCGTCTTCTTCACCACCGGCGCGTCGGGCGCGTCGCCGGCCTCGGGCACCGCAGCCGTGGCATCGGCGGAGCCGGCGGCCTCGGTCGGCGCAGCGGCGGTCTTGCGGGTGCGCGGGGTGGTGGTCTTGCGGGCCGCGGTCTTGCGCGTGGTGCGGGTGACCGTCGGCGGCGTGGCCGCCCCGCCGGACCCGGCGCTGCTCTCGCCGTTCGTCTCGCCGTTGGTGGTGGTGTCGTTGTCGTCGAGCATGTCGCTCTCCTCGCCGGCCACCGGACTCGAGGTCCGGAGCCGTGTCGGCGCCGCGAGGCCGCAGGGGACGTCGGGGCGCAAAGCCTTCGTGTGGCGGCGACACCCTCCGCGTGTGCGTCACCGGGTGCGTGCCGCCACCTGCCGCGGTCGCCGGGCCCCGGGCAGGACTGGTGGTCCCGTCCGACGTGGATCGCTGTCACCGACCCACAGGCCGCGTCGCGGTCTGGTGACGACCTTCATCCGATGTGCCGACCGTGGTCGGTACGGCGAGAACGTCGTCGGCCCGTCTTCGAGCTGGCGGACCACCTCGGGACGGACGTGGCGAGTATCGCACACCACGCCGGCATCCCGGTCACCGTGAACGGCGGGCCCGGGCCCTCACACGACGAACGGATCGCCGATGGTGCCGTCCTGCGCCATCGGGCCCTGGGCGAGGCGGGTCATCAGCGGCGCGGGCCCCGGCTCGACGTCCGAGACCGACACCAGCGCGGTGAGCACGTCGTCGGGGCGCACCGAGGGGACGCCGTGTCGCAGCACGACGTCGAGGGCCGCGCGGTCGTCGTACCCCGAGGAGGTGACGGTGAGGCTCACCACGGCGCCGCGCGCGTCGAACTCGCGCAGGCCCTTCTTGGTCATCCGCTCCACGAGCACCTCGTCGGCGGCGAGGAAGGTGGCGACCGCGGCCTCCACGACCTCCCGGGAGCCGTCGAGGTCGATGCGCCAGCGGCTGGCCTCGAGGCGGTCGGCCAGGGAGCCACCGGGCGACTCGACGACCTCGATGACGTCGAGGCCCGGGGGCAGCGACTCGTCGAGCAGGGTGTGCACCTCGGCGGGCACGAGCACCTGGGCCAGCGCGATCTCGAGGTACTCCGCCTCGCTGGCCGAGCCGGTCGGCGCGGCGCCGGCGTAGGAGATCCGGGGGTGCGGGTTGAAGCCCGAGGAGTAGGCCATCGGGATGCGGGCGCGGAAGACGGCGCGCTCGAAGGCGCGGCTGAAGTCGCGGTGGCTGGTGAAGCGCAGCCGGCCGCGCTTGGCGTAGCGCACCCGGAGGCGCTGGACGGGGGGCGGCTGCTGAGGCGGGTCCTGGCGTGGCATGGCGCGCACAGGCTATCCGCGGGTGGCCCCGGCACGGGAAAGCGCGGCGGTCGGCGACCTCAGGTCAGGCGCGCCCCGCGCATCTGGGGCGAGGCGTAGACGCTGTTGACCGACTCCCCCGCCAGCCAGGCGGTGAGCCTCCCGGCCTCCACGTCGAGGGCGGCCCGGGCGGTCGGGCCGGGGTCCTCCCGCAGCACGACGTGCACCGCACCGACATCGTCCTGGACGTAGCAGCCGACCACCCGGCCGTCCCACCAGGCGGTGGTCCCGCCGTTGCCGTTGGTGTCGAAGAGGTACGGCACGTGGTCGGGGTCGAGGTACCAGTCGCGCTGCTTCCACCCCATCAGGGTGGCGTCGAGCACCGGCAGCAGGGCCGCCCACGGCTCGACGGGCGGCTCCGGCTCGAGGTCGTCGGGCAGCAGCCAGCCGGTGTCGCCGGACTCCAGCGCCACCGGGACCGCCCCGAGGTCGGTGAACGCGCGGCGTACGGCGCCCTTGGTGGCACCCAGCCACCACACGACGTCGGTCTCCGTGCCGGGCCCGAAGGTCCGCAGCCAGCGGGACACCAGCGCGGCGTACCCCGCCTCGGGAGCCAGGGCCACCGGCTCCTCCCCCAGCCACCGGTCCATCGCGACCCACACCGGCCGCGAGATGCGCCAGTGCCCGCCGTTGCGGCCGCGCACGAGGTGCGCGGTCAGGCCGAGGTGGGTGAGCAGGCGGGTGTGGTTCCACAGCGAGCCGGCCGAGACGTCGACGGGCTTCGCGAGCTCGGGGAAGAGCCGGCCCACGTCACGGGCGGCGATGCCCTCCGGGTGGTCCTCGAGGTGGGCGAGCACGCGAGCGCGGGCCTCGTCGAGCCACGCGTCGCCGTCGGGGGCGATGCCGGCCCGCTCCACGTCCTTGGCGATCCGGCGCCGCTCGATGTCCGCCACCCGGGCCGACGCGCTCCCCCACGCCGCCGGCAGGAGGTCGCGCGGGAAGACGAACAGGGTGCGCCGCATGGCCAGCTGCTTGACCAGGGTGCGGTCGTCGTACAGCGCCCGGTCGACGTCGGCGCGGGTGACGCCGTCGACGCGGGCGTGCACCGAGAGGTACGGCGTGGGCGGCTCGGTGGAGTGCAGGACGGTCATCGCGCGGGTGGCCGCGACCGGGTCGGGCAGCCGGTACGGCGCGGCGATGCCGTGCCGGCGCGCCATCCGGGCGCGACGCTCCGCGTCGGTGACGAGGCGGGCGGCGGGGGCGGTCACGGCCATCGGCTACGACGCGACCGTGTCGAGGCCGAGGGCGAAGGGCAGCGCCGCGTAGAGCACCAGCAGCCCCGCGGCGAGCACCACGGCGGTGCGGGTGCGCAGCAGCAGCGCGGCGAAGCAGAGGCCGAGCGGGAAGAGCGCCAGCCCGTAGCGCAGGAGGACGGAGAAGTACTGGCCGCTGGTGGCGAAGACCATGAGGTCGAGGACCACGGCGCCCGCCGCGCACCCCAGCAGGTATCCCGGCGCCAGCTGCCGCACGTACGGCGGCAGGCCGTGCACCAGGCCGGACCACACGACCATGGCGGTCCCCGTCATGGCGATCACCAGCCAGACGTTGGCCGCCACGAGCGGGCCCTCGCCCCACGGGGTGATGAACTTGATGCTGTCGATCGCGACCGCCTGCCGGTCGAGCCCGGGGACCACGAAGTTGCCCGGGGGGTCGTAGTCGGCGACGCGGGTCGCGGACAGGTAGGCCCGGAAGGCGACGAAGAGGACCAGGGTCGAGACCGCGAGGACCGCGCCGGCCAGCACCGCCCGCAGGCGCTCGCGCCGCTCGAAGACGCCCGGCCACACGACCACCGCGGCCAGCGCGACCCCCACGCCGACCGCGACCACGATGTTGGAGCCCTTGACCCCCACCACGGCCAGCGCGGCCAGGGGCAGCACCCACAGTGGCCACCTCCGTTGCATGAACCGCAGGGTGGCGAGCACGGTGAACGCACCGACCGGGATGTCGAGGGCGTGCGGGGTGATGTGGCTGTACTGCTGCAGGAAGGCCGGCACCAGCACCACCGTGCTCGCGGCGACCGCGGCGGCGGCCCGGCCCGCGCCGAACGCCCGGGCCAGCAGCCACAGGGACCACATGCTCAGCGCGGCCCAGAGGATGCCGACCAGCCGCCCGGCGAGGACCGAGTTGTCCACCAGGCCGGTCCTCGTGAGCACCGCGGACGCGAGGCCGGTGGCCAGGAAGTACGGCGCCGGGTCGCTCGCCGCGTAGTTGGGCGTCGCCGACTCCAGGTTGTCCGGGTCGGGCCGGCAGTCCCGCGGGGGCATGACCCGCTCGACGCCGCGGCAGGCCCGCGCGACCTCGCCCCAGCGCGTGACGTCCTCGCCGTCCCGCATGAACAGGTGCCCCTCGCTGACCGCGTGCACCCGGTCGGCGTACTGCCACTCGTCGAAGATGCTGAGCGGCTGGTCGTCCACGGCCCGGTAGGCCACCAGGGGGGTCGCCAGGATCGCGAAGACGAGCAGCAGGACGGCGTGGGCTCGCCAACCTGACGGCTGCGTGGGGCGCGGGAGAGGCACCGCGGCAGTATGTCGCACCACCGACTACGGTGCGCGCATGCTCGACGCCCCCCGCATCTCGTTCACGATCCCCTACTACAAGGGCCGGTCCTACCTGCGCGAGGCCATCGAGAGCGTGCTCGCCCAGACCGTCGACGCGTGGGAGCTGGTCGTCGTCGACGACCGCGGCCCCGAGCCCGCGCAGGACCTCGTCGCCGAGTACGCCGACCCGCGGGTGCGCTACGTGCGCAACGAGGCCAACCTGGGGCTGGCCGGCAACTGGAACGAGTGCGTGCGCCGGGCCGCCGCGCCGCTGGTCACGGTCCTGCACGGCGACGACCGCCTGCTGCCCGAGTACGCCGCGCGCGTCCTCGCCGCCGCCGACGAGCACCCCGAGGTGGCGGCGCTCTTCACCGACGCCGTGATCATCGGGCCGGACGGGGAGCCCACCAGCACGCTGGCCGACCGGGTGAAGGCCCGGATGCCGCGGCGCCGCGACGACCACGTGCTCCACGGGGACGGCGACCTCGCCGGGCTGCTGGCCGGCAACTACATCGTCTGCCCGACCATGTGCCTGCGCCGCGAGGTCGTCGGGCCCGCGCCCTTCGACGCCTCGCTGCGCTTCGTGCCCGACTGGGAGCTGTCCACCCGGGTGCTGATGGAGGGGGGCAGCCTCTTCGCGCTGCGGACCCCGCTCCTGGAGTACCGGCGCCACGGGGGCAGCGAGACCTCGCAGCAGACCCTCGACTCGTCGCGGTTCGTGGAGGAGATCGCCTTCCTCCGACGGCGGGCCGACGAGGCCGCCGCCCGCGGGCTGACCCGCTCGGCGGGCACCGCGCGCACGCGCCTCACCGTGCGCGGGCACCTGCTGGTGCTCGCCGGGCTCGACGTCGTGCGGGGACAGCGCGCCGCGGCGCGCGCCAAGTGGCGGCTGCTGCGCTCCGACGTACGCCGCTCGCACGCCGGCTCCTGAGGAGCGTCAGGCGACGCTGGTCTCCACCTCGGGGTGGTCCTGGTGGATGACCCGGATCCGCAGCAGGGACAAGAACATGCCGGCCATCACGGTCTGGCTGCCCAGCACCAGGCCCAGGAAGGCCGGGGTGACCGAGCGCACCGAGCTGTCGGCCGGCAGCCGGCCGAAGCCGCTGTCGCCCCACCAGAAGACGGACGCCACGGCACCGACGAGACCGAGCAGGAAGATGACGACCCCGAGCAGGATGACGTTCTCGAGGTTGAGCCGGTCCTGGAAGGTCCGGAACCGCGGGCTGGTCGGCAGGAACCCCTCGTGGAGGGCGTAGACCTTGGACAGCACCGCGAACAGGACCGCCTGGTAGCCCACGACCGAGAGCGCGGCGGCATAGATCATGGTGCCCACGTCGAGGCCCAGGTCGCCGATGCGCACCGGCCCGACGAGCAGGACCCCGGTGGCCACCAGGCCCAGCAGGGTCAGCGCGATCCCGGGGTAGAGGAACATCCAGCGGGGGCTGTAGAGCATGAGGAAGCGCAGGTGGCGCCAGCCGTCGCGCCAGCTGCGCAGGTGCGGCGGGCGGCTGCGGCCGTCCTTGCGCAGGGTGGTGGGCACCTCCACGATCTGCAGACCTGTCAGGGACGCCTTCACCACCATCTCGCTGGCGAACTCCATCCCCGTGGTGCGCAGGCCCAGGTCGATGATCGAGTCGCGGCGGAAGGCCCGCAGGCCGCAGTGGAAGTCCTTGACCGGGACGTCGAAGAACACCCGTCCCACCAGGGAGAGCACGGGGTTGCCGAGGTACCTGTGCAGCGGCGGCATGGCGCCGGGCTCGATGCCTCCCAGGAACCGGTTGCCCATCACCAGGTCCGCGCCGCCGCGCAGCTCCTCCACGAAGGGCCCGAGGCCCTCGAAGTCGTAGCTGTCGTCGGCGTCGCCCATCGCGACGTACGTGCCGCGAGCCGCCGCGATGCCACCGATGAGCGCGGCGCCGTAGCCCTTCTCGGGGACGTGCACCACCCGGGCACCCTCGACCTCGGCGATGGCCTGGGACCCGTCGGTCGACCCGTTGTCCGCGATGATCACCTCGCCGACGACGCCCGAGGTGGCCAGGAAGTGCCGCGCGTGGCGGATGCAGGTGGCCAGCGTCTCGCTCTCGTTGAGGCACGGCATGACGATCGAGAGCTCGATCGGGTCGGTCGCGGCCGGCTCGGGAGCGGTCGCGGCAGGGTTCGGGACGGACACAGCGCTTGCTTCCATGGTCGAAGGGTAGGAGGAGGAACGGTCTGCAGGGGTCATCGGCGGCTCAGCACCCAGACCGCCTGGTCCCCGCGCCCGGCGCGGTTGAGCTCGCCCGCCCGGCGCTCCCAGGCGGCGACCTCGTCCTTGGCGAACACCGACCCGGACTCCGAGAGGAGGTGGGACGTGGGAGCCATCAGGGGGATGTCGCGGCGGACCTGCTCGCTGCCCCAGAACTGGAAGGACGTGGAGTCGTCGCGGACCTGGCCCACGGTCAGGCCGACGCGGGCGGCGAGGCGCTCGACCCCCTCGCGGGTGAAGATCGTGATGTGCCGCGGCGCGTCCAGCTGCACCCACTGGGCGCCGTACGTCGCGTAGGCGTCGCTGGACGCCGTCGGCATCCGCACCAGGATGCGGCCCTGCGGCGTCAGCTTGTCGACGGCCGTGCGCAGGCTGGCCTCGGGGTCGGGCACGTGCTCGAGGCTGTGGTGGAACATGATCAGGTCGAAGAGCCCGTCGACGTCCTCGAGCTCGCGCCGCAGCAGCCGGGCGCCGTTGTCGAAGGTGCGGTCGGCCGGGGCGAAGGGGTCGACACCCACCGAGGTGCGGACCCCCGCCAGGCCCAGCGCGTAGACCATGATCCCGGAGCCGCACCCCACGTCGAGGACCGCGGAGTCACGACCCGCGGGAAGCCCGGCGACGGCCATCCCGTCGAGCGCGATGACGTAGCTGTGGAACTGGCGCATCCGGACGACCCGGCGTGCCAGGGAGGCCACCCGGTGCCGACCGAAGAGCACCGAGCGGGCGACGAGCGCGGCGAACTGGCGCACCCCGGGGCGGCCGAGCGTCTGCTCGGGATCGGCGTCCACCGAGTAGTAGTCGTCGGGGTAGTACTGCCCCAGGTCCGCGGGCACGTCGCGCAGGGCGAGCGTGCCGCACGCGGTGCAGGTGTCGTAGACGAACGCCTCGTCGCGGCCGAACATCATCTCGGCCACGGAGAGCGTGTCCCCGGTCGTCGCCTCGCCACAGGCCGGACAAGCGCCTCGCTCACTCATGCATCCCCCTCGTCGGAACCAGTGCGATCGGCGAGTCTAGTGGGACGTGGCGTCGGTCACGGAGGGCCCCGGAGGCTACCCTGTCGCGTCGCAACCCCCAGGACCCAGGAGCGACGACGGATGGCACGACAGTGGACGCAGCGTCGGCCGCGTCTCTCCTCCCTGCGTCCCTCCTCGCTGCGTCCCTCCTCGCTGCGTCCCTCCTCCCGGTGGGCGGGCCGGCTCGGTGTCGTCGTGCCCGTGCTGGTCTACCTCGTGATCGTCCTGACCGGGGCGTCCACCTCCTCGCTCGGCATCGACGAGCTGCGTGAGGACCCGTCGGCCCCCCTGGGATCGGCGTGGGGAGAGCCGCGCGCCATCCGCAGCGACGAGTACCTCACCCTGACGACCCACGAGCTGTCGGTGCTGGCGGTCGGCCGGTCCACCCACTCCCCCCTGGCCGAGGGGCCGGACATGACCTTCCAGGTCTCGTCCGGCCAGGTCTTCGAGACCATCCTGTTCGGCGAGTACAACCTGCTCCGGCTCGGCCCGCACCTCCCCGACGTGCAGCTCTTCGCCGCAGTCCGGGCGTTCCCCGTCCTCGTCCTGGCCCTGGCCCTGCCCCCGCTGCTGCGGCGCTGGGGAGCGACCACGCCGCTGTCGTGGCTGGGGTTCGGGCTGGTGCTGCTCGCCCCGACCACCGCGTGGTGGTCACTGACCCCGGTGCGGATCCTGGCGCACGCCAGCCTGGGCTGCCTGCTGCTCGTCCTCGCCCAGGAGCAGTGGCAACGCCACCGCACCCGGGGCCGGCGCCTGCTGGCCGGCCTGCTCGCCGCGGTCGGCGGGATCGTGCTCGGACGCTTCGCCACCTACTACGTCCCCTGGTACCTCACCCTGGGCCTCCCCCTCGTGCTGGCCACGGCGGCGTACCTGCTGCGCGAGGCCCCGCGCCGGGCCGGCCTGGTCGTCCTGGGGATCGGTGCCGTCGCCGGCGGCGTCGTGCTCGGCGGCACGATGGTGGAGAACCTGCCGGCGATCAGGGCCACCCTCGACACCGTGTACCCCGGCCTGCGGCGGCTCAGCGGCGCCGCCGTCTCACCGGCGAGCCTGTGGGGGGCCCCCGGCCTGGCCCCGATGCAGGACGGCGCGCTCCCGACCGTGCTCAACCCCAGCGAGCTGGCGTCGGCGTACCTCTTCTGCGGGGTCTGGGCCCTGTGGCTGCTGCGGCGCGGGCTGCCCGGCGTGGCACCCGCCCGCCGGGCCGCCGTGTGGACCCTCGCCGGCGCCAACGCCGTCTGGCTGCTGTGGTGCACCACGGCCTGGGGAGCCTTCGGCCAGCACGTGCCGATCCTCAACCGGGTGGACCCGTTGCGGGCCGCCCAGACGGTCGGGTACGGCGCCGCCATGGTGCTGGTCCTGGCCCTCTCGCTCGCGGGGCCGCTGACCCGCAGGCAGGCGATCGCGCCCGCGGTCCTGTGCGCGGGGATCACCCTCGTCGGCCTGCTGGACGTGCACGCGGTGCTGCCCGCGCTGACCGGCGCGCAGGTCCTCGTCGTCACCGTGCTGCTCGGCGCCGGGGTCTGGGCGGTCACCGTCCGCCCCAGCGGCGCGGTGGTGCTGCTGGCGTGCCTGCTGCTCGTGCTGCCCGTGGCGCAGGTCAACCCGGTCACCTTCGGCCTCGGCGACCTGCGGGCCAGCGACGCGGCCACCTCGGCCCGCGCCCTGGCGTCCCGGGCACGTGCCGCGGACCGGGTCGTGGCCGCCGAGTCCCGCGACACCAGCGCGATGCTCGTGGCCAACGGCGTGCCCAGCCTCACCGGCTGGCAGATCAGCGGTCCGGACGTCGACGCGTGGGAGGCCCTGGACCCCGGCGACGCGCAGGAGGAGGCGTGGAACCGCGGGGCCAGCTACATCACGATGACCTTCACGAAGTCGGGTGGCCCGGCGGTGATCAGCGCGCCGTACACCGACGTGATCTCGGTGGAGGCCAACCCGTGCACGCTGCCGGAGGAGCTGCGCGTGGGGTGGGTCGTCGCCACCACGGAGCGGGACAACTCCTGCCTGCGGCTGGTCCGCGAGTTCACCTGGGGCGGCGCCCCGCAGTACCTCTACGCCGTCGACGACGCCCGCGGCTGAGCCGGGCGGCTCAGGCCTCCACGTAATCGTCCCCGGTGAGGACCATCCGGGCCAGCGCCGCGCCGATCGGCAGCGCCGAGGTCGCGGCCGGTGACGGCGCGTTGACCACGTGCAGGGTGCGGGCCGTACGTCGCAGCAGGAAGTCGTGCACGAAGGAGCCGTCGCGCAGCACCGCCTGCGCGCGGATGCCGGCCTCGCGCGGCACGAGGTCGTCGGCGGTGAGGCCGGGGGCGTACTTCTGGCACTCCCGCAGGTAGCCGGTCTTCCACACCGAGTTGCGCAGCTCGCGGACGCCGGTGCGGACGTTCTGGCGGGCCAGCGGGTACATGCCGCGGAAGCGGGCCATCTCGACGGTGTCGCGCCAGGCGAAGGAGAACTTCGGGTAGCCCTCGCGGGCGAGTCCCAGCACGGCGTTGGGGCCGACGTTGAGGCCCCCGTCGACGGTGGGCGTCAGGTGCACGCCGAGGAACGGCAGCGCGGGGTCCGGGATCGGGTAGATCAGCGACGAGACCAGGTCGGCCCGCTCGGGTACGACGTCGTAGTACTCGCCGCGGAACGGCACGATGGCGAAGTCGACGTCCAGCCCGGCCATCCGGGCGACCCGGTCGGCCTGGATGCCGGCGCAGAACACGACGTCGCGGGACCGGACGACCCCCGGGGACGTGGCGAGGCGCACCTCGTCCCCGGTCTCCTCGATCGCGTGCACCTCGCACGCGGTGCGCACCTCGCCCCCGGCGGCGCGCACGTCCTGCGCCAGGGCCCGGGTCAGGGCGCCGTAGTCGGTGATCCCGGTCCCGGGCAGCCACAGGGCCCCAAGGCCGGTGACCGCGGGCTCGCGCCGGCGCAGCTCGGCGGCGTCGACGACCTCGGCCGCCACCTCGTTGACGTCGGCTCGCGCGCGCAGGGCGTGCATGCCGGCCAGCTCACGCTCGTCGGTGGCCACCAGCAGCTTGCCGCACAACCGGACCGGGACGTCGTGCTCGGCGGCGTACTCCTGGGTGCGACGCGACCCCTCGCGGCACAGGCGGGCCTTGAGCGAGCCCGGCTCGTAGTAGATGCCCGAGTGGATGACGCCGCTGTTGTGGCCGGTCTGGTGGTGCCCGACGTCGGGCTCCTTGTCGAGGACGACGACGTCCGCGCCGGGCCGCGACGCCAGCAGGTGGTGGGCGGTGGCCAGGCCGACGATGCCGCCGCCGACGACCACGTGGTCGTGCGCTCCCGCGGTCACCGGCACTCAGTCCCGCGTTGCCGGGTCGACGGTGCCGGTGGCGGTGGCCGTGGCGGTGGCCCGGAGGTGGTGGACCAGGGCCGGCACGTCCCCGGCGTCGGGGTGCTCGGCGAGGTAGGCCCGGGTGCCGAAGCCCTCGCTCGGGTCGAGGCCCCGCTCGTTGCCGTGGCGCACCAGGTGCAGGGCCGGGGCCACGCGGTCGCGGACGGCCTCGGGGTAGCGGCGGAGGTACCACGCGCCGTCGAAGAGGTCGGAGGCCTCGACCTCGGCGACCAGGTCGGCCTCGGAGGTGTCGGACTCGGAGCGACCGCGGCGGGCCAGCCGGCCGAGGGTGGCCCGCGGTCCCCGGACCTGCGCCCAGTACTGCTCGCTGAGGACCGCGGCCAGCGTCTCGGAGGTGAGGTCGAGCTGCTCGCGCAGCCGGGCGCGCTGGCGGCGTACCCGCTGGAGGGACTCGGCCTGGTGCTCGTGCTCGATCTGGGTCCACTTCAGCTCACGCTGGGCCAGGCGCAGGCGCTCGTCCGGGCTCGCCGTCCCCCGCTCGGTGCCGGCCCGTGCGACGTCCCCGTCCGTGTGCTGATCCACGCGGGAAACCTAGCATCGGCGCCGCGTCGCCTCCCCGGGTCCGCCCACTAGGGTGTGTGGTCGGAACAGGCCGACTGGGGTGGGGTACGTGGACGAGTTCGAGCAGCGCTGGCTGGCGTTCGTACGCCGGTTCGCCGACACCCCGACCGGGCAGCGCCCGTCCCTGGTGGCCGACGCGCTGGAGCACGGGCTGCCCGGGGCGAGCGGTGGGCCGGTGCTCGCCGCGGACCTCCCGGTGGCGGACCGGGTCGCCGCCGAGATGGCCGTCCTGGCGGCCTGCGGCGAGTTCGACGCGTTCGGCTACTGGTGGCACAACCAGGACCGGGCGTGGAACCTGTGCGGTGACCACGAGGAGCTGCGGCACTTCGTCACCCAGGGCTGGAAGGAGCTGCGCCACCCCTCCCCCGGCTTCGACCTGTGGTTCTACTGGAACGCGCACCTCGACCCCACCAGCGAGGCGGTCAACCCGTTGCTCCACCACGCCCTGGAGGGTCGGCGCGCCGGGCTGGCGACCCTGCCGGAGGTGCGCGTCCTCGAGCCGGCTCCGGTGCCGGCCGGACCGCTGCGCCGGGTGTGCCTGTTCGCGGCGTACGACGTGGACGGCGTCGTCGACCCGACGGTCGTGGACTACCTAGCCGACCTGAGCCGCTTCGCCGACATCTACTACCTGGCCGACTGCGAGATGGAGCCGGCCGAGCTGGACAAGGTCGCGCCGTACACCAAGGGCCGCTGGGCGATCCGCCACGGCCGCTACGACTTCGGGTCCTACTCCATGCTCGCCCGCGAGCTGGTCGGCTGGGACCGCATCGAGGAGTACGACGAGCTCCTCCTGGCCAACGACTCCTGCTACCTCGTGCAGCCGTTCGACGAGGTCTTCGCCCGGATGGAGGCACGGGCCTGCGACTGGTGGGGGCTGCAGGCGACGTACGAGGACTTCACCACCGCCGACCTCGAGCGCCTCGGGCGGCCGCTGGCCATCGACGACGTCGAGGAGCAGATGCGCCGGACCGACCTGTGGCGCTACAACGACTTCATCCACGTCGGGTCCTACTTCGTGGCCTACCGCCGGCGGGTCATCGACGACCCGGCGTTCCGCGCGCGCCTGGACGGGGTGACCGCACAGAGCGACAAGACGACGATCATCCTCAAGTACGAGATCGGCTTCTCGCGGCTGCTCATCCTCGGCGGCTACCACCTCGCCACGTTCGTCGACGGGATCCTGCCCTACCACCCGGTCTACCGGGAGTCGGCCTTCGAGCTGATGCGGGACGGCTTCCCGCTGCTGAAGCGCCAGTTCCTCTACGAGAACCCCTTCTCCCGCCCCGACCTGCGCCGGTGGAAGGAGCGCGTCCTGGAGGTCGCGCCGGACGCCGAGGTCGAGGCGATGGAGCGCAACCTGCACCGGGTCGCCCCGGCGTGGAGCCTGCACCGCAGCTTCGCCATCCGCTCGCGCCCCGACGGCACGGTCGAGGCGCCGCTGGGCATCGGGCCGGACACCTTCGACGACGAGGACCGCTGGACGCCCAAGCACCCGCACTGGTGGGTCTTCCCGGTCGACGCGCGCACCGGGGTGATGTCCGGGGAGGTCCGCGGGCTCCTCGAGGCCGTCCGGGACGACCCGTCGGTCCACAAGATCGTGCTGGCGGGACAGCGCCCGGTGAAGGTCGGCGGCACGCGGGTCACCACGGTGCCCGGCGAGAGTGCTCCGGGGCAGATGTACACCCTGCGCGCGCAGCAGCTCTTCGTCAGCGCAGGTGCGCGCAGCGACGTCAACCATCCGCTGTCGGCCCGCCACCACCGCTTCGTCGACCTGGGCTCGCCGACCGGGCTGGTGCCGCCGGTGGTGCCGCTCACCGGCCTGTGGGGCGAGCGCGAGGCCCCGCCGCGTGACTTCGAGCGGTCCCTGGTGTCGACCGCGGTCGTCTCCGGTGCCTCGCTCGTCGACGCCGCCGGCGAGACCTACCCCCGGCTGGGGGCCGACGACGTGTGGGCCGTCGGCTCGCCGCGCCTGGACCTGCTCCTGGCCGACGAGGCCGACCTGTCCGCCTCGTTGCGCGCCGACCTCACCGCTCTGCGCCGCGTGGCCGCCGGGCGTCGGGTGGTGGTCCTCTCGCCGCTGTCGGCGACGGATGAGGAGGTCGAGGAGCTGGTGGCCTGGGCCGACG
Source organism: uncultured Actinomycetota bacterium (assembly GCA_963782905.1). Taxonomy (GTDB): domain Bacteria; phylum Actinomycetota; class Actinomycetes; order Propionibacteriales; family Nocardioidaceae; genus Nocardioides. The sequence continues at coordinate 294,626 of CAWALI010000002.1, forward strand.
ACCACGACGACGTCGCCGTGCTGTGGGCCGCGCCGCCCGGCTGGGCCACCCCGGCGCCGGCACCGCTCGTCGACCTGTACGACGCCGCCGGGCTGCGCCCCGACGCGCTCACCCCCCACCCGGTGCAGCCCGAGATGGCCTGGCGTCTCGCGGACGTGGTGGCGACCGGCTGGCCGGCCGACCTGGCCGACGCGGCCGTGCCGGGGCTGCCCGTGGTGGCCCTCCCGGGTGCGGCCGGCAGCCCGCTGCTCGAGCACCCCACGCTGGCGGACGGACTCGTCGCGGTCGAGGCGTTCCTCGACGGGACCCCGGTCGACGAGGCGTGGCGGGCGTGGGGTCGGGCCCTGCACACCGCCAGCGACGGTCGCAGCGGCGCCCGCCTGGCCCACCGGGTCAAGGGGACCTACCTGCCCCTCGCCGAGTGGGAGGTCGACCTCAGCGCAGGCTGAGCCCGCGCATCCGCTGGGCGAAGCGCCACGCGGCGTGGCCGTCGAGCGGGGCCACGCCGGGGCGCTCCCGGGCGGGGGGCGTCCGCTCCCAGCCGCCGTCGGCGACCTCCGTCAGCGCACCCAGCAGGTCGTCGAGGGTCTCGACCGTCCGGGGCGGCGGCCAGCCGTCGCCCCCGTAGGACGCCTCGACCCGACGGGTGGGGCCGGCCGGCGGTGCCTGGACGAGCAGCGGGGTGCCGGTGACCAGCGCGTCGTACGCCTCCGGGGAGCGGTCGGTGACCACCGCGGACGCCACCCGGTGCACGACGGTCGACCACGGCACGCTGCGGGCCGAGAGGCTGAGCGCGCCCGCGTCGGCGAGGACGCGGGTCCAGCCGTCCATCCGGTCGACGCGCGGCTCGCGGACGCCGAGCGCGACGTCGTGATCGCGGGCCCAGGCGGCGAGGCGGGCCACCTCGTCGGGCGTGTACGCCGCCCCGGCACCGCCGTGCGGCCACCACACGACGAGCGGTCGGTCCCCGACGAGGTCCCGGACGCGGGCCTCCTCGGCGGCGAGGTCGAGCGGCAGGTGCTCGCGGACGAGGAGGTCGTGGCGCGGGAGCCCGGTCAGCCACGTCGAGTCCAGCCCCAGGTCGGGGTCGCCGGCGCTGCGCACCAGCGCGTCGGCCTGCGAGGTGACCGCGGTGGCGAGCACCTTGCGCCACTCCCCGCCCGGGGTGCGGGACGCGTCGTGGCCGAGCACCGGCACGCCGATGCCGACGTGCAGGAAGTCGTGGCGCGAGGGCGAGAGCGGGAGGTCGATGGCGACGTTGGGCTCGACGTCGACCACGATGCGCCCGCACCGCACCAGCGCGTGCTGGCCGTCGACGGTGTGGATCGGGAGCACGGTCAGGTCGTCGCCGGACAGGTCGTCGGGCAGCCGGCGCGAGCGGGACAGGACGACCTTGTGGATGCTCGGGTCGTCGCGGACCGCGTCGAGCACCGCCCGCACCCCCGGGTCGAGGCGTCCCGTGGTCGGCGAGGAGACGAAGGCCCACCAGTGGTCGAAGGTCGGGCTCTCCCGGTCGAGGGTGCGCAGCGCGCCGCCCCACACGGCCCGGCGCGGGATCAGCCGGCGCCGGCCGTCGGTGTCGAGGCGGATGTCGTGGGCCTCGTGGAGGCGGTCGACGGGGCTGACCCGGTCGAGGTTGGCGCGGATCGTGGCCAGCGGCAGGTCGGGGACGAGCTCCTGCAGCCGCTCGGGCCACTGCTCGAGGTCGAGCACGTGGCGCGGGTTCTCGCCCAGGAAGTTGCGCTTGACCAGCGGGAAGCCGCGCTCGACCAGCTCGAAGAAGTGTCGGGAGTAGAGCGGGTGGAAGGCGTAGAGCTCCGGGACGAAGGTGTCGAAGTCGAAGCCGGTGTCGGTGAGGTAGCGGCTGATGCCGACCTCGTACTTGTGGATCACCAGCATCTTGTCGCCCTGCGGGGCCACGTGGTCCAGGCGCCACCGGAAGCCGGGGTCGTCGAGCACGGGACGCCGGAAGACCAGGAAGTACGACGACAGGTGCAGGTGGCGCACGTCGGTCCACTGCCGGTGCCCGAGGAACCGGGCCTTGGCCTCGGCCAGTGGGATCGGCGCGTCGTCGGCGACGTACGACTCGTCGTGCTCCATCGAGGTGGCCTGCAGGCTCCACCAGTCGCAGGCGCGGGTGTCCATCTCGGCGAGGACGTCGCCGAGCGGCCGGAGGAGGTAGCAGGAGTCGTTGGCCAGGATCACCTCGTCGTAGCCGTCGAGGCGGTCCCAGCCGACCAGGTCGCGGGCCAGCAGGGAGAACGACCCGAAGTCGTAGGCGCCGTGCGGGACGCTCCACGCGCCCGCGACGATGCCGTCGAGGCGGTCCAGCTGGCCGGGCTCGAGGACCCCGTCGGCGACGTAGAAGACGTCGGCGTGCCGGGCCAGCTCGGTGAGGTAGTCCACGACGTAGTCGTCGACGAGCCCGTCCGCGTCGTAGCCGGCGAAGAGGCAGGCGCGGCGCACGTCCTGTCCCGCGGAGTACGCCGTGGGGGTGCGGGTGGGGGCCGGCCGCGGCAGCGGCTCGAGCCCCCCGTGCCGACCGACCAGCAGGAAGTGGAGCAGCGGGTCGACCTCCTCGCCGGTGGGGTCGAGGTGGGAGGCCCAGTAGTGCCACAGGTCGAAGCGCAGGCTGGGGGCCCGCAGGGTGCGCCAGCCGGTCTCCACGAAGTGCCGTGCCGGGTCCTGGCGACGCAGCAGCCGGTGCTGGACGGCGTACTCGTCGGTGTCGAGGAAGCCGCTCGCGGCCACGACGGCGCGGTGCGCGTCGTCCTGGACCTCGGGCGGGGGCGGCTGCGGATCACCGTCGGCGACCGGCGCCAGGCCCTCGGCCAGCGCCTTCTCGACCAGGGCGGCGGCGTCCTCCGGGCCGCGCCGCGCGGCGGCGCGCCACTGCCGGGCGAAGCGCCACCAGCGGCGCTGGAAGTCGGCGACGGCCTCGCGACGGCGCTCGAGCTCCGGGTCGGTCTCCGCGGTCATCGGGGGCGGGGCGGGTAGGCGTCCGCGCCCTCGGACTCCGGGGACAGCAGGAAGTGGACCAGCGGGTTGACGTCGTCGGCGAGCACCTCGGGGTGGTCGATGACGTACTGGCCGATGTTGAAGTCGTCGCTGGGTCGCCGGAACGGGTTGTAGGGGTGGCGCAGGAAGTGCAGCGCCGGGTCCTCCCCCAGGTGCGCGACGTCGTGATAGGTCCGCAGGTACCACGCGTCGTCGAAGAGGGCCGAGCCGCGGATGAGCTCGAGCTGGGCGGCCTCCTCCTTGGTCACCGGCTGCTGGCGGTCCTTGAACAGGGCCACACCCCTGCGGCTCCCGGCGTCGCCGGCCGCGTCGATGCGCAGCCGCCTCGCCAGGGCCGCGGACAGCTCGTCGGCGGACTTCACGGCCCGGTCGCGGGCGGTGCGGATCCGGGCCTCCTTCTCGCCCCACACCTCGGCCTGCCGGCGCAACGCCGCCAGCTCGGCGCGGGTGGTCGCGAGCTCCTCGGCCAGGCGCGCGACGTCCTGCTGCGCCTGCTCCCCGAGCGGGTCCGGGTGTCCCTGGTCAGCCACGGCGCGACCCTATCGTCACGGCTCCCCCGTACCGTGGAGGTCCCGACCCGAGGAGCCCTCGTCGTGATCCTCCCGGCCGTACGCCGCCCAGCCGGGCCGGCTGCCTCGCTCGCCGCCTCGCTGGCCACCGTCCTCGTGCTCGCCGGCTGCTCGTCGGGCCCGGGCGGCCGGGAGGACCCGGAGGTCGCCCGTTCCTCCTCGGCCCCGGCCACGCCGTCCGAGTCCGCCTCGACCACCCCGTCGGCCACCCCGTCGACGAGCGCGACGACGACGGAGGAGCCCACCGAGCCGCCGGACCCGGTCTCGATGGCCGCCCTGTCCGCCGCCGAGCACACCGGCGACCGGCTGCGGCTGGGCGCCGTGCGTGAGCGGACGTCCGCCTACACGTCGTACGACGTCACCTATCGCGCGACGACCACCGACGGCGGCGGCACCCGGCGCTTCACCATCAGCGGCGTGCTCAACGTGCCCACCGGGCGCGGTCCCTTCCCCGCGGTGGTGCTGGCCCACGGCTACATCGACCCGGCCTACTACGTCCGCGGGCAGGGCATGACCCGCGAGCGCGGGGTGCTGGCCGGCCGGGGCTACGTCGCGCTGCACGTCGACTACCGCGGCCACGCCGAGTCGACCGACGACCCGCGCTCGGACCGCGACCTGCGACTGGGCTACTCCGCCGACGTGATCGCGGCGGTCAAGGCGCTGCGCGCGTCCCGCGACGTGCCGGTGGACGACGACCGGGTGGCGCTGATGGGCCGCTCGATGGGCGGCGGCGTGGTGATGAAGGCGCTCGTCGCCGAGCCCGGCCTGGTGCAGGCGGCGTCGCTGTGGGCGTCGGTCTCCTCGCTCGAGGGCGAGAACTTCGACCAGTTCATCCGGCCCGACGGCGACGCCCGCGAGGAGGCGATCGTGCGGGCCCACGGGCTGCCCGAGCAGCGACCGGCGTTCTGGCGCGCCGCCTCCGCGCGCCCCTACCTCGACGAGGTCACCGAGCCGGTGCTCCTCGTCCACGGCCGCTTCGACGACACCTGCCCCCCGCGCTGGGCCCGGGCCACCCACCGGGCCATGCAGCGGGCGGGGGTGCGGAGCACGCTCGCGTGGTACGACGACGGGCACGCGTTCGGCCCCGCGTTCACCGCGGGCATGGACCGCACCATCCGCTACTTCGACCAGCAGCTCGGCGTACGCCGCGGCTGAGCCCTCGGCGTCATACGTCCCGGCACCCACCACCCCACCCACGTACGACGCTCCGTGGGACGTCAGACGGCCCGGCGCCCATGACTCGAGCCACGTATGACGTCCGGCTGCGCGCGGACGCGCACGCCCCGGGCGTCAGACGACGCTGAGCGGCAGCAGCTGCTGACCGGTGGGGCCGATCTGGATCTCGGTCCCCATCTCCGGGCACACGCCGCAGTCGTAGCAGGGCGTCCAGCGGCAGTCCTCGACCTCGATGTCCGCACCGTCGGCCGCGGCGAGCGCGTCCTCCCAGTCGGCCCACAGCCAGTCCTTGTCGAGGCCCGAGTCGAGGTGGTCCCAGGGCAGGACCTCGTCGATGGTGCGCTCGCGGATCGTGTACCAGTCGACGTCCACGCCGGTGCCGGCGAGACCGCGCTCGGTGGCGCCCATCCAGCGGTCGTAGGAGAAGTGCTCGCTCCAGCCGTCGAAGCGGCCGCCGTCGCGCCAGACCTCCTCGATGACCCGGCCGACGCGGCGGTCGCCGCGGGACAGCAGTCCCTCGACGATGCCGGGCTTGCCGTCGTGGTAGCGGAAACCGATGGCGCGGCCGTAGCGCTTGTCCTCGCGGACGGTGTCGCGCAGCTTCTTGAGGCGGCTGTCGGTGGTCTCGTGGTCGAGCTGGGCGGCCCACTGGAACGGCGTGTGCGGCTTGGGCACGAACCCGCCGATCGACACCGTGCAGCGGATGTCGTTGTGGCCGGTGACCTCGCGGCCCTTGGCGATGACCCGCTTGGCGAGATCGGCGACCTGGAGGACGTCCTCGTCGGTCTCGGTCGGCAGGCCGACCATGAAGTAGAGCTTCACCTGGCGCCAGCCGTGGGAGTACGCCGCGGCGACCGTGTTGATCAGGTCCTCCTCGGTGACCATCTTGTTGATGACCTTGCGCATCCGCTCGCTGCCGCCCTCGGGGGCGAAGGTGAGCCCCGAGCGCCGCCCGTTGCGGGAGAACTCGTTGGCCAGCGAGATGTTGAAGGCGTCGACGCGCGTCGAGGGCAGCGACAGGGAGACGTTCGACCCCTCGTAGCGGTCGGCCAGGCCCTTGGCGACCTCGCCGATCTCGGTGTGGTCGGCGCTGGAGAGCGACAGCAGGCCGACCTCCTCGAAGCCCGACGTGCGGATGCCGTTCTCGACCATGTCGCCGATGGTCTTGATGGAGCGCTCGCGCACCGGGCGGGTGATCATGCCGGCCTGGCAGAAGCGGCAGCCGCGGGTGCAGCCGCGGAAGATCTCGACGCTGAAGCGCTCGTGGACCGTCTCGGCGAGCGGCACCAGCGGCTTGGCCGGGTAGGGCCACGCGTCGAGGTCCATCAGCGTGTGCTTGCGGACCCGGAACGGGATGCCGGGCTTGTTGGGCACGACGGCCTCGATGGTGCCGTCGGCGGCGTACACGACGTCGTAGAACTTCGGGACGTAGACGCCGCCGCTCACCGCGAGGCGCCGCAGCAGCTCGTCGCGACCGCCGGGACGACCCTCGGCCTTCCACTCGCGGACCACCTCGGAGATCGCGAGCACGACCTCCTCGCCGTCGCCGAGCACGGCGGCGTCGATGAAGTCGGCGATCGGCTCGGGGTTGAAGGCCGCGTGGCCGCCGGCCAGCACGATCGGCTCGTCGTCGCCGCGGTCGACGGCGTGCAGCGCGATGCCGGCGAGGTCGAGGGCGTTGAGCATGTTGGTGTAGCCGAGCTCGGTGGAGAAGGACAGGCCGAGCACGTCGAAGGCGCGCACCGGGCGGTGGCTGTCGACGGTGAACTGCGGGATGCCGTCCTCGCGCATGACGGCCTCCATGTCGGGCCACACGGCGTAGGTGCGCTCGGCAACGATCCAGTCGCGCTCGTTGAGGACCTCGTAGAGGATCTGGACGCCCTGGTTGGGCAGCCCGACCTCGTAGGCGTCCGGGTACATCAGGGCCCAGCGGACCGTCTCGCCCTCGGGGGCGCAGTCCCACTCCTTGACGGTCGAGTTGAGCTCACCGCCGACGTACTGGATGGGCTTCTGGACCGACGGGAGACGGGCCTCCAGCAGCGGGAAGACCGACGCCGGAGCGGGAGCGGAGGTGGAGACGGACACGCGGAGAACACCTCGAGGAGTCGGGGGACGGACCAGCCCTCAAGGGTACGCCGCACGCACCAGGGCGCGAAAAGCAAGCGCGGCCGTGCACACTTCTCCTCGTGACGAGACGAGAGCAGCTGGTGCGCGCCGCGCTGCTGCTCCTCGTCCTCGGCGTGCTCGCCACCCTCGTCGTGGTCGACCGCAGTCGGGGCGACGACCTGCCCGAGGGCGTGGACCCCGCGACACCGACACCGCGCCCGACGTTCACCGTCGAGACGCGGCGACCCTCCGCCGCCGAGCCCACCGACGAGGGGGACGGCAAGCCGGGCAGGGGCGGGAACCGGAAGAAGGGGCGACCGGCTCGCGCGGACGCGACCCAGGAGGTCCCGACTCCCCCGCCCGGCATCGAGGCGATCGCCTGCCGCAAGCTGCGCGAGTCGGTCGACGTGCGGGTCGTCTCGTTCAACACCCACCGGTCCTTCGGTGGCATCGCGACCGTCGCGCAGGAGATCCTCGCGCTGGAGCCGGACATCGTGCTGCTGCAGGAGGTCGACCGCTTCCACGGTCGCACCGGCGGGGTCGACCAGGTCGCCTACTTCGCCGACGCGCTGGGGATGCAGGGCACGTTCAGCCCCAACGTCGTCCAGGGCGGCGGGCAGTACGGCACCGCCATCCTGTCCCGCTTCGACATCCTCGACTCCGGGCGCTTCCCGCTGCCGAACTCGGCCGGTGGCGAGCCCCGGGGCCTGCAGTGGGCCGGGCTGGAGATCGGCGGCCAGGAGGTGCGTGTCTACAACACCCACCTGCAGAACAAGCTGGTCGGACTGCGCGAGTCCCAGGCCCGGGCCGTGGCCGGCGTCCTGGCCGGGGAGGACCAGCCCACCATCCTCGGCGGCGACATGAACGCGACGGCCAACACCCCGACCCTGGGCCCGCTGCTGGCCCAGCTCGTCGACGCGTGGCCCGTCGCCGGCTCCGGCCCCGAGGGCACCGGTCCCAACGGCTCGCGCATCGACTTCGTGATGGCCAGCCCGACCCTGGCGCCGCAGCAGGCGCAGGTGCTCCGATCGGCCGTCTCCGACCATGCCCGCGTCTTCGTCGACTACGTCGTGCCCGCCTCGACCGACTGCCCGACGCGCCGACGCAAGGGCTGAGCGGCCCCGCGGGGGCGACGGCTCACCGGCCGGCCAGCACCCGCGGGCTCGCCAGGAACCGGGTCGGCAGCGGCGCCGAGGCCCGCAGGTGGATGTTCTGCAGGAGGCCGAGGGCGAGCATCCCCGCGAACATCGACGACCCGCCGTACGACACGAAGGGCAGGGGCACGCCGGTGACCGGCATGATGCCCAGGCACATGCCGACGTTCTGGAAGGCCTGGAAGCCGAACCAGCAGGCGATGCCGGCGGCGGCGACCCGTCCGAAGACGTCGTCGGAGTCCATGGCGATGGCCAGCGCCCGCCAGATGACGATGCCGAGCAGGGCGATCACCAGCCCGGCCCCGACGAGCCCGAGCTCCTCCCCGGCGACGGTGAAGATGAAGTCGGTGTGCTGCTCGGGCACGAAGCCCGAGCGCGTCTGCGAGCCCTCGAAGAGGCCCTGGCCGAAGAGCCCGCCGTTGCCGACCGCGATCCGGGCCTGCTCGGTGTTGTAGCCGGCCCCGCGCGGGTCGAGCCCGGGGTTGGTGAAGGCCATGAACCGGTCGACCTGGTAGTCCTTGAGGACCCCGGCCGCCACGCCCACCGCCGCGCCGCCGATGCCGACGAGCGTGAGCCCGACCAACCAGCGCCGGGCCGCGCCGGCGACGGCCAGCACCCCGAAGACGGTCGCCGAGAGCACCAGCATCGTGCCGAGGTCGGGCTGCAGGAGGATCAGAGCCGCCGGGACGCCGGCGATGAGCAGCATCCCCAGCACCTCGGGGGTCTTGACCCCGCGGCGCCAGCGGCCCTCGCTGCGCTCGGCGACGAGCAGGGCCATCCCGATGACCACCGCGAGCTTGGCGAACTCCGACGGCTGGATGGACATGCCACCCAGCTGCAGCCACGACCGCGACCCGTTGATGGTGGAGCCGGCCACGAGCACGCCGAGGAGGCCGACGATCGAGCCGAGGTAGACCAGCGGGGCCAGGATCCGCACCCAGCGGTGGTCGGTGGCCAGCACCATCACCATCAGCACCAGGCCGATGGCGACGTTGACCAGCTGCTTGCGGAGGTACGCCGTGGGGTCGCCGCCGGTGAGGTCCGCGCGCGTCGAGGTGGCCGACCACACCAGCAGGGTGCCGATCGCGACCAGGCCGAGCGCGGCGCCCATGAGCAGCCAGTCGAGGCCGGGGGCGCGGAGGGCGGACCGGCCGGTGGACGTGCTGCCCGGCCTCACGACAGGCCCCCCGCACCCGCCACGGCGGGCGGCATGATCGAGCCGTCGCCGAGGAAGTTGGGCAGCTTCGTCGGGGACACGACGCCCGGGATCGCGGCGGTGCGGGGCTTGACCGCCTCGCCGTCCACGCCGTACAGCGCCTCCCAGACCTTGCGCACGCCGTCGCCGACCGAGCCCGAGCCCGTCCCCGCCTGGCTCATCATCATCACCACGACGTAGTCGTCGGTGTAGGACGCGACCCAGCCGGTGGACTGCTTGCCGTAGACCTCCGCCGATCCGGTCTTGGAGCGCACGACGACGTCGTCGAGGGGGAAGCCGCCCATCTTCCAGGCCATCGTGCCCACCCGGGTGACGCCCTTGAGCGACTCGTCGATGTAGTCGAGGTCCCTCTTCGGCACGTGCACCGAGCCGGTCGGCCGGGGCTTGAAGCGCTGCAGCACCTCGCCGTCGGGGCTGACGAGCGCCTTGGCCACCGTGGGTGCGTAGAGGGTGCCGCCGTTGGCGATGGCGCCGTAGGCCCGGGCCAGCTGGAGCGGCGTGACGATGGTGTCGCCCTGGCCGATCGCGAAGTTGGCCGCATCACCCGCCCGGTAGGCGAAGCCGTCGATGCAGAACTCGCGGGAGAACTGGTAGACGAAGTCGCTGGTCCCGGCGTCCTGCGGCTTGTCGGCGATCCCGCAGTAGTAGTCCTTCATGGACTCGTAGTAGTCGCGCTTCCAGTGCCGGTCCGCGATGCGGCCGGGGGCCTCGCCCGGGATGTCGATGCCGGTGCGCGTGCCGAAGCCGAAGGTCTGGGCCTCCTCGACCAGCGGGTCCCGGGCGTCCACGTCGGCCTCGTCGCTGCCGAACTTCTGCCAGTAGCGGTAGCCGATCTGGTAGAAGAAGGTGTTGCACGAGACCTCGAGGGCCTTGGCGAAGGTGACCGCGCCGCCGACCGCGGAGGACTCGTGGTTGTGGAAGACACGGTTGCCGATCTGCACGCCCGAGGGACAGGTCAGGGTCGTGTCGGTGCGGTAGCCGTTCGTGAGCGCCCCGGCCGTCATGATCGGCTTCCACGTGGACCCGGGAGCGAACTGGCCCTGGGTGGCGCGCGAGAGCAGGGGCGTGCCGGCCTGCTCGGAGTAGAGCCGCTCGAGCTCGCCGTTGCTGATGCCGCCCACCCACACGCCCGGGTCGTACGTCGGCTGGCTGGCCATCGCGACGACGCGACCCGTCTTGGCCTCGAGCACGACGGCGGCGCCGGAGTCGGCCGCGAAGGGGCGGTTGGTGACCGGGTCCACGGTGGCCCGCTGCACGCGGATCCGCTCGGCCAGCGCCTTCTCCACGACGCTCTGCACCTTGGCGTCGATCGAGGTGACGAGGGTGTCGCCGGGGGTGCTCTCCACCGTGGAGTCGTCGCCGAGGACGCGGCCCATCGAGTCGACCGCGACGCGGCGGTAGCCGGGCAGGCCGCGCAACCACTCGTCGTACTGCTTCTCGACGCCGGCGCGACCGACCGACGAGCCGCCGTTGAGGGACCGGTCGTCGACGTCCTGCGCGGCGTCGTACTCGTCCTCGGTGATCGGGCTGAGGTAGCCGAGCACGTGGGCGAGGTTGATGCCGTAGGGCTTGGGGTAGGCGCGCACGCTCTGCTGCTCGGCGACCACGCCGGGGTAGTCCTCGGGCTGCTCGAGCACGCGCAGCGCGACGTCCTTGGGGACGTCGGTGGCGACCGGGACGGGCTGGTACGGCGATCCGTTCCAGCAGGTGCCCCGGATGCTGCCCTCGTGGCCGCAGGTCACCAGTCGCTGCTCGATGGCCTCGGCGGTCTCCCCCACCACCACCGACACCCGGCGCACCAGCTCGGTGCGCTGCCGGTCGGTCATCTTGTCCATCAGGTTGCGGTCCATCGAGATGACCCACGACGTGCGGTTGGCGACGAGCGGGCGGCCCTGGTCGTCCACGATCAGGCCGCGCTGCGGCTGCACCACGATGTCGCGCACCGACTGGTCGGCGGCCATGCGCCCGGTAGTCGTCGCCGCCGACGACCTGGAGGTAGTAGAGCCGCACGAAGAGCGTCGCGAAGAGCGAGAAGACCAGGGCCTGCACCACGACCAGGCGCAGCCGGCTGCGCTGCGAACCGTTGACGGCGCCCATCAGGCCGACGCCCACCGGGGGTCGAGGCGCCCGAAGAGCTTCATCAGGGGCGGCAGCACGAAGGGGGTCAGCAGCACGTCCCACACCACGGCGATGACGATCACCCGCAGCAGCTCGGAGACCGACCAGGCGTCGCCGAGCACGAGTCCGGTGAGCGCGAAGATCGAGGTGCCGATGAACGACGCCGCTGCCACGGTGCCGACGACGGCCACGGCCGTGGGGCGCACGTCCTGGCGGACCCGGGCGGCCAGGAAGGCCACCACCGTCAGCGCCAGCGCCCAGCGCCCGGCGACGTGGTCGGCGGGTGGGGCGAGGTCGAGGGCGACCCCGGCGGCGAAGCCGAGCAGCAGGGCGTACGGCGCCTCGATGGTGAGCGCCGCGGCGACCACGACGAGCAGGCACAGGTTGGGCACGATGCCCTGCCACGCCAGGTGCGGGAACAGCGACACCTGGAGCACGAGGGCGACGACGATCGCCGCCAGGGCGACGAGGGCGCGGACCCGGGTCATCGCTGCACCGCCTTCATCGCAGGGCTCCCGTCGGCCTCGACCACGGCGCGGTCGCTGGTGGTGCCGGTGGGCACCATCACGCCCACGACGTCGAGGGCGGAGAAGTCGACGAACGGCCTGATGACCGCGCGCTGGGAGGTCTCGAGCAGGCTGCTGTAGACCTGGGTGACCTCGCCGATCGGTACGCCGCGCTCGTAGGGGCCGCTGGTGCTGCCCCAGGTCACGACGGTGTCGTGCTCGGCGGGGATGACGGCGTTGTCGAGCAGGCGCAGGTCGAGACCGCCGTCTGTCGGCCAGCGAGCCGCGGCCGTGGACGAAGCCGATCTCCATGCTCGAGCCGACCCGACCCCCGACGATCGAGTCGGTGTCGGTGACGAGCAGGACGGTGGCGGTCGTGCGGGTGACCCGCAGCACCCGGCCGACGAGGCCGTCGTTGTTGACCACCGTCATGTCCGGGCCGACGCCGGCCCGGGAGCCGGCATCGATGGTGACGGTGTTGCTGAAGGACTGCGACGGGCCGACGGCCACCACCCGGGCCGGGACGAGCGCCTGCCCGAGGTCCTGGGCGGCCTGGGTCAGCCCGTCGTACTGACTCGAGGCGGTTGCGGTCGAATCCGGCGGTCTCGACCTGGTTGCGCAGCGCCGCGTTCTCGGCCTCGAGGTCGCGGATCTCGTCGCCGAGCGCGCCTTGGCTGCGCAGCCACGAGGGCACCGAGGTGAAGGGACGCACGACGGTGGCGGTGACCGACTCGACGGGACCGAAGGCCTCGCCGACCGCGCGCCGGGCCGGCTCGACGGGCGAGTCCGGGCCACCGTGGTAGTCGAGGGTGATCATCGTGACGCTGGCCAGCAGCAGCGCGACGAACAGCGAGCGCGGCGGACGGTTGCGCGACGTCGAGGCGGTCGAGCCCGCGCCAGCGCCGCTCACGGCCGTCGTGTCCAGGCCATCAGAGGCGCCTCGGGTCCGAGACGAGCACCTGCTGGAGGGCCTCGAACTCCTCGACGCACTTGCCGGCCCCGTAGGCGACCGACGAGAGCGGGTCCTCGGCGAGGTGGACGGGCATGCCGGTCTCGTGGCGCAGCCGCTCGTCGAGGCCACGGAGCATGGCGCCGCCGCCGGTGAGGACGATGCCGCGGTCCATGATGTCGCCGGCCAGCTCGGGCGGCGTCTGGTCGAGGGTGGCGCGGACGGCGTCGATGATGTTGTGCAGGGGCTCCTCGAGGGCCTGGCGGACCTCGGCGCTGGAGACCACGACGGTGCGGGGCAGGCCCGAGACCATGTCGCGGCCGCGGATCTCGGCCTCCGGCTCGGTCGGCAGCGGGAAGGCCGACCCGAGGGTCATCTTCATCTCCTCGGCGGTGCGCTCCCCCAGCATCAGGGAGTACTCCTTCTTCATCCACGCGATGATCGCCTGGTCGAGGTCGTCGCCGGCGGTGCGGACGCACATGCTGGTGACGATGCCGCCGAGGCTGATGACGGCGACCTCGGTGGTGCCGCCGCCGACGTCGACGACCATGTTGCCGGTGGCCTCGTGGACGGGGAGCCCGGCGCCGATCGCGGCGGCCATCGGCTCCTCGACGATGTAGACCTTGCGGGCGCCGGCCTGGTAGCCGGCCTCCTTGACGGCGCGCTGCTCGACCGCGGTGATGCCGCTGGGCACGCAGATGACCATCCGCGGCTTGGCGAAGTAGCGGCGGCGGTGCACCTGCTGGATGAAGTAGCGCAGCATCTGCTCGGTCGCCTCGAAGTCGGCGATGACGCCGTCCTTGAGCGGGCGGATGGCGGTGATGTTGTCGGGGGTGCGCCCGATCATCCGCTTGGCCTCGTGGCCCACCGCGAGCACCTCGCCGGTGCTGGCGTTCATGGCGACGACCGACGGCTCGTCGAGCACGACGCCCCGGCCGCGGACGTAGACCAGCGTGTTGGCGGTGCCGAGGTCCACGGCCATGTCGCGGCCGATGAGACTGTGTGCCATTGCGCTGCCTCTTGTGCTCGCGTGTCGAAACACTGCGGGTCGGGGAAGGAGCCGACACCCGGGTCGCCGGCCCTTCGATCAGGGTAAGGAGACGACGAGCGCCTTCCCGGCAGGACACGCGCGGCGGGTGGGACCGGTCCGGTTCAGGCTTCGCCGGTCGCCGGTCGCCGGTCCGCCGTCCTCGACGGCCGCCCGGTCGAGGCGCAGCAGCCGCGGCACGAGGGCTCTCGAGCCTCGCGGTGCGACGTACGCGGTCGTACGAGACGCCGCACACGAACCGGTCGTCCTCGGAGAGCTCCTGCCCACCCGGTGCCGGCGACGTGCACGCGCCGAGGCCCCCGCCTCAACGGATCAGAGTCCCGGGAACCAGATGCCGATCTCGCGGGTGGCGGACTCGGTCGAGTCGGAGCCGTGGACGAGGTTCTGCTGGACCTTCTCGCCCCAGTCGCGACCCAGGTCACCCCGGATGGTGCCGGGCGCGGAGACGGTCGGGTCGGTGGCGCCGGCCAGCGAGCGGAAGCCCTCGATGCAGCGCTCGCCCTCGAGCACCATCGCGGCGACGGGACCGGAGAGCATGAACTCCACCAGGGGCTCGTAGAAGGGCTTGCCCTCGTGCTCGGCGTAGTGCTCGGCGAGCAGCTCGCGGGTGGCGGGCCGGAGCTCGAGCGCGACGAGGCGGTAGCCCTTCGCCTCGACGCGACGGATCACCTCGCCGGTGAGGCCTCGGCGGACACCGTCCGGCTTGACGAGGACGAGAGAACGCTCAGTCATGGCCCGGAGCCTATCCGGCGCCCGGGGCCACCGCGCGCGCGGCCACGTCGGCCGGCACCTCACCCCGCGCGTCGGGGTCCGGGACCGGCGGCCCCACCGACGCCCAGCTCGACGCCGCCCTCACCGTGCTGGCGCGCTCGCTCGCGGGGTGAGGCCCGTCGGACGGGAGCGGGTCAGTCCGGGTTCTCGGCGCGGTACGCCGCCCAGGCGGCCGCGCGCTCGCGCTCGATCTTGCGGCCCAGGAAGTCCGCGAGCCCCCACAGGAGCGCGAAGATCCCGCCGAGCACGAACATCAGAGGGACCAGGAAGCCGATCGCGACGGCGCCCACCTGGAGCACCCAGCCGACGGTGTAGGCCCACGGCGCGCGGAGCATCCCCGCGAGCAGCAGGCACGCCACGGCCAGCCCGACGCCGATGAGGAGGGCCGTGCCCACCGACACGTCGGCGATCGTGATCAGCACCGGCGTGGTGAGCGCGATGGTGATGGCCTCCAGGCAGAGCACGGCCGCGCACATGCCGCGACGCGGCGAGCGCTCGGTGTTGTGCGCCGCCTGGCCCGGGGGCGTGGGACCCGGCGAGGCGGCGGTGTCGCTCACGACTGCCCCCGGCGCAGCAGCATCGAGCGCGCCTCGCCGACCGTGACGACCGAGCCGGTGACCAGCACGGCCCCGGAGCCGAGCGGGTCGCCGAAGGCCTCGCCGGCCTCGGCGAGCGTCGCGGCCCGCTCGATGGCGTCGGCCAGGTCGCGGACCACGGTCACCCGGTCCTCGCCGTAGATCTCGATGGCGGTGGCGGCCAGCGCGTCGGCGCTCATCGAGCGCGAGGTGGAGTTCTGGGTGCAGATGAGGTGCTCGAGGTGCGGCTCGAAGGCTTCCAGCACACCGGCGGCGTCCTTGTCGCCCATCACGCCCATCACGCCGATGAGGGGCGAGAACGTGAAGGAGTCCTCGATGGCCGCCGCCGCGGCGGCCGCCCCGTGCGGGTTGTGGGCGGCGTCGAGCACGATGGTCGGGCTGCGGCGGATGATCTCCAGCCGGCCGGGCGAGGTGACCTCGGCGAAGGCCGCACGGACGAGGTCGTCGTCGAGGGGCTCCTCACCGGCGAAGGCCTCGACCGCGGCCAGCGCCATCACGGCGTTCTGCGCCTGGTGGGCGCCGTACAACGGCAGGAAGACGTCGTCGTACCGGGCGCGGATGCCCTGGAGCGCGACCATCTGTCCGCCGACGGCCGGCACCCGGGACACCACGCCGAACTCCATGCCCTCGCGGGCGACGGTCGCGCCGACCTCGGTGGCCCGCTCGATCAGCAGGGCGGCCACGTCGGGCTCCTGCTGGGCGAGCACGGCGATCGAGCCGGGCTTGATGATCCCGGCCTTCTCGTGGGCGATGGCGGTGGTGGAGTCGCCGAGGTACTTCGCGTGGTCGACCGAGATCGGCAGCACGACGGCCACGTCGGCGTCGACGACGTTGGTGGCGTCCCACGCCCCGCCCATCCCGACCTCGACGACGGCGACGTCGACCGGGGCGTCGGCGAAGGCGGCGTACGCCATCCCGACCATGGTCTCGAAGAAGCTCAGCGGGTGGGCCTGGTCGGCGTCGACGAGATGCGTGTACGGCGCGACGTCGTTGAAGGCGCGCACGAACTCCTCGTCGGTCAGCGACTCGCCGTCGATGCTGATCCGCTCGTTCATGGTCTGCAGGTGGGGGCTGGTGAAGCGACCGGTGCGCAGGTCGAGCGCGCGCACCAGGGTCTCGATCATCCGGCTCGTGGAGGTCTTGCCGTTGGTGCCGGTCAGGTGGATCGTCCGGAACGAGCGCTGCGGCTCGCCGAGGAGCTCGGTGAACGCCTCGATCCGGTCCAGGCTCGGCTCGAGCCGGGTCTCCGGCCAGCGGGACAGCAGGGCGTCCTCGACCTCGGCGAAGGTCTCGGCCGGTCGGGCGTCAGGCGATAGCTCACTCATCGTGCGACGAGTCTAGGGGTGGGCCGGAGCGGCGGTCAGCGCAGGACGAGGTGGGCCATGTCCACCACCGGCCGGTAGCCCAGCGCCGCGTAGATCCGGTTGGAGGTGGGGTTGGCCCGGTCGGTGAACAGGCAGGCCCGCGCGCCCTGCTCGAGGATCGTCCGCGTCACCTCCGCGACCGCCGCGCTGGCGTAGCCCCGCCCCCGCCGGTCGCGCGGGGTGTAGACCGGGCCGACGCGCGCCACCCCGAACGCGGGAGCGTTGGCGCCCGTCAGGTGCACGACCTCTCCCCCGTCCTCCCACAGCCAGATCCGTCCGGTGTCGATGCGACGGAGCAGGTCCTCGTCGGCGACGACCTCGATGGCGGGCCGCCCGGGGGCGCGTCCCGACTGCGCGTCGGCGTCGACGTGGAAGGCGGTGAACCAGGCGCGGCACAGGTCCAGGTCCTCGCGGCGGGCCGGTCGCAGCGCCCCGGGCACCGGAGCCGGCTCGACCAGCGCGTCCCGGTGGACGAGCTCGTGGAGACGGGTGTGCTGGGCGACGTGGGGCGTGCGGTCGGTGAGTCGCCCGAGCTCGTCGGCGCAGACCTGCGCGGCGGGCAGCGCGCCGTTGACCGCCGCCAGGTCCTCGCCGCGCTCGCGGACGGTCCGGGCCAGCAGCCGGGCCGCCTCGTCGGGCATCGGCAGGAGGTACGCCGGACGGTCACCGAGCGGCGCGGTCCGCATCCCCACCCCGACCACGGCGCCGCCGTCGCGGGCCACGGCGTACCAGTGGCGCGGGTCCTGTCCGACACCGTCCGCGATCTCCGCCGCGTTCCGGGACGCGACCGTGGCGACCACGGTGGCCAGGACGGGCGTGGCCGCGAGGTGGTCGCCCGCGGCCTCGAGGAAGGCGGCGGGGTCGGTGAGGAGCTCCAGGTCCATGCGCGGACGCTAGCCACCCGGGGTCCGGCCCGGAACTGGTTTTCGCAGGCCCGAGGCGCTTCCGTAGGCTGCACACATGACTGAGAACCCCGAGAACCAGGCCCCGGAACCGACGAGCGCCGAGCGGCGTGCCGTCGTCGTACCGGACCGGGCCGTGCTCGAGGGCATCGAGTCGAAGTGGGCCGAGCGGTGGAAGGCCGACGAGACCTACCGCTTCGACCGCACCCGCAGCCGCGAGGACGTCTACTCCATCGACACCCCGCCGCCCACCGTCAGCGGCAGCCTGCACGTCGGGCACGTCTTCTCCTACACCCACACCGACCTGATCGCCCGCTACCAGCGCATGCAGGGCAAGACCGTGTTCTACCCGATGGGCTGGGACGACAACGGCCTGCCCACCGAGCGCCGGGTGCAGAACTACTACGGCGTGCGGTGCGACCCGTCGCTGCCGTACGACGCCGACTTCACGCCCCCGGAGAAGCCCGATCCGAAGAAGCAGGTCCCGATCAGCCGCCCCAACTTCGTCGCGCTGTGCGAGCGGCTCGTCGAGGAGGACGAGAAGGTCTTCGAGTCGCTGTGGCGCACCCTGGGCCTCTCGGTCGACTGGTCGGAGAACTACACGACCATCGGACCCAAGTCCCAGGCCGTCTCCCAGACCGCGTTCCTGCGCAACTTCGCCCGCGGCGAGGCCTACCTCCAGGAGGCGCCGACCCTGTGGGACGTGACCTTCCAGACGGCGGTCGCGCAGGCCGAGCTCGAGGCCCGCGACTACCCGGGTGCCTACCACCGGGTCGCGTTCCACCGGCCCGGCGGCGAGCCCGTCCACATCGAGACCACGCGCCCCGAGCTGATCCCCAGCGTCGTGGCCCTCATCGCGCACCCCGACGACGAGCGGTACGCCGACCTGTTCGGGACCACGGTCACCTCGCCTGTCTTCGGCGTCGAGATCCCGGTGCTGGCCCACCCGGCCGCCGAGCCCGACAAGGGTGCGGGCATCGCGATGTGCTGCACCTTCGGCGACCTGACGGACGTCATGTGGTGGCGCGAGCTCGACCTGCCGGTGCGCACCCTCATCGGCCGCGATGGCCGGATGCTGCGCGAGACCCCCGAGTGGCTCTCCGGCGACGCGGCCGCTGCGGCGTACGAGGACCTCAAGGGCAAGACGACCTTCAGCGCCCGCGAGGAGATGGTCGCCAAGCTCCGTGCGAGCGGCGACCTCGACGGCGAGCCCACGCCCACCCAGCGGATGGCCAACTTCTACGAGAAGGGCGACAAGCCGCTCGAGATCGTGGCCACCCGCCAGTGGTACATCCGCAACGGCGGACGCGACGCCGGGACGCGCGAGGAGATGCTGGCCCGCGCCGACGAGATCCAGTGGATCCCGGCGCACATGAAGCACCGCTACGACAACTGGGTCGGCGGCCTCAACGGCGACTGGCTCATCAGCCGCCAGCGCTTCTTCGGCATCCCCTTCCCCGTCTGGTACCCGCTCGACGACGCCGGCGACCCCGACTACGACCACCCGCTCATGCCCACCGAGGCCGAGCTGCCGGTCGACCCGTCGACGCAGGCGCCCCGCGGGTACGACGAGGCCCAGCGCGGCAGGCCCGGCGGCTTCGTCGGCGACCCGGACGTGATGGACACGTGGGCGACGTCGTCGCTGACCCCGCAGATCGCCGGCGGGTGGACCACCGACGAGGACCTCTTCGAGCGCGTCTACCCCTATGACCTGTGCACCCACGCCCACGACATCATCCGCACCTGGCTCTTCAGCCGGGTCGTGCGCGGCCACTTCGAGCAGGGCTCGGCCCCGTGGCACACCGCGATGATCTCCGGCTTCATCGTCGACCCGGACCGCAAGAAGATGTCGAAGTCCAAGGGCAACGTGGTCGTCCCGACCGAGATCCTCGAGAAGTACGGCGCGGACGCCGTCCGCTGGCGCGCCGCCCTGGGCCGCCCGGGCCTCGACTCGCCGTTCGACGAGTCGCAGATGAAGGTCGGCCGCCGCCTGGCGATGAAGGTGCTCAACGCCTCCAAGTTCGTCCTCGGCAACGTCGGCGCCACCTCGCTGGACCACTTCGCGGTGAGCGAGCCCATCGACTGCGCCCTGCTGGGTCGCCTCGAGGTGGTGGTCCGCAAGGCCACCGAGGCCCTCGACGCCTACGACTACACGACCGCGCTCGAGGTCACCGAGAAGTTCTTCTGGGAGTTCTGCGACGACTACCTCGAGCTGGTCAAGGAGCGGGCGTACGACGAGGACGGCGGCGCCGCCACCGCCTCGGCCCGGGCCGCGCTCGCGGTGGCGCTGCACGTCCAGCTGCGGCTGCTGGCCCCGTTCCTGCCCTACGCGACCGAGGAGGTCTGGTCGTGGTGGCAGGAGGGGTCGATCCACCTCACCTCGTGGCCCGTCGGCACCGACCTGGGCTCGGCGGCCGCCGCCGACCCGACGATGGTCGACGCCGTGGCCGCCGCGCTCATCGGCATCCGGGGCGCCAAGTCCCAGGCCAAGGTCTCGATGAAGGCCGAGCTCTCGCGGGTGGAGATCAGCGGCCCCCCTGCGCTGGTGGCCGCTGCCGAGGCAGCACGGTCCGACCTGCGTCGCGCCGGCAAGATCGTCGGCGACCTGGTCTTCACGCCCGACGAGTCGGCCCAGCAGATCTCGGTGGCCGCCGAGGTGGCCCCCACCGCCTGACGCGGAGAGGCGGGCCCGGTCAGTCCTTCGTGTGCTTGTGCGAGGACCCCGGGCCGGTCTCGACCGGCGCCTCGGTCGTCGTGGTCGTGGGGACGGGTGTCGTCGCCGGGAGCTGGTCGCCCACCCCCGTGCCGTGGCTCGTGGAGTGGTGGCCGTGCCCGGCGGCCTTCTCGGCATCCCTGGCGGCCTTCTGCGCGGCCTTCTCGGCCTCCCGGGTGGCCTTGTCCGCGGCCTTCTCGGCCCCACGCGTGGCCTTCTGCGCCGCCTTGGCCGCCTGACGGGCCGCGAGGACGGCGTCGGCAGCGGCCTGGTGGGCCGCCTTGTCCGCGGCCTTCTGGGCGTCGCGGGCGGCCTTCTCCGCAGCCTTCTCGGCCTCGCGGGCGGCCTTCTCGGCGGCCTTCTCGGCAGCCCTCTGCGCCTTCTCCTCGGCGCGGTCCGTGCCGCCGGTGGCCGGTGCGGACGGGTCCGTGACCGTCGTGGCCGTGACGGTGCCGGTGCTGGGGTCGGTGCTGGGGTCGACCGTGCTGACGATGGTCGGGACCTCGGTCGTGGCGGCCGTCGTGGTCCCGCCGGTGACGACCGGCTCGAGGGCCTGGCCCTGGGCGGCGGCGGACGGCCGAGCGGTGGGACCGGTCGACCCGGACGGTGCGGTGGGCAGCGCGTCCTCGGGCGTCGAGGTCAGTGCGGCCGGTCCTCGCCCGGACGGCGCCGGGGCGGGCGCGGCGTCGGCACGCGGCGCGTGGACGGCGCGATCGGGCGGCGAGGCGACCGGACCCTCCACGACGGACCCGAGGAGGCCGCCGAGGGCGTCGGTACGGATCGCGTGACCCAGCATCACGGCGCACAGGATCGTCACCATGACGAACGCGAACAGCGGACGCTTGTGCTCAGCACTCACCTGTGGGACCCCCTCGGCACCTCGGAGTCCATTCTGTCCCGAGTTCGGAGTGGTTCAGACCACCCGGCCCCCAAATAGCCCGAAGTGACTACTCCGCCCTCACCCGGATGGGCGGCGGCGGGTGACCAGCCCGGTCAACCGGCGGGCGTCGTACCGACGTCCGTCGGGGACTCGACCGGGGGGGCCACCGGCGAGGGGGTCGTCGACCCTGTTGTCGACCCGGCCGTCGCCCCGGACGTCGGCGTCGACCCGGCCGTCGACCCGGACGTCGGCGTCGACGTCGGCGTCGGCGTCGGCGTCGGCGTCGGCGTCGGCGTCGGCAGCCTGGTGTCGTTGGCCCGCGCGACCTCCTCGGCGTGCGCGACGGCCTGGTCGGCCGTCCGCTGTGCGACCGCCGCCTCGACCGCCTGCTGGTCGGCGACCTTCTGCGCACGACCTGCCTCGACCCTGGCCGCGGCCGCGGCGAGCTCGTCGGCGGGACTGTCGGCGCGAGCCGCGGCCTGGACCGCGACCTGGTCCGCCCGGTCTGCCACACCCTGCGCGACCGCTGCCTCCCGCGCCTTTGTTGCCGCGACCGCCACGGCTCGGTCCGCCAGGAACACCGCCTGGGCGACGGTCTGGTCCTCGGCGACCGGGACGCCGGTGGCGGGATCGTTCCCGGCCCCGGCCCCGGTCTCGGACCCGGCCCCGGTCAACGGCGGCGCGGCCGAGGTCGTAGCGCCGGCCCCCGGGCGTCCGGTGGCGGTGGGAGTTGCCGGTGCCGGAGGAGCGGCGGTGGCGGAGCCGGACGGTCCGTCCGCTCCCTCCGTGTCCGTGGCCGTCGTGGAGGTGGGCGAGGCCTGCGGCTGTCCCGACCCGGGTACGCCGCCGCTGCCGCCGTCCGCGTCGGTGGCGGGCGAGCCGGCGTCCGCGCCGGCCGTGGCGGTCGCGGTCGACACGCCACCCGCGGGAGCAGGGACGGTCCCGGGAGCCGCACCGGAGCCGGGACCGGCGGTGGGGGTCGGGGTGGGACCGACGGGTGCGCCCGTTGCTCCCGCCGTGGCGTCGGAGGGCGCGACGAGCTCACCGTCCGCGCCACCGCGACCGGCCTGACCGAGGAACACGCCGCACAGGCTCGCCGCCACCACGAACCCGAGCAACGGCTTCATGTGATCTGGATGCACCGGGAAGCCTCTTCAGCTCGAAGATCTCCAGTGTGCCCGCCCGCGGCAAGTCCGGCACGCCCGGGACCGGGATCTAGCCCAACAGGTGTAGACCGGCGCCGCCGACGACGGGTGCCGGCTCAGGCAGACTTCTTCTTCTTCGCCTCGGGCTCGCGCGGCACCAGCTCGGGGGCCACGTCGTCCTCGACCACCTCGCGGTTGACGATCACGCGGGCCACGTCGGCGCGCGACGGCACGTCGTACATCACGTGGAGGAGGACCTCCTCGATGATGGCGCGCAGGCCGCGGGCGCCGGTGCCACGCTCCAGCGCCTTGTCGGCGATGGAGGCGATGGCGTCCTCGGTGAACTCCAGCTCGACGCCGTCGAGCTCGAAGAGCTTCTGGTACTGCTTGACCAGGGCGTTGCGGGGCTCGGTGAGGATCTGGACGAGGGCCTCGTTGTCCAGCTTGCTGACACTGGCGATCAGCGGCAGGCGGCCGATGAACTCGGGGATCAGGCCGAACTTGGTGAGGTCCTCGGGGCGCACGAGCGCCATCAGGTCCTGCGCGTCGCGCTCGGCCTGGCCGCGCACCTCGGCGGTGAAGCCGAGCGACTTCTTGCCGACCCGCTGCTCCACGATCTGCTCGAGGCCGGCGAAGGCGCCGCCGACGATGAACAAGATGTTGGTGGTGTCGATCTGGATGAACTCCTGGTGGGGGTGCTTGCGTCCCCCCTGGGGCGGCACGGAGGCCGTGGTGCCCTCGAGCATCTTGAGCAGCGCCTGCTGCACGCCCTCGCCGGAGACGTCGCGCGTGATCGAGGGGTTCTCCGACTTGCGGGCCACCTTGTCGATCTCGTCGATGTAGATGATCCCGGTCTCGGCCTTCTTGACGTCGTAGTCGGCGGCCTGGATGAGCTTGAGGAGGATGTTCTCGACGTCCTCGCCGACGTAGCCTGCCTCGGTGAGCGCGGTCGCGTCCGCGATCGCGAAGGGCACGTTGAGCATCCGGGCCAGCGTCTGGGCCAGGTAGGTCTTGCCGCACCCGGTGGGTCCGATGACCAGGATGTTGGACTTGGAGACCTCGACGGCCTCGTCCTTGGTGTGCTTGCCGCCGATCGGCTGGAGACCGGCCTGCACCCGCTTGTAGTGGTTGTAGACCGCGACCGCCAGCGACTTCTTGGCGTGCTCCTGGCCGATCACGTAGGAGTTGAGGAACTCGAAGATCTCCCGCGGCTTGGGCAGCTCGTCGAGGCTGACCTCGGTGCCCTCCGCGAGCTCCTCCTCGATGATCTCGTTGCAGAGCTCGATGCACTCGTCGCAGATGTAGACGTTGGGTCCTGCGATGAGCTTCTTGACCTGCTTCTGGCTCTTGCCGCAGAAGTTGCACTTCAACAGGTCGCCACCGTCACCGATACGAGCCACGGGTTGTGTCCTCCGGTCCTGCCGGGTCGGGTCCCGGCTCTTTTCGAGCTTCTTGACGGTACCCCGTGCCGGCCCCGCACGGGGGCCGGACACGAGGCATCGCTCGACTGCTGTGGTCAGGCGGTGAGCGCGGGAGCGCCCTTGCGGGACTCGATCACCTGGTCGATGAGGCCGTACTCGACGGCACCCTCGGCGGTGAGGATCTTGTCACGCTCGATGTCGTGGCTGACCTGCTCGAGGGTCTTGCCGGTGTGCTCGGAGATCATCTTCTCGAGGAGCTCGCGCATCCGCAGGATCTCGTTGGCCTGGATCTCGATGTCGGAGGTCTGGCCGAACGTGCCCTCGGTGTAGGGCTGGTGGATCAGGATGCGGCTGTTGGGCAGCGCGAGACGCTTGCCCTGGGTGCCGGCGGCCAGCAGGATCGCGGCGGCCGAGGCGGCCTGGCCCAGGCACACCGTCTGCACGTCGGGCTTGATGAACTTCATGGTGTCGTAGATCGCCGTGAGGGCGGTGAACGAGCCACCGGGGCTGTTGATGTAGATGCTGATGTCCTGGTCGGGGTTCATCGTCTCCAGGCACATCAGCTGGGCGATGACCGCGTTGGCCACGTCGTCGCTGATCGGCGTGCCGAGGTAGATGATGCGCTCCTCGAACAGCTTGGCGTAGGGGTCGATGCGCCGGAACCCGTAGGAGGTGCGCTCTTCCCACTGGGGGATGTAGTAGTTCATCGGGATCAGTCCTTCTGCCGCGCGGGGCGGCCCTCGTCTGCGGCCTCGCGGGCGTTGGTCACGACCTTGTCGACGAGGCCGTACTCGACGGCCTGGTCGGCGGTGAACCAACGGTCGCGGTCCGCGTCGGCGATGACCTGCTCGACCGGCTGGCCGGTGTGCTGGGAGATCAGGTCGAGCAGCACCTTCTTGATGTGCAGCGACTGCTGGGCCTGGATCTTGATGTCGGAGGCGGAGCCGCCCATGCCGGAGGACGGCTGGTGCATCATGATGCGCGCGTGCGGCAGGGCGTAGCGCTTGCCCTTGGTGCCGGCGCACAGCAGGAACTGGCCCATGGAGGCGGCGAGGCCCATGCCGACCGTCGCCACGTCGTTGGGGATGTAGTTCATCGTGTCG
This sequence comes from uncultured Actinomycetota bacterium, assembly GCA_963782905.1. Lineage (GTDB taxonomy): Bacteria > Actinomycetota > Actinomycetes > Propionibacteriales > Nocardioidaceae > Nocardioides. Next base: position 319,381 of record CAWALI010000002.1, read on the forward strand.
TAGATCGCCATGCCGGCGTCCACGGAGCCACCGGGGCTGTTGATGTGCAGGAAGATGTCGGCGTCGGGGTCCTCGGCCGAGAGCAGCAGCAGCTGGGCGCAGATCGCGTTCGCGTTCTGGTCGCGCACCTCGGAACCGAGGAAGACGATCCGCTCGCGGAGCAGCCGCTGGTAGATGTGGTCGTCGAGTCCGTACATCGACCCGGCGCCGTTCATCTCGGGCGAGAGAGCTGGGCTGGAGTTCTGGTTCACGTGAGCGACAGTAGCCCGAAGCACGGACACTTCCACGCGATGACCGCCCCTGTTCGCCCACAGCGGATTCGGCCACACTCGGGCCATGACCGACGCGCCGACGAACGAGCCGACCGCCGGGCCGGACCTCACCGACGTCTCGACCCCCTCCCGCCTGGCCGAACCCGGTGAGGGGATCACCCACGACGAGCTCGGACTCGCGGCCCGCAACCACGCCCTGCCGCTCGAGGCGCTGCGCTACGACGTGACGCCGCCGGGCCTGCACTACCTGCTCATCCACTACGACATCCCGGCAGTGGACCCCGACGCGTGGCGGCTGACGGTGGCGGGCACGGGTACGACGACGTACTCGCTGGCCGACCTGCGGGCCCTCCCCTCGCACACCGTGCGCGTCACCCTCGAGTGCGCCGGCAACGGGCGGGCGGCGCTCGAGCCCCGGCCGCTGAGCCAGCCGTGGCTCAGCGGCGCGGTCGGGACGGCCGACTGGACCGGCGTACGCCTCGCCGACCTGCTGGCGGACGCGGGGGTCCCCGCCGACACCGTCGACGTCGTCCTCACCGGTCTCGACCACGGCATCGAGCGTGGCGTGGAGCAGGACTACCAGCGCGGGCTCCCGCTCGACGAGGCACTGCGCGACGACGTCCTGGTCGCGCACACCATGAACGGTGCTCCCCTGCCGCCGCAGCACGGGTTCCCCGCCCGACTCGTCGTGCCGGGGTGGTACGGCATGGCGCACGTCACGTGGCTCGACCGCATCGAGACCACGCCGACCACCTTCGACGGCTACCAGATGCGGGCCTACCGGCTCCGCCAGGACGCCGACGACGAGGGTGTGCCCGCCACCCGCATCGAGCCCCGCGCCCTGCTGGCGCCGCCCGGCTCGCCGGACTTCATGACCCGCACCCGGATCCTGGAGGCCGGTACGGTGGCGCTGTCCGGCCGCGCCTGGTCGGGCTGGGCGCCGCTGACGCGGGTGGAGGTCAGCACCGACGACGGTCGCACCTGGACCGACGCCGACCTGGGTGCCGAGCCGTCCGACGCCCACGCGTGGCGGTCCTTCACCTGCCGGTGGGAGGCCGCGCCGGGGGACCACCTGCTCGCGGTCCGCGCCCACGACGCGTCGGGCCGGGTGCAGGCCGTGGAGCCGGTGTGGACGCGCGGGGGCTTCGCCAACAATGCCGACCAGCGGGTGCGTGTGGTGGTGCGCTGAGCGCCTCACCGGGGCCGGTCCGGCGGGCTGCGTGCGTCGGCGGTGGCCCGGATGTGGCCGGCGTGCCGGGACGGTCGGGTGACGCACGACGGGGCGCCCGGATCGCTCCGGACGCCCCGCCGTGGCAGTGCTGGGGTGCTGCGGGCCGATCAGGCCCGGGCGGTGTCCTCGTCCGGCTCGGTCGAGTCGTCCGACGCCGGGGTCTCGTCGACCTCGCCGCCCTGGTCGGCCTCGGCCGCGGGCTCACCGATGGTGCCGTCGGGCTGCAGGTTCTTCAGCTCGACCACGGTGCCCGAGGCGTCCTTGACGGTCGCCGACTCGACGATCGTGGCCAGCGCCTTGCCGCGCAGGATCTCCTGCACGAGCTCGGGGATGTGGTTGTGCTCGAACATGTGGTTGGCGAACTCCTGCGGGTCCTGGCCGGACTGCTGGGCACGCCGCACGAGGTGCGAGGAGAGGTCCTGCTGGTCGACGCCGAGCTCTTCCTTCTTCGCGATCGCGTCGAGGATGAACTGGGCGGCGATGGCGTCGCGCACGCGGCGCTCGAGGTCGGCCTCGAACTCCTCGGTGGTCTGGCCCTCGTCCTCGAGGTACTTCTCCATCGTGAGGCCGGCGTAGACGAGCTGCTGCTCGACGTTCTCGCGGCGCGCGTTGAGCTCGTCGGTGACCATGGTCTCCGGGAGCGGGATCGTGACCTTCTCGAGCAGCGCCTCGAGGACGGCGTCGCGGGCGGCGGCGGCCTGCTCGAGGCGCTTGCCGCGGCCGAGGCGCTCGCGCACGTCGGCGGTGAGCTCGTCGGCGGTGTCGAACTCGGAGGCCATCTGGGCGAACTCGTCGTCGACCTCGGGCAGGTGCTGCTCCTGCACGCCGGTGACCTTGACCGTGACGTCGACGTCCTCGCCGACCAGGTCACCACCGACGAGCTGGGAGGAGAAGGTCTTCTCGTCGTCGGCCTTCATCCCGACCAGCGCCTCGTCGAGCCCGTCGAGCATGCCGCCGCGACCGACCTTGTAGGACATCCCGGAGACCTCGCCGCCCTCGACCGCCTCGCCCTCCTTGGCGGCGGTCAGGTCGATGGTGACGAAGTCGCCGTCGGCGGCCTCGCGCTCGACCTCGGTGAGGGTGCCGAAGCGCTCACGCAGCGCCTGGACCTGCTCCTCGACGTCGGCGTCGCTGACCTCGACGTCCTCGACCTCGGCCTCGAGGCCCTCGTAGGAGGGGAGCTCGAACTGCGGCTTGACGTCCACCTCGGCGGTGAACTCCAGGCCGTCGTTGTCCTCGAACTTGGTGACCTCGATCTCGGGCTGGGCCAGCGGCTCCAGCTCGTTCTCCTGCAGCGCCTCCATGTACTTGGCGGGGACGACCTCGTTGATCGCCTCGTCGAGGACGGCGCCGCGCCCGACCTGGCGGTCGATGACCGCCGGGGGCACCTTGCCGCGGCGGAAGCCGGGGACGTTGATCTGCTGAGCGATCTTCTTGTACGCCGCGTCGAGGCTCGGCTTGAGCTCCTCGAAGGGCACCTCGACAGTCAGCTTGGCCCGGGTCGGGGTCAAGTTCTCGACGGCGCTCTTCACAGGTGGTCTCCTCAATGTCTTCGTTGTCCCGCGCGGTGCACGGGAACCGGTGTGGTCGTCGGGGCGACGAGCGATGTGCGCCTGTCGGTCTCCCGGCCTCGGATCAGCCTACTGGCCTCGCGACACGCCCCCGAAATCCGCCGAGCGCCCCGGTCACGGGCGTGACGCGAGGGACGGGTGGGCCGGTGTGACGGTCGGGGCGACAGGACTCGAACCTGCGGTCTCCTGCTCCCAAAGCAGGCGCGCTAGCCACTACGCTACGCCCCGCCAAGTGGACCTCCTCCGGGTGGAGAGGGCCTGCTTGGAGCGGATGACGGGAATCGAACCCGCGTGATCAGTTTGGAAGACTGAGGCTCTACCATTGAGCTACATCCGCACGCACGGTGCTCCGCCCCGTGGACCCCGTTCGGTGGTCCGTGCGAGCAGGTCTCCGCGCGGTGTCATGGTGCCACACGGGCTCGCAGCGGCCACAACCGAGCCGCTCCCCCGCGCCCGGGTCGCGGCGCTCAGCGCCGGTGGACGAGCAGGAGCGCCCGGTCGTCGTTGCGGGAGCCGAGCGCCTCGATCAGCCGTGCCGCGCCGCCCTCGAAGTCCCCGCGCAGCAGCCGCTCGGCCTGGCCGAGCATGCGGTCGACGCCGAGCATGATGTCGCGGTCGGACGTCTCGACCATGCCGTCGGTGTAGAGGAGCAGCGCGTCGCCGTGCTTCATGGTCCCCTCGACGCTGTCGTACGTCGTCCCCTCGATGAGGCCGAGCACCGGGCCCTCGGCCTCCACCACCGACCACCGGCCCGACCCCGCGGCTCGCCACGCGGCCGGCGGGTGGCCGGCCGAGCGGATCTCGAACCGCCCGGTCAGCAGGTCGAGGGACAGGTGGACCGCGGTGGCGAAGCCCTCGTCCCAGTCCTGGTCGAGCAGGAAGTCGTTGGCCGCCACCAGGAAGTCCTCGGGCGGCAGGGCGCGCAGCAGGCCGCCGAGCGCCCCCGACAGCAGGAGTGCCCGGGTGCCTGCGCCCTCGCCCTTGCCGGAGACGTCGACCACCGCGACGTCGAGCCGGTCGCCGTGGCGGGCCGCGACGACGAAGTCCCCGGCGAACGCCGTGCCCCCGGCCGAGCGCAGCTCGCTGCCGACGTGCCAGGTGTCGGGCAGGACCGGGATGCGCCCCTGCTTGAGGATGCGGTCGCGCAGGTCGACGAGCATCGACTCCCCGCGCAGCCCCGCCACACCGAGGCGGGAGCGCCGGAAGCTCGACAGCAGGATGATCAGACCGATCGCGAAGACCACCAGCACGGTCATGGCGATGCGCACGGTGATGTCCGGCTGCTGGGGCACCAGCACGGCCAGGAGCAGCAGCACGAACACCACGAACCACGGCAGCTGCCGGGGCCCCAGCACCAGGCTCCCGACCACCATCGGCACGATCAGGCTGGCCATGGGCACCCAGTCGGGGAGCTTCAAGATGCCGACGGCCAGGCCCACGGTGACGACCACCAGCACGACGAGAGCACGCGACTCCAGCGGGAGCCGGCGACTGATCCGCGCCTCGAAGCGACGGCCGGCGCGCTGCGCACCGGATCGGGTTGTGCTCATGTCCTCGGTCCTCGCGCGGGCTGTTGCAAGGACTCTACGGCGCGGGACCGGAACCTGGGCTGACATCGCGGACACCAGAAGACATTGCGGCCGGAGAGCACGTCGGTGCGCACGGTGGAGCCACACACCAGGCACGGCTGGCCGGTACGCCGGTAGACGTAGACCTCCCCGCCGTGGTCGTCGACCCGCGCCGGGCGCCCCATCGCCTCCGGCGTGTGCTCCGGGCGCACGGTGTCGATCCGGTTGGCGACGACGCCCTGCGCCATGAGCGCGACCAGGTCGTCCCACACGGCACGCCACCGCCCGACGCGGAGCGTGGCACCGGGACGCTGCGGGTGGATCCCGTGCCGGAAGAGCACCTCGGCCCGGTAGACGTTGCCCACCCCGGCCAGCACGGCCTGGTCCATCAGCAGGTCGCCGATCGGTCGCTGGCTGGCCTTGATCCGGCGCCACGCCCGCTCGGGGTCGGCGTCGGGGCGCAGGGGGTCGGGCCCGAGCCGGGCGATGATCTCGTCGCGGCGTCCGGGGCCGATGAGCTCGCACTGGATGGCGCCGCGCAGGTCGGCGTACGACGCCGTACCCGTCCCGTCGTGGGCCGTGACGAGCCGCAGCCGCACCTGCCCGACCGGCGGCGGCACGTCGTCGACGCCGGTGTGCACGTCGAAGGTGCCGATGAGCCCGAGGTGGACGTGCACGACGTGGTCGTGCTCGAGGTCCACGAAGAGGTGCTTGCCCGCGGAGTCCGCCCCCAGCAGGACGCTGCCGTCGAGGATCGCGGCGTCGGCGGCGAAGCGGCCCTGGGGGCTGCCGACGTGGACGCGGCGGCCCGCGAAGGCGGTGTCGAGGTCGGTGGCGAGCCGGCGGAGGGTGTGTCCCTCAGGCACCCGCGGAGCCCTGCAGGGCCGAGGCGGGCAGGGGCGGCAGCTCGCCGCTGGTCTCGTACGTCGAGAGCTGGCCGATGCGGCGCACGTGCCGCTCGTCCCCGCTGAACGGCGTGGACAAGAAGACCTCGACGAAGCGCACCATGTCCTCGACCGGGTGCATGCGACCGCCGACGGAGACGACGTTGGCGTCGTTGTGCTCGCGGGCCAGCACGGCGGTCTCCTCGGACCACACCAGCGCGCAGCGGATGCCCTCGACCTTGTTGGCGGCCATCTGCTCGCCGTTGCCGGACCCTCCGATGACCACGCCCATGCTGTCGAGGCCCTCGCCCCGGTCGCCGGCGACGCCCTCGGCCGCCCGCAGGCAGAAGCAGGGGTAGTCGTCAAGGGCGTCGTAGACGAACGGGCCGTGGTCGACGGGCTCGTAGCCGTGGTCGAGCAGCCACGTCATCAGGTGGTCCTTGAGCTCGAGGCCGGCGTGGTCGGAACCGAGGTGTACGCGCATGGCACCAGTCTCGCAGCCCGGGAGGGTCCTCAGGCCAGGTGCTGGTCGACGAATCCTGAGACCTGCCTCACCAACGGCTCCGACGCCGTGAACTGCGCGTGCCGGTAGAAGCCGTGGGTCTGGCCCAGGCAGCGGATCCCGACGGTCTCGACACCCTCCTCGGCGAGCCTCCGGGCCAGCTCCTCCCCCTCGTCGCGCAGCGGGTCGTGCTCGGCGGTGGCCACCAGGGTCGGGGGCAGCGTGGCGAGGCGGTCCGAGCGGAGCGGGGCCACGTCGGGGTCGTCCCAGGCCGCCTCGTCGGCGTACTGCTCCCAGTACCAGCGCGCGTCGGCGGGGTCGAAGCCGCTGGTCGCGCCCTCGACGTACGACGGGTGGCCGGCGTGCGGCTCGAGGAACGGGTAGACCAGGGCCAGCGCCGCGAACCGGCCCGGGTGCCGTAGCGCGGCGACCAGGGCCAGGTTGGCGCCGGCGGAGTCGCCGTGAACGACCCAGCGCCCGGGCAGGTCCTGTCGGCCGAGCCAGTCCAGCGCGGTGTCGACGTCGTCGGGCGCCGCCGGGAAGCGGTGCTCGGGGGGCCGGCGGTACTCGACGCTCAGGACCCGACGCCGGCACCGGTTGGCCAGCCGGCGGCTGAAGCCGTCGTGGACGTCGATGTCGTTGAAGACGAAGCCGCCGCCGTGCAGGTGCACCACGACGCCGTCCGCCGCCGCGTCGGGGACGTAGAGCCGGCACGGCACCCCATCGGCGTCCACGTCCTCGACCTCGGCGACGTGCTCGCGAGGCTCGTCGAGGCTGGCCCGCCGCACCTCCTCACGGTGGGCGGCCAGGTCGAAGCCGCGCGCTCGGAAGTCGGGACCGGCGGCGGCCTGCACGGCCGCCCTCACCTCGGGATACATGCCCCCAGTCTGCCGGGGTCAGCGCACGATCTTGAAGTTGAAGGTCGCGGTGCCCAGCGAGCCCATCAGCCGCAGCCACACCGGGAGCAGCATCTCGGTGCCGCGGGCGGTGCTGAGGTCGCCGAGGTCGATCACGTCGGTGTGCCCGAACTCGGTGAGCATCGCGGTGGCGACCGCCTTGGCCCCGGCGTCGTCGCCGGAGACGAAGACGCTGCTGGCCTCGGGCAGCAGGTCCGGACGCACCATCAGGTCGGCGGTGAGGGTGTTGAGCGTCTTGACGACCCGCGCCTGGGGGAACGCGCGCTGGATCTGCTCGCCCAGCGAGTCGGTGTCCTTGACGAAGAGGGTGGGCGGGAAGCCGGCCGAGAAGTCCAGCGGGTTGCTGATGTCGATCAGCACCTTGCCGGCCAGGTGGTCGGCGCCGGCCGCGGCCAGCAGGTCGAGCGCGGCGGAGCCGCTGGCCGCGTGCACCACCACCTCCGCACCGGCGGCGGCGTCGGCGAAGGTCGCCAGGGACACGTCTTCGTGCTGGGCGGCCCAGGCGGCGTACGGCGCGTCGCCGTCCGTGCGGGCGAGGGTGGCCCCGGGGTCGCGGGTGCCGATGACGACGTCGTGGCCGAGCTCGACGAGACGGGCCGCGATGGTGCGTCCGACCATGCCGGTGCCGAGGACTGCGTACTTCATGGGTTCCTCCAGGAGATCGCGAGTGGCAGACAGGTCTGTCTACCTGTCGCCGACACTAGCAGACAGATCTGTCTACTCGCACGGTAGGCTGTCCCCATGGCGACCCCGACCACCACTCCCTCCGCACGCGAGCGGATCCTCGGCACCGCCTTCGCGCTCTTCTACGCGCACGGCATCCGTGGCGTCGGGATCGACCGCATCATCGCCGAGTCGGGCGTGGCCAAGGCGACGTTCTACAAGCACTTCCCGGCCAAGGACGACCTGGTGCTGGCCTACCTCGATCGCGTCGACGAGGCCTGGACCGGACAGCTCCACGCCGCCGCGGAGGCGGCCGGGCCCGACCCCGCGGCCCAGCTGGTCGGCGCCTTCGACGCCCTGGGCACCGCCTGCCGGCGTGACGGCTACCGCGGCTGCGCCTTCATCAACGCGGCCGCCGAGAACCCCGCCGGCAGCCGGGTCCACGACCGCACGCTGGCCCACAAGGACGCCGTGCGCTCCTGGTTGACCGGCCTGGCGGACGAGGCGGGCGCTCCCGACCCCGCGGGCCTGGCCCGGACCCTCACCCTGCTGCTGGACGGCGGGTTGGCCAGCGGCGCCCTCGACGCCCGGCCGGACGCCCCGGTCGCGGCCCGCCTCGCCGCGGAGGCCCTGGTGACGGCGGCGACCACCTGAGCGGTCAGCGGTCCCGGCGCAGGTCCTTCTCGAACCACCAGCCGGCGTCGGGGTTGCCGTTGTAGTCCTCGACCTCGCGGTAGCCCGACGAGCGGTAGAGGCCGACGGCCGGTGCCATGTCCCGGCCGGTGTCCAGCCGGACGACGGACGCGCCCAGGGCCACCGCCTCGGCCTCGAGGAGGGCGACGAGGCGTCGGGCGAGCCCGCCCCCGCGCGCCGACGGGTCGACGTACATCCGCTTGAGCTCGGCGACCCCGGGCGCCAGCAGGCGCACGCCGCCGCAGGCGACCGCGTCGTCGCCGCGCCAGCCGACGAGCCAGGCGCCGTGCGGCGCCCGCAGCTGGTCGGGGGTGACCCCGCCGGACCAGCCGTGGTCGAGCGTCACGCCGAGCGAGACGAGCTCGGCCTCGTAGGCCGCCAGCAGTCGCGCCGACTCCGCCGAGTCGGCGGAGTCGGGGCGCAGCTCGACGTCAGCCGGCAAGGCGGGCGAGCTCCTCCTCGACGATCGACGGGTCCAGCTTGGTGAACACCGGCGTCGGCTTGTCGACCGTCGCGCCCACCGTCACCGGCCGGGACTCCCACCGCGGGGTCGAGGCGTAGTCACCGGTGATGACGGGGTAGGACGTGAGGCCGGCGCCGTTGTCGGGCTCGAGCTCGTCGACCTGCTCGATGCGCGGCATCGGCATGAACTCGCCCTCGCCGCCGAGGACCAGGTGCACCTTGTTGGCGGCGTGCGGCAGGAACGGCGACAGCAGGGTGTTGCAGTCCGAGACGCACTGCGCGGCGACGTGCAGCACGGTCGCGAGGCGCTCGCGCTGCGACTCGTCCTTCATCTTGTAGGGCTCGGTGACGGTCAGGTACTTGTTGACCTCGCCGACCACCCGCATGGCCTCGGCGATCCCGGCCCGCAGCCGGTGGTGGCCGAGCAGCTCGCCGATGGTGTCGAAGCCGGTGCGGACGGCCGTCAGCACCGCCTCGTCGACCGGCTCGAGCTCGCCGCAGGGCGGGATCTCGCCGAAGCTCTTGGCGATCATCGTGGCCGTGCGGTTGACCAGGTTGCCCCAGCCGGCCACCAGCTCGGAGTTGTTGCGGGTGACGAAGTCGGCCCAGGTGAAGGCCGCGTCCGACGTCTCCGGTCCGGCCGCGCAGATGAAGTAGCGCAGCGGGTCGGGGCCGTAGCGGGCCAGGAAGTCGCCGACGTAGAGCACGTGGCCGCGCGACGTGGAGAACTGCTGGTCGCCCATCGTGAGGTACTCCGAGGACACGACCTCGGTCGGCAGGTTGAGCACGCCGTACTCCCCCGGCTCCCCGCCGCGCGAGCCCTGGCCGTTGTAGGCGAGCAGCTCGGCGGGCCAGATCTGGGAGTGGAAGACGATGTTGTCCTTGCCCATGAAGTAGTAGGACAGCGCGTCGCGGTCGTTCCACCACTCGCGCCACTTGTCGGGCTCGCCGAGGCGGCGGGCCCACTCGATGGAGGCGGAGAGGTAGCCGATGACCGCGTCGAACCACACGTACAGGCGCTTCGTCGGCTGGTCCTCCCAGCCCGGCACCGGGATCCCCCAGTCGATGTCACGCGTCATCGCGCGCGGCCGGATCTCCTTGAGGATGTTCTGGCTGAACTTGATGACGTTGGGGCGCCACGTGCCGCTGGCCTCGCGCTCGTCGAGCCACTCCCCCAGGGCCTCGGCCAGCGCCGGCAGGTCGAGGAGGAAGTGCTGGGTGTCGACGAACGTGGGCGTCTCCCCGTTGATCTTGGACCGCGGGTCGATGAGGTCGGTGGCGTCGAGCTGGTTGCCGCAGTTGTCGCACTGGTCGCCGCGCGCGTCGCCGTACCCGCAGATCGGGCAGGTCCCCTCGATGTAGCGGTCGGGCAGCGTGCGGCCCGTGGACGGGCTGATGGCGGCCTGCATGGTCTCCTCGACCATGTAGCCGTTGGCCAGCACGGTGCGGAACATCTCCTGCACGACGCCGTAGTGGTTGCCGGTGGTGGTCCGTGTGAAGAGGTCGTAGGACAGACCGAGGTCCGCGAGGTCGGTGACGATGACCGCGTTGTTCTTGTCCGCGAGGTCCTTGGCGCTCACGCCCACCTGGTCGGCGGTGACCAGGATGGGGGTGCCGTGCTCGTCGGTGCCGCTGACCATCAGGACCTGGTGGCCCACCATCCGCATGTACCGGGAGAAGACGTCGGAGGGCACGCCGAAGCCGGCGACGTGGCCGATGTGGCGCGGGCCGTTGGCGTACGGCCAGGCGACTGCGGAGAGGACGTGGGTCATGGTCGGAATCCTAGTGAGCCTCCGCCAGCGCGTTTCCCCCGGTCGCTAGCGTCGTGGCCATGCAGACACTCATCGCGGAGGACCTGCTGCTGCTCCTTCTCGACGACGAGAAGGGGACCCTGGCCGCCTCCGACAAGGTCCAGCCGCTGCTCGGGGGCGCACTGCTCCTCGAGCTGGCGCTGGACGAGGGGGTCGAGGTGAGCGAGAAGTCGAACCGGTGGAGCTCGGCGAAGGTCGCCGCGGTCGGCACGCCGCCCGGCGAGCCGGTGCTCGACGCGGCGTGGGCCCGGGTGGCCGAGAAGCCGCGGACCGCGCAGGACCTGGTCACCCGGCTGGGCAAGGGGACCAAGGACGACCTGCTCGACCGCTTGGCCGCCCGTGGCCTGGTGGAGCGACGCGACGGCCGGGTGCTCGGGCTCTTCCCGCACACCACCTGGCCCACCCGAGACGCGCGCCACGAGGAGTCGGTGCGTGCGCTCCTGCACGGGACGCTGGTGCAGGGCCTCACCCCGGACGCGCGGACCTCGGCCCTCGTCGCCCTGCTCGCGGCCGTCGACCAGGCGCACAGGGTCGTCGACCGTGGCGACGTGCCGGCTCGCGAGGTGAAGGCCCGCGCGAAGGCCATCGCCGACGGCGCCTGGGCGGCCAAGGCCGTCAAGGACGCGGTGGCGGCGACGCAGGCCGCGGTGACGGCGGCGATCGTCGCCACCACCGTCACCGCCGGCGGCAGCTGATCCTCAGGTGAAGTCGAGGTCCCCGGTCCGGGAGCGCTTGAGCTCGTAGAAGTAGGGGAACTTCGCGACCGCGACCGCGCCGTCCCACAGGTCCAGGGCGTCCTGGCCGCGGGGGATCTTGCTGAGCACGGGGCCGAAGAACGCCGCGCCCTCGATGTGGATGGTCGGGGTGCCGACGTCGTCACCGACGGCGTCCATGCCCTCGTGGTGGGAGGCCGCGACGGCCTGGTCGAGGGAGGTGTCGTCCATGGCGTCGACCAGGTCGGCGTCCATGCCGGCCTCGGCGAGCGCGGCCACCACCATCTCCCGGTCCAGGTCGGCCTTCTGGAGGTGGATGCGGTTGCCCATCGCGGTGTAGAGGTCGACCAGGCGCTCGTTGCCGTGCCGATCCTCGGCGGCGATGCAGACCCGCACCGGACCCCAGGCCGGCTCGAGCATCTCGCGGTACGAGTCGGGGATGTCCTTGTCCTTGTTGAGGTACGCCAGGGACATCACGTGCCACGTGATGTCGATGTCGCGCTGCTGCTCGACCTCCAGGATCCACCGCGAGGTGATCCAGGCGAACGGGCACAACGGGTCGAACCAGAAGTCTGCCTTTGTCATGTCGTCCCTCAACCACACGACGGGCCCCTCGATTCCCGTTGACGGTGGGTGGTTGGATGACCGACATGCCTGGAACCAACCTCACCCGGGACGAGGCCGCCACCCGCGCCGCCCTCCTGGACGTCACGTCGTACGCCGTGGACCTCGACCTCACGACCGGCCCCGAGCCTGATGAGAGAGGGACCTTCGGGTCCACGACCACGATCACCTTCACCTGCCGGGAGCCGGGGAGCGCGACCTTCGCCGACCTCGTCGACGCGACGGTCCACGAGATCACCCTCAACGGGCGCTCGCTCGACCCCGCGACGGCGTACGCCGACAGCCGCATCGCCCTCGACGACCTGCAGGCCACCAACACCCTCGTGGTGCGCGCCAACTGCACCTACAGCCACACCGGCGAGGGACTGCACCGCTTCGTGGACCCCGCCGACGACCGGGTCTACCTCTACACCCAGTTCGAGGTGCCGGACGCGCGTCGCGTGTTCACCACGTTCGAGCAGCCCGACCTCAAGTCCGTCTTCACCTTCACCGTCACCGCCCCCGAGGGCTGGAAGGTCGTCTCCAACGCGCCGACCCCCGAGCCCACGCCGCAGGGCGACGGCAAGTCCGTGTGGAGCTTCCCCGCGACCGAGCGGATGTCGACGTACATCACCGCGATCGTCGCCGGCGAGTACCACGCCGTGCTCGACATGTACGAGGGCAAGTTCGGCAAGATCCCGCTCGGCCACTACTGCCGGCAGTCGCTGGTCGAGTACATGGACACCGACGTGCTCGTCGAGCTCACCAAGCAGAGCTTCGAGTTCTTCGAGGAGAAGTTCGACTTCCCCTACCCGTTCCACAAGTACGACCAGCTCTACGTGCCGGAGTACAACATGGGCGCGATGGAGAACGCCGGCTGCGTGACCCTGCGCGACGAGTACCTCCCGCGCTCGCGCCAGTCCCGCTCGTTCTTCGAGTTCCGTGCCTCGGTCATCACCCACGAGATGGCCCACATGTGGTTCGGCGACCTGGTCACCATGAAGTGGTGGGACGACCTCTGGCTCAACGAGTCGTTCGCCGAGTGGGCCTGCTACTGGTGCGAGGCCGAGGCCACCGAGTACACCGACGCGTGGACCGGCTTCGCCAACGCCCGCAAGCAGACCGGCTACCGCGCCGACCAGCTCCCCTCGACGCACCCGATCGCGGCCGACAACGTCGACCTGCACGCGGTCGAGGTCAACTTCGACATGATCACCTACGCCAAGGGCGCCTCGGTGCTCAAGCAGCTCGTCGCGTGGGTCGGCCTGGACGCCTTCGTCGCCGGCATCCGCCAGTACTTCAAGGACCACGCCTTCGGCAACACCGAGTTCTCCGACCTGCTGGCCGCGCTGGAGAAGTCCTCCGGCCGCGAGCTCACCTCGTGGGCGCAGGAGTGGCTGCAGACCGCGGGCGTCAACACCCTGGCCCCGTCCTTCGAGCTCGACGCCGACGGCAGCTACACCTCGTTCTCCGTCACGCAGACCGCGCACCCCGACCAGCCCACCCTGCGTCGTCACCGCCTCGGCATCGGCGTGTACGACGAGGACGGCACCGGCGCGCTCGTCCGGCGCGAGTACCTCGAGGTGGACGTCGAGGGCGAGAGCACCGACGTGCCCGCCCTGGTCGGCACGGCCCAGCCGGCGCTGCTGCTGCTCAACGACCAGGACCACGCCTACGCCAAGATCCGCCTCGACGAGCGCTCGCTGGCCACCGTCATCGACGGCGCTCTCCCGCGTCGAGGACTCCCTGGCCCGCGCTCTCGTGTGGGGTGCCGCCTGGGACATGACCCGCGACGCCGAGATGGCCGCCTCCGACTGGGTCCGTCTGGTGCTGGCCAACATCGGCTCCGAGACCGACTCCTGGGGCGTCACCCGGATCCCGAGCATGGCGGCGATGGCGGTCAACCGCTACTCCGCGCCCGAGAACCGGGACGGCCTCAAGGCCGAGTGGGAGCAGGGCCTGCGCGGGCTGTTCCTCGACGCCGAGGCCGGCAGCGACCACCAGCTGACCTTCGCCCGGGCCTACGCCGCGGCCGCCCGCAGCGACGCGGCGTACGCCGACCTGCAGGGCCTGCTGGACGGCTCCTTCGCCGCGGAGGGCCTCGCGGTCGACCAGGACTTCCGCTGGGAGCTCATCACCGCGCTCGCCCGCGGTGGGCGCATCGGCGAGGCCGAGATCGACGCCGAGCTCGGGCGCGACAACACCATCTCCGGCAAGGAGAAGGCGGCCGGTGCCCGGGTCGCGCAGCCCACCGCCGAGGCCAAGGCCGCCGGCTGGTCGGCGATCCTCGACCCGACCACGGCCAACGAGACCTCGCGGGAGATGGTCTTCTCCATCTTCCGGTCCGACCAGGACGAGGTCGTCGCGCCGTACGTGGAGAAGTTCCTCGACGCGGCCCACACGGTCATCGACTCGCTGGGCTTCCACAAGGCCTCGGTCGTGCTCGAGTTCGGCTTCCCGCTGGCCGTCGGCTCGCCCGAGGTCGTCGCCCGCCTCGACGAGTGGCTGGCGGCGTCGCCCGACGCCCCCAAGGGTGCGGTGCGCTACGTCGGCGAGGCGCGGGCCGACATCGCCCGGGCCCTGGCCGCGCAGGAGCGCGACGCCCGCTGATCCCCGACGCACGACGGCCCCGCCCCCCTCGTGGGGGCGGGGCCGTTGCGTCGGTCGGCGTCCTAGCTGCCGGCGTGCAGGGTGTGCTGCGGGCGCGCGTGCTCGGCGAGCATCGTGATGCCGCGGGTCAGGCCGCCCACGAGATCCCCGGCCGCGAAGTCCGTCTCCATCGCCAGGACGGCCAGCTCGACCTCGCGGTCGGTGAGGTGGCGACGCACCTCGGTGCCGGTGATCACCTCGATGACCCGGGCCCTGGGGTCCACCAGCAGCAGGATGCTGCGGGCGGGCGCGACCAGGCTGGCGTGCAGGCGCTGCGCGTAGGCGCGGGAGTCGCCGTCGGCGGCACCGATGAAGACCGAGAACTCGAAGCGGCACAGCGACTCGGCCGCGCGGATGGACCGGTCGACCTCGGCACTCTCCCGCGAGCTCAGCTCGCGCGAGAAGTCACCAGCTGCCACGGGCTCCACCAGTCTCCTCGGTGGTGGTGGCGCCGGACTCGAGCTCCTCGGCGCCCTCGCGGGGGCCACCGAACCACTGGTCGTCGGCCGCGCCGGGGGTGAGCTTCTCGCCCCGGACCATCGCCGGGAGGTAGGTGAGCACCACGATGACCACGAAGAGGACCAACGGGGCACCTCCGAGCAGCAGCAACGCGTACAGCGTGCTGACGTCGTCCGGGTTGCTCCAGCCCTCCGGGACGTCCGCGCTCGCCGGTGCGGCGAGGCCGGTGACGGCGACGACGACGGACGCCGCCGCAGCGCTGGCCAGGCGACGCGAGCGCCGACGGACGGAGAGGCTGGACGAGGGCTCGGACGTGATCACGCAGGACACGATATCGGCTCCTGCTCTCGGGGCTTCCGCGGTCCTCCCGTCGGATCCGTCACATGCCGTCGCGAGGACTTGGGTTGGCCGCCCGGATCGCCATACTGGCCCGATGCTCTCGCTCAACGATCCCTGCGCCGACGACGCGTCCATCTGCAACTTCGTCTACTCCGAGACCGACAGCACGGCGGCCGCGAACATCGCCGACTGGGTGGTGGGCAAGCCCTCCGCCCTGATCGGGCTGGCCCTGCTGGGACTGGTCGTGCGGTGGGTCCTCCACCGGGTCATCGACCGGCTCGTCAAGCGCGCCGAGACCGGCGTGCTCCCCAACCGGCTGAGCCGCGCGGTCACCGGCGGCAAGGTGGGCACCGCCCTCAGCCTCCACGAGGCCGCCGGCGCCACCCGTCGCGTGCAACGCGCGCAGACGATGGGGACCCTGCTCAAGAGCGTCATCACCGGCATCGTCCTGGCCGTCGTCGGGACGATGATGCTCAGCGAGATCGGCGTCAACATCGCACCCATCATCGCCAGCGCCGGCATCCTGGGCCTCGCGCTCGGCTTCGGCGCCCAGAGCCTCGTCTCGGACTTCCTGTCCGGCATCTTCATGATCTTCGAGGACCAGTACGGCGTCGGCGACGTCGTCGACCTCGGCGAGGCCTCCGGCACCGTGGAGGCGGTCAGCCTGCGCGTCACGCGCCTGCGCGACGTCAACGGCACCGTCTGGTACGTCCGCAACGGCGAGATCCTCCGGGTGGGCAACATGAGCCAGAACTGGGCGCGCACGGTGCTGGACGTGACCGTCGGGTACGCCGAGGACCTGGTGCAGGTCCGCCGGGTCCTGCAGGAGGTCGCGCACGACCTGTGGGACGACGAGGACTTCCACGGCCTGGTCATCGAGGAGCCGGAGGTGTGGGGAGTGGAGTCGCTCGGCGTGGACGGGATCGTCGTGCGGGTGACCCTCAAGACGGCGCCGATGGAGCAGTGGGCCGTGGCGCGCGCGATGCGGGAGCGCATCAAGGCCCGCTTCGAGCACGAGGGGATCAACCTCGCCGTGGCGCAGCGTGTGACGTGGCAGGAGAGCGCCCCGTCCGCTGCCGCCCACGCGGGGAGCGACGTGGGTCCGGAACCCCAGGGCTGAGCGCACCCGACCCGACGGGTCCCGGACCCTGCCGCGCGGGTCAGGAGAGGGCGGCGTCCAGCGTGATCGGGACGGCGGAGAGCGCCTGCGAGACCGGGCAGCCGGCCTTGGCCTCCTCGGCGAGCTTGACGAAGGTGTCGTTGTCGACGCCCTCGACGACGCCGCGCACCGTGATCGTGATGCCGGTGATGCCGGTGCCGGGGGTGAAGTCGACGGCGGCCTGGGTGTCCAGCGAGGTGGCGGGGGTGTCGTTCTTGGCCAGGCCGTTGGAGAAGGCCATCGAGAAGCAGGACGAGTGGGCCGCGGCGATGAGCTCCTCGGGGCTGGTCTTGCCGTTCGCCTCCTCGGCCCGGGAGGGCCAGGACACGTCGTACGTGCCGATCCCGGAGGACTCGAGGGTGACCTTGCCGGCGCCCTCGAAGAGGGTGCCCTCCCAGTGAGTGGTCGCAGTGCGGGTCGTGGGCATGCTGTGCTCCTGTCGCGTCGGGGACATCGGTCCTCAGGAGTCTTCCACGCCCGTCCGCGCCTCCCGATGCAGCCGTCTCACCCGCCTCTCGGCACAATGGCGTGGTGAGCACCTTCTACGACGAGATCGGCGGCGAGGAGACGATCCGCCAGATCGTGCACACCTTCTACGAGGGTGTGGCCCAGGACGAGGTGCTGCGCCCGCTCTACCCCGAGGAGGACCTCGGTCCGGCCGAGGAGCGCTTCGCGCTGTTCCTCGTGCAGTACTGGGGCGGGCCGACGACGTACTCCGACACGCGCGGGCACCCCCGGCTGCGGATGCGGCACGCACCCTTCGCGGTCACCCCGCTCGCGGCGGAGCGCTGGCTGGTGCACTTCCGCGAGGGCCTCGACAAGGCGTCGCTGCCGCCCGAGCAGGACGCCCGGTTCTGGGACTACGTCACCCACGCGGCGCAGTTCATGGTCAACACCCTGGAGTGAGCCGCGGGCCGGCTCAGGCCTCCAGCGCGGCCAGCATCGCCGTGCGGTGCTCGGGACCGGGGTCGACCGAGCGCCCGGAGACCGGGTCGAAGCACACGAGCACGACCCGCGCCCGCGACAGCACCTGCTCGCCGTCGCGGATCTCGGACTCGATCGTGAAGGACCGCGTGCCGACGTGGGTGACGCGCGACCACACGTCGTACGGCTCGGGCCGGAAGAGGATGGGGACCTTGTAGTCGACGTCGGTCTGGGCCACCACGACCCGGGTCTCACCGGCGCCGGGCAGGTGCTCGACGAGGTCGCGCATCAACGGGATGCGCGACTCCTGCAGGTACTCGAAGTACTTGACGTTGTTGACGTGCCCGTAGACGTCGACGTCGGAGAAGCGCACGTGCAGGGGGAAGTGGCCCGGCTCCCAGGAGCTGACGGGCTCGATCCGCGGGCTCTTCGGCCCACCGTCCTCGAGGAACGGCGCGAGCACGTCCTTCTCCTCGGGGGTGAGGCGGCGCGGGCGCTCGGTGGCGAAGACGTACGGCGTGAGGACGGTGCTGGCCCTGACGTACGTCGTGCGGACGCCGTCGTCGTCCTCGTCGAAGATCTCGTAGGCCATCGTGAAGCTGGCGGCGCGGACCTCGGTCACCCAGCACTCGATGCTGACCGGGCTGAAGCGGAAGATCAGCGGGGCGACGTAGGCGACCTCGTGCCGCACCACCACGACACCCTCGGCGAGCTCGTCGGCCCGCTGGTCGGGGGCGTGGATGCGCAGCATGTCGACCCGCGCCTCCTGCAGGTAGTCGACGTACACCACGTTGTTGACGTGGCCCAGGAGGTCGAGGTCGGCCCAGCGGAGGGGGCACTCGTAGCGATGGCGCACGACCCGATGGTCGCAGAGTCGGGCGCCGGGTCGTCCGGTGCTCCGCTCAGTGGATCAGTGGGCGAAGTGCAGCTGGCCGTAGTAGGTGCCGATCGACTCCGAGCGGGCGATGCGCTCACGGTGGTTGACCACGAAGAAGTCGGTGGCGACGGCGACGCCGGCGACGAAGGCCACGGCGGCCAGGGCGAGGAACGCGGTGACGAAGGGGGCGATGTCGGGGAGCAGCTGGAAGGTCATGGGAAGTCCTTTCTACATCTGTAGAATCTCTACGTTTGTAGAGACTACGCCGCGTCTGCCGCGACCACAACTGCGGCGGTAGTGTCGTCGCTCACCCAGGAGGCCCGTTGCCCGCACCACCGTCCCCCCGCCGCCTCGAGATCCTCGACGCCGCCGTCGTCGTGCTGGCCGGGCACGGGCTCAAGGGGCTGACCCACCGCGGCATCGACCGCGAGGCGGGCCTGCCCGAGGGCAGCTCGTCGGCCTACTTCCGCAGCCGCGCCGCGCTCCAGCAGGCCGTGGCCGAGCACGTCTCGGACCGGTTGGTCCAGGACGTCGCCGACCTGTCCGACACCTTGGCCGCCGGCGACCACAGCGTGGCCCAGGCGGTCCGGGAGACGGGTGCGCTCTTCCGCCACTGGCTCTCCCACCCCGAGCTCGTGCTCGCGCGCCTCGAGCTGACGCTGGCGGCCACCCGCGACGAGGAGCTGGCCGTGGCGATGACCTCGTGGCGCACCCAGCTGGTCGAGCTCGTACGACGCACGCTCGGGGCCGGCGGTCGCCCGGACGACGCCACCCACGCCGCGACCATCGTGGCCGCTCTGGACGGGGTGCTCCTGGCGGCGCTCCAGCGCCCGGCCGGCCAGCGGCCGGCGTTCCTGCGATCGAGCCTCGAGCTGCTCCTCGGCTCGCTCGTCGAGCCTCCGCGGCCCGCATGACACAGACCACACGAGAACGTGTTCCACCTTGGGGCGGGCCCGTCTAGGGTGAGCCACGCGACACCCGACCGTCCACGAGATCCGGAGTTCTGATGCCCGAGGCAGTGATCGTTTCCGCAGCGCGTAGCCCCATCGGCCGCGCCAACAAGGGGTCCCTGGTGGACTTCCGCCCCGACGACCTCAGCGCCCTGATCGTCAAGGCCGCGCTGGACAAGATCCCGGGCCTCGACCCGCACACCGTCGACGACCTCTACCTCGGCTGCGGCCTGCCCGGCGGCGAGAGCGGCAACAACATGGGCCGGGTGGTCAACGTCCTCAACGGGATGGACGACGTCCCGGGCGCCACCATCACCCGCTACTGCGCCTCGTCGGTGCAGACCACCCGGATGGCCTTCCACGCCATCAAGGCCGGCGAGGGCGACATCTTCATCTCCGCGGGCGTCGAGACGGTCTCCCGCTTCGCCAAGGGCACCTCCGACCACATCCCCCACACGGTCAACCCCCTCTTCGACGAGGCGCAGAGCCGCACGGCGAAGACCGCCGAGGGCGGCGTGGACTGGCACGACCCCCGCGAGGACGGCCTGCTCCCCGACGCCTACATCGCCATGGGCCAGACCGCGGAGAACGTCGCCCGCCTGCGCGGCCTGTCGCGCCAGGAGCTCGACGAGTTCGGCGTCCGCTCGCAGAACCTCGCCGAGAAGGCCGTCAACGACGGCTTCTGGGCCCGCGAGATCACCCCCGTCACCACCCCCGACGGCACCGTGGTGTCCACCGACGACGGCCCGCGGGCCGGCGTCACCTACGACGCGCTCAAGGACCTCAAGCCGGTCTTCCGCCCCGACGGCGTGGTCACCGCCGGCAACTGCTGCGCCCTCAACGACGGCGCCGCCGCGGTGGTCGTCATGTCCGACACCAAGGCCGCCGAGCTCGGGCTGACCCCGCTCGCCCGGATCGTGTCCACCGGCGTGTCGGGTCTCTCCCCCGAGATCATGGGCCTCGGCCCCGTCGAGGCCACCAAGCGCGCGCTGGCCCACGCCAACATGAGCATCGGGGACATCGACCTCGTCGAGATCAACGAGGCCTTCGCGGCCCAGGTCGTCCCGTCCTACCAGGACCTCGGCATCGACATCGACCGCCTCAACGTCAACGGCGGCGCGATCGCGGTCGGTCACCCGTTCGGCATGACCGGCGCCCGCCTGCAGAACACCATGCTGAACTCGCTGGACTGGCACGACAAGACCACCGGCCTCATCACCATGTGCGTCGGGGGTGGCCAGGGCATGGCCCTCATCCTCGAGCGCATCGGCTGAGGACTGCCGGGGGCGGTTCGGCTGCACGGCCGGACCGCCATGGTTAGGGTCGAGGTGGACGGGCACGATCCCGTCACCTGACGCCGCACGAGGAGAGAGCCGCATGCCCCGCGTAGCCCACGAGCCCCAGTGGCTCGACGAGGACCAGCAGCGCTCGTGGCGCGCCCTCGTGGTCGGCACGACCCTCCTCATGGACCGCCTCGACGACGACCTGCGACGCGAGTTCAACATCTCGCTGACCGAGTACGAGATCCTCGTCCGGCTCTCCGAGCGCCCCGGACGGTCCCTGCGGATGGCCCAGCTCGCCGACGCCCTCGCCCACTCGCGGAGCCGGGTGACCCACACCGTCGACCGCATGGAGCGGGCCGGGTACGTCGTGCGCGGCACCACCCCCGAGGACGGGCGCGGCATCGTGGCCACCATGACCGACCAGGGCTACGAGCTGCTCGTCGAGGCGGCTCCCCGCCACGTCGAGGGCGTCCGTGCGCACCTCGTCGACCGCGTCGACCCCGCGGACTTCGCGGCCGTGGGACGCGCGATGGACGCGGTGACCGACCACCTCATCAGCGCCCACCCCGAGATGGACCTCCGCGACGGCGCCACCGGCTGACCCCCGGTCCCGAACGACGACGGCCCGGCACACGTGAGGTGTGCCGGGCCGTCGCTGCTGCTGGGGTGCTTGGAGCTGGGGTGCCTGCTCCTGGGGTGTGTCAGTCGCGCGTGAGGCGGCGGTGCGTCACGCGGTGCGGGCGGGCGGCCTCGACGCCGAGGCGCTCGATCTTGTTCTCCTCGTACGACGCGAAGTTGCCCTCGAACCAGAACCACTTGGCGGGGTCCTCGTCGTCGCCCTCCCACGCCAGGATGTGGGTCGCGACGCGGTCCAGGAACCACCGGTCGTGCGAGGTGACCACGGCACAGCCCGGGTAGTCGAGCAGGGCGTCCTCGAGGGCCGAGAGCGTCTCGACGTCCAGGTCGTTGGTGGGCTCGTCGAGCAGCAGCACGTTGCCGCCCTGCTTGAGGGTCAGCGCCAGGTTGAGGCGGTTGCGCTCACCGCCGGAGAGGACGCCGGCCTTCTTCTGCTGGTCGGGACCCTTGAAGCCGAACGAGGCGACGTAGGCCCGCGAGTTCATCTCGAAGTTCGCGACCTTGATGAAGTCGAGCCCGTCGGAGACGACCTCCCAGACGTTCTTGTTGGGGTCGATGCCGCCACGACTCTGGTCGACGTAGGAGAGCTTGACCGTCTGGCCGACCACGAGCTCGCCGTCGTCGGGCTTCTCGTCGCCGGTGATCATCCGGAACAGCGTGGTCTTGCCGACACCGTTGGGGCCGACGATGCCGACGATGCCGGCGCGGGGCAGCGTGAAGGAGATGTCGTTCCACAGGGTGCGGCCCTCGAAGCCCTTCACCAGGTGACGCCCCTCGAGCACCACGTCACCGAGGCGAGGACCCGGCGGGATGTTGATGTCAGCGGTGTCGATCTTGCGGGCCTTGTCGGCCTCGAGGGCCATCTCCTCGTAACGGGCCAGCCGCGACTTGGACTTGGTCTGGCGGGCCTTGGCGTTGGAGCGCACCCACTCGAGCTCCTTCTCCAGCATCTTCGCGCGCTTGACGTCCTTCTGGCCCTCGATCTTGAGCCGTTCCTTCTTGGTCTCGAGGTACGTCGAGTAGTTGCCCTCGTAGGGGTGCGTCTTGCCCCGGTCGAGCTCGAGGATCCACTCGGCGACGTTGTCGAGGAAGTAGCGGTCGTGGGTGATGGCCAGGACGGCGCCCGGGTAGTCCTTGAGGTGGCCCTCCAGCCACTGCACCGACTCGGCGTCGAGGTGGTTGGTGGGCTCGTCGAGGAGCAGCAGGTCGGGCTGCTGGAGCAGCAGCTTGCACAGCGCGACGCGGCGACGCTCACCGCCGGAGAGGTTGTCGACGAGGGCCTCGGGGGGCGGACAGCGCAGGGCGTCCATGGCCTGGTCGAGACGACTGTCGAGGTCCCACGCGCTGGCGTGGTCGAGGTCGGTCTGGAGGTCGCCCATCTCGGCGAGCAGGGTGTCGAAGTCCGCGTCCGGGTCGGCCATCAGCTCGGAGATCTCGTTGTAGCGGTCGAGCTTGCCCTTGATCTCGCCGACCGCCTCCTCGACGTTCTCCAGGACGGTCCTGCCCTCGGTCAGCGGCGGCTCCTGCTGGAGCATGCCGACCGTGGCGTCCGGGTCGATGATCGCGTCGCCGTTGTTGGCGTGGTCGAGCCCGGCCATGATCTTGAACAGCGACGACTTGCCCGTGCCGTTGGGTCCGACGACGCCGATCTTGGCGCCGTGCAGGAACGAGAGGGTGACGTTGTCGAGGACGACCTTGTCACCGTGGGCCTTGCGCACGTTGCGCAAGGTGAAGACGTATTCAGCCATGGGCCCGAGCCTACGGGGCCCGGCACCTCGCTGGACAACCGGCGGACGGCCGGGGACACCCGGGCCCGGGTCCGGCCGCCCCGGACGGCCCCGGCCGGGCTCAGGCGGCCTCGGCCGCGACCTCCTCGCCGTCGTGGCCGTCCTCGCCGGCCCCCACGGACACCGGCGCCGCCGCCGGGTCCCACGGGTCGCTGCCCGACGGCTGGGACTCGCTGCGGCCAGGCTTGGTGTAGAGCGAGGTCCCCCGGGCCAGGTCGTGGCCCGCCGAGGTGGCGGTGACGACCAGCTGGGTGCTCGACGTGCCGTCCTCCCGGACCCACACGTCGGCCTCGAGCCGCCCGGTGATGATCACCGGGTCGCCGACGCGCAGCGACTCCTTGACGTGGCCGGCCAGCCGGCGCCAGGCCTTGACCTTGAACCAGGTGGTGGTCCCGTCGACCCACTCGTCGCCCTTGCGACGTCGTGAGGTGCTGGCCACGCGGAAGGTGGCCAGCGCCTGTCCCCCGGCGTCGTGGACCTCGACCTCGCTGCCGACCCAGCCGTTCAGGGTCACGATGGTCTCGTTCATCTCATGCCTCCTCGGGTGGGGCGGCACGTCCGCCCTCGTGGACCCAAGGCTGCGCAACCGCACCGACACCGCGCGGTACGACGCCCGCACCCTGTGGAGGGGCCGGCGGCCGGCCGGGCCTGTGGAGGCCGGGCGGCCCGACCGGGGCTACTTCAGCGCGGTCGCCAGACCCTCGCCGGCCACGGTGTAGGAGGCGAGCTCGGCCCGGACGGGCTCCACCACGATCTCCTGGGAGACCCCGGAGATCGCGTCGCGCAGCCGCCTGTCGGCGGCGCGGGCACGCCGCCTGGCGGTCAGCGAGACCAGCACCCGGCACACCAGGGCGAGCAGCACCCCCGCGGCTATCCCGCCGAGCAGCATGACCGTGGGGATCGGGATGCCGCCCCACTCGGGCGTGGACGCCCCGTCGAGGCCGAGGTAGGCGGCGCCGAAGAGCGCGCCGAGCCACACGAAACCGGCGACCGCGACGAGGATCAGCGCCCACTGCAGCACCCGGACCAGCCCGGCCCAGGCGGGGATCTTGTCGGCGCCCAGGTCGGTCGAGGCGACGGCCCGGTCGAGCCGGTCGCCGAGGTCGGGCAGCCGGGAGACCGACGCCTTGCGGATCGCGCCGCTCCACGCTGGAGCCATGCCCTCCGACACCTGGTCGGCCAGGGCACGGACCTCGGTGTCGACCCGGGCCCGCTGGACCCCGGTGGCCTGGGGCACCGACGTGCGAGCCGAGCCGGTGAGCTCCTTGCCCGCCGAGCCCAGGTCGAGGTGGAGCCGCTTGAGGGGGTCGGGCTTGAGCTTGGAGAACCACGCGACGACCGGCCAGCCGGTGGCGCGGTTGGCCCGCATGCGGGTGGAGGTCTCCACGGCATGCACCACGGTCGGCACTCCCGCGGCGTCGGCGAAGGCGTCGTCGAGGGCGGCGACGCGCTCGGCGGAGAGCGAGCGGCTCCTGGCCGTGCCCGACGCCTCCTGCACCCGCTCGGCGGCGCTGCGGATGTCGGCGGCGAGCCGGGCGCGGGTGGCCTTCTTCTCGGCCACCTTGGCCGCGATGGCCGCGCGGAGGTCGGGGATGCCGATCCCGTGGCGGGCGCTGACGCCGACCACCGGGACACCGGCGAGACCGTCGGCCGCGAGCAGGCGGCGTACGTCCGCGAGCATGCCCTCGCGGCGGTCCTCGGGCACGGTGTCGATGTGGTTGAGCACGACCATCATCACGTCGCGGTGCGCGTTGAGCGGCGCGAGGTAGCGGTCGTGGATGGCGGCGTCGGCGTACTTCTGCGGGTCCAGGACCCACACCAGCATGTCGGCGAGCTTGACGAGCCGGTCGACCTCGAGGTGGTGGGAGACCTCGGTGGAGTCGTGGTCGGGCAGGTCGAGCAGGACGACGCCCTGGAGCTGGGGGTCCTCGCGACCCGCGGAGAGCATCGAGTCGCGGGTGACCTGGTGGCGCGCGGGGATGCCGAGCCACTCGAGCAGCTCCTCGGCGCCGTCGCGACCCCACACGCAGGCGGTCGCCCACGACGTGGTGGGCCGCCGGACACCGACGGCGGACAGCTCGAGCTCGGTCAGCGCGTTGAAGGTCGACGACTTGCCCGAGCCGGTGGCCCCGGCCAGCGCGACCACGGTGTGATCGGCGGACAGCCTGAGACGGCTGGAGGCCCGGTCGACGACGGCCTGGGCGTCGTCGAGGATCGCGTCGTCGACCCGTCCGCGGGCAGCGTCCACGGCCTGCTCGAGGCCCTGGACGCGTGCACCGATGTCAGAACTCCGGGAGACCAGCTTCTTGGCCCCCTCGAGCAAGGACGTCATGTTCTCCCTCGTCGCTGCAGGTCGGATCGGGGTCCCACCCTAAGCGTCCCGGCTGGGCTCGGCCGCTTCCGCACCCGCGGTGACGGCCGCGGCCGTCCCGGCCGCAGCGGCGGCGAAGCGCAGGTCGTCGACGCGACGTGCGGCGGTGCGCAGCTTGTCGGGGGTCTCCGGGGAGATCTCGAGCCCGTCGAGGAGCTCGATGTAGCGGCGTCGCTCGGACTCGAGCAGGTCGGTGACCTTGACCTCGAGGTCGCGGCGGGCCCGCTCGGCCAGCGACCGCACGGCCTGGTCGCCGAAGACCGCCTCGAGGAGCTTCTGGCCGAGGACCGCCGAGCCGCCGGCGATGCCGGCCTCGGCGCCGGTGACCCCGGCGGTGTGGGCGAAGACGACGACCATCAGGGCGACCGAGAGGCCGTTGACGCCGAAGGCGAGGAAGCGGGCCGTGGACCGCTTGTCGGCCCCCTCGGTGCGCACCATGTCGAGCACGTCGGACTGCCAGTCGCGGACCGCACGCTCCGCGCGACGCCGGAAGTCGCGCGACGCCCGGCCCAGGTCCTCACCGCTCTGCGTGAGGAGCATCTGCCCGGCCGCGGTGGACTGCCACGACGCCTCGGACCGCTCGGCGGCGGCCTCGGCGTGCTCGAGGATCAGCGTCTCCAGGCCCGACTCGACGGCCACGGTGACGCGCTCGGCCTGCTGGGGCTTGCCCTTGACCGCGTTGACCACCCGGTCGCGCAGCCACCCGACGCGGGTCTCGAGCGACTTGAGCAGCTCGCCGGTCCCGACGAACTCCTGCCAGCGGGCGAGCACCTCACCGCGGAGCAGGGTGCCGTCCGCGGACGCCTCGGAGACGGAGGTGACGGCCTGGTCGTAGGACCTGTTGACGTCCTCACGCAGGCGGCGTACGGCGTCGACCTGCTCGGTCGCGGCGTCGGCGACCGAGTGCGTACGCCGCGACAGCGTGCGGATCGCGCCCTCCAGCGTCTGGCGGACCACCGCGGAGCGGGCTCCGGAGTCCGCCGCGAGCGAGTCCAGCCAGGCGCGGATGTCCGCGACCGACTCGGGCGCCAGCAGCCCGTCCTCGGTGACCCCGCCCTCGGTGACGGTGAAGAGCGGCGAGTCCTTGAGGCCGCGCGAGGCGAGCATCCGGGCGAGGTGGGTCGACACGGTCTCGACCGCCTCGGGCGGCGTGCGGTCGAGCACGATGGCCACCGCCGCCGAGCGCTCGGCGGCCTTGCGCAGGAACTCCCACGGGACCTGGTCGGCGTACCGCGCGGCGGAGGTGACGAAGAGCCAGAGGTCGGCGGCGGCGAGCAGCTGGGCGGCCAGCGTGCGGTTGCGCTCCTCGACCGAGTCGATGTCGGGCGCGTCCAGGATGGCCAGGCCGGCCGGTACCGTCTCGGACGGCACGAGCTGCAGGGCCTCGGGGTCGTTGGTGCTGCGGGAGACCCGCTCGAGCTCGGGCAGCAGCCGGTCCTGGCCGAACCACTCCGCGTCGGACGGGTTGTGCACCAGCACCGGCGAACGGGTCGTGGGGCGCAGCACGCCGGGCTGGGTGACCCTGGTGCCGACGAGCGAGTTGACCAGCGTCGACTTGCCGGCCCCGGTCGAGCCGCCCACGACGGTGAGCAGGGGCGCGTCGATGGTCATCAGCCGCGGGATGACGTAGTCCTCCAGCTGGTCCACCATCTCCCCGCGCGACTGGCGCTGGTCGGGCGCGCTGGG
The DNA here is from genome assembly GCA_963782905.1 of uncultured Actinomycetota bacterium. Taxonomy (GTDB): domain Bacteria; phylum Actinomycetota; class Actinomycetes; order Propionibacteriales; family Nocardioidaceae; genus Nocardioides. The sequence continues at coordinate 346,391 of CAWALI010000002.1, forward strand.
CAGCTCCAGCGGCAGCCGGACCTCCTGCAGCGCGCCGCGCAGCCGCACGAGAGCGGTCAGCATCTTGGTGCCGTCGGCGCTCTCCCGGCGGGACTGGAGCTCGGTCATCTGGTGGGTACCACCTGTCCGGGGAAGGCAATGAGGGGGCGTACGGCGTTGAGCTGCTGCACGTGCTCGTGCCCGCGCTCGGCGAAGTCGCGCGGTGCCGTCCCGCGAAGATAGCGGTGATGGAGGTAGGCGAGCTCGATCGCGGCGGCCTGGTAGTCCCGCATGGCGCGTTCACCCTGCGTACCCCCACCCCTACGGGCGAACGCGCGGGCGTGGCGGCGGGCCCGGAGGTCGACCAGCCACGGGATGTCGGTGGCGGGGATGAGCCCCCGCGCGGCGGCGTCCTCGAGGGCGGCGCGCATCATCCCGCGCTCGGAGCGGCGCCGGTAGAGCGCGAACGCGACGAACCCGAGGAAGGCCGGGAGCATGAGGGTGCCGTAGAGCACCAGGAAGTTGTCGGTGCCCGACAGGGTGGCGGTGTTCCAGAGGCTGTGCGCGAGCACGGCGGCGACGTAGCCCAGGACCGGCAGCAGCACCCGCCTGGCCATGCCGCGCGAGGCCACGGCCAGGCCCACCCCCACGCCGACGAAGGCGGTGAAGAACGGATGCGCGAAGGGGCTCACGATGCAGCGCAGGATGAAGGTGCCGGTCAGCGCCTCCGTGCCGCCGGGGCCGAGACCGTCCGTGCCGTCGTACGCCGCCGCCAGGTAGAGGATGTTCTCGGTGAAGGCGAAGCCGATGCCGACCATCCCGGCGTACACGATGCCGTCCAGGACCCCGTCGAGCTCGTGGCGACGCCACCACAGGAGCAGCACGAGGAAGGCTCCCTTGGTGAGCTCCTCGCTGACCGGCGCCAGGATCGACAGGCTCTCGGTGTCGCTGGCGCCGCCGGCCATGCCGATGCCCTGGAAGACCAGCGCCGCGGCGGTCGCCACGAAGGCGCCCCACAGCAGGCCCGCCACCAGGAGCGAGCGCGGCTCGGGCTCGTAGCGGTCCAGCCACATGAAGCAGCCGACCAGCGGACCCACCGGCAGGGCCGCCAGGAGGGCGGCCAGGGCCAGGGATCCGGGGGCGCCGGAGAGGGCGACGACCAGGGCCATCACCAGGGCTCCCAGCAGCACCAGAGCCGTCACGACGACGGTGAAGGCAACACTGTCGCGACGGCGTCTCGGCATGCCCGGAAGCCTAACGGAGCACCCCCCTCGCCCCGGCGTACAGTGACCGCGTGAACGAGGAGCAGACCACCGAGACCGACGTCGCCACCTCCGAGACCGGCGAGCAGCTGGCCACCGAGTCGCACGACCCGGCCGTGCCCGCGGCGTACGCCGCCTTCATGCGCACCGGCTGGGGCGAGCGCGAGCTCGACGTCCCCCGTCACCCGGTCACCGAGCACGCCGCGCGGCGTCGCGCCGCGCTGGCCGCAGCCTTCCCGGGCGAGCGGCTCGTGCTGCCGGCCGGCACCTTCAAGGTGCGGGCCAACGACACCGACTACCGGTTCCGTCCGGACACCGCGCACACCTACTTCTCCGGAAACCAGACCTCCGACGCGGTGCTGGTCATCGACGACGGGGAGGCCGTCCTCTACGCGCGACCGCGCTCCGAGCGCGACACCGACGAGTTCTTCCGCGACCGCCAGTACGGCGAGCTGTGGGCCGGTCGCCGTCCCTCGGCGGGCGAGATCTCCGACTCGCTGGGCATCGAGGTCCGCCACGTGCAGGACCTCCCGTCCTTCGACGACGAGACGAACGGGGGCCGCAAGACGCGTGACATCAGCACCGACGAGGACCTGGCCCGGGTGGCCGACGAGCTGCGCCTGGTCAAGGACGAGTGGGAGGTCGCCGAGCTCCAGGAGGCGTGCGACATCACCACGCTCGGCTTCGAGGACTCGGTGCGCGAGTGGGACCGCGTCCTCGAGCACGGCGAGCGCTGGATCGAGGGCACGTTCTTCCGCCGCGCCCGCGCCATGGGCAACGACATCGGCTACGACTCCATCGTCGGCGGCGGCTCGCACGCCACGACGCTGCACTGGATCGACAACACCGGTCCGATCACGCCGGGCGAGCTCGTGCTCCTCGACATGGGGGTCGAGGGCCGCAACCTCTACACCGCCGACGTCACGCGCACGCTGCCCGTCGACGGCCGCTTCACGCCGGTGCAGCGCGACCTCTACGACCTGGTGCACGCCGCCCAGCAGGCCGGCATCGACGCCGTCCGGCCCGGCGTGCCGTTCCTCGCCGCCCACAACGCCGCGATGGAGATCCTCGCCCACGGCCTTGCCGACCTCGGGCTGCTGCCGGTCTCGGCGCAGGAGGCCCTCGACCCCGAGTCCAAGGTCTACGCGCGCTGGACCCTCCACGGCACCTCGCACATGCTCGGCATGGACGTGCACGACTGCGGCCGGTCCTCCGTGGACATCTACCCCAAGGGCGACCTCGCCGAGGGCATGGTGCTGACCGTCGAGCCCGGCCTCTACTTCCAGGAGGACGACCTGCTCGTCCCCGCGGAGCTGCGCGGCATCGGCATCCGCATCGAGGACGACATCCTCGTCACCGCCGACGGCTCGCAGAACCTCTCCGCCGCGCTCCCCCGCACCTCGACGGAGGTCGAGGAGTGGATGGGCCGGCTGCGCGGCTGAGCGTCGACCCGGGCGTGGACTGCCACCACTACGACGCGCACCGCTGTCGCTCCTGCACGCTGCTCGAGGTGCCGCGCGCCCGTCAGCTCTCCGACAAGGAGGCGCACGCGCGCTCGCTCGTGTCCTCATCGGTGTGGCTGCCGACGGTGGCCGGGCCGGACGCGGGGTTCCGCAACAAGGCCAAGATGGCCGTCGGCGGCACGTCGGCCGCTCCCACGCTGGGGATCCTCGACCGGACCCGCACCGGCGTCGACCTGCGCGACTGCGCGCTGCACTCCCCCGGGGTGACGGCCGCGCTCGACGTGGTGGCGGCGTTCATCTCGCGCGCCGACCTCGCGCCGTACGACGTGAGCGCGCGCCGTGGGGAGCTCAAGCACGTCCTGCTCACCGAGTCCCCCGACGGCGAGCTGATGCTGCGCCTGGTGATGCGCTCGACCGCCGACGAGGCCCGGATCCGCAAGCACCTGCCGTGGCTCTTGGAGGAGCTGCCGGCACTGCGGGTCGTGTCGCTCAACGTGCAGCCCGCGCACGCGGCCGTCCTGGAGGGCGAGCGCGAGGTCGTGCTGACCCCGGAGTCGTCGCTGCCGATGCGGCTCGAGGGCCTCGAGCTGGCCCTGCGCCCGCAGGGCTTCTTCCAGACCAACACCGGCGTCGCCGCCTCCCTCTACGCGCAGGCTCGCGACTGGGTGGCCGGGCTGCCCGACGTCCGGACCGCCTGGGACCTGTACTGCGGCGTCGGCGGCTTCGCGCTCGCCGTGGCCGGACCGGGTCGCACGGTCACCGGGGTGGAGGTGTCGGCCGAGGCCGTGGCCGCCGCCCAGGCGACCGCGCCGGAGGGCGTGAGGTTCGTCGCCGGGGACGCGACGGCGTGGGCGCTGGCCCAGCCCGCCGCCCCGGACCTCGTCGTCGTCAACCCGCCTCGACGCGGGATCGGTGCCGACCTCGCGCGCTGGCTGGAGTCGAGCGACGCGTCGTACGTCGTCTACTCGTCGTGCCACGCCGAGTCGCTGGCCCGCGACCTGGCGCTGATGGGCTCGTGGCGACCGGTGGAGGCGCGGGTGCTGGACATGTTTCCCCAGACCACCCACTACGAGGTCATGGTGCTGCTGGCCCGGTGAGGGTCAGCCGCGGCGGACCTTGGGGCCCTTCGCGACGTCGTCCGCCCGGATGTCACCGTCGCGGTGGCCGTCGTCGGCGAACAGCATGGGCTCCGTCGGGGTCGGGGTGCCCGCAGGAGGTGCCGCCGAGCGGACCACGCCCACACCCACCTGCACCCAGCGGGGGCCGCCGATGCAGCGTGTCGGCACGGAGAGGTCCACCGTGTCCTCGGCGCCGTCGAGGGCGGCGCGAAGACCCCGGCATTCGACCTCGCTCCCTCGCTTGCGTCGCAGCGATGCGTCGGCCCGGGAGCCCGGCGCCTTGGAGATGGACACGTTGTACTCACCGCGAGGTGTCGCCACCCGGACATAGGTCTCGGTGTCCGAGGACACGACGAGGTCACGCAGGTGGACCGTGATCCTCAGCCTGGGGCGGCCGAGGGCGACGACGGTGCGGACGATGTCCGTCGCCGTCTCCTCGGGCGCCGGCGTCAGGACCACGTCGTCGTCGGTGCCCGTCTCCGAGTCGCGGACCTCGACGAGCGAGCTGTCGCCGACGGCGTCCTTCGTCACGACCTTCTCGGCGTGCGCGGCGGCGGGCAGGAGCAGGGCAGCGGGGAGCAGTGCGGCCACGAGCCGTGCCCCGAGACGAAGAGACATGGGGCGAAACCTAGTCGGGCGTCTCCTGACATGTGAGCAGAAGCACGGAATCGGTGGCCGAAGGTGTCGGTTGGAGCCTGGGTGAGCGCCTCTTTGACTGGTCCCGCAACCGTGGGCGACCTGCTGACGCAGCGTCGTGCCGTGGACCTCGCTCGCACCCAGAGCGCCCTGTGTCCGGGCCACCGCCCTCGCGCCTGACACTCCCGCTCCCCAGCGCCGGCGCCGACGACTCGGTGCCGCGCGCGTTCGAAAGGCTCTCCCCCACATGAGTACTGCTACATCCACGGAGCGACGCACCCGTCGCCTCCGTCTCCCGTCCTTCGGCGTCCAGGTCCTGATCGGACTGGCGCTGGGTGTCGTCCTCGGTCTCGTCGCCCGCGCCATGGGGCCCGACTCGGTGGACGCAGCCGGCGTGGCCGATCCCAACTGGCTGGCCGAGACCCTCACCACCGTGGGTGGCGTCTTCGTCACCCTGCTGCGCACGATCGTGCCCCCGCTGGTCTTCCTGGCGATCGTCGCCTCGATCGCCAACCTGCGCGACGTGACCGGCGCCGCCCGCCTGGCGTGGAAGACGCTCGCCTGGTTCGCGATCACCGCGCTCATCGCGGTGGCCCTCGGCATGGTGCTGGGCCTCGTGCTCCAGCCCGGCGACCACGCCAGCGTCTCCGCCGACGCCGCGTCCGCGCCGTCCACCTCCGGCTCCTGGCTGGACTTCCTCACCGGCCTGGTGCCCGGCAACGTGCTCGGCCTCGAGGGCAGCGCCGGTGACGACGGATCGGTCGGCCTGTCGTTCAACGTGCTCCAGATCCTCGTCGTGGCCATCGCCGTGGGCATCGCGACCCTCAAGGTCGGCTCGGACGCCGACCCGTTCCTGACCGTGGTGCGCTCCGCGCTCACCGTGGTCCAGAAGGTGCTGTGGTGGGTCATCCTGCTCGCCCCGATCGCCACCGTCGGCCTGCTCGGCAACGCCGTCGCGACCTACGGCTGGGACGCGCTCGGCTCGCTGGGCACCTTCACCGTCGCGATCTACGCCGGTCTGCTGCTGGTGCTGCTCGGTGTCTACCCGATCCTGCTGCGCCTCAACGGCCTGTCGGTCAAGCAGTTCTTCTCCGGCGCCTGGCCGGCGATCTCGCTGGGCTTCGTGTCCCGCTCCTCGGTCGGCACCATGCCCGTCACCCAGTCGGTCACCGAGCGCAACCTCGGCGTCCCGCGGGCCTACGCCTCCTTCGCCGTGCCGCTCGGCGCGACGACCAAGATGGACGGCTGCGCGTCGATCTACCCGGCGATCTCGGCGATCTTCGTGGCGCAGTTCTTCGGCCTCGACCTCTCGGTCACCGACTACGTCCTGATCGCCTTCGTCTCGGTGATCGGCTCGGCCGCCACCGCGGGCGTCACCGGTGCCACCGTGATGCTGACGCTGACCCTGTCCACCCTGGGGCTCCCGCTCGAGGGCGTGGGCCTGCTGCTGGCGATCGACCCGATCCTCGACATGGGTCGCACCGCCACCAACGTGGCCGGCCAGGCGCTCGTCCCGACGATCGTGGCCAAGCGCGAGGGCATCCTCGAGCTGGACACCTACAACGCGTCGCGCACCGGCCGCGCCTGGCGCGAGGACGCTCCGTCGGACTCGCTGGTCACCGCCTGACCCGACAGCACTCCCGCACGGCCCGTCCCGCCTCGCGCGGGGCGGGCCGTCGTGCGTCCGACCCGGACGGACGTAGTCGTGGGCGTCAGTGTGGTCCAGGAGCCAGCAGGCCGGGGTCGACCCACATCTCGACCAGCGCCCAGCCGCCGGGGTCGGGCGCCGCGACCGCGATGCGTCCGGACCAACCCCCGGCCACCCGCCGCCACTCCAGCAGCAGGGCGGCCTGCCGGCCGTGCGGCCCGTCGTACCAGCAGTGTCGTGTCGGCGGCGGGCCGTCCGACATCTCCACGGGCGTCTCCACCGCGGGTTGCCGACGCTCCTGCGTCGCTGCCACCCGGGCCGCCAGCGACTCACCGCGGCGCGTGCTCATCCCGCCGGCCATGTCAGCCCGGGCTCCCTGTACAGTTTTCAACGAAAGGGAGTAGTCCCCAACAGTCACGTCGACACACTGGCCCCCGGGCCCGGCGCGGCAGGCCACCTCGGTGGCGGACGAGACTTTCGACCAGTTGCTGACCCTTCATCGGACGGCCCTGGTCGAAGGGTCCTCCCGCGACGGGCGACATCCCTCCGGCCGCGGCCGGAGAGGACCTCGTCCATGTACGCATTCCTGTTGAGCACCGCCGTCATCTTCGTCGCCGAGCTCGGGGACAAGAGCCAGCTGATGGCCATGACCTTCGCCGCCCGCTACCGCGTGCGCGACGTGCTGATCGGCATCACCGCGCCACCGCCATCGTCCACCTGGCCTCCGTCGGCATCGGCTTCTGGGTCGGCGACGCCTTCGCCGAGCAGCAGCACTGGATCTCGATCGTCGCGGGTGTCGCGTTCCTCGGCTTCGCCGCCTGGACGCTGCGGGGTGACGAGCTGACCGACGAGGAGGCGGACAAGGCGCGCACCAGCCAGGGCGCCGCGATCCTGGCCGTCGGTGTCGCGTTCTTCCTCGCCGAGCTCGGCGACAAGACGATGCTGGCGACCATCACCCTGGCCACCCAGGAGGGCTGGTTCGGGACGTGGATCGGCAGCACCGTGGGCATGGTCGCCGCCGACGCGCTGGCCATCGTGGTCGGCGCCGTGCTGGGCAAGAAGCTGCCCGAGCACGTCATCGCGTACGGCGCGGCCGCGCTCTTCGCCCTCTTCGGCCTGATCCTGATCGTCGACGGGGTGCGGATCGCCATGTGAGAGCCGGACGCGTGGGCACCGACCGGTCACTCGCGCTGTCGACACGATCGCGCGGGGGTGACGTCGGTCGTGCCGACCCGATCACAGAGGAACTGCTGGCCGTGCGGGTCGGACCAGAGCCACAGGCCGGTGTCGAGCACCGAGTAGCCCCACCCGGCGTGGGTCTTGAGCTGGTGGTGATGTCGGCACAGCGGCGCGATGTTGCAGTCGCACGACGGTCCCCCGCCGGCGGGGTCGTCGTGGTCGTAGGGCACGACGTGGTCGTGGTCGCACGACGTCGCAGGCCGGGCGCAGTGCGGGAAGACGCACCGCTGGGCCACCAGGTCCGCGCGACGGACGGTGGCGTCCTTGGGACGGTAGGCGTCGGTGGCGTCATGCCCGGCCAGGTCGAGGACGGGCAGCACCGTGAGGTGGGTGTCGGTCCGGCCGCACCACTCGCGCACGGCCTGCTCGATCACCGCCCTCCCGGTGGTCGTGTTGCGAGCGACCGGGTCGCCGCCGAAGTTGGCGTCGGTGATGGTGAGGACCAGCTCGGCGCGCCTGGACGGTGGCGGTGCGTGCTCCCCGGACAGGAGGGCGAGGGCGGCCGCGGGGTCGGCCAGCAGGCCGACCGCACGCGAGCGGCGCACGTCGAGGCTGTCGGGCACGAGGCCACTCGCCTCGTCCTGCGCCCCGAGGGCGATGGCAACCCGGGACAGCGCCCGGTCGAAGTCGTGGAGGTCCTTCCAGTCACCGCGCAGCGACATGTCGGCGATGCCGACGTGGTTGATCGAGTCGACGTGGAGGGTGGCGAAGCGCCGGTCGAGGGCCTCGAGCTGATCGGCCTCACGCTGCTCGGGGTAGAGCCGGAGCATGGCCTCGTCGATGGCCCGCTCGAGCGCGACGCGGCCGATCTTGTGCGCGACCGCGGCGAGGTGCTGGTCGAGGTGGTCGGAGACGTCACGCGGGCGGCCGATGATGGACTGGGCGAGCATCCTGGCCTTGTGCGGCTCGACCTCCCCGGCCCGGACCCGGCGCCACACCCGCGGGAGACGGTGGCGGGTGAGCAACGCGTCGCGGATCATCAGCGAGCCCGCCTGGCTGGTGCGGCCGATGGCGGCGCCGAACGGAGCCGCGGCGTCCCAGCGCACGACGGGGATGAACGGGTCGTGGAAGCCGTCCGGATCACTCACGCACCCGCCCGCACACCCCCCGTCGAAGTCACCGACCTCCACGTCGTGCCGATCGGCGGAGCGGCACCCGTGGAGGCACTCCCCGCCCGACCGCGGCGGGTCGGGCTCGAGATGGGCGTCGGCCCACTCGGCAGCGAGCAGGAACACCGCGGTCTGGGCAGCCCTGGCCTCGGCATCCGCCTCCCGGACGCGCGAGATCAGCGCGACGTCGGCGGCGGTAGCGGTCGTGGGCATGCCCCATCATCCCTCGAACACCTGTTCGAGTCAACCCCGTGGCGGTCGCTGTGAATGGTCACCAGAGCTCGTCGCGGGGCACCTCACGGCCGGTCACCGTGTCCACGATGCGAAGTCCATCTCCTTCGTCGACGACCTGCAGGTCGGACCCGACGGGCGTGTCCCAGATGCCGAGGAGGACAGGCTCGATCTCGCACGCCCGGTTGTAGTCCACGATCTCGAGGTTGTCAGCATCGTGCAGGTACTCGCTGGAGTCGACGTGGCTGAAGATCCGCCAGCCGTTGTCGGCCGGGACCTTTGAGCAACACGACCGGGCGGATCGCGTGCAATCGGCTTGCAGGTGGTTATCAGCCGCCGGTTTCTTGTGCCATGAAGGCATCGAGATCGGGGAGGACAGTCGTACGAATATCCTCAAGGTCCATCTCATTCGCCAAGCCGACCAAGGCAGACCGCAGGATGCGGTAGTCGGCCTCGTCGATGTGCGCGTTGAAGCGAAGGAGCAGGAATCCCGCCGCGTAGATGAACGAGAGGCCGTCAACGTCGCCCTTCTCTGCGTCAGCGAAGTACCCGTCAACGTCGCCCCAGGGCAAGACAGTCTCGATGCTGGCGTCCGGACGCAAGACACCGCCTGACATCTCGACATCATGAAGCATGTCGGCACCTTGATCGGATCCGAAGGGTGCTGAATCCATAGTTCTGCTGTCGTAAAGCGGGTCGATAAAGTGGGCGACATACTTGGGATGAGGAGTCACTGCCGACATTCGCCTCTCCTTTCGGATCCGCCCGCCGGAATCAGGACAGGCATGGTAATGCGCGCTCGTCGGCAGATCGGCGCAGCCATCGCGGCAGATGGGTGCGTTGCCCTTGATGTTCTAGGGACTCTTCCCCTCTCACCACACGTCAAGCGACAGCAGCATGCCCAGCGCCAGAACGCCGACGACTGCGGACAGGGTGAGCAGTGTCGCGCCGTTTGCCGTTGCAGAGTTTGAGCCCTTCGCCACCTGCGCCCGGCCTGCAAGGAGCAGAACGAGGAACCCAACGACGAGGAGAGGCACGAACAGGAGGATGTCCACGGGGGTCGAGTGTGCCAGTTCGCTGTGACGGGCATCCGCTCATCGGCAGGTCCGCGCACTATCAGCGGCATAGCGGACGTTGGACAAACTGCTACGAAGGCCTCTCCGTCGACTTGGGCCTCCGCTGGAACTCGGCTCGAAGGCCCCTCGTCAGTTGCCACAGACCCGTGGCCGCGAATGCCACCGACACGAAAGGCGCTGCTCGGTCAACATCCCATGGGATCCGGCCGAGCACGTAGGCAAGGTAGAGCAGCACCAAGCCGGTCAGAATCGAGTACCACCCAGCGCTCAGCACACCCCTTGCCATAAGACGCGAGGCGGCAGCACTCAAGAACTTCATGCGCAGCATGCTAACGGCGAGCGCCCCGCCTCCACGGCGATCTGGGAGAGCCCTCATCTCGGCTCCACGCACTCGTCGAGGCATGGGCGGACGCTACGTGCCGCAGTGCCGGAAGCGGCAGGCGAGGTTGGTCGCGGGCTCGATCCGCGACCTCTGAGGATGGCCTCATACGGCATCAATAGAGTTCTGCCCATGTCATCGGTCAAGCAGATCCAGGTCACCTTCGACTGCGCTGATCCCTTGCACCTCGCCCGCTTCTGGGCCGAGGCCCTGGGATACCGGGCAGAGTACGACGACGACGACGGGTCGGCGGCGGCCGAAGACCCCACGGGCACAGGACCCCGCCTGTATTTCCAGCGCGTGCCTGAGGGCAAGGTCGTCAAGAATCGGCTGCACCTCGACGTGCGGGTCGGCACAGGACTCGTTGGCGAGGAGAAGCTGGCTGCACTTGAGGACGAGTGTGCTCGGCTGATCCCGCTCGGCGCGACCCGCGTGCGACTGCTCTACGACGGCACCAACGCATGCATCGTGATGCAGGACCTCGAGGGCAACGAGTTCTGCCTCGACTGAGGTTCGCGACAATCGCTCATCGGTATGAGCGCGCACTCGACCCGGCAGGATGTTGGCGGCGGTGGGAAGAACTTGCTTCGCCGGAGGTGCTGTCGCCGCACGTGCCGGAATCACCTTCCGCGCAGCACCCAGCCGAGCGCCGTCAGCGATGCGAGTCCTACCGCCAGACCGATGGACGCGTGGGCGACATCGAGTCGCATCAACGATGCGCCAACAAGGACCGTCGTGTTGAGGCCACGTTGCTCGCCCAGTTGCGCGAGCGCGCCGTACTGCCCGGCGGCACTCCCGATCAAGGTGCACAGAACCAGGTAGACGCTGGCCGCGTACCAACGACGCAATGCGGCCTCCTCAATATCCGACGTGTCATGCCTGGCAGACCAGTCGCACCCTTTCACAACGTGCCGGGTAGATCTCCACCTATCGGCTCCATTGCGCCCGCTCAGCGGCAGATCCGGGGCGAGCGTGGCCGCCCTTAATGCGGCGGGTCCGTGCGTTTCGCGGAGTAGCGAAGCGCGGCCACCAACTAGGTGGTGCTAGCCGTGACGTGCCCCGGAGGCGTCGCCCCCGTCGGATTGGTGAAACGCCTCAAAGGATCGGGTGACCTGGTCGATGAGGTGGTGGAGGTTCACGGCGTCTGTGAAGGTGCTCACTGTGCAGGTGCCGTTCTGTACGTCGTGCGCGTAGGCGTCGTAGAGGTAGGCAACGTCTTGGACGCTCGCGTCCAAGTGGTTCACAGGCAGGGTCGAATAATGTCGCTGGCACAGGGGCGACGCTGAACCCTGTGGCATCACCCGTCATCTCCTCGACCGTGTTTGTCGTCCTTATTTTCGAAGCTCGCGGGCGGTTGGGACACACCCAGGCAGGCCATCAGCCGCTTCCCGGCCCGCCGCGCTGGCGGTGCCAGTACCGCGCGTCCTTGCTGCCGGTACGGACGATCTGATCCTCCGCGGCGGGTGCCGGCCAGAGCTCCAGCAGATAGGAGTCGACCACCTCGTTGGCGAACTCGCCGTCACCTCGCCCGGCGTCGCGACCCCGTGCGCTCACCCGGAGCCGGTAACCACCCGGCGGGATCTCCAGTCGACCACCGCTCTCACCGGCCCAGGTGCCCCAGCCAGGCTGTGCATCCTCAGGCACGATGGTGGACACCTCGACGATGTCTTCCCACTCCTCGGTGAGCTGCGGCTCGATGTCACGGAGAACGATGCGCACCGACGAGCCGCCGCTGCGACGCGCCAGGTTGACGTAAACGCCACCGGGATCGCCGGAGCCGACAAGGCCGTTGGCCTGGCCCGCGAAGTAGCGGTCGTCGGAGCCGTCGTAGCCGAGGTAGTCCGACGACCAGTACAGGTCGAACTGGCCGTAATCGGTCTCGACCACGCCGTCGAAGAGCTCAGTGGTCACGTCTGCCTCACCGGTCTGCCCTCCGTCGTCCGCCACTACCTTGCCTTTGTCGCCGCAGGCAACAAAGGCAAGGACGGCCAGAAACGCAAGGACGCCCCGAGCCGCTCGTAGAGTCCCCCGCGTGGTCACGGGGAGACTGTAAGCGAGGGCGGCGACGTCCCAAGCGGACTAGCTGCACCCGACACACGGGGCGCGTCCGGGTGCTGACCGGCGACCATCGGATTGCATCCCGTGCTGACCGACCAGCCGCAGTGAATAGACCGAGGCGAGTCCTCGGGCCCGGATGTTCCGAAGTCGGCGGAGTCCGCTCATCGGCTGAGCGGCCGCTCGCAACGACGGCCGCTAGGCCTCGTCCAGGTTCTCGCGGAGTTGACTGGCGTTGGCAGCGAAGTGCTCCCGCGCCTCCTTGGTCAGTCGCCCAATCGGCATGTCGAGAACCACGAAGGGATCCCCGCCCTCGATGCCAAGCAACTCGCGGAGCCCCGCCGCTGCTTGCTCCTTGTCGGCTGCATCCCACACCACGTCGATGACCTCGTGCCTACGCTCTTGGGCCGCCAACACCCAGTTCCAGAGTGCCATGCGTTGTTCCACAGCCTGTCGCTCGGCGTCGTCCATGCCCCCATCGTGACGCTCCGGGCGCTCCTGACAAGTGGCTCGCGCGCAAAGACCTGTCATCGGATCCGGCAGGGCTATGAACCGGCCACCGCGTGCGGATCCCAGTCCACGAGGGGCGGCGGGCCGCGGGCGACTCAGCTCGCGCGCACCCGTTCGGGCATACTGGCGGCCGGGTCGGAAGCCGGCTGAACTACAGCGGGGTTATCCCGATGTTCTCCCGACTGTAATTCCGACCCTCCGCCCCCGTAGCTCAGCTGGATAGAGCAGCGGCCTTCTAATCCGCCGGTCGCAGGTTCGAATCCTGCCGGGGGCGCCACTCGTCCTCACGGGCCGGAACCGAAAGTTCTGTCCCCCCGGTGCGCCGACCCCGCGACCACCTCGGGGTCGCACCGCAGGCGCGCGTCACGCTCCGCGCCAGCGCTCCTCCTGTCCCGTTCGCCAGAACGATCAGAAGATGCGGCACTAGTCTCGGCCACGTGGAGAACGACATGACGACACCCACCGGGTGGGACCACCCCGACAGCCGGGACCCCACCCCCGACACGGCCGTGATCGGCGTCCTCGCCCTGCTGTTCGCGATCTCGAGCGTCATCTGCGCCGTCACGTTCTTCTTCACTCCCTTCGCCTACCTGGGAGCCGCGGTCGCCCTGGCGTTGGGCGCCCTGACTCGCGGAGACGACCGCAGCCGCACCCTGGGGACCGCCGCCGTCGTCATCGCGATCGGTGCCGTTCTGTGCGCGACCGTCGCGCTCTTCTCGGTCGGGTGAGCACGCGCCTGCTGCTGCGCGTCGCGAGTGTCACGACCGCTCTGCTCCTCCCCCCGCTGGCCGGCTGCTCGGCCGAGGGACCCGCCTCGGCTCCAGGCTCGCCGGGGCGGTCGGTCGACGACGGTGCACCGTCGCCCACGCCGCGCAGCCTCGACGGGCAGCTCGATGAGCAGTTCGGTGCGCTCGAGCGACGCCGTGACGGCCGACTCGGGGTCTTTGCGCTCGACACCGGTTCCGGCAGGAGCGTCTCCTACCGCGCGGACGAGCGCTTCGCACTGGCCTCCACCGGCAAGGTCCTGGCCGCCGCGGCCCTCCTCGAGCGGACGCCGGCACGGGACCTGGAGCGTCGCGTGCGCTGGACCGAGGCCGACCTCGTCGACCACTCACCGATCACCGAGCTGTTCGTCGAGGACGGGATGACGATCCGACGGCTGATCGACGCGTCACTGACCACGAGCGACAACACGGCAGCCAACCTGGTCGTCGCCCGGATCGGCGGCCCGGCTGCGGTCGAGGAGTTCCTCGTCGAGATCGGCGACCAGGTCACCTCGGTGGATCGCGTGGAGCCGGACCTGAACGACTGGGCACCCGGAGAGACGAGGGACACGTCCACGCCGCGGGCACTCGCCTCCACCCTCGACTCCCTGGTGCGAGGTGGGATGCTCACGGCCGAAGACCGGCGGGTGCTCGAGGACGGGCTCGCGGACAGCGTGACCGGTGCGGACCTGGTGAGGGCGGGTGTGCCCGCCGGGTTCGCGGTGGGCGACAAGAGCGGGACGGCCACCTACGGCACCCGCAACGACCTCGCGATCGTGCGCCCTCCGGGCCGGGCGCCGTGGATCGTGGCCGTCATGACGTCGCACGACACGGCTGGCGCCGAGACGGACGACGAGCTGGTGGCCGCGGCGACACGGATCGTGGTGCGGGCCCTACGTGGCGCGAGCTGACCCGGTCGGGAAGCACGGAGGTCAGGCCGGGCCGGGCCGGGCCGGGCCGGGCCGGGCCGGGCCGGCGAAGCATGCCCCCGGTGCTCGAGGGTCGGATCTCGCAGGTAACCTACGATCGTTAGGTACAAGACTAAGGCAGGAAGGAACGAGTGCCGATGCCCCGCGCCGGACTGACCAGCGCCCGCGTCACCGAGGCGGCGGCCCGGCTCGCCGACGAGGTGGGCCTGGACCAGGTCACCCTGACCGCGCTCGCCCAGCACTTCGACGTCTCCACGCCCAGCCTCTACACGCACGTCCGCAGCCAGGCCGACGTCCTCACCCGCGTCGCCCTCCTCGCCCTCGACGAGACCGCCGACCGGATCGCCTCGGTGCTGGCGGGAGTCAGTGGCCGTGAGGCGCTGGCCGCGATGGGCGGAGTGTGGCGCTCGTACGCCGCGGAACACCCGGGCCGCTACGCCGCCACGCGTCTGCCGCTCGACGACGCGACCGCTGCCGCGAGCGCCGGTCCGCGGCATGCCGACCTGACCCGAGCCGCGGTGCGCGGCTACGCCCTGGACGACGCCGACACGACCCACGCCGTACGCCTGCTGGGCGCCACCTTCCACGGCTATGCCGCTCTCGAGGCGGCCGGCGCCTTCGCCCACGGGTCGGCCGGGGCGCCCACGTCCGACGAGTCCTGGGAGCGCGTGCTCGACGGGCTCCACGCCACCCTGACGTCATGGGGCGAAGCATGATCGACCCCGCTCTCGTCGTCGGTGCACTCGAGCTCGAGCGCACCGACCGCGGCGGCCTGCTGCCGCACCGTCTGCCCGCGAGTGCGCGTGCGCAGACCGACGACCCGCAGCTCCACATGGTCGAGGCGCAACCGGCGGGGGTGCGCCTGGCCCTCCGCACCGCCGCCACCCGGGTCGAGCTCGAGGTGCTGCCCACCAAGCGCCGCTACGTGGGCGTCCCGCCGCGTCCCGACGGCGTGTACGACGTGCTCGTCGACGGACAGCTGGCACATCAGCTCGTGGCGCCCGGCGGCAACGTGCTGACGATCGACATGATGACCGGCACCCGCACCCTCGAGCCGGGCAGCCCGGGCAGACTGGTCGTCGACCTGGCGCCGGGCGCGAAGACCGTCGAGATCTGGTTGCCCCACGACGAGCAGACCGAGCTGGTCGCCCTGCACGCCGACGCCCCGGTCGCGCCCCTCGGTGGCGACCGACGCCGCTGGATCCACCACGGCAGCTCGATCAGCCAGGGTTCGAACGCCACCCACCCGACCGCCACGTGGCCGGCCGTCGCCGCACGCATCGCCGGTCTCGACCTCGTCAACCTGGGCCTCGGCGGGAGCGCGTTGCTCGACCCGTTCATCGCCCGCACGATCCGCGACACCCCCGCGGACCGCATCAGCGTCAAGCTCGGGATCAACCTGGTCAACGTCGACCTGATGCGGCGTCGCGCCCTCGGCCCGGCCGTCCACGGCTGGCTCGACACCATCCGTGACGGCCACCCGGACACGCCGCTGCGCGTCGTCTCGCCCGTCTTCTGCGGCGTGCACGAGAGCACGCCCGGCCCCGCCGCGCCGGACCCGGCCGCCATGGCCGAGGGCCGCGTCGCCTTCGTCGCCACCGGCGACCCCGAGGAGGTGGCCCGTGGTGCGCTCACCCTCGAGGTGGTGCGCGAGGTGCTGGTCGACGTCGTCGAGCAGCGCGACGACGCCCACCTGTCGTACGTCGACGGGCTGGCGCTCTACGGCGCCGAGGATGCCGAGCGACGTCCACTGCCCGACAACCTGCACCCCGACACCGAGACGCACCGCCTCATCGGAGAGCGGTTCGCGGCCCTCGGGGACTGGTGAGCACCTGGATGCTCGGAGCGCATCCTGGCGGGATGGTGGAGGCGGGGCTGTGGTTCGCACCTACCTGGTCGAGGGCGTCTCCGGCAACGGGAAGACATCGGTGTGTCGAGAGCTGGACCGGCGTGGCGACCACGCCGTCGACGGCGACGTCCCCCAGAGCGGCGTCGTGATCGATGCGACGCCACCGCTCGCAGTCGTCGTCGACGAGATCCTCGGTCGCACGGGGCTGATCCGCGGCGGCACCACCTAGGGACCCGTCCTGCTCAGAGGGCTGGTCGCGACTCCAGCCCGCCACCTCCGTGCGCATGGCGGCGTCGACGTCGCCGGAGGGCCGCTTCCGCGGCGTGAGTGTGCGTGGAACCACCATCCGATGTCCGGTACCCGTGCAGCCACGCACACTCGCCGACCCGCGGTGCGCCTCGAGCCGGACGCGCGGGCGGGGGCGGCCACGCGACTCACCCCCACCCGACGCCCTCGGGCTCAGCGAGCCGCGGGGGTGTAGATCAGCTTCTTGTTGACGAACTCGTCGATGCCGTAGGGGCCGAGCTCGCGGCCGACACCGGAACGCTTCGTCCCGCCGAACGGCAGGTCGGCGAACGAGCCCTGGGCGCTGTTGATCCAGACCATGCCGGTGTCGAGCTGGTCGGCGACCTGCTGCGCCTTCTCGAGGTCGGCGCTCCAGACCACGCCGCCCAGGCCGAAGGCCGAGTCGTTGGCCAGCGCGACGGCCTCGGCGGCGTCGGCGACCCGGTAGACGACCGCCGCGGGGCCGAAGAGCTCCTCGCGGTAGGCGCGCATGTCGGGGGTGACGCCGGTCAGCACGGTGGCCTCGACGAAGGCGCCGGGCCGGTCGACGCGCTTGCCTCCGGTGCGCACGACCGCACCCTTGGCCACGGCGTCGTCGATCTGCTCGAGGAGGTTGGTCGCGGCCGCCTCGGAGGAGAGCGGACCGAAGTCCGCTTCCTTCGTCGAACGGGTCGCCCGGGGTGAGGGTCGCCATCGCGGCGGTGAAGTGCTCGACGAAGTCGTCGTACAGCTCGTCGACGACGATCATCCGCTTCGCGCCGTTGCAGGCCTGGCCGGCGTTGCCCATCCGGCCCCGGACGGCGGCCTTCACCGCGGCACCGAGGTCGTCGGCGTCGAGCAGGATGAAGGGGTCGGAGCCGCCGAGCTCGAGCACGACCTTCTTGAGGTTGCGTCCCGCCGACCTCGGCGACGGCGGAGCCGGCCCGCTCGGACTGCCGGTGACCGAGACGCCCACCACGCGGGGGTCGGCGATGATGTCGGCCGACTGCTCGTTGGTGGCGAAGACGTTGATGTAGGCGTCCGCCGGCAGGCCGGCGTCGGCGAAGATCTGCCTCGATCGCGAGCGCCGACTCGGGGCACTGCGGGGCGTGCTTGAGCAGGATCGTGTTGCCGATCATCAGGTTGGGCGCCGCGAACCGGGCCACCTGGTAGTACGGGAAGTTCCACGGCATGATCCCGAGCAGCGGGCCGATCGGCTCCTTGCGGACCACCGCGCTGCCGCCCATCGCCGGGTCCAGCGGGGAGTCGGCGAGCAGGGCGGGGCCCTGGTCGGCGTAGTAGCGGTAGATCGAGGCGACGAGCTGGAGCTCGCCCTTGCCCTCGGCGCAGCGGCTTGCCCATCTCGCGGGCGATGATCGCGGCCAGCTCGTCGGCCCGCTCGTCGTACAGGTCGGCGACGCGGTGCAGGATCCGGGCGCGCTCGTCCTTGCTGGTGGTGCGCCACTCGCCGTACGCCGCGTGGGTGCGCGACAGCGCGTCCTGCACCTCGGCGTCGGTGGCGGTGGGGAACTCCTTCTCGACCTTGCCGGTGGACGGGTTGACGACCTGGTAGTCGCTCATGCGGGATCCTCTCGAACGTGGGTTCGGGACGGGCGTGCCCGCCCCTGTCCGAACGTACGCCGGGGCCCTGGCTGCACAAGGTCGGGGTGGGGTGACGAGCCCACCGTGCGGGGCCCGACCACGATCTCGTCAGACGAACGACGTAGGTCGTGACGGCCGCGGTCATCCCGGTGACCCCGACGAGGAGGGCGACCGTCGTGGTCACCCCCCACGGCGCAGCGCATCATCGAGGCTCCGTCGGGGGAGGACGGGCCCGCACCTCCCGCAACGGACGACGCAGAGGGCCATGAACTGTCTGGAGTCGAAAGGCTCGACCGCGACTCAGACCGGCACGGCGGTGACCACCAGGTTCTGCTGGTATCCCCCGGCCGCGGGCAGGTACGGGCCGGTGCACGTGACGAGCCTGAGCCGCTCGGGACCGGTGCGGCCGAAGACAGCCGCCGGCAGCGCCTGTCGGTCGAACCTCTCGATGCTGTCGACCCGGTAGGAGCGGACCTCGCCCGCTCCCGTGACCACCTCGACGAGGTCCCCCACGCCGATCGTCTGGAGCTCGACCAGCGGGCCCACGCCGAACTCGCGGGAGTCCACGTGCCCGGCCAGGACGACCGACCCACCGGACCCCGGGGCGGGACCGAACCGGTACCACCCCAGCACGCGCGGGTCCTCGGGCAGGCGCATCTGCCGGTCACGACCCACGCCCACGGGTCGCACGGTCGTGTCCAGCCCGAGGCCCGGCACCCGCAGCCGGGTCGGCGGGCGGGTACGACGCGACGTGAGCGAGCCGACGGAGGCGTCGGCCCGGGCGACCCCGGACCGGCTCTCGTCACCCGGGGCGGGGGGCAAACCCGACGAGGCCGGCCCCGACGACGTCGGGGCCGGGGCCGACACCGAGGCGTCACCGCGGACCTCCTCGACCTGCCGCGGACCCTCACCCGTCGTGAGGACGACGAGGCTGAGCAGGAGCCCGGCGACCGCCGCGAGAGCCACGGCCCACCAGGTCCTCCTGCCCAGCCTCGTCATCGTGTGTCCCTGTCGCTCGGGGACGGTCAGCGGCGGGAGCGCGACGGGGCGAGCCTCGTCCCGGCGACGCCCAGTGCCAGCAGCGACGCGGCTCCGAGGCCGAACGCCCACAACGGAGCACCGTCGCCGGCGGCAGCCGCACCGGTCTCACCACCGGGCACGCCCGACGGCGCCGAGTGCAGGCCGTCGATGGTCTGCACGGCGAGGTCGAGGTTGCCGTCCTCGGCCGAGCCCCACGCGTAGACGATGGTGGCCGTGCCCTCCGCGAGCTGCAGGTCGGCGGGGCCGATCACGGTCTGGTTCTCACCGGCCAGGGTGACGTCGGCGGAGTAGGTGCCCGCGGGGACGTCGCCCGAGGCCTCGTCAGGATTGGCCAGGTCGGGGAAGAGCACGTCGCCGTCGGCACGGACGTCCACCGGCGGTGCGGCGGCGTCGTGGCGCACGACCAGGCGGGCCTGACCGGGGTCGGTCGCAGACACGTCGTTCACGTACGGCGTCAGCACGGGGTTGCCGTCGGCGTCGAGGTGGGCGACCACGGTGGCGTTGGCCCCGGCCGGCACCTGGACGCCCTGCGCCTCGATGGCCGGGTCGGTGTTGTCCGGGTTGTCACCGGCGGCGAAGACCTGGAGGTCGTAGGTGCCGGCGGGCAGGGTGAGCGGGTCGGTGAGGGTGCCGGGCGCGAAGTCGGGGATCAGCTCCTCGCCGTTCGCGTAGACGTCCACCGTCAGGCCGGGGACGGCGTGCAGGACCGACACGGTCGCGTCGGACTCCGCGGCCGAGGCGGGCGTCATCGTGGCAGCGGCCGGCAGGGCGACCAGGGCAGCCGCCGAAAGCAGGGCAACGGTTCTGTTCATCGGACTGTTCCTCTCGTGGGGGTACGTACGTCCGATGTTCGAAGCAGGTCCAGCGCCGGATTGGGAAGTTCTACAGAAATCTCGACAGATTGTCGAAGTTGCTGGTTTCGCGGCGGAGGTGGGCCCCGCCACGCACGAGGTGGCGGGGCCGCACTGTCGATCACCTGTCCCCCACAGGCTGTCCCCCTGCAGGTGAAAGCCCACCACGTCTGAGGTGGCGGGCCTTCGCGTCATCCGGACCGAAGTCCTTCCGACACCTCGGTTCTACGCCCGACAGGCGCACCGGCACAAGGGACCTTCGTCCCGCGTCGGGCGGGGCGCTAGCGTCGGGGAGTGATCAACGACCTCGTCCTCGGCACCATGTACTTCGGCACCCGCACCGACCGGGCCACGTCCTTCGCGCTCCTCGACCGCTTCGTCGAGGCCGGCGGCACCACCCTCGACACCGCCAACTGCTACGCCTTCTGGGCGAGCGGGACCGGCCACGGCGGGCAGAGCGAGGCACTCCTCGGCGAGTGGCTGCGCGCCAACCCGGGGCTGCGCGAGCGGCTCACCCTGGCCACCAAGGTCGGCGTCGAGCCCACGGACGCCGGCACACCCGAGGGACTGGGCGCCGAGACGGTACGCCGCGAGGCGGGCCGCAGCCTCGAGCGCCTGGGCGTCGACCACATCGACGTCTACTGGGCGCACGGCGAGGACCGGACCACGCCGATCGAGGAGACCACCGAGGCCCTCGGCGGCCTCGTCGCCGCGGGCTCGGTGGGGAGGATCGGCATCTCCAACCACCCCACCTGGCTCGTCGAGCGCTCCCGCGCCCACGCTCGTGCCCGCGGCCTCGAGCCCGCGAGCGCACTCCAGCTCACGACGTCGTACGTCGCCCCGCGTCCGGGCGCCGCGGTCGAGGGCAAGGACCACCGCTTCGGCTGGGTGAGCGACGAGACGGTCGACTACCTCGAGCGCAACGAGGGCATCGAGCTGTGGGCCTACAGCCCGCTCGTCCAGGGCAGCTTCGACCGCGACGACCGTCCGTTCCCGCAGGCCTACGACCACCCCGGGACCACGGACCGGCTCGCGACGCTCACCCGGGTCGCCGGCGAGCTCGGCACGGCCCGGAGCCAGGTCGTGCTGGCGTGGCTGCTGCACCGCTCACCCCAGGTGCGCCCCATCGTCGGGGTGAGCTCGCTGGAGCAGCTCGAACCTGCGCTCGCCGCCGCCGACCTGGCTCTCGACGCGGAGACGACGGCCCGGCTGGATCAGCCGGCGTAGTCGTCGATCTCGCCGAGGATCCGCGTCCGGACGTCGTCGGGGGCGAACGACGCCCGCACCGCCGCCCGGGCGAGGTCGGCGACCCCGGACTCGTCGAGGTCCAGCAGGTCGGCCGCCACCGCGTACTCGCCGTTGAGGGTCGTGCCGAACATCGGCGGGTCGTCGGAGTTGATGGTGACCGGCACGCCGGCCTCGACGAACGTGCGCAGCGGGTGCTCGGCGAGGGTCGCGACCGCCCGGGTGGCGATGTTGGACGTCGGGCAGACCTCGAGCCCGATGCCGGCCTCGGCGAGGTGCGCCAGCAGCGCCGGGTCGGTGGCCGAGGACGTGCCGTGCCCGATCCGGTCCGCACCGAGGAGGCGCACGGCGTCCCACACGGTCTCCGGTCCGGTGGTCTCGCCCGCGTGGGGCACCGACCGCAGGCCGGCGGCCCTGGCGGCGTCGAAGTGCGGCTGGAACTGCGGTCGGGGCACCCCGATCTCGGGTCCCCCGAGTCCGAAGCCGACCAGCGCGTCCGGGGCGTGGTCCAGCGCGTAGGACAGCGTGGCGTCGGCCGCGGGGATGCCGCTCTCGCCCGGGATGTCGTAGATCCAGCGCATCACCAGGCCGAAGTCGCGCTCGGCGGCGACCCGCGCGTCCTCGATCGCGTCGGTGTAGTCCTCGATCGCGATCCCCCGCAGGACCGAGGTGTACGGCGTGCAGGTGAGCTCGGCGTACCGCAGGCGCTGCTCGAGGGCCATCTCGCGGGCGATCTCGTAGGTGAGCATCCGCACGTCCTCGGGGGTGCGGATCAGGTCCACCACCGCCAGGTAGACGTCGATGAAGTGCGCGAAGTCGCGGAAGGCGAAGAACTCGCCGAGTGCCTCGGGGTCCGCCGGGACGCCGGCGGCCGGGTGGCGCTGCGCCAGCTCGGCGACGATCCGCGGCGACGCGGACCCGACGTGGTGGACGTGCAGCTCGGCCTTGGGCAGGCCGGCGATGAAGTCAGTCAGGCTCACCTGTCGGAGTCTGGCAGCGCGAGGTCAGTGACGCCGAATCGACCTCACCGGATGCCGGCCACCAGGTTGGCCGCGACCTCGTCGATGGTGGCGCCGGGCACCGGCTCACCGTCGAGCAGCACGGTCGGGGTGCCGTTGACCCCGGCCTCGGAGGCTGCGCCGGTGGCGTTGTCGACCCAGCCCGTGAACGCGCCGTCCTCGATGCCGGAGGTGACGGCCTCCTCGGAGGCGCCCGCCGCGACGGCCTTGTCGATCAGCCAGGCACTGCCCGGGAGCTCGTCGGCCTCCTCGGACGGCTGGTCGGCGTACACCGCGTCGTGGAACGCCTTGGCCACCTCTGGCCCCTCGGCGTCGAGGACGACCGCGTAGGCGTTGGCCGCGTCCATGGAGAAGTCGCCGAAGCGGCTCAGGAAGTTGACCGGGCGGTACTCCACGCGGACCCGGCCGTCCTCGACGGCCGCCGTCAGGGCGTCGCCGGCCCGGGTCTCCAGCTCGCCGCACACCGGGCACAGGAAGTCCTCGTAGATCACGACCTCGTGGTCCGCGCCCGCCTTGCCGGCCACGACGCCGTACTCGGCGGTGGCCCCGGCGGGAGCGGCGGCGTCGTTGCCGGTCGAGTCGCGCTGGCTCTGGATGAGGAAGCCGCCCGCGATGATCACGAGGATGCCCAGCACCACCGCCCCGATCGTCAGGGTGCGGCGCAGCCGCTCCTGACGCTCCTGCTCCGCCCTCAGGGCGGCAGCCCGGGCGGCACGGTCAGCGGCCCTGTTGCGCTTCGACATCGAGTTCCCTCTCCAGATCGTGGTGCGACGTCCCCGAGCGGGTCGGGGAGATGAGTGTGTCCAGGGACCACCGCGTCCGCGGTCGTACGACGAGCCACAGCGAGGCCAGGAGCAGGCCGACGTCACGGGCGATCTCGCCGGGGTACTTGTCGGCGGCGCCCGCGACCCGGCCGCCACCGCCGAAGCAGCCGCAGTCGATCTGCAGTCCCCGCGCCCAGGCCGAGGAGATCCCGATGATGAAGGCGACGAAGAGCAGCGCCGACACGACGGCCATGGTCCGCGTGAGCAGGCCGAGGACCAGGCACAGCCCCACGACGACCTCGACGATCGGCAGAGTGTGGCCGACCGCCGGCACCACCGACTCGGGCAGCAGGTCGTAGGCGCGGACGGCGCGGACGCTGGCGGCGGGGTCCGGCAGCTTGAGCAGGCCGGCGACGATCCAGACGCCTCCGGTGACCAGCCGCGCGGCGAGCCCGATCCAGTCCTTCACGCCCCCGACCCTAGGCGGCGTGCCTGAACCGTCCCTGAGAGCGTGCGGTCACCGGACGCGTGAGTAGTGTGACTGCCTGTGAACGAGCGACTGGTGTGGATCGACTGTGAGATGACCGGCCTCGACCTGGAGGCAGACGCGCTGATCGAGGTGGCGGCCCTGGTCACCGACTTCGACCTCAACGTGCTCGGGGAGGGCATCGACGTCATCATCAAGCCACCGCCGGAGGCGCTGGACCAGATGGTCGAGTTCGTGCGCACGATGCACGAGACGTCCGGCCTCATCCACGAGCTCGAGTCCGGCATGACGATGGCCGAGGCCGAGGAGCAGGTGCTCGCCTACATCAAGGAGCACTGTCCCGACGGCAGCCGCCCGCCGCTGGGCGGCAACACGGTGGCCACCGACCGCGCCTTCCTCGCCCGGGACATGCCGACGCTGGAGGGCTTCCTGCACTACCGCATCGTGGACGTCTCCTCCATCAAGGAGCTCGCCCGCCGCTGGTACCCCCGCACGTACTTCGCCTCACCGGCCAAGCGGGGCAACCACCGGGCGCTGGCCGACATCCAGGAGAGCATCGAGGAGCTGCGCTACTACCGCGAGGCCGTCTTCGTGCCGCAGCCCGGTCTCGACACCACCGGAGCCCGCGAGATCGCGGCCCGGCACGCGGGGTCGATCACCGGACTCACAGGGGACTGCCCCGATTCCGGGCCCGGCGCCTGATTGCCCTACACTTCTCATCGTTCTCGCCGGTCGGTCACGACGGCGGCGAGCATGGTGGGTATAGCTCAGCTGGTAGAGCGCCGCCTTGTGGTGGCGGATGTCGCGGGTTCAAGTCCCGTTACTCACCCCAGGTCCGAAGCCCCGGTGCAACGCGCCGGGGCTTCGTGCATGTCCGGCCCGTGCGCCTCGGTCTCAGGCGGGCAGCCGGACGGTGAACTCGGTGCCCTGCCCGGGGTCGGACTCGACGGTGATGGTGCCGCCGTGCCGCTCGATGATCGCCTTGGCGATCGACAGACCCAGGCCGCTGCCCTGGATCGCTCGCCCGCGCGCCGACGACGAGCGGAAGAACCGGGTGAAGAGCCGCACCTGCTCGTCGGCCGGGATGCCCATGCCGGTGTCGCTGACCGTCATCAGCACCGCGCGATGCGCGGGGACGAGACGGGTGCGGACCGTGCCCCCGTCGGGACTGAACTTCACCGCGTTGCCCATCAGGTTGACCAGCACCCGCTCGAGCTGGTCGACGTCGCCGATGTAGGGGACCTCGTCGGTGGGGACGTCGTAGGAGAACTCCACTCCCGCCCGCTCGGCGACCGGCGCGACGACCTCGTGCGCGGCCTCCACGACGGCGCGCAGGTCGAGCTCGACGTGGTGGTTCTCGAGACCGCGGTCCTGCACGCGCGAGAGCACGAGCAGGTCGTCGATCAGCAGCAGCAGGCGGCGGCTGTTGGCGTCGATGCGCCCGAGGGCGCCCCGCTGGTCCGCGGTCAGCTCACCGAAGCCACCGTCGTCGAGCAGCTCGAGGTAGCCCATGATGCTGGTGATCGGGGTCCGCAGCTCGTGGCTGACGCTGGAGACGAAGGTGTCCTTGAGCTGGTCGACCTCGCGCAGCCGCTCCACCGAGGCGCGCTCCCGGGCCAGGGCGATCTCCAGGGCGCGCTGGGTGGCCACGCGCTCGGAGATGTCCTCGGCCGTCGAGACGTAGCCGGTGAGCCGTCCCTGCGCGTCGGTGACGCGGGAGAGGTTCATGAAGTGGATGCGGGTCTGCCCGTCCTTGCGGACGAACTCGACCTCGAGGCCGCCGCGTGCCGGGTCCGCCAGCTCGCGGGCCACGCTGGAGTAGTCGTTCCCGACCCCGAGCAGGGCGCCGAGCCGGGCGATCTCCTCGGGCCGGTGGAAGGCCGATGGCAGCAGGCCCAGGACCTCCTCGGTGGTGTATCCGAGCAGGGACTCGGCGCCCGGGTTCCAGAGCGTGATCCGGCCGTTCTGGTCGGTGCCGACGATCGCCACCCCGCTCGCGCTGTCGACGACGCGGCGTACGGTGTCGGCCTCGGTGGCCGCCCGCTGGGCCAGGTCGCGCTGGATCCCGACGGCCAGGGCGAACGGCAGGGCGCTCAGCACGCAGGTGGCGACGAACAGGTGGGTGATGGTGATCACCCACTCGGGATGGTCGGCGCCGATCAGCGCGGTCGCCCCACCCTCGTCGAGCAGGGCGGCGAGGTCGGCGCAGGCGGCGACGAAGAGCACCCCGACCAGGGCGTCACGGAACGGCAGTCGCATCGCCGCCCAGCCCAGGGCCGGGATGACGGCCATCGCGAAGAGCCCGGCGATCTTGTCGTGGCTGGTGAAGGCGATCGCCATGATCGCCACCACGGCACCCCAGGTGAGGACGCGGCTCCACCCGTCCACGACACCGGGGTGCGGGGCGGTGACCATGAAGAACGGCAGGATGACGAGGTACGACGACACGTGCGCGAGGAACGTGCCCGCGGCGGTGAGCGGCACGTCGTGGTCGAGCATCAGGGGCCCGGCCAGGGACAGCACCGCGGTCGCGAGGCCGGCGCCGAGCACGGCCGCGGCCAGGAACGCCCGGTAGTCGTCGATGTCGCGCAGCTCGGGCCGCTGCCCCGGCACCGACCGGCGGGCCAGGACCGCCGCAGCGACGCCCACCCCCGCCGTGAGGGCGGCCCCCCAGACGACGGCGACACCGAGCGAGGCACCCGTCGAGGCGTAGGCCGACACGGACGCGACACCGATGAGCGGCACGAGGACCCACCACCACCGGCGCGACGCGAGCACCAGGCCCCCGGCCGCGATGCCCACCGGCACGCTCTCGCCGACGTGGCCGCTCGGCCACACCGCGTCGACGGCCAGGCGGACCACCACGGCGTACAGCACCACGCACGCGGCACCGCGCCACCATCCACCCGAGCTCACCGGGCGAGGGTAACGGGCCCGCACTGTTCGGCGAGTGACGCGCCGGGACTAGGTTGGCCCGCGTGACTCCTGCGAAGACCAGCTATGACGTCGTGATCGTCGGGGGTGGGCACAACGGGCTCGTCGCCGCCGCCTACCTCGGCCGGGCCGGGCTCTCGGTCCTGCTCCTCGAGCGGCTGGACCACACCGGCGGCGCGGCGGTCTCGGTCAGCCCGTTCGCCGGCCAGCCGGCGCGGCTCTCGCGCTACTCCTACCTGGTCAGCCTGATGCCCGAGTCCCTGATGGCCGACCTCGACCTCGACGTGACCCTCGCGTCGCGCACCACCGCGTCGTACACGCCGTGGGTCCGCGACGGCCGCCACGGCGGACTGCTCGTCGAGCGCCCCGAGGGCGAGGCGACGCGCGCGTCGTTCGCCGAGCTCACCGGCGGCGACACGGAGTACGACGCGTGGCGCGAGTTCTACGCCGACGTCACCGACCTGGCGCACGCCGTGGCGCCGACGCTGACCCAGCCGCTCCCCCACGAGCGGGACCTGCGCGACGCCGTCGACCCCGGCATCTGGCGCGACGTGGTGAGCAATCCCCTGGGGCAGGCGATCGAGGCGCGCTTCGCCGACGACACGGTCCGCGGCGTGGTGGCGACCGACGCCCTCATCGGCACCTTCGCGTCGCTGCACGACCCGTCGCTGATCCAGAACCGCTGCTTCCTCTACCACCTGATCGGCAACGGCACCGGCGAGTGGCGGGTGCCCGTGGGCGGCATGGGCGCGGTCACCGACGCGCTGGCCCGCAGCGCCACCGCGGCGGGGGCCGAGATCGTCACCGGCGCCGGGGTCAGCGCCATCCGCACCGACGGGGACGGGGCCGAGGTCACGTGGCACGACGGCACCACCACCCGCAGCGTCACCGGCCGCCGGGTGCTGTCCGGGGTCGCTCCGTGGGTGCTGCGGATCCTGCTCGGCCAGGACGCGGACCCGACGACCAAGCCCGCCGGCGCCCAGCTCAAGATCAACTTCCTGCTCGACCGGCTGCCGCGGCTGCAGGTCGGGCGCCGACCCGGCCGTCGCCTTCGCCGGCACCCTGCACCTCGGCGAGGACTACAGCCAGCTCGAGCGGGCGTACGCCGAGGCGGCCGCCGGGCGGGTGCCCACCACCATGCCGGGCGAGGTCTACTGCCACTCCCTCACCGACCCCTCGATCCTGGGCGACCTGGCCGGCACCGGCGCGCAGACGCTGACCTACTTCGGCCTGCACACCCCGGCCGCCCTCTTCGAGTCCGATCCCGAGGGCGCCAAGCGCCTGGCCGTCGAGCGGGCCATCGCCTCCCTCGACCAGCACCTGGTGGAGCCGATCGAGTCCTGCCTCCTGCGCGACCGCGACGGCAACCCGTGCATCGAGGCCAAGGTGCCCCAGGACGTCGAGCGGGACCTCGCCATGCCGGGCGGGCACATCTTCCACGGCGACCTCGACTGGCCGTGGGCGCCGAACCGCTCCCGGCTCGACACCCCGGCCCAGCAGTGGGGCGTCCAGACCGACGACGACGTGGTGCTGCTGTGCGGCTCGGGGGCCCGCCGCGGCGGGGCGGTGTCGGGGCTCGGCGGCCACAACGCAGCCCAGGCGGTGCTGGCCGATCTCGGGTGAGCATCTCGATTTCATCGCACGCGTGACCGCGTGTAGAGTTTCTCCTCGTTGCACGGCACGTCGCGGGGCAACGCCGCACAAGCGCCATTAGCTCAATTGGCAGAGCAGCTGACTCTTAATCAGCGGGTTCGGGGTTCGAGTCCCTGATGGCGTACAGCACAGCACGCAGAGGCCCGACCGGGAGAGACCCCGGTCGGGCCTCTTCCTCATTTCCGCCCCGTCGGGCACTGCGGCGGGACCCCCGGGCGCCGTACGCTGGGCTCCGGTCGCCGACAGGGGCGACGCGTGGGATGGGGAGGCGCCGTACCCGTGGTGGACGAACGCAACGCTCCGACGGACCGTGACGCCCCGGGCGAGCCGCGCCTGCGGGCCGACCCGCTCGGCCTGATCAGCGGTGGTGAGGGCCTCCTCACGGGCACGGTGGTCTGCGCGGCCGCGATCGCCTACAGCGCCGGGCACGTGCAGTCGACCGGGCAGCTGTGCATCGCCATCTTCGGCACCGTGCTCGTCTACTGGCTGGCCCACCTGCACGCGCGCACCCTCAGCTTCTCCGTGACCCACGGCCACCACCCGCTCGTGTCCTTGAAGCTGGCCCTGCGCGAGACCTGGCCGATCGCCGGCGCCTCGATCCTCCCGATCTGCATCCTCCTCGTCGCCGATGTCGGCGGTGCGTCCCTGCGGACGGCGGCGTGGACGGCATTGATCGCCACCGTCGTCCTGCTCACCGCGTACAGCTACCTGGCCGGGATGCGCAGCGGCCTGGGCGCCTGGGGCCGGGTGGGGAGCGCAGCGGTCGGCGCGGGGATCGGCATCCTGGTGGCCCTGCTCAAGGTCGCCCTGCACTAGACCCCCCCTCGTCATAATTGGGGATGATCCGCGCTGGCTCGTAAGGGGCTGACCCGCATCCCCCTACCGTCGTGACGCACCCGGGGGGCGTGCTGCCCCTCCCCTGCTGACCGAGGAGCACCGATGGGTATCACCGTTCACCTGCCCACCACCGACGCCACGTCGCACCCCAGCATCACCCACGAGCGCGGCAAGGCCCTCTTCATCCGCGAGGGGTTCCTGTACGTCCAGGAGGACATGTACGCCGACGAGGCGGCCCACACCGTGGCGGCGTACGCCCCCGGCACGTGGGTGCGCGCCTGCCGCGACGATTCCTGAGGACCGATCAGGCCGACGGGCCGGTGACCGAGGCGGCCGTCGAGCCACCGAGGTCCATGGCCGGGAGGCCGAGCTTGCGGTGGTCCCAGGACCGGGTCCGGGCGATGTCGAGCCGCACGACCACCCGGTGGTGCATCATCACGTCGAGGAACGGCCGCAGGTCCTCGGTGTAGGGGCCCTGGTAGCGCTCGAAGACCTGCAGGCACACCTGCTCGAGCAGGTCGGGGTCGTCGAGGACCACCCCGTCGCCCTCGAGCGCCACCCCACGCAGCCGGTCGTAGGTGTGGCCCGCCTCGACGAGGAAGCTCATCCGGGGGTCACGACGCAGGTTGACCACCTTCTGCGACTTCGGCTTGGTCTCCAGCCACACGTGGCCGTCGAACCACGCGTACCACATGCCGACCAGGTGGATCTGGCCCCGCGGCCCGAGCGTCCCGACGGTGGCGTTGCGCTGCTCGACCAGGAAGGCGTCGACCTCCGCGTCGGTCATCACGATGGCGTCGCGCTGCTTGCCACTCACCGGCCGGTGCTCACAGGTAGAGGCCCGTGGAGCCGGCATCGAGGCGCTCGGCGGCCACGGCGTGGACGTCGCGCTCGCGCATGACGACGTACACCTCGCCGTGGACCTCGACCTCGGCCTTGTCCTCGGGGTCGAAGAGCACGCGGTCGCCGACCTCGACGGCCCGGGCGTGCGGGCCGGTGGCGATCACGCGCGACCAGGCCAGCCGTCGGGCACCCATGGCCGCGGTCGCCGGGATGACGATGCCGCCCGACGAACGGCGCTCCCCCGACTCCTGGTCGACCTCGACCATGATCCGGTCGTGGAGCATCTTGATCGGCGCGCGATCGCTCATGGTGTCGGTCAGCGGGCGATCTTGCGGATGACCGCGAGCAGCACGAGGGCTCCCACGACGCCGCCGGCGACCTTGAGGATGTTGTCCGTGCGCGGCTCGCCGGTCTCGAGGTCCACGAAGTGCGACTTCACCGAGGTCACCTCGCGCCCGACGATGGTCTTGGGGTTGGCGCGGTAGGCGAGCTGGTCGATCGTCTGGGCGAGACGCTGGCGCGTCTCCTCGATCTCGCGCTCCAGCGAGCTCAGTTCGTTGGTCACGCGGGAAGGTTACCAACCGTGCGCGGGTCGAAGCCCCAGGGCAGCTCGAGGCGGTGGGCCCGCATGAGGTCGTCGTCGGTCAGCACGTCCAGGGTGCGCCCGTCGGCGACCACGGCGCCGTCGCTGAGCACGACCGAGCGGGGGCACAGCTCGAGGGCGTACGGGAGGTCGTGGGTCACCATCAGCACGGTCACGTCGAGGCCGCGCAGGATGTCGGCGAGCTCGCGGCGCGAGGCCGGGTCGAGGTTGGACGAGGGCTCGTCGAGGACGAGGATCTCCGGCTCCATCGCCAGGACGGTGGCCACCGCGACCCGGCGCCGCTGGCCGAACGAGAGGTGGTGCGGCGGCCGGTCGACGAAGTCGGCCATCCCGACCCGCTCCAGCGCGTCCATCACCCTGGCGTCCAGGGCCGCCCCGGTGAGGCCGAGGTTGGCGGGGCCGAAGGCGACGTCCTGGCGCACCGAGCCCAGGAACAGCTGGTCGTCGGGGTCCTGGAAGACGATGCCCACCCGGCGGCGGATCTCGGCGAGGTGCTGCTTGGCCACGGGCAGGCCGCTCACGCTGACGCTGCCGGCGCCCGCGGTGAGGATGCCGTTGAGGTGGAGCACCAGGGTGGTCTTGCCGGCGCCGTTGGGCCCGAGCAGTGCGACCCGCTCGCCCTCGTGCACGTGCAGGTCCACCCCGAAGAGCGCCTGGTGGCCGTCGGGGTAGGCGTAGGCGAGACCCTGGACCTCCAGCACCCTCCGAGACGCCTCGTCCCTCGGCTCCCCAGGACGGGCGGGCGTGCTCACGCCGCGTCCCGGGACGGCAGGCGACCGTCGTACCCGCGCGAGAGCATGGCCAGGTGGAC
This sequence comes from uncultured Actinomycetota bacterium, assembly GCA_963782905.1. Lineage (GTDB taxonomy): Bacteria > Actinomycetota > Actinomycetes > Propionibacteriales > Nocardioidaceae > Nocardioides. Next base: position 377,593 of record CAWALI010000002.1, read on the forward strand.
CCGCTCCCCGCGCTCGTAGGAGCGGATGAAGAGCGCACCCATGGCACGGGCCAGGGTCGGCCACTGGCGGGGTGAGCGGGGGTCGCAGCCGCGGGAGCGCATGGCCACCATCATCCGCCCGAGCTCGGCGGTGACGACGTCGAGGTAGCGGATCATGAAGCCCATGATCTGCACGATCAGGTCCGGCATCCGCAGCCGCTGGAGCCCGAGCAGCAGGTCCTGGGGCTCGGTGGTCGAGGCGAGGGTGAGCGAGGCGAGCACGCCCATCGTGCCCTTGGCGAGCAGCGCCACCGCGGCGTGCAGGCCCGGCTCGGAGACCGTGAGACCCAGCACCTCCGTGCGCGGTCCGTGGGCGATGAAGGGCATGAGGAGCGCGAAGAGTGCGAACGGCACCTCGATGACCATCCGGGGCGCCAGGTAGCCCACCGGCACCCGGGAGAGGGCGACGACGCCCAGGAGCAGCAGGGCCTCGACGGCGTACGCGGCGTACCAGTCCGGCGGGGTGGCCACGACCACCAGCATGAAGCCGAGCAGCGCCAGCAGCTTGAGGTGGGCCGGAGCGCGATGGACGGGGCTGTGCCCGTGGAAGTGGAGGCGGTGGCCGTGTCCGGCGCCCATCAGGCGCGGCTGTCCGTGTGGTCCTCGGCGTCCGCCGGGTCCTCGGATCCGCCGGGTCCTCGGCGCCGGCCGCCGGGCCACGGCGGCGCAGCGTCCAGAAGAGGCCGGTCGAGAGCAGCAGCATCACGATCACGCCGATGACGCCGGCGATGCCGCCGCTGAGCCGGGAGTCGTCGACGCCGTCAGTGGAGTAGTCGGCGAGCGGGCTGTCGGAGGCCGCGGAGTCCTCGGCGGAGTCGAGGAAGCCGGTCTGCTCCGCGACGTACTCGAGGCCGTCGGGGTGTGCGCTGGCGTAGTAGCTGGCGACCCCGGCCACCAGCAGGCAGACCAGCAGGCCCAGGGCGAGGAAGGTGCGCTGCCTCATCGGACGGGGCTCCTGATCTCGAGCTCGCGGGTCTCCAGTGCCGGGAGCGCGCCCCGGACCAGGTCCGGGCGGGTGGCGACCACGCTCGCGACCACCAGACCGGTCACGATCGCCTCGCCGATCCCGATGACCACGTGCCACGTGACCATGGCGGCGAGGACCGTGCCGGGGTCGACCGGGGCCATGCCCCCGACGGCGAAGAGGAGGGAGAAGACGGTGGCGGCGGCCGGGACGCTCACCAGCGCGCCGAGGGCCGCGGCGGGGGCGACCATGCTGGTACGCCGCGGCAGCAGGCGGCGGACGAGGACGAACACGCCCCACCCGACCCAGACACCGACCAGGGCCATCAGGCACACGTTGGTGCCCAGTGCGGTGATGCCGCCGTCGGCCATCAGCAGCGCCTGCACGAGCAGCACCACGCTGATGCAGAGCACGGCCGACCACGGTCCGACCAGGACGGCGGCGAGCGCACCACCGAGCAGGTGGCCGCTGGTGCCGGCGCCCACGGGGAAGTTGATCATCTGGGCGGCGAAGACGAAGGTCGCCACCAGGCCGGCCATCGGCGCGGTGCGGTCGTCGAGCTCGCGCCGCGCGCCGCGCAGGGCCAGACCGACACCGGCGACGGCGACGGCGCCGGTCGCGATGGACGTCGGTGCGTCGAGGAACCCGTCGGGGACGTGCATGCCAGCCTCCTCGGGCCCTCGGTAGATTGCCGGTGGGCGGTGCTCCCCCGAACGCCCGCCCGCCTCATTCAGCACCTTATTGCATATTGTTTGCAACAACCACCCGCCCCCATCGGCCGGTCCCGCGGCCGGCCTCCAGGAGACCTCGATGACCGACCGCCTCGCTCCCGGCGACGTCGCCCCCGACTTCACCCTCACCTCCGACACCGGCGACCAGGTGCGGCTGGCGGACCTGCGCGGGCGCAAGGTGATCGTCTACTTCTACCCGGCCGCGATGACCTCCGGTTGCACGAAGCAGGCCTGCGACTTCACCGAGTCGCTGGACTCGCTGCGAGGCGCGGGCTACGAGGTGCTCGGGGTCTCCAAGGACAAGCCGGCCAAGCTCGCGGCGTTCCGCGAGCGCGACGCCCTCACGCTGACGCTGCTCTCCGACGAGGACCTGACCGTGCACCGGGCCTACGGCGCGTTCGGAGAGAAGAAGCTGTACGGCAAGGTCGTGGAGGGCGTCATCCGCTCGACCTTCGTCCTCGACGAGGACGGCACGGTCGAGGTGGCGCAGTACAACGTGAAGGCCACCGGGCACGTCGCCAAGCTGCGCCGCGACCTGGGGCTAGATTGACCTCCGTCTGACGAAGCGCCCGTAGCCCAACGGCAGGAGGCATGCGGTTTAGGTCCGTACCAGTGTGAGTTCGAATCTCACCGGGCGCACGACATCACCGCCCGAGCGACCGCAACTGGCGGCGTACGACGAGTGGATCGATCCCGAGCATGACGCGCGCCGCCAGTCGCCGGGCACCCGACCCACGACCCGAGACAACTGGCGGCGTACGACCGGTCCATCGACCCCGAGCATGACGCGCGCCGCCAGTCGCCAGTCGCCGGGCACCCGACCCACGACCCGAGACAACTGGCGGCGTACGACCGGTCCATCGACCCCGAGCATGACGCGCGCCGCCAGTCGCCAGTCGCCGGGCACCCGAACCACGACCCGAGACAACTGGCGGCGTACGACCGGTCCATCGACCCCGAGCATGACGCGCGCCGCCAGTCGCCAGGCACCCGACCCACGACCCGAGACAACTGGCGGCGTACGACGGGTCCATCGACCCCGAGCATGACGCGCGCCGCCAGTTGCGGGGGCACCTGAGCAGTGACCGGAGAAGACCACCGGCGGGCGAACTCAGGTGAGGAGGTCCGCCACCCGCGGGGCCAGCTCGCGCAGCGCCCGCCCTCGGTGGCTGATCCGGTCCTTCTCCGCGGGGTCCAGCTCGGCCGAGGTGAGGCCCTCGTCGGCGTGCTCGTCGGCGACGAACACCACGTCGTAGCCGAAGCCCCCGCTGCCACGGACCTCGCGGATGATCCGGCCGTCCATCCGCCCCTCGACGACGACCTCGCGACCGTCGGGGTGGACCAGGGCGACGGCGCACGCGAAGTGGGCGCCACGTCGCTCGTCGGGGACGTCGGAGAGCTGGGCCAGCAGCAGCGCGTTGTTGCGCTCGTCGCTCTTGGGTGGCCCGGACCAGCGCGCCGACAGCACCCCGGGCATGCCGTTGAGCGCGTCGACGCACAGGCCGCTGTCGTCGGCCAGCGAGGGCAGCCCGGTCACCCGGGCGCCTGCGCGGGCCTTGAGCAGCGCGTTGCCGGCGAAGTCCGGCTCGTCCTCGACCGGCTCGTCGTACGCCGGGACGTCATCGAGCCCGACCACGACCACGCCCGGCACGTGCTCGGCGAGGATCCGCTGCATCTCGGCGAGCTTCTTGGTGTTGCGCGAGGCGAGGAAGACCCGGCTCATCGAGCCAGGGCGTCGTGCTGGAGGCGCGTGAGGTCCGCGCAGCCCTTCTCGGCGAGCACGAGCAGGGCGTCGAGCTCGGCACGGTCGAAGGCCGCGCCCTCGGCCGTGCCCTGCACCTCCACGAACTTGCCGTCGCCGGTCATCACGACGTTCATGTCGGTCTCGGCGCGGACGTCCTCCTCGTAGGGCAGGTCGAGGCGAGGCACGCCGTCGATGATCCCGACGCTGACCGCGGCCACCGAGCCGCTGAGCGGCTCCCCGGTCAGGGCGCCCTGCGAGCGCAGGTGGGCCACCGCGTCGGCCAGGGCGACGTACGCCCCGGTGATCGCGGCGGTGCGGGTGCCGCCGTCGGCCTGCAGCACGTCGCAGTCCAGGACGATCGTGTTCTCGCCGAGCGCCTGGTAGTCGATGACGGCACGCAGCGAGCGGCCGATCAGCCGGGAGATCTCGTGGGTGCGCCCGCCGATGCGGCCCTTGACCGACTCACGGTCCGAGCGGGTGTTGGTCGAGGCGGGGAGCATCGCGTACTCCGCGGTCACCCAGCCCAGGCCGGAGCCCTTGCGCCAGCGCGGCACGCCCTCCGAGGCGGACGCGGCACACAGCACCTTGGTGCCGCCGAACTCCACGAGCACCGAGCCGGCCGCGTGGTCGAGCCAGTGGCGGGTGATCGTGATGGGACGGAGCTGGTCGTCGGCGCGACCGTCGGCACGGGAAGCAGCAGGTGTCGTCATGGTGCCCGACCCTAGCCACGACGACCGACGACGGCGGGGGCGGGCAGGGCCGCCGGGCGGGGTGACACCGGGTCCGGTCGTCCCCGTGCACGGCCGGACCCGGCGACGGCGACCCCCTCCCCCGAGGGGGGCCGGTCTGTGGGCCTACTTGAACTCGATGCGCAACAACCGCGCGATCCCCAGGGCGAGCGGGATCACGAGCCAGATGGTCCCGGCGGTGGCGATCTGGGCCCACTCCTCGCCGGTGGGCGTGTAGTCGCCCGTGAACAGCGGCGTCTGGGCGGTGTTGAACTCGATCCACGGGGCGACGTCGGCGAAGCCGGAGCTCAACGCGCCCAGGATCCCCACCGCGATCGGCAGGATCAGGCTGTAGGCGAAGTAGGCCACGATGGCGGCCGGGGTGTTCATGATCAGGGTGGCGATGGCGAAGCCGATCAGCACGCCGATCACGTTGGCCAGCACGAAGCCGTTGAAGAGCAGGTGGCCGTCGACCGACCAGTCCGGGTCGGCGCCGGTCGCGATGCCGATGAGGGTGCCCACGACGGCGATGAGCGCCGCCAGCACCATCACGGCGACGGCGAGGGCGAAGCCGGCCAGGAACTTGGCGACCACGACCCGCGATCGCCGCGGCTCGAGGGTGAAGGTCACCAGGCCGTTGCGCTGGCTGGCCTCGCTGGTCACCAGCATGATGATGAGGATCGGCATGAAGTAGCCGAGCACCGCGCCGGCGACGCCGAGGAAGTCGCCGTAGCCCAGCGAGTCCTCGGGCGCCGCGAACGCGTAGATCACCTGGACGGCCAGCACGAGGAGGAGGATCGCGACGGTGAACCACCGCCCGGCCCGGGTGTCGAGGGCCTTGCGGAGCTCGACCTTCGCCAGCCGGCTCATCGGCACGGTGCTGCTCGACCCGAGGTCGAGGGTGCCGAGGTCGGAGGTGCCGGGGTGCGTGGTGGGGGTGGCGCTCATGAGGAAGCCCCTTCCAGGACGTCGCGCTGGGTGTCGGAGGTCAGGGAGAGGAACAGGTCCTCGAGGCCGCCCTCGGCGGCGCGCAGGTCGGTGAGCACGATCGAGTGCTCGGCCGCCGCGCGGCCGATCTCGACCGGAGCCGCCTCGACCCGGAGTCCCTGCCCGGCCGCCACGACGGTGAGGCCGCGCTCCGTGAGCACCCGGGAGAGGAGCTCGTTGTCCAGCGACATGGCGTGGGTCGACCGGTGGTCGGCGCCGGCCAGCAGCTGCTCCTTGGTGCCCTGGGCCACGATCCGGCCGTGCCCGATCAGGACCATCTCGTCGGCGATCAGCTCGACCTCGTTGAGCAGGTGGCTGGACAGCAGGACGGTGCCTCCGCGATCGGCGTACCCCTTGAGCAGGCCGCGCATCCAGCGGATGCCCGCCGGGTCGAGGCCGTTGGCCGGCTCGTCGAGGATGAGCACCGACGGGTCACCGAGCAGCGCGTGGGCGATGCCGAGGCGCTGCTTCATGCCCAGGGAGTAGTTGCGCAGCCGGCGCTTGGACTCGCGGGCGTCGAGGGAGACCAGCTCGAGCATCTCGTCGACCCGGGAGGACGGCAGCCCCATCGTCTGGGCGCCGAGGGTGAGGATCTCGCGTCCCGTGCGGCCCGCGTGCTGGGCCGACGCGTCGAGCAGCACGCCCACATGGCGGCCCGGGTTGGGGATGTCGCGGTAGTGGTGGCCGCCGATCGTCACCTCGCCGGACGTGGCGGTCGTCAGGCCCACCATCACGCGCATCGTGGTGGTCTTGCCGGCGCCGTTGGGGCCCAGGAAGCCGGTCACCCGGCCGGGGCGCGCCTCGAAGGAGACGTCGTCGACGGCCGTGAACGCGCCGTACGACTTCGTGAGGGCTGTCACTCGGATCATGCCCGACAGCCTGCCGTCCTGACGGCCCCGGGACATCGGTCGCAGGGCTCGAGCAGGCCCCTACCAAAGTAGGGGCGCTCCCCCGACGCCCTAGCCTGTGCGCCATGGACCGCCCGACCCCCCGGGAGACGCAGCCCCCGCTGACCTGGCGCAGCCAGGCCTGGCGGCTGGCCGTCTGCGCCCTCATCTCGGCCCTCGCGTGGTCCCAGGCCGTCGGAGCCGAGATCGAGTCGCACCGCGTGCTGTTCTGGGTGGAGATCCTCTTCGGGCTCGCCTCCTACGTCCTGGTCGTCCTGCGTCGACGCGCGCCGGTCACCGTCGCGATGGTGATCGCGCTGCTGAGCACCGTCTCCGGCATCGCCGCGGGTCCCGCGACCCTGGCCGCCGTGTCGGTGGCCACGCAACGGGTCGCGTGGTCGGTGGCGCTGGTCGGGGTGACCAACTTCCTGGCGGGCACGGCGTACTCCTTCTACGCCCCCATCGAGCTGCGGGACCCGTCGTGGCTGGTGATCGTGGTCAGCGCCGTCGTCAACACCGCGATGATGGGCTGGGGCCTCTACCTCGGCTCACGGCGCGAGCTGGTGTGGACGCTGCACCACCGCGCCGCCCGCGCGGAGGCGGAGCAGGAGCTGCGGGTCTCCCAGGCCCGCGGCACCGAGCGGGAGCGGATCGCTCGCGAGATGCACGACGTGCTGGCGCACCGGATCACCCAGGTGTCGATGCAGTCGGGTGCGCTGGCCTTTCGCGAGGACCTCGCCGCCGACGAGCTGCGGGTCGGGCTCACCCAGATCCAGGGCAAGGCCAACGAGGCGCTCCACGAGCTGCGCGGTGTGCTCGGCGTGCTGCGCGACGGCAGCGGTGAGCCCATCGACCAGCCGCAGCCGCGCTTCGCCGACATCGAGGAGATGGTCGACGAGGCACGTCGGAGCGGCATGAACGTCACGTACGACGACCGGGTCGGCGTGCGCGACGAGCCGGTGCCCGACGGGGCCGGTCGCACCCTCTACCGGATCGTGCAGGAGGGCCTCACCAACGCCGGCAAGCACGCCCCCGGCGCCCACGTCACCGTGGAGGTCGTCGGCGACCCCGAGCACGGCCTCGAGGTGGAGGTCCGCAACCCGCTCGGCTTCCGCGCGATCGACGACACCACGGGCGTCACGCTGGGAGCCGGCCTCGGCCTCGTCGGCCTCACCGAGCGCGCCGAGCTGCGCGGCGGCCGGCTCGAGCACGGACGTCGGGGGTCGGTGTTCGTGCTGCGGGCGTCGATACCGTGGACGCCATGACGACGACGGGCGAGCCCATCTCGGTGCTCATCGTCGACGACGACGCGCTGGTCCGCTCGGCGCTCACCCTGATGCTCGGGGGTCAGCGCGACCTCCGGGTCGTGGGCGAGGCGGGCGACGGTGCCGAGGGGCTGCGGCTCGCGGAGTCGCTGCGGCCCGACGTGGTGCTGATGGACATCCGGATGCCCGTCATGAGCGGCCTCGAGGCGACCCGTGCCCTGCACCGTGGCACCCGTCCCCCGGCGGTGATCGTGCTGACGACCTTCGACGCCGACGACCACGTCGTGGGCGCCGTCGCCGCCGGCGCCGACGGCTTCCTGCTCAAGGACACGCCGCCCACCGAGATCGTCACCGCGATCCGGCTCGTCGCCGCCGGCGAGGCGATGCTGTCCCCGTCGGCGACCCGGTCCCTGCTGCGCCAGGTGCGCTCCGGCGCCCCCGACGACCGCTCGGAGGCGGCCGGGGCCCGGATGGCGGTGCTCACCCTGCGCGAGCACGAGGTGGCGGTGTGCGTGGGGCGCGGCCTCTCCAACGCCGAGATCGCCGCCGAGCTCTACCTCTCGGTGCCCACCGTCAAGGCGCACGTGTCCAGGCTCTTCGACAAGCTCGCCGTGACCAACCGGGTGCAGATCGCGATGGTCGTGCACGACGCGGGACTGGTCTGAGGATCAGAGCTCGTAGACCGCCCCGGCGACGGCCATCTCCAGCGGGCCGTCCCAGGTGGTGCGGGCCTCCGCCACGGCGTCCCGGGGGTCGTGCCACGGCGGCACGTGGGTGAGGACCAGCCGCTCGACACCGGCGCGGCGCGCGGCCGTGCCGCACTCGGAGCCCGTCATGTGCAGGTCGGGCGGGTTGTCCTCGCCGTCGCGGAAGGACGCCTCGCACAGGAACAGGTCGGCGCCCTTGGCGATCCGCTCCAGAGCCTCGCAGGAACCGGTGTCCCCGCTGTAGGCGACCGTGCGGCCGTCCGCGGTCACCCGCAGCGCGAAGGCGTCCACCGGGTGCACCACGGGCACCGACTCGACGCGGAACGGGCCGATCTCCACGACCGGCTCGTGCGGTCGGAAGTCGAACTCCTCGGTCATGCCGGGGTCGAGGGGGAGGTCGTAGGCGCGCGCCATCCGCCCCGCGGTGTCCGGCGGCCCCCAGACCGGGATCCGCGGCTGGGTCCCGGTCGGGTGGTACTTGCGCATGACGTAGTAGCCGCACAGGTCGAGGCAGTGGTCGGCGTGCAGGTGGCTGAGGAAGACGGCGTCCACGGTGAGCGGGTCGGCGTACCGGTGGAGCTGGCCGAGCGCGCCGTTGCCGAGGTCGACGAGGATCCGCCAGGTCCGGGTCTCCCCCGGCTCGCCCGTCGGGCCGTCGGCCTCGAAGAGGTAGCTGCTGGCCGGCGAGTCGGGGCCGGGGTAGGAGCCCGAGCAGCCGATGACGGTGAGCCTCATCGGGGTCCCCTCGGCGTTGTTCGGCGGAGGAGCGGAGCGGAGGAGACGAAGAAGAACGCTCGTGGGGTGATGACTCATCGGGGTCCCCTCGGCGTTGTTCGGCGGAGGAGCGGAGCGGAGGAGACGAAGAACGCCGTGGGGTGATGACTCATCGGAGTCCCCCGGCGAACTGGGAGGCCCCGAGCAGCTCGGCCCCGAGGAAGCGACGCCCGATGGTCTCGAACTCGTCGGGGCGCCCGGTGGTGGCGAAGGCGTACGTCGGCTCGCCGGACTCGCGCATCAGGTCACCCCGGACCAGCATCTTGTAGACGTCCTTGGCCGACTCCTCGGCCGAGGACACCAGGGTCACCCCGTCACCCATCACCAGGGAGATGATGCCCGTCAGCAGCGGGTAGTGGGTGCACCCGAGCACGAGGGTGTCGACGCCGGCCTCGACCAGGGGGTCGAGGTAGTCGTGCGCGACGGCGGTGAGCTCGTCGCCCCCGGTGACGCCCCGCTCGACGAAGTCGACGAAGCGCGGGCACGCCTGGACGTGCAGGTCGACGTGGGGCGCCGCGGCGAAGGCGTCCTCGTAGGCCATCGACTCGGCGGTCGCGCGGGTGCAGATCACCCCGATGCGGCCGGTGCGCGTGGCGGCGACCGCGCGGCGGGTCGCCGGCAGGATCACCTCGACGACCGGGACGTCGTACCGCTCACGGGCATCGCGCAGCATCGCGGCGCTGGCGGAGTTGCACGCGATGACCAGCGCCTTGACGCCCTGGTCGTAGAGGTGGTCGAGGCACTCGAGGGCGTACTCGCGGACCTCGCCGATCGGCTTGGCGCCGTACGGCTGGCGGGCGGTGTCGCCGACGTAGAGGATCGACTCGTGCGGGAGCTGGTCGATGACCGACCGGGCGACGGTCAGGCCACCGAAGCCGGAGTCGAAGATCCCGATCGGGTCCTCGCGGTTGATGGTCGGCACAAGCGACAAGGCTAGGGCGTGCAGGCCGGGGATGGCACGCACACGGGTACGTCGGCCCCGTCACACCCCCCGGCTCGCCCCCTGCGCCTAGGGTGGCTCGCATGCCTGGACGCCCCGTCGTACGACGCTCGCTCGCCCTGCTCGCCTCCACCGCGCTCCTGGGCGCAGGAGTCGCGCCGGTGGCCACCGGCGCGACCGGTGCCGGCACGCCGACGCTCGAGCGCCGGGACGCGGTGGCCGACACGGTCGTGGTCATCTCCGTGGACGCCCTCAACCCCACGGCTCTCGCCCGGCTCGGTCACTCCGGGGCCCCGCACCTGAACGCCCTGGTCGAGGAGGGGGCCAGCACCCTCAACGCCCGCAGCGAGCAGGAGCTGACCCTCACCCTGCCCAACCACACCGGCATGGTGACCGGGCGACGCGTCCGGGCGAGCACCGGCGGGCACGGCGTGACGTGGAACGACGAACGGCGCCGGCCGCGGACCGTCCAGGCCGCCGCCGGCGGGCCGGTCGAGTCCGTCTTCAACGTCGTCGACGACGCCGGTCTCTCGGCGGGCTTCTTCGCCAGCAAGACCAAGTTCTCCCTGTGGGACCGCTCGTGGCCGGACGCCACCGACGCCCAGACGATCATCGAGAACAACCAGCGCCTGGTCCGGGCCTTCAAGCGCGACCTCGGGGGAGCGACCCGCGCACTGCGTTTCCTGCACCTGTCCGAGCCCGACGTGGTCGGTCACGACAAGGGGTTCATGGGACGGGCCTACCTGCGCGCCGTACGTCGCACCGACCGCCGGGTGGGCTCGATCATCCACGTGCTGCGCAGCGACGCCCGCTACGCCGGCCGCACCACGGTCATCCTCACCGCCGACCACGGGGGTCGTGGCGCCAGCCACGTCGACCCGACCAAGGTCTGGGACTACCGCGTCCCGTTCGTGGTGTGGGGTGAGGGCGTCGACGCGGGGGCGGACCTCTACGACCTCAACCCCGACTACGCCGACCCCGGCCGCGCCCGGGTCTCCTACGACGGCGTGCAGCCGGTGCGCAACGGTGACGTCGCCAACCTCGCGCTGGACCTCCTCGGACTGCCGGCGGTGCCGGGCAGCGAGCACGACGTCGACCAGGACCTCGACGTCAGCGCGGGCTGACGCTCGGTCCCCCCGGGGTGGTCGGCGCCCGGGTGCTCAGCGCTCGCCGGGCAGCGGCCACGGGTTGAAGCGGCAGCCGTCGAGACCCTTGGACTGCTGCATCATCACCGGGGCGGGGCGCCCGGGACCCGGGCAGGCCACGTGACCGCGGCCGAGCCAGTGCCCGGTCTCGTGGTTGACCACCATGTGGCGGTAGTCGCGCAGCGGCCGGCCGGCGGCGTTCCACGCGGGTGAGGCGTGCTTCCACCGCTCCTGGTTGATCACGACGTAGCGCCCGATCCGGCACGACCACATGGTCGAGCAGCTGGAGGAGAAGCTCGGCAGCGCCGAGGCCGCGGCCAGCACCAGGGTGAAGTCTCCCCCGCGAGGCACCCGCCGGAACTCGATGCCGCCGGCCCGCCACCCGCGCGCGTCGTCGTACGTCGCCTGCGCCTGGCGGCGGAAGATCGCCACGCTCGTGGTGAGGGCCCCGCGGGTCGCGACGCTGTAGGTGACCCGGCGGCGTACCGGGGCGGCGTACGCCACCCCTCGGGTCTCCGCGGAGACCGCGCTCGTCCAGGCGTACCCCGTGGCGCGGACCCGGACCTCGACGCTCATCCGGGCGCCGACGTCGAGGGCGCCGAGGCGGTAGCGGCGATCGCGGGCGGCGTGGACCGGCTCGCCGTCGCGCAGCCAGCGGTACGTCGTCTCGTCGCGCCGGGGCGTCCAGCGGCCGGGGTCCGCGCGCAGCACCTCGCCCTGGCGAGCACGCCCCTCGACGCTCGGGGGCGTGGTGCTGGTGAGCGCGGGCTCGGCCGGGGCCGCGCCGCTCGACGGGGCCGCGACGGGGAGAGCCGGCAGCAGCGTCAGGAGGAGGGCGGCGGCGACCAGGGACGGACGCGGGCGGCGGAGGTCTCGCGGGTGCACGCGAGCATCATGCCCACAACTGCCCGTCGAGACGATCCTCCGCGTCGTCGACGGTGCCCTCGTAGGCGCCGGTCGAGAGGTACTTCCAGCCGCCGTCGCAGACGATGAAGGCGATGTCGGCGCGCTCGCCGGCCTTGACGGCCTTGGCCGCCTGCCCGAGCGCGGCGTGCAGGATCGCGCCGGTGGAGATGCCCGCGAAGATGCCCTCGAGCTCGAGCAGCTCGCGCACCCGGCGGACGGCGTCGCGCGGGCCGACGGAGAAGCGCGTGTCGATGAGCGAGGCGTCGTACAGCTCGGGGACGAAGCCCTCGTCGAGGTTGCGCAGGCCGTAGACCAGCTCGCCGTAGCGCGGCTCGGCGGCCACGATCCGCACGTCCGGCTTGGCCCGGCGGAAGAACCGCGAGACGCCCATCAGGGTGCCGGTGGTGCCGAGTCCGGCCACGAAGTGGGTGATGTCCGGCAGGTCGTCGAGCAGCTCGGGGCCGGTGCCCTCCTCGTGCGAGAGGGCGTTGGCGTCGTTGCCGTACTGGTAGAGCATCACCCAGTCGGGGTGCTCGCCGGCGATCTGCTTCGCCACCCGCACCGCCTCGTTGGAGCCGCCCGCCGCGGGCGAGGAGACGATCTCGGCGCCCCACATCCGCAGCAGCTGGCGGCGCTCCTCGGAGGTGTTCTCGGGCATGACGCAGACGATCCGGTAGCCCTTGAGCTTGGCCGCCATGGCCAGCGAGATGCCGGTGTTGCCCGACGTCGGCTCGAGGATCGTGCAGCCGGGGCGCAGGGTGCCGTCCTTCTCGGCCTGCTCGATCATCGCCAGGGCCGGACGGTCCTTGATCGAGCCGGTCGGGTTGCGGTCCTCGAGCTTGGCCCACAACCGGACGTCGGGGCTGGGCGACAGCCGGGGCAGCCCGATCAGCGGGGTGCCGCCGACCGACTCCAGCAGGCTGTCGTAGCGGGTCACGCGACTATCGACCCGCCGGCTCTGCGCAGGACCCGGCTCCGCCGGCGACGGCCGGCAGGACGACGACCTGGTCGCCGTCGGCGAGCTCGGCCTCGAGCCCGCCCATGAAGCGGACGTCCTCGTCGTTGATGTAGACGTTGACGAAGCGGCGCAGGTCGCCCGAGTCGATCAGGCGGTCCTTGATCCCGGGGTGGTTGCCCTCGAGGTCGTCGATGAGCGCCTGCAGGGTCTCGCCGCTGCCGTCGACGGCCTTGGCGCCGTCGGTGTAGGTGCGGAGGATGGTGGGGATGCGGACCTCGATGGTCATCAGGGGGTGCTCTCTTCCGATTCGCGGGGCTGCAGCTGGGCGACGACGGAGACCTCTTCCTCGGTCACCTCGCCGTCGATGATGCGATACGACCTGAACTCCACAGGGCCCTCGTTATTCCCGTGCGTGCGGGTGCTCACGAGGACGTAGTGCGCATTCGGCTCCATGGCCAGCCCGATGTCGGTGCGGCTCGGGTAGGCCTCGGTGGCGGTGTGCGAGTGGTAGACGACCACCGGCTCCTCGTCACGGACGTCCATGTCCTTGTAGAGGTGGAGGAGGTCCGTGGAGTCGAACTCGTAGAACGTGGGGCTGCCGGCCGCGTTGACCATCTCGACCAGCCGCTCGGGCCGGTCGCTGCCCTCGGGTCCGGCCACGATGCCGCAGGCCTCGTCGGGGTGGTCACGCTTGGCGTGCGCGACGATCGCGTCGTACGTCGCCTGGTCGATGGTCAGCACGGGCTCCAGCCTAGGCAACCGACCAACTTGACCCCGCGGCGTCTCACCACATATATCTTGATATCAAGATATCCACTCGGGGGGAACCGATGACGACCAGCACGATCCAGCCGCTGACCCGACGCGGCGTCCCGCTGGAGCGCGACCTGCGGGTGCTCGCCCTCGGCTCGTTCGCCAACCGGTTCGGCGCCGGCGCGGTCATGACGACCAGCGCGCTCTACTTCACCCGGCAGGTCGGGTTCTCGGCCGCGGAGGTCGCCTTCGCGCTGTCCGTGGCCGCCCTCGTCGGCATCGTGGTCCAGGTGCCGGCCGGCCACCTCGGCGACAGCCACGGCCCGCGACGCGTGCTGACGCTCTGCATGGTCGGCGCCGCCCTGACCAGTGCGCTGCCCGTCCTGGCGCGGACGCCCTGGCAGCTGGCGCTGCTGCTCGGTCTCCTCGCACTCTTCGAGCGGTCCGCGGGCTCGGTGCAGCAGGGGGTCATCGCCCAGCTCGCCACGGGTGGGCGCGGGGTGCTGTTCAAGGCCTACCTGCGTGCGGTGACCAACACCGCCATCGGGCTGGGATCCGTCTTCGGTGGGGCCGCGCTGGTCGTGGACGAGACGTGGGCCTACGTCTCGGTCTTCGTGCTCAACGCCGTCTTCACGGGGTTCGCGGCCTGGAACAGCACCCGGCTCCCCGACCTCCCGGCGTACCGCCGCGCGGAGGGCGAGCCCCGCATGGCGGTGCTGCGGGACTGGCCCTACGCCGTCGTCGTGGCCATCACCGGGCTGTTCTCGCTGCACTTCTTCGTCATGGAGCTCGGTCTCGCGCTCTACATCTCCGAGCGCACCGCGGCGCCGCCGGTGATGGTCGCCGTCCTGCTGGTCCTGAACACCGCCTGCGTGGCCATCTTCCAGGTCCGCCTCTCCCGCCGGGCCGACTCGGTCGAGGCCGGTGCCCGCGCGCTCGTGCGCGGCTCGGTGTGGATCGCGGTCGGCTTCGCGATCGTGTCCCTGGCCGATCGCGGCGACGCCGCCTTCGCCGTCGCGGTGCTCGTCGCCGGCTCCCTGGTGCACGTGGTCGGGGAGATGATCGGCTCGGGCGGGCAGTGGGGCCTGCAGATGGGGCTCGCACCCCACGAGCGACAGGGGCAGTACCAGGGCTTCGCCGGCCTCGGCTTCAGCGTCATCGCCGTGGTGGGCCCGCCGATCGTGACCCTGCTCTGCGTCGACATGGGCGAGACCGGTTGGCTGGTCCTCGCCGGCCTCATGCTGGCCATCGCCCTGGTGTCCGTGCCCGTCTCCCGGTGGGCACTGGCGTCCCGGGAGCGGTACGGCGTCACCACGCATTCGGGCTGAGGTCGGCTCAGACGCGGATGGCGGCGGGGACGCCGTCGCCGAAGACCTCCGGCTCGGCGGGGAAGGACTCACTGTCCCCCCGGTCGTGACGGGCGGCGCTCCACGCCGCCGCGCACGCGTCGAGGAGGTCGTCCTCACCGAAGCCGGCGCCGCGGAACCACGCGGGCGCGGTCAGGCCGTGGGCGAGCAGGGCCTCCCGGCGGGCCCGCACGCCCTCCGCGTCCTTCTTGCGCGCGATCACCGGCGCGCCGGCCATCCGGGCGAAGCTGAGCTCGGGGTGGACCTCGATCACGGTGGCGCCCGGTCCGGACCGGACCCACGCGTCGACCTCGAGGACCTTCACGCCCAGGGCGTAGGCCTGCGCGCTCGCGCTGCTCACCCCGTCCGTCGCGGCGAGGTTGGCGGCCCGGGCCAGCTCGTAGGTCTCCGCCTCGTACGCCGAGCGGGTGAGCGTCGGGAACACCGAGGACCCCTTGCCGACGAGCTGGCGGCGGGCCTCGGCGTCGGCCCGGCGCGCGCCGGAGTCCGGGAGGCCGATGGGGATGTCGATCGCCACCACGGCCGGCTCGGCGCTCTCACGGACCAGGGCCACCAGCTCGGCGATCGATCCGGCGACGTGCACGGTCGGACGCCCGTCCGGGCCGACGAGGACGCCCACCCAGCCGGCCGGACACGCGTCGACGCCGAGCACGGGGCGCTCGGGACGCAGGACTTCCGTGCCGGTCCCGGTCTCGGAGAGGTCCTCGAGCACCTCCGTCAGCTGCTCGCGGACCGGCTCCGCGCCGTACGCCTCACGACCCCGCCCCACCAGGGCGAGCAGCTCCTGCCGCCACTCGTCGAGGGCCGCGCCCGGCCCCGCGGGTGCTCCCGTCACGGCTGCGGGCGATCGAGCGTGCGCAGACGCACCGGGTCGGACCCCGATGTGGTGCGGTCACGCACGGTCGTTCCCCAGTCGAGCGGCGCCGCGTCCGCGTCGGTGACGAAGCGGGCCTCCCGCTCGTCGGACAGCGCGTCGGCGACCCGCCGGGTCATGGACTCCGACATCGGGGGCAGCGCGTCCCGTGGCCACCAGCGCACGTCGGTCGACTCGTCGTCGGCGACGTACGCCTCGCCGCTGAGCCAGGTGCAGGCGAAGGTCAGGTCGAGGTACGACGCACGGTCGCCGTTGTCGTAGACGACCTCGGACATCACCGACGTGGAGGCCAGCCGGTCGACGCGGATGACCACGCCGGCCTCCTCCAGCGCCTCGCGCGCCGCGGCCACGGCGGGCTCCTCCCCCGGGTCGACGATGCCGGTGACCGGCGTCCACGCCCCGTTGTCGGCCCGCTCGACCATCAGGATCTCGTCGTCGCGCCGGATCACCGCCGTGACGCCGGGCAGCCACAGCGGGTGACTGCCGATCATCTCGCGGATCTCGAGGACGAAGTCGGGGACAGCCATGGCCGTCAGAGTACGGTCCTGCGCCATGACCACCCTCGACGACCTCCAGGACCGCGCGATGCAGGTCGCGGCGCGCTACGACGCGCTCAACCTCGCCCAGCGGGGACGGGTCTGGACGCGCGCCGAGACGATGATGGGCTTCGTCGGCGACGTCGGTGACCTGGCCAAGCTGGTGATGGCGGCCGAGGGGGCACGCTCGGACGTCGGCTCGCGTGACGCGCTGGAGCACGAGCTGGCGGACTGCCTGTGGGCCGTCCTGGTCCTGGCCCGTCGCTACGAGGTGGACCTGGACACGGTCTTCGCCCGCTCCATGGACGAGCTGGAGGCCCGGCTCACGCCGTGAGCGCCTCGACCAGGGTCTCCTGGAGCCAGCCGACCCACTCGTAGATGTCGTGCGCCTGGGCGCGCGGGTCGTCGTCGGGCAGCGCGTGCCAGCGGTCCTCGTCGCCGTCCTCGACCCCGAGGCGGGTGGCCAGGGCGAGACGGAGGTCGGTGAAGGAGCGCATCCAGGTCTCGGCCGTCGGCTCGTCGAGCTCGACGTCGATCATCAGCCCGTCCTCGGTCAGCTCGGGCGGCAGCCCGGCCTCCTCGAGCCCGTCGATGATCGTGATCGCGGCGGCGGCCTTGCCGTCGCGCAGGCTGCCCTCGGTGAAGCGCCGGAACTCCGCCGCGGCCTCCTCGTCCTCGGCGTACGCCGTGGGGAAGAGCCGGTGCAGCACCGGGTCCTCGGGTGCGGTCGTCGGCCCGGAGAAGTCCATCATCGCCTCGAACGGGTCCCGGGACTCGTCCGGGACGGCCGCCTCGTTGCGCAGCAGCTCCACGATCTGGGAGGCCAGCGAGCGCAGCAGGTCGGCCTCGAAGCCGGTGAAGGTCGCGATGACCAGGCGGCTGCGGCGGTGCCGGGCGAAGCCGCTCACCGTGCGCACCCGCTCACGAGGCGTGCTCCATGGTGGCCCACAGGCCGTACTCGTGCATGGCCTGCACGTCGCGCTCCATCTCCTCGCGGGTGCCGGTGGAGACCGCGGACTTGCCGTCGGTGTGGACCTCCATCATCAGCCGCTCCGACGTGGCCTTGTCGTAGCCGAAGTACTTCTGGAACACGTAGGCGACGTAGGACATCAGGTTGACCGGGTCGTTCCAGACGATGGTCACCCACGGCTTGGCCAGGAACGTGATCTCGTCCGGCGAGAGCGTCGGATCGACCTCGACAGGGCTGGCAGCGGACACGGGCCCATGGTGGCACAGGCCCGGACCCCCGCTCACCCGTGGGAGGCTGCTCCGGTGACCCGATCGCCGGCCCTCCTGACCGACCACTACGAGCTCACGATGGTCCAGGCGTCCCTGCACGCCGGCACCGCCGAACGGCACTCGGTCTTCGAGCTCTTCCCGCGCCGGCTCCCCGACGGACGCCGCTACGGGGTGGTCGCCGGCGTCGGTCGCGCGCTCGACGCCATCGAGTCCTTCCGCTTCACCGACGAGGACCTCGCCACGCTTCGCGAGGTCGTCGACGAGACGACCTGCGAGTGGCTGGCGTCGTACCGCTTCACCGGCGACGTCTGGGGGTACGCCGAGGGCGAGGCCTACTTCCCCTACTCGCCGCTGCTGGTGGTCGAGGGCGGATTCGCCGAGGCCGTGCTGCTCGAGACCGTGCTGCTGTCGATCTACAACCACGACTCCGCGATCGCCTCCGCCGCGTCGCGGATGACCTGGGCGGCCGGGGACCGGCCGTGCATCGAGATGGGCTCGCGCCGCACCCACGAGGAGGCCGCGGTGGCGGCCGCGCGGGCGGCGTACGTCGCGGGCTTCGCCACCACCTCCAACCTCGCCGCCCGCCAGCGGTACGGCGTGCCCAGCGCCGGCACGGCGGCCCACTCCTTCGTGCTGCTCCACGACAGCGAGGCCGACGCCTTCAGGGCGCAGGTCGACGCGCTCGGCACCGGCACGACGCTGCTCGTCGACACCTACGACGTGCCCGAGGCCGTGCGGACCGCGGTGGAGATCGCCGGTCCCGGGCTGGGGGCGGTGCGCCTCGACTCCGGCGACCTCGGCGTGCTGGCGCACGAGGTGCGGGCCCAGCTCGACTCGCTCGGCGCCACCGGCACCCGGATCCTGGTGACCAGTGACCTCGACGAGCACGCGATCGCCTCCCTGGCCGCCGCCCCGGTCGACGGGTATGGCGTCGGCACCCAGCTGGTCACCGGTTCGGGGCATCCGACCTGCGGCTTCGTCTACAAGCTCGTCTCCCGCGCCGGTGGCGACGGGGAGATGGTGTCGGTGGCCAAGCGGTCCACGGACAAGATCTCGATCGGCGGTCGCAAGTACGCCCTGCGCCGGCGCGACCCGGCGGGCGTGGCCCGCGCCGAGGTGATCGGGATCGGCACGGCACCCGTCGACGACGGCGACGACCGCTCCCTGCTCGTCCCGCTGGTGGCGGCCGGCGAGGTGGTCGGCCGCTCGACCCTCGACGAGGCGCGCGCCCACCACCTGATGTCCCGCTCCGAGCTCCCCCGCGCGGCGGGCAAGCTGTCGCGCGGCGACGCGGTGATCGAGACAGTGCACGTCTGAGGTCCTCGCCCGTCTAGGGTGGCCCTCCAGCGGTCCAGACCACCGCAGCACGAACGTACGCCCGGCACGTCCGGGCCATGGGGGACATGACATGTCGAGACCACTGAGGTCCCTGGCCGGAGCCGGGCTCGCCTGGCTGTTGATCGCCGCCGCGGCGCCCGCCGCACCTGCCGCGGCCGGACCCGCGCCGGGCGTGGCCGGGACCGCGGACGCCCGAGGACCCTGGGCGCCCGAGCCGGTGGTCCGGCTCGTCGTCTCCACCGAGGCGGGCGCGCCCGTCCTCGACCGCGAGGACTACGTCCCGGGCACCGTGACCCTCGACGGCGTCACCCACCCGGTCGAGATCAAGGGCCGCGGCAACTCCACGTGGAACTTCGCCAAGAAGCCCTACAAGCTCAAGCTCGGCGAGGACGCCGCCCTGGTGGGGACGACGCCGCAGGAGGACTGGGTGCTGCTGGCCAACGCCGCTGACCGCAGTGCCCTGCGCACGCACACCGCCTTCGCCGTCGCCGACCGGACGCGTCTCGCGTGGACCCCGCGGAGCCGCTTCGTCGAGCTGGTGCTCAACGGGGCGTCCCAGGGGCTCTACCAGCTCACCGAGCAGGTGGAGGTCAAGCCCGGTCGGGTCGAGCTCGACGACGACGGGTACCTGCTCGAGATCAACGAGCGGTTCGTGCGCGACGGCGACCGAGGCTTCCGCACGGTGCGGCGTCGTACGCCGATCGTCTTCAAGGACCCCGACGACCCCGAGCGCGGGGACATCATCCGGGTCCGACGGCACGTGCAGGCCTTCGAGAAGGCTCTCTACGGCAAGCGCTTCACCGATCCGAAGCGCGGCTACCGGGCGTACGTCGACCTCGGGAGCTTCATCGACTGGTACCTCGTCGAGGAGCTCTTCCGCAACCAGGACTCCAACTTCTTCTCCAGCGTCTACGTGAGCTGGACGCCGGGCGACAAGCTCGCGATGGGACCCGTCTGGGACTTCGACCTCAGCGCCGGCACCGCGTTCCGGAGGTCGGTCCCGCCCCAGGGCTGGCACACCCGGACCCACCGGCACTGGATGAGTCGCATGTTGCAGGACCCGGACTTCGTGGCCCGCGTCAAGGCGCGGTGGACCACCCTGCGCCCGCGGGTGGAGCGGATCATCTCCCAGATACCGGCCGCCGCGACCCCGCTGCGGACGACCGCGCAGGTCGACTGGGCGCAGTGGCACGCGGGCGCCGAGCTGGTCGAGGGCAGCAGGCACGCCGAGACCTACGACGGCGAGGTCGACTTCCTCCGTGACTGGCTGACCCAGCGGGCCGCATGGATGAGCCAGCCCGAGGCGGGCTTCGCGCGGGCCTTCACCAGCGTCGAGGAACGGGGCCGCGTGGTGCGTCCCCGGGTCCGGCTGGTCGGCGAGCACGCCGGGTCGGTGACCGTGGGCTACGAGGTCGTGGGCGGCACGGCCACGGCCGGCGTCGACTACGAGCCGGTGGCGGGCTCCCTGGTCTTCGAGCCCGGCCGATCGGTCCGGTCGGTGCCGATCCGGCTGCGGAACGACCGCGAGCCCGAGGGCCGCGAGACGATCAAGGTCCGCCTGACCGCGACCGGGGGCGCCATCGTGGGCACGCCCGACCTGCTCACCGTCAAGATCGCCGCCAACGACGGCCGCTAGCCTCGAGGCATGACGCGCGCGCTGATCGTGGTGGACGTCCAGAACGACTTCTGCGAGGGCGGTTCGTTGCCGGTGACCGGCGGCGCTGCCGTGGCCGCCGACGTGTCGGCGATGCTGCGCGCCGGCGCCGACGACTACGTGCACGTCGTCGCCACCCGTGACCACCACGTCGACCCCGGGTCGCACTGGTCGGACGCGCCGGACTACGTCGACTCGTGGCCGGTGCACTGCGAGGTCGGCACCCACGGGGAGGAGTTCCACGCCGACCTCGACACCACGCGGGTGGAGGAGGTCTTCCTCAAGGGCGAGCACGTCGCCGCCTACTCCGGTTTCGAGGGCCGTACGACGGGTGGTGACGGCCTCGCCGACTGGCTGCGGGGGCGCGGGGTCACCGACGTCGACGTGTGCGGGATCGCCACCGACCACTGCGTGCGCGCCACCGCGCTGGACGCCGTGCGTGAGGGCTTCTCGACGCGGGTCCTGCTCGACCTGTGCGCGGCCGTCGCGCCGGAGACCGGTGCGGCCGCTGTGGCGGAGCTGCGCGACGCCGGCGCGGAGACCGGCTGAGCCGAGGGAGCGGTGTCTCCTGCGCCACATCGTCTGGAGATACATAGGATTCCTATGTAATCTCGACGTATGACCCGCCCCTCCCCCGAGACCCTGCGCCTGAGCAGCGAGCTCGTCATCCATGCCGCCCGACTCGTGCGGGCCGCGCGCCGGATGAGCCCTCACGACGGGGCCGGGATCCGGGTCCTGTCCCTGCTCGACGAGCTCGGACCCTCGACGGTCGGCACGCTCGCCGTCGCCGACCGCAGCTCGCAACCGACCATGTCGGGAGCGGTCTCGGCCCTGGTGGCCAAGGGCTGGGTCGAGAAGCGACCGCACCCCGACGACGCCCGCGCCAACCTCGTCCACGTCACCCCCGAGGGGACCGCGGTCCTGGGCGACGTGCGCCGCGCCCACGCCGAGGCCGTCGCGGCCCGGCTGGCCGAGCACACCGAGCACGACACCGCCGCGCTCGCCACGGCGGTCGCCGTGCTGCGCGACCTCACCGCCGCCGACGACGACGCACACCCCTCGCCCGCCACGGACCAGCAGCACCCGCACCCGGAAGGAACCCCGTGACCGTCACGACCCCCCACACGTCAGCCGACATCCACGACGCCCACCACTCCGGAGGCACCGGACGGCCGGCGTCCATGCTCCACCAGCCACGCTCCGTGTGGGCGGTGGCCTTCGCCTGCGTCATCGCCTTCATGGGCATCGGCCTCGTCGACCCGATCCTCCAGCCCATCGCCGAGTCGATGGACGCGACGCCGAGCCAGGTGTCGCTGCTCTTCACCAGCTACATGGCCGTCATGGGGGTGGCCATGCTGGTCACCGGGGTGGTGTCCAGCCGGATCGGCGCCAAGCGCACCCTGATGCTGGGGCTGGCGCTCATCGTCGTCTTCTCCACCCTCGCCGGGGCCTCGGGCTCCATCGACGCCATCGTCGCCTTCCGGGCCGGGTGGGGACTGGGCAACGCGCTCTTCATCGCCACCGCCCTGTCCACGATCGTGATGTCGGCCCGCGGCTCGGTGGCGCAGGCCATCATCCTGTTCGAGGCCGCCCTGGGCCTCGGCATCGCCACCGGTCCCCTGCTCGGCGGCCAGCTCGGGGCGGTCTCGTGGCGCGGCCCGTTCTTCGGGGTCGCGGTGCTGATGACGATCGCGCTGGCGGCCACCGCGTGGCTGCTGCCGGCCACTCCGCCGACCGGTCGCCGTACGTCGCTGGGTGACCCGTTCCGGGCGCTGCGCCACCGGGGGCTGCTCACCGTCGCGCTGACCGCGCTGTTCTACAACGTCGGCTTCTTCGTGCTGCTCGCCATCACCCCCTTCCCGCTCGGCATGGGCGCCGCGGCCATCGGCTGGATCTTCTTCGGCTGGGGCCTGGCCCTGGCGGTCTCCAGCGTGTGGGTCGCCCCGGCCCTCCAGCGCCGGCTGGGCAACGTGCCGGTCGTCGTGGGCGCCCTGAGCCTCTTCGCCCTCGACCTGCTGGTGATGGCCCTCTACCACGCGCACCCGCCGGTGCTCGTCGTCTGCGTCGTCGTCGCCGGTGCGTTCCTGGGTGTCAACAACACCGTCATCACCGAGATGGTGATGGAGGCGGCCCCGGTCGAGCGGCCGGTCGCGTCGGCGGCGTACTCGTTCGTCCGCTTCAGCGGTGGCGCGCTGGCGCCGTTCGTCGGCGGCAAGCTCTACGAGCACGTCAGCGCGGGCGCGCCGTTCGCGATGGGTGCGGTCGCGGTCGCCGTGGGTGCGCTCGTGCTGCTCTCCGGACGCCGGCACCTCGCGACGACGCACCAGCCGCCGTCCCACGGCGTCCTCGAGGCCGAGGCGGTCCTCGCCGGCGACGCCGGCTGAGGGCCGGCCTCAGCCCCAGCGCGAGGCCAGCTCGCGGATGACCTTCACGTTGCGGTTGGTGGAGATGCCGAGTCGCTTCTCGACGAAGTCGTTGGAGAGCCGAGCCGAGTGGTAGCCGTCGCGCTCGTCCAGCAACAGGTGGGCGCCCCGTCCGCGGACGACGAGGCGCTCGCCCGCCACCTCCACGGACTCGATCTCGCGGACCTGGGCGGCGGTCGGCGCCTCCTTGAGCAGCGAGACGTACTGCATCCCCACCCGGTCGTGGCGGGTCGCCAGCTCCTCGGCGTCGGCCGCGATCGCGACCAGCTCGTCGGGCGTCAGCACCACCGTGGGCACCTCGAAGCCGCGGTCGGAGGCGAACGCCTCCTCGAGGTCGGCGGCGACCCTCGCCGTCGAGCGCCGTCCCGAGGTCAGGCGCACGTTGCCGGTGTTGATGTAGGTCTCGACGTCCCGGGCGCCGGTGGACTCCACCGCGGCGCGGATCGCGTCCTTCGGGAACTTCCGGGTCGCGCCGAGGTTGATCGCACGCAGGAAGGCGACGTAGGCGGGCATGTCACGATTGTGCCGCGATCTGGCGACGTACCGCCGTGAGAGCCGCACACGCAGTGCGAGATCACGTTACGGTGCCAGCATGAATACCCGAACTCTGACCAGCGGAATCGCGGCCGCCCTCCTCAGCGTGAGCGTCGCCGGGTGCGCCGCCGACGAGACCACGACCACCGAGTCCGGTGCCAACGTCATCTCCGAAGGCAAGCTGACCGTCTGCACCTCACTGCCCTACAAGCCCTTCGAGTTCGAGCAGGACAACGAGATCGTCGGCTTCGACATGGACATGGTCAAGAAGGTCGCCGACGCCAACGACCTGACGGTCGACGTCGTCGTCACCGGCTTCGAGGGGATCCAGTCGGGGCAGGCCCTCAACACCAACAAGTGCGACGTGGCCGTCGCCGGCATGACGATCACCCCCGAGCGCGAGAAGGTGATCGACTTCTCCGACCCCTACTTCGACGCGACCCAGGCGCTGCTGACCAAGAACGAGTCCCTCGACTCCCTCGACAAGCTCGACGGCAAGACGCTCGGCGTCATGACCGGCACCACCGGCGAGCTCTACGCCAAGGAGAACGCCCCCAAGGGCGTGACCATCAAGGCCTTCGAGGACCTCGGCCTGCAGAGCACCGCGGTCAAGACCGGCCAGGTCGACGCCGCCATCCAGGACAACGGCCCGCTGCTCGACTACGCCAAGGCGAACCCCGACACCTTCGTGACCGCCGAGTTCGACACGGGTGAGCAGTACGGCATGGCCGTGAAGAAGGACGGCAACGCCGAGCTGCTCTCCTCGATCAACGACGTCATCGAGGAGTCGAAGTCGGACGGGTCGTACGACGAGATCTACACGACCTGGTTCGGCTCCGCGCCGGCGAACTGATCACGGGATCCTCAGGAGCCTGATCATGGCCATGACCCCGCGGAAGCGCGCCCAGGTGAGCCGGGGCATCCAGTACGCCGTGCTGGTGATCATCCTGGTGGGGGTGCTGCTCGTCGCCGACTGGGGACAGCTGCGCGAGCAGTTCCTCAACAGCGAGATCATCCCCCAGCTGTTCCCGAACATCATCACCATCGCGCTGAAGAACACGATCGTCTACACCTCCGGGGCCTTCGCGTTCGGCCTGGCTCTCGGACTGGTGCTGGCGCTGATGCGGCTCTCCCCGGTGGGTCCCTACCGGTGGCTGGCGACCATCTTCATCGAGTTCTTCCGCGGGGTCCCGGCCCTGATCGTCTTCGTCGCCTTCCAGTACGGCATCCCGATCGCGTTCCCGGGCCGGGTCATCCCGGGCGGGACGTTCGGCACGGTGACCGTGGCGCTGGGCCTGGTCGGCGCGGCGTACATGGCCGAGACGATCCGTGCCGGCATCCAGGCCGTCCCCAAGGGACAGCTGGAGGCGGCGCGCTCGCTCGGGATGGGCCAGACCCGGGCGATGATCTCGGTGGTCCTCCCGCAGGCCTTCCGCATCATCCTGCCGCCCCTCACCAACGAGCTGATCCTGCTCACCAAGGACTCCTCGCTGGTCTACATCCTCGGCCTCGGCCTGGCCGACCAGGAGCTCACCTCCTTCGGTCGTGCGGGCCTGTCCCAGTACGTCAATCTGACGCCGATCTTCCTGGCGGCGATGTGCTACCTGCTCATCACCGTCCCGCTGTCGATCATCGTCAGGCGCATGGAGCGCCGAGCCGAGAGGGCCCGCTGATGACCACCCCCGCCACCCACCAGGGAACCGCCCGTACCGAGGCGGCGATCGACGTCCAGGACCTGCACAAGAGCTTCGGCGACAACGAGGTGCTCAAGGGCATCGACTTCCACGTCGACAACGGCCAGGTCGTCTGCGTCATCGGGCCCTCGGGCTCGGGCAAGTCGACGCTGCTGCGCTGCGTCAACCTCCTCGAGACACCGACCAGCGGCCGGATCTTCGTCGAGGGCGAGGAGATCACCGACCCCGACGCCGACGTCGACAAGCTCCGTGCGCGGATCGGGATGGTCTTCCAGCAGTTCAACCTCTTCCCGCACATGACCGTCCTGCGCAACCTCACCATCGCCCAGGAGAAGGTCGCGGGTCGCAAGAAGGCGGAGGCCGTGGAGGTCGCGCGGCACAACCTCGAGAAGGTCGGGCTCTCCGACAAGGACGAGGCCTACCCCGCGCACCTCTCAGGTGGTCAGTGCCAGCGCGTCGCCATCGCGCGCGCCCTGTCCATGGAGCCGGACATGATGCTCTTCGACGAGCCGACGTCGGCGCTGGACCCCGAGCTGGTCGGCGACGTGCTGGCCGTCATGAAGGACCTCGCCTCCGAGGGCATGACGATGATGGTCGTCACGCACGAGATGGGCTTCGCACGCGAGGTCGGCGACAAGCTCGTCTTCATGGACGACGGCGTCATCATGGAGGAGGGCGACCCGGTCGCCGTCCTGGCCGACCCCCAGCACGAACGCACCCGCGAGTTCCTGTCCAAGGTGCTCTGAGCGGGACTCAGCTCAACCAGCCCCGCGCCGCGCCGGTGATGGCGGACGTCAGGTCCGCCATCAGCGGTGACTCCAGGCGCCAGTGCTGCCAGAAGAGCGGTACGTCGGTGTGCCGGCCGGGCACGATCTCCACCAGCCGACCGGCGTCGAGGTCGGCCCTGACCTGGACCTCGGGGATCATCCCCCACCCCATCCCCCGTCGTACGGCGTTGTCGAACTCCCCCACCGAGGGGATCCACGTCACCGGCGGCGTCAGGTGTCGCCGCGTCACCTTGCGGAGGAAGTCGTGCTGCTGGGTGTCGTTGCGGTCGAAGGCGATGAGCGGCACCCGGCCCAGCGCCGCCGGCGACGCACCCTCGGGCAGGTGCGACTCGACCCAGGCCGGGGTGGCCACCGCCCGGTAGCGCATCGACCCGAGGCGTACGACGCGACACCCGGGCACGGGCCTCGGGTCGGAGGTGACGGCGGCCATCACATCACCGCGACGCAGGCGTTCGGTGGTGCGCGACTGGTCCTCGCGGACGATCTCGAAGGTGACCCGGTGGGCGGACTGCACCTCCACGAGGGCGTCGATCAGCCAGGTGTAGAGCGCGTCGGCGTTCACCGCGATCGGCACCGCGGCGAACGGGTCGTCCTCCCCCGGGTCGTCGCCCTCGAGCAGCTCGGCCACCGCCTCGCGCTCCAGCAGCTCGGTCTGGGCCGCGAGCCGGACCAGCACGTGACCGGCCTCGGTCGCCTCCAACGGCTTGACCCGGTGCACCAGCACCCGGCCGACGTGGGTCTCCAGCGCCTTGATCCGCTGGCTCACCGCCGACGGGGTGACGTGCAGCTCGCGGGCCGTGGCCTCGAAGGTGCCGAGCCGCACCGCGGTCGCCAGGGTGCGCAGCGACACGGGGTCGATCTGGGTGACGTCTTTCATACTAAGAGAGTCTAATGATTCTTCAGAATACTTCGCTGGATTGAAGGCGCTCTCCGGCCTAGCGTTCTACACATGTTGAGCATCTTCCTCACCGGTGTCCTGACCGGTCTCGCCCTGATCGTCGCCGTCGGCGCCCAGAACGCGTTCGTCCTGCGCCAGGGGATCCGCGGCGAGCACGTGCTCCCCGTGATCGCGGTCTGCATGCTCTCCGACATCGTGGCCATCACCGCCGGCGTCGCCGGCTTCGGCCTCGTCCTCGAGCGCTGGCCCGGCGTCCTCCCCGTGGCGCAGATCGGCGGCGGGCTCTACCTGCTGGCCTTCGGGGTGCAGTCGGCCGTGCGCGCGTGGCGCCCGGTGGCGCTCGACGCCGAGGGCGGCACGTCGATGTCCGTGCGCCGCGCGGTGCTGCTCACCCTCGCGCTCACCTGGCTCAACCCGCACTTCTACCTCGACGCGATCGTCATGCTCGGGACCGTGGCCAACAGCTTCGGCGACCACCGCTGGTGGTTCTGCGCGGGCGCCGTCGTGTCCAGCCTGATCTGGTTCCCCACGCTCGGCTTCGGGGCGCGCGCCCTGCGCGGCATCTTCGCCCGACCCTCGGCCTGGCGGGTGCTCGACTCGGGCATCGCCGTGGTGATGGGCGCCCTGGGCGTGGGCCTGCTGGTGCACTGAGCCGGGCACGCCGCCACCGGGGTCACTCCGGGGCGAAGACGAGGCCCTGCTCGGCCAGCGCCGCTCGCAACCGGCCGATCGCGAGCGGGCCGACCCCGTGGAGGCCGGCGAGCTCGGCCTCGGTCCGCTCGGCCACCTGCTCGAGGGTGGTGATCCCCACCGACCGCAGCGCTCGCGTCGCCGGTGCACCGACGCGGGGCATCGCGGTCCCGGTCGGCCGGGGCGCCCGCTCGCGCGGGGTCGCCAGGCCGGCATCGACGACCGCCCGGCCCCGCGGCGACAGCAGGTAGCCGATGTCGAGCGACTCGGTCAGCCCGAGCTCCTTGAGCTTGCGCACGTCCTTCTTGAAGTCGGCCGTCTCGCGACCGACCCGGGCCGCCAGGTCGGGGGCCCGGACGGTGGGGTTGAGGTCGATGAGGTCGAGGGTCTCGCGGGTCCACGCGCCGTACGACGATGCCCGGTCGAGGCGGGCGAGCCGGGCCTCGATCTCCGCGATCTCGTCGGCGTCCGGGATGCTCTCGCGCAGCGCCTCCCGCGGGTCCGGGCCCGCCCAGACCAGGCCGATCCGCCAGACCGGCTCGTCGGGCCGGGCCGCCAGGGCCTGGCGCAGCGCCGTCAGCGAGGCCGCGCCCGCCCGCCGGGCGTCCTCGGCGGTGATCCTGCCGGCCCGCTCCACCGAGGTCACCTCGAGGACGCCGACCGCCGTCCGCATCCTGGTGCCCACCACGACGCGCGGCCGGGCCCAGCGCCGGAACGCGAGGTCGATCGTGCCCGCCTTGATCGCCGCCAGCTCGGCGGGCCGGATCATCATGGGAGGAGCCTGTCAGTCCACGCGCAGGATGTCGCCCGGTTGGCACTCCAGCACGCGACAGATCCGGGTGAGCGTCGAGAACCGCACGGCCTTGGCGCGGCCGTTCTTGAGGACGCTCAGGTTGACCACGGTGACGCCGACCCGGTCCGCGAGCTCGGTGAGGGTCATCCCCCGGTCGGCGAGCACGGCGTCGAGGTGCACCGAGACGCCGTGCGGCTCCTCGGGCGCGGGGGCCGCCGGCGTCCGGCGCGCCATCAGATCGTCGCCTCGACGTCGCGGCGCAGGTCCACGGCCTGGGCCAGCACCCGCTCGAGCGCCAGCAGGGCGATGCCCAGCAGCACCTGCAGCCACGGGACGTCCGCGGAGGAGAAGAGCACCGGGCCCACATCGGTCATCCGGTTGAGCAGCGCCGCGTTGACGAACCCGGTGACCACGAAGTCCAGCGCGGCCCACCCGAGCAGCACGCCCCCCAGCAGGTGCAGGCCGGCCGGGACCCGGTCGGCGAAGACCCCCTCGCGCCGGGCGCGGCGCAGCAGGCGCCAGAGCAGCCCGAAGAAGAGCAGCGGGGCGATCACCCACACCGTGAGGCCGGCCCCCGCGAGGGCACGCGTGGCGCCGTCGGGGTCGGGATCGCAGATCTGCACCTGCTCGGCGCGCCAGGTGATCCCGTCCTCCAGACCGACGGGTCCGGTCGACTCCCCCTCCACCCGCCGGAAGCCCGGTCCGCCGTCGGACGACGTCGTGACGCACACCTCCGCGTCCAGCCCGGGGATCGACCCGGTCCCGGCGATCGCTCCGACGACCACGGCGCAGGACAGGACCGCCATCAGGGCGACGATCACCCCGACCAGGATCTCGAGCGTGCGGAGCGGGTCGCTGCTGCGGCTGCCGGTCATGGGGATCCCCTATATCGATCTTCGATGGTGTCGAGAGACGATAGGCCATCGTTTTTCGACATGTCAACGACTGCGGACTGCTTCCGGCCCCCTCGTAGGGTCGAGGGCATGACTCCCCTGCGCGCGCGGCTGGGCCGCGAGATCTTCCGACGCGTCGCCGGGCCGGACGGCCCGAAGGCCCGCGACCGCATCCACGGCACGCCCGGGCCGCGCTGGTTCGACGCGGACTCCGAGATCGTGCGGGTGCACGCGGACGCGTCGATGTTCATCGGCGGGATCCGCGCGATCCTGCTGCAGACGATGCACCCCGCCGCGATGCAGGCCGTGGCCGACCACTCGGGCTACCAGGGCGACATGTGGGGCCGGCTGGCGCGCACCAGCCAGTTCCTCGCGGTCACCACCTTCGGCACGGTCGACCACGCCGAGCAGGCCATCCGCGGCGTGCGCACCATCCACGAGCGGGTGACGGGCACGATGCCCGACGGCACGCCGTACGCCGCGTCCGACCCGCACCTGCTCGCCTGGGTGCACGCCGCGGAGGTCGACAGCTTCCTGCTCGCCCACCAGACGTACGGCGCGCGGCCGCTCGACGAGGCCGGCTGCGACGCCTACGTCGCCCAGGCCGGGCTGGTGGCGGGCAGGCTCGGCGTGATCGACCCGCCGACCACGGTGGCCGAGCTGCGCGCGGTGCTCGACGACTTCCGACCCGAGCTCCGCGCCACCGACGAGGCCCGGGGCGCGGTGCGCTTCCTCGTCCTGCACCCGGACCTGCCGATCGCCGCGCGCCCGGCGTACGCCGTGCTCATGGCTGCCGGCATCGCCCTGATGCCGCGGTGGACCCGGCGCCCGCTGCGCCTGCCCTGGCTGCCGGTCTCCGAGCGCACGGTCGTCAAGGCGCTCGGCACCCTGGCCACCGGGACCATCCGGTGGGCGATGTCGTCGGGCGTGGACGAGGTCCACGAGCTGCGGGCGACCGCGGCGCCCGCCCCGGCCTGACCCGCCTCCTGCCCCCCGGCTGGCCGGCGATCGCAGGAGCGGGGCTCAGAGGTTCCCGCGGGCGTCCTGCTCGCGCTCGATGGCCTCGAAGAGCGCCTTGAAGTTGCCCTTGCCGAAGCCGAGCGAGCCGTGCCGCTCGATCAGCTCGAAGAAGACCGTGGGCCGGTCGCCGAGCGGCTTGGTGAAGATCTGGAGCAGGTAGCCGTCCTCGTCACGGTCGACGAGGATCTTGCGCTTCTGCAGCTCCTCGATCGGCACCCGGACGTTGCCGATGCGCTCGCGCAGCTCGGGGTCCTCGTAGTAGGAGTCGGGGGTGTCGAGGAACTCCACACCGTTGGCGCGCAGCGCGTCGACCGACGCCAGGATGTCGTTGGTGGCCACGGCGAGGTGCTGGGCACCGGCCCCGCGGTAGAACTCGAGGTACTCGTCGATCTGCGACTTCTTCTTGGCGATCGCCGGCTCGTTGAGGGGGAACTTCACCCGGTGGTTGCCGTTGGCGACGACCTTGGACATCAGCGCGGAGTAGTCGGTGGCGATGTCGTCGCCGATGAACTCGGCCATGTTCGTGAAGCCCATGACCTTGTTGTAGAACTCGACCCACTCGTCCATCCGGCCGAGCTCGACGTTGCCGACGATGTGGTCGAGCGCCTGGAAGAGCCGCTTCGGCTGGCCGGGCTTCGTCTCGAGGGTGCTGGCCTTGGCGGCGTACCCGGGCAGGTAGGGGCCGGAGTAGCGCGAGCGGTCGACCAGCGTGTGGCGGGTCTCGCCGTACGTCGCGATGGCCGCGATCCGGACGGTGCCGTGCTCGTCGGTGATCTCCTCGACGTCGCGCACGACGGTCGCACCGGCCGCGCGGGCCTGCGCGATGCACTTGTCGACGTCGGGCACCTCGAGGGCGATGTCGACGACGCCGTCGCCGTGGCGCCGGTGGTGCTCGACCAGCGGGCTGTCGGGGTCGACCGCGCCGTTGATGACGAAGCGGATCGAGCCGGAGCGCAGCACGAACGACTTGTGGTCGCGGTTGCCGTTCTCCGGGCCGGAGTAGGCCTCGAGCTGCATCCCCCACGCGGACTGGTAGTAGTGCGCGGTCTGGGTCGCGTTGCCGACCACGAAGACGATCGAGTCCCACCCGGTCACCGGGAAGACGTCGCTGTCCTCGTCGTACTCCACGAGGCCGACGAGCTGCTGGAGCTGCTCGAGGGTGAGGTCGGCCTTGAGCTCGTCGGTGGTGAGGGCGGCGCCGGTGGAGGGCTGGTCAGTCGTCGAAGTCATGTGCACAGCGTGTCGATGATCGACAGAGTGTGCAACAGTACGACGAAACGCTGGTCAACCTGTACAGGAGACGCGACCACGATGGACGACCTGGACCGCAGATTGATCGAGCTCTTCGCCGACGAACCCCGCATCGGCGTCCTCGAGGCGTCGCGCCGACTCGGGGTGGCCCGCGGGACCGCTCAGGCCCGCCTCGACAAGCTCGCCTCCAGCGGGGTGGTGACCGGCTGGGGACCGGACCTCTCGCCGGAGGCGCTGGGCTTCCCGGTGATGGCGTTCCTGACCCTGGAGATCCGCCAGGGGTCGGGCCACGACGCCGTGGCCTCCCACCTCGCCGGCATCGCGGAGGTGCTGGAGGCCTACACGATCACCGGTGCCGGCGACATGTGGGCGCGGGTGGTGGCGCGGTCCAACGCCGACCTCCAGCGGGTCATCGACCGGGTGCTCGCGGAGCCCGGCATCCAGCGCTGCACCACGGTGATCGCGCTGGCCACCCAGATCCCGCACCGGGTGCTGCCGCTGGCGAGGACCGCCGTCGGCTGAGGGGGCTCAGCTGAAGATCGTGCAGCTGGAGATGGCGTGGGCGACGGCGGTGTCGAGCATGGTCGAGATCACGCCGCGAGGGCCACGAGGTCACCGGACGCCGCGCCGTGATGACCCGGCCGGGTCCCGGGATCCTGCCCTTCAGCGGCTGACGTCGCCGACCAGCGCCAGGCGCACCGACTCGGCGGCCGCCAGCACCCGGGGGGCGACGACACCCTCGTCGATCCCGCCGCCGAGCGTCACGACGCCGACCGACGCCTCCAGCCCGTCGACCCCGCGGACCGGGGCGGAGAGGCCATGCGCGCCGGACTGCAGCTCGCCGGTGGTGACGACGTACGCCGTGCCGTTGTCGCGGCCCACCAGGATCGCCTTCCCGGCGGCCCCCTGGGTGAGCGCGTGCCGGGCCCCGACGCGGTAGGAGACGTGGAAGTCGGTCCACGAGGGCTCGACCACGGCCAGGGCGAGCGCCTCGTCGCCGTCGGCCACGGTGAGGTGCGCGGTGCAGCCGATCGCGTCGGCCAGGCTGCGGAGCACCGGGACCGCGAGGTCGCGCAGCAACGGCTGCACGGCGGAGGCCAGGTGCAGCACGCCGAGGCCGACGAAGAGCCGCCCGCGGCCGTCGCGGCGTACCAGCCCGTGCTGCTCCAGGGTGCTGATCAGCCGATAGACGACGGTGCGGTTGACCGCCAGTCCCGCGGAGAGCTCGGTGACGGTGAGGCCGTTCGGCGACTCGGCGAGAACCTCGAGCACCCTCAGCCCTCGATCGAGTGTCTGGGAGGTTTCGGCGGCCATGTGGCCAATGTAGTGACAACCATCTAGCGTCGGCCCTCGTCACACCTCCGAGTGCTCCATCGCACCGGCCCCGAGACGGGGTGTCCATACACCGCACGATCAGAGGGAGAACCCATGCATCACCATGTACGCCGTACGTTCGCCGCCGCGGGAACGACGGCCCTCCTCGCGGCAGCGCTGCTCACCGCGCCCGGCGCGCAGGCCGCCGCTGCCGTCACCTGCCAGGGCAAGAACGTCACCATCGACGGCAGCGGACAGGCCACCGTGACCGGCACGCCGGGCGACGACGTCATCGCCGCCACGCTCGGCTCCACCGTCACGGCGCTGGCCGGCAACGACACGATCTGCATGCTGCCCGGCACCGCCACCACCGCGTCGACGTCGATCGACGCCGGCGAGGGCAACGACTCGGTGGACGCGTCCACCCTCCCGGCCGGCGTCTCGCTGACCACGACCCTGGGCGCGGGTGACGACACCTACACGGGTGGCGCGGCCTCGGACCAGGTCTCCACGGGTGCGGGCGTCGACACGGTCACCACCGGCGCCGGTGACGACGGGGTCGGCAGCGGGACCGCGGGCGTGCCCAACGCGGACAAGCTCGACCTCGGCGACGGCGACGACGTGCTCGACTGGCACGGCACGCAGGCCCCCAGCGGGTCCGTCGACCTGGGCGACGGCGCGAACACCCTGTCCGACGGCGACGGCGGCGAGGTCTCGATCAACGGCACCACGCGCGCGATCGACCGCAACGGCGCCGCGGTCCTGAAGTGGAAGGGCTCGGTGACCACCTACGTCGTCGACTCGACCGCCACCCGGGTGAGCCTCGACGGCACCGCGGCGGCCGAGACCTTCGTCCTGCGTGACCCCGCAGCCGGGGCGACGCCGACCACGGTCGACGTCGACATGGCGGGTGGCGACGACACCATCACCATCCGCTCCCGGGTCCTGGACGGCTCCGCGTGGGACGGTGGGGACGGCACCGACCTCTTCCAGGTCGCCTACGACTACGGCAAGCTGCTCCTCGACCTGCGCCGTGGCCAGTTCGAGACCGGGGAGCCCGACGTGACGGTCGACCAGTCCGTGAAGGGGTTCGAGAACGTCGACGCCGTCACGGCCACGATGACGGTCAAGGGCAACGACGACGCCAACGTCCTCAACCTCAAGGGCTGCCAGGTGTGGGCCGTGGGTCGCGCCGGGGCCGACTCGATCAGCTCCGGCGTCGACATCGCCGCCGCGCCCGCCGTGACGTGCACCTCGACCAGGATGGTCGCCCGGGGTGGCAAGGATGTCGACACCATCTCGGGCACGGCCGGTGGCGACAAGCTCTTCGGCAACAAGGGCGACGACTCGATCCAGGGCCTCGGCGGTGACGACGTCATCTTCGGTGGCGACGACGAGGACCGGGCCCGGGGCGGCGCCGGCAACGACAAGGTCCGCGGCGGCCAGGGCGACGACCAGCTCGGCGGCAACGACGGCAACGACCGCGTCCAGGGCGACAAGGACAACGACCGTCTGCTGGGTCACGCCGGCAACGACGTGCTCGTCGGTGGACTCGGCTTCGACCGCGCCAACGGCGGCAAGGGCTCCGACCGCTGTGTCGCGTCCGAGCGCCGGCGGAACTGCGAGCGCTGAGCACCGCCACTCACTGACGCAGCACCCGGCCGTCGTCCGCACCCGCGGGCGGCGGCCGGTCCGCGTCCTGGCGCGGGCGGGCGCTCAGGAGGACTTGCGGACCGCCCAGTCGCGGATCCGGTCGATCCGCTCGTGCAGCTGCTCGGCCGTGGCCACGGCGGCGGCCGGCCCCCCGCACTCCTTGCGGAGCGTCGAGTGGGTGATCCCGTGCGCCTGGCCGGTGCGGTGGTGCCACGCGGCGACCAGCCCGTTGAGCTCGCGGCGCAGGACGGCGAGCTGCTCGTGGGTGGACACCTCGGCCACCGTGTCGGCCTCGGGGCGGGCGGCCTTCTGCTTGATGGCGCGCTCGGACTGACGCGAGTGCAGGAGCTCGCGGACCTGGTCGGGCTCGAGGAGGCCGGGGATGCCGAGGAAGTCCATCTCCTCCTCCGACCCCACGTGCACCTCGCCGGAGTGGCCGAACTCGCCGCCGTCGTAGAGCACCCGGTCGAACGACGCCGTCGAGCCGAGTGCCTCCCACGACATCTCCAGCTCGCCGGAGGCGGCCTCGCTGGCGTTGGCCGCCGCGAGCAGGTCGTTCTCGGCGGCGAAGATGTCGTCCTCGTCGGTGACCTTCCGTCCCAGCACGTGGTCGCGCTCCACCTCCAGCTCGGAGGCGTAGCCGAGCAGGTGCGGGACGGACGGCAGGAACACCGACGCGGTCTCCCCACGCGAGCGGGCCCGGACGAAGCGCCCGACGGCCTGGGCGAAGAACAGCGGGGTCGAGGTCATCGTCGCCCACACCCCGACGGCCAGTCGAGGCACGTCGACACCCTCGGACACCATCCGCACCGCGACCATCCAACGCTTGTCGGAGTCGCTGAACTGGCTGATCTTCTTCGACGACGCCTTCTCGTCGGACAGGACCAGGGTCGGCGACTCGCCGGTGATCTTCTTGAGCAGCCCGGCGTACGCGCGCGCCTTCTCCTGGTCGGAGGCGATCACCAGGCCGCCCGCGTCGGGGACGTGTCGGCGTACCTCCGCGAGCCGCTTGTCCGCCGCCTCGAGCACCGACGGGATCCACGAGCCGGCCGGGTCGAGGGCGGTGCGCAGCGCCTGGGCGTGCATGTCCTTGGTCAACGGCTCGCCGAGCCGGGCGGCGATCTCGTCGCCGGCGCGGGTGCGCCACGTCATCTCGCCGGAGTAGGCCATGAAGAGGACCGGCCGCACGACGTGGTCGGCCAGGGCGTGCGCGTAGCCGTAGGTGAAGTCGGCCACCGAGCGCGGGATGCCGTCGTCGCCGGGGGCGTAGCTCACGAACGGGATCGGGTTGACGTCCGAGCGGAACGGGGTGCCGGTCAGCGCCAGGCGGCGGGCGGCCGGCTCGAAGGCCTCACGCACGCCCTCACCCCACGACAGGGCGTCGCCGGCGTGGTGGATCTCGTCGAGGATGACGAGCGTCTTGAAGCGCTCCGTGCGGATCCGCATCGCGAGCGGGTTGACCGAGACGCCGGCGTAGGTCACCGCGATGCCGACGTAGTCCTGGGAGGTCTTGCCCTTGCCGGCGGCGTACGTCGGGTCGATGGGGATGCCCGCCTTGGCGGCGGCCTCCGCCCACTGGGTCTTGAGGTGCTCGGTGGGCGCGACGATGGTGATCCGGTCCACGACGCGGCGTCCGAGCAGGTCGGCGGCCACGGTCAGGGCGAAGGTCGTCTTGCCGGCCCCGGGCGTGGCGACGGTGAGGAAGTCACGCGGGTTGGCCGCGAGGTAGCGCTCCATGGCCGACTGCTGCCACGCGCGCAGCAGGGGCGCCGTGCCCCAGGCCGCGCGCTCCGGCCAGGCCGGAGCGAGCACCGGAGCGGGGGGTACGGCGTCGTGCCGCCCCGTCACGCGTCGGGGCCCTGGCTGCCAGAACCGTCGCCGCCGCCGGAACCGTCCCCGCCGGGCTTGATCGAGTCCCAGATCTCCTTGCACTCCGGGCACACCGGGAACTTCTCCGGCGCCCGCGAGGGGACCCACACCTTGCCGCACAGGGCGATGACGGGGGTGCCCATCACCATCGCCTCGGTGAGCTTGTCCTTGGGGACGTAGTGGCTGAACCGCTCGTGGTCACCATCGTCGGTCGGCTGGGTGCGACGGTCCTCGATCGTCTGGCTGCCGGGCGAGAATCCGATGGTGCTCATGGGGGCCAGTCTAGGTCAGTCCGAGGTCAGTTGAGGTCGGGGTCGACCGGGCGTGTGGAGTGCCACGCCTGCCGACCGGGCTGGCGGCGCATCACGTCGCGCCACAGCTCGGAGGGGTCGTCGCGGAAGAAGTCCGCGGGCTCCCCGGCCGCGACGTACCAGTCCCCGCGGGCGATCTCGCCCTGCAGCTGGTCGGCGTCCCACCCGGCGTACCCGGCGAAGATGCGCATGCCCACCAGGCTGCCCTCGAAGAGCGCGACCGGTGTGTCGAGGTCCACGATGCCGAGCCGACCCTGGACCGAGCGGAAGCCCACCGGCTGGTCGTCGACGTCACGCAGCATCGCCACCGCGATGGCGCCCTCCACGCTGACCGGACCGCCCTTGAAGAGGACCTCGGGCGAGGTCAGCGTGGGGGTCCAGGCCCCCACCTCGTCGATCTCGGCGATCGGCACCGGCGAGGGGCGGTTGAGGACCACCCCCAGGACGCCCTCGTCGTCGGCGCTGAGCAGCAGCACCACCGTGTGCACGAAGTTGGGGTCGGTGAGCCCGGGCGTCGCCAGCAGCAGCATCCCGGGCACGACGTCGGTCATGGCTCCATCATGGCCGATCGATGGGTCACCTGCTCCAGGTCAGGTCTCCGGTGCCCGCCGGCACGAGCTCGACCCAGGTGCGGCCGGCCGGCACCGTCATCTCGCCACCCTTGGGGCCGGTGAGCTCGATGGCGCCGGTGAGCCCGTCCTTGGTCCAGGTGCCGCGCACGACCTTGCCGTCGTGGAACAGCACCGCCTGGCCCTTGCCCTCGAACTTGGTCTCCGGGACCGGGTAGCCGGCCGGGTCGCGGTAGCCCGCGTCACCGATCTGCACCCGCAGGGCCAGCACGCTGGTGGCCGGGAAGACGTCACCCTCGGCGGCGTACGAGTTGGTGTTGACGTACTTCCCGCCCTGGAACTGCCAGGTCGTCGTGTGGTTGCCGAAGGCCGCCGAGACGGTCGAGGCGGGCTTGCCACCCGAGAAGTCGCCCTCCTCGCCGAACGCGAGGTAGGGCTCGGGGGCGTCGCCGCCCTTGATCCCGCCGGCGATCGTCCTGAGGTCCGCGAAGAGGTTGTACGGCGCGAGGCGCGCGGTGTCGCGGTAGACGCCCTTGGCGCCCTCGGTGACGAACGGGATGCCCGCCTTGTTGATCCGGCCGAGGGTGACCGCGGCGGCCCCGCTGGTCACCACGTGGGCGCCGGTCGGCACGATGCCGATGTCGCTGGCCCGCATGGACCGGACCGGGCCGACCACCTCGGGCAGCTGGGAGTAGTAGAACGCGGCGAGCCGGGTCACGCCGCCCTCGACGAGCTCCTCCACCACCATGTCGGCCTTGCCGAGCCCGACCTGCGGGGAGCTGGACGGGGTGTTGTCCACCTTGGTGACGACGACCGGGTTGGCCGGGGCGTCACCCTTCATGGGGAGCCCGGTCAGCGGCCACAGGGCCGGCTCCTCCGGCTCGGCTGCCGTGGTCGCGCTCGTCTCGTCGGCCGGCGCCGGCGAGCTGGTGGGCTCCTCGTCGCTGCCGCAGCCGGCGAGCAGGAGGGAGGCGACGGCCAGGGTGGCGACGCTGAGCCGCAGGCGGCGGGGAAGACGGGGAAGCACGGGGACTCCGATCGAGGGTGCGAGGTCGAACGCCGTCAAGTGTGACGGCGCGCCCTCCCGCGAGCGAGAAGGCGCGCCACACACCGAGATCACGCAGGGTGACGGACGGCGTTGCTCAGCGCACGGTGCCGGCGAACCAGCTGTTCGTCCACGGGGCGGCGACGGTGACGCTGCGGCCGGACCCGGGCGCGTGGACCATCAGGGCGTGGCCGTTGTCCCAGCGCAGGAACATCGCGGCGTGGTAGACGCCACCCGAGCCGTAGAAGAACATCAGGTCGCCGGGCTGCATGTCGCCCTTGGCGATGCGACGCGTCGCACCGGCCTGGGCGCTCGACGTGCGCGGGAGGTTGATGCCGGCCCGGCCGTAGCTGTACTGCATGAGACCGGAGCAGTCGAAGGCGTTCGGGCCGGTGGCGCCGTAGACGTAGGCGTCGCCGCGCTGGCTGAGCGCGACGGACACGGCGGTCCGCAGCCGGCCGGACTCGCGCTGGTGGGCGTGCTTGCGCCGCGCGGCCTCCTTCTTGCGGAACTTCGTGTACTGGCCCTGGTTCATGACGACTGCGTCACGGTGGGACGCCGCCTGGGCGGGGGTCGCGGCCAGCGAGACACCGAGGGTGCCGGTGGCGACGACGCCGAGACTGATGATGCTGAGCGCGCAGGAGCGCGCGGTGCGACGGATCGCGGGCATGGCAAAGTCCTTTCCCACGCCTGTGAGGTGAGCTGTCGGGTTGGAGCTGGAAAGTGCTCCGCCACTCGTGAGTGCGGCTTCACCCCAAGCCGTCCCGGGTCGTCCGGTCCGGCGGTGGAACCTGTGGGTCCCCCACTCCTGCCCAAGCTTCGATCTCGGGGGTCCGCCCCGGGCGGGCAGGACTCGGCGTTGCCCGGGGAGGGTTATCGGGTTGTGGTGCGCCGCGCCACCCGGGAAAGGGCACGGTGTCAGTCGACGACCGTAGGTTCACCTCCCGTCAATGTCCAGCACGCAGCACGCCCCCGGCCGGGGCCGGGGGCGTGTAGAGCGGGAGCGGGACGGTCGAGGGTGACGAGCGTCTCCCCCGCCGCTGCGCGCGAGGTGCGGGCTCAGCCGAGCTTGGCGCCGCCGTCGACGTACAGCGTCTGACCGGTGATGTACGACGCCTCGTCGCTGCACAGGAACGCGGCGGCGGCGGCGATGTCCTCGGGGAACCCGACCCGCTTGACCGGGTTGGCCTCGGCGGCGGCGGCGCGGAAGTCCTCGACGCTCATCTTGACCCGCGCGGCGGTGGCGTCGGTCATCTCGGTGGCGATGAATCCGGGCGCGATCGCGTTGGCGTTGATGCCGAACGGGCCGAGCTCGATGCCCAGCGTGCGGGTGAAGCCCTGGACGCCCATCTTGGCCGCGGAGTAGTTGGCCTGGCCGCGGTTGCCGAGCGCGGAGACGCTGGAGAGGTTGAGGATCTTGCCGTAGCGCTGCTCGACGAAGTGCTTCTGGGCCGCCTTGGTCATGTTGAAGGCGCCCTTGAGGTGCACGTTCATCACCAGGTCCCAGTCGTCCCCGGACATCTTGAAGAGCAGGTTGTCGCGCGTGATGCCTGCGTTGTTGACCAGCACGTGGATGCCGCCCAGCTCGTCGACGACGCGCTGCACGGCCGCCTCGGCGGCGGCACCGTCGACCACGTCGCACCCGATGCCGATGGCCCTGGCGCCCTCGACGGTCTCGATGCGTGCGGCCGCCTCCTGGGCGCTGGTCTCGTCGAGGTCGAGGATCGCGATGCTGGCGCCCTCGGCGGCGAAGCGCTGCGCCGTCCCGAACCCGATGCCGCGCGCGGCTCCGGTGATGACTGCGACCCGTCCGTCGTAGCGGCCCATGAGTGACTCCTTGTTCGTCCGGTGAGGCTGGGTGGTGAGGCGGGTGCGCCTCACACTCGGGCCGACCCTAGTACCCGGGTGGCCCCCAGGGATCCCGGCCCTAGAAGGCCCAGGGCCGCAGCTCGTCCCAGGTGCGCACCTGGGCCCACGCCTGGCGCCGGCCGAGGACCACCAGCGCGTCCTCGTCCTTGGTCACCGGGTCGAAGAGGGAGAGCACCGACCGGGGCTGTCCGCTCTCGCAGGTCGCGGTGTGGGCGATCCGCAGCCGGTCGCCCGCGGCGTCCAGCACCGTGACTCCCCCGGTGCTGCCGGGGACCCGGACCACCCGGACCGACCCGTCGGCGCGCTCGGTGGTGATGAACGACCCCCCGCACGGCCCGTTGCCCTCGTAGTAGGTGCGCCCACCGACGACCCGCACCTCGGTGTCGTCCCAGCTCGGGCCACGGAAGTGGCGGCTGTTGGTCCGGCGCAGGCCGGCGACGGGGGTCACGGACCCGTCCATCCCGAGGGCGGTCAGCCGGGTGCCGCGCCGCGAGGAGCAGGACGCGATGAGGGCACCGTCGTCGTACCAGCGCAGCGGACGGCAGTCACCGGGAGCGTCCACCGTGCTGCTCGCCGACCCGTCGAGCGGAATGACCTCCAGGGCGTTGCGGGTGCTGCCGACCAGCGCGGAGCCGTCCTCGGTGGCGATGACACCGCCCACGACGCCCCGGGCCAGGACGGTGCGCCCGCCCGTCCAGCCGAGGGAGAGCACGTTGCCCTGGACGGTCTGGACGAGGATGCCGGTGCCGTCGGGACGCAGGCCGACACCGCCGGCGTTGAAGGGGAGCCGCCGGTCCCGGGTCGCCCCCGTGACCAGGTCGATCTCGGTGACGCCCTGCCGGTGGGCGCCGACGGTGGCGAGGAGCAGGGCGGTACGCCGCGCAGGGTCGACGTCGGTGAGGTAGAAGTCACCGGACTGCCAGCCCTTCGGCTGCCGCTCGATGCGCGACCGGAACAGCTCGTAGCGCGTGCCCTCGGGCGAGAGCAGCTCCAGGGTGCGCCGGCGCGCGGCCACGTATCCGTCGCGGGTGAGCCGGCCGTGGCTGACGCTGGCCAGCGTCCAGCCGGCACCGACCTCGTCCCACGGCAGCTCCGCGCGGGTGGCGGTCGCGCGCTCCGCTGACGGAGCCTCGACGTCGAGCGTCGGCGCGGCGGTGGCCGGGACGGCGTACGCCGCCAGGAACAGGGCCAGGAGCGGCCCGAGCAGCTTCGTCATGTCTCCCCCTGGGTGCCGGGCCGGTGCGGCCCTCGTGGAACAGACGCGGACAGGGCGCACACGGTTGCCCCGACCTAGCCGTCGAGCACGGCGCGCAGCCGGGCCCCGACGTCGGCGGCCTCGCCGTCGGCGTACTTCGTCCGGGGCCAGAAGAAGCCCCGCAGCCCGTCGCCCTGGGTGCGCGGCACGACGTGCAGGTGCAGGTGCGGGACCGACTGGCTGACGGTGTTGTTCATGGCG
This sequence comes from uncultured Actinomycetota bacterium, assembly GCA_963782905.1. Taxonomy (GTDB): domain Bacteria; phylum Actinomycetota; class Actinomycetes; order Propionibacteriales; family Nocardioidaceae; genus Nocardioides. The sequence continues at coordinate 419,199 of CAWALI010000002.1, forward strand.
ACGAAGGAACCCTGCGCACCGAGTGCCTCCTTGACCGCGACCGCCAGGTCCTGGGCGGCGGCGAGGAAGCCGTCCCGGAGCGAGGCGGGCAGGTCCGGCAGGGTCTCGATGTGCTCGCGGGGCACCAGCAGCACGTGGCCGTGGAAGAGCGGCCGGGTGTCGAGGAAGCCGACGAAGTCCTCTCGGTCCAGCACCACCTCGGCGTGGACGTCGCCCGAGACGATCCCGCAGAACACGCAGTCGGCCATGCGGCGGACCCTAGCGCCCGGCCACCCTCCGAGAGGCGGGGACACGACCACGCGACCAGCAGGGCGAGGGCTGGGTCGGACGCACCACAGCTCCCGACCCTGGGGGGCCGGGAGCTGTGGTGAGGAGGTGTGCGCAGGGGCTGCTCAGAGAAGGCGGCCGCAGTTCGGCCACGGGGAACGGCCGCGGGACTTGTAGAGGAGCTTGGCACGGTAGGTCTGCTCACCCGCCGACGCGTGGTGCGGCATGCCGGCGCCGCCGACGCCCCGCCAGGTGGCGACGTTGAACTGGTAGAGCCCGTAGTAACCGGCCGCATTCACCGCGTGTGGGTTGCCGCCGGACTCGCACCGCGCGAGCGCGGTCCAGTTGAGCCCCTCGGTGCCGGGAACGGACCAGGGCTGGCGGCCGACGAGCACGCGGCGCGCCCGGGGCTTCCGGACCAGCTTGCGGGAGGCGATCCGGTACTGCGCCGGCTTGCCGTTGTGCAGGGTGCGCACGGCGACGACGCGGCGGATGCCGGCCTTGCCCTGGCGGACCGTCTTGCGGCGACCGGGAGCCAGCTTGCTGGTGGGGACCTCGACGATCCCGGCGCGGACCCTCGTCCTCTTGACCTTGCGGCGCTTCTCGACGACGACCAGCTTGACGGTGTCGCCGTGACGGACCCGCTTGTTGCGGTCGGACACCGTGCGCCCGTCGCGGACGACCTCGACCAGGTCGTTGCCGTCGACCGCGACACCGTGGTCCTCGAGCAGGCGGCGCGGCCAGACGCGGGGAGCGACCGCGATCTCGACGGCAGGGTCGGTGGCCACCTTCATGCGGACGGCGACCTGGCCGTCGGCCAAGGAGGCCCGGTCGGTCACCGTGCCGCCGGACGGTTCCTGCGCCGAGGCAGCGCCGGGCGCGAGGGTGAGCGCGAGGGCGGCCGCGGCGGTGCCGGCGGCGAGGCGGCGCAGGGGGTTCGGGTGGACGGTGCTGGTGGCGGCACGCACGTGGAAGGACCTCACATGGTTCTGTGCGCCGACGGGGGCGCTCGGACGCGACGCCGTCAGGACAGGCGTCGAGGCCGCGGTGTGCAACACCCCACGATGGGAGGCGCCTCGTCACGTCGAGGGCACCGCCGGCGGCCCGACCACGAGAACACGCATGGCGGGACAAGTCGAATCGCGGGGCGGCCGTGTCGGCGCACTCCCCGCTGGGACGGTGCCTGCGCGCGACCAGGGTCACATCCGGGGCACCCACGCTCGCAGCCGGCGGCTACGTTGGCCGGCATGGCCCCCGAGACCTCCACCCTGCACGTCCCCACGAGCGACGACCGCGTGATCGAGGTGCTGACCGGAGGCGACCCCGACGGCCTCGGCCTGCTCTACCACGGAGGCTCGCCGTCGGCGGCCGCGGAGTACGCGCCCCTCGACAGCCTCGCGTCGCGGCTCGGCCTGCGGCTGGTGACCTACTCCCGCCCGGGCTACGGCGCCTCGACGCCGCGCTCGACGCCCGGACGGTACGTCGACGACGTGGACGACACCGTGGCCGTCCTCGACCACCTCGGGATCGAGGAGTTCGTCACCCTCGGCTGGTCGGGCGGTGGACCGCGAGCGCTCGCCTGCGCGGCGCTGCTGCCGGATCGGTGCCGGGCCGCTGCATCGATGGCCGGCGTGGCGCCGTACGGCGCGGACGGCCTCGACTGGTTCGCCGGCATGGCGGAGGAGAACCACGCGGAGTACCACGCCGCCGAGGCCGGGCCCGAGGCGTACGACGCGTACCTGGACGAGCACTTCACCCCGATCCTGCAGGCGACGCCCGCGGAGCTCACCGAGGCCATGGGCGGCCTGGTCACCCCGGTCGACCGGGAGGCGCTCGGCCCGGAGATGGCCGACTGGCTGGCCCGGACCTTCCAGCGGGCCGGAGCCCAGGGGACGCGGGGCGTCCGCGACGACGGCCTCGCCGCGGTCAGCCCGTGGGGCTTCGACCTCGCCGACATCGGCGTACCGGTGGCCGTGTGGCAGGGAGATCAGGACGCCATGGTGCCGTTCGCGCACGGCGAGTGGCTCGCCGCCCGCGTCCCGGGCGCGGAGGCGCACCTCCTGGACGGCGAGGGCCACATCTCGCTGGTGCACCGCCTCGACGAGGTGCTCACCGACCTGCGTCGGCTCGCGGGCCTCTAGACCTGTCCGCGTCCTTCCCCCCGGGCGTACGCGGCGATCGGGTCGGCGTCATTCGATGTCGAGGACCTCGTCCGCGGTGGCCACAGCCCAGTGACCGTCCTGGGACCGGACCGCCACCGACACGCGGTACTCGCCCGCCTCCCGATAGCGATGTCGCACCACCGGGCCCTGACGGCTGACGGCACCGTCCCCGAACTCCCACACGTAGGCAGCCGCCGGCTCCGAGGTGTTGGCCCTCACCACGACGACCCGGCCGGACACCTCCTGCTCGAGGGTGGGGCCCTGCTCATGCTCCACGCGGCGTCATCGGTGTGCGCGACCCGGAGCGTCGGGCCGGCGTGAGACGGAGGTCGTGGGAAGCGTGCGCGCGCCCGGACGGTCGCAGGGCCAGCACCCACGCGGATGGTGGCACTGGTCGGCTCTGCGGCGGCCGGTCGACCCGGCGTCAGGACGTGAGCAGTCCGACGACCTTCTGCGCGGCCTCGGTGCTGGACGCCGGGTTCTGGCCGGTCACCAGCGTGTCGTCGACGACCACGAAGGGCGCCCACGGCTCTCCCGAGGAGAAGGTCGCGCCGGCCTCGCGCAGACGGGACATGCAGCAACCAGGGCGCTTGTCGGCGAGACCGGCCTGTTCCTCCTCCACGTCCGTGAAGGCGGTCAGGTTGCGCCCGGCGAACAGCCAGGAGCCGTCGGCGCGCTTGGCCGGCAGGAGACCGGCGGGGCCGTGGCAGACCGAGGAGACGATCTTGCCGCCGTCGAGCATGGTCACGAGGATGCGGCCGAGGTCGTCGCTGACGGCGAGGTCCTCCATCGGGCCGTGGCCGCCGGGCACGAAGACGGCGTCGTAGGAACCGAGGTCGACATCGGCGAGCACCAGGCTCGACTCGAGCCGGCCCGCGAGGGAGTCGAGGGCCATGCGCTGCTTCGCCGACTCCTCCTCGCCGATGGTGTCCGGGGCGAGGCTGCCCTCGTCCACCACGGGCGTCCGTGCCCTCCGGGCTGGCGTGGTCGACGTCGATCCCGGCGTCGGCGAACACCTGCAGCGGGGACAGCAGCTCCTCGGCCCAGAAAGGTCGGGTGCTGGCCGTCGATGAAGGTCCGTGGTCGGAACCGGTCAGGACGAACAAGATCTTCGGCACGTCAGTACTCCTCGGCGTCGGGGGCGTGGACGCGGTACGGCGCCCTGTGCGACGCACCCACGAGGGGTCGGTCGTGGAGGCGGCAGCGTCCCGACGCGGCGGCGCGGCGGTCGTACACTGGGAAGCGGTCAGGGTCCGCGGGGGCTCTGGGGCTGGGTGACCCGACAGCCGGTTCGGGGGGGACAGCAGAGGCGACATCGGTATGGCTACGTCGAGATCGACCCCCTCGGGCCGGGGCGTCCTGCCCACCGAGCTGACCAGCTTCGTCGGTCGTCGCCGCGAGCTGGCCGAGACCCGGAACCTCCTTGCCGGCAGCCGGATGCTGACCCTGACCGGCGTCGGTGGGGTCGGCAAGACACGACTCGCTCTCCGGATGGCAGCCGAGGTCCGGCGTACCTTTCCCGACGGCGTCTGGTTCGTCGAGCTGGCCGCCCTCCACGACCCCCAGCTGCTGCCGAACACGGTGGCCAGCACTCTCGAGCTGCGCCAGGTCTCCGCCGACCCTGCCGCCGACCTCGCTGCCTACCTGGAGGAGAAGAGGCTCCTGATGGTGCTCGACAACTGTGAGCACCTCAGCGACGCCTGCGCGGTGCTCGCCGGCAAGCTGCTGGCCGCGGCGCCGGACCTGCGCATCCTCGCCACGAGCCGGCACGTGCTCGGCGTCGAGGGCGAGCAGATCCTCGTCGTGCCACCCCTGTCGACGCCTGGTGCCCAGGTCGGGGCCGGTGACGCGGCGCACTACGACTCCGTCTCCCTCTTCCTCGACCGGGCGGCGGCGGTGGCGCCCGACTTCGAGCTCGGGGACGGCAACCGCGACGCTGTGGTTGAGCTGTGCCGCAGGCTCGACGGCATTCCGTTGGCGATCGAGCTCGGCGCCGTGTGGCTGCGCACCCTCTCGCCGGTCCAGATCCTGGACCGCCTCGAGGACCGCTTCCGGTTGCTGACGACCGGCAGACGGGGGGCGCCTGCCCGGCAGCAGGCACTGGACGCGACCGTCGGCTGGAGCTACGACCTGTGCTCGCCTGCGGAGCAGGCCCTGTGGGCGCGCCTGTCCGTCTTCTCCGGGGGCTTCGACCTCGAGGCGGCCGAGGATGTCTGCAGCGGGGACGAGATCCCGCGCGAGGAGGTCCTGAACCTGGTCGCGAGCCTCGTCAACAAGTCGATCCTGGTTCGCATCCAGGCGACGGAGCACACGACGGCCTGGTACCAGATGCTCGAGACGGTCCGCCAGTACGGCGCGGGGTGGCTCGAACCGGAGGAGCTGCGGGTGCTGCAGGTCCGTCATCGCGACCACTGCCGGTCCCTGGCGCAGCAGTACGACGCCGAGACCTTCGGCCCTCACCAGGCCGACTGGTTCATCCGCCTGCGGCGGGAGCAGGGCAACGTGCGGGCCGCACTGGAGTTCTGCCTCGCGGACGGTTCGGAGGCTGCCGCAGCGTTCGACATCGCGGCACCCACGTGGAACTTCTGGTCCGCGGGGTTCCCCCGGGAGGGCTACCGATACCTGGTGCAAGCGCTGGACCTGGCCCGTGAGCCGACCAGGAGCCGGGCATACGCCCTGTGGGCCGCCAGCTACCTGGCCATGTTCGCCACGGAGTTCGACCGCAGCAGGGCGATGCTGGACGAGTGCGCCGAGATCGCCGCAGGACTCGACGACACGCGGCTGGACGCACGTATCAAGGAATGTCGTGGGCACGCGACCCTCTACCAGGGTGACGCGCCGACCGCCATCGGGCTCCTGCAGGAGGCGCGCGGCGAGCTCCGGGCAGCCGGCGACCTGCGCGGCGAGTTCGACACGCTGATCCTGCTCACCGTCGCCACGTTCTCCATCGACGACCCGAGGGTCGCGCAGTTCAGTCACGAGGCCCTGGCGCTCGCGGAGCGACACGGAGCAGTGATGTCGAAGGCCTACGGGCTGTGGGGCGTCGGCCTCGCCGAGTGGCGGGCCGGGCGCTACGGACCGGCGACCGGTCCGCTCCGGGAGTGCGTCCGGCTCTTCCAGTCGATGCACGACCTCACCGGCACCAGCTTCGGCGTCCAGGCGCTCTCCTGGTGCGCCGCCTTCACCGCTCCCGACGAGGCGGCCGCCCGGCTGCTGGGTTGCTCGCAGGCGGTCTGGAGGACGGGCCGGGCGAAGGTCGACGAGACGAACGCCTACGCCGCCTTCGACCAGCGTTCGAAGCACCACGTGCGCGAGGCGCTGGGCGCGGAGCTGTACGAGCAGGCGTTCCGCGAGGGCGCGGCGTACTCCTTCGAGCAGGCGGTGTCGCTCGCCCTCGGGGAGGGCGTCGGTGTCGAGAGTGGCGACGGAGCAGCCACGCCCCGCCGCGGGGGGCGGAGTGCGGCGGGCGGGCTGACCCGGCGTGAGCGTGAGATCGCCGAGCTGCTCGCCGAGGGCTTGAGCAACAAGCAGATCGCGGCGCGGCTCGTCATCTCGCACCGCACGGTCGAGACCCACGTCGACCACGTCCTGGGCAAGCTGGGCATCACCTCCCGCGCCCAGGTCGCCGGCTGGGTGGCCGAGCAGCAGGCTCGCTGACGTCGCAGCACCCTGCGGACTACGTAGTCCCTCGTATCTACGTAGTCATCTCCGTACCCCTTCGGATGCCGGGAGGCGGCGTAGACGTGAGCGTTGCATCACCCCGTCCCCCCACCGCTCGAGGCCCCCCTGATGTCTCCGACCCTTGTTCCCGCTGCGCCCCCTCGCAGGTTCGACGGGTCTGGTGGCAACCTCGGGTGGTGGCGGGACGGCGTCATCTACCAGGTGTACGTGCGCAGCTTCCAGGACTCCGACGGAGACGGGGTCGGCGACCTGGGCGGCGTTCGCGCCCGGCTCCCCTACCTGCGCAGCCTCGGGGTCGACGGGATCTGGCTCAACCCGTTCTACGCATCTCCCCAGCACGACCACGGGTACGACGTCTCCGACCACATGGCCGTCCACCACGAGTACGGCGACCTGCTCGGCTTCGACCGGCTGGTCCACGACGCCCACCGGCTGGACATCAAGGTCATCGTCGACGTGGTGCCCAACCACTGCTCGATCGAGCACCCGTGGTTCACGGACGCTGTGGCTGCCGGACCGGGCAGCCCCGAGCGCCTCCACTTCCACTTCGCCGACGGCACCGGTGACCGCGGCGAGCTGCCCCCCAACAACTGGCGCTCCATCTTCGGCGGCCCCGCCTGGCGCCGGATCAGCGAACCCGATGGCTCGCCCGGGCAGTGGTACCTCCACACGTTCGCCGCCGAGCAGGCCGACTTCAACTGGCGCCACCCGGACGTCGCGGAGCACTTCGAACAGGTGCTGCGGTTCTGGTTGGACCGCGATGTCGACGGTCTTCGCATCGACGTGGCCCACGGACTCCACAAGCGGGACGGGCTGCCGGACCACGAGCTGGCCGGCGACGACGAGCTGACCGGCGACCCGGTCAACCCCTACGCCTGGAACCAGCCCGAGGTGCACGACGTCTGGCGCAGCTGGCGAGCCGTCGCCGAGGAGTACACCGAGCGCAGCGGTCGGGAGCGCGTGCTGGTCGGCGAGGTGGGCGTGCTGGACGCCGGCGAGCTCGCGTCGTACCAGCGTCCCGACGAGCTGCACCAGAGCTTCTTCTTCGAGTTCCTGCGTGCACCCTGGGGGGCCGAGTCGCTGTCCCAGGTGATCGACCGGGGGCTGGGCACGGTCGCGGCGCACGACTCGCCGGTCGCCTGGGTCCTCAACAACCACGACATGCCCCGATCCGTGACGCGGTACGCGGGAGGCGCTCCCGGCTTCGATGCCGGCGACGTCGACCTCGGACTGAACCGGGGCCGGGCGGCCGCACTGCTGATGCTCGCGCTGCCGGGCTCGGTCTACCTCTACCAGGGCGAGGAGCTCGGTCTTCCCGAGGTCACCGACCTGCCGGTCGAGGTGCTGACGGACCCGATGTTCCACCGCACCGGTGGTGCGCGGCGTGGCCGGGACGGTTGCCGGGTCCCGCTGCCCTGGGCGTCCGCACACGACGCGCTCGGCTTCTCCCCATCGGGCGCCCACACCCCCACGTGGCTGCCGCAGCCGGAGTGGTTCGCCCACTACTCGGCAGATCGTCAGCTCGAGTCCGGGGAGTCCGTGCTCCAGCTCTACCGCGAGGCCATCGCCCTGCGACACCGCGTCCCTGCACTGTCCTCGAGCTGCTTCCGGTGGATACCGACCGAGCCCGACGTGCTCGGGTTCGCCCGCGGAGACGGGTTCGTGTGCATCGTCAACTGCTCCCCCCGTCCCGTGTGCGCGCCCCCGGGGTCGCGACTGCTGCTCGGCAGTGACCCCGAGGTCGGGGAGAAGCTGCCCCCGGACAGTGCCGCCTGGTTCCTGCTGGAGGAGATGTCATGAGCATCCCTCCGCTGCTGCTCGGCTACCTCCGTGTCGACGTGCTGAGGAGCCGCACCGAGCTCCACAGGGTGGAGGCCCAGCTCCATGCGTGCGCCGAGCGCGAGGACTTCTGCCTCGGGACCGTCTTCGTCGAGAGGGGCCGCAACCCCGGTGCGTTCCACGCCTTGATGGCCGAGGTGAGCCGCGAGGATGTCTGGGGGATCGTCGTCCCGGACCTGCGGCACGTCGGTGTCGTCGAGCAGCTCATCCTGCAACGCCACGAGGTCGGTGCCCGGCTGGCCATGCTCGTGGCGAACGTGTCCCCCCGTACCGCCGGACCTGGCGCCGTCCCACCTGCGCGCCAGGTCCGTCGTTCCACCTCGGTGAGCTGATCGCCGGCGCCGCAGGGTTCAGGCGAGTCCCAGGTCGCCTCGCAGCCTGGCGACGTGCCCTTCGCGTCGTGCTGCGCGAGCCCGACCTTGCCGGCCTCGGCGATCACGACGGTCGAGCGGACGGCGCTGACTCCCTGCGTGGATGAGCACGAGAGCCGCCCCGACGGGTGTCGGAGCGGCTCTCGTTCAAGAGGGCTGGCTCCCGGTGGGGTGACCCACCGGGACCGGTGATGCTGCGAAGATCTCCGCTGATTATTGCGAAGACCCCGTGGTGGTGGAGCTGGCGGGAATCGAACCCGCGTCCTCGAGCGTCGAACCAGGTCTTCTCCGGGTGCAGTCTGTGTTGTCGCTTTTCTCGGCCCCGGCGCTCGCACAGACACGTCGCCGACAGGCCCAGTCAGGATGAAGTCCCGGCCACCCCTCCTGACAGAGAGTGGCCAGCAAGTCCTCTAGATGAGGCCTGGGTCCGGGACGAGGACAGGCGCCCGGTCAGACCCTTCGATCACTGCTCAGGCAGCGAGAGCGAAGTCGTTGCGATTGGTGTTGGCAACTATGGTTTTGCAGCGATCGTTTACGAGATGACGCTGCCTTCTCGACCCGCTTCCCCTGGGACTAACGTCCCAAGTCGAAACCGATCAGCCCCTCTTGAGTTGTGTCGTGCGGTGGTGCGTGGTCAGTCTACGGGTCAACGCCGACGGACGCCGCATGCATTCCCGCCCGAGCCCGACGAGTGTGCGCCACGGCCCCGTCGTACCGGCTCGGACGGTGCATCTGCGCACACTCGTGCTCGGGTCGGCGGGAGCACGTCACGCCCTGCCGAGGTCGACCTCGGCACCCTCGTCGACGACCTCCTGCGTGGTGGTGAGTCCCAGCCGGGGGTCGGTGGCCACGGCGGCGAGCTCCCCCAGCCCGATGCCGAGGTCGAGGTCGCGCGGGTCGCCGTCGATCGAGGGTCCGCTGAGCTGGACGGCGACGTCCTCCCCCTCGCGCCGGTCGATGACGTAGAGGATGCCGGGGTCCTCCTCGGGCTCCAGCTCCTGCCACGCGATCGTCACCTCCCGCCCGTCGTACTCCTGCTGCACGCACTCGTCGAAGAAGCTCGGGTCCGCGCAGACCAGCGGGCTGTCGGTCGTCGGCGCGACGACGACGGCGACCGACAGCCTCCCGAAGCTCATCTGGGCGCCCGGGGACTCCCGGCCGAGCTCGCGGGTGAAGACGCCCCACGGCGCCACGTCCCGGGCGGGCCGGTCCAGGACGTCCTCGGTGACCGCCACGATCGCGCCCGGCGTGATCGGCTCGGCGCCGACGTCGTCGGCTCCGCCGCACGCCGCCAGCAGCGGCAGCAGAACGCACGCCGACACGACCAGCACTCTCCCCCGAGTCATCCCGCCACCCTACGGGCGCCCGGACCCGTCAGCCGATCAGCGCGTGGCCGTTGTCCCAGCAGACGGCACGCAGCCAGTCGTCGCCGAGGTCGAGCCGCTCGAGCGCCTCGAGCTGGTCGGCGTACGGGTAGGGGATGTTCGGGAAGTCGGAGCCGAGGAGCACCTTGCCGGCCAGCCCGAGGTCGCGCAGCCGCGGCAGCAGCGAGGCCGGGTAGACCCCACCCATCTCGGAGAAGAAGTCGGTGAAGGCCATCGTGGTGTCGAGCGCCACCCGCTCGTGCCCCTCGGCCAGCGCGAGGAACTCGGCGTACTCCGGGGCGCCGGCGTGCGCGATGACCAGCCGCAACCGCGGGTGCCGCGCCAGCAGGGCGGCGACCGGGCCGGGGCCGGTGTGCTCGGTGGGGACCGGTCCGCTGCCGGCGTGCAGCACGACCGGGGTGCCCGCCTCGGCGACCAGGCCCCACGCCTCGTCGAGGAGCGGGTCGGTGACGTCGAAGCCGCCGACCTGCACGTGCACCTTGAAGACCTCGACCGAGCCGAGCCGGGCCGCGACGTACGACGCCGCCGACTCCTCGGGGAAGAAGGTGCCGCAGACCGCGGCCTCGGGCACCCGGGCGGCGAAGCCGGCCGCCCAGTCGTTGAGCCAGTCGGCCATCTGTGGCCGGTGGGCGTAGGGCAGCGCCGTGAAGCGCCGTACGCCGAGCGAGCGCAGCACCTCGACCAGCGCCTCGTCGGTGTCGCGGTAGTGCAGCGGCCACGGGCGGCCGATGAGCGGCCCGGCGGCGTCGAACTGGGCGCGCACCTTGCTCATCACCGGGGGCGGCAGGAAGTGGGTGTGGACGTCGATGAGTCCGGTGAGCCCGAGGGACGCCGTCCAGTCCCGCACCGTCGTGTCGGCGGCGGGGACCATCAGTCCCGGTAGCCCTTGAGCCGACGCTGGACGGCCTGCTCCTTCTCGCGGTTGGCCTGGCGCTCGGCCAGGGAGTGCCGCTTGTCGTACTCCTTCTTGCCCTTGGCCAGCGCGATCTCGACCTTGGCCCGGCCGTCCTTGAAGTAGAGCGACAGCGGGACGATGGTGAAGCCCTTGTCCCCCACCTTGCGCTCGAGCTTGGTGATCTCGGCGCGGTTGAGCAGCAGCTTGCGCTTGCGGCGGGCGGCGTGGTTGGTCCACGTGCCCTGGGCGTACTCCGGGATGTGGACGCCGTGCAGCCACACCTCGCCGTTGTCGAGGTCCACGAAGCCGTCGACCAGGCTGGCACGCCCGGCCCGCAGCGACTTCACCTCGGTCCCCTGGAGCACCATGCCGGCCTCGAAGGTGTCCTCGATGAGGTAGTCGTGGCGCGCCTTCTTGTTCTGTGCGATCAACCGGTTGCGCTGGTCCTTCGCGGTCTCCTTGGCCATGACCCCATTCTCTCAGCAGGTCGCAACCGGGAAAGCATCCGCGCAGGCCCCGGCGGGGGTAGTCCGTGACGAACGGACCCCTCTTGGACCCTTCCAGGGGTCCGTTCGTCGCGGACTACCCCGAGAAGCGGGTGATCAGAACCAGTTCTCGGGGTCCACGGCCCTGCCGTTGGCCATCACCGTGAAGTGCAGGTGGCAGGCGGTCGACCAGCCGGTGTCCCCGACGTACCCGATGAGCTGGCCGCGCTGCACCTGGGCGCCGGGGCCGACGGTGTAGCTGCTGGCGTGGTTGTAGATCGTCGCGATGCCGACGCCCCTCAGGGCGCCGTCGTCGATGATCAGCCGGTTGCCGTAGACGTCGCTCCAGTACGACGAGATGACGCGGCCCGACGCGGCGGCGTGGATGGGCTGGCCGCACCCGCCCCCGAAGTCGGTGCCGTCGTGCAGGCCCCAGTAGCCGTAGATCGGGTGGGTGCGCCAGCCGAACGGCGAGGTGACCCCGCCGGCGACGGGCATCATCAAGGTGCCGCCGCCGCTGGGGGCGGCGCTGCGGCCCTGGGCGGCCGCGGCCGCGGCCCGGGCCCGGGCCCGCGGCGCACAGCAGCTGCGGCGAGGCGGCGGAGCCGCTCCTCGATCTGGTTCGCCTCGCGCTCCAGCTGCTGGAGCTGGCGCAGGTCGGCGGCGCGGGCCTTGGTGGCCTCGGCGCGGGCCGAGGAGCGCTCGCCGACGAGGGCGGCGACCGAGGCCTCGGCGGTCTCGGCCTCGGACTCGAGCTGCTGCTTGACGACCAGGTTGTCGGCCGCCACCTGGCGCTTGGTCGCCACCTCGTCGCGGGCGTCCTCGACCTGGCGCTCGTGCACCTCGAGCAGGACCTTGGCGGCGTGCAGGGCGTCGAAGGCGCGCGACTCGCGCCCGACGATCACGTCGCGCACCTCCTCGTGACGGGTGAGGTCGTCGGTGGAGGCGGACTCCAGCATGGAGGAGAAGGCCAGCAGCTGCGGGTCACCCTCCATGTAGATGTCGGAGACGGTGCCGGCGACCTTGTCGGCCTGGTCGTCCATGCTCCGGCGGCCCGCGACGAGCTCGGCCTCGGCGGCGGCCAGGTCGGCCTCCGCCTGGGCCAGCGCGGCCTGCATCTCGGCGTCCCGCTCGGCGGCGACCGCCACCCGGCCGCGGGCCGTGGCCAGCTCGTTGCGGGCAGTGGTCAGCTGGGACCGGGCGGCCTCGAGGCGCTCGGTGGCGGCGTTCAGCCGCTTGCTGGAGTGGTCGAGCTCGTCATGCGCGTGCTCGATGCTCTTGTCGACCTTGTGCTTGCGGCTCTTGAGGTCGTCGGACCTGGAGTCGTCGGCGGATGCGAAGGGGACGGACACGGTGCCCACCACGAGGGCAGCAGCAAGGGACGCTGCGGCCATGCGGCGGCGGGCGGTACGGGGGAAGGATCGCACCGGAAGCCTTTGGTCGTTCGGGGAAGAGAACGGACCGAAGGTAACCCGTGCGGGTCAGACTTTGAGGTATTTGCGGGTCAGCACGAGTGTCGGGAGCAGGGTGAGCAGCGGTCCGAGCACGGCGACGGCGCCCAGCGCGACGACGTACTCCGGCATCCCGATCCACGGCATGAACTTGAGCTGGTCGTTGCCGCGCTGCTCGATCCCGAAGTACATGAAGGCGGCCAGCGCCCCCGCGGCCAGCGCCACGCCGACGAGGGCGGTCACCAGGGCCTCGAGGAGGAAGGGCAACGCGATGTAGAGCGTCGAGGCGCCCACCAGCCGCATGATGCCGATCTCCTTGCGTCGCGCGAAGGCCGCCAGCCGGATGGTGTTGCCGACCAGCAGCAGGGCGGCGAAGACCAGGAAGCCCGCCGTCCCGAGGGCCACCCACTGGAGCATGTTGATCGAGCCGATGATGGGTGAGATCACCTGGCGCATGTCGCGCACCTGGGAGACGCCGTCGAGCCCCTCGACGGCGCTGGTGATGCCCTGGTACTGCTCGGGATCCTTGAGCTCGATCCACACCGACTCGGGGAGGTCCTCGGCGGTGGCCGCCGGGTTGGGGCCCTCGAACCGCTCGGGGCCGAGCAGCTCCTTGACCTTCTCGAAGGCCACCTCCTTGCTCTCGAGGTGGTAGCCGGCGACCTCCGGGTTGTCCTGCACGACCTGCTCGATCTCGGTGCGCTGGGCGTCGGTGACCTCACCGGCACACGCCGGGTTGCCGTCGTCGGCGCGGCACAGGAACACCGTGATCTGGAGCTGGCTGCCCCAGTGGTCGGCCGCCTTGGCCGCCTGCTGGTTGAAGAGGACCCCGAGGCCCACGAGGGTCAGCGACACGAACAACGTCAGGACCACCGCGAGGTGCATCGAGAGGTTGCGGCGCAGGCCCTGGCCGAGCTCGGAGAAGACGTAGCGAAGCTGCATGTGACTCTTTCGGTTGAGGCAGGTCAGTTCTGGAAGCCGTAGACGCCCTGGACCTGGTCGCGCACGACGCGACCGTCCTCGAGCTCGATGACCCGCTTGCGCATCTGGTCGACGATGCCGGCGTCGTGGGTGGCCATCACCACCGTGGTGCCGGTGCGGTTGATGCGGTCGAGCAGCTTCATGATCCCCACCGACGTGGTGGGGTCGAGGTTGCCGGTGGGCTCGTCGGCGATGAGGATCATCGGCCGGTTGACGAACGCCCGCGCGATCGCGACGCGCTGCTGCTCGCCACCGGACAGCTCGTCGGGCATCCGGTCGCCCTTGCCGTCCAGGCCGACCATCTCCAGGGTCTCGGGGACCAGCTCGGCGATGTCGCTGCGCGAGCGGCCGATGACCTGCAGCGCGAAGGCGACGTTCTCGCTGACCGTCTTGTTGGGGAGCAGCCGGAAGTCCTGGAAGACGGTGCCGATGTCGCGGCGCAGCCGCGGCACCTTCCAGCTGGCCAGCCGGTTGATCTCCTTGCCGGCGACGTAGACGCGCCCGGAGGTGGGGCGGTACTCACGCAGCACGAGGCGCAGGAAGGTCGACTTGCCCGAGCCGGAGGAGCCCACGAGGAAGACGAACTCCCCCTTCTCCACGTCGACCGACACCTGGTCGAGCGCCGCGTGGGGGTGGCCTGGGTAGGTCTTGGTGACCTGGTCGAAGCGAATCACGCATGCGAGGTTACGCGCCGTCGCCCAACCTCCCGATTCGACGCACCAGCACTCGTGGGCGGGTGGACGAGGGCCACATCTAGGCTGACGGCGTGAGCAGCCGACGTCGTACGACGCCCCGCACGGGCCGTGGTCGGGTCTCGGTCGCGCTGCTCACCGCCGTCGCCGTGGTGGTCACCGCGCTGGCCATCGTCCTGGGCCGGGCCGTGCTGGTCGACGAGCCTGCCGAGCAGTCGGAGCCGGCCGCCACCCCCTCGGCCGGAGCGACGGCCACCCCGCTGGCCGACTACGACCGCGAGGGTCTCGCGCTGGTCCGGGCGCCCTTCTGCGGGCGCATCTCGGCGGAGTCCGCGGCGCTGGCGCTGGGGGTGGACGCCGTCGACGAGCCGGTCGCCTGGCGCCCCGGGATGGTGGTGCCCGGCACCGCGTCGATCGCCAACGAGTGGGGCTGCTCGATCGGTGCCGGCGACATGACCGCCTCGGCGTGGGTCTTCGGCACCCCGGTGGGCGAGGGCCAGGCACGGAAGTGGGTCCGCGAGGCCGGCCGCGGGGGCTGCACGCCCAAGGACGTCCCCGAGATCGGCTCCCCCGGCGTCGTCGCCACCTGCCCGGACGGGAAGGGCAAGCACACGACGTACCAAGGACTGGTGGGCGACACCTGGCTGGCCTGCCGGATGACCGGCACCGGGGACACCGCGCGGGTCGGTCGCTGGTGCGTCGTGGTGCTCGAGGCCCTGCGCGCCGACTGAGTCGGCACCCTCACGCTGCGCGCATCGGCCGGGCGGGGCCGGCCCGGTGCCGGCACGCGAAACTGGCGGCGTACGACACGGATCGCGGGGATCCGGGTGTCGTACGCCGCCAGTTGTGCGCGTGTGGGAGGGCCGCCGGTCAGGCGTCGACCTTCTCCGCGCCCCGGCGCCAGCGGATGCCGGCCTCGAGGAAGGGGTCGAGGTCGCCGTCGAAGACCGCCTGCGGGTTGCCCGACTCGTACGTCGTGCGCAGGTCCTTGACGATCTGGTACGGGTTGAGCACGTAGTTGCGCATCTGGTCGCCCCACGAGGCCTGGACGTCGCCGCGCAGGCCGTCGAGGTGGGCCTTCTCCTCGGCCTTCTTCAGCGCGAGGAGCTTGGCCTTGAGGACGACCATCGCGGAGGCCTTGTTCTGCAGCTGCGACTTCTCGTTCTGACAGCTCACGACCGTGCCGGTGGGGATGTGGGTGAGACGCACCGCGGAGTCGGTGGTGTTGACCGACTGGCCGCCGGGACCGCCGGAGCGGTAGACGTCGGTGCGGATCTCCTCGTCGGGGATGTCGATCTCGTCGGTCTGCTCGAGCACGGGCACGACCTCGACCGCGGCGAACGACGTCTGGCGGCGGCCCTGGTTGTCGAAGGGGCTGATCCGCACCAGGCGGTGGGTCCCGGCCTCGACGGAGAGCGTGCCGTAGGCGTACGGCGCGTGGATGGCGAAGGTGGCCGACTTGAGACCGGCCTCCTCGGCGTACGACGTCTCGTAGACCTCGACGGGGTACTTGTGCTGCTCGGCCCAGCGCGTGTACATCCGCATCAGCATCTCGGCGAAGTCCGCCGCGTCGACGCCACCGGCGCCCGAGCGGATGGTCACCAGCGCCTCGCGGGCGTCGTACTCACCGGACAGCAGGGTGCGGATCTCGAGGGACTCGACGGACTTCTGGATGCGGGCCAGCTCGCGCTCGGAGTCCTCGAGGCTGGAGGTGTCGCCCTCCTCCTGCGCCATCTCGACCATCAGCGCGAGGTCCTCGATACGCGACTCGAGGCCGGTGAACTTGTCGAGCTCGCCCTGGAGCGCGGAGAGGCGGCCGGTGATGCGGGTGGCGCTCTCGACGTCGTCCCACAGGTCCGGGGCGGCGACCTGCTCGCCGAGGTCGGCGATCTCCCGGCGCATGCCGTCCAGGTCCAGGACCTGGCCGATCGTCTTCATGGTCGCCTGGAGCTGCTTGATCTCTGCTTCGAAGTCGGTGCTCGCCACAGTCACCCACACTACGGCGCGGGTGTGAGGAGTGTCGAAAGACAGCCCCGGGTCACTTGGTGCAGAGGACCTCCGGGGCCACGACGACCGGGTAGCTGGCCGGGTCGGCGCTGGAGAACAGGTCGTAGCGCAGCGTGGCGGCGCCGGTGAGGTCGGTGGTCGACGCCACGACCTGGCCCTTCACGAGCACCTGGTCCACCGTCGTCACCCCGTCGACGGCCAGCATGATCCGGGACGACGAGCCGACAGCCGCGCTGTCGTGCATCGCGTACGTGGTGCGCAGGACCGTGCAGAGGCCGCGCAGCGGGTACTCGACGTACGACGGCGCACCGCGGGTGAAGGGCTGGAAGGAGAACGCGTAGGGCTGGCCGCCGATCAGCGCGGTGCTGGACACCGCGATGTTCTCGAAGGTGCCCCGCGGTCGCTGGGCGAGCTTCTGCCACCAGTAGGCCCGGACCTCGACGACCGGGCTGATCCCCTTCTGCACACCGCCGGAACGGCGCTTGACGACGCGGTACCGGTGGGTGCGGGCGACGGTGGGCACGTCGATGAAGGCGAAGGTGCCGTTGCGCTTGATCGTCGACCTCCCGGCGACGGACCAGGCACGCTCGCCGGTCACGCGCTTCTGGAGGACGACCTTCTTGCCGGCGGCACGCGGCGTCACCTTGCCGCGCACCTTGACGACGTCCTCGCCGAGGGTGACCTCCTGCGTGTTGACCTTCACCGTGACGGTGTAGGCCTTCGGCCGATGCCCTGGGTCGGGAGCGGCGTGCGCGGTGGCGGCGAGCGGGCTCATCACGACCGCCGCCGTGACGAGAAGGACGGTGCCGGTGCAAGTGATGCGCCTCATGCGTGCTCCCTGGTGGTCTGCCGTCCGACCAGTATCGGTCGGAGCAGGCCCTCCGTCACGGGTCACTAGACCTGTCCTGGCCGGGACGATCGGCCGGTCACGGCCGACCGCCCCGGCTCAGGATCACTTCGTGCAGAGGACCTCGGGGTCCGCGACGACCGGCTTGGACACGGGCGACGCCGTGGAGGTGAGCTCGTAGCGCAGCCGGAACGCGTCGGTCAGGTCGGTGGTCGACTCGACGACCTGGCCGACGACGAGGCCCTGGTCGACCTTGGTGACGCCGTCCACGAGCAGCGTGACCGCACCGGAGGCGCCGGTCTCGGAGGAGTCGTCGAGCGCATACGTCGTGCGCAGCTCGGTGCACAGGCGACCGAGGGTGTACTCGACGTACGCCGGGGTGCCCGCGGCGGTCGGCAGGATGCTCGGTGCGGACAGCTTGGTGGCGATGCTCGCCGTGCCGGTCGTGACGTTGGCGGAGGCACCCGCGCTGTGCCGGGCGAGGTTCTCCCACGTGAAGACCTCGACGGCGAGGACCTTGCTGGTCCCCTTCTTCACGCCGTCCGAGGCGGGCTTGAGGACGCGGTACTCACGGGTGCCCGCGACGCTGGGCTTGTCCTTGAGCAGGTACGTGCCGTTGCGCTTGATCGTGCCCCTGCTGCTGACGGCCCACTTCGACTTGCCCTCGAGCCGCTGCTGGAGGACGACCTTCGCGCCCCCGGCGCGCGGGGTGACCTTGCCGCGGACCTTGACGACGTCCTCCCCGGCGGTGACGACGTCCTTGTTGGCCTTCGCCTTGACGGTGTACGCCGCGGCCTGGCGCGCGACGGTGTCCGCGGCCTGGGCGGTGGTGGCCGTGAGGGCCAGTGGTGCGGCCAGGACGACCGCGGCGGTGGCCAGGGTGGTCATGGTGGTGGTGATGCGCTTCATGAGGATCTCCTCGTGTCTGTGCTGCCCGGTCGGGCCACGGTTCGGCGAGGAGATGCACCGACCGGGAGAAAAGTTGCGAGACACGGGTGCGGAGATGACCGGAGGTCCGTGCGGTGTTGTCATGCTCGGTCCCCACCGGGACGCGTGACCCCGGTCCGCCCCCTCCGGAAGGCACCCGTTGTACCTCAGCGCAGTCATCGTCCCCCCGCTCCCCCAGCGGGAGGAGGTCGCCCGACTCCTGGGCGACATCGGCGGACGCATGGACGCGTCGGACGCCCCCTCCCCCACCCGGCGCCGGGTCTGGACGCGGTCGCGCCCCGAGCCCGCGAGACAGGTGACCGCCGGTCTCACGCCGCTGGCCGTGGGAGGGATGACGGTGCCCCTCACGCGCTTCGGCTTCGTCGAGCCGGAGGCGGCGACCCGGCTGCGCGCCACCCTCGAGCGCGACGCCGCCGGCTGGGCGGCACCGACGATCCACGTCACCGGCGAGCCGCACATGGGCGGACAGGACGAGCTGCTCCACCTGTCCCTCGGGGGCGACGTGGACCTCCTCCGCGCCCTGTTCCGCGAGATCACCGAGTCCGCGCGACGGGCGGGCTTCATGCTCGACCGTCGCTCCTTCCAGCCGCTGCTCCCCGTGTCCGCGCTGGACGAGCAGGTCAGCGACGAGGCACTGGCCGCCCTGGTGGCCGGGCTGGAGGGCTTCGCCGGAGCGCCGTGGGAGGTCGGGGTCGTCACCCTGGCCCGGCTCGGCTTCGGCCCCACGGACCAGGATCTGCAGGAGGTCGCCAGCATCCCGATCGGCGCGGGCGGCGGCTGACGTCAGCCGGGGGGCTCGATGGTGACGGCTGCCCGGCCGCTCGCCGACACCATCGGTCGGACCGGGGTGCCCGGGACGGTGAGCGGCAGGTCCACCGGCGCGCTCAGGGTGACGGTGACCGCCCGGGCCGCCGCGTCCACCCGGGCGACGACCACGATGTCGCCGTAGCTGTCGTAGGCCCCGACCCGGCGCAGGTAGTCCTGCACGGCGGCCCGGACCGCCCGCTCCTCCTGCAGCAGCCGGTCGGCGGGCAACCCCTCGGCGTACACGCCGGCGGAGCCGATGTCGGCGCCGTGGAGCGCGGCCCCGTCGGCCAGGGTGTCCAGCGACTGGCGCTGCATGAAGGCCGCCGACGCGTTGACGACCACCGCGATGGCCAGGACGAGGACCCCGGCGAGGCCCACGATCAGCGGGATCGCCGAGCCCCGCTCCTCGCCCCTCACCGCTCGTCCCCCGCCTCGACGTACTGGCCGATCGGCACCGTGTGCCGGGCCTCGAGCCCGAAGCTGCGGCGCTCGGAGGCCAGGACCTCGGGGAGCAGCGGCATCTCGACGCGGGAGCGGATCACCACGGTGATGACCGCCGTGCCGGTGTGGCAGTTGGCGAGCCCGCCGCACGTCACCTGCACGTCGGCGACCATCCCCTCGCTGCCCTGGTCGGTCAGGGTCTGGGTCGCGACCGCCCGTGCCCGCGCCGTGCCGGTGGCGTCGTCGGGGGCCAGCGCGTAGGCCCGGGCGGCGGCGCGGGCGGCGCCGTTGACCGCGAAGGCGCCCCGCTGCACCTCGAAGACGGAGATGACGATCCACGTCAGCGGGATGAAGAGGACCAGTCCCACCCAGCAGAACTCGACGAGCGCGCTGCCCCGGTCGTCGCGAGGCCGGGTCACGGAGCCTGCTCACGGATCGCGTTGCCGCTCACCGAGAACTCGATCGCGATCCCCCCGAGGCCGAGGGTGGGGACGCGCGCGTCGATGGTCAGCCGGTACGCCGCCGCCCCGTCGATGGCGACCGGGTCGACGCTGATCGACTCGGCGTACTCCGGGGAGAGGGCGCCGACGATCTGCTCGCGGGCCTTGGCCACACCGTCCTGGGGCGTGGCCCCGGCCACCGCGGCGTACCGGGCACCCTCGGCGGCCGCCGAGGACAGGACGTTGCGCACGTGCAGCACCAGGGCGAGCTGGAGCAGCCCGATGAACAGGGGCAGCAGCACCACGAGGAGCATGACGAGGTCCACGACGGCCGAGCCGCGCTCCCCTCGGTGGCGGACCGGGCCCATCGCCCTAGTTGACCCGGCTGAAGGCCGCGCTGAGCAGGTTCTTCAGCGGCTCCTCGGCGAAGGTGAAGATCGCGATGGCCAGGCCGATGGTCATCACCGTGACCATCACCCAGCCCGGTACGTCGCCGCGTTCGTCTCGTCGCGAGCCGGTCGGCGCCAACAGGCAGTGGAGCAGGAGCTGCGTGAACGGTGTGTGCATGTGTTCCCCCGTATGGATGAGTGGGCTGGACGAGTGACGGGTCAGGGCACGACGAGGCGCAGGCCGAGCGCGCCGGGGAAGAAGGCGAACATGACGGTCACGGGCAGCACGAGGAAGACGACGGGCGCCATCATGACGACCTCCTTGCGCGCCGCGGTCTCGATCAGCGCCCGGCGACCCGCCTCGCGGACGTCGCCCGCCTGGGCGTGCAGCACGTCGGCCAACGGGGTGCCGCGCTCGATCGAGACGGCGATGCCGGTGGCGAAGCGGGCCACCATCGGCACGCCCGTGGAGGCGGCGAGCTGCTCGAAGGCCGCCGAGACCGGGGTGCCGGTGCGGATCCGGGCGAGCACCCGGGCCAGCTCGGCGGACAGCTCGCCACCGCTGCGGCGTACGACCCGGTCGAGCGCCGCCACCGGGCTCTCCCCGGCGGCCACGGCCAGGGCCAGCATCTCGGCGAGGGCGGGGAACTCCAGGATCATCTGCCGCTCCCGCTCGCTCGCGCGGGCCGAGAGCCGGTTGTCGCGCAGCAGCACGCCGGCGGCGAACCCGAAGAGGCACAGGCCGAGGGCGGCCACCGGGTTGACCCCGCCGGTCACGGAGCGGAGCAGCTGCCAGGCCGCGCAGAGCGCGAAGCCCCCGAGGCCCCACATCACCTGCTCGACGCGGAACTCGTGGACGGTCTTGTCCAGGCCCGCCCGCACCAGGCGGCGGCGTACGGACGCCTCCCCGCCGAGGACCCGCTCGACGCCGTCGGCGGCCGAGCGGAGGAAGGGTCCGAAGATCCCGGCGGCGGCGGCCGTCGGGGAGGCCGAGGCCACCTTGAGCGCGGGGGTGCGACCGACCTGCGGGAGGTCCCGGACGTACGGCGTGACCCGCAGCGCGAGCTGCGGCCGTCGGATCACCGACAGCCGGACGAGCACCAGCAGCACGCCGCCGGCGGCCAGCGCGCCGAGGACCGCTCCCCACATGGTCAGCGTCATGCCAGGATCCGCCTCTCGACGGGCAACCGGCCGATGCGCATCATCACGCGATAGGCGACCACGCACAGCGCGGCGCCGACCGCGAGGACCAGCACCCCGGCCGGCGACGAGAACGCCTGGACCGAGCCGGTCTGGAAGGACATCAGCAGGAGCACGACCCAGGGAGCGGCGACGGCCAGACGGGCGCCGTTGACGGTCCAGGCCTGCCGGGACTCCAGCTCGGAGCGGGTGCGGGCCTCGTCGCGCAGGTAGCCGGACAGGTTGCGCAGCAGTCGGCCCAGCTCACCTCCGCCGACCTCACGGGCGATCCGCAGGCCCTCGACGACCCGGTCGCCGACGGGGTCGGCCAGCCGCGCCTTGAGCAGGTCGAGCGACTCGTGGAAGCGGCCCGTCACCTGGTAGTCGAGGGCGAACGCCTCGAAGGCCTCCCGCAGCGCCTCGGGGCCGTTGGTGCCGAGCGCGCCCAGGGCGTCCGGCAGCGACATCCCGGCGCGCACGGCGCTGGCCAGGTTGTCGACCGCGTCGGGCCACACCTCGGCGAACTCGCGCTGGCGCCTCGCGGCGCGCTGGCGCAGCACCAGGACCGGCGCCCAGCCCGCCATCAGGGCGAAGACCACCGCCACCGGGACGGTGCGCGACACCGCCTGGATGATGACGAACGCGACCGTGGCCAGGACCACGCACAGGATCACGAGGCTGGTGACCGAGACGTCGCCGAGCCCGGCGCGGGCGAGCAGCTGCTCGACCCGGGTGCCGCCCGGCCGCGGTGGTCGCGGCGTGCGCGGGAGGTGGAAGGCCGACCAGACGAGGAGCAGCCCGACCCCGATCCCGAGCCCGACCAGCGCCCCCATCAGCGGCCGCCCGCCAGGATCTGGTGCACGTCGACGCCGACCCGCTGGAACCGCTCGACCCGGGCCGGGGTGCCGGCGGCCCGACGCAGCTCGCCGTCGCTGCGCTCGAAGAGCGGCTCGGTCTCGATGATGTCGTTCTCCACCCGCCCGGGGACGGAGACGATCTCGTTGACGCGGCGTACGCCGTGCTCGTCGATGCCCAGGTGCACGACGAGGTCGACCGAGCTGGCCACGGTCGGCACCACGAAGCGTGCCGAGATGTTCTCCCCGGCCAGCAGCGGGAGGGTGCACATCTTGACCAGCGCCTCCCGCGCGCTGTTGGCGTGCAGGGTGCACATCCCCGGCAACCCCGCGTTGAGGGCGAGCAGCAGGTCGAGGCACTCCTCGGCGCGCACCTCCCCCACGATCACCCGGCTCGGCCGCATGCGGAGCGCCTCCTTGACCAGGTCGCGCAGCGCGATCTCGCCCGTCCCCTCGAGCCCGGCCTGGCGGGTCTGCATCGGCACCCAGTCGGGATGGTTGAAGCGCAGCTCGAAGACCTCCTCGGCCGAGATCACCCGGTCGCCGCCGGGGATCGCGGCGGCCAGGCAGTTGAGGAAGGTCGTCTTGCCGGCCTGCGTGCCCCCGGCGACCAGGATGTTGAGCCCCGCGCGGATCGAGGCGTCGAGGAACGTCGCGGCCTGGGACGAGAGGCTGCCGAGCTCCACCAGGTCGCTCATCCGGCTCGCGCGCACCACGAACTTGCGGATGTTGACCGCGGAGAAGCCGCGGCTGATGCCCTCGAGGACGACGTGCAGGCGGTGGCCCTCCGGGAGCATGGCGTCCACGAAGGGCTGACTGAGGTCGATGCGTCGCCCGCTGGACTTGAGCATCCGCTCGACCAGCTCGTGCACCTGCGCCGCGCTCAGCATCAGGTTGGTCAGCTCGTGACGACCCCGCCGGGCGATGAAGACCCGGCTGGGGTCGTTGATCCAGATCTCCTCGACCTCGGGGTCGTCGAGGAAGGGCTGCAGCGCCCCGAAGCCCGACACCCGGGCGATCAGCTCGCCCACGACCTTGTCGGGATCGGCCACCGGGACCACGGCGCCGGTGAGGCTGCGCTCGTCGTGGCGGCGTACGACGTCCTCCGCGATGCGGCGCACGAGCCCGGCCTCGCGCTGGGGGTCCACGCCGTCCGCCCGCACCCGCTCCCGCACCTGGGTGTCGAGCAGCTCGACGAGCTCGCTGTGCGAGTCCTGTCGCGTCAAGGTCACCGGCGTCCCCCGTCCCGAGTGGGTTTCTGCGCGTCAACCTACCCACGCGACGGCGCCTCACACAGGGGCGAAGGCAAAGCCTGTGGACAACTGCGCGACCCCCGTCGACGACGACCGGTCGCAAGACCGGTGACGAGGACCGGGTGTCCGGCGCCGCAGTCAGGATCTTCTGCTCGGCGTGCCACCCCACCGGCCTCAGCATCGCCCCCGGCCCACCGACTCGACAGGTGCCGACCGAGGACGTCCTGTCGACCATGGACCCGGCGGGGCCGCACCACGTCCGCCGAGGAGGCGTGCGGGGCCCGCTGGAGCGGGCCCCGCACCCGGTCACTCCGGCTCGACCACCCACTGGACGAGCTGCCAGATGAGCCCGTTGGGGTCGGCGAGCTGGCAGTAGCGCTCGCCCCACGGCTCGGTCTCCGGCGGCGTCACGACCCGGGCGCCGCTCGCGGCGAGCCGCGCGAACTCGGCGTCCACGTCGTCCACGACGAAGACCAGCAACGTGCCCGGGCCCGCGGACCCGGCGATCTCCGACGGCTTGAACGTGGACAGTCCGGTGCGCAGGAAGATCACGGAGACCCCGGCGCTCGGGTGCTCGAGCGACACGAAGCCGTCGGCGGCCATGGCCTCGGTGAAGCCGAGCTGCCCGGCGAACGCGGCCGACGCCTCGACGTCCGCGACGTTGAGGGAGATGGCGCTGGAGGTGATGTTCATACTGACTCCTGTCGTGATGGCGTACGCCGTACAACGTACGCTGTTATAGGTTTGTTCCCGACCCAGGAGGCGACCGTGCCGCTCCCCCTGATCGACCTCCTCTGGCGTGACCACCCGGACGCCCCGACCGGAGGGCAGCGCGGTCCCCGGGCCCGCGTCACGACCGGCGCGGTCGTCGACGCGGCCATCCGCCTGGCCGACACCGACGGGCTCTCCGGGGTGACCATCCGCCACCTCGCCGGTGAGCTCGGCGTCTCGACGATGTCGGTCTACACGCACGTCGACGGCCGCGACGACCTGCTGGTCCTGATGGCCGACGCCGCACACCGGCGCATGGATCGTCCGGCGTACGGACGCTCCGGCTGGCGGTCCCGGGTGCGCCGGGTGGCGGAGGCCAACCTGGCGCTGCTCCAGGCGCATCCGTGGCTGATCGACGTGGTCGACGACCGCACCGCCCTCGGACCCGGCACGATCGCCAAGTACGACCACGAGCTCGAGGCCCTGGCACCGCTCGGGCTCGACGCCGCCACCTGGGACGCCGCCCTGACGTTCGTCCTCGACTTCGTCCGCGCGAGCGCCCGGGCGCTCCGACCCCACCCACGTGCGGGAGAGCTGGCCGAGCACTGGCCCGAGTGGGGCGCTCGTCTCGACATCTATCTCGGCCAGGACCACCCCCTGGCCCGCGCGGTGGGTGCCGCGGCGGGCGAGGCGATGGGCGGCCCCGGCAGTCCGTCGCTCGCGTGGGACTTCGGCCTCGCCCGCGTGCTGGACGGCCTCGACGCCCTGCCGTCCGGCGGGTAGCCGTTCGTCGGTGTCCGGACGGGACGTTCGGCACTACGCGGTGACCCCCCGCGCTGCGAGGGTGGAGACGCGACGGGCGAGGAGGTGGGTCGCGCGATGTCAGCGCTGTTGATGACCGGGTTCCCCGGCTTCCTGGGCTCGGCCCTGCTCGGTCGCCTGCTCGCCCGGCGGCCCGACAAGCACGCCGTGTGCCTGGTGCAGTCCCGGCACGTGGCCGAGGCCCGCGACCGGCTCGACGGGATCGAGGTCGCCGAGCCGCACGTGGTGGGTCGGGTCCGGCTGGTGGTGGGCGACGTCGCCGCCCCGGGGCTCGGTCTGGGCGACGCGGACGCGCGCCTGCTCGAGGACGTCACCGAGGTGTGGCACCTCGCCGCCGTCTACGACCTCGCCGTGGGCGAGGAGGTGGCCCGCCGGGTCAACGTGGACGGCACCCGCCGGGTGCTCGAAGTGTGCCGTGACCTCCCGGCGCTCGAGCGGCTGCACCACGTCAGCACGTGCTACGTCAGCGGGCGCCACGACGGCCTCTTCGGCGAGGACGAGCTGGAGGTCGGCCAGGAGTTCCGCAACCACTACGAGTCGACGAAGTACCAGGCCGAGCGGCTGGTACGCCGGGCGATGGCCGCCGGCCTGCCCGCGACGATCTATCGCCCCGGCATCGTGGTGGGCGACTCCCGCACCGGGGAGACCCAGAAGTACGACGGCCCCTACTTCCTGGCCACCTTCCTGCGCCGCCAGCTGCCCGTCGCCGTCGTGCCGGCCGTGGGCGACCCCGACCGGGTGCGCGTCTGTGTCGTGCCTCGCGACTTCGTGATCGAGGCGATGGACCGACTGTCGGTGCTGGACGCCTCGCTGGGCCGGACCTACGCCCTCACCGACCCGGACCCGCCGAGCGTGCGCGCGCTGGTCGACGCGATCGCCGGACGACTGGGCCGGCGGGTCATCTGGGTCCCGCTGCCGCTCTCGCTCACCCGGGCCGCGGTCTCCCTGCCCCTGATGGAGCGGTTGCTGGGCCTGCCCGTGGAGGCGCTCGACTACTTCGCCTCCCCCACCACCTACGACACCACGCACACGACGACCGACCTCGCCGGCACGGGCGTGACCTGCCCACGCTTCGAGGACTACTCCGACCGTCTGCTCGACTTCATGGTCGATCACCCGGAGCTCGACTCCGCGGCCATGGCCTGACGCCGGACACCGGACCACGAGAGGACACGACATGACGAGACGCACGCCGGTGGTCGTGAACGTCAGCCTGATGGGCCCGGAGTGGGACCACGACACCCCGGTCACCTTCCTGGGGACGCGCTTCCGCCTCGTCCGCCGCGGCACCGGGGGCGACGTCGCCGCCGCCTGCGAGCTCGTGCGCCAGTGGGCACCCCGGGCCGCCGCGCTCGCGGTCACCGGCGTCCGGGAGGCGCAGTCCGTCGGCCCGTACGGCGGTCGAGCTCCGGGCCCGCCGACGCCTCATGGCGGAGGCCGGCGCGACCCCCGTGACGGACGGGACCGAGCTCCTCGGGGTCCTCCAGGAGTGGGCGGTACGACGCGTCGAGACCGAGATGCCCGGCTACTTCACCAACGCCCGGACCATCGTGCTCGGCGGACGGCACCACGACCGGACGACCCGCATCCTGCGCGAGCACACCGACAACATCCAGAACGCCGACCTGCTGCCCCGCCCGGGCCTGCCCGACGCCCTGCCCGACCCCCTGCACGTCGACCGGGTCCTGGGGCTCGCCGCCGACGCCGTGGCCGGCGCCACCACCCTGTCCCTGCGACTGGTCCCGGACGGAGTGCGGTCACAGGTCACCGCCCCCGGTCACCTCGCCGCGCGGGTGCTGGCCCGCCGAGCGTCCCGTGACTGCGACGTCGTCGTCGCGACGTACGACGAGCTGGCCGGCTTCGGGCTCGAGGACCTCACCGGGAAGACCATGATCACCACGTCGATCTCGCAGGAGCGGCTGGCCGACCTGGGTGAGCGCGGCGTCGACCTGGTCGTCGACGTGACGCCGCAGCCCTTCGGCGACGTGACGGTCAACGCGGCCACCCTGGAGGCGCTGATGACCGCGTCGGTGCACGGGGGCAGCACGCTCACCCACGACGACCTGCTGGACATGATCGTCTCCGCCGGGCTGGAGCCACGGCTGCTGCGACCCAACGGGCCGAGGCGCAAGAGCAGGTTCGCGTTCGTCATCCACCCGCTCTCGCAGGAGTACCTCCGCCACGTCGAGCCGCTGCGCACCGTCTCGCGCATCGCACCGCGACCCGTCATGGACCTGGTCGAGAAGGCGGTGGCCTACAGTCCGCCCTTCACCTACAGCCACGTCACCGGCATCAGGTCCCCCACCGGCGCGGAGGTGGAGGGCTGGCTCATCAGCGTCGGGGGCACGCCCCACGAGATGATGGCGCACAGCCCCGAGTTCACCTACCGACGTCTCCTCGCCGCGGCGGACACGGCCCGCAAGCTCGGGGCCCAGATCATGGGGCTGGGCGCCTTCACCAAGGTCGTCGGCGACGCCGGGGTGACGGTCGCCCGGCAGGCTCCGCTCCCCGTGACGACCGGCAACAGCTACAGCGCCTCCGGTGCGTTGTGGGCGGCCCACGAGGCGCTGGCCCAGCTCGGTCTCGCCGAGGTCGACGACGACGGAGCGCTGCGGGGCAACGCCATGGTCGTGGGGGCCACGGGCGCCATCGGGTCGGTCTGCGCGCGGCTCCTCGCGGTCGCCGAGGCCAGGCTCTGGCTGGTGTCGCCGGAGTCCGCCAAGCTGCTGGCCCTCAAGGCGCTCATCGAGCGCGAGCACCCCGGCGCCGAGGTCCACATCGCGGCCACGCCCGACGAGGCGCTGCCCGGGATGGACCTCATCGTCACCGCCACCTCGGGAGCCGGCAAGCGGGTCCTGGACATCATGGCCGTCAAGCCCGGCTGCGTGATCACCGACGTCGCCCGTCCGCTCGACCTGTCCGCCGAGGACGTCGCCCGGCGCCCCGACGTGCTCGTCATCGAGTCCGGTGAGATCGAGCTGCCCGGCGACGTACGGATGCGCGACATCGGGCTGCCCGACAAGGTCGCGTACGCATGCCTCGCCGAGACCGTGGTCCTGGCGCTGGAGGGACGCTTCGAGAGCTTCACCGTCGGGCGCAACATCGAGTGGGAGAAGGTCAAGGAGATCTACCGGCTCGGGCTCAAGCACGGCATGCGGCTGGCCACCATCTCCGGGGTCAACGGCGTCTACACCCCCGACGACATCGCCCGGATCCGCGCCCTCGCCCGGGCCGCCGGGACGCACGACGAGGAACCCGGCCCGACCCACCGGACCGGAGCCGCGTCATGACCGTCGAGACCAGGCGCACCATGGGCGGGGCCGACGCCATGTGGCTGCACGCCGACCGGCCCAACCACCTGATGGTCATCGACGGGATCATGTGGACCGAGCAGCCCCTCGACTGGGACCTGATGCGCGGGATCGTCCAGGAACGACTCGTCGACCTCTACCCCGTGTTCCGCCAGCGCCCCGTCGAGGCGACCCGGCCGTGGGACCTGCCGGCCTGGGAGGACGACCCGGACTTCTCCCTGGACCACCACCTCCACCACGCCACGCTGCGCAGGCCGGGGGGCGACAAGCAGCTGCGCGCCTTCCTGCAGAAGAGGGTCAGCCGACCCTTCGACCGCAGCCGACCGCTGTGGGAGGCGTGGGTGATCGACGGGTACGGCGGGGGCTCGGTGCTGTTCTCGCGCCTGCACCACGCCATGGCCGACGGCATGGCCCTCGCCGAGGTCATGGTGTCGCTGACCGACGCCACGCCGGACGGACACGACCCGGGGCCCATCCCCGGGGCACGACCCCACGGCGGGTCCGGGGGCCTCGTCTCGACGGCCACCGGGATGCTGCGCAGCGGCCTGAGCCTGCCGGCGACGATCCCGGTGACGGCGCTCAAGTCACTCGCGGTCACCCGCAAGCTGCTGCTCGACGTCCTCCCCGCGACCCTGCTCAGCCACGAGCCCGGCGTCGACAAGGTGCTCACCTGGTCGCACCCGCAGCCGTTGGCCGAGGTCAAGGCCATCGGACGGGCGACCGGGACCACCGTCAACGACGTGCTCATCGCCGCCCTCTCGGGAGCACTCGCGCGCTACCTCATGACCTTCGACGAGTCGGTCGACCACCTGACGACGATGGTCCCCGTCAACGTCCGGCACCCGGGCGAGCCCCTCCCGCGCTACCTGGGCAACAAGTTCGCCCTGGTCATGCTCCACCTGCCCACCGCCGAGATGTCGGTGCGCCAGCGGCTCGACGAGGTGCACGGGCGCATGGAGCACATCAAGCACTCGCCGGAGGTCTTCATCACCTCGGCCGTGGCCGAGGGCATCGGGCACCTGCACGTCATCGACAAGCCCCTGGTCGACTTCTTCGCCGGCAAGGCCATCGGGGTGACCACCAACGTGGCCGGGCCGCGGGAGCCGCGCTACCTCGCGGGCGTCGAGGTCGCCGGGATCCTGGGCTGGGTGCCGGGCTCGGGCGGGCAGACGTTGGGAGTGTGCATCCTCAGCTACGCCGACACGGTCCGGATCGGCTTCAAGGTCGACGCCGCCACGGTGCCGTCCCCCGAGCGGCTCGTGGAGTTCTTCGAGGCCGAGCTCGACGCCCTCCGGGAGACCACCACGCCCGGGTGAGGTCCCTGGTCAGCGGCGCGGGAGCAGGATCTCGAGCTGGTCGACCGTGGCGTCGCCGGAGTAGCGGCCACCGAGCACCTCGGTGATGGTCCGGGCCACGTCGGCGTTGGTCCGGTGCTCCGCGGCGAGGGCGACGGCGCCCGGTGCCGCGGCGTACGGGTCGATGTCGCCGGAGCGGACGGTGACCTTGACGTGCTCGTCCTGGCCGGCGAAGCGGATCATCACCGGCCCACTGCTCGAGTCCCGTACGTCGCGCAGCACGCTGTCGAGCAGCTGCTCGACGGGGCCGGGGGTCAGCAGCATCTCGGGGCCACTGTCGACGAAGGCCCTGACCTCGCGGGCCTCCGGCAGCTGGCCGCGCCAGCGCTGGGCGATGTGCGAGCCGAGGTCGAGCAGGCTCACCTCGGCGCCCTCGACCAGCGCGCGCCCGCGGGCGAAGTCCAGGAGCTCGGCGATCGTGCAGTCGAGGCGCTCGACGTCGGAGAGGCACCGTGCCGTCGTACGCCGCACGTCCGCGTCGAGGTCACCGCGCAGCGTGAGCTCCTCGAGCTCGAGCCGCATGCCGGTCAGCGGGGTGCGCAGCACGTGCGAGGCGTGGTGGAAGAAGTCGCGGTCCCGACGCAGGGACTGCTGCAGCCGCTGCGAGCTGGCCCGCAGCGAGTCCGAGAGCGACACGACCTCGGGGATGCGCGAGCGGGTCGGCTCGATGTCGAAGCGGCCGCGACCCAGGGCGGCGGCCGACTCGGCGAGGTCGCGGAAGGGTCGGGAGAGCGCGGTGGCCAGGGCGAGCCCGATGATGCCGGCCAGCACGACCAGGCCGGCCATCAGGGCGACGAGGGGGCCTCTGGCCGCGGCCACGACCTCGTCGGCGACAGTGGTGTCCTGGACGAGGGTGACGGTGGCGTCGCCGACGGTGCGGGAGGCACGGACGTCCTGGCGCGTGTCGTCGTACCCGGCTCCGTCGAGGACCAGCGGCGCGGCGCCGGTGCGCTCGACGAGCATCCGGACGTGGGGGCCCACCAGACCGGCCATGGAGCCGGCGTCGACCGGGCGGTCGGACTGCTCGAGCCCCTCGACGACCCGGGCGACCACGAGCGCCTGTTGGCGCAGGTCGTCGGTCTCCGTCGAGTGGACGACGTCCGCGAGGGTCATCGCACGGACCACCCCGGCGACGACGACGATCACCAGTGCGAGGCCCACGAAGGCGAGAGTGAGCCTTTCGCGCATGGGTCAGTCCCCGCCCTCGAGGCGGAAGCCGACGCCACGGATGGCGATGACGCGGTCGGAGGACCCGGCCTCCTCCAGCTTGTTGCGCAGCCGGCCGATGGTGACGTCGAGGGTCTTCGTCGAGCCGAACCAGTTCTCGTCCCACACCTCGCTCATGAGCTGCTCGCGGGGCACGACCTTGTCGCGGTGCGCGGCGAGGAGGGCGAGGACGTCGAACTCCTTGGCGGTGAGCGCCACCTCGGCGTCGGCCAGCATCACGCGGCGGGCGTCGGTGTCGATGCGCAGCGCCGACGGGTCGACGACGACCTCCTCGGCCGGGGAGGCGTTGGCCTGACTGCGGCGCAGCAGCGCGCGGACGCGGGCCTGCAGCTCGGCGAGGCCGAAGGGCTTGGACAGGTAGTCGTCGGCACCGAAGTCGAGGCCGACCACGCGGTCGAGCTCGCCGGCGCGCGCGGTGACGATCATGATGCCGCCCTCGAAGCCGCCGTCGCGGGCGGCCCGGCAGACGTCGAGTCCGTCCATGTCGGGCAGGCCGAGGTCCAGGATCATGATGTCGGCCGGGTTCGAGGCGAGGTGGGCGAGGGCCTCCCGACCGCTGGGGACCCAGGTGACGCCGTATCCCTCGCGCTCCAACGTGCGGACCAGCGGGAAAGCGATGTCTTCTTCGTCCTCGACGACCAGTACCTGTGCCATGTCCGCGAGCATAGTTGCGACGGGCTCCTCGAGCTCGGCACTCTGCATGGCTGGCATCCTCGGCCCGGCGGGGCTGTTGTCGTGGTACACCGCGCGGACGGTGGATGGCCCGGCCGACGAAGGGGATACGTCGACCGGGCGGTCCCAACCCACCACGGTTGTCTGGATGTCGACCAGGTCGACTCCGTCACCGTAGGTCCGGCGCCGTCACGCCGGTCCCTCCGCGGGCACACGCCGATCACACATCTGCTCCACCGTTCGGTAACAGTGGTCCCGGCGGCGCCGCAGCGACGGCCGGACCGCCGCTCCGGCCGTGCCGGGCGTCCCGACCGACGGGTCAGGGCAGGAAGAGGTCGCCGTGCTCCTGCACGCGCTCGAGGACCTCCTCGAAGCGGAACTGGTCCAGTCCGACCGGGTCCTCGGCCCCCGCCTCCACCTCGTCCCAGGTGATCGGGGTGGCCACGGTCGGCAGCGCGCGGCCACGCAGCGAGTACGGCGAGACGGTGGTCTTGGAGCCGGAGTTCTGCGACCAGTCGAGGAAGACCTTGCCGGGCCGCTTGGCCTTGGTCATGGCCGCGGTCACCAGCGCCGGGTGGGCGGCCTGGAGCTCCTCGGCCACCTCCTTCGCCAGCGCCGTCGTGCCGTCGCTGTCGAGCCCTCCCCCGCCGCCCTGCGGCAGGGCGGCGTACAGGTGGAGGCCCTTGCTGCCGCTGGTGACCGGACTGCACGCCAGGTCGCGCTCGGCCAGGGCGTCGCGCACCATGAGCGCCACCTGGCAGCACTCGTGGAGGCCCGCCGGCTCGCCGGGGTCGAGGTCGATCACGAGGCGGTCGGGCCGGCGCGGCCGGCCGGTCCTCGTCACCCGCCACTGGTGCACGTGCAGCTCGAGGGCGGCCAGGTTGGCCAGCCAGGTGAGGGTGGCCAGGTCGTCGCAGATCGGGAAGTCGAGGGTGTCGCGGTCGCTCTGTGCTCGGCTCCCCGTCGTCGGGACGCTGACCGTGCGCACCCACGACGGCGTCCCCGCGGGCTTGTTCTTCTCGAAGAAGCTGCTGCCCTCGACGCCGTGCGGCCAGCGGATGCGGGTCACCGCCCGGTCGCGCAGGTGCGGCAGCAGCACGCCGGAGACCGTGGCGTAGTAGTTGAGCACCTCGCCCTTGGTCGTGCCGGTGCGCGGATAGAGGACCTTGTCGAGGTTGCTGATCGTCAGGGTGCGGCCCTCGACGTCCACCTGCAGGTCGCCCATCAGCGTGGCGCCCCGAGCGCGACGGCCGTCCTCACGCGAGGTCCTCCGGGGCCAGGTCGCTGCGGACGCCCCGGTACGACGGCTGGCGCAGGCGCCTGCCCGGCGTACGGCTGTGGGTGTCGACGTCGACGACGACGCGCGGCTCGACCCAGTGGGTCCCCGTGGCGTCGACGCGCGGCACCTCGTCGGCGAAGGCGCTGACGTCGCGCCCCGAGCCGGCGAGCAGCTCGGTCAGCAGCCGGCTCGCGGCGCCGCCGATGCCGCTGCCCACGCGGCCGCGGTACATCAGTCCCTCCGCCGTGGGCTCCCCCACCAGCAGCGCGGCCAGCCGGTCGCTGGTGCCCTCCTGCGGCCGCCAACCCGCGACGACGAAGGAGAACCGGTGCCGGTGCGCGAGCTTGACCCACTGCGGGCTGCGCGAGTCGAAGGTGTAGCGCGACGAGAGCCGCTTGCTCACCACGCCCTCCAGTCCCTGCTGCAGCGTCGCGTCGAAGAGCATCGCGCCGTCGTCGTACGACTCGGGCACCTGCCACGTGCCCGACAGACCGAGGCCCTCGAGCAGCTCGCGGCGCTCGGAGAGCGGTCGGTCGGCGAGGTCCTCGCCGTCGAGGCGGAGCAGGTCGAAGACCATGTACGTCGCCGGGATGCGCTCGGCGAGCCGGGCGGCGGTGGTGGCGGAGCGGACGTGCATGCGCTCCTGGATCACCGAGAAGTCGGGCAGCCCCTCGGCGTTGAGGCCGATGATCTCCCCGTCGACGAGCAGGTCCCGGTCGCCCAGCGGGCTGTCGTGGACGTCCGGCCAGGCGAGGGACGCGTCGTTGGCGTTGCGGGTGTAGAGCCGGGCGCGGCCGCCGGCGCCCGCACGGACGTCGGCGAGGATCCGCACGCCGTCCCACTTGACCTCGTGCGACCAGCCCTCCCCGGTCGGCACGTGGTCCGCCTTGGAGGCGAGCATCGGACGCGGCGCGGGAGCCATGGCCGCAGTGTGCCACCCGTCCGGGCGGTGCGGACGGCTCGTACAGGTGACGGCGGGCCTGTTCCCCCTGATACTGGTGGGACCGCACGTCGACGAGAGGTGGTCCCATGCGCGCGATCTGGAAGGGCGCCGTGTCCTTCGGGCTGGTCAGCGTGCCGGTCAAGCTGTACGCCGCGACCGAGTCCCACGACGTGTCCTTCCGGCAGGTCCACGCCAAGGACGGCGGGCGCATCAAGTACCAGCGCGTGTGCTCCCTCGACGGCGAGGAGGTGCCGTACTCCGACATCGCCAAGGGCTACGAGACCGAGGACGGCGAGATGGTCATCCTCAGCGACGACGACATGGCCGAGCTGCCGGCGACGTCGTCGCGCGAGATCGCGGTCGAGAAGTTCGTGCCCAGCGACCAGATCGACCCGCTGCTCTTCGAGAAGTCCTACTACCTCGAGCCCGAGAAGTCCGGCGCCAAGCCCTACGCCCTGCTGCGCCAGGCCCTCAAGGACGCCGACCGGATGGCCGTGGTCACCGTCGCCCTGCGGCAGCGGACCTCGGTGGCGGTGCTGCGGGTGCGGACCACCGAGCGCGGGGACGTCATCGTGCTCCAGACGATGATGTGGCCCGACGAGGTCCGGGTGCCCGACTTCGACGTGGAGGCCGGCGACGTCAAGGACCAGGAGGTCACGATGGCCCACATGCTCGTCGAGACCCTGGCCGGCGACTTCGACGCCTCCGAGTTCGAGGACGACTACGCCGGCGCCGTCGAGGCGATGGTCAAGGCCAAGATCGAGGGCGGCGAGGTCAAGCGCACCGAGCGGTCCACGAAGACCTCCGGCGAGGTCGTCGACCTGCTCGCCGCGCTCCAGAAGTCGGTCGCGGCGGCCAAGACGGCGCGGGGCGAGGCGCCCGCCGACTCCGGGGACTCCGAGGACTCCGGGGACTCCGGGGAGGAGAAGCCGGCGAAGAGGACGACGGCCACGAAGACCACTCCACCGAAGACCACTGCGAAGAAGACCGCTGCCAAGAGGTCGCCGACCAAGAAGGCGACCGCCAAGAAGGCCACCAAGAAGACTCCTGCGAAGCGGGCTGCGGCCAAGAAGGCCAGCTGACCGGTCTGCGAGCGTGCATGGCGGTGCCACGTACGCCGTCCAGCAGGACGTCTCCAGGCAAGCTCGGGGGCTAGCCCACCCGGGGGTACTCCAGCCTCATGACGCGACGGGCCCTGATCGTCCGGCCGGCCACGACGTACACGATCTCGACGTGCTGTCCCTCGAGGTCGCTGCCGGCGCCGGCGGAGAGGACGCCGGTGGACGCTCGCCCGGAGAAGTACGCCGTGGCCCCGTTGTAGGCGACCCGGCCACGATCCCGGGGTGTCCGTCCCGAGAAGGCGTGCGACACCACGAGGTCGAGGCACCAGGCCGGGCCGTAGCCCCATGACTCCGGTGCGTCCTGGGGCCCCGTGAACGTGTCACCGGCGTAGAAGCGCAGCACGCCGAACCGCTCACCGCCCCGCGTCGTCACAGGCCTCTCTTTCACGAGCACGCGGTGCTCCAGGTCCGACGTCGCAGCGCAGCCGTTCGTCTCCGCGGCGTGCGCGGGGGCGACGAACAGGGTCGCCGGGGGGACGAACAACAGGGCGGCGGCAGCGAGCCGGATCGAGGCCATGTCTCCATGGTGCGCCCACCCTGACCTCATCGGGTCCTTGCTCCACCGGAAGTCACGGGCTGGAAGAGCAGGCTCACGGCACCGGCCCGGGCGCCGGGACGGCAGGGTCTCGGGCTCGAGTCGACGAGCGGTCGTCGCTGACCAATTCTTCTTGTGAAAGACCTATCTGCGGCGGTGGAACCTGAGGTCGCCGTTGGGGAGTCGGTCGTGGAGGTATCTGTCGTCGTGGGCGCGGTGGTGGTGGTGGGAGCAGAGGAGTACGCCGTCGGCGAGGTCGGTCTTGCCGCCTCTGCTCCAGGGGATGAGGTGGTGGGCCTCGCACCAGGCGGCGGGGATGTCGCATCCCTCGGCGCGGCAGTGCTGGTCGCGGACGCCCATGCCGGTGCGCTGGTGGTTGTCGTAGATCCGCTTGGTCCGGCCCAGGTCGAGGACCTCGGACTTCCCACCGAGGACGGCGGGGATGAGGCCGGCGGTGCACATCAACCGGCGGGCCTCCCCGGCACTGATCCGGTGTCCGGTGCTGGTGGTCGCCACCCCGAGGCCGGTCATCATTGCCTCGAAGTCCATGGTGATGACCACCGCGGTCGCGGTGCCACCGTGACGGGGGAGCTTGGCGGGGTCGAGGTGCTCCAACAGCGCACAGAACGCATGTCCCAGGCGGGTGGAGTACGGCACGGCGCTGGCGTCGCCACCGCCGGTGTTGCCCGCACCGTCACCGGTGGCTCCGCCGGTGTGCTTGCGGGGGTTGGTCCAGGCGTGGAGGTAGGTGAGCAACCGGCCGGCGGTGGCGTCGGGGACCCGGATCCGGATCGTGGTGGTCCCGTCCCCGTGAGCGCGGGTGGTCAGGCTGGTGGTCTTCCGGGCGCGGCGTTCCTCGTCCTCGAGCTTGCGCGCTCCTGGTCCTCCCCGACCTCCGGCGCGACCACGTCGAGGATCCGCCCGCCCAGGACCCGCAGCTCGTGCGGGGTGAACGTCGCGGCGTGCTCGACCAGCACCCGCTCCGCCTTCACCAGGATGTCCGCAGGGGTGTCGTCGGGCAGGTCGTCCAACGCCCGGGCGATCACGTCGGCCTGCGCCGTCGACACGTCCCCCGACGCATAGCCCTCGGCGAGGACCGTCCACCGCTGCTCGAGGGACCGCGCCAGCGTCATGTCCCGCCGCGATGGCCCCCGGTCGGCACGGACTGTCCGGCCGAACCACGCCGCGACGTCCCGGTCACCCGACTCCTCGGCCACCTCGTCGGCGACCGCCATCAGCCGCAACCGCACCGACGTCACCCGCGACTCCAACCGGGCCAGCTCGACCAACGCCTCCGCCTTCTCCGCCGCGGAGAGGTACATCAGCTCGACCCGGCCGACCTTGTCCAGCGCGGCAGACATCGCCTCGCCACACTCCTGGACCAGGTGTCCGGTCGTCATCTCCACCCCCCGTGGATGCCAGCCTCACGCGTCTGACGGGCCATCACTCGGCCTGCATCTCAGCCTAGTCGAACACGTGTTCGACGACGATCCTCACAATCGGGGATATCGCTCAGGGTGTCTCAGGACATGGGTGACAGTTCTGCTTCAAGACATCAGCGGCGTGACGCCGCGGGACGTCGGAGGCACGTCCGCTACGCGGCCGCGGCCAAGCGAGGAAGTGCCCGGTCGGCGTACCGCAAGCGCAAGGAAACGCCCGCTCGGCGTACCGCAAGCGCAAGGAAACGCCCGCTCGGCGTACCGCAAGCGCAAGGAAGTGCCCGCTCGGCGGGCCCGCCTCACATGTCGTTGCCGAGGAACACCAGGTCGCCGCCGGTCACCTCGAGGACGTCGACGCGCTCGCAGGCGCCCGTGACCGGGTCGCAGTCGCTGACGATCGTCGCGCTGCCGGCTCGCGACGCGACCAGGACCGAGCCGTCGGTGTCGATCGTCCACTGGGTGGCGCTCTCCCGCTCGGTCACCGACAGCTGCAGCGGCTCGCCGGCACCTGTGGGCGCCAGGGTGCTCGACCAGGCCAGCACGTGGGCACCGTCGTGGGTGAGCTGGGAGTCGATGGCCCCGGGCACGAGGGTGTAGTCCCGCTGGCCCACGCCCGGCTCGGGCTCGGGTCGAGGGCCGTCGTACAGCACGACGCCGTTGCGGACGTCCGCGATGCGGGTCTCCGGTCCGGCGAACGGCCGGGTGACGTCGCTGTCGAGGTCCCACACCGTGGTGCCGGTGCCGTCGCGGAAGTACACCGCGCCGTCGTCGAAGGCATCGATGACCACGTCACAACCCCCACAGACCATGTCGAGCGTGTCGACGACCTCCCTGGTCTCGGTGTCGAGGACGAAGATCCGAGGACCGTCGTCCCTCAGGATGGCGACGGCGACCTCCGACGAGGTGGAGTCGGCCTTGGCCGTCGGCTGCCAGTCCGCGCCCGTGTCCCCCGCTCCCTCGATCATGGTGGTGCTCCCGTCGAGATCCAGGAGCACCGGGCGATCGGCGTCGTAGTACACGACGCCACCGGGCGCCGCGACCGCGTCGGTGTCGAGCCCCGCGACCTGGTCTGCGGGCACGGTCCGCCCCCCGAAGTGCAGGAGCCCACCGGGGTCGGCGTAGGCCCGCAGCCCGTCGGTGGGGGTGGTGACGACGGTGGGGTCGGTGGCCACGTCACCCTCGGAGGCCCGAGGCTCCGAGGAGCCCATCAGCTGGGTGACGGCCAGCCCACCCACGGCGAGCGTGGCCGCGACGACGCCGGCGACCGCGGCCCGGCGGCGGGTGCGGATCCGGCGACCGGTGCGCATCACGCCCACCAGGTCGCCCTGCGGTGCCGCGACGGTGTCGAGACGGTCGGCAAGGGCCTCGCGCAGGTCGGCGCTCATGCGAGCTCTCCTTCGTCGGACGCGTCGAGCGCGTCGAGAGCCGCGCCGGTAGAGCGGCGCAGGTTGGCCAGCGCGGCGAACGCCTGGGACTTCACGGTCCCGCGGGAGCACCCGAGGGTGCCGGCGATCTGCTCCTCGCTGAGGTCCTCGTAGTAGCGCAGCACGATCACGGCACGCTGCCGGGGCGGGAGGGCGGCCACGGCGTCCCACAGGGTGTCCCGGTCGATCACGCCGTCCTCGAACGACGGCCGCGGCGGGGGCTCGCCCACGTCGGCGTGCGGGCGCTCGCGGCGCCACCACGCCGAGCGTCGGGTGCCGAGCGCCTCGTTGACGACCATCCGGCGCACGTAGGCGTCGGGGTGGTCGGCCGCGCAGACGCGGGACCACGCGGCGTACGCCTTGGCGAAGGCCGCCTGGCAGGCGTCCTCGGCCCCGGCGCGATCGCCGGCGATCGCCAGGGCCGTGCGATACATCCGCGGCCACGTCGCGGTGAAGTACGCCGGGAAGTCCCGCTCGTGCGTCACCACGACACTCCCCCGGTCGATCGCCGTCGCCTCGGCCCCCGTGCTCTCCATGTCCCCTAGATGGCGACCGGGGGCCGCCCGGTTGCCCCGGCCCGGGGGATTCCTCGCGACGATGTCAGCGGCTGAGCAGTGACCGCACCACCCTCAGTCCCACCGAGAGGCGGGCCAGGTCGGCCTCCTCGCGGCAGATCTGGCCCAGGGTGACGCACGCGCGTCCGATCAGCTCGGCGTCGGCGTCCTCCCACTCGGCCACCCGACCCACCGCGGAGTCGTCGGCGTCGGTGGTCGACAGCACGGCGGCGGTGAGCTGCTGGTGCACGGCGTACAGGTCGTCGCGCAGCGTCGCGCGGGCCATCGTCTGCCACTTGTCCTCGCGCGGCAGCGCGAAGATGCGCTCCACCAGCGCCGGCAGCCCGAGCCGCTCGCCCAGCGCGAAGTGCACCCGGGCCACCTGGGCCGGCTCGAGCGACTGCTCCTCGGCCGTCTCGACGATGCCGAGCAGGGCGTAGGCCGGCAACAGCACCGCCACGCGGGTGGCCAGGTCCTCCGGCACCCCCTGGTCGGTGAGCCGGTTGCGGCGCGCCTCGAAGGCGTCGGCCTCGCGCCCGCTCATGATCCCGGGCAGCTCGGCCATCACGGCCTGCACCCGCTCGCGGAAGAACTCGACGGTCTCCCGGGAGTCGAGCGGGGGCCGGCGGTTGTTGACGAGCCAGCGCGAGGCCCGCTCGACGAGGGTGCGCATCTCGATGCGCATCCGGGTCTGCCGCTCGGCCGGGACCACGTTGTCGTACGACGCGATCTCCTGACGCATCGGCAACGAGCCGAAGATCTCGCGGGCCACGAAGTTCGCGCGGGTCAGGTCGGCCGGCGAGGCACCGGTCTCCCCCGCCAGCCGCGGCCAGAAGGTCAGGCCGGCGCCGTTGACCAGGTCGTTGACGACCTGGGTCACGATGATCTGGCGGCGCAGCGGGTGCTCCTCCATCGCCGCGACGTGGTCGGCGTGCATCCGCTCGGGGAAGTAGGCGAGCAGGTCGACGCGCAGGTAGGGGTCGTCGGGCAGGTCCGAGGCCAGCAGCTCGTCGGCCAGCACGATCTTGGTCCACGCGAGCAGCACCGAGAGCTCGGGCACCGTCAGCGCCTGGCCGCGGTCGAGGCGGCGGCGCACCTGTCGCGACGTGGGCAGCCCCTCGAGGTCGCGGTTGAGCACCCCGCGCTGCTCGAGCTGCTTCATCCAGTCCTCGTGCACGTGCAGGAGCCCCGCCGCGTGGGCGCTGGCGTTGGCCAGCGCGAGGTTCTGCTCGTAGTTGTCGCGCAGCACCAGGTCGGCGACCTCGTCGGTCATGTCGGCGAGCAGCACGTTGCGCTGCTTCTCGGTCATGTCGCCGGCGGCGACGACCTTGTCGAGCAGGACCTTGATGTTGACCTCGTGGTCCGAGGTGTCCACGCCGGCGGAGTTGTCGATGAAGTCGGTGTTGATGCGGCCGCCGTCGCGATCGGCGCCGAACCGGGCGTACTCGATGCGGCCGAGCTGGGTGAGGCCCAGGTTGCCGCCCTCGCCGACGCACTTGGCGCGCAGGTCCTCGCCGTTGACCCGGATGGCGTCGTTGGCCTTGTCGCCGGCGTCGGCGTGGGTCTCCTCCGACGACTTCACGTAGGTGCCGATGCCGCCGTTCCAGAGCAGGTCCACCGGAGCGAGCAGGATGGCCCGCATCAGCTCGGCCGGGGTGAGCGCGGTGACGTCGTCGGCGAGGCCGAGCGCGCGGCGTGCGGCGGCGTGGACCGGGATCGACTTGAGCGAGCGCGACCAGACGCCGCCGCCCTCGGAGATGAGGTCCGTGTCGTAGTCCTGCCAGCTCGACCGCGGGAGCGCGAAGAGCCGCTTCCGCTCGGCGTACGACGACGCGGCGTCCGGGTCGGGGTCCAGGAAGATGTCGCGGTGGTCGAAGGCGGCGACCAGGCGGGTGTGCTCGGAGCACAGCATGCCGTTGCCGAAGACGTCGCCGGACATGTCGCCGATGCCGACCGCGGTGAAGTCCTCGGCCTGGCAGTCGATGCCCCGCTCACGGAAGTGGCGCTGCACCGAGACCCATGCACCGCGGGCGGTGATCCCCATGGCCTTGTGGTCGTAGCCCACCGAGCCGCCGGAGGCGAAGGCGTCGCCCAGCCAGAAGCCGTAGTCCTTGGCCACCCCGTTGGCGATGTCGGAGAACGTCGCGGTCCCCTTGTCGGCGGCGACCACCAGGTAGGAGTCGTCACCGTCGTGGCGCACCACGTCGGCGCGGCGGCACCGTCTCGCCCTCGACGAGGTTGTCGGTGATGTCGAGCAGGCCGGAGATGAACGTCTTGTAGCAGGCGACGCCCTCGGCCAGCCAGGCGTCCCGGTTCGAGGAGTCGGGCAGCTGCTTGCAGAAGAACGCCGCCCTTGGCGCCGACCGGCACGATCACGGTGTTCTTGACCATCTGCGCCTTGACCAGGCCGAGGACCTCGGTGCGGAAGTCGTCGCGTCGGTCGGACCAGCGCAGCCCACCGCGGGCGACCGCGCCGAAGCGCAGGTGCACGCCCTCCACCCGCGGGGAGTAGACGAAGATCTCGAAGCTTGGGCCGCGGCTCGGGCAGCTCGGGGATCGACGACGGCTCGAGCTTGAAGCTCATGTAGGGGTGCAGCTGGCCGTCGGTGCCGGTCTGGAAGTAGTTGGTGCGCAGCGTGGCGCGGATGTGGGTGCGGTACGAGCGCAGGATGCGGTCGTGGTCGAGGCTGACCACGTCGTCGAGGGCGTGCGCGAGCCGCTCCTCGACCTTCTCGACCTTGGCGGTGCGCTCCTCGTCGTCGGCCAGCGCCCCGCCGGCCGGGTCGAAGCGCGCCTCGAAGAGCTGGACGAGCAGGCGGGTGATGTCGACGTTGCTGCCCAGCGCGCCCTCGATGTAGTCCAGCGCGAACGGGGTGTTGCCCTGGCGCATGTACTTGGCGTACGCGCGCAGCACGGTGGCCTGGCGCCAGGTGAGGCCGGCCGCCAGGACCAGGCTGTTGAAGCCGTCGGTCTCGTTGCGGCCCTCCCAGACCGCGCGCAGCGCGTCGGAGAAGAGGTCGCGGGCGGTGGGCGGGAGCTGGCGGCCGTAGCGCAGGCCGAACTCGTAGACGTAGGACGGTCGCGGCCGAGGCCCTCGAGGAGGTAGGGGCGCTCGTCGACGACCTCGACGCCCATCGAGGAGAGCATCGGCAGGACGCCGCTCAGCGACAGCGGAGGACCGACGCGGAACACCTTGAGCCGGGCCTCGCCGCGGCCGGCGTCGACCTGCTCGAAGAGGGCGAGGTCGATGCCCTCGTCGCCCTCGATGGACTCGATCCGACCGAGGTCGGCGGCGGCCTGGCGGGGGTTGAAGTCCTCCTTGTAGGCCTCCGGGAAGGCGCCGGCCCAGCGGCGGGCCAGGCGCGAGCCGCGCTCCTCGCCGTACTCCGTCACGACGGCGGCGGTGAAGTCGTCGCGCCACGAGCGCGACGCCTCGACCATCCGGCGCTCCAGGTCGGCCACGTCGATGTCCGGGACGGGCTCGCCCTGGCGGCGGGTGCACCACGAAGTGGACCCGGGCGCTGGTGGCCTCGTTGACGCGCGCGGTGAACTCGACGCTCTCGCCGCCGAGGCGTTCCTTGAGGATCTGGGAGAAGCGTTCGCGGACGGTGGTGTTGTAGCGGTCGCGGGGCAGGTAGATCAGCACCGAGACGTAGCGGCCGTAGGTGTCGCGGCGGGCGAAGAGCCGCAGCTGGCGGCGCTCCCGGGCGTACATGACCGCCTGCGCGGTCGGCGCGAGCTCGTCGGCCGAGGTGTGGAACAGCTCGTCGCGGGGATAGTTCTCCAGGGTGTCCATCAGGGCCTTGCCCGCGTGGCTGCGCGGGTCGAAGCCGACCTGGTGCATGACCTCGCTGACCTTGTCGCGCAGGAGCGGGATCCGGCCCAGCGACTCGGTGTAGGCGGCGCTGGAGAAGAGTCCGAGGAAGCGCTGCTCCCCCACCACCTCGCCCTGGGCGTCGAACGTCTTGACGCCGACGTAGTCGAGGTACGCCGGACGGTGCACGGTGGCGCGCGAGTTGGCCTTGGCCAGGACCAGCAGGGTCTTCTCGCGGGCCTTGCTCGCGGACCAGGGACGGCAGCTTGCCGAACGACTCCGACATGTCCTGGTCGGCGCGCAGGATGCCCAGCCCGGTGCCCGGGACGGCACGCAGCGCCAGGTCCTCGCCCTCCTCCTCGAGGCGGTACTCGCGGTAGCCGAGGAAGGTGAAGTGGTCGTCGGCCAGCCAGCGGACGAACTCGGCCCCCTCGCTCACCTCCGCCGCGTCGAGGGGCGGTGGGTCGGCGACGAGCTCGGAGACGACGCCGAGGGCGCGGTCGCGCATCTTCTCCCAGTCCTCGACCGACTCGCGGACGTCGCGCAGCACCCGCTGCAGCGACTCCTCGATGAGGACCATGTCGTCGCGGTCGACGACCCGGTCGATCTCGACGTGCATCCACGACTCCGCGAGGACGTCGGGGGCCGACTCCTCGACCACGCCCTCCTCCACTGCCCCGATCGTCTGGAGGACCCCGGTGATGTCGCGGGTGACCTCGAACTGCGGGTGGATGACCACGTGCACGTTGTGCTCGAGCCGGGCGAGCTCCATGGTCACCGAGTCGACCAGGAACGGCATGTCGTCGGTGACGACCTCGACCACCGAGTGCCCGGCCGCGGACCAGCCCGCGTCGGCGAGGCCCGGCGTGACGACCCGGACCGCGGAGGTGCCCTGCGGTCGCGTCTGCGCGAGCCGGTGGTGGGAGGCCAGCGCGCCGTACAGGTCCTCGGGGCTGCGCTCGACGAGGTCCTCGGCGGCGACGTGCCGGTAGTAGGCGACCAGCAGGTCCTCGACCTGGTCGTGGTCGGGTCCCCCGGTGCCCTTCGAGTGACGCGCCGCGTCGGCGGCCCGGGTGAGCAGTTCGGCCTTGTCGTCCTCGAGCGTGGTGAGCACGATCCGACCCTAGGACCCGGTTGTGACGGGGACAACACGGGGTCGAAGGTGAGTGTCTCGCCCACCAGACTCCCCGGCCGTGACGAGCCCGTCCGGCTCCGCCATGATGTGGCCCATGTTGCACACAATCGAAGGCGCTGCCCGCTGATGGCCACCTCGCTGCGCAAGGAGCTCCCGTACGACGCCAGCCCGGACGCCGTCGCCGCGATGCTGCTCGACCCGGCGTTCCGCGAGGAGGTGCTGGAGCGTCAGCACGTCCTGCGCGGGTCCGCCACGGTCAAGGGCGAGCACGTCACCGTCGAGCAGGTGCACTCGGCCGCCGACCTCCCGTCGTTCGCCCGCGCGATCGTCGGGGACGAGATCGTGATCGTCCAGCAGGAGCGCTGGCTGACCGGCACCGCGGCCGACCTCCACCTGGCCATCCCGGGCAAGCCCGGCGACATCACCGGCACCATCCACCTCTCGCCCGTGGGCGAGGGCACCGTCGAGGTCGTCGAGCTCACGGTCAAGGTCTCCATCCCGCTCGTCTCCGGCAAGATCGAGAAGCTCATCGCGGAGATGCTCGGCAAGGCCTTCGTCAAGGAGCACGAGGTCGGCCGGGAGTGGTTGGCCCGGTGACGCGGGGTGGGCTCGCCGCGGCGTACGGCCCCCTCGTCGAGGCGGTCGCGGGTCTGGGCGACGAGGACGCCTGGGCACCGACCGGCTGCGCCGGCTGGGCCGTGCGTGACCTGGTCTTCCACCTGCACGCCGACGCCGTACGCGCCCTGGTGGCGGTCCACACCCCCGCCGGCACCGCGGCCGACTGCGACCGCATCCGCTACTGGGCCGACTGGGGAAGCGATCCGGACGCCGACGAGCAGGTGCGGCGCTGGACCCGTCTGGAGGCGGGCGTGTTCAC
The DNA here is from genome assembly GCA_963782905.1 of uncultured Actinomycetota bacterium. Classification (GTDB taxonomy): domain Bacteria; phylum Actinomycetota; class Actinomycetes; order Propionibacteriales; family Nocardioidaceae; genus Nocardioides. Next base: position 463,792 of record CAWALI010000002.1, read on the forward strand.
CTGGGCCGGTCTGCGTGACCGGTACGCCGAGGCGGCCGCGGCCGCCGCGCGCGCCGTCGACGCCTCCGACCCGGAGGCCGTCGTCACCACCCAGGGCCACGCGATCGCCGTCGCCGACCTGACGAGCACGCTCGTCGTCGAGGCCACCCTGCACCACCTCGACCTGGTGCAGTCCCTGGAGGCGGCCGGTCCCCCCGCCACCGGGCTGGCCGAGGTACGCCGCGTGGTCACGGCCCTGGCGGGCCCCGCCGCGGCGCTCGCCGACTGGTCCGACACGCGGGTGGCGCTGGTCGGGACGGGCCGGTCGGCACCGACGGCGGACGAGCGCGCCGACCTGGTGGGCGCCGTCGTACCCGTCTTCACCTGAGGGGCGTCAGTCGTCCTCCTCGCGGCGTCGCCACCAGACGACCACCGCGAGGAGCACGAACGGACCGAACGCGAGCAGGAGCGTGAGCGCCTGCTCGAAGGGGTGCAGCGAACCCATGTGCCACGGGGTCACCGGGCGCAGCAGGGTCAGGGGGTGGAGCTGGGTCACTCGACGTCCATGTAGGGGTACCGGTGGTCCTTGGGCGGCACGAACGTCTCCTTGATGGAGCGCGGCGAGGTCCAGCGCAACAGGTTGACCGCGGCGCCCGCCTTGTCGTTGGTGCCCGACGCGCGACCACCGCCGAAGGGCTGCTGCCCCACGACCGCACCGGTCGGCTTGTCGTTGATGTAGAAGTTGCCGGCCGCGAAGCGCAGCGCCTGCCGCGCCCAGGCCACGGCGGAGCGGTCCTGGGCGATGATCGCGCCGGTCAGCGCGTACGGCGCGAACGACTCCATCTGCGCCACGACCTGCTCGAAGCGGTCGTCCTCGTAGACGTGCACGGCCAGGATCGGGCCGAAGTACTCCTCGGAGAACATCTGGTCCTTGGGGTCGGTGGAGACCACGATCGTCGGGCGCACGAAGTAGCCCACGGAGTCGTCGGTCTGGCCGCCGGCCAGCAGGGTCAGGTGCTTGGTGGCCCGCACCCGCGCGATCGCCTTGGTGTGCTTGGCGAAGGCACGGTCGTCGATGACGGCACCCATGAAGTGCGAGAAGTCGGTGACGTCGCCCATGGACAGGCCCTCGGTGTCGGCGACCAGCTGGTCCTTGATCTTGTCCCACACCGAGCGGGCGACGTAGGCGCGCGACGCGGCCGAGCACTTCTGCCCCTGGTACTCGAAGGCCCCGCGGATCAGGGCCACGCGGGCCACGTCAGGGTCGGCCGACGGGTGCACGACCACGAAGTCCTTGCCGCCGGTCTCGCCCACGATGCGCGGGTAGGCGCGGTAGCCGGAGATGTTGGTCCCGACGGTCTGCCACAGGTGCTGGAAGGTCGGGGTCGAGCCGGTGAAGTGGATGCCGGCGAGGTCCGGGTGGGTCAGCGCGACCTTGGAGACGTCCAGGCCGTCACCGGGGAGCATGTTGATCACGCCCGGCGGCATGCCTGCCTCCTCGAGCAGCTCCATCGTCAGCGACGCGGCCAGCTGCTGGGTCGGCGAGGGCTTCCAGACCACCGTGTTGCCCATCAGGGCGGGCGCGGTGGGCAGGTTGCCGGCGATCGCGGTGAAGTTGAACGGCGTGATCGCGTAGACGAAGCCCTCGAGCGGGCGGTGGTCGGTGCGGTTCCAGATGCCGGGGCTGTTGGCGATCGGCTGGTCGGTGAGGATCTCGCGCGCGTAGTGGACGTTGAAGCGCCAGAAGTCGATGAGCTCGCACGCGGCGTCGATCTCGGCCTGGAACGCCGTCTTGGACTGCCCCAGCATGGTCGCGGCGTTGAGGCGCTGGCGCCACGGGCCGGCCAGCAGGTCGGCGGCCTTGAGGATGATCGCGGCGCGGTCGTCGAACGACATCGCCTGCCAGTCGGGGGCCGCCGCGGTCGCGGCCTTGACGGCCGCCTCGGCGTCCTTGGTGGTGGTGTTCTTGAAGGTGCCCAGCACGTGCTGGTGGTCGTGCGGCTGCACGACCTTGATCTCCGCGCCGCCACCGTTGCGCCTGCGGCCGTTGATGTGGGCCCGCAACGTGTGCTGCGTGCCCTCGAGCCGGGCCAGCTCCGCCTGGAGCGCGGCGCGCTCGGGGCTGTGCGGGGCGTAGGTGAGGTTCGGCTCGTTGACCGGAGCCGGAGGAGAAGTGATCGCGTCCATGGGCTCGACCCTAGCGACCCGCGAGGAGCTCCGGGATCTCCTGGGTGGCGTACCACGCGAGGTCGTCGTCGGGGTCGGCGTCGTCCTCGGTGTCGACATGCACCGACGCGACCAGCCGCAGCGGCACCGAGGCCGCACCCTCGGGGACCTCCGCGACGAGCACGACCCGTCGACCGGGGCCGTCGAGCAGCCCGGCCGACGCGTCCGCGGCCGTCATCAGCGCGGCGTACTCCGCCTCCTCCGACGCGTCCTGGGCGGTGATCGGGTCGGCTCCGACGGGTACGACGCCCTCGGCGTGGCAGCGCGCGAGCAGGTCCAGCGTGGTGGGGAGGTAGGCGCGGACGCTCATGAGCCCCCGCCGTTGCGCCGGCCCCGCGGGGCACGCTTGCGGGCACCGCTGGCGGACTCGGCGAGCTCGTCGAGGGCCTCCAGCAGGCACTGACCGAGGGTGTCCACGTCCGGCACCGCGTCGCGGTCCGCGGTGATGCCGTAGAACACGCCCCCGTTGTACGACGTGACGCCGACGGCCAGCGTGTGCTCGGGCAGCAGCGGGTGGACCGGGTAGGTCTCGATCATCTCCGCACCGGCGGCGTACAGCGGGAACTGCGGGCCGGGGACGTTGGTGACCGACAGGTGGAAGCCGCGGCGGGCCTCTGCGGCCGACACCCGCGAGCCCAGGGCGTGGAAGGTCGTCGGCGCGAAGCCCGCGATCCCCGCCAGGCGGCGCGCCGAGACCGCCCGCCCGGTCTCCTTGTGGGCCTGGAAGCTGTAGCTGACCTGGTGCAGGCGCACCACGGGCGACGGCTCGTTGATCGGCAGGTTGACCAGGTGGCCGGCGATCTGGCTGCCCAGCGACGTGGCCTCGAGCTCGTCGTCGATGACCGACATCGGCACCATGGCGCGGATCGTGCGCATGCCCGCCATCGACTCGGTGCGGGTCATCAGCCACCCACGCAGGGCGCCGGCGATGGTGGTGAGGACGACGTCGTTGATCGTGCCGCCGTGGACCGTGCGGATCTGCTTGTAGACGTCGAGCTCGGTGCGGACCGCGAGGAACCGGCGCTGCTGCGACAACGGCCGGTTGATCGGGCTGCCGTGGATCGGGCTCCGCCCGGCCAGGGCGCCGGCGATGCCGCCGACCCGGTGGGCGGCCGCGGTGACGGTCCGCGCGGCCGACTCGGCGTTGGCCCGTGCGGTCTGCACGGCGGTCCCGGGTCGCTCCAGGGTGTCGACGAGCGCGTCGCGGGTCAGGCCGAGCGCGGTCGGGCGACGGTCGGGGTGCCACTCGTCGTGACCCAGGTCGGGTGTGTCCGGCGACGTGTCGAGCAGCACCTGACCGATGTCGACGGTCTCGCGGCCGTCGACCAGGATCTGGTGGCTCTTGGTGAGGACGGCGACCCGGCCGCCCTCGAGGCCCTCGACGAAGTAGACCTCCCACAGCGGGCGGCTGCGGTCGAGCGGGCGCGAGGCGATCCGGGCCACCAGCTCGCGGAGCTGACGCAGGTCCCCCGGGCGCGGCAGCGCGGAGCGGCGTACGTGGTAGCCGATCTCGAAACCGGGGTCGTCGACCCACACGGGGTTGGCGAGGCGTGCCGGCACGGACTGGAGCCGCTGGCGGTAGCGCGGCACGAACGCGATCCGGTCGGCGATCAGCTCGACGAGGCGGGCGTAGTCGAAGCCGGAGTCGCCGGGGTCGAAGATCTCGACCGTGGCGTTGTGCATCGGTGTCGACGGGGACTCGGTGGCCAGCAGGGCCAGGTCCCGCGGCCGCAGCCGCTCGGTCATGTCAGCCCCTTCATCGTGGTCTCGGACACTCCTGGCGGCCCGCGGGACGGCCCGGACGCCGACGGTGTTGCTCCGCATGGGAGTCTGGCAGAGGCTCCCACCCCGAGCGGTGGGAGTCCAACACCGGCACGGGGACCGCCCCCCGTCACTCACCCTGGAGGAACACATGCGCGCGACGCGGCTCGTCCCGCTGGCCACGACCCTGCTGCTGCTGACGCTGGGAGCCACCGCTTGCAGCGACGAGACCGCCACCGAGCCGGAGTCGGGCGCCAGCTCGAGTCCCTCGGCGTCGACGGACACCAGCGAGGCCTCGCCCAGCGACTCCACGCAGTCCCCGGAGTCCCCCGAGTCGGACACCCCGACCATCGAGATCACCTTCGACGGCGACACCGTGACGCCCAACGGCGAGCGCGTCGCGGTGCCGATGGGCCAGGAGATCGACCTGGTCGTCACCGCCGACCAGCCGGGCGAGCTGCACGTGCACTCCACGCCGGAGCAGGAGCTGGCCTACGAGGCCGGCACCACCACCCTCCCCCTGGTCATCGACCAGCCCGGCGTCGTCGAGGTCGAGTCCCACGACCTCGAGCTCACGATCGTCCAGCTCGAAGTCCGCTGAGGTGAGCCCGCTGGCTCCCGGGGTGGACCCCGGGGGACGCGACCTGCTCGCCCACGGCATCGGGGGCGCCAAGGACCTGCCGATCCCCCTCGAGCTCGCGATCGCCGGCGCGGTGGCCGCGCTCGTCGTCTCCTTCACCGTGCTGGCGCTCGCCTGGCGCAACCCCCGGTACGACGCCGGCACGAGCGGTCGTCCCGTCCCCGCCCGGCTCGACCGGCTGACGTCCTCGACCCCGTGGCGGGTCGGGCTGCGGGTCCTCGGCCTCGCCGCCTTCCTGTACGTCGCCGCCGCGGCCGTCTTCGGCCAGGACACCTTGGTCAACCCCTTCTTCGGGGTCTTCTACGTGCTCCTGTGGGTCGGCATCGTCCCGTTGTCGGTGCTCCTCGGACCGGTGTGGAAGGCGATCAGCCCCAGCCGCACCATCAATGCCGCGCTCGCGCGGGTGGCGGGCAGCGATCCCGAGGTCGGGATGTACACCTACCCCGAACGACTCGGCTACTGGCCCGCGGCGGTCGGCCTCTTCGCCTTCGTGTGGCTCGAGCTCGTCTACCCGCACTCCACCGAGATCGGCCCCGTCCGGCTCTGGTGCGCGATCTACCTCGGCATCATGCTCATCGGCGGCGCACTCTTCGGCAACCGCTTCTTCGAGCGCGCCGACCCCTTCGAGGTCTACTCCTCGCTGGTGGCCAAGCTCTCGATCTGGGGCCACCGCGACGGCCGACTCGTGGTGCGCAGCCCGCTGGCCAACCTCGCGACCGTTCCTGTCGCGCCGGGACTCGTCGGCGTGGTGTCGGTGCTCTTCGGCAGCACGGCGTACGACTCCTTCAAGGAGGCCAGTCCCTGGGTGCGGTTCGTGCAGACGACGAGCATCCCCTCGGGAGTGATCGACAACATCGCCCTGCTGGCCTTCTGCGTGGGCGTCGGGGTCATCTTCGCCGCCGGTTGCATGGCCACCGGGGTGGGGCCGGGGACCCGCCGCTCGACGCTGCCCGATCAATTCGCCCACTCGATCGTGCCGATCATCGTGGGCTACATCATCGCCCACTACCTGACCTACCTCGTCGAGTACGGCCAGACGACGCTGGTGCAGCTGAGCGACCCCTTCAGCCGGGGTGACGACTACCTCGGCACGGCCGACCTCTCGGTCAACTACTGGTTGTCGTTCCACCCCGACTTCCTGGCCCGGCTCAAGGTCGCCGCGGTGGTCGTCGGCCACGTGCTGGGCGTCATCGCCGCCCATGACCGGGCCGTGGCCCTGCTGCCGCGCCGCCACCAGCTCACCGGCCAGCTCCCGCTGCTCGTGGCGATGGTGCTGTTCACCGCGGGCGGGCTCTACCTGCTCTTCGCCGCCTGACGTCTCGTCCCGGGGAACGAGACCGGCTGCCGGCACGACGCCGACCCCCGATCCCGTTCCCCTCCCGGGATGTCCGCCTCGACCTCAGCCCAGCGCGCGGAGCGGGCGAGCGTCGTACGTCGCGCTGGCCGGACGGCGGGCCGGCGCCGCGGTGGAGGTGCTGGCGGCCTGCCGTGCGCTGACGCCGGCGACCGGACCGTAGGGCCACCCGATGGGCAGGTAGGCGATCACGGTGATCGACTCGCACGTCTCCCGCTCGGCGAAGATCTTGTCGAGGGGGTCGATGGCGCCGATGTAGATGACCTTGTCGTTCTTGCCCTCGCGCGGCGTACCGATGTCGTCGTAGTCGTCGCAGTAGAACTCGTCGCGAGCACCGTCGGGGTACAGGTAGATCGTGTCGTTGCCCTGCTCGCCGAAGACCGAGTCCTCGCCGGGGCCGACGAAGAAGGTGTCGTCGCCGGGATCGCCCTTGATGAAGTGGTCGTTGCCGTCACCGTCGACGATGGTGTCGTCGCCGTTGCCGCCCTGGAGCGCATAGTCGTCGCCGGGGCCGCCGTCGATGTAGTCGTTGTCGTCCAGCCCGAGGAGCTTGTCGCGCCCGTCGCCGCCGCGCAGCACGTCGTTGCCGGGACCGCCGTTGATCTCCGGCAGCCGGGTGGCCGCCTTCTTGTTCTTGGTCGATGACTTGTCGGGGGCGATCCCGTCGTCTCCGGGACCACCGTCGAGGACGTCGTTGCCGGGTCCGCCGTTGATGTTCTCCGCACCGTCGCCGCCGTAGATCGAGTCGTCGCCGGAGGCACCGGCGAGCTGGTCATCGCCCGCGCCGCCGTCGATGCTGTCGTTGTCGCCGTTGCCGTCGATGCGGTCGTTGCCGTCGCCGCCGAGGATCGAGTCGTTGCCGGTGCCGCCGTCGATGCGGTCACCCTCGGTGCCACCGTCGATCGTGTCGTCGCCCGCGGCGCCGACCAGCCAGTCGGCGCCGGCGCCACCCAGGAGCGAGTCGACGCCGCCCTGGCCCTGGAGCTTGTCGTCGCCGGCCTGGCCGACGAGGGAGTCGTCGCCGGGCCCTCCGACGAGGGTGTCGTTGCCGTTGCCGCCGTCGAGGGCGTCATTGCCGGTGCCGCCCATGAGCAGGTCGCGACCACCGCCGCCGAGGACGGTGTCGTGGTCGTCCTGACCCCAGAGCTTGTCGTTGCCGGAGCCGCCGTCGACCCAGTCGTCGTCGGGTCCCGCGTAGACGGTGTCCCTGCCCCCCTTCGCCGCGACCCGGTCCCGGCCCGCGAGGGCCTTGATCATGTCCGGTCTGCCGGAGCCGTTGATCCGGTCGGCGGAGCGGGAGGCCTTCTGCTGGGCGCCCACGGCGGGTGCCGCGGCGAGCGCCAGGGAGAAGACCAGAAGCACGGACGCGCCGGAGCGCGCGAAGATACCCTGCATGGGAGTACTCCAAAAAGGGGTTGACGCTGGGGGGGACGCCCAGTGTGTCCTCTTGCCGGCCCCTTGTCAGTTCCTTGACGGATACTGACCCTTTCGGACTAGTCACCCACCCGATCGGGCCGGCCCCTCACCCCCGCGGGGACGTCCGCCGCCAGCGCCTCCTCGCGGCCCGTCGCCCGGCCCCCTGCAGGCTCACCGACTCCGGGAACACGGCGTCGACCACACCCCCGAGACCCCGCAGCAGCGCCGTGTCCCCCACCTCGCCCAGCGCGCGTCCGGCAACCAGCGCCCGATCGGCGGCCGGGCGGTCCTCCGGCAGGAAGTGCAGCCCCAGGACGCGGGAGAACCCCTCGACCATCCCGGCGATCTCCCGCTCCGACCAGCCCAGGCTGGGGCGCATCCGGTTGACCACGACCCGCACGGGCGCACCCCCGGTGCGGTCGCGGATCTCCACCAGGCCGCGGGCCAGCCGCGACAACCCGACCGGGTCGGCCGAGCCGACCACCACCACCTCGTCGGCGAGGTCGAGGGCGGTGAGGGTCATCGCGTTGCGCGACGGGCGGGAGCCGAAGTCCTGCCCCGGCTCGTCCTCGAGGCTGAAGCCGCTGTCCACGACCACGTCCCCGTGCTCGAGCGCGCTCTCGAGCACCTGCTCCATCGCCGAGGCGCGGACCTCGATCCACCGGTCGGCGCGTGGTAGACCGGTCACGACGCGAAGCCGGTCGCCCACGCCCCGGCAGGTCGAGTCGAACCTCTCGGCCAGGTGACCACTGCCCGCCAGGCGGGCCGCCGACAGGATGCCCGACACCTCGTCGAGGATCCCCAGCTGCTGGGCCACGCCGCCGCCGTACGGGTCGGCGTCGACCAGGACCGTGTCGCGTCCGCGCCGGGCGAGCTCGGTGGCCACCGTGACGGCCGTGGTCGTTCGACCGGGGGCACCGGCGGGTCCCCACACGACGACGAGCCGACGGTCCGCGCCGGTCCCGGCCTCCGCGACGAGCGGCGCGAGCGGGTCGGCCGCGGGGACCGGGCGGACCCGGGTGTCGGTCACGTCCTCGACCGTGCGAACCGCCTCGACCAGGCCTTCGGGGTCGTCGAAGGCGACCAGCGCCCGGACGTCGACGCGCTGGGCGCGGGACAGCACGTCCGGGTCGTCGGTGCGGGACACGACGGCGACCGGGCGGACGGCGTACCGGCGCAGGTGGGCGACCGCCGCCGGGTCGAGACCCGGGGACTCGAGGCCGACGACCGCCACGTCCGCCTGGCCGCTGGTGGCCGTGGCGAGCAGGTCGTCGACGTCGACGCACCGCTTGAGCACCACCACGCCGCCCTCGCCGTCGAGACGGGCGAGCGCCGCGGACTCCCACGCGGCGCCCGACGCCATCATCAGCACGCAGATCACGGCTCAGCCCTGCCCGAGGACCCGCACGCGCTGCTCCTCGCTCGCCGCGAGGAGCGCAGCGAGGGCCTCCGACTCGTCCCGCGGGATGCCCAGCACCAGCTGGCGTCCGATCCCGACGGATCCGAGGGACTCGGCAGAGCGGGGCGCGTCGATGACCACGACGTCGCTCAGCACCGGCCCCGTCAGCCGGCTGCGTCGCGCGTCGTCGCCGGGCACCACCCAGAGCTCGACGAGCGAGCCGGTCTCGATGCCGCTCGGCACCAGCTCGCTGGGGAACGACAGCGACAGGCTCACGGTGTCGCTCTCCTCCGCGGAGCCCAGCGCTGCCGCGGGGACCAGCTCGCCCTCGGTGAGGCCCCGCACCAGCTGCAGCTCGTCGGGGAGCGGGTCGTCGGTCACGAGGTAGCGGGCCAGGTCGCTCGGCTCCTCGAAGCGCAACGACGTCGCGACCAGGTCGTCGGCGGTGAGCCGGTCGCCGGGGGCCAGGTCGGAGGCGGCCGACCAGACCGTCACGGAGTCGTCGGCCCCACCGAGGAGGCGGGCACCCGCGACCACCGAGACGGCGACGAGGGCGACGCCCACCCACAGGCGGGGATCGCGCCACCCGGGCGGGTGCGCGCGGGTGGCGGTGGGCACGTCGGGAGCGGTGTGGGTGCGAGACACGCACGCATCATGTCCACCTCGACGCGTCCGCACACCTGCTCGTCCACAGGCGGTCGTGCGGGACCGATGTCGTCCACAGCCACCGGGGCGTCGTACCCCTCGGAGCACGGAGTTTGGCACCATGGGCCCATGCCCGACTCCCCCCGCTTCCTCACCCTGGCCGACGTGGCCGAGGTGCTCAACACCTCCAGCGCCCAGGTCTACGCGCTGGTGCGCCGGGGGGACCTGCCCGCCATCAAGATCGGCGGTCGCGGGCAGTGGCGGGTCGAGGGCGCCGAGCTGGAGAGGTTCATCGAGCGGATGTACGCCGAGACCAAGACCTTCGTGTCCGACCACCCGTTCGTGGAGAGCGACGCCGGGCGCGGCGACGCGGACTGATCAGCCGACCTCGCCGTCGAGGGTCACCTCGACGGTGCGCTCCTTGCCGTCGCGGCGGACCGTGAACTCGATGGTCTCGCCGGGCTGGTGGGTGCGGATGGCCACGATCAGGGCGATCCCGTCGGTGACCGGCTCCCCCTCGACGCGGGTGACGAGGTCGTCCTTGAGCAGGCCGGCGTCCTGGGCCGGGGTGCCGTCGTTGACCTCGGTGATCAGGGCACCGTCGGAGTCGTTGCCGCCGGTGCGCACCTGCGCCCCGATCACGGGGTAGCGCGCCTCGCCGGTCGCCAGGATCTGGTCGGCCGTGGTGCGCACCTGCTCGATCGGGATGGCGAAGCCGACGCCGATGTTGCCGGAGGACCCCCCGCTGAGGCTGCCGCCCGTGGTGGCGATGGCGGAGTTGACCCCCACCACCTCGCCGGCCAGGTTGACCAGCGGCCCGCCGGAGTTGCCGGGGTTGATCGCCGCGTCGGTCTGGACCGCGTTGATGTACGACGACTCGTTGTCGGAGTCCCCGGTGGTCACCGGCCGGTTGAGGGCGCTGACGATGCCGGAGGTGACGGTCTGGCTCAGCCCCAGGGGCGAGCCGAAGGCAACGACCTGGTCGCCCACGTGCAGCACGGTGGACGCGCCGAGGGCGGCCGGCTCGAGGCCCTCGACGGGCTCGACCTGGAGGATCGCGAGGTCGTAGACGGGCGAGCGCCCGACCACGGTGGCGTCGTGGCGTGCGCCTTCGAAGTCGACGACCACGATGGCGCCGTCGTCCTGGGCCGCGGAGGCGACGACGTGGTTGTTGGTGACGATGTGCCCCTGCCGGTCGAGCACGAAGCCCGACCCGGTCGCGCCGCCGGCCTCACCGTCGAAGGCCGCGATGATCTGCACGGTGCTGGGCAGCAGCGCCTGCGCGACGGCCGGGACCGAGCCGTTGTCGGCCTCGAGCGGAGCGGCGGCCTGGGTCTCGACCGCGTCGAGACCGCCGTCGTAGCGACCCTCGTCGTCGAGGCGGTCGTAGCCGAGCGCGCCCAGGAAGCCGCCGAGGAGGCCGACCAGCAGGGCGAGGACGGCCACCGCGGGCCACAGCCAGCGCGGGACCCGGCGTCGCTCGTCGGCGTCCTGGACCGGCATGGGCGCCGTGGCGGGCTCCCCGGCGAAGAAACCGCCGAACGCCCGGTCGGGCTGGCTCGCCGGGCCACCGGGACCCCAGGACTGCTGCGGGATCGGCGACAGCGGTCCACCCGGCCGACCCGAGGGCGCGGCGGTCGGTCGTCCGGAGCCGAACGGGGACGGGTCGTGCGAGCCGGGCACCGCCGCCGGCACCGGCGCTCCCTCGTCGGGCGACGACGGCGGGTGCGCGGGAGGCTGCGTCGGCGGGGTCCATCCGGAGATCGGCTGGGTCGGCTCCCCCACGTCGCCGTCGGCGTGCTCCGGCAGCGGATCGTGCTGCGCGGGCCGCTCGGGCTGGTCGTGGTCGGGATGCTCCTGGTCGCTCACGGAGTCATTGTCTCCCGGGCGGCCACCTGGGCCAGCAGGCGCCGCACCGTGAGGGCCTGGCCGGAGGTCTGGGTGGACCCGCTGCCGGTGGTGTCGCGCGACGACCCCGGCGTCGACGTCTGCACCGGAGCGGGGGTGCGCGCGCGGCGTACCGGACGCGGCTGCGGGTCGACGTGGGACGTCGTCACGGGACGGTTGAGGTCGCCGACCGGAGCCCGGCGCTCGATCTGGGGAGCACCGGCGGCCCCCAGGGCGAGCACGCCGACGACCGCCGCCCCGGCGGCTCCGCCACCGATCAGCGCGAGCCCGCGGTGCCGGTGCCGGGCGGGGTGGGCGGTGGGGAAGGGTTCCGGACGCAGCGCCGGCGCCGGGGACATCAAGGAGTCCTTCAACCGGGCGGGGGCGGCGCCGCGGTCCAGGGACAGGCTCGCCAGCTGGGTCTTGACCCAGCCCTCGCGCTCCACGAGGTCACGACAGGGGTGGCAGGTGTGGACGTGCTCCCACAACCGCTCCTCCTCGACGGCCGGGAGGCGGCCGTCGAGCAACGCACTCACCCGGGCCCCGAGGTGGCTCACCGGGCGACCTCCGCCTCGTCGCCGAGGACGGGGCCGGCGTAGCGCTCGCGGCCGTCGGCGGGCGCGCGGTGGGCGAGCGCACGGCGCAGCATGGCGCGACCCCGGTGGATGCGCGAGCGCACCGTGCCGAGCTTGGCGTCCATGATCTCCGCGATCTCCTCGTAGGTGAGGCCCTCGACGTCGCACAGCACGACGGCGGCGCGGAAGTCGGGGGGCAGGGTCGCGAGCGCGCTCTCGATGTCGTCGTCGAACCGCTGGTCGGCGTACGCCGCGTCGGGTGCCGGCGAGGCGCTCTGGAGCCGGGCGGCGCGCTCGTCGGAGAGGGCGTCGAAGCGGATCCGCTGCTTGCGGCGGGCCCCGTCGAGGAACAGGTTGGTGGTGATCCGGTGCAGCCAGCCCTCGAACGTGCCGGGGGTGTAGGAGTCCAGCGAGCGGAACACCCGGACGAAGACCTCCTGGGTGAGGTCCTCGGCATCGGGACGGTTGCCGGTCAGCCGGTAGGCGAGGCGGAAGACGCGGTCGGAGTGCTGCTCGACGACCTCGTCCCAGGTGGGCACCGTGAGGTCGACGCCCGGGTCCGGGGCGTCGGTCCCCGAGTCGGTGGAGTGGTCCACGGCTGCCCCCTGCTGGGTCGTGTGGCGCTTGAACACGTTCTCTGGCCTTCCTCAACCTAGGCAGCGGTCCTGAGAGGACCCTGTGAGCCGACCCCGGCGAGGGCTTTGAATCCCGCCGGTACTCCCCGACAACGTGGGAGCCGGCCCCGGTGTTCCCGCGCGATAGAGTCGCGCCACTCGATGCGCAGCGGCGACCCGGCTGCCGTGCGTGTCCGACCCAGGAGGCCACCATCACCACCCCCATCAAGCCCGCCAGCTGGACCTACGCCGAGGCGTTCGTCGCCGAGGACGACGTCCTCGCCGCCGCCCGCTCCCGTGCCGACGAGGTCGGGGTCTCCCCCGTCAGCCCGGGCGCAGGTGCCGCGCTGCGCTTCCTGGCCTCCGTGCTCGACGCCCGCGCGGTGGTCGAGATCGGCACGGGCACCGGCGTCTCGGGGCTGTGGCTGCTGCGCGGCATGCGCTCGGACGGTGTCCTGACGACGGTCGACATCGAGGCCGAGCACCAGCGGCTGGCCAAGCAGTCCTTCGGCGAGGCGGGCGTCCCGGCCAACCGGGCCCGCACCATCGCGGGCGCCGGGCTCGACGTGCTGCCCCGCCTGACCGACGGCCACTACGACCTGGTCTTCTGCGACGGGGACAAGCGCGAGTACGGCGAGTACCTCACCGAGGCGCTGCGCCTGCTGCGTCCCGGCGGCGTGGTGGCCTTCGACAACGCGCTGTGGCACGACCGGGTGGCCGACCCCGCGCAGCGCGACGAGGAGACGGTCGCGATCCGCGAGCTCGGCCGCACCGTCGCCGACCACGCGTCGCTCGTCCCGGTGCTGCTGCCGGTCGGGGACGGGCTGCTGTGCGCCAAGAAGGTCTGGTCGCCCGAGGCCTGAGGCCGCGACCCGCCCCGCACTCCCCGCGCCGGCTCAGGCGTGGGGGGTGGCGGTGAAGCCGTCCCAGCCCTCCGCGATCGCGACGACGTCGCACGCCTCCACGAGGATGGGTGGGCTGCCGATGATCCTCGACCCGGGCGCCTCGGCGGCCCCCTCCTCGAAGGTGCGCTGGAACTCCGCCCGTGCCTCGTCGGAGGCGAACACGTAGGACCCCTCGAACCACTCGCCACGGCGCATCCGCCACGTCTTGAAGCCCAGCCCGGTCATCCCGGTGAAGCGGGCGTGCGACGTCTCCGCGACGTACGACGCCAGCTGCTCCTCGACACCGCCGGGGGCGCCGGCGAGCGACCAGCGGACGGTGAGCCCCCTCATCGACCGATGCCCTCGAGCGGGGACTCCGAGCCCAGCCAGGTGAGCAGCAGGCGCGGCCCGAAGCCGGTCGGGCCGACGGTCCACTCGTAACGCTCCGCGGGCGCCTCGGCGATCGAGGCGAAGTCCACGTGCGCCCACGGCACGTCGCCGGTGAAGTGCTGGAGGTAGAGCGCCGCCGTGATGGCGCCTGCCCCGCCCGCCGCGTTGTCGCCGTCGGCGACCCGCGAGCCGACCTTCTCCTCGTAGTCGGCCACCAGCGGCATCCGCCACAGCAGCTCGCCGGAGGTCTCGGACGCGTCCGCGATCAGGGCGGCCAGGGTCTCGTCGTTGGCGAAGTAGCCGCCCGTCCCCTGCCCCAGGGCGACCTTCATCGCGCCGGTGAGGGTGGCGATGTCCACCAGGACGTCGGGGCGCACCTCGGCGACGGCGTACGCCATCGCGTCGGCCATCACCAGCCGGCCCTCGGCGTCGGTGTTGTTGACCTCGCTGGTGCGACCGCCGTAGTGCCGGATCACGTCACCGGGCCGCATCGCGGACCCGCTGATGGCGTTCTCCGCGGCGGGTACGAGGCCCACCACCCGCACCGGGCAGCCGACGTCGCGCAGGGCGGCCATGGTGGCCAGCACCGCGGCGCCGCCGGACATGTCGCGCTTCATCGCCAGCATGCCCTCCGGGGGCTTGATGTCGAGCCCGCCGGAGTCGAAGGTGATGCCCTTGCCGACCAGCACCACCGTCGGGGTGGCCCTGCCGGCGCCGGGCGGGGTGTAGTCGAGGCGGATCAGCCGCGGCGGAGAGGCCGAGGCGCCGCCCACGGCGAGGATGCCGCCGAAGCCCTCGGCGGCCAGGTCCTGCTCGTCCCAGACCCGGACGTCCAGCCCCGCCTCCGCCGCGAACTCCTCCGCCTGCTCGGCGAGCCAGGCGGGGTTCTTGAGGTTGGCCGGCACGCTGGCCAGCATCCGGGACCGCCATCCGGCGCCGCCCAGCGCGATCGCCCGGGCGAGCTCGTCGTCGTACGCACCGTCCTGGTCGTCGACGCCGGCCAGCACGACGCGGCGCACGGGCTGCTCGGCCGGCCCGGTGGAGCGCCAGTGGAAGGCGAAGGAGCCCAGGGTCGCCCCGACCACGAACGCCCCCAGGGCGCCCTCGGGCGCGATGGCGGTGATCGAGGTGACCACGCTGGCGCGGTCCTTGGTCGCCCGGGCCACGGTGGCCCCGGCACGACGGAAGTCGGTGACGGTCTGGTCGCCGAGCCCCACCAGGAGCACCGTCGTGACCGCGTCGGAGACGACGGGGACGGTGGTCACCTCACCGGTGCGTCCGGTGGCGCCGGACGAGTCGAGCAGGTCGAGGAGGTCGATCCCGAGCTGCTGCGAGGCCTCGTCGGCGCCGGGGCCGAGGAGGACGTCGCCGTCCTCGCCCGGGAGGACCGGCAGCGCCCACACCTCGGCCCCACCGATCTGGTGCGGCAACGCGGGGCTGAGGGCGAACTCGGGGGGTGAGACCTGGGCAGGGAGCTGGGGGGTCGCGGCCACGATCAGCCGACGACGTCCTTGAGGGCGTCCCCGAGGGCGCCCGCCTCGTCGGCGTTGAGCTCGACCACCAGGCGTCCACCGCCCTCGAGCGGGACGCGCATGACGATGCCGCGGCCTTCCTTGGTGACCTCGAGCGGTCCGTCCCCAGTCCTGGGCTTCATGGCGGCCATCGGCGCAACCCTCTTCCTGCAGCTCAGTGGGCCCGCGTGGCTCCACATGCGAAATCGAGGCAGCTCGGCCACCCCGACGAAGTCGTACGTACTCCATTATCCCTCATGTCGGCAGTGATGGGCACCACAGGGGCTGGCAGACTCCCGAGCATGCACGCGCGGTCCGCCCTCTTCGACGTCTACGGCGACCACCTGCGCACGCGCGGGCACCGCGCCGCCGTGGCCGACCTGGTACGGCTGCTCGACCCCATCGGCATCGCCGCGCCGGCCGTCCGCACGGCCATCTCGCGGATGGTGTCGCAGGGCTGGCTGGAGCCGGTCACCGTGGAGGGGCACCGGGGGTACGCCGCGACACCGCAGGCGATCCGCCGGCTCGAGGAGTCGGCCGAGCGCATCTACCGCCGCCGCGAGGAGGAGTGGGACGGATGCTGGCAGCTGCTGCTCCTCGACCCCTTCCCCTCCCGGACGGTGCGGTCGGCGGTGCTGCGTGACCTGCCGTTCCTGGGCTACGCCGCGCTCGACGACCGGGTCTGGGTGAGCCCGTGGGCCCGCGCCGACCTCGCCGAGACCCTCGGCCGGGCCGGCGCCACCGCCACGACGGCGTGCGCGCTCGACTTCGACCCGCCGACCGCGCCGACACGCGCGTGGGACCTCGAGACGATCGGGGAGGAGTACGTCGCGTGGCTCGACGACGCGGCCACCTCCGTCGAGGCCCATCTCGCCGCCCACGACGATCCCGACGAGGCGGCCTTCACCGCTCGCTTCCACCTGGTCCACGAGTGGCGCAAGTTCCTGTTCACCGACCCGGGGCTGCCGCCCCAGCTGTTGCCCGACGACTGGGCCGGGCGCCGGGCGACCGAGTACTTCCGCGGGGAGGCCGACCGCCTGGCCGGCGCCTCGGACGCCTTCGTGGCCCGCACCCTCGCGTCCTCCTGATCGGGCAGACTGCGCGCATGACCTCGACCGATCCCGTCCTGCTCGACATCGATTCCGGCGTCGCCACCATCACCCTCAACCGTCCCGACGCCATGAACGGCCTCGACGTGGCCACCAAGGACCTGCTCCTCGACACCGTGCTCCGGGTGGCCGACGACCCGGAGGTGCGCTGCGTGGTGCTCACCGGCAGCGGGCGGGCTTTCTGCGTGGGACAGGACCTCAAGGAGCACCTCGCCGGCCTGCGCGGCGACACCAGCGTGCCGCTGTCCGAGACCGTCGAGCGGCACTACAACCCGACGGTCCACGCCCTGGCCACGATGCCGAAGCCGGTCGTCGCCGCGGTCAACGGCGTCGCGGCCGGCGCCGGGGCCAGTCTGGCCTTCGCCGCCGACTTCCGGGTGCTGGCCGACTCCGCCGCCTTCAACACCTCCTTCGCCGGCGTGGCCCTGTCGTGCGACACCGGCGCGAGCTGGACGCTGCCGCGCCTGGTCGGGCGGGGTACGGCGATGGAGCTGCTCTACTTCCCGCGCACCGTGCCGGCCGCGGAGGCGCTCGAGCTCGGGCTGGCCACCCGGGTGGTGCCGGCCGCCGACCTGGTGTCGACCGTGCGCGACCTGGCGACGCGACTGGCCGCGGGGCCGACGGTGGCCTACGGGAGCATCCGCCAGGCCGTCGAGCACTCCTCGTCGCACTCCTTCGCGGAGTCGCTGGCCTTCGAGGCGGACAAGATGGCGCTGACCGGCGGCACCGCCGACCACCTCGCCGCGGTCGACGCGTTCATGGCGAAGGAGAAGCCGACCTTCCACGGCCGCTGACCGGGCGCTTCCTGGCCGCTCCAGCGTGCCGAGCGGGCACTTCCTGGCTCCACCCGACCGCCGAGCGGGCACTTCCTGGCTCCACCCGACCGCCGAGCGGGCACTTGCAGGCTCCACCCGACCGCCGAGCGGGCGCTCCCTGGCCGCAGACGGGCGTCACGCGGCGTACGACGTGGGCTCGGCGTGACTGCCCCACGCGCACGCACGTGCCCGGTCGGCACGGCCCAAGCGCATGGAAGTGCCCGGTCGGCACGACCCACGCGCACGGAAGTGCCCGGTCGGCACGACCCACGCGCACGGACGTGCCCGGTCAGCGGGTGCGGCGGGCGCCGAGGACCCCGAGCAGCTGGCGGGGCGCCTCGACGACCATCCGGTGCCGGGACGGGCGGGCGGCGTACTCGACGGTGAGGGCGGCGCCGGCGAAGCGGGCGTTGTACCAGCTGGTCATGGTGCCGTGGCACAGCCCGCCGCAGTCCAGGGTGGTGGTCGGGAGGCGGAGCGCCCGGGCCAGCCGGCGGGCGAAACGGGGGTCCTTGGTGTCGGTGTCGACGCCGTCGAGGGGCTGGTGGAAGCTCACCACCCGCTGCGGGCGCACGTCCTGCAGGAACGCCATCACCGCGCGGGTCTCCGGCTCGCTCGCCGGGCGCGGACCCGACTCGTAGTTGCCGTCGAGGTCGGCCCAGTCGTGGGGGAAGTTGCGGTTGAGGTCGACCCCGTGGGCGTTGCGCCGGCCGTGCCGGGCCAGGCCGTCCGGGTTGACCACGGGCACGACCCACAGGTCGATGCCGCGGATCGGGCGGCCGTCGCGCAGGCTGGTGAGGATCTGCCGGGTGTGCGGCTCGTTGCCGTGCATGGTCGAGAGCAGGACCACCCGACGCCTGCCGGGCTCGCCCAGCCGCCAGGCGTGCAGGGGCCGGCCCTGCACCGAGCGGCCGATGACGCGGTGCTCGACCACGGCGGCCGGCCGGTCCAGCGCGGAGGACGAGACGCCGGGGGCCGCGGTGGCCGCCGGGGCGACGTCGGGCAGGGCCGGCGAGCCCACGAGGACGGCGCCCAGGACGAGCGCGGGGAGGCGCTTCACACCGCGGAGGTGAGGTAGGCGTAGGTGAACACGATGACCCCGACCAGCATCCCGACGTGGGCGAGGATCGAGAGCCCCGGCCCCCTGATCCAGCCGTCGGTGGCCGTGTCGCCGGCGTGCCTGCCGCGGGTGGGCAGCCACCGCATCAGGATCAGCAGCCCGACGATCGCGGTGACCCAGAAGAAGCCCAGGGCCACGATCCCGACCAGTGAGCCGCCGAGGAACGAGTCCTCACCGGACGCGAGGAACACCACCCACAGCACCAGGGCGATGGACCCGGCGACGGTGTGGAGCAGCAGCAGTCGCGAGCTGATCTGCACGTGGCCGGCGATGGCGTCGCCCCGGGCCAGTCGCAGCCGGGTCAACACCACGACCACCGCGGCCAGCGGGGTGAGGATGTAGACGAGCGTCTCGGTGGACATCCGCGCAGTGTGCCCTAGGTGGGGTCGCCGTCGCCACGCGCGGCGCGGTCCGCCGGGTCGAGGGCACCGTCGTCCACACCGTCGTCCGCACGGCGGTCGTCCAGCTGGGTGGCGAGGCGCTCGAGCAGGGTGTCCACCTCCGACATCCGGTAGCCGCGCAGGCCCAGCGAGAAGCGCACGCCGCGGAGGTCGTCACCGGTGAGCGGACCGGTCGCCGGGACACGGACGTCGGGACGGTCGTCGTACTCCTCGGGCAGCGACCCCCCGCGCCCGGACGCGACCACCGCGACGCCGCCCATCGCGAGCACGATCAGGATCGCGAAGAACCACGTCATCGGGTCACTCCGGCCGTTCGGCCGACGGGGTGGGTACGCCGTCGGCGCGGGCCGCGACCATCATCGCGACGGCCTCCTCGACGTCGTCGGTGAGCGTGAGCATGTCGAGGTCCGCGGCGTTGATCTTGCCCTCGGCGAGCACGGTGTCGCGCATCCAGGCGAGCAGGCCGCTCCAGTAGTCCACGCCCATCAGGACGATGGGGAACGAGGTGACCTTCTGGGTCTGGACCAGGGTGAGGGCCTCGAAGAGCTCGTCGAAGGTGCCGAGCCCGCCGGGGAGGACGACGAAGCCCTGGGCGTACTTGACGAACATGGTCTTGCGGGCGAAGAAGTAGCGGAAGTTGATGCCCTTGTCGACCCACTGGTTGAGCCCGGCCTCGAAGGGCAGCTCGATGCCGAGCCCGACGCTCGCGCCGCCGGCCTCGCTGGCGCCCTTGTTGGCGGCCTCCATGGCCCCGGGGCCACCGCCGGTGATGACGGCGAACCCCTCCTCGGCGAGGCGACGGCCGACCCGCTCGGCCACGGCGTAGTCATGCGCGTCGGCCTTGGTCCGTGCGGAGCCGAAGACCCCGATCGCCGGCCCGAGCTCGGCGAGCGCGCCGAAGCCCTCCACGAACTCGGCCTGGATCTTGAGGACGCGCCACGGGTCGGTGTGCACCCAGTCGGCGGGCCCGCGCGAGTCGAGCAGCCGCTGGTCGGTGGTGCCCTCGTGGACCTGGCCGCGGCGCTCGAGGATCGGACCCGTGAACCTGTCCGTCATGACGCGTCCCCCCGATCGCTCGCGCCGTCGCCCAGCCAGGCGCGCAGCACCCGCTCGCAGCGCTCGATGTGCTCGACGGGCACGTGCTCGTCCTGCTTGTGGGCGAACATCGGGTCGCCGGGCCCGAAGTTGACGGCCGGTACGCCGAGCTTGGTGAACTGGGCGACGTCGGTCCAGCCGAACTTCGGCGCGACCTCCCCGCCGACGGCCTCGACGAAGGCCTTCGCCGCGGGCCGGTCCAGGCCCGGCATCGCGCCGGCCGCCATGTCGGTGACGGTGACGTCGAAGCCCTCGAAGAAGTCCCGGACGAACGCCTCGGCGTCCTGCTCGCTGCGGTCCGGCGCGAAGCGGAAGTTGACCTCGACGACGCACTCGTCGGGGATCACGTTGCCGGCGACGCCGCCGCGGATGCCGGTGGCGTTGAGTCCCTCGTGGTACTCCAGCCCGTCGATGACGGGCTGACGGGCGACGTAGTCGTTGAGCCGCGCGAGGACGGGCGCGGCCTTGTGGATCGCGTTGACGCCCTTCCAGCTGCGCGCCGAGTGCGACCGCTCCCCCGTGGTGCGCACGTCGACGCGCATCGTGCCTTGGCACCCGGCCTCGACGGCGGCGTTGCTCGGCTCCATGAGGATGGCGAAGTCGGCCTCGAGCAGGCCGGGGTCGGTCTCGGTGAGCTTGCGCAGCCCGTTGTGGACCGAGTCGACCTCCTCCGCCTCGTAGAAGATGAAGGTGAGGTCGCGCTGGGGGTCGGTGAGGTCGGCAGCGAGCTTGAGCATCACCGCGTCACCACCCTTCATGTCGCAGGTGCCGAGCCCGTGGAGGATGCCGTCCTCGAGGCGCGAGGGCAGGTTGTCGTTGAGCGGGACCGTGTCGAGGTGGCCGGCGATGACCACCCGCTCGCCGCGACCCAGCTCGGTGCGCGCGACCACGGTGTGGCCGCGTCGGGTCACCGCGAGGTGCGGGAGCCCGCGCAACGCCACCTCCACGGCGTCCGCGATCTCCTGCTCGTGGTGGCTCACCGACTCGATGTCGACGAGCTGCTGGGTCACGGTGACGACGTCGGCCGAGAGGTCAAGTGGCATGAGCCCGATTCAACCAGCCGGGCTCCGGGGGCGGTGCGAAGGCCACGCCCCCGGCGCCTCGCGATGTCGCTCACGCACCGCCCCCGGACGCGTCAGCGCCGCGCGACCTCGACGGAGACGGCGACCTCGGCCGCGTCGGCGTACGCCACGCTCGTCGCCAACGTCTCCTCGACGAGCAGCGCCTCGTGGGTGCGGGCCGCGGCGAGCACGTCGGCGGGGCCGGAGACCGACAGGGCGATCCGGTCGCTGACCTGCAGCCCGGCGTCCTTGCGGGCCTGCTGGACCGCGCGCACCAGGTCGCGGGCGGCACCCTCGGCCTCGAGCTCGGGCGTCACGGCCGTGTCGAGGACGACGAAGCCGCCGCGGGGCAGCATCCCGACCGCGGTCGCGTCGTCGGCGGCACCGGCCACGGTCTCCAGGGTGTACTCCCCCTCCACCAGCGCGAGCCCGCCGGACGTGACGGTGCCGTCCTCGGCCACCGACCAGTCGCCGGTCTTCGAGCCCTTGATCGCGTGCTGGACGTCCTTGCCGAGCCGCGGACCGGCGGCGCGCGCGTTGACGCTGAGCTTCACCGAGACGCCGTACGACGCCGCCTCGGGGGCATCCGCGGCCAGCACGTCGACGGCCTTGAGGTTGAGCTCGTCGGCGACCAGCGACTCGAAGCCCGACAGGTCCGCGTCGGCCACGACCGTCAGCCGCGCGAGCGGGAGGCGGTTGCGGAGGCCGGCGGCCTTGCGCAGGGCGGACCCGGCCGAGCAGACGTCGCGGACGACGTCCATCGAGACGACCAGGTCGTGGTCCGCCGGCAGGTCCTCCAGCAGCGGCCAGTCGGTGAGGTGCACCGAGCGGCCTCCGGTGAGGCCGCGCCAGATCTCCTCGGTGGTCAGCGGCATCAGCGGCGCCGTGACGCGGCAGACGGTCTCGAGCACCGTGTAGAGGGTGTCGAACGCGTCCGCGTCCTCGTCCCAGAACCGCTCGCGGGAGCGTCGGATGTACCAGTTGGTGAGCACGTCGAGGAAGGACCGCGTCGAGTCGCACGCGTTCGCCACCTCGTAGCCGTCCAGCTGGTCGGTCATCGCGGCGACGTACTCGCGCAGCTTGGCCAGGATGTAGCGGTCCATCGGATTGGACACAGCGTCGGTGCGCCCCAGCACACTCTGCGCGTCGTGGCCCAGCCCGCCGCCGGCCGCGTTGGCGTACAGGCTGAAGAAGTACCAGCTGTTCCACAGCGGGATGAGCACCTGTCGGACCGAGTCGCGGATGCCCTGCTCGGTGACGACGAGGTTGCCACCACGCAGGATCGGGCTGGACATGAGGAACCAGCGCATGGCATCGGCGCCGTCGCGGTCGAAGACCTCGCGCACGTCGGGGTAGTTGCGCAGCGACTTGGACATCTTCTGCCCGTCGTTGCCCAGCACGATGCCGTGGCTGACGCAGGTCTCGAAGGCGGGCCGGTCGAAGATCGCGCCGGCCAGGACGTGCATCGTGTAGAACCAGCCCCGGGTCTGACCGATGTACTCGACGATGAAGTCGCCGGGGAAGTGGCCCTCGAACCAGTCCGCGTTCTCGAACGGGTAGTGCACCTGCGCGAACGACATCGAGCCGGAGTCGAACCACACGTCCAGCACGTCGGTGACGCGGCGCATCGTCGACGTCCCGGTCGGGTCGTCGGGGTTGGGCCGGGTCAGCTCGTCGACGAAGGGCCGGTGCAGGTCGGGCTCGCCGTCGGCGTTGCGGGGCAGGGTGCCGAAGTCGCGCTCGATGTCCTCGAAGCTGCCGTAGACGTCGAGGCGCGGGTACTCCTCGGAGTCGGACTTCCACACCGG
Source organism: uncultured Actinomycetota bacterium (assembly GCA_963782905.1). GTDB lineage: Bacteria > Actinomycetota > Actinomycetes > Propionibacteriales > Nocardioidaceae > Nocardioides. Next base: position 486,482 of record CAWALI010000002.1, read on the forward strand.
CACCGGGCTGCCCCAGAAGCGGTTGCGGGTGATCGACCAGTCGCGGGCGTTCTCCAGCCACTTGCCGAAGGAGCCGTCCTTGATGTGCTCGGGCACCCAGCGGATCTGCTGGTTGAGCTCCATCAGGCGGTCCTTGACCGCGGTCACCTCGACGAACCACGACGAGACACCCTTGTAGATCAGGGGCTCACGGCAGCGCCAGCAGTGCGGGTAGGAGTGGTCGTAGGTCTCGCGGCGCAGCAGCACGGTGCCCGGCGTGACGGATCCGGCCGTCTCGCCGCGCGTGGCCGCCTTGAGGTGGTCGATGACGTGCGGGTTGGCGTCGAAGACGAGCATCCCCTCGTACTCCGCGACCGGGAAGGTGAAGCGCCCGTCCTTGCCGACCGGCATGACCGGCTCGATGCCCTCGCGGTCGGTGACGACCTTGTCGTCCTCACCGAAGGCGCCGGCGGTGTGCACCAGCCCGGTGCCGTCCGTGGTGGTGACGAACTCCGCCGCCACCAGCCGGAAGGCCCGCTCGTGGCCGAGGTAGTAGGAGAACGGCGGGGTGTAGGAGCGGCCGACGAGGTCGGCGCCCCGGTAGCGGCCGACGACCCGCGGGTCCTCGCCCAGCTCGCGGGCGTACGACGCCAGCCGGGGCTCGGCGACGAGGTAGCGGGCGGTGGCGTCGGTGCCGGGGACGTCGGCCTCGACGACGACGTACTCGATGTCCTCACCCACCATGACCGCGAGGTTGGACGGCAGGGTCCACGGGGTGGTCGTCCAGACCAGGGCGAGCACGCCTCCGAGCTCGTCGTCCTCCCCCTGCGACTCGAGCCGGACGCCGACGGTGACGGCCGGGTCCTGGCGGACCTGGTAGACCTCGTCGTCCATGCGCAGCTCGTGGTTGGACAGCGGGGTCTCGTCGTTCCAGCAGTAGGGCAGCACGCGGAAGCCCTCGTAGACCAGGCCCTTGTCGTGGAGCTGCTTGAAGGCCCACATCACCGATTCCATGAACTCGGGGTTCATGGTCTTGTAGTCGTGGTCGAAGTCGACCCAGCGGGCCTGGCGGGTGACGTACTCGCGCCACTCGCCGGTGTACTTCAGGACCGACTCACGGCAGGCGGCGTTGAACTTCTCGATGCCCAGCTCGTGGATCTCGTCGGTGGTCTTGAGACCGAGCTGGCGCATCGCCTCGAGCTCGGCGGGCAGGCCGTGGGTGTCCCAGCCGAAGCGGCGCTCGACCCGCCGCCCGCGCATCGTCTGGTAGCGCGGGATGAGGTCCTTGACGTAGCCGGTGAGCAGGTGGCCGTAGTGCGGCAGGCCGTTGGCGAACGGCGGTCCGTCGTAGAAGACGAACTCGTTGCTGCCGTCGGCGCCGGCCTCGCGCTGCTCGACACTCGCGGTGAAGGTGTCGTCGGCGTCCCAGTAGGCGAGCACCGCCTCCTCGATCGCCGGGAACGTCGGCGCGCTCGCGACACGGCTGGCACCGGTGTGGGTGACCTTGGGGTACGTCATGGGCTCTCTCTCGTCTCGCGGTTGAGGAAGGACGAAGTCCTGTCTCGAAACCACGAGGACGACTGCGCCGAGCTCTCGGACGCGACCGCGGTACCACCTCGCTTGCGCCGCCTCCCGACGGTGCCGCTCGTTGCTGGCTGTGACGGGCCACCCGTCCGGTTCTACTGAGCCGCGTCGCTGGTGCGCGACGGCCGTTCTTCCGAAAGGCTCACCGCTGATGACGGCTCAGACGCCTGTGCCGCGATCGTACGGCGCCCGCGCGAGGCCGCGCCAATCGGATTGCGGCGCGCGCCGCCGGCACGGTTGGGTGGGCGCCGTGACTGACATCGGCTTCGACGGCATGTGGCTCCCCCAGGACCAGGACCCGCGGATGAGCACGACCGCGAGTCGCGGTGAGCGGGCCGTCCTCGTGGAGTACCTCGAGCACTACCGCGCCACGCTGGAGATGAAGTGCGAGGGACTCACCCCCGCGCAGCTCGGCACCCGGTCGGTGCCCCCGTCGCGGATGTCGCTGCTGGGCCTGGTGCGGCACTTCGCCCGCGTCGAGCAGTCGTGGTTCCGCCGCACGATCGAGGGGCAGGACGACATCGAGCGGCACTTCCAGCACGAGGACGGCGGGTTCGCGTTCGACGAGCCGACCCCGGAGCTCATCGACGCGTCGTTCGCGCTGCTGCGCGAGGAGGTGGCGCACGCCCGCGAGGTGCTGGCACGCACCGACCTCGACGCGCTCGTGGACGTGGGGGGCGACGAGTGCGAGGTGCGCGACGTCGTGGTCCACATGATCGAGGAGTACGCCCGGCACTGCGGCCATGCCGACCTGCTCCGGGAGTGCCTGGACGGGAGGACCGGGCAATGAGCCGGCAGGACCGGGCCACGAGCCGGCGGGGTGGGCCCGACTCCGTAGTCTTGCCGCCGTGACTGACTCCGCTGCCCGTCCCGCCTGGGGCCACGGCCTGGTGACCCTCGATTCCGCCGACCACGTCCTCGACGTCTGGTTCCCCTCCCCCGCGCTGGGGACGCGCGCGGGCCAGGAGGTCCCCGACGCCCTGGTCGCGCTGGCCGGACCCGACGAGGCCCGCGGCGTACGACGCGAGCTGCGGGTCGTCGAGATCGGCGACCTCGGCGCCGCGCCGGCCACCACCGAGGACGTGTGGCTGCGCCTGCACCTGCTGTCGGCCCGGCTGGTCCGGCCGCACGAGATCTCCATGGACGGCGTCTTCGGCCTGCTCACCAACGTCGTGTGGACCAGCGCCGGGCCGTGCGCGGTGGAGGGCTTCGAGCTCACCCGCGCCCGCCTCCAGCGCGAGAGCGGCCACGTGACCGTCCACGGTGTCGACAAGTTCCCCCGGATGGTCGACTACGTGCTGCCCTCGGGGGTCCGGATCGCCGACGCCGACCGGGTCCGCCTCGGCGCCCACCTGGCCAGCGGGACCACGGTCATGCACGAGGGCTTCGTCAACTTCAACGCCGGCACCCTCGGCGCCTCGATGGTCGAGGGCCGCATCTCGGCCGGCGTCCTGGTGGGCGACGGCTCCGACGTCGGCGGGGGCTCCTCGATCATGGGCACGCTCTCGGGGGGCGGCAAGGAGGTCATCTCCATCGGCGAGCGCTGCCTGCTGGGCGCCAACGCCGGCATCGGCATCTCGCTCGGCGACGACTGCGTCGTGGAGGCCGGCTGCTACGTCACGGCCGGCACCAAGGTGACGCTGCCCGCCGACGACGGCAAGGTCGTCAAGGCGCTCGAGCTCTCCGGGGCCAGCAACGTGCTCTTCCGCCGCAACTCGGTCAGCGGCGCCATCGAGGCCGTGCCGTGGAAGCGCGAGGGCATCGCCCTCAACACCGCGCTCCACGCCAACGACTAGCCGATGACCAGGCTCGGCAGGGCCGTGGTCGCCGGGCTGGCCGTGATCCTCGTCGTCGTCGGGGTCGGCATCCTCGTCGACCGCGACGGAGGCACCAGCCTCTTCGACGACCACGGCTGCACGGCAGAGGTCGACGGCCTCGTGGTCGACCTCAGCCTGGAGCAGGCGGAGAACGCCGCCCTCATCACCGCCGTCTCCGTCCGGCGCGGGCTCCCGGCGCGCGCCGCGAGCATCGCGCTGGCCACGGCGTACCAGGAGTCGGACCTGCTCAACATCGAGCACGGTGACCGGGACTCGGTGGGCCTCTTCCAGCAGCGTCCGTCCCAGGGCTGGGGCACCGTCGAGGAGATCCTCGACCCGATGCACTCGATCAACGCCTTCTACGACGCGCTGGTGAGGATCGACGGCTACCAGGCGATGGAGATCACCGTGGCCGCCCAGGCCGTGCAGCGCTCGGCCTTCCCCGAGGCCTACGCCGACCACGAGGCCGACGGGCGCGCGCTGGCCTCCGCCCTCACCGGCAACCACGAGGCGGCGTTCTGGTGCGACACCGCCGGCGACGCCGAGGAGGCGCCGGACCGGCTCGACGACGCCGGTCTCGTACGCCGCGCGGCCACCGTCCGCGAGGAGCTCGAGACGGTCTTCGGCCCCCTCTCCCTCGGTGGCTTCCAGCCCGGTGGCGTCTCGTCGGGTCACATGGAGGGCTCGGCCCACTACGAGGGCCGGGCCGTCGACGTCTTCGTGCGTCCGATCAACGCGGACAACACCAAGCGCGGCTGGGCGCTGGCCCACTACCTCGTCGCGCAGGCCGACCGGCTGTCGATCGACACCATCATCTTCGACGACCGCATCTGGCGGGCCGGCTCCCGCAGCGACGACGGGTGGCGCGACTACGACGTGCCGTCGTCCTCCCGCGGCGACCGGGCGATCCTCGAGCACCGCGACCACGTGCACGTCGACGTCGCGGACTGAGCCCCCGGGGCACCGGGTGGCCCCCTCTGGGAAACCGGCTCACCCGGGCCGTCCCGGACCTACGATGGCGCGACCGGCGTACCGTCCGGCACCACCGGGGGGACCTGACATGGCGAGCTTCACCTCGACGCTCTACACGATCGGCACGGCCCTGAGCCGGGCCCAGGACGCCGAGGTGGCCGTCGACCTGCTCGTCACCGGCCAGTGGATCCACGGGCGGGTGAGCGCCCTGGACGGGCACGGCGTCGTGCTGCACGGCGACGGCGACGAGCTCTCGATCATCCGCATGCAGAGCATCGACGCGGTCAAGGTGCGCCAGGCCGCGGCGTTCGAGGGACGCCCCGAGGTGGAGGCCGGCACGCACGAGGAGGCCGCTCAGCCGATGCCGAGCGGCCAGGCCCACCCGATGCCGGCGGCCCCCGCCGACCGGCCGGTCTGATCCACCCTCCACAAACTGGGTACGTGGCTCCGAGTCCGGATCGCGAGGCTGAGGGGCCGACCTAGCGTCCCGGCATGCGAACCTCGACCCTCTACACCATCGGTACGGCGCTCACCCGGGCGCAGGGCTCGGACGTCGGCGTGGACGTCCTCGTGACCGGACAGTGGCTGCACGGCCACGTGAGCGCACTGGACGGCCACGGCCTCGTGCTGCACGGGGACGACGACGTGCTGTCGGTCCTGCGGATGGACAGCATCAGCGCCGTCCGGGTGCGGCAGGCGTCGGCCTTCGAGGCCCATCCCCAGGTCGAGGCGCCGCCACAGGAGGCGACCGTGCACCCGATGCCGACGTCCGACAGCCGTCCGGGCTGGGCACACCCGGACGCTGCCCGTGGCTCAGGGCCGGCCCCGGGCCAGGGCGAGCCGTGGGATCCGTCCGACCCGATCGTCGCCGGCCCGGTCCGCACGGGGCCGATCGTGGTGGGACCGGTCGGCGTACCGGCTCAGCGGGACCGCCGGGCCGCGCGCCCGTCCGTGGGGCCGATCACCGCCCCGTCCGCGGTGCCCGGTGCGGGCCTGCACACGATGCTGCGCCCGCGCCGACAGGTCGCGGAGCCGCAGGCTCCCGCGTCGTAGCGCTCAGGCGAGCCGGGCGGCCGCCGCGTCGATGCGCTCGTCGGTGGCGGTGAAGGCCACCCGGACGTGCCGCCGGCCGGCCGGTCCGTAGAACTCGCCGGGGGCGACCAGGATCCCCTGGTCGGCCAGCGCCGACACGGTGTCCCAGCAGTCCTCGTCGCGGGTGGCCCACAGGTAGAGCGACGCCTCCGAGTGCTCGATGCGGAAGCCGGCCCGCTCGAGCGCCCCGCGCAGCGTGGCGCGGCGGGCGGCGTACCTCGCGTGCTGCTCCCCCACGTGCGCGTCGTCGTCGAGCGCGGCGATCATCGCCCGCTGCTGGGGCCCGGGCATCTGGAGGCCGAGGTTCTTGCGGACGGCGAGCAGCTCGCCGACCAGCGCCGGATCGCCGGCGACGAAGGCGCAGCGGTAGCCCGCGAGGTTGGAGCGCTTGGACAGCGAGTGGACGGCCAGGATCCCCTCGTGGCTGCCGCCGGAGACGTCCGGGTGCAGCACCGAGACCGGGGTGGTCTCCCAGGCACACTCGAGGTAGCACTCGTCGGAGACGAGGATCGTGCCGCGCTCGCGGCACCACTCGACGACCTTGCGCAGGTGCGCGACGGGCAGCACCCGGCCGGTCGGGTTGGAGGGGCTGTTGAGCCACAGCAGCCGCGGCACCTCGGGTCCGAGCGCGGTCAGCGAGTCCGTGGCGATCGCGCGGGCACCCGCCAGGGCGGCGCCGACCTCGTACGTCGGGTAGGCCAGCTCGGGGTAGGCGATGAGGTCGCCGGGGCCGATGCCGAGGTGGACGGCCATCGAGCCGATGAGCTCCTTGGAGCCGATCACCGGCAGCACGCCGTCGAGGCCGAGGCCGGTGACGCCGAAGCGGCGCCCCAGCCAGTCGATCGCCGCCTGCCGGGTCGCCTCGAGACCGAGGGTCGTCGGGTAGCCCGGCGCGTCGGCGGCGGACGCGAGCGCCCGCTGCACGACCTCCGGGGTGGGGTCGACGGGAGTGCCGACCGAGAGGTCGACGATGCCGTCCGGGTGCGAGCGCGCACGGGCGGCGTGATCGGTCAGCTTGTCCCACGGGAAGTCGGGGAGCCGCTGCGACACCGGGCCTCGGGGGTTGCGAGACGGTCGCCGGGCGACCTCCTCAACCTCCGAGGAGGTCACTCGTCGTGCTCCTGGGGGGGCAGCGCGGCGACGAGCGGGTGGTCCTTGTCGATCTCGCCCATCTTGGCGGCACCACCGGGCGAGCCGAGGTCGTCGAAGAACTGGACGTTGGCGTCGTAGTAGGCCTTCCACTCCTCCGGGGTGTCGTCCTCGTAGAAGATCGCCTCCACCGGGCAGACCGGCTCGCACGCACCGCAGTCGACGCACTCGTCGGGGTGGATGTAGAGCATGCGCTTGCCCTCGTAGATGCAGTCGACGGGGCACTCGTCGACGCACGCGCGGTCCTTGAGGTCGACGCACGGCTGGGCGATGACGTAGGTCACCGGGTCCTCCTGGAGGCAAGGGATGGAGCGAACAGGACCACTCTAATATCCCCTCGTGCCCTCGACGCCGGAACCCCACACCGTGGGCAGTCACCTGCTCGGACCCCACGTCATCGGGCAGCGGGTGGTGGTCCGGCACCTCGTCCGCGGTGAGACCGGACCCACCGGCGGACCCGCCCTCAACGACGTCCTCGGGGTCTGCCGCTCGTGGTCGACCGGACCCGACGGGGTCGTGGTCATCGACTCCGCCGGCGGTCCCGTCCGGGTGCGGGTCGCCGACATCGTCTCCGGCAAGCCGGTGCCGCCCCGACCCTCGGTGCGCCACCGCGACTCCCCCCGCGACGTCGAGCTGCACACGCACGTGCTCTGGCCCGACCTGGTGGCCGAGCCGCTCGGCGAGTGGGTGCTGCGCCGCGCCCCGGCGTACGACGGACGGTTGCGGCGGCGGGCCAACTCGGCGCTGGCGATGGGCGACCCCGGGCTGCCCCTCGACGACGCCGCCGCCGTGGTCCGACAGTGGCAGCGCGAGCGGGACCGTGAGCCGATGGTGATGGCCCTCGTCGGGTCCGAGGTCGAGTCCGGGCTGCTGGACCTCGGCTGGCGCGACCTCGGCAGCGGGTCGGCGCACTGCCAGGTGGCGGGCGTCGCCCGGGCCCTGCGCGCGTGTCGCGCTCGGTCACCTGAGCCCGGCACCCCGCCGGCGGGCGGAGAGCCCGGGCTGACGGCGCACGACAGCGAGGAGGGCGACCGGCTGGTGGTCGAGATCGGGGACGGCACGGCGACCGGTCGCGCGACGCTGGACGGCGACTGGGTGGTGCTCGACGCCGTCGCCGTGGACGCCGGCCACCGGCGACGCGGGCTGGGCACGCGGGTGGTGGCCGAGCTGCTCGACTGGGCGGCCTCACGGGGCGCGCGGACCGCGGTGCTGCAGGTGGAGACCGACAACCCGGGCGCGGTCCGCCTCTACGAGCGTCTGGGGTTCGTCACGCACCACACCTACCGCTACCTCGTCGCGGAGTGACCCTGCCCGCAATCGATGTGCACGACGGGCGTCGGCGGGCCTAGCATTCGCTCCGACGGCCGCGGGACCTGACACCTCCCCTGCATCCCCGCAGCGCAGCGGCCGTCCGCGCGTACGGCGTCACCGACGAGAGGCCGGGGTCGACCCGGCAAAGGTGTGGTGGCACCGCGACCTAGCCCCCGCCCACACCTCCAGGGCCCAGTCCACCTGGAGGTCGTCATGACGATCGCTCTGCACATCCCTGCCCACCCTCGCGCCCGGGTCCCCGGTACGTCTGGAGGGATGGGTCCACCGCCGCCGCGAGCTGGCGAAGGTCACCTTCCTGGTCGTCCGCGACCGCAGCGGCCTGGCCCAGGTCGTGCTGCCGGCCGGGAGCGTCGTACCGCCCGAGGAGACGACGGTCCGGGTGACCGGCACCGCCACCGCCAACGCGCAGGCGCCCGGCGGCGTCGAGGTCACCGACGCGGTGGTCGAGGCCCTCACCGAGCCGGCCGCGACCCCGCCGGCCGAGCTGTGGCGCCCGCACCTCGACGTCCAGCTGCCGACGCTGCTCGACCACGCACCGGTCCTGTGGCGGCACCCGGCGCAGCGCGCCCGCTGGGAGCTGGCCGCCGCGTCGTTGCGCGGCTTCCGGTCCAGCCTCGACGCGGACGGCTTCACCGAGGTCCCCACCCCGAAGTTCGTGGAGTCGGCGACCGAGTCGGGCTCATCCGTCTTCGCCGTCGACTACTTCGGCCGTCCGGCGTACCTCGCCCAGAGCCCGCAGTTCTACAAGCAGCAGCTGGTCGGCGTCTTCGAGCGCGTCTACGAGGTCGGGCCGGTCTTCCGCGCCGAGCCGCACGACACCGTGCGCCACCTCGCGGAGTACCGCTCCCTCGACGTCGAGCTGGGCTTCGTCCGCGACCACCGCGACGTGCTCGCGGTGCTGCGCGAGGTGCTGGCCGGCATGGTCGCCGGCATCGGTGAGCACGCCGCGGCCGCGGTCGAGCGGACCGGCGCGCGGGTGCCGGAGGTGCCCGACGGAGATCCCGGTCATCCACTTCGCCGACGCGCTCGCGCTGGTCGGGGCGCCGGCCGACGAGCCGGACCTGGCGCCCGAGCACGAGCGGGCGCTCGGCGCCTGGGCGCTGGAGGAGCACGGGTCAGCGACTTCCTCGCCGTCGAGGGCTACCCGATGGCCAAGCGGCCGTTCTACACCCATCCCCAGCCGAGCGACCCGCGGTGGTCCAACAGCTTCGACCTGCTCTTCCGCGGCCTCGAGCTGGTCACCGGCGGGCAGCGGCTGCACCGGCCGGTCGAGCGTACGACGCCGCGATCCGCGCGCGGGGCGAGGACCCGGCCGCCTACGCGGCGTACCTCCAGGCGTTCCGGCACGGGATGCCACCGCACGGCGGCTTCGCGATCGGGCTGGAGCGCTGGGTCGCGCGACTGGTGGAGGCGACCAACGTCCGCGAGGTCACGCTCTTCCCGCGCGACCTGCACCGCCTCACTCCCTGACGGTGGCGGGCGGGGCTCACCGCGAGGCGTGTTGGATGACGCCATGAGCATCTCGCAGGCCACCACGTCCACCACCGGCACCGACCGCGCCCGCCAGGTCGTCGTCACGCTCGCGGAGGTCTTCTGCGTCGTGGGGACCCTGGTGGGCGTCGGCGTCATCGGCACCCGCGTCGAGGAGTCCTCGGGCGGGGCGCTGGCCGCGGACGCCACCCTGCTGGCGCCGCTCGGCCCGGCCTTCTCCATCTGGTCGGTCGTGTACGCCGGCCTCGCGGCGTACACGGTCTGGCAGTGGCTGCCGTCGGTCGCCGCCTCGCCGCGGGCACGCGCCAGCGGGTGGCTGGCGGCCGCCTCGATGGCGCTCAACGCGGCATGGCTGCTGGTCACCCAGCAGGGCTGGCTGTGGACCAGCGTGGTGGTGATCCTGGCCCTGGTGCTGGTCCTGGGCCTGCTGGTGCAGCGCCTCGCCGACCTGGGCGCCCCGTCGGCCCTTGCCGAGCGGGTGGTCGTGGAGGGGACCTTCGGGCTCTACCTCGGCTGGGTGTGCGTGGCCGTGTGCGCCAACGTCACCGCCACCCTGGTCGCCGAGGGCGTCACCCCGTCGTCCCCCCTGGCCGACCTGGTCGCCGTCGCGGTGCTGGTGGTGGTGGTCGGCGTGGCCGCCCTCGTGCTGACCCGGACCGGGCGGCGCTGGACCTTCGCCGCCGCGGCGGCCTGGGGGCTGGTCTGGATCGCCGTCGGCCGGCTCACCGACTCCCCGGACTCGACCGTCGTGGGCGGCGCCGCGATCGTCGCGGCCGTGGCCGTGCTCGCACTGGCCGGGCGCGCTCGTCCCACCCCGGAGGAGACGCGGGCGCGGGTCAGCTGACCTCGTCCTCGGCGTCCGGGTTGGTACAGATCACCGTGTCGCTGGGCGTGTAGGTCGTCGAGAAGACCTCGGGCGCGCGGGTCTCGGTGTTGGCCCCGACCGGCTCGAAGTAGCGCGTGACGTCGATGTCGAAGCCGCCGTAGCCGGTGTTGGCGTGGCACTGCACGGTGTCCACGCGGCGCACCTCCGCCTGCGTGATGTTGTGGCGCTCACCGGTGGACGTGGTGATGTCCCAGTGCTTGGTGGAGTACATCGAGACCGTCACCACCCCGCTGGTCGTGGGCGTGGCCGGGGTGACCTTGGCGCTGATGAGCACGCCGTACGGCGTGTCGTTGCGGAAGCGGAGGTCGACGGCGCCCCACGCGACGGTGGCCTCGCGGCCGATCGGGTAGCGGTCGATGTAGAACGAGTGCGGCTTGTGCTCGACGTCCTCGAGGCCGGCGAAGAACATCGCGTTGAAGGTCGTCGTCGCCATCTGCGAGACGCCGCCGCCGAGGTCGCTGACCAGGATGCCGTCGGAGATGATGTAGCCCTCGGTGAAGCCGTTCTCCCGGGTCCGCTCGCCGACCGTGTCGTTGAGGCTGAAGGTCTCACCGGGGCGCAGCACGGTGCCGTCGACGAGCTCGGCGGCCCGGCCGAGGTTGACGTTGCGGTACTCGGCGTACGGGTAGTAGGTCGTGAAGCTCGAGACCTGCTCCCTCACCCGGAGGGCGCGAGCGTCCCGGGTGGTGAAGTCCGGGCGCGCGACCTTCGCGTCGACCGTGAGGGCCCGCCGGTCACCGGGGGCCGCCACGAGCCCGAGGAAGCCGTCGAGGACCTGCTGCCGGTCGTAGGTCACGCCCGGCCGCGCCGGGACGACCCGCGGCCGGCCGTTGACGAGGGCGACCGTCGCGTCGACGGGCGCGCCGTCCACGGCGACCTTGCCCGCGAGCATCGCGGTGAGGGCGTCCTGGTCGAGTCGCGGCACGAGCTCGCCGTCGACGGGCTCCATGCGCAGCGCCGGGGTGTAGTCGGCGGGCGCGAGACGGACGCTCGACCGCTCGAAGGTCAGCGTCACGGGGCCGGAGACGGCGGCGTTGGCGAACGACGCCCGCGCCTCGGCCAGGTCGCCGGCGTCGATCTCCGGCTGCTCCTCGACGAGCTCGAGCTCGGCGGTGCTGCCGTCGAGCCAGGCAGCGGCGAGCGCCTCACCGGTGGCGGCCGGGTCGAGCGAGCGGCCCGTGCGCGGCTTCGTCTGGGTGAAGCGGGCGCCCTCGAAGGTGAGCGCCCCCTCCCGCACGGTGCGGCCCTGCTCGGCGTCGAGGCGGGTCACCAGGGCGGCCAGCGCGGTCTCGTCGACGGTGACCTCGGCGTCGAGGTCGTCGCCGCCGGTGAAGTAGTTCCAGAGCCGGACCGGGTCCCAGCTCTCCTCGCCGCCGGCCTCGGCGACGGAGGCCTCGTAGTCCACCGCCAGCCCCGCCTCGCCTGCCTCGATGCTGACGGGCGTGCCGTCGACGACCGCCTGGACCGGGGTGCTCACCGGCTCGGCCAGGCCGGCCTGGAGGCGGTCGGCCGCCTCGGCCTGCGGGTGGCCGCCGATGCTCACGCCGCTGACGGTGGTGCCCCGCGGCACCTTGTCGCCGGCGGCGTAGTGCGCCGCGACGTACAGGCCACCGAAGACGACCAGCAGGCCGGCGAGGAGGCCGAGCACGACCCTGCCACCGGCTCTGTCCGGGGTGCCGGGAGCGGCATCGACATCGGAGGCGGGGAGGAACGACACGCCCCGCATCCTAGGTCGGGCGCGGCGATTCCCCGGGATCCTCGCGCGACCGACGAGCAGGTCCGCTGGTGGCCAGCGCGACCAGCAGGAGGACGAACGAGCCGCCCAGCAGCGTGTAGCCCGACGCGTTGGCGGGGATCAGGTAGTCCCCCTCGGGGCGCGGCGGCGTCGCGTAGGCCACCGCCCCCACCCAGCCGAGCATGAAGGCCAGCCGCGACCACCAGCCCCGCGGCAGCGCGAGCGCCGCGACCGCGGCGGCGGCCAGTCCCAGGGCCAGTCCCCAGCCCCGCTGGTGGAGCAGCACGGCGGCCAGGCCGCCGGCGGCCCCGAGGACCACCAGGACCACCGCGCACCCGCCCCTCAGGACGAGGGACACCGGCTCAGAGCCCGGCGAAGAGGTCGGCCTCGAAGCCGTCCTCGCCCACCGGGCCGCGGGCGCCCTTGGCGAGCACGTAGTACTCGTCGCCCCAGAAGGCGTGGCCGGACTCGGCGCCGGCGAAGAACGGGCCGTCCGGGTCGACCTGCGTGCGGTGCAGCTTGAGGGCCTCCATCTTCTGCTCGGCGTAGGCCTGGCCGTCGACGCGGGCCGAGATCAGCTCGTCGGGGGTGACGAACGGACCGAGGTCGCCGTCGGGCTCCATCCCCTCGAAGCTCGTCGTGTCGCCCGACTCCCGCATCTGCCGCAGGCTGTCGCGGAGCCGGTTCTCGCTCATCGCGCACCAGTAGACCTTGGCCACCTCGTGGGCCTCACCGAGGTCGCGCTTGTACGCCGGGACGGCCGCGAGGGCGGCGGCGTACGTCGCGACGCGGTGGGCCTGGATGTGGTCGGGGTGCCCGTAGCCGCCGAACTCGTCGTAGGTCACCAGCACCTGGGGTCGGACGTCGCGGATGATCCGCACCAGCTCGTCGGCGGCCTCGCGCAGGTCGGCGTGCCAGAAGGCGTTGTCGGGCACGACGTCGCCGGCCACGGCGTGGCCGTCCTCGTGCCAGGCCATCCCGGAGTCGTGGAAGCGTCCGAAGCCGCCCAGCCAACGGTGGTCGGTCACCCCGAGGGCGGCCATCGCGTCGGCGATCTCGCCCCTGCGGCGCTCGCCGAGCCCGCCGTCCTTCTCGTAGGCCAGGTGTGCGAGGTCGGGGACCAGCACCTCGCCCATCTCGCCGGCCGTGCAGGTCACCACGGTGACGTGGCGACCCTCCGCGACGTACCGGGCCATGGTGGCGCCGTTGTTGATGGTCTCGTCGTCGGGGTGCGCGTGCACGAGGAGCAGGCGCTGGTCGGAGCTCATGGCTCCACCCTAGGCGGGGCGCCGCGACGGCCCAGCGGGATGCTGCCGGTGCCCAGCGCGACGCCGACCACGGCGACGACGAGGCCCACCAGCTCCAGGGGCCCGAGGGTCTCGCCCAGGACCAGCCAGGCCAGCACGGCGGTGACGGGCGGGGAGATGAAGAACAGCGAGGCCCCGGCGCCCGCTCCCCCGGCCCGCACGAGCTTGCCGAGCAGCAGCAGACCGATGATCGAGTTGACGACCGCCAGGAACAGGACGGTCAGGCCGCCACGGACCGGGTCGCTCACCGCGTGGGTGCCCTCCAGGGCGAGCGCCAGCACGGCCAGCGGCGGCACCGAGACGGTGAACTGGATGGCGGCCGACCACCACGGGTCGGGGGCGTGACCGATCCAGCGCTGCCCCAGGGTGCCCAGGCTCAGGGTGACCGCGCCGAAGACGCCGAGGGCCACCGCGACCGGCCCGCCGGCCTTGTCGATGTCGGGACCGAGGACGATCACGACACCGGCGACCCCGATGGCCAGGCCGACCACCTGGCGCAGCGACAGCCGCTCCTTGAGCAGGGCCGCGGCCAGGACGGCGGTGAGCACCGGGGTGAGGGCGTGCAGCAGGGACGCGAGGGTCGCGCCGAGACCGGCGTCGAAGGCGAGGTACATCGCGCCGAACTGGACCGCGTTCATGGCCAGCCCGGTCAGCGCGATCCGGCCGAGGTCCGTCCGGTCGATGCGCAGCGGGCCGCGCAGCAGCCGCGCCACCACCAGGGCGATCGCGGCCGCCAGCGCGAAGCGCAGGGCCAGCAGGGTGAACGGCGCGACGTGCTCGACGCCGTAGGGGCCGGAGATGTAGCCCGACGACCACACCAGCACGAAGGCGGCGGCGGGCACCAGCGGGAGGGTCCCGACGGGCGGGCGGGCGGCCCGGGTCGCGGTGGTCGTCCCGGCGCCGGGCAGGGGGTCACTCACCGGTCGCCCGCTTGATGCGCCGGGGGGCGGCCGGCAGGTCCAGGGGCGGCAGCGGCGGCGCGGCGGCGAGGGTCCTCGCTGTCGAGCCACCCGTCGTACTCGTCGACGAGGAGCTCGACCATGAGCTCAGGTGCGTCCGAGACCACGGCCCAGGGGTGGCCCTCGTCGTCGTCCTCGCCGGCCAGGCGCTCGCGGTCCACGACCGCCTCGAAGCCGTCGGCGAGCAGCCGCGCGGCCACGGCGCGCGCGTCGTCCTCGTCGAAGAAGATGGCCCTCACCGCCGCATCATCCCAGCCAGCGGGACGAGGAACGGACGGTCGGGCTCCAGCCAGTCGACGTCGTCGAGGTCGTCGGCGGCGAGCCAGCGCAGCAGGTCGTGCTCGGACGGCTCAGGGTCTCCGTCCACCAGGACGGCGAGCGCGACGCGCAGCTCGTGGGTGTCACCGATGTCCGCCGCACCCGGGAGCCACCCGGTCACCTCGATGGTGCAGCCCAGCTCCTCGGCGACCTCGCGGACCAGCGCACCGTCGGGGCTCTCGCCCGGCTCGACCTTGCCGCCGGGGAACTCCCAGCGTCCGGCGGCCGCGGCGGGCGTCGTACGACGCGCGGCCAGCACGCGCCGGCCGCGGACGATCGCGGCGCCCACGACGGGCACACGGGGCTGGTCGGTCACGACGCCGACCCTAGTCACCGCGATCGCAACGATCCCCCACCCGGCGGGCCGGGACCCGCGATTACGGTGGGGCCATGCGTGCAGCCGGCGAGCCGACTCCCCCGCCCGGGTCCGGGCCGGCGGGGGGCGGGGGCGTGCACCTCCAGCGCACCGACGAGAACGTGCGCGAGATCGAGGCCCTGGCCGCGGTCCTCGGCGAGCCGGCCGGGCTCGAGGGGCTGCTGGGCGACCTGAAGTACCGCCTGCGCCCGGCGCGCGTGCTGCCGCGGCTGCTCGGCCGGGCCGTCCGGGAGGCCTGGGCCTGGGACGCCTACGACGAGCGCGACGAGAACTGGTACCCGCAGGGCATCTCCACCAGCGCCGACGCCTCCGACACCGAGCTCATCGGCGGGGCGGAGGGGGGCGCCGGGGGCCGGCGGGTCCTCGTGACCACCTGGTACTCCACCGCCAAGGACGGCATCAAGCGCGGGTCCCGGGTGACGTTCGTCGACCTCGACACCCGGGAGTACCGCCACGTGCTGCTGGTGGTCCCCGTCCTCGACCGGACCGGCGCCCTGCAGCTGCGCCCCATGAACATCCACGCCGGCGGCATCGTCTGGGCCGGGCCGTGGCTGCACGTCGCGGCGACCAGCCGCGGCTTCGTGACCGCACGGGTCGAGGACATCATGCGGGTGCCCGGCGACGACGACCGTCCCGACGAGATCGGCGTCGACGGTGCCCGGGTGGCGTCGTTCGGCCACCGCTACGTGCTGCCGGTGCGCGCGACGTACCGGGCCCTCGCCGACGAGGGCCACGAGAAGCTGCGCTACTCCTTCATGTCGCTGGACCGGAGCTCGGACCCGCCCGCGCTCGTCGCCGGGGAGTACGCCCACGACCCCGACGCCACCACCCGGTTGGCGCGCTACCCCCTCGACCCAGCGACCTGGCAGCTCCGGACGGGCGACGACGGCTTCTCCCGCCCGCTGGCCATCGACGAGGGCGGCGTGCGGCAGATGCAGGGGGTCGTCATCGCCGGCGGCCGCTACCACGTGAGCATCTCGCACGGCCCCTGGACGCCGGGGGCGGTGGCGACGGGGCGGCCCGGCGCGATGCGCGTACGCCGCTGGGCGGTGCCGATGGGACCCGAGGACCTCGCCTACTGGCCCTCGACCGACCGCATCTGGTCGGTCACCGAGCACCCCCGCCGACGCTGGATCGTCTCGATGGACCGTCGGTGGTTCGCGTGACGAGCCAGGACCGCGGCACGAGGACCGCTGCCGACGCGATGGTGACGACCCCCTGGACGCACGAGGTCGACCTCACCGTCGCCGAGGCGCACGAGGTCTTCACCGACTCGCACGTGCACATGCTGCTGCTCACCCACGACGGCGTGCTCCGCGGCACCCTGGTCCGCGACGACCTGGCGGCGGACGCGGACCCGGGACGCCCCGCCCTGGAGCTGGCGACGCTGGTCGACCGCACCGTGCGCGCCGGGCACGCCCTCGACGGCGTCATCGACCTCATGCACCGGCGCGAGACCCGGCGGCTGGCGGTCGTCGACGACGCCGGGGTGCTGGTGGGCCTGCTGTGCCTCAAGCGGACGCTGGACGGGTTCTGCAGCGACGCCGACGTCCGGGCGCGCGCCGTCGAGCGCAGCGGGGTCCACCAGATCGGTCGCTGAGGCGCGAGGGACCCGCCCCGCTCCCGTCAGGCCGGGCGCGGGAAGCGCGCCAGCTGGCGGCTCTGCGCGACCAGCCGCCCGGCGGAGTCCCAGACCTCGCAGTCCTCCTCGAAGAGCCCGCCGGCGACGTTGCGCGTGCGGTGCGAGACCTTGAGCCAGCCCGGGGCGGGCACGGCGCGCACGTGGGCGGTGAGCTCGAGGGTGGGCGCCCAGCCCGGGTGCCCGAGGTCGAAGGTCACCGGGGGCAGCGCGTCGAGCACCAGGAGCAGCTGGATCGGGTCGGGGTCGCGCCCGTCGGCCATGCGGAACCACGCCTGCATCAGGCCGCGGCCGCTCGGCCGGCCGACGGCCCAGCCGGCGCAGGCCGGGTCGAACCGCATGTCGAAGCGCTGCATGAGCGGCGGGACCTGGTGCGCCGTGCCGGGCGCCGAGGCGGCGGCGAAGCACTCCTCGACCGGCGGCAGGTCCGGCTCGATCGCGGTGGTGCGCACGTCGTCGGGCAGCCGGGACAGGTCGCCGTACGTCGCGAGGGCGGTGATGCGGGTGTCCGCGCCCTGGGCGAGCTCGGCGGTCACGGTGGCCGTGCTGCCGCCGTCACGGACGACGCGGGTGCGGACCGTGGCGGGGCCGGGTCGTGACGCGGAGACGTAGAACGCGCTCACGGCGAGCGGGTCGGGCTTGGCCGGCACCGTCTCGGCGACGGCGCGGCCGATCACGCCCAGCAGGTAGCCGCCGTTGACGCCTCCGCCGACGACCCAGCCCGGGTCCAGCTCGGCCGAGAAGCCGTCGGGCGTGGCCTCGACGGCCGTGTGCGCGTCCCACTCGTGTCCCATGGGGGAAGTCTGCCAGTGGAACGTCGCCACGTCCGACGGCGCGGTCGCCCGGGCGAGGGCTGCGCCGTACGTCAGGGAGTGCTCAGGCGGCGCGCAGCGCGCCGACGCGCTGGACCAGGCGGCGCAGCGGGGTGTCGCGGTGGACGGAGACGCGACCGCCGTCGGTGTCGAGGCCGAAGAGCGGCAGCAGGTCCTGGCGACCCTCGCGCTCGGCCATGAGCAGGATCGCGTCCCGGTCGTAGTCGGCGGCCAGGTCGGCAGCGGTGGTGACGTCGTCGTGGGCGACGGCGGCGTTGATCGCGTCGACGTACGACGCGTGCAGGGCGTTGAGCTCGTCGATCAGGCGGGTCATCTGGGGTCCTCTTCTCGTGGTCGTCCTTCCAGTGTGGCCACCGGATTGGATCGATCCAAGTCCTGGGCCGTGTGACCTTGGACGCCTCGGGCGGAGCGCGACTTGGACGCACCGTCGGTCTGGCACAGACTCGCCGGGTCATGTCCTCCCCCGCCGCCACCTCGCCGCCCGCCAGGACGCACGAGGGACACCTGCCCGGCTCGCCCGGCTACCGCCGGGTGGTGGTCGCCCTCTTCGCGGCGGGGCTCGCGACCTTCGAGCTGCTCTACAGCACCCAGGCGATCCTGCCGGCGCTGGCGACCCGCTTCGACGTGTCCTCGACCGAGGCCACGCTGACCCTGTCCCTGGCCACGGTCTCGCTGGGGGTCGCCCTGCTCGTCGTGGGGCCGCTCTCGGACGTCGTCGGCCGGACCCGGCTGATCCACCTGTCCATGCTGCTCTCGACCCTGTGCGCGGTCGGCTGCGCGCTGGCCCCGTCCTGGACGGCGCTGCTGGTGATGCGCTGCCTGATGGGGGCGGCCCTGGCCGGGCTGCCGGCGGTCGCGACGGCGTACCTCCGCGAGGAGCTGCACCCCTCGACCCATGCCCGCGCCGCCGGGCTCTACATCGGCGGCACCGCGCTCGGCGGGATGACCGGACGCCTGGTGACCGGGTACGCCGCCGAGCTGGCCGGCTGGCGCTGGTCGCTCGCGACCGCCGCGCTGCTGGCCGCCCTGTGCGCGCTGGTCGTACGACGCCTGCTGCCGCCCTCGCGCGGCTTCGTCGCCGCGCCCACGGGCGTCCGGGCGGCGGCCACCATGGCGCGGCGCGCGGTCGGCGACCGGGCCCTGGTCGGGCTCTACGTCATCGGCGGCTGCTCGGCCGGCGCGATGATCGGGATGCTCAACGTGGTCGGCTTCCGCCTCGAGGGGCCGGGCTTCGGCCTCGGGCTCGGCGCGGCCAGCCTGGTGTTCCTCGTCTACCCGCTCGGCAGCGTGAGCGCCGCGACCTTCGGGCGGCTGGCCGACCGGGTGGGGCGGCGCGCGGTGCTGCCGATCGGCGCGGCGGTGGCCATCGGCGGGGCGCTGCTCACGCTGTCGTCGTCGCTGGTGGTCCTCGTCGTCGGTCTGGCGCTGCTCGTGGTCGGGTTCTTCGCCGTGCACGGCGTCGCCAGCGGGTGGGTCCCGGCGCGGGCGCACGCCGGCGGCGTCAGTGCAGGACAGGCCGCGTCGCTCTACACGGTCACCTACTACCTCGGGTCGTCGGTCTTCGGGAGCCTCACCGCCCAGGCGTGGACCACCGCCGGCTGGCCGGGTGTCGTCGTCCTGACCGTGCTGCTGCTCGTGGTCACCGGGGCGCTGGCCCTGCGGCTGCGCACCACCCGGTCGCTGCTCGCCTGAGCGCGGCGCTCACCCTCGCCCGGTCACCACCCGCGGGACCGGCACCTCGCTGGGACCCGACGTCACGCCCTCCCCGGCCGGGGCGCGCGCGGTCACGTCGTCACGCACCTCGAACGTCCACCCCTCGCCGTCCTCGACCTCGCCCCGGACGAGTCCGCTCGGCGGCCCGAGGCCGCCGTACGGAGCCATCGCCACCGACCCGGAGCCGCTCCAGCGCAGCGTGTCGGCGCTGCGGACGAACCCGGGCGACGTGCAGAACGCGATCGCCTCGCCACTGCGGGCGACGACCTCGTCGGACCGTCGACCACCGATCTCCAGGCGGACCCGCCCGTAGCCGTCCTGCGGCCCCAGCCGGTAGGCGCAGCGTGCCCGGTGCCGGCGGTCCGGGCTGGCCTTCCACGGGCTCGTCCAGGAGTACTCGTAGTCGTGGGAGACGACGTGGTCCCAGCACTCCTCGAAGGGTGCCGGGTCCCACCGACGGTGGCTCGCCAGCTGCAGGACAGCGGTGTGCACGACGTCGAGCGCGAGGCGGGCCCGGTCCCAGGCGTCCAGCAGACCGGTGTCCGCGATCAGCCCGACGAAGCCCATCTCGCTGGGGAGCTCGTAGGGGACGCCCGACCACACGTCCACCCGGACGCTGTCGCGGTCCGCGTCGTCGATCCGGTCCCCCGGCGAGAGCCGCAGCGACGACCGGTATCCCTCGACCTCGAGCTCCGGCAGCGCCTGGGAGTAGAGCTCGGCCACGCAGCGGGCGGAGCGCATGAACGCATCCACCACCGGGTGGCCGTCCGGCCAGCCCACGAGTCGGTCGGGGAACCCCGTCTCGGGGTGGAAGGTCACCAGGGTGAATCGGGGCACCCGACCATGCTGGCAGCGATCGCCGCCGGAGGTGGGCGAAGGCAGCCAGCGACGCCGGTCCGACGCACGTACACGCATGGAGGCGCAGGCGCGTGGAGCTACCGGCGCCCCGCCGCCTCCACCCCGTGGCTGAGGTCGGCGATCTCCTCGTGGAAGGCGTCCAGGATGCGGTGCGGGTCCGGGATGACCGCGGTGTCGGTCTTGAACCCGACCCGCACCGTCCCGGCGTACGTGAAGATGCAGGTGCCGAGCGTCTGGTCGCCCGAGCCGGGGACCCAGCCCAGGAGGCTGGTGATCCGGGTGCCCGCCAGGTAGCGGGGCTCCCGCGGTCCGGGGACGTTGGTGGTGACCCCGCTGGCCTTGCCCGCGAAGAAGGTCACCAGGGCACGGCTCACGCGCCGGCCGAGCCGGCCGATCCCCTGGATCATCGCGAAGGTGATCACCGGCTCCGGGGAGCCCTTGATCCGGTCCATCCGACGCTTGGTCTCGGCGAGCCGCTCCGACGCCGTGGTCAGCCCGGACGGCAGCAGCAGCACGACCAGTGCGAAGCGGTTGCCGAGCTCGCGGGGCAGGGGCAGGTGCATCGGGCGCAGGTTGACCGGGACCATCGTCGGGATGTCGACGCGTGGCGCTGCCGTGCTCGAGCTGGTACCGCTCGAGGGCGCCGGCGAGGGCCGAGACCAGGACGTCGTTGACCGTGGCCTGCGAATCCTTGGCGATGTCCTTGATGACCCGCAGGTCGATCGGGTCGGACCAGACCGCCCGCTTGTGCGATCCCGCCGCCCCGGCCAGCGGCGACTCGGGATTGCGGGTCAGCAGCAGCTTGCGCAGGACACCGGCTCCACTGATCGCGGTGCGGGTGGCCGCGGCGACGTTCGACCGGAACCGGGCAGGGCGCAGCACGCTGGTCACCTCGGGGGCGACGCGGCGGGCCGCCTCGATGAGGTCGCCGACGCCGTGGTGCCGCGCGCCGCCGCCGTCCGAGCCGTCGTCGTCCGCGTCGGCCGTGGCGTCGGTGAGCGACAGCAGGACCTGGGTGAGCGCGATGCCGTCGGCCAGCGCGTGGTGCAGCCGGACGTAGATCGCCGACCCCTCGCTGAGCCCCTCGACCAGGTGGATGTCCCACAGCGGGCGGTCGCGCGGCAGCGGCGTGGCGAGGAAGGTGCCGACGTACTCCTGGAGGGCGGCGGCGTCCCCGGGCGCCGGGAGGCGGACCTCACGGACGTGGTCGGTGAAGTCGAAGTCGGGCACGTCGCGCCAGCGCGCCTTGGCCCAGCGGTGCCGGGGGACGGTGGGCCGCCGGGAGAACACCGGGTAGGCGTCGATGAGTCGGCGTTGCACCACCCGGTCGAACCGGACCCGGTCGACGGGGCCGTCGAGGAACATGACGCACTCGATGACCATCAGGTTCTGGACGCGGTCCATGTTCAGCCAGATGGCGTCGACGGGGTTGACCCGGTGCTCTCTCACCGCCCGAGCCTGTCACGACGGGCAAGGTCGCCGGCGCCGAGGGGTGTGCCGATCCGGTGACGGTCACCAGGACCGCGACGGCTGCCGGGACCGCGAGGGCTCAGACGAAGGCGCTCTCACCGGTGATGGCCCGTCCCACGATCAGGGTGTTGATCTCGCGGGTGCCCTCGTAGGAGTAGATCGCCTCCGCGTCGGCGACGAAGCGGCCCACGTGGTGCTCGAGCAGGATGCCGTTGCCGCCGAGGACCTCTCGGGCCCAGCCCACGGACTCGCGCATCCGCACGGTCGCGTGCG
Organism: uncultured Actinomycetota bacterium; assembly: GCA_963782905.1. Lineage (GTDB taxonomy): Bacteria > Actinomycetota > Actinomycetes > Propionibacteriales > Nocardioidaceae > Nocardioides. The sequence continues at coordinate 508,265 of CAWALI010000002.1, forward strand.
CCTTGCACAGCGAGGCGTGCTCGTCCCGGAGCAGGCCCGCGTCCTGCAGCTGCGAGGCCCGGACGTTCATGGCCGTGGAGGCGGTGACGTTGCTCAGCATCTTCACGAGCAGGTCCTGCACCATCTGGAACGACGCGATCGGCCGACCGAACTGCTCCCGGGACTTGGTGTAGCGCAGTGCGTGCTCGAAGGCGCCGCGCGCACATCCGGCCGCCTGCCAGGCCACGCTCATCCGGGTCACGCGCAGCACGTCGGCAGTGGACCGGAAGCTCTCGGCCCTCTGCAGACGGTTGGCCTCGGGGACCCGGACGTCGTGGAGGTGGATCTCGGCGTTCTGCACGACCCGCAGGGCGATCTTGTCCTCCTGCTTGTCGAAGGTCATCCCCTCGGTGCCCTTCTCGACGACGAACCCCTTGACCTGCTCGTCCTCCTCGTCGCGGGCCCAGATCACGACGAGGTCGGCGAACGCGGCGTTGCCGATCCACTTCTTCTCGCCGTTGAGGATCCACTCGTCGCCGTCGCGCCGGGCGCTCGTGGCGAGGCCGGCCGAGATCGCCGAGCCGACATCGGGCTCGGTCAGGCCGAAGGCGCCGATCAGCTCCATCCGGGCCATCGCCGGCAGCCAGCGCTCACGCTGCTCGTCGGAGCCGCAGAGGTCGATCGAGCCCATCGCCAGGCCGCCGTGCACGCCCATGAAGGTGGCCATCGACGGGTCGACGCGGCCGAGCTCCATCGCGACCATGCCGTCGACCAGGGCCCCGCGGCCGGGACAGCCGGGCCCGTCGTACGCCAGCCCGGCGATGCCGAGCTCCGCGATGCCCTCCAGCAGCTCGTGCGGGAAGGCCGCGCGGGTCCAGTAGTCGTTGATGACCGGCTCCACCTCGCGGGTCATGAACGCGCGCACCCGGCTGAGCAGGTCGCGGTCCTCGTCGCCGAGCAGCAGCTCGAAGCCGAGGAAGTCGGAGAAGGGTGAGTCGTCGAGTCCGTGGTCCCTGAGCTCGCTCATCGGGGGTTCTCCTCGTCCAGGCTCGTGTCGTGCGGGCTGCGACCGTCGAGGAACGTCTCGACGACGGGTGCGAGCTCCGCGGCCTCGGTCAGGATCCCGAGGTGTCCGCCGTGATAGATGTGCAGCTGCGAGTGGGGGATCAGTGCGGCCTGCATCCTGGGGTTGGCGACCGGGATGATCGGGTCGTCGTCCCCGCCCATCACGAGCGTCGGCTGCCGCAGGAGCCCCAGGAACGGGAGGCTCGTCCAGCCGGCCATGGCGGCCAGCTGGTAGTAGTAGCCACGCTTGGGACCCGACCGGGTGGCACCGTGCAGCAGGGCTGCCCCGACCGCGGGCCGGGTGCGCATCGATCCGCCGTAGATCTCCGGCGCCACCTTGGCCGCGTAGGCAGGGTCGCGGTGGCGTCGCGGTGTCGACATGATCTTCAGCACCCGGGGGTGGGCGGGCACCATCAGGGCGCCGGTGCCGGTCGCGACCAGCACCACCCGGCGTACCCGCCGCGGCGCCTGCACCGCCAGCTGTTGCGCCAGGCCACCGCCCCAGGAGAGACCGAGGACGTCGAAGCGACGGTGGCCCAGCCTCGCCATCAGCGCGGTCACCCAGGAAGCAAGCGCGGCGATGAGGTAGGGGAACGAGGGCAGCGCCGAGCCGCCGACGCCCGGTACGTCGAAGCGGACCACTCCGCGGTCGGGGTGCAGCTCGTCGACCAGCGGCTGCAGCGCCTCCAGGCTGACGCCGATGCCGTTGCAGAGCAGCAGCGGGGGCTCGTCGGTGTAGCGGCCGACACCGCGCCGGACCGAGACCCGCGCGGTGACGCCTCGCACCGTGACGTTGCGGACCTGGTCGTCGGCTCGCGACCGCGCGTGCTCAGCGGTCATGGACATAGGTGCCGGGCGCCTCGTCCAGCGGCGCGTAGGTGGCGTTGCCGAGCTCGCTCGGCGCGGTGCGCTCCTCGCCGCTGCGGACCGAGAGCCACGCCACCCAGTCGTCCCACCAGCTGCCCTTGACCTTCACCGCCCGGCTCAGCCACTCCTGGGTGTCCTCGGGGTTGTCGGTGCCCTTCTGCCCACCACCCGAGGGTGAGGTCTGGAAGCTCGCCTTGGGGTTGCCGGGCGGGTTGACCATCGCAGCGATGTGGCCGCTCGTGGAGAGCACGAACTTGGTGTCGCCGCCGAACAGCTGGGTGGTCTGGTAGCAGGACTCCCACTTGCACAGGTGGTCGGCGATCCCGGCCACGACGTAGGAGTCGGTGGTGACGTTGCCGAGGTCGACCCTGGTGCCGAGCATGGTCGCGGCCCGGGGCTCCACCAACGCGTTGCGCATGGCGAGGTCCATGAAGTCGCGGTGCATGGCCGCGCTCATCCGCACCGAGTCGGCGTTCCAGTAGAGGATGTCGAAGGCCTTGGGAGCGTGACCCATCAGGTAGTTGTTGACCCAGTAGTTCCAGATCAGGTCGTTGGGCCGCAGCCACGCGAAGATCTCGGCCAACGTGCGTCCGTCGAGATACCCCTTCTCCTTCGACGCCTGGGTCGAGGCCGCTGCCGCCTTGTGCGAGAGCAGTGCACTGGTGACACCGGCCCGCTCCTGGTCGAGCACGGTCACGGCCAGGCTGTACGCCGCGACGCGGTCCTGCTCGCCGATCTCGGCGAGGTGGGCCATCACCATCGAGGCGATCATGCCGCCGGAGCAGATGCCGAAGATCGCGGTCCTGTCCTGGGCGGTGATGTCCTCGCAGGCCGCCATCGCCTCGAGGATCGCCTGACCGTAGGTGTCCAGGCCCCAGTCGGCGTGACGTACGTCGGGGTTGCGCCAGGAGATGCAGAAGACCTGCTGGCCGCTCTGCACGAGGTACTCGACGAGCGAGCGCTGCTCCGCCAGGTCGATCACGTAGTACTTGTTGATCGTGGGCGGCACGATCAACAACGGCACCGAGCGGACCTCGGGGGTCTGCGGGGTGTACTGGATCAGCTCGAAGACATCGGTGCGCAGCACCACGGCGCCGGGCGTCACCGCGATGTCGCGACCGACCTCGAAGGCGTCGGGCTCGACCATCGACGGCACGCGCGGGGCGGTGGCGAAGTCCTTGACGAAACGCCGCCCGCCTTCGACCAGGTTGCCGCCTCCGGTGTCGATCGTCCGCTTGATCACCTTCGGGTTCAGGAACGGGTTGTTGCTCGGTGCCGCCGCCTCGACCAGGTTGTCGACGATGAAGCGGATCCGCTGGTCGTCACCCCAGTCCAGGCCGGCGTCGTCGACCAGGCCGCGGGCCGCGGCGCCGACCGCGAGGTAGCTCTGCAGGGTGCGCTTGAAGACCGGGTTCCTCGCCCAGGCCTCCTCGTTGAAGCGACGATCCTTCTCGTCGGGTGCCAGTCGCGACCTGCCCAGGCCGACCCGGGTCAGCTCGTAGGTCAGTCCGGCCGTGCGCTGGGCGACCTCCCGGGGGTGACGGACGAGCCCGGCGGTGAACTTGATCCCCGACATCCCCGGCATGAACCGACGGACGGGGCCGGCGCCGGCGTTGGCCAGCAGCAGGTCGAGCGGGGTCGCCAGCGCGGTGCTGGCCGAGGCCTCGGCCGACTCCTGCGTCTCGTCCTCGGCGTGCATCCGGCGCTCGGCCCCCTGCGCGGGTGCGGCCTCGGGGGCCGCGGCCTTCCGGGGACCGGCGGACCTCCTGGAGGCCGCCGACGTGCTCCCGGCACTCTTCCGCGTCCCCGGGGATTCTTCTTCTTCGGGCCGCTGGACTGCTTGGTCGCGGCCTTCCGGGCACGCTCCGGCTCGGCCGCCGTCGTCACTTGGACGCTCCTTCCGGGGCGCTGACCTCACGACGCAGGATCTTGCCGGTGGGGCCCTTGGGCAGCTCATCGACGATCCACACGGCCCGGGGGTACTTGTACCCCGCCAACCGCTCCTTCACGAAGGCCTTCAGGTCCTCCTCGGTGACCTGCTCGCCGGGCTTCAACGCGACGGCGGCACCGACCTCCTCGCCCAGGCTGTCGTCGGGGATGGCGATGACGGCCACCTCGGCGACCGACTCGTGCTCGTAGAGAGCCTCCTCGACCTCCCGGGGATAGACGTTGTAGCCGCCCCGGATGATCAGGTCCTTCTTGCGGTCGACGATGAAGAAGTAGCCGTCCTCGTCGATCTTCGCCAGGTCGCCCGTGTGGAACCAGCCGTCCTTGATCGCCTCCGCGGTGTCCTTCTCGCGACCCCAGTAGCCCTTCATCACGTTCTCGCCCTTGATGACGATCTCGCCGACCTCGCCCTGCGCGACGTCCTGGTCGTCGTCGTCGACCACCTTCATCTCCACGCCGCGCACCTCGGTGCCGATGGAGCCCGGCTTGCGCTCCCGGCCGGGCTGGTTGAAGGAGGCGACGGGGGAGGTCTCGGAGAGGCCGTAGCCCTCGAGCACGACGCAGTCGAACGCCTCCTCGAAGTTCTTCATCACCTCGACCGGCATCGCCGACCCGCCGGAGATGCAGGTGCGCAGGCTGGACATGTCGGCCTTGTCGGCACTCTGCGCGTGCAGGAGGGCGGCGTACATCGTGGGAACCCCTTCGAAGACGGTGACGCGGTCCCGACCCACGATCTCCAGCGCCTTCTCGGGGTCGAAGCGAGGGATCAGCGTCAGGCACGACCCCTTGAGGATCGACGCGTTGAGCCCGCAGGTGAGGCCGAAGACGTGGAAGAGGGGGAGGCAACCCATCACGACGTCCTCCTCCGTGAGCTCGATCAGCGTCTCGGCGCTGGTCGCGGCGTTGGTGCTCATGCCGTGGTGCGTCAGCTCGGCGCCCTTGGGTTGGCCGGTCGTGCCGGACGTGTAGAGGAGCACCACGGTGTCGTCGCCGTCGCGGTCCACGACCTCCTCGTCCGGCTCGTGCTGGGCGAGGACGTCGGCGAAGTCGGGACCGACCTCGACGCACTCGATGCCGGCCTCCGAGGCGCCCTTGCCGGCCTCCTCGGCCATGTCCTTCCAGGCGAAGACGATCGAGGCACCGGAGTCCTCGAGGTAGTACTTCACCTCGCGGCCCTTGAGCAGTGGATTCATCGGCACGACCACGGCACCGATGGCCACGGCGCCGTAGAACAGCACCGGGAACTGCGGCACGTTCGGCATCACCATGCCGACCCGGTCACCGCGCCCCACCCCCGTGGACTTCAGGAGAGCCGCGACGCGCCGGGCACCGTCCTGGAGCTCGGTGTAGCTCATCACCCGGTCGTCGAGCTTGATCGCGGGCCGGTCGCCGTGCTGCTCGGCGCTGCGGGTCAGGTTGTCGGCCAGGTTGGTCATGATGTGCCTCCGGGCGTCATCGTGCTCGTGGTGTCGCGCAGGCGGAGCCGCTGGGCGACAGGGCCACCCCATCGAGATGGCGGACGGCTCGACCACTGTCTACCAGCCGTGTGTGACGCACCACACCCCCAGGGAAGAGTCGACGCGGCAGCCGAGGCGACATCTCCGCTCGTTGACGGCTCGCGAACGCCGTCAGTACCGTCGGTTCCACGGTCCGCTGCCGCGGTGGGCTGTCCCTCTGTGGCCAGGAGTCCCCCGTGGAGCGTCTCGCTCGGCTCGTGATGCGGCACCGGCTGATCGTCAGCCTCTTCTGGCTGGTCACGTTCGTCCTGGGCGGCGTCGCCGCCGGTCAGCTGGGCGACCGGCTGACCATCGACTTCTCGCTCCCGGGGCAGCCCGGCGACGACGCCGAGAGCCAGCTCATCGCCAGCTACGGAGTGAGCTCGTTCGACACGTACGTCGCCGTGGTGACCGTGCCCGAGGGCGAGACCGTGACGTCCAGCATCGATGCGGTCGACGGGGTGTTCGAGGCGACCGCTGCGGCCGCGCCCGGCGTCCTGGTGACCGACTTCGCGACCACCGGCGACGAGAGCTTCATCGCCCCCGACGGGCTCACGACGTACGCGCTGATCCAGGGGCCGCCGCCGACCTCGTTCGGGCCCGGCATCGAGGCGCAGCTCGAGCCCGCCCTGGCCCAGGCCTCCGACCAGGCCGGGCTGGCCGCCGGACTGACGTCCTACGGTCTGCTGTCCGCGGGCGGGGACACGGAGGGGCCGAGCGTGCTGGCCGAGACGCTGCTCGGCGCGGCGGGGGCCCTCCTCGTGCTCCTGTTCGTGTTCGCCTCCTTCCTGGCGCTCCTGCCGCTGCTGATAGCCGCCGTCTCGATCCTGACGACGTTCCTGCTCGTGCTGGGGTTGACCACCTTCAGCGAGGTGAGCTTCGTCGTGCAGTTCCTGATCTCCCTCATCGGGCTCGGCGTCGCCATCGACTACTCACTGCTGCTGGTGTCGAGGTGGCGCGAGGAGCGGGCCCACGGCCGCACCAACGAGGAGGCCGTGGTGGTCGCCATGCAGACCGCGGGACACGCGGTCCTCGCCTCCGGCGTCACCGTCGCCATCAGCCTCGTCGCGCTGGTCGTGGTGCCCGTCCCGTTCCTGCGCAGCATGGGGATCGGCGGCATGCTCATCCCGCTCGTGAGCGTTGCTGTCGTGCTGACGTTGCTGCCGGCCCTGCTCTCCAAGGTCGGGCCGCGCATCGACTACCCGCGGATCCGCAAGGAGGGCACGGCCTCTCGTGGGTGGACCTCGTGGGCGCGCGGCATCGTCCACCACAAGTGGCTCGCCACCGGTGCGGCGCTCGTGCTCCTGGCGCTGCTCATCTACCCGGTGTCACAGCTCAAGATCGGCACCGCCAGTGTCGACTCGCTGGCCCGCAGCGGCGCACCGTACGACGCGCTCGCCACGCTGGACCGCGCTGGCGTCGGCACCGGCGTGCTGACCCCGATCGTCGTGCTCGTCGACCCCGACCAGGCCGACGCCGCGGCCGAGGCTGCGGGCGCCGTCGACGGCATCCAGCTCGCCGCCGTGTCGTCCGCCGAGGGCGACCAGGCGGTGGTCCAGGTCGTGCCGGTCGCCGAGACGGTGGACAGCACCAGCAACCAGGTGGTCGACGCCGTACGCACCTCCGTGGAGGGGGCGGTCGACGGAGAGGTGCTGGTGACCGGAGCCGGCGCGACCGTCGAGGACTACTTCACCGCGGTCTACGACAAGTTCCCCTACGTGCTCCTGCTGATCGCGCTGATCACCTTCGTGCTCCTCATGCGGACGTTCCGTTCGATCCTGCTGCCGATCAAGGCCGTGGCGCTCAACCTGGTGTCGCTGGCCGCGGTCTTCGGCGCCGTCGTGTTCTTCTGGCAGGAGGGTCACGGCTCCGACCTGATCTTCAACGTGTCGGCGACCGGCGCCATCACGTTCTGGCTGCCGGTGGTGATCTTCGCGTTCCTGTTCGGGCTGTCGATGGACTACGAGGTCTTCATCCTCGCCCGGATGCGCGAGGAGTACGACGACAGCGGCGACACCGACGATGCCGTCATCACCGGCCTGGGCCGGACCGGCCGGCTGGTGACCTCCGCGGCCCTCATCCTGTTCTTCGCCTTCGCAGCTCTCGCCTCTGCACCCGGCACCGACATCAAGGTGCTCGGCACCGCCCTGGGCGTCGGCATCCTCATCGACGCCACCATCGTGCGCGCGCTGCTCGTCCCGGCGCTCGTCACCCTCTTCGGCCGGTGGAACTGGTGGCTGCCTGCCGGCGTGGCCAGGGTGCTCCGGGTCGAGCCGTCGCCCTTGGCGCGTCGCTGACCCCACTCGGTGGTGACCGGAGCAGACACAGCCTCGCCGTTGCCGGATGATGACACGACGACAGGGGAGGCGGTGGGCGTGGACGCACGCAGAAGGTGGCGGCTCGGTGGCAACCTGACGCCGGCTGCGCTGCTCGCGGTCGGTTCCGCTGCCGGGTTCCTCGTGGTCTACCTGGTGACCGTACGCACCACGCCGGGTCGTGAGTTCGGCGACGCCTCCCTGCGTGGCGCCCTGCTCATCCAGGACGACGTAGCCCGGGCAGTCGACAGTGCGCTGGGCGTCGTGTCCGTGGCCACCCTGCTGGCCGGGCTCGCCCTGATCGCCCTGATCGCCCTGGTGCGGCTCCGCCGGGTCTCCGGGCTGACGGCGGCCGCGCTGCTCGTGGCGGCGAACGGCGCCACGTGGCTGTTGAAGACCCAGCTGCTGTCTCGACCCGACCTGGGCTTGAGCGAGATCACCCCGGCCACCCACAACAGCCTGCCCAGTGGCCACACGACGGCGGTCCTCTCGGTCGCGGTGGCCCTCATGATCGTCGTCCCCACGCGATTCCGGCGGCCACTGGCCCTGGTGGGCGGTGTCTTCGCCGTGCTGATCGCCCTGGCCACCATGTCGGCCGGGTGGCACCGCGCCGGCGACTCGATCGCGGCGTTCCTCAACGTCGGGTTCTGGGCTGGCGTCGCCTCCGTCGTGATGGTGCTGGCGGCGGGAGACGCGCCGCCCGATCCGGCGCCGCCCCCGCTGGCACCTCAGTGGCGGCGGCTCCTGATCTCGACCTTCCTGGTCGCGACCGTGGTCGGTCTCCTTCTCGTCCTCGCGCTGGTGGCGCTGTCGTCGTTGCGGTCCAGCTCGTTCGGAGCGGCGATCGCGTTCCTCGCCGGCGGGCTGCTCATCCTGGCGGCCGCCGTCTCGGTCATGGTCGCCCACCTGTTCGTCCTCGACCGCAGCACCTTCGCCTCCTGAGCGGACGCCGAGGGGTGCCTCCCGTGCGCGCACCGTGCGCCGCAGCGGTGTCAGCGTGGTCCCCGCACGACCGATCCTGCGTCACGTCGACACAGACGCTCGTGCGCTACGGGGCACCGGCGTTTCGCGAGACGGCGGCCGCGGCGTCGATGCGGTCGCCAGGGTCGACGACGTGGGCGACGAGAACGGCCAGGCGGTCCGACTCGGCCAGCAACGTCACGGTCGTGTCGTCGTTCGACTCGCTCGCCAGCCGAGCCAGCGCATCCAGGGCGAAGACCTGCACCTCCACGTTGCCGGTGGCCCGTGCTGCCTCCAGCACCGACCGCAGCGCGCCGCGGTCGTCGCGTTCGGCGGCGAGGACGCAGTCCGTGAGCAGCGCGAAGTCGCCGCCGCCCGCGGACTCGTACCATCGCCGGTTCTCCTCGAGGAGCGCGATCGCGTCGGCGCCCCGGCCGGCGCCGCGCAGGAACCGTGCCAGGTTGAGCCGGGCCGTGGCCGTCAGCCGCCCGTCCCCGACGGACAGGGCATCTCGGATCGCCTGCTCGTAGGACGCGACCGCGGCCGGGTCGCCGAGGCGCTGCTGGACCCGCGCCAGGCTGGCGCGGTGCAGGGCGGCCTGCCCGAGGAATCCCAGGGCGGCGGACTCGTCGGCGGCTCGGGCGAGGGCGCGGGCCGCCTCGTCATACCGATGCTCGGCCTGGGCGATCCCTCCGAGCATCGCCTCGGCATGGGCCATCGCCCAGGAGTCGCCGATCGGTTCGAGCACGGCGACCGCCTCGGTGGCGTCCCGGGTGGCGACCACGGTGTCGCCGACCATGAGGTGGCCGTACGCCGACAGGAGCAGGCTTGCGGCTGTCCGCCACGGCAGGTCGAGCGGTCGGTACACCGCCAGGCTGGCCGTGGCGCGGTCCAGCGCCACGCCGGGCCGACCTTGCTGGATGGCGAGGAAGGCGCCGTGGCGATCGACATCGGCGACGAGGACCGGATCGTCCAGCCCTCCGGCCAGGGCGGCGGCACCGTCGAGGTCCGCCTCGGCCAGGGCGACGTTGCCGGCCGAGGCCTCGAGCCAACCGGCCAGGAGGAGGGCCCTGGCCCGCTCGTGGGGAGCGGCCTCGGACGTCAGCGCCAGCCGGACGCGGGCGGCGCCGGCAGGTCCGTCGCCGAGCACCACCCAGGTCCACCCGAGCCCGTTCGCCAGGCGCAGGCCCGATCCGGGGTCGTGGGCGGCACACCAGGCCAGGGCGAGGTCCACATTGGCGCGTTCGGCGCGGGCGAAGGCCAGGCACTCCGGCTGACGCTCGCCCCGGACGTGCTCGTCGCACCAGACCGCGGCGTCGGCGTACCAGGAGGCGTGTGCGGCCATGGCCGCGGCGCGGCCACCGGCCTCCGCCAGCCGTGCGGCCGCGAAGGCCTGGATGGAGTCGAGGAGGCGATATCGCACGCCACCGGAGTCGGCGTTCTGGACGCTGACCAGGCTGCGATCGACGAGTCGGGTGATGGTGTCGAGCACCGCCTGACGGGGGACCCCCAGGGCGGCGAGCACGTGCTCGACCGCGTCGAGCGACGCGTCGCCGGCGAAGCAGGAGAGCGCCCAGAGCCCGCGCTGGTCGTCGGGGAAGAGCAGCTCGTAGCTCCAGCCGATCGCCCCCGAGAGCGCGCGGCGGCGCTCGTGCCGTTGGCTGGTCGGGTCCCGGAGGAGCACGAAACGGTCGTCGAGACGCCGGGCGATGTCACGCACCGACATCGAGCGCACCCGCGAAGCAGCGAGCTCGATCGCCAGCGGCAGCCCGTCGAGGGACCGGCACACCTCCTCGACCGCCGTGACGGAGTCGGGATCGAGCACCAGCTGGCGCCGCATCTCCCGCGCACGACGGGTGAACAGCTCGACGGACTGGTCCTGGGTCAGGGGCTCGAGCGGCTGGACGTGCTCGTCCTCGAGGCCGATCGGGACCTGGCTGGTGGCGAGCACACGCAGGTGGGGCACCGCGTCGAGCAGTCCGCGGACCAGTGCGGCTGCGGGGGCGACGACGTGCTCGCAGTTGTCGAGCAGCAGGACCGTCCCCGCCCCGGAGAGTCGCTCGTGCAGGGCCGGATCCGCGCCGGTGACGTGCAGGGTCTCAGCCACGACCTGTCGCAGGTCCGCCGTCGCGTCGATCGCATCCAGTCGCACCAGCCAGACGCCGCCGGCGGCGACGAGCCCGCGGCCGACCTCCATGGCCAGCCGGGTCTTGCCGACCCCGGCCGTGCCGACCAGGGTGACCAGACGGTGCTCCTGCGTCGCGGCCACCAGGTCCGAAAGGTCCTCGTCGCGACCGACCAGCGGTGCCGCCGGCGCCGGCAGGTTGCCCGGGACACCGACCACCGCGGTCGGAGTCCTGGCGTCGAGGCTCGGGCTCTGCCGGAGGACGAGGTGCTCCAGTGAGCGCAGGGTCGCACCGGGCTCGATGCCGAGCTCGTCGACCAGGACCGTCCGCACCCTCCCGTACGCCGCCAGGGCGTCGGCCTGCCTCCCGGCGCGGTAGAGCGCAGTGATGAGAGTCGTCCACAGCCCCTCGCGGAGCGGGTGCTGCGCGACCAGGGACTCGAGCTCGCCGACGATCTCGCTGCCGGCTCCCAGCCCGACCCGGGCGGACATCGCGTCCTCGACCAGCCCCAGCCGGAGCTCCTCCAACCGGGTGCGGTGAGGCGCGGCCCAGTCGCCGGCCTCGGCCAGCACCTCGCCCCTGAACAGGGCCAGTCCCGCGCGCGACCTGTCGAGGGTCCCTGCTGCGTCGCCCGCGTTCCGCGCCTCGGACGCCTCGGCCGCGATCGCCACCAGGCGGATGGCGTCGACGGCCATCGGGTCGATGGCCAGGGTGTAGCCGTCCTGATGGCCGACGAGGAGGTCCTTGTCGACCAGGGCTCGGCGCAGCTGGGAGACCTTCGACTGCAAGGTGTTGCGACCGGTCGGCGTCGACCACAGGTCCTCGATCAGCACGTCCGCGCGGACGTGCGATCCCGCAGCCAACGCGAGCCGGGCCAGCAGCTCGGAGGTCTTGCCCGCGGGCAGGTCGAGGCGAAGGTCGCCTCGACGGGCTTCGACTGTCCCGAGAACGGACACCGTCAGCACCATCCGAGCGTAGGGCCGTTCGGGGTGCACGTCACGGGCGCCGTCAGGCGGTCGTCAGTGCGTCGTCAGCGCCCGCCTCCAGTGTCGTCCCGTGCCCAACGACCAGACCCTCCTCCACCGCCTCGTCGGCGGTGACACCCGTGCCGCCGGCGACATCCTCGTCCGGGCCGCGACGACGGACTCGGCGTCCGTCCTCGTCGCCGCGGCCATGCTCGCCCGGGACACCGGCCACCTCGCCCGCGCCGGTGATCTCGCCACCGGAGCCCGCGAGCGCCAGCTCGTGGTCCTCGCGCGAGCGCACCTGGAGGGCAACGCCCACCTGCTCCACGTCCTGGTCGGCGACCACCTCGCGGACCACCCCGACCACCTGCTGGCCGCGTGGATCGCCGGCCAGCCCATCACCCGGCTCTGAACACAAGGAGAAGCTCATGACCCAGCTCAGCACCGCGCAGCCCCGCGCCGCTCGACCTTCCACGGCCCGCACCGTGGCCCGATGGATGGTGTCGTTCCTCGGCTTCCCTCTCGGCGGCCTCACCGCGATGGTCCTCAGCGGCCCGGTGGACTCCCCGACGGCCGCGGTGCTCGGCGGACTGCTGACCGGCGCCGTCCTCGGCGCAGCGCAGGCCGTCGCCATGAGGTTCGACCTCCGCACCTGGGTGCTGGCGACCGCCGTCGGGCTGGCCGCCGGCCTCGGCGTCGGCGCCTCGGTGGTCGACTACCGCACCGGGCTGGGGGACCTGATGCTGCAGGGGGCGATCTCGGGTCTCGGCGTCGGTGTCGCCCAGTCCCTCGTGCTCGTACGCCGCGCCGGTCCGTCGGCCTTGCTCTGGCCCGCCTACCTCGCCGCGGCCTGGACGATCGGCTGGGCCGTGACCACGTCGGCCGGCATCCAGGTCGAGGAGCAGTTCACCGTCTTCGGGGCGTCCGGGGCCCTCACCGTGACCCTGCTCACCGCCGTCCTGCCCGTCCTCCTCCACACCCGTTTCCCCACAGAGAAGAGCTCCTGATGCGCCACGTCGTCTTCGGCACCGGCCAGGTCGGCCATCATCTCGTCGAGCAGCTCGTCGCCGCCGGCCACGACGTCGTCGCGGTGAACCGCAACGGCCGGGGCACCCTCCCGGGCGCCACCGTGGTCGCCGGGGACGCCGCCGACCCCGCCTTCACGATCCGCGTCTGCGAGGGAGCGGACGTCGTCTACTTCTGCCTCAACGCGATGAGATACGACCGCTGGAGCGAGGAGTTCCCGCCGCTCCAGCAGGGCGTCCTCGCGGGTGCCGCCAGCGCCGGCGCGCGGCTGGTGGTCCTGGACAACCTCTACGCGTACGGCCCGCCGCAGGGCCGCCCGCTGGTCGAGACGATGCCGGCCGACCCGACCTCGGCGAAGTCCGCCACCCGGGCCGCGATGACCGAGGAGGTGCTCGTGGCCCACGGCGCCGGCCGGGTCGAGGTCGTCATCGGCCGCGCGTCCGACTACTTCGGTCCGGGCGCGATGCGGTCGGCCCTCGGCGAGACGGTCTTCGGCCCCGCGCTCGTCGGCCGGACCGCCCAGGTGATGGGCGACCCGGCGCAGCCGCACAGCTACTCCTACACGCCCGACGTGGCGGCCGCGCTGATCACCCTCGGCACCGCACCCGGCGCCACGGGACAGGTCTGGCACCTCCCGGTGGCCGAGGCGCGCACCATCCGCGAGGTGGTCACGCGTGTCTACGAGCTCGCACACCACCAGCCGCGCCTCCTGGCGGCCGGACGCTCCACGCTCCGCGTGATCGGCCTGTTCAGGCCGGAGATGCGCGAGTACCTCCACACGCTCTACCAGTTCACCGGCCCGTGGGTCGTCGACGACGGCAAGTTCCGCGCTGAGTTCGGCACCCTCGCCACCCCGCTCGACGACGCGTTGGCGATCACCCTCGCGTGGTACGCCGAGCGCGCCGCCGTACCCGTCCCGTGACCACCCGCCCAGGCCAGGAGCCCACCATGACCACCCTCGACGCCCCACGTGTCCACCCGCTCGACCGCACGACCGCACGACGGGCCGGTGCCGCCCTGGCGCTGGCCTCGGGCCTCGCCGTCGCCGGCTTCACCGTCCTCGGCTCGGTCTTCGAGTATCCGCAGATCCTCGAGGAGCCGACCGCCGACGTCCTGGCCCTCTTCCGAGAGCACCAGGGCGTCGTGATGGCCTGGTTCGTCGTCCTCGCGGTCAGCGCCGCCCTGATGGCACCGGCCGGCGTCTGGCTCGGCCGGATCGCCGGCGGCCGCCTGGGTCGCTGGATCGCCCGTGTCGGCATCGCCGCAGCCACCGTCCAGGTCGTCGGCCTGCAGCGCTGGGTGACCCTGGTCCCGGGCATCAGCGACGACGCCCTCGACCCGGCCCTCCGTGCCGGCGCCGAGGATCGCTTCGAGCTGTGGCACACCGTGCTGGGCAAGGCCATCGGCGAGACCCTCGGCTACGCACTCACCGCCACCTTCACGGTCCTGGTGGTCCTCGCGCTGCGGCGCACGATCCTGCCGCGCTGGCTGGCGGTGATCGGTCTCCTCGCCGCCGGCCTGATCGCCACCGGGATCGTCATCCCCCTCGTGGGAGCGGCCGGGCTGACGAACTTCGCCGGGTACGTCGCCTGGTGCGCCTGGCTGCTCGCGGTGGCCGTCCTGCTCGTCCGCGCTCCCGCTGACACCCGGCGCGGTCGGACGCCCCCTGCCACTTCCAAGATATAGCGGGTGCGGGGTCTTGCGGCAAGCCCCCGGTCGGGCTCCAGAATGCTCGACCGTGGGCCACTCGAGGCCTGGAACGGCGAGGTTGAGATGCGCGGAGCAGTCATGTCGTCGGCCGGCGGTCGGACCGGTCTGATGCCGGGCGGGAGGTCGCCGCTGGTGGGGGTCGATGGCGCGGTGGCCGAGCGGCGTGCAGCGTCCGACCGGGTGGACAACCGGGTGGGGGGTTGTCGCCCGCGCGCCCCGGAGGTCCCACGCACACGGAGCACGGTCCCCGGATCTGCGGGTCGACGTGGTCGGGGGCACGCATGAGCGAGCCGACACCGTTCGACGTCTACGCGCCGGGGGTGCTGTTGCACGGGACGAAAGCGCGCCTCGCGGCGGGCGATCTCCTGGTGCCGGGGCATGGCTCGAACTTCGAGGACGGGCGGACGGCGAACCACGTCTACGTGACGGCCACACTGGACGCCGCGACGTGGGGTGCAGAACTCGCGTCGGGCGAGGGGCGTGGCCGCATCTATGTCGTGAAACCGCTCGGCACCCTCGAAGACGATCCGAACGTCACCGACAAGAAGTTCCCGGGCAACCCGACCCGGTCCTACCGCACTCGGGAACCGGTGGAGGTCGTCGACGAGCTCGTGGACTGGGTCGGCCATTCGCCGCAGCGGTTGCAATCCATGCGAGACGGGCTGGCCGACCTGAGGCGACGCGGCCTCGCGGTCATCGACGACTGACCGCTCCACCCGGTGCGGAAGGGGCCCGCGGAGCGTGGCGGCGCGGGTTCCTCACGTGCCGGACCCACCTAGGCTGCCCGGATGGAGACTGAGGGCGGTGTCCTGACCTGGCGCCCGCTCGTCGCGACCGACCTTCCCCTGCTGGCCAGGTGGCTGCGGGACCCGCAGGTGGCTCGGTGGTGGAATCACGAGCACACCGATGAGGCCGTGGAGCGCGACTTCGGTGCCAGCGTGCGCGGCGAGGAGCCGGGCGAGGATCTCGTCGTCTCGTTGGACGGTCACCTCGTCGGGCTGGTCCAGCGTTCGGTGATCAGCGACTACCCGCAGGACCTCGCGGAGTTCTCGGCGCTCGTCGAGGTACCTGACGGCGCCGTCGAGCTCGACTACCTGATCGGCGACGCTGCCCAGCGCGGCCGCGGCGTGGGGTCCCGCATCATCGCGATGGCCGTCGACCGGACCTGGCGGGACCACCCCACCACGCCGGCGGTGATGGTGGCGGTCGTGGCGGCGAACATCGCGTCCTGGCGGGCCCTGGAGAAGGCGGGTCTGCGGCGCATCGGCGAAGGGCCGATGGAACCGGAGAACCCGGTGGACGACCCGCTTCACTACGTCTACCGGGTGGACCGACCGACGCCCGCCCTCCCGGCCACGTACCGCTGAGCGACCCGCGGCCCGGACAGGCTCATCGCCGGCGTGACGTCCCCCGCGTCCCCGACGCGATGACACCCACCCCGCCCTGCGCGAACGCGCCGCTTCACACGTTGAAGCGGAACTCCACGACGTCGCCGTCGGCCATGACGTAGTCCTTGCCCTCCATGCGCACCTTGCCGGCCTCCTTGGCCTTGAGCATGGTGCCGGCCTCCATGAGGTCGTCGAAGGAGACGATCTCGGCCTTGATGAAGCCCTTCTGGAAGTCGGTGTGGATGACGCCGGCGGCCTCGGGGGCGGTGGCGCCCTTGCGGATCGTCCAGGCCCGTGTCTCCTTGGGCCCGGCGGTCAGGTAGGTCTGGAGGCCGAGGGTGTCGAAGCCCACCCGGGCGAGCACGTCGAGTCCGGGCTCGTCGACACCCATCTCGGCCAGCATCTCGCGAGCCTCCTCGTCGGAGCCGAGCTCGACGAGCTCGGACTCGAACTTGGCGTCGAGGAAGATCGCCTCGGCCGGCGCGACGATCTCCTGCATCCGCGCCTTGAGGTCGTCGTCGGCGAGCTCGTCGGCGTCGCAGTTGAAGACGTAGATGAAGGGCTTGGCCGTCAGCAGGGAGAGCTCGCGGATGAGGTCGCGGTCGATCTTCGTGCTGATGACCGGCGTACCGGACTCCATCGCCGACAGCGCCTCCCTGGCGGCATCGAGGACGGCGGCCTTGGACTTGTCGCCGCGGACCTCCTTCTCCAGCCGCGGGATCGCCTTCTCGACCGTCTGGATGTCGGCGAGGATCAGCTCGGTCTGGATCGTGGAGATGTCGGACGAGGGGTTGACCTCGCCGTCGACGTGGGTCACGTCCTCGTCGCGGAAGACGCGGGTCACCTGGCAGATCGCCGCGGACTCGCGGATGTGGGAGAGGAACTTGTTGCCCAGGCCCTCACCCTCCGAGGCGCCGCGCACGATGCCGGCGATGTCGACGAACTCCACCGTCGCGGGCAGGACCTTGGCCGAGCCGAAGACCTCCGCCAGCTGCGGCAGCCGGTCGTCGGGGACCCCGACGACACCGACGTTGGGCTCGATCGTGGCGAACGGGTAGTTCGCCGCCAGCACGTCGTTCTTGGTCAGGGCGTTGAAGAGCGTCGACTTGCCCGCGTTGGGGAGTCCGACGATGCCGATGGTGAGAGCCACGGGCCGGGAGTCTACGGCCGCGCCGCCCGAATCCCCTGATCCGGGCGGTCGGTTTGGCCGGGCCACCACCTGCCCTGTTCAATCGAATCCGTCCAGCGAATCCGTCGATCGACGGTGTCCCCTCCCGTGCCCGCGAAGGACCCATGCCCTCCTGGCTTCTCGAGCTGCTCGTCGCGGTGCAGTTCCTCAGCCCGACGATGCCCCCCGTGCCGGACCTCGTGGTGCCGGAGACGCCGCTCGTCTCGGCCGCGCCCGCGGCGGGCCCGGTGGAGGTCTACGACGACGGCTTCGACCTGCCGTACGCCGAGCGCTGGGCGCACGTGGGGAGCTCCGACGCCGACCGGATCACCCAGACGACGTACGACGGGCGCACCGTGCTCGAGATGCGCCCCGAGGCCCACCTGGGCTCGCTCTCCACGGTCCCCTTCGAGGTGGGCACGACCTACCGCGTGTCCGCGACGTTGTCGATGCCGCGGGAGACCGGCGTCCACCCGGCCTTCTGGCTGCGCACCGACGACACCCAGCGGGTGGGCGAGATCGACGTCGTCGAGAGCTGGGGCGGCAGGCCCCGGTGCCAGCGCGTGCTCGTGGCGTACTACTGGCGCTACTCCCCGCCGCTCGGCGACAAGGCGTGCCTCGGCGACCGGTACCCCGAGGACATGACCCAGTGGCACGACTACTCGGTCGAGTTCACCTACCTGGGTCCGGGCCAGGACGCGGCCTCGGTGTCGCCCGTGCCGACGCGGTTCTTCGTGGACGGCGTCGAGACGTGGTCCACCGACCACGCCCCGGTCGCGCCCGAGCAGATGCGCCTCCAGGTCAAGCGCAACTGCCCCGACGACGAGCAGCCCTCGTGCGGCGAGACCTCCACATCACCGTCGATGTACGTCGACCAGGTGCGCGTGGAGAAGATCGGCCGGCAGTCGGCGGGCACTCCGCCCGACCTGGTCGCCCTCAGGGAGACCCCCACGGGCGGCGCCGAGGCCCACGTGCTCGACGCGGCGTCCGGCTACGCGACGTACTCCAACCAGACCGGCCTGCCGCTGACCGATCAGGGGTGGCGCTACGCCACCGGTGACTTCGACGGCGACCGCGTCACCGACGTGTACGCCGCGCTCCCGGCGGGTGGCGGCACGGCCCAGGTCAAGGTGCTCGACGGCGGCGACTACCTCCACACCTTCCTCAGCCACGCGACCATCGTGCAGCGCGACACCCGGCTCGGGCGGGCCCGGTTCGACGTGGGCGACTACGACGGCGACGGCCGCGACGACCTCTGGGTGGTCGACCTCGACGACGCCGGCCGGCTCGCCGTCAGCGTCCTCGACGCCTCGACCGGCTTCCAGACCGAGCTGTCGCACGCCCCGACGGCCGCGCCGGCCCTGGACCCGGACCGGTGGCAGGTCACCACCGGTGACTACGACTTCGACGGCCGCGACGACCTCTGGCTCGTCGACCTGCAGTCCGACGGCCGGACGGCGGTGCACGTGCTGGACGCGAAGACCGGCTTCACCACGTTCCTCGCGCAGACCTTCACCGCCGCGCCGGCGATGGACCCGGCGACCTGGGTGGCGAGCACCGTCGACCAGAACGCCGACGGGCGCGACGACCTGATGCTGGTCAACCGGGCCGGGGCGACCACCGAGGTGCACTCGCTGGACGCGGCGACCGGCTTCTCGACGTACCTCCTGCAGACCGCGACGGCCCTGGGGCCGACCGCCGACGACACCTGGACCGTCGGGGGCTGACGCGCCGCACCGCCCGGCGGTCGACGGCGCGTGGAAAACTCGGGGCATGACCCAGGCACCCGCCCCGGCGACCCCGTCCTCCCCCGGACTGCGCGAGCCCGCTCACCAGGTCTCGCCCCGCGCCGTCGGCTTCTGGCGGGTCGCGGCCCTCATCCCCTCGGTGGTCCTCGGCCTGGTCCTCCTGGCCGGGTACGTCGCGTGGTGGCTGTCGGCGGGCGTCCCGCCGTGGTGGGCACTGGTGCTGGGGGTGCTCGCCCTCCTCGCCCTGGCCGCGTACCCGGTGGTGATGCCGCCCGTGCGCTACCGCGTGCACCGGTGGGAGGTCACCGACACCGCGATCCACACCCGCTCGGGGTGGGTCACCATCAGCTCCCGGATCGCTCCCCTCAGCCGGGTGCAGACGGTGGACTCGCGCCAGGGGGCGTTGATGCGGGTCTTCCGGCTCGCCTCCCTGACCGTCACCACGGCCTCGGCCGCGGGCCCCATCACCATCGACTGCCTCGACGCCGAGCAGGCGCGTGAGCTGGTCGCGACGCTCACCGCCATCACCGGCGCCAGCGAGGGCGACGCCACGTGAGCCAGGGACCGGGTCCCGACATCGGTCCCGAGGTGCGTCCCGACGTCGCCCCCGAGGCCGGCCCGGGCGTCGACCCCGATCCCACCGAGTGGCAGCGGCTCGACCCCCGCAACCTGCTGCTCGACCCGGTCAAGGCGCTCGGCCAGTTCCTGGTGCCGGCCCTGATCGCGTTCGTCGGACTCAGCAGTCGCGACGGCGGGATGCCGTGGTGGGCGCTGCCGGTCGTCGTGGTCGGTGCCGTGGTCCTCGGGGTGCTGCCGTGGCTCACGACGTCGTGGCGCGTCACCGGCAGCCAGTTCCAGAAGCGCACCGGCCTGCTCAACAGGACGACCTCCACCGCTCCCCTCGACCGGGTCCGCAGCGTCGACCTCGAGTCCTCGCTCCTGCACCGGGTGCTCGGCCTGGCCAAGGTGCAGATCGGCACCGGGGTCGACGACGACCGGATCGTCCTCGACGCGATCTCCCGGGAGCGGGCCGCCGAGCTCCGCGCCGGCCTGCTGGCCCGGCGACAGGGCGTCGTACCGACGACCACGGACCCCGCCGGCGACCCGGACCTCGTGGCCGCGCCCGCCGCGCCCGTCGCGCCCCCGGTCCCCGAGGCGGAGCTGGCCGCGATCGACTGGTCGTGGCTGCGGTTCGCGCCCTTCAGCCTGGCCCGGCTCGTGCTGCTCGCGGGCCTGGTGGGCCTGCTCGCGCAGTTCGCCGACGACCTCCCCTTCCTGGACCAGGAGCACCTGAGCTCCGGCTGGCGGTGGGTGACGTCCTTCGCGATCTGGCTGGTCGTGGGGATCGTGATCGTCGTGGCGCTCGCCGGCTGGATCGCGGTGTCGGTGACGGGCTACGTCGTGCAGTGGTGGGACATGCGCCTGACCCGCGGCCAGGGGTCGCTGCACCTCACCGCCGGGCTCTTCACCACCCGCTCGATCAGCGTCGAGGAGACGCGGGTGCGGGGCGTGGAGATGCGCGAGCCGCTGCTGCTGCGGGCCGTCGGGGGCGGCGAGCTGTCCACGCTCGCGACCGGCGTCGGCAGCGAGGGCGTCACCAGGATCCTGCCGCCGTGCCCCCGTCAGGTCTGCGTGTGCGTCGGTGACGAGGTGCTCGCCGAGCCGGGCCGCCTGACCGCCCCGATCACCGCCCACGGACCCGCCGCCCGCCGCCGCAGTCTCGTGCGCGAGGCCCGGGGGGTGCTCGTGCTCGCCGCGCTGGCCGTGCTCCCCGTCGTGCTCGCCGACGCGGACTGGCTCGGCTGGTGGCTCCCGGCGCTGCTGCTCGTCGTCGGGCTGCCCGCGAGCGTCGCGGTCGCCGAGGCGTCGTACCGCCACCTGGGCCACGCCCTCGTCCCGGACCCCGGCGCGGCGTCCCACCTCGTCGTGGGCCACCCCGAGGCGGCCCGGGTGCGCACCGTGCTGGAGACCGACGGCATCATCGGCTGGGTCGTCACCGAGACGTGGTTCCAGCGTCGCGTCGGTCTGGCCGACCTGGTCGCCACCACTGCCGCCGGTGCCGAGAAGGTCGTGGTGCGCGACGTGCCCCGGGACCGGGCGATCACGCTCGCCGACACGGCCACCCCGGGCGTCCTCAGCGCCTGGACCGACTGAGCCGAGCCGGGTCCGGGCACACGAACGCCCCTCCTGCTCGGGACAGGAGGGGCGTTCGCGGGTCGTGGAGGATCAGGCTCCGTAGAGCGCCACGATCCCCTGACGGTCGGTGGCCGTCATGCTGAGGTTGCTGCTCGTGCCGTTGCACTGGGGGTAGTGCATGATCGACGAGGAGTCGTACGGCGTCAGCGGGCGCCAGTTGTTGTCCTCGAAGCAGGTGCCGGCCTCGGGACGGGTGTGCTCGTGGCGGAAGCCCAGCGCGTGGCCGAGCTCGTGGGCCAGGATGTTGGACGGGGTCCAGGAGCCCGAGTTCTGCAACGAGGTGGCGTTGACCAGCACGTTGCGCGACCGGTCGGCGGTGCTCGGGAAGAACGCCCGGGCGATGTACTGGGTGGTGTTGGTCGGCTCGACCGAGAACAGCACCGCGTTGTTGCGGGTCGTGCACTTGGAGTCGTTGGCCGACAGGTAGGTGAAGTTGACCTTGGAGGAGGCCGCCTCCCACTGACCGGCGCCGGCCGCCATGGCGCTGACGACGTTGGCGTACTGGCTGCCGAACCTGGTGCTCACGCAGTAGGTGAGGTTCATCGCCTGGGTGGCGGTCCACTTGTCGTCACGACCGCTGACGGTGTTGACCACCAGGCCGTTGTCCATGGTCTTCTTCGCACCGCCGACCATGCTCTCGTAGAAGGTCTTGAGGTCACCGGTGGTGGAGACGGGCTCGTCACCGTTGACGATGTACTGGTTGTCCGCGTCCTTGAACGTCTGCGAGTGGAACTCGGAGAAGGTCGGGATGTCGCTGTCGGTGGCCGCGGTCGCCGGGGAGGCGACCGACGTGAGAGTGGCGGCCAGGACGGCGGCGGAGGCGAGGGCGAGCTGCCCGAGACGGCTGCGCTGCATGGAGGACTCCTCAAGGGGATGGATGGAGGCACGCTCCGCCCTCGGGGTCCAGCAGTGGCACCTGTCTCCCGAGAACAGTGCGTGCACGAGAACCTGCACCACCACGATCGACCGGTGTAAAGGTCTACGCACGGAAATCTTCTGGCCGCTCCCGGGGCGCGCTCGACCTGCTCCTAGGGTGGAGCGGTGCGCATCGCCACCTGGAACGTCAACTCCCTCCGCTCCCGCATCGACCGCGTCGAGGCCTTCCTCCAGCGCCACGACGTCGACGTCCTGGCCCTCCAGGAGACCAAGGCCCGCGAGGACCAGCTGCCCCTGATGGGGCTCCAGGCCCTGGGGTACGACGTCGCCGTCGCCGGCACCAACCAGTGGAACGGCGTCGCGATCGTCTCGCGCGTCGGGCTCGACGACGTACGGGTGGGCTTCGAGGCGATGCCCGGGTACGGCGACCCGCTGGCCGCCGAGTCACGGGCGATCGCGGCCCGGTGCGGCGGCGTCGACATCTGGTCGCTGTACGTCCCCAACGGTCGCAAGCCCGACGACCCCCACTACCTCTACAAGCTCGACTGGCTGGCCCGGTTGCGCGAGGCCGCCGGGTCGTGGCTCGACGGCGACACGGCGCTCGTCGGCGACTGGAACATCTGCCCCACCGACGACGACGTCTTCGACCCCGCGCAGTTCGCGAAGTCGACCCACGTGACGCCTCCCGAGCGCGCCGCCTTCCAGGGCTTCCTCGACGACGGGTACGTCGAGGTCACCCGCGAGCACGCCCCCGGCTACACCTACTGGGACTACTACCGGCAGCGCTTCGAGCGCGACCGGGGCCTCAAGATCGACTTCGTGGTCGCCTCGCCGTCGCTCGCCGGGCGGGTCACCGGTGCCTTCGTCGACCGCGACGAGCGCGACCCCGCCCAGGGCAGCGGGTCGCCCTCGGACCACGCCCCGGTCGTCGTCGACCTGGTCTGAGGCTCCGCCTCCGCAGCATTGTCGGTGGGCTGGTCCATGCTCGCCCCATGGACATCCTGACCACCTCCGTGACGCTGCTCGTCGGTCTCGTGCTCGGCGCGCTCATCGGCCTCCTGTGGGCCCGGTCCCGGCCGCAGGACGGCGGGGTCGTGGCCGCGTTGGAGGCTCGCGAGCGCCGCGAGACCACCGACCAGGCGCTGGTGCGGGACGGCTTGATGCGTCTGCACGACCAGCTGCGCGACATCGACCAGACACGCGCCTCGTGGCAGGGCCAGCTGAGCCAGCAGGTCACCGACATGCGGCTCACGGCCGAGTCGCTGCGGCGCGAGACCGCGTCGCTGTCGACGGCCCTGCGCAAGCCCCAGGTGCGGGGGCGGTGGGGCGAGATGCACCTGCGGCGGGCCGTCGAGCTGGCCGGCCTCGTCGACCGCTGCGACTTCACCGAGCAGGTCCAGCTCGCCGACGGCGTGCTGCGTCCCGACCTCGTCGTGCGCCTGGCCGGCGGCAAGTCGGTGGTCGTCGACTCCAAGGTGCCGCTCGACGCCTTCCTGGACGCGACCGCGGCCGAGGACGACGAGGAGCGGGAGGCCCACCTGCGCCGGCACGTGCGCCAGCTGCGCACGCACGTCGACGCGCTCGGGGCCAAGGCCTACTGGCGCTCGCTCGAGGAGACACCCGACTTCGTGGTGATGTTCGTGCCCGCCGAGGCCTTCCTCGCGGCCGCGCTGGAGACGCAGGGCGACCTGCTGGAGTACGCCGCGGCCCGCCAGGTCGTGCTCGCCACCCCGACCACGCTCATCGCGCTGCTGCGCACCGTCGCGCACGGCTGGTCGCACGAGACGCTGGCCAGCCAGGCGGCCGAGGTGCAGCGCCTCGGCCGCGAGCTGCACGAGCGGCTGGGCACCCTGGGCGGACACCTCGACAAGGTCGGCCGCTCGCTGGGCGCGGCCGTCGGGGCCTACAACGCCGCCGTCGGCTCGCTGGAGGGTCGGGTGCTGGTGACCGCCCGGCGCTTCGGCGAGATGGGGGTGACCAACGACGACCTGCCCCCGCCCCGCCAGGTCGAGGAGGCACCCCGGTCCCTGTCGGCGCCCGAGCTCGAGGTGCCCGCACCGCCTCCCGACTCCGGCGCGCACGCCGTCGACGACTTCGAGGCGCTGGGCGACCTCGCCCGTCCCGGGCGGGTCGAGACCATTTTCGACGGGTCCCTCGACCGGCACGGGTCGGGCACGGCGGAGGACCACCAGGACGACGACCGGGCCCGGCGAGCCTGATCGTGGACCGGGATCTCGGGTCAGCGCCAGCGGTGCCGGCTGCTCGGCGTCGGGTGGCCGGCCGGCACGTCGCCGACCGGGACCTCCGCGCCGTACCGCCACGGGTCCAGCAACGGCAGGTGGCTCCCGCTCCAGAAGGTGCCGGGGTCGAACCACTGGGCCTTGCGGTCGTCGGCGACGAGCCCCATCTCCTGCATCGTCAGGGCGACCACCTCCGCGCAGAACGCCGCCTCCGGACGCACCGTGCGACCCCGCTTGCGCCGGGCGACGTACGCGTCCCGACCCCGCAGCCAGCGACCGGCCAGCCGGGTCGTCGTCGGGAACGAGACCCCGTCGAGGCGCGCGACCGAGCGCAGCAGGGCGTCCTCCTCCTGCTGGCCCACCTCGGGGACGATCTGCCGCATCCAGGCGTGCTGCCCGTACTTCTCCTGCCACTGACCGACGGCGGCTCGCAGGTCGTGGAGCTGCACGCCGCGGTGGTGGCCGCCCGACCACACGTCGGGCAGCGACCGTCCCAGCTCGGCGTGCCACATCAGCGGTGGCAGGTCGTCGATGACCACCGCCATCCCGACGTGGTTGACCGGCGCGTTGGTGAGGGTCTGGATGGCCCGGTCGGCCGCCGTGCGCCCACGGAAGAGCCACAGGTCCCCGGTCCGGGTGAGGTCGGCCGCCGCGTCGAGGGTGAGGTGCTCAGGCATGACCGACAGTCTGGACCAGGCTCGGCCCGTGACGCCGGACCCACGACACGGACGCGGGCGCGCACTAGCCTGCCGCCATGGCACACGCGTGGTGGAAGTGGCTGGGGCTGGCCGGCGTCGTGGGTGTCGCCGCCACCGGAGCGGCGATGGCCCGCCAGGAACGCGTCCGACGCGCCTACACCCCCGACGAGGTCCGCGACCGGCTGCACGCACGCCACGCCGCCGCCGAGGCGGCCGCGGCCGGCGGCGACGCCGACCCCGACCCCGACCCCGCCCGACTCTCGGACGTCATACGCCGACGCACCCGGGGGTCGCACCACGCATGACGTCCCGCGGCCGGCGGCGACGCCAGCAGCGCCTGACGTCGCGCAGCGCCCTCGGCGCGGCTCCGCCGGGAGGCGGCACGCCCGGCCTACGGTGGCCCGGTGAGCCAGACGAGGGCCCAGGCGGGCTCGTGGTGGACCGACGGCGTCGAGCCGGGCCGGCAGGCCGTGGCGCTCGGCGTGGCCGTCGCGCTCACGGTCGTGGTGATCAACCTGGTCCTGGTCGGCGAGCTCAGCCTCTTCTTCGACCTGTGCTTCGTCGTGCTGTGCCTCGGGCTGGCCGTGGTGGTCACCCCGCGCGACTTCTTCGCCGTGGGGGTGCTGCCGCCGCTCATCATGGTCGCGATCTTCACCCTCCTCGGCTCGGTCGCCCCGGCGACGATCGCCGATCCCGGCGACGGCGTCCCGCAGGCCGTGCTCTCCGGGCTCGCCCACCACAGCACCGCCCTCGTGGCCGGCTACGTCCTGTGCCTCGGCACCCTGACCCTGCGGCGGCGCACCCTCGCCCGTGACGCGCGGGTCGAGGACTGACCGGCCGGTGCCCGCCGCTGCCCGGTCGCGATCCACGACCATGCCCCGGCGACGCCCTCTCCTGGCCCGACCGCCCTGGGCCCGACCGCCCTGGGCCCGACCGCCCTGGGGCCGAACGGCCCTGGCCGGCGTCCTGCTCCTGGTGCCGCTGGCGGCCTGCCGGAGCGGTGAGCCCCCGGAGCCGGCGTTCGACGACCTGGCGTCCGGGCTGGCCGCCCGCGACCTGACCGGCGTGCCGCTCGACGACCCGGCGGCCGGCGAGCAGCTGGCCGCCATCTGGGCCGCGGTCCCCGAGGACCAGCAGGTGACGGTGGACGCCGGCGCCGTGACCACGCAGGACGACACCGCGTCCGCGACCCTCGACTGGACCTGGCAGCTCGACGGCGCCGAGTGGGCCTACGAGACGCCGGTCGAGGCGACCCGCACCGACGACGGCTGGCGGGTCTCGTGGAGCCCCGCCGTCGTCGCACCCGACCTCGCACCGGGCGAGAGCCTGGCCCTGAGCAGCCTGCCCTCCGAGCGCGGCACCGTCCTCGGTGCCGGTGAGGCCACGATCGTGGGCCCGCGCCCGGTCGTCCGCCTCGGCCTGGACAAGACCCAGGCCGAGCCGGGCCGGTGGAGGTCCTCCGCCCGCGCCATCGCCCGGGAGCTCGACCTCGCGGTCGGCGACTACGTCGCGCGGGTCGAGGCGGCGGGCGAGAAGGCGTTCGTCGAGGCACTGGTGCTGCGCGCCGACGACGCCGCGACCACGCTCACCCCGGCCTACGCCGCCATCCCCGGCGCGGCACGGTTCGAGGACGAGGTGCCGCTCGCGCCCACCCGCGAGTTCGCTGCTCCCCTGCTCGGGACCGTCGGCGACGCGACCGCGGAGATCGTCGAGGCCTCGGACGGGGCGATCTCCCCCGGGGACGTCGTGGGCCTCTCCGGCCTCCAGGCCCGCTACGACGAGCAGCTGCGCGGCACTCCCGGCCTCCGGGTCAGCGCCACCGGCGGTGAGGCGGACCGCACGCTCTTCGAGCAGGCGCCGGTCCCCGGCCGGCCGCTGCGGCTCACCCTCGACCCCGCGCTGCAGGAGAAGGCCGAGCAGGCACTCGCCGACACCGGGCCGGTCAGCGCGCTGGTGGCCATCCGTCCGTCGAGCGGCGACATCCTCGCGGCGGCCAACGGCCCCGGCAACGACGGGCTCAACGCCGCCACCTTCGGCCAGTACGCCCCCGGCTCCACCTTCAAGGTGGTCAGCTCCCTGGCCCTGCTGAGGGCCGGTCTCGACCCCGCCAGCCCGGTCGCGTGCGACGCGACCACGGTGGTGGACGGCAAGACCTTCAAGAACTACGACGACTACCCGGCGACCGGCATCGGTCGGATCACACTGCGCCAGGCGGTCGCCAACTCGTGCAACACGGCCTTCATCTCCCAGCGCGACCGGCTCGGCGACACGGCCCTCACCGAGGCGGCCGGCTCCCTCGGGCTCGGGATCGACCGCGACCTCGGCTTCCCGGCGTACTTCGGACAGGTCCCGACCCCGCAGGGCGAGACCGAGAAGGCCGCGGACCTCATCGGCCAGGGCACCGTCCTCGCCTCACCGATGGCCATGGCGGCGGTCGCCGCGTCGGTCCGCGCCGGCACGACGGTCACCCCGCGGCTCGTCCTCGACCACGAGGTGCCGCCCTCGACCGGGCCGACCCCGCTGACGGCCGGCGAGGCCGAGCGGCTGCGGGGGCTGATGCGGGCCGTGGTCACCGGGGGCTCGGGCAGCTTCCTGGCCGACCTGCCCGGGGCGGTCGGCGCCAAGACGGGTACCGCCGAGTACGGGAGCCCCGACGGCTCCGGGTCCCTGCCCACGCACACCTGGATGATCGCCACCCAGGGGGACCTCGCGGTCGCGGTCTTCGTGGAGACCGGCGTCTCCGGCTCGCAGACGGCCGGCCCGCTGCTGGAGCAGTTCCTCCGCTGACCCGAGTCACGCCGACGAGTCCTGGTGCGCGTGCGCAGCTCTCCGGACCGGCATCGCTCGTTTCCCTACGCAGGTGCGCAGGCAACGGCCTCACCCCGGCCACCTTCCCTACGCAGGTGCGCAGGCAACAGCCTCACCCCGGCCGCCTTCCCTACGCAGGTGCGCAGGCAACGACCTCACCCCGGCCGCCTTCCCCACGCAGGTGCGCAGGCAACGACCTCACCCCGGCCGCCTTCCCCACGCAGGTGCGCAGGCAAGGGCCTCAGACCTCGAAGCGTGAGGGGTCGCCGGCCCCGTGCCGCACGACCTCGGGGACGTCGCCCGACCAGTCGATGACCGTGGTCGGCTGCGCGGAGGTCTCCCCGGCCTCGATCACGATGTCGACGACGTGGTCGAGCTCCTCCTTGATCTCCCAGCCCATGGTGCGGGCCTCCTCCTCGCCGGGGAGGATCAGCGTGCTGGTGAGGATCGGCTCCCCGAGCTCCTCGAGGATCGCGCAGACCAGCACGTGGTCGGGGATCCGCACGCCGACGGTGCGCTTCTTGGGATGCATGAGCCGCTTCGGGACCTCGCCGGTGGCGGGCAGGATGAAGGTGTAGGGGCCGGGCGTGGCCGCCTTGATGGCCCGGAACGCCGCGTTGTCGACGTGGACGAACTGCCCGAGCTGGGCGAAGTCCTTGCACATCAGGGTGAAGTGGTGCCGCTCGTCCAGGTCGCGGATGCGCAGGATGCGGTCGCGGCCCTCCCGGTTGCCGAGCCGGGCGCCGAGGGCGTAGCCCGAGTCGGTCGGGTAGGCGATCAGCCGGTCGTCACGCAGGGCCTCGACGACCTGGGTGACCAGGCGCGGCTGCGGGTTGTCGGGGTGGATGTCGAGGTAGCGGGCCATCTCCGGACCAGTCCCCCGGTCAGCCCCGGGCCTGGGCAGCGCGGATGTCGCGGCGCAGCTCCGGCGGGAGGGCGAAGATGAGCGACTCCTCGGCCGTGTGGACCGCCCGGGCGGCCGGGTAGCCACGCTCGGACAGGAAGGACAGCACTCCGTCGACGAGGTCCTCCGGCACGGACGCACCCGAGGTGACCGAGACGGTCTCCACCCCCTCCAGCCAGGCCTCGTCGATCTCGGAGGCGTCGTCGACGCGGTACGACGCCTTGGCGCCGGCCTCGAGGGCGACCTCCACCAGGCGCACCGAGTTGGAGGAGTTGCCGGAGCCGACCACGATCACCAGGTCGGCGTCCTGGGCGATCTCCTTGACCGCCAGCTGCCGGTTCTGGGTGGCGTAGCAGATGTCGTCGCTGGGCGGGTCGAGCAGCAGCGGGAACTTCTCGCGGATCGCTGCGACCGTCTCGAGGGTCTCGTCGACCGACAGGGTGGTCTGCGACAGCCAGGCGACCCGGGCCGGGTCGCGCACCTCGATGTGGGCGACGTCCGCGGGCGACTGCACGAGCTGGATGTGCTCGGGAGCCTCGCCGGCCGTGCCCTCGACCTCCTCGTGGCCCTCGTGGCCGATGAGGAGGATGTCGTAGTCGTCGCCGGCGAAGCGCTTGGCCTCGTGGTGGACCTTGGTCACCAGCGGGCAGGTCGCGTCGATGGTCTTGAGTCCCCGCTCCTGCGCCTCGGCGTGCACCGCCGGGGAGACGCCGTGGGCGGAGAACACCACCGTCTGCCCCTCGGGCACCTCGGTCGAGCTCCTCGACGAAGATCGCGCCGCGGGCCTCCAGGTCGGAGACGACGTGCTTGTTGTGGACGATCTGCTTGCGGACGTAGACCGGGGCGCCGTACAGGTCGAGGGCCTTCTCGACGGTGATCACCGCCCGGTCGACGCCGGCGCAGTAGCCGCGCGGCGCCGCCAGCAGGACGTTCTTGGCGGCGTCGGGGTCGAGGACCGGGGGCAGGCCGAGGTCGGTGGTCATGGCACGAGTCTAGGAGGTCGCGCCCCGCCGCTGCCGGCTGCCGTCGGTGCCGTCCCCTACCCTCGCCTGCGTGGCCACCCTCCGCGACGCGACGCTCGAGTCACCGGCACCCGTGCGGGCCGTGGCCAACGCCGTCAGTCAGTGGATCGATCGGCTCGGCGCCGTGTGGGTCGAGGGTCAGATCGCCCAGGTCAACCGGCGCCCCGGCGTCGGCACGGTCTTCATGACCCTGCGCGACCCGATCGCCGACATCTCGGTGACGCTCACCTGCCAGCGCACCCTCTTCGACTCCCTCAACCCGCCGCTCGTCGAGGGCGCCAGCGTGGTGGTCCACGCCCGGCCGTCCTTCTACGCCAACCGGGGCAGCTTCTCCCTCTACGCCCGCGACATCCGGATGGTCGGCCTCGGCGAGCTGCTCGCCCGCATCGAGCGGCGCCGCCAGCTGCTGGCCGCGGAGGGCCTCTTCGCCCCCGAGCTCAAGCGAGACCTCCCCTTCCTGCCCGGTCGCGTGGGACTGGTGACCGCGCCGGGCAGTGCCGCCGAGCGCGACGTCGTCGACAACGCCCGGCGGCGCTGGGCGGCCGTGGACGTCGTGACCGCGTACGCCGCGATGCAGGGCCCGCGGTCGGCCGGCGAGGTGATCGAGGCCCTCGAGCGCCTCGACGCCGACCCGAGCGTGGACGTGATCGTCATCGCCCGCGGCGGCGGCTCGGTCGAGGACCTGCTGCCGTTCTCCGACGAGGCCCTGCTCCGGGCGGTGCACCGCGCCCGCACCCCCGTCGTGTCCGCCATCGGCCACGAGCAGGACGCCCCCCTGCTCGACCTCGCCGCCGACGTCCGCGCCTCGACCCCCACCGACGCCGCCAAGCTGGTCGTGCCCGACATGGCCGAGGAGCTCGCCGGCGTCACCTGGGCCCGCGACCGGGTCCGCTCGGTGATGGCCCGCATCGTCGACCGCGAGCAGGAGCGCCTCGAGGCGCTGCGGTCCCGGCCGGTGATGGCCGACCCCCGCACCCTCCTGCTGGCCCGCTCGGACGAGGTCGACCAGCTCCTCGAGCGGGCCCGCCGCACCCTGGGCCACCGGCTCGACCGCGCGGCCGACGACATCGGACACCAGCGGGCCCGTGCCCGGGCGCTCTCCCCCCTGGCCACCCTCCAGCGCGGCTACGCGGTGCTCCAGGACGCCGACGGACACGTGGTGACCTCGATCGGTGCCGTGGAGCTCGGCACCGAGGTCACCGTCCGGGTGGCCGACGGCCGCGTGCTCGCCACCACCACCAGCACCGAGCCCGACCCGAGCGGGCCCGACGACGAGACCGATCCCCCGACCCGAAGGACGACGCGATGAGCGACTCCCCCGCCGAGCAGGACACCCCGACGTACGAAGCGGCCCGCGAGGAGCTCATCGAGGTGGTGCGCACCCTCGAGGCCGGCGGCACCACGCTGGAGGAGTCGCTGGCCCTGTGGGAGCGCGGCGAACGCCTCGCCCAGGTGTGCCAGGCGTGGCTCGACGGGGCCCGGAAGCGTCTCGACGCGGTCATCGAGGGCGCGGACGCCCCCGAGGAGTAGGCCGGCGCACCCGACCGGTCCGCTCAGCGCTGCAGCAGGCCGACGAGCTCCACGATGTCCTCGCGCGGCGCCGAGCCGTAGACGAGCACCGTCTGGTCGTCGCCGAGCTCCGCGGCGTAGCCCGTGTCCCCGCCCTCGTCGGTCCAGGTGGTCCACCTGCCGGCGACGTCGCTGTCCAGGCTCACCTCGTCGCCCTCCACCGCGTCCTCGTCGAGCGCGGCGGCCGCCATGTCGTCGGCCGACTCCTCCTCCTGCCGGATCCCCACGAAGCGGCCCCGGTCGGTCAGCATCCCCATCGCCCACGCCGGCGACTCGTCACGGGTGAGGTCCACGCTGGTCGCGCGCCATCCGTCGGGGAGCTCGCTCGGGTGGGCCAGCGCGAGACCTGCGTCCGCGGCCGCGCCGACCGCGTCGAGGTAGTCCACCGGCGGTACGTCGACCTCGGTCTGGTCGCGCGTGACACCGCGCAGCGCGAGGAAGCCGCCGATGACCAGCAGGGTGATGATCATGGCGCCGACCATGCCGGCCGCCGAGCGCTGGTGGCGCGAGGGCCTGCCGCTGGGCTCCCTCACGGCGGGGGCGCTCACCCCGGATTCGTTGACGCCGCTGTCGCTCACACCGCCGATTGTCCCGCACCGCCCCAGCGCGGCGTACGCACCCGCCGTGGTCGGGGGCGATCGGCGCATGGGAGACAATCCCGGCATGACGACCTACCGCCTGGCCGAGGCCGCCGACGTCCTGGGCGTCAGCGACGACACCGTCCGGCGCTGGGTCGACGCCGGCCGGCTCCCGGCCGTGCCGGGCGACGGCCGCTCCCCGACCACGATCCGTGGCACCGACCTCGCCGCCCTCGCCGAGTCCCTGCTCGACGAGCCGGACCGCGAGCAGAGCCGCGCCAGCGCCGTCAGCGCCCGCAACCGGCTCGGCGGCATCGTGACGCGGGTCAAGAGGGACCACGTGATGGCCCAGGTGGAGATGGTGTGCGGGTCGCACCGGATGGTCTCCCTGATGAGCACCGACGCCGCCGACGAGCTCGGCCTGGAGCCGGGGGTGCGCGCCGTCGCCTCCGTGAAGTCCACCCACGTCGTGGTGGAGGTCCCGTGAGGCGTCCGTCCCGCGCGGTCCTCGTGGGGGCCGCGGTGCTCGTCGTCCTGCTCCTCGTCGGCGTCGTCGCCCTCGTCGTGCGCTCGACCTCCGGGCCCGAGAAGACGATCGAGGTGTACGCCGCGTCGTCGCTGCGCCACGCCTTCCCCGAGATCGCGGCCGCCTTCGAGGACGAGGAGGACGTCGCGGTCGACTTCACCTTCGGGTCGTCCGGCACCATCGTGGCCCGCCTGGCCGAGGACGCCTCCCCCGACGTGCTGGCCGTCGCCGACGGGACGGCGCTCTTCCAGGCCAACCCGGCCCTGACGGGTGAGCCCGTCGTCTTCTCGGAGAACCGTCTGGTGCTGGTGGTCCCCGAGGGCAACCCCGACGACGTCGAGGCCCTCGCGGACGTCCGGGGGACCGACCTTGCGACGTGCCACATCAACGCCCCCTGCGGCCGCCTGGGGCGGATGGCCCTGGACGCCTCCGGTCTGGAGGTGCAGCAGGTGGTGGCCGACGACGCGGCCGGCACCCTGCAGCTGGTGCTGGACGGAGCCGCCTCGGCGGGTCTCGTCTACGCCACCGACGCCGAGTCGGTGCCGGACCAGGTCGACGTCATCGAGCTCCCCGCGGCACGGGACCGCGTCAGCTTCTACGGCATCTCGCTCCTCGCGGGAGCCACCGACCCCGACGAGGGCCGGGCCTTCATCGACTTCGTGCTGGGCGAGGCGGGTCAGGACATCCTCGCCGAGCACGGCTTCATGTCGGCCGGGGATCCGTACCTGCAGCCCGAGGACTGACAATTCGACCGCAGGTGCGGCACACTCTGCGCATGAGTGGTCTCCGAAGTGCGTCCTACGCCGTCGTGCTCGTCCTGGCCCTCGCCGGCTGCGGGAGCGACGACCCGGGAGCCGGTGATGACCGGCCCCGGCTCACCGTCCTGGCGGCCTCCTCCCTCACCGACGTCTTCTCGGTGCTGGCCGACGAGTTCGAGGCCGACCGGGACGCCGACGTCCGGTTCAGCTTCGGCAGCAGCACCGACCTGGCCGAGCAGGCCGCCGACGGCGCCCCGGGCGACGTGCTCGCCACGGCAGACACGACCTCCATGGGCATCGCCGAGGACGCCGGGGTGACCGGCGACGTCGACGACTTCGCCACCAACGTGCTCGTCCTGGTCACCCGGCCGGGCAACCCGCTGGACATCGAGTCGCTCGACGACCTCGAGGGCACGCGCTGGGTGCGCTGCGCCGACGAGGCGCCCTGCGGCCGGGTCGCCCTCGAGGTCCTGGACGCGGCCGGCACCACCGCCGAGCCGATCAGCCTCGAGGACGACGTGCGCTCGGCGCTCGACAAGGTCACCTCCGGCGAGGTCGACGCCGGCCTGGTCTACGCCACCGACGCGGTCGCCGCCGGCGACGGCGTGACCACGGTGGAGATCCCCGAGGCGGCCGACGCGGTGACGACGTACGACGTGACGACCCTCGAGCAGGCGGGCGACCCGGACCTCGCCCGGGCCTGGGTGGACCTGCTGCACTCCGACGCGGGCCGCCGGGCGCTCGAGGACGCCGGCTTCGGCGTCCCGGACCCCGCCCGGTGACGCGCGACCCGCTGGGGCGCCCGCCCGCGGTCCTGCTGCTGCCGGCGGTCCTCGCGGTCCTCGTGCTCGTCGTCCCCCTCGTCGCGATGGTCGCGGCCACCGACTGGTCCTCCCTGCCGGCCGAGCTCGCCTCCGAGCCGCTGCGCCAGGCGCTGCGGCTCAGCGTCGTGACGTCGACGGCGGCGATGCTGGTCTGCCTCGTGCTGGGCCTGCCCGTGGCCTGGCTGCTGGCCCGGGTCGACTTCCACGGCCGCGGACTGCTCCGCGCCCTGGTCACCGTCCCCCTGGTCCTCCCCCCGGTGGTGGCCGGCATCGCGCTGCGCAACGCCTTCGGCCGCACCGGGATGATCGGCGAGCCACTGCTCGAGCTGACCGGCTTCGCGTTCCCCTTCACCACGTGGGGGGTCGTGCTCGCCCACGTCTTCGTCTCCCTGCCCTTCGTCGTGATCGCGATCGAGGGCGCGCTGCGCTCCGCCGACCCGGCGTACGACGCCGCGGCCGCGACGCTGGGGGCCACCCGCTGGACGACCTTCCGCCGGGTGACCGTCCCGCTGGCCATGCCGGGGATCCTGGCCGGGATGGTGCTCGGCTGGTCGCGCTCGCTGGGCGAGTTCGGCGCGACGATCACCTTCAACGGCAACTACCCCGGCACGACCCAGACGATGCCGATCCTCATCTACGTCAGCCGGCAGTCCGACCAGGACGCCGCGCAGGCCCTGAGCCTGGTGATGCTGGCGTTCTCCCTGGCCGTGCTGCTCCTGCTGCGTGATCGCTGGCTGGGCGGACGCGGGCTGGGGGCCCCGTGAGCCGCGAGGCGAGCGGCCTCGACGTCGACCTCGAGGTGCCCGGCCGGGTGCGGGCCGCCTTCACCGGTCGGCCCGGCGAGGTGATCGCCCTCATCGGCCCCAACGGTGCGGGCAAGAGCAGCCTGGTCCACGCCCTCGCCGGACTCGTGGGCGCGGACGGGCAGGCTCACCTCGACGGCGTGGACCTGCTGACCCGCTCCGCGCCCGAGCGCGAGGTGGGGCTCGTCTTCCAGGACCGCGCCCTCTTCCCCCACCTGTCCGCCCGCGACAACGTCGCCTTCGGACCGCGGGCCCGGGGCACGTCCCGTCGGGAGGCCCGGCAGCGGGCGGACGACTGGCTGGGCCGGATGGGTCTCGCCGACCTGGCGCACCGCCGGCCCGGGCAGCTCTCGGGGGGCCAGGCCCAGCGGGTGGCCATCGCCCGCGCCCTGGCCACCGAGCCCCGGCTGCTCCTGCTCGACGAGCCGATGGCCGGCCTCGACGTCACCGTGGCGATGGCGCTGCGCGTCGAGCTGGCGCAGCACCTGCGCGACTACGACGGGGTGACGCTGCTGGTCACCCACGACGCTCTCGACGCCCTCTCCCTGGCCGATCGCGTGGTGGTGCTCGACGAGGGCCGGGTCGCCCAGCAGGGCACCCCCGACGACGTGGCGGCCCACCCCCGCACCTCGCACGTGGCCCGCCTCGTGGGCCTCAACGTGCTCCGCGAGGACGACGAGTTCACGTCGTTCCGGCCGCGGGACGTCACCGTCAGCCTGCGCCGAGCCGAGGGCTCGGCCCGGCTGGCCTGGTCGGGGCCGGTGGCGAGCGCCCAGCAGCACGGCGACGCCGTACGCCTGCTCGTCGAGACCGACCCCCCGCTGCTGGCCGACGTGACCCCCCAGGCGGCGGCCGAGCTCGGCCTCGCGCCGGGCCGCGAGGTGTGGCTGTCGGTCAAGGCGACGGCCGTGCGGCGGTACGGCGACGTCCGTCCGGGCCGCTAGCATGCGCCCATGAAGCCGAGCGAGACCGTGCCGAAGCCCGACCGCAACCTCGCCCTGGAGCTGGTGCGGGTCACCGAGGCGGCCGCCATGGCGGCCGGGCGCTGGGTCGGGCGCGGTGACAAGAACGACGCCGACGGCGTGGCCGTCAACGCCATGCGGGTGATGATCTCCACCATCGGGATGCGCGGCACGGTGGTCATCGGCGAGGGCGAGAAGGACAACGCCCCGATGCTCTACAACGGCGAGAAGGTGGGCGACGGCACCGGTCCCGAGTGCGACGTCGCCGTCGACCCGATCGACGGCACCACGTTGACCGCCAAGGGCATGAACAACGCGATCGCGGTCCTCGCGGTCGCGCCGCGCGGCTCGATGTACGACCCCTCGGCCGTGTTCTACATGGAGAAGCTCGTCACCGGCCCCGAGGCCGCGGACGTCGTCGACATCCGCCTGCCCGTCGCGGAGAACATCCACCGGGTGGCGAAGGCCAAGGGCAGCTCCCCCCACGACGTCACCGTCGTGCTCCTCGACCGCCCCCGGCACGCCCAGCTCGTCGAGGACATCCGCCAGACCGGAGCCCGCATCAAGTTCATCACCGACGGCGACGTGGCGGGCGCCATCATGGCCGCCCGCCCCGACACCGGGATCGACCTGCTGCTCGGCGTCGGCGGCACCCCCGAGGGCATCATCGCCGCCTGCGCGATGAAGAGCCTCGGCGGCGTCATCCAGGGCCGCCTGTGGCCCCAGGACGACGACGAGCGTCAGAAGGCCCTGGACGCCGGCCACGACCTGGACCCCGACTTCGTGCTCGGCACCGACCAGCTCGTCACCGGTGACGACTGCTTCTTCGTCGCCACCGGCATCACCGACGGCGAGCTGATGCGCGGGGTGCGCTACCGCGCCGACGGGGCGACGACCGACTCGCTGGTGATGCGCTCGCGCAGCGGCACGATCCGCCAGATCAGCTCCGAGCACCAGCTCTCGAAGCTACGCGATTTCTCCGCGATCGACTTCGACAACTGACGGCGCGGGGCGCAGGGCGCGCACGACCTCGCCGATGACCCGCGGGTCGACCGCCATGCCCACGTGCGAGGCCCGCACCTCCACGGCGTGCGCGGCCGGGTCGATGCAGGCGCGCCAGTCGACGATGCCGTCACGCCGGCTGTAGACCGCGGTGAAGTCGACCTCCTCCGGCAGCGGGGCGCGGCCGTCGTCGAAGCTCTGCCGCGCGCACGCGCCCGCGACGCAGTCCTGCGACATCAGCCCCGGCACCCCGGCGCGGCTGAGCCGGACGAGGAGCGCGACGCTGGCCGACAGGCTCACGTGGTGGGCCCCGGGCGCGAGCACCGGGCTCCCCAGGGTCACCAGTCCCGAGACGAGGTCGGGCCGCCGGGCCGCCACCCCGCGCGCGAGCATCCCGCCGAGGCTGTGCCCGACGATGCGGACCCGCGAGCCGCGCCGTTGCGCGATCGACTCCAGACGCGCCTCGAGCAGGGCGGCGGCGTCGAGGGTGCACCCGACGTTGGCGTGGATCTGCGAGCGGTAGGCCCGGAAGCCCTGCTGCACCAGCGCCCGGCGCATCAGTCCCAGGCTGCCGTCGCCGGCCATGAAGCCCGGCACCAGCAGCACCGGGTCGTCCAGACGGGGCGCCGTCCGTGAGGAGTACGGCGCGCCCCGCCGTCCGCGCTGGCCCACCGCGGCCAGGGCGTAGCGACCGGCCTCGCCGACGATCCGGCCCTCGCCCAGGACCGCCCGGGCCAGGGGGCGGTCGAAGCCCTCCGGTCGCAGGAAGTCGGCGAGTGTGGTCGGCGTCACATCAACAAACGTAGCGCGGCGGGGCCTTCCAGCCGTGGACCCCGGCAGCGATATGACCCACGTGGGGTGCGGCACGACCGATCTTGCCGCCCCTGCTGTTGACTGGGGGTCATGTCCAGCGCGCGTTCCTCCGGCCCCGACCAGCCTCCGACGGAGGTCCGGGTGTCCGACGAGCTCTTCGCCCCGGTCAGTCCCGGCATCGAGCTGTGCTACCAGACCTTCGGCTCCCCCGACGACGACCCGCTGCTGCTCGTGATGGGCCTGGGCGGCCCGATGACGTGGTGGGACGCCGACTTCTGCGAGCGCCTGGCCCGCGCCGGCTTCTTCGTCATCCGCTACGACAACCGCGACACCGGCCGCTCGACCAAGGTCCGCGCCCGGGTGGGCCGCGCCCAGCTCGTCCGCGCGTTCTCCACCGGCCGGGCACGCACGCCGTACACGCTCGACGACCTGGCCACCGACGGCCTGGGCCTGCTCGACCACCTCGGCATCGAGGCCGCGCACCTCGCCGGCGTCTCGATGGGCGGCATGATCGTCCAGACGATGGCCCTCCTGGCTCCCTCCCGGGTGCTGTCCATGTCGAGCATCATGTCCACGACCGGCAGGCGCACGGTCGGCTGGCAGAGCCCCCAGCTGCTGCCCATGCTCGTCGC
Source organism: uncultured Actinomycetota bacterium (assembly GCA_963782905.1). Taxonomy (GTDB): domain Bacteria; phylum Actinomycetota; class Actinomycetes; order Propionibacteriales; family Nocardioidaceae; genus Nocardioides. The sequence goes on from CAWALI010000002.1 coordinate 546,236, forward strand.
CCCGCGCAAGCCGGGCCGCGAGGCCTACGTGCAGTCCAGCGCGGCCATGTGGAGGCTGATCGGCTCCCCCGGCTTTCCCACCGACGCCGAGACCCGCCGCCACCGCGCCGAGGAGACCTTCGACCGCGGGTTCGACGCCAGCGGTGTGATGCGCCAGATGCTGGCGATCGTGACGCAGCCCAACCGCACGCTGGCGCTGCGGTCGCTGACCATGCCGGCGCTGGTGGTCCACGGACTCGCCGACAAGATGGTCCACGTCTCGGGGGGTCGCGCCACGGCGTCGGCCGTCCCCGGCACCGAGCTCCTGCTCATCGACGGCATGGGGCACGACATCCCCGAGCAGCTGTTCGACACCTTCGTCGAGGCCATCCGGCGGACCGCCGACCGCGCGCGCTGAATCCCTTACCACGCAGGGGATTCAGGTCACGCAGCGGTCACGGTGTCTTGCCAAACGTCGCCACAGGGACTAGACGTGACCTACACCACAACAGGGGAGGAACGCATGCACCGTCCCTCACGGCGTCGTTCGAGGCGTCGAGCACCACGGCAGGCAGCGGCACTCGCCGCTGCGCTCGCCTGCACCGCATCGCTGGCCGCCTGCTCGGGCGACAGCGGCGGCAAGCCCGAGCTGATCTGGTACATCAACCCGGACAGCGGCGGGCAGGCGGCCATCGCCGAGGACTGCTCAACAGAGGACTACACGATCTCGGTCCAGGTCCTGCCCCAGGACGCCGGCCAGCAGCGCATCCAGCTGGCCCGTCGTCTCGCGGCCGAGGACCCGGCCATCGACCTGATGAGCCTCGACCCGCCCTACACGGCCGAGTTCGCCAACGCGGGCTTCCTGGCCGAGATCCCCCAGGAGATGCAGGACCAGCTCACCGAGCAGTCCTTCGAGGGCGCCACCGCCGCCGCGACCTGGGACGGCCAGCTCGTGGTCTTCCCGTTCTGGTCCAACACGCAGGTGCTGTGGTACCGCAAGTCCTTCGTGGACAAGGCGGGCATCGACATGAGCAAGCCCGTCACCTGGGACCAGATCATCGAGGCGGCCAGCAAGAACGGCGGCAAGATCGGCGTCCAGGCCAACAAGTACGAGGGCTACTCGGTGTGGATCAATGCCCTGATCGCCGGGGCGGGCGGCAACATCGTCGAGGACGCCGAGGCCGGCGCCGACGCCACCATCGGCCTCGACAGCCAGGCCGCCGAGGACGCGGCCCAGGTCATCGAGAAGCTCGCCTCCTCCGAGGCCGCTCCCTCCGACCTCTCGGTCTCCAACGAGGGCACCGCCGGCTCGACGTTCGGCTCCGACGAGGGCTCGTTCCTCGTCAACTGGACCTACATCTGGCACAACTACGACGACAGCGCGCCGGACGTGGCCAAGGACATCGGCTACACGATGTACCCGCGGACCGTCGAGGGCGAGGAGGCGGCACCGCCGTACGGCGGCATCGGCATCGGCGTCAGCGAGTACTCGTCCGAGAAGGACCTCGCCCTCGAGGCGGCGATGTGCCTGGTCGAGCCCGCCCAGCAGAGCACCAACGCGGAGATCACCGGCAACATGCCGGCGAGCCCGGAGGCCTACGACTCCGACAAGCTCAAGGAGCTCTACCCCGACGACCTGCGACAGCTGTTCAAGGACAGCGTCGACGCGGCCGCGCCGCGCTCGGTGACGCCGTACTGGTCCGACATCTCCAGCTCGATCCAGAGCACCTGGCACCCGCCGTCGAGCGTCGACTCCGACACGCCGGCGCAGTCCACCTCGTTCGCCCAGGACATCCTGAAGGGAGGGTCGTTGCTGTGAGCACCGCTGTCGCACCCGACTCCCAGCGCGAGACCACGACGGCCGCCAAGGCCGCCACGAGCGACCGCACGGTCGCGGAGAACCGGCTCGGGCAGAAGCTCGTGGCCCCGGCCGTCATCATGATGGTGCTGGTCACGGCCTACCCGATGCTCCAGGCGCTCTACCTCTCGCTCTTCCGCTACCGTCTCACCACGCCGGACGACAAGGAGTTCGTCGGGATCAGCAACTACACGACGATCCTGACCGACTCGCTGTTCTGGAGGGACACCTGGAACACCGTCCTCATCATGGTGATCACCGTCGGGGTCGAGCTCGTGATCGGGTTCGCCTTCGCGATGGTGATGCACAAGATCATGATCGCCCGCGGCCTGATGCGGACCTCGATCCTGATCCCCTACGGCATCATCACCGTGGTGTCGGCCTTCGCCTGGCAGTTCGCGTTCTCGCTCAACAACGGCTTCGTCAACTCATGGCTGCCGTTCTTCGACGAGAACTTCAACTGGTTCGGCTCCCACTGGCCGGCGATGTTCGCGATCATGGTCTCGGAGATCTGGAAGACGACGCCGTTCATGGCGCTGCTCCTCCTCGCCGGCCTCTCGCAGGTGTCCGAGGACATGCTGGAGGCCGCCCAGGTCGACGGGGCGACGTGGTGGCAGCGGCTGTGGAAGGTGATCCTGCCCAACATGCAGGCAGCGATCATGGTCGCGGTGCTCTTCCGTGCCCTCGACGCCTACCGCATCTTCGACAACATCTTCATCATGACCCGTGGTGCCCAGGACACCGAGTCGATCTCCTTCCTGACCTACCGCCAGGTGATCGAGCAGATGCAGCTCGGGATGGGCTCGGCCCTCTCGGTGATCCTGTTCCTCTCGGTCCTGCTCCTGGCGTTCGGCATCGTGAAGATCTTCCGCGTCGACCTGGCGCAGGCAAGGGGTGAGGGCTGATGAAGACCAAGACCGGAATCGGCACGTGGGTCGGCTTCGCGCTGATCATGATCTGGTGCCTGCTGCCCGTGGCCTGGATCATCTCGTTGTCCTTCAAGTCGCTGGCCGAGACGGGGGCCGGGAGCCCGCAGTTCCTGCCCGAGGACCCGACCTTCGAGAACTACTCGGCCATCATCAAGAACAACGACTTCACCCGGGCCCTGATCAACAGCTTCGGCATCTCGCTCATCGCCACCGTGCTGTCGGTCATCTTCGCCACGCTGGCGGCGTACGCCATCGCGCGGCTGGAGTTCAAGGGCAAGCGGATCGTGCTCTCGATGGCCCTGGCCATCGCGATGTTCCCCGTCGTGTCGCTGGTCGGCCCGCTGTTCGACATGTGGCGCACGCTGGGCCTGTTCAACACCTGGCCCGGCCTGATCATCCCCTACATGACGTTCACGCTGCCGCTGGCGATCTGGACCCTCTCGGCCTTCTTCCGTGAGATCCCGTGGGAGATGGAGCAGGCGGCCCAGGTCGACGGCGCCACGTCGTGGCAGGCGTTCCGCAAGGTGATCGTCCCGCTCGCGGCACCCGGTGTCTTCACCGCCGCGATCCTGACGTTCTTCTTCGCCTGGAACGAGTTCGTGCTGGCCATCTCGTTGACGTCGACCACGGCGTCACGCACGGTGCCGGCGCAGATGTCGTTCTTCGTCGGGCCCGACCCGTTCAACCCGCCGTACGGCCAGCTGGCCACGGCGTCCGTCATCGTCACGATTCCCGTGATCATCATCGTCCTGCTGTTCCAGCGCAAGATCGTCGCCGGCCTCACCTCCGGCGCAGTGAAGGGTTGATCTCACATGGCTGCCATTGACATGAAGAACATCGTCAAGAAGTACGGCGACGGCTTCCCCGCCGTCAACGACGTCAGCATCGACGTCGCCGACGGGGAGTTCATGATCCTCGTCGGCCCGTCGGGCTGCGGGAAGTCGACCCTGCTGCGGATGATCGTGGGCCTCGAGGACATCACCTCGGGCGACATGATGATCGGCGAGAAGAAGGTCAACGACCTCGCTCCCCGCGACCGCAACCTCGCGATGGTGTTCCAGAACTACGCGCTCTACCCGCACCTGAGCGTCTACGAGAACATCGCGTTCCCGCTGCGGCTGGCCGGGGCCTCCGACTCCGAGGTCGACGAGAAGGTCCGCAACGCGTCCAAGACCCTCGAGCTCGACGAGCACCTCGAGCGCAAGCCCGGCAACCTGTCGGGTGGCCAGCGCCAGCGGGTGGCGATGGGTCGCGCCATCGTCCGCGATGCGGACGCGTTCCTCTTCGACGAGCCGCTGTCCAACCTCGACGCCAAGCTCCGTGGCCAGATGCGCACCGAGATCTCGCGGCTGCAGAAGCGGCTGGGCATCACCACGGTCTACGTCACCCACGACCAGACCGAGGCGATGACCCTGGGCGACCGGGTGGCGGTGCTCAAGCGAGGCGTGCTCCAGCAGCTCGCCACGCCGCGCGAGCTCTACACCAACCCGGGCAACCTGTTCGTGGCCGGCTTCATCGGCTCCCCGCCGATGAACTTCCTGCCCGCGGAGGTCGACGGCACGTCCGTCAAGCTGCCCTTCGGCACGGTGCAGATCCCGCAGGAGCGCGCCCAGCGGGCGCAGGGCAAGGGGCTGCTCATCGCCGGCATCCGCCCCGAGCACTTCGAGGACGCGTCGGTGAAGGAGGACACGTCCTCGGGCTCGACCTTCCGTGCCACCGTCGACGTGGTCGAGTGGCTCGGCAACGAGGCCTACGCCTACATCCCGTTCGAGGCGCCGCCGGAGGTCCAGCAGCAGCTCACCCAGCTGGAGAGGGACCTCGACGGCGAGCCGATGCGCACCCAGCTCGTCGTGTCCCTCGACGGCGCCAGCCGCATCGCCGAGGGCGACGAGGCCGAGATCTGGTTGGACTCCAGCAAGATCCACCTCTTCGACCCGGCGAGCGGTGAGAACCTCACGGTGGACGAGTCCCACGCCGGCCGGATCCCCGAGCGCGAGGACCCGCAGGCCAAGGAGCAGGCCGAGAAGATGGCCGACCGCGGCGAGGAGGTCCACTCCGCCGAGGAGGCCTGAGCCTGACCGAACGCCACGACGAGGCCCGTCCCCGGCTCCCGGGGGCGGGCCTCGTCACGTCTGCAGGGCGGCCTGCAGCGGCTAGTAGCGGCCGAGCATCGGGCGCGGCGTGCCGGGCGGCGGCAGCCGCACGACCTGCACCGAGCCCATCAGCGCCATTCCGCGGACCCGGACGACCGGTGAGTCGGGTCCGAGGTCGGCCGGCACCTTGTCCTTGCCCTGGCCGTAGTCGCCCATGATCGGGGTGCCGTCGACGACGGCGTGCACGTGCGCGGGGATCAGGATCTTGACGTCACCCATGATCGCGCTGGCGTTGATGGTGGTCTCGCGGCCGGCCAGGACCGCCTGGCGCAGGTCGAGGGTGATGCTGCCCATCAGGGCGAAGGCCGCGTGGCTCGCGGGCACCTGCCACACACCCCGACGCTTGCACTCACCCATGATCGCGATCGACGACGCGTGGCCCGCGACCGGCACGCCCCCCGCCCGCGGCACCGGCGGGGCCGTCGGTGCGGTGGGCAGGACGGGGTTCGCGACGTGGAGGTCGGCGGTGATCGGGACCAGGTCGGCGTACGTCTTGGCACCGAAGGTCATCTCGAGGCGCTCGTCGAGCTCGTCCAGGTCGAGACGCCCCTCCCCCGCCGCCTCGCGCAGCACCTCGGCCACCCGGTGCCGATCGGCGTCCGAGATGCGCATCCGGCTCGGGTCCCCCGGGACGTTGGTCCCCTCCAGCTCGCCCATGCCGGCACCCTACCGATCCTCGCGCGCCGCCACGTGCTGGAAGTCCTCGGACGTCACCCAGTCGCCACCCCACTCCCAGCCGAGGCCGGCGAAGGCGGTGACGACCACGTCATCGGCCCTGATCACGCCCGGGTCGACGGGGGCGGTGCTGCCGCGGTCGATGCGCGCGAACCGGCGCCCGGCCGGCGGGTCGATCGAGTCGGGGCGGACGTACGGGTTCTGGACCGGGTTGAGGTCGATGGCGGCGCCGTACGCGTGCTGGGACCAGGTGGTCCGCCCGGCGACCCGGCGGCAGTTGAACCCCGAGGTGTTGTTGGCGGCCATCGAGCGGTCGTCGTCGCCGCCGTAGTCGTCGACGAGGCGCATCCGGGCGATCGGCCAGCCCGCGTCGTACAGCCGCCCGAAGGCCCGCGTCACCTCGCGGGCGTAGCGCCGGTGCACGACCATCTCGCCGGTGCGGGCGCGGCCGTCGAAGTCCCGGTAGGTCATCCGCAGGTGGCGCAGGTCGCGCAGCGGCACCGGGCAGCCGGGGCGGTGGCTGCTGCGCATCCGCTCGGCCAGCGCCGGGTCGATCCGGGTGATCGTCGAGGCGTACGCCGGGTCCTCGGCCTGCACGTCGCCGCGCTCCGCCCCCAGGCCCGTGCAGCGCACCAGGTCGGTCCAGCGGGCGACCGCCGCACCACGGGCCGGGCCGGTGACCGGCCGCGGTAGACCCCCGGCGGCGATCCGGGCCGGCGTCCACGCGTCGTCGACGACCCCGTCGCGGTCCACGCGCAGCGACAGCACGCCGGTGTCCGGTTCGCGGTCGTGGTACCACACGAAGTTGCCCAGGCCGTAGCCGACGTAGGTGTCACCGGACCAGCCCGTGCCCCCCAGGACGTGCGAGTGGCTGCCGACGATCACGTCGGCCCCCGCCGAGGCGAGCCGCCGCGAGAGCAGGCGCTGCCGCTGGGTGGGGCAGGACTGGTGCTCACGGCCCCAGTGCAGGTAGACGACCACCACGTCGTCCACCGCGGCGGCCGAGCGGACCGCCTCCACCAGGGCGCCGGGGCGGGCCCCGCGCGCGGCCGCCACCCCGGCGGTCCCGGGTCCGGCCGCCCACACGCCGCTGCGCCCCTCCCGGAAGACCGTGTCGGCGGCGAGGACGGCGAGGTCGATCCCGCCCTTCGTGACGCGGTACGGCGCGAAGGCCTGCGCCGCGTCACGACCCGCACCGACCACCTCGACCCTGCCGCGCGCAGCCCGCAGGGTGTCGGCCAGCCCGACCTGGCCGTAGTCGCCCGCGTGGTTGTTGGCGACGCTGACCACGTCGACGCCCGCACCGGCCAGCACGTCGAACGCGCGGGCGGGCGCCCGGAAGTGGTAGCGGTCGTCCGCGTCCTCGAGCTCCTTGGGGTCGCGTCGGCCGCGCTCGGTGATCGCGGTCTCCAGGTTGACCATCGCCAGGTCCGCCTCGCGCAGGGTCGCGGCGATCGGTCCCAACGCCCCGGCCGGCCGGCGCAGCAGGCGGGCGAGGTGGGCCTGGAAGTGCACGTCGCCGGCGAAGGCCAGGGTGATCTCCCCGGAAGCCTCCTCGAGGGTGGCGGCCTTGCGGGGCGCGGAGTCGGGGTCGCCCGGCGGATCGGGCCCGGTCGACGTGCAGGCCGTCAGGGCGAGCGCGAGCGCCACTGCGACCCCGGCCACCCGTCGTACCACCTCTGCCCCTGTCCCTCACCCCGTGCCACCCATGGTGCCGGGTCGGTGGGAGCGGGTGCGGCGCGACGCAGGAATCCGGTGGACATCAGGAGGGCGCAGGGGGACGCTGGCTGTGGACGATCTCGGGGCCTCGAGGATCGGAGACGGGATGAGCGCTCTGCCTCGCCCCGACCTCGCCCCGGGCCCGCACCGCGACCTCGTCGAGGCGCTCCACGACCTCCACCACCGCGCCGGCTGGCCCTCGCTGCGGACCCTGGCCCGCCAGGCCGCCGTCTCCCACACCACCGTCTCCAAGGCCTTCTCGTCGGCCGCGATCCCCGCCTGGGGCACCCTCGAGCTCATCGTCGAGGCCATGCACGGCGACACCGGCTCCTTCCACGACCTCTGGCTCGCCGCGACCACGCCCCCGGACCCGACCCCGCTCGCCACCCCGCGGATCGCCGGACGCACGCACGAGCTGGCCGCCGTACGACACCACCTCGAGGCCGGCGCGGGCCTCTTGCTCGTCACCGGCGAAGCGGGCATCGGCAAGACGACGGTCGTCACGACCGCCGCGCGGACCACCGACGCCCTCGTCGCCACCGGTCGCTGCCTGCCTCTGTCGACCCAGGTCCCGATGATGCCGGTCATCGACGTCCTCCGTCAGCTGCACGACGCCGACGGGGAGCGGTGGTGGGACGAGGCGGTGCGGCACTGTCCTCCCCACGTGGTCGGCGCCCTCGCGCTCCTCCTCCCCGAGGTCGGTGAGGCGGACACGCAGACGGACGACTTCGCGCGCCAGCGACTGTTCACGTCGATCGCCTCGATCGTGGCGGCCCTCGCCGACACCCGTCCGCTGGCGATCCTGGTCGAGGACCTGCACTGGGCGGACGCGAGCACCTTCGACGTGCTCGAGCACCTGCTGTCGCACGTCCCCGCAGCGAGGGTGCTGGCGACGTGCCGGACCGCGGATCCCGAGGTCCCCGGCCCGACCCTCGACCGGATCGCGCGACTGCGCCGGGTCGCCGGGTCGCAGTGCGTCGACCTCACGCCGCTGGACCGCTCCGGGACGCGGGAGCAGCTGACGCTGGCGCTGGGCGAGGCACCGGACCAGGGACTCGTCGACGAGATCCACACCCGCACCCGCGGCCACCCGCTCTTCACCGACCAGCTCGCCACGGCGGGCCCCGAGACGCTGGCGCTCGGGCTGGCGGGCATGTTCGACCACCGGCTCCGTGAGCTCGGACCGGACGGCTGGGCCGTCGCGCGGGCCCTCGGCGTGGCCGATCGCGCCCTGATGCCCGACGCACTGGGCGAGGCGTCCGGGCTGGCCCTCGACCGCGTCGTCACGGTCCTGCACCAGCTGTCCGACCAGTGGCTGCTCGCCCCGCCGGACGGCACGCCGACCGTCAGCCTGCGGCACCCGCTGATCGCGGAGGCGATACGGCGCCGCCTGGCCCCGGGCGAGGCGGGCACGCTGCACCGCAGGGTCGCCGAGGTGCTCGCGACGGGCCCGGACGCCGAGCCGGGGGAGATCGCCCGGCACTGGCACGCGGCCGGGGACCGTCAGCACGAGGTCGTCTGGCGCCGGGCGGCAGCCGAGCGTGCGGCGGCCCGCTTCGCCACGCGTGAGGCGCTCGACCACTGGTCCCGCGTCCTCGAGCTGTGGCCGGCCATCGACACCGACGCCCTGGGGATCAGCTTCGCCCAGGCCCTGTGCCGCGCCATCGACGCCGCCAACAGCGAGGGCGACTTCGTCACCGAGCAGCGGCTGGTGGCGGTGGCCGAGACGGTGGAGGGGACGACCATCGAACGCGTCGCGCTGCTCACCCGGGCCGGTGACACCCACTACATGGGCGGCCACGAGGAGCGGGGGTTGGCGCTCCTGGACCGCGCCCTGGCCCTGCACTCCGCCCTGCCGCCCTCCCCCGAGCTCGTCGACTGCCTGTCGACGCACATCCTGTTCCTCAACCTCCAGGGACGGTACGAGGAGTCCAACGCGGCCATCTCCCGCGCCCTGGAGGCACTGGAGGCCGTCGGGGACGACCGGGGACGCAGCCAGATCCTCAGCTGGGCGTGCGGGCGCGCCGTGTCCAAGGGCGACCTCGAGCTCGCCCACGCGTACTCACGCGAGGCCCTCGCCGTCTCCGCGGCCTCCGGCGATCCGTTCGCGCAGCTCGTCGCCGCGGTCACGACGACCGACATGATGCTCCAGCTCGGTGCACCGGCGGCCGAGATCGACGCCATGGCGGCCCCGGCCCTCGAGCTGGTGGCTCGGTGGCAGATCACGGAGTACACCTCCGCCCTTCTCCTCTCCATCGTCTCGGAGGCCCACCTGCGTGCGGGCGACGTCGACGGCGCCGCGGCGGTGGTGGGCTCCGACCTGGGTGGCGACGTCGACCCGACGTCGTACCCCCTCCACGTGCAGCGGGTGGTCGTGGCGACCCTCCGTGGCCGGCTCGACGAAGCGCTCGTCCGCATCGACGAGCTCGACCGGGTCCGGCTCAACCGGGACGGGAACTGGCTCGAGACCCAGGCGGAACTGGCCGCGGTGGAGCTGTGGGCGGGCCTGCCCGCTCACGCCGCGGCCCGCCTGGACGAGACCCTGGCGGTGATCCTGCCCACCGACAACGCCGTCCTGGCGGGGACGGCGATGGCGCGAGCGGCCCGGGCGCACGCGACCCTGGCGTGCCGACGGGGACCGGGGGCAGCGCCAGGAGGCGGCACGGCGACTGCGTGCCCAGCGCGCGGACGCGCGGGTGGATCCCCTCGGGCCGCACGCCGTCGGCGAGGCGGCGCTCAGGCGTGGTGACGGGTGTGGGCGTCGGAGGTAGCCGCCCTCGAGGACACCGAGACAGTCGACGGCTGGGTCGTTGCCGCCTCCGGGTGGGACCGGCACACCCGCCCCCACGAAGCGGCGTACTGCCGCTGGCGCGGCGCCCGCGTTGCCCTGCGCGAGGGCCGAGGCACGCTCGCCCACCGGCTGCTGGTGCGCGCAGCCGCCGACGCCCGCCAGCACGTCCCACTGTCCCGGGCGATCGCGGCCACCACGGCGGATGGCCGCTGATCGCCCGGCCAGGGGAACGTCGCCCGTCACGGCATGAAGTCGCCGCCGATCCGGGCGCTCGGTGCGGGGCGCGGGGCCCCGGTCGTGTCGCCGGCGACGGTGGCCTCGTCGGATCCCGTGCCGGTCGTGCTCGAGGCGGCGCCTGCGGTGCGCTGCCACGTCGGGACGGGGCAGGTCGGCTGCGGCCCCTCCGCCGTGTTCCAGTGTGCGCGGACCATGAAGCACGGACGGTCCGGCTGACCGGCGGCCGCGGACGCGGTGGCCGGGCCGAAGGTGAACGCGGTGATGCTGGTGATGGCCGCGGCGCCGACGATGGCGACGGTGCGGCGGTACGGCGTGCTGTTCATGGCTCTGCTCCCCTGGTTCGTCCCGCTACGGCTGCGGCGGTATGGATCCAGAGTTGGCCCGTCCGGCCCCCGGTTGACGGGGGTTGACAGAAGTGGACAGCGGTCCGGGGTCAGGCGCAGCGGTGGCTGCTGGTGGCGAGCCGGCGGGCGACGGCGATGGCGGCGGCCCGCCCGGCCCGGTTGGCGCCGATCGTGCTCGCCGACGGCCCGTAGCCGACGAGCTGCACGCGCGGGTCGCGCACGGCGGTCACCGCGCTCTGGACGGCCCCGCCGACCTCGAGCCGGATGCCACCAGCGGGAGTGCGCAGGTGCAGCGGGGCGAGGTGGCCGACGGCGGGGCGGAAGCCGGTGGCCCAGAGGATGACGTCGACCGCCTCGACGGCGCCGTCGACCCAGCGCACGCCGGTCGGCTCGATCCGGTCGAACATCGGCCGCCGTGCGTAGGCACCGAGGCGCTCCGCCTCCCGCTCCGCCGGCCGCAGGCTCAGTCCGGTGACGCCGACGACGCTCGTCGGCGGCAGACCCCGACGTACCCGGTCCGCGACCAGGGTGACCGCGGCGAGACCGGCCTCGGGGTCGAAGTCGCCGGTGCGCCACACCGGCTCTCGGCGGGTGACCCAGAGGGTGTCGGTGACCGGGGCCAGCTCGCCGAGCAGCTGCACCGCCGAGGCACCGCCACCGACCACGAGGACCCGCCGCCCGACGAAGGGCCCCGGGCCCGGGTAGTCGGCGGTGTGCAGCTGCTCGCCGCCGAAGGTCTCGATCCCCGGGTAGTGCGGCACGAAGGGCTGCGTCCAGGTGCCGGTGGCGTTGACCAGCGTCCGGGAGCGCCAGGTGCGGCCCTCGGTGGTGTGCACGGCGAGCAGGTCGCCGTCGCTGGTGACCGAGTCGACGACGTGGGGTCGCAGCACGGGCAGCTCGAAGCGCCGCTCGTAGTCGGCGAACCAGGCCGGTACGACGACGTTGGCGCGCTCGTCCGAGCGGTCCGGGGCCGCGGCGTCGGGCAGGTCGGCGACGCCGTGGACGTCGTCGTAGGTGAGCGTGTCCCACCGGTGCTGCCAGGCGCCGCCCGGCCGCTCGTCGGCGTCGAGGACCACGTGGTCGATGCCGCGTCGAGCCAGGTGGTGCGAGGTGGAGAGACCGGCCTGGCCGGCACCGATGACGAGCGCGTCGAGGACCCGGTCCGGGTCGTGATCGGGGTCGCGGAGGGGCACACCGGGCCAACGCCCGGGCGGCGTCGGCTATGCCCGGCGCCGCGGCGTACTCTCAGCCCTCGTGACTGACGCTGAGTTCCGCTACTCCGACCTCCTGCCGACGGGCCCCGACGAGACGCCGTACCGCCTCATCACGACCGAGGGCGTCTCCACGCTCGAGGTGGACGGCCAGACCTTCCTGCGCGTGGCGCCGGAGGCGATCCAGCGGCTGACCGCGGAGGCGATGCACGACATCAGCCACTACCTCCGGCCCGCGCACCTCGCGCAGCTGCGCAGGATCATCGACGACCCCGAGGCCAGCGGCAACGACCGCTTCGTCGCCCTCGACCTGCTCAAGAACGTCAACATCTCCGCCGGCGGCGTGCTGCCGATGTGCCAGGACACCGGCACCGCGATCGTGATGGGCAAGAAGTCCGAGGGCGTGCTCACCGGCATCGACGACGGCGAGGCGATCAGCCGCGGCGTGTACGACGCCTACACCAGGCTCAACCTGCGCTACAGCCAGCTCGCGCCGCTGACGAGCTTCGAGGAGAAGAACACCGGCACCAACCTGCCGGCGCAGATCGAGATCTACTCGACCCCGCAGACCTCCGGGAAGCCGGAGTACAAGTTCCTCTTCATGGCCAAGGGCGGCGGCTCGGCCAACAAGTCGTTCCTCTTCCAGGAGACCAAGGCGATCCTGAACCCCGACCGTCTGCTCACCTACCTCGACGAGAAGATCCGCTCGCTCGGCACGGCCGCGTGCCCGCCGTACCACCTCGCCGTCGTCATCGGCGGCACCTCGGCGGAGTTCGCGCTGAAGACCGCGAAGTACGCCTCCGCGCACTACCTCGACAACCTCCCGACGTCGGGCTCGATGAGCGCGCACGGGTTCCGCGACCTCGAGCTCGAGGAGGAGGTCTTCCAGCTGACCCAGTCCTTCGGGATCGGCGCGCAGTTCGGTGGCAAGTACTTCTGCCACGACGTCCGCGTGGTGCGGCTCCCCCGCCACGGCGCCTCGTGCCCCGTCGCGATCGCCGTCTCCTGCTCGGCCGACCGCCAGGCGCTCGGCAAGATCACCGCCGAGGGCGTCTTCCTCGAGCAGCTCGAGACCGACCCGGCGCAGTACATGCCGTCCGCCGGTGTCTCGGACGAGATCGCCGCCGGCGAGGTGGTGGAGATCGACCTCAACCAGCCGATGGACTCGATCCTGGCCGAGCTGTCGAAGCACCCGGTCAAGACACGGCTCTCGCTCACCGGACCGCTCGTCGTGGCCCGCGACATCGCGCACGCCAAGATCAAGGAGCGCCTCGACGCCGGCGAGGAGATGCCGGCGTACCTGCGCGACCACCCCGTCTACTACGCCGGTCCCGCGAAGACCCCCGAGGGCATGGCCTCGGGCTCGTTCGGGCCGACCACGGCCGGTCGGATGGACTCGTACGTCGAGCAGCTCCAGGCCGCGGGCGGGTCGAAGGTGATGCTCGCCAAGGGCAACCGCTCCAAGGTCGTCACCGAGGCCTGCAACGCCCACGGCGGCTTCTACCTCGGCTCCATCGGCGGCCCGGCCGCGCGGCTCGCCCAGGACTGCATCACCTCGGTGTCGGTGCTGGAGTACGAGGAGCTCGGCATGGAGGCGGTCTGGAAGATCGAGGTGGAGGACTTCCCCGCCTTCATCGTGGTCGACGACAAGGGCAACGACTTCTTCACCGACCCCTCGGGCGCGGTGACGGTCCCCCTCAGCTCGCTCGGTGCCGCCGGCATCCGGGTGCGGTCGGCGGAGTAGGCGCCGGAGCCCCCCGTCCCCCCTGGTCCCGTCGCTGCTCTCGGGATGCGCCTCGTCTCAACGTCATACGTTGATCCACGCTCGGGTGTCTCGGCGTATGACGTCTGCGAGAGGTCATACGACCGGTCGCGAGTAGGTCCAGCGACGCATGACGTCACGCGGCGCGGGCGGGAGGGCCCGACCAGCCCCGGCTCATGAGTGCCGACACCAGCTGCGCGAAGAACTCATCGGGACACAGGCGAAGACCGAGAACGGGCAGTCGCAGCACGACGTCGCCCTCCATGGCGACGCTGTTGTGTCGCAGCGCGTCCGCCACCGCGTTCTGCACCCACCCGTGCTGCACGCCGTCCACCTCGAGGGTCACGGCGTACTCGCGCCAGCGGAAGTCGAGGTAGATCGTGCCTCGCGACGTACGACGGAGCACCTGACTGTCCGGCTCGGGGATGCCGCGCGCGCGACACCCACGGATGACGTCCAGCTCGCCCAGAGATCCGATCCCTCCAGCCAGGTCGAGCAGCAGCGTGGCGAGCAACGACCTGCGCCGGTCGCGCCTGACCTGGATCAGCTCGGACGCGATCTCCTCCACGGTCGCCAGCTTCTGCTGCACCACCATGGTGAGCACCAACGTCGCCTGTCGGTCCGACGAGGCCCACAGTCCCGCTCGCACGGCGGCGCCCGGCACCTTGGCGCGGGGCACACCCCCGTCGAGCCTGACCTCCGGGTCCCACCTGCGGGTCTGCCGGATGTCGACCCTCGACCCACGATGGCGGATGCGTGCACCCCGAGGAACGGACACCCTGACCCTCACCGGTGTGTAGTTGCGCAGCCCCGCACGGACGAGGGCTGTGTCTCCATCGAGGTAGGCCCTCGGCCCCGCCTCCAGCACTGCCGCCCACAGCCGTGCCTCCTCCGTCAGCGGACCCGTGGTGACGCAGAGGCAGTGGACGCCGATCGCCTGCCACCTGTCGGCCTCGAGATTGGCCCGGATGGCGGCCGACGACAGGCCGAGCCGGTGGGCCTGGCCACGCGTGAGCACGCCGCCCTGCCCAGCGGCGAGCCCCGCGGCCCTCGCCCGCAGCTCGCGGCGGCGACCTGCAGACGCGGCGCTCGATCCCATGCGGGCAACGATGACTGCTGCGTGGCCCACACGGACGGGTCGCGAGCGGGCCGGTGGACACACCGTTCACCCCTGAGTCCTGTGGACGTCCAGCGGGCCGCCGCCAACGTCCGTCCCGCATCGAGATCGACTCGTGGCGGCGCCCCCGCATGACGCCGAGGGACGTCATACGCCGCGTGACCCTGGGGTCCCACAACGTATGACGTCCGGCGGACGCCGGCGACCCGATCCGCCCGATCTCTCAGAACCCTGCGACACCACGAACCTCCTTAAACGATTGACTCACTATACTTTCCACCTCGCAGGATCAGCGCACCGACACGGCGGGTCCCGGACCCGAGGTCGCACGGCCGGGCGGGCAGGATGGGCCGCATGCCGGACACCGAGGTCAGCTCGACCGAGATCGCCCGTGCCACCTCGCCCCGCGGCGAGCTGGTGCTGCGGCGGCGTACCAACCCGGGAGCCGCCGACGTCATCGAGCTCCGCGTCAACGGTGTCTTCGTGATGGACACCCTCGAGACGAGCACCGAGATCGAGATGGCCGGCATGGCCCTCGACCTCCTCGACGACCCCCGCGACGTGGTGGTCGGCGGGCTCGGCCTGGGCTTCACGCTCCAGCGGATCCTCGCCGACGTGCGGGTCGAGCGCGCCACCGTCGTCGAGATCGAGGAGTCGCTGATCGGCTGGATGCGCGACGGCACGGTGCCGCACGGGCCGGCGCTGCTCGCCGACCAACGGGTGCGGATCGTCAACGCCGACATCCTGATGGCCATCGCCGAGGCCCGCGAGACCCACGACCTGCTGCTGCTCGACGTCGACAACGGGCCCGGCTACCTCGTGCACGACGGCAACGCCGACGTCTACGGCCGCGACTTCCTGGCCCGCTGCCGCGACGTGCTGCACGACCGCGGAGTGCTCGTGATCTGGTCGGCGGCCCGCTCCCCCGAGCTGCTCGCCGCCCTGCAGGAGGTCTTCGGGGCCGCCGAGGAGCGGGCGTACGACGTCCTGCTCCAGGACCGTCCGGAGGAGTACTTCCTCTACGTCGCCCGCCGCACGGCGACACACCAGCCGCCCCCGGGGTGAGGACGGCGGAGGCGAGGACGGGGGTAGCGTCGTCGCCATGAGCGAGACACGCACCGAGCACGACTCCATGGGGGACGTCGAGGTCCCCGCCGCCGCCCTGTGGCGGGCCCAGACCCAGCGCGCGATCGACAACTTCCCGATCAGCGGCACCACCCTCGAGCGCCGCCACGTGCAGGCACTGGCCCTGGTCAAGGGCGCCGCCGCCCGGGTCAACGGCGAGCTCGGGGTGATCACCGACGAGCAGGCTGGGGCCATCGCGGACGCCGCCGCCGCGGTGTCCGGGGGCGAGCACGACGACCACTTCCCGATCGACGTGTTCCAGACCGGGTCGGGCACCAGCTCGAACATGAACACCAACGAGGTGCTCGCCTCCCTCGCCGCACGCGCGGGCGTCGACGTGCACCCCAACGACCACGTCAACGCCTCGCAGAGCAGCAACGACACCTTCCCGACGTCGATCCACGTCGCCGCGACCCTGGCCGTCGTCGAGGACCTGCTGCCGGCGCTCGACGTGCTGGCCACCGCCTTCGAGGCCAAGGCCGCCGAGTTCGCCGACGCGGTCAAGTCGGGTCGCACGCACCTCATGGACGCGACGCCGGTCATGCTCGGCCAGGAGATGGGCGGGTACGCCGCCACGGTCCGCTACGCCGCCGAGCGGCTCGAGGCGGTGCTGCCCCGCGTGCGTGAGCTGCCGCTGGGGGGCACCGCGGTCGGCACCGGGATCAACACCCCGCCCGGCTTCGCCGCCGCCGTCATCGAGCGGCTGGCCACCGACACCGGCCAGGACTTCACCGAGGCCCGCAACCACTTCGAGGCCCAGGGCACCCGCGACTCGCTGGTCGAGCTCAGCGGCGCGCTGCGGACCTACGCGGTGGGCCTCACCAAGATCTGCAACGACCTGCGGTGGATGTCCTCGGGCCCGACCACCGGTCTCGCCGAGATCCACCTGCCCGACCTCCAGCCGGGGTCGAGCATCATGCCCGGCAAGGTCAACCCGGTGCTCCCCGAGGCCACGCTGATGGTCTGCGCGCAGGTCGTCGGCAACGACGCGACCGTCGCCTGGGCGGGTGCGGCGGGCAGCTTCGAGCTCAACGTGATGATGCCGGTGATGGCTCGCAACCTGCTCGAGTCGATCCGCCTCCTGTCCACCTCCTCGACCGTCCTCGCGCAGCGGTGCGTCGACGGCATCACCGGCGACGTCGAGCGGATGCGGGCGTACGCCGAGTCGTCACCGTCGGTCGTCACGCCGCTCAACAAGCACCTGGGCTACGAGGAGGCCTCCCGGATCGCCAAGCAGGCGATGAAGGACGGCACCACCATCAGGGAGACGGTGCTCGCGATGGGGTACGTCGAGCGCGGCGACCTCACCGAGCAGCAGCTCGACGACGCCCTCGACGTGGATCGGATGACGCACCCGTGAGCCAGATGGACGACCCCGCGCACGTGCGCGACCAGTACGCCACCGAGGACCGGCTGGAGACCCGCCGGTCGGTGTGGCAGCCGACCGCCGACGGCCTGGACCCCGAGACCGAGGCGCTGCGGGCGATCGATCGTGCCCTGGTCGGTGACGCCCACGTCCTCGAGGTCGGCTGCGGCACGGGCGTGATGGCCGAGCGCATCGCCGACCTCCCCGGCGTCACGCTGGTCGCCACCGACTTCTCGCCCCGCTTCGTCGAGCTCACCGCGGCCCGGGGGGTCGACGCCCGTCAGGCCGACATCTGCTACCTGCCGTTCGACGACGCGTCCTTCGACGTCGTCTACGCCGGGTGGATGCTCTACCACGTGCGCGACCTCGAGCGGGCCCTCAACGAGGTCCGACGGGTGCTGCGCCCGGGCGGCACGTTCGTCGCGGTCACCAACGGCCAGGATCACCTCGCGGACCTGCACCGCGCTGCCGGTGGCCGCCCGGCGCGCACGCAGTTCAGCAGCGAGACCGGTGAGTCCGTGCTGCGTCGCCGCTTCGCCGACGTCCGCCGCCACGACCTCGAGACGCGCGCGGTCTTCGGTGACCACGCGAGCGCCCAGGCCTACCTCGACTCGACCGGCGACGGGCTCGTGCTGCCGGCCTTCGACGGTGAGCGCGAGTACGCCGGCGCGGTCACGGTCTTCGAGGCGCGCTGACCCTCGGCGGCCGCCGCACAGCGCAGGCAGTTCGACGGCCGCGGCCGCGCTCCACGCGTGGGCGGCTGCACACCAGTCGCGAACTGCCGTCGTGGTGTGCGCCCGGGCCTCGTGACTCCCGCCGGTCGGCGGGTCAGTACCAGCCGTTGCCGGCCTTGAACGACCACGCGCTGCACGGCGTGCCGTAGGTGTCCTGGATGTAGCCCAGGCCCCAGCGGATCTGCGACTCGGCCGAGGTCATGTAGTCCGCCGGCAGCTGATGCAGCTGGGTGAGCGCCTGCGGGATGCCGTACGCCGAGGAGCTGGGGTTGTCGGCGTCGATGCGCCAGCCCGACTCGCTCATGTAGAGGGAGTCGAGGCAGGAGAACTGCGAGGAGTCGAAGCCGTACTGCGGGAGCAGCGCCCGGGCGATGGCGCGCGGGTCGGCGCTGGAGAGGTCCTCGGTGCGGGTGACGGTCGGGCCCTCGGCGACCGACAGCGCGGCCCGCTTGGCCGCGTCCGTGGCGCCGCGACGGTCCGAGCGCGAGACGGGCACGACCGACTCGCGGCGCTCGAGCGCGCTGGGGTCGGAGTCCGCGGAGGCGACGGTCACGCCGCCGATCGCGGCAGACGCCAGGTCGCCCGCGTCGGCGCCGCTCGAGGCGCCCAGCACGCCGCCGGACACGCTCACGCCGGTCACCGCGGCGGCGACGCCGGTCAGCACGACAGACGTGCGCACCAGCCGGGCGGGAAAGGACCGACCCGCCTTGTGCTTGGCGGGGGCGCGGTGTCGGGGGACGTGCTTCGGGGGCTTCGAGTCGGAGGCGGGCGCAGGCGTCAGGGGCACAGGGGAGCTCACGGGGGGGTAGACAGCAGGACGACGTCGCGGCCTGTCAGGAGTGGGGGGAACAGGTGCGACCGAGGGGGGAGATCACGAAACGATCACGGGCAACCATGCAGGAGCCGGAGGGCCCACGCAAACCAAACAGCCGATCTGGTGCCACTTTCCACCAGATCGGCACCACAGGAGTCACCAAGGTCACACCAGTCACCCCAGCCCCACGTTGCGGACCGCCAGTGACCGATCGCACGCAGGACCGCCGTCGAGGAGAACCCTGATCCAGGGCCAGGACAGGCAGGACGCAGTCCGGCTCGCGCCCGGGACGTGGGCGCGAGCCGGACCGTGGGGGCGGCCCTCAGAGCGTGACGTTCTCCAGCATCTCGGTGACCAGCGCGGCGATGGGTGAGCGCTCGGAGCGGGTCAGGGTCACGTGCGCGAAGAGCGGGTGGCCCTTGAGCTTGTCGATCACCGCCACGATCCCGTCGTGGCGCCCGACCCGCAGGTTGTCGCGCTGGGCGACGTCGTGGGTGAGCACCACCTTGGAGTTGGCGCCGATCCGCGAGAGCACCGTGAGCAGCACGTTGCGCTCCAGCGACTGGGCCTCGTCGACGATCACGAACGCGTCGTGCAGGGACCGGCCGCGGATGTGGGTCAGCGGCAGCACCTCGAGCATGCCGCGGTCCATCACCTCGTCGATGACGTCGGGCGTGGTGAGGGCGCCGAGGGTGTCGAAGACCGCCTGCCCCCAGGGCGACATCTTCTCCGACTCCGAGCCGGGCAGGTAGCCGAGCTCCTGCCCGCCGACGGCGAAGAGCGGGCGGAAGACGACGACCTTCTTGTGCAGACCCCGCTCGAGGGTGGCCTCGAGGCCGGCGCACAGCGCCAGCGCGGACTTGCCCGTGCCCGCCCGGCCGCCCAGGGACACGATGCCGACCTCGGGGTCGAGCAGCATCTCCAGGGCGATCCGCTGCTCGGCGGAGCGACCGTGGATGCCGAAGGCCTCCCGGTCGCCGCGCACGAGGTGCACCTGCTTGTCGGGTCCGACGCGACCCAGCGCCGTCCCCCGGTCGGAGAGGAGGACGAGGCCGTTGTGGCACGGCAGGTCGCGCGCCTCGGCCAGGTCGACGACGCCGTCGTCGTACAGCTCGTCGAGGTCGGCGGACGTCACCTCCAGCTCGGCCATGCCGGTGTAGCCGGTGTCGGAGTCGCTGATGGCCTCGGCGCGGTACTCCTCGGCGTCGAGGCCGACCGCGGACGCCTTGATGCGCAGCGGCAGGTCCTTGGAGACGAGCGTGACGAGGTGGCCCTCGTCGGCCAGGTTGCGCGCGACCGCGAGGATCCGGGTGTCGTTGTCACCGAGGCGGAAGCCCGAGGGCAACGACGCCGGGTCGGTGTGGTTGAGCTCGACGCGCACGCTGCCGCCCTGGTCACCCACCGGGACCGGCTCGTCGAGCCGCCCGTGCTGGATGCGGAGCTCGTCGAGGCTCCGCAGCGCGGTGCGCGCGAAGAACCCGAGCTCCGGGTGGTGGCGTTTGCCCTCGAGCTCGGTGATGACGACCACCGGGAGGACCACCTCGTGCTCCGCGAAGCGACGCAGGGCGCCGGGATCGGCCAGCAGGACGCTGGTGTCGAGGACGTACGTGCGGTTCTGGCTGACCTGCTTGTTCGAGCTCACGGAGTGCCTACCCCTATCGGACCGGCGCGACGCACCACACCCGGTCCTGTTCAACTCATGGACCGGACGGCTCCTCGAAGTGGTGCGTGACTCCCACAGCTGCCTCCCGATTCGGCAGGCTTCCCCACCTGCCGATGAGTGCGAAAGTACGCCCGCCCGGCGCCGTTTCGCACCGACACGCCCGAACGCGGGATGAACGGTGTGTCGCGCCACCCCGCTCCTCGCGCCTCAGGAACCGAAGCGGCGCTCCCGCTCGGCGTACGCACGGATGGCGCGCAGGAAGTCGACGCGGCGGAAGTCGGGCCACAGCGCCTCGCAGAAGTAGAACTCCGAGTGCGCCGACTGCCACAGCAGGAAGCCGCCGAGCCGCTGCTCACCGGACGTGCGGATCACGAGGTCCGGGTCGGGCTGGCCCTTGGTGTAGAGGTGGTCGGCGATGTGGTCGACGTCGATGACGTCGGCCAGCTCCTCCAGCGAGGTGCCGCGCGCGGCGTGCTCGTGGAGCAGGGAGCGTACGGCGTCCGCGATCTCGCGACGCCCGCCGTACCCGACGGCGATGTTGACCAGGATCCCGTCCACGTCGCGGGTCGCGTCGTCGGCGGCCTTGAGCTTCTGCGCGGTGCTGGCCGGGAGGAGGTCCAGGGCCCCGACCGGGTGGATGCGCCAGCGGCCGGTGGCCGCCAGGGACTCGACCGCCCCCTCGATGATCTGCAGGAGGCCGGCCATCTGCTCGGGCGGGCGGTTGGTGAGGTTGTCGCTGGACAGCAGCCACAGCGTCACGACCTTGACGCCGACCTCCTCGCACCAGCCGAGGAGCGGGAAGATGTTGTCCGCGCCGGCCTGGTAGCCGCCGGCCGTGTCGAGCCCCACCGCCTTGGCCCAGCGGCGGTTGCCGTCGAGCATGACGCCGATGTGCTCAGGGACGCGATCGGCGGGCAGGAACTTCGCGACGCGGTGCTCGTAGGCCGGGTAGAGCACCCGACGCACCGCGTCCTTCAACTTCGCCACATCCACGATCCTAACCGCGCCCTAGGGTGTCGCCCGTGCCAGATCACACCCTGCGCCCACCGGCCGGCGACGACTCGATGCTCGGGGCGGACGACACGGCCACCGGTCTGCGCGAAACCCCACCAGGTCGACGCGGTCGCTGGTTCCGGCGCGCGGGCGTCGCCCTCCTCGTGCTCGTCGTGGTCCTGTCGGCCCTCGACCTGCTCGGTCCGCGCCGCGGCGACGTCGCCGCGGCCGGCGGCGGCCACACCCTCGCGGTGGAGTATCCGCAGGTGACGCGGGCCGGCCAGCCCGCTCCCCTGCACGTCACCGTCGAGGCGACCGCCGGCTTCGGGGACACCGTGCAGGTGCGGTTCTGCGACGAGTTCTTCAACGACCTCGACTTCCAGAGCTGGTATCCCAACCCCGCGGCGGAGACCACGGTGCCGCCGTGGATCATCTACGAGTTCGACCCGCCGCCCTCCGGGACGACCCTCGAGATCAGCCTGGACGCCCGCGTGTCCCCGGGCCAGTTCGGTGAGACCGACGACTGCCAGGTCAGCGTGCTGGTCGAGGACGAGCCGGTGGTCTCGGCGTCCTTCACGACCTGGAGGATGCCCTGATGGACATCCTCATCCGGTCCCTGGCGATCTTCTTGTTCCTCTGGCTGGTCGTCCGCGTCGGCGGCAAGCGGGAGGTCGCCCAGCTCTCGGCGTTCGACATGATCCTGCTCGTCACCGTCGGCGACCTGGTCAGCCAGGGCATCCTCCAGGAGGACTACTCGGTGACCGCCGCGGTCATCGCGGTGGCGACCTTCTCGGTGGCCGGCCTCACGCTGAACTCGCTGGCCTTCCACCACCCCCGGTTCCGGCCCTGGCTGGCCGGTCGCGCCCGCGTCGTCGTACGCGACGGGGAGCCGCTGCTGGAGACCCTCGCCGGGGAGCGGATGACCATCCAGGACGTCCACGAGGCGGCGCGCCAGCAGGGCATCCGCCGGCTCTCCGACATCGAGCTGTGCGTGCTCGAGACCGACGGCTCGTTCTCCTTCTTCACCCGCGGCGACGAGGACGAGCGGGACGGCGCCCGCGACGACCACGAGATCGCCTGAGGGGCGGCCCAGGAACGCCCCGCGGGGGTGTCAGCCGGGTCTCGTCCTGGCCGTCGTCGTGACGTCTCGGGTGCATCCGGGTAGTTTCGTGGCATGAACGACGTACTCCGCCACCGCCTCGACGGGCTCCACGAGCGCGTTGACGGCGCGACGGATGCGATCCACGAGGCGATCGCCGACGTCAAGCCGCGACTGCGGGGCTGGCTGCACCTGGCCACCGCCCCCCTTGCCCTCGCCGCGGGCATCGTCCTGGTGGTGCTCTCCCCCGACGCGACCACCCGGCTCGGCTCGGCCGTCTTCGCGGGCTCCGCGCTGGTGCTGTTCACGGTCTCCGCGGTCTACCACCGCGGCACCTGGTCGCCGAGCACCCACTCGATGCTCAAGCGCTTCGACCACTCCAACATCTTCGTGCTCATCGCCGGCTCCTGCACGCCGTTCGCGCTGCTGCTGCTCGAGGGCCGCGACATGTGGACCATGCTCGCCGTGGTCTGGGGCGGGGCGATCGCCGGCGTCGTGATGAAGGTCTTCTGGAAGGGTGCGCCGCGCTGGCTGTCGGCCCCCATCTACATCGCACTCGGCTGGGCGCCGGTGTTCTTCTTCGGCGACTTCATCAGCGGTGCCATGGGTCGGTACGGCGCCGGCACCGGCACCGCCGTGATGGCCCTGATCGCGGCCGGCGGGGCGCTCTACACGATCGGCGGTGTCGTGTACGGCACCAAGCGGCCCAACCCCTGGCCGCGCTGGTTCGGCTTCCACGAGGTGTTCCACACCTTCACGATCCTGGCCTTCGTGACGCACTACGTCGGTGTCTCGGTGGCGACCTACGCCCTGCGCTGACCACCCCGGGCAGACCTGACTGGCCTGAGGCCACGCACCGCTGCACCCGCTCGCCGTGCACCACGCCGGGGCCCGCCGTCCGGCCTCGCGTACGCCCACGCCCCGGGGGGAGCGTGAGCATCGTGCTCCACGGCCCCGAGGCACATCCTCACTTTGGGGGATAGCCCTGCCGACCGTCCCGTCACGTGCCACGTGGTGGCACCTTCACCTCATCCGGACTGCCCGGACCGCGACGTGGCTGCGTCGCCGGCGGACACCCGGGTCGGGAACACACAGGACATCCACAGGGGGAAACGTGCGATGAGGACCACAAGCATCCACAGGCTCGGGGCGGGTGCACTGGCGGTCGCCGCCACTGTCGCCGCCGTGTCAGCACCGGCCGCGTTCGGCAGGGCGGAGCCCACGGGCCTGTGGCCCGCCGGCCTGAAGGGCCAACAGACCCAGGCCGACTGCGGACCGTGGAAGCTCGACGCCAACGGCTACTGCGTCGCGAACGACGTCCGCAACGGTCTCGAGGTCGGGACGAGGTTCGAGTCCTCGAAGGAGATCGAGGTGACCGGAGTCCGGATCTATCGCGTCGACACGGCCACGGTACGGGCGTCGCTGTGGACCGCGAGCGGGACCCTGCTGGCGAAGGGACAGTTCGCCGCCGGCGCGGGCAACAGGTGGCAGGACATGAGCTTCGCCGAGCCGGTGACCATCTCCCCCGGCCGGACCTACGTGGTGTCCTACTTCACCCCGGGCACGAAGTACGCCTTCGACTACGGGTACTTCGCGAACAGCGGACGCACCGTGGGTCCGGTCACCGCGCTCCGGTCCAAGGACGGCAGCCCCAACGGCGTCCACTGCTACCAGGACGCCCGGTGCGGATCCTTCCCGGTGCAGGGCCACAAGGACTCGACGTACTGGGTGACACCCCTGTGGACGGACTCCGGTGACGGATCCACGACCCCCACGGGCGGCACCGGGGGCACCGGGGGCAGCGGGGGCACCGGGGGCACCGGAGGCACCGGAGGCACCGGGGGCACCGGGGGCACCGGGGGCACCGGAGGCACCGGGGGTTCGGGGGGCACCGGGGGAACGGGAGGAACCGGAGGCTCGAGCGCCCCCTGGGTCAAGTCCACCACACCCGTCAGCGGCGCCGCGAGGGTCACGTCCACGACGAAGGTCACCGCGACGTTCTCCGAGAAGGTGCGCCGCACCTCCCTCACCGGCTCCACGGTCCGGCTGGTGCGCAAGGGCACCAGGACACCCCTCCCGGCCGTCCTGCGGTACAACGCGCGTCGGGCGCGGGTCGTGCTCGACCCCAAGAAGGCGTTGCGACCCAGGACGACGTACCGGGTGCAGGTCACCCGTGGGGTGCGCGACCTCGACGGCAACCGGCTCGACCAGTCCCCCACGAAGCGCGGCCTGCAGTCGATGCGGTGGACCTTCCGCACCCGCTGAGCCGGTCCGGCCTCCGCCATCACATCTAGGCGAGGGAGAGGAAGAGCTTCTCCATCTTCTTGACGTCGACGGAGTCGATGCCGTCGCCGGCGGTCAGGCACTGCTGGAGTCCGCTGGCGACGATCGCGAAGCCGGCCCGGTCGAGCGCCTTGGAGACCGCGGCGAGCTGGGTGACCACGTCCTCGCAGTCGCGCCCCTCCTCGAGCAGACGCAGCACGCCGGCGAGCTGGCCCTGGGCGCGCTTGATCCGGTTGATGACCGGGGTCATCTCGGTGGGGTCGAGCTCCATCAGTCCTCCTGGGTGAGCGCGGCGAGGGCCGCGGAGATGCGCGTGCGGGCGTCGGCGGCCACCCGGCCGAGGGCCGGGTGGTCGGACATGCCCATCATGACCGCGGGGTCGAAGGCCTCGACGACGGTGCTGGCGTCGTCCACCGACCGGACGACCACGTTGCAGGGCAGCACGGCCGCGATCGACGGGTCCACCTGGATCGCCTCGTAGGCCAACGGCGGGCGGCAGGCGCCGAGGATCACCTGCGGGGGCAGGTCGACGTCCAGCTTGGCCTTCATGGTGGCGGCCAGGTCGATCTCGGTGAGGATCCCGAAGCCCTGGTCCGCCAGGGCGTCGCGGGTCGCGCTGACGGCCTCGTCGTACGGCAGTGCCAGCGTCCTGCTCAGCGTGTAGTCCATGCGGGATCCCTTCCTCGGTCGGTGTCTCCACCCGTGCTGCCAGCATACCCCTGGGGGTGTTTTGGCATTTCCGCGGATACCCCCTAGGGTATTTCTCAGAGGCATTCGTCAGACCGCACGGAAGCCGTCCACGGAGAGGAACCGCATGTCCGAGCAGACTCCCGAGATCTCAGTCGAGCAGTACGCCGCCGAGCGCGAGGGCGCGGTGACCATCGACGTCCGCGAGCGGGCGGAGTACGCGCAGGCCCATGTGCCCGGCGCCGTCCTGGTGCCGATGGGCCAGCTGGCCTCCCGTCTCGACGAGATCGACCGGTCCGCACGTGTCCATGTGATCTGCGCGTCGGGCAACCGGTCGAAGGCGATGACCGACCTGCTCGTCGCCGCGGGCTTCGACGCCGCGTCGGTGGCCGGCGGCACCCGCGGCTGGATCGAGTCCGGGCGCGCCGTGGGGGTGGGTCTGTGATGGCCGACCTCACCGTCGTCCCGATCGAGACCCCCACCCTCGGCGACCGCAGCTACCTCGTGCACGACGGGGAGGTCGCGCTCGTCGTCGACCCGCAGCGCGACATCGACCGGGTCCTCGCCCTGCTCGGCGAGCACGGCGTACGGCTGACCCACGTCTTCGAGACCCACATCCACAACGACTACGTCACCGGCGGCTTCGCCCTCGCGCAGCGCACCGGTGCCGAGTACCTGGTCAACGGCGAGGACGACGTGTCCTTCGACCGCACCCCCCTCGCGGACGGACAGGTCGTCGAGGTGGGTGGGCGGATGCGCGTCACCGCGCTGGCCACCCCCGGCCACACGTTCACCCACCTCTCCTACGCCCTGACGGACACCGGCGAGGGACTCGACCGGTCGGTCGGGGTCTTCTCCGGCGGCTC
The DNA here is from genome assembly GCA_963782905.1 of uncultured Actinomycetota bacterium. Taxonomy (GTDB): domain Bacteria; phylum Actinomycetota; class Actinomycetes; order Propionibacteriales; family Nocardioidaceae; genus Nocardioides. The sequence goes on from CAWALI010000002.1 coordinate 572,641, forward strand.
CCTGCTGTACGGCGCCACCGGGCGCCCGGACCTGCTCGGTCCCGAGCACACCCACGACCTGGTGCGCCACCAGCACGCCTCGGCGCACCGGCTCGCCGACCTGCTGCCCGACGAGGCCGAGGTCTACCCGACCCACGGCTTCGGCTCCTTCTGCTCGGCCACCCAGTCCGACGCGAGCTCGTCGACCATCGGTCGGGAGAAGCAGGCCAACCCGGTCCTCACCCAGGACGAGCAGACCTACGTCGACGAGCTGCTGGCCGGCCTCGGTCCGTGGCCCGCGTACTACGCCCACATGGCGCCGGCCAACGCCGACGGACCGTCCGAGCCGGACCTCTCCCCGCCGGCCATCGCCGACGCCACCGAGCTGCGCCGGCGCATCGAGGCGGGCGAGTGGGTCGTGGACCTGCGCAACCGGACGGCCTTCGCGGCCGGCCACGCGCCGGGCACGCTCAACTTCGGCCTGGACGGCGGCTTCGCGACCTACCTCGGCTGGCTCATCACCTGGGGCACCCCGATCACCCTGCTCGGCGAGACCGCCGAGCACGTCGCCGAGGCACAGCGAGAGCTGGTCCGGATCGGCATCGACCGCCCGGCGGCGCACGCGACGGGCCAGCCCGAGGACTGGAGCGACCGCGAGCTGAGCTCGTTCGCCACGGCCACCTTCGCCGACCTGGCCCAGGTGCGGCACCACCGTGAGGTCGTCGTGCTGGACGTGCGCCGGGCCGACGAGCACGACGCCGCCCGCATCGCCGGGGCGGTCAACATCCCCCTCCACGAGCTGTGGGAGCGCCTCGACGAGGTGCCCGCCGGAGAGGTGTGGGTGCACTGCGCCGGCGGCTACCGCGCCTCGGTCGCCGCGTCGGTGCTCGACGCCGCCGGACGACCGCTCGTCGCCATCGACGACTCCTTCGACAACGCGGAGCAGGTCGGTCTGCACCTGGTGGGGCCCGCGGCGTGACCCTCGCCAGCACCGTGGTCGTGGCCCTCGTCGCCGGCACGCTCATCGGGCTCAGCCTGGGCGCGCTCGGCGGCGGCGGCTCCATCCTGGCCGTGCCGGTGCTGGTCTACGCCCTCGGGCAGAGCCCGGCCCAGGCCACCACCGGCTCGCTGGTGGTGGTCGGGGTCACCTCGCTCGTCGGCGCCCTCGCGGCGTACCGGGCCGGCAACGTCCTGCTCGCCCGCGGCGTCGCCTTCGGGCTGGTGGCCACCGGTGGGGCGATCGTCGGGGCCCGCGCCTCGGCCGCCGTCCCCGAGGCGGTGCTCCTCGGTGCCTTCGCGGTGCTGATGCTCGCCGTGGGGACCCTGCTCGCCGTCCGGCAGTGGCGCGGTCGTCGTCCCGACCCGGCCGGACGGACCGTGCGCCCGCCGGAGCTCGACGACCCGATCATCACGTTCAGCCCGACCTTCGCCTGCCAGTGCCCGCGCGCCCTCAAGGTGCTCGTCACCGCGACGGCCGTCGGCCTGCTCACCGGCTTCCTCGGGGTGGGCGGCGGCTTCCTGGTCGTGCCGGCCCTGCTGATGGCGCTCAGCCTGCCGATGGAGTACGCCGCCGGCACGTCGCTCGTGGTCATCACCCTGACCAGCGGGGTGGCGCTGCTCGCCCGGGCCGGCAGCGGGGTGGCCCCCGACTGGTGGCCCGTCGTCGCGCTCACCGCGGCCGCCGCCGTGGCCGCCGTCGTCGGCGCGCGGATCGCCGACCGGGTCGACACGCGTCGCCTGTCGGCCGCCTTCACCGGCCTCGTCCTCGCCGTCGCGGCGTACACCGCCGTCCAGGCCCTGCCCGCCCTCGTCTGACGTTCCTCCCGCCCCATGTCCCCGACCTCCCGCACGACCCCGACAGAAGGAGCCCTCCCATGACGTCGACGGCCACCCGCCGCCACGCCGCCCGTCCCGATCCCGACGGCCTCGGCTACCGCCCCGGCCCCCTCGGCCGCCTGGGCGTGTGGGTGACCCACCACCGCCGACTCACTGCGGTCGTGTGGTTGCTGCTGATCGTCGGCCTCGGCGCCTTCGCCCCGAAGGTCGAGGCCAACCTGTCCGGCGCAGGCTGGCAGGCCGACGGCTCGGAGTCCGTCGCCGTGCGCGAGGTCGCGCAGGACAGCTTCGGCGGCAACGCCAGCTCGGCGATCCAGGTCGTCGTGCACAGCACCGACGGCCCGGTGACCGAGGGCCGGGCGAAGGCCGTGCTCGGCGAGGCGACCGCCATCCTCGAGGACGAGCCGCGCATCGCCGACGTCATCGCCCCGCAGCCCGGCGCCACGCTGAGCCAGGACGGCGAGACGGCCGTCATCCTCGCCGGCGCCGGCGCCGACCCCAACGAGATGGTCCGCGTCGCCGACGACCTCAAGGGTGAGCTCGAGGCCCTCTCCGGTGACGGCGTCGAGGTCAACCCGACCGGCGCCTCGCTGCTCTGGTCGGACTTCAACGAGGCCAACCTCGACGCGATGCTGAAGTCGGAGATGTTCTCCTGGCCGGTCACGCTCGCGATCCTCGTGCTCGCCTTCGGGGCCCTGGTCGCGGCCGGCCTCCCGCTGATCCTGACCCTGGCCGGCCTGGTCGCCTCGGCCGGCTCGCTGGTGCTCATCAACGAGCTCGTCCCGGTCTCCATCTGGGCGATGAACTTCGCGATGATGTTCGCCCTCGCGCTCGGCATCGACTACGCGCTCTTCCTGGTGGTGCGCTTCCGGGCCGCCCGGATGGGCCACCACGAGACGCCACGGCAGGCGATCGCCGAGACGATGGACACGGCTGGCAAGGCGGTGCTCCTGTCCGGGATCACCGTGCTCGTCTCGCTGAGCGCGGTCATGCTCGTGCCGTCGCCCTCCTTCCGCTCGATGGCGGGCGGGATCATGCTCGCGGTGACCTTCGTGCTCGCCGCGACCCTGACCCTGCTCCCCCTGGTGCTCTTCAAGCTCGACCACCGGATCAACAAGCTGGCCCTGAGGTGGGTCCACACCGGCGAGCACCGCTCGGCGCGGTTCGCGGCCTGGGGCGAACGACTGTGGAAGCGCCCCATCGCCTTCGGGCTGGCCTCGCTCGTCGTGCTGCTGGCCCTGGCCGCACCCGTCCTGGGCCTGCGGACCGCGATGCCGTCCATCCAGGTGCTGCCCGAGGACGCGAGCGCACGCGTCGGCTACGACCAGGTGAAGGACGCCTTCGGTGACGGCGCCCCCGGCACCCTCCAGGTGATCGCGAAGACCTCCGACGCGAAGGCCACCACCGCTGCCCTCGCCGACGACGACGGCATCGCCGGCGCCATGCCCGCGCAGCCCGCCGCCGACGGCAGCGACCTGGTGCTCATCCAGGCCGTCCCGACGGTCGACCCCTCCGACCCGGAGCTCGGCACGACGGTCGAGCGGCTGCGCGCCGAGCTGCCGGAGTCGGCACAGGTCGGCGGTGCCGCGGTGGAGAACCTCGACCTCAAGGCCCAGCTCGACGAGTCGACCCCGCTGGTGATCGGTGTCGTGCTCGCGCTCGGCTTCCTGCTCCTGCTGGTCGCCCTCCAGGCCCCGCTCATCTCGCTGCTCGGGACCCTCGCCAGCCTGTTGTCGACCGCTGCCGCCTTCGGCGTCGCCCGCCTGGTCTTCCAGGAGGGGTACGGCGCCGGGTTCCTCGGGTTCGAGCCCCAGGGCTTCCTCGACGCCTGGGCACCGGTGTTCTTCTTCGCCATGATCTTCGCCATCGCGATGGACTACACGGTCTTCCTGCTGGCCTCGGCCAAGGAGCACTACGAGCACTCGGGCGACCCGCGCGAGGCGATGGTCGGCTCGCTGGCCCACTCCGGTCGGGTGATCTTCGCCGCCGGCGCGGTCATGGTGGCGGTGTTCTTCACCTTCGCCCTGTCCGGCCCGCTGCCGCCCAAGGAGATGGGCATCGTGCTCGGCGTGGCCGTGCTGCTCGACGCCTTCCTCGTCCGACTGGTGCTGCTGCCCGTCATGCTGCGCCTCACCGGCAGGGCGGCGTGGTGGGCGCCGCGCTGGCTCACCCGGGTCCTGCCGAAGATCACGTTCTCCCACGGCTGACCCCGACCCTCCCCACCCGTCCCCACCCCTCGCCCCATCTCGACAGACCCCTACAGAACGGAGCACCACCATGTGCCGAGCAGTCCGATGCAAGACCTGCAGCAAGACCACGTGGGCCGGCTGCGGCCAGCACGTCAGCCAGGTCAAGGCGGGCGTCCCCGCGAAGGAGTGGTGCAACGGCCAGCACACTCCGGCCGAGAAGGCGGCCGCCGGCTCCGGCGGCGGCTTCCTCTCGAAGATCTTCGGCCGCTGACCCCGGGCCCTTCCGTGTGGGTTCGGTGTCACCGGGTGGCACCGAACCCACACACAGCGCGAGTCCGCCGCCTCTCCTGGAGTCCTCGGCCGCGCCGACCCCCTGACCGGGTGGGGGGACGCCGTCCCCCGAGCGTCCCCCCACCCCCCCGCTCCCCCGATCGGAGACCCCATGAACGTCGACCGCGCCGTCCTCTCGGTGGCCGGCACCGTCATCCTCGTGAGCGTGCTGCTCAGCGCGTTCGTCTCGACGTGGTGGCTGCTGCTCACCGCCTTCGTCGGCCTCAACCTCCTCCAGTCCGCCGTCACGGGGGCCTGCCCCGCCGCGAGCGTGTTCCGCAGGCTCGGCCTGCAGACCGGTTGCGCCTTCCGTTGATGCGCCGTGACGGCCGGTTGTCCGTATGGTCGACCGGATGAGCACGAAGTGGAGGGATCGGGTCGACGACCGGATCAGCAACCCGATCTGGTGGAACGACGTCATGCAGCTGGTCAAGACGGTCCTGGCGGCCGTCGCCGCCTGGGTGGTGGCGGCCAGCGTGCTGGACCTGCCGCAGCCGTTCCTGGCCCCGTGGTCGGCCCTGCTCGTGGTGCACGCGACGGTCTACCGCACGTTCTCCAAGGGCACCCAGCAGGTCGCGGCCACGGTGACCGCGGTGCTGCTGGCCACCGTCGTCGGCGAGTCCTTCGGGCTCACCACGGGCGCCATCACCCTGCTGCTCGTGGTGGCCCTCCTGCTGGGCGCCGTCCCGTGGCTGGGGACCGAGGCCACCACCATCGCCACCACCGGGCTGGTGGTGCTCACCACGGGCTTCGAGAGCGACGTGATGCTCATCTCCCGCCTGCTCGACACCGCCATCGGCGTCGCGGTCGGGCTGCTGGTCAACATCATCGTGTGGCCGCCGCTGCGTCGGCGTACGGCGGCCGAGGCGATGGACCGCATCGACGACAAGATCGGTGCGCTGCTGGCCGACATGGCCGGGGGCCTCGGAGACGGGTGCCAGGACGCGGACGTCACCGGGTGGATCAACCGGAGCCGTGACCTCGACGGCGAGGTCGACCAGGCGTGGGCACTGGTCCGCCAGGCCCAGGAGAGCGCCCGGATGAACCCCCGCCGCTCCGCACGTCAGATGAAGAACCCCGAGCAGTGGCACGGGCTGCTGCGCCGCATGGAGCAGTCCGTCGCGGAGACCCGCAGCCTGGCCCGCACGCTCGGCGGCCAGTCGGCCCACAAGGAGACCTGGGGGGACGCCTTCGCGGTCCCGTGGATCGAGATGCTCGGCGACACGGGAGCGGCCGCAGCGGCCGCAGACCCCGAAGCCCTGCACGTGGTGCGCACCCGGCTCGACGACTTCACCGAGGGTCTGCGCGAGACGGAGCGCTCGGCCGAGTGGCCGGTCTACGGCGCGCTGATCATCAACCTGCGCAACATCATCGACGCCATGGACGGGGTGGCCGAGGCCAACCCCATCAGTGGCCACCCGCTGCCGCTGCGGGTCCCCGGCGGCCCCCGGTCCACCGCGACGACCTGACCAGCCCTCAGACCAGCTCGATCCTGCCGTCGGCCCAGACGACGAGCCCACCCCGGCCGGGTCGCGACCGCAGCCACGTGAGGGCGCCGGGCCCGTGGGCGAAGGCCGCGGTGGCGTCGATGTCGGCCGCGACCAGGTCGGGGGCCACCACCGTCACCGAGGCCACACCGGTGGGTGGCCGCCCGGTGCGGGCGTCCACGACGTGCTCGCCGCGGTGAGCCGTCCCGGACGTGGCGACCGCCCCCCGCCGGCACGGCACCTGCGCGACCAGCGAGGTGGGGTCGCGGGGGTCCTCGATCCCGATCCGCCACGGCTCGCCCTCCGGGTCGGCGGTCCAGCACACCAGGTCGCCGCCCCCGCCCAGACAGGCGTCGGTGTCCGGGAGCGCCAGGAGGTGGCGAGCCGCCCGGTGCACGGCCCAGCCCTTCACCACGCCGTCGGTGTCGAGCACCACACGCCCCTCGTCGCCCGGGCGTCGCACGTCGAAGGCTCCCCCGGAGGCGATGCGTGCCTCCTCGGCCAGCGCCAGGACCTCGCGCACCTCCGCCGGAGCGTCCGCCAGGTCGGCGGCCCCGGCGTTGTGTCGGCTCACCCACGAGTCGTCGCGGTAGCGGCTGAACATGGCGTCGGCCGCCCGCAGGTCCTCCTGCACCCCCGCCCAGGCCACGCGGGAGACCTCGTCGCCGGCGTGCCGACCCCGCAGGGCCACGCTGACGGGCAGCCCCATCACCTGCACGACGTCGCGCCAGGGTGCCGGGCGGGGTGTCGGGCGGGGTGTCGGCCGCACGGCGCTCACAGCCCCGCCCGGTCCAGCGCGCTCTGCAGGGACTGCTGGTAGCCGTTGCTGGTGTACGTCGCCCCGCTCACCATGTCGATGTTCGCGCTCTGGGCGCTCATGGTCTCGTCGACCAGGATCGGCAGGGCGTAGCCGTTGATCTGGGCGTCGGTGCCGTTGCTGTCGGGGTACTGCAGCACCGAGACGCCGGTGATCTTCGAGCCGGCGACGCTGACCGCGACCTGCACCGGGCCCCACTGGGTCTGGACGGTGTCACCGGTGACCGTGCTGCTCGCGGCCGATCCGCTGCCGCTGGACCCGGAGCCCGTGCTCCCGGACGAGCTGGACCCGGCGCCGGTGCTCCCGGCCGAGCCGCTGCCGGGGCCGCTGCCGGACCCCGACCCTGACGCGGAGCCGGCGGCCGGTGCCGCGGACGAGCCGGTGGTCGACGGGTCGGCCAGCGTCCCGGCGCTGTAGGCCGAGATGGTGCTGTGCGTGGCCAGGGGTCCGGCGAAGGACGTGTGGTAGCCGGCGAGCAGCATCAGCACGACCGCCGTGCTCGCGAACCACAGGATGATCCGTCTCATCTCGTCAGCCTCTTCATCTCGTCACCAGCCGAACGCTTCGACGTGGATGTGGGTCTCGGGGACGCGGGCCCGGCGCAGGTCCGCGACGACCAGGTCCGCCCACGGCTCCGGCCCGCAGACGTAGACGTCGCGGTGTGCGATGTCGGGGACCCAGTGCCGCAGCGCGGTCAGGTCGCTGTAGCGGCCGGTGTGGGCCTCCCCCAGCCAGGAGTCGGGGCGGCGGCGACGACCGGGCAGGTGCATGACACGCACCCCCCGGGCGGCGAGGCGGCGCAGGTCGTCGGCGAAGGCGCCCGACCCGCTCGAGCGGTGCAGCACGACCACGTCGCCCGCGGGGGCGAGCTCCTCGGCCAGGGCGACGAGGGGTGCGGAGCCGACGCCGGCGCCGATCAGCGCGACCTTGTCGCCGTGGCGGCTGCGGGGGCTCAGCCGACCGTACGGCCCCTCGACCAGCACCCGGCTGCCGCGCGTCAGGGTGGCGGTCGAGCCGCTGCCGTCACCCACCGACTGCACGGTGATCCGCAGCCGGCGACCGTCGGGGGCCGCGGACAGGGAGTAGGGGTTGGCCCGCGACCAACCGTCGCGGCCCAGGAACCGCCAGCTCATCCACTGCCCCCCGTGCACCTTCAGCCGGTCGAGGCGACGCCCGGTCATCACCACGGACACCACACCGGGCTCCTCCTCGACGACCTCCTCCACGCGCAGCTGGTGCCGCAGGTTGCGGGTCAGCGGCAACGCCACCCGCCACACCAGCACCGAGACCGCGGCCAGGCCCCATGCGGTCCACCAGAACACCGCGCGGCCGGTCGAGGAGACCAGCTCCTGCCCGGTCCACAGCTGGTGCGGCAGGGCGAGCCCGACCCCGAGGTAGGCGTAGAGGTGGAGGAGGTGCCACGACTCGTAGCGCAGCCGCCGCCGGGAGGCCCGGATGCTCGTCACCACCACCATCACCAGCGCCACGAAGCCGGCGTCGGCCAGCAGCATCGCCGGGTAGGTGCGGGTGAGGTCCCAGAGCTCGGCGGGCCCGCGCAGCAGCGAGCCCGCGGCGTACCCCCAGGTGATGAGGACGACGTGCGCCAGCATCAGGTTGAACGAGGCGAAGCCGACCGTGCGGTGCACGTGCGTCAGCCGGTCCTGCCCGAAGGCCCGCTCCAGCATCGGCAGCCGGGCCATCAGCAGCACCTGCGCGAGCAGGAGCACCGAGGCGACCAGACCGGTCCAACGACCGAGCGAGGTGAGGCCCGAGGCCCGGCCGCCGAGGTCGCCGAGCCCGCCGCCGGCCATCCACCAGTAGGTCACCAGGGCGAGCGAGGCGGCCAGCAGCCAGGTTGCTCCACGGCGTACGACCAGGTCGAGGGAGGCACGGCTCGGTGTCATGGTCGCAAGACTCCGCCGGCTTGCTGGGAGCGCCGTGGGTCGGACCTGTGAGGGTGCTGTGGGTCCGGCGCCGCTCGCGCCGGATCCCGGCGGCGGCGACCACGCGGGTCGTCCCTAGGGTTCGTCCATGACGACCGCGCGTACCGTCCCCGTCACCACCGAGATGGACGGTGACGAGCTCGATGCCATGGACGCCTGGCAGCTCGCCCGCCAGCACGGCCTGAAGAAGATCGCGGTCGAGTCCTTCGTCCGCTTCCGCTACGGCGACGGGTTCACCAACTCGCGCGCCCTCGCCCTCCAGGCGTGCCTGGCGGTCGTGCCCTTCCTGATCGCGCTGACGGGCCTGGCCGCCGACCTCGACGAGGAGCGTCCCGCCCAGGTCGTGGCCCACGTGGTCGACTCCCTGTCTCCCGGCGCGGGCGAGGGGGACGCCCTCACCAAGGCCGTGGAGGAGTCCGACAAGTCCGAGGCGGCCGGCGAGGTGGCGCTGGTGTTCGGACTCGGTTTCGCGCTCGTCTCGATGGCCACCGCGATGGCGCAGGTCGAGCGGGGCGCCAACCGCATCTACGGCATCCGGCGCGACCGTCCGGCCCTGGCCAAGTACGGCCGGGCGGCGGTGCTCACCGGCGTCCTGGCGGGACCCGTCGGCATCGGGTTCCTCATGATCGTCGGCGGCGGCGCCTTCGGGGAGGCGATGGCCGACAACTACGGGTGGTCGGACGGGACGGTCCACTGGTGGAACGTGGTGCGCTGGCCGATCGGGCTGGGCCTGCTGGTGGTCACCATCGCGGTGCTGCTCGACCACGCCCCACGGCGCCGCCAGCCCGCCCTGTCGTGGCTCGCCCTGGGATCGGGCATCGCGGTCGTCCTCAGCGCGGTGGCCACCGTGGGGCTCGCGCTCTACGTCTCGCTGAGCGGCTCCTTCGGCAGCGTCTACGGGCCGCTCGCCGGCATCTTCGCGCTGCTGCTGTGGGCCCTGCTGTCCTCGATCGCGCTGTTCCTCGGCACCGCCGTGTGCGCCCAGCTCGAGGCGCTGCGCGCCGGTGAGGTCGATCCCGCGCTCGCCGATCCCGGGCGCCCGCACGCGCGCACCGTCGACGACGGTCCAGGCGACGTCTGAGCCGAGATCAGCTCACTCGCCGGTGACGACCGGCCCGACCACGTCGGCGACGTCGTCGATCCCCCCGGCGTTCTGGACGTCGGTGAAGCCCAGCTCGATCATCCGCTCGACCGCGACCTCGGCCCGACGGCCCGTCTCGCAGTAGACGACGTAGATCTCGCTGGGGTCCAGGGGAGCGACCCCCGCCTCGAAGTCGCCGGACTCCAGCGGGATCGACACCGCGCCCTCGATGTGCCCCGCGGCGTACTCGTCGGGGTTGCGCACGTCGATCAGCATCGCGCCGTTGGTGACGAGGTCGGCGGCCTCCTCCGGGACGATGACCCCGGCGTTCGCGTCGGCCGAGCGCTGGGACGCCGACTCGGACGGGGAGTCGGACTCGGAGCCGCACCCCACGAGCGCGGCGAGCAGGGCCAGCGCGGTCAGCAGGGACTTGATCATCCCCCCACCATGACAGACAACGGTCCGCGGTCACAGGGCTAGCGTGGGCCCATGGATGCAGCCGACTGGGACGCCCGGTACGCCGACACCGAGCTGGTCTGGTCCCGCGGGCCCAACGCGCTCGTCGAGACCGAGTGTGCCGACCTCCCGCCGGGCCGTGCGGTCGACCTGGCCTGCGGCGAGGGCCGCAACGCGATCTGGCTGGCCTCCCTCGGCTGGGAGGTGACGGCCGTCGACTTCTCGCAGGTCGCGCTGGACAAGGGCCGTCGACTGGCGGGCGACCTGGCGGTCGACTGGGTCTGCGCCGACGCCACGCACTGGCGGGGAGAGGGGTTGGACCTCGCGGTCGTGGCCTACTTCCAGGTGCCCGCCGACGCCCGGCGTCCGGCGGTGCGCCACCTCGTCGAGTCGCTGCGCCCGGGCGGCACCCTGCTGTGGGTCGGCCACGACAGCACCAACCTCGCCGAGGGCACCGGCGGACCGCAGGACCCGCGGGTGCTCATGACCGCCGAGGACCTGCTCGCCGACCTCGACGGCCTGGACGGGGTCGACGTCGACGTCGAGCGCGCCGAGCGGGTGGCCCGTGTCGTCACCGCCTCCGACGGGCACGGCGCCGAGGTGGAGCGGACCGCGTGGGACTGCGTCCTGCGGCTGCGCCGCACAGGGACACAGCGGCTGCGCCGCACAGGGCGACACAGCGGCTGCGCCGCGCCTGATCCGCGTCAGCCCGCGACCTGGGCGACGAGCACGCCGAGCGTCCGTGCCAGGGCCGCCGAGTCGTCGTCCGCCCGGGTCACCGCCAACAGGTCCATCCGGGCCCTGCTGACCAGCGGCCGGTACGTCGCGCCGGCGATCCCCAGCTCGGCCACCGGCTCCGGGACGACCGCGATCCCGAGCCCGGCCGCCACGAAGGTGACCAGGGTCGAGGTCTCGGCCACCTCGTGGGTGATCGCCGGCTCGAAGCCGGCGTGGCGGCACAGGCCGGCCACCGCGTCGTACATGGCCGAGCGACCGCCGCCCGCGTGCACGACGAGTCCCTCGCCGCGCAGGTCGGTCACTCGCACCCGGGCGCGCCGGGCCAGGCGGTGCCCCTCCGGCAGGGCCACCACGTAGCGCTCGTGCCGCAGCACGCGTGAGGCGAGGTCGGCGTGCCCCTCGGGGTCGCCGAGGGGGCGCATCAGGCCCAGGTCGACGGTGCCGTCCCGGAGGGCGGCGAGCTGGGCGGGCGAGAGCATCTCGCCGCGGAACGCGAAGTCGATCCCGGGCAGCTCGTCCCGCAGGGCGCGGGCCAGCGCCGGCAGCAGGGAGTACGTCGCGGAGCCCACGCAGCCGATGACCAGCCGCCCCTCGAGCCCCGAGCCGATCCGCTGCGCCTCCTCCCCCGCCGCGTCCACGGCGGCGAGGATCGTCCGGACCCGGGCGAGGTAGGCCTCACCCGCGGGCGTCAGGTCGACGCGGCGGGTGGTGCGACGCAGCAGCCGGACGCCGAGCTCGTCCTCGAGCTGGCGGATCTGCTGCGACAGCGGCGGCTGGGCCATGTGCAGCCGGGCGGCGGCCCGGCCGAAGTGCCGCTCCTCGGCGACGGCCCGGAAGTAGCGCAGGTGACGGAGCTCCATGGATCCAGACTCTCAGAGTCCGAGTCGTCGCGAAATGGATACTTCCCACTATGGATCGGGGCACCTACGGTCGGGGCATGGCCGACATCGTGATCTGTGAGCCCGTGCGCACCCCGGTGGGTCGCTTCGGCGGCTCCCTCGCCTCCCTCAGTGCCGTCGACCTGGCGTCGACCACCCTCGCCGAGCTGGTGCGGCGTACCGGCCTCGGGGAGGGCGACGTCGACGACGTCGTCCTGGGCAACTGCTACCCCAGCGGCGAGAACCCCGCCATCGGCCGGATCGCCGCCCTTGACGCCGGGCTCGGCACCGGCGTCCCCGGCCTGCAGCTCGACCGTCGCTGCGGCTCCGGGCTGCAGGCCGTCCTCTACGCCGCCGGGCAGGTCGCCACGGGCGCCGCGAGGGTCGTCGTGGCCGGCGGCGTCGAGTCGATGTCCACCGTGGAGCACTACGCGCTGGGCCTGCGCACCGGCGTGCGCAGCGGCGGCATCGAGCTGGTGGACCGGCTCGTCCGGTCCCGTGAGACCGCCGGCGGCCGGAACCACCCGGTGCCCGGCGGGATGCTGGAGACCGCCGAGAACCTGCGCCGCGAGTACGGCATCACCCGCGAGGAGCAGGACGAGCTCTCCGTGCGCTCCCAGCAGCGTGCCGGGGCCGCCCACGACGCCGGCCGCTTCGCCGACGAGCTGGTGCCGGTCACGGTGCCCGGCCGCCGTGGCGCCCCCGACGTCGTGGTCGACCGCGACGAGCACCCGCGTCCCGACACCACCCTCGACCAGCTCGCCGCCCTGCGGCCGGTGCGGACCAGGCTCGACCCGGAGTCCACCGTCACCGCCGGCAACGCCAGCGGCCAGAACGACGGCGCCGCCCTGTGCGTCGTCACCACCCGCGAGGAGGCCGAGCGCCGCGGCCTGCGCCCCCTGCTCGCGCTCCGGTCCTGGGCGGTCGCCGGGGTCGGCCCCGAGGTGATGGGCATCGGACCGGTCCCCGCGACGGCTGCCGCCCTCGAGCGCGCCGGCCTCTCCCTCGACGAGATCGACCTCATCGAGCTCAACGAGGCCTTCGCCGCCCAGGTGCTGGCGGTCCTGCGGGAGTGGAAGGTCGACCCGACCGACGAGCGGCTCAACCCGAACGGCTCCGGCATCTCGCTGGGCCACCCCGTCGGTGCGACCGGCGCCCGCATCCTGGCCACGATGGCCCACGAGATGCGGCGCCGCGAGTCCCGCTACGGGCTGGAGACCATGTGCATCGGCGGCGGCCAGGGCCTCGCCGCGGTCTTCGAGCGGGTCGCGTCGTGAGCGTGGACAAGGTCGTCCCCGCCGTCGAGGCGGTGGCCGACGTGGCCCCCGGTGCGAGCCTGGCGGTCGGCGGCTTCGGACTCGCCGGCATCCCGTGGTTCCTCATCGAGGCCCTGCTCGAGCAGGGCGCCGACGACCTGACGGTGGTCTCCAACAACTGCGGCGTCGACGGCGCCGGCCTCGGGCTGCTGCTCCAGGAGCGGAGGATCAGCCGGGTGGTGGCGTCCTACGTCGGTGAGAACAAGGAGTTCGCCCGGCAGTACCTCACCGGCGAGCTGACCGTCGAGCTGACGCCCCAGGGCACGCTCGCGGAGCGGCTGCGGGCCGGCGGTGCCGGCATCGGCGCCTTCTTCACCCCCACCGGTGTCGGAACCCTGGTCTCCGAGGGCGGACTCCCCTGGCGCCACCGCCCCGACGGCACGGTGGCGCTCGCGTCGCCACCCAAGGAGGTGCGCAGCTTCCACGGACGCGAGATGGTGCTCGAGGAGTCCATCGTCACCGACGTGGCACTGGTGCGGGCCGCGGTGGCCGACCGTGCCGGCAACTGCGTCTTCCATGCCTCGGCCCGCAACTTCAACGTGCCCGCCGCCATGGCGGGGAGGGTGACCGTGGTCGAGGCCGAGCGCGTCGTCGACGTCGGCGAGATCGGCCCCGACGACGTCCATCTGCCCGGCATCTTCGTGCAGCGGGTCGTCGAGCTCACGCCCGAGCAGGCAGCACGCAAGGTCGTGGAGCAGCAGACCACCCGCCCCCGTCAGGAGGTACGTGCATGAGCTGGACGCGGGACCAGATGGCAGCGCGCGCGGCGCTGGAGCTGCGCGACGGTGAGTACGTCAACCTCGGCATCGGCCTGCCCACGCTGGTGGCCGGACACCTTCCGGCCGGGTCGACGGTCACGCTGCACGCCGAGAACGGTGTCCTCGGCGTCGGGCCATTCCCGCACGACGACGAGGTCGACCCCGACCTCATCAACGCCGGCAAGCAGACCGTGACCGTCCTGCCGGGGGCGTCGTACTTCGACTCCTCCCTCAGCTTCGCCATGATCCGGGGCGGCCACGTCGACGCCGCCGTCCTCGGCGGCATGCAGGTCGCGGTCAACGGCGACCTGGCCAACTGGGTGGTGCCCGGCGCCATGGTCAAGGGCATGGGCGGGGCGATGGACCTGGTCAGTGGTGCCCGGCGCGTGATCGTGCTGATGGAGCACACCACCCGCGCCGGAGCCCCCAAGCTGGTCCAGGGGTGCGACCTGCCCCTCACCGGACGCGGGGTGGTCTCGCGGGTCGTCACCGACATCGCCGTCCTCGACGTCACCGGCGAGGCCTTCGAGCTCGTCGAGCTCGCGCCCGGCGTCACTGCCGAGGAGGTCGTCGACCGGACCGGCGGCCCGGTGCTGCTGCCAGCCAGCGGGACCTGACCGGTGCTCGGTGCTCTCCGCACGGTGCGGGGGGCGGCTCGCAACTGGCGGCGTGCGGCAGTGGTGTCACCGATCTCGTCGTCGGGCGCCGCCAGTTGCCGGGTGCGTCCCGCGAGGACGTCGTACGCCGCCCGGTGCGGCACGCAGCGGCCCGGACGGACCCGGCGACCCCCGGCTAGGACCGTCGGTCGGCGCCGTCGTCCGGTCGCGGGGTGCGCTCGTCGCGCTCTGCGGCCGCCTCGGCCTCGGCACGCGCCCGATCCTCCGCGGCCCGGTCCACCGGCTCGTCGCCGTACAGGCCCGCGTCCTTGGCCGACTGCGCCTTGCGCAGCTGCTTGACCAGGCTGAAGCCGAGCACGGCGACCGCGACCGCCAGCAGCAGGAAGATGATGAGCGCCGTCCAGCCGGCCTTCACGTCCTCCGGCTCGGGCGCCTTGTCGGTCAGGGTGATCAGCAGCAGATCGAGCATGGCTCCAGTATCCGTCAGGCCCCTGAGGGCGCCACCATCAGGGCCGCGTCGTCACGATCGTGGGTCAGGGCGCATCCGGGGCGATGCCGGCGAACAGGTCGTCCTCGGGGGTCGGCGAGTCGACGTGGCTGACCACGAGCTCGTAGTCCTCGGTGGGCCACGTGTGCTGCTGGATCTCGCGCGGGATGGCGAACCAGAAGCCGTCGGGGTCGATCTGGGTGGCGTGCGCGAGCAGGGCCTGGTCGCGCACGCCGAAGTAGTCGCCGCACGGCACCCTGGTGGTGATGCGGTTGTCCCAGTCGTGGTCGCGCTCCCACTTCTCCAGGCGCTCGGTGTAGGGCGACTCGAGGTCGTGGGCGAGCATCGCCTCGTGGAGGGCGTTGATCTTCGCCCAGCTCCAGCCGTGGTGGTAGTAGAGCTTGGACGGCTGCCACGGCTCCCCCGCGTCGGGGTAGCGCTCGGGGTCGCCGGCCGCCTCGAAGGCCGCGACGCTGACCAGGTGGCACTGGATGTGGTCGGGGTGCGGGTAGCCGCCGTTCTCGTCGTACGTCGTGACGACGTGCGGGCGGAACGAGCGGATCAGCCGCACCAGGCGCTCCGCGGCCTCCTCGACCGGCACCAGCGCGAAGCAGCCCTCGGGCAGCGGCGGCTTGGGGTCGCCCTCGGGCCAGCCGGAGTCGACGAAGCCGAGCCAGTCCTGGCGGATCCCGAGGATGTCGCGGGCCCGCTCCATCTCCTGGCGGCGGACCTCGGTGATGTTCTCCAGGATGTCGGGCCGCTCCATCTTGGGGTTGAGGATCGAGCCCCGCTCGCCCCCGGTGCACGTCGCGACGTGGACGTCGACGCCCTCGGCGACGTACTTGGCGGTGGACGCTGCGCCCTTGCTCGACTCGTCGTCGGGGTGGGCGTGGACGTGCATGAGGCGCAGCCCCGCGCGGGCCCCGGCACCGGGCGTCCTGGCCTCGTGGGACAGGGGCACCCCGGATCCGTCGAAGGTGGATCGAGGGGTGCTGGAGGGGGTCTGCTGCGGCATGGTTGGAGTCTAGTTTCTAGGCTGGGGGGGTGAACCCGGGCCCGTCGACCACCGATCTCTCCGAGCGGTACGGCGCGCCCGCACCATGGCGGCGTACCGCACTGATCGCCGCTGTCGCCCTCCTCGCCGTCGTGTTCGTCGCCTGGGTCGCCTGGGCGGCGTGGTCGCACGGCACCCCCGCCGTGGAGTCCGAGCTCGCCGCCTACGACGTCACCGGTGAGCACGCGGCCACCGCCGTGGTCCAGGTCGCCCTCGACGAGGGGGCGGACGCGAGCTGCCGGGTGCGGGCGCTCGCCGAGGACCACAGCACCGTCGGGGAGCTCGCCTTCACGCCCAGCGACGGGCGCAACGACGTCGAGGTGCGCACCGAGCGGCGCGCCACCAGCGTCGAGCTGGTGGGCTGCACGACCCCCGACCAGCAGCGCCCGCGCTGACGGGCCCCTCCCCCGGGGTGGGCGCTCGACCTGCACGGACAGGCTTCAGTTGCTACTGTGGCAGAACTGCTCGTCCGGCAGCGCCGGCCCGTCGTCGGCCGCGAGCGCACCGAACGAACGCAGAGGACCACCACCCACGTCGGGTGCGGATTCCTCGCACCCACACCGTTCCTCGATCCAGACCGTAGGAGTACACCGACATGACGCAGGACGCCAGCACCATCTGGCTCACCCAGGACGCCTTCGACAAGCTCCGGGCCGAGCTCGAGGACCTCAAGGGTCCGCGCCGCCAGGAGATCATCGAGAAGATCTCCGCCGCCCGCGACGAGGGCGACCTCAAGGAGAACAGCGGCTACCACGCCGCCAAGGACGAGCAGGGCAAGCAGGAGGCCCGCATCCGCCAGCTCGAGGACATGCTGCGCCGCGCCGAGGTCGGAGAGACCCCGCCCAACGACGGCGTCGTCGAGCCCGGCATGGTCGTCACCGTCCGGCTGACCGACTTCGACGAGGAGGAGAAGTTCCTCCTCGGCGCCCGCGAGAACCTCGCGGAGGGCGACAAGCTCGACGTCTACTCCCCGCAGTCGGCGATGGGCGCCGCGATCAACGGCAAGTCCCAGGGCGACTCGGTCACCTACTCGGCCCCCAACGGCAAGGACGTCACCGTCGAGATCCTCGACGCGGAGCCCTACCGCGCCTGACCCTCCACCGCGACAGCGACGACGCCGCCCCCGCATCCGTGCGAGGGGCGGCGTCCGTCGTTGCGGAGGCTCGGCTGCGTCAGGCCTGCACGCGGTAGCCGTGCTCGCGCAGTCGGGCCATCACCAGCCCGGCGTGCTCGGTGCCGCGTGTCTCGAGCTGGATCCGCACCTCGACCTCGTTGAGGGTCAGCGTCGGCGAGATGCGCTCGTGGGCGACCTCGAGCACGTTGGCGCCGGCCTCCCCGACCTGGTGCAGCAGGCTGGCCAGCCCACCGGGCAGGTCCGGGATGGTGACGCGCAGGTAGAGGTAGCGCCCGGCCGAGGCCAGGCCGTGGCGGATGACCTTGCCGAGCAGCAGCGGGTCGATGTTGCCGCCCGAGAGCACGGCCACGGCCGGGGTCTCGAAGGCGGTCGGGTCGTCCAGCAGGGCCGCGACGGCCGCCGCCCCCGCCGGCTCGACGACCATCTTGGCCCGCTCGACCAGGGCCAGGAGGGCACGCGAGAGCGACTCCTCCGAGACGGTGATGATGTCGTCGCAGTGCTCCTGGACCGCGGCGAAGGTGATGTCGCCGGGCCGGCCGACCGCGATGCCGTCCGCCATCGTGGTCATGGACGCCAACGGCACCGGGGCGCCCGCCCGCAGCGAGTCGGGGAAGGCGGCCGCGCCCTCGGCCTGGACGCCGACGACGCGGACGTCGGGACGCACGGCCTTGATGGCGATGGCCATCCCGGCGAGCAGCCCCCCGCCCCCGGTCGGCACCAGCACCGTGCGGACGTCGGGCTCCTGCTCCAGCACCTCCAGACCGGCCGTGCCCTGCCCGGCCACGATGTCGCGGTGGTCGAAGGGGTGGATGAGCACGGCCCCGGTCTCGTCGGCGAAGCGACGGGCCTCGGCGAGCGCGTCCTCCAGGTAGCGGCCGTGGAAGCGCACGTCCGCGCCGTACCCGCGCGTGGCCTTCTCCTTGGGGATCGGCGCCCCCTCGGGCATGAAGACGGTGGAGGCGATCCCCAGCGTCGTCGCGGCGAGGGCGACGCCCTGGGCGTGGTTGCCGGCGCTGGCGGCCACGACGCCGTGGGCCCGCTCCTCCGCGGAGAGGCGGGAGATGCGCACGAAGGCGCCGCGGATCTTGAAGGAGCCGGTGCGCTGGAGGTTCTCGCACTTGAGGCTGACCGGGCCGCCGGCCAGGGCGGAGAGCCAGCGCGACTCCTCCATGGGCGTCCGCACGGCGATGCCGGCGAGCACCTCGCGGGCGTCCTCGATGTCGGCGAGCGACACGGGCCTCGTCTGCTGGTCGGTCACTCCTGCGTCCTCTCGGGTCGGCTGGCGCTGTCGTCGGGCGCCCGTGTGTCGTGCTGGTCCCGGTCGAGTCCCTCCTCGACCTCCTCCTCCTCGCCGTCGGTGGTCACCGGCGACTCGAAGTCCTCCGGGTCCGGGTCCCGGGCGAGGTGGTTGACCACCGCGTTGCCGGCCGCGGCGAGGGGTACGGCGATGAGGGCGCCGGCGATGCCCGCCACCAGCACGCCGCAGCCGATCGCCACGATGACGCCGAGGGGGTGCAGGGACACGAAGCGGCCCATGAGGAACGGCTGCAGGATGTGCCCCTCGATCTGCTGCACGAGGATCACGCCGCCCAGCATGAGCAGCGCCGTGATCGGGCCCTGGTCGACGAGGGCGACCAGGATCGCCACGAGGCCCGCCACGGTGGCACCGACCATCGGGACGAACGCGCCCAGGAAGACCAGCACGCCGATGGCGAGCACGAACGGCACGCCCAGGATCGCGGCGACGACCATGACGCCGACGGCGTCGGCGAGCGCCACGAGCACGGTCGCGCGGACGAACTGGGTGAGCGAGATCCACGCGACGCGGCCCGAGCCGTCGACGTGCTCGCGGGCGGCGCGGGGCGCGAGGTGCACCAGCCATGCCCAGATGCGGCTGCCGTCGGCGAGGAAGAAGTAGGTGGCGAACACGATGATGAAGAAGCCCGCCACCACGTGCCCCACCACGGTGCCGACCTCGGTCACCCGGGTCACCGCTCCGCCGGCGCGGGACTGCTCGGTGATGGTGCGCTGGGCCGACTCGAGCCACCCGTTGAGCTGACTGTCACTCAGGTTGAGCGGCCCCGTCAGCAGCCACTGGCGGATCTGGTCGAGCCCCTCGACCACCGAGTCCGCCAGGTCCTGCGCGCCCGTGGCGACCTGCTGGCCGACGTACGTCAGGAGCAGCCCCACCGCCGCGATGCCCAGGATCATCACCACGCCGGTGGCGAGCGGGCGCGGCAGGCCGATCGCCTGCAGGCGGGAGACCGCCGGGCCGACGAGCGCGGTGATGAGCAGGGCCACCGCGAGCGGCAGCGTGATCACGGCCAGGTAGGCGAGCACCCACGCGACGCCGAGCAGGGCCGCCGCGATGATGACGAGGCGCCACGACCACGCGGCGGCGAGGTCGAGGCCCCAGGGCACCTGGGCGCGGCTGAAGTTGCTGCTCCCGGTCGTGATGACCATCGGCTCGGGGCGACGCTCGGCGCGGAGCTGGGCCCACTGCTGGACCAGCTGCGAGGTGAGCCGCTCGCGGCGCGAGTCCTCCTCGCTGAGCTCTCGAGTCCTGTCGTCTCCCGCGCCGCTGCTGTGTCCTGCGCTGCTGCTGTGTCCTGCGCTGCCGAGCCCACCCTCGTCGACGCCGTTGCTGCTGCCGGGCCCTGCCCGGCCCGCGTCCTCCGGGCTCACCGGATCGTCTCCCTCACGAATGCAGGTTACTCACCGGCTCCGGCCGCCAGACGCTGCACCAGCCGGTGCGCTGCGACAGGGTGCTCGGCGACGAGCAGGCCGGCCGCCGCCAGCACGTAGTCACGGTCCACGACGACCCGCGGGGCCCGGGGCAGCTGCCAGCCGCCCTCGACGTGCTCGCCGGTGCTGGGCGTGAGCACGCGTCGTACGACGCCGTCGGCGCCGTGCCTCAGCACGCCCCCGGAGCCGACGAGCAGGTCGACCTCGCGCAGGTCCTTGCCGGTGCGCTCCACGACGCGTCCCTCCGGGCTGACGACCACCCGGCTGCGACCGGCGTGCCGCTTGAGGGCCAGGTCGACGGCGGCGCGCGCGATGGCCTCGTCGACCTCGCGCTCCTCGTCCTCGTGCTCCGGGTCGTCGGCGGGCAGGAACCCGGGGTCGGTGCGCCGCCTCGCCGCGGCGCCGGCCAGGCCGGCCAGGCCGGCCTCCTCGACGGTGCTGACCGCCGACCAGCGCATCCCCAGGTCGCCCTCGACGGTGCGGGTGACCGGGGTGAGCGCGACGACGTCGCGGGACAGGCCGGCGTCCTCGGGGTCCAGCTCGACGACGGTGTGCACGTCGGTGGTGGCGCCGCCGATGTCGACGACCACCACGTCCCCGGCTCCGGGGTCCTCGGGACCGAGGCCGCGGGCCAGCAGCTCGACGCCGGTGAGCACCACGTCGGGCGTGGCCCCGCGGACCATGGCGGTGAAGACGTGGCCGTCGGCCGAGGTGTGCGCGCTGAGGTGCTTGCCGCCGATGACGTGCGACAGGAACATCTCGCGGATGGCCGCGCGGGCACTGTCGGGGGCCAGCACGCCGATACGCGGCACCACGTTGTCGGCCAGCACGACGGGCAGCCCGCCGAGGATCGCGGCGACCTCCGTCTGCGCCTCGGCGTTGCCGGCGACCACGACCGGCCCCCGCCAGCCGCCGTCGACGATCCCGCGCGCGGCGACCAGCAGCGGCTCGGAGTTGCCGCCGTCGGTGCCGCCGGTCAGCAGCACGACGTCGGGGTCCTCGAGGTCGGTGAGGTCGTCGTCGCGGCTGACCGCGCGGACCGCGACCACCTTGCCGCCGCTGGACAGCGCGACCCGCCGGCCCGCCTCGGCGGTGACGAGCTCCTCGTTGCCCACCACGGCGATGCGCAGGCCGCCGCCGGCGCTGGAGCAGGCCAGCACCTCGGCGTCGGCCGCGCGGACGTCCTGGTCGACGAGCGCGGCCAGGCACGCGTCGTACCCGTCGAGGACGTCGCCGACGACCCGACCGTCCGGCAGCGTGGTCGGCAGCGTGGTCGCGTGGCTCGCGGCCGCGACGATGGCGCCGCGCTCCAGGTCGACGAGCGCCGCCTTGGTGAAGGTGGAGCCGAAGTCGACGCAGACGACGGTCCCGGCGGGGCCGGTCATGAGACGAACAGGGTGGCGACGCCCGCGACCACGGCGAGCAGGACGGCGCCGGTCATCACCGCGACCGTCGCGGTGTTCGTCGGCAGGGTCTCGCCGCGACGGATGGCCAGGTCGGCCCGGCGGAAGTGGGAGTAGCCGGCGAAGCTCGACAGCGCCGCCGCGGCGAGGAGCACCACGGACAGCATCACGGTCGCGGGCGTCACGTCGAACAGGTGGAAGATCGCGACGCCGGCCGCCACCAGGCCGATGGAGGTCCGCACCCACGCGAGGAACGTGCGCTCGTTGGCGAGCGTGAAGCGGATGTCGGGGTCGGGCACGGCAGCTCCTCCGTCAGCTCGCGCCGGCGCCCAGGGCGCGGTCGAGGTCGGCCAGCAGGTCGTCGGCGGTCTCGATGCCCACGCTGAGGCGGACCAGGTCGGCGGGCACCTCGAGGTCGGTGCCGGCGACGCTGGCGTGCGTCATCCTCCCGGGGTGCTCGATGAGCGACTCGACGCCACCGAGCGACTCACCCAGGGTGAAGACCTCGGTGGACTCGCACACGCGCAGCGCCTGGTCGACGCCGCCCGCGACCCGGAAGGACACCATCCCGCCGAAGCGCTTCATCTGCTTCGCGGCGACCGCGTGCCCGGGGTGCGACTCCAGGCCGGGGTAGATGACCTCGGTGACCGCGGCGTGCGAGGTGAGGAAGTCGACGACCTTCTCGGCGTTGTCGCAGTGCCGGTCCATCCGGACGCCGAGGGTCTTGAGCCCGCGGTGGGTGAGGAAGCAGTCGAAGGGTCCGGCCACCGCGCCCATGGCGTTCTGGTGGAAGGTGATCGCGTCCGCCAGCTCGTGGTCGCGGACGACGAGCGCACCGCCGACCACGTCGCTGTGCCCCCCGACGTACTTGGTCGTGGAGTGGACGACCACGTCGGCGCCGAGGGTGAGCGGCTGCTGGAGGTACGGCGAGGCGAAGGTGTTGTCGACGACCAGCAGCGCGCCGGCGTCGTGGGCGACCGCGGCGAGGGCCTCGATGTCGCCGACGTTGAGCATCGGGTTGGTGGGCGTCTCCACCCACACCAGCCTGGTGCTGCCCGGCCGGATGGCGGCGCGGACGGCGTCGACGTCGCTGATCGGGGCGGGGCTGTGGTCCAGGCCCCAGACCTTCTCCACCTTGTCGAAGAGGCGGAAGGTGCCGCCGTACGCGTCGTCGGGGATCACCGCGTGGTCGCCGGGGCGGGTGAGGGCCCGGACGAGGGTGTCCTCGGCGGCCAGCCCGCTGGCGAAGGCGAAGCCCCGCTCCCCCATCTCCACGGCGGCCAGCGCGCCCTCGAGCGCGGTGCGCGTCGGGTTGGCGGAGCGGCTGTACTCGTAGCCGCCGCGCAGCCCGCCGACACCGTCCTGCTTGTAGGTGCTGGTGGCGTAGATGGGCGGGATGACCGCGCCGGTCATCTCGTCGGGCTCGTAGCCCGCATGGATCGCCCGCGTCTCGAAGCCGGCCTTGCTGACGTGTTCGGAGGAGGTCACGCGAGCGAGCCTAGACCCGGCGGCGGGTGGGCCCGGCACCTCGTCGGGACCGAGGCTTCCCTCCCGGGCTGCCCGGCGGGACCATCGAGGATGACCATCCCCACCGACAGCACCACCGACACCTCGGGCGAGGCCGCGGCGGAGCGGGTCCTCGGCGCCGTCCTCGGCGCGGTCGACCTGCTCTCGATCTATCTCGGGGACCGACTCGGCTACTACCGCAGCCTGGCCGAGCAGGGTCCGGCGACCGCCGCGCAGCTGGCGGCGCGCACCGGGACCGATCCCCGCTACACACGTGAGTGGCTGGAGCAGCAGGCCGTCACGTCCCTGCTGTCCGTCGACGACCCCGCGGGGGCCACGTCCTCCGGGGCCGACCCCGTCTTCTTCCTCCCCGAGGGCATGCGCGAGGTCCTCACGGACACGTCCAGCCTCGACTACCTGACCCCGGTCGCCCGGCTGGTGGGCTCCGTCGGACCGGTGCTCCCGGCCCTGCTCGACGCCTACCGCCACGGCAGCGGCGTCAGCTGGGACGACCTGGGCGACGACGCACGTACCGGCCAGGCCGAGGCCAACCGACCCTGGTACGAGCGCCGCCTCGCCGACGCGCTCGCCTCCGTCCCCGACCTCCACGACCGGCTCTCCTCCCCCGGCGCACGGGTCCTCGACGTCGGGTGCGGGGCCGGCTGGTCGACGATCTCGCTGGCGCGCGCCTACCCCGGCGCCACCCTCACCGGCATCGACATCGACGCGCCGTCCGTGACGATGGCGCGGGACAACGCACGCGCCGCGGGCGTCGAGGACCGGGTGACCTTCACCCACGCGGACGCCGGCGGCCTGGCGGTCGAGATGTACGACGCGGCGTTCGCCTTCGAGTGCGTCCACGACATGCCCCGCCCCGTCGAGGTGCTCGCCGCTGTCCGTCGCACCCTCGCCCCGGGCGCACCCCTGGTGGTCATGGACGAGGCGGTGGCCGACACGTTCGCCCCGGACGGCGACGAGCTCGAGCGGCTGATGTACGGCTTCAGCCTCTTCGTGTGCCTGCCCGACGGCCTCTCGTCGCCGCCGAGCGTGGGTACCGGGACCGTGATGCGGCCCTCGACCCTGGCGGCGTACGGACGCGACGCGGGGTTCTCCACCTGCGAGACGCTCCCGATCGAGGACTTCGGGTTCTGGCGGTTCTACCGGCTCGGGTGAGGGAGGCGGGCGCCGGCGCCGCTGCCCTTGTCCGCCCGGGGAGAATGGGGTCATGTTCGGATTCGGCAAGCCCTCGACCCTCCCGTCCCCCGACGAGGCCCTCCCCGGCCGCGACTCCTCTCCCTGGACCCTCGGCGAGCACGTGGTCCTCAAGACGCCCGTCGTCAGCGACGACGTCCCCGCCGGCCACGAGGTCGCGATCTTCGGCCTCGGCTGCTTCTGGGGCGCGGAGGAGATCTACTGGCAGCTGCCGGGCGTGTGGTCCACGTCGGTCGGCTACGCGGGCGGCCACACCGCCCACCCGTCGTACGAGGAGGTCTGCTCGGGCCGCACCGGGCACACCGAGGCCGTGCGCATCGTCTTCGACCCGGCCGTGGTGTCGTACGCCGACCTGGTCAAGAAGTTCTTCGAGATCCACGACCCGACCCAGGGCATGCGCCAGGGCAACGACGTCGGCACGCAGTACCGCTCGGCGCTCTACGTCACCTCGCCCGAGCAGGAGGCCACCGCTCGGGAGCTGACCAAGGTGTACGGCGACGAGCTCGCCCGCCGCCGCCTCGGCTCGATCACCACCGAGATCAAGCCGGCCTCGGAGGCCGGGTGGTACTACGCCGAGGACCAGCACCAGCAGTACCTCGCGAAGAACCCGTTCGGCTACCGCTGCCACGCCAACACCGGAGTGCGCTTCCCCGCGACCGCCTGAGCCACCCAGGACACCTCTCTGGACAGAGGCGCGCGTCCTGATCCGCGCGTAGCCTCCAGAGATGGACGCCGAGACGGCCGCGCCGGCGTTCCGGGGCAGCGGACGGAACTCGCTGTGGCGACGGCTCGACCGCTGGCTCGATCCCGTCCTGGGGATCGTGGCCGCGGTCCTGGCCCTCGTCTCCCTCCTCACCCCGGACGTCGCCGGGATCGATCCCCGGTTGCACGACGCCGACCCACTCGCGGCGGTGGCCACGGTCGTCGCGGCGGGCGCGCTGGCGTGGCGCCGGACCCGGCCGCGAGCGTCGTACGCCGTGTTCCTCGCGGGCACGCTGGTGGTCACCGCGACCTTCCACTACGTCGGCCTCCTGTCGATCCTCATGCTGCTCAGCATCTACTCGCTCACCACGCACGGGCGCCGCAGCGACGCCGCCATCGGGCTCGTCGCCGGTCTCTCCTGCTTCGTCGTCCTCGGGCTGGCCGGCGTGCCGGACCTGCGCACCAAGGACGTCCTGCTCGCCCTCGCGCTCCTGGTCGCCGCCTGGGCGGCGGGTGAGGCGGTGCGGTCCCGCCGGGAGCAGCAGCAGGCGGCCCTGCACGCCGTGGTCACCGAGGAGCGGCTCCGCATCGCGCGCGAGCTCCACGACGTGGTGGCGCACAGCATGGCGCTGATCGCCGTGCAGGCCGGCGTCGGCGCCCACGTCATCCGGACGGATCCCGAGGCCGCCGAGCAGGCGCTGGGGACGATCGCCGAGACCAGTCGCAAGGCCCTCGACCAGACCCGCTCGATGCTGGGCATGCTGCGCGAGGAGACCCAGGAGGGCACCCGCCCACCGGGTCAGGGCATCGACGACCTGCCGACGCTGGCCCACGACCTCCACGCTGCGGGTCTCGAGGTCCACCTGGTCCGGTCGGGCCCGGTGGCGCCGCTGGACGCGGCCGTCTCCCTGACGGCGTACCGCATCGTCCAGGAGTCGCTGACCAACGTCGTCAAGCACTCGACCGCGACCACCGCCACGGTGGCCGTCACCTCATCGCCCCGTGCGATCGACATCGAGGTCCTCGACCCCGGTCCTCCCCGCAGCAGTGGGCGGAAGGCGCAGGGCCACGGGCTGGTCGGCCTCGAGGAGCGGGTCCGCCTGGTCGGCGGGACGGTCGAGCACGACGCCCGCGGTCGGGGCTTCCGCGTCCACGCGACCCTCCCACTGGACGCACGCCGGTGAGCAGCCCGTCGACCATCCGGGTCGCCGTCGTGGACGACCAGGACCTGGTGCGTGCGGGCTTCGTGCTGCTGCTGCGGTCGGCGGAGGGCGTCGAGGTCGTCGGCGAGGCCCGGGACGGGCTGGAGGCCATCACGTTGTGCCGGCGGACCGCCCCCGACGTGGTGCTGATGGACGTCCGGATGCCCCACCTCGACGGCCTCGCCGCGACCCGGACCATCCTGGCCGACCCGGCCTGTCGTACGACGCGGGTCCTGGTGCTGACGACCTTCGACGACGACGACCTGGTGCTGGAGGCGCTGCGGTCGGGGGCGAGCGGCTTCCTGCTCAAGGACACCCGCCCGCACCAGCTGCTGGAGGCGCTGGAGGTGGTCGCCGCGGGCGAGGCGCTGCTGCACCCGCGCGTGACCCGCCGCCTGATCGAGCGGTTCGCCGCACTGCCCGCCGGACGCGACCCGACGTACGACGACGGGCTCACCGACCGCGAGCGCGAGGTGCTGCTCGCCGTGTCGCAGGGACTGTCCAACCAGGAGATAGCCGCGCAGCTGCACCTGGGCTACGGCACGGTGAAGACCCACGTCAGCCACCTCCTCACCAAGCTCGACTTCCGGGACCGCGCCCAGCTGGTGATGTACGCCTACGAGTCCGGGCTCGCGGTCCCCGGTGGTCGCTGAGCCATTCGCCCGGGGGGCGGCAGGGTCGATCCGGCTCTGTCCGGAGACCTGTCGTGTGGGGTCCCCAGCCAGACGCGGCCGGGGTGGGCGGACCGTGACTCTGGAGGCATGACATCGACCCGGACACCCGCCCAGACATCCACAGCGACACCCACCGCAGACACCCACAGCGAGATCAGGCCCGCCATCTGCGCGGCAGGGCTCGCCGCTGCGTGAGGTCCTGGCCTTCGTGTCCCTCACCTTCGCCATGGCGCTCGGCCTCGTCCTGTGGATCCCCGACGCCCACATCAACGTGCTCATCAGCGCGCTCCTGCCCACGGTGGCGGTCACGGTGCTCACGTTCACGATGTTCGCCAAGGGGCGTCGTCGCGAGCTGTGGCGCAGCATCGGCGTGGGCCGGGCCGGCAGGCAGACCTGGGGCTCGGCGCTCGGCATGCCGGTCCTCCTCTGCGGAGGGGCGTTCGGCATCGCCCTGCTGGTGGGAGCGGGGCACCTGCGTCCCCTCCACGTCACGGGCTTCACGGCCGGCAACGTCATCGTCAACTCGGTGCTCAACTTCGTCGTGATGATGGTCGTCCTGGTCGGCGAGGAGATCGGCTGGCGGGGGTTCATGCTGCCCCGCATCCAGCAGCTGACCTCCCAGCGTCGCGCAGCACTGGTCACCGGCTTCATCCACGGTTGCTTCCACCTGCCTCTGATCCTGCTCGCAACGACGTACGACACCGTGGGGCCGCGGTGGATCGCCGCACCGCTGGCGGTCCTGACCATCACGGCCGCCGGGGTCTTCTACGCCTGGCTGTGGGACCGCTCGGGCAGCGTGTGGTCGGTGACGATGGGACACACCTTCGCCAACATGACCTTCGCCTGGGGCTTCGCCCTCATCGCGTCCACCACCCCCACGAGCCTGGCCCTCGTGGCCGGCGAGACCGGGATCGCGACCTTCGGCGTCGTAGCGGTCATGGCGGCCGTGCTCCTCAGGACGGCACAGGTGTGGAAGCGCCCGTCCCTCAACTGAGGTCGCGACTCACTCCACGCAGAACTCGTTGCCCTCGGGGTCGGCCATGACCACCAGGTCGTGGCCGTCGTGGAGCACCGTCGCGCCGAGCTG
Organism: uncultured Actinomycetota bacterium; assembly: GCA_963782905.1. Classification (GTDB taxonomy): domain Bacteria; phylum Actinomycetota; class Actinomycetes; order Propionibacteriales; family Nocardioidaceae; genus Nocardioides. The sequence goes on from CAWALI010000002.1 coordinate 600,273, forward strand.
CTCGAGGCGGCGCACCTCGTCGGCGATCGCTCCGACGACGCGCAGGTCGAAGTGCTGCCGGTTCTTGGCGACCTTGCCCTCGGGCACCTTCTGGAACCACAGGCTGGGTCCGCCCCAGCCGGCGGGCTCGACCCAGGCCCTCGTCGGCGTGCTGTCCTCGTCGAGGTCGGAGCCGAGGGCGTCGGCCCAGAACGCCCCGACCCGCAGTGGGTCGGCGCAGTCGAAGGTCACCGACTTGATGAAGGACACCATCCCGCGACCCTAGTCATCCTCGGCGTACTTCCTGCGGTGACAAGCTCGCCGTCGGTCGATGAGGGCGCGCTGGTGCACCTCTCAGAACCAGGCTTTCCTCCGCGTCCGACCGGTCGGGGATGTGCGCTTCTCCGCTCGTGTCCTATCTGCGGCGGTGGAACCTCAGGTCGCCGTTGGGGAGTCGGTCGTGGAGGTAGCGGTCGTCGTGGGCGCGGTGGTGGTGATGGGAGCAGAGCAGGAGTCCGTCGGCGAGGTCGGTCTTCCCGCCCCTGCTCCAGGGGATCAGGTGATGGGCCTCGCACCAGGCGGCGGGGATGTCGCATCCCTCGGCGCGGCAGTGCTGGTCGCGGAGGTCCATGGCCCGGCGGGAGCCGTTCTCGTAGAGCCGCTTGGAGCGGCCGAGGTCGAGGACCTCGGACTTCCCGCCCAGGACGGCGGGGACGATCCCGGCGGTGCACGCCAGTCGGCGGGCCTCGCCGGCGGTGATGCGGTGGCCGGTGCTGGTGGTCGCGACCCCGAGGCCGCTGACCAGCGTGTCGAAGTCCATGGTGATGACCACCGCGGTGGCGGTGCCGCCGTGCCGCGGGAGCGTGGCGGGGTCGAGGTGCTCGAGGAGGGCGCAGAACGCGCGACCGAGCCGGGTCGAGTACGGGACCGAGGAGCTCGCGTCCGCTGCCATGCCCGACCGTCGGGATCTCCGTCGGCACGACGTGGGGTTGGTCCAGGCGTGCAGGTAGGTCAGCAACCGCCCGGCGGTGGCGTCGGGGACCCGGATCCGGATCGTCGTGGTCCCGTCCCCGTGCGAGCGGGTGGTGAGCGACGTCGTCTTCCGGGCGCGGCGTTCCTCGTCCTCGAGTCGCTTGCGTTCCTGGTCCTCCCCGACCTCCGGCGCCACGACGTCGAGGATCCGGTTGCCCAGCACCCGCAGTTCCTTGGGCGTGAAGATGGCGGCGTGCTCGACCAGCACCCGCTCCGCCTCCCTCACCACGTCCACCGGGGTGCCGTCGGGAAGATCGTCCAACGCGCGGGCGATCACGTCGGCCTGCGCCGTCGACACGTCCCCGGACGCGTGACAGTCGGCCAGGAGCGTCCACCGCTGCTCGAGGGAGCGGGCCAGACGCATGTCCCGCCGGGCCGGACCCCGGTCGGCACGGACCGTCCGGCCGAACCACGCCGCCACGTCCCGATCACCGCCCTGCTCGGCCACCTCGTCGGCGACCGCCATCAGCCGCAACCGCAGCGACGTCACGCGGGACTCGAGACGGGCCAGTTCGACGAGCGCCTCGGCCTTCTCGGCCGGCGAGAGGTACAGCAGCTCGACCTGACCGACCTTGTCCAGCGCGGCAGAGATCGACTCACCACACTCCGCCACCAGGTGTCCGGTCGTCATCGCTGCCTCCGTTCAGGTCTCGATTCTAGTCGAACATATGTTCGAAGACAAGGCCGAGCGCCTCATGTGGAAACACCGTCAGGTTCGTCCAGTGGCCCGTGGACGCCGTCAGCACCCGGTCCATGAACGACAGGACCCACGGCCCGCTCCGGCGCCGTACGTCGGGCTCGACGCGGCCCCACGTGAGGTGGAGCCACACGTCACCCGAGCGGTAGGCACTGGCTCCGAACACGCCGTCCTGGTCACGCCCTCAGTCCCGGTAGAGCGGAGCCTTCTCGCCGTAGCCCACGCGTCGTACGACGCCGGGCATCGCCGCCGTCAGCGCCTGCGCCGCCACCTCGGAGCACCCCACGGTGAACTCGATCTCCTCGTCCACCTCGCAGGCCAGGCACCAGGAACGGTCCTCCGGCCAGGTGAGATGCGGCTCCTGACGCCGGTCCGAGGACCCGAACCACATCACGGTAGGCGCGTCCCTGAGCACCGCGACCGGGCCGGTGAAGAGCAGCATCGTCCGGTTCGGGATGCGCACGTGGGGGGCAGCAGGGACGGGCCCCATGGTCCAGCCCTCCCAGATCGCCGCGTACGCGATGTCCGGCGTCGTCGTGTGCCCGACGAGGGTCGCCAGGGCGAGGCCGACGGTGTCGTCGTCGTCCGGCTCGTAGGCCAGGGCGATCCGCACGTACACCTCGAACCCCGGCGGGCCGTACCGGACGAGGTCCATCCAGGGAACGCGCGTCTCGAACAACCACCGCGCCGGCTCCGCGTCCGCGGCGGGACGCAGGTCCATCAGAGCCCCAGGCTCCGTGCGACGGCCCGCACGGCCTCGGCGGAAACGATGAGCTGCCGCTCCTCCTCGGCGCTGAGCGGGGTCGCCAGCACGCTCTCGACGCCCGCCCGCCCCACGACCGACGGCATCGAGAGGCAGACGTCCGACAGCCCGTGCACGCCGTCGAGCCGTGAGGTCACCGGGAGCACCCGGTGCTCGTCGTGGAGGATGGCCTCGAGGATCCGCGAGACCGCGAGCCCGATCGGCGAGGCTGGTCGCGCCCTTGCCCGCGATGATCTCGTACGCCGCGCGTCACCACCCGCTCGTGGATCTGCGCCCTCCCGTCGGCGTCGAGGCGCGAGCCGCCGGAGTCCCAGTCCTGGACGGGTACGCCGCCGATGGTCGCGGTGGACCACAGCGGCACCTCGGAGTCGCCGTGCTCGCCCGCGATGTAGGCGTGCACGTTCTGCACCGCGACGCCCGTCTGCTCGGCGATCAGGAACCGCAGCCGGGACGAGTCCAGGACGGTGCCGGACCCGAAGACCCGGCCCGCCGGGAGCCCGGAGAGCTGCAGCGCGGCGTACGTCACGACGTCGACGGGGTTGGTCACGACCAGCAGCAGCGCGTCGGGCGCGAGACCCACCAGGGCGGGCACCAGGTCGCGGCACATCGCGACGTTGGCGGCGGCGAGGTCGAGCCGGGTCTGGCCGGGCTTCTGCTTCGCCCCGGCGGTGATCACGACGACGTCGGCGCCCGCGCACACCTCGAGATCGTCGCTGCCCGTGATCCGCGCCATCGGCGTGAACTGCATGCCGTGGTTGAGGTCGAGCACCTCGGCGCGCACCTTGCCGGCGTTGAGGTCGAAGAGCGCCAGCTCCCGGCAGACGCCGCGGATCTGCGCCGCGTAGGCGATCGCCGTACCCACCGCACCCGCACCGACGATCGCGACCTTCGACATGCTCCGACACCCTGGCACGACCGGCCGGGTACGTCGACCGGTCGAGGTCACCGGTTCTCCTGACCCGAGCGGGTCGGCTGGCCTAGCGTCCCGACCATGGGTCTGTTCCTGGCCGCGACGGCCGTGCGACACGCGGCGGCCGACGAGGTGGCTGCCGTGGTCGAGTCGTGGTGCTCGGACCACTTCGTCGTCTGCACCGAGGCCACCGGACGCGAGGCCCCGACCCGCGACACCATCGACGTCTTCACCGCCGCCGGCGGTTGGACGACCGTGCTGTGGCCGGGCAGCTTCATGCCGTACGTCGAGGTTGCCGAGCACCTTTCTACGGCGCTCGCGACGATCACGGCCGGGGTCAGCGTCTATGACAGCGACTGCTGGGAGCAGGTCCTCCTCGATCGCGGGCGGGTCATCGACCGCTACGCCACCGATCCGCGCTACCTCACCAGCGATCTCGAGCCGCTCGAGGCGGTCGCCCCCCGCTGGCAGGGCGACCCCGGTGCCGTGGCGGCGCTCCTGGGCTGCAACCCCCGCGACGTCGCGCGCCACTACCGGCGCAACCGCCGCGACGGGACCTTCGACGACTGGGGCTTCGTCCCGCTGTGGGCGGACGAGGGCATCACCTATCCGGAGTCCCGCACGGCTGTCGCGACGACGTTCGTGCTGGGCGACGACTGGTTCGACGTGCTCCAGCGCGTCCTTCGCGGTTGACCGGCGCATCGGACCCGTCGGACCACTCGCGCGCCCGTCCTCCTCAGCCGCCGTCGAGCGGTGTCCCGGGATTGCCCACGTGCCGAGCAGTCTGTTCACTGGGCCGATGACCACCCGGCTCCTCATCATGGCGGACACCCACGTGCCCCAGCGCGCCCGCGACCTCCCCGCCCAGGTGTGGGACGAGGTGGCGGCCGCGGACGTGGTCATCCACGCGGGTGACTGGGTCGACGAACGTCTCCTCGACGCGCTCGAGGCCAGGGCGCGCCGGCTCGTGGCCGTGTGGGGCAACAACGACCACGGGGCCTTCCGTGAGCGCCTCCCGGAGGTCGCTCGCGTCGAGATCGACGGAGTCCGCTTCGCCGTCGTGCACGAGACGGGCCAGTCCACGGGCCGCGAACGACGGTGCAGCGCGGCGTACGCCGACGTCGACGTGCTCGTCTTCGGCCACAGCCACATCCCCTGGGACACGACCAGCGACACCGGCCTCCGGCTGCTCAACCCGGGCTCGCCCACGGACCGCCGCCGGCAGCCGCACTGCACCTACCTGACGGCCGTCGCGGACGCGGGTGTCCTGCAGGACGTCACGCTGCACACCGTCGACAGGCACACCGTCGACAGGCACACCCGCGCTCGGTGACGCGCTCAGGCCGGGGACTCGGGCCACTCCCCCAGCAGCTCCGACAACGCCGCGAGCTGGTCCCGCGACATCCACGAGGGGTTGGACCCGTGGGGCTGCACGAGGACCTCGAGGTCGGCGACGCCCGCGGCCCTGATCTCCTCCGGTGACACGCCCTCGCGCATCAGGGGGAGGTGGAGCGGCACCACCGGACGCCGGGGACCGTCGGGGCCGGCCTGCGCGGGGCCGGTGACCCGGCCCAGACCCCACAGGCCCCGCGCCATGGCCCGGCCGTCGCCCGAGACCCACAGCACCGCACGGTCACCGGCCCGCATCATCCGGCTGCGGTAGTTGTCGGCCACGCACCACCGCTCGGCCACCCAGGGCTCACCGGCGCGCGCCGCCTCCGGCACCTCCGGGTTGCTCCGGGGGTCGCACTTGACGACCCACGCGCCCAGGGTCTCCTCGGAGACGAGTCGTCCCGGCCGACCGTTCGCGGTCACCGACCGACCTCCAGCCGCACCTCCACCACGTCCCCGAGCCCGACGCCCTCCGCGCGACGCACGGCGTCCTTGAGCGGCAGGAACCAGGTCCCCTCGCGCGGGAACATCGCCGTCGTGAAGGAGGTCTCCCCCAGCCGTGCGATCACCGGGACCACGCCCCAGTAGGCGACCTCCGCCTTGACCTCGTCGACCATCTCGGCCTCGTCGGGCGGCAGCGGCACGAAGTGGTACGGCGCGGGGCCGCGCCACTCGACGACCTCACCGGCGAACTCGAGCTCCATGCCAGGCACGATAAAGGTGTTGCCGCCCCGGGGGCTGGCCACGAGGGTGGAAGGCATGGACGGATTCGACCCGATGAACAGCTTCGGCCCCGACGTCGCGGCCGAGTACGACGACCACCTGCGCGGGGACGAGGACGCGGCGGCCGACTTCCTCGCGGGCCTCGCGGGGGAAGGCCGGGCCCTGGAGCTGGCCATCGGCACGGGGCGCATCGCCTGCCCGCTCATGGACCGGGGCGTCGAGGTGGACGGCATCGAGCAGTCGCAGGCGATGGCGGACCGGCTGCTCGCCAAGCGGCCGGACACCCGCGTCGTGATGGGCGACATGGCAGCAGCCGACGCGCCCCGGAGCGGCTACCGGCTCGTGTTCCTCGTCTACAACACCGTCGGCAACCTGCTCACCCAGGACGACCAGGTCCGCTGCTTCGAGAACGCCGCCCGACACCTCGACGACGACGGCGCCTTCGTGATCGAGAACCTCGTGCCCACCGCCCACCTCACGGGCCAGGTCCAGTTCGTCGACGCCGAGAGCGTCACCGCCGACGAGGTGGTCCTCGACGTCAACCACTACGACCCGGTCACCCAGCTGCTGTCCGAGAACCACGTGCGCATCTCCACCACGGGGATCCGGATGGGGCCGATCGCGCAGCGCCTCACCTTCCCCAGCGAGCTGGACCTGATGGCCCGGGTCGCCGGCCTGCGGCTGGCCGAGCGCTGGGGCGGCTTCGGGCGCGAACCGTTCACCGCCCGCAGCGAGCGGCACGTGAGCGTCTACACCCGCACGTCCTGACGCACCGACAAACGACGGTGGGACGCACGTCACCACCGATCGGCGAGACTGGGGCCATGACCGAGCTCCCCCGCAAGGCCTTCTCCCGCAGCGCCCGCCTGGCTGCCCTGCCGCTGGGCTACGCCGGGCGTACGGCGATGGGCTTCGGACGCCGCCTGGGCGGTGCTCCCGCGGACGCCGTGATGAGCGACGTGCAGCAGCGCACGGCCGAGCAGCTCTTCAAGACCCTTGGCGAGCTCAAGGGCGGGGCGATGAAGTTCGGCCAGGCGCTGAGCGTGCTCGAGGCCGCCCTGCCCGACGAGCTGGCGGCGCCGTACCGCGAGCACCTCACCCGCCTCCAGGACGACGCACCGCCCATGCCGACCCAGACGGTGCGCGACCAGCTGACCACCCACCTCGGGCCGGACTGGTCCGACGACCTGGTGTGGCTCGACGGCGGACCCACGGCCGCGGCGAGCATCGGGCAGGTCCACCGCGGCCGGTGGCGCGACGGCCGGGACGTGGCCGTCAAGGTGCAGTACCCCGGCGCCGGCGAGGCGCTGCGCAGCGACCTGCGCCAGATCTCTCGGCTGGCCCGCGGGGTCGCCCCGGTCTTCCCCGGCATCGACATCAAGCCGCTCGTCGCCGAGCTCCAGGTCCGGGCCGAGGAGGAGCTCGACTACACGCTGGAGGCCGACGCGCAACGCAGGTTCGCCGAGGCCTTCCGCGACGACCCCGACTACGTCATTCCCGACGTGGTGGCGGTGGGCGGCGAGGCGATCGTCACCGAGTGGCTCGACTCCCCCTACTCCCTCGCCCACGTCATCCGCGAGGGCACCCCGGAGGAGCGCGACCACTACGGCGAGCTGCTCGGCCGCTTCCTCTTCGTCGGCCCCGACCGCACCGGGATGCTGCACGCCGACCCGCACCCCGGCAACTTCCGTCCCGTCCCCGGCCCGGACGGCGAGCCGGGGCGGCTCGGCGTCCTCGACTTCGGCGCCGTGGCCCGGCTGCCGGGAGGCCAGCTCCCCGAGGCGATGGGCCGGCTCATCCGGGTCGCCGCCGACGCCGACCCCGATGAGCTGGTCGCCGGGCTGCGCGAGGAGGGCTTCATCAAGGAGCGGGTACAGGTCGACCCGCAGCTCGTCCTCGACTACCTCTCCCCCTTCATCGACCCGGCGCGCGTGGAGCGGTTCCGCTTCACCCGCGACTGGATGCGCACGCAGTTCGAGCGGATCAACAACCCGCGCGACCCCGCCTTCACGCTCGCCACCAGGCTCAACCTGCCCTCGTCGTACCTCCTCATCCACCGCACCTGGCTGGGTGGCCTGGGCCTGCTCAGCCAGCTCGAGGCCGAGGCGCCCTTCCGCCAGATCCTGATCGACCACCTGCCGGGCTTCGCCACCGACTGATCCTCGGGTGCCCGGAGTCGAGTGTGCGTGGCGTCGAGTGTGCGTGGCGTCGAGTGTGCGTGGAAGCACCTCCGCGGGGCGTTCCGTGGTGCTTCCACGCACGGTCGTCACGACGACCCGACCGCGGGGCCGCCGGCTGGGGTCAGTCCCCGACCCAGAAGCCGCGGCCGCCGTCCATCCAGTCCCCGAAGTGGTCGCGGTACGACGACCGCGAGCCGAGGTAGGAGCCCACGACCGCCGCGCCGAGGTCGTCCAGCTCCGGGCTGACCATCTGGCCGCCGACCCGCTTGGCCATCGAGTCGATGAAGCGCGCCAGTCCCGGGTCCTCGCCGAGGCGGAAGAACGTCGTCTGGGCGCCCAGCCGCTGCGAGTTGTCGAGCTCGCGCACGGCGTTGGCGATGGTCACCGGGTGCGGCGGGTAGTCGAAGAAGACGTCCCCGTCGGCCTCGAGGTGCGCGGTGGGCTCGCCGTCGGTCACGACGAGGAGCACCGGCTGGGCGTTGGGGTGCTTGCGGAAGTGCCGGTTGGCCAGCAGCAGCCCGTGGTGCAGGTTGGTGCCCTTGTCCCACTGCGCGTCCAGCGCGGTCAGCTGCTCGATCTCCATCACCTGCGCGTGCCGGCCGAAGGCGATCAGCTGGAGCGCGTCACCGCGGAAGCGTGAGCTCACCAGCTGGTGCAGCGCCAGCGCGGTGCGCTTCATCGGCACCCACCGGCCGTCCATGGCCATCGAGAACGACGTGTCCACCAGCAGTGCCACCGCGGCCTGGGTGCGGGCCTCGGTCTCCTGCACCTCGACGTCGTCGATGCGCAGCCGGACGGGCAGCGCCGGGCCGCCCTCGCCCGCCGTACGCACGATGGCGTTCGTGATGGACCGGGTGACGTCCCACGGCTCGGTGTCGCCGAACTCCCACCCCCGCGTCGCCCCCGACAGGTCCCCGGCGGCGCCGGCGTGCCGGGTCTCGCGCTGGCCCTGTCGTCCGCTCATCCGGGTCGCGACGTCGCGCAGCAGTGCCTTGCCGAGCTGGCGCATGGCCCGCGGCGAGAGCCGCAGCTCCCCGTCGGAGCCGCGCTGGAGGTAGCCCGAGTCGCGCAGCGCCCGCTCGAGCTCGGTCAGGGTGCGCGCGTCGACGGCCGCCTGGTCGCCGAGCTGGCGGGCCAGCGCGTCGAGGTCGACGTCGTCCATCCGCGCCCCGCCGTAGGACTGGGAGAGCTGGTCGGAGAGCCGGTCGAGGTCGGCGAGGTCCTGCAGCGCGCCGGTGCCGTCGCCGAGGCCGAGTCCCTGGTCCCCCTGGAAGTCCTCCGAGCCGCCCCAGTCCTCGCCGGGGCGCAGCGACTGCAGGTTGGCGTCCATCCGGGACAGCTGCTGCATGAGCTCGGGCGAGCCGAACGCCTGCTGGGAGAGCTCCATCAGCTCGGCCCGCTGCTCGGGGGTCATCGAGTTCATCATCCGCTGCGCGGCGGCGGCCCGCTGGGCCATCGAGTCGAGCAGCTCGTCGATGTCCTGGGGCTGCTCGGGGAAGAAGTCGCCGTGCTTGTCCATGAAGTCGGCGAAGTCCTGGTCGGTGTCCTCCCCGCGCGCGTGCTTCTCCAGGAGCTCGTTGAGGTCGCCGAGCATCTCGTTGACCGCGGCCCGATCCTCGTCGGTGGCGCCCTCGAGGGCCTGCTTCATCCCCGCGAAGCGCTGGTCGAGCAGCTCGCGGCCGAGCAGGTCCTTGATCTCCTCGTAGGCCTCGCGCGCCTCGCTGCTCGTCCAGTCGTACGACGACAGCTCGCTGACCGCGGCCGCCGTCGAGGCGGGCAGCTGGTCGAGCTGCATCTCGCGGAACGTGCGGTCGTCGTCGTCCATGACGACGTCGCGGGCCAGCTGGCCACGCTCGGCGAGCACGGCCTTGTCGAGCAGCTCGCGGACCTCTCGCATGGTGCCGTCGAGGTCGTGGCGGCGCAGGATGTCGCGGCGTCGCTCGGCGACCTGGCGGGCCAGGTCGTCCAGGCCGCGCTGGTCCTGCCCGCCCCGGCGCAGGAACTCGCGCATCGCGCGCTCAGGCGAGGAGCCGGCCATCACGTCCTGGCCGATGTGGTCGAGCGCCTCGGCGAGGTCGACCGGCGGCGCCAGCGGGTCGCCCCCGTCGTAGCGGCGGTAGCGGCTCACGACGCGCTGCCCTGCAGCTGCTTGCGCATCCACACGTCGTCGGGCCAGGGCTCGCCCGCGACCCGCTCGACCTCCTCGAAGCCGTGCGCCCGGTAGAAGCCGAAGGCCTGCTCGTTGCCGTCGACCACCTCCAGCCACAGCTCGTCACCCTCGACGAGGTCCTCGATCGCGCCCAGCAGGCGCCGCCCGATGCCCAGGCCCTGGTGCTCGGGGTGGACGTACAGCTTCCACATCACCTCGCGGTCGCCGGTGACGTGCGGGAAGTCCCGGTAGGAGGCCCGGAGCCGGCCGATGTTGGCCATCGCCACGACCTGCCCGTCGTGCTCGGCGACGACGTGGGCGTTGCGCGCCAGCGAGGCGGCGAACACCTCGGGCGTCCACCACTCGTCGAGCATCCGCTGGGCGTACGCCGCGTCGATCGGCCCGTAGGTGGCGGGCACGACCGCCTCACCGAGGGCACGCAGGCCGGGCACGTCGGCGGGCGTGCCGGGTCGCAGGGCGAACCCCGCCGCGCAGCGATCAGCCATAGACGGTCTCCCGGCCACCGGACTCCTTGCCGACCTTGCGGGCGAGGTAGAGCCCCTCCAGCGCCAGCTCGATCGCCGAGGCACGCTCACCGTCGTCGGTGGCGCCGAGCCGGTCGGTGACCTGGTCGTAGAGGTCGGACTCACCCGAGCACGGGCAGCCCGGCCAGGAAGTCGCGGGCGCTGACCTGCTCGCCCGTGGTGACCATCGAGCCGGCCTCGATGGCGTCGACCAGCAGCGCCATGTCGATGCCGCGCAGGTGCTGGCGCACGGTCTCGGCGACCGCCGTCCGCAGCAGGTGGGTGAGGATGTCGGACTCGCGCCCCTCCTCGCCGGTCTCGAACTCCACCTTGCCGCCGAGCACGTCGACGGCGGTCTCGAGGTCGACGATCCGGGCCACCGGCCGGTCCTCGCCCTGCACGGTCGCGCGGTGCAGCGCAGCGGCCGCGATCGTCTCGGCGCCGGCGATGGCGAAGCGGGCGCTGACGCCCGAGCGCTGGTCGACGCTGCCGGACTCGCGCAGGTTGCGGGTGAAGCGGGCCAGGATCTCCACGATGTGGTCGGGCACGTGGGCCTGCAGGGTCGCCTCCTGACGGATGACGGCCACCTCCGCCTCGAGCTCGGTCGGGTAGTGGGTGCGGATCTCCGCGCCGAAGCGGTCCTTGAGCGGGGTGATGATGCGCCCGCGGTTGGTGTAGTCCTCCGGGTTGGCGCTGGCCACCACGAGCACGTCGAGGGGCAGCCGCAGCACGTAGCCGCGGATCTGGATGTCGCGCTCCTCCATCACGTTGAGCATCGCGACCTGGATCCGCTCGGCGAGGTCGGGCAGCTCGTTGATGGCCACGATGCCGCGGTGGCTGCGTGGGATGAGGCCGAAGTGGATGGTCTCCGGGTCGCCGAGGGAGCGTCCCTCGGCCACCTTCATCGGGTCGACGTCGCCGATCAGGTCGGCCACCGAGGTGTCCGGCGTGGCCAGCTTCTCGGCGTACCGCTCGTCGCGGTGGCGCCACGAGACCCGCAGGTCGTCGCCGTACGTCGCTGCCGCCTGCTTGGACTGCACCGTGATGGGCTCGTAGGGGTGCTCGCCGAGCTCGGAGCCGGAGATCACCGGCGACCACTCGTCGAGGAGGCCGACGAGGGTGCGCAGCAGGCGGGTCTTGCCCTGGCCCCGCTCGCCGAGCAGCACGACGTCGTGGCCGGCGATGAGCGCGCGCTCGACCTGCGGGATGACGGTGTCCTCGAAGCCGTGCAGGCCCGGCCAGGGTCGATGCCCTCGCGCAGACGTGCGAGCAGGTTGTCACGGAGCTCGTGGCGCAGCGTCTTGAACTCGTGCCCGGAGGCGCGGAGCTCGCCGACGGTGCGGGGCAGTGCGGTGGAGGCAGTCTCGGTCACCTCGTCAACGCTAGTCCGGCGCACAAGGCCCGGGTCCGGCCTCCGGCGACCCGCACCAACCCTCCGGGGTGGGGCCGGGGGCGGGGTGGGGATGTTCGGGGGAGGAATGGGTACTCCTCTCGGGACCAACGGCCCTGCTCGCGGTGCCGGTGCGCGACGAGCATGGGTGGCAGCGATGCGTGGTGGCGATCGGATGGCGGCGATCGGACGGCAGCGATCGGACGGCTGGGACGAGACCGGAGGTGTGCCATGGCCGAGGTGAGGGATCTGAGCCGGAGCGAGTGCGAGGCCCTGCTCCGCAGGGGTGTGGTCGGACGCGTCGCCATCGCGGCGCCGACCGGACCGCACATCATGCCGATGAACTACTCGGTCAGCGAGAGCTCCGTCGTCGTCTGCACCACGCCGTACAGCCTGCTGGGCACCTACGGGCGCGACAGCATGCTCGCCTTCGAGGTCGACCACATCGAGCACGCCCGCCAACGCGGGTGGAGCGTCGTCGTGCGCGGTCGCGCCGAGCAGGTCGAGGACCCCACCGAGCTCAACACCCTCGTACGCATCCTCCCCCGGGCCTGGGCGGCCGGCCGTCGCTCCCTCTACCTGCGCATCCCGCTGACGGAGGTGACCGGACGGCGCCTGGGCGTGGGCTGGGACCTGGAGGGGACGCTCCCGGTCGGTCGTGTCCTGTGATCTGCAGGACGGGGGCCGGGACTCGCGCGAGACTGTGCGAGTGAGCACGAGCGGACCCCACGGGCACCCGTCCCTGACCGACCCGGCCGAGGCCCTGCTCGACGCCGTCAGCGCGATCGCCAGCGACCTCGACCTCAACAGCGTCCTGACCCGCATCGTCGCCGCGGCCACCAGGCTGACCGGTGCGCGAGTACGGCGCGCTGGGCGTGCTCGGCTCCGACGGACGGCTCGTGGAGTTCCTCACCACCGGCCTGGACGACGAGACCCGGGCCCTCATCGGCGACCTCCCGCACGGCGACGGGATCCTCGGCGTGATCATCGAGCAGCCGGAGGGCCTGCGCCTGGCGGACCTGACGGCCCACCCCCGGTCGGTGGGCTTCCCGCCGAACCATCCGCCGATGACCACCTTCCTCGGGATGCCGGTGCGCATCCGCGGCACGGTCTTCGGCAACCTCTACCTGACCGAGAAGCGTGGCGGGCAGCAGTTCACCGAGGAGGACGAGCGGCTGGTCGAGGCCCTGGCCCGCACCGCCGGGCTCGTCATCGACAACGCCCGGGCCTACGGCACCAGCGAGCGACGGCGTCGCTGGCTCGAGGCGACCGCCGCGATCGGTGCCGAGCTGCAGCCGCCGGTCCCCCAGGAGGAGGCGCTCGCCGCGATCGTGCACGCCGCCCGCGTCGTCTCCGGCGCCCGGGCGACCGCGCTGCTCGCCCCCGACTCCGCCGACGACGACACCGTGGCGGCCGACGACGAGGACCACGACCTCGTGCGGGCCCTCTCCGACCGGGTGCGGTGCGGACCGGCGCTCGACGCGACCGCGCCCCCGATGCTCATGCACGTCGACGGGGTCCCGGCGGTGGTCGTGCCCGTCCGGGCCCACCTGGCGTCGGTGACGGCACTCGCCGCGATCTTCGACCACACGTCGCCGCTGCACGATGCCAGCGAGCGGGAGATGCTGGCCACCTTCGCCGACCAGGCCGCGCTGGCCCTGGACCGCGGGCAGGCGGTCGCCGACCGGCAGCAGCTGGCCCTCATCTCCGAACGCGAGCGGATCGCCCGCGACCTCCACGACGTGGTCATCCAGCGGCTCTTCGCCTCCGGTCTCCAGCTGCAGGGCCTGGCCGCCATGGCGTCCTCCCCCGAGATCGCTCGGCGCCTGGACGAGGCGGTCACCGGCCTCGACGACACCATCAAGGCGATCCGCGGCACGATCTTCGAGCTGCAGGGGGTGCGGCAGCCCTCGCTGCGGGCCGAGGTCCTCCGCCTGGTGAGCGAGTACGCCGGTGCGCTCGGCCACCAACCCGTCGTGCGCACGTCGGGTCCGCTGGACACGGGCGTCCCGGCGCCGGTCGCCGCCCAGCTCCTGACGGTGCTGCGGGAGGCGGTCTCCAACGTCGTCCGGCACTCCTTCGCCGAGCGGGTTCACGTCGAGGTGGAGGTGACCGCGCACGAGCTGGTCCTGACCGTGGTCGACGACGGTGTCGGCCTGCCCGACGACCACACGGGGGCCGGCCTGCGCAACGCGCGTCGCCGGGCCACCGACCTCGGCGGCACCCTGGAGCTGCGGCCCGGCTGCCCCCGGGGCACGACGCTCGTGTGGCGCGTCCCGCTGGACTGACGGCTCCCGGACACGACCCGACCCGCCCGGTGGCCGGGCGGGTCGGGTCGGGGGTGCGGTGTCACTGCGGGCGCCGATGAGGTGTCACCCGATGACAGGTGTCACTGGAGGACGGGGTACTTCTCGACCATCCGGGTCCGGCGCCAGTAGCGGCCCAGGCCCCAGGTGGCGCCCGCACCGGCGAAGAACAGGACCGCCATGGCGATGATGCCGATGAGGTGGTCGTCGACGAACGGGTTGTTCTCGAGCCGGAAGGACGCGGCGTACATGAACGCGTACATCAACGCGCCGGCCGCGGTGCCGATGCGCATCCCGACCCCGAGGAGCAGGGTCACCCCGACGCCGAGGAGGCCGATCATGAACAGCCAGTCGACCCACGCCTGACCGGCCATGTCGTTGAAGGTGCCCTTGAACCGGTTGCCCTCCGGGACGGCGAAGGCGAGGAACCCCTCGGTCGGGCTGCCGCCGTTGATCCAGGCGGCGTCCCCGAAGCGGTCGAGGACACCCTCGTCGTTGTAACCGGTGCCCCAGCCCAGCGCGAAGGTCTTGTCGAGGAACGCCCACAAGAACGTGAAGCCGAACGCGAGGCGGAGCGCGGCGATCGAACGGTCCAGACCAACACCCGTCTCCGTGGTCTCCGACGTGGTGACGCCCTCACTGTTGATGTGGTGGTGGCGATGGATGACGGCCATGACGATCCCTCCAGAAACTGAGTGGTTGACGGTGCTCGGTGCACCTCCACTCTCGTTCCGGAGGGGGTCGCGGGTCAGGGGACGAGGTCCTCCCGACGCGGCCCGAAGGTCCCCCACCTGGGGGACTCGGGCCCGGTGTCTCGGCCCGGTGACTCAGCCCTCGGGACCCAGCAGCTTGGAGGCCAGCACGGCCGCCTGCGTGCGCCGCTCGAGGCCGAGCTTGGCCAGGATGCTCGAGACGTAGTTCTTGACCGTCTTCTCCGCCAGGAACATCCGCTCGCCGATCTGGCGGTTGGTCAGCCCCTCGGCGATCAGGCCGAGCAGCTTGAGCTCCTGCTCGGTGAGCTCGGCGAGCTCGGGGGCGGTCGCGGGTCCGTGGCGCACGCGCTCCAGGACGCGGGCCGTCAGTGCCGGGTCGATGAGCGAGTTGCCCGCCGCCACCTGGCGCACCGCGGCGACCAGGTCGCTGCTGCGGATCTCCTTGAGGACGTAGCCCGACGCACCGGCCATGATCGCGGCGAAGAGCGCCTCGTCGTCGTCGTAGGACGTCAGGATGAGCGCCCGGATCGTCGGGTCGACGGCCCGGACGGCGCGGCACACCTCGATCCCGGAGCCGTCGGGGAGACGGCCGTCGAGGACGGCGACGTCCGGCCGCAGGGCCGGGATGCGGGCCGTGGCCTCGACCGCGGAGGCCGAGTCGCCGATGACCTCGATGTCCTCCTGACGCTCGAGGAGGAACTTCAGGCCCTCGCGCACGACGTCGTGGTCGTCGAGCAGGTACACGCGGATCTTCTGGGTCACGGGCCCATTCCAGCAGATACGGGCTCGGAGCGTCGCCTGTCGAGCCGCAGGAGCGTCGTGGTTGGTCCGGATTGGTGATGGCATCGGCCGGTCGGGAGGCGCACGATGGAGGCGAGGAAGGAGGCGCAGCATGTCGCTCGCACACAGCGGGGTGGCGTTGATGCTCCCGGTCACCGACGTCGACCGCGCCACCCGGTTCTACCAGGAGTCCCTGGGGCTCGAGCTCACCGGAACCAACGACGAGGGCAGCGCGATGTTCGCCGTGGGGAGCGACGCACAGCTGGTCCTCCTGCCCCGCCCCGACAGCCACCCGTCCGAGAGCACGGCGATGAGCTTCGAGGTGGACGAGATCTCGGGCGAGATCCGCACCCTCGAGGACCGCGGCGTCGTCTTCGAGGACTACGACCTGCCCGAGCTGAAGACGATCGACCACGTCTGCGAATTCGGCACCGAGAAGGCGGCGTGGTTCAAGGACCCGGACGGCAACGTCCTGTGCCTGCACCAGGAGCTGAGCTGAGCCGACCGGCCCCGGCGTGACCTGACGCGGGACTCGGCCCGATCAGAGGTCGACCGCGCCGTCCACGGACTCGCGGATCAGGTCGGCGTGCCCGGCGTGGCGGGCGTACTCCTCGACCAGGTGGACGAGGATCCAGCGCAGCGTGGCGACCGAGCCGTCACTGCGCGCGCGTCGGCCCGGCTGGTCGAGGTCGCCGGTCGCCAGCGCCTCGTCCAGGGCGGCGTCGGAGCGCGCGACCTCGTCGTCGTACATCGCCCGGAGCTCCTCCGGGGTGTCGCGGGTCGCCGAGCTCCAGTCCCAGTCCGCGTCGGCCTCCCAGTCGACGTCGGCCCAGAACCCCGCCGGCGGTCGGTCGTGGAGCGCGATGGTGAACCACCACTGCTCGACGAAGGTGAGGTGCTTGAGCATCCCGCCGAGCGTCATCACCGCCGGGTGGCCGGGGATGGTGGCGGCGAGCTGACCGGCGTCGAGACCGGCGGTCTGCGCCCGGATGGTGTCGCGGTAGTAGTCGATCCAGCCCCGGAGCATGGAGGCCTCGTCGGCGGCGAACGGCGGGTTGTGCGGGTAGCTCGACATGGCCCGCACGCTAGCGGGGTGGCCCGGGTCCGGCACCCGGGTTTGCCGGGACGGTCGTAGGGTCGGTCGGATGAACCTGACGCGCCCCTGTCCGTGCGGCTCCGGGGCGGCGTACGACGCGTGCTGCGGTCCGCTGCACCGTGGCACGAGGCTCGCCTCGACGCCCGAGGAGCTGATGCGTTCGCGGTTCTCGGCCTACGCCCTGGGCGAGATCGACCACGTGTTCCGCACCTGGCACCCGCGCACCCGCCCCGACGACCTGACGTCCGATCCCCGGCTGACCTGGACCCGGCTGGAGGTGCTCGACGCGACCGGGGACGAGGTGGAGTTCCGCGCGCACCACGAGTCGCCCGCGGGTCCGGGGGTGCTGCACGAGCGCAGCCGCTTCGAGCGACGGGGCCAACGCTGGGTCTACGTCGAGGCCGTGTCGTAGCGGTCGGCCGCAGGAGTGGGCGCCGTGGCCGTCAGGCGCTCAGCAGCTGCTCGCGCTCGGCCCGGAGCCGGTGCAGGTCCTCCAGCACCACGTCCCGCCGCCGGACGAGCACCTCGAGGGTCTCCCCCACCCCCGCGGTGGCGACACTCACCTTGTCCGAGGCCTGCCGGATCCGGTCCCGCACCGCCCAGTCGCTGAAGACGTTGTCGAACCACACGTCGAAGAACTGGGTCATCTGGTCGACCTGGATCCGGCCGACGGCGTGCAGTCCGACGTCGGCGAGCTCGGTGGCCAGGTGGGCGAGCGCGGCGTCGGCCTGCCGGATCACCTGACCGGCCTTGTCGAGGCGGTCGTACTTCATCATGTCGGTGACCATCCCGCCGCCGAAGAAGGTGTCGTACGTCGACCAGGAGCCGGCGCTGCCGAGGTGCTCGGCCGCCTGGCGCAGCGCGGCGAGGGCGTGGTCGGCAGCGGCGCCCGCCTCGTCGAGCTGCTGCAGCTCGGCCTCGCGGGTGCCGAGGGTCGTGGCCAGCTCGCTCACCCGGCCGGCGACCGGGGCGGAGCCGGGGTCGGCGGCCACCTCGGCCTCGCGGGCGCGGAGCAGCGCCTCGCGCCGGGAGTCGAGGTCGCCGAAGGCGTTGATGCGGACCACGAGGTCGGTGACCTCGCGGTCGGCGGCGGCCCGACGGGCCTCGGCCTCCGCGGCGGCGTACTGCGCGGCCTGCGCCTCGGCCCTCTCCCGGTCCAGGTCGGTGTCGCGGCTGCCCCGGAGGCCGGCCAGGATCCGGGTCATCGACATCGACTCCAGCCGGTCGACGTCGGCGAGCTCCCCGGCCAGCGCGTCGACCGCCGCCCCCGCGCGCTGCTGCGCGTCGGCGAGCCGCTGCCGGGCGACCACGAGCTGCGCCTCGAGGCCCTCCCGGGTGGTGCGGTCGCGGGCGAGGTCGGCCAGGCCACGAAGGGCGTCGGTGGTCATGCGGCAGAAAACTAGTCGACCTGGTCGCGTCCCACCGACTGCCGCTCCGCCAACGCCTTCCAGGTGAGCAGCTGCTTGCGCATCATCACCAGGTCGCCCCACATCAGTGCCCTGCTCGTGAGGCCCGGGGAGGACCCCGGCACGAAGAGGTCGCAGCGCAGCGCCGTACCACCGTCGAACGGCGCCACCTGGTAGCCCATCAGCACCCGCCCGAACATCCGCACCGCGCCGGTCCGGGTGATCTCGAGCTCCACCGATCGTCCAGGATCCACCGCTCGCACCGTGAAGATGATGAACCGCCCACCGGGCTCGAACTCCCCCAGCCCGGGCGTCAGGCGGCGCGGGCTGCGGCGACCGAGGTTGTCGAGGAGGTCATAGCTGTACGGCGCCACCTGGAGCTGCCGCACCCAGCGCCACACCACGTCCGTCGGTGCCGCCACCCGGACGCCACGTGCGGCGCGCAACCCGGGCCCCCGGGCCGCGAAGTGGTCGTCCGTGCCGGTGAGGTCGCCCCAGCTCCAGGGCAGCCCCGCGCCGGGAGGGGCTGCGGCGGGCCGCTCGCTCACTGCGGCGACCGGTCGGTGAGGCAGTAGGCGAGTCCGGCAGGATCGCGGAGCACGGTCCACCCCTCGTGGTCGTCGACGAGCCGGGCGCCGAGTGCGACGTGCCGGACCACCTCGCGGTCCCGCGCGCTGCACGCGAGGTCGAGGTGGGCGCGCGTCGGACCGGCCTCGTCGTCGAGGCGCTGGAGCAGGATCCGCAGCGCCTGCCCCTCGGGCCGGACGAGGCGCTCGAACTCACGGTGGGTCGACCCGGACCGCTCCCAGCCGAGCAGCTCCTGCCAGAAGCCCGTCTCGACGTCGTACGTCGATCGCGGCACGTCGAGGCAGACCTGGTCGAGGAGGCTGGTGGAGAGGTCCGGCCACCGCGTCGGGGACGCCGGCCGCGACGAGGGGTGCGAGACCAGGCAGAAGGTCAGTCCTCCGGGTGACTCGAGGACGACGTACCCCGCGTCCAGGACCTCGGTGGCACCCAGCGCGACCGCCCGGTCGGCCGCGACCCGGGGGTCGGGGACGTGCACGTCGAGGTGGAGGTGGGCCCCGCCCGAGCCGAGGCGCTGCATCCGTAGGTGGTCGTCGGCGTCGTCGCCGGGCACCAGCGTCAAGAGCTCGCCGTCCGCACCCCGGCGCGCGGACGGCGACCATCCGGTGACGGCCGACCAGAAGGCCACCGTCTCCTCGAAGGGCTCCTCGGGGACGTCGATGGAGGCACTCAACCAGAACACGCCCCGACCCTAGACACCGCCGTGCGTCAGGTCACCGGCTCACAGCGCCGGACCCTCGCCCCGCAGCTTGTCGACCTCCGACATCGCGTCGCGGAGCTGGCCGAGCCAGTCGTCGGCGTGCTCGCCGACCAGGCGGACCGACCAGGCGAGCGCGTCCGAGCGGGACCGGGCGACGCCGGCGTCGACGAGGGTGTCGAGCACCTGCCGCTCGGGCTGGCGCAGCCGGGTCATCACCGGCGCCGCGACGTGCGTGAAGAGCGCGGTGGTGCCACCGAGGCGCGCGCCCCACGACACCTTGCGCCGGTAGCGCGCCTCGGCCTCGAGGGCGATCTCGATCCGCTGCTCGCGGGTCTCGGACCGGAAGCGACCGATCCGGCCCTCGGCCCCGGCGGTCGAGACGTCGTCCCCGGCCTCTCCGGCCAGGGTGCCGAGGACCACGATCTCCTCGCGGTCCACGCTCACCTCGATGCCGTCGAACCAGGCGTCGGGCAGCCGCCCGGCGAACCAGTCCCGGGCGTCCCCGGCGTCGGGCAGGTCGGCGACCTGCCACCCGCCCCGGCGTCCGCGGCCCTCGCCGCGGCGTCCGCGACCCCGTCCGCTGTCGTCTGAGTTGTTCATGATGCTCTCCTTGTTGTCATTACGTGATTACACAGTTACAACGTAGCAAGAGCCACCACATTCCCCGCCCCACGGCCGACCTCAGACCCAGCGCTCCCCGACGCGTTCCACCTCTGCCTCGCCGCCGGTGAGCGCGGCCACCTGGGCCGCCACCTCCGCAGGATCCGTCGACCCGAGCAGCAGCCGCACGGTCGCGGCGTACTCGACGTCGAGCACGCTCACCCCCCGCGCGCGCAGCTCGCTCTCGATCCGCCCCGCGTCCGCGTGCCCGACGACGAGGGCGAGCTCGGTGAGGAGCACCCGCCGCCGGGTGCCCGCCTCGATCAGCGCGGCGCGCACCGCGTCGCCGTACGCACGCACCAGCCCGCCGGCCCCGAGCAGGGTGCCGCCGAACCACCGGGTCACCACCGCCGCCACGTCCGACACCCCGGCCCCGCGCAGCACCTCGAGCATGGGTGCTCCCGCGGTGCCGGCCGGCTCACCGTCGTCGCTCGAGCGTTGCAGGCCCGCGCGGGGCCCCAGCACGAACGCCGAGCAGTGGTGCCCCGCCTCGGGGTGCCGGGCACGCTGCTCGGCCACGACCACCCGCGCGGCGTCCTCGTCGTCCACCCGGCGCAGCGTGCACAGGAACCGTGAGCGCCGCACCTCGATCTCCGCCGACGCGTCGCGCGCGAGGGTGAGGTACGAGGTCACGGCGCCGGGTCGGGAGCGGCATCGGGGGCGGGACCGGGCGCAGGGTCGCCGGCGCGGTCCGGCTCGCGGTCCGGCTCGCGGTCGCCCTCCTCCCACGACACCGACACCCGCTCGAAGCCCTTGTGCCGCTGCATCCGGGCGTACGACGCGTAGGCGCGCCGGTCGGCCTCCGTCAGGGACACCGCGTCGGTGAAGGGAGTCAGCAGCGCGCGTGGGTAGAGCTGGCGAGCGATCACCACGTTGATCTCCATGGCCAGCACGGCCATCACCGCGCCGATGAAGAGGAAGCCGACGAGACCGAGCACCAGCCCGAAGGTCTTGGTCATCGCGGTGGTCCCGACCAGGACCTTCGCGACGTACAGCGCGCCACCGAGCTGCAGCAGCTGGAACATCAGGGCGAGCGAGAAGCCGCCCGGCGCCGCCCGGCGGAAGCTGTGCTGCCCGGTCGCGGCGAAGCGGAAGAGCACGGTCAGCCCGACGCCCACGACGAGCACCGTCCCCACCGACAACAACCAGCGCGCCCCCTCCTCGAAGAAGGCGGAGGTCGTGCTCGCCACCGTGGACAGGATCGACACACTGAGCAGGGCCGCGCCGGCGGTCGTCAGCAGGACCACGCTCTTGACCCGGGAGTAGAACGGGTTCGGTCGCGCGTTGCGAGGCACGGACCACGCGACGTGCATGGCGTTCTGCAGCGACTGCGCCAGGCCCAGCGCGCCGTACAGCGCCGCGAGGGTTCCGAAGGCCACGCCCGCCGCCGACCCGCGCAAACCCTCCGGGCGGCCGAGCTGGTCGCCGATGATGGGGAACTGCGCCAGGGCCGAGTCGAGGATCTCCTGCTGCCACTCCGGCTTGGCCCCGAGCACGAACCCGAGGATCGAGGTGCCGAGCAGCATGAGCGGGAAGATCGCGACGAACGCGTAGTAGGTCAGCATCGCCGCCAGGTAGTTGCCCTGGTCGTCGAAGAACTTGTAGACCACCGCGAGGGGGAACCCGACCACGGGATGCTCCCGCTGGAAGTCGTCGATCCGGTCCATCACGCTCACGGATGCACGCTACCGGGGCGGGCCGCGCGATCGGCTCACCAGACGCCGAGCAGGCCTCCACCGATGCGGATCACGAAGCCGGACACCACGACCAGGAAGAACACCCGGACGAACCGCACACCCCGCGCGACGGCCACCCGGGCCCCGACGTAGCCGCCCACGATGTTGGCGAGGGCCATGAGCAGCCCGAGCTCCCACATCACCGCCCCCTGCGGGACGAAGACGACGAGGGCCGCGAGGTTGGTGGCCCAGTTGCCCAGCTTGGCCTTGGCGGAGGCCTCCAGGAAGTTGTAGCCGAGGATCCCGACGAGGGCGAAGACGAAGAAGGAGCCGGTGCCCGGGCCGATCGCCCCGTCGTAGAAGCCGATGACCACCCCGGTCAGGGCCACCGCCGAGAGGTGGGTCCCGCCGCTGTAGCGCAGCGTGGTGAGCGTCCCCACCGACGGCTTGAACCACACGTACGCGCCGACGAGGACGAGCACCACGAGGATGATCGGGTCGAAGGCGCTGCGCGGCATCATCGAGGCCACGAACGCACCGCCGAGCGACCCGGTGAAGGCCGCCAGCATCAGTGGCAGGAAGGTCCGCGGGTCCGGTCGCACGCGACGGGAGTACGTCGCCGCGCTGATCGAGGTCCCGCAGAAGGACGCCAGCTTGTTGGTGGCCGCGATCTGCACGACGGGGGCGCCGGGGAGGCCGAGCAGCAGCGCCGGGAGCTGGATGAGCCCTCCCCCGCCCACCACCGCGTCGACGAAGCCGGCGGCCAGCGCGGCGAGCATCAGGAGGAGCACGGTCCCGGTCGTCAGCTCCACGCCGTCACCCTAGGGTGGAGCGCGTGCGCATCGTCTCCCTGCTCCCCTCGACCACCGAGATCCTCTTCGCCGTGGGGGCCGGGGACGACGTCGTCGGCGTCACCTTCGAGTGCGACCACCCCACGGAGGCGCGCAGCCGCACCATCGTGTCCACCAGCGCCCTGCCCGAGGGGCTCACCCCGCGGGAGATCGACGACTTCGTGGCCCTCGCGATGCAGCGCGGGGAGGACCTCTACCACCTCGACGAGGGGGCCCTCGCCGGGCTGGACGCCGACCTGGTCGTCACCCAGGACCTGTGCGCCGTGTGCGCCGTCGACGTCGCGGTCGTGGACGACGCGCTGGCCCACCTCGGCTGCACCGCCGAGGTGCTCACCATCGACCCGCACACGCTCAGCGAGGTGCTGGAGTCGATCCGCGTCCTGGGTCGGGCCACCGGTCGCGAGCTCGAGGCCGACGCCCTCGTGCAGGAGACCCACCGGCGTCTCGCGGACGTCGTACGACGCGTGGGCACGCGCCCGCGTCCGCGCGTGGTGCTGCTCGAGTGGACCGACCCGCCCTTCGCGCCCGGCCACTGGATCCCCGAGATGATCGACCTCGCGGGCGGCGAGCCGGTGCTCGGCGCCGCCGGCGAGAAGAGCGTGCGCGTGACGTGGGACGACGTGCATGCCGCTCGTCCCGACGTCGTGGTGGTGGCGCCGTGCGGCTACGACCGCGACGGCGCGCAGGCCCTGGCGGACGAGCTCGTCGCGTCCGGCGTGCTGCCCGAGGGCGTCCCGGTGCACGCCGTCGACGCCAACGCCTCGTGGGCGCGCCCCGGGACCCGGCTCATCGACGGCATCGAGGAGCTCGCCGAGGTGCTGGCGACGGTGTCCGCCAGCGGTCCGACGGGGGACTCGACGACCGGGTCGTCGGCTACGACCGGGTGACCGGCTGCACGACGACCGAGTCGTAGCCCTCCGGCACCGGCTGCCCGAAGCCGGGGCAGAAGAGGTTGCCCTCCTGGTCGGGGTCCAGCGCCTCGGTGGAGTTGCACTTGACCGTGGCCAGCGGGTCGCCGTCGGCCACGAAGACGAACTCGAAGAGCGCCGAGCGCGTCTCGTCGCCGTCGTTGACGACCTTGGCCCGCACCAGCGGGTGCGTCTGCTCCTCGAGGGCCACCTGCTCGGTGACCGTGTCGTACTGCCAGCCGGCCGGGACCGTGAAGCCGTTCCAGGTGAACTCCTTGCCCACCTCGACCGTCACGGGGGCCTCCGGGTCGGCGGGCTCGTCCTCGCCGCAGGCGCCCAGCGCCAGGACGGGGGCGAGCACGAGCAGGGCGGACGCGAGCGCGCGCGAGCCACGGGGCGTGGTGGACCTCATGGCACTCAGCCCTTCGCCAGCTGGGCCAGCAGGTCCTGCCGGGTGATGACCCCGACGGGCTTGCCGTCCTCGTGGACCAGCGCCGCGTCGGCCTTCTCCAGCATCGCGACGGCCTCGCGGGCCGGCGAGGTGGAGCCGATCGACGGCAGCGGGGGCGACATGTGGTCCTCGACGGGGTCGGTCAGCGACGCGGTGCCGGTGAAGAGCGCGTCCAGCAGGGCGCGCTCGGAGACCGAGCCGGCGACCTCGGCGGCCACGATCGGCGGCTCGGCGCGGACCACGGGCATCTGCGAGACGCCGTACTCCTGGAGGATGTGGACCGCCTCGGCGATCGTCTCGGAGGGGTGCGTGTGCACGAGGTCGGGCAGCCGCCCGGACTTGCCGCGCAGCACCTCCCCGACCGTGCGCGCCTGCGAGTCACCCTCGGTGGCGAAGCCGTACTGGCCGAGCCAGGCGTCGTTGAAGACCTTGGTGAGGTAGCCGCGGCCCGAGTCGGGCAGCAGCACCACGACCACCGCGTCGTCGCGTCCCTCGGCGGCGAGCTCGTGGACGAGCTGGCGCGCGGCGTACGCCGCCATGCCGGACGAGCCGCCCACCAGCATCGCCTCCTCGCGGGCCAGGCGGCGGGTGAACGCGAACGAGTCGGCGTCGGAGACCTCGATGATGCGGTCGGCGATCGAGCGGTCGTAGGTCTCGGGCCAGAAGTCCTCGCCCACGCCCTCGACGAGGTACGGGCGGCCGCTGCCGCCGGAGTAGACGGACCCGGCCGGGTCGGCGCCGATGACCTGGATGTCGGGGTTCTTCTCCTTGAGGTAGCGACCGATGCCGCTGATCGTGCCGCCGGTGCCGACACCGGCCACGAAGTGGGTGATCCGCCCCTCGGTCTGCTCCCAGATCTCCGGACCGGTGGTCTCGTAGTGCGAGCGCGGGTTGTGCGGGTTGGAGTACTGGTCGGGCTTCCACGCGCCGGGCTGCGAGGCCAGGCGGTCGGACACGTTGTAGTAGGAGTCCGGGTGCTCGGGGGCCACCGCCGTCGGGCAGACGACCACCTCGGCGCCGTACGCCTTGAGCACGTTGCGCTTGTCCTCGCTGACCTTGTCGGGGCACACGAAGACGCAGTGGTAGCCCTTCTGCTGGGCCACCATCGCCAGGCCGACGCCGGTGTTGCCGGAGGTCGGCTCCACGATCGTGCCGCCCGGCTGCAGCGCGCCCGACGCTTCGGCGGCCTCGATCATCCGGGTCGCGATGCGGTCCTTCACGGACCCGCCGGGGTTGAGGTACTCCACCTTGGCGAGCAGCAACGGGCCTGGTCGGGAGCCGCCGGCGGCGGCACCGGCTGCGGGGCCGCCTGTGGGGCCACCGGTGGGAATGGGAAGGTCCAGGGAACGGTCGAGCCGCACCAGCGGGGTGTCACCGATGAGGTCGAGCAGGGAGTCGACGTACTTCACCCGCCCAATCTAGCCGCGTACCGGCCCGTAGCATGAAGTCGTGGGAACCGCAGCCGCCGCACGCAAGCTCGCCTCCGCCGCCGCCTTCGGTGGCGGAGGCCTCTCGGTGCTGGGTGCCGGGCTGTACGGCGTGCTGGTCGCGGAGGCCCGTCTGGCCCGCCGCGCCATCGGCACCCTGACCGACGAGCCGCCGCCGGACGCGACCGGCTGGTACGGCCGGGGCCGGCCCGGCCCGGCCATCAAGATCGCCCTGCTGGGCGACTCCAGCGCCGCCGGGTACGGCGTCGAGCGGGTCGAGGACACCCCCGGCGCGCACCTGGCCAGCGGCGTGGCGGTCCAGGCCGACCGCCGGGTCCACCTGCGTGAGCTCGCGGTCGTCGGCGCCCAGTCCAGCGACCTCGCCAGCCAGGTCGAGTCCGCCCTGGCGACCCATCCCGACATCGCGGTGATCCTCATCGGCGCCAACGACGTCACGCACACCGTCACGCCGTCCCAGTCGGTGCGCCACCTCTCCGAGGCGCGTACGACGCCTCCGCGACGCCGGGGTCGCGGCCCTGGTGGGCACCTGCCCGGACCTCGGCACGATCAAGCCGATCGCACCCCCGCTCAAGCAGGTGGCCCGCTCGTGGTCGCGCCGGCTCGCCGCGGCCCAGACGATCGCCGTGGTCGAGGCCGGCGGGCGCACCGTGTCGCTGGCCTCGGTGCTCGGTCCCGAGTTCGCGGCCGCTCCGGCACTGCTCTTCGGACCCGACCAGTTCCACCCCAGCGCCGACGGCTACCGCCAGCTCGCGGCGGTCCTCATCCCGTCCGCCCTGGCCGCCCTGGGCCTGGGTCCCGACGACGAGGCGCTGCCCGAGGCCTTCCGCGGCGAGGGCGTCATGCCGGTCGCGACCGCGGCGGCGCAGGCCGTCAACACCCCGGGCACCGAGCTGGACGGCACCGAGGTGTCCGGCTCGCAGCGCGGGCTGCGCGGGCGCTGGGTCGAGCTGCGCCGGCGCCGGCGCCGGCCCGGCGGGGAGACCGAGACGCCCGAGGAGTCCGAGGCCGACTCCGGACAGCATGACGCCGGCCCCTCGTCCGAGGACGAGAGGCCGGCGGAGACGCGGTAGCCGTCCGGCGCGGTGCGCACGGCGGCTGACGGGTCAGTACTGCTGGTCGATCAGTCCTGCTGCAAGATCGCGAGGATCCGGAGCAGGTTGGTGTAGATCCACACCAGGCTGACGGTCAGCGCGAACGCCGCACGCCACGACTCGTGCTCGGGCAGGCCGGCGGCCACGCCCTTCTCGACGAAGTCGAAGTCGAGGATCAGCATGAACACACCGAGCACCAGGCCGCCGACGGCGAACAGCAGGCCCATTCCACCGAAGCCGAAGAGACCGATCTGGTTGCCGAAGGCACCGAGCACCATCTCGAGCAGGCCGAGCGCCACCATGCCGAACATGGCCGCGACGACGAAGGTGCGGAACCTCTGGCCGACCTGGATGTCGAAGAACTTGTAGGCGGCCAGCGTGCCCGCGAAGGCCGCGAAGGTGCCGATCACGGCCTGCAGCACGATGTCGGTGTTGCCGACCTGGTAGCCGATGAACTTGGAGAACGCACCCAGCGCCACGCCCTCGAGCGCAGCGAAGGCGATCACCAGGGCCGGGCTGATCCTCCGCTTGAACGACAGCACCATCGACAGGCCGAAGGCGCCGAACGAACCGACCATCAGGGCGAGGTAGAGCTGGCTGCCGAGGCCCTCGTTGGTCACGTCACCGGTCCACCACCAGGTGAGGGCCGCGGTGGCGATGACGACGAACAGCGTGATCGCGGTCTTCTGGACGACGGTGTCGATCGTCATCCGCCCGCCGTCGACCTCGGGGGTGGTCGGCGTGCCGGTGCCCCACTGGGACGGGTCGGTCGCGCCGTACGCGGGCGTCTGCGTCTGGCCGTAGCCGGGGTAGGACTGTCCACCGCCGGCGTAGGTCTGGTTGCCGTAGGCGTTGGAGCCGGTGCCGTTGAACTCTTCGGACCGGGCAAAGATCGGGTTGTTGCTCTTCATGGTCTCTCCTTGGAGGCCGCATCTGGTTGCACCCACCTTACTCAGGTGCACGTGTGTACAAACGTGCGAGCACGCGCCGGTGTTCCCGCTCGATCGCTCGCATCGACGCAGGATCTCGGCCCGGCACCGGTCGGTCCCGCGGACCCGGTCGCGGCGCGCGCCGCCGAGCAGCACGTCGGCGTACGAGCTCGGGTCGAGGGGCCCGCCGCGCACCACCACGACCAGGTGTTGCGGGCGCGGCGCAGCCGCTGCCCGGGCCGACCTGTCCGCCACTCCCCCACGCGTCCGTGTCCTATCTGCGGCGGTGGAACCTCAGGTCGCCGTTGGGGAGTCGGTCGTGGAGGTAGCGGTCGTCGTGGGCCCGGTGGTGGTGATGGGAGCAGAGCAGGAGTCCGTCGGCGAGGTCGGTCTTCCCGCCCCTGCTCCAGGGGATGAGGTGATGGGCCTCGCACCAGGCGGCGGGGATGTCACATCCCTCGGCCCGGCAGTGCTGGTCCCGGACGCCCATGGCCTTGCGCTGAGGACTGTCGTAGAGCCGCTTGGAGCGGCCCAGGTCGAGGACCTCGGACTTCCCGCCGAGGACGGCGGGGACGAGGCCGGCGGTGCACGCCAGTCGGCGGGCCTCGCCGGCGGTGATGCGGTGGCCGGTGCTGGTGGTCGCGACGCCCAGGCCGCCGATCAGGGTGTCGAAGTCCATGGTGATGACGACCGCGGTGGCGGTGCCGCCGTGACGCGGGAGCCGGGCGGGGTCGAAGTGCTCGAGGAGGTCGCAGAACGCGTGGCCGAGCCGGGTGCTGTAGGGCACGGCGCTCGCGTCGCCGCCGCTGGTGTTGCCGGCATGGTCGCCGGGGTCGTCGCCCGTGGCTCCGTCAGCGTGCTTGCGGGGGTTGGTCCACGCGTGCAGGTAGGTCAGCAGCCGCCCGGCGGTGGCGTCGGGGACCCGGATCCGGATCGGTGGTGGTCCCGTCCCCGTGCGAGCGCGTCGTCAGGGACGTGGTCTTGCGGGCGCGGCGTTCCTCGTCCTCGAGTCGCTTGCGCTCCTGGTCCTCCCCGACCTCCGGGGCGACGACGTCGAGGATCCGGCCGCCGAGGACCCGCAGCTCGTGCGGGGTGAACGTCGCGGCGTGCTCGACCAGCACCCGCTCCGCCTCATCGCGAGGGTGTCGGCCGGGGTGTCGTCGGGCAGGTCGTCCAACGCCCGGGCGATCACGTCGGCCTGCGCCGTCGACACGTCCCCCGACGCGTGCCCCTCTCCGAGGAGCGTCCATCGCTGCTCGAGAGACCGCGCCAGCGTCATGTCGCGACGCGCCGGACCCCGGTCGGCACGGACGGTCCGGCCGAACCACGCCGCGATGTCCCGGTCACCCGACTCCTCGGCCACCTCGTCGGCGACCGCCATCAGCCGCAGCCGGACGGATGTCACGCGGGACTCCAGCCGGGCCAGCTCGACCAGCGCCTCGGCCTTCTCGGCCGGCGCGAGGTAGAGGAGCTCGACCTGGCCGACCTTGTCCAGCGCGGCACAGATCGCCTCGCCACACTCCGGACCAGGTGTCCGGTCGTCATCTCCACCCCCCGTGGATGCCAGCCTCGCGCGTCCGGCGGGCCATCGCGCCGCCTGCACTTGAGTTTACTCGAACACTTGTTCGATTTACATCCTCATTGTGAGTGATATCGCTGCCATGTCTCAAGACATCGGTGACAGTTCCGTGTCGGGACATCGGTGATGCCGCCGGTAGTCTCGGTGGTGACACTCCGGCCGCGTGGCTCGTGCGGTGGCCGCCCGGCCGCGGTGCGGCTGACCGGCGGGTCCCCAGACCAGGACGTTCCAGCTCACCGTCGGCCACTCCCACCACGCGTCCGCGGCCAAGCGCCAAGAAGTGCCCGGTCGGCACTGCCCACGCGCACGGAGCTGCCCGGTCGGCACTGCCCACGCGCACGGAACTGCCCGGTCGGCACTGCCCACGCGCACGGAACTGCCCGGTCGGCGCCCGAGCCCGGCCCGGCTCGGCGCGACGTACGGCGTGGTGCCCCGACTGGGACTCGAACCCAGACTGCGCGGTTTTTAAGACCGCTTCCTCTGCCGATTGGGATACCGGGGCGGTGACGGGCCGGGACGTCATGCGGACGGAGCCCCCGGGGGCTCCCACCGTATGACGTCAGCGACTCACAGGTAGGTCTTGCGGGCGTAGATCGCATGGGCCCCCGCCGCGCGGTCGAGGAAGAGCAGGCCGTCGCAGTGGTCGATCTCGTGCTGCAGGGCGCGGGCCTCGAAGGCGTTGGCCTCCAGGGTGACCTCCTCCCCGGTGCCGGGGAGCTGGCCGCGGACCACGACCCGGGTCGGGCGCTTCACGTCGCCGGTCAGGTCGGGCACGCTCATGCAGCCCTCGCGGGCCTTCTCGTTGCGGCTCGACTCGACCACCTCGGCGTTGCACAGCACGAAGGTCCCGTGGTGGTCGCGGGTCTTGGGGTGCTCGGAGACGTCGACGCAGAACACCTTGACGCCCTCCCCCACCTGCGGGGCGGCCAGGCCGACGCAGCCGGGCGAGACCCGCATCGTCGCCACCAGGTCGGCGGCCAGCTGCACGGTCTCCGGGGCGGTGGGGTCGACCCGGCCCCCGTCGGTCGACAGCACCCGGGCGGGCGCGCGTACGACGTCGCGGACGCGGCCGACGACGTCGAGGTCGGCCTCGGTCCAGGCCGCCACGCGGGGGTGGACGCTCACAGCTCGTCGGACTCCGCGGGACGCAGGGTCACCCCGACGCCCAGCTGGTCGGCCACCGACCGCAGCGCCACCGCGAGGGAGTCCGTGTCGACCGACGCCGGCAGGTCGACCTCGGCGATGAGCAGGTAGAGCTCGCCGGCCAGGCGGGTGGTCAGGTCGGTGACGTTGCCGCCCACCCCGGCGATCTCGCCGATGACCGCCGACACGATGCCGGGCCGGTCGCCGCCGTGGACCGTGAGCACCCACTGGCTGCCGACCGCCGGGTGCGGCTCCTCCTCGGGGACCTCACGGACCGTGACCGTGAGGGTGCCGTCCGCGGCGAGCGGGGCCAGCGCCTGCTCGATGTCGGCCGCCCGCGCGTCGCCCGCACACACCAGGGTCATGGCGAAGTGACCCCGCAGCAGCGTCATCGACGAGTCCTCGAGGTTGAGTCCCAGGCCGGCGATCCGGTCGGTGGTGCCGGCGATGATCCCCGGTCGGTCGTGGCCGAGGACGGTGATGGCGTGGAGGGTCACGGCCCCATCCTGTCAGGGTCCGTCGGCGCCGCCGATTCGGTCCGCCAGCGTCCGCGCCCGCCGGAGCACGGCGTCCAGCATGTCCGGGGTGAGTCGCCCGGTGAACGTGTTGTGCTGCGAGGGGTGGTAGCACCCGAGCAGCGTGACGTCGCCGATGCGCACCTCGGCGGCGTGGCCGAACCGGGGCCGCGGCCGGGGCACCTCGAGGCCGAGCCCGGCCAGCCCGGCGAGCGAGCCCGCCCACCCGTACGCCCCCAGCGCGACCACGACCCGGACGTGCGGCGCCAGCAGCCGCAGCTCGGTGTGCAGCCACGGGGCGCACGTGTCGCGCTCCTCCGGTGTCGGCTTGTTGTCCGGCGGGGCGCACCGCACCGTGGCCACCATCCGGGTGTCGACCAGCTGCTGCCCGTCGCCGGCGTGGGTGCTCGTCGGCAGCGTCGCCAGGCCGACCCGGTGCAGGCTGGCGAAGAGCCAGTCACCGCTGGAGTCCCCGGTGAAGACCCGTCCCGTGCGGTTGCCGCCGTTGGCCGCCGGCGCCAGCCCGACGACGAGGATGCCGGCCTCCGGGTCACCCCAGCCGGGGATCGGCCGCCCCCAGTAGGGCTGGTCGGCGAAGGACGCCCGCTTCTCGTGCGCCACGTCCTCGCGCCAGCGCACCAGCCGCGGGCAGGCCGAGCAGACGCTGACCCGGGCGTCCAGCGCGTCGAGGTCGTCGGTCGCCGCGAGACGTCGTACGCCGCCCGCGGACCGCGCCACGCGGGTGTCGGCCGCCGCCGGGTCGCCGGGCCACCCGGCGCCGGGCGGGACCGGGGAGGCGAACGGTCGGCCGGTGAGCGGGTGCGGGAGGTCGACGGCCACGACGCCGCCTCAGGCCTCGGTCGACGTACCGATGGAGGACGCGATGCCGTGCAGGATGTCGGCCTCGGAGACCCGGTAGGTCGACACCGCCGCCCGGGCCAGGATGCCGGCCCAGATGAGGGCCCCGGCCCCGACGACGTCGGCACGGCCCGGGTGCATGTAGGGCAGCGCCCGGCGCTCCTCGACGCGCATCGCCACCAGCCGCTCGCAGAAGTCCAGGGTGTCCGCGACGGACAGCTCGGCGCCGTCGAAGGCGTCCCGGTCGTACGCCGCGAGGTCCAGGACGCCGCAGGCGATCGTCTTGATGGTCCCGGACGTCCCGATGACCGTGCTAGCGCTGCCGACCCCGACGTCGGAGCCGTCGAGGTGACGGTCGATGTCGGCGACGCACGCCTCCACCTGCTCGGCGGTCGGCGGGTCGCCGTGCAGGTGGCGCTCGTGCAGGCGCACCGACCCGATGTCCATCGAGGTCGACCGCCGCGGCCCGTCCTCGCCCAGCACCAGCTCGGTGGAGCCTCCCCCGATGTCCACCACCAGGACCGGCTCGGCGGGCATCGGGGCCAGCGGGCCGACCGCGCCGGCGTACACCAGGGCGGCCTCCTCCGCCCCGGACAGCACCTGCGGGCTCACGCCCAGACGGGCGCGCACCCCCTCGACGAAGACGGCGGCGTTGCGGGCGTCGCGGGTGGCCGACGTGGCGCAGAAGCGGGTGCGCTCCGGAGGCACCCCGTGCTCGCGCAGCACCCCGGCGAGCTCGTCGATCGCCGCGAAGGTCCGGGTCAGCGCCTCGTCGGACAGCACGCCCGTGGTGTCGATGCCCTGACCGAGGCGCACGACGCGCGACTCCCGCCACACCACCTCGGGCGGCGTACCGATCAGCAGCTTGATCGAGTTGGTGCCGCAGTCGATGGCGGCCACGGTCCGGGTGTCGTCAGGCACGCGGGTCATTCTGCACGGGACCGCGACGACCGGCTCCGGGGCCGCCCAGGAGGCCTCACCCCATCCGCAGGAACTCCAGGTGCTGCTCGTACTGGTCGAGGCAGTCGTGGATGACCTGCGACGCGCGGTAGCCCATGACGTCGTAGTCCTGCGCCCCGGTGTCGAGGTGCACGGCCAGCCGTGCGTACTCGTCACGCCCGCCCACCATCCGGCCGCCGTAGGCCGGGACCGGGGACAGCGTCACCTGGACCCGGTAGCGGAACGGGTGGTCGGGGTGGTGGGGGTCGTCGGCCCGCAGCTCGACGAACCTGCCGCCGCGGGTGTCGTCCTCCGACGGTGGCGCGACACCGCCGACGGCGCTCGCGTCCACCCCGCGGGCGGAGAGCTCCGCGGCGACCTCGCCGAGCGCGGGAGCCACGACCGTGTCGAGGTGGCGCTCGGCGGCGTCGACGTCGACGAAGTTGGTCGCCCGGGCGATCCGGGCGGTCCAGGCCTCCCGGTCGCCGGCGGCGGGCGGTGCCGGCCGGTGGTGGACGGCGCCGGTCTCGACGCGCTGGTACTCGCGGTGCAGCGCCTTGTAGAGACCCCACATGACCAGGACCATCACGACTGCGAAGGGCAGACCCATGATCACGGTGGCGTACTGCAGCGCGTAGATGCCGCCCACGGCCAGCACCGCGATCGTCAGCAGGCCCGTGACCGCGGCCCACACGATCCGCAGCCAGGCGCGAGCAGTCCTCCTGCACGTTGCGCAGGTTCGAGCACAGGTTGCCCATGACCAGCGCGCCCGAGTCGGCCGAGGTGACGTAGAACAGCAGGCCGACGAAGGTCCCGACCGCGATCACCACGCCCGCGAGGGGGTAGTCCTCGACCAGCATGAAGAAGCCGCGGCCGTCGTAGTTCTGGGCCGCCTCGGCGAATGCCGTGTCCCCGCCGCGGACCCGGTCGAGGGCGGCGTTGCCGAAGATCGAGACCCACATCACGACGTAGGCGAACGGGATCACCATGGTGCCGGCCACGAACTGCCGGATCGTGCGACCGCGGGAGATGCGGGCGAGGAAGAGACCGACGAAGGAGGCCCAGGCCACCCACCACGCCCAGAAGAACAGGGTCCACAGGTTCATCCACTCGTTGGCCTGGTCGAAGGCCATCGTGTTCAACGTCAGGCCGGGGAACGAGGCGACGAAGTCGCCGACGTTCATCACCACTCCCTCGACCAGCATCTCGGTCCGGCCCGTCACCAGCACCCAGCCGGCCAGCGACAGGGCGAGCAGCACGTTGAGCTGGGACAGGAACCGGATGCCCTTGTCGACCCCGGTGGTCGCCGAGATGGCCGCGATGACCACGGCGATCGTCGCCAGGGCGATCTGCGCCCCGAGGCCGACGGGGACGCCGAAGAGCTCGTTGAGCCCGATGTTGAGGAAGACCACGCCGATCCCGAGGCTGGTGGCCACGCCGAACACGGTGCCGAGGACCGCCGCCGTGTCCACGGCGTGGCCGAGGACACCGTCGATCCGCCGCCCGAAGATGGGGTAGAGCGCGGACCGGACGGCGAGCGGGAGGTTGAGCCGGTAGGCGAAGAACCCCAGGGCGATGCCCATCAGGGCGTACATCGCCCAGCCGGTGATGCCGTAGTGGAAGAGCGTCCACACCGTGGCCTCACGGGCCGCCTGGACCGTCTCGCCCTCCCCGACGGGCGGGGCGACGTACTGCGTGACCGGCTCGACCACGGAGAAGAACATGACGTCGGTGCCGATGCCGGCCGCGAAGAGCATCGAGGCCCACGCGAACGTCGAGAACTCCGGGCGGGAGTGCTCGGGACCGAGCCGCATCGTGCCGTAGCGGGAGATGCCCAGGAAGAGGACGAAGACGAGGACCGCGGTGCCGAGCGCGATGTAGAACCACCCGAACGCCCCGCCGACCCACACCGTCCAGTCGTAGATGGTCTCGTAGGCCGCGTCCGGGGTCCAGATGGCCCACATGGCCACGGCCACGACACCGATGAGGGAGGCACCGAACACCGGCCACTTCACGGAGGGCCCGGAGCGCGGCGGGGCCGGGGTGTCGGGGGCGTCGGGCGCGGTGATGGCGGTCGTGTCGAGGCTCATGGCCGTTCTCCTGTCCGCTGCGCGGCACGGACACCGGCGGCGCTGGGGAGGTCGTGGACGGTGTTCCACGCGTCGTTGCGCGGGTCGCCGGGTGGGTACGGCGGGTTGCCCGTGCCGTGGCGGTACCAGGGCACGTCCAGGCTGGGGAGGGGCGTGTTGCCGGCGATCAGGTCGGCGGCCTTCTCGGCCACCATCATCACCGGAGCGTAGATGTTGCCGTTGGTGACGAAGGGGAAGACCGAGGCGTCGACGACCCGCAGGCCCTCGGTGCCGTGCACCCGCATCGAGGTGGGGTCGACCACCGCCGTGTCGTCGGTGCCCAGCTTGGCCGTGCAGGAGGGGTGCAGCGCGGTCTCCCCGTCCCGGCGCACCCACTCGAGGATCTCCTCCTCGGTCTCCACCGACGGTCCCGGGGAGATCTCCCCGCCGCTGAAGGAGGCGAAGGCGGGCTGCTCGAGGATGCCGCGCGCGGCCCGGACCATCTCGACCCACTCCCGTCTGTCGTTCTCGGTGGAGAGGTAGTTGAACTGGATGGAGGGGTGCTCGTAGGGGTCGGTCGACCGGATGTGCACGTGACCCCGGGTGTCGGCGTACATGGGGCCGATGTGCACCTGGTAGCCGTGGATGCCGTGCTCGGTCTCGGCGGGCTTGGACCCGTCGTACCGGATGGCGATCGGCAGGAAGTGGAACATCAGGTTGGGCCACTCGACGTCGTCGTTGGAGCGGATGAAGCCGCCGGCCTCGAAGTGGTTGGACGCACCCACCCCGCTCCGACCGAAGAGCCACTCGGCGCCGACCCGCGGCTTGTGGTGGTGGGCGAGCCACGGGGCGATGGAGACCGGCTGGGTCGAGGCGTACTGGACGTAGACCTCGAGGTGGTCCTGCAGGTTGCTGCCCACGCCGGGCAGGTCCACACGCGTCTGCACGCCGGCGGCACGCAGGACCTCGGGGTCGCCGATCCCGGCCAGCTGGAGCAGCTGGGGGGAGTTGAAGGCGCCCCCGCACAGGACGACCTCGCCGGCGGAGACCGAGCGGTGGAGGCGCCCGCCCCGCGTGTAGTCGACCCCGGTGCAGCGGTTGCCCTCCATGCGCAGACCGGTGACCATCGCCAGCGTCTCGACCGTGAGGTTCTTGCGGTGCCGCACGGGATGGAGGTAGGCACGGGCGGCGGAGAGCCGCCGTCCACGGTGGACGTTGCGGTCGAACTTGGCGAACCCTTCCTGCCGGTAGCCGTTCACGTCGTCGGTCAACGGGTAGCCGGCCTGCTGCACGGCCTCGAAGAACGCGCCGAACAGCGGCGAGCTGGCGGGACCGCGCTCCGTCACCAGGGGCCCCGACCCGCCCCGCCAGGCGTCCGCGCCGGTGCTGCCGTCCTCGAGCAGCACCGTCTCCATGCGCTTGAAGTACGGCAGGCAGTGGGCGTAGTCCCACTCGGCCATGCCCGGCTCGGCGGCCCACCGCTCGTAGTCCATCGGGTTGCCGCGCTGGAAGATCATGCCGTTGATCGACGAGGAGCCACCGAGGACCTTCCCCCGGGCGTGGTAGATCCGGCGCCCGCCCATGTGGGGCTCGGGATCGGACTCGTACTTCCAGTCGTAGAACCGGTTGCCGATCGGGTACGGCAGGGCCGCCGGCATGTGGATGAAGGGGTCGATGCGGAAGTCGCTCCGCCCCGCCTCGAGCACCAGCACCCGCGCGGACGGATCGCTGCTCAGTCGGTTGCCCAGGGCTGACCCTGCCGAGCCCCCACCCACGATGACGTAGTCGTAGTGATCCTTCATGACCGGTCCTCCAGCGTCCTGTCGGCGAACCAGCCGGCGGGGGCCGGCCGGGTGTTGTGCCACACGTGCTTGGTCTCGCGGTACTCCTCCAGCCCGGCCCGACCCAGCTCACGGCCGATCCCGGACTGCTTGTAGCCGCCCCACTCTGCCCCGGGGACGTAGGGGTGGTAGTCGTTGATCCAGATGGTGCCGTGCCGCAGCCGCCGCGCCACGCGCTCGGCGCGACCGGCGTTCTCGGACCACACGGCACCGGCGAGCCCGTAGACCGTGTCGTTGGCGATCGCCACCGCGGCGTCCTCGGCGGCGTCGCGGTCCGTCCCGGAGAACGTCTCGACCGTGAGGACCGGGCCGAAGGACTCGTCGCGGACGCAGCGCATGTCGCGGGTGCACCCGTCGAGCACCGTGGGTGCGAAGTACCAGCCGTCGGCGTGCCCCTCCCCCTCCGGCGGACCGCCCCCGCAGCGCAGCGTGGCGCCGTCCTCGAGGGCCTCGGCGACGTAGCGGGCGACCTTGTCCCGGTGGGCCTCGCTGATCAGCGGGCCGGTCTCGGCGTCCTCGTCGAAGGGCCCACCCAGCCGGATCTGCCGGGCCCGCGCGACGATCGCGTCGACCACCTCGTCATGGACGCTCTCCTCGACCACGAGGCGGGAGCCGGCCGAGCACACCTGCCCGGAGTCGAGGAAGATCGCGGTCAGGGCGTTGTCGATCGCGGCGGGCAGGTCGGCGTCGGCGAACACGACGTTGGGGTTCTTGCCACCCAGCTCCAGGGCGATCCGCTTCACCGTCGGCGCGGCGGCTGCCATGATCGCCCGGCCGGTGACCAGGCCGCCGGTGAACGAGACCAGGTCGACGTCCTCGTGCCCGGTGAGCGTCGGCCCCACCGCCGCCCCGGCACCGAGGACGAGGTTCGCGGCACCCGGCGGCAGGCCCTCCTCGGCG
Source organism: uncultured Actinomycetota bacterium (assembly GCA_963782905.1). Classification (GTDB taxonomy): domain Bacteria; phylum Actinomycetota; class Actinomycetes; order Propionibacteriales; family Nocardioidaceae; genus Nocardioides. The sequence goes on from CAWALI010000002.1 coordinate 637,456, forward strand.
AGGACCCGCACCAGCCAGATCGAGGTGTGCGGTGTCAGCTCGCTGGGCTTGAGCACGAAGGTGTTGCCCGCCGCGAGCGCCGGCGCCACCTTCCAGCTCGTCTGCAGCAGCGGGTAGTTCCAGGGTGTGATCAGGGAGCACACACCGACCGGCTCGTGCAGGACACGACTGGAGACGTCGGCCTGTCCGGTGTCGACGACCCGGCCGGCGTCGGCGGCGGCGAGATCGGCGAAGTGGCGGAAGACCGCCTCGATGTCGTCGACGTCGAGCTGCGACTCCACGAAGCGCTTGCCGGTGTCGAGGCTCTCCAGCCGCGCCACCTCGTCCTTCTCGGCCACCAGCCGGTCGGCCACCCGTCGCAGGAGCGCGGCACGCTCGAACGCCGACGTGTGCGGCCACGGCCCCTCGTCGAAGGCCCGCCGTGCCGCGCGTACGGCGGCCGCCGCATCGTCGGCGGTCGCCTCGGGGACCTCACCGACCTCGGTCTGGTCGGCGGGGCACCGGATCATCCGGGTGCCTCCGTCCGACGCGCCGCACCATTGGCCGTCGATGTGGAGTCCGTTCACGACCCACGTGCTTACCACCCCGAGGGGTGACCTCGCCACTGCGAGGGTCGCATCGCGGTCACTCTGCGTGCGCGGTCCGGACCCCGAGCGGTCCTGGAGGCGCCGCGCGCCGGAGAGGGCTCAGTCGGTGTCCGGGGCGGCGACGGGAGCGCAGGGCCGCTCCACGCAGGGGCCCGAGGCCCACCAGTCGCCCAGCAGGTCGAGGACCTCGTCGCCCAGCGGGTTGACGCCGCGGCCCTGGGCCAGCGACTGCCCGGCGAGGACGTGCAGGCACTTGACCCGGTCGGGCATGCCGCCCGCGGTGATGCCCGCGATCTCGGGGACGTCCTGCCCGGCCCCGGCCGCGAGCCCGTCGCGTGCGGCGAGGTAGGCCGCGTGGGCCCTCGCGTAGGCGGAGGCCAGCGCGGGATCCTGGACGAGGCGGTCCTGCATCTCCTTCATCAGGCCGGAGCCCTCGAGGGTGCCGATGCGGGAGGCCGCGCGCGGGCAGGTGAGGTAGTAGGTCGTGGGGAACGGCGTGCCGTTCGGCAGCCGCGGCAGGGTCGTCACCACGTCGGGGTTCCCACACGGGCACCGGTGCCCGATCTCGTGGATGGCGCGGGGCTCGCGGCCGAGCTGGGCCGCGACCGCGGCGACGTCGGCGGGGTCGACGGGCTGGACGGGGTCGATCGGTGAGGTCACTGCTGTCCGGACTTGTCGAGCTTGACGCCGTCGATGACCGACGGGGTCTCGGGCTGGGGCGGGGGCGGGTTGCCGGCGAGCTCGACGGAGTCCCACGCCGGCGACCACCACGGGGTCGGCTCGATCCTGAGCACGTCGTCGGGGTCGTTGAGGGTGGCCTGCTGCTCCAGGGGGTTGCCGTTCTCGTCGAGCACCTGGAAACCGGTCTCACCCGGCATGAGGTAGCCGAAGCGGGCCCGGGCCTGGGCCTTGACGTAGGCCGGGTCCTCCCAGCGCTGCTTCTCGCGCTCGAGGTCGTTGATGGCCGCCTCGCGCTCGGCGATCGCGGTCTTGAGCTCGGAGATGTGCGAGCGCTGCTGGAGGTAGGCCCGCATCGAGGAGGCGTAGGAGACCGTCAGCACGGCGAGCACCAGCACCAGCACGGCGGCACGTCCCGTGAGCCGCGGACGACGCGCCGGCGGCACACCCGGGCGTGCTCCCGCCGGGGTGGTCGGCCGGGACGCGGCGGACCGGCCGCGCTGCGTGCGCGAGCCGGGCCCCGTGGTCCTGCCGGGTCCACCCCGGGGAGTACCCCTCTTGCTGGAGGGCTGGTGAGCCATGGGGAGCAGTCTGCCCCGATCAGCCCTTGAAACGAGGGAAGGCACCCGCACCGGCGTAGCGAGCCGCGTCACCCAGCTCGTCCTCGATGCGGAGCAGCTGGTTGTACTTCGCGACGCGCTCGGAGCGGGCCGGCGCGCCGGTCTTGATCTGGCCGCAGTTGGTGGCGACCGCGAGGTCGGCGATGGTGGTGTCCTCGGTCTCGCCCGAGCGGTGGCTCATCATGCAGCGGAAGCCGTTGCGGTGCGCGAGGTCGACGGAGTCGAGGGTCTCGGTGAGCGAGCCGATCTGGTTGACCTTGACCAGCAGCGCGTTGGCCGACTGCTCGGCGATGCCGCGCCCGAGGCGCTCCACGTTGGTGACGAACAGGTCGTCGCCGACGATCTGGGTCGTGTCGCCGAGCTGGGCGGTGAGGGTCTTCCAGCCGGACCAGTCGTCCTCGTCCAGCGGGTCCTCGATCGAGACGATGGGGTACGCCGCGACGAGCTCGGCGTAGTAGGCCGTCATCTCGTCGGCCGACTTCTTCTTGCCCTCGAAGGCGTACTTCTTGCGGTCGTGGAACTCGCTGGCGGCGACGTCGAGCGCGAGGGCGATGTCCTTGCCGAGCTTGAGGCCGGCGGACTTGACGGCCTCGGCGATGAGGTCGAGCGCGGCGCGGTTGGAGGAGAGGTCGGGCGCGAAGCCGCCCTCGTCGCCGAGCCCGGTGGCCAGGCCCTTCTTCTTCAGCACCGCCTTGAGCGCGTGGTAGACCTCGGCCCCCTGCTGCAGCGCCTCGGCGAAGGTCGCCGCACCGATCGGGGCGATCATGAACTCCTGGATGTCGACGTTGGAGTCCGCGTGCGAGCCGCCGTTGAGGATGTTCATCATCGGCACCGGGAGCAGGTGGGCGTTGGGGCCGCCGACGTAGCGGAACAGCGGCAGGCCGGCCGACTCGGACGCGGCCCGCGCGGTGGCGAGCGAGACGCCGAGGATGGCGTTGGCGCCCAGCTTGGCCTTGTTGGGGGTGCCGTCGAGGTCGAGCATGGCCTGGTCGACGAGGCGCTGGTCGTCGGCCTCGAGGCCCACGATCACCCCGGCGACGTCCTCCACGACGCCCTTGACGGCCTTCTGCACGCCCTTGCCGAGGTACCGCTTGCCGCCGTCACGCAGCTCGACGGCCTCGAAGGCGCCGGTGGAGGCGCCGCTGGGCACGGCAGCGCGACCGAACGCGCCGTCGTCGAGGACGACCTCTACCTCGACGGTGGGGTTGCCTCGCGAGTCGAGGATCTCGCGGGCGCCGACAGCTGCGATGGATGCCACGGGTTGCTCCTGGGAAGTCGTGGGTGGGTTCACGTGCGCCCTCACCCTAGACCCGCCGGCGCCGGTGCCCCCGGGACCCGAGGCGCCTGGACCACATTGCCGGGCGGCCGGCGGGTGGCGGGTCCAGCGCTTCCCGGGCGTGTCGTCGGGGACACGCGCCGGGGCGGTGCGAGGGCCACCTTCGCGGCTACCCGGAAGGTGGCTGGCTCACCGCTCGCCGGGGTGCTCGGCGTCCTCGACCTCGCGGCGTACGGCGTGGCGCAGGGCCTGCTCGGGGTCGATCCCCGCGGCCCGGGCCTCCCCCACCAGGGAGAGCAGCCGCGCCCCCAGCTCGTCCGACGTCGGCGGAGCGGGCCCCGGGGCGGCCGGGCCTCATGACCTCCCGCGCGCTCGAGGCGGTCCAGCACCTTGTCGGCGTACAACAGGGCCGGCAGGCCGGGAGGAAGGCCGTCGGTGACCGAGGTGCGCTGCGGCTTCTCGGCCGCCTTGCGGGCCTCCCACCGGCGTTGACCTGCTCGGGGGTGAGGACCTCACCCGACGGCTCGCCGAACACGTGCGGGTTGCGGCGGCGCATCTTGGCGATGATGTCGGGGCGACGTCGTCGAGCGTGAACTCGCCGCGCCTCCTCGGCGATGACCGCGTGGAAGTAGACCTGCAGCAGCAGGTCGCCGAGCTCCTCGCGCAGGTGCTCCCAGTCGCCGGACGCAGCGCCGGACGTCGATCGCCTCGAGCGTCTCGTGGGTCTCCTCGAGCAGGTAACGGGACGAGCGAGGTGTGCGTCTGCGCGCGCCTTCCACGGCGCACTCGGCCCGCAGCCGGCGCATCACCGCGACGAACTCGACGAGGGCGTCACCGGAGGCAGGCTCCGGGCCCGGCCGACGTCGCGCCCTGGCTCACCACGGAGATCGGCCACGGGTCAGCCGCAGCGCTGCGTCTCGGGCAGCGTGTTGGCGTAGGCGGCGTCGGGCTCGGTCGCCAGGCCGGCCTTCGCGTCCTCACCGACGGCGACCGACAGGTTGGTGTCGACGGGCGTGAGGGTGCCGTCGACGCATCTCGACGCCGTAGCGCGGGTCGACCGTGACGCCGTGGGCGTCGGGCCACTGAGTTGAACACGTCGATGCCGGCCTGGGTGACCTCGTCGACGGTGGGCTCCTGATGCCCTGCTCGGCCAGCACGGTCCCGGCCGACCTGGCTCGAGGATGTCGGTGGCGAGCGCGTTGGCGCTCAGTCACCTCGACGTAGGTCGTCGCGGACCTCCTCGGGGAAGGCCAGCGCGGTGCGGCGGCCGCGGGCGACGTCGTCGCTGGTAGCCCGCGCCGGGCTCGACGCCGTACTCGTCGGCGATCTGGCGCCGGCGCCGCAGCGTCATGAGCTGGACGATGCCCTGGCGCACGAAGCCCATCGGCACGACGGTGCCGTTGGCGCTGAACTGCGTCGCCGAGCGCGGTGCACAGGTCGCGGCCGCCGTGTCCACGGCCGTCGTGGAGATCGTCTCGTCGCCGACCTGGACCGCCACGCCCGGGCGGGCGCTGCGCGCAGCCGGTCAGCAGCAGGCCGGCGAGGGCCACGGCACCCAGCGTGGGCACGGCCGTCATCAGGCGGGTCTTGCTCACGGGGTCACTCCTTGGTCAGTGGACTGGGCCGACACCGGCCTAGGTGGCCTCGGCGGGTCGATCACGTCGTCGATCACGCCGCGGGCCCATTCAAGCAGGGCGATGCCGGCGATCGGCTTGCCCGCGACGACCGCGGTCTGCGGACGCGGCACCAGGATCGTGCTGACCGGCGCCTTGACGATCGCTCTCGGATAGAGCCGGCTGGAGGCGTACGACGCGGGACTCGGGCAGGTCGACCGGCGCGAACCGGACGTACTTGCCCGCGATCGTGACCTCGCCGATGCCCGCCTGGCGGGCCCGTGCCCGGAACCGCGCGACGACCAGCAGCGACTCGCACGACCTCGGGCGGGTTGCCGTACCGGTCGACGAGCTCCTCGCGCAGCCCGTCGACGTCCTCGTCGGTGCGCACCTCGGCCAGGCGCTTGTAGATCTCGAGGCGCAGCCGCTCGCTGGGGATGTAGTCGTGCGGCAGGTGGGCGTCGACCGGCAGCTCGATGCGGACCTCGTTGACCTCGGGCTCGGCGTCCGCCCTTGAAGTCCGCGACCGCCTCGCCGACGAGCCGGACGTAGAGGTCGAAGCCGACGTCGGCGATGTGGCCGGACTGCTCGCCGCCGAGCAGGTTGCCCGCGCCGCGGATCTCGAGGTCCTTCATCGCGATCGCCATGCCGCCGCCGAGGTCGGAGTGCTGGGCCAGGGTGGCCAGCCGCTCGTGGGCGGTCTCGGTCAGCGGCTTCTCGGCCGGGTAGAGGAAGTAGGCGTAGGCCCGCTCCCGGGACCGGCCGACGCGACCGCGCAGCTGGTGCAGCTGGGACAGGCCGAGGGTGTCGGACCGCTCGATGATCATCGTGTTGGCGTTGGACACGTCGAGGCCCGACTCCACGATGGTCGTGCAGACGAGCACGTCGAAGCGCTTCTCCCAGAAGTCGAGCATCACCTGCTCGAGCTGGTGCTCCCCCATCTGGCCGTGCGCCGTGGCCACCCGGGCCTCGGGCACGAGCTCGCGGATGCGGGCGGCGGCCTTCTCGATCGAGTTGACCCGGTTGTGGATGTAGAAGACCTGGCCCTCGCGCAGCAGCTCGCGGCGTACCGCGGCGACGATCTGACGGTCCTCGTAGGCGCCCACGTAGGTCAGCACCGGGTGCCGCTCCTCGGGAGGGGTGGTGATCGTCGACATCTCCCGGATGCCGGTGACCGCCATCTCGAGGGTGCGCGGGATCGGGCGTGGCGCTCATGGAGAGGACGTCGACCGAGGTGCGCAGCCGCTTCATCTGCTCCTTGTGCTCGACGCCGAAGCGCTGCTCCTCGTCGACGATGATCAGGCCGAGGTCCTTCATCCGGATGTCGGGGTTGAGCAGCCGGTGGGTGCCCACCACGATGTCGACCGCGCCGGTCGCGAGCTCGTCGATGACCGTGCTGGCCTCCTTGTCGGTCTGGAAGCGCGAGAGGCCCTTGAGGACGACCGGGAAGCCGCTCATCCGCTCGGTGAACGTGCTCAGGTGCTGGGTGACGAGCAGCGTGGTCGGCACCAGCACGGCCACCTGCTTGCCGTCCTGCACCGCCTTGAACGCCGCGCGGACCGCGATCTCGGTCTTGCCGTAGCCGACGTCGCCGCAGACCAGGCGGTCCATCGGGACGGTCCGTCGCATGTCGGCCTTGACCTCGTCGACGGTGCTCAGCTGGTCGGGGGTCTCGTTGAAGGGGAAGGCGTCCTCGAGCTCGCGCTGCCACGGGGTGTCCGGGCCGAAGGCATGGCCCTGGGTGGCCTGCCGGGCGGCGTACAGCTTGATCAGCTCGGCCGCGATCTCGCGGACCGCCTTGCGGGCGCGGTTCTTGCGCTTGGTCCAGTCGCCGCCGCCGAGCCGGTCCAGGCTGGGTTGCTCACCGCCGACGTAGCGGGTGACCTGGTCGAGGGTGTCGGCGGGCACGAAGAGCCGGTCCGGCGGCGCGCCGCGCTTGGACGCGCCGTACTCCAGGACGAGGTACTCGCGGGTGGCGCCCGCCATCTCGCGCTGCATCATCTCCACGAAGCGGCCCACGCCGTGCTGCTCGTGCACGACGTGGTCGCCGGCCTTGAGCTCGAGCGGGTCGATCTGCTTCTTGCGCCGGGCCGGCATCTTGCGCATGTCGCGCGTGGACGCCTTCTGCCCGCTGAGGTCCTCCCCGGTGATGAGCGCGACCCGCACCGCGGGGTCGACGACGCCCTGGGTCAGGCAACCGGTGGTGACGGTGACGACGCCCTGACCGTCGGCGTCGAGTCCGGCCGGTACGTCGTGCTCGCCGAGCACCTCGACCATCCGCTCGGCCGGCCCGTGGCCGGGGTGGACCACGGTGACGCGGTAGCCGTCGGCCAGCCACCCGCGGACGTCGGTGATGGCGCGCTCCAGGTCGCCGCGGTAGGCCTCCGCGGGCTGGGCGGTCAGGCCGCGCGAGGACACCGCACCGACCACGACGTCGAGGTCGACGCCGGGGGTGTCGTCGGTCTCGATGCCGAAGGGGCTCACGGTCCACCAGGCCAGGCGCCGGTCCAGGGCGTGCTCGCGCACGTCGGCGACCTCGCGGTAGGACGCCGTCGACAGGTCGATGGGCGACTGCCCGCCGCCGGCCGCGGCGGCCCAGCTGGCCCCGAGGAACTCCTCGCTGGTGGCGACCAGGTCGTGGGCGCGGGTGCGGGCGCGCTCGGGGTCGAGCACCAGGACCGTGGTGGCCTCGGGCACCAGGTCGACCAGCAGCTCCATCTCGTCGACCAGCGCGGGGGCCAGCGACTCCATGCCCTCCACGGCGATGCCGGCGGCGATCTTGTCGGTCAGCTCGAGCAGCTGTGGGTGCGCCCGACCCAGCTCGGCCGCGCGGCGGCGTACCTCGTCGGTGAGCAGCAGCTCGCGGCACGGCGGCGCCCACAGCCGCTCGACGGCGCCCATGGTGCGCTGGTCGGCGACCGCGAAGGCGCGGATCTCCTCCACGTCGTCGCCCCAGAACTCCACCCGCAGCGGGTGCTCCTCGGTCGGCGGGAAGACGTCGACGATGCCGCCGCGCACGGCGAACTCGCCGCGCTTCTCCACCATGTCCACCCGCGTGTACGCCGCGTCCGCGAGGCCGCGGACCACGTCCTCGAGGGCGACGGTCTGGCCGGGGACGAGCTCGACCGGCTCCAGGTCGGCCAGGCCCTTGACCTGGGGCTGCAACAGCGAGCGGATCGGGGCGACGACCACCGACAGCGGGCCGTTGGTGGCGTCGGTGCCGGGGTGGCGGAGCCGTCGCAGCACCGCCAGGCGGCGACCGACGGTGTCGCTGCGCGGGCTCAGCCGCTCGTGCGGAAGCGTCTCCCAGCTCGGGTAGTAGGCGATGCGCGCCGGGTCGACGAGGTCGACGAGCTCGGTGACGAGGTCCTCGGCCTCGCGCGCGGTGGCGGTCACCGCCAGCACGGTGCGACCGGCGTCGACGAGGCCGCGGATCACGAACGGACGCACGGCGGCGGGGCCGGTCAGGTCGAGCGCGGCGACGTCGCGGGCGTCGGCCATCGCCTCCGCCAGCACCGGTCCGGCCAGCAGGTCGTCGGCCACACGGGTCAGCGCGGTCATCGCGTCCTCTCATCGGGGGTCGGCGCGACCCCTGCGGGCACGCCGTCGAGCCCCCGTCCAGCGATGGGCGGGGGTCGGCGGCCAGTCTACGAAAGCCCCGGCGAAGTCGAGTGGTCCGCAGTGGTTTGCGCCGGCGAGGGGCGGGGTAGGTCGCGGCCAGCGGACCGCGTCCGGTCCGCGTCTGACATGGCGGGCGCCGAGGGCGTCCGCCGAAAGGGGATACGGGGCACATGCGCTTCACTCGACTCATCGCCGGCCTGACCACGGCCGGCCTCCTCGGACTGGCTCCCGTCGCGATCAGCGCGCCGGCCCAGGCCACCGACAACCTGACCACGACCACGACCATCGAGCTGGCCTACGGCGACAACCCGGTCGAGTACGGCGGCGACGTGGTCCTGCGAGGCGCCGTGGTCGCCTCCGACGGCAACAGCGCCTACGAGGGCACCGCGACGCTCTACCAGTACACGCCGTCCAACCCGACGTGGACGCCCGTCGCCACCGTCGACGCCAGCGGCTACCTGAGCCTGCCCGACCAGAAGCCCACCTCCAACGTGGCCTACAAGGTCGTCTACTCCGGCTACGCGGCGACCAACGCCTACCAGGACAACTACGCCCCGAGCGAGTCCGCCGTCCTCAACGTCGGCGTCACCTACAAGCTCAAGGCCAGGACGCCCGGCACGAGCATCGTCGGCAAGATCAAGCCGTCGTACAAGAACAAGAAGGTCCTCATCCAGCGCAAGGTCGGCAAGAAGTACAAGAAGTACCGCACGGTCAAGACCAACAAGAAGAGCGCCTTCCGGGTCAAGCTGCCCACCGGTCGTCGCGGCCAGAAGGTCTACTTCCGCGTGATCATCAAGGGCACCAGCAAGATCACGACGCTCGCCGCGGGCTTCTACACCATCCGCTACTGACCCTCGGCGACCCGCCGCACGCACGACGCACCACGGCACGCACTCGGCCCCGGAGCACCGCTCCGGGGCCGAGTCGCGTCCGGGGCCGCTGCGGGCGCGGTCGGCAGCGCCTACCGTGGTGCGATGGTGCGTACGCCGTGGCTCGTCCCCGCCCTCCTCGTCGCCCTGCTCGTCGCCCTGGCCGGGGCCTCCTGCGCGAGCGACACCGGGACGGCCGGGACGGGCGGCTCCCCGCCGGCCGCGTCCGTCGGGTCCGGGACCAGCACCGGGGACGGCAGCGGCACGAGCACCGGCACCGGCACCGGCACCGACCCCCTCGCCGACGGCCCGCGTCTGCCGACCGGCCCACGGGACGCCGCCCGGCTGCTCCGCGCGGCCGCCGCCGTGATCCACGACCCCGCCTCGACGGCCACGTCGGTCGCCGTGGCCGGGCACGCCCAGCAGCTGGTGGTCCGCGAGCTGGGCACCCGCCCGGCGTGGGAGCGCCGGGTGCTGGACGCGCTGCCCCCACGCGTGCGCCGCGACGTGCGCGACGACGTCGCCGCCCGGCGGGCCCTCCGGTCCATGCACCCGACCTCCCCGGCCGACCTGGCCGACGAGCTGCCCGCCTGGCGGATCGTCGCACCGCCGCCCGCGCGCCGCCTGCTCGGCCTCTACCGGGAGGCGCAGCGCCGCACCGGGGTGGACTGGGAGCACCTCGCCGCGATCAACCTGGTCGAGACGGCCTTCGGCCGGATCCGGGGCACCTCGACCGCCGGCGCCCAGGGACCGATGCAGTTCCTCCCGACCACCTGGGCCATCTACGGGGCCGGCGGGGACATCGACGACCCGCACGACGCGATCCTGGCGGCGGCGCGGCTGCTGCGCGCCAACGGCTTCGCGCGCGACCCGGCCGGAGCACTGCGCCACTACAACAACTCGGCGGCGTACGTCCGGGCTGTCAGCCTGCACGCCGGGGTGATGGCGCGGCGACCGACAGCGCTGCGGGGCTACCACGCGTGGCAGGTCTACTACCTGACGCGTCGCGGCAGCGTGTGGCTGGAGGAGGGGTACGCCGCCCGGCGCCCGGTGCCCGTCGACCGCTACCTCGGGCAGCACCCCGAAGCCCTGCCGCAGTGACCCTTCAGTCCTCGGGGGTGGGGCCCGCGCAGACCTCGTCCTGGGAGCGCAGGACGCAGAACTCGTTGCCCTCCGGGTCGGCGAACACCACCCAGCCGGTGCCGGGGCCGTACTGACCGCGGTGGTCGCCCACCTCGGTGGCCCCCAGCGCCCGCACCCGCTCGACCTCCTCGTCGCGCGAGCCCGAGCGCGGGCGCAGGTCGAGGTGGATCCGGTTCTTGGCCGCCTTGGGCTCCGGCACCTCGATGAAGAGGATCCGGTGGCCCGAGGCGGGATCGAGGATCATGCACTCCTCGTGGCCGGGCAGGTTGGGGTCACCGTCGACGTCGACGTAGCCGAGGACCTGCTTCCACCACTCGGAGAGCTCGTAGGCATGGGCGCAGTCGACGGTGGTGTGGGAGACGAAGGAGGTCATGGCCCCCACCGTGGCAGGGACCACCGACCTCGCCAACCGGATTACCGCAGGCCCCTGCGGCCTCAGTCGGTCCCGTGCGCGCGCACGAACGCGATGATCTCCTCGGCCAGCTCGGGGCGGCACACGATCAGGTCGGGCAGCGACGTGTCGTCCTCGTTGTAGACCAGCGGCGAGCCGTCGACCCGCGAGCAGTGCAGGCCGGCGGCGCGGGCGACCACGACCGGTGCGGCGTTGTCCCACTGGTACTGACCGCCGGCGTGGACGTAGGCGTCGGCGAGGTCACGCACGACGCTCATCACCTTGACGCCGGCCGAGCCCATCGGCACCAGCTCGGCGTCGATCTCGGCGGCCAGGGCCTCCACGAAGGCCGGCGGCCGGGTGCGGCTGACGGCGATGCGGGGCCGCTCGGCGGTCCGCGCCGCGACCGTGGGTGGCGTACCGGTGCCGAACGTCTCGCCCAGGGCCGGCTGCGCCACCGCGCCGGCGACGAGGTCACCGTCCTCCCACAGCGCGACGTGCACGGCCCAGTCGTCGCGAGGCGGCTCGGAGAACTCACGGGTGCCGTCCAGCGGGTCGATGATCCAGACCCGGCGCGCCTGCAGACGACCCTTGTCGTCGGCCGCCTCCTCGCTCAGCACGGCGTCGCCGGGGCGGTGCTCGGACAGCACCCGCGCCAGGACCTCCTGGGCCGCGGCGTCGCCGGCATCCTTGAGGGCCTTGCCCTCCAGGCCCTGCCCGTCGGCCCCGGCGCGCACCTCGAGGAGGACGGCGCCGGCCCGTTCGGCCGCCCAGACGGCGAAGGCGTGGTCATCGAGCTGGCTCGGGTCGGTCCCCGGGGTGGTCTCAGTCACCGGGGCAGCCTAGCGAGGCCGACGGCGTACGCCGGCCGCGGCTCAGTGCGGCCGACCGGTGGCGGCCGGGGTGACACCCTCGATGTCGGGGCGGCGCCGCAGGATCGCGGCCGCGGCGAGCTGGGAGCTCACGCCGAGCTTGTTGCGGGCGGACTTGACGTGGCTGCGGACCGTGGTCAGGGCCACCCCCAGGGTGGCGGCGATCTCGGCCACGGACTCCCCCCGGGACACCCGCTCGAGGACGTCGAGCTCGCGGGGCGACAGCCGCGACAGCCGCCCGGCCATCTCCTCGAACTGGCTGGTGACCTCCTCCCACTCCTGGATCATGGACGCGCGCTGCTGCGGGTCCACGACCTCGTCACCGGCCAGGACGTGCTCGATGGTCTCCACCAGGTCGTCGAGCGAGACCTGGGAGGACAGCACGGCCTCGGCGCCGCTGGACATGAGGGCCACCCAGATCATCCCGGTGGGGGCGGAGGTGAGCACGATGCAACGCGCCGGACACGTGGCCACACGCTCCCGGGCCCGCCGCAGGTCACCGGGTCCGTCCACGTCGTCGAGCAGCAGCACGAGGTCGTCGGGCCGCACCAGCGAGCGGGCCCACGGCGTCCCCTCGTCGGGCAGCCGCAGGCACAGGGCCGGGAGGTCGCGCCCGTTCAGGGCGGCCTGCACCGTCTGCCCCAGCAGTGCGAGCCGGGCAGCGACGTGGATGGTCGGGCGACCGCGGTGCACGGCGCTCCGGGAAGGGGGGTGGGGTTGCGACACGCGTCGTCCTCCCGACTCGGTTGCGCCGGTGCGTCATGGCTCGCACCGACGTGGTGTGCCTCACACTGTGACGGTCCCAGTGTCCCCCGCTCATCCAACATCATGGATGTGCGCCGAATTGGGGACGACCCGACTGTCTAGCCCATACCGCATTTGAGGTACGCCTGAGAAAATTTTCCTGTACGCCAGCGCGTCGCCGCCCTAGCGTGGGTCCGGCAACACAGTAGTGCGAACGTGATCCGGGGGCCGGGGGGCTGATCGATCGGGTCGCACTGCACATCCACGAACGCCCGCGCGGACAGGCCTGGGGGGGTCCATCCGCGCGTCTCCCCGGCAGCACGATTCTCGGGGGAAGGTTCGCATCAGGTGACTGTGACTTGGTTGAGCCGTCAGAGGCTGGGCGGCGCGTTGTACATCGCACTGGCGGCAGCAGCCGCTGGCGCGGCTGTGGTGATGAGCACGACGCGGGACGACTGGGTCGTGCCACCCGCGCTCCTCGTGGGGACGGCGGCGACGGTCCTGGGCCTGGCGGCCGCGACCCTCTTCTACGTGACCTGGCGGGTCGCACCGAGCGTGACCGTGGGGTGGTGGGCGGCCGCGGCGATCTTCGGCTGCGTCCAGGCGCTCGCGGTGCCACGCGCCGGGGTCGTCGACCCCACCGGCCTTGCCTCGCGGCCGGGCTGGCTGAGCGTCGCCAACGTGGTCTCGGCCCTGGTGATCCTCGGCCTCGTCATCGCGGGCACCCGGGCCACCCGGACGCCCGACCCGCTGGCGCTGGGCCTCTCGCTGGGCGTCGTGGTCTGCCTCGGACGCCTCGCGGTGGCCGGGGTCGGCCCGCTCGACGTGGGGCCGCTGACCCTGGACGCGATGACCGCGCTGGTCACCTCGATCCACGTGCTGATCGTCGTCGTCCTGCTGCGCCACCCGGTGGCCGGCGGCTGGACGACGCCGCGGATCCTCACCCTCTTCCTCATGCTGGGTGCGGCCAACCTGGCGCAGACACCCGTGATCCACGGACCGTGGGTCGAGGGGGGCGTGGCGATCGCCCAGCTGGCCGGCGCCTGCTTCTTCCTCAGCATCTCCTTCGCCCTGCTGCGCGACCTCATCGCCCAGCAGGAGAGCGCGACCCTCGACCTCACCGACCGCCTCGAGGCGGCCGAGGCCGTCGGGCGTGACGGCAAGGAGCGGCTGCACGAGATCCGCAGCACGGTGGCCGGCATCAGCAACGCCTCGCGGCTGCTCCACGAGGGCAAGGTGGCGCCGACCACCCGGCGTCGCCTCGACGAGAACATGCGCATGGAGATGTCGCGCCTGGAGCGCCTGCTCGACAACCGGCACCCCAAGGTGCCCGAGCCGGTCGACCTCGACGCCACCATCGACCCGCTCCTCGAGCTGCACCGGGCCCGCGGCCGGCGGATCATCTGGCAGCCCACCGGGCAGGTCGTGCGCGGGCGCCGCGACGACATCGCCGAGGTCATCAACATCCTCCTCGAGAACGCCGCCACGCACGCGGCGGACACCGAGAGCAGCATCGAGGTCACGCGCGACGACGACAACGTCGCGATCCGCGTGGCCGACGGTGGTCCGGGCATCCCGCCGGAGGTGCGCGACGGCATCTTCGAGTGGGGGGTGCGCGGGGACACGTCGGCCGGGCAGGGCATCGGACTCAACGTGGGCCGGCGGCTGCTGTCCGAGCAGGGTGGCTCGCTGACGCTGGCCGACCCGCACGAGCCGGGCGCCACGGTGCGCGCCACGACCGGGGCGACCTTCGTCATCCGGCTGCCCGCCGCCCGGAAGGGGGACTGAGATGAGCGAGGGATCCCTCACCAAGTCCCGCAGCCGGGTGCTCATCATCGAGGACCACACCCTCTTCGCGGAGTCGCTCGAGGTGGCCCTGTCCCTCGAGGGGTACGACGTCCGGCGCCTGCCGCTGCCCGAGGAGGGCGGCTCGCTGGCCACGCTGCGCTCCTCGGCACTGCGGATCAATCCCCGCATCGTGCTGCTCGACCTCGACCTGGGCCGCTTCGGGGACGGAGCCGCCCTCATCGCTCCCCTCTCGCGCGCCGGCGCCAACGTCGTCGTGGTGACCTCGTCGGTGGATCGGGCCCGGTGGGGCGGGTGCGTGCGCAGCGGCGCCCGCAAGGTGCTGTCCAAGTCCGGGCCCCTGCAGGACACCCTGGCCACCGTCCGGCGCCTCCACCAGGGGCTGCCGGTGATGTCCGCCGACGAGCTCGAGGGACTGCTCCGGGCCTGGGGGGCCGACGCCCTGGAGAACCAGGACAAGCGCCGGCGGCTCGAGACCCTCACGCCGCGGGAGCGCCAGGTGCTCTCCCAGCTGATGGAGGGCAGCACGGTGCGCGAGATCGCGACGGCCAGCGTCGTCTCGGAGGCCACCGTGCGCACCCAGGTCAAGTCCATCCTCGGCAAGCTGCAGGTCTCCTCGCAGCTCGCCGCGGTCGGAATGGCGCACCACGTGGGCTGGCAGCCGGTGCCCGGCCAAACAAGCGGGAATCTGCCGCATATGCGGCATGCGCCTCCCTCCCGTGGTTCCTAGGCTCCAAGCAACGCCCAACCGGGCGTCCACGGGGAGGAGCACCTAGGTGACTGAGCTCGTCACGGCGCGAGTGGCACAGTTCGTGCCCCCCACGCCCCGCACGTCCGGTGAGTCCATCGGGCCGGCCCTGCTGGCCCCGACCCCCGGGCCCGAGGCGCCGGTGGTCGCCCCGACGACCACCTCGCCGGGCCGCGCCGCCCACCCGTGGTGGGCCGTGCCGGTGCGGGGTCTCGTCGACGCCAGCCTGGTCCTGGTGTGCGCCGCGCTCCTGACCGCCGTCGGCGCGCCGTCACCGTTGCCGGTGGTGGTGGTCGTCACGGTCGTGTGGCCCCTGCTGCTCGTCGTGCTCGGCACCCACGGCGCCGGACCGGTCGGACGCACGTTCGCCACCGGCCACACCGGCGTGCTGCGCGCCACGGCGCTGCTCGCCCTGGGCTGCTGGCTGCTGCACCCCGTGGCGGGTGCCACCACCGCCCCCGAGCGGGTCGTCCCGCTCCTCGCGCTGCTCGGGGCCGTCACCGCCCTGGGCGCCACCCTGTTCCCCCTGGCCCGGCCCCTGCGAGTCGTCCTCGCCGGAGCGGCCCCCGATGTCTCCACTGCCCTCGCCGAGCTGGGCCCCAGCCCCCGGTTCGACGTGGTCGGGGTCTGCTTGCCCCAACGGCAGGACGACGAGTCGGGCCAGGGTCTCCTCTCCCTCGACGAGGGCATCCCCCTCTCCGTGGGTCTCATCGACAGCGTCGACATCGCCGCCGACTGGCGCGCCGACGCCCTCGTCATGCTGCCCGGTCACGACCTGACCCACCCCATGGTGCGACGGCTGCTGTGGCGCGCCGCCGCCCGCGACCTGCACGCCTACGTCGCCACCGGCATGCTCGACGTGGCCCCCCGGCGGATGTCGGTCGTGCAGGGCATGGGCCTGGACCTGCTGCACGTGCGCCCGGCACCGACCCGCGGCGTACGGCGCCTGGTCAAGGGGATGCTCGAGCGCAGCGCCGCCTTCCTCGGGCTGCTGGTGCTCGCGCCGGCGCTGGGCCTCGTGGCGGTGCTCATCCGTCGCGAGACGCCGGGTCCGGCCCTGTTCCGCCAGCAGCGGGTCGGGCAGGACGGTCGGCTCTTCACGATGTACAAGTTCCGCACGATGAGCAGGACGGCCGAGGCGGAGCGGCTCGCGCTGATGGGCCGCAACGAGTGCGACGCGGTGCTCTTCAAGGTGCGCAACGACCCCCGCATCACCCGGCTGGGGGCGTGGCTGCGCCGCTACTCGATCGACGAGGTGCCCCAGCTGTGGAACGTCGTCACCGGGGAGATGTCCCTGGTGGGACCGCGACCGGCCCTGCCCGACGAGGTGTCGAAGTACGACGTGGACCCGCGCCGCCGACTCACCGTCAAGCCCGGTCTGACCGGACTGTGGCAGGTCTCGGGTCGTTCCGACCTCACCTGGGAGGAGTCCGTGCGGCTCGATGTCCGCTACGTCGACAACTGGTCGCTCTCGCTCGACGCCTCGATCCTGGCGCGCACGGTGCGCGCGGTCCTGTCCCACCGTGGTGCCTACTGACCCGGCGGCCCGCCCGATGAGGGCGGGCCGGACCGGCGCACGCAGCGGCCTGACCGCGCTGCTGCTCGCCGGCGCCCTGCTGACGGCAGGCTGCGGCTCCGGCACCGACCCCTCCTCGTCGCCCACGGGGTCGTCGACCGGGTCGCCCACGGAGTCGTCCAGCGGGTCGTCCACCGCAGCCCCCGGTCCTGGCCGGTCCCCGAGCTCGTCTGCCGGCCGCCCCACCCGCCCCGGCCGCTCGGCGCCGACCTCCTCCGGCGACCAGACGTCGGGTCCCGAGTCCAGCACCGCGTCCGGCACCGCGTCCCCCACCGCCGACGCGAGCCCGACCGGGCCGGAGTCCGAGGACGGGGCGACCGGCTCGAGCGGATCGAGCGGATCGAGCAGCTCGGGCGGCTCGGGCAGCGAGGTCACCGACGCCGAGACCGAGGCGCCGGCCGGGGCCGGCCTGCCCGGCCTGCGGCCCGTGCCCACGGGGCCGCTGGTCAGCCGGCCGTTCCCGCGCACGGGTGCCGCGCGCGGACGCCTGGTCGCGGGCTACCCGACCCGGGTGCTGCCGCTCGTCCCGGGCAGCGACGTCGTCACCAGCGGCATGACATCGGAGGGCTCGCGGCTGCAGGTCACCCTGACCGCCACGACGCCGCGCTCCGTCGACCGGGTGCTGCTCCACCACCGCCTCCGACTCACCCGCCTCGGCTTCGTCGAGGGCGACGTGGTGTCGCCCGGGGAGATCACCTTCACCCGTGGTCCCAGCTCGGTGGCCGTGAGTGTCAGCCGCGACGGCACCACGACGTCGTACGCCGTCGTCGCGACCCTGCACGCCGGCTGAGCGCGGACCCCGGTGTACCTGAGCCTGAGCGACCGGCCGGCCGCCACCGAAGGATCGACCCGCAGCTCGCGGGTGCCCCAGGTCGTGATCACCCTCGGCTTCGTCAGCATGGTCACCGACATCTCCTCGGAGATGGTCTCGGCGATCCTGCCGATCTACCTCACCGTCGTGCTGGGGTTGTCGACGATCGCGTACGGCGTGGTCGACGGGCTCTACCAGGGCGTCAGCGCGCTGGTCCGCATCGGCGGGGGGTGGGCCGCCGACCGCAGCGACCACCCGAAGTGGGTCGCCCTCCTCGGCTACGGGCTCTCCTGCCTCACCCGGGGCGCGCTGCTGCTGGCCAGCGGGCTGGCCGCCGTGTCCGCCGTCGTGGTCGTCGACCGCATCGGCAAGGGCGTCCGGACCGCCCCGCGCGACGCGATGATCTCCGCCGCGACCCCCACCGCCGACCTCGGCCGGGCCTTCGGGGTGCACCGTGCCCTGGACACCGTCGGGGCCGCGCTCGGCCCCCTGGTCGCCTTCGTGGTCCTGTGGGCGATCCCCGACGGCTACGGCACGGTGATGGCCATCTCGTTCGCCTTCGCCGTGGTGGGGGTGGCCCTGCTCGGCCTCCTCGTGCCCGACCAGCGCCCGCGCCAGACGCTGGCGGTGCCGGCCGCCACGCCGTTCCGGTGGCGTGACGTCGCCGATCCCCGGCTGGTCCGGCTGCTCGTCGTGGCCGGGGTGCTGGCGCTGCTCACCGTCGGCGACGGGTTCATCTACCTCGCCCTCCTCGAGCGCAGCGACTTCGCCACGACCTACTTCCCGCTGCTGTACGTCGGCACCAACGTCGCCTTCCTGACCCTCGCCGTCCCGCTCGGCCGGGTCGCCGACCGGATCGGGCGGGCCCGGATGCTGGTGCTCGGCCACGTCGCGCTCGTCGCGGCGTACGCGTGCGCGGCACTGCCGCCGGCCGGAGTCGTCTCGACGGTCACGACGCTGCTCCTGCTCGGCGGGTTCTACGCCGCCACCGACGGGGTGATCGCCGCGGTCGCCGGGCGCCTGGTCGGCCCCACCGTGCGGGCCAGCGGCATCGCCACCGCCCAGACGGTGGTGGCGATCGGCCGGCTCGTCTCCTCGATGGGCTTCGGGGTCCTGTGGTTCACCCTCGGACCCCGGGTGG
Organism: uncultured Actinomycetota bacterium; assembly: GCA_963782905.1. Lineage (GTDB taxonomy): Bacteria > Actinomycetota > Actinomycetes > Propionibacteriales > Nocardioidaceae > Nocardioides. The sequence continues at coordinate 655,952 of CAWALI010000002.1, forward strand.
CGCTGCTGGTCGTGGGCGTGGCCCTCCTGATCGCACTGCCCGCCTCCCTGCGGGTCGTCTCCCGGCTCGACGCCGTCGCGGAGCCGGTGTGAACCGGCGGATGGCGGCCTTCGTCGCGATCACCGTCCTGGCCCTCGGCGCCGCCACGGCGTACGGGCTCGGCGACCTCGACCGCTACCGCGAGCAGGCCGGGGCCACGCCCCAGGCTCCGCAGCGCGACCAGGCACCGACCGGGCCCCGGATCGTCTTCCGGCACACGGGCCTGGACAACGCCTACGGCACCGTCGCGACGGTCCCGCTGGACGACCCGGGCGGCGCCCGGGCATTCACCGACGTGTCCTGCGACCGGGTCGCGGCGTGGGAGGGCGGAGCCTCCTGCCTGGTCACCGAGCGCGGGGTGGTGACGACGTTCGAGGCCCTCGAGCTCGACGCGGACTGGCAGGTCGTGCAGACCCACCCCCTCCCGGGCATCCCGAGCCGCACCCGGGTCTCCCCCGACGGCACGCTCGTGGCCACCACGTCGTTCGTGGCCGGGCACTCCTACATGAGCACCGGCTTCTCGACCGAGACCGTGGTCCGCGAGCTCGGGGGCGGCACCGACTGGGGCGACCTGGAGAAGTTCGACCTGGTGATCGGGGGCCGGGCGGTCTCACCGCGCGACCGCAACGTCTGGGGCGTCACCTTCGCCGACGACCAGCACTTCTACGCCACGGTCGGCACCGGAGGTCACACCTGGCTGGTGCGGGGGGACCTGCGGACCCGCACCCTCACCTCACTGGCCGACGGGGCGGAGTGCCCGTCGGTGAGCCCGGACGGCTCCCGCGTGGCCTACAAGATCGACGTCGAGCCGGGCGAGGCCACGGTCTGGGGACTGGCCGTCCTCGACCTGGCGACCGGGGGGCGCACCGACCTCTCGGCCGGCCCGCGTGGTGTCGACGACCAGGTGACGTGGCTCGACGACGACACCCTGCTCTACGGCCTGCCCCGCACCGACGACCCCGGCGTCACGGACGTCTGGTCGCTCGACACGACCTCGTCCGCGACGCCTGCGCTCCTCATCGAGGAGGCGTGGTCACCGACCGTGGTGCGGTGACGTCGAGCGGGAGACACTCCAGGTTCAGCAGGAAGGCCACCGTGCTGGGCGCCGGGTCGTGGGTTCCGGCCAGCATGCCGTCGAGCCACGACTCACTCAGCAGGCCCGTTCCCCGCACCGCGTCGAGCAGGCCGGGGTGTCGTCGCCAGTGCTCGGTGACCTTGGCGGCGAGCACCACCCCACCGGCGGCGGGACGGGTGTCGTGGCCGACCCGTTGGCGGACCTTCTTGGCCGCCTTGCGAGCCATGGTCGTGGCGGCGCGCACCCGGTTGCGGGGGCCAGGATGGGCGTACGCCGCCGGCGGCGGCCGCTCGTCCAGGGGCACCCGCCCCAGGTCCGCGTCGAGGGCCATCTGCAGACGTGCCAGGAACAGGGCCTGCCTCTTGCTGGCCGGAGCCAGGCCCCGAGCGATCGTGATGAAGCGGTCGTCCAGCATCGGGTTGACGACCGACCGGTCGAAGCACACCGCGGTGTCGGTGACGCCGGCCCAGCGCTGCATCCGTTGGTCGAGGTAGAAGTCGTCGGTCGCCGAGAGCCACTCGCGCCCGGTCGCGCTCATCACCGCGTGGATCCGGTCGATGGTGACCTCGCGCGACCGCTCCCGGAAGTCGGTCGCGAGGGCGGCAGGGTCCACGGCCTCGTTGGCCAACATGCGCCACGCCGCGAGGCGCGCCACGCGTGCGCGGGTCACGGCCGTGCTGCGCGGGTTGCCGACGTAGTAGAACCCCCGAGCCACCTCGCCGCCGAGGCCGGAGATGCGGTGGCCCTGGTCGAAGCGGCGCTCCGCGAGCGTCAGGGCCGCAAGGGCGAGGGGGTCCGCCATGCCTTCGAGCCTCGTGCTGGAGTCGCGGCACAGGGCGTAGGCCTCGGCGGTGTCGAGGTCGCTCAAGCTCTCGAGGGCCACGACCTGGTGGACCATCCCTGAGCGGCGGGCCAGCTCGGCGGCGATGGCCACGTCCGGGGACCCCGGCACGCTGAGAGTGATGGCGCGGACACCCGGGCGCAGGTCGCGGGGGATCGCACTGAGCAGGATCCGCGAGTCCTGGCCGCCGGTCAGCTGGAGCGTGGCGTCCGGATGATCGGAGACGTAGGCGGTCAGGTGGCGCCGCAGCAGGTCGGAGGCGGCATCGACGGCAGCGTCGAGACCTATCGGCTCGAGGACAGGTGCTCGCAGGGGCACCTCCTCGCACCGGCCGCCGCCCAGGTGCACGATGTGCCCCGGCCGGAGCTTCTGCACCCCCTCGAGGAGGGTGTCCTGCCCCACCTGCCAGCCGAGCAGGCTCTGCACGGCCAGGGCGTCTCGGTCGAGACTCGTCCTGGCCAGGCGACCGAGAAGCGCCGCCGAGGTGGAGAACGCGGCCCACCCGTCGCCGCGCGCGTGGTAGACGTGCCGGAACCCGAGGGTGTCGGCCACGGCAACGACGAGGTCGTCGCTGACGCGGCGCACCGCCGCGAAGGGCGGCAGCATCCGCGCCAGGCCGTCCCGGTCGTCGGCGTCGATGAGGGCCGCGACCTCGCCGGGGGTCAGGTCGCGCTCGTGCTGACGCGGACCCCTGCTGAGCAGCAGGGCTCCACCGTCGGACGTCGGGAGCCCCCAGGTCACCGTGGTGAACCCGTGGCTCTCCTCGATACGCGGGGACCGCACCCCGTGCGCCTCGAGGGCGTCAGGGACCTGCGACGCGCCCGAGCCGTCCAGTGACGAAACCACGAGCACCCCCGGCTGCATGGTCACAGCCTAGGGGTGCTCGGGGGTCATGCGTCAGGGATTGACGACCCCGCCGCTGGCCCAGGTGTTGTTCTGCCACACGTTCCCCGGGGCCGACTTGTTGAAGTCGGTCACGGTGAACCAGTGCCCGCACGTGTTGCCGTTCTGGCTGGTCGGGCTCTTCTCGAACACGTTGTCGATGAACCTGATGTCCCGCGCACCGTTGCTGTACGGCTTGCCGCCCGAGGAGCCGCCGTAGGCACAGGTGGCGCCGGACTCCGTGGCCGCGGGGAAGAAGTTGTTCTGGATCAGGTTGTTCTGCACCGGGGCGAAGTCGCCGTACCCGGTCAGCGATCCCGAGCAGCCCGCGGTCTGGCCGCCGGGGCCACCGTCGACGAATTCGGCGTCGCACAGGATGGTGTTGTGGACGAAGGTCCCGTTCTGCTCCATGCGGATGCCGGACTCGTGGGCCACACCGCTGGAGTCGGTGTACTGGCCGTGGACGTAGGAGTCCTTGACCGTGCAGTTGTCGGCGCAGTACATCGACCGGTTGCCGCCGACCACGTGCACGCGCTGCGCGGTGTAGTTGTAGGCCTCCAGTCCGGTGCCCATCTGGTTGCCGGCATCGATGTCGGTGTCGGTGATGGTGAGGCTGCCGCTCTGGGCGACCGAGACGTTGCCGACGATGGAGGACCGGGTGATCGTCACGCCGGTGGCCTGGATGCTCAGGCCGCCCCTGATCTGCTTGCCGTCGATGACCGTGCCCGGCGTGGTGATCGTGGACGGACCGGTGTACGCCGTGAGCGCGACACCCGCGGGCACGCCGGTGTTGTCGGCGTTCGGGAAGCCGCCGGGCTGCGTGGTGGTGTCGGTCGGCGCCGGCGCCGGGGTGTCGGTCGTGCCGGTGCCGGTGCCGTTCCCGTTGCCGCCCTTCGTGCCACGGAACATCACATCGACCCAGTAGTTGGACGCGTTGTGGGTCCGGCGGGGGAAGCGCGACGTCTTGCCGTAGGCGTAGACGCCGTTGTGCTTGCCGAGGACCACGAGGTCACCGCGGTCCTTGCGGTGGTCGAGGGCGTTCTCCGTCGCGGCGTAGCGGCCCTTGGGCGCGAAGACCGACACCCGGTAGGTCCTGCCGGGCTTGACGCGGACAGCCTTGGCGAAGCGCACGGACACCCAGCCGGAGCCACGCGTGCGCTCGATGCGTGCGCTCGCCACGCGGTCGCCGTCGGCGTTCCACAGCGAGGCCCGGGTCGGGGTCTTGCCGGGGTGCTTGGCCAACTTGTAGACCTGCGCGCCGACGACCCGGCCGGCGACCTTGGCGCGGAACTTCACGCCGAGCTCGACGGACCGTCGGTCGCGGTCGAGTGCGGCCTTGCGGGGCGCCGCGTCACGGAACAGGCCGGTGGTCCTGGCCTGCCCGGCCGCGGCGCGGGGGGTGGTGGAGTCGTCCGCGTCGGCACGCTGCGCCGACGACGGGCTCATGAGGGTGAAGGCGGACAGGCACAGGGCCAGCAGGCTGACCAGCAGTGCGACGACGTGTCGTCGACGACCTGCCGGCGTGTCTGAGCGCAGGGGACTAGGGATGTAAGGCACGTGGAGTCAACCTCTGGGATTGGGGGGTGGTGGATTCCGCCCGCCATGATGCAGAGGCCCGAGGGTACAGCCAAATGTCTGGACCGGGACACGTGTTCACTGAAGTCCGTCCGCGCCGCTCCCATCACAGGTCAGGCGCCTGTAATCCCCTCAATAGGGTATTTCGCCCGCCTACTCCGTCCTGGCGGCCACGAACGCGGCCAGGGTGCCCACGGTCTCGAACAGCTCGCCGGTGAAGTCCTCGTCCGCGATCTCGATGTCGAAGCGCGTCTCCAGGGCGGCCGCTAGCTCCACGACGCCGAGGGAGTCGAGCTCGGGCAGGTCGCCGAAGAGCGGGGTCGACGCGGTCAACGACGCGGCCTGGTCCTCGATGCCGAGTGTCGTCACGAGGCACGGCGATGACCTCGTCGAGGGTTGCCTGGGTCGTCTGCATGGATCGTTCTCCTTTGCTGTCCGTCGTCACACGAGCACTTCGGCCGGGGCCGGGTGCCCCAGGAAGGCCGTCGGGCTCGCGGTGAGGCCATAGGCCCCGGCCTGGAACACCACGACGAGGTCGCCCACGTCCGCCCGCGGCAGCGGCATCCGGTCGCCCAGCAGGTCGAGAGGGGGTGCACAGGCAGCCCACCACCGTGGCCTCCTCGACGTCGGTCGCGTCGAGGCGGTCGGCGACGGCGAGCGGGTAGTTGCGGCGGATGACCTGGCCGAAGTTGCCCGAGGCGGCCAGCTGGTGGTGCATGCCCCCGTCCACGACGAGGTAGGTCTGGCCGCGGGAGACCTTGCGGTCGACGACCCGCGTGACGTAGACGCCGGCCTCACCCACCAGGTAGCGCCCGAGCTCGATGCCCACGCGCACCTCGCCGAGCACCGGACGGATCCGCTCGGCCATCAGCCGGGCCAGGTTGTCCCCCACCCGCTCGACGTCCACGGGCTCGTCCTTCTCGAAGTAGGGGATGCCGAGCCCGCCGCCGAGGTTGACGTAGCCGATCGGCTCCACGGCGGACTTCGCGAGCTCGAGCACGAGGTCGACGGTGTGCTGCTGGGCCTGGACCAGGATGTCGGCGTGCAGGTTCTGCGAGCCGGCGAAGACGTGGAATCCCTCCAGCGGCAGACCGAGCGCGGCCATGCGGGCCATCAACCGCGGGACCGCCTCGGCGTCCACGCCGAACTGCTGGGGACCGCCCCCCATGCGCATCCCCGACCCCTTCACCGCGAAGTCGGGGTTGACGCGGATCGCCGCGCGGGGGGTGATCCCGAGGTCCTCGCCCACGTGGACCATCCGCTCGACCTCGCCCTCCGACTCGGCCTCGACGAGCACACCGGCCGCCACGGCGCGGCGCAGCTCGGCGTCGGTCTTGCCCGGCCCGGCGAAGGTCACGTGCCCGGCCGGCGTGCCCGTGTCGAGCGCGACCGCCATCTCCCCGACCGAGGCGACGTCGAGGTGGTCGACCAGTGCCGACAGGTGCTGGACGACGGCGGGCATCGGGTTGGCCTTGACGGCGTACCCCAGGTGCAGGTCGTCGGGCAGCGCGGACCGCAGCGTCGCGACCCTCTCGGTGATCCGGTCGCGGTCGTAGGCGAAGAAGGGGGTGGAGCCGACCCGCTCGGCCAAGCGCCCGACGGGGACGCCACCGACCACGAGCTCGCCGCCCTCACGTGCGAACTGCGCCACGTGCCGGTCGGGGGTCATCGGTCCAGCTCCCGGGCGATCTCGTGGGCCAGGCCGACCCGGTCGAACTTGCCGTTGGGCGAGCGCGGCAGCTCGTCGCGCACCACCACCTCGGCGGGGACCATGAACAGCGGCAGCTCCCTGCGGAGCGCCCCCAGCAGCGACCGGGGCTCGACGAGCGCGCCGGGCTGCGGGGAGACGGCCAGCACCACGCGGTGCCCGAGCTGCTCGTCGGGCAGGCCCAGCGCCACGGCGTCACGCACCATCCCCGTCTCGTACGCCGCCTCCTCGATCTCGGTGGGGCTCACGCGGTAGCCGGAGGTCTTGAGCATCTCGTCGGTGCGCCCGACGAAGTAGAGGAATCCGTCCTCGTCGGCCACCACCGTGTCGCCGGACCACACGGCGCGCTCCGGCGCCTGCCAGTCCGCGGCCGGCAGCGGCCGGAAGCGCTCGGCCGTACGGACCGGGTCGTTCCAGTAGCCGAGGGCGACCAGCGGTCCGCGGTGCACCAGCTCGCCCTCCTCCCCCGGGTCGCAGGGTGTGCCGTCGGGACGCACCACCAGGATCTGCGCGTTGGGGATCGCCTTGCCGATCGAGTCGGGCCGACGGTCGACCTCGGCCGGGTCGAGGTAGGTGGACCGGAAGGCCTCGGTGAGGCCGTACATCAGGTAGGGCCGCGCGGTCGGGAAGACGTCGCGCAACCGCTTGAGGGTCGTGGCCGGCATCCGCCCCCCGGTGTTGGCGAAGTAGCGCAGCGACGCCGCCGCCTCCTCGGGCCACTCCTGGTCGACCAGCTGCACCCACAGCGGCGGGACGCAGGTGAGCCCGGTGACGCCGTGCCGCACGCACAGCGCGATCAGGTCCCGCGGCAGCAGGTAGTTGGCCAGCACGACGTGGGCGCCCACGCTCAACGCCGTGGTGACCTGGCTCAGGCCGGCGTCGAAGCTGAGCGGCAGCGCCGCGAGGATCACGTCGTCCTCGGTGTTGTGCAGGTAGGAGCTCACGCTCTCGGCACCGACGACGAGGTTGCGGTGGCTCAGCACCACACCCTTGGGCCGCCCCGTGCTCCCGGACGTGTAGAGGATCGCCGCGACGTCGAGGTCGGGCGGCCGGACACTCGTCCGGTCCTCGGCGGGCAGCAGCAGGGCGGCGTACGCGTGCAGGGCCGGACCAGCGGTCGCCTGGGGCACGTCGTCGACCAGCACGACGTGGCGCAGCGTGTCCGAGCCCGGAGCACCGGCCAGGCTGCTCCAGCGCCGGGCCGACGTGACCAGCACGGCGGCGGCGCTGTCCTCCAGCACGTGTGCCACCTGACGCGCCTTGAGGACCGGGTTGACCGGGACGAAGGCACCGCCCGCGAGCGACGTGGCCAGCATGCTGGTGACCGTCTCGACGCGCTTGTCGAGGAAGACCGCCACCCGGTCGCCGCGCGCGAGGCCGAGGGAGGCGAGCCCGGCGGCGAGCTGCCGCACCTCCAGCCACGCCTCGCCGTACGTCACGGTGGTGGTGGCCGACGTCAACGCCGGCCGTCGCGGGTGTCGGGACGCAGCCTCCTCGAGGAGGTGGTGCACACGTGTCCTCATCCAGGTCACCAGGCCACGCAGGTCAGTTCGCTGTAGAGGTAGTCGATGTCCCCCGCGCCCAGTCCGGAGCTGCGGAACATCTTCGGGCGGGGTCGCGCGAGCTCGACGGCCGGCGACGGGTGCCAGGCGAGGACGGGCCGCTCGACCAGCGTGGCCAGCGCACCGTGCCGGGTGAGCAGGTGTCCGGCCAGCCGGCCCCAGACGCGGGGCATGAGTGCCGGGTCGGAGACATGGAGGAGGGTGGCGAAGAGCGGCAGGCCCTTGCGCCGGTCCTTGCGGAAGATCACGTAGACCTGACGTCCGTCGACCTCCAGCACCACGTGCCGGGTCGCGCCCGCGCGCCGGTGGTCGGCGTGGATGCGTTGCTCATCGCCCGTCAGGAGACCGGCGATGCGCTCGGGATCGGTGACCACACGCACGCCGGTGGTCGGCCTGGGCAGGTTGGGGACCACGGCGGTCGCGGTGTCGAGGTGCTCGAACTTCAGCCGCTCGTTGAGCGCCACCACGTTGCCGCTGGGCGACAGGTCGGTGAAGTGGTAGCCGCGCTGGGCGAGCAGCGCGCGCAGCAGCCGCAGGCCCTGGGACCGGTGCTCGTCGGCCACGCACCACGCGCCCAGGTTGCACACCCGCTCGGTCCGGCCGTCGACGACCCGGTCGGAGTAGAAGGCCAGCGCGGCGCCGACGACGGCGCCGTCCTCCCGCAGGTGGAAGCCGTGGTTGGGCGCCTCGCACGTCCAGGGGGGCACCATGGACCGCGCCCACTCCTCCGGGCTGAGCCGGTCATTGAGCACACGGTGCAGGAAGGCTGCGACCTCGGGGACGTCCTCCCCGGTGATCGGAGCCAGCGCGACGACAGGATCCCCCATGGGCGACAGCATGGTCAGCCCTCGATCCGGCCCTCGCCGACGCGACAAGTCTTTGCCCACTATTGGGGAGTGGGGCCAGCGCCCGTCCGGCCGGTCGGCCGGTCCAGGCTCCGGAGGAGCTCGGCGGGCACACCGCCGTACAGACCGCCGGGCTCGCACGACCGGGTGACGACGGCTCCGGCCGCGACCACGGCGCCCTCCCCGACGGTCACGCCCGGCATCAGGATCGCCCTGGCCCCGATCCAGGCCCCGTCGCCGACGGTGACCGGCGCGGGCGCGAGGTCTCCTGCCCGGCACGCCGGGGGGCCCAGCGCGTGCCCACCGGTCAGGATCATCGACTGCATCCCGAGGTGCACCTTGGTGCCGATCACGATCTCGTCGGTCCCGTCGAAGAACACGCCGGTGTTGACGTACGCGCCGGCTCCGATGGTCACCCGGTTGCCGCCGAAGAAGCAGCGCGGACGCACCGCCGCACGGGCGATGCGGACGCCGTACAGGCGGAGCACCAGCCAGCGGAGGCGACCGGGCACGAGGATGGACGCGCTGAACGTGTTGAGCAGCAGGTCGCGCAGGAGGAACTGGCGCAGCATCTCGTCACGCATCCTTCCGGGTGCCGCAGATCACGGCCTCACCCTAGGCCCCCGATCACTGCCCTGCAGCGGATCCGAGGCGCTACCGTGACCGCCATGAAGTCGGTGACCGACGAGCGCATCAACGTGTGCTTCCACGGTGTGGGGACTCCGGCCCGCGAGCTGGAGCCGGGCGAGGCCGGGTACTGGATCACCCACCACACGTTCCTGGCGGTCCTCGACCTCGTCGCCGGCGACCCGCGGGTGCGCCTCAGCTTCGACGACGGCAACGCCTCCGACATCGAGGCAGGCCTCCCTGCGCTTCGCGCACGCGGCCTGACCGCGACGTTCTTCCCACTGGCCGGTCGGCTCGACCGGCCCGGGAGCCTCACCGCCGACGACGTGCGCGCGCTCGCGGCCGCCGGCATGCCGATCGGCACCCACGGGATGGACCACCGGCCGTGGCGCGGCCTGGACCCGGTGCAGCGGCACCGGGAGCTCGAAGAGGCGCGCGCCCGGCTGGAGGAGGTGGTCGGTGCGCCCGTCACCGAGGCCGCACTCCCGCTCGGTCGCTACGACCGTGAGCTCCTCGGCCGGCTCCGCCGGCTCGGCTACACCGCGGTGCACACCAGCGACCGCCGCTGGGCGCGTGGGGGCGCGTGGATGCAGCCGCGCTTCAGCATCCGCACCCAGGACACCGTCGACTCCGTGCGGCGTGAGGTGCTCACCCGTCAGTCCCTTCCTCACCGGGTCGAGCGCGCCGCGGTCGGCAGTCTCAAACGCTGGCGCTGACGGCGTCCAACCACTCCGGACCGCGGGGGCGCGCAGCGCGTCTCGATCCAGGAGCACACCGGTCGCGGCCCGCGACGTCGCTCGGCCGAGCAGCGCGCGCGTCCCCTCCCGAGCCAGCAACGCGGCCCAGAAGAGGGCGCTGCGCACCTGGCCGTGCCGGCGCCTGTAGAGCTCGAGCCGGTTGGCGACCAGCAGCGGCCACAGGCGAGCCGAGGTGGCCGACCCGCCCTCGAGGTGGACGGCCCCGGCCGCCGGCACGTAGCGCACCTCGAACCCGGCGTCGCCGGCACGCAGGTGGAAGTCGGTCTCCTCGGAGTAGAGGAAGTACGACTCGTCCCAGGCTCCGCACGCCGTCCAGCACTCGGCACTCACGAGCTGCGTGGATCCCTCCGCCCAGTCGGTCGCCGTCTCGACGGTGTAGGCACGCGGGTCGGTGACCAGCTCGCCCAGCGGCGCGAGGCGGCCCGCCCGGGTCGGCCCCGAGGAACGCGTCGCCCACGGTCCGCAGCACCGACGGGGCCCGGCGCATGGAGTGGATGAGCTCCCCGCGGGCGTCGCGCAGCTGCGGGACGACGATGCCCGCACCGGTGCGGCGCATCCGCTCGAGCAGGACCGGCACACAACCGGGGTCGAGGCGCACGTCGGGGTTCAGCACCAGCACGGCGGTGTGCGCCGGCGCCCCGCGGAGGGCGGCGTTGATCCCCGCGGCGTACCCGCCGTTGCGTCCCAGCGCGAGCACGGTCGCGTCCGGGGCGAGGGCGCGGGCGAGCGCCACCGAGTCGTCGGCGGAGTCGTTGTCGGCCACCACCAGGTGCCACGACAGCGGCCCCAGTCCGGCGCCGAGCGAGCCGAGCAGGTCGGCGAGCAGGTCGGCACTGTTGTAGGTCACGACCACGACGACCACGTGCTCGTCGGCCCTCATGCTGCGCTCGCGGCGGTCCGTCGTCGACGGAGAACGAGCAGCAGGCGATCGGTCCAGTAGACGACCACCGTCGTGATCGCGGCACCGGCGAGCCCGGTGGCCGCCGCCGCCCTCATCCGGCTCCCGCCGACCTGGTAGACGACCGGGTCCGCGGTGGAGGCGATCGACGTCACCTGCATCCCCGGGGACACGTGGGCGGCGTCCTGTCGTCGGCGCAGGATGCGTGACACGCGTTCCTGCGCGGCCTGCGCCCTGTCCAGGACAGCCTCGGGCGAGGCGTCGACCACCTGGACGTCGAGGAAGTTGGCCTGGAACACCGGTCTCCACTGGGAGCCCTGGTTGGGCAGCCGTACCTGCACACCGCGGGTCAGCCCCTGGCCCACCATCGACGTGTCCGGGGAGGCGAGCAGCGGCGCACGGTCGTCGGCGTTGAAGTCGCGCACGACCACGCCGGCGGTGGGGTAGAGCGTGTAGCGCGGGTTGGAGAGGTAGTTGGTGTGGGTCTCGCTGCGCGGCTGGAGGAGGAGCATGTTGAACTGCGTCCAGTAGACGGGCGGCTCGTGAGTTGCGGCGTACACGAGGCCCACACTCAGCGCGGCGCCGAGGACGGTGAGGTACCACCGGCGCAGCACGATGCGCAGCAGATCGCTCGACGTCATCGCTCACCCCCGGCCACGCCAGCGACAGTACGCCGATGGCGCCGCAGCGCCTCCCCTCTATGAGGGAAGATCCCGCAGACCTGCGGGAGCCCCTCACCGCCCGTGATCTTCTCCCCCGAGAAAAGGGGTGAATCCGTGGACCTGAAGCTCTTCCTGCGTACCTTGCTGCGCCGCTGGCCCATTCTCATGTCCGTCTTCGTGCTTGCGGCGGGGGCCACCTACGGGGTGGTCGACCGGGTCGGGCCGACCTACGAGACCGTCGGTTCCACGCTCATCTTCCCGCCCGCGGACGTCGACGGTCCCGGTCCCACCCCGGCGGGGGGCAACCCCTACCTCGAGCTCGGGGCGCTCGTCCAGGCCCGTGACATCGTCATCCGGAGCCTCACCTCCAAGACCGTGCGCGCCGAGATCGCCGAGCTGTTCCCCGGCATGACGTATGACGCGACGCCCGACTACACCAACAACGCGCCGATCATCCTGTTCACCGTGGAGGCGGGCACACCGGACGCCTCCGCGCAGGGGTTGACGGAGGTGATGGGCCGGGTGCCGGCCACCTTGGCCGTCCTGCAGTCGGGACAGGCCCTGTCGGAGCAAGCCAGGATCACGTCGGTGGCGCTGACGGAGGACCTCGAGCCGGAGTCCTTGCACAAGGACCAGATCCGTGCCGGCATCCTCGTGGGCAGCGGGGTGCTCGGAGCCGGACTCCTGCTCATCGCGCTGGTGGACGGGATGCTCGCCGTCGCGCGACGGCGTCGTCAGGCGACGGCGTCCGGCGCGGCGGACGAGGACGTGCCCGAGGTCGAGACCCCGGACGCCCAGACGGAACCGGACGGGGAGTCCGAGGTGGCCCGGCCGGCCCGGCTCGTGTCCATCGACGAGCATCCGCGGACAGGTGGGAGGGCCACCGCGCACCCGGGGCGCACGCCGGCTCCCGGGCAGGCGAAGGTCGGGAGAACTGTGTGACCGCCGCCGTGGTGACCGCACCGACAGTCGTCCCCCCTCGCCGGGCCGCGGCACGAGGTGTCGACGCGGCGACCATCCTCACCGTCTACATCGTGCTTCTCTGGGCGATTCCCTCGCCCATGGTGGTCGGTCCGCTGGGCAGCGCCGGGGCGCCCTCCAACCTGCTGGCGATCGCCACCTTCTTCCTGTGGCTGTGGTTCCACGCCGATCGCAACGAGGCCTCGCCCTACGGTTTCCAACCGGTCCGGGCTGCCATGATCGCGTGGCTGCTGATCGTCCTGATGGCCTACGCGCACGCGATGGCGTTCCCCATTCCCAGCGGCGAGATCAGCGTCGCCGACAACGGACTGCTCCGCCTCGTGGGCATGACTGGCGTCCTGGTGCTCGCCAACGACGGGATCACCACGCTGTCCCGGCACCGAGCCCTGCTGCGGCGCCTGGTGATCGCCGCCGGCCTGGTCGCGATCCTCGGCCTGCTTCAGTTCGCGACCCAACGGCTCTTCGTGGACATGCTGCGGGTCCCCGGTCTCACCGGCGGGACGGAGGAGTGGAGCCTCGGCAATCGCGGGTCGTTCGCCCGCCCGAGCGGCACCTCCACCAGCCCGATCGAGTACGGCGTCGTCCTCGGGATGATGCTGCCGGTGGCCATCGCCTTCGCCCGGCACTCGCCGACCCATCGCTGGTTCTACCGCGTGCTGATGCTGGCGATGGCCTTCGCCATCGCGCTCTCGATCTCCCGCTCCGCCTACCTCAGCGCCGGCGTCGGCGTCGCCGTCGCCGCCTTCTCGTGGAGCATGGCGGCCCGGCTGCGCGCCGCGGCCGTGGGGGTCGCACTGGCAGCGGTGATCTATCTGGCGGTGCCCCGCATGCTCGGCACGATCCTCGGGCTCTTCACCAACGCCGGTGAGGACCCCAGCGTTGCTTCGCGCACCGGCAGCTACGACATCGCCGGAGTGTTCATCGCCAACAGTCCCGTGCTGGGTCGGGGTTTCGGGACCTTCCTGCCCGAGTACTGGATCCTGGACAACGGTTACCTCGGACAGCTCATCGAGGCGGGGCTGCTGGGCCTCCTCGGCCTGTTGGCGGTCATCGTGCTCGGCATCCTCGCGGCCACCACAGCCCGTCGCCACGCCACCGACGGGTTCGACCGCGATCTCGCCCAGGCCCTGGCTGCCTCCATCGCGGCGGGCGCCTGCGGGCTGGCGTTCTTCGACAGCTTCGCCTTCCCGCAGACCGCCGGCTGTTTCTTCCTGCTGATCGGTCTGGCCGGCGCCATGCGCCGGCTCACCCCGGCCCACACCGTCCCCTGTCGGGAGCCCCTCGTGAACCCCACGCCGAGCCTGTCCATCGTCTGCGTCTTCAACGACCTCGGCGTGCGCCAGCACTGCCTGGACCGGTCGATCGCGGCGTACGACGGGCCGGTCGAGGTCGAGTACCTCCCCATGGACAACCGCGACCATGCGTTCACCACGGCCGGAGCCGCCCTCAACCGGGGCGTGGAGCTGGCCCGCAACGAGGTGGTGGTCCTCGTGCACCAGGACGTGTACCTGCACTCGCTCGACCGGCTCTCCGAGGCGGCCGGGGCCTTCCGCGAGGGACGCTGGGGACTGCTCGGTGCGAGCGGGGTCACCCACGGCGATCGCTACGTGGGCCGACTCCGTGACCGCATGCGTCTGCACGGCGAGCCGGCCGAGACCCCGGTCGAGGTCGACAGCCTGGACGAGGTGCTGTTCATGGCGCCCCGCGAGGTGCTGCTGCGCCACCGGCTGACCGAGGACCCGGTCCTGGCCTGGCACGCCTACGCCGTAGAGCTCGGCCTGCGACTGCGGGCCGCGGACATGCGCATCGGTGCCGTCGACACCGCGATCACCCACAACAGCATGAGCGTGAACATGGTCGGACTCGAGGACGCCCACCACCACGTCGGTGCCCTGTATCCGCAGTTCCCCGACATCAGGACCACGTGCGGGGTCATCGGATCGGTACGCCGTCGCTGGCGCCACCTTCCCGTCCTGCGCGACCACGGGTGGCGGCTGCGCTGGCTGCGCGAGTCGGCCCGTGCAGCCCGGGTGCGTCGTGTCCTCGACGTGCCGGTGGTGCTCAGCGAGCTCTTCGAGGAGGTCGACCACATCGACTTCGACGAAGAGTTCCCGCTCCACCTCCTCAACCTCGACCGGGACGGCGGCTTCGCCCGCCGCGCCCCCGGGCCCCTGGTGCTCGACCGCCGTCACCGTCCCGTCGTGATGAGCACCTGCCGCTCGCTCGCCGAGCTCACCGAGCGACTGGGCGCGCTGCCCGCGGACGCCTACGTCGTGGTCGAGGACCTCACGGTCGACGACCTCGATGCGCTGGGACCCGTGCCCGCGGGGCACCACTGGGTGCTCGGCATCCAGCCGATGGGGCTGTGGTTGCTGTCAGGACCTGCGGCTCGTGAGCTGCCGGCACAGTGGCGGCGTCGTCAAGCGGTCCCTCTCGGGGCGAAGACACTCGTCGCCTCCTGAGGCGAGGCCGCGCTCCCTGCGGACCCAGGCTCGAGCCGCTCGGCCGGCCTGCTCACCCGGTGCGGGCGACCCGGCTCCGATCCGTCCGGGCGCCGGAGCCGGTGTGCGCGGGGGCGGCGCGTCCCACGACGCCGGCCAGCCCGCGGGCGAAGGCGGCCGACGAGTAGTCGTCCGCAGCGCGCGCAGCGGCCGCGGCCCCCAGGCGCCGGCGTTCGGCGTCGTCGATGAGCAGGCGCGTCACCGCGTCGGCCAGGGCGACGGTGTCCTCCGGCGCCACCAGCACACCGGTGTCCCCCACCTGGGCCCTGACTGCCCCCACGTCGAAGGCCACCACGGGCGTGCCCAGCAGCATGGCCTCGAGCACGACGAGCGGGAAGGGGTCGTCACGCGACGGCAGCACGAGGAGGTCGAAGCGCCGCAGGTGCGGGTAGGGGTTCTCCACCGGCCCCACGAGCTCGACCGGACCGCACCCACCCGGCTCGACCCCGTCCCGGTCGCCCACCCAGACGAAG
Organism: uncultured Actinomycetota bacterium; assembly: GCA_963782905.1. Lineage (GTDB taxonomy): Bacteria > Actinomycetota > Actinomycetes > Propionibacteriales > Nocardioidaceae > Nocardioides. Next base: position 671,379 of record CAWALI010000002.1, read on the forward strand.
CGCAGGTCGGCCGCGGGCAGGGCGGCACGCACCCGGTCGGCTGCGGTGCGCCACAGGTCCACGCCCTTGCGGTGCTCGGCCGTCCCACAGCACCCCACGACGAGCTCGTCGTCGCGGTACACCGGTTCGGGTGCGGCCTCGGCACGTCGGCGCACCTCGGCGTCGTCCGGCACCGATGCGAGCATCGAGATCGAGGACTCCGGACGACCCCACAGCGCCGCCAGCTCCCGCTGCACGCTGGGTGAGCAGGCCACCGGGTGGATGCCGGCGAGGTCGTGCAGGCCCACGCGCCGCAGGAACATGTCGCTGTTGGCGCCGGACTCGTGGACGTGGAGCACGATCGACCGGCACCGGGTCCAGCGTGCCGCCCGGGCGTAGATCGCCGCCGAGGTCGAGTTGACGTAGACCAGGTCGGGGCGGCGGGCGAGGAGGGTGGCCCAGGCAAGGACCGCGTCGACGACCAGCGCCACGCCACGCGGCGCCCGACGCCAGAGCCGGGCACGCCACCGGTGTGCGACCTCGACCGACGTGGGCGCCGCCGCAACGAATTGGGCGAGCATCGGGCCCGGGAGACGGCTCAGCACCTGCACGTCGTGACCGGCCCCGACCATCAGCCGGGTGACGAGCAGCGCGACACGGGGTGCGCCGCTCAGCGTGACGTCATGGGTGATGACGAGGACCTTCACACCGACCACCTCGGCTCCGGGTCGACGAACACGTCGTCGGGAACGGGTCCTGCGGCACCGGCCTCCGCCGGCGCGTCAGAGGGGTGCCCGTCCAGCAGTCCCCTCAGCCCGCCGAGCAGGCGACGACCCCAGAGGCCGACGAGCGCGACGTACACCAGGGCGCCGGCCGCGGTGCCCGCGAAGAGGCCGAGCCAGCCATCGAGCTCCGAGGAGACCGCGCGGGCGACGAGTCCTGTACAGACCGCGGCCAGCACGGGCACCAGCACCCCCCGCAGCACGGCACCGAGGCCGATCCCCCCGGCCCTTCCGGACAGGACGCAGCTGAGCGGCAGCGTGACCAGGAGAGACACCAGCGCCACGGCGGTGGCGGCGCCGGTGGTGCCTGCCACGCGGACTCCCACGGACACGGCGGGGATGAGGGCGAGGACCCAGACGACCTGCACGACCAGCAGGCTCCGGGTGGCGTCGAGGGCGACCAGGACGTCGCCCACGAGGGCAAGGACGACGCGCACCGCGGCATACACGCCGAGGACGGCCAGCACGGGTGCTGCCGCCGACCACTTCTGGCCGTAGAGGCACAGGACGAGCACGGGAGCGAGGCCGGTGATCAGGGCCGCCACCGGGAACAGTCCCAGTGCCGTCGCCGACGTCAGGGTCCTGAGCACCGGATCGAGGCGTCCGGGGGCCTCCCGGTAGCGGGACACGAGTGGAAGGCCGACGTTGACGAGGACGGGCAGGAACAGCGTCAGCGGCCACGCGGCGACGTTCATCGCCAGCTGGTAGGACCCGAGAGGTACCGGACCGAGGAGACGACCGATCATGGCCACGTCGACGGCGGCGACGGCCGGACCGACGAGGTTGGCGGCGACCAGGGGCAGACCGAACCGCACCAGCCAGCGCGCCACCGGGGCGTCGAAGCCAGGACGGTGGAGGGTGGGGGCCAGCTTCATGATGACCAGCACCGTCGACAGGTGGCCCAGCACGCGGGACCAGGCCAACGCGAAGACTCCCCACCCGGTCAGCGCCAGCACCACCAGCACGGTGTTGCCCACGATGAACCCGGCCAGGTCGGCGAAGAACCGCCGTTTCTGCTGGAAGTTGCGCGTGAGCAGGGCGCCGGGCACGGCCGCGGGGCCTGTGAAGAGCAGGACCAGGGCCATGACCTGGATGGGGACCGTCGCGTCGGGCGCTCCCATCTCCCGGGCCGCCAACGGCGCCACCAGGACCATCGCCCCGGCCAGGAAGGCACCACTCGCCATGGCCACGGTCACGGCGGTCGGGGCGATCTCGTCCAGGTCGCGGGTGGTGCGGATCACGGCCGACGCCACACCGAACTCACCGGCGTTGACCGCGATGGTGTAGACGACGAGCGTCACCGCGAAGAGCCCGAAGTCCTCGGGCGCGAGCAGTCGGGCCGCGACGATGCCGATCGCCAGCTGGCCGACCCGCAGCAGCGCCGAGCCGGACACGCTCCAAGCGATGGAGCCGGCCACGGTGCGCGAGAAGGAGCTCACAGCCCCTGCCTGTCCCACTGCTGCCAGCGCAGTCGACCCTCGAGGTCGCGCTTGATGCGCGCAGGCACCCGTCGCGCGGCGCGGAGGTGCCCGCGCCGGATCAGCGACACGCGCTGTCGCACCACGCGCTGTCGCCACCGTTCGTGCGGGCCGGGTGACAGGGAGGCGGCGAAGGCCAACACGGCCTCGACGTCGGACAGGTCCACCTCGTCGGCGTCGCACAACGTCTCGGCGACCCGGGTGGCGTCCCGGGCGAAGGTCCGGCGGAGGGTCTGCAGCCGGGCTTCTCGCCTGGCGAGATCGCCCTCGTCCACGAAGAGCTCGAATGCGTCCCACCTGGCCCTGAGATCGGACATGACCCCCCCGTGCATCGTGTCGTGCATGTTGGTGTCGTGCATGCGGTACAGCCCCTGCACCGGCCCGTTGATGCGGCCGACGTCTCCCACCGAGGCCAGCCTGAGCCACAGGTTCAGGTCGCTCGACGCGGGCACTTCGGACCGGTGCCCGCCCACGGCACGCAGGCCCGACCGTCGCATCATCACCTCGGGCTGCTTGATCGGGTTGTGTCCGCGGCGCAGGCGGTCCTCGACCCACGTCTCACCGGACCACACGGTCCATCCCGTACGCCGCCTGGTTGCTGCCTGCTCCTCCTCGACGCGCGGGGCCGCCCCGGTGAAGACCTGCGGGCGTCCGTAGACGAACGCGACCTGGGGGTGGCGGGTGAGGAGCGCCGAGGAGCGCGCCAGAGATCCCGGGGTGAGGCAGTCGTCGGCGTCGAGCTTGACGACGTACTCACCCTCAGCCAGCTCCAGGGCATGGTTGAAGGTCGCGATGTGACCGCGGTTCACCTCGTGACGGACCGTGCGCAGGCGAGGGTCCCGCTCGGCGACCCGGGCGCACACGTCGGCCGTCTCGTCGCTCGACCCGTCGTCGACCACCACGATGTCCAGCTCGACTCCCGCCTGCTGCCGGACCGAGTCCAGGCACTCGGAGAGGAACCTGCCGTAGTTGTAGGTCGGAATGACGACCGACACCGTCGGGACCGGCTGCGCCACGGTCGCGTGCCCGCCCGGTGTCATGACGTCGCCGCCGGTCGGAGCGTGTGCAACGTGGTACGCATGCGTCCCCCCCAGTGCTTCTGGTCCCACGTGGCCACCCGGAACTTGGCCAGCTCCTTCGCGGTGTAGGCCGTCTCCCGCCAGACCACCGTGCGCGGGTGGGGCGTGCGCAGGGCCTGCGCGTAGACCTCGAGCAGCGACTCGGTGGCCGCGTCCAGGCTGAACCGTCGCTCCACGACCTCGCGTCCGAGGCGGCCCAGGTGCGCCCACTCCTCCCGGGCGGCCAGCAGGCCGACCAGGATCGTGCGCAGGTCCGCCTCCCCGCCTCCGCCGTCGCCGAACATGCCGGTGTGCGCGAAGTCGGAGGCGGACCCGTGGTCGAAGAGTCGCCAGAACCCGTGGTCTCCCTGGACCACCAGGGGCTTCGCGAAGGACATGGCCTTCAGGGCCGAGCTGCCCATCCCCAGTGCGATGTCGGTGGCGTCGTAGGCGTCGCGTGGATCCAGGACGGCCCCGGTCACGACGACGACGCTGCGCCCGTGACGCGTGTTCACGTCGGCAGCCAGCGACCGCAGCGACTCGAGTCCCTCACCGCCTCCCACCACGAGGAGCTGGACGGGATCGGTCGCGGCCAGGTCGTCCACCACCCGCACCGCGGCCACGACCCCCGGGAACTTCCCCAGGTCGTCGCTGAGGCGGCACACCATGGAGATGCAGATCGAGTCGTCGTCGATCCCCCAGCGGGCGCGGGCGGCGACCGGATCGACCGATCGGTTCACCTCGGTGTCGATGGGCGGCTCCATGAGGTGCACGCGAGCCCGCGTCGTGGCGGCCTGCTCCCGCAGCAGAGGCGTCCCGACGAACATGTCGCTGTGCCGGGGGAGCTCGTACGGGACGACCATCGACATCACCGTCGTGATCGGCACGATGCGCGACGTGACGCTCGACAGCGCGGCCAGGTCGAGCGCCGGTCCGCCCTCGTAGGCGTGCACCACCTGGACACGGCGTCGCCGGATCAGGCGGTGCAGCCGCGCCACGTCGGCGAACGAGGGCCACGAACCGCGGGTGTGCGCCGTCACGTGCTCGAGCCCCATCGACTCCGCGACCCCCACCAGCACGTCGTCGCGGCCGTAGACGATCACCTCGTGCCCGCGCTCCTGCACGCGTGCGGCGAGCTCGAGTGCGTTGAGCGTGCTGCCACCGATCTCCATCGTCGCCGGATACACCAGGATCCTCATCGCTCAGGCCCTCCTGCGCACGGAGACGCTCGTCCTGGGCGCCCAGCTGGCTGTCCGGTTCATGCGTCCCCCTGGATGGATGTTCACGTGCCTTACGACCTGAAGGCGACGTCGACGAAGTAGCTCGTGGAGTTCCACGAGCCGGTCGGCAGCCCGCCCCCGACGCCGTAGCGGTAGCGGCCGTTGTTGCCGGACGGGCCCGTCAGCTGACCGGAGACCACCGGCGAGGCGAAGTACTGCGGTGTCGCCGAGTAGTGCCCGTTGGGCGCGTAGTACGAGACGACGTAGGTCGTGCCCGCGGTGACCGGCACCGGCGTGGCGAAGGTCGCGGTCTGCCAGCCCGAGGCCGTCTCGTCGGCGAACGTCACCGTGCCCAGACGGGTGCCGTTCGGCGCCCACACGGACCCCACGTGCGTGCCCGTGTTGCCCTGGCCCTTGTAGAACCGCACGGCCGTGATGGTGCCGTTCACCGCAGGCACGAACGCCGTGCCGAGCTCCACGGCGTCGCTGTCGTCGGCCGACGGCACCGACGGCACCTGGGTGCCGAAGAGCGACGAGGTGTTGGCAGGCGCCGTGCGGAAGGTCCACGACTGCGTCGGCAGCACCGCACCGTCCGTCGAGGTCAGCCCGGACACCGTCACCGTGTGCACGGTGTCGGCCGCGAGGGCACCGGACGGCGTGAAGGTCAGCGTCTTCCCATCGGTCGAGAGGGCCGCCGCCCCCGCGACCGTCGTACTGCCCGACTGGAGCGTCATGGACCATCCGGGCTTGAGCGCCGTGCTCACGCTGAGCGAGGGCTTGGCGGCGCTCGGCACGTCGACCGCACCCGGCGACGGGGTCCGGCCGGTCACCGACATGCTCGCCGCCGCCCGCTCGAAGACCACGTCGACGAAGTAGTTGGCCCCGCCCCAGGAGTACGTCGGGAATCCTCCAGCGGCGCCGTACAGGTAGCGGCCGTTGGCGGCGGCGGGAGCCGTCAGGTCGCCCGAGGTCCACGCCGGTCCGAAGAAGCCGGACGTGTAGGAGTAGTGGCCGGTGGGCGCGAGGTAGGACGCGACGTACTGCTGCCCGGCGCTCACCGGCACGGGGGTGGACAAGGTGGCGGTCTGCCAGCCGGACGACGTCTCGCCGGTGAAGGTGACCTGCGCAAGACGGGTCCCGGTGGCCGACCACAGACGAGCCCACGTGGGTGCCGACGTTGCCGGCACCCTTGTAGAAGCGGAGAGCCTTGATGATCCCGTCGCGACCGGGCCGGATCACCACGCCGACCTCGACCGGCGCACCGTCGTCCGCGGCCTGGACGACCGGCACCTGGTCGCCGAAGAGCGACTGCTGGGCCAGCGAGTCCGCGCCCCGGGTGCGGAAGGTCCACGACTGCGGGCCGAGGGCGACGCCGTCGACCGACACGACGCCGGTCAGCGAGACCGTGATGTCGGCGTCGGCGGGCAGCAGCGCCCCCGGTGTCCACACGAGTCGCTCGGAGTCCGCGCTGAGCGTCGCGGTGCCGGGAGCGTGGTCCCGCCGCTGCTGACGGCGATCGAGTAGCCCGGAGCGACGGCGGTGCTGAAGTCCACGCCGACGGTGCTGCCGCGCGGGACGTCCACGGCACCGGGGGCCGGGTCACGAGCGGTGATGGTGAGGGCGGTCGCGACCTTCTCGAACACGACGTCGACGAGGTAGCTGGTCGACGACACCCCACTCGGGAAGCCGGTGCCGTAGGTGTAGGCGCCGGCCGTCGAGGTCACCCGCAGCGGCGGACGCGACAGGTCGGCGGCCGCGAAGGCGTTGGGCGTCGCGGAGTAGCGGCCGACGGTCGTGCGGTAGGAGGCGACGTACGCCGTGCCCTGGCGCACCGTCACCGGTGAGGCGAAGGTCAGCGTCTGCCAGCCTGTCGTCGACTCGGATCCGAAGGTGCCCGTCGCCAGGACCGAGCCGTCGGCGGCCCAGAGGGTGCCGGTGTGCGACCCGGTGTTGTTGACGCCCTTGTAGAACCGGACCCCGGTCACCTGACCGTCGGTGTCGGGGACGAAGCGGACCCCGAGCGTCACCGCGGTCCGGTCGGCGTCCTCGTACAGCGTGGGCACGAGCGAGTCGTCGAAGAGGGTGCAGGGGCACACCCCCGCCGGGTTGTAAACTCCCTTATTTTGGCGATTAACATCTTGTTATAAGTATCACAAGTCGAGCGATTCGCGCAAATAGCTCCGTTTTAGATACCAGGGCGAGGATAGTCTTTTCTGCTCAAGCTGCTTCCTCAAAAATAGGTAGGCCAACGCATTCGCCACTTCTGAAGTGGGCGAAGGTGGAAGAAGGTGTTGTGGTGGGTTTTGCGTGTCAATCTCCGTGGCCAATCCATAATTCTTCGCTATGCCGTCGCCGAAGCACATCGCTGGATGCCCTAGAAAAACGGCCTCGGAAATTACTGTAGAGTTGATTCCGATGACCATGTCAAAGTCAGGCAGCCGTTTATAAATATCTTCACCGACACTTTGAAACGCTACATTTGGATATTCATTTAAATGAATGGGCGATGCTTTTGGGTGAAGTCGCGCTATGAACCGGCAGTCCTTATATTGGTTCGACAAATACGATAACATATCGTTCATGTGCGCGAACGGACTGTCAGAGAAGCATTATGTTGTATCGAATTCATCTTTGGAGTGGCACGAAAATATTTTGGGCCGGAAATGTGAGGTTGCACCGCCTGCGGCGGACGGCCGTAAAATCGTTTGCACGCTTTGAACCGCCTTATAGAGAAAGCGAAGCGCTCCCAATCAGTCATCTTGAAGTTTTGGATGACGCTCATTTTCTGAATTGGTTCCGCTAAGGTCGAAATAGATTGTACCTTTCTGGGGGAACCATCCCAACTCTGAGAAAATCGTACGTATGTTATGCTTCTTAAGAATCTCGACGGTTCTTCTGTCGGGTTCGATCCTGCCACCCCAAACAAAGCAAAAATCCGGCGAACTATTGTTTATCAGATTTGGTAGTTCATCGTGACTACCTATCGAAGCTTTGAACTGGCTTAACGCCCGTACGTCATACGCTTTAGGATTTACTAAAAAAAGGCATTGATGACCAAGCCTGATCAACCCTCGCGCGAGGCGGGCATAAATTTGGCAAATTGCAGTCCATCTTTCGGGCGCATCTTGCACGCCAAGGCCGATCGTAAACAGATACGTGTTCATTGTTCTAAATTAGCCCGGCACGGCACTCCATAAGCGACCGAACGGGCAGGAATGCTGCGCGTGACCACGCTTCCCGCTCCAATTGTCGCACTTGCCCCTATGTTTGCATTCATGAGAACCGACACATGAGCGCCGATCCAAACGTTATCGGCGATTGTAACAACACCTGCTTTTAAGGGGGCTTCTCGCGACCTGTTAGTCTCGGTCGGCTTGTCATGTGTGGTTGAAACGATTGCGGCGTGCGGCCCGATGAGAACCCCCGCACCAATCTTGACGGTGCCACTAGCTTAAGCCAGTTGTACGCGCCCACCACCGAACCATTGCCGATTTCTAATTGCCCTCCAACCTCCAAAACGGAGTAGTCACGTAATTCGCATCCTGTTCCAATATTTATGGAGTTCGGATCAAGAAAATATATTACAACGCCTGAGCCAATATAGCTGCATCGCGCAATTGATCGGGTTAGCTGGCAATCTCCAAGTTCCTTGGCATGCACTTGTTGCATTGACTTTAAGTTTACCAAATGTGGTGTTCCGCGGCGCAAAAATGTGCTAGTTCGCGCTCTGCTTTTTCTAGAAAACATGGTAAACATGATGCTTCGTCCGTCTTTAGTTCGGCCCTTCGAGCCTCCTGAGTAACTTAAACGACAACTTGGTACCAGAGGGCGAACGTCGTAAGTGCCTTGCATGTCATGAATGAGTGCTGTGGGGGTTCTTGTCGATGTACCAGGAATTTTGTCTTCATCTTTTTGCTGTCCGCCCTGTCCGCCGCTGTCCGCGCGCAAGCCCTGTTGAGTATGGTGGCGGACGGAGGCGGACAGGGCGGACAGCAATTAGGCTCGGTCTATGCGATATAACCCGCTGCCGTTCCTTGCCTTCGCGGTGGTGGGTGACGGCAATGTCCTTGGCGCGCAGGAGCGGGGCCACACGGCGCAATTCGCTCCCCAGTGCGGCAGGCGCACGCGGAAAAGCCTCGGCGGTCTCTGTGAGCGCCGGATAGCGCCTGCGCAAGTGATGCGACAGCTCTGCGGCAGTGCCGCGCCAGAACCTGCATCCGTCACCAGCGCGAGAATGGCACACGCGACGGCATTGCCGTCCAGCGCTGTCTGACCGCTTCCTGCCGGTTGGCGTGGTAGGCGGCCAGAACGCGCCCTGTGGCCAGCCAAGCGCCGGTTCGGCAGCCGTCACCCATCGGGCAAAGTCCGCCATCCTGGGGCGCTCTGAAAGCGTCACGCGCTCAAACGCCTCCAGCGCGCAGGTCACGGCATCCAGAAGTGCCGCCAGAATGCGCGGCTGTGCTTCTGCAAAGCGGTCCCAGAAATCCCCCTCGTAGGCGCGCCGGGTTTCTGTGATGGTGGGCAGGGTGAGGGAAATGGCGCGATCCGCAAGGTCCGCCCGCTCTGCCAGGTCAGGAATGCCGTTGAGGATGCAAGGCCGGGTTGCGTTGAACAGAACCTCGTCCGCATCGCTGTGCAGCTTGCGGGTGGCAAAGCCGCCCCCCGTCGCCAGACGGCAGAGCGCGTCCGCCATCGCGGGTTTGATCCGCGATAGGTTGTCGAAGGCCAGGACATGCGCCCCTTGGGCGGCGATCACCAGATCGCGCTCGTCGCCTGGAAAGCTGCGCGTCGCCAGGGTGGAGGGATCGACCAGCGCGCGCAGGACCTTGGACGTGGTGCTTTTCGCGCTGCCCTGTTCGCCGGTCAGGATCAGGAGCGGGTAGGGGCCAGTCGGGGCGCAGGCATCCCAGGAGCCAGCCCACCATGAGCCGGAAGTCTTGATCCGAGCCGACATTCACGAACTCGCGCAACAGACCCAGATCGCCGCTGCCAGAAATGGGGACGGGCAGGGCGTCCATGCTGGGGAGCGCCTGAAGCGAGGCTCCTTGGCGTTCCGTATGCGCCAGCCGTCCCGGCTGATCTCGACGGCAGACCAGTCCGGCGTGCCGAGGTCCAGGACGTAGCTTTCGTTATGGACGGCAACGCGGGTGTGGACCTGGTGCGCCTCCCCCTCAAAGAGCGCCTGGCCTATTAATTGGCGCAATTGATCATCCAGCTTTGCGGCGGACGCCGTCTTGCCGTTTGCCTGGAACTCGGCATAGGCCAGCAGGCTCTTGAACCGACTCCCATCCAGCGCGACGGTCTCCCAGTGGCCGCCCTGCTTGATCGACGCAAAGGGCTTGCGATCCGGCGTATGCCAGAGCTCCATGTTCTCAAGAAACGGGATCGCCGCGTCGCGGTCCGCTGCCGATGCAGGCGGCATATCGAGCGGCACGGCTTGGGACAGGAAGGCGTTTATTTCCGTCACGCCCCAGCCGTCGTTTATGGCATCGGCGGCATCCCAGCCCTTCTTAAACGTTAAGTTAGGGGGCGGCGCGCCCGGCTCCGTTCTAAACGTAACGTTACGTAGGGAAAAATCAGAGGTCGGGACGATCTTGGGCAGGCTGCCATAATCCCTATGTAACGTAACGGCCAAGCCCTTGGCGTATTTCCGCCCCGCGTCGTCCTTATCGGGCCATAGGATAACGTCACGCCCCTTGAGCGCCGACAGGTCGGTTTTGTGCGCCGCATTCGCGCCCCCAAAAGTCGTAGTGCTAACGTAGCCTAGCCTAGCAATTGCGTCGGCGCATTTTTCGCCCTCGGTGATGATTACCGGGCGGTTCTCGTTGGCCGCGATCAACTCATCCAGCCGATAGAGCGGGCGGTGTTCCGGCGCCGTCCAGGTCTGCGCGACCAGGTCGTAGGGAACGAAGAACTTATCACCGGGCTTGTCAAAGCGGTTGGCCACCATGACGGCTTGGCCATCCTCGTCGCGGTAGATGTATTGCGCGGTGGGTGCGCCTGCTTTCGGGTGCCTCAATTGTGCAATCTCGTCGGTCATCATTTCATCCCCCATGTGTTGATCAGGTCGCGGGCGGCTTCGGTCTGTGTCCGCCTGGTCAGGTAGGCGTAGAGGCTGACAGGATCGCCGCCCTTGTCGCCCGTCGCAAAGTCCGCCCACCGGCCTGTCTTGATGTTGATCTTGAACGATCCGGCGCGCCGGTCGGCGCGGGTCGGATTGCGCGCCACCCATTCATGGCCAACGCGCCTGCCGTCAGGCAACCAAGTGGCCAAGAGCGTGACCCAGCTTTGCAGGCAAAGGTCGTTGACGGCGCAAAAGTGGATATGGCGGGTAGGGAGTGGCTCAGTTATCATTGGCGGCCACCTGCTGAAGCTGCGCCAGCTCGAAGGCGTCCACATCGACCAGGCGATAGCGCACCAGCCGCCCCACCTTCACGTAAGGCAGCGGGTAGCGCTTGGTGCAGCGCCAGGTGCTCAGCGTCGTGGTGGAGACGCCCAGGCGGTTTGCCACGTCTTGCGGCGTCAGTAGGGTTTTCTGTGTCAGGCTCATTTGGGTCTTTCCTCATCAATGGTTGTCGATGAGGAAAGATTGTCAGCTTAGTTCAAATCGCGCCATCAAACCCGATCGTTAAAGTCAGGAGGAAAAACCTCCCAGCTTTTACGATGGCAGGTTGGCAGATGCGCTAACGCGCGTTTTGCGCAGGGCGGTCACGATATCCGTTCGTTGGGTTCCGGGGGCGAGTTCGCGCAAAATGGCCTCTACGCAATCCACGAGCCGCGACACCGTTTCTCCGGTTTCCGCGTAATGCATACCTTCCGTGAAGGGGTGATCGGTCAGCGCCTCCCAAGTCGGCCGGAAGGCGTGCAGGAATTTTTGTAGGGCAAAATCCTTGGGCAGTCTCCGCGCCTTCAATCTTGCGCGCCATTGCTGCTTGAGCGCGTTCAATTCTTCGTTCCTCTCAAGCTGAATCGGGCCTTTCTTATTCTCACCCTCACCCTCACCCTCACCCTCAGCTCGGTTCTCGTCATCGTCTATTGGCTCAAGGATTGTCGGCTTGGGTTGCCTATTGATAACATCCTCCGCGCAGACTTGAAGATCGACAAGTAACTCACGGAAATCACGAAAGATATTGCGTCGCTTGTTGATGGTCCGCGACAGATCAAATCCGTTCTCTGGAGAGTGCAGGTGCAGGTTCTGCCGGATCGACTGTTCAAGACGCGGCTCAAGCCCAGGGTAATCCTGAAGCGCCAAAAGGGCGTCGTAGAGGGTCTGGGCGTTGCGCGTGACACGCTCCAGGGCCTCATTGTCTTGTTTTTCGCTGCGCTGGTTCTGTCGATCCCAAAGGCCATCTATGTACGCACTACAGGCCGCAACGATCCCTTGCCGCAAAGCCTGCCGGTCAGCGTTATCTTCACCTAAGGTTGCAAGCGTAGCGACGCGATTGACCAGATCGACGGTCACGAGATCGTCTAGTTGGGTGTCCGTGCATTCATCCAGATCGACGCTCAGGCGTGGCTCATCTGATTGCTCAGTCACGATGCTCTCCCGCGCGGCTGGCTTGCACATATCCAAACATCGCGTCGGTCGCCTTGTTGACGAAGTCGCGCACCGGATCAAGGTTGAGCCGCGCGTAGATCGCGGTGGATTGCTGGCTACGGTGGCCCAGGGACTTGCCGATGATGTAGCCATTGGCTCCAGTCGCGGCTTGATAGCTGCCAAGCGTGCGGCGCAGATCGTGAATGCGCAGGTTCTCGATACCCGCCTCGGCCAAAATGCGCGTCCAGGCTTTCTTGGGGTCCGCCAGATGGCCGGAGGTGCCGCGCCCTGGAAGTACCCAAGGGCTGTCGCTGTGCAGCTTTCGCTCTTTCAGGATTTCCATCGCCTGGTGGGGCAGGTGGATTGTCTGCGGCTCGCCGTTTTTGGTTTCCTCCACCCGCCAGGTGGCGGTGGTGAAGTTGATATCCTTCCAGCGCATGGCTAGCGTGTTTGATTTACGCGCGCCGGTCAAAAGCGAGAGCATGAAGAAATCTCGCGCGGCCTCGTTCGGCTCATTGGCTAGGGCCTCGAAGAAGCGGGGCAGCTCGTCGGGCTGCAAGAAACGGTCGCGGCTTTGCTCCTTGAACTTCTTGATGCCACTGGCCGGGTTGGTGCCGTCCCAACCCCAATCAATCGCCTTGTTGAAGATCGACCGGACGCGCTCCAGCAAGCGGTTGGCCTGGTACAGACCATTTTCCTTGCCGGTCTTGGCGTGCAGACGCTCCACCTCGCCCTTGTCGATTGAGGAAATCTTGCGCTTGAACCAATGCGAGAGGAACTTGTTCACCTCGCGCTCGTCATAAGCCCAGGAGCGCTTATGCACCTTGGAATACTTTTCCATGTATTCGGCAAAGAGCGCGGCGAAGGTCATTTCATCGCGTATCGCGCGCTTTTCCTTCTGGGGGTTCTTGCCGCTGGCAATCCTGCCCTTGGCTTCGGCGGCCAGCTTGCGGGCGTTCTCGACACTCAGATCAGGGAACTTGCCGAGAAGAATACGCTCCGGCCTGCCGTCAACGCGCTTGTAGAGATAGAAGCTGCGGTTGCCGGTGGCAGTCAGCGCCATCACCAGCCCTTTCTCGCGCTCGTCATAGTAATAATCGCGCTGGCCTTTGCCGGGCGGGGGCGCTTTCGCCAGGGCGGCTTTGGTGAAGTTGATATGGTGGCTGGCCAATGTGCTCTCCCGATGTCCGTGCTACGCTGGTGCTACACTGGTGCTACACTAGAGAGCAAAAATGGACAATCTCGGGATATGTTGATCCAAGGCATATAACGCTTAAGATATTGATCATTATATAATAAAATATATTCAGCAAACTAGCGCAAACACCCGCCGGTTAAACTCATAACCTGAAGGTCGTAGG
>CAWALI010000003.1:0-847500 GCA_963782905.1 uncultured Actinomycetota bacterium
TATTGTGGGTTGCCACGGCAAGCATCGCTCCGAGTACGGTCCCACTTGCGTAACTGACCCTCCACGCGCCGAACCTACGTGGTGTGTGGGGTTCGAGCGCAGGTGCCTAGTGGCTCGTACGGCAACATCTGCTAGGGCCGATGAGTCAGTGCTGGTGCCCTTCTCTGCTGTCACCACCCTCGGTGGAGGTGACCCCTCGCGCGGAGCTCGTCGTGGCTGGAAACTACGTAGCGGAGCGTGACTGCGGAACCTGTCTGTGTACGTTATCGATGTGGGCCGCCGTCCCTAGAGAGCCTCCGTCCGCCTATCCCATACGCACGCCGACTATCAGCTGAGCCAGCTGACCAGCTCGAGGCCGAGTCGATCCACATCTTCCGTGAGGGTCGCCGCCGAGTTCGAGAAGCCGGTCCTGATGTTCTCCGGCGGCAAGGATCCACCTCGCGGAGAAGGCGTTCTACCCGTCCAAGTGACGTTCCCGCTGCTCCAGGCGACACCGGCTCGACTTCGACGAGGTCCTCGAGACCCGCGATATCTGGGTCAACGCCTCGGCGCACGCATCCACATGCCGGGGTCGAGGACATGATCACCCAGGGCATGATCGTCGACGACGGCAAGACCTCCCGCAACCGCCAGAAGATCGGCGCCCTGCTCCACGCCATCGAGGAGAACGGCTTCACCGCCGCTTTCGGTGGCGGGTCGCCGCTACGAGGAGAAGGCGGCGCCAAGGAGCGTGTCTACTCTCACCGCGACGAGTTCGGCGAGCGGGACCCCAAGATGCAGCGTCCCGAGCTGTGGAGCCTCTACAAGGGCGCATCCACCCCGGCGAGCACATGCGGATCTTCCCGTTCTCCACGAGCTGGACATCTGGACTACATGGACCGCGAACAGATCGAGATCCCCTCGATCTACTTCGCCACGAGCGCGAGAGTCATCCACCGTGACGGTATGTGGCTCTCGCTGTCCGACGCGCGCAGCCAAGGGAACGAGAAGGTCGAGACCAAGATGGTCCGCTTCCCACCGTCGGCGACAAGTCGAGACCGGGCGCGTGGACGGACCGCATCACTACCGCCGAATGATCGACGAGATCGCCATCGCCCGGGTGACCGAGCGCGGCGCGACCCGCGGTGACGAGCGGTTCTCCGAGGCGGCGACGGAAGACGCAAGAAGGAAGGCTACTCCGATCAGCTCCGCACCCCCGTCGCCGAGCCCAACGACGGACCGCGCCATGGGACTGTTCCGCTTCGCGACCGCCGGCTCGGTCGACGACGGCAAGTTGACCCTCATCGGTGGCCTGCTGCTCGACTCGAAGGCGATCTTCGAGGACTCAGTCGAGGCCGTCGAGGCCTCCTCGCAGTCCAAGGGCTACGACTACACCGACCTGGCGCTGCTGACCACGGGCTGCGCTCGGAGCGCGAGCAGGGCATCACGATCGACGTGGCCTACCGCTGCTCGCGACGCCTAACCGCAAATTCATCTTCGCGGACGCCCCTGGCCACATCCAGCACCTGGCAACACGATCACCGGCGCCTCCACCGCCGACCTCGGCCTGGTGCTCGTTGACGCCCGCCAGGGCCTCACCGAGCAGAGCCGCCGCCACGCGGTGCTGCTGTCGTTGCTCCGGGTGCCCACACCTGGTGCTGGCGGTCAACAAGAAGGACTCGTCGACTGGGACGAGGCGGTCTGACGAGAAGATCCACAACCAAATCACTGCGTTCGCGACCAAACTCAACATCCCCGACCTCGAGGTCACTCCCGATCTCGGCCCTCCAGGGTGCCGACGCGGCGACCCGCAGCGAGAACGCTGCCTGTGGTGCCATTACCGCTCACGCTGATGCACCACCTCGAGTATGTCCACGTCCCTCCGACCTTGACGTCCAGGAGGTCTCCGTCTCCCCGTGCAGAACGGTCGCGCGGCCCAAGTCCGATGAGTTCCAACCACCACCGTGCGGGTATGCCGGCATGGTCGCCGGCGGAGTGCTGAAGCCCGGTGACGAGGTCGTCGTGCTGCCGAGCTGGATGACCTCGACCATCGAGGCGATCGGACCTGTTCAACCAGGAGATCGCCGAGGCCTTCCCGCCATGTCGGTCAACCGGTGCGCCTCGCGGATGACGTCGACGCTCCGGCGACATGATCGCCCGGGTGAGCAACGCGCCTGAACCGAGCCAGGACCATCGACGCGATGAATTCCGCCGGATGACCAATGATCCGCTGCGTCCGCGGCAGAAGCTCGCCATCAAGCACACCACTCGAATGACGGGCGATGCTCAAGGACATCCAGTACCGGCTCGACGTCAGCAGCCTGACACCGCGACCAGGACACCAAGGAAGCTAGGCCTCAACGAGATGGCCGCGTCGAGCCCCGGACCACGGTGCCGCCGCTCTGCGACCCCTACGCCAAAAACCGCACTACAGGCTCGTTCATCCTCATCGGACAGGAAACACGGCGTCACCGTCGGGCCCGGCATGATCAACACCGGCAGCTGACCGTTCTCGTCAGCTGCCGGATACGCCCGACCGGACACGGTCGGGGCCTCTTCGCGTACCCGCGGTCTCGCGGCGCTCCGGCTCCCACCTGAATATGACTGCGGATCGAACGGACGTGGGTTCAGCGACTTGCGACCCCAGCTGGCCCGACGGCCACTTATGCTTGCCCTCGAGGCTGCTCGGCTGGGTCTACGAAGGACATGACGTCCGCTGGTGAAGCTGCGCCGTTCAGCCACCACGGCGATCACCCATCCCCGAGAAGCATTGCACTGAAGTCACCATGCGAGGCCGGTCCACGCCACCTCCGGATAGTCTACATGGCTCGCACCGCTCACTTCGAGCGCCTCCCGGAGATGACGCCGGCGAGCTTCGTGTTAACCGACGACGCAGCTACGACTTCGAGCTTCCTGCCGATAGTCGTGACATCGATCAGCTCAACCGACGACAGAGACTGTGGCAAACGTGCGGCGCACACCACTCGCCAAGGTCGAGCTCAACGAACCGGCCGCGTTGAACGCTTGGCCCAGCACCTTTGCCTACGTAGCAACACTGCGTTTCAAAAGCTTGTTCAAGCGAGAGCGAGATTTGAGCTCGTATGACTACGCGATAGAGAATCGCCCACACGGGCAGGCAAGAGTTTTGGAGGTTGCGATCGGCCGAGGCAGCCGCAACCTCCCGGAAGACCTGCCTGCCGGTGTCGGCATTCTCTATCGCGTAGTAGACGAGCTCGACCCGCTCTCGCTTGAACAAGCGCTTGAAACGCAGTGTTGCTACGTAGGCAAAGGTGCTGGGCCAAGCGTTCAACGCGGCCGGTTCGTTGAGCTCGACCTTGGCGAGTGGTGTGCGCCACAGGTAGGCCACAGTCTGTCGTCGGTTGAGCTGATCGATGTCACGACTATCGGCAGGAAGCTCGAAGTCGTAGCTGCGTCGTCGGGCAACACGAAGCTCGCCGGCGTCATCTCCGGGGAGGCGCTCGAAGTGAGCGGTGCGAGCCATGTCGAAGATCCGGAGGTGGCGTGGACCGGCCTCGCATGGTGACTTCATGCAGTCCTTCTCGGGGATGGGTGATCGCCGTGGTGGCTGAACGGCGCAGCTTCACCAGCGGACGTCATGTCCTTCGGAGGCCCAGCCGAGCAGCCTCGAGGGCAAGCGTAAGTGGCCGTCGGCCAGCTGGGGGCGCAAGTCGCTGAACCCACGTCCGTTCGATCCGCGGTCATCTCAGGTGGGACGGTTCGGAGCGCCGCGCAGACCGCGGGTAGAGGCCCCGACCGTCTCCGGTCGGGGCCTCGTGGCGCAGCGCAGCAGCTGTCAGCTGCCGCTGTTGATCATGCCCGGCGCCGACGGTGACGCCGGTGGCCTCGTCGATCAGGATGAACGAGCCCGTGGTGCGGTTCTTCGAGTACGGGTCGCACAGCAGCGGCACGGTGGTGCGCAGCTGGACGCGGCCGATCTCGTTGAGACCGAGCTCCTTGGTGTCCTGGTCGCGGTGCAGGCTGTTGACGTCGAGGCGGTACTGGATGTCCTTGACCATCGCCCGAGCGGTGCGGGTGGTGTGCTTGATGGCGAGCTTCTGCCGGGGCTGAGCGGCTCGTTGGTCATCCAGCAGATCATCGCGTCGATGTCCTGGCTGGGCTTGGGCGCGTTGTTGACGCGGGCGATCATGTCGCCGCGCGAGACGTCGACGTCGTCGTCGAGGCGGACCGTGACCGACATGGGCGGGAAGGCCTCGGCGATCTCCTGGTTGAAGAGGTCGATGCGCCTCGATCGTCGAGGTCATGCCGCTGGGCAGCACGACGACCTCGTCGCCCGGCTTGAGCACGCCACCGGCGACCATGCCGCCGTAGCCGCGGTAGTCGTGGAACTCGTCCGACTTGGGGCGGACGACGTACTGCACCGGGAAGCGGACGTCCTGGAGGTCGCGGTCGGAGGCGACGTGGACGTGCTCGAGGTGGTGCATCAGCGTGGGGCCGTGGTACCACGGCGTGTTCTCGCTGCGGGTCACCACGTTGTCGCCCTGGAGCGCCGAGATCGGGATGACCTCGAGGTCGGGGATGTTGAGCTTGGTCGCGAACGCGGTGAACTCGTTGTGGATCTTCTCGTAGACCTCCTCGTCCCAGTCGACGAGGTCCATCTTGTTGACCGCGAGCACCAGGTGCGGGCACCCGGAGCAGGGACAGCAGCACCGCGTGGCGGCGGCTCTGCTCGGTGAGGCCCTGGCGGGCGTCGACCAGCACGAGGCCGAGGTCGGCGGTCGAGGCGCCGGTGACCATGTTGCGGGTGTACTGGATGTGGCCCGGGGTGTCGGCGATGATGAACTTGCGGCTGGGCGTCGCGAAGTAGCGGTAGGCCACGTCGATGGTGATGCCCTGCTCGCGCTCGGAGCGCAGGCCGTCGGTCAGCAGCGCCAGGTCGGTGTAGTCGTAGCCCTTGGACTGCGACGACGCCTCGACGGCCTCGAGCTGGTCCTCGAAGATCGACTTCGAGTCGAGCAGCAGGCGCCCGATGAGGGTCGACTTGCCGTCGTCGACCGAGCCGGCGGTGGCGAAGCGGAGCAGGTCCATCGGGGCACGCCCCTCGTGGGCCTCGGCGACGGGAGAGATCTCGGGGCTCATCAGAAGTAGCCTTCCTTCTTGCGGTCTTCCATGGCCGCCTCGGAGAACCGGTCGTCACCACGGGTGGCGCCGCGCTCGGTCACCCGGGCGATGGCGATCTCGTCGATGATCTCGGCGGTGGTGGATGCGGTCGACTCCACGCACCCGGTCTGCGACTTGTCGCCGACGGTGCGGAAGCGGACCATCTTGGTCTCGACCTGTCTCGTTGCCCTTGGGCTGCACGGCGTCGGAGAGCGAGAGCCACATGCCGTCGCGGAGGATGACCTCGCGCTCGTGGGCGAAGTAGATCGAGGGGATCTCGATCTGCTCGCGGTCGATGTAGTGCCAGATGTCGAGCTCGGTCCAGTTGGACAGCGGGAAGATCCGCATGTGCTCGCCGGGGTGGATGCGCCCGTTGTAGAGGCTCCACAGCTCGGGACGCTGCATCTTGGGGTCCCACTGGCCGAACTCGTCGCGGTGGGAGTAGACGCGCTCCTTGGCGCGGGCCTTCTCCTCGTCGCGGCGACCGCCACCGAAGGCGGCGGTGAAGCCGTTCTCCTCGATGGCGTGCAGCAGGGCGCCGATCTGCTGGCGGTTGCGCGAGGTCTTGCCGTCGTCGACGATGATGCCCTGGGCGATCATGTCCTCGACGCCGGCGATGTGGATGCGCGCGCCGAGGCGGTTGACCCAGTTGTCGCGGGTCTCGAGGACCTCGTCGAAGTCGAGGCCGGTGTCGACCTGGAGCAGCGGGAACGGCAGCTTGGCCGGGTAGAACGCCTTCTCCGCGAGGCGGAGCATGACGATCGAGTCCTTGCCACCGGAGAACATCAGGACCGGCTTCTCGAACTCGGCGGCGACCTCACGGAAGATGTGGATCGACTCGGCCTCGAGCTGGTCCAGCTGACTCAGCTGGTAGTCGGCGTGCGTTTGGGTCATGACAGACGGGGGGCCTCTCTAGGGACAGCAGCCCACATCGTAGCGAGGGCGGGGGCCGTACGTCGCATCACACCCGCGGTGCGCTCCGACCCGGGGGCCATCGGTCCGTCCCTTGCCGGTCTGGACATCCCGCCCGTGGGGGTGGTGGCAATGTCACACGTTTTGTCAATTGACGCACGGAGTACGGCCGCGGTGGGAAAGCATCCCGGTATGAGTTGGGGGATTCGGAAGATGTACCGACGGGCCAGGTGCCGCTTGAAGCACTCGCAGTGCCCGCACAACCAGCGCTACCACCGGTAGCCCGATCAGCGCGTGCCGGATGACTCCAGCAGCAGGGTCACCGGCCCGTCGTTGACCGACGCCACCTGCATGTCGGCACCGAACACACCCCGCTCGACGCGGGTGCCGAGCCGTTGGAGCTCGGCGCAGACCGCCTCGTACAGCGGCTCGCTCACGGTGCCGGGAGCGGCGGCCGACCACGTGGGCCGGCGGCCCTTGCGGGCGTCGCCGTACAGGGTGAACTGGCTGACGATCAGCACCGGAGCTCCCGTGTCGCCCACGGACTGCTCGTCGCGCAGGATGCGGACGTCGCGGATCTTGCGGGCCATCCAGGCGGCGTCCTCGAGCGTGTCGTCGTGGGTGACGCCCGAGCAGGACCAGCAGGCCGCCGTCGATGCTGCCGACGACCGCGCCGTCGACGGTGACGGACGCGGACAGGACCCTCTGGAGGACGGCGCGCATCCACCGACCCTAAGGTGCTCCCATGGCTGACGGACTGTTGATCACGGTGGCGCCGACGGGCGCCGAGACGAGCAAGGCGGACTGCCCGCAGCTGCCCACCACTCCGGAGGAGATCGCGGCCACGGCCGCGGAGTGCGAGGCGGCCGGCGCGGCGATGATCCACCTCCACGTGCGCGACGGCGAGCACCGCCCGACGCTCGACCAGTCGCTGCTCCGCGAGTGGGTCGCCGCGGTCCGCGAGTCGAGCAACCTGGTCGTCCAGCTGTCCAGCGGTGGCTCGGTCCACGACCCGCTCGACAAGCGGCTCGAGGTGCTCGACGCCGCAGCCCGACTCGTGCAGCCTGACGATGGGCACGACCAACTTCGGCGACGACGTCTTCAGCAACCCGTGGCCCTTCGTGTGCGAGCTCTACCAGCTCGCCCAGGAGCGCCGGATCGTGCCGGAGTTCGAGCTGTTCGACCTCGGCCAGGTGCACGCGCTCGGCCGGCTCCTCAAGACCTACGGGCTGCCGCACGGCGGCAAGGTGCACTGCGACTTCGTGATGGGCGTGCCCGGTGGCATGCCCGGCACCGCCGACGCGCTCGTCGCCGGGGTCGCGATGCTGCCGCCCGAGGTGACCTCCTGGGCGGCGACCGGCATCGGTCGCACGACGCTGTCGGTGGCCCTGGCCGCGCTGTCCAAGGGTGGACACCTGCGCGTGGGCATGGAGGACGTGCTCACCATCGCCCGCGGCGTGCCGGTCGAGAGCAACCGCCAGCTCGTGGAGCGGGCCGTGGAGCTCGGGCGCCTCGCGCAGCGGGAGCCGATGACGCCCCTGCAGTGCCGCGAGCTGCTCGGGATCTGACCTCGGTCAGTGGCCGGTGCGCTTCATCCCGATGAGGCCGGGCTTGTAGTCGGGGTCCTCGAGCTGCGCGATCGTGGGGGAGCCGAACATCGGCAGTCCCTGGCTCTTGCGGAGGAAGCCCCACACGATCGGCAGCACGATCAGCACGAAGAGGCCGACGCCCGCGATGAGCATCGGGTGGGTGTCGTCCTCGCCGGCTCCCAGGGGCGCCCAGCCGGCCTTGTCGAGCAGCGCGACGCCGCTCATGGTGAGCACCACGACGATGCCCCGGCGGATGATCGACTGGGGGACCCGGGGGGCGATCTTGGAGCCCAGCAGGGTGCCCGGCACCGAGCCGACGACGAGCGGGATGAGCACGCTCCAGTCGAGCCCGTGGATGGCGATGTTGGAGATCGCCGCGGCCATCACGAGCGGCACGGCCTGCACGAGGTCGGTGCCGACCAGCTTCACCGCGCTGAGTCCGGGATAGAGCATGAGCAGCGCGATCATGATGACCGACCCGGAGCCGACGCTGGTGATGCCGACCAGCAGTCCGCCCAGCGCGCCGACCAGCAGGGTGGGGACGGGCCGGATGGCGGGTTCTCGTCGGGGACGTGGCCCTCGCTGCGCACCCGCTTGAGGTTGATGTAGAGCCGCAGGGCGTAGGTCGCGGCCGCGAAGAGCAGCGCGAAGCCGATGCAGAGCTTGAGCGTGGTGTCGAGGTCCTCGGGGTCCGCGAACGTCTTGACGAGGTAGGGCCCGAGCAGCGCCATCGGGACCGAGCCGATGATCAGCCACTTGGCCAGCTGCATGTTGGGGGAGCCCTCGCGCTTGTGCACGATGGCGCCGCCGGTCTTGTAGACGGCGGCCGCCGTGAGGTCGGCGGTGACCACGGTCGCGGCGTCGCCGACGCCCAGGAAGATCAGCGCCGGGGTCATCAGGGCACCGCCCCCCATGCCGGTCAGTCCCACGACGATCCCGACGACGAATCCCGCCACCAGGATCGACAGCGCAGTCATGGTCAGCAGGTCGGCCATCAGTCCTCCTCGGCGAGCGCTGCGACAATCACGCTCAACATTGTCGACATCTTGCCCGCTGCGGCCTTGGCGGCCACATCCCCGCGCCGGTAGGGGTCGTCGATGTCGTCCTCGGGGAGGGGTGCGGTACGCCGCTCACCCGCCTGCTTCAGCAGGGCGCGACCGTGCAGGTCGGGCGCGGCCTCGGCCGCTCGGGCGAACTGTCCGAGCGTGAAGACCTTGCGCAGCGCCTGCGGGTGCTCCTCCAGGACGAAGGCCCGGTGGCTGCTCTCCGCGGTGAGGATCAGGTCGGCCTGCTCCACGATCTCGCGGGTGAGGCGGCGGCTGCGGAAGCCCGCGTCCGGGGCATCCAGCGTGCCGGACATGACGGTGTCCATCGGGTGCGCGTCGAAGCCGTGGGTGCCGGCGCTGCTGAACTCGACGCCCTCGACGTCCAGGCCGCGGGCGGCCTGCTCGAGCCAGGCGGAGCGGCAGATGTTGGCGGTGCAGACGAAGAGGACGCGGAGGGGGTGGGGTTGCGAGACGGTCGCCGGAGCGCCCTCCTCGACCAGCGGGGGAGAGGTCGGGGCGGCCGACAGGTCGAGGTGGCCGGTCTCGGCGAGCGCCTCGAGCACGTCGTCGAGGGCGTCCTCGATGCTCCGGCCGGTGGTGTCGACGCGGACGGCGGCGTCCTCGGGCTCCTCGTAGGGCGAGGAGATGCCGGTGAAGTCGGGGATCTCGCCGCGGCGCGCCTTGGCGTAGAGGCCCTTGCGGTCGCGCCGCTCGCACTCCTCGAGCGGGGTGGCGACGTGGACGAGGAAGAAGTCGCCGCCGGCGTCCTCGACCATCTCGCGCACGGTGGCGCGGGTGGAGGCGAAGGGCGCGATGGGGCTGCAGATGGCGACGCCGCCGTGGCGGGCGATCTCGGCGGCGACCCAGCCGATGCGGGTGATGTTGGTCTCGCGGTCCTCCCGGGAGAAGCCGAGCCCGGCCGAGAGGTGTCGGCGTACGACGTCGCCGTCGAGGCTGGTGACCGTGCGCCGACCCTGCTCGAGGACGCGGTCCTGGAGGGCGCGGGCCAGGGTGGACTTGCCGCTGCCGGACAGGCCGGTGAAGAAGAGCACCAGGCCCTGCTCGCCCGGCGCGGGGAGGTCGCGGTCGACGATGGCCTGGATGGCGGGCGGGTAGGGCGCGTCGGCGTCCGCCAGGGCGTGGACGGGGTCGGTCCCGGCGTAGGTCCGCGCGACCCGGACGCCGAGCTCGTGGTCGGCGTCGGCGTCACCGTGGTCGGCGAGCGGGACCACGACGACGACGGCGTCGTCGAGGAGGTCGGCGGCGGCCAGGGTGGCGCGGATGAGCGCGACGGGGGAGAGGTCGGAGGTGCCGCGGCCGGCGAAGACGAGCAAGAGGGTCGGGCCCAGCGCCCGGACCTCCTCGACCTGGGTGGCCGTGAGGGCGTCGGTGACCGGCACGACCGTCCGGCCGGCGTGCTGCTCGCGCACCTGGCGGGCCGTCAGGTAGAGGCGCCGGAAGGGGCCGTACTGCGCGTGCGTCAGCGCCGTCACCTCACCGGTGGCCGGGACCACGCGAGCCAGGGGCAGGCCCTCGGGGTCGACCAGCTCCACCTCGTCCGCGGTGGCCAGCTCGCCGGGCAGGTCCAGGGTCAGCACGCTGTCCGGGGCGTTGAACGCGGTCAGCGGGTGCACGGCCCCGGTCGTGAGGAGCTCGAGGTCGTCGAGCTCGCGCGGACTGGGGTGGTGCTGGGGTGTCGACACGGGTCAATCCTGCCAGCCCCGATCTCTGTGGGCGGGCGTCGGTAGCCTGCAGCCATGTCGAGTCCAGTGGTGGTGGCCGAGATCGTGCGTTCGGGGTTCGTGGAGGGGCACCACTACGGATCCGTGGTCGCCCTCGACGCCGAGGGGGCGGTCGACTGGTCCGTCGGGGTGGTCGACGAGCCGGTGCTGCCGCGCTCGTGCAACAAGCCGATCCAGGCCCTCGGCATGGTGCGTGCGGGGCTGGACCTGCCGCCCGACCTGCTCGCGCTGGCCTGCGCCTCGCACTCCGGTGAGCCCTTCCACGTGGAGGGAGCGCGTCGCATCCTGGCGTCCGCCGGCCTCACCGAGGACGCCCTGCAGACGCCGCTCGACTATCCGATCGACGACGAGGCCCGCGAGGAGGTCATCCGATCGGGTGGGTCGACGTCGTCGATCCTGATGAACTGCTCGGGCAAGCACGCGGCCATGCTCGCGACCTGCGTCGCCAACGGCTGGCCGACCGACACCTATCTCGCGCCCGACCACCCGCTCCAGCAGGCGATCGCCGAGACCTTCGCCGACCTCACGGGCGAGCCCGTCACCACCGTGGCCGTCGACGGCTGCGGGGCGCCGCTGCTCTCCACCTCGCTGGTCGGCCTCGCCCGGGCCTTCCGGGCGCTCGCCATGGCCACGGAGGGACCCGAGCGCCGCATCGCCGACGCGATCCGCGAGCACCCGGCGTACGTCTCCGGCACCCGGCGCGACGAGCTCGCCCTGCTCACCGCCATCCCGGGCGCGATCGGCAAGGCGGGTGCCGAGTCCTGCTATGCCGTCGCGCTGCCCGACGGGCGCGCCTTCGCGCTGAAGACCGACGACGGTGCCCCGCGGGTGCGGCCGGTGCTCATGGCCGAGGCGCTGCGCCGCTCGGGCGTCCTCGACCTCGACGGCGTCGACGTGGACGCCGTACGCCGCACGGGTCAGCACGTGCTGCTCGGTGGCGGGAAGCCGGTCGGCGAGATCGTCGCGACCTACTGAGCTAGCACCGAAACCCTGTTCCCATATGGGATGTGAGGGTCGTCACCGCGCCTGAGTTTGCATTTTGCTAACTCGTGTTAGCACTATGGAGGCATGGCCAAGGACACCAAGGACGGGAAGACCGTCGTCGCGTCTCTCGGCGACTTCCTCAGGGAGCAGCGGCTTGCGTCGCGTCTCTCCCTGCGGCAGCTCGCCGAGCAGGTCGGCGTCAGCAATCCCTACCTGAGCCAGATCGAGCGCGGTCTGCGTCGTCCCTCGGCCGAAGTGCTCCAGCAGATCGCCAAGGCACTGCGCATCTCCGCCGAGCAGCTCCATGTGCGGGCGGGGATCGTGAGTCCTGATCCGGGTGCCGGGGGGTCGGTCGAGCTGGCCGTCCTGGCCGACACCGGACTGTCCGAGCGCCAGAAGCAGTCGCTGCTGGACGTCTACGCCTCCTTCCTCGCCCTCAACGCGGGGCAGGCGGACGACCAGCACTGAGACCGACCCGGCCGCGATCACCAGATCGGGTCGGACACCCTCCACCGAAGGAGCTCCACCATGGCCAAGGCCACTCTCCCCAAGCCCGTTCTCGCCTACGTCGGCGTGACCGACCTCGCCGTCGAGATCGTCCGCGACCTCGTCACCGAGACCCAGACCCGCATCGCGGGCGTCCAGAAGGACGTCACCTCCCGCGTCGCCGACGTGCAGAAGACCGCGACCGACCCCAAGAAGGTCGCCGACCGCGCCACGCACCGTCGTCAGCGCCCGCGTGGACGCCCTGGCCAAGGACGCCAAGGCCCGCCGCGAGGCCATCGAGGCCCGCGTCTCCGAGCTCCAGGCCGAGGCCAAGGCCTACCCGGGCAAGGTCCAGAAGCTGGTCGACGACGGCGTCGACACCGCGACCGACACGTACGCCGACCTGGTGAAGCGGGGCGAGTCGCTCGTCGGCCGCGTGCGCCGCCAGGAGTCCACCCAGCGCACCGTGTCCTCGGCCAGGACCACCAAGGCCAAGGCCAAGACCACCACGACGCAGGCCAAGAAGGCCGCGGACGCGCAGTCGACCGCCGCCAAGAAGACGGCCTCCGCGCAGACGACCGCCGCCAAGAAGACGGCGAAGACCGCTGCGAAGAAGGCGACGACCAAGCCCGCCGCCAAGAAGTCCCCGGCGCGCAAGACCGCGGCCAAGAAGACCACCACCGCCCAGAGCAGCGCCAAGGCCACCGCGACCGCGGCCCAGAAGACCGCTGCCGACGCCACCCAGGCCGTCACCGACGCCGCCCAGAAGGTCGGCGACTGAAGGACTGGTGCCGCGCGCGGCACCGACGACGACCAGCTGGCCCTCTTCTGAGGTCAGCTGGCCTGGATCGACAGCGACCCCCAGCCTGGACGGGCTGGGGGTCGCTGTGCGTGGTGGTCAGCGGCCGCTGGTGACCTCGGTCAGGGCCGGACGGACGTCGGCGAGGTAGACCAGCGCGGCGATCGTGAACACCAGGTGGATCAGGTTGATCGGCGACGCATTGATGAGCAGCACCTGGGCGAGGAGACCGAGCCCGAGGATGATGCTCCACGCGGGCTTGGTCAGCTTGCCGGTGGCGGTGTAGGCCTCGGCCGGGAAGAGCAGCGAGCTGATGAAGGCGTAGGCCTTGACCGCCAGCATCGCCAGCATCACGGCGAGGTACACATACCCCTGGAAGTCGTAGAAGGCCACGGCCCCAGCCTAGATCAGGCCCGGCGACGGCCGGACTTCGCCGACCGTGACTCGGCCTTGGCGCGGGCCGAATCCTCGCGGCGGGAGCGCTTGGTGTCGACCTCCGTCTCGAAGCCGTAGCCATACCCGTAGCCATACCCGTAGCCGTAGCCGGTGCGGTTCTTGCGGCTCGGCGCCAGGTTGATGACCACGCCGAGGGCCTTGGCGTCGACCGCCTCGAGGCGCTCCAGCGAGTGCTGGAGCTGGTCCTTGGTGGTCCTGCCGTGGCGCACCACGACGATCGCGCCGTCGGCCTGGGTGGCCAGCAGGGCCGCGTCGGTGACCGGCAGCAGGGGCGGCGCGTCGATGATGATCACGTCGAAGTCGCGGCGCAGGTCGGCCAGCAGGGTCTCCATGGCGTGCGACTGGAGCAGCTCGGAGGGGTTGGGCGGGATCGGTCCGCAGGACAGGACGTGGAGCCCGGAGTCGCCGTACTCCTGGAGCGCGTCGGACAGCTTGACCTTGCCGATGAGCACGTTGGTGGTGCCCACGGCGCCGTCGAGCTGGAGCCGCTCGGCGATGAGCGGCCGCCGCAGGTCGGCCTCGACCAGGACGACACGCTGACCGGCCATGGCGGTGGTGAGGGCCAGGTTGATGGCGGTGGTCGACTTGCCCTCGCCCGGCAGCGAGCTGGTCATCACGATGACCTTCTGCTCCTCGTCGACCTCGACGTACTGCATGTTGGTGCGCAGCACCCGGAACGCCTCGGCCCAGGGCGTGGCCGTGCTGAGGACCTCGAGCGGCGGCAGGTTGGCGGCCTCGTCGCTGGCGATGTTGCCCAGGATCGGGGCGTCGGTCACCTCGCCGACGTCGTCGTTGGTGGTCAGGGAGGTGTCGAGCAGCTCGCGGGCGACGGCGAGGCCGACGCCCAGCAGGAGGCCGAGCACGGCGGCCAGGGCGAGGTTGCGGGCCGGCTGCGGGGAGACGGCCGTGGACGGCACCTCGGCGTCGTCCACGATGGTGGCCTTGACCAGCGACATCCGCTCGCCCTCGGGGGTCTCCAGCTCCTTCACGAGGTCCTGCAGCTGCTCCGCGTAGGCCTGGGCGATCCCGGCGGCGATCGCGGGGTCGGGGTGGGTGGCGGTGATCTCCAGGATGACCGTCTCCGGCACCACGGTGGCCTCGACGAGGTCGGTCAGCTCGGCCGCCTCCACCTCGCCGTCGATGGACTCCTCGACCTGGTCGGCCAGCTGGCGGCTGCCGACGAGGTCGGCGTACGACGTGACGCGCTGGGTCGCGAAGAGGTTGCCGGTGTAGGCGGAGCTGGAGTCGGACTCGCTGGTGGAGACGAAGATCCGGGTGGACGACTCGTACTGCGGGGTGGCCTGCAGGGTCAGTGCGCCGGCGAGAGCCATGGCGACGACCAGGGTGGCCACCACGACCCGCCACCGTCGCCGGACGGTCTGCCAGTAGTCCTTGAGTTCCACGCGGTTCCGTTCCCGAGCTCGAGCGTTTGGACCATCACACCTTAGGGGGGCAGCGGAGCGAGGCCCACATCGTCGCTGTGGCCCGGGACGGGTATCGTCACGCCGGTCGTCCGACACCTACAGGGGAGAAACAGGCATGTCGCTGGACTGGGAAGAGCGCCCGTGGGGCTCGTGGCACGTCATCGACGAGGGTGAGGGCTACAAGGTCAAGCGCATCCACGTGGCCCCGGGGCAGCGGCTGTCCTACCAGACCCACGAGCACCGCTCGGAGCACTGGGTCGTCATCAGCGGCACCGCGACCTGCGTCGTGGAGGGCGAGACGGTGGTCGCCGAGGCCGGGCACTCCGTCGACGTGGCGCTGGGCGCGGCGCACCGCATCACCAACGCCCACGACGAGGAGCTCGTCATCGTCGAGGTGCAGCGGGGCTCCTACACCGGTGAGGACGACATCTGCCGCCTCGAGGACGACTACGGACGGTCCGAGGCCGCCAGGTAGCGCTCCAGCGCGATCAGCGCGTCCTCCGGCTCGAAGCCGGTGCCCCGGACCTTGTCCAGCGACATCGCCGAGCGGAGTGGACGCGGGGCGAACGGGTTGCCCTTCTCCAGCACGCCGGCGGCGTAGTCCTCGGTGGTGATCGGCGTGACGTCGTCGGCCGACCGGTCGGAGCGCTCGAAGACCGCCCGCGCGACCTCCGCCCACGACATCGCCGGTCCGCCGTTGGAGACGTGGTAGGTGCCGTGCTCGGCGCCCGCCTCGAGCAGGTGCCGCGTCGCGCGGACCAGCTCCGGGGTGAAGGTGAGGCGCCCGACCTGGTCGGCGACCACGCTGGGCGAGACGCCCCTGCCCGCGAGGGACTGCATGGTGCGGACGAAGTTGCTTGCCCTCGCCGATCACCCACGAGGTGCGCAGCAGGTAGTGGCGCGGCGCCAGTGCGACGGCGAGGTCGCCGGCGGCCTTGGTCTGCGCGTAGACGCCGAGCGGGGACAGCGGCTCGTCCTCGGCGTGGTCCTCGACGGTGCCGTCGAAGACGTACTCCGACGAGTAGTGCACCAGCGTGAAGCCGTGCTCGCGGGCCAGCCGGGCCAGGGTCGCGGGCGCGGCGGCGTTGGCCGCCCAGGCCGCGCGTCGGCCCTCGGGCGTCTCCGCCGCGTCGACCGCGGTGTAGGCCGCGGCGTTGAGGACCACGGCGTACTCGTGCCACGGCCAGGCGGCGACCGCGTCGGCGTCGGTGACGTCGAGCTCGGCCCGGGTGACGCCCTCGGCGCCCTCGAACGCGGCCACCAGCGCCTGTCCGAGCTGACCGCCGGCGCCGAGGACCAGCGTCCTCTTCGGCGCCATCGGGGTGACGTCGCCCAGCCGCGGGGTGGCGAGGTCCTTGTCGGAGATCTCCGCCTCGTCGAGCGGGATCGGCCACGGGATGGCCGCCGTCTCGTCGCGCAGGTTGAGGGCCGGGTAGGTCACGCCCGGTCGCCAGTGGTCGTTGACGAGGTAGGTGTAGGCCGTGCCGTCCTCGAGCGCCTGGTAGCTGTTGCCGACGCCGCGCGGGACGAAGACCGCGACCGACGGGTCGACCTCGAGGTGGAACGTCGTGCCGAAGGTCTCGCCCTCGCGCATGTCGACCCAGGCGCCGAAGATGCGGCCGGTGGCCAGCGAGACGAACTTGTCCCACGGCTCGGTGTGGATGCCGCGGGTGGCGCCGCGCGAGGCGTTGAAGGAGATGTTGTTCTGCACCGGCCCGAAGTCGGGCAGCCCGAGCGCCACCATCTTCTCGCGCTGCCAGTTCTCCTTGAACCAGCCCCGGGCGTCACCGTGCAGGGGCATCCGCACGACCAGCAGGCCCGGGATCGCCGTCTCCTCGACGGTCAGCTCGGCCATCACTGGCCCTTGGAGGCGTAGGCGGCCTCGGTGGCCTCCTTGGCCGGGCGCCACCAGTCCTCGTGCGTCTGGTACCACTCGATGGTGTCGGCCAGCCCGGACTCGAAGTCACCGAACTGCGGCTGCCAGCCGAGCTCCTGGCGCAGCTTGCCGGACTCGATCGCGTAGCGCAGGTCGTGCCCGGCGCGGTCGTTGACGTGGTCGAAGGCGTCCGCGGGCTGGCCCATCAGGGTCAGGATGAGCCGGACGACCTCGAGGTTGTTCTTCTCCCCGTCGGCGCCGATCAGGTAGGTCTCGCCGATCTCGCCCCGGTTGAGGATCGTCCACACGGCCGAGGAGTGGTCGTCGGCGTGGATCCAGTCGCGGACGTTCTCCCCCGAGCCGTAGAGCTTGGGACGGACGCCGTCGATGACGTTGGTGATCTGGCGCGGGATGAACTTCTCGATGTGCTGCCACGGGCCGTAGTTGTTGGAGCAGTTGGACACGGTCGCCCGCACGCCGAAGCTGCGCACCCAGGCGCGGACCAGGTGGTCGGAGCCGGCCTTGGACGCCGAGTAGGGCGAGGACGGGTTGTAGGGGGTGTCCTCGGTGAAGCGCTTGGGGTCGTCGAGCTCGAGGTCGCCGTAGACCTCGTCGGTGGAGACGTGGTGCAGGCGCTTGTCGTGCTTGCGCACCGCCTCGAGGATCGTGAACGTCCCCAGGATGTTGGTCCGGATGAACGGGCTCGGGTCGTGGAGCGAGTTGTCGTTGTGCGACTCGGCGGCGTAGTGCACGACCGCGTCGTGCTCGGCCACCAGCGGGTCGACGACGTCCGGCTCGGCGATGTCGCCCACGACGAGCCGCACCCGGTCCTCGGGCAGCCCGGCCAGCGCCTCCTTGCTGGCGGCGTACGTCATCTTGTCGAGCACGGTCACCCGCACGTCGGTGTGCTCCATCAGGTGGTGCACGAAGTTGGAGCCGATGAAGCCGGCGCCCCCGGTCACGAGAAGTCGATCCATGCGCGGGAGTCTAGGGCGAGGGCTACGAGCGCCGCGCCACCAGTGCGAGGCGGGGGGAGTCGTCGAGCGCCTCCGTGGCCCACGTCGCGGTGCGCGGGCCGGTGCTGCTCCAGCCCTCGGGCAGGTCTCCGGTGCGTGAACCCGGCCGGGAGGTGGACCCGCACCGACACGGCCTGCGGGCGCACCATCCCCTGGGGGTCGAGGTCGAGGCGGTAGGTCAGCGTGTCGCCGTCGCGGACGGCCGCGGCAGGCACGTCGTACTCCAGGCGGCACGGTGCGCCGCGCCTGCGGTGCCAGCTCGATGGTGTGCCGGACGAAGGGGCGGCCGAAGTAGTCGCCGACGTTGAAGTCGATCGGCTGCCCGTCGACCGCCACGCTCTGGACCGCGGCCCTGCGGGGGAGGAACGCGCCGACCGAGAGGTGCGCCCAGCGGGTGAAGTAGCCCCGCTGCGGATCGATGCCCGGTCCGGCGTACGGCGCGCTGTCGTTGTGGATCTCCACCTCGAGCGCGACCCGGGCGCTGCCGTCGGGGCGCAGGCGCACGTCCGAGCGGACCGTGCGCGACTGCCAGTAGTCGGTCTTGCTGGGGACGGCGTTCTGGGTGAAGACGCCCAGGTAGTCGTGCTCGGTGCGCGACAGGGCTCCGCTCAACGCCAGGTCGTCGAGGGTGCCCTGCACCTCGTCGTCGCGGAAGTAGGCGGCGAAGTGTCCGCCGTCGGCGGCGTCGGCCAGCACCTGCACCTTGTCGGGCAGCTGACCGGACCCGAGCAGACGCTCGACGAAGAGCGGCACCAGCGCCCGGTTGGCCGCCTTGCGCTCGCGGCCGTCGGAGTCGGCGTAGTCGTCGTAGCTGCCGACCAGGGTCTCGACGAGGTTGGAGCTGTCGACCCGACCGTAGCCGGGCACGTCCATCGGGCCGGTGATCTCGGAGAGGCGGGCCAGGGCGATCACGTCGACGGCCACCAGCCCGGACATGTTGCGCCCGCGCAGGCTGCGCCACGCGTTGAGCGTCTCCTCGCCGGCCACCGGCCAGGACGGGGCCATCCCGCCGAGCGCCACCCGGATCGGGCCGCGGTGGAACGGGTTGCCCGGCACCTTGCGCCAGAAGCGCGGCTGGAACATCGCCTCGTTGGCGTCGGTGTCGACCGTCCTGCCGATGGTGACCCGGCCGTCGGAGACGGTCACGGGAGCGTAGGAGAGCGCGGTGCCGCCGGAGTAGAGCATCTCGGCGGGGTTGAGGATCGCCAGGAGGTACTTGCGCTCGCCGTCGGCGCCCAGGATCTCCGGCAGGTGGCGCACCAGCGGCATCAGGCCGCCCAGGTCGTCCAGCAGCGGGTCCACCTGGTCCAGCGCCTGGTCGCGGACGTCGGCCAGCCGTCCGCCGGCGGGGCCGGTCCCCTCGATGGCGGACAGGCTCGCCTGCGCATCGGTGAGCTCGTCCTCGGCGTCACCGGCGGAGGCCACGAGCCGCTCCAGGGTCGGGATGTCGACGTTGCCGCCCTCGAAGAACGTCGCCTCGTCGCCGGTGATCTCGGGATAGACCTCCGCCCCCAGCTCGGCCACCGTCACGACCGACTCGAGTGCGTCGCCGAGGTGGCGCGCGTCGCGCACGCTGGTGCCCACGACCGGCAGCCACTGCCCGACCAGGCCGGCCGGTCCCTGGACGCCCAGCTGGACCGTGTCCGTGTGCTCGCGCGCCCGGTCGACGGCGGCCGTCGCGCCGTCGGTGTCGCCCGCCTCCAGGGCCACCTTGGCGGACTCGAGCTCGCTGCGCGCGTCGTCGGCCGCGCCCGGGACCCGCGCCACGGAGACACCCAGCGCCGCGAAGCCGAGGACGGCGGCCACAGCCACGACGGGCTTGCGGAGGGACGAGAGCACAGGCACCCGCGCATCCTCTCAGGGGCACGGTGACCGGCGCGGCCGGGCGTCCCCTCGGCGTGGGAGTCCCCTAGGGTGGCGCCCATGCGCGGAATCATCCTGGCCGGCGGCACCGGGTCGCGACTGCACCCGATCACCCTGGGCATCAGCAAGCAGCTCGTCCCGGTCTACGACAAGCCGATGATCTACTACCCGCTGACGACGCTGATGCTGGCCGGCATCACCGACGTCCTCATCATCACCACGCCGCACGAGGCCGAGCCCTTCCACCGGCTCCTCGGCGACGGCTCGCAGTTCGGCATCAACATCACCTTCGCCGTGCAGCCGAGCCCCGACGGCCTCGCCCAGGCGTTCATCATCGGCGCCGACCACATCGGCGACGACGGTGCGGCGCTGGTGCTGGGCGACAACATCTTCTACGGCACCGGGCTCGGCACCCGGCTGCGGCGCTTCGACGACCTCGAGGGTGCGGCGGTCTTCGGCTACCACGTGGCCGACCCCACGGCGTACGGCGTCGTGGAGTTCGACGACGACGGTCGCGCGCTGTCCCTGGAGGAGAAGCCCGAGAAGCCCAAGAGCCACTTCGCGGTGCCGGGCCTCTACTTCTACGACAACGACGTGGTCGGCCACGCCGCCGACCTCAAGCCGTCGGCGCGCGGCGAGCTCGAGATCACCGACCTCAACCGGATCTACCTCGAGCAGGGCCGGCTCCAGGTCGAGGTGCTGCCCCGCGGCACCGCCTGGCTGGACACCGGCACCTTCGACTCGCTCAACGACGCCAGCAACTTCGTGCGCACCATCGAGGGGCGCCAGGGCTTCAAGATCGGCGCTCCCGAGGAGGTCGCCTGGCGGATGGGCTTCCTGTCCGACGACGAGCTGCGCCAGCGCGCCGAGCCGCTGGTCAAGAGCGGGTACGGCGCCTACCTCCTCGGGCTGCTCGCCGAACAGGTCGAGGGTCAGTAGGCCCCGCTGCTGCCGAAGACGGCGCCGAAGGTCCGGGCCATGATCGACAGGTCCTGGGTCATCGACCAGTTGTCGACGTAGTAGAGGTCGAGCCGGATGGCGTCCTCGAAGCGAGAGGTCGGACCGTCCGGACACCTGCCACAGGCCGGTCATGCCCGGGCCGCACCCGGAGCCTGCGGTGCAGTCGCCGAGTCGTACATGGCGACCTCGCCGGCAGCTGGGGGCGGGGCCCGATGAGGCTCATCGTGCCGCGCAGGACGTTGAAGAGCTGGGGGAGCTCGTCGACGGAGTAGCGGCGCAGCCACCGGCCGGGCGGCGTGATGCGGGGGTCGTCCTCCATCTTGAACAGGAGCGCCCCGGCGTCCCGGCTCGCCTGGAGCTCCTGCGACGCGGGCCTCCGGCGTCGGTGACCATGGTGCGGAACTTGAGGCAGGAGAACTCCTGGCCGTCCTTGCCGACCCGGGTCTGGCGGAACAGGACCGGTCCGCGGTCGTAGGACCAGATGCGGAGAGGCGGCGAAGGCCAGGATGGGGGAGAAGGCGACGATGAGGGCGGCCGAGACCGAGAGGTCGAAGTCCGCTTGCCCCAGCGGCTGGGCTGCGGAGCGGGGCGGGTCAGGTGGACCAGCGGCAGTCCGCCGACGGGCCGGATGCTCACCCGCTCGCTGGAGACGTCGGTGACCTTGGGCGCCACGACCACCTGGACGTCGTGCTCCTCGAGGTCCCAGACCGCCTGGCGCATGTGGGCCGAGGGCTGAAGGCGCCAGCGGCGACGAAGACGATGTCGGCGTCGAGGGTGTCGGCCACCCAGGCCACGTCGTCGGTGTTGCCCCACACCTTGATGCCGGACGCGGTCGACCTCGCGGAAGTCGGTGGGCGGCGTGAGTGCGCCGACGATCCGTAGCCCAGCCAGGACTCGCGGCGCAGGACGGCGGCGATCTCGTCGACGTGGGACGGCAGCCCGGCCAGCACGACGCGGTGCAGCAGGACCCCGCGCCGCCGGGCGCTCTTGATCAGCGGGCGCAGGGCGAACCGCCCGAGCACGAGCAGGGGCACGCCAGCTGAGGAAGGAGAAGACGAAGAGCCCGCGGGAGAACTCGTACTTGGCGAGGTAGCAGCCGATGCCCACCAGCCCGGCGGTGACAGGGTCGAGTTGATGACGAGCTTGTACTCGTCGGTGCCGGCTCCGAAGATCCGTCCGCGGTAGCCGCCGAGACCGAAGAGCGACGAGCAGCCACAGCGCGAGCAGCCGGCGATGATCTCGGCGCCGACGGGGATGGCCGGGGCGGTGGGCGTGAAAGGCCGGCAGGACGCCGCGCATGCAGACCACCCGACGGCGACGGCGCGAGCATCATGAGGAGGTCCACGGCGACGGCGGTGAGCGGGATGCGGGCGTGGGCGCGCCTGGCGGCCACCCGGGCGGCGGACGGCGATGCCGACGTGCCTGGTCCCGACGGGGAGTGGCTCCGGCGCCGGCGTCGCGTGCGCGCTCGTGCTCATGCGGTCACTCGTCGTAGACATGGATCTCCCCCTCGCGGCCCCGAGACTGTCGGACAGAGAATCGTCCGACGCAGCCTTCACCCTCTCAGTGACGGAGGTGGCCCGTCACCACAACGGGGCCTCTGAGCCTGAGATGTGGTCCAATCTCTCCCGTTTCGTAACCGTCCTGAGTGGTTACCAGCAGGTAGAGAGGCCGGTACCCCACCCCTACGGGCGGTTGCTTCACTCCGGTGGGCCCCCGGATCAGAGCGTCAGAGGCCCTCGAGGTCCGCGGCGACCATCCGCGCGACCACGTCGGTGAAGGTCACGGTCGGCGACCAGCCGAGCACCGCGCGGGCCAGCGACGGGTCGCCGACCAGCTCGGTGGCGTCGGCCGGACGGACGAACGCCGGGTCCGTGTGGACCAGCGGCTCCCAGTCCTCGACACCGGCCGCCGCGAAGGCCGCGGCCACGAGGTCACCCACCGTGTGGCTCTCACCGGTGGCGATGACGTAGTCACGGGCCTCGTCGGCCCGGGCGGCGCGGACCATCGCGTCCACGTAGTCCGGCGCCCACCCCCAGTCGCGGCGCGCGTCGAGGTTGCCGAGCACCAGCCGGTCGGCGCGACCGCGGGCGATGGCGGCCACGGTGGAGGTGATCTTGCGGGTCACGAACCGCGCCGGCCGCCGGGGCGACTCGTGGTTGTAGAGCACCAGGCTCGAGGCGTGCAGCCCCCGCTGGCGGGAGACGCCGACCGCCAGGTGCGCGTAGGCCTTCGCCGCGCCGTACGGGTTGAGGGGCCGGATCCGGGTGTCCTCGTCCTGCGGCGTGCGGTCGGGCTCGCCGAAGATCTCGGCGCTGGAGGCCTGCACGACGCGGACGTCGTGGCCGCGCTCGTGCAGCAGGCGCGCGCTCTCCAGCAGGGCGACCGGCGCCGACCCGTTGACCCGGCTGACCAGGTCGGGCTCCTGCCACGACTGGGCGACCGAGCTGATGGCGGCGAGGTTGTAGACCTCGTCGGGGGCCAGGTCGAGCACCAGTCGCCGGGTGGCCTCGACGTCGGCGACGTCCCCGACGTGCAGGACCGCCCCGTCCGGGCAGTGCGCGGGACGGCCCTCGGACTCCAGCACCAGGGCGTGCACCTCGACGCCCTCGGCGACCAGCCGCTCGGCGAGGTAGCTGCCGTCCTGGCCACCGATGCCGGTGACGAGGGCCCGGGTCACGGGCCCGTCACCAGCCGGCCTTCAGCGCCGCGATGTCGGCGTCGACCATCATCGCGACCAGCTCCTCGAAGGCGACCGTCGGGCTTCCAGCCGAGCCTGTGCGCGCCTTGGAGGCGTCGCCGATCAGCTCGTCGACCTCGGCCGGGCGCATGAACGCGCGGGTCCTGGCGGACGTGACGCCGCCAGTCGTCGATGCCGACGTGGGCGAAGGCGAGGTCGAGGAAGTCGCGATGGAGTGGGTCTCGCCGGTGGCGATGACGTAGTCGTCGGCCTCCGGCCTGCTGCAGCATCCGCCACATCGCCTCGACGTAGTCGCCGGCGAAGCCCCAGTCGCGGCGGGCGTCGAGGTTGCCCATCGCCAGCTCGTCCTGCATGCCCGAGGCTGATCGCGGCCACCGCCTTGCTGACCTTGCGGGTCACGAACTCCTCGCCCCGCCGCGGCGACTCGTGGTTGAAGAGGATCCCCGAGCTGGCGTGCATGCCGTAGGACTCGCGGTAGTTGATGGTCATGTGGTGGCCGTAGACCTTGCTCACGCCGTACGGCGAGCGCGGCCACAGCAGCGTCCTCTCGGTCTGCGGGACCTCCTGCACCTTGCCGAACATCTCCGAGCTCGACGCCTGGTAGAAGCGGACCGCCGACGGGTCGTCGCCGGCGTGGAGGCGCACCGCCTCGAGCATGTTGAGCACGCCCATGCGCGGTGACGTCGCTGGTGACGAAGGCGTTCTCCCACGAGTAGGCCACGAAGCAGATCGCGCCGAGGTTGTAGACCTCGTCGGGCTCGGCTGTCGCGCAGCGCGCGGATCAGGCTGGACAGGTCGGTGAGGTCGCCGTTGTGGAGCCGTGACGTCGGGGACGAGGCTGCTCGACCAGCTGCGCGGCGGGGGTTGTTCTGCCCGCGGATCGACGCCGTGGACGTCGTACCCCTTCGGCGAGGAGCAGCTCGGCGAGGTAGAGGCCGTCCTGGCCGGTGATCCCGGTGATGAGGGCGGTGGGCACGGCGCACAGTGTGGCAGGGCGCCGCTCTCGTAGGGTGATGCGCCATGAAGATCCTCGTCAGCGGCGGCGCCGGCTACATCGGCTCGCACACCGTCCTCCAGCTCGTCGCAGGCCGGCCACGACGTGGTGATCGTCGACAACTTCAGCAACTCCCGGCCGACCGTGCTGGGACGCCTCGAGGCGCTGACCGGCACCAGCCTGGCCGATGCACTCCTTCGACCTGCGCGACTACGACAAGACCGAGCACCTCTTCGCCGCCGAGGGCTTCGACGCCGTCATCCACTTCGCCGGCTTCAAGGCGGTCGGCGAGAGCGTGGAGAAGCCGCTCGACTACTACGAGAACAACCTCGGCTCGACCTTCTCGCTGGTCCGGGCCATGCAGCGCTACGACGTCGACAAGCTCGTCTTCTCCTCCAGCGCCACCGTCTACGGCACCGACCAGGCCGGCGCGACCGAGGACCGGCCCACGTTCGCGACCAACCCCTACGGCTGGACCAAGGTCATGCAGGAGCAGATCCTCGCCGACGTGGCCAACGCCGCGCCGCACATGCGGGTCGCGCTGCTGCGCTACTTCAACCCGGTCGGCGCGCACGCCTCCGGCACGATCGGCGAGGACCCGTCCGGGACCCCCAACAACCTGATGCCCTACCTCGCGCAGGTGGCGGTCGGGCAAGCGCGACAAGCTGCAGCGTCTTCGGCGACGACTACGACACCGTCGACGGCACCGGCGTGCGCGACTACATCCACGTCGAGGACCTGGCCGCCGGCCACGTCGCCGCCCTGGAGGCGCTCGACCACCACCGCCGAGCCGGTCAACACGTGGAACCTCGGCTCCGGGCACGGCACCAGCGTGCTCGAGCTGCTGCACGCCTTCGAGAAGGCCGTGGGCCGCGAGCTGCCCCTACGAGGTCGTCGCCCGCCGTCCCGGCGACGTCGCGTCGTCGTACGCCGACCCGTCCAAGGCCAACCGCGAGCTCGGCTGGAGCACCACCCGGTCGGTCGAGGAGATGTGCGCCGACACGTGGCGCTGGCAGTCGCAGAACCCCGAGGGGTACACGAGCTGATGCTCGCCTCCCTCGGCCTGTCCGTCGGCCTGTCGGCTGCCTCGGCGCTGCTGCCGCTGGCCGGCACGACCGTGGTCGTCGACCCCGGCCACCAGCTGGGCAACGTCAACTTCCCCGCCCAGATCAACCGGCCGGTCCCCGCCGGCGGCTTCACCAAGCCGTGCAACACCACCGGCACCGCGACCGACGGCGGCTACCCGGAGGCGACGCTCACCTGGCAGGTCTCGCGGGTGCTGCGGGCCCGGCTCACCGACCTCGGCGCCCGGGTGGTGATGACCCGCACCAGCAACCGCGACGGACCGCTGGGGGCCGTGCGTCGACGTCCGCGGTCGCGCCGGCAACCGCATCAGGGCCGACCTCAAGATCAGCATCCACGGCGACGGGTCGTACGCCGCCGGCGCCCACGGCTTCCACGTCATCGCCCCCGCCTCCCGGGCCGGCGTGGACCGACGACATCGCCCGGCCGTCGATGGCCCTGGCCCGCTCGGTGCGCGCCGGGCTGGTGCGCTCCGGGGTGCCGGTCGGCCACCTACGTCGCCGGCGGCGACGGGCTCGACGTCCGCTCCGACCTGGCCACCCTCAACCTCTCCGACGTCCCGACCGTGATGGTCGAGCTCGGCAACATGCGCGACCCGGGCGACGCCCGCCGGATGACCACGGCGCGCGGGCGGGCGGCGTACGCCTCGGCGCTGTTGGCCGGGATCCGCCGCTTCCTGCGCTGAGACCGGGCACGCCGCGGGCAGTTCGCTGCCCCGCCCCGCCCGCTGAGCGTGAGCGGGGTGCCGGTGCCGGCGAACTGCCCGCACCGTGCGCGTCCGCGCCGCCGTGGTGCCTGTGGATGACCGCAGCGGGGAGCGGCCGCCCGGTGCGAGGGTGAGCGGCGATGGATCCGGTCACTGCGCTTCAGAGGCTGGGCGGCATCGCGACCTACGGGGAGCTCCTCGGGCCGACGACCCGCCCGGAGCTGGAGCGCGCCCTGCGTGACGGCCGGATCGTCAGGCCGGCCCGCAACCGCTATGCGCTCGTGGACACCCACGAGGAGGTGCTGCGGGCGGTAGCCCTCGGTGGGGTGCTCTCCCACCTGAGTGCTGCCCTCCACCACGGGTGGAAGGTGAAGCTCCCGCCGGAGCGGACGTCGATCACCGTCCCGAGGAGTGCCCGGACCCCGGGACCCGACGTCGAGGCGCGGTGGGCGGCCCTGGCCGATCGTGACGTCCATCGGCACGTGACCCGCCGCCTGCGGACGGTCATCGACTGCGCACGGGCCTACGACTTCGACGTCGCCCTCAGCGTGGCGGACTCCGCGCTGCGTGAGGGCGAGGTGACCCGGTCCGAGCTGGTCGCCGCCGCGGAGCTGAGTCCGCGGACGGGGCGGGCCAAGGCGCTGAGGGTCGCGGAGCTCGCGTCCCACAAGCGCGCCAACCCGTTCGAGAGCTGCCTGTTCGCCATCGCGCTCACCGTGCCCGGACTCGTGGTCGAGCCCCAGGGCCACGTGCCGGGGGTGGGGTGGGTCGACCTGCTGGACCGGCGGCTCGGGATGGTGGTGGAGGCGGAGTCGTTCGAGTGGCACGGCAGGCTCGCCGGCCTGCGCCGCGACGTGGCGCGCTACACCGGGTGCGCACGCCGCGGGCTGGTGGTCGTGCGCTTCACCTGGGACGAGGTCATGTTCCACCCCGACGACGTCCGGGCGGCTCTCGTCGACATCGTGCGGTGGCGCACGGTGCAGGCAGTTGGCGGGCACGGCCTCAGCGCCTGAGCGTGCTCGCCCCCGGGGTTCCACGAACTGCCCGCGGCGTGCGGGCTAGGTTGACGCCATGCCCCTCGACCCGCAGCTCAAGGACATGCTCGACTTCATCGCCTCGGCCGGCTACCCGCCGATGGAGCAGGGGACCCCGGCCCTGGCCCGGCAGGGGATGCGCGCCATGTCGGTCGACATGGTCAAGCCCGAGGACGTCGTGCCGGTCGGGTCGGTCGAGGACCTGAGGGTGCCCGGCGGGGCGGGGGAGCGCGACGCCCGGCTCTACAAGCCCGAGGGCGAGGGCCCGTGGCCGACCCTGGTCTACCTCCACGGCGGCGGCTTCGTGATCGGCGACCTCGACACCCACGACCAGACGTGTCGCCGCATCTGCCGCGACGCCGAGGTGGCCGTGCTGAGCGTGGACTACCGGCTGGCGCCGGAGGACCCCTTCCCGGCGGGCCTCGAGGACGCCCAGACCGCCACCGAGTGGGCCGCGGCCCACCTCGCCGACCTCGGCGGCGACGACCGGCTCGCCGTCGGCGGCGACAGCGCCGGGGCCAACCTGGCCGCGGTGGTGGCCCAGCACCTCGGCGACGTGCTGGCCGGCCAGTTCCTCATCTACCCGGCCACCGACGGGGTCGGGGACTACCCGTCGAAGACGGAGAACGGCGAGGGCCTCTTCCTCACCGCCGGGATGATGGCCTGGTTCAGCAGCCACTACGTCCCGGCCGACACCGACCTCCAGACCGAGATGCACCGGATCGCCCCGCTGCACGGCGAGGTGGCCCACGTGGCGCCCGCGCTGGTCGTCACCGCCGAGTTCGACCCCCTCCGCGACGAGGGCGAGGCGTACGCCGAGGCGTTGCGCGCCGCCGGCGTCGAGACCGAGCAGGTGCGCTACGACGGGATGATCCACGGCTTCGTCGACATGGGGCCCTTCAGCCCGGCCGCCGCCGACGCGGTGGCCGACATGAACGCCCGCTTCGGGGCGCTGCTGCGCCGCTGAGCCTCTCTACCCGACCTCGAGCGTGCGCAGCGCGTCCAGCACCACGCGCAGGTGCGGCACCTCGTGCACCCGCAGCAGGTGCGCGCCGCCCAGCGCGGCGAAGACGGCGTAGAACCCCTCGGCCTTGCGGAACTCGTCGCCGAAGATGTCGTAGGTGTGCGGCAGCACGTTGCACACCGGCACGCCCAGCGGCCGCAGCCGGAAGGTCTGCGACAGCACCCGGGTCTGGTGCCGCGACCGGGTCAGCGGGTCGACGAGGTTGCCGTAGTGGAAGCCCATGCCCGGGTCGACGATGACCCGGTCGGCGCCCAGCGACCGGGCCCGCTCGATCCGCGGGCCGAAGTGGTCGAGCAGCACCGGCATCGGGTCGGCGTCCGGCGGCACGTCGGAGGCGACGCGCACGTTGGCGGTCTCGCCGAAGCACATCACCACGGCGGCGTCGTACCGCGCGGCGAGGGTGAGCATGTCGTCCTCGTGCTCGCGGCCGGTCATGTTGAGGATGCGGGCGCCGGCGTCGAGGCAGGCCTCGACCACGCTGGGCTCGTAGGTCTCGATCGAGACCACGGCCTCGGTGGCGAGCCGCTCGACCACGGGGACCAGCGCCTTGACCTGGTCGGCGGGGGAGACCCGCGCGGCGCCGGAGCTGCTGGACTCGGCGCCGAGGTCGATGATCGACGCGCCCTGGGCGGCCTGGATGCGGCCCATCCGGACGGCGTCGTCGGGGCCGGTCGCGACGCTCTCGCGGTACGTCGAGTCGCGGGACAGGTTGACGCAGCCCATCAGGGTGACCGGCCCGTCGCCGATCACCACGGGACCTGCGGGACCGTCGAGCACGACGGGCTCGACGGGTGCGGCCCAGGCGTCGCCGTGCTGCTCGGAGAGGGCCGCCAGGTCCGCAAGGGTGATCACCCCTGTGACTGTAGGCGGCAGGATGGAACGCGTGACCTCTCCTCTCGCGCTGCCCCACCTCTCCGACCTCACCGACGACGAGCTGGCGCAGGCCTACGCGCCGCTGTCCGAGCCGTGGCTGCGGGTCAACTTCGTGAGCACCCTCGACGGCGCCGCGCAGGGCGACGACGGCCTCAGCAAGAGCATCAACAACCCGGTCGACAAGCGGGTCTTCGACGCGCTGCGGCGCAACGCCGACTGCCTGGTGGTCGGGGCGGGCACGCTGCGCGACGAGGGGTACGCCGTCCCGAAGATCCCGCTCGTCGTCGTGACCCGCTCCGGCGAGGTGCCCGACACCCTGCGGGACGCCCCCGAGGGCCGGATCCTGATGGCGACGACCGGCGGCCGCGAAGGGGCTGGCCGAGTCGCGGTCACTGCTGGGTGACGAGCAGGTGCTGGTGCTCGGCGACGACGAGGTCGACCTGGTCGAGCTCAAGTCGCGGCTGGCCGGGCGCGGGTGGGTCGACCAGCTCTGCGAGGGCGGGCCCGGACTCTTCGCGGCGGCGCTGGAGGCCGGCGTGGTCGACGAGCTGTGCCTGACGATCGTGCCGCGGCTGCTGGGCGGCGACCACACGCGGATCACCGCGGGCGCCGGGCTCGACGTCGAGCTGCGTCCGCACTCCCTGCTCGAGGAGGAGGGGACGCTGCTGGGCCGCTGGCTGGTCGCCAGCGGCCGCAGCAGCTGAGCCCGGGCGATCGGCCCGGGCCGGCGTGCTCCTCGGCGATCAGCCGAGGGCGGCGAGGACGGCCTTGTTGAAGGCCGGGATGTCGTCGGGGTTGCGCGAGGTGATCAGGTTGCCGTCCTCGACGACCTCCTCGTCGACCCACTCGCCACCGGCGTTGCGGATGTCGGTCTGCAGGCTGGGCCACGACGTGACCCGCTTGCCGGACAGGACGCCCGCCTCGATGAGGGTCCACGGGGCGTGGCAGATCGCGGCGAGAGGCTTGCCCGAGGCGGCGAACTCCTTGACGAACGCCACGGCCGCCTCGTCCATCCGCAGGGCGTCGGGGTTGGCGACCCCACCGGGCAGGATCAGGGCGTCGTAGTCGGCGACCGAGGCGTCGGCGACGGTCGTGTCGACCGGACGGGTCTCGGCCTTGTCGAGGTGGTTGAAGAGCTGGACCTCGCCGGACTCCGGGGACAGCAGCTCGGCCGTGTGCCCGGCGCCGGTCACGGCGTCCCACGGCTGGGTGAGCTCCACCGCCTCGATGCCCTCGGACGCGGTCAGGAATGCGATTCGCTTGGTCATCCCTCCACGTTGTCTCGCGGACCGGGGCTGGACAACCCACCTACGGGTGAACGGCCGCGCCGTGGGCGCCGGGCGCTAGCCTCGCGGCGTGACCGACACCGACGCGACCCCCGCCCCCCGCATCACCGACCAGACGATCGCCGTCCTCGGCGGGACCGGCCCGCAGGGTCGCGGCCTGGCCCGTCGCTTCGCCGCCGCCGGGCTGAGCGTGGTGCTCGGCAGCCGCGCGGCCGACAAGGCCGAGGCCGCAGCCGCCGAGCTGTCCGACGCCCTCGGCATTGCGGTGTCCGGGGCGAGCAACGCGGACGCCGCGGCCGCGGGCGACGTCGTGCTGGTCGTCGTACCGTGGGAGGGGCACCGTGAGCTGCTCGAGTCCCTCCGGGACGTCCTCGCCGGCAAGGTGGTCGTCGACTGCGTCAACCCGCTCGGCTTCGACAAGCAGGGGCCGTTCGCGCTGCAGGTCGAGGAGGGCTCGGCCACCCAGCAGGCCGCCCGGATCCTCACCGGCTCCCGCGTCGTCGGCGCCTTCCACAACGTCTCCGCGGTGCTGCTCGGCGACCCGGACGTCGAGCGGGTCGAGACCGACGTCCTGGTCCTCGGCGACGACCGCGAGGCCACCACGCTGGTCCAGGGGCTCGCCGACGCCGTCCCCGGGATGCGCGGCGTGTACGGCGGGCGGCTGCGCAACGCGCACCAGGTCGAGGCGTTCACGGCCAACCTGATCGCCATCAACCGGCGCTACAAGTGCCACGCGGGGCTGCGCGTCACCGACGTCTGACGTCCCCGCCGCGTCACGGTCGGAATGCCACCGCGCCGGCCGGTGTTGCGACCCGACGTGGTGCAGACAGTGACGACCCCGGTCCAGGCTCCCGACGACTCCCGTCGGGTGTCGCTG
Organism: uncultured Actinomycetota bacterium; assembly: GCA_963782905.1. Taxonomy (GTDB): domain Bacteria; phylum Actinomycetota; class Actinomycetes; order Propionibacteriales; family Nocardioidaceae; genus Nocardioides. Next base: position 30,850 of record CAWALI010000003.1, read on the forward strand.
CTGCTCGGGCTGCTCTTCGGCCTGGCCGGCATGGGCTCGTCGTCCGCGGCCATCGCGCTGCCGCTGATGGCCTCCGACCTCGACGTCAGCCTCGGGTCGGCGGCGTGGAGCATCAGCCTCTACGTGCTGATGCTGGCCGTCACCACCGCCGTCTACGGGCGCGTCAGCGACCTCGTCGGCGTCCGCCTCCCGCTGGTCTTCGGCATCACCCTGATGACGGTCGGCGCGATCGCCGCGGCCCTCGCCCCGACCTTCGGCGTGCTGCTCGTCGCCCGGCTCTTCCAGGGCGCCGGCGCCGCGGCGGTCCCGACGCTGGGCGTCACCGCCCTGAGTGCGCGCTACGACGGCGCGGTGCGCGGGCTCGCGCTCGGCCGCCTGGCCGGCACGGCCGCGGCGATCAGCTGCCTCGGCCCGCTGCTCGGCGGCGTGGTCGAGCACTCGCTGGGCTGGCGGGCGGTGATGGCGCTGCCGATCCTCGGTGTCGTCGTCATCCCGTTCCTGTGGCACGCGCTGGCCGGCGGCGGCAGCGGCGCGCGGCTCGACATCATCGGCGCCGTGCTCGTCGCGATCACCTCGGGCGGTCTGGTGCTGCTGGTGCAGTCCCCGACCAGCGGCCTGACCATCGCCGTGGTCGGTGCGCTGATGGTGCTGCTCGGGGCTCCGCTGGTGGCGCTGCGGGTACGCCGTCGCCCGCACGGCTTCCTGCCCCTCTCGGTCATCCGCAACGGCCGGGTCGTGCGCTCGGCGCTGGCCGCCGCCTCCGTGCCGGCGTCGTGGTTCGCCCTGCTGATCGGGGTGCCCGCGGTCCTGGTGAACGACGGCTGGGAGCCGTGGCAGGTGGGGCTGCTGCTCGTGCCCAGCGCCGTCATCGCCATGCTCGTGCCCCGCGTGACCGGCCCGCTGCTCGACCGCATCGGCGGCTCGTGGAGCCTGGCCGTCGCGGGCGTCGTCGCCGCCCTGACCATGCTGCTCGCCGCCCTCGGCACCGAGCTCGTCGCGCCCGTGCCGGTGGCGATCTCCGTGGCCCTGGCGACGGTCTCCTTCGGGCTCGGCCAGCCCGCGCTGACCGCGCTGGTCGGCGACGCCGTGCACCCCGACGTACGCGGCGTGGCCCTCGGCATCGCCACCCTCCTCTTCCTCGTCGGCGGCAGCGTCGGCTCGGCCGTCGTCGCCGGGCTCGGCGAGGTCATCGGGATCCCCGGCAGCCTGGCCGCGCTGGCCGTGCTCCCCGTCCTCGGGCTGGTGGCGCTGCTCCCGGACCTGCGGCGCACGCCACTGCGCTGACGGGCTCGGTCCCCAGCGACCTCGTAGGCTCGATCGCGTGACGTCACCCGCGACCACGACCCGCACCAGCCCGTCCTGGGCGCAGGCCGGGGTGTGGAGCGTCGGCTTCGTCGCGGTGCTGTGGCTGTCGGAGATCCTCGACACCCTGCTGGGCAACCGGCTCGACGCGGAGGGGATCCGGCCGGGCGACCCGGACGGGCTCAGCGGCATCGCGTTCGCGCCGCTGCTGCACGGGGGCTTCGGCCACCTGGTCGCCAACAGCGTCCCGCTGCTCGTCCTCGGCTTCCTCATCCTGCTGTCCGGCGTCGCCCGGTGGATCGCCGTCACCACCCTGGTGTGGGTGGTCGCCGGGGTCGGCACCTGGCTCTTCGGCGGCGCCGGGACCGTCCACATCGGGGCGTCGGGGCTGGTCTTCGGGTGGCTGACCTACCTGATCGTGCGCGGCTTCGTCACCCGTCGCCCGGGCCAGATCCTGGTCGGGGTCGTCGTCCTGATCATGTACGGCGGCGCGCTGTGGGGCGTGCTCCCCGGCCAGCCGGGCATCTCGTGGCAGGGCCACCTCTTCGGCGCCCTCGGCGGCCTGATGGCGGCCCTGTGGCTGTCCGGGGGACGCCGGGGCGAGCCGGTCGACCGCTACCTGGTCTGAGGCGTCGTACGACGCGGACCACGGGCCGGGCTCAGCGGATCGTGCCGTCGTTGTCCTTGGCCAGCGACCGCGAGATCACCATCCGCTGGATCTGGTTGGTCCCCTCGAAGATCTGCATCACCTTGGCCTCGCGCATGTAGCGCTCGACCGGGAAGTCGCGGGTGTAGCCGTAGCCGCCGAGCACCTGGACGGCGTCGGTGGTGACCTTCATGGCGTTGTCGGTGGCGACCATCTTGGCGATCGACGCCTCCCGGGAGAACGGCCGGCCGGCGTCGCGCAGGCGCGCCGCGTGCAGCATGGTGGCGCGCGCCGAGACGATCGCGGCCTCCATGTCGGCCAGCACGAAGGCCAGCCCCTGGTGCTCGATGATCGGCTTGCCGAAGGTCTCCCGCTCGCGGGCGTAGGCCACCGCGGCGTCCAGCGCCCCCTGGGCCAGCCCGACGGCCACCGCCGCGATGCCGAGGCGGCCCGAGTCGAGCCCGGCCAGCGCGATGCGCAGGCCCTCGCCCTCCGCCCCGAGCCGCCGCGAGGCGGGCACCCGGACGTCGTCGAAGCGCATCGTCGCGGTGGCCGAGCCGGTCAGCCCCATCTTGCGCTCCGGCGGGTCGGCGACGAGCCCGGGCGTGGAGGCCGGGACGAGGAAGCAGGAGATCCCGTTCCGGTCGTCGGAGGTCCGGGCCATCACCTTGTAGAAGTCGGCGTGGCCACCGTGGGTGGTCCACGCCTTGGCGCCGTTGATGACGTAGTCGTCGCCGTCGCGGCGGGCCGTCGTACGCATCGCGGCCGGGTCGGACCCGGCGTGCGCCTCGGACAGGCAGTAGGCGCCGAGCAGGTCGCCGCCGAGCATGTCGGGCAGCCACTCGGCCCGCTGCTCCTCGGTGCCGAAGGAGTGCAGGCCGAAGCACGACAGCGCGTGCACCGAGACCCCGACGCCCACCGACGACCACACCGCGGAGATCTCCTCCAGGACCTGGAGGTAGACCTCGTACGGCTGGCCGCCGCCGCCGACCTCCTCCGGGTAGGGGAGGCCCAGCAGCCCGGCGCGGCCCAGCATCGTGAAGACGTCGCGCGGGAAGGTCTCGGTCGCCTCCGCCTCGGCGGAGCGCGGCGCCAGCTCGCGGGTCGCGATCTCGCGGGTGAGGGCGAGGAGGTCTCGCGCCTCCTCGGTGGGCAGCACGCGGCTGGCGGTCATGCGGGTTCCTCCCGGGGGTGTGGGCGGTCGAGCGGTGACGAGGAGCGGTGACGGTGGTCACGCTGTCGATCACCCTAGGGGCCGGGGCCCGACCGGACCATGCGGGGCATCCCCGAAACCCGCCGCGACCCGTCGATCCGCCGGTCCTCGAGCGGGCCCGCCATGGCGCTGTCGGTGGTGCGTGCCTACAGTGCGTGCTTCACGCCGTTCGAGGGGGAAACGTTGCGCGCACGCGGAACACGTCGTCTGTCAGTCCTGGTCATGCTCGTCCTGGGAGCGGGGGTGCTGCCGGCGGTGACGACCTCGTCGGCCGTCGCCGCGCCGGACGACGGGGCCTTCACCACGCTGCGCGGCTTCGAGCCGACCGGCGCCAAGATCCGGGTCGAGCCGCGGGAGTACGCCGCGACCCGCGTCGACCTCTCCGCGCTGCGGGGTGAGCTGCCTGCGGGTGACGCCTCGACGGTCGTCTCGGTCCCGGGGCCGTCGGGACGCCTCGTCGACTTCCGGGTCGTCCGCACGCAGGTGATGGAGTCCGAGCTCGCCGCCGCCCACCCGGAGATCGCGACGTACGCCGGTCGCGGCGTCGACGACCCGCGGGCCTCCATCGCCCTGGACCTCACCCCGATGGGCTTCCACGCCTTCGTCCGGGCGCCCGGCAACGGCCGCGACTGGTACGTCGACCCGGCCTACAACCGACGCGGCACCACCGCGCACCTCAGCTACTACGGCCGCGACCTGCCCCGGCCGGAGAAGCGCCGCGCCGAGGGCGAGGTGAGCGCCCTGCGGGACACCGTGACCGCGGCGCAGCAGTCGCGCCCCGAGGCCGGGAAGCCGGTGGACCGCCGCTACTTCCGCCTCGCGCTGACCTCCGACCCGTCGTACGCCGCCTACTTCGGCACCGACAACGTGCTGGCCGAGAAGGTCACGCTCATCAACCGGGTCAACGAGATCTACAACGACGACCTCGGCGTCGAGCTGCGCCTCGTCAACGGCACCGACAGGCTCAACCTCGACACCGACGCCAAGGCGACCGGCGCCGACGGTCCGTGCGGCGCGGCGCCCTGCTTCGCGCCGTACGACGACAACGCGACGCCCGACGACGACAGCGACGACACGTACGGCGAGCTCGACTTCTGCGACGTCTCGACCCTGGGCAAGAACCGCACCGTGCTCGGCCAGCTGATCGGCGCGTCCAACTACGACGTCGGCCACATCGCGCTGGGCGTCAACGGCGGCGGCGTCGCCTACCTCGGGGTCATCGGTGGCGACTACAAGGGCGGCGGCTGCACCGGTCTCCCGAAGCCGAAGGGCGACTTCTTCGCCATCGACTACGTGGCTCACGAGATCGGCCACCAGTTCGGCGGCAACCACACCTTCAACGGCGCCCTCGGCGCCTGCGGCGGCAACATCTCCGCCGCCTCCGTCGAGCCGGGCTCCGGCTCCTCGGTGATGGCCTACGCCGGCATCTGCGGTCAGGACGACCTGCAACCGCACACCGACCCCTACTTCTCGCACCTCACCGTCGACGAGACGCACGCGACGATGGACGACTCCTACGACAACGTCGAGGTCCAGACGGTGTCGCTGCGTGGCTTCGGTGACGCGGGGGACTCCTTCACCCTCGAGTACGACGGCGAGACCACCGACCCGATCGTGTTCGGCACCAACTACTCGGCGGCCGGGATCAAGGCGGCGCTCGAGGAGGTCACCGGCCAGCCGGTGTCCATCGCCCAGTGGGGCTACGACCAGTACAACTCCTACTACGTCAACTACGTGCCGCCCGTCGAGCCCGACGAGACCGGCTTCCAGGTGATCTTCAACGACGAGCCGACCATCGAGGCCGAGGGCGACGACGTCCCGGAGCTGGCGGTCACCGGCGGCTCGACCGGGGTCTCGGGCTTCGTCGGCGAGACCTCCCGCGGCGGCCCGGCGCAGAACGCCGGCTTCCCCCTGGCGAGCACCAACACCAACCCGACGGTGCACCGCGCCCGCCGACAAGGTGCTGCCGATCCGCACGCCGTTCGCCCTGACCGGCTCCGGCACCGACGCGGACGGCGACGAGCTCGTCTACCTGTGGGAGCAGACCAACTTCGGCGAGGGCACCCAGCTCGCCGACAACACCAAGGTCCACGGCCCGCTCTTCCGCGTCTTCGGCGACGACGCCGTCGTCACCAAGGAGGGCACGCTCGTGTCCCCCTCCCCGGGGGAGAACCTCGCCGACGGCAGCCCGACCCGGGTGTTCCCCGACATGGCGCAGGTGCTCGCGGGCAACACCAACGCCGCCACCGGTGACTGCCCGGCCGCGACGACGCCGGTCGACCAGCCGCTCCAGGGCGAGCTGCTCGACTGCTTCTCGGAGTTCCTGCCCGACGCCGACTACCTCGGCAGCCTGGGCGCCGACGACCGGACGATGGGCTTCCGGCTCACCGCCCGCGACCTCGACCCCAACGGCGGCGGCCTCGCCGTACGACGACGTCGCCCTCACCGTCGACCCGTCGGCGGGCCCCTTCCAGGTGACCTCGCAGGCCGCGGCCGGCGCCACCGTCGCGGGCGGCTCGGCCGTCCCGGTGACCTGGGCGGTCAACAACACCCAGCGGCTCGCGCCGACCGTCAGGATCTCGCTGTCCACCGACGGCGGCGCCTCGTTCGGCACCGTCCTGACGGCCAGCACCCCCAACGACGGTGCGGAGACGCTGACCATGCCCAACGTCACCGCCGGTGACGTGCGGATCAGGATCGAGGCGGTGGACAACTACTTCTTCGACGTCAACGACGCGTCGTTCAAGCTCACCGCCACCCCGGCGCCGCCCGCGCCCGGTGTGCCCGACACCACCATCACCTCCGGGCCGGCCGACGACTCGGTGGTGCTGGACAAGAAGCAGTCGTTCACCTACGCCTCGACCGTGGCCCCGGCCACCTTCGTGTGCAGCGTCGACGACGACACGGTCCCGTGCGCGGACAAGGGGCTGACGAGGAAGTTCCCGGCGGGCACCCACGTCTTCGGGGTGGCGGCGGTCAACGCGGCCGGCGTCGCCGACCCGACCCCGGTGACCCGGACCTTCACGGTGCCGCGTGACGACGGCGTCCTCGTCCAGAGGGGCAGCTGGAAGCGCGTCAAGAAGTCGCGGGCGTACGGCGGTGACTTCGTCACCTCCCGCGACCGGGGTGCCCAGCTGATCACCCGGATCCAGAAGGCCACCGAGATCACGCTGGTGGTCAGCACCCGCCGCAACGCCGGGCCCGTCAAGGTGTTCGTCGGCAAGAAGCGGGTCAAGACGTTCAGCCTGCGGGGCAAGAACCGCGTCAGCAAGCTGCGCACCGTCGTCCTCGACGAGCCGCGCAGCGGCAAGGTGCGGATCGTGGTCGGCAAGGACAGGCCGGTCCGGATCGAGGGCGTCGCGGTGGTCACCGAGCCGTAGCCGGACCCCGTCGTACGCCACGAGGGCCGTCCCGCCACTGCGGGACGGCCCTCGCCGCATCCGGGCTCGTCGAGCCTCGTCGAGTCCTGTCCAGCCTCGTCGTGCGGGGTCAGCCCGGCGAGGACCGGGCCCGCTCGGCCAGCCGCAGCGCCGCGTGCTGCACGAGCGGCAGCTCCTCGGGGTCGCGTGCGGCCTCGTGGGGCACGGCACCGCCGAGCAGGGCGGCGGGGGTGGTGAGCCAGGCCCAGGTGCGCCACGGGTCGGCCCCGGAGGCCAGCAGCGGCTCGAGGACCGCGACCAGCTCGATGCGCACCTGCCCGACCTCGTCGAGCTGGAACGAGGGGACGAGCGTGCGTCCCTCGTGCTGGACCAGCAGGACGCTGCGGCGCTCGGCGGCCTTGTGCAGCGCGAAGCGGGCGGCGTTCTCCGAGACCCCGCGCAGGCGGCCGACCTCGGCGTAGTCGACCCAGCCGCCGTCGAGGAGCGCGGCCCGGACCCGGCCCTCGCGCCGCAGCCGCACCAGCGCGATCGGCACGGCGTGGGCGGGGTCGTCGCCCTCCGAGCGGAGGAGCCGGTCGAGCTCCTCGAGCCGGTCGGCGGTGAGCGCCTCGCCCGTGGCCGGGTCGTGCCAGCGCACCGTGCCGTCGTCGTCGCGGGTGTACGTCGGGAGCCCGGCCCCGGCGAGCTGCTCGGCGAGGCCGAGGTCCTCCAGCCACGCGGCCAGGCTCGCGGCGAGGTCGCCGGAGCCCGGGCCGGGGCTGGAGTCGCTCATCGTGCTACTTCGAGGCCTTGCGGTGCTGCGAGGCGGTCTTGGCGCGGGCGTTCGCGTCGAGCACCACCTTGCGGATGCGGACCGAGTCGGGCGTGACCTCGACGCACTCGTCGTCGCGGCAGAACTCCAGGCACTGCTCGAGGGAGAGCTTCTTCGGCGGGATCAGCTTCTCGAAGTTGTCGGAGGTGGCGGACCGGATGTTGGTCTGCTGCTTCTCCTTGGTGATGTTGACGTCCATGTCGTCGGCGCGGGAGTTCTCGCCGATGATCATGCCCTCGTAGACCTCGGTCGTGGGCTCGACGAACATGATCCCCCGCTCCTGCAGGTTGGTCATGGCGTACGCCGTCGCCGCGCCCTTGCGGTCGGCCACCAGCGAGCCGTTGGTGCGCGAGCGGATCTCGCCGGCCCAGGGCTCGTAGCCCTCGGAGATGCCGTGCGCGATGCCGGTGCCGCGGGTGTCGGTGAGGAACTCGGTGCGGAAGCCGATGAGGCCGCGCGCCGGCACCAGGAACTCCATCCGGACCCAGCCGGTGCCGTGGTTGGTCATCGACTCCATGCGGCCCTTGCGGGAGGCGAGCAGCTCGGTGATGGTGCCGAGGTACTCCTCGGGAGCGTCGATGGTCAGGCGCTCGAACGGCTCGTGCACCTTGCCGTTGACCTCCTTGGTGACGACCTGCGGCTTGCCGACGGTCAGCTCGAAGCCCTCGCGGCGCATCTGCTCGACGAGGATGGCCAGCGCCAGCTCGCCGCGGCCCTGCACCTCCCACGCGTCGGGACGCTCGGTCGGCAGGATGCGCAGCGACACGTTGCCGATGAGCTCGGAGTCGAGGCGGTCCTTGACCAGGCGGGCGGTCACCTTGCCGCCCTTGGTGCGACCGACGAGCGGGGAGGTGTTGGTGCCGATCGTCATCGAGATGGCCGGCTCGTCGACGTGGATGAGCGGCAGCGCGACCGGGTTCTCCGCGTCGGCGAGCGTCTCGCCGATGGTGATGTCGGGGATGCCCGCGACGGCGACGATGTCACCGGGACCGGCGCTCTGGCCGGGCTGGCGCTCGAGGCCCTCGGTGATGAGGAGCTCGGTGATCTTGACGTTCTTCACCGTGCCGTCGCGACGCATCCACGCGACGGTCTGGCCCTTGTTGAGTGTGCCCTCGTGGACCCGCACCAGCGCGAGCCGACCGAGGAACGGGGAGGCGTCGAGGTTGGTGACGTGGGCCTGCAGCGGCGCGCCCTCGGTGTAGACGGGGGCCGGGATGGTCTCGAGGATCGTCTTGAAGAGCGGCTCGAGGTCGGAGCCCTCGGGCATCGTGCCGTCCGCGGGGGCGACCAGGCTGGCGATGCCGGCGCGACCGGACGCGTAGACGACGGGGAAGTCGAGGGCGTCCTGGCTGTGGCTCTCGTCGAGGAGGTCCATGAAGAGCTCGTAGGTCTCCTCGACGACCTCGGCGATGCGGGCGTCGCCACGGTCGGTCTTGTTGACCACCAGGATCACCGGCATGTCGGCGTTGAGCGCCTTGCGGAGCACGAAGCGGGTCTGGGGGAGCGGGCCCTCGGAGGCGTCCACGAGCAGCACGATGCCGTCGACCATGGACAGGCCGCGCTCGACCTCGCCACCGAAGTCGGCGTGGCCGGGGGTGTCGATGATGTTGATGACCATCGGCTCGCCGCCACCGGCCGGACCGGCGTAGTGCACGGCGGTGTTCTTCGCGAGGATGGTGATGCCCTTCTCGCGCTCGAGGTCGCCGGAGTCCATGACCCGCTCGGCGACGCTCTCGGCCTGGTGCGCCGTGAAGGCGCCGGCCTGGCGGAGCATGGCGTCCACGAGCGTGGTCTTGCCGTGGTCGACGTGGGCGACGATCGCCACGTTGCGGAGGTCGGAACGCTTCTGGGGCATGGAGGTACGGCGTCGCTTTCGCTGGGAATGTCGGAGCGCGGTGTCTGCAGCGCCCATGACCCGGAGCCGGGCCGTCGTCGAGTCTAGGGCGCCGCGCCGTGGCGTGCGATTCGACGGCCGTGTGAGCCCGGACCCTTTTCCGCTGTCGGTCCGGTGGGGTAGTCCTGACCCATGACGACTTCTCGGAGCGCCTCCTGCACCTTCGTCCCGCCCTGGCTGCTCGAGCGGCTGGGGGTCGGCGACGCCCTCGCCACCGACGCCGCGTTCCGTGCGCGTCGCGCGCAGACGGCCGCGGCGCGGACGGCCTTCCGTCCGGACGCCGAGGCGGCCGGGGAGCCGGCCTGGACGGTGCACACCGCCGCCAACACCGAGGCGCTGCCGGGGGAGCCGGTGCGCACCCCGGGCAGCCCCGCGTCCGGTGACGTCGCCGTGGACGAGGCCGCCGCGGGCATCACCGCCACCCTCGAGATGTGGGCCGAGGGCCTGGGCCGCTCGTCGTACGACGACGCGGGCGCGATGGTGAGCCTGACCGTCCACTACGGCCGCGACTACGACAACGCCTTCTGGGACGGCACCCAGCTGGTCTTCGGCGACGGCGACGGGGAGATCTTCGAGCGGTTCACCAGGCCGGTCGACGTGCTGGCGCACGAGTTCGCCCACGCGGTCACCGAGTCCACCGCGGGGCTCGTCTACCGCGGGCAGTCCGGGGCCCTCAACGAGTCGGTGTCCGACGTCTTCGCGATCTGCCTCAAGCAGCGCCTGCTCGGCCAGGACGCCGCATCGGGTGGCTGGCTGATCGGCGAGGAGCTCTTCCTGCCGACGGTGCAGGCGCGCGGGCTGCGCGACATGGCCGCACCCGGCACGGCGTACGACGACCCGCGGCTCGGCCAGGACCCGCAGCCGGCCCACATGGACGACTTCGTGGTGACCACCGACGACAACGGCGGGGTGCACATCAACTCCGGCATCCCCAACCGTGCCTTCCACCTCGCCGCGGTGGCCATCGGAGGCTCGAGCCTCGAGGGCGCCGGTCGTGTCTGGTACGCCGCCCTCACCTCCGGCGACGTGTCGCCGCGCGCCGACTTCGCGGCCTTCGCCGCCGCGACCGTGGCCGCGGCGGGCGAGCACGCCGACGTCGTGCGGAGCGCGTGGCAGCAGGTGGGCGTGGAGCCGGGGGGGTCGTCCGGCCCGCCCGCGACGCCGCCCGCGCCGGTCGGCGGGATGGTGCGGGTGCGCCGCAGCGGCGGCTTCGCCGGGCGCACGTCCGAGGGCGAGGTCGACCTGGCCGGTGGTGACCCGCGGGCCGCGGCCGTCGCCGACCTCGTGGGCCGGGTCGACCTGGGCCGGGTCCCGCCCCGCAAGCCGATGCCCGACATGTACGTCTACCGCTTCGAGATCGGCGACGCAGCGGTGGAGGTCGTCGAGCCGCTGCCCTCCGACCTGGCCGCGCTGGCGCGCCTGGTGCTCGAGGTCGGCGACGGGAGTCGGTGAGCGAGTGCGCGGGCGTCCGGCCCCGGTCCATGCCTGCGCGGGTGTGCAGGACTGGCGAGACAAGCGTGGCCCTTCCCTGCGCGGGTGCGCAGGACTGGGGAGGCAGCGTGGCTCTTCCCTGCGCGGGTGCGCAGGACTGGCGATACAACCGTGGCTGTTCCCTGCGCGGGCGCGTAGGCATGGGGGAGGCACGCATGTGCGTTCCCTGCGCGGGTGCGCAGGGAACCGCGGCCGATGTCGCTGCATGGCTGCGCGGGTGCGCAGGGAACCGCAGCGGACGTCGCTGCATGACTGCGCGGGTGCGCAGGGAAGCGGGAGGACGCCGCGGTCCACGACTGCGCGGGTGCGCAGGGAACCGCGGCCGACGGTCAGGCGAGCGCGCGGTCGAGCGCGGCCTGCACGTGCAGGGTCGTGCAGGGAAAGACCGGGAGCTCGGTGTCGGCCTGCCGGACGAGCAGCTCGAGCTCGGTGCAGCCGAGCAGCACGCCGCCGGCGCCGGCGTCCCAGAGCTCGTCGATGAGGGAGACCACGCGGCGGCGGGTGCGGTCGACGACCCGACCGTGCACCAGCTCGCCGTAGATCGCGTCGTTGAGCCACTCGTGGTGCCCGGCGTCCGGGACGATCACCTCGGGTCCGCCGTCGGCGATGCGGCTGATGAAGAACGGGTCGTTCATGGCGACGGTGGTCCCGATGAAGGCGACCTTGTCCATCCCGGCGGCGGTGCACGCGTCGGAGACGACGTCGGCGAGGTGCAGCAGCGGGATGTCGACCGCCTCGGCCACCTGGTCGGCGACCTTGTGGAAGGTCGTGGTGCACAGCATCAGGAAGTCGGCACCGGCGCGCTCGACCCCCGCGGCGGCGTCGGCGAGCAGGGTGCCGATCTGGTCCCACTTCTCGTCGTCCTCGAGGTGGGTCAGCTCGGCGAAGTCGACGGTGCTCAGCACGAGCTTCGGCGAGGAGAGCCCGCCGAGCCGTTCCTGCACCCCGACATTGAGGTCGCGGTAGTACACCAGGCTGGATTCCCAGCTCATGCCGCCGATGAGTCCGATGGTCTGCACGGGTGCAGTCTGGCACGCCGCCCCGACCACCGGAGGAGGTCAGCGGACCCGGTGCACCTTGTGCTGGGCCGCCTGCGCGCGCGGCTTGATCACGAGCTCGTCGATGTTGACGTGGGCCGGGCGGGTGGCCACCCAGGCGATGGCGTCCGCGACGTCGTCGGCGACCAGCGGGTCGGGGACGCCGTCGTACACCGCGGCGGCGGCGTCGGCGTCGCCACCGAAGCGGACCAGGGCGAACTCGTCGGTGCGGACCATGCCCGGCGCGATCTCGCTGACCCGGATCGGCTCGCCGTTGAGCTCGAGGCGCAGGGTCTCGGTCACCACCTTGGTGGCGTGCTTGGCCGCGGTGTAGCCGCCGCCCTTCTCGTAGGCCACGCGCCCGGCGGTGGAGCCGACGTTGACGATCAGGCCGTCGCCGCTGGCGCGCAGGGCCGGGAGGAGGGCCTGGGTGACGCGCATCAGGCCGAGGACGTTGACGTCGTACATCGCGCGCCACTGCTCGACGTCGGCCGACTCGACCGCGGTCGGAGCCGAAGGCGCCGCCGGCGTTGTTGACGAGCACGTGCAGCTCGCCACCGCCAGAACCGGCCACCGCGGCGGCCAGGGCCGCCACCGAGGCGTCGTCGGTGACGTCGCAGGCGACGGCGCGCCCGCCGATCTCCTCGGCGAGGGCCTCGATGCGCTCAGCCCGGCGGGCGGCGCAGACGACGTGGAAGCCGGCGGCGGCCAGGGCGCGCGCGGTGGCGGCCCCGATCCCGCTCGAGGCGCCGGTGACGACGGCGGTACGAGGGCGCTGGGGTGTCGACTGGGGGGTCTCGGTCATGGCGCCATGATGCAGGATGTGCGCCGTGATCATCGCGGCAGCAGACGGCTCGGCCCTCGGCAACCCCGGACCGGCGGGATGGGCGTGGTACGTCGACGACGACTGCTGGGCGTCCGGCGGCTGGGCCCGTGGCACCAACAACATGGGCGAGCTGATGGCCGTGCTCGACCTGCTCCAGCAGACCGCGCACGTCGACGACGAGCTGCACGTCTACTGCGACAGCACCTACGTCATCAACACCATCACCAAGTGGATGGCCGGCTGGAAGCGCAAGGGCTGGAAGAAGGGCGACGGCAAGCCGGTGATGAACCTCGAGCTCATCCAGGCCCTCGACGCCGCCATGCAGGGCCGCCGGGTGAGGTTCGAGTGGGTCAAGGGCCACTCGGGGCACGTGCTCAACGAGGCGGCCGACAAGCGCGCCAACGCCGCGGCGGCGGCGTACCAGGCCGGTCGGGTGGCGGACCCGGGGCCGGGCTTCGCCGGCGCCTCGGGGCGCAGCGTGCCCCAGTCGGCTCCCACCGTGGTCGAGGAGGAGCCCGACCTCTTCAGCGACCTCGACGACGCGGGCCACGACGCGACGGGCCTCTCCGACGAGGAGCAGGTGATCGCCCTCGAGCGCTCCGCCCTCAGCGACGAGGTGCGCTCGGACCGGGCCGCCATGGCCGCGCTCCTGCACCCGCAGTGGCAGGAGGTCGGCCAGTCGGGACGGCTGTGGACCCGCGAGGAGCTGCTGGCCGAGGTCGGGCCGCTGGGCACCGAGGTCAGCCTCGACGTGGTGTCGGTGGAGCGGCTCTCGCCCGACTCGATCCTGCTCCTGTGGCGCAGCATCACCGACGACGGCAGCGCCCTGCGCAGCTCGCTGTGGGTGCGGACCTCGAGCGGGTGGCAGCAGCGGTTCCACCAGGGCACCCGCGAGGAGTGACCCGCGAGGGGCGACCCGCGCCGACTGGCGTAGGTAAGGCTTGCCTTATATCGTCGGGCGGGTGACCACCGCTCCGGAGGTGCGCCCCACCCCGGCGCCGCTCATCGCCCACCTCGCCTCCTTCGGCGAGCGCCGGGCCCTGGTCACGGCCGACGAGACGCTGACCTACGCCGACCTCGCCGCCCGCGTCGAGCAGGCCGCGGCGGCGTACGCCGGGGGCCGACGGCTCGTGCTCCTCACGCCCGGCAACGACGTCGACTCGGTCGTCGAGTACGTCGCGGCGCTGGCCGCCGAGCAGGTCGTGCTGGTCTCCTCGGCCGAGGCGGCCCCGGCCCTCGTCGAGGCGTACGCGCCGGACGTGGTGGCCGGCCCGCAGGGTCGCGAGTGGCGCTCGGCGGAGCCCGCGCACGACCTCCACCCCGAGCTGGCGCTGCTGCTGTCGACCAGCGGCTCGACCGGCTCGCCCAAGCTGGTGCGCCTCGCCCGCGACGGCGTGCTCGCCAACGCGGCGGCCATCGCCGAGGCGCTCGGCATCCGGGACACCGACCTGGCGGTCACCACCCTGCCGCTGCACTACTGCTACGGACTGTCGGTGCTGCACAGCCACCTGTTCCGCGGCGCCGGGCTGCTGCTCACCGACCTCTCGGTCGTCGACGAGTGCTTCTGGGGCCTCGTCCGGGAGCACGGCGTGACCACGGTGCCGGGCGTGCCCCACACCTTCGAGCTGCTCGACCGGGCCGGCTTCGCCGACCGGGACCTCCCGTCGCTGCGCGCCCTCACCCAGGCCGGCGGCCGGATGCCGCCCGAGCGGGTCCTGGCCCTCGCCGAGCTGGGCCAGCGCCGCGGCTACGACCTGTTCGTCATGTACGGCGCCACCGAGGCCACCGCCCGGATGAGCGTGCTGCCCCCCGACCTGGCCCTGGTGGCGCCCGAGTCGATCGGCCGGCCGCTGCCCGGTACGTCGTTCGAGCTCGCGCCGGTCCCCGACGCCGAGCCGGGCGTCGGGGAGCTCGTCTTCACCGGGCCCAACGTGATGATGGGCTACGCCACCTCGCCCGCCGGGCTCGCCGACGGGCGCACCGTCGAGGCGCTGCGCACCGGCGACCTGGCCCGGCGGCGCGACGACGGGCTCTGGGAGGTGGTCGGCCGGACCAGCCGGATCGCCAAGGTCTGCGGCCTGCGGGTCGACCTGGACCGGGTGGAGCGCACCCTGGCCCGCGGCGGGGTCGTCGCGGCCGTCGCCGACGCCGGGGAGCGGGTCGCGGTCGGCGTCGTGGACGGGGCCCGCCCGGTCGACCCGGACGTCGTACGCCGCGCCGCCGCCGACGCCGCCGGGCTCGCGCCCACCGGTGTGGCCGTCGTGGTGCTTCCCGACCTGCCGCGGCTGGCCAACGGCAAGGTCGACCACCGCGCCCTGGCCACCCTGGTCCGGGACGTGCCCGACGCGCCCGCCGGGGGCGCGGCCGGCCAAGCCTCGGCGACCGACGTGACGTCCCTGCTGGCCCGCCTGCTCGGTCGGCCCGACGCCCGGCCCGACGACTCGTTCGTCGACCTCGGCGGCGACTCGCTGTCCTACGTCGAGGTGAGCCTGCGCCTCGAGGAGCTGCTGGGACACCTCCCCGCGGGGTGGCCCACCCTGCCCGCCACCGCCCTGGCCGCCGCGACCCCCTCCGCCCGCCGCCGGTGGGGCGTCGCGGTCGAGACCAACGTCGTGCTGCGGGCCCTGGCCATCGTGACGATCGTCGGCTCGCACGCCAACCTGTTCACCCTCCTCGGCGGCGCGCACGTGCTGCTGGCCATCGTCGGCTTCAACCTCGGCCGCTTCCAGCTCGGCGACCGCTCCAGGCGCGAGCGGACCCGCGCCATCCTGCGCGGCCTGGCCCGGGTCGTGGTCCCCTCGGTGGCGGTCATCGGGGTCGTCGCCGCCCTCTCCCGCGACATCACGTGGAAGCAGGCCGCGCTGATCACGGCGTTCACCGAGTGGAGCTGGTCGGAACCCCGGTGGAGCTACTGGTTCATCGAGGCGATGGTGCTGGCCGTGCTGGTGCTGGCCGCGCTGCTCGCCATCCCCGCCGTCGACCGGGCGACCCGGCGGCACCCGTTCGGCACCCCGGTGGTGCTCACCCTGCTGCTGCTCCCGACCCGCTACGACCTCGTGGGCATGCCCGGCGACCACGTGCACCGCGCCCACGGGGTGCTGTGGCTGCTCACCCTCGGCTGGGCGATGTCGCAGGCCCGCACCACCGCCCAGCGACTCGTCGTGTCGGTCGTCGCGGTGGCCCTGGTGCCCGGGTTCTTCTCGATCGGCGGCGTCGAGCGGCACGTCTACCTCGCGCTGGGGCTGCTGGCGCTGACCTGGGTGCCGCGCGTGCGCCTGCCCGCCCCGGCGGCGTACCTCGTCGGCGTGGTCGCCGCCTCGTCGCTGTGGATCTACCTGCTGCACTGGCGGGTCTACCCCTGGTTCGAGGTGCAGTGGCCGCTGCTCGCGACCCTGCTCTCGCTGGCGGTCGGCGTCGTGGCAGCGACCGTCGTACGCCGTGCGGCAGCGACCGTCGTGCGAGGCGGTCGACCCGGCCTCGTCGGGCGCGGGACGCCGGGGAGGGAATCCCTGGCGACCCGAGGTTGTTGAGCCCGCTTGGCGCCCCCTCGTGTCGTGGTCACGCGCGGTGACCGGGCGCCCTGACGAGAGGACGCCTGAGTGGACCGGGTCGCCATGATCAGCCTGCACACCTCGCCGCTCGACCAGCCGGGGACCGGTGACGCGGGCGGCATGAACGTCTACGTCATCGAGCTGTCCCGGCGTCTCGCGCGCCAGGGCATCGCGGTCGACGTCTTCACCCGCGCCACGTCCTCGTCACTGGAGCCCGTGGTCGAGGTCCCCGGCACGGACGGCGCGGTGCTGGTGCGCCACGTCGCGGCCGGCCCCTTCGAGGGGCTCACCAAGAGCGAGCTGCCCGGCCAGCTGTGCACCTTCGCCCGCGAGGTGCTGCGCACCGAGGCGGCCCATCCGCTCGGCCACTACGACGTCGTGCACTCGCACTACTGGCTCTCCGGCCAGGTGGGCGCGCTGGCCCGCGACCGCTGGCAGGTCCCGCTGGTGCACTCCATGCACACGATGGCCAAGGTCAAGAACGACGCGCTCGCCGTGGGCGACACCCCCGAGCCCGTCGCCCGGGTCATCGGCGAGGAGCAGGTCGTCCGGGCCGCCGACATGCTGGTCGCCAACACCGACCTCGAGGCCAAGCAGCTCATCAACCTCTACGACGCCGACCCGACGCGCGTCGAGGTGATCCACCCCGGCGTCGACCTCGACGTCTTCCGCCCGATGGACCGCGCCCGGGCGCGCCGCGACCTCGACCTGCCCGCCGACGCGGTGGTGCTGATGTTCGCCGGCCGCATCCAGCCGCTCAAGGCACCCGACGTGCTGCTGCGGGCGGTCTCGGTGCTGCTCGACCAGGACCCGTCGCTGCGCTCGCGCCTCGTCGTCCCCGTGGTCGGTGGCCCGTCCGGCAGCGGGCTCGAGCACCCCGAGTCGCTGGCCCAGCTGTCCTACGAGCTCGGCCTCGACGGGGTGGTGCGCTTCGTGCCGCCGGTGGCCCAGGACGAGCTGGCCCGGTGGTGCGCCGCGTCCACGGCGGTCGCCGTGCCGTCGTACAACGAGTCCTTCGGGCTGGTCGCCGCCGAGGCGCAGGCGACCGGCACGCCGGTGGTGGCCGCCGCCGTCGGTGGGCTGACGACCGTCGTCGCCGACGGGCGCAGCGGACTCCTCGTGGACGGTCACGAGCCGCGCGACTGGGCCGCCGCGCTGCGCCGGCTGATCGACGACCCCGCGCTCACCGCCCGCCTCGGCGAGGGGGCGCTGGCCCAGGCCCGGGACTTCTCGTGGGACCGCACGGCCGCCCGCACGCTCGAGGCCTACCGCACGGCCCGCACGCTGATGCGTGATGAGATGTCGGTGTGAGCGACTCCGCCATCGCCGACACCGTCCGCGGCTACCTCGACGGCAACGGGATCGAGTACGTCGAGGAGCGCCCGGGCGTCTTCTCGCTGACGCTCCCGGGGGAGAAGAAGCTCCAGACGCCGGTGCGCCTCGACGTCGGCGAGCACGCGCTCGGCGTCCACGCCTTCGTGTGCCGCAACCCCGACGAGAACCACGCCCGCGTCTACCGCTGGCTGCTCGAGCGCAACCTGAAGATGTACGCCGTGGCCTTCGCCGTCGACCACAGCGGCGACATCTACCTCGACGCCCGGCTGCCGCTCTCCGCGGTCGGCGACGACGAGCTCGACCGCCTCCTCGGCTCGGTGCTCACCCACGCCGACGAGTCCTTCAACGCCATCCTCGAGCTCGGCTTCGCGACCTCGATCCGCAAGGAGTGGGAGTGGCGGATCTCGCGGGGGGAGTCGACCCGCAACCTCGACGCCTTCCGGGGCTGGCTCGAGGCCGGCACCGACCCCGAGCCCTCCTCCTGACCCCTTCGCCTGGCCCCTCCTGCCGACCGCTGCGCCCGGCCGCGGCGGCGGGCCGCGGCGGCGGGCCGCGGCGGCGGGCCGCGGCGGCGGGCTCAGACCCGGGCGGTACGCCGCGCCAGCAGCACGCCGGCGATGCACAGCGCCCCGCCCACGAAGGACAGCAGCGGCGGCACCTCGTCGAGCAGCAGCCACGCCATCAGCGCGGTCACGAACGGCACCAGGAAGGTCGACTGGGCGAACTTCCCGGCGTCGGCGTGCGACAGCGCGAAGGCCCAGGTCGTGAAGGCGATCGCGCTCGGGAAGATCCCGAGGTAGAGGATCCACCAGATCGTGTCGGCGCTGGCGTCGCCGAGGACGCCGACCAGCTCGCCGGACCACGGCAGGCAGACCGCGGCGCCCACGACGGCGTACCAGAAGGTGAGGTCCAGGGGTCGGATGGTGGGGAGCAGCTTCTTCTGGGTGAGCACGCCGATCGCGAAGGTGATCGCCGCGACGACCGCCAGCAGCACCCCGACCAGGTCGCCGTTGTCGCCGCTCGAGGTCGCGTGCCCGATGAGCACCACGCCCCCGAAGCCGACGGCCATGCCGGTGACCAGCCAGCGGGTCAGCCGCTCGCCGAGGAAGACCGCCGCCAGGAGCCCCACCAGGATCGGGCCGATCTGCACCAGGAGGGCCGCGGTCGCGGCGTCGATGCGTCGCTCGGACTCGTTGAGGGCCAGGTTGTAGACGCCGAACCAGGCCGCGCCACCCGCCACGATGAGCGGCCACTGCCGGCGCGTGGGCAGCCGCGGGAGCCGGCCCTTCATCAGCACCAGCAGGGCCAGCACCATGATGAGCAGCCGCGCCAGGCTGAGGCTGCCCGGCGGCACGCTCTCGCCCAGGTGCCGGATCCCGACGAACGCGCTCGCCCACAGCACCAGCGTGGTGGCGACCGCGGCGAGCGGGAGCCAGGTGCGGGTGGGTGCGGGAGCCAGGTCGGTGGTGGTCACGGGTCAAGACTACGGACGCCCATGACCGACGCGCCTGCGGTTTTCGGACGTCGTACGACGAGATCCCGCCTGGATGAGTCCCCGCTCAGCCGGGGAGTCTGTCACTTTGTGACGGTTGCAACCCCCTCCCAGTGACAGAGTCCCCGCTCAGGCGGGGAGTCATCCACGAGGTCAGAGATCGAGCTTGTAGCCGAGCCCCCGCACGGTGACGAGGTACTTCGGCTCGCTGGGGTCGGGCTCGAGCTTGGCGCGCAGGCGCTTGACGTGTACGTCGAGGGTCTTGGTGTCGCCGACGTAGTCCGAGCCCCAGACCCGGTCGATGAGCTGACCGCGGGTGAGCACCCGGCCGGGGTTGCGCAGGAACATCTCGAGGAGCTCGAACTCCTTGAGCGGGAGCCGCTGCGCCACGCCCTCGACGGTGACGACGTGACGCTCGACGTCCATCCGCACCGGGCCGGCCTCGAGGGTGTCGGGGGCCAGGTCGGGCTCGGCACCGCGGCGCAGCACCGCGCGGATGCGGGCGACGAGCTCGCGGGGGGAGTAGGGCTTGGTGACGTAGTCGTCGGCGCCGAGCTCGAGGCCCACGACCTTGTCGACCTCGTCGTCCTTGGCGCTCACCATGATCACCGGGACGCTGGAGGTCTGGCGGATGGCCCGGCACACCTCGGTGCCCGGCAGGCCCGGGAGCATCAGGTCCAGGAGCACGATGTCGGCGCCGTTGCGCTCGAACTCGGTGAGCGCGCTGTTGCCGTCCGCGGCGATGGCCACCTCGTAGCCCTCCTTGCGGAGCATGTAGGCGAGGGCGTCGCTGTAGCTCTCCTCGTCCTCGACGACGAGCACCCGGGTCACGCGGGGCCCCCGAGGTGGTGTGCGTCGGAGGAGCGGAGTGGGGGAGACGAAGAACATCGTGGGGTGCTCATCGGCGTACCTCCTGCGTTGATCCCCCGCGGGCGGGGTCGGATGGGGGGCGGGACTGGACAGGGGGGCGACCGGGCGTGGCGCGCGGGGCGACGACGGTGACCGGTGCGGTCGGCCCGGCGAGCCGGGTGCTGGACTGCGAGCTGAGGGGGAGCGTGAGGGTGAACGTCGAGCCCTGGCCCTCGACCGACCAGACGCTGACCTCGCCGCCGTGGGTGGCCGCGACGTGCTTGACGATGGAGAGCCCGAGCCCGGTGCCGCCCGTGGAGCGGTGGCGGGCCGGGTCGACGCGGTAGAAGCGCTCGAAGATCCGGTCGATCTCCCGCGCGGGGATGCCGATGCCCTGGTCGACCACCGAGATCTGCGCGGTGTCGCCCATCGACTTGGTGGTCACGAGCACCCGGGAGCCGCCGTCGGAGTAGTGCACGGCGTTGGCCACCAGGTTGCTCACCGCCGCGCCGATCTGCTCCGCCGAGCCGAAGACCTCCAGGTCGTGATCGCCACGGGTGACCAGGGTGATGTCCTTCGCGGCCGCGTCGATGGTGCTGTGGTCGACCGCGGCGGCCACCACGTCGTCGAGGCGCACCTGCACCGGCATCTCGAGCGGGTCGTCGCCCTGGAGGCGGGACAGCTCGATGATCTGCTGGACCAGCTTGGAGAGCCGGTCGCTCTCGTGCAGCATCCGGCGGGCGAAGCGCTGCACCGCCTCCGGGTCGTCGGCGGCGTCGTCGACCGCCTCGGCGAGCAGCCGGATGGCGCCCACGGGGGTCTTGAGCTCGTGGCTCACGTTGGCCACGAAGTCGCGCCTCACCGCCTCGACCCGGCGCTCGCGGGTGCGGTCCTCGACCAGGGCCAGCACCAGTCGCGACCCCAGGGGCGCCACGCGGGCGACCACCGTCCGGGCCGAGGAGCGGTCCCCGGCCAGCTCCATCGCCGCCTCGCGGATCTGGCCGTCGCGGCGTACGACGCGGATCAGGTCGCGCAGGTCCTCGACGAGGACCTCGTTGCCGCGCACCAGCCCGAAGGCGTACGCCGGCGCCGAGGCCTTGAGGACGTGGTCGTCGGCGTCCACGACCACCGCGGAGGAGCGCAGGACGGACAGCACGGCCGCCACGCCGGGCGGCACCAGGGGCTCGTCGACGTGGGGGGCGCGACGTTGCTGACGGTCGCTGATGTGCCAGGCGAGTACGGCGCCCCCGGCGACGATCGCCCCGATGACGGCAGCCAGTGCTGCCTGGGTCGTCGGGTCCACACGCCGATCGTACGCACGACAGCAGTCCACTTTCCGCCGCTGGACGCCCGTGCGCCAGTCCTCTGCCCAGAGTTCACCACGCGTTCACCGCACGCGTGCGAGTGGCGGCACTGCGCCACCTAGGCTGCGCTCATGCGTGAGGCCTTCCAAGACCAGCTCGATGCCATCTTCACCGACCTTGCCGAGATCTGCGGCCAGGTGGAGGTGGCCGTCCGCCATGCCACCCAGGCGCTGCTCAGCGGCGACGCGGCCACGGCCGAGCAGGTCATCAGCGCCGACGAGCTGATCGACGCCAACCGGGAGCGGATCGAGGACAACGCGTTCGCGCTGCTCTCCCTCCAGCAGCCGGTGGCCGGCGACCTGCGGATGGTCGTCTCGGCCCTGCGGATGGTCAGCGAGCTCGAGCGGATGGGCGACCTGTCGGTGCACGTCGCCAAGATCGCCCGCCTGCGGGTGCCCAACGTGGCCGTGCCCGACGAGATCCGCCCGACCCTGGAGCGGATGGCCGAGGTGGCCGAGGACATGGTCCGCCGGGTGCACGCGATCATCACCGACCGCGACGTCGAGGCCGCCATCGAGCTCGGTCGCGACGACGAGATCATGGACCAGCTGCGCCGCCGCTCCTTCGCCCAGCTGCTCGGCGACGACTGGGCCCACGGTGTCGAGGCGGCCGTCGACATCGCCCTGCTCGGCCGCTACTACGAGCGGATCGCCGACCACGCCGTCTCGGTGGCCAACCGGGTCGTCTTCGTCGTGACCGGCCAGCAGGTCAACCGCAACGACGACTGAGCGTCGTACGGCAGGGACTCACCGACCCTGGTTGGCGACCGCCGCCGCGGCGGCCGCGGCCGCCTCGGGGTCGAGGTACTCGCCGCCGGGGACCGTGGGCGCCAGGGACTCGTCGAGCCGGTAGACCAGCGGCATGCCCGTGGGGATGTTGAGCCCGGCGATGTCCTCGTCGGAGATGCCGTCGAGGTGCTTGACCAGGGCCCGCAGGCTGTTGCCGTGCGCGGCGACGAGCACCGTCCTGCCGGCCGTCAGGTCGGGCACGATCTCGGCCTCCCAGTAGGGCAGGAAGCGGGCGATGACGTCCTTGAGGCACTCGGTGCGCGGCATCTCGTCACCGAGGTCGGCGTAGCGCGGGTCGCCCACCTGGGAGAACTCGGCGTCGTCCTCGATGGGCGGCGGCGGGGTGTCGAAGGAGCGGCGCCAGAGCATGAACTGCTCCTCGCCGTACTCCTCGAGCGTCTGCTTCTTGTCCTTGCCCTGCAGCGCCCCGTAGTGGCGCTCGTTGAGGCGCCACGAGCGCTTGACCGGGATCCAGTGCCGGTCGGCGGCATCGAGGGAGAGGTGGGCGGTGGTGATCGCGCGCCGCTGCAGCGACGTGTGCACGACGTCCGGGAGCAGGCCGGCCTCGACCAGCAGCTCGCCGCCGTGGACCGCCTCGGCGCGACCCTTGTCGGTGAGGTCGACGTCGACCCAGCCGGTGAAGAGGTTCTTGGCGTTCCACTCGCTCTCGCCGTGGCGGAGCAGGACCAGGGTGTACGTCATGGGTGGGTCTCCTCCGTGGGGGCGGGGCTCACTGGGTGGCGGACTCGGACTCGCTCGGCGTCTCGGACGGGAGGGGCTCGCCGTCCAGTCCCTCGAAGCTGCCGCTGTTGGGCACGACCGGGACCTCGATGTCGGTGGTCTCGCCGTTGTCGAAGCTCAGCGTGACGGCGACGAAGTCACCCGCCTCCAGGTCGCCGGTGACCTTCAGGTCGGCCGGCGGGTCGGCGAGGTTGACCAGCGCCCCGGGGGCGATCTCGACCGGCTCGAAGTCGGCCGCCGTCAGGTCGCCGCCGTCGCCCGCGCCCAGCTCGGTCAGGGAGACGGCCTCGGAGGTGGAGTTGTTGGACAGGGACGCGATGAACGTGCCGGAACCGGGCTCGGTGGACACCACCACGGCCCCCAGCACGTCGACGTCACCGGAGCGGTCGTTGGCGCCGTTGGCGGGCGTGTAGTACCGGTCGGTGGCGTAGTCGAACCCGCACGACGTCAGGGCCGGCGCGGTGAGGGCCAGCGCGGCGGCGGTGAGCGCGAAGGAGCGTCGGAGCTGCATGGCGCACATGCTAGCGCCGACTCAGGTGAGGCCGACGGCCTGCCCGACAACCAGCATCGCCACGACCACCAGCCCCGTGTAGACGCCGGCCAGCACGAGGAGGCGCGGGGCCCCGGTGCGCAGGGCGATCCGCAGCGGGAGGTGGCGCCGGCCGTCCCGGTTGTCCGGCACGAGGCCGGGCAGCGCCCGCAGCACGTGGACCCCGACACCCAGGAGGGCGGCGAGCACGGTCATCGCCACGGTCGGGGGCGTGTCCGTGCCCCGGCCGTCCCACCCGCCGTACGCCAGGTAGGCGGGGTAGAGCGCGAACTGGACGGCCCAGGGCAACCAGGACAGGACGCTGCCGCGCAGCACGCGGTTGGCGACCAGGCCCACGACCACGGCCACCAGGTAGGTGACTCCGGCGACCGTGCCCGCGGAGACGGCCAGCGGTACGACGAGCAGCAGGGCGCAGAGCACGGTGAACCTCACCGTGCCGGGCTCCAGCAGCCCCTGGGCCAGCGGCTTGCCGGGCAGCTGGTGGCGCGCGTCGCCCTCCCGGTCGACCAGGTCGTTGTCCCATCCCTGGAGGGCCTGGCCGACCAGCACGGTGGCGGCCACCAGCACGATCTCGCGCAGCGGACGCCCCGCCAGGCCGGCCGCGACGGCCATCCCGAGGGCCGTGAGCGCCGCCTGCCGGGGGTGGGCGGCCCGTGCGAGCAGCACCGGGAGGGTGCGCGCGAGGGAGGAGCCGCGGCGGGCGGGCTCGGCCTGGGTCGACATGGGTCGCAGTATCGACCACCGGCCCCGTGCGCGAGGTCATCCGGCGCGATCGGCGGGCCGCCCGCGGGCCTCCCCGGGCCCCTCCGAAGGGGTGTCCGCACCATACGTTCGAACGTCTGTCAAGACCGCGCACAGGCTCTGACCTGCACAAACGATGCCGGGGGTGTCCGGAATGCGTGTTAGACTGGCCACCTAGAAAGAGGGGTACAAGTACATGACTTTCACCGTCGGCGAAACGGTTGTCTACCCGAATCACGGGGCCGCAGTCATCGAGGACATCGAGATGCGGACCATCAAGGGCGAGGACCGCCAGTACCTCGTACTGCGGATCGTGGCCCAACAGGACCTTGTGGTCCGCGTGCCTGCCATGAACCTCGACCTGGTCGGCGTCCGCGACGTCGTCGACAAGGAGGGCCTCGACCGGGTGTTCGACGTCCTGCGGGCCGCGCACGTGGAGGAGCCGACCAACTGGTCGCGCCGCTACAAGGCCAACCTCGAGAAGCTCCACTCCGGAGACGTCATGAAGGTCGCCGAGGTCGTCCGCGACCTGTGGCGCCGCGAGCGGGACCGCGGCCTGTCGGCCGGGGAGAAGCGGATGCTGGCCAAGGCGCGCCAGATCCTCGTCTCCGAGCTGGCCCTGGCCGAGCACACCAACGAGGACAAGGCCGAGGCCATCCTCGACGAGGTCCTCGCCTCCTGAGCAGCTCCTGATGCACTCCTGACGAAGCCCCCGACACACGCTGTCGGGGGCTTCGCCGTGTCCCGGGCGGGGGACCGCCGGACGGGGAGCCCGCGAGGACCTACGGTGGTCGCACCATGAGTGACGACGTGTACGACGAGCGCGAGCTGACCCCGGCCCTGGGCCTGGTGCTCGACGAGGACCGCGGCGCGCTGCCCTACGCCCTGATCCACGGCGAGGCCCTGGTGGCGTGCGCGGCGTGGGCCCTCGGCGGGGCCGGCGTGACGCCGCTGGACGTCGGGGTGCCGTGGTCGAGCGTGCAGACCGCCGACGAGGCGGTCGTGCTGCACGACGCGTTGTGCCCGATGACCCCGGCCGCCTTCATCGCCCGGTGCGTCGAGCAGGCGCTCGAGCACGACGCCGTGGTGGTCGCCGTGCGACCGGTCACCGACACGGTCAAGCACGTCGAGGCCGGGCTGGTGGGCGAGACGGTCGACCGCGACGGGCTGCTGGCCGCGTCGTCGCCGGTCGTGCTGCCGCCGTCGGTGGTCCGGGCCCTCGACGACTTCCCGGGCCAGGACCTGGCCGACGTCGTCGCCCGGCTGCGCGGGCGGCACGCGATCGAGACCGTCCAGGCACCCCCGGAGGCCCGCCGGGTGACCTCGGCCGACGAGATCGCGCTCCTCGAGGCCCTGACCGGCGAGGCGCCGACCCCGTTCTAGGCGCCCGCTCTCAGTCGCGGGCAGCGAGCAGCCGGCCCGCCAGGACGACGTCCTCGGGGAAGGTGATCTTCACGTTGAGCGGGCTGCTCGGCACCGCCGCCACGTCGCCGCCGGCGTACCGGGCGAAGCAGGCGGCCGTGTCGGTGCCCTCGAAGCCGTCGCGCTCGCCGGCGGCGTAGGCCTCGAGCAGGGGACCGGCCCGGAAGGCCTGCGGCGTCTGGACGGTGCCGAGCGACCCGGTGACCGGGTGCAGGTCGGTGGTGAGGAGCCCCGCGACGGGTACGACGGGGATCGCGCCGCCGTGCTCGCGGGCGGCGGCGATGGTGGCGCCGAAGAGGTCGCCGCCGGCCAGGGGCCGGGCGCCGTCGTGGATCGCCACGACGTCGATCGCCCCGTCGGCGACCTCGCGCGCGAGCACGCGCAGGGCGGCCTGCTCGGAGGCGTGGCGGGTGGCCCCGCCGGCGACCACCCGCACCTCGTGCTGCTCCAGGTGGGGCGTGAGGGCCTGCGCCACGGCCTCCTGCTCGCCGTCGCGCACCACGACGACCACGCGGCGTACGTCGTCGAGGGCGAGCGCGTCGCGCACCGACCAGGCCAGCACGGGCACGCCCGCGAGGGGCAGCAGGACCTTGTTGACGTCGGCGCCGACACGGGTGCCGGAGCCGGCGGCGAGGATCACGACGGCGGCGGGCACGGGACGATCCTAGGTGCCGGGAGCGGCGTCACTCCCGGGCGAGGGTCTCGTCCTCGGGGACCGAGAGGGTCAGGACCGCTCGCTCGACGTGCTCGCGCTCCTCGATGCGGGCGGTGACCGCGCGCAGCCGCTGGGCGACCTGGGGCTCGGGGGCGTCTCCCGTCAGGTCGACGGCCGCGACCAGGAGGACCTTCCCGGGTCCGACGAACTCCAGGTGCAGGAAGGTCACCCGCTGCACCTCGGGATCGTCCTGCAGGGCCGCGAGGCCGTCGGCCCGCATGGCCGGTGAGACGGCCTGGCCGACCAGGAAGTCGCGGTTCCGGCTGATGAGGAAGACGGCCACGAAGCCGAGGAGCACCCCGACCAGCACCGACCCCGCGGCGTCCCAGCGCGCGTCGCCGGTGGCCTGGTGCAGCCCGATCCCGGCTGCGGCCAGCAGGATCCCGATGAGGGCCGCGGCGTCCTCGGCGTACACGGCCCGCAGCGTCGGGTTGGACGTGCGGGCGAGGTAGCGCAGCGGGTGCAGCCCCAGGTCGCGGGCCGCGGAGTGCGTCTGGCGGCGCGCCTGGAGGAACGAGGCGCCCTCGAGGACGAAGGCCAGCGCGAGGACGGCGTACGCCCAGGTGTAGTCCACGTCCTCCTCCCCGGAGGTCCAGCTCGTGATCCCGTGCCAGATCGACACGACGGACCCGGCGGTGAAGAGCCCGAACGCGGCGAACATGGACCAGACGTAGGCCTCCCGACCGTGCCCCAGCGGATGGGAGGCGTCGGCGGGCTCGGCCGCCCGCCGTTGGGCCTTCAGAAGGAAGAGCTCGTTGCCGGTGTCGGTCCACGAGTGCGCGGCCTCCGCGACCATCGACGCCGAGCCGGTGATCGCCGCCACCACCGACTTGGCGATCGCGATCAGGAGGTTGGCGGCGAGGGCGACCAGCACGGTGAGCAGGCTCTCGCCGCCGGAGGAGGACTGCGCCGGGTCGTCGTCGCCGGACTCGCGCGTCCCGTCGGGTCCGGGCATCCTGCTCGTGTCGGTCATGTCCGCAGTGTCTCCCCGTGGTGTCCCGTGAGGCACCCCCGGGCAGGGTTTTCCTCCCCGAAACACTTCGTAACACCGAGCACAACATGGCGAACCTAGCGTCCTCCCATGACCTGTCTGCGACCGCGAGCGGGCGCGTGCCGATGAGTGCGGAGTGGGAGCGCGTCTGCCCCCTCGACGACCTCGAGGTCGAACGCGGCGTGACCGCGCTGGTGCACGGGCAGGCGATCGCGATCTTCCGCACCCAGGAGGACGGGATCTACGCCCTCGGCAACCACGACCCGTTCGCGCGGGCCTCGGTCCTCGCCCGGGGGATCGTCGGGATCCGCGACGGGGTGCCCTTCGTGGCCAGTCCGCTGCACCGGCACGCCTTCGACCTGCGGACCGGGCGGTGCCTGGACGACGATCACGCCAGCGTTCCGGTCTACGACGTGGTGGTCGAGGACGGCATGGTGCTGGTGGGTCGCCGCCGCCGCAGCGTCGCCTGAGGGCACCGCGATCTCCCGTGACCGTGCCGTGACGCCTCGGCGACCGAGCCGAGCCGAGCCGCGGCGCGGTGGCCGGGAGCCGCTCAGTCCCGGGCGACGACCAGCGCGGTCGCGATGGCCGCGACGCCCTCGCCCCGACCGGTGAGCCCGAGGCCGTCGGTGGTGGTCGCGGACACCGACACCGGTGCGCCGACCGCCGCGCTGAGCGCGGCCTCGGCGTCCGCGCGCCGCGGGCCGAGCCGGGGGGCGTTGCCGACGACCTGCACCGCGACGTTGCCGATCTCGAAGCCGGACTCCCGGACCCGCCGGGCGGCCTCCGCGAGCAGGGTCGCGCCGGACGCGCCCGACCACGCGGGCTCGGAGGTCCCGAAGTGCGAGCCGAGGTCGCCGATGCCGGCGGCGGAGAAGAGCGCGTCGCACGCGGCGTGAGCGGCCACGTCGGCGTCGGAGTGACCCTCCAGACCCCGCGGCTCGTCCGGCCAGGCCAGCCCGGCCAGGTGCATCGGCACGCCCTCGACGAGGCGGTGGACGTCGGTGCCGATGCCGGTGCGGGGGAGGGTCACCCGCCCATCATGCCGCGTCCTCGACCACCGGGCGGCCGTGTGGGGGCGTCGGTCAGAATGGGTCCATGCAACCCTCGTCGCGCCTGCCCTGGGCGCTCGCCGGCGTCGTGACGGGCGTCGCGGGCCTCGCGACGAGCTATGCGGTGGCGATGATGCTCACCATCCGCGAGTCGCCCGTGGTGGCGGTCGCCGAGCTGGTCATCCGGCTCACCCCGGGGCCGGTCGCCGAGAAGGCGATCGGGGCGGTCGGGCAGCTCGACAAGCCGCTGCTGGTCACCGGGATCGTGGTCTTCCTGCTGGCGATGTTCGCGCTCGCCGGCCTGATGGCGCGCACGTCGTGGGTCCGGCCGCAGCTGGTGTGGCTCGGGCTCGCCGCGGTCGGTGTGGTGGCCGTCCTGCTCCAGCGGGGGGCCGGGGCCGTGGACGTGCTGCCCGTGCTGGTCGGCCTCCTCACCTGGGTCTCGCTGCTGCCCGCCCTCACCGCGCCGCTGAGGATGGGGATCGAGCACCCCGAGCTGGAGTCCCGTGAGCGCCGCGTCTTCCTGATGGTGGCCGTGGTCCTGGGCATCGCCGCCATCGGCGTCGGGGCCGCCGGCCGGGTGGTGGGCGCGGGCCGTCGTCACGTCGTGGAGAGCCGCCGGCTGCTCCGCCTCGACGAGGTGACCGTCCCGCACCCGCCGCCCGCGGCCACGATCGGGGTCCGGGACGTGAGCCCCTGGCAGACCCCCAACGACGACTTCTACCTGATCCACACCGCCATCTCGGTCCCGGCGGTCGAGCCCAAGGACTGGCGGCTGCGCATCCACGGGATGGTCGACCGCGAGCTGGTGCTGACCTACGACGACCTCATCGCCCGCGGGCTCACCGAGGCCTGGGTGACGCTCAACTGCGTGAGCAACGAGGTCGGCGGGGGACTGGTCGGCAACGCGTGGTGGAGCGGCGTCCGCATCGCCGACCTGCTCGAGGAGGTCGGCGTGAGCGGCGACGCCGACTGCGTCCTGCAGACCTCCGAGGACGGCTGGAACTGCGCCACCCCGCTCACCGCCCTCACCGACGACCGGGACGCGATGCTGGCGGTCGCGATGAACGGCCGGCCGTTGCCCATCGAGCACGGCTTCCCGGTCCGCTCGATCGTCCCGGGGCTCTACGGCTACGTCTCGGCGACCAAGTGGGTGGTGGACTTCGAGGTGACCCGCTTCGGGGACGTGGCGGCCTTCTGGACCCAGCGCGGCTGGTCCGAGCAGGGGCCGGTGAAGATCGCCTCCCGCATCGACGTCCCCCGCTCCGGCGACGACGTCGACCCCGGCACGCTGGAGGTCGGCGGCCTGGCCTGGAAGCAGCACACCGGGATCTCCGGGGTGGAGATCGCCCTCGACGGCGGCGCCTGGGAGCGCGTCCGGCTGGCCGACGTACCCTCCGAGGACACCTGGGTGCAGTGGGCCGGCACCCTCGACGTCACCCCCGGCGACCACACGCTGCGGGTGCGGGCGATCGGTCGCGACGGCGACGTGCAGACCGGCGCGATCGCGGACGTCGTACCGGACGGGGCGACGGGGTGGCACACCGTGGAGTTCAGCGTCCGCGACGCCTGAGCCCGCCCGCGTCGTTCACCGACTGGCGGTGCGCGACGGGTGAGGCGGCCGGACCGATGTCGTCCGCCGCCAGCCGGTGCGGGTCGTGCCGCCCGGCCGGCGCACGAGGGGCGGTCGCGCGTCAGCGGTTGATGACGTACGCCGTGCCGCCGCTGGCGGTGAGCCAGACGTCCTCGAGCTCGTCGCGGTCGTAGACGCGGCGTACGGCGCCGTTGCTCGCGCCGGCGGGGTCGTTGACGACCACGTCACCGTCGGCCTCGAAGCCCACGACCACCAGCAGGTGGCCGTTGCTGGCCGAGATCGGCGCCCCGGTGAGCTGACGCGCGCCGAAGGCCACCGAGATCACCAGCGGGACGCCGGCCACGATGTAGTCCTCGGCCTCGCGCAGGTCGCGCAGCCGGGTGACGTAGGCGTCGCCGGAGGTGAGCGTGGAGGCGTAGGCGGTGTTGAAGGCCCAGTTGCCGGTGCCGCCGTAGGCGTGGTCGTAGACCATCCGGGCGGTGTGGTCGACCTGGGCGTCCGCGTGCCCGGCGGTGATGTCGGGGAAGGGACCCGGCTGGAGTCCGTAGTAGCCGAGGACCATCGCCGTGGAGGTGGGCGAGCACCAGGCCTCGCCGCCACCGCCCCACTGCGGGTAGTGCCCGCCGTGGGTCATCTGGGAGTACGTCGGCACGTCGAGGACGGTGCCGGCCGCCGGGCCGGGGGTCGAGGTCGGCGTGCTGCCCCGGGGGGCGATCGCGCTGGCCATCGCGCCGATCCGGTCGACGCGCACGCGCGGCTTCGTGGCGGCGCTGCGGTAGAGCGTCACCCGGACCTGCCACGCGGTGACCGGGGTGGCCGCGACCCAGGTGTCGACGTTGACCCGTCCGAGGTCGTCGGTCTGCGAGGCCAGCGACCGGCGGCGGACGGCGGGGTTGTCGAGCGCCCACTCGGCCATCGAGTCCCAGCTCGAGGTGCGGCCGTCGGCGGTCCGGGCCCGGACGGCGACCTTGACCACGCTGTCGCCGGCGGTGACCGCCTCCCACGAGGGGATCAGCTCGGTGGCGCCGAAGCCGGGGGCGGCCCACGGGGAGGTCCAGCTCCCGGCCTGGTAGCTGCGGCCGTGGAGCTTGCCGGGGCGGGGCTTCCTGAGCAGCAGCGAGCCCTTCGCGGTGCGGACGCCGCGCATGGTGCCGGCACGCCAGTCGCGGCCCCGGGACCACGAGGTGTGCTGGATGCTCGAGGTCGCGCGGCGCTCCGCGGCCGCCGGGGTGCCCGGCCCGGCGACGGCCGTCACCGGGGAGAGCGCGCCCGCGAGCAGGCCCAGGGACAGGGCGAGCGTCGGGACGGCGAGGAGCGGGCGTCGTACGGAGGGGGCGGCCACCCGCCCACGCTAACCCGCAGAGGCCTCATGTGTCCCACGAGTCACAGGGCCCGGTCGAATCGTTGTGCGGCCCCGCCGCCCCTAGACTTGCCGGGTGAATCTGAGGCTCCACGACACGGCGACCCGCGAGGTCCGTGACTTCGTCCCCCTCGAGGCGGGGCGGGCGGGCATCTACGTGTGTGGGCTCACCGTGCAGTCGGAGCCGCACGTCGGCCACGTGCGCTCGGCCGTCAACTTCGACGTGCTGCGCCGCTGGCTGACCGCGAGCGGCTACGACGTGCACTTCATCCGCAACGTCACCGACATCGACGACAAGATCCTCACGAAGTCGGCCGAGCAGGGCCGGCCCTGGTACAACCTCGCCTACGCGATGCACGCCGAGCTCACCCAGGCGCTGGCCAGCATCAACGTGCTGCCCCCGACCTACGAGCCGTCCGCGACCGGCACCGTCCCGGAGATGGTCGAGCTCATCGAGACGCTCATCGAGCGCGGGCACGCGTACGCCGCCGAGGACGGCTCCGGCGACGTCTACTTCGACGTCCGCTCCTGGCCGTCGTACGGCGAGCTGACCCGGCAGGGCATCGACGACATGGAGCCCGCCGGCGACGCCGACCCGCGCGGCAAGCGCGACCCCCGCGACTTCGCACTGTGGAAGGGGTGGAAGACCTCCGAGCCCGAGTCCGCCTCCTGGCCCGCCCCCTGGGGTCGCGGTCGCCCCGGCTGGCACATCGAGTGCTCCGCGATGGCCAGCAGGTACCTCGGCCCGGCCTTCGACATCCACGGCGGCGGCGTCGACCTGCGCTTCCCCCACCACGAGAACGAGCTGGCCCAGTCCCGCGCGGCGGGCAAGCCCTTCGCGTCGTACTGGCTGCACAACGCCTGGATCACCACCGCCGGCGAGAAGATGAGCAAGTCGCTCGGCAACTCGCTGCTCGTGCCGTCCGTGCTCGAGCGGGTCCGCGGCATCGAGCTGCGCTTCTACATGGTGAGCGCGCACTACCGCTCGCACGTGGAGTTCAGCTTCGAGGCGCTCGACGAGGCCGCGACGTCCTTCCAGCGGATCGAGTCGTTCCTCGAGCGGGTGCCGCCGTCGGACGACGGGACCCTGCCGGACGCGTTCGTCGCCGCGATGGACGACGACCTCGGCACCCCCGCCGCCGTGGCGGTCATCCACGACACCGTCCGCGAGGGCAACCGGCTGCTGGCCGACGGGGGTGACGCGACCGCGGTCGCCGCCCAGGTCCGCGCCATGCTCGCGGTGCTCGGGCTCGACCCGGCCGACCCGGGCTGGGCCGACGGCGGCGGCGCCGAGGCCGAGCAGCTGCGCGGCGCCGTCGACGTGCTCATCACCGCACTGCTCGAGGACCGGGCCCAGGCGCGAGCCGACAAGGACTGGGGTCGCGCCGACGCGATCCGAGACCGGATCAAGGCCGCCGGCATCGAGATCGAAGACACGCCCTCCGGGCCGAAGTGGAGCATCTGAACATGCCAGGAAACAGCCAGCGCAAGGGCGCCATCCGCAAGACCGGCAAGGGTCCGACCGCAGGGTCGGGCGGCCGGGTCAAGCGCGGACTCGAGGGCAAGGGCCCCACGCCCAAGGCCAAGGACCGGCCCTACCACCAGGCGCACAAGGCCGCGAAGCGCGCCGAGCGCGCCGACACGACCCGCCCCAAGCGTCGGACGGTCAAGTCGACCGACGCCGAGTGGGTCGCCGGGCGCAACTCCGTCGTCGAGGCGCTGCGCGCCGGCATCCCGATCACGGCCGTGTACGTCGCCGAGGGCGCCGAGCGCGACGGCCGGCTGCGCGAGGCCTTCAAGATCGCCGCCGAGCAGGGCTACTCCATGATGGAGGTCACCCGCGGCGAGATGGACCGGATGACCGGTGGCGCCGTGCACCAGGGCCTCGCGGCCCGGCTGCCCTCCTACGAGTACGCCCACCCCGACGACCTGCTCGACCGGGCCGCCGAGATGGGCGAGAAGCCGCTCATCGTGGCCCTCGACTCGGTCACCGACCCCCGCAACCTCGGCGCGGTCATCCGCTCCGCGGCGGGCTTCGGCGCGCACGGCGTGCTGATCCCCGAGCGCCGCGCCGCCGGCATGACCGCCTCGGCGTGGAAGACCAGCGCCGGCGCCGCGGCCCGGATCCCGGTCGCGCAGACGGTCAACCTGACCCGCCAGCTCAAGGCCTACCAGGACGCGGGCTGCATGGTGGTCGGCCTGGCCGCCGACGGTGACGTCGCGCTGCCCGACCTCGAGCTCGCCGACGGCCCGCTCGTGGTCGTGGTCGGCTCCGAGGGCAAGGGCCTGGGCCGCCTCGTCACCGAGACCTGCGACCAGCTCGTCTCGATCCCGATGGGCAACCAGCTCGAGTCGCTCAACGCGGGGGTGGCCGCGTCGGTGACGCTCTACTCGATCGCCCAGGCGCGCGCCCGGGCGTGAGCCGGACCCGGCTGGCCTCCACCGCCGCCGTGGCGGTGGTGTCCCTCGCCGTCGCGGTCCTCGCGACGATCACCCTGTTCCTCTCCGGGAGCAGGACGATCGTGGTGGCCAGCCACGACGCGACGGTGCGACCGACCCTCGACGGTGACGTCGTGGTGCGCACCGGGCCGCTGCTGCCCGACGTACGCCGCCGCGGCGACGGGCCGATCGGCATCGACCTGGTGCTCGGCAAGACCGAGGCCGGGTCCACCGACGAGCTGATCTCGCGCTACGCCTTCATCGCCAGCCAGCCCGATGCCCAGGTCGCCAAGGTGGCCGAGGCGGTGCGGGACATCGCCGTCTCGGCCGCCGTCCGTGGCCTCGGCCTGGGCATGGTGCCGCTGGCCGTCTGGCTGCTGCTCGGCCCGCACCGCCGCGGCGAGCTCTTCCGTGGGCTGCGCACCCGGCGGGGCGCGGTGGGCGGTGTGCTGCTCGTCGCGCTGCCGCTCGCCCTGTGGCAGCCGTGGGACCGCGACGCGGACACCCAGGAGGCCGAGCAGAACTGGATCACGCTCAACGCCTTCCTCGGCGGAGCGGTGCCGCTGCCCGAGGAGGCCGACGGGATCGAGGTCCTCACCGGGCCGACGACCACCGAGACCCGACGCCTCATCGCCAGCGCGGTGAGCACCTACGACAAGAGCAAGGCCTTCTACGCCGCCGCGGCCGAGGCGGCCGCGAGCCTCGAGCTCCGTGTGCCGGAGGAGGGCGAGACCGTCGCCCTGCTGGTCAGCGACCGCCACGACAACATCGGCATGGACGGGGTCGCCCGGGCGGTCGGGGACGCGGCCGGGGCCACCGTGGTCCTGGACGCGGGGGACGACACCTCCACGGGCCAGCCGTGGGAGGCCTTCAGCCTCGACTCGCTCGACCGCACCTTCGACGACCTGGACCGCTGGGCCGTCGCCGGCAACCACGACCACGGGTCCTTCGTCATCCGCTACCTCGACGACCTGGGCTGGACGACCCTCGACGGCGAGGCCGTCGAGGGTCCGGGCGGCGGCCTGATCCTCGGCGTCGACGACCCCCGCTCCAGTGGCCTCGGCGACTGGCGCGACGAGACGGGCCTGAGCTTCGCCGAGGTGGGGGAGCGGCTCGCCGACGCGGCGTGTGCCTCCGACGAGCGGATCGCCACGCTGCTCGTGCACGACGCCAACCTGGGCGACGAGTCCCTCGCCCGGGGCTGCGTCGACCTGGTGGTCGGCGGCCACACCCACGTGCAGAGCGGGCCCGGGATGGTCGCCGGCGCGGATGGCCGGATCGGGTGGACCTACACCAACGGCACGACCGGCGGCGCGGCGTACGCCATCGCGGTCGGCAGCAAGCCGCGACGCGACGCCGGCATGAGCCTCGTGACGTACGACGACGGGGGCCGACCGGTCGGCGTCCAGGCGGTCCGCCTGCAGACCGACGGCACCTTCGTCGTCAGCGCGTACGCCCCGCTGACCTACGAGGGGGCGCCGCCGGATGCGCGCCTGCGAGTGAGCGCTCAGAAGTAGTCGCGCACGTGCACACGACGCCGGCCGAACAGGGTGTCGAGGACGGCGTCCGACGCGTCGTCGCCGTGCATCAGCCCCGCCCCCCGGATGCCGGCGCACGGCTGCGCGCCGGACACCAGGAGCGCGAGTCCGCGGGGCGCGAGCACCGGGCAGTCCGGTCCGTCCGGCCCGGCCGATCCGGCAGTTCCGTCCGATCCGGCTGATCCGGCCGGGACACAGGTCGAGACGCCGTCGGCGGTGGTGAGCATCCACCGGCCGTTGCTCGTGCCCAGGAGGTCGCCCTCGACACCGAAGGTCACCCGGGCGTCCAGCGGGCCGAGGTCCAGCCCGGTGAGGGCGCCGGCCACGTCGTGCACGCGGAGCATGTAGGGCACCTGCTTGGTGACGGTCCACTCCGCGAAGGGCAGCGCGAGCCGCACCGGGTCCTCCCCGGACGTGCTCAGCCGGACCCGGCCGGTGACCGAGGCGTGGCTGCCGAGCATCGCCCACAGGGACCGGGTGGCGCCGGCGTGCAGCGAGACCAGGTCGTCGACCGTGATGGTCGAGCTGTCGTCGTACCCCGTGCCGCGGTGCCAGGCGGCGAACCCGACGACCTCGCCGGCGGCGAACCCGTCGACCGCCCCGGTGGCCACGGCCAGGGTGACGGCGGTGAAGGACGAGAGCATCTCCGCGTCGGTCGCGAACGACGGGCCGGTGCGGGTGAGTGGCCCGTTGTGGGCGGCGGCCCACCTCGCGTAGAGGCGGTGCACGTCGTGGGCGTCGGCCGCCGTCGCGCGGCGCAACCTCACCGCCGGGTCGGGCGAGACGCGCGCCAGGCGGGCGGTCGCGAGCTCCACCTCGAGGAGGCCGGTGACGACCTCGTAGCCGTAGCGCCGGTAGATGCCGGGCGCGGTCGGGTAGAGCGTGGAGAGCACCTCGCCCCTCTCGCGCAGGCCCTCGTCGAGGACGGTCGCCATGAGGTCGTCGAGGAGGCCGGAGCCGCGGTGCTCGGCGGCGACCGCCACCCCGGCGATGCCGTTCGTGGGCACCTGGCGGCCGTGCCACCACGAGTGGTACTCGCGGCCCATCACCCGCGCGACGAGGCGGTCGCCGTCGAAGGTGCCCCACGAGTGGCGCCCCGGCAGCGGCCAGGTCTCGGGCGAGGGAGGGGTGAAGCCCGCCGGGAGGTCGCCGAACGCCTCGGCGCTGAGGGTGAGCGAGGCGCCGATGTCGGCGGGTCCGATCTGGCGGGTGGCGGTCGTCATGCGAGCAGGGTAGGTCCGTGCAACCGATGGGCCCCGGGTCGCGTCCCTGCAGCAGGGCCCCGCGTCGGTGGCTCGGACGATCCCAGGGGGAACCATGACCGCTCGCTCGTTGATCGCATCGCTGGCACTCGCGTGCTCCGCCGTCCTGCTCGCCGCCCCGGTGCCTGCCGGCGCCGCACCCGGGCAGGCGCCCCCCGGGTCCTCCCTGCGCGCCGCCACCCGCGTCGACTACCCGGGGCAGGGGGTCGAGGTGCGGCGCGGCAGCGGGGACGAGCGCCGGCTCCACGGCACCCCGGCCGACCTCCGGCAGTTCGTGCGGGCCCGGCTCGACGTGCTGTTCCGCCAGGCCGGCCGCCGGCCCCGGTGTGCCACCTCGCCGACGGTGGTCGTCGAGCGCTACCAGGGCCCGGGCCGGCGGGGCTCGGGCTGGGCGTCCGCCGGTGAGGGCTGGTACGACCCCTGCCCGGGCGGTGGCTACGCGGTGCTCTACGAGAGGGTCGGAGCGCACTGGCGGGCGATCCTCGGCACCCAGGAGGCGCGCTTCTGCCAGGACCTCGCGTGGTACGACGTGCCCGGCTTCATCGCCGGCCCCACCTGCCTCACCGAGGACTTCCGCCAGGTCCGCTACGACAGCCACCACGACCTCGGCACCAGCCGCGAGGCGACGGCCCGGCGCGCCGTCTCCGCCGCGGGTGGCCACCGGGTGGTGCCGTCGAGGCACGTGACCACGCGCGCGGCCCGGGAGCAGCTGCGGGCCCTCGTCGACGGCGGCGCCTACCTCGACGTCGGGGAGTGTGCGAGTGCCGGCGACGACGACCCGCTGGCGGCCCACCTCGGGGACGCGCCGTACGGGTGCGCGATCACGGCGACGTACCGACGTCGTGCCGACGCGTCGTACCTGCTGCGGATGGCGCCCGTCGGTGACGACGTGGTGGTGACCGAGGTGGTCCCGGTCCCTAGGTGACCGGGTCCTCGGCGACGTCGTCGGTCTCGGCGGCGATGAGCTCGTCGGGCTTCTGGGTCAGGACGTGGTCGATGTAGTCGCGGGCGGTCTCGAAGATGCCGACCTCGTGCCCGGCGCGCTCCGAGAGGTACCACCGGTGCACGAGGATCTCGTGGAAGATCTCCGCCGGCTCCAGCTTGCCGCGCGCCTCGCGCGGGACCATCTCGGTGATCGGCTCGTAGATCTGCGTCATCCAGCGACCGGCCACCAGGTGCCGGTCCTCGCGCCCGAGGTCGTAGTGGGCGGTGAAGGCCGCCAGGTCGTTGAGCAGGCGCCGGGCCTGGTTGTCCTCCACCGTCATCCCGGTCAGGGACTGCAGCTCGCGCCGGTGGTGGCCGAGCTCGACGACCTTGGGCTGGATGCGCACCCGGTCCCCGTCGAAGTCGGTGACGATGTCGAGCTCGTCGACGTCGAAGCCCATGTCGTTGAGCCGCTCGAGGCGGCTCTCGATGCGCCACATCTCGTCGGAGGTGAACTCCTCCTCGCTGGTGAGCTCGCCCCAGAGGTTGCCGTACTGCTCACGCAGCCGGTCGATCACGGCGAAGGCGTCGAGCTCCTGGTGCACGGCGCCGCTGGCCTGCAGGTCCATCAGCTCGGCGAAGATGTTCTCGGTGCCGAGCGTGATGTCGTGCTCCCGCATCCGGTCGCTGATCTCGTGGTGCAGCTCGCCGGTCTCGGCGTCCACGAGGTACGCCGCGAAGTCACCGGCGGCGCGTCGGAACAGCACGTTGGACAGCGAGACGTCGCCCCAGTAGAAGCCGGACAGGTGCAGCCGGACCAGCAGCACCACGATGGCGTCGACGAGGCTCGGCAGGTTGTCGGCGGTCATGCCGTGCGCGAAGAGGCTGCGGTAGGGCAGCGAGAAGCGCAGGTGCTCGGTCAGCAGGGCGGCCGGCAGCTCCTCGCCGTGCTCGTCGACGCGGCCGGTCACGACCCCCTGGGGCGCCACCGCCGGCAGTCCCTCACGCTGGAGGTCGCGCAGCAGCCGGTACTCCCGGAAGGCGATCGCCTCCTGGGTCTCCTTGACCGCGTAGGTGCGCGCCCCGAGGCGGACGATGCGGACCACGTGGCGGCTCAGGCCGCGCGGCAGCGGGACGACGTACTCGTCGGTCCACTCCTCCAGCGGCGTCGACCACGGCAGCTTCACGATCGCCGGGTCGGGACGACTCGCCACGATGCGCAGGGACATGGAGGGCAACCTACTCCTGGCGCTGCCCCGTGGCGGCGGTCAGTCGTCGAGGAGCCAGACGTCCATCCGGGCCGTGTCGGTGGCGGGTACGACGAGGCCGTCGCCGTTCCGCGTGACGTCGGCGCCGCCCGGCTCGGTGCCCATCAGGTGGGTCCCACGGGCGGCTCCCGGCAGGGTGAACGCCCCGCCGGCCGCGCGGCGGGCCACCACCAGCAGGCGCTGGTCGGCCAGCTCGCGGACGTAGGCGATGGTGTCGTCGTCGACGTGGGCCCAGCGCAGCGCGCCGCGGCGCAGCGCGGCGTACGAGCGTCGCAGGCGGGCCAGGTCGGAGTAGGCCGTCAGGGTCGCGGTGTCCCAGCCGTCCCGGCGGTCCCAGGGCATCGTGCGCCGGGAGTCCTCGCCGTTGACGCCCTCGAGGCCGATCTCGTCGCCGGCGAAGACCATGGGGACGCCGGGCAGCGTGAACTGCAGCCCGGCCGCGACCCGGTGCACCTCGGGCGACCCGACGAGGGTGCGGATCCGCGCGGAGTCGTGGGAGCCGAGGATGTTCCACGACTGGCTCGTGGCCCGCCAGCCGAAGGCCGCGTGCCAGGCCCGGAAGGTCGCCACCACCGCACCGCCGGTGCGGCGGGGCACCGGCAGGGGGCGGCCGAAGGCGCGCGCCGGCGAGGCCGGGTCGCGCAGCCACGACCAGACCGGCCACGAGAAGCCGGAGTAGTTCATGGTGCCGTGCCAGCCGTCCCCGTCGAGGTCGCCCGAGGCGTCGTGGTTGTGCTCGCCGATGACGAGCGGGTCGTCGCGCAGCGCCTCGGCCGTACGCCGTGCGGCGCGCGCCACCTCGTGGGCCACGTCCAGGGCGCCGAGCCGTCCGGTCATGTTGGCCACGTCGATGCGCCAGCCGTCGACGTCGTACGGCGGTCGCAGCCAGCGCCCGACCACCGAGTCCGGCCCCTCGACCATGGCGGCCCGGAGCTCGGGGTCGCCGTGGTTGACCTTGGGCAGGGTGGTGTGGCCCATCCAGCTCGCGTAGGAGCCGTCGGACTCGAAGTAGTAGTAGGACCGCGTCGACGCGGTCGGGTCGGTGGCCGCCCGGGTGAACCACTCGTGGGTGTCGCCCGTGTGGTTGGTGGTCAGGTCGCCCAGGATCCGCCAGCCGCGGTCGTGCACGGCCGTGGAGAGCCGCTGGTAGGCCGCGTCGCCGCCGAGCAGCGGGTCGACGTGGTCGAACGTCGTCGCGTTGTAGCGGTGGTTGCTCTCGCCGGGGAAGACCGGGGTCGTGTAGACGATGTCGGCGCCCACCTCCGCCACGTGGTCGAGGTGCTCGGTGAGGCCGTCCAGGTCACCGCCGAAGAGCTGCAGCGGGGTGTGCGGGTCGCGCCCCTCGAAGACGACCTCGTCGTCCCAGGCGGCGGCCACCGCCCACGGCGGCGTGGGCCGCTCGGTGGCGGCCGCGGAGCGCGCGAAGCGGTCGGGGAACACCTGGTAGACGACGCCGTCGCGCCCCCAGTCCGGTGCCGCGGCGTACGCGGTGAGGACGTGGTCGGTGGCGTCGGGCACGTCGATGTCGGTGAGGCCGGCGGCGGTGAGCCACTGCTGCTCGCCCTGCCCGTCGACCCCGGTGCGCACGAGCAGGAAGCGGTAGTGGGTCACCGGGTTGTGCACCGGCAGCTCACCCGACCACCAGGTCACCTCGCCCTCGGTCGTGGCGGTCATCGGGTGGTAGACGGGCTCGGCGTCGTACGTCGTCCGCAGCCACACCTCGTCGACCGGGTCGGCGGCGCTGGTCCGCACCCGGACGGTCACCATGTCGCCGAGCCTCGGCGACTCGTCGAAGACGTGGAGCGGGGAACCGTCGTGGTGCGGCTGGTCGAGCAGGGACATGCCGCCATTCTCGCAGCAGCCGTCCGTCTAGGATTGCCCGCGCTGCCTCACAGCACGCCGGTGTAGCTCAGTTGGTAGAGCGCCATACTTGTAATATGGATGTCGCGGGTTCGACTCCTGTCACCGGCTCCGATCCTCGCTGTGGCTTCAGTGCCACCTGGTGACACCGAAGCCACACTCAAGCCCCACCGCCCTGACGCCGTGCGGGTCCTGCGACCGGGCGGGCGGGTCCTCGTGGCCGACGTCCGCGGCTACTTCCCCGGGAGTCCGCTCTCGCCGACCCTGGAGTACGCCGGCGACGGGTCGGTCGGCTTCATCCCGTCCTGGGACCACGCCACGTCGGGCTACCTGCGTGCTGCCCTGGACGCAGGGTTCGCGGTGCGGGACTGTCGGGAGCTGGTGGCCGAGGTCCGACCCGACGAGAACGCCGGCGAGCCGCAGCCGGCCACCTCCGGCGAGCCGATGAGCATCGGGGAGCTGCACCCCTGGGTCCCGGCGGCAGCGCACGCGGTCCGCGACGACCGGCGGCTCCCTCATGACCTGGGACTTCGAGCGGCGCTGACGCTGAGTGTGGCTTCGGTGCCACCGGGTGACACCGAAGCCACACTCAAGCCCCACCGCCCTGACCCCGTGCGTCAGCGGACCTGCGTGACCTCGAACTGCA
Source organism: uncultured Actinomycetota bacterium (assembly GCA_963782905.1). Lineage (GTDB taxonomy): Bacteria > Actinomycetota > Actinomycetes > Propionibacteriales > Nocardioidaceae > Nocardioides. The sequence goes on from CAWALI010000003.1 coordinate 71,932, forward strand.
GCCGCGGGTGCGCGAAGGCGTCCTGGGCCTGCGATGAGTCGCAGCTCGCGCTCGCCGGAGTCCAGGGTGGCCTGGAGGAGGTCGAAGACCGAGCTCACCGTCGCGGCCAGCGCCTCGCCGGGCGAGCCCGTGGTGTGCAGGTGCGCGGTGAAGAGCGCGGCCGTGACGTCGCCGGAGCCGTTGGCCTTCATCGGCAGTCGCGGGGTCTGCACGATCCAGGCGCCCTCGCCGGTGACCGCCATCATCTCGATGGTGTCGGCGGGGGCGTCCGGGCGCTCGACGCTGGTGACGAGCACGGTCGAGGGCCCCATCGCCATCGCCCTGTCCGCGGAGTCCAGCGTCTCGTCGAGGGTGCGCGGCTCGGTGTCGGTGAGGAAGCCGAGCTCGAACTGGTTGGGCGTGATCACGTCGGCCGCCGGGACCACCCGCTCGCGGATGATCGGCGGGATGGCCGGGATCGACGAAGCAGCCGGACGTCGCGTTGCCCATCACCGGGTCGCAGGTGTACGTCGCCGCGGGGTTGGCCGCCTTGACGCGCGCGACGGCGTCGAGGATCACGTCCGCGATGCCGGCCCCACCCTGGTAGCCCGACAGCACGGCGTCGACCTGGCCCAGGACGCCGCGGTCCTCGATGCCGGTGATGACGTCGGCGACGTCGGTGGGCGGGAGCAGCGGACCGCGCCACGCGCCGTACCCGGTGTGGTTGGAGAAGACGACGGTGGAGACCGGCCACACCTCGTGCCCGAGCCGCTGGAGCGGGAAGACCGCCGCGGAGTTGCCGACGTGGCCGTAGGCGACCGAGGACTGGATCGAGAGGACCTTCATCCCATGAAGATTAGTGGGAAGACCGGTGACGAGCCCGGTGGGGCGGCGGGCGCGGGTCGACAACCGAGGCGGTCAGGCGACCTGCAGCGACCGCTTGGACAGACCCATCCAGTAGCCGTCGATGACCTGGATGCCCGGCTCGTCGGGTGTCGTCGCCGCCCCCAGGGTGACGAAGAGCGGCGTGTAGTGCTCGACGGTCGGGTGGGCGTAGGGCATGCCCGGCGCCCTCGCGGCGTACGCCGCCAGCTCGTCGACGTCCCCACGGGCGAGAGCGTCCGCGGCCCAGAGGTCGAAGTCGACCGACCATCCCGGTGCGGCCGCGTCGAGGCGGAAGTCGGTGAGGAACGGCAGTCCGTGGGTGAGGAAGCCCGAGCCGATGATGAGCACCCCCTCGTCCCGCAGCGGCTTGAGGCGCTCGCCCAGCCTCATCAGCCGGACCGGGTCGTCGGTGGGCAGGGACATCTGGAGGACCGGGATGTCGGCCTCGGGGTACATGATCTGCAGCGGCACCCAGGCGCCGTGGTCGAGGCCGCGCTCGGCGTGCTGGTGCACCGGCTCGTTGCCGGGCATCAGCCCGGCGATGCGGCGGGCCAGCGCCGTGGCGTCCGGGGTCTCGTAGGTCATCCGGTAGTACTTCGCGTCGAAGCCGCCGAAGTCGTAGACGAGCGGAGCCCCGCTCGCGGAGAGGCTGACCGGGGCGGACTCCCAGTGGGCGCTGACGATCAGGATGGCCCTCGGCCGCGGGAGGTCGGCGGCCCACGCGGCGAGCTGGCCCGACCAGGTCGGGTCGTCGAGCAGCGGGGGAGCGCCGTGGCCGATGTACAGGGCCGGCATCCGGGTCGTCATGTCGTCCATGGTAGTTCAACTTTCAAACAGTTGCCATCCCCCCGTCGGGGTAGTCCGCGACGAACGGACCCTCCCGGTGGCCGATCCGGGGTCCCGTTCGTCGCGGACTACCCCGAGGGTGATGCCGGGAGGCGCCAGTCCACGGGCGACCCGCCCTGATCCTCGAGCAGCCGGTCGACCCGGGAGAAGGGCCGCGAGCCGAAGAAGCCGCGGGAGGCCGAGAGGGGAGACGGGTGCGCCGACTCGACCCACGGGATCGCGCCCAGCATCGGCTTGAGCGACTGCGCGTCGCGGCCCCAGAGGATGGCCGCGCACGGCCCGCCCCGGTCGGCGAGCGCGCGGATGGCCCGCTCGGTGACCTCCTCCCAGCCCCGGCCCCGGTGCGAGGCGGCCTGGCCCGGGGCGACGGTGAGGACCCGGTTGAGCAGCATCACGCCCTGGTCGGCCCAGGCGGTGAGGTCGCCGTGCGCCGCCTTCGCGATCCCGAGGTCCGCCTCGCAGCTCGGTGTAGATGTTGGCCAGGACCGCGGCACCGGGCGGACGTCGGGGGCCACCGCGAAGGACAGCCCGATCGGGTGGCCCGGCGTCGGGTAGGGGTCCTGGCCGACGACCAGCACCCGGACGTCGGCCAGTGGGCGCTGGAAGGCCCGCAGCACGTGGTCGCCGTCCGGCAGGTAGCCGCGCCCCGCCGCGATCTCCTCGCGCAGGAAGCCGCCCATCGCCTCGATCCGGGACTCCACCGGCGCCAGCGCCCGCGCCCAGTCGGCCGCCACGAGTCCCCGGTCCACGAGTGCCTGCAACGTGCTCACGCCGCCGACGCTAGCCGGTGAGCGTGACGGACAGGATCAGCGCACCGGCCGCGACAGCCGGTCCAGGAAGGCGACCAGGAGCGCCTCGCGCATCGCCGGGGCCGCCACGTCGAGCATCGCGTTGACCTCCGCCATGCGCGTGGGCAGGGCCAGCGACCCGTCGGCCGACTCGCCGACCAGCCCGGACGCGGCGAGCAGGCCGTCGAAGTCGTCGTCGCCCAGCGCGGCCGGGTCGAGCGACTCGATGAAGGCGACCACTCCCGCGTCGACCGTCACCGGACCGGCCGCCCGTGCGGCGGCCACCGACGCGTCCAGCGCGGTCGTGAAGTCGTCGAGGTGGGCGAGCGTGGCCGCGCTCACCGACAGGTGCACGCTGGCCGGCCGGCCGTCGTAGGAGAGCTGCGGCTGGACGTACCAGCCGCGCGCGACCATCTCGTCGGTGAGCGTGAACGGGTCGAGGGAGTCGTCGGTGGCCAGCGCCACCAGCGTGGACTCGGGGGGTACGACGACGCGCAGCGCGGGCACCGCCTCGAGTGCGGCGACGATCCGGTCGACCGCCTCGAAGACCTGTCCGGCCAGCCGCAGGTAGCCGTCGTCGCCGATCGCGGTGACCACCGCCCAGGTGCCGGCGATGGGCCCTCCGGAGCGGGTGGACTGGGTCGTCTGGTTGAGCATCGTGTAGCCCGGCCACGCGGCCGAGGCGAAGAACTGCGGCCGTCGCAGCAAGGCGTCGCGGTGCAGCAGGATCGACGTGCCCTTGGGGGCGTAGGCGTACTTGTGGGTGTCGACGCTGATCGAGGTGACGCCCTCGACCGCGAACGTCCACGGCGTCACCGGGCGCCCCAGCCGGGCGGCGTACGGCAGGACCCACCCGCCGATGCAGGCGTCGACGTGGCAGCGCACGCCGGCCGCCGCGGCGGCCGCGGCGATCTCGGTCACCGGGTCGACCACACCGTGCGCGTACGACGGCGCGCTGGCCACCACGAGCACCGTGCGGTCGTCGATGGCCGCGGCCATCGCGGCGGGATCGGCGCGGAAGTCCTCGTCGACCGGCACCAGCACCGCCTCGACCCCGAAGTAGTGGGCGGCCTTGTGGAAGGCCGCGTGCGCGGTGGCGGGCAGCACCATCCGCGGTCGATCGATGTCGGGGTGGGCGTCCCGCGCGCCCTGCACGGCCAGCAGGATCGACTCGGTGCCCCCGGACGTCACCGTCCCGACGGCCGACTCCGGGGCGTCGAGCAGCCCGCAGGCGACGCCGACGAGCTCGTTCTCCATCTCCAGCAGGCTGGGGAAGGCGGTCGGGTCCAGGGCGTTGGAGCCGGCGTACGCCGCCACGGCCTCGCGACCGATCCGGTCCACCTCGGCGTCGCCGCCGTCGTACACGTAGGCGAGGGTGCGGCCCCCGTGGACGGGCAGGTCGGCCGCCTGCATGGCGTGCATCCGGTCGAGCGGGTTCATCGTGAGGCCTCCGTGGTCGCGCGGGCGACGGCGTCCGCGTCGAGGGTGTAGCGCCGCAGCCACAGCAGGCTGAGCAGGGTCAGGGCGGCGGGCAGCAGCGAGAAGCCGAGGGTGATCGCGGTGCGGGCCGAGTCGGGCTGGGTGACGTCGCCGCCCTCGGAGGACACGTAGCCGCCGAGCGCCAGCACGACCGCGAAGACGGCCGGTCCGAGCGCGAGGCCGAGGGTCTCACCGGCGGTCCAGACGCCGGTGTAGACACCGGCCCGGTTCTCGCCGGTCCGGGCCGCGTCGGTCGCGGCGGCGTCCGGGAGCATCGCCATCGGGAACACCTGGCAGCCCGCGTAGCCGACGCCCACCACGCCGGTCGCCGCGAAGGTCACCGCCGGAGGCGCGTACGGCGCCAGCACGGCCAGGGCCGCACCGGTCGCCAGCACCAGCGAGGAGACCACGTAGCCGCGCTGCTTGCCGACCCGGGCGCCGTACCGCGCCCACAGCGGGGTGAGCACCAGCGCGGGGCCGACGAAGCAGACGAAGAGGATCGTCGCCGCACCGGTCCGCCCGATCACGTCGGAGGCGAGGTAGTCGACGCCGGCGAGCATGCAGCCGGTGGCCAGCGCCTGGAGGACGAAGGTCGTCAGCAGCCGTCGGAAGTCGCGGGCGGTGGCCACGATCCGCAGCTGCTCGCGCAGCGAGCCCGCCCCGGCCGCGACCGCGCCGATCGGCGCGCGCCGGGTGCCGACGTACGCCGAGACGACGCCCGTGGCGATGAGGACCGCCATCGCCACGCCCATCACCCGGTAGCCGTCCCGGCCGCCGACCGCGTCGCGGATCACCGGCGCGGTCGCGCCGGCCAGCATGATCGTGAAGGCGAGGATCGCCACCCGCGCGGTCATCAGCCGGGTCCGCTCGTCGTACGACGACGTGATCTCGGCCGGCATCGCGACGTACGGCACCTGGAAGAACGCGTACGCCGTGGCGGCCAGCACGAAGAAGACCAGCACCCAGCCGGCCTCGAGCACCTGCGAGTCCAGGTCGGGTCCGGCGAAGATCAGCGCGAAGGCGCCCGCGAGCATCACCCCGGCCCGCAGCAGCCAGGGCCGGCGCGGCCCCGCCGGGTCGACGGTGCGGTCGCTGACGCGTCCGGCGACGGGGTTGAGCAGCACGTCCCACGCCTTGGGGGCGAAGACGATCAGGCCCGCCCACAGCGCGGCGATGCCGAGCGTGTCGGTGAGGTAGGGCAGCAGCATCAGGCCGGGCACGGTGCCGAAGGCGCCGGTGGCGACCGAGCCGGACCCGTAGCCCCAGCGCACGCTGCGCGGCAGACCGCCGGTGTCGTCCCCCGTGGCGTCCCCGGTGTGGTCCATGGCCCGACTCTAGGGCCGGCGGGGTCCGCTCAGCCGCCGAGCGAGCGCGAGTCGGACGAGCCGTAGCGGCGCGCCGGGTTGGCGCCGATGGCGTCGGGGGACGGGGTGACCTTGGGGCCTGCGCGGCGGGTGGTGGTCCTGCGTACGGCGGCGGGCTTCTTGGGAGCGGTCGTCCTCGGCGCGGCGGGTGCCGTCGTGCCGCCCGGCTCCGTGGTCGACCTCGAGGCCGTCTTCTTCCGGGTCGTGCGGCGCGGCGGGGTGTCGGCGCTCGACCACTGCTCGATCCACTCGTCCATGACCCGCCACGTGGAGCCCCGCGCCGCGCGACCGGTCAGCATGCCGAGGTGCCCGCCCGGGACGATCTCGAAGCGCACCTCGCTCGAGCCGCTCAGGAGCGGGAGCACGGGGCGGACGGCGGCCACCGGCGCGATGCCGTCGCCTGCGCCGCCGAAGACCAGGACCGGTGCGGTGATGGTCGACAGGTCGATCGTGCGGTCCCCGAGCTCCATCGTGCCCCGGGCCAGCGAGTTGCCCTTGACGAAGCGGTGGTACAGCTGCCCGAAGGTCCGACCGGGGTAGGCGATCATGTTGGCCATGAAGCGGTCGACCGCCTCGAGCTGGGCGAGGTAGTCGGCGTCGTCGAGGTGCGTCAGCACCACGACCGGCTTGGTGACGACCTTCTGCACCGAAGCGGCGGTGAAGACCCAGTTGACCAGCGGCTGGGGGACCCCGCCCAGGGCCCGGTAGGTGCGGGTCAGCAGCCCGCGACCGGCGGTGAGGTTGAGCAGCGGTCGCACCGGCGCCACGAGCGGCACCTTCTTGACGTCGACGGGGGAGCCGAGCACGGTCAGGGAGGCGATGGGCAGGTCGGGCTGGTCGGCCGCGGTGAGCAGGCTGAAGATGCCGCCCAGGCTCCAGCCGACGACGTGCACCGGGCGGCCACCGGCGTGCGCGGACACCTCCCGGATCGCCCGGGGGAGGACCTCGTCGATCCAGTGCTCCATCCCCAGGCTGCGGTTGCGGAACGAGACCTGGCCGTACTCCACGAGGTAGGTCCGTCGGCCCAGGGAGACGAAGTGCTCCACCAGCGAGCAGCCCCGGCGCAGGTCGTAGCACAGTGCGGGCGCCGCCAGCGGGGTGACCAGCAGCACCGGGTCGCCCGACTCGCGCACCGCCGCGGAGGGTCGGTAGTGGTAGACCTCGCGCAGCTCCCCGTCGTCGATGAGGGTGCGCGGCATGGGCCGCAGGTCGGCCAGCCCGCCGTAGAGCACCTTGTGGGCGACGTTGCCCGCGGCCGCGACCAGCTGGTCCGGCTTCGGAGGGAGGAGGTCCATGGGCGAAAGATACGCCCGGGCACCACGCCCCGGGGGAGGTTGCCCGTGGGCCGGGTCGCGGCTAGACACGACCCATGAAGTGGAACCTCGCCGCCCTCGGCGCCGCCGGCCTCGCCGGACTGGTCGCCCACGACGTCACCCAGCGCCAGCACGCGATCATCCGCAACTTCCCGGTGGTCGGGCACCTGCGGTTCTTCCTGGAGCGCTTCGGCCCCGAGCTGCGGCAGTACATCGTCACGAGCAACGACGAGGAGCGGCCCTTCAGCCGCGACCAGCGCCGCTGGATCTACGCCAGCTCCAAGCTGGAGAACAACTACTTCGGGTTCGGCACCGACAACGACATGGAGCACGTCGAGGGCTACCCGATCATCAAGCACCGCACGTTCGTGGGGCCGGGCGCGGCGACCGTGCCGCACGCCGAGGAGGAGATCACCCTGCCCAGCGCCAAGGTGATGGGCGCGGCGCGCGGTCGCCGGCACGCCTTCCGCCCGGGATCGGTGGTCAACATCTCGGGGATGAGCTTCGGCTCGCTGTCGGGCAAGGCGGTCGAGTCGCTCAACAGGGGCGCGGCCATGGCGGGCTGCCTGCAGAACACCGGCGAGGGCGCCCTGTCGCCGTACCACCGCAGCGGCGGCGACATCGTCTTCCAGATCGGCACCAGCCTACTTCGGGTGCCGCGACGAGCACGGCCGCTTCGACCTGGCCCGGCTGGTCGACCTCGTGCAGTCGGCTCCGGTGCGGGCCATCGAGATCAAGCTCTCCCAGGGCGCCAAGCCGGGCCTCGGCGGGATGCTGCCGGGGGAGAAGGTCAGCGCCGAGATCGCCGAGATCCGCGGCATCCCCGAGGGCCGGGACTGCGCGTCGCCGAGTCGGCACGCGGTCTTCGACGACGTCGACTCGATGCTCGACTTCGTCGAGACGATCGCCGACGCCACCGGGCTGCCCGTCGGCATCAAGTCCGCGGTCGGCAACCTGACGATGTGGGACCAGCTGGTCGAGGCGATGGCCGCCGGCGGGCGCGGGGTCGACTTCGTCAACATCGACGGCGGCGAGGGCGGCACCGGTGCGGCGCCGATGATCTTCGCCGACTCGGTGGCCTACCCGTTCCGGATCGCCTTCAGCGAGGTCTACCGGCGCTTCGCCGAGGCGGGTCTCACCGACGACGTGACCTTCATCGGCGCCGGCAAGCTCGGCGTCGCGGAGAACGCCGTGGTCGCCTTCGCGCTGGGCGTCGACATGGTCAACGTGGGCCGTGAGGCCATGATGGCGATCGGCTGCATCCAGGCCCAGAAGTGCCACACCGACCGGTGCCCGGTGGGCGTGGCGACCCAGGACCCGCGCTACACCTTCGGCCTCGACGTCGAGCTCAAGAGCGTGCGCGCGGCCAACTACGTCCGCTCGCTGCGACGCGACCTGCTCAAGGTGTCCGAGGCCGTCGGCGTCGTGCACCCCGGGCTGATCACGCCGTGGGACATCGACATCCTCGACGGCCAGCGCTCGGCCGAGTCGCTCCACCAGGTCTACGGGTACGACGACGACTGGGGCGCCATCGGTCCCGACCTGCGCCACACGATCGAGAAGATCATGGTGGCGCAGGGCGAGTCGCCGCTGCCGCACCCCACGACCCGCTGAGCCCAGCGGCAGAACGGTCGGGGCGGCGTACGACGATCAGCTGCGGCGGGCGGGCCGCACGGACTTGTCGTGCTCCTGCAGACCGCTGGCCAGCTCGTCGAGGAACGACCCGGCCCACGCCGCCACGTCGTGCTGGACGACCGTCTTGCGCATGGCCTTCATCCGCCGGGTGCTGTCCTTGGGCTCGGCGTGGAACGCGTCGAGCAGCGCCTGCTTGATGCCGTTGATGTCGTAGGGATTGACCAGCCAGGCCTGCCGCAGCTCGTCGGCGGCACCGGCGAACTCCGAGAGGACCAGGGCGCCGTCGGAGTCGTAGCGGCACGCGACGTACTCCTTGGCGACGAGGTTCATGCCGTCGCGGAACGGCGTGACGACCATGATGTCGGCGGCCCGGTAGAGCGCGGCCATCTCCTCGCGCGGGTAGGAGGAGTGCAGGTAGGAGATCGCCGGCTTGCCGATCTCGCCCAGGTCGCCGTTGATGCGGCCCACCAGCCGGTCGATGTCGTCGCGCAGGATGCGGTACTGCTCGACCCGCTCGCGCGACGGGGTGGCGACCTGCACGAAGACCGCGTCCTCCACGTCGAGCCTGCCCTCGGCGATCAGCTCGCCGAAGGCGCGCAGCCGGGCTACGATGCCCTTGGTGTAGTCGAGGCGGTCGATGCCCAGGAAGACCTTGCGGGGGTTGCCGAGCGCCGTCACGGATCTCGGCGGCCCGCTTCTGGACGCCCTCCGAGCGGGCGAGCTCCTCGAACCCGGCGGTGTCGATGGAGATCGGGAACGCGGTGGCCTTCACGGTGCGTCCGTCGGGGAGGTAGATCGAGGTCGCGGTGGGTCTTGTGCCCGACCCGGCGGCGGACCAGGCGCACGAAGTTGCCGGCCCCGCCGGCGAGCTGGAAGCCGATCAGGTCGGCGCCGAGCAGGCCCTCGAGGATCTGGCGGCGCCAGGGGAGCTGGCTGAAGAGCTCGGCCGGGGGGAACGGGATGTGCAGGTAGAAGCCGATGCGGACGTCGGGCCGCAGGTCGCGCAGCATCTGGGGGCACGAGCTGCAGCTGGTAGTCCTGCACCCAGACGGTCGCGCCCTCGGCGGCGACCTCGGCGCCTTCTCGGCGAAGCGCCGGTTGACCCTGACGTAGGAGTCCCACCACTCCCGGTGGAACTCCGGCTTGGCGACCAGGTCGTGGTAGAGCGGCCACAGGGTGCCGTTGGAGAAGCCCTCGTAGAACTCCTCGATCTCCTGCGCGCTCAGGTGCACCGGCACCAGCTGCAGGCCGTCCTCCACGAAGGGCTCGAGGTCGTCGTCGGGTGAGCCCGGCCAGCCGACCCAGGCGCCGTCGTTGGCGCGCATCACCGGCTCGAGCGCGGTCACCAGTCCGCCGGGGGAGCGCCGCCAGCCGTTGCTGCCGTCGGGGTTGGTCACACGGTCGACGGGGAGCCTGTTGGCGACGATCACGAGGTCGGCGCGGCCTGAGGTGGTCACACGGCTCACCCTAGCGAGCCGCGCAGCACCCCTCCGGGGGGTCGATACTGCACGGCCCCGTCAGAAGCCCGCGCGACTCGCCGGCGACGAATGACATCGCTGTCGTTCGTCGCCTAGAGTGGGGCCACCGCAGTCCTTCGAAGGGGAGACCGACATGGCCGACGCCGTCCAGCAGCCCGGCGCGCACGAGCCGGGTCGCGAGCAGACCGCACCGGGCCTGACCCAGCGCGACAGCGACATCCTCGAGTTCGAGCGGCACTGGTGGAAGTACGCCGGCGCCAAGGAGCAGGCGGTCCGCGAGAAGTTCGACATGTCCTCGACGCGCTACTACCAGGTGCTCAACGCCCTCATCGACCGTCCCGAGGCGCTCGAGGCCGACCCGCTGCTGGTGCGCCGGCTGCGCCGCCTGCGGGCCTCCCGCCAGCGCCAGCGCTCGGCCCGTCGCCTCGGCTTCGAGCTCTGATCGACCCATGACCGCCTCTTCCCCGTCCCGGTCCCCTCGTCCCTCCGCCGACCGTCCCTCCGCTGGTCGACGCTCGGCCGGTCGACGCTCGGCCGTCCGTCGCGACGAGCGTGGTGTCGCCTTCCCCTCGCCGCTGGTGATGCTCAGCATCATCGCCGTGGCGATGGCCGGCTTCGCCTTCGTCGCCACCTCCGACCCGGAGCCGACGGAGCGGGAGATCACCACCGCGTCGGCACCCGCCCCGGAGACCGCGACCCCCGAGGTCGTCGTGCCGCCGGCTCCGGAGCCCACCAAGAAGCCGAAGCCCAAGCCCAAGCCCCAGGTCCAGCGCGGCGAGGTCTACGTCGAGGTCTACAACAACTCCGGCATCGGGGGTCTGGCCGCCAGCACGGCCGCCAAGGCCACCCAGGTCGGCTGGCAGGTCGTCGGCGAGGACAACTGGCAGGGCATCATCCCGGCCTCCACGGTCTACTACCCCGCCCGCCTCGAGGCCGCCGCCAAGCTGCTCGCCCTCGACCTGGGCATCCAGCGGACCGCACCCGCGGTGGTGCCGATGCGGATGGACCGCCTCACCGTCATCCTCACCGGCGACGCGGCCTGACCTCGCCCGACGCGGCCTGACGTGCTCGGACCCGCCCACCCCCACCGGCCGGGCTGGTTGTCCCCTGTTCAACGATCCATGGTTGGCTGAGGGTCATGGAGTTCACCTCCCCGCACGCGCGTGACCGGTACGACGCCCTCGTGGCCGCCGCCGACCAGGTCGTCGTGGGCCTCGACTTCGACGGCGTGCTGTCGCCGATCGTGGACGAGCCCAGCGAGGCCCACATCCACCCGGACGCCCCCGAGGTCCTCGTCGCCCTGAGCGACGTCGTCCGAGCCGTCGCGGTCGTCACCGGCCGTCCGGCCCGCCAGGCGCTGGCCCTCGGGGGTCTCGACGAGGTGGGCGACGCGATCGCCGAGCACGGCAAGCAGCTGTTCCTCTTCGGCCAGTACGGCAACGAGCGCTGGTCCTCGACCAGCCGGCGGGTGATCTCGCCCCGCCCGCCGCACGGGCTCTCCACCTTCGAGCGCGAGCTCCCCGGACTGCTGCGCCGCGCGGACGCCGGCGGCGCCCACGTCGAGGAGAAGGGCCTCGCGGTCGCGGTGCACACCCGTCGCCTCGACGACGCGGCCGGCGCCTTCGAGCGGCTGCTGCCGCTCATGCGTGAGCTCGCGGGCCGGCACGGGCTCGTCGTCGAGCCCGGCCGCAACGTCATCGAGGTGCGCTCGGACGGCATGCACAAGGGGAACGCGGTCGAGACCCTGGCGAGCGAGCAGTCGGCCGGCGGGTTCCTCTTCGCCGGCGACGACCTGGGTGACGTCCAGGCCTTCGAGGCCGTCGCCGCGCTGCGCGACCAGGGGATGCCGACCCTGCTGGTGGCCGTCGCCTCCGACGAGCAGTCCGCCCTGGTGCCGCTCGCCGACGTCGTCGTACCCGGCCCGGACGGGGTGCTCGACCTGCTGCGCCAGCTCACCGCGGACGTGTCCTCCCTCGCCCGCTGAGGCGGTCCCGAGGCGCCCTCCAGCATGTGGACTCGATGTGCACATGCTGAGACGCCCTGTCTAACCTAGAGACCTCATCACGAGGGACTGAGGGAACGGCCCGACGACGTCCCGGCAACCGCCGCGAACCTCCTGCCACTGGCAGTCGCGGAAACGGTGCCAATTCCGTCCCGGTGCGAAAGTCGCCCGGGGTCGATGAGGAGGAGGACGTCATGACCGCTGTCGCAGAAACCACCGCCACCACCGGCCACACCCTGCGCGAGGGGGCCTTCGGCAACGCCCGGGTCCTCGCCTGCCGCGAGTGCGGCCACGAGGTCGAGCTCGGCCCGTCGTACGCGTGTCCGGAGTGCTTCGGGCCGCTGGAGGTCGCCTACGACTTCCCCGTGGTCACCCGCGAGGAGATCGCCGCCGGACCGCGCAACATCTGGCGCTACAAGGCGCTGCTGCCGGTCCCCGACGACATCGAGCAGAGCAGGAACACCGAGCCCGGCTTCACCCGGCTGCTCAAGGCCCACAACCTCGGTCGCGAGCTGGGCATCGACAACCTGTGGGTCAAGGACGACTCGACCAACCCCACCAACTCCTTCAAGGACCGCGTCGTCGCCTGCGCCCTGAGCGCGGCCATCGAGCTCGACGCCAAGGTCTTCGCCTGCCCCTCCACCGGCAACCTGGCCAACGCGGTCGCCGCCGCGGGCGCTCGTGCCGGGATCAAGACCGTCGTGTTCATCCCGAGCAACCTCGAGAAGCCCAAGCAGGTCAACTCGGCGGTCTACACCGACAACCTCGTCGCGGTGAACGGCAACTACGACGACGTCAACAAGCTCGCCTCCGAGATCGCCGGCGAGGAGGAGGGCTGGGCGTTCGTCAACGTCAACGTCCGCCCGTTCTACGCCGAGGGCTCCAAGACGCTGGGCTACGAGATCGCCGAGCAGCTCGGCTGGCGCCTGCCCGAGCAGATCGTCATCCCGGTCGCCTCCGGCTCCCAGCTCACCAAGGTGCACAAGGCCTTCGGCGAGCTCATCGCCCTCGGCCTCGTCGAGGACACCCCCTACAAGGTGTTCGGCGCCCAGGCCACCGGCTGCTCGCCGGTCTCGGTGGCCTACAAGGCCGGCGTGGACGCGATCCGCCCGGTCAAGCCCGACACCATCGCCAAGAGCCTCGCGATCGGCAACCCCGCGGACGGCATCTACGTGCTCGACATCTGCCGCGGGACCGGCGGTGCCGTCGAGGACATCAGCGACGACGAGGTGCGCGAGGGGATCCTGCTCCTGGCCCGCACCGAGGGGATCTTCACCGAGACCGCCGGCGGCACCACGGTCGGCGTGCTGAAGAAGCTGGTCGAGAGCGGCCAGCTCGACCCCACGCTGGAGACGGTCGTCATCAACACCGGCATGGGGCTCAAGACCCTCGACGCGGTGTCCGACCACGTCGGCCCGCGCGCCACCATCGACCCGTCGTACGGTGCCTTCACGGCCGCCGGCATCGTCTGATCCGTCCAGGAGGATCCACCCGTGAGCGTTTCCGTCCGCATCCCCACCATCCTGCGCACCTACACCGGCGGTGAGTCCGAGGTGAGCGCCTCCGGCGCCACCCTGGCCGAGGTGCTCGACGACCTCGACACCCACTACACGGGCATCAAGGGACGCATCCTCGACGAGGCGGGCGCGCTGCGCCGGTTCGTCAACGTGTACGTCGGCAACGAGGACGTGCGCTTCCTCGACCATCTCGACACCGCCACCCCCGACGGCACCCAGGTCTCGGTCATCCCGGCGGTGGCCGGCGGCTGAGGCCGCCGACCTGCCGGCTGCTCGCGACCGGCTGCCGCTCCGGCGCGGCGCTGCACGCCGGCGCGGGCGGGCGAGCCCTACTGGGCCCGGACGTCCATGAGGGCGGCGTGGCCGCGGGAGTCGATCCGCACCTCGGCCACGGCGCCGTCCCGGAGCACCCGCTGCATCTCGGCGGCCTCGTCCTGCGGCAGGAACCAGCTCTCGATGCCGCAGCGGAGCTGCCAGCCGGAGTCGTCGCACGCCAGGTAGGGCCCTGAGTCGGGGCGCTCGCGCAGGTAGTCGTCGGCGACGCTGTGGCCGTCCTCCTCGGTGAGGGTGATGTAGACCGTGCCGCTCTGCCCGTCGCCCGCGTCGTCGTGGCGCAGGTCCGGGTAGCCGAGGGTGACGTAGGCCCCGCGGAAGGGGTCGATGGGGTCGACGGGCTCGACCCGGAAGGTGTGGGTCTCGCCGGTGGTGCGGGCCGAGACCTGGGGGGCGACGGCGACGGCGACCAGCACGGCCTGGGTCGCGGCGACGAGGGCGATGGTGAGCACGCGGTTCATGGCTCAGGCTCCTTCGAGGTTGGCGGTGATCCCGCGGCGGGCGCGGTCGAAGAGGAGGCCGGTGCCCAGGAACACCAGGCCCAGGACGACGAAGAGCCAGGCGCCCTGGATGATCGCGGCGAAGACCGCGAAGCTCTGGAAGGTCGTGAAGACCACCAGGGCGATCATGGCGATGACGGTCAGCACGGGGGCGTCGCGCACGGTGCCGAGGGCGGCGAGCCCGACGGCCACCACGACGTACGCCGCGACGCCGACCGCGGCGTGGGCCCAGTCGTCGAGACCCACCGACGAGGTGTCGGTCCCGGTGTCCCACAGCACCATGAGCACCGAGAAGGCGAGCACCCCGACCGCGCCGAGCGGCTCCCAGCGGGCGGTGCCCCGGGCGAGGGCGAGCGCGGCGGCGGCCGCGACACCCGCGGCGGCCAGCTCGAGGACCAGCCAGACGCTCCACCCGAAGCCGTCGGTGGTGGTGAAGGGGATGGCCGCGGCGAAGAGGGCGATCATCGCCAGCGCGCAGCCGACGGTGCGCCACGCGACGGCGAAGGCGTCCGGGGTGCGGTCGTGCACGATCGCCAGTGAGACGGCCAGCACCGCCGCCGTACCCAGCGCGAGCACCGCGCCGGCGCCACTGCCGGCGTGGGCCAGGGGCGCCCAGATCCACCAGACCAGGCCGGTGGCGATGCCGACGAGCAGCGGTGTCACCGCCCGGGTGAGGTAGGCGTGCAGCAGGGTGCCGGCGGACCAGAGCCCGAGCAGCAGCGGCTCGTAGGCCGGCACCTGCATCGACTGCGCCGCCTGGAAGATGGTCGCGCCGAACGTGAGGGCGGCCAGCAGGCGCACCGCGCCCCGCACGCCGGACGGGAGCCGGGGCGCGAGCAGCTCGCCACCGACGAGGAAGGCCACCCAGAAGGCGGCCACGACGGTGAAGCGCAGCAGTGGCGAGAGCGCGTCGAGGTTGGCCGCGACCAGCCAGATGAGGCCGACGCCGACGAACAGCGCGCCGAGCGAGAGGAGGAGGCGTCCGAGCGAGAAGCGCCGGGTCTCCTGCACGGTGCGGTAGCGACCGGAGATGGCGGCGGCCTGGTCGGCGTCGATGATGCCGGCTGCCCGCCAGTCGTCGAGCTCGCGGTGCAGCCAGCTCAGCTGGACCGCGGTCGCGTCACGACCGTGGTCGCGGGGGTCCCGGTGCGGGGTCGAGGTGGTCATGGGCCCAGCATGGCCGCGCCGACCGGGAGCGCGCATGAGTACGCGGTCCCAGGTGCCTGGCCCCGTCGGACCATCGCCCGTCGCGTGGACGGCGGACTCGCCCGTCGGCCGGCACGGCGCGCCGGGCGCTGGGTGCGGTTGCGCACGGCCTCGGCCAGGTTGCCGTCGGTGCTGGCCGTTCGGGCGGGCCGAGTCGGTGCCGTTCGGGCACCACGCGCCGGTGCGGTCGCCGGGCTAGCGTGCCCCGGCGGGATGCGTCGTCGGCACCTCGTCGTCGCCCCAGCCCGCGCCGCCGTCGTGGCGCCACCGATCCCGCGGATCGACGTCGTCCTCGTCGGTGACGGCACGCAGGAGGTCGTGCGCCGAGTGGGCGTTGCCGGGCGTGGCGGCGGCGAGCAGGGCCTCCTCGCCGTCCGCGTCGTTGAAGCCGGGCGGGACCACGAGGAGGCGCAGCGTGGTCCGCTCGGTCGTCAGGTCGACGTGGTGCGTGTCGTCGGCGGCCGAGGTGGTGATCGCGACCGGCCGACCGGCCAGCCGGACGCGGTCCACGACGCCGTCCCAGTCCGGGCCGGAGCACTGCACGTGGGTGAGGCGGCCGAGGTGGAGCGGCAGGTGGTCGACGAGGTCGGCCAGCTCGGTGGCGAGGTCGCGGCTGCGGGGCCACCAGCCCCCGTCGAGGTGACCGGGCCGCTCGGTGAGCACGAGGCGCAGCCGGAGAGGTCCGCGTGCGGCGGCGGGGGTGTCGGGGAGGGACGGGGTGGGCGTCGACATGGCGACCGCCTTCTCGACCGGTGGCCGGGCTCCGGCGGAGGCGGTGGGCGGGTCGTCCCCGCCGACCCTACGGCCTGGACGCGATCACGCGGCCGGACGGCCCGCCACGGTCCTGCCCCTACCCTCGGGCCGTGCCCACCACCGCCCTGGCCGGCCTCCTCGCCGGGCTGTCCCTCATCGTCGCGATCGGCGCGCAGAACGCGTTCGTGCTGCGGCAGGGCATCCGGCGCGAGCACGTGGGCGCCGTCGCGCTGCTGTGCTCGCTGGCCGACGCGGTGCTGATCCTCGCCGGGGTCACCGGCATCGGCACGCTCGTGGAGCGGGCTCCGGTCGTGCTCGACGTGGTGCGGTGGGCGGGGGCGGCGTTCCTGCTCGGGTACGCCGTGCTCGCGCTGCGACGGGCCGTGCACCCGGGCGAGCTGCACGCCGCGACCGGCGGGGCCCGGGTCGGTCTGCGCCCGGTGCTGAGCACCGCGGCGGCGTTGACGTTCCTCAACCCGCACGTCTACCTCGACACCGTGCTGCTGCTCGGGTCGCTCGCCAACCAGCACGGCGACGACGGGCGCTGGGCCTTCGCGCTGGGGGCGGTCGCCGGCAGCTTCCTGTGGTTCTTCGGCCTGGCGTACGGCGCGCGTCGGCTCGCGCCGCTCTTCGCCCGGCCCGCGGCCTGGCGGGTGCTCGACGGCCTGATCGCCCTCGTGATGACGGCGATCGCCCTGTCCCTCGTGCTGGGTGGCTGACCGTCGGTCCGACCGACGGCGGTCGTTAGGGTGCCGTCGTGGTCTCCCTCTCCCCGCGCCGGCTCGTCTCGGCGGCGCGTCGCCGCGTCCGCACGCCCGCCACCGAGCCCGTCGTACCCCCGGCGGAGCCCACGCCCGAGCAGCGTCGCCGCGAGCGGCGCCGCCGGCTGCGCGCGATGAGCCTCACCGAGCTCGCCGAGGAGTTCGGCACCGACAAGTGGGGCGTGCACCGCTACACCCCGCACTACGAGCGGCACCTGAAGCACCTGCGGCGCCGCGAGTTCACGCTGCTGGAGATCGGCGTGGGCGGCTACACCCGGCGCAAGCGCAGCGGCGCCTCCCTGAAGATGTGGCGCTGGTTCTTCCCGCGGGCCACCATCGTGGGCCTGGACATCGAGGACAAGTCGTTCATCGACCAGGGCCCGATCGTGACCTACCAGGGCGACCAGACCGACCCCGAGGTCTTCCGGCGGATCTTCGCCGAGCGGGGGGTGCCGATGGTCGTCGTGGACGACGGCAGCCACGTGCCGGCCCACGTGCGGGAGACCTTCGCGATCGTCTTCCCGCTCCTCCCCGACGGGGCGGTCTACTGCATCGAGGACACCCAGACGTCGTACTGGCCGGCCTGGGGCGGCCAGCTCGACCCCCGCGCCCGGGGCACCTCGATGGACCTGGTCAAGGACCTCGTCGACGGCCTCAACCACGAGGAGCTCCTCGTCGAGGGCTACGAGCCGAGCTACACCGACACCCACGTGCGTGCCGTGCACTGCTACCACAACCTCGTGGTCATCGAGAAGGGCGACAACCGGGAGGGGACCAACCGCGACACCAGCTCCGGGCACTTCCACGGCACCTCGCCCGACCCGGCGGCCACCCCGGAGGAGACCGCATGACCGTCCTGCTCGCCACCAGCTCCGACTGGCCCGCGGGGGAGCCGGGCGCCCCGGCCCTCGAGGCCGCCCTCGCCGAGCGCGGCATCGACGCCCGGTGGGCCGTCTGGGACGACCCGTCGGTCGACTGGGCCGCTGCCGACCTCGTCGCCGTGCGGTCGACGTGGGACTACATCGCCCGACCCGAGGTCTTCCTCGACTGGGCCCGTTCGCTCGGCGCCTCCCGACTCCTCAACGGCGCCGACGTCTTCGGGTGGAACGTCGACAAGGCCTACCTGACCCGGTTGAGCGGGGTGCCGGTGGTCCCGACGGTCACCGCCGAGGACCGCGCGGGCCTCGCGGACGCCGTGCGCCGCTTCGGCCGGACGGTCGTCAAGCCCCGCGTCGGGGCCGGCGGTGCGGGCGTGATCGTCGTCGACGACCCGGACGACGAGCGGCTCGGCCTCGAGGTCGTGGACCACCCGGAGCTGCCGACGGCGCGCGGTCCCTGGATCGCGCAGCCGCTCGTCGAGTCGGTGCGCACGGTGGGGGAGACCTCGGTGTTCGTGCTCGACGGGGTCTCCGTCTCCCAGGTCGACAAGGTGCCCGGGGGTGACGAGATCCGCGTCCACGAGCACTTCGGCGGGGAGTCGGCCCCGGTGGCCCTGCGGCCCGAGCTCGCCGAGCTCGCCACGGCGGCGATGACGGCGGCCGCCGACTTCACCGGGCGAGCCCTCGACTACGGCCGGGTGGACCTGCTCCAGCACGAGGGCCGGTGGTGCGTGAGCGAGCTCGAGGTGACCGAGCCCGGTCTCTACCTCGACGTGCTCCCCGCCAACGCCTCACCCTTCGCCGACCTCGTCGCCGCCCGCCTCGGCTGAGGACGGTCGCTGGCAGGCTGGACCCATGGACCACACCTACGAGCTCGACCTGGAGTGGCAGGGCAACCGCGGCAGGGGGACCAGCGGCTACCGCGACTACGCGCGCGACGTGGTGCTGCGGGCGGCCGGCAAGCCGGAGCTCGAGGGCTCGGCCGACCCGACCTTCCGGGGGGACGCCTCGCGGTGGAACCCCGAGGAGCTCCTGGTCGCGGCGCTGGCCCAGTGCCACCTGCTGTCCTACCTCCACATGGCGGTCACCCACGGCGTCGTCGTGACGGCGTACGCCGACTCGCCCGTCGGGACCATGGCACAGGAGGGGGTCGGCGGGCGCTTCACCCGCGTCCTGCTGCGGCCGGTGGTGACGGTGGCCGAGGCCTCCCAGGTCGACACCGCCCGGCGCATCCACCGGGAGGCGAGCGACGCGTGCTTCATCGCGTCCTCGGTGAACTTCCCCGTCGACCACGAGCCGACCGTCCGCGTCGCCGGCTGAGGCGTTTGCACTCGTCGGGGTCGAGTGCTAAACATGACGCTGGCACTCTCATCAGGAGAGTGACAACTCGGCATCGGTGACGCTGAGGCTCGCGCGTCGACGGGAATGGTCCGTCGGGCCGTGCGGGTCGTCCGTCGCGGGCAGCCCACCGACGCCGCACCCACAGACTCATCACGAAGGAAATCGCTGAGTTATGGCCAAGCTGATTGCTTTCAACGAGGAAGCCCGCCGCGGCCTCGAGCGGGGTATGAACACCCTCGCCGACGCCGTGAAGGTGACCCTGGGCCCCAAGGGCCGCAACGTCGTGCTGGAGAAGAAGTGGGGCGCCCCCACGATCACCAACGACGGTGTCTCGATCGCCAAGGAGATCGAGCTCGAGGACCCCTACGAGAAGATCGGCGCCGAGCTGGTCAAGGAGGTCGCCAAGAAGACCGACGACGTCGCCGGTGACGGCACGACGACGGCCACCGTCCTGGCCCAGGCCATGGTCCGCGAGGGCCTGCGCAACGTCGCGGCCGGCGCCAACCCGATGGGCCTCAAGCGCGGCATCGAGGCTGCGGTCACCGCGGTCTCCGAGCAGCTGCTCTCCATGGCCAAGGAGGTCGAGACCCGCGAGCAGATCGCGGCCACGGCCACCATCTCCGCCGGTGGCGACACCACCGTCGGTGACGCCATCGCCGAGGCGATGGACAAGGTCGGCAAGGAAGGCGTCATCACCGTCGAGGAGTCGAACACCTTCGGCATCGACCTCGAGCTGACCGAGGGCATGCGCTTCGACAAGGGCTACATCTCGGCGTACTTCGCCACCGACCTCGAGCGCATGGAGGCGGTGCTGGAGGACCCCTACATCCTCATCGCCAACTCCAAGGTCTCCACGGTCAAGGACCTCCTCCCGCTGCTGGAGAAGGTCATGCAGTCCGGCAAGCCGCTGCTGATCATCGCCGAGGACGTCGACGGCGAGGCGCTGTCGACCCTGGTCGTCAACAAGATCAAGGGCACCTTCAAGTCCGTGGCCGTCAAGGCCCCCGGCTTCGGTGACCGCCGCAAGGCCATGCTGCAGGACATCGCCATCCTCACCGGTGGCCAGGTCATCTCCGAGGAGGTCGGCCTCAAGCTCGAGTCGGCCGGCATCGAGCTCCTCGGCCAGGCCCGCAAGGTCGTCATCACCAAGGACGAGACCACCATCGTCGAGGGCGCGGGCGACCAGGGCCAGATCGAGGGCCGGGTCAACCAGATCCGCGCCGAGATCGAGAAGTCGGACTCCGACTACGACCGCGAGAAGCTGCAGGAGCGCCTGGCCAAGCTGGCCGGCGGCGTTGCGGTGATCAAGGTCGGCGCGGCCACCGAGGTCGAGCTCAAGGAGCGCAAGCACCGCATCGAGGACGCTGTGCGCAACGCCAAGGCTGCGGTCGAGGAGGGCATCGTCGCCGGCGGCGGCGTCGCGCTCGTCCAGGCCGGCACCGAGGCCTTCGGCAAGCTCGACCTGTCGGGCGACGAGGCCACCGGCGCCAACATCGTCAAGGTCGCCATCGAGGCCCCGCTCAAGCAGATCGCGATCAACGCCGGTCTCGAGGGTGGCGTCGTCTCGGAGAAGGTGCGCAACCTGACCCCGGGCCACGGCCTCAACGCGGCCACCGGCGACTACGTCGACATGATCGCCGAGGGCATCATCGACCCCGCCAAGGTGACCCGCTCGGCCCTGCAGAACGCCGCCTCCATCGCGGCGCTCTTCCTCACCACCGAGGCCGTCGTGGCCGACAAGCCGGAGAAGGCTCCCGCCATGCCCGGCGGTGGCGACATGGGCGGCATGGGCGGCATGGACTTCTGAGTCCAGACCCACCAGCTCCACTGCTTCACGGTCCACCAGCAAGGCCCTCACCTCCGGGTGGGGGCCTTGCTCCGTCTGCGGGCGCGGCGCGTGCCAGCCCCCTCAGGCCACGTCCTCGTCGTCCGGGGGAACGGGGAGACCTCGGACCGGTCCGAGGTCGGCACTCCGCAGGAGGTCGGTGACCAGCTGCTGGCCACGCGAGATGGTCCCCTCGAGCGTGCTGAGCGCGACGTCGAGCCGCTCGGCCTCCAACGCCCACCGCGCGGCGGTCATGCCCTGGATCAGGCTGTCGCTGATCTCCGCCGCGTCGCGCTGCCGTTGGGCGGCGGACTGCAGCTTCTGCTGGCGCTGCGCCGCGGCCGCGAGTCGTTCGGTGGCATCACCGAGGAGGCCGCCCAGCAGGAGCAGCGGTACGACGCGGGACACCCAGCCCAGCCAGGAGACGTCGAAGTCCCGGCTCACCGCGTAGGTGACGATCAGCGCCACCGCCACCAGGCCGGCGACCAGGCCCGCGCGTCGACCGAACGCCACCGCGGCCAGCGCGACGGGCAGGACGTAGAGCAGCCCGGCCGCGTCCTCCACGGAGTCGTCGGCGAGCACCCGCGTGGCGAACACGGCCACGAACATCGCGACCACGACCGCGGCCGCTCGCCGGGGGTGGCGACGGAACCACGGTAGGTCGAACGGATCGGGCAGCCGGGGGTGCCGCACGAACCTCATGCACCCACTGTGGCAGCGGTGGCGGGCCGCCGGGAGAGTCCTTCGGCCCCTACGACGAGCACCACGAGGGTGAGGGGACCGAGCGGGACCGGCGTGCCCGGCGCCGCCACCACCGGTCCGGGCCGGTCTACCGTGGCGCCATGACCATCACCGGCCTGCTGCTGGCGGCCGGCGCCGGACGCCGGATGGGGACGCCCAAGGCCCTCGTCCACGATGCCGACGGCACCTCGTGGCTGCGGCGCTCGGTGCAGGCGCTGCTCGACGGGGGCTGCGCACCCGTGCTCGTCGTGCTCGGCGCCGGGGCCGACGAGGCCCGGTCCCTGGTCACGGACCTGCCGGTCGAGGTCGTCGTCGCCGACGACTGGGACGCCGGGATGGGTGCCAGCCTGCGGGCCGGCCTCGTCGCCGTCGGCGACGTCGACGCGGTGCTGGTCTCCCTGGTCGACCTCCCCGACGTCGCCGCACCGGTGGTGGCGCGCGTCCTCGCGGCCGCGCGCGGGCGCGAGGTGCTCGCGCGGGCGTCGTACGACGGGACGGCGGGACACCCGGTCCTGATCGGCGGCGACCACCTCGCGCCCCTGGTGGCGACCCTGCACGGCGACGTCGGGGCCAAGCCCTACCTCGCCGGCCACGAGGTCACCGCGGTCGAGTGCGGCGACCTCGCCTCGGGTGAGGACCGGGACACCCGGTGACCGACCGGGGGACGGTGGGCGCGCCGCGACTGCAGCCGCTCACCCGGGCCAAGGTGGCCGGCCAGGGCGAGGCCGGTGCGGCCTGGCACCGCGACCTGCCCGGGGTGCTGGTCGCGCTGGAGGAGCGGTGGGGGGTGGAGATGGGTCGTCCGTTGCCCGGCGGCAGCGCGTCGTACGTCTGCCGGGCCCGGACCCGCGACGGGCAGGATCGCGTGGTCAAGGTCGGGGTGCCCGGCCACGACCTGGTCGCCGAGGCGCGGGTGCTGGAGGCCGCCGGTGGTCGCGGCTACGTGCGCCTGTACGGCCACGACCCCGAGCGTGACGCGGTGCTCCTCGAGGTCCTCGGGCCGTCGCTGGCGCAGACGCCGGGCCCGCCCGAGCGCGCCATCGCCCTGCTGTCCGACACCCTGCGCGAGGCCTGGCGGCTGCACGTCGACGCGGTGCCGCCGGGGGAGGACAGGGCCGTCTCCCTGCGCGCCCTCGTGCTCGACCTCGACGAGCGCCTCGGGGGGCCCACCGACCGGCGGGTGCTGCGGACCGCGCTCGACCACGCGGACGCCCTGGCCGGCCACGACCCGGCGACCACGGTGGTCCTCCACGGCGATGCCCATCCGGGCAACACGCTGCCCGTCAGGGCGCCCCGGGAGGGAGCGCCGGTGGGCCACGTGTTCGTCGACCCGGACGGCTTCCGCGGCGACCCGGCGTACGACGCGGGCGTGGTGCTGCGCGACTGGTGCTCCCACCTCACCGGGCCGGACGCGCGGACCCGGCTGGAGGGGTGGTGCGACCTCGTCGCCGAGCGCACCGGCACCGACCGCGAGCGCGTGTGGGCGTGGGCCTTCCTGGAGCGGGTGTCGACCGGGCTGTACGTGACGTCGTTCGGTGCCGAGCGGGTGGGCCGCCCGTTCCTCGCCACCGCCGAGCACCTGCTCGGCCGGCCGGGCTGACCGGAGGGCTCAGCGGCGCCGGATGCGGATCTCGCCCTTGGCCGTCGAGGGGTCGACCACCCGGCCGCCCTGGACGATCTCGACCTCGCCGGCCGCGGCCAGCCGGCGGGCGGCCCGGCGGGCCGGCTCCACCAGCTCGCGCCAGTCGTCGCCCCCGACCGAGCGGGCGGCGTCCGTGGCGGCGATGCCACCCGACCGGCCGCGACCGGCGAGCAGGTCGGTGATCGCCGACTCGAGCGCCTCGTCCTGCGGTGAGGTACGCCGCCGGCGGCAGGCCGCGGAGCAGTAGCGCACCGAGTCCCAGTCGCGCTCCCACTTCTTGCGCCACTCGATGGTGCGCCCGCACGACGCGCAGGTCCTGGGCTCCGGGGTGCTCACCGGCTCAGTGTGCCCGGCGCCGCCGCACGCTCACCGCACCGCGGCACGCCCGAGGGATCGGGGCGGACGCCAACGTCCGACCAACGTGGGGGTCGTAGCCTGACTGACATGGACCACGGCCTGAGCTCTGCCAGCGACATCAGCTCGGCCAGCGACGTCGCCGCGCGCCTCGGCGCCACCGGATACCTCGCCGACGACGAGCTCGCCACCATCGTCTTCCTCGCCGCCCGGATGCAGCGCCCGTTGCTGCTGGAGGGCGAGCCGGGCACCGGCAAGACCGCGCTCGCCGAGGCGATGGCGGCCACGCTCGAGCTGCCGCTCGTCCGGCTCCAGTGCTACGAGGGGATCGACGCCACCCAGGCGCTCTACGACTGGGACTTCCCGCGCCAGATCCTGCACCTGCGCGCCCTCGAGGCCGCCGGCGCGGGCAGCAGCGCGGAGGACGCCGAGAAGAGCCTGTACGACGAGCGCTTCCTGCTCGCCCGCCCCGTCCTGGCCGCGCTCCAGCAGGCCCCCGCCGTGCTGCTGATCGACGAGGTGGACCGCGCCGACGACGAGTTCGAGGCGTTCCTGCTCGAGGTGCTCTCCACCTGGCAGGTCACCATCCCCGAGCTGGGCACCGTCACCGCCTCGACCCCGCCCTTCGTGGTGCTCACCTCCAACCGCACCCGCGAGCTGCACGACGCCCTCAAGCGACGCTGCCTCTACCACTGGATCGACCACCCGGGGCTCGACCGCGAGGTCGAGATCGTGCGGACGCGGGCGCCCGAGGTGTCCGCGACGCTGGCCCGCCAGGTGGTCGACGTCGTGCAGCAGCTGCGCGTCCGTGACGACCTGCTCAAGCCGCCCGGGGTCGCGGAGACCCTCGACTGGGCGCGGGCGCTGCAGCACCTCGGCACCACCGACCTGGACCTGGCGAGCGCTGCCGCGACGCTGGGCGCGCTGGTGAAGTACCGCGAGGACGCCGACCGGGTGCGCCAGGCCCTGGACCGGATGCTGACGCCGTGACCACGACCGGCCTCGAACCGGGCGCCCACGGCACGGGCTCCGGTGACGCGGTCCCCCTGCTGCTCGGCTTCACCCGGGCACTGCGGGCCGCGGGCGTGCCCGTCACCGTGGACCGGTCCCACGGCTTCCTCGAGGCCACCGCGCTGGTCGGGCTCGAGGACCGGCGCGCGACCTACTGGGCCGGGCGCGCCACCCTGTGCGCCGGACCCGACGACCTGGCCCGCTACGACCAGGTCTTCGAGGCGTGGTTCGACCCGCGCGGCGAGCTGCCGCGCCGGCGGACGAGCGACGAGCCGGCCGCCCCGCCGTCGGCCGCGCTGCCGAGCATCGACGCCCCGGGCGAGGGCGACACCTCCGACGAGGAGGTGCTCCGGGCCGCGGCCACCACCTCCGACGTGCTGCGCCACCGTGACGTGGCCACCCTGGACGCCGCCGAGCGGCAGCGGCTCGCCACGATGTTCGCGACGCTGCGGCCCACGGCGCCCCTGCGTCGTACCGCCCGGCACCAGGCGTGGCACCGCGGCCGCCTGGACGCCTCGCGCACCCTGCGCGACTCGCTGCGGCGGATGGGGGAGCCGGGCGAGCTGGCCTGGCGGCGGCGCCGGGTGCGGCCCCGCCGGGTGGTGCTGCTGGTCGACGTCAGCGGCTCGATGAGCGGGTACGCCGACGCGCTGCTGCGCCTGTCCCACCGCTTCGTGAGCGCCCAGCCCCGGGTCGAGGTCTTCACCCTCGGCACCCGGCTCACCCACGTCACCCGCGCGCTGCACCACCGCGATCCGGACCGGGCGCTGGTCGCCGCCGGCGAGGCGGTCCCCGACTGGTCCGGCGGCACCCGGCTCGGCGAGACGCTGCGGGTCTTCCTCGACCGCTGGGGCCAGCGCGGGCTGGCCCGCGGCTCGGTCGTGGTGGTCTTCAGCGACGGCTGGGAGCGCGGCGACGCGGCCCTGCTCGGCGAGCAGATGGCCCGCCTCCAGCGGATCGCGCACCGCGTCGTCTGGGTCAACCCGCACCGCGGCAAGGCCGGCTACGAGCCGGTGCAGGGCGGCATCGCGGCGGCCCTGCCACACTGCGACGACTTCGTGGCCGGCCACTCGCTGGCGGCCTTCGCCGAGCTCGTGGAGGTGGTCGGTCGTGCGTGACGTCCTGGGCGAGCTGATGGCGTGGTGGGAGGCCGGCGAGACCGTCGGCGTCGGCACCGTGGTCGCCACCTTCAGCTCCGCGCCGCGCCCCGCCGGCGCCTCGATGCTGGTCGGTCCCGACGGGACCGCCGTGGGGTCGGTCTCCGGCGGCTGCGTCGAGGGCGCGGTCTACGAGCTCGGGCAGTCGGTGGTCGACTCCGGCGACCCGGTGCTCGAGCGGTACGGCGTCTCCGACGACGACGCGTTCGCCGTCGGCCTCACCTGCGGCGGCATCCTGGACGTGTACGTCGAGAAGGTCTCGCGCGACACCTTCCCCCAGCTCGGGGCGATCGCCGCCGACATCGGGGCGGGGCGTCCGGTCGCGCTGGCCACGGTCATCGACCACCCCGACCCCGCCTGGGTCGGCCGGCGGATGGTGGTCCGTCCCGACCAGGACGCCGAGGGCTCGCTCGGGTCGCCGCGCGCCGACGACGCCGTCCACGACGACGCCCTCGGCCTGCTCGCCGCCGGCAGCAACGCCACGCTCACCTACGGTCCCGACGGCGAGCGCCGGGGCGAGGGGATGCGGGTCTTCGTCTGGGGCTTCGCGCCCAAGCCGCGGATGCTGGTCTTCGGCGCCATCGACTTCGCCGCGGCCGTGGCCCGGGTCGGCTCGTTCCTCGGCTACCACGTCACGGTGTGCGACGCGCGCCCCGTCTTCGCGACCACCAGCCGCTTCCCCGAGGCCCACGAGGTGGTCGTCGACTGGCCGCACCGCTATCTCGACGCCGAGGTCGCGGCGGGCCACATCGACAGCCGCACGGTCCTGTGCGTGCTCACCCACGACCCCAAGTTCGACGTGCCGCTCCTCGAGGTCGCGCTGCGACTGCCCGAGGTCGCCTACGTCGGAGCGATGGGCTCCCGGCGGACCCACGACGACCGCATGCAGCGCCTGCGCGACGCGGGGCTCACCGACGAGGAGCTGGACCGGCTCAGCAGCCCGATCGGTCTCGACCTCGGTGCCCGCACGCCCGAGGAGACCGCGATCTCCATCGCCGCCGAGATCGTGGCCCGCCAGTGGGGCGGGACCGGGCACCGCCTCGCCTCGTCGACCGGTCGCATCCACCAGGACCCGCACGTGCCCCGCTGATCGGCCCCGGGTTGATCGGCCCCGGGTTGATCGGTCCCGAGTTGATCGGTCCCGGGTTGATCGAGACCCGCTGGTCCGGACCGCCGTCGATCCGGACCACCGCCGATCCGGACCCGTGCCGCGGTCAGGCGTCACGCGCTACCGTGACCAGCGTCACACCCGATCAGGGGCAGCACAGCGTGTGGGGGGACCATGAGCAGCGACCGCGACCTCCGGGACCGGCGGCTCGAGGCCGTCCAGGCGTGGACCTCCTTCGTCGAGCTCGGTGACCAGGCCGTCGACCGGGTGCGACCCGAGATCCGGGACAGCTGGCACCTGTCCACCGGGGTGGTCACCCCGCACCTCACCGAGGCGCCGCTGGCCGACGAGTCCGACACCGCGGCGTACTGGCGCAACTCGCCGCTGCAGACCGCGGTCGAGCGCGTCGAGGCCGAGCTGCGGCGGACCGCCGAGGACGGTGACCTGGTCATCGCGGTCACCGATGCGGAGACGCGGATCCTGTGGACGTACGGCGGTCGGGTGATGCGGCGCAAGGCCGAGACCGTCAACTTCGTGCCCGGCGGCCGGTGGGACGAGCGCAGCGTCGGCACCAACGCGCTGGCCATCGCGAGCCGCACCGGCGACCCGTCGATGGTGTTCAGCGCGGAGCACTACGCCTCGATCGTGCACAACTGGGTGTGCTGGGCCGCCCCCGTGCACGACCCGGTCAGCGGTGAGCAGCTCGGCGTGATCGACCTGTCGACCACCTGGGACCGCACCCACCCGATCGGGCTGGCCACGGCCCGCGTCATGGCGCGGCTGATCGAGACGGCGATGCCCACCGGGCGGCGCACGGGCCTCACCCCCGTCGCGCCCGCCGAGCCCGGCCTGACGCTCTCGCTGCTCGGCACGGCCGAGGCGTGGCTCGACGGGCGCCGGCTGCTGCTCAACCGGCGCCAGACCGAGATCCTGGCCCTGCTCGCCATGCACCCGCAGGGGCTGTCGCTCGAGCACCTCCACTCCCTCCTCTACGGCGACTCCGCGGTCACCACCTCGACCCTCAAGGCCGAGGTCTCCCACCTGCGCGCCGCCCTCGGTGGCCAGCTGGCATCGCGCCCCTACCGGTTGACCATGCCGGTCGCCACCGACATCGACGAGGTGCAGGTGCTGCTGCGCCGCGGTGACGTCCGCGGTGCCGTCGCGGCGTACGGCGGCGACCTGCTGCCCGGCACCAACGCGCCCGCGCTGGTCGAGATGGGCGACTACCTGGCGGTGAGCATGCGGGAGGCCCTGCTGGCCCACCCCGACCCGGAGGCGGTGCTGCGCTACAGCGAGCTGGCGCCGTACGACACGCACGTCGTCGAGGTCTGCCTGGCGCGACTCGGGCTCAGCGACCATCCCGCCAAGGCGCTGCTCCGCGGCCGGCTCGCGGTCGCCGAGCGCTGATCCGCGGCTTCCACCTCTTCGGCGGGCGCGCCCGGTGCGAGGGCGTTGATAGGAAGGGCCCATGCGCCTGCCCGTCCCCGGACCCCGTGACCTCCTCGCCGCGCTCGAGAAGGGCGTGGACCAGGCGGACGCGCTCCTCGGGGCCGTGCCTCGGGTGCTGGCCCTGCTCGACCAGGCCGAGGTCTTCCTCGCGCGTGCGTCCGTGGCGGTCGACCAGGTCGAGGTGCTCCTCGCGCGTGCGTCCGTGGCGGTCGACCAGGTCGAGGCGGTGACGATGGACGCGGCGAAGGTCGCGGCCGGTGCCGGCAGGGTCACGGACTCCGCCGAGGTGGTCGTCGCGCGGTCGGACGGGCTGGTCGCCCGGTTCGCCACCCTGCTCGATCTCCTGGAGGGGCCGCTCACCATGCTGCAGCCCACCCTGCAGACGCTCGCCGACACGACGCACCCCGACGAGGTCGTCGCGCTGGTCCAGCTCATCGACCACCTGCCCGAGCTCACCGAGCGCGTGGAGCGGGACGTGCTGCCGGTGATGACCACCCTGGGCAGCGTGGCCCCCGACCTGCACGACCTGCTCGACGTCTCGCGCGAGCTGAACGAGATGCTGGGCAAGCTGCCCGGGCTCGGGCGGATCAAGCGCCGGGTCGAGGAGGAGCAGGAGGAGGCATCCGGTGTCGGCGGCGGGGGCGACTGAGGTCCGTGATGTCGCTCGAGGGCCAGCACGCAGGCCCGTTCTTCCACGGCACCGAGGCCGACGTACGACCGGGTGACTCTGCGTACCGGTCGCGGCTCCACCCACGGCACGGGTGCGTCGGCCACTTCCCTCCACCTGCCCGCCACCCCGGACGGCGCGACGTGGGCGCCGAGCTGGCCGGGGCGAGGGCCGCGGACGGAGCCATCGAGTGGAGAGCAGCCGCCCGAGGTGTCCAGACCATGAGGGGCCATCTCGAGGAGATGGAGCGTCAGGGCATCGGGGCGATCGGCGACCGGCGGTCCGGGTTGCGGTCAGGCGCCGAACATCGGGCGGGCCGCCTTGAGTCCGACGACCCTGACGGCGGCCGCTCGGTCGCCCGACTCCCACCGCTCTCGAGTCAGCCTCAGCCGGTCCGAGACCAGGACCTCGTCACCCCGTACGTCGCGAGAGATGCCGTCGTGCTCGTAGCCCAGTGCGCGTGAGACGGCCTGCGACGCATGGTTGTCACGGAAGACCTCGCTCAGGGCCGCCTCGGCCCCGAGGTGGTCGAAGGCGAGCGTGAGCGCTCCGGCCCGCGCCTCCGTGCCGAGCCCACGACCGTGGTGGGGGAGTCCCAGCCACGACGACGTCGTCACCTCGCGCGCCACCGGGAAGTGGCGTGCCCGCAGGGTGATGACCCCCATCGGCCGGTCCTCCAGGAAGATACCCAGGCCGAGACGCCAGGCCCGGACGTCCCAGGATCCCAGCTCGCCCCAGTGCTGCTGCAGGACGAAGCGAGCCCGGTCCTCGGGACTGCCCTCGGTCCACGGCGTGAGGAACGGCCGCTCGTGCGGTGGATGGACCCCATCGGCCGCGAGGCGTGCCAGCTCGGCGACCTCCTCGTCGCGGGGGAGTCGCAGGCGGAGCCGTGGCGTCTCGATGGTGAGTGCGAAGAGGGGCCAGGCGTCGACGAGCACGGCGGCAGCCTTCCACGGCGGCCGCCTCCCGCGCCAAGGACTTCCTGGCCGCGCGCGGGCCGCCGGTGACGGGGCGATCCGTGTCCTATCTGCGGCGGTGGAACCTGAGGTCGCCGTTGGGGAGTCGGTCGTGGAGGTAGCGGTCGTCGTGGGCGCGGTGGTGGTGATGGGAGCAGAGCAGGAGGCCGTCGGCGAGGTCGGTCTTCCCGCCCCTGCTCCAGGGGATGAGGTGATGGGCCTCGCACCAGGCGGCGGGGATGTCGCATCCCTCGGCGCGGCAGTGCTGGTCGCGGAGGTCCATGGCCTTGCGCTGCGCGCTGTTGTAGAGCCGCTTGGAGCGGCCGAGGTCGAGGACCTCGGACTTTCCGCCGAGGACGGCGGGGATGATCCCGGCGGTGCACGCCAGGCGGCGGGCCTCGCCGGCGGTGATGCGGTGGCCGGTGCTGGTGGTCGCGACCCCGAGGCCGCCGATCAGGGTGTCGAAGTCCATGGTGATGACCACCGCGGTGGCGGTGCCGCCGTGCCGCGGGAGGTTCGGTGGGGTCGAGGTGCTCGAGGAGGTCGCAGAACGCGCGACCGAGCCGGGTGGAGTACGGGACCGAGGAGCTCGCGTCCGTGCCACCTCGACCGTCGGGATCTCCGTCGGCACGACGTGGGTTGGTCCAGGCGTGCAGGTAGGTCAGCAACCGCCCGGCGGTGGCGTCGGGGACCCGGATCCGGATGGTGGTGGTCCCGTCCCCGTGCGAGCGCGTCGTCAGCGACGTCGTCTTCCGGGCACGGCGTTCCTCGTCCTCGAGCTTGCGACGCTCCTGGTCCTCCCCGACCTCCGGCGCCACGACATCGAGGATCCGACCGCCCAGGACCCGCAGCTCGTGCGGGGTGAACGTGGCGGCGTGCTCGACCAGCACCTTCTCCGCCCTCACCAGGATGTCGGCCGCGGTGTCGTCGGGCAGGTCGTCCAACGCGCGGGCGATCACGTCGGCCTGCGCGGTGGACACGTCCCCGGTCGCGTGTCCCTCGGCCAGGATCGTCCACCGCTGCTCGAGGGAGCGCGCCAGCGTCATGTCCCGACGGGCCGGACCCCGGTCGGCACGGACGGTCCGGCCGAACCACGCCGCGACGTCCCGGTCACCCGACTCCTCGGCCACCTCGTCGGCGACCGCCATCAGCCGCAACCGCACCGACGTCACCCGGGACTCCAGCCGCGCCAGCTCGACCAACGCGGCGGCCTTCTCGGCCGGCGCGAGGTACAGAAGCTCGACCTGGCCGACCTTGTCCAGCGCGGCACAGATCGCCTCGCCACACTCCTGGACCAGGTGTCCGGTCGTCATCTCCACCCCCCGTGGATGTGAGCCTCACGCGTCTCGCCGGCGATTGGGCCGCCTGCACCCAAGTCTAGTCGAACACATGTTCGATACCATACCCACAATCGGTGATATCGCCATGTCATGTCTCAAGACATCCGTGACAGTTCTGCGTCAGGACATCGGTGACACTTCTGATGGTCTTGGTGGTGACACTTCTGTCCTGAGGCTCGGGTGATGGCTGCCCATGAGCGGCACACTGAGTCCGATGGCCATGACGTCCACTGCTGTGCGCGTTTGCCTTGTCGGAGCCTGCGCCCTGGGGTTGTTGTCGTGCGGGACGAGCACCAACCCGGATGCCACGCCCCAGCCGTCACTCGCCCAGCCGTCACTCGCCCAGGCAACTGCGGGTCGAGCCGCGACCCCGGACGTCACCGACCGTGCACGAGCAGCGCTGACGGGGGTGGGCGCTCAGCAGTTGGTCATGGAGCCCGGATACGAGGATGAGGTCAACACGGCGTTCAAGGGAGTCTGGCGCGCGTGCCCGCTCGTCGCGTACGTCGTACCTACGTCGGCGCTGACATCGGTCAGCGAACTCACCCTGGTAGCCCGCCGCACCATCAAGGGTCACGCAGTTGATGTCGTGAAGGGCAAGGACAGCACGGTCCAGCTGCTTCGATTCGTCCTGGGACCCGATACATGGTTGGTGGCCTCGCCGGACAGTGCGAGCGGTGAGCGTCGCGCTGGCAGAAGCCTTGCTGGCGCAGGCCATCGAGGGTCGGAGGAGTCACGGCCCCTCATGACCGTTGATGGTGCGCGCAACCGTGGATGGGCGCAGTAGTGCGCACGGACCCTGGCGAACGTCGGGACACCAGCCTGAGGAGGACGCGGACCGTTCCCGGTGAGCGGACGCGCCCATCGGATGTCGGACTCGATCGCGTGTTCCGTACTCATCACCGTCAGCGAGAACTGCATCGTCACCGCGTCGTCGGGCCCTTCTCGGCCAGGTGCTCGGGAACCGATTCCGAGCCGGGCGCGTCCGTCAGTCGTGACCGGACGAAGAGCCACGACCGCCATGTTCCTTGCTGCGGTGTGCGGCGTGCTCGCCGGGTGTGGTGCTCGGACGGGACCAGGCCCGGTCGAGCCTGCTGCCCCCGCGACGACCTCGACCGCAACTGACGTGGCCACGACCCTGCCGCGGTCCTACGCATTCACGTTGACGTCCTCCTGCGGCGAACGTGGCCTGCTGGGGGACTACCGGGTGCACGTGCGCGACGACCGAGTGAGCGGCGTCGAGAACCTGAACGACGACTACCCCTACGAGCCCACGCCCACTGAGGTTCCGACCCTGCAGGACATGGTCGACCTGGCTGAGTCCGCACGACCCGGCGCGGTCGTCGACTACGTCGTGGACGACGCGGGGGTGCCTCGGTCGCTCAGCCTCGACCCCGTGCCGCACGGCATCGACGACGAGGAATGCTACGAGGTCACCGACCTCGTGCCCGTGGCCTGAGCTCCTGGCGCAGTCGAGCCGGCGCATCCCGCGCGGCCGGCGACGGCGGGTACGAGCTGCGACCGCGGCCGTACGTCGGCGTGTCCCGTCCCGGGAGAGACGCCGCAGGCGCAGTCGCAGAGCACCTGGCGATCCGGGCGACTACGTCGTCTCGACGACCGGGACGACGAGCCCGTCGCGCAGCCGGGCAAGGCCGTCGCGGACCCGGGTCTCGGTCGTCCCGAGCGGAGCGCGCATCAGCTGCGAGACCTCGGCGTGGGTGCGGCCGCCGAAGTAGGCGAGCTCGAGCGCCTCGCGCTGCACCGGGCTCAGTGAGGCCAGGGCGGTCCGGACCTCCTGCGCCCGCTCGCCCACGGCGCCCCCGTCGACCGCGTCGACGGTGTCGTCCGCCCCGCGCTCAGGGCTGCGGTCGTCCCGTGCCGTGTCGCGCCGGCGGCCGGCCCCGCCGGAGCGCACCCGGTCCACGGCCCGGCGGTGCGCGAGGGCCATCGTCCACGCCAGCGCGCTCCCGCGGGAGGGGTCGTAGCGCGACGCGCTCCGCCACACGTCGAGCAGGACCTCCCGGGTGACCTCCTCGGCCTGGTGGAGATCGCCGAGCACGCGCACAGCGAGCCCGTGCACGCGCGGCGCCACGGCGTCGTACAGCTCCGCGAAGGCCACGGTGTCGCCACCGCCGACGGCGACCAGCGCGAGGTCGAGAGGGGCCGCCCCGTCAGGGGGGTGAGGTGTGCGGGGCATGAGGTCCTCGGGTCGACGTGAGACGGACCGTCGAGCACCGTGTGCACAAGCGGATTGTGCACAAGGTAGCGCACCTCGTGCGACGATGGGTGCCATGACGGACACCGACACCCCGGCGCTGTCGGAGCAGCTGTGCTTCGACCTGTACGCCGCGTCGCGCGCCGTCACCGCGGCGTACCGTCCCGTGCTCTCGGGCCTGGGACTCACCTACCCCCAGTACCTCGTGCTCGTCGTCCTGTGGGACGAGGGGAGCTGCACCCTCCGCCACATCTCCGAGGCCCTGCGGCTCGACCACGGCACCCTCACCCCACTCCTGCGGCGCATGGAGCTGGCCGGCCTGGTCGCCCGGCGCCGCGACAACGCCGACGAGCGGTTCGTCGTCGTCTCGCTCACCGCCAAGGGCGACGCCCTGCGCCAGCACGCGACGAAGATCCACTGCGACATGAAGGACGCGCTCGGCCTCGACGAGCCGCAGTTCACCGCGCTCCAGTCGACTCTTCGCCTCCTGACGGACCGCGTCAGCGACTGAGGGACCTTCGGCCCGCGGTGACGGGCCGAACGCTCCAACCATTCGCCAACCCCGCGCACCTAGCGTGACGGGCATCACAGCCCGTCACCTACGTGAAGGCAGGACCTCGATGGCCAGGATCGAACTCACCGTCGACGGAGACAAGGTCTCCGACGACGTCGAGCCCCGCATGCTGCTCGTGCAGTACCTCCGCGAGAAGCTCGGCAAGACCGGCACCGTGATCGGGTGCGACACCAGCAACTGCGGTGCGTGCACCGTCCATCTCGACGGGCGCAGCGTGAAGAGCTGCAACGTGCTCGCCGTCCAGGCCAGCGGCCACGAGGTGACCACGATCGAGGGTCTCTCCGACACCTACGAGGGCGGCGACCTGCACCCGGTGCAGGAGGCGTTCCGCGAGTGCCACGGCCTCCAGTGCGGCTTCTGCACCCCGGGGATGATCATGCAGGCCGTCGACCTGCTCGCCGAGAACCCGACGCCCACCGAGGCCGAGGTCCGCGAGGGCATGGAGGGCAACCTCTGTCGCTGCACCGGCTACCACAACATCGTCAAGAGCGTCCTGCACGCCTCGTCCACGACCGCCGGAGGTGCCCGATGACCGCCGTCGAGGACCGTCCGGACACCTCCGCCAAGGAGATCGGGCGCGACCGCCGCCGCAAGGAGGACCAGCGCCTCATCACCGGCCGCACCCGCTGGACCGACAACATCGTCCTGCCGGGCATGCTGCACATGGCCATGGTCCGCAGCCCCTTCGCCCACGCGAAGATCGTCTCCATCGACACCGAGGAGGCGAAGGCCGCCGACAACGTCGTGGCCGTGCTGACCGGCGCCGACCTCGGCGAGGCGCAGGGCGCGTGCATCAACGCCTGGGCCATCACCACCGACCAGGTCACCCCGCCGCACGTGCCGATGCCGGCCGACCGGGTGTCCTTCGCCGGCGAGACCGTGGCCGTCGTGGTCGCCCGCACCGCGGCCGCCGCACGCGACGCCGCCGAGCTCGTCGACGTCGAGTACGACGAGCTGCCCGCCGCGATCGACCTCAAGAAGGCCGCCGCCGACGAGGTGCTCGCGCACCCCGACCTGGGCACCAACAAGTCCGCCTTCTGGAAGTTCGACTCCGAGGAGGCCGGCACCGGCGGCAACGTCGACCAGGCCATCGACAAGGCCCGCGGCGACGGCATCGTCATCGAGCGCGAATACCGCCAGCAACGCCTCATCCCGGCGTTCATGGAGCCCCGCTCGACCGTCGTCGACCCGACCGGCGAGCAGATCACCATGTGGTCGGCGACCCAGATCCCGCACATCCTGCGCTTCGCCCTCGCCGCGACCACCGGCGTGCCCGAGTCCAAGATCCGTGTCATCGCCCCTGACGTGGGCGGCGGCTTCGGCGGCAAGCTCCAGCAGACGCCGGAGGAGATGATCACGTTCGCGGTGGCCCGCCGGCTCGGCAAGCCGGTGAAGTACACCGAGACCCGCTCCGAGTCGCTGATGGTCGGCCACCACGGGCGCGACCAGTGGCAGAAGCTCACCCTCGCCGCCGAGAAGGACGGCACGGTCACCGGCCTCAAGGTCGAGCTCACCGCCGACCTGGGCGCCTACGTGTCGCTCGTGGGCGGCGGCGTACCGGTGCTCGGCGCGTTCATGTTCAACGCGATCTACAAGTTCCCGGCCTACCAGTTCAACTGCCAGACCGTCCTCACCAACAAGACCTGGACCGACGCCTACCGCGGCGCCGGACGACCCGAGGCCACCTACGCCATCGAGCGGCTGATGGACGAGCTCGCCGCCGAGGTGGGCGTCGACCCGCTGGTCGTGCGCGAGAAGAACTGGATCACGCACGAGGAGTTCCCGTTCACCACCGTCGCCGGCCTGGAGTACGACACCGGCAACTACGAGGCCGCCACCGAGAAGGCCAAGGCCAGCTTCGGGTACGACGAGCTGCGCGCCGAGCAGAAGCGGCGCCGGGAGGCCGGTGACCGCATCCAGCTGGGCATCGGCGTCTCGACCTTCACCGAGATGTGCGGCCTCGCGCCCAGCCGGGTGCTGGGCAGCCTCAACTACGGTGCCGGCGGCTGGGAGTACGCCAGCGTGCGGATGCTCGCCACCGGCAAGGTCGAGATCACCACCGGCACCTCGGCGCACGGGCAGGGCCACGAGACGGCGTTCAGCCAGATCGTCGCCGACCGGCTCGGGGTGGCCTTCGAGGACGTCGAGATCCTGCACGGCGACACCCAGATCTCGCACCGCGGCCTCGACACCTACGGCTCACGCTCGCTGGTCGTCGGCGGCGAGGCACTGGTCCGGGCGGCCGACAAGGTGATCGAGAAGGCCAAGCCGATCGCGGCCCACCTGCTCGAGGCCTCGGTCGACGACATCGAGTTCAGCGCCGGACGCTTCGGGGTCCGGGGCACCGACCAGGGCCTGGCCATGGCCGAGATCGCGATGGCCGCCTTCGCCGCACACAACCTGCCCGACGGGATCGAGCCCAGCCTCGACAGCGACGCGACCTACGACCCGGTCAACTTCAACTACCCCCACGGCACCCACCTGTGCGCGATGGAGGTGGACACCGAGACCGGCGGCGTGCAGATGCGCAAGTACACCTGCGTCGACGACATCGGCACGATCATCAACCCGATGATCGTCGAGGGCCAGGTGCACGGCGGGCTCACGCAGGGCATCGCCCAGGCGCTCTGGGAGGAGGCGGTGTACGACGACTCCGGAACGCTGGTCTCCGGCTCCTTCGTCGACTACCTGCTGCCCACGTCGGCCGACACGATCAGCTTCGACGTGCTGCACGCCTCGACCGCCTCGACCACCAACACGCTCGGCACCAAGGGCGTCGGCGAGGCCGGCACCATCGCCTCGACCCCGGCCGTGGTCAACGCGGTCGTCGACGCGGTCCGGCACCTCGGCATCAACGACATCCAGATGCCGTGCACACCCGAGCGCGTCTGGCGGGCCATCCACGACGTCACCGGCAGCGGGACCACGGACACGGAGGGGGCGGCCATGCCCCACTTCGACGAGTCCACCGGCATGCAGGGCACCACCGACCGCACGGACGGAGCGAACCAGTGATCCCCACCCAGTTCGAGTACGTCGCGCCCACCAGCGTCGACGAGGCCCTCGCGGCGCTCGCCGAGCACGGCGACGACGCCAAGGTGATCGCGGGCGGTCAGAGCCTGCTGCCCGTGCTGCGGATGCGGCTCAACGCCCCGGAGGTGGTCATCGACCTCGGTGGCATCGAGGCGCTGCGCGGGGTCCGCGAGGACGGCGACACGCTGGTCATCGGCGCCATGACCACGCACCACACGGTGCTCCACGACCCGCTGGTCGGCGAGCACGCCGCCCTGCTGGTCAAGGCCGAGCACCAGCTCGCGGACGCCCAGATCCGGCACCGCGGCACGATCGGCGGCGCGCTGGCGCACGCCGACCCGGCCGGCGACCTGGGGGCTCCGGCCCTGGCGCTCGGTGCGGAGTTCGTCATCGCCGGGCCCGGCGGCACCCGGACCGTGGCGGCCGACGAGTTCTTCGTCGACCTCTTCGAGACCGCGGTCGCGGAGGGCGAGCTGCTCACCGAGATCCGGGTCCCCAAGCACACCGGCTGGGGGGCGCACTACGAGAAGTTCGTGCGCGTCGCCCACCAGTGGCCGATCGTGGCGGTCGCCGCGGCGGTGCGCGTCGAGGGCGGCACCATCGCCGAGGCACGGGTGGGCCTGACCAACATGGGGTCCACGCCGTTGCGCGCCCGCTCCGTCGAGGAGGCCCTGGTCGGACAGCCCGCCACCGAGGACGCCGTGGCGTCGGCCGCCGCCCGGGCCGCCGAGGGCACCAACCCGCCCTCGGACCTCAACGGTGCCGCCGACTACCGCACCCACCTGGCGCAGGTCCTGACCCGGCGCGCCGTGCTCGCCGCCGCGGGGGCGTGAGCGGATGGAGCTGTCGCACCGCTTCACCGTGCCGACCGGCGTCGAGGAGACGTGGGCGCACTTCGAGGACATCGCGTCCGTGGCGGAGTGCTTCCCCGGCGCCCAGGTGACGTCGGCGGACGGGGACACCTTCGCCGGGACGGTCAAGGTCAAGCTGGGCCCGATCGCCCTCGTCTACACCGGCAGCGGCACCTTCGTGGACAAGGACGAGGAGGCCAAGCGGTTCGTCGTCGACGCCAAGGGCAAGGACAAGCGCGGCAACGGTACGGCGGGCGCCCACGTCACGGTGACCATGGCCGACGCCAACGGCTCGACCGACGTGTCGGTCCAGACGGACCTGGCGATCACCGGCAAGCCGGCCCAGTTCGGCCGCGGCGTCATGCAGGACGTCTCCGACAAGCTGCTCGGCCAGTTCGTCGACTGCCTGGAGCAGCGACTCACCGCGCCCGCCGAGGAGGCGGTCCCGGACGTCGTGGTGGACCCGGCCGCCGCGGCGGCACCCACCGGCGCAGCTCCGGCCGCGGAGTCGGGACCCCCGCCCGCTCCGCGGTCGGTCCCACCGCCGACCCCGCCCCCGCCGTCCGCACCCCGGCCGGCGCCGGCGCAGGTCGAGGCCATCGACCTCGGCAGCGCGGTCCTGCCGGTGCTGGCGCGGTCCTACTGGAAGCAGGGGCTGGGTGTCCTCGTCGTGCTGGCGCTGCTGTGGAGGCTGCTGCGGCGCTGATCTTGGCGGATGTGGGAATCTTCAGGCATGAGGACGATCCGGGGCACCGCAGGACTGGCCGTGACCGTGCTGACGAGCGCGCTGCTCCTGGCGGGCTGTGGCCGGGACGTCGACGGTCCCGACCCCTCCACCGAGGTCACCCCGGTGACCTCGGGCGGGGGCAGTGTCACCTCGCTGGAGGCGACTCCCCCCGGGGAGGGCGTGCGGTGCGCCGTCCCGAGCGTGGAGTTCCTCCGCGCCCAGGACACCGCGTTCGAGGGCACCGTCACCGAGGTCGGCGACGGGACCGCGACCCTCGACGTCGACCGCTGGTACGTCGGGGACGACGAGACCGACCAGGTGCGGGTCTCCACCCCGAGCCGCGAGATCGTCGACCTGCTGCTCGCCGTGGACTTCCAGCAGGGCGACACCTACCTCGTCAGCGCCACCGACGGCCAGGTGAGCCTCTGCGGGCTCAGCGCGGCCAAGGACGACCTGCTCTCCGACCTGTACGACGAGGCCTACGCCGGCTGACCGGCCGCCGCCGGTGTCTAGAAGACGCCCCGCGGGCGGAACTGGACCGACATGCGCGGGCCGGCGGAGGCGACCTTGGGCACGGCGTGCTCCCAGGTGCGCTGGCAGGAGCCGCCCATCACGACCAGGTCGCCGTGGCCCATGGTGACGGCGATCGACTCGCCACCGCCACGCGGCCGCAGGGCCAGGCGGCGCGGGTCGCCCAGGGACACGATGGCGACCATCGTGTCCTGCGTGCGCCCCCGCCCGATGGTGTCGCCGTGCCAGGCGACAGAGTCGTGCCCGTCGCGGTAGTAGCAGCAGCCCGCCGTCACGAACCGCTCGCGCAGCTCGGGGAGGTAGTGCTCGCTGAGCGCCTCGCGGGCCTCGACCAGCACGGGGTGCGGCAGCGTCTCGCCCACGGCGTACGTGTGGACCAGGCGCGGGACGTCGACCACGCGGTCGTACATCTGGCGTCGCTCGGCACGCCAGGGCACGCCGGTGACCATCGCGGCCATCACGTCGTCGGGGGCGACGAGGAAGTTGCGCTGCACGTCGAGCCACGCACCCCGGGTGAGGACCCGGCGCTCGGGGGCGAGCGGCGAGACGGCCGGCACCTCGGCCGTGTCGAAGAGCGTCGACTGGAAGTCCACGCGCCCACGGTACACCACGGATCGAACACACGTTCGGAGGTGGCCGACGCGCCCGTGGGACCACGGGTCGGCGTCGGGGTCGACGTCAGGGGTCTCCGGGGGCGATGCCCGGTGGTCGCGAGTTGGAGCCGTGCGGGATCGTTTCCCCATGACGACCACCGGGGATCGACCCGTCGCGGCGCGGGTGCGCCACCTCACCAAGACCTACGGCAGCGGCGACGCGATGGTGCGCGCCCTCGACGACGTCAGCCTCGACCTCGTCGCGGGCGAGTTCACCGCGATCATGGGTCCCAGCGGGTCGGGCAAGTCGACGCTCATGCACTGCTGCGCCGCCCTCGACACCGCCACGTCGGGCGAGGTGTGGATCGGGGAGCACGAGCTCGGCGGGCTCAAGGACAAGCAGCTGACCCGGCTGCGCCGCGACGAGGTCGGCTTCGTCTTCCAGAGCTTCAACCTGGTCCCCACCCTGACCGCGGAGGAGAACATCCTCCTGCCGCAGTCGATCGCCCGGCGCAGGCCGGACCGGGAGTGGTACGACTCGGTCATCGACACCGTCGGCATCCGCGACCGACTCGGCCACCGGCCCAACGAGCTCTCCGGCGGCCAGCAGCAGCGGGTCGCGGTCGCCCGGGCGCTGGCCGGCCGGCCGCGCATCGTCTTCGCGGACGAGCCCACCGGCAACCTCGACTCGCAGTCGGGGGCCGAGGTGCTCGACCTCCTCCGGCGCAGCGCGGGGGAGCACGGGCAGACGATCGTGATGGTCACCCACGACCCGGTGGCGGCGTCGTACACGGATCGGGTGGTCTTCCTGGCCGACGGCCGGATCGTCGACGAGCTCCGCGACCCCGACCGGGAGCGCGTCCTCGAGGTGATGGCCA
Organism: uncultured Actinomycetota bacterium; assembly: GCA_963782905.1. Taxonomy (GTDB): domain Bacteria; phylum Actinomycetota; class Actinomycetes; order Propionibacteriales; family Nocardioidaceae; genus Nocardioides. The sequence continues at coordinate 112,642 of CAWALI010000003.1, forward strand.
CGATGAGCGTCGCGGTGGCGGACTGATGCTGCGCACCGCCCTCAAGAGCCTGCTGGGCCGCAAGGTCCGGCTCCTCATGAGCACCTTCGCCATCGTCCTCGGCGTGGCCTTCGTCGTCGGCACCCTCGTCTTCAGCGACACCCTCAGCCGCAGCTTCACCGCGCTGATGGCCTCGACGGTCGGCGACGTCGTCGTCCGCCCGGCCGGCACGTCGGGGGAGTCCGAGCCCAGTGCCCGCACCGTCGACGCCGCGCTCGTCGACCGGCTCCGGGGCGTCGAGGGCGCGGCCCGGGTCGACGGCAACGTGACCGCGTTCGGCGTGTTCGTGGTCGGCGAGGACGCCAAGGTCGTCGGCGGCCAGGGACCGCCGGCCATCGGCGCGAACTGGAACGACGCCCCCGCCGGCCACGACCTCGAGGGACTGGCCATCATCGGCGGCCGCGAGCCGGAGCGGGCCGGCGAGGTCGTGCTCGACTCCGTCACCGCCGGCGAGGGCGGCTACACGATCGGCGAGGACGTCCAGCTCATCACCAGCGGGAAGCGGGCCGTCCTGCGCCCGACGCTGGTCGGCATCGCCGGCTTCCCCGCGGGCGGCTCCCTCAACGGCTCGACGCTCGCCGCCTTCGACACCCGGACCGCGCAGCGGCTGCTGCTCGACGGCCGGGACGCCTTCACCGACATCTGGGTGACCGCCGAGCCGGGCACCAGCCAGGAGGAGCTCGCCTCCGCGGTCCGCCAGCGCCTGCCCGACGGGGTCGAGGCCGTCACCGGTGACGTCGCGGCCGACGAGGCCGCGTCCGCCCTCCAGGAGGCGATCGGCTTCCTCACCACCTTCCTGCTGATCTTCGCCGGCATCTCGCTGGTCGTCGGCGGCTTCCTCATCGTCAACACCTTCTCGATCCTGGTGGCCCAGCGCAGCCGCGAGCTCGCGCTGCTCCGCGCGCTCGGGGCCAGCAAGCGCCAGGTCACCCGGATGGTGATGGTCGAGGCGTTCGTCCTCGGCGCCGTCGGGTCCACCATCGGCCTGGGCCTCGGCATCGTGCTCGCGATGGGCATCCGCACGCTGTTCGGCCGCTTCGGCCTGGACCTGTCCGGCCAGTCCCTCATCATCGCCCCCCGCACCGTCCTCGCGGCGTACGCCGTGGGCATCGTCGTGACCATGACCGCCGCCTGGCTGCCGGCCCACCGCACCGGCCGGATCGCCCCGATCCAGGCGATGCGCGACGACGTGGCGATGCCCGAGTCGTCGCTGCGGCGCCGGCTGGTCGCCGGCGTGGTGATGATCCTCGCCGGCGGCGCCGCGCTCGCCGCCGGGCTCGCCGGGTCGGTCCCGCACCCGGGGTGGTTCGTCGGCGGCGGCATCCTGCTCATCCTGCTGGGCGTCGCCGCGGCCAGTCCGGTCATCAGCCACCCCTTCCTGGCGGGGGCCGCGTGGGTCTACACCCGCGTCTTCGGGACCGTGGGCCGCCTCGCCGGCCAGAACAGCCTGCGCAACCCGCGGCGTACGACGGCCACCTCCTCGGCGCTGATGATCGGCCTCTCGCTGGCCTGCACGATGGCCATCGTGGGCGCCTCGGCCAAGGCCAGCGTCGACCGGACGATCGAGGAGAACTTCGTGGGCGACTACGTCGTCAGCTCGGTGTTCGGCCAGCCCTTCTCGCCGCAGATCGCCCGGGAGATGGCGAAGGTCGACGGCGTCGACCACGTCTGGGCGCAGCGCTTCGCGATCACCGGGTCGGGCGGGCCGGACGCGCAGGGCGTGGGCGCGATCGACCCCGTGGCCTTCACGCAGGGCATCGACCTCACCATGATCGCCGGCAGCGCCTCCGCCCTGCGCGACGGGACGGTCATCCTCGACGAGGAGTACGCCGCCGACGAGTCGCTGTCGGTCGGCGACTCCTACGACGTCGACCTCGCCGACGGGCCGCGCGAGCTCGAGGTGGTCGGCATCTACGCGGAGAACCCGATCCTGCTCTTCCCGGCCATCACGACGCCGCGCACGCTCATCGAGGCGGGCTACCGCGACTCCGACAACTTCCTGATCATCGACACCGACGGCTCCAGCGCCGTCCAGGCCGAGCTGGAGGCCGTGGTCGCCGACCTGCCGATCGTGACCGTCAAGGACCAGCAGGCGTTCGCGGCCGAGCAGCGGGGGCCGATCGACCAGCTGGTGCTGATGATCTTCGCGCTGCTCGGCCTCGCCCTGCTGATCGCGGTCCTCGGCATCGTCAACACGCTGGCGCTGTCGATCATCGAGCGCACCCGGGAGGTCGGCCTGCTGCGGGCCATCGGGGTGAGCCGCGCCCAGCTGCGCCGGATGGTGACGCTGGAGTCGGTGGTGATCGCGGTCCTCGGTGCCGTGCTGGGCGTGGTGATGGGCATCGGGTTCGGGGTGGCGCTGATGCACGCGCTGCGCGACCAGGGGCTCGAGGTGATCGACGTGCCGGTCGGTCAGCTCGCGCTGTTCCTCGTCGCCTCGCTCGTCATCGGGGTCCTCGCGGCCCTGCTCCCGGCCCGGCGGGCCGCCCGGCTGGACGTGCTCCGTGCGATCAGCACGGACTGACCTTTACCATCCCCTTGTCCAAAACCTCTCCCCGACCCTCCGACGGGACTACTCTGGGGCCCGTGGACACCGTGGACGTCAGGCCCGCCGAGCGCAGCCTCAAGCACGTGCAGGTGCGCGAGTACGTCCGTGACCTCCTCGCCGCCGCCGAGCCCGGCACCGCCGCGCCCTCCGAGCGCGAGCTGGTCGCCCAGTTCGGTGTGGCCCGGATGACGGTCCGCCAGGCACTCGACGCGCTGGTCGGTGAGGGCCTGCTGGAGCGGGTCCCCGGTCGCGGCACGTTCGTCGCCCAGCCCCGCCACCGCGCCGGGCAGCTCACCTCCTACACCGAGGACATCAAGCGCCGCGGCATGCTGCCGGAGTCGCAGACCCTGCTCGCCCGCCGCGAGCAGGCCGGCCCGGGCGTCGCCCGCGCGCTGTCCATCACGCCCGGTGACGCCGTCATCCACTGGAAGCGGCTGCGTCGCGCCGACCAGCAGGTCGTCTGCATCGAGGACGCCTACCTCAACGAGGTGCTGCTGCCCGGCTTCCTGCAGAGCGGCATGCCCACCAGCCTGTACGACGCCCTCCAGGCCCGCGGCCTGCGCCCCACCTGGGCCGAGGACTCCATCTGCGCCGACGCCGCCGAGGCGGAGGAGGCCGGGCTCCTCGAGCTGACGGCCGGCGCCCCGGTGCTGCGCCACTCGCGTCGCGCCCTGCTCGCCGACAAGCCGGTCGAGGTCTCCCGGACCGTCTACCGCCCCGACCGCTTCACCGTCTACGTGCAGCTCGGCGGGGACTCCTAGGCCTCGAGCCGGGCGATCTCGGCCGTCGCGTTGGCGCGTGCCGCCCGCTCCCACAGCCGCGCCCCGGCGTCGGTGGCGAACAGGCGCGGGCCGTCCAGCAGGTCACGCAGCACCGCCGCGCGCCCGGCCGCGAAGTCCTCGTCGGACACCTGGGCGTACTCGCGTCGCACCCCCGCCGCGTAGTCGGCGTAGCGCCCGGGCTCCGCGGCCAGGATCGCCAGGTCGGCGTCGCTGAGCACGCACGCGTTGCGGTCGTCGGGGAACGGGCGGTGGTGCTCGGTCATCCGCACCAGGCGGGCGACCTCCCCGGCCGGTGGTTCCGGGAGAGCGCGCTCGGCCCACTGCGCCGAGCGCTCCTCGGCGTCCGGGAGGGCGTCGTACACGGCGTCGTGGAACCACGCCGCCAGCACCACCGGCACCCGGTCGAACCTCTGGCCCGCGTGGTCCAGCTCGTCGATGCGGTCCAGCACCTCGGTGAGGTGCCGCAGGTCGTGGTAGCCGTCGCGGTCCCACGCGATCACCAGCTCGTCGCGTACGTCGTGCAGCGCCGGGATCGGCCAGCGGTCGGCGAGGTCGGACACCCTCCCGACCCTAGCCTCCGGCCGAGCGGGCACTTCCGTGCACCTGAGACCTGCCGAGAGGGCACTTCCGTGCACCTGGGTAGGCCGAGCGGGCACTTCCGTGCACCTGAGTACCGCCGAGAGGGCACTTCCGTGCACCTGGGTACGCCGAGCGGGCACTTCCGTGCGCGTCAGACCTGCCGAGCGGGCGTGGGACCTGGTGGCGCCACGGTCCGTGGGAGCTCGACCGATGGCGCCGTGGGCGCAGCGTCGAGTTGTCCAGGGACATCGGTCCGCTCCGGTCAGGGCGGTCGTGATCGACGATGTGGTCAGCAGGTGCCCGGTCGCCGTACCGACGTGCACGAAAGTGCCCGGTCGCCGTACCGACGTGCACGAAAGTGCCCGGTCGCCGTACCGACGTGCACGCAAGTGCCCGCTCGACGCGTCCGACGTGCACACAAGTGCCCGGTCGCGGCGAGGGACCGTGCGAGGATCCTCGCGTGGCGGCAGACCCTCCATCGGGCCCGATGATGACGGCGCGGCTGCGCCTGCGCCGACCGGTGGCCGGGGATGCTCGACGGTACTTCGAGATCCACTCCGACCCGAGGACCTACCACCACCTGCCGTCCGCGGCGATGCGTGACGAGTCGGAGGCCGCGGAGCGCCTGGACGCGTGGCGACGCCACTGGGACGAGCACGGATTCGGCTACGCCGTCGTCGAGACCACCGACGACACCGCGGTGGTGGGCTTCGCCGGCCTCTGCCACGTGCGGCTGGCCGGTCACGAGGTGCTCAACCTCTACTACCGGTTCGACCCGGCCCACTGGGGGCGAGGACTCGCCACGGAGGCGGGACGAGCCGTCGTCGACGACGGGTCGGGACGGCTTCCCGATCACCCGATCATCGCCCGCATCGCGCGGAACAACCCGTCGTCGATCCGGGTCGCCGAGCGGCTGGGCATGCAGCGCGACGTGCTGCAGGACCCTGAGGACCCGGTGCCCCACTGGATCTACAGCACCACGCCTCTCGAGCGCCGTCGTCCAGTGGCGACATGACGGCGGGGGGACGGAGCGTGCTCGCCGTCTTCGCCCACCCCGATGACGAGTCGCTGTCGGCGGGTGGCCTCCTCGCCCGTCACGCCGCCGAGGGCGCGACGACCACGGTGCTCACGGCCACCTGGGCGGCCGGTACGACACGGGCCGCGGAGCTCGCCGAGGCCACCCGTGTCCTCGGCGCCGGCGAGCCCAGGCTCCTCGGCTACGCCGACGCCCGCGTGCCCGGCTCCGCCCCCGGCCGCCCGCGCCTCCTCGACGCCGAGCCCGACGAGGTGGTGGGCCGCATCGTCGCGCACGTCCGCGTGCTGCGACCGCAGATCGTGGTCACCCACGACGGCCACGGCGGAGCCACCGGCCACCCGGACCACGTCCGCACCCACGAGGCGACGGTCAGGGCGGTCCGCGAGGCCGGGGACGCGAGGTTGCGGCCCGAGGCAGGCCCGCCGTGGACCCCCGACGTACTCCTCCTGGCCACCCACCCGCACTCCGCGAGGCAGATGCTGACGGACACCATCGGAGCCCGGAAGGCCCTCCACACCACTCCCGACGACGAGGCCACGTCCCTCGACGTGACCCCGTGGCTCGAGCAGAAGCTGGCCGCGGTCCTCTCGCACCGCGCCGAGGTGGCACGAGGAGCCCTCCCCGGCCAGGTGGCCGCGATGACCGACGAGGAGCGCCGGGCCCTCCTCGGCACCGAGTGGTACGTCCGGACCCGGCCGACCCGGCCGACCCGGCCGCGACCCAGCACCCGAGGGGTGCAGCCCTAGACCGGCAGGTCGTCGCTGTCGACGATCCGGTAGGCGTAGCCCTGCTCGGCGAGGAACCGCTGCCGGTTCTGCGCGAAGTCCGCGTCGACGGTGTCGCGCGAGACGATCGTGTAGAAGTGCGCGGTCTTGCCCTCCGCCTTGGGTCGGAGCAGCCGCCCGAGCCGCTGCGCCTCCTCCTGCCGCGAGCCGAACGACCCGCTCACCTGGATCGCCACCTCGGCGGAGGGCAGGTCGATGGAGAAGTTGGCCACCTTGCTCACCACGAGCAGCGAGATCTCGCCCGAGCGGAACGCGTCGAAGAGCCGCTGCCGCTCCTTGACCGGTGTCTCGCCCTTGATGACGGGGGCGTCGAGCATCTCGCCGAGCTCGTCGAGCTGGTCGATGTACTGCCCGATCACCAGCGTCGGCTGGGTGGAGTGCTGGTCGACGAGCTGGCGTACGACGTCGACCTTGCGGTGCGTGCACGCCGCCAGCCGGTAGCGCTCCTCCGGCTCGGCCGTGGCGTACGCCAGCCGCTGGCCCTCGGGCAGCGTCACGCGCACCTCGACGCAGTCGGCCGGCGCGATCCAGCCCTGCGCCTCGATGTCCTTCCACGGGGCGTCGTACCTCTTGGGACCGATGAGCGAGAAGACCTCGCCCTCGCGGCCGTCCTCGCGGACCAGGGTCGCGGTCAGCCCGATCCGGCGCCGCGCCTGGAGGTCGGCGGTCATCCGGAAGATCGGCGCCGGCAGCAGGTGCACCTCGTCGTACACGACGAGCCCCCAGTCGCGGGCGTCGAGCAGCTCGAGGTGCGTGTAGACGCCCTTCCGGCGGGTGGTGAGGACCTGGTACGTCGCGATGGTCACCGGCCGCACCTCCTTGACCGACCCGCTGTACTCGCCGATCTCGTCGGCGGTCAGCGTCGTGCGCTTGATGAGCTCGTCCTTCCACTGCCGCGCGCTGACGGTGTTGGTCACCAGGATCAGCGTCGTGGCCTGGGCCTGCGCCATCGCGGCCGCGCCCACGATCGTCTTGCCGGCCCCGCAGGGGAGCACGACCACGCCGGAGCCGCCGTGCCAGAACGACTCGGCCGCCTCGCGCTGGTAGGTGCGCAGCTCCCATCCGTCCTCGTCGAGGGAGATCGCGTGCGCCTCGCCGTCGACGTACCCCGCGAAGTCCTCCGCCGGCCAGCCGAGCTTGAGCAGCGCCTGCTTGAGGTTGCCGCGCTCGCTGGGGTGCACGGCCACCGAGTCGTCATCGAGCCGGTTGCCGATCATGCCGGCGACCTTCTTGGCGCGCAGCACCTCCTCCAGCACCGGCCGGTCGTTGCTGCTGAGCACGAGGCCGTGCACCGGGTGCTTCTCCAGCCGCAGCCGGCCGTAGCGCGCCATCGTCTCGGCGACGTCCACGAGCAGCGCGTGCGGGACGGCGTAGCGGCTGTACTCCAGCAGCGCGTCGACCACCTGCTCGGCGTCGTGCCCCGCGGCGCGGGCGTTCCACAGGCCCAGGGGGGTCAGCCGGTAGGTGTGCACGTGCTCGGGGGAGCGCTCGAGCTCGGCGAAGGGGGCGATCGCCTTGCGGCAGTCGGCCGCTCGCTCGTGGTCGATCTCCAGCAGCAGCGTCTTGTCGCTCTGCACGATCAGGGGGCCGTCGTTCACCGGCCCAGCCTACGGAGCGCCGCAACGCGCGCCGGACGGCGTACGTCGCGTCAGCTCGCGGCGGCCCTCTGGCGGGCGCGGTACGCCGCGACGTTGGCGCGCGAGGAGCACCGGTCGGAGCAGTAGCGCCGCGACTGGTTGGGCGAGGTGTCGACGAAGACGTGGGCGCAGTTGCTGGCGTGGCAGACGCCGAGCCGGGTGGCCCCGACGTCGCAGACCAGCGTGGCCAGTCCCATCAGGGACTCACCGATGAGGAGCTCGGCGACCGACGCGGACCGGTTGGCGACGTGCATGTGCAGGTGCGACGGGTCGTGGTCGCTGATCATCGGGGTGACGGGGTGCGCGGCGAGCAGGTCGTTGAGCCGCGAGACCACGAGCGGCACCTGCTCCTCCTCCGAGGCCTCGAAGACCGGGCGCAGCTCGGCCTGGAACTCCTGCAGGTCGCGCACGTCGCCGGGGGTGACCGACGGGTGCAGCCAGCTGCGGTCGGCCAGGTGGGCCAGCAGGGCGGCGGGGTCGTCGAGGTCGGCGTTGAGCAGCGATGCCGACGCCTCGGCGTACCGGATGAAGTCCACGCCTCCAGCCTACGGACGGGCCGGGAGCGGGGAGACCGAGGTGATGCGGTGCACGGCGAAGGCGCGCAGGTCGTCGGCACGGTGGTCGTGCGCGGTGAGGCTGCCGCCCTCCAGGCGGACCGGGTCGACGACCCGGTCCGACCGGGCGCCGTGGTTGTCGACGTAGCCGATCACCACCGTGCTGCCGGCCTCGATGGCCTCGCGCAGCGCGGTGAGGGCGCCGGTCGGGGTGGTGGTCAGCGTGGGGGTGTCCGGGCGCGACGCGGTGGCCCGGTCACCGCTGCGGATCGCGGTCACCACGGCGGCCACCCCGGCGTGGGTCCGGGCCAGCGTGGCCGCCCGGCTGCGCCCCGCCCGCGGCCGCCGGGCCCGCAGCAGGTCGCGCCGCGCGACCCGCACCGTCCCGTCCGGGGCCTCCACCACGGGCGCGGCGCCGAGCTCGCGGAGCCGGGGCAGGAGGACGTCCACGGGGACGGTGCTGACGAGCACGGTGGGGGCGATCCGCCGCAGGGCGAGCGAGCCGGCCTTCGGGTGGTGGAGCAGCTCGGTGAGCGCGCTCTCGTCGTCGGCCCGCAGGAACGACTCGGCCTGCCCGACGCGGACCGTGCCGAAGGTGCGCGACACGTCGTCGACGAGGTAGGACAACGGCTGGGGGACCGGGGTCCGCGACACCGACCCCACGAAGTCGTGGACCTCCAGGGCGGTCCAGCCGGCGTCGAAGGCGCGGCGTACGGAGCCCGGGGTGAAGCGGTAGACCGTCGCCCCGCCGCGCGACTCCACGTCGGCGACGAGGTGCAGGGTGCGGGCCAGCTCGGCCTCCAGGGGGCCGGGGGCCACCGCGGTGAGGTCGGCCTGCAGCAGCACGTGGTCCACCGGCTGCGGCAGGTGCGGGGTGATGGCGGCGACGGCGGCGTCGTGGTCGCCGGCGAGCACCGCCCGGCCGGCCTCGGAGAGCGCACCGGCGCCGGTGAGGCCGAGCGCCGCGGCCTCGGTCACGGCCGCGGCGACGAGGTCGCGGTGCACGGACGGCCGGCGGGGCCGCCGCCAGGCGACCCGCTGGACCAGGGACGGGACGCCGGTGCCGGTGGCCAGGGCGGCGCCGGGCGACACCGCGGCGAGCTCCTCCAGCGCGAGGCGTCGCGCCTCGGGGGCCATCTGGCTGGACAGGTCCGGTGCCAGGGCGTTCCAGGTGCGCCCCCCGGGGTCGCGGGTGCCGATCAGGGAGGCCACCCGGGTGGTCTCGAGCCAGGCCAGCACCAGGCCCGCCCAGCGCTCGGCGACCGACCCCGCCGACCAGGCGTCGAAGGCGTCGGTGGGCAGCCACACCGGGTCGCCCTCCTCGTCGACGCCCTCGGTGAGCAGGCCGGCGGTGGAGGCCAGCTCCACGAGCAGGCCGGCCTCCGGCTCGTCGACCTGGAGGTCGCGGGCGGTGGCCTTGAGGTCGCGCACGGCCAGCCCGCCACCGCGCAGGACGCCGGGCGGCTCCAGCCCCCAGTGGTCCAGCACCAGCTCCACGCGGCGTACGGCCTCGAAGGCCGCGCCCGCGGCGCTGCGCTCGACCAGGGTCGCGTCGCGGGCGGTGGTGGCGACCTCGGGCACCTCGTCCCGGGGGGTCCGCGTGGTGCGACCGCCCCGCAGCGCGAGCCCGACCTCGCCGGGCAGCACGAGGGTGCCGCCGTCGCGGGGGAGGAGCAGCCGGTGGGCGATGAGCTCCTCGACGGGGGTCGCGGCGTCGGCCGGCGAGACGGTACGCCGCGCGGTGCCGGTGGTGCCCTCCCCGCCGTGGTCGTCGACGTGGTCCAGCAGGGCGCGCGCCGCCGGCGAGAGCGCCTCGACGCGCGCGGCCACGACCGCGGGGTCCGTCGGCTCCGGCGACATCGGCCGCAGCCCGCTGACCCCGACGCTCTCGTCGCCGCGCAGCGCGTCGGCCACCCCGCTCAGCGGTCGCAGCCCGCCGGGCGACTCCCAGACCAGCGCGAGGTCCACCAGCCGGGTGACGGCCGCTCCGGCCGTGGACGCCTCGGCGTGCACCATCGAGATCAGTGCGTCCGCCGTGGTTTGACCTGCCACCACGAGGGCATCAAGGACCGAGAGCTCGAGGCGGGTGAGGCTGTCGAGGGCTCGGACGACGGAGCTGCGAGTCGCTGCCCGTGAGGCCAGCTGGGCGGAATCGTGAGGTGCGGGAGTGGCGAGATCGGGACGATCCGTGAGCAGCCGGGCGAGCCGCTCGTCGGGCCAGCCACGCAGCTGGTCCGCGAGCGTGCGTGGGGGCGCCGCCGGTCGTGTGCTCGACATCCCTTCTACGCTACTCGCCGAGCCCACCCCGGGGCTCATCGTCGAGGAGCGCGAGGGCAGGGCATGAAGCCGGTCGATCTGCACCACGGAGCCGCCACCGACGTCGGTCACGTGCGCTCGGTCAACGAGGACTCCTTCCTCGTCGCGCCCCCGGTCTTCGTGGTCGCCGACGGCATGGGCGGGCACGCCGGTGGCGACGTCGCCAGCCGGATCGTGGTCGAGGAGTTCGCCCGCCTGGTCGAGGAGGGCTACGACCCGCGGCGGGGCGCCCAGCACGTCTCCGACACCATCGCCCGCTCGCAGGCCCGGATCATCGAGTACGGCGAGGGCCAGCGCGCCGACCACCCCCGCTGGCACGCGGGCACCACCGCGGTGGTGGCCGTGCTGGTCGAGGACCAGGACACCACCAAGTGGCTGCTGGCCAACCTCGGCGACTCGCGCATCTACCGCTTCACCGACGGCCGTCTCGACCAGGTGAGCGTGGACCACTCGGTCGTCCAGGAGCTCGTGGACGCCGGCCAGATCACCGCCGAGGAGGCCACGGTGCACCCCGAGCGGCACGTGATCACCCGCGCCCTGGGCAGCCCGGAGGGCGTGCACCCCGACTTCTTCCTGCTCCCGCTCGCCGCGGCCGAGCGGCTGCTGCTGTGCAGCGACGGCATCTCCGGGATGATCCCCGACGCCGACATCGCCGCGATCCTCGACTCGGTGCCCGACCCGCGGGACGCGGCCGACGCGCTGGTGCGGGCCGCGCTCGGGGCCGGAGGCCGCGACAACGCCACCGCCGTCGTCATCGATGTGGTGGGATTGGTGCACGACGACTCATACGACTCCGAGCGGCAGCTCGCGAGTCTCGAAGACAAGTTGGGGGCCCGACCGTGAGTGAGTCCGTAGGTCATCGCCGACAGCTGTCCGCCGGAGGCTGGTACGCCGTCCTGGGCGCCGAGGTCACCCTGCTCCTGCCCGCGGACGAGCGGCCCCGGGTGGCCGGCCTCTGGGAGCTGGTGGACGCCGGCGCCGACTTCGACGAGGTGCTCGACGGCCTGCTCGCCGGCGGCATCCGCACGCTCACCGGCTTCGTCCTCGTCGGGCACGGCGACCGCACCCGGGTGCTGGTGCGGGGCGACGCGTCGGTGACGATCTCGACCGCTGACGGCGACGCGGCGGTCTCGGGGTCGGGCGAGACCATGTGGGCCGATCGCACCGTGACCGGCGTCACCGGCGGCACGGTCGTCCTGGAGCCGTCCGGTGAGCACGACCTGGCCCTGACCTCCGGCATCGCGCGGGTGGGGTCGCTGACCTTCGGCGACGCGCCGGCGGTGGACGGAGCGGCCGCGGTCGCCCCCGTCACCACCACGCCCGACCAGGACGGGGACGACGTCGCCGGCACCGACCCCTGGACCGGACCGGACACCGAGGAGGACGCCTCGGCGTACCCCGTCCCCGCGCCGGCCACCGGCCCGCTCGAGGAGCCGGTCGCCGACGTCGTCCCCCTCGAGGCGGCGGCCCCCGGCGAGCCCGACGCCGACCAGCCCCTCACCTTCGGTGCCCCCACCGACCAGGACTCCCCGCCGACCGGTGAGCAGCCGGCGGTCGTCGACCCGGGCGACGACCCCGACGACCCCGACGCCGCCCTGGACGACCACGACGGCCAGACCACGGTCGGCCCGGCGGCCGACGCCTTCGTCCGCCCCGGCATCCCCGGCCAGGAGCTGGCCCCCGCGGTCGTCTCCCGCCCGGTCGCCACGCTGGTCTTCTCCACCGGCGATGTCGTCGACGTGGACCGCACCATCATCGTGGGGCGTGCCCCCGAGGCCCGGCGCTTCGCCTCCAGCGACCAGCCCCACACGGTCACCGTCGCCAGCCCCCACCACGAGATCTCCTCGACCCACCTGGAGATCCGTCCGGGCGCCGGCGCCGACCACGGCAGCGCCGTCGTCACCGACCTCGGCTCCACCAACGGCACCGTCCTGGTGCAGCCGGGGCTCCCGCCCGAGGACCTGCAGGCCGGCATCGCCATGTCGCTGATCCCCGGCGCGATCCTCGACCTCGGAGACGGCGTCACCATCCAGACCACGAACGCCTGACGCAGGACCCCCGTGACGCAGCAGCAGGTCGCCCCCCGGGCCACCACCTACCCGGTCGCCGAGCTCGAGCGACGGTTCTACGCCTTCGCCATCGACCGGACCCTCACCTGGGGGCTGTACGTCGTCGTGGGCGTGGTGGCCTGGCTGGTGCTCGGTGACGAGCCGCTGACCATCATCGGCATCGTCGTCGGGACCATGGTCCTGGTCTGGCTGGTGCTCGCGGTGATGACGGGGGTCTCCGGCAACACCCCCGGCAAGTCCGCCCTGGGCCTGCGGGTCGTGCACCACGGCACCGGCACCCCGATCGGCGTGGGCCCGGCCCTGGTGCGCTCCCTCGTGCTCGCCGCGGCGTCCCTGCCGACCTTCGGGATCGGCCTGGCCACCCTCGCCTGGACCGCCGTCGAGGACCGTGGCCGCCAGCGCCGCGGCTGGCACGACCACCTGGCCTCCTCGGTCGTGGTCGACGTCCGCCCGGTGGAGGAGGTCGCCGACCAGGTCGACGACAGCCCGCGCCACGTCGTCAACCTCACCGCGATGCGCCTCATCCCGGCCCCCGCCGTGGAGCAGCCCGTCTACCAGGCACCGCCGCCGCTGACGCGTCCCGCGCCCGGGGCGCGCCCGCAGCAGGCGCCGCCGGCCGCTCCGGCGTACCCCACCCCGCAGGTCCCCGCGTTCCTTCCCCAGCAGCCCGCTCGGCAGCCGGTCCAGCAGCCTGCCCCCGCACCGCAGCCGCCGCCGGCCCGGACCCCGCTCCAGACGCCGGCCGAGCCGCCCCGGGGCCCGCGCCCGCCGGCCGCCCGCCCCGGTGACCGCCCGGAGGAGGACTCCGGTCGGACCGTCGTCCGCTCGCGTCCCGAGGGCCACCCGGGCCGGCCCGGCCGGCCCGCGGGTCCGCGGTGGCGGGTGCGCTTCGACGACGGGCACTCGTTCGTGGTGGAGGGGCTGGTCCTCGTCGGTCGGCGCCCCGAGCCCCGCGCCGGGGAGCCGGTGTGGCACCTGGTGCCGCTCACCTCGGCGGACATGTCGGTCTCCAAGACGCACGCGCAGTTCTCGCCGGCCCCCGACGGTGCGCTCGTGGTGATGGACCGCGGCTCCACCAACGGCTCGACGTTGACCCGCAAGGGCGTCTCGCGCCAGCTGTCCCCGGGCAAGCCCGCGACCCTGGTCGACGGCGACACGGTCGCGTTCGGCGACCGGTCCATGGAGGTACGCCGCGAGGCGTGAGGTCCGAGGCCTCAGCGGGTGATGGCGACCGGCACCCGGGTGACCGAGCCGCGGGCGCCGCGCCAGCGGATCCACCCGTCGTCGACCTGCCCGGGCGTGGCCGGTCCGGTCACGCTGATCCGGAAGGTCGCGCTCTCTCCCGGGCTCAGCCGGGCGGCCAGCGGAGTGACGCGCACCCGGTGCCGGGTGAAGCCGAGCGCCTGGGCCGAGAAGTACTCCGCCCGGTCGCCCAGGTTGGTCACCCGCCGGGTCACCGTGCCGGTGCCGCGCACCAGCACCGAGGAGAGGTTGAGGTCCGCCCACGAGCCCGTCTCGAGGGCCTCGCGGTAGCGGGAGGCGGCGACCGGCAGGGCCAGCCGGGCGCCGGTCACGTCGGCCCCGGCCCGTCCCGCGCCCTGGCGCAGCACGGGGTCCGGGCCGAGGGGTGTCGCGGTCGTGACCAGGGCGGAGCGGATGACCGGGGCGCGCCAGTCGTGGCGCGAGCGCAGCAGGGCGGCGGCGCCGCTCACCCGCGCGGTGGCCGCCGAGGTGCCGCTGAAGAGGGCCCAGCCCTGGTCGCCGGGGACCGCCCCGAGCACTCCGTCGCCGACGGCGACGACGTCGGGCTTGACCGAGCTGGACCGGGGGTCGCCGGAGGGCGACCAGGCGGCGGTCCGCCCGGCCGCGGGCGAGGGTGCGACGCCCGACAACCGGACCGTGGTGCGGTCGTGGGTGCGGACCCAGCGGGTGAGCCGGACCGCGTCGGCGGCACTCAGCTGCACGGTGGGGACGGCGTGGAAGTCGTCGACGACCGGGCCGGGACGCACGTTGCCGAGCACCATCGCGACGCCGTCGGCGCGGGCCACGGCGTCCGACTTGTCGATGCGGCCGATGCCGCCGCGCTCGCAGTAGACCGCCGTGCCGGCCGTCCGGGCGGCGTCGAGCGAGCCGGGCCGGCACTGGGCGGCGTCCCGACGGGGTACGCCGGGGGCGGCCACGTCGGCGCCCAGCACGAGCCGGGTGGGCCCGGAGGTGCGCCGCGACCGGCTCGCGCCGGTGAGCGTGGGACCGCCGACCACGGCGACCCGGCCCTGCCACACGCTGCCGAGGGAGGCGCCCACGGTGGTCACCCACGGGCTGTCGTGGGCGGCGTACTCCTCGCGACCGTCGTTGCCGGCGGCGGCGACCACGACGACGTCGGCCTCCGCGGCACCGAGGAGCGCCCGCTCGACCGTGTCGGTGCCGGGCGGCCCGGCGACGGCGAGGTTGAGGACGTCGACACCGTCGGCGGTGGCGCGGTCGATGGCCGAGACCAGGTCGGCGGTCGCGCACCCGTCGTCACCCGGGTCCGGGGCGCCCCAGCAGGCCTTGTAGGCGGCGATCCGGGCCTGCGGGGCGACGCCGCCGAACCGGCCCACGGTGCGGCCCTGCATGCGCACGCTGACACCGGCGTTGCCGGCGGCGACCGAGGCGACCTGGGTGCCGTGTCCGACCGCGTCGCGGGCGGAGAGGTGCTCCGAGCTGCGGATCCGGTCCTGGCCGAAGCCGGCGACCCACCAGCCGGACGCGACGACCTTGCGGCTGCACGTCTCGGACGACCAGTCCTCCCCGACCTCGCACGACCCGCGGAAGCCCTGGGGGGCGCGACCGAGCCCGGGGACCGCGGCGAAGAGCGGGGACTCGGGCGCCAGGCCGGAGTCGATGAAGCCGATGACCACGCCGGCGCCACCACGGGCCCGGGACTGGCCGACCTGACCCGAGCCCACGGTCGTCCCGGTACGCCCCGACACGGCACGGCGTCCCGCCAGGGCGCGCACCGTGTTGGCCTCGACGGAGGCGACGTCGGGGTCGGACTCCACCGCCGCCACCTGGTCGGGGGTCAGCTCGGCGGCGAAGCCGTTGAGGGCGGTGGTCCACCGGTAGGTCGTCAGCGGGCTGCCGACGCGGGCCAGCACGGCGTCCTGGCGGGCCAGCAGCGCGCCGGGCGCGAGGGCGCCCGCGGACGTGCCGGGCCCCGTGAGCGTGACCAGCTGGAGGGCCGGCACGCCCGTGTCGTCGGCACTGGCCCGGTCCGCCAGCGCGGTCGGGCCGAGGCCCGCCACCACCGTCGCGAGCACGGCGAGGACCGACGCGCGGCGCAGGCCGGCGCGGGGAGCGCGGTGGCGACGGAGGAGGGGCACGGCTGGCTTCCGGATCCGGGAGAGGTGGCGGGCGAGAGTGCCCATGGTGGCGCGAGCCGCCCATCGTGTCAGGCGCTTCGACTCGAATCAATGCGGGCGTCCGCCCGCCCACCCGGCGGCCCCGAGCCGCGCCGTACGCTGGCGCCATGACGACCCGGCCCCCCGAGTCCACGCCCGGGCCGGTGGTGGGCTTCGACCTCGACATGACCCTCATCGACACCGTCCCGGGCTTCGCCGCCACGCTGGAGGCGCTCGGCGCCGAGCTGGGCGTGGGCTTCCCGATCACCGACCTCACCCAGAGGCTCGGTCCACCGCTCCACCTGACCCTCGCCCCGCACCTGGCGGAGGAGGCGGTCGCGCCCGCCATCGACCGGTTCCGAGAGCTCTACGCCGACCACTCCATCCTTCCCGTGCCCGCATTGCCCGGGGCGCACGAGGCCCTCGCCGCCGTACGCCGCCACCGTGGCCGGGTCCTGCTCGTCACCGGCAAGTTCACCCCCAACGCCCAGCGCCACGTGGACCACCTGGGACTCGACGTCGACCACGTCGAGGGCACGGTGTGGGGCGTCGGCAAGGCGACGGTGCTGCGCGAGCAGGGCGCGTCGATCTACGTCGGCGACCACGTCCACGACGTCGAGGGCGCGCTCGCCGCCGGCGCCGTCAGCGTCTCGGTGCTCACCGGCGGCTGCACCCGCGAGGAGCTCCTCGCCGCCGGCACCCACGTGGTCCTGGACTCGCTCGAGGAGTTCCCCGGCTGGCTCGACGACCACCTCCTCGACCAGCGCCTCGCCGCGCTCGAGGCCCGGCTGCGCGAGCTCGGCTCGGTGGTCGTGGCGTTCAGCGGCGGCGCCGACAGCGCGCTCCTGCTGGCCGCCGCGGTGCGGACGCTCGGCACCGAGCGGGTCGTCGCGGCGACCGGCTACTCCGACTCGCTGCCGGCGGTCGAGCGCGACCCGGGACGCGACTTCGTGGCCTCGTGGGGGGTGCCGCTGCTGACCCCGCGCACCCACGAGATGGAGCGTGAGGGCTACCGCGCCAACTCCGGGGAGCGCTGCTACTTCTGCAAGGCCGAGCTGGTCGAGACCCTCCGGCCGCTGGCCGACGAGCGCGGCATCGCCCACGTGGCGACCGGCACCAACGCCGACGACGCGGTGGCCGGCTTCCGTCCCGGCATCCGCGCCGCCGCCGAGCGTGGTGCGGTGACGCCGCTGCTGGACGCCGGCCTCACCAAGGACGACGTACGCCGCGCCTCGCGCCGCTGGGGGCTGCCCACCTGGGACAAGCCCGCCGCCGCCTGCCTGTCGTCGCGGGTGGCCTACGGCATCGAGGTGACCCCCCACCGGCTGGCCCGCGTCGAGCGCGCCGAGGCGGCGGTCCGCTCCGCGCTGGCCGCGGAGGGCGTCGCGAGCCGCGACCTGCGGGTGCGCGACCTGGGGGAGCGGGGCAGTGTCGAGCTCGACCACGACCTGGTCGCCGGTCCCCTGGCCGCGGGCTCCTCCGCGGAGGCCGCCGTCCTGGCCGCCGTCCGGACCGCGGGCTTCGCGCAGGCCGCCGTCGACCCGCGTGGCTTCCGCTCGGGCTCGCTCAACGAGGCGCTGCTCGCCGAATAGCCCTGTGGAATGGCAGAGGCCGTTCGCGGGTTCTCGGTAGGCACACATAGTCTGTGCCCGCTCGGGGCCCCCGCCCCGCACCGCACCGTCCCGCCGCGAGGCGGGCGCACGAATGAGGAGGTCACGGCCGTGCCCAGTGGCAAGGTGAAGTGGTTCGACGCCGACAAGGGCTTCGGCTTCCTGTCCCAGGACGGCGGACCGGACGTCTACGTGCACTCCGACGCGCTCCCCGAGGGCGTCGCGACCCTCAAGGCCGGCACCCGCGTCGAGTTCGGCATCGCCCAGGGGCGGCGCGGCGACCAGGCGCTGCAGGTGCGCGTCCTCGACGCGCCCGCCTCGGTGGCCCGCAACCAGCGCACCGCCCAGCGCAAGGACCCCGACGCGATGGTCGGCATCGTCGAGGACCTCATCCGGCTGCTCGACGGCGTCGGGGAGACCTACCGCCACGGCCGCCACCCCGAGGCCCGCACCGCCAGGCCCACCGCCAAGCTGCTGCGGGCACTGGCCGACGAGCTCGAGCTCTGAACGACGTACGACGGTCGCGCTAGGCCCGGCCGGACGACGTACCGACCCGGGACGGGCGCGTCAGCAGCACGAACGCGCCCCAGGCGAGGAGCACGCCGCACGCGATGCCCAGCCCCAGGCGGGGCACCAGCGGCATGGCGATCCCGATGAAGCCGCCGATGACCCACGCCAGCTGCAGCGTGGTGTCCGAGCGCGCGAAGGCGCTGGCCTGGATCCGCTCGGGCACGTCGCGCTGGATCGTGGAGTCCAGCGACAGCTTGGCCAGCGACTGCGCGAGCCCGGCGGTGATCCCGAGGAGCACCAGCGGCAGCAGGCCGTAGAAGAGGGCCGCCACCAGCACCGCCACGGCGTCGGCCACCAGGGCCAGCACCACGGTCAGCGCGGGGTCGATGCGCCGCAGCAGGGAGCCCAGCGCGATGCCCAGCGTGTTGCCGAGGCCGGCGGCGCCGATCACCAGCCCGAGCAGCACCTCGGGCCGGTAGTCGCCGATCGGGTGGTCGCGCAGCAGGAACGCCATGAACATCGTCAGGAAGCCGGTCAGCCAACGGGGCCCGCAGTTGGCCTTGAGGGCGAAGGCCACCGCGCTGGGCATCCGGGGTCGCGCCGTCGAGCGCGGACCGGCGCTGGGACCCGGCATCAGGACGAGCTGCTCCTCACCGACGCTGGAGTCGACCCGCTCGGGGAGCCGGATCGCCCAGATCGTGGCCACCACGAAGAGCACGAAGGCGTAGCGCAGCGACCACTCCGACCCGGCCGTCGAGGCGAGCACCGCGACGGGTGCCGAGAGCGCCGCGCCGACCACGCCGGCGAGCGACACCCGGGCGTTGGCCTTGACGAGGGTGAGGGTCGGGGGGAGCAGGCGGGGGACCGCCGCGGCCCGCGTCACGCCGTACGCCTTGGACGCGACGAGCACGCCCAGCGCGGCCGGGAACAGCCAGTCGGAGTCGGTGGCCACGGCCGTGGCCAGCGCCCAGCACAGGAAGGCGCGCACGGCCATCGTCGCTCCGACGGCCCACCGGCGGCCGTGGCTGAAGCGGTCGAGGAAGGGGCCGATCAGCGGGGCGACGATGGCGAAGGGCAGCATCGTGAGGCCGAGGAAGAGCGCGACCTGACCCCGGGCCTCGCCGGTCGGCACCGCGAAGAACAGGGTGCCGGCCAGGGAGATCGCCACCGCCGCGTCGCCCGCCGCGTTGACGGCGTGCAGCTCGATGAGGCGTGAGAGGCCGGAGTCGCCGGCCCCCTCGGCCCGGGTGGCTCGGCGCGCCTGCTGCATCGTGAAACGGCTGGCCCGTCCCGTGGCCCGCCCGGCCCCGGTGACCCCCCGGCCGACCCCGCGGCCGGCGGCCCGCATCCCGCGGCCGGCGCCGGCGAGGCGCGAGCGCTCGGTCCCGTCGGGTCGGGGCGGGGGGTCGGTGCTCATGGGGTCAATCCTGCCGTGTGGACGGTCCCCGGTGGTGCAGCAGGCACCAGCTGAGCAGGTCGAGGAGACAGGAGCCACGGTCGTTTGTCATGATGCGGCGGTGATCGCCCTCGCCGAGACCTCGCCCGACGCCACCCTGGCCGCGGCCGCCGACCTGGCACGCGCCGTCGTCCTCGAGCTCGGGGACGCCACGGACGTGGGGGAGCACCTCGGCTGCGAGGCCGAGGGCGAGCTCGTCGCCAGCCACCTCTTCGCCTGCACGCGCGCCGGGTACGGCGGGTGGCGCTGGTCGGTGACCCTGACCCGGTCCGCCGACAGCGCCGACGCGACCGTCAACGAGGTCGTCCTCATCCCCGGCGCCGAGGCCATCGTCGCCCCGCCGTGGGTCCCCTACACCGAGCGGCTCCAGCCCGGCGACCTCTCGCCCGGCGACCTGCTTCCGGTGGCGGACGAGGATCCCCGGCTCGTCCCGACCTACTCCTTCGGCGACGACCCCCTGGACGCGGACGCGAAGGCCCAGGTCCGCCAGGTCGCCCAGGACCTCGGCCTCGGCCGGCTCCGCACGCTCTCCCCGGAGGGCCTCGACATGGCCGCCGAGCGCTGGTACGCCGGCGACGGCGGGCCCGAGTCCGCGATCGCCAAGAGCGCCCCGGACTCCTGCTGGTCGTGCGGCTTCATGGTGCGCCTCGCCGGTCACCTGGCCGGCACGTTCGGCGTGTGCGGCAACGGCAACGCCAACGACGACGGTCGCATCGTGTCGGTCGACCACGGCTGCGGCGCCCACTCCGAGGTCAAGCTGGCCCGCAAGCAGCAGCCGATCCCGGTGCCCGACCACGTCTTCGACACTCTCACCGACGACGGGTTCGACTCCCTCTGAGGGTCTGCGCTCAGCGCAGCGGGTGCCCGTACGACGTCGTGGTCGCCGGGGCGTCGTCGCGCGACAGCACCCACACGGCGTACCCGGGCGACGGCGGGTGCAGCTCGTAGGAGCCGAAGCACGCGTCGACGCGCAGCCCGCTCGCGGCGGCGTCCGCGGCGAACTCCTCGTGCGGGTAGGTCCGCGCGGTGGCGGGACCGTCGACGGGGTGGAACCCGACGAGCACGCGACCGCCCGGGGCCAGCAGGGACCGCAGTCGCGCCAGGACGGCCCGTTCGGTCTCCTCGGCCACGAACACCATCACGTTGCCGACGGCGACGGCCAGGTCGAAGCCGCCGTCGAGCGAGGCGTCCAGGATGTCGGCGTGCTGCACCGCGAGGCCGGGGTAGGTGGCGCGCGACTGGGCGACGAGGGCGGGGTCCGGCTCGACCGCCACCACGTCGTGGCCGCGTGCGACCAGGGCCGCGGCGACCCGTCCCATGCCGGACCCGACGTCGAGGATCCGTGAGCCGCGACCGACCAGGGAGTCGGCGAGCCGGGCCTCGCCCTCGACGTCCTCCCCGTCGGCGACGAGCTGGGCGAACTTCTCGGCGTACCCCCGGTTGCCCTCGCCGGCCAGCTCCCACCGGGTGCGGGGCTGCGTCACGCGGGGGCCTGCGTGGAGCGGGCCCTGCGGCGGCGACGGACGTACTCGAGCCCGCACAGGCCGAGGCCGAAGCCCGCCAGGCAGGTCCACAGCCACCACGTGCGACCGGTGTCGGCGAGGGTGCCGTAGAAGGGGAGGAGACCGATGAAGGCGAGCAGCCAGAGCGCGACGCCGACCTCGACGGTGCGGACGCCGTCGACGTCGAGGGGCTCCACGTCGGCCACGATGTAGGTGCGGTTGCCGATCTCGTGCTGCGTCGGCTGCTCGTCCCTGAAGTCCACGCCGCCACGCTAGTCGCTCCCCCCGGGCGCCGAAACACCGCCGCAACGCCACCTCTGCCACAATTCCGCCCGTGACTGACAAGACCCGGACCGTGCAGCGGTCCCCCCGGACCTCGGGCCTCGACGGCTACTTCAAGATCAGCGAGCGCGGATCCACGGTCCCCCAGGAGGTGCGTGGCGGCCTCGTCACGTTCCTCACGATGGCCTACATCATCGTGCTCAACCCGCTGATCCTCGGCTTCGTGCCGGACTCGACCGGAGCGTTCCTGGGCGGCGGCGCCGAGCCCGGCAGCGGCATCCCGGCGATCGCCGCGGGCACCGCGCTGGTCGCGGGCCTGCTGACGATCCTGATGGGCGGCGTCGCGAACTTCCCGCTCGCGCTGGCGACGGGGCTGGGGCTCAACGCCTTCGTCGCCAACTCCATCGCCCGGCAGTCCACGTGGGGCGACGCGATGGGCCTGGTGGTCCTCGAGGGCATCGTCATCCTCGTGCTGGTGCTCACCGGCTTCCGCAAGGCCGTCTTCCACGCGGTGCCGCAGCAGCTCAAGGTCGCGATCTCGGTCGGGATCGGTCTCTTCATCGCCCTGATCGGCTTCGTGGACGCCCGCTTCATCACCCGCATCCCCGACGCGTTCCAGACCACGGTGCCGGTGCAGCTCGGGGCCGACGGCCACCTCGTGGGTTGGCCGGTGCTCGTCTTCTGCCTGGGCCTGGCCCTGATGGTCGGGCTGTGGGTGCGTCAGGTCCGCGGCGCGATCCTCATCTCCATCCTCGTGACCACCGTCGTCGCGGTCGTGGTGGAGGCCGTCGCCGACATCGGGCCCGCGTCCGCCGACAACCCCGGCGGCTGGTCGCTGAGCGTCCCGACGCTGAGCGGCGACGTGGTGGGCCTGCCGTCGTTCGACACCCTCGGCGAGGTCGACCTCTTCGGCGCGTTCAGCAGCGCCGGCACCGGTTTCCTCGCGGCGCTGCTCCTGGTCTTCTCGCTGCTGCTCGCGGACTTCTTCGACACCATGGGCACCATGACCGCGATCGGCGCCGAGGCCGGTCTCAACGACGAGGAGGGCACGCCGCCGCACGCGCAGCGCATCCTGGTCGTCGACTCGGTGGCCGCCATCGCCGGCGGTGCGGCGGGCGTCTCCTCGAACACCTCCTACATCGAGTCCGCCTCGGGCGTGGGGGAGGGGGCACGCACCGGCCTCGCCTCGGTCGTCACCGGGGCGCTCTTCCTGCTGGCGACGTTCTTCACGCCCCTGGTCTCCGCCATCCCCTCCGAGGCGGCGGTCCCGGCCCTGGTGCTGGTCGGGTTCCTGATGATGCAGCAGGTCACCGAGATCGACTGGCGCGACGTCGAGCTGGCGATACCGGCCTTCCTGACCGTGGTGCTGATGCCGTTCACCTACTCGATCAGCGTCGGCATCGGCGCGGGCTTCGTGGCCTTCGTCCTGATCAAGGTCGTCGTGGGCAAGGTGCGGGAGGTGCACCCCCTCATGTGGGTGGTGGCGGCCCTGTTCGTCGTCTACTTCGCCTACACCCCGATCAACGGCTGGCTCTCCTGAGTCGAGCCTGCTGAGGAGGGGGACCGCGCTGGCGTGGTCCCCCTCCGGCGGAGGAATAGTTAGCAGAGGTAATGAGTTGGGCTGACGACATGCCGACCACTGAAGCCGTTGCCCGCACCGACGCGGGGCTCGCCGCCGAGCTCCGCCTCGGCGTGATGCGCCTGCGGCGACGCCTGGCCAGCGAGCGACACCCCGACAACGACCTGAGCCTCGGCCAGATGGCCGTGCTGGGGCTGCTGTTCCGTCGCGACGACCAGACCGTGGGCGAGCTGGCCCGGCTCGAGCACGTGCAGCCCCCCTCCATGACCCGCACCGTGACGTGCCTCGAGACCGAGGGACTCGTCGTACGCCGCCGGCACGAGACCGACGGCCGCGTGGTCATCGTGTCGCTCACCGAGCGCGGCCGCGCCGTCGTGCTGACCGACCGCCGGCGCCGTGACGCGTGGCTGGCCGTCCGTCTCACCCACCTGACCCCCGACGAGCGCGACGTCCTGCGCCGCGCCGCCCCCCTCCTCGACCGCCTCTCACAGGCCGACTGACCCGAAGGAGTCACCACGAGTCCCCGATTCCGTTCGCTCGCCAACCCCAACTACCGCCTGTACGCCGCCGGCGGTGTCGTCTCCAACACCGGCACCTGGATGCAGCGCGTCGCCCAGGACTGGCTGGTCCTGCAGCTGACCGCCAACAGCGGTGCCGCCCTCGGCATCACCACGGGGCTGCAGTTCCTGCCGTTCCTGCTCATCGCGCCCTTCGCGGGGCTGGTCGCCGACCGGATGTCCAAGCTGCGGCTCCTGCAGCTGACCAACCTCGGCATGGCGCTGCCCGCCGCCGTCCTCGGCCTGCTCGCCGTCACCGGGACCGCCCAGATCTGGCACGTCTACATCCTGGCCTTCGTGCTGGGCACCGCCTCCGCCTTCGACGCACCCGCCCGCCAGTCCTTCGTCTCCGAGATCGTCGAGCCCGACGACCTCACCAACGCGGTGGGCCTCAACTCCGCGAGCTTCAACGCCGCCCGACTCGTCGGCCCGGCCGTCGCCGGCATGCTGATCGCGGCCTTCGGCGGGGGAGTGGTCGCGACCGGCTGGGTGATCCTCATCAACGCCGTCTCGTACGTCGCCCCGGTGCTGGCCCTGCGGGGCATGGACGCCACCACGTTGGACACCCCGGTGCCGGGCAACCGCGGTCCCGGCGCGATCCGCGAGGGCGTCGCCTACGTCCGCGCCCGACCCGACCTGCTGCTGATCCTGGCCATCGTCTTCAGTGCCGGGACCTTCGGCCTCAACTTCCAGATGACGTCGGCGCTGATGGCCACCGAGGTCTTCGGCAAGGGCCCCACGGAGTACGGCCTGCTGGGCACCTTCCTCGCGGTCGGCTCGCTGACCGGCGCCCTGGTGGCGGCCGGTCGCACCCGGGTGCGCCACCGGTTGGTGATCGGTGCGGGCCTGGTGTTCGGCACCGTGGTCACCATCGCCGGGCTGATGCCGTCGTACCTCACCTACGCCCTGGTCACCCCGCTGATCGGCCTCAGTGCGCTCACCCTCATCACCAGCGCCAACGCCTACATGCAGCTCCACACCGAGCCGGGGATGCGCGGGCGGGTGATGGCGCTCTACATGATGATCTTCATGGGGGGCACGCCGGCGGGCGCGCCGGTCATCGGCTGGATCGGGGAGACCTTCGGTGCCCGGTGGACCCTGGTGCTGGGCGGGCTGCTGACCATCGCCGGCGTCGGCCTCGCGACCCTGGTCTTCGCGCGGGCCCGTGGCGTCTCGGTGATCCCGCGCCGGGGGCTGGCCCTGGGCGAGCCGGCGGCCGGTCGAGCGGCCGGCTGAGGGGCCGGCGGAGCCACCTGTGGCGTTTTGACCCTCCTCGGGGCGGCCGGTAGATTGACTCCTCGTGTTTGGCCTGCCCTCAGGCCTGTCCAGAACCGGACGGGTCGGGGGCCCATCCACGACAGCGCACAGCACGTCGTGCGCCGGGCACCACCGCTCCTGAGCGGCAGTTCCCGACCATCACCGCCTCGGCAGGTCGCCGTTGCGAGAGATACACCAAGAAAGGGAACCACTCGGTGCCCACCATCAATCAGCTGGTCCGCAAGGGCCGTCAGGACAAGGTGTCGAAGTCCAAGACGCCTGCCCTGAAGGGATCCCCGCAGCGCCGCGGCGTCTGCACCCGGGTCTACACCACCACCCCCAAGAAGCCGAACTCCGCCCTGCGCAAGGTCGCCCGCGTGCGCCTGTCCAGTGGCGTCGAGGTCACCGCCTACATCCCGGGTGTCGGTCACAACCTGCAGGAGCACTCGATCGTGCTCGTGCGCGGCGGCCGTGTGAAGGACCTTCCCGGTGTCCGCTACAAGATCATCCGCGGCACGCTCGACACCCAGGGTGTCAAGAACCGCAAGCAGGCCCGCAGCCGCTACGGCGCGAAGAAGGAGAAGTAATGCCTCGCAAGGGTCCCGCTCCCAAGCGCCCCCTCGTCGTCGACCCGGTCTACGGCTCGCAGATCGTCACGCAGCTGGTCTCCAAGGTCCTGCAGGACGGCAAGAAGCAGGTTGCGCAGCGCATCGTCTACACGGCGCTCGAGGGCTGCCGCGAGAAGACCGGCACCGACCCGGTCGTCACGCTCAAGCGCGCGCTCGACAACGTCAAGCCGGCCATCGAGGTCAAGTCCCGCCGCGTCGGTGGTGCGACCTACCAGGTCCCGATCGAGGTCAAGCCCAACCGCAGCACGACGCTGGCCCTGCGCTGGCTCGTGGGCTACGCCGCCGACCGTCGCGAGAAGACCATGTCCGAGCGACTGATGAACGAGATCCTCGACGCGTCCAACGGCCTCGGTGCCGCTGTGAAGAAGCGTGAGGACACCCACAAGATGGCCGAGTCCAACAAGGCCTTCGCTCACTACCGCTGGTGACGCCGGTGGGGCTCGTCGCCACCGCGACGGGCCCCGCCGCCCACCGCCCACCAACTTTCTTCGAGGGACTGAGACCCAACAGTGGCTGTCGACATCACCACCGACCTCAACAAGGTCCGCAACATCGGCATCATGGCGCACATCGACGCCGGCAAGACCACCACGACCGAGCGCATCCTCTTCTACACCGGTATCTCCTACAAGATCGGTGAGGTCCACGACGGCGCAGCCACGATGGACTGGATGGAGCAGGAGCAGGAGCGTGGCATCACGATCACCTCCGCTGCGACCACCTGCTGGTGGAAGGACCACCAGATCAACATCATCGACACCCCCGGCCACGTGGACTTCACGGCCGAGGTCGAGCGCTCGCTGCGCGTCCTCGACGGCGCGGTCGCGGTGTTCGACGGTGTCGCCGGTGTCGAGCCGCAGACGATGACGGTGTGGCGCCAGGCCAACAAGTACTCGGTCCCCCGCATGTGCTTCGTCAACAAGCTCGACCGCACGGGCGCGGACTTCTTCCGCTGCGTCGACATGATGGTCGAGCGCCTCAACTCCACCCCGCTGGTCCTCCAGCTCCCGATCGGTGCCGAGTCCGACTTCCTCGGTGTCGTCGACCTGGTCGGCATGCGTGCCCTGACCTGGCGCGGCGAGACCACGATGGGTGAGGACTACGAGGTCGAGGAGATCCCGGCCGAGCTCGCCGAGCAGGCCGCGGAGTACCGCGAGAAGCTCATCGAGACGCTGGCCGAGGCCGACGACGAGGTCATGGAGAAGTACCTCGAGGGCGACGAGAGCTTCACCGTCGAGGAGCTCGAGGCGGCCATCCGTCGCGCGACCCTCGCCGACAAGCTCAACCCGGTCCTGTGCGGCACCGCGTTCAAGAACAAGGGCGTGCAGCCCCTGCTCGACGCCGTCGTGAAGTTCCTGCCCTCGCCGCTCGACATCGACGGCATCCAGGGCCACTCGCCCAAGGACGAGGACGAGGTCATCGTCCGCCAGCCGTCCGACGAGGAGCCCTTCTCCGGCCTCGCCTACAAGATCGCCTCCGACCCGCACCTCGGCAAGCTGATCTACGTCCGCGTCTACTCCGGCAAGCTCGAGGCCGGCGCGTCCGTGATCAACTCGGTCAACGGTCGCAAGGAGCGGATCGGCAAGGTCTACCAGATGCACGCCAACAAGCGTGAGGAGATCGCGTCGGTCGGCGCCGGCCAGATCGTGGCCGTCATGGGCCTCAAGGACACCAAGACCGGTCACACGCTCTCCGACCCGCAGCACCAGGTCGTGCTCGAGTCGATGACGTTCCCGGCCCCGGTGATCGAGGTCGCCATCGAGCCGAAGACCAAGAGCGACCAGGAGAAGCTGGGCACCGCGATCCAGCGTCTCTCCGACGAGGACCCCACCTTCACGGTCAAGGCCGACGAGGAGACGGGTCAGACGATCATCGCCGGCATGGGCGAGCTCCACCTCGAGATCCTCGTCGACCGGATGAAGCGCGAGTTCCGCGTCGAGGCGACCGTCGGCAAGCCGCAGGTGGCCTACCGCGAGACGATCCGCAACAAGGTCGAGAAGCACTCCTACACCCACAAGAAGCAGACGGGTGGCTCCGGTCAGTTCGCCAAGGTCGTCATCGACCTCGAGCCGAACATCGACCCGGAGACCGGCACCGGCGCGGGCTACGAGTTCGTCAACTCCGTCTCCGGTGGTCGCGTTCCCAAGGAGTACATCCCCTCGGTCGACCAGGGTGGCCAGGACGCCATGGAGTTCGGCGTCCTCGCCGGCTACCCGATGGTCGACGTGAAGTTCACGCTGCAGGACGGCGCCTACCACGACGTCGACTCCTCGGAGCTGGCCTTCAAGATCGCCGGCAACCAGGCGTTCAAGGAGGCTGCGCGTCGGGCCAAGCCGGTCCTGCTCGAGCCGATGTTCGCCGTCGAGGTCACCACGCCGGAGGGCTTCCTCGGCACCGTGATCGGCGACATCAACTCCCGCCGTGGGCAGATCCAGGCCCAGGAGGAGCGTCACGGGGACATGGTGGTCAACGCCCTTGTGCCCCTGTCCGAGATGTTCGGGTACGTTGGCGACCTGAGGTCCAAGACCTCCGGCCAGGCGTCGTACTCGATGGAGTTCGACTCGTACGCCGAGGTTCCCTCGAACATCGCCGAGGAGATCGTCAAGAAGGTCCGCGGCGAGTAGTCGCCCCGGGCCCTCGGCCCCCGCACCACCCCGTTCCACACCCACGAGTTCAAGCACAAACCCAACCAGGAGGAGCCCCAGTGGCTAAGGCGAAGTTCGAGCGGACCAAGCCGCACGTCAACATCGGCACGATCGGTCACATCGACCACGGCAAGACGACGCTGACCGCGGCGATCACCAAGGTGTTGCACGACAAGTACCCGAACCTGAACGAGGCCTCGGCCTTCGACCAGATCGACAAGGCTCCCGAGGAGCGTCAGCGCGGCATCACGATCTCGATCGCGCACGTCGAGTACCAGACCGAGGCGCGCCACTACGCGCACGTCGACTGCCCGGGTCACGCGGACTACATCAAGAACATGATCACCGGTGCCGCTCAGATGGACGGCGCGATCCTCGTGGTCGCCGCCACCGACGGCCCCATGCCGCAGACGCGTGAGCACGTGCTGCTCGCCCGCCAGGTCGGCGTCCCCGCCCTGGTCGTGGCGCTCAACAAGTGCGACATGGTCGACGACGAGGAGCTCATCGAGCTCGTCGAGATGGAGGTGCGCGAGCTCCTCTCCGAGTACGAGTTCCCGGGCGACGACATCCCCGTGGTCCGCGTTGCCGCCTTCCCGGCCCTCCAGGGTGACGAGAAGTGGGGCGACTCGATCCTCGAGCTCATGAACGCGGTGGACGAGTCCATCCCGACCCCCGAGCGCGAGACCGACAAGCCGTTCCTCATGCCCGTCGAGGACGTCTTCACGATCACCGGTCGCGGCACCGTCATCACCGGTCGCATCGAGCGCGGCATCGTCAAGGTCAACGAGGAGGTCGAGATCATCGGCATCCGCGAGACCTCGCAGAAGTCGACGGTCACCGGCGTCGAGATGTTCCGCAAGCTGCTCGACGAGGGCCAGGCCGGCGAGAACGTCGGTCTCCTCCTGCGTGGCACCAAGCGCGAGGACATCGAGCGCGGCATGGTCGTCATCAAGCCGGGCACGACGACGCCTCACACGAACTTCGAGGCCTCGGTCTACATCCTGAGCAAGGACGAGGGCGGCCGTCACACGCCGTTCTTCAACAACTACCGCCCGCAGTTCTACTTCCGTACGACGGACGTGACCGGCGTCGTGACCCTCCCCGAGGGCACCGAGATGGTCATGCCGGGTGACAACACCGAGATGTCGGTCGAGCTCATCCAGCCCATCGCCATGGACGAGGGCCTGCGGTTCGCGATCCGTGAGGGTGGCCGCACCGTCGGCGCCGGCCGGGTCGTCAAGATCACCAAGTGATCTGATCCCACCGCTTCACCAGCGAGGCCCCACTCCTGCGGGAGTGGGGCCTCGTTGCGTCCGCGGGCCGCGGCGACGGCGCGTCGGACGTGCCGACGTGAGCGCCGACCCCGGAGGGACGCGGTGCGGGCGGCGTACGCCGTACCTTCCGCACGTCCGACACGCATGGCCGGTCCGAGACGCATGCCCGGTCCGAGCCGGCGACGGGAGGCTGGGACAATGAGGTCGTGTCCGAGTCGCCCCGGGAGCCCGAGCGCCCCGCCCGTCCCCACCACAAGCTCACCGACGACGGTCGGCGGATGCGCGAGGTGCTCACCTACTCGCGTCGCGGGAGCCGCTTCACCCCGCGCCAGGCCGAGGGGTGGGCCGCGCACCAGGCCGACTGGGTGATCCCCGACGAGGCCGTCGACCGCCCGGACTTCGACCTGGGGTCGTGGTGGCCCGACCGCGACGCACCCCTGGTCGTCGAGATCGGCTCCGGCGTCGGCGAGGCCACGGCCGTGCTGGCCGCGGGACGTCCCGACGTCAACGTGCTCGCCTTCGAGGTGTGGCGACCCGGTATCGCCGACAGCCTGTGGCGGGTGGCGGAGGCGGGGGCCGACAACGTCCGGTTCTGCGGCGTCGACGCCGTCTGGTCGCTCGAGCACCTGCTCGGCCCGGGGAGCATCGGCGAGCTGTGGACCTTCTTCCCCGACCCGTGGCACAAGACCAAGCACCACAAGCGGCGCTTCGTCACCGCGTCCAACGCCGCCCTCGTGGCCAGCCGGCTCGCGCCGGGCGCCCGCTGGCGGCTCGCCACCGACTGGGCCGACTACGCGGAGCAGATGGTCGAGGTCCTCGACGCGGAGCCACTGCTGAGCGGCGGCCGGGTCCAGCGCTGGGCGGACCGCCCGGTGACCCGCTTCGAGCGCAAGGGCCTCGACAAGCACCGCGACATCGCCGACCTGACCTACACCCGCACCTGACCCCCCGGCGGCCTCAGCCCGGCGAGGAGACCGGGACACCGGCCTGCTCGAGCGCCCACTCGGTGTGCATCCGCTCGGCCTCGCGCTCGGTGCCGGCCGGCACGGCGGTCAGGCGGTCCGGCAGGCCCAGCGTCCGGCACGCGTCGGCGAGCACGTCGTCGTACGCCGCGAGGGTCGCGTCGCGCCGGACCTTGCTGGTGCCCGGGGCCGGGGCGAGCACCTCGGCGCGGATCCGGTGCAGGTCGGCGACGACCCGCTCGAGGGGCCGGCCGGCCGGTCGCGGTGGCTGCCGGCGGTGTCGCTGCACCCAGCGTCCCAGCGCGGCGGCGTGCAGCGCCACTCCCACCACCAGGCCGAGCATCGCCGTGCACCCGACGACGGCCAGCAGGCCGATCACCATGCCTGCCACGGTACGCCGGGGCCCCGCACGTGTCACCGACGTGCGGTCAGTCGTGCGCGCAGCGCCGCGTCGCGCCGCAGCCGCACCAGGTCCCGCTCGCGGCGCGAGGAGATGACGGCCGCGAGGTAGTCGTGCGGCGGGGTGCCCGGGGGCGGGGGCGGGGCGACGTACGCCGCGACCTGCCCGGCCAGTCGCTGCCCGAGCTCGTCGCGGTGCCGCGGGTCGAGGGTGGCGTGGCGGCCGAGGTACTGGCGCACGGCCAGGGCCAGCCCCGTCGGCAGGGCTGCGATGTCGGCGGTGCGGGCCCACGCCGTCAGCGCCGGCGGCATCGTGGCCGGCGGGGCCAGCTGCAGGCTGACCCGGCTGCGGACGACGTACGTGCCCGCGGCGTAGTCGCCCAGACGCTTGCCCCGCGTCGAGAGCATGGCGGAGAAGAAGGCGGGCGCCCCGAGGAACAGGTAGATCTCGACGAAGCCGATGAGCGCCCGCACGAACGCGTGCTGGGCGGAGATGGGGCCGGCGTCGTCGCGCACCGTGCGCAGGCCCATCGCCAGCTTGCCCAGCGACCGGCCACCGGTGAGCGTCTCCATCGCGGTCGGCAGCACGAGGAAGACCGCGATCAGGGTGCCGATGTAGGCCACGTGGGCCAGCGCCGCGTCGGACTGCAGGGTGGCGATGCCGAAGGCGAAGGTGGTGGCCACCAGCACCAGGACGGTCACGAGCACGTCGACGAGGCCGGAGGCCATCCGGGTGCCGAGGCCGGCCGGGGGCAGGTCGAGCGCGACGGCCTCGCCGGTGACGTGGTCGTCGGCGGTCAGGCTGGCGAAGCTCGGATCGGACATCGCGGCCAGCATAGGGTGGCGCCGTGGACCTCGACGCCTACGTGCTGACGCACTCGGCCGACTGGCGTCGGCTCGACGAGCTGGCCGGACGTCGCCGGCTCACCGGCGCGGAGAGCGACGAGCTGGTCGAGCTCTACCAGCGGGTCGCCACCCACCTGTCCGTGGTGCGCACGTCCGCGCCCGACGCCGGCCTCATCGCGCACCTGTCGTCCCTGCTGGCCCGGGCGCGCCATCGCACCGTCGGCACCCGCGCCACCACGTGGAGCGGGGTGCGCGACTTCTTCGTCGTGCGCTTCCCGGCCGCGCTCTACCGCCTGCGCTGGTGGTGGCTGGGCACGCTCGCCGCCAACGTCGTCGTCACCGGCGTGATGATGTGGTGGCTGCTCGGCAACCCCGGGGTCGAGCAGTCCCTGCTCACCCCGGCCGAGGTGGACCGGCTGGTCCGCAACGACTTCGAGGGCTACTACAGCGAGTACGCCGCCTCGCACTTCGCCGCCCAGGTGTGGATCAACAACGCGTGGGTGACGGCGCTGTGCATCGCGTTCGGCATCCTCGGGGCCCCGGTGGTCTGGCTGCTCTTCCAGAACATCGCCAACCTGGCCATCATCGGCTCGATCATGACCCGCCACGACCACGCCGGGCACTTCTGGGGGTTGATCCTGCCGCACGGGCTCCTCGAGCTCACGGCCGTCTTCGTCGCCGGGGGAGTGGGCCTGCGTCTCTTCTGGTCCTGGATCGAGCCGGGCCGGCTCTCGCGCGCCCAGTCGGTGGCCCGGGAGGGTCGCACCGCCGGGACGGTCGCCCTCGGCCTCGTCGTGGTGCTCGCGGTGAGCGGGGTCATCGAGGGCTTCGTGACGCCGTCGCCGCTGCCGACGTGGGCGCGGGTGGGCATCGGGATCCTCGCCGAGCTCGCCTTCTTCGGCTACGTGTTCGTGCTGGGCCGCAACGCCGTGCTCCGCGGCCACAGCGGCG
Organism: uncultured Actinomycetota bacterium; assembly: GCA_963782905.1. Classification (GTDB taxonomy): domain Bacteria; phylum Actinomycetota; class Actinomycetes; order Propionibacteriales; family Nocardioidaceae; genus Nocardioides. The sequence goes on from CAWALI010000003.1 coordinate 144,826, forward strand.
ACGTCGGCGCCGCGCTGCTCGAGGACCGGGTGGCCACCCAGGCCTGAGCGGGGCGACTCCTCAGAGCAGGCCTCGGGCCTTGAGGCCGAGGTAGTGGTCGGCCAGGGCCGGCGGCAGCCGCTCGGCGTCCGCGTCGAGCACGTCGACGCCCAGGGTCCCCAGGACCCGGGCGGCGCGCTCGCGCTCGTGGAGGACCTGCGAGGCCGCTGCGGCGGCGTACACCTCGTCGAGCGACCCGCGGGCACCCACGAGGTCCCCGAGCGCGGGGTCCTTGACCGACGCCACCACGACCCGGTGGTGCCGCACCAGGGTCGGCAGCACGGGCAGCAGCCCCTCGTAGACCGCGGCCGGCTCGAGAGGCGTCAGCAGCACCACGAGGGCGCGCTGGCGGCCCAGACGGGCCACCTCGCCGGCCAGCGCCGACCAGTCGGCCTCGGCGATCACCGGCTCGAGGTCGGCCATCGCCTCCTGGAGGCCGGCCGCGATGTCGCGGGCGCCGGCGGCGCGGACCCGCGCCCGCACGGTGCGGTCGCCGGCGAGGAAGTCGACCCGGTCGCCCGCCCGGGCCGCGAGGGCGGCCAGCAGCAGCGCGGCGTCCATCGCGGAGTCGAGGCGCGGCACGTCCCCGATCCGTCCGGCGGAGACCCGGGAGGTGTCCAGCACCAGCACCACACGACGGTCCCGCTCGGGCTGCCAGGTGCGGACGACGACGGCAGGACTGCGGGCGCTGGCCCGCCAGTCGATGGAGCGGACGTCGTCGCCCCGGACGTACTCGCGCAGCGAGTCGAACTCGGTGCCCTGGCCGCGGACGCGGACCGCGGCCCGGCCGTCGAGCTCGCGCAGCCGGGCCAGCCGCGAGGGCAGGTGCTTGCGTGAGTCGAAGGCCGGCAGCGACCGGAGGGTGCCGGGGACGTCCAGGGTGGCCTGGCGGCAGGCCAGTCCGAGGGGTCCGGGCAGCCGCACGGTCACGCCCAGCGCGCGCAGGTCGCCCCGTCGCCGGGGCAGCAGGGGGGTGGTCAGCACCGTGCGCGCCCGGGCCGCAGCAGGACGCGGTGCCGGTTGTCGGTCGCGCCGGCGCTCGGCTGCCACGCGTCGCGGACCCACCCGCGGATGCTGCGCCCGGACGTGGTGGTGACGGTGAGGTGGGAGGACGCGGGGGTCCCCGTGCGCACGGTGCCCGCGGGTCGACGGGTGATCGCGAGCGCCGTGGGACGCGGGGCGAGCAGCCGGTCGACGCCCGTGACCAGTGCGACCAGCAGCAGCCACGTCCACACCGTGCCCATCGTCGGTCGCAGCACGACGGGCAGGAGCCCGACGAGCAGCAGGAGGGGGACGCGCCCGGTGATGGTCATCGTGCGGGCGTCAGCGGGGCACCGGGACGGAGCCGAGCGCGGAGGCCAGCACGGCGCTGACGTCGACGCCCTCCAGCTCGGCCTCGGGCCGCAGGCCGAGGCGGTGCGCGAGCGTGGAGTGGGCCAGCGCCTTCACGTCGTCGGGGGTCACGAAGTCCCGACCCGTCAGCCACGCCCAGGCCCGCGCGGCCCGGAGCAGGGCGGTGGCCCCGCGCGGCGACACCCCCAGCGAGAGCGAGGGCGACTCGCGGGTGGCCCGGGCGATGTCCACGACGTAGCCGGTGACCTCCGGTGAGACCTGGACCTGGCGGACCGCGGCCTGGCCGGCGGCGATGTCCGCCGGGCCGGCGACCGCGGTGACGCCGGCGGCGGCGATGTCGCGGGGGTCGAAGCCGGCGGCGTGGCGCCGCAGGATCTCCAGCTCCGCCTCCCGCTCGGGGACGGGCAGCACCAGCTTGAGCAGGAACCGGTCCAGCTGGGCCTCGGGGAGCGGGTAGGTGCCCTCGTACTCGACCGGGTTCTGGGTGGCGGCGACGAGGAAGGGCGACGGCAGCGGCCGCGACACCCCGTCCACCGAGACCTGTCCCTCCTCCATGGCCTCCAGCAGGGCGGACTGCGTCTTGGGGGGCGTCCGGTTGATCTCGTCGGCCAGCAGCAGGTGGGTGAAGAGGGGGCCCTGGCGGAAGGAGAGCTCCCCGGCGCGTCCCTCGATGACCATCGACCCGGTGATGTCGCCCGGCATCAGGTCGGGGGTGAACTGCACCCGCGTGGTCCCGACGTCCAGCGCCTGCGCCAGGGTGCGCACGAGCAGCGTCTTGGCCACCCCGGGCACGCCCTCCAGCAGCACGTGCCCGCCACACAGCAGCGCGACGAGGAGCCCGGACACGGCCGCATCCTGGCCGACGACCGCCTTGGCGACCTCGCTGCGTACGGCGGCGAGCCGGTCGCGGGCCTCCTCGGCCCCGATGGGTCCTGCGGTCATGTGGCACGTACCTCTCTGTCGAGCGCGGCCAGCGAGGTGGCCAGGCGGATGAGCTCGTCGTCGGTGGGGGGTGGGGGAGTGGCGTCGTCCAGGAGTGCGGCCACCTCGTGGGCGGGGCGGCCGGTGGCCCGGGCCACGTCCCGCACGAGGGTGCCGGTGTCCTGCTCGGGCAGGCGGAGGTGGGTGGCCGCGAGGGCCCGGGAGTGCTGTCGCAGGGCCCGTAAGGCATGTGCGCGGTCGCCCGCGTCCCGGTAGAGCCGCCCGCGGGCCCGGGTGGTCTCGAGCGCCCGGACGGTGACGGGCAGGGGCTCGGTCGCGAGCGGGCCCAGGCGTCGTCCGCGCCACCAGACCACGGCCACCACGACGAGCCCGGCCAGCCACACGGCCGGCAGCAGCCACGGCGGCAGCAGGCTGCGCAGGCTCACGCCGTCGTCGGCACCCAGGTCGGCCAGGTCCGGGACGTACCAGACGAGGCGGTCGCCGCGCCCGAGCAGGCGCAGCGCGACCGTCGCGTTGTCGGCCTGCAGGACCTGGTCGTTCTCCAGGATGCCGGGGGCGCCGAGGAGCAGGAGCCCGTCGTCGGCGGCGGCCAGCCACCACCCGTCGGGGCCCCCGAAGCAGCCGGCCGGGGTGGGCCAGCCGGTCACCCGGTCCACGTCGACCGCCAGCCCGCGCAGGACCTCGAGGTCGCCGTCGGTGCAGCCGGCGCCCCGCGGGGAGTCCGGGACGCCGCGCGTGCCGTCCACCTCCACACCCAGGGCGCTCACCGCGCCCGGGCCGGGGTCCGCGACCACCACGGTCGCGGAGCCGGCGTGCCGGAGGAGCCGCCGGGCCGTGCTGCCTCCGAGGTTGTCCGGCGACGTCACGAGCACCGTCGTGCCGGCGTCGACCGTGGTGTCCTCGAGCTCGGCCGCCGAGCGGGCCACCGTGACGTCCACGCCCTCGTCGGCGAGCACCCGGGCCAGCGCCCGGGCGCCCGTGCCGCCGGGGTTGTCGGGGTCGTGCGTAGCCGACGTGCGGGCGCCCGAGCCGAGCAGCACGGCCACCACGAGGGTGACGAGGGTGCCGGCGGCGATGAGCGCGGCCGTCCGGTGGCGCTCCCACCAGGCCCTCACGAGGTGCCCGCCAGCTCGTCGTCGAGCGCCAGCACCGACCGTGCCTGCTCCGCGGTGGCTGCGCGGTGGCCGTACAGCACGAGGTCGAAGAGCCGGGCGCCCTCGTCCACCTGCTCCTCGCGTCCCGGGTGCAGCGCCCGCAGGGCGAGCCCCAGCTCGTGCGCGGTGGCGCCGGGGGCGTCGTCCAGCATCCCCTGCTCGACCTGACGCACCGCCAGGGCCCGGAAGCCGTCGACCAGGGCGGTGCCGTGGTCCCCCGAGGTGTACGCCGCCTCGGCTCGCGCGCGCCACTGTGCCGCGGTGACCGTCCCGTCCGGCACCGCCACCACCGAGCGCTGGCGCACCGCCCGGGTGGCCCGGGTGCGGGTCACCAGCCAGAGGATGGCCAGGACCAGCAGCAGGCCCACGAGCATGGCGAAGAACGTGGTGAGGGGAGGGGCCGACGACGCGGCGTCGATCGTGCGCAGGATCGCGCGCCGTACGGCCTCGAGCAGGCGGCCGGGGAGGTCGTCCTCGCGGTAGTCGGGGCGCAGCAGCTCACGGCGCAGCAGCGAGCGCCCCTCGTCCGGCGTCGGGACGAGGGGCGGCTCCGCCACCGGCAGCCGCGGGATCACGCGCCGAGGATCCCGGCCTGCTGCATGAGGGTGATGTCGTGGCCCTCCGTGCGCATCCTCAGGTCGAGGTACTGCAGGGTGGTCACGGCCGTGGTGAAGGGGGCGACGAAGGCGGCGGTCAGCACGGAGGCGACGGCCTGGCTGAGGACGACGACGAGCACGCCCGTCTCGCTGGGGAGGCCCCCCAGGAGGGCACCCTGGGCGACGAAGCTGAGGGGCAGGGCGAGCACCGTGCCGACCGTCTGCCCGATGATCACCGTGAGCAGCGCGATGCCGAAGGTGCGCCAGAACGCGCCCCGGGTCAGGCGGAAGCCGCGCCGGATGGCGCCGAGCACCCCGACCGGCTCGAGCATCAGGGCCGGCACCGGGAGGTAGTAGACGCGCACCCAGAACCACACCATGAAGGCCAGGAAGAGCGGGATGCTGACGAGCCCGTAGACCGTGGGCTCCTGCCAGCTCGACGACGCGCGCACGACCGGCACCCAGCTCAGGGCGTACAGCGCGAAGGCGAGCGCCAGCGCCAGCCCGAGGGTGACGGTGAGCCCCACGAGTCGCCAGCGCTTTCCGCGCGTGGCCACCCAGGCCTGCCGGAGGGTGAGGCGTCGACCGATCGCAGCGGCGGCCACCACGTGGGCGATCATGCCGCCGACGAGGATCAGCCCGATGCCCTGGAGCATCGATCCCGCACCCAGGGACCCGAACGAGCCGGCCACCGCGGAGACGTCGCCGCCCAGCTCACCGGAGTCGTCGACCGACAGCGAGAGGTCCAGGACCAGGGTGAGCACGGTCGTGACGATCACCGGGATCGCCATCGCCACCGCGGCGACGAGGACCGCCGAGCCGACGGTGGCGGTGGGGTTGAAGCGGATGATCCGGAACGCCGCGTCGTACATGTCCGAGAGCGTCAGCGGGCGCAGCGGCACCGCGCCGGGCTTGTGCGCGGCCCCGAGCATGCCGGGTGGGGGACCGCCGACCCGCGGGGGGTGCGAGGGCCGGTCGTACGACGGGTACGGCGCCTGCGCGCCGCCCGGCGGTGGCGGCTGCGGCCCGGGGGAACCGGGCGGTGGGAACTGCTCGGTCATCGGACCCCCGTCTCGTGAGTGGGCCAATCCTGTCAGGTCGCCGCACGGCACGTCCGGCGTACTCTCCGCCCATGCGCGCGACCCGACCCTCGGCCGCGGTGGCGACCCTGCTCGCCTCCGCCCTCCTCGTGCCGGGCCTGGGCGCCTGCACGGCGGAGGAGGGAGGGCCGGCGGAGCCCGACACCGCCGCGTCGCCCGATCCGGCACGGGCGCTGCGGGACTCGTGCCTCAGCGCCATCCCCGGGCGCGCCGAGCTCTCCGCCCTCACGCTCGAGGGCGCCACCGACGGCACGATCGTGGCCGGCGTCATCGGTCCGGCGCGGGCGCGGACGGTGGCCGTGCTGCTGCCCCAGATCAGCGGGATGTGCGGCTGGGGGCGCTACGCCACGGCGCTCGCCGAGGACGCCGGCGTCACCTCGATCCTCCTGGACCCCTGCGGCTACGGGGACTCCGAGTGCAGCGACGCCGGCGACGACGACCCGCTCAACGAGGTCGCCCCGGCGATCCGCCACGCCCGCGAGGAGCTGGGGGCGCGCCGCGTCGTCCTGGTCGGTACGTCGATGGGTGGCTCGCTCACGGTCCTCGCCGCGGCCGCCGGGGCCGCCCTCGACGGGTGGGTCGACGTCAGCGGGCCCCCGCGCTGGGAGAAGACCGACCTCGCGTCCGTGGCCGACGACCTGCCCTCGTCGGGGATGGTGGTGATGGCGCGCAGCGACGGCGACTCGGCCTTCCGGCAGGCCCGGGGCCTGGCGCGGGTCTCCGGGGCCACGTTCGTCGACGGGGGATCGGGCCACGGGTGGGAGCTGCTCACCGCGCCGCTGTCGGGGCGGCCGACGCGCGTGGGCGCCCGGGTCGCGGCCTTCGTGGCGGGCGGACCGGTGTCCTGAGACGGCGCCCGGGACGCCCCGCGGAGCCGGGACCGGGTCGATTTGGCGCACCTGCGGATCTCTGCCAAGATATCCAGGTTGCTCCAGCGGGTCCCACCAGACCATCTGCGCGGACGCGGCACCACATTGATCACTGAATCGCATCTCCCGGATCGACCTCAGTGCTCTGCGTGCGCCGCACCGGCTCGGTCATCTGGCGGGGACGCGATGAGCCCGACGAACCGGTCGGGTGCCACCCGCAACACCATCGAGACTCGCGTCTCGTGTCGCCCGGAACATGAGCGACACGCCCGACCGCGGGGGTCGGCGGAGGGGTGGTGGAGAGACAGGCGGTACGGCCTCACCCGACGAGGCCGCGTCGTGAAACAGGACCGAACGCGGTACCTCCCTGGCGGGGGTACGAGATCGATAAGGACGAGAGAGACCTATGGCGGGACAGAAGATCCGCATCAGGCTCAAGGCCTATGACCACGAGGTGATCGACACCTCGGCGCGCAAGATCGTGGACACCGTCACCCGCACGGGTGCGAAGGTCGCCGGCCCGGTGCCGCTGCCGACCGAGAAGAACGTGTTCTGCGTCATCCGCTCGCCCCACAAGTACAAGGACTCGCGCGAGCACTTCGAGATGCGCACGCACAAGCGCCTCATCGACATCATCGACCCCACGCCGAAGACGGTCGACTCGCTCATGCGCCTCGACCTGCCTGCTGGTGTCGACATCGAGATCAAGCTCTGAGGTATCGACGATGACCGGAACTTTTGAACGCAATGTCAAGGGACTGCTGGGCACCAAGCTCGGCATGACCCAGCTCTGGGACGAGAACAACATCGTCGTCCCCGTGACCGTGATCGCTGCTGCGACCAACGTCGTGACGCAGGTCCGCTCGCCCGAGACCGACGGCTACAACGCCATCCAGGTCTCCTTCGGCGAGATCGAGGCCCGCAAGGTCAACAAGCCCGAGGCCGGTCACTTCGGCAAGGCCGGGGTGACCCCGCGACGTCACGTCGTGGAGATCCGCACCTCCGACGCCGCGTCGTACTCCGTCGGCCAGGAGCTCTCTCCCGAGCTCTTCGCGGCCGGCGACGAGATCGACGTGACCGGCACCAGCAAGGGCAAGGGCTACGCCGGTGTCATGAAGCGTCACGGCTTCCACGGTGTCGGCGCCTCCCACGGTGCCCACCGCAACCACCGCAAGCCGGGCTCCATCGGTGCCTGCGCCACGCCGGGTCGTGTCTTCAAGGGCACGCGCATGGCTGGTCGCATGGGTAACGACACCGTCACGACCCAGAACGTCACGGTCCACGCCGTCGACGCCGAGAAGGGCCTGATCCTGCTCAAGGGTGCCGTTCCCGGCCCCCGCGGCGGTCTCGTGGTCATCCGCTCGGCTGCCAAGAGCTCCGTCGACTCTGGCAAGGAGGCCTGAGCATGGCTGTCAAGACCGTCAAGGTTGACTTCCCCGCCGACATCTTCGGCGTCGAGGTCAACGTCCCGCTGATCCACCAGGTCGTCGTGGCCCAGCAGGCCGCGGCCCGCCAGGGCACGCACAGCACCAAGCGTCGTGGGGAGGTGCGCGGTGGTGGCCGCAAGCCCTACAAGCAGAAGGGCACCGGCCGCGCCCGTCAGGGCTCGACCCGCGCTCCCCAGTTCGCCGGTGGTGGCATCGTGCACGGCCCCAAGCCGCGTGACTACGACCAGCGCACCCCCAAGAAGATGAAGGCCGCCGCCCTGCGCGGTGCCCTCTCGGACCGGGCCCGCAACGGTCGCATCCACGTCGTGGACGGCCTGGTCTCCGGCGACAAGCCGTCGACCAAGCTCGCGCTCGCCTCGCTCTCCACCCTGAGCGACCGGGCCCGCTACCTCGTCGTGCTCGAGCGCTCCGACGCGCTGACCTGGCTCTCGCTGCGCAACGCGCAGCAGGTGCACATCGTCGCCGTCGACCAGCTCAACACCTACGACGTGCTGGCCTCCGACGACGTGGTCTTCACGCAGGGCGCCTACGACGCCTTCGTGAACGGCACCGCGGCGAGCAGCACCCAGGCCCAGGAGGACGACAAGTGAGCACCCTGCACAAGGACCACCGCGACATCCTGATCGCACCGGTCGTCTCCGAGAAGAGCTACGGGCTCCTCGACGCCAACAAGTACACCTTCATCGTCCGCCCGGACGCCAACAAGACCGAGATCAAGATCGCGGTCGAGAAGGTCTTCAACGTCAAGGTGACCTCGGTCAACACGATCAACCGCCAGGGCAAGACCCGCCGTACCCGCACCGGGCTCGGCAAGCGCGCCAACACCAAGCGCGCCATCGTCAGCCTGGCTGAGGGTCACCGCATCGACATCTTCGGCCAGGTCGGCTGACCGCCGGAATAGGACTGATCACACATGGCAATCCGCAAGTACAAGCCGACCACCCCGGGCCGTCGTGGCTCCTCGGTGGCCGACTTCGTCGAGATCACCCGGACCACGCCGGAGAAGTCGCTGACGCGTCCGCTGCCCAAGAAGGGCGGCCGCAACAACCAGGGCCGGATCACCACCCGGCACCAGGGTGGCGGTCACAAGCGGGCCTACCGCATCATCGACTTCCGTCGCTATGACAAGGACGGCGTGCCGGCCAAGGTCGCTCACATCGAGTACGACCCCAACCGCACCGCGCGCATCGCGCTGCTGCACTACGCCGACGGCGAGAAGCGCTACATCGTGGCGCCGAAGGACCTGACGCAGGGCACCGCGGTCGAGTCGGGCCCCAACGCCGACATCAAGGCGGGCAACAACCTCCCGCTGCGCAACATCCCCGTCGGTACGACGATCCACTGCGTGGAGCTGCGTCCGGGCGGCGGCGCGAAGATCGCCCGCTCGGCCGGCAACTCCGCCCAGCTCGTCGCCCGTGAGGGCAGCCGCGCCACGCTCCGCATGCCTTCGGGCGAGATGCGGTACGTCGACGTCCGCTGCCGCGCCACGGTGGGCGAGGTCGGCAACGCCGAGCAGTCCAACATCAACTGGGGCAAGGCCGGCCGCATGCGCTGGAAGGGCAAGCGCCCGACCGTCCGTGGTGTCGTCATGAACCCGGTCGACCACCCGCACGGTGGTGGTGAGGGCAAGACGTCCGGTGGTCGCCACCCGGTGTCGCCCTGGGGCCAGCCGGAGGGCCGCACGCGCAAGCGCAAGGCCTCCGACTCCCAGATCATCCGTCGTCGCAAGTCCGGCAAGGGTAGGAAGTAACCGACATGCCTCGCAGCCTGAAGAAGGGCCCCTTCATCGACGACCACCTTCAGAAGAAGGTGGACGCCGAGAACGCGAAGGGCAGCCACAACGTCATCAAGACCTGGTCGCGCCGGTCGATGATCGTGCCCGACATGATCGGCCACACCATCGCCGTGCACGACGGTCGCAAGCACGTTCCCGTGTTCGTGACCGACTCGATGGTCGGTCACAAGCTCGGTGAGTTCGCACCGACCCGCACCTACAAGGGTCACGTCAAGGAAGACCGGAAGGGGAAGCGTCGATGAGTGTCACCGAGCGCCAGCGCACCAGCGCCCGCCGCGAGACCCTGCTGGGTGACCAGCCGGGTGCCTTCGCGGCCGCCCGCTTCGTGCGCATCACCCCCATGAAGGCTCGCCGTGTCGTCGACATGGTCCGCGGTCTTCCCGTCGACGAGGCCCTGGCCCTGCTGCAGTTCGCGCCGCAGGCCGCCTCCGAGACCGTCTACAAGGTGCTGGAGAGCGCCGTCGCCAACGCGACGACCACCGAGGGCCTCGCCACCGACGACCTGGTCGTCTCGGTCGCGATGGTCGACGAGGGTCCGACGATGAAGCGCTGGCGTCCGCGTGCGCAGGGTCGAGCGACCCGCATCAACAAGCGCACCAGCCACATCACCCTCGCGGTGCAGCCGGCCGAGGTCGTCGCTGCCAAGTCCGTGAAGAAGAATGGAAGGGGTGCCTGATGGGCCAGAAGATCAACCCGAACGGGTTCCGTCTCGGCATCTCGACCGACCACAAGAGCCGTTGGTACGCCGACAAGCTCTACAAGTCGTACGTCGGCGAGGACGTCGCCATCCGCAAGCTGCTCTCCAAGGGCATGGAGCGGGCCGGCATCTCCAAGGTGGAGATCGAGCGGACCCGTGACCGCGTGCGGGTCGACATCCACACCGCGCGTCCCGGCATCGTCATCGGTCGCCGTGGCGCCGAGGCCGACCGCATCCGTGGCGAGCTCGAGAAGCTCACCGGCAAGCAGGTGCAGCTCAACATCCTCGAGGTCAAGCAGCCTGAGGTCGACGCCCAGCTCGTCGCCCAGGGAGTGGCCGAGCAGCTCGCCGGTCGCGTGCAGTTCCGTCGTGCGATGCGCAAGGCCATGCAGACCTCGATGCGCTCCGGTGCCAAGGGCATCCGGATCCAGTGCTCGGGTCGTCTCAACGGCGCCGAGATGTCGCGCACCGAGTTCTACCGCGAGGGCCGCGTCCCGCTGCACACGCTGCGTGCCGACATCGACTACGGCTTCTACGAGGCCAAGACGACCTTCGGCCGCATCGGTGTGAAGGTCTGGATCTACAAGGGCGAGGTCGCCGGCACCCGGGCCGAGCGCCAGGCGCAGGCTGCTGCTCGCGCCGGTGCGCCGGGTCGTGGCGGCAGCAACCGTCCCGCCCGTGGCGGCGAGCGTCCGAGCCGTGGCTCGCGCGCCGACCGTCCCTCCCGCAGCGATCGCTCCGACGCTCCCGCGACCGAGGCTCCGGCCGAGGCGACCGCTGGCGCCGGCGAGGCTGCCTCCACCGGACAGGAGAGCTGACCACCATGCTGATGCCCCGTCGTGTCAAGCACCGCAAGCAGCACCACCCCAAGCGGACCGGTGCGGCCAAGGGTGGCACGAAGCTCGCCTTCGGCGACTTCGGCATCCAGGCGGTCGAGGGTCACTACGTCACGAACCGTCAGATCGAGTCGGCTCGTATCGCCATGACCCGTTACATCAAGCGTGGCGGCAAGGTGTGGATCAACATCTACCCGGACCGCCCGCTGACCAAGAAGCCTGCCGAGACCCGCATGGGTTCCGGCAAGGGTTCCCCCGAGTGGTGGGTTGCCAACGTCAAGCCCGGCCGCGTCATGTTCGAACTTTCCGGTGTCGACGAGGGCACTGCTCGCGAGGCCATGCGCCGCGCGATGCACAAGCTCCCGATGAAGTGCCGGTTCGTCTCCCGCGAGGCAGGTGAATTCTGATGGCAAGCAAGCTGAACGCCCACGAGCTCGACGAGCTCAACCCGGTCGACCTCGAGGACAAGCTGCGGGAGGCCAAGGAGGAGCTCTTCAACCTCCGCTTCCAGGCGGCCACCGGCCAGCTCGAGAGCCACGGCCGACTCCGTACGGTCAAGAAGGACATCGCCCGGATCTACACCGTGGTGCGCGAGCGTGAGCTCGGCATCCGCGCCACCCCGGGCACGAGCACTGAAGAGGCGAGCGCATGAGCGAGAACGACTGAGACCACCCCCGCGCAACTCGCGCAAGGTCCGTGAGGGCCTGGTCGTGAGCGACAAGATGGACAAGACCATCGTCGTCACTGTCGAGGACCGCGTGAAGCACGCCCTCTACGGCAAGGTGCTGCGCAAGACCTCGCGCCTCAAGGCGCACGACGAGGACAACCAGTGCGGCGTCGGCGACCGGGTCCTGATCATGGAGACCCGCCCGCTGTCCGCCACGAAGCGCTGGCGCCTGGTCGAGGTCCTCGAGAAGGCCAAGTGACCTGAGACCGACGGCCTTCGGGCTGCCGGGCCTCGAGCTCAATCTTCCACACATCAGTTCGGCCAGGCTCGCTCCCCGCTGAGGGGGCGAGAACCAGCTCGACAACCAGGAGAAATCAATGATCCAGCAGGAGTCGCGACTCAAGGTCGCCGACAACACCGGTGCGAAGGAGATCCTGTGCATCCGTGTTCTCGGTGGCTCGGGCCGTCGCTACGCCGGCATCGGTGACGTCATCGTCGCCACCGTCAAGGACGCGATCCCCGGTGGCAACGTCAAGAAGGGCGACGTCGTCAAGGCCGTCATCGTGCGCACCGTCAAGGAGCGTCGCCGTGCCGACGGTTCCTACATCCGCTTCGACGAGAACGCGGCCGTCATCCTCAAGAACGACGGCGAGCCCCGCGGTACTCGCATCTTCGGCCCCGTCGGTCGCGAGCTGCGCGAGAAGCGCTTCATGAAGATCATCTCGCTCGCCCCGGAGGTGTTGTGAGAGATGGGTAAGAACAGCATGAACATCAAGAAGGGCGACACCGTCAAGGTCATCGCCGGCAAGGACAAGGGTGCCCAGGGCAAGGTCATCACGGTGCTCCGCGAGGAGCAGCGGGTGATCGTCGAGGGTGTCAACCGCGTCAAGCGCCACACCAAGGCGGTCCAGCAGGCGGCAACACCGGCGGCATCATCACCGCCGAGGCGCCGATCCACGTCAGTCCAACGTGATGCTGGTCGAGGGTGACGACGTCACCCGCGTCGGCTTCCGTCGCGACGAGGTCACCAAGCGTCGTCCCGGACGGCTCGACGTACTCCGCGAGCCGCTCGGTGCGCATCTCGCGCAAGACCGGGAAGGAGATCTGAGATGACCGAGACCACCACCGAGAGAGATCACCCCGCGTCTCAAGACGCGCTACCGCGAGGAGATCGTCCCCGCGCTGCGTCCGAGTTCGACATCAAGAACATCATGCAGGTCCCCGGTCTGACCAAGATCGTGGTCAACATGGGTGTCGGCGAGGCCGCTCGTGACTCCAAGCTCATCGAGGGCGCGATCCGCGACCTCACCGCGATCACCGGCCAGAAGCCGCGGTCACCAAGGCCCGCAAGTCCATCGCGCAGTTCAAGCTGCGCGAGGGCATGCCGATCGGTGCGCACGTCACGCTGCGCGGCGACCGCATGTGGGAGTTCCTCGACCGCCTGCTCTCGCTGGCGCTGCCCCGCATCCGCGACTTCCGCGGGCTCTCGCCCGCGCAGTTCGACGGCCGCGGCAACTACACCTTCGGTCTCACCGAGCAGGTCATGTTCCACGAGATCGACCAGGACAAGATCGACCGGTCGCGTGGCATGGACATCACCGTCGTGACCACCGCGACCAACGACGACGAGGGTCGCGCGCTGCTCAAGCAGCTCGGCTTCCCGTTCAAGGAGAACTGACGACATGGCGAAGACTTCGCTCAAGGTCAAGGCGGCCCGCAAGCCCAAGTTCGCGGTCCGCGGCTACACCCGCTGCCAGCGCTGCGGCCGTCCGAAGGCGGTCTACCGCAAGTTCGGGCTGTGCCGCATCTGCCTGCGGGAGATGGCGCACCGGGGCGAGCTGCCCGGCGTGACCAAGTCCTCCTGGTGACCACGTCCTCCTTCTCACCCCTCTAAAACGACGCTGCAGGTCGCGTCTGAGATGCAGACGCGAAACCACGGTGGAGAAAGAACCTCACGGCCATGACGATGACTGACCCGATCGCAGACATGCTCACGCGTCTGCGCAACGCCAACCAGGCGTTCCACGACGAGGTGTCGATGCCTTACAGCAAGATGAAGGCCGGCCTCGCCGAGATCCTCCAGCAGGAGGGCTACATCACGTCGTTCGACGTCGAGGAGCCTTCCGAGGGCGAGCGGTCGGCAAGACGCTGACCGTCACCCTGAAGTACGGCCGCAACCGGGAGCGTTCCATCGCCGGTGTGCGCCGCATCAGCAAGCCCGGTCTGCGGGTCTACGCCAAGAGCACGGGTCTTCCCAAGGTGCTCGGCGGACTCGGCGTCGCGATCATCTCGACCAGCCAGGGCCTGCTCACCGACCGTCAGGCGAACCAGAAGGGCGTGGGCGGCGAAGTCCTCGCCTACGTCTGGTGACCCGGACCACTGAGACCAAGAAGGAGATAGAGAAGCATGTCGCGCATTGGCAAGCTCCCCATCACGGTCCCGTCCGGTGTCGACGTCGCAATCGACGAGCGCTGGTGACCGTCAAGGGCCCCAAGGGCACGCTGAGCCACACCATGGCCCGGCCCATCACCGTGGCCAAGGCGAGGACGGCGTCCTCCAGGTGACCGCGACCCAACGACGAGCGTAAGAGCCGCTCGCTCCACGGTCTGACCCGCACGCTGATCCACAACATGGTCGTGGGTGTCACCGATGGCTACGAGAAGAAGCTCGAGATCGTGGGCGTGGGTTACCGCGTGCTGCCCAAGGGCCCGACGCAGCTCGAGTTCCAGCTCGGCTACAGCCACCCGATCATGTTCGACGCCCCCGAGGGCATCACGTTCACCACCGAGGGCCCGACCAAGCTCGGCGTCGTCGGTATCGACAAGCAGCTCGTCGGTGAGGTCGCGGCAAAGATCCGCAAGCTGCGGAAGCCGGAGCCCTACAAGGGCAAGGGCGTTCGCTACTCCGGCGAGCACATCCGCCGCAAGGTCGGAAAGGCCGGTAAGTAACCATGGCGATCTCACTGTCCAACAACAAGCACACGGCCGGACGCGTCAAGTCGCGCCTGCGTCGTCAGGTCCGGGGCCGCAAGCGTGTCTCCGGCACCGCCGAGCGCCCGCGCCTGGTCGTCACCAAGTCGGCCAAGCACCTCACCGTGCAGGTCGTCGACGACCTCCAGGGTGCGACGCTCGCCTACGCCTCCACCATGGAGGCCGACGTCCGCGCCACCGAGGGTGACAAGACCGCCAAGGCCAAGAAGGTCGGCGCGCTCGTTGCCGAGCGTGCCAAGGCCCAGGGTGTCGGTTCGGTCGTCTTCGACCGCGCCGGCAACAAGTACCACGGTCGCATCGCGGCCCTCGCCGACGCCGCCCGTGAGGGCGGACTGTCGTTCTGATCGCCGAACCAGTTTTTCGAAAGAGGAGAATCTCATGAGCGGAGCCCAGCGCGGACAGCGTGGTGGCGAGCGCCAGGGCAACGACCGTCGCGGACGCGACAATGGTCGGGGCCAGGGTGCTGAGAAGACCGCCTACATCGAGCGCGTCGTTGCGATCAACCGTGTCGCCAAGGTCGTCAAGGGTGGTCGGCGCTTCAGCTTCACCGCCCTCGTGATCGTGGGGGACGGCGATGGTCTGGTCGGCGTCGGCTACGGCAAGGCAAAGGAAGTTCCCGCGGCGATCGCCAAGGGTGTCGAGGAGGCCAAGAAGGGTTTCTTCAAGGTTCCCCGCATCCAGGGCACCATCCCGCACCCGGTCCAGGGCGAGAAGGCAGCGGGCGTCGTCCTGCTGCGCCCGGCGTCCCCCGGTACCGGCGTCATCGCCGGTGGCCCGGTGCGCGCCGTGCTCGAGTGCGCCGGCATCCACGACGTGCTGAGCAAGTCGCTCGGCTCGTCGAACCAGATCAACATCGTGCACGCGACCGTCGAGGCGCTGCGGATGCTGGAGGAGCCCGAGGCCGTCGCGGCTCGCCGCGGCAAGCGGGTCGAGGACGTCACCCCGGCCGCGATCCTGAAGGCCCGCGAGGCCGGTCGCGAGGAGGCTGCTGCGGCGGCCGCTGGGGGGGTGTCCTCCTGATGGCGCAGCTCAAGGTCCAGCAGAAGCGCGGCCTGGTCGGTCTCAAGGCCAACCAGCGCGAGACGCTGCGGTCGCTCGGTCTCAAGCGGATCGGCGACGTGGTCGTCAAGGAAGACCGCCCGGAGATCCGGGGCATGGTCAACACGGTCCGTCACCTGGTGACGGTCGAGGAGGTGGACTGACATGACGCTCAAGCTGCATCACCTGCGGCCGGCTCCCGGCTCCAAGACCGCCAAGACCCGTGTGGGTCGCGGTGAGGGGTCCAAGGGAAAGACGTCGGGTCGCGGTACCAAGGGCACCAAGGCCCGCTACCAGGTTCCGGTCGCCTTCGAGGGTGGTCAGATGCCGATCCACATGCGTCTGCCCAAGCTCAAGGGCTTCAAGAACCCCTTCAAGGTGGAGTTCCAGGTCGTCAACCTCGACAGGCTCGAACGAGCTCTTCCCGCAGGGTGGGGCCGTCTCGGTCGAGGACCTGGTCACCAAGGGTGCGGTCCGCAAGGGTCAGCCCGTCAAGGTGCTCGGCCAGGGCGACATCTCGGTGGCCGTGCAGGTCTCCGCCGATGCGTTCTCGGGCTCCGCCAAGGAGAAGATCGAGGCCGCCGGCGGCACCACCACGGTCGTCTGAGGTCCGTCCTCGACGCATGATGTACACAGGCCCGGTCCGGCAGTGGGAACTGTCGGGCCGGGCCTCATCGTTCACCGGGGCATCACTTCGACAGGCGACTGTTAGGCTTCCCCGGGCCTCCACGCAGGTGTGTGGAGGCGTTGTCCGCCGAGACAGGGACCAGACCCTGTACCGGCACCAGTAACCGAAAGGCCGATCCTGTGCTAGGCGCGTTCGCCAACGCTTTCCGCACGCCGGACCTGCGGCGCAAGCTGCTGTTCGTCCTGCTGATCGTCACGATCTTCCGGCTCGGCTCCCAGGTGCCCACGCCGGGCGTCAACGTCGCCAACGTGCAGGCGTGCCTCAGCGACGTGGAGTCCAACGGCCTCTACCAGCTCGTCAACCTGTTCTCCGGTGGCGCGCTGCTCCAGCTGACGATCTTCGCGCTGGGGATCATGCCGTACATCACCGCCAGCATCATCCTGCAGCTGCTCGTCGTGGTGATCCCACGGCTCGAGGCGCTGAAGAAGGAGGGCCAGGCGGGCCAGACCAAGATCACCCAGTACACGCGCTACCTCACCCTGGGCCTCGCGCTGCTGCAAGCCACCGGCATCGTCGCGCTGGCGCGCTCGGGCAGCCTGCTCCAGGGCTGCTCGCGAGAGCTCCTGCACAGCGACGGGACCGCGACGTTCCTGACCATGGTGCTCACCATGACCGCCGGCACCGCCGTCATCATGTGGCTCGGCGAGCTCATCACCGACCGCGGCATCGGCAACGGCATGTCGATCCTGATCTTCACCCAGGTCATCGCCACCTTCCCCGGCTCGCTGTGGCAGGTCCAGCAGACGCAGGGCTGGTGGGTCTTCGGCCTGGTGATGGTGATCGGGCTGATCCTGGTCGCGGCCGTCATCTTCATCGAGCAGGCCCAGCGCCGGATCCCGGTGCAGTACGCGCGGCGCATGGTCGGGCGCAAGATGTTCGGCGGCTCCTCGACGTACATCCCGCTGAAGGTCAACCAGGCCGGCATCATCCCGGTGATCTTCGCGTCGTCACTGCTCTACCTGCCCGCGATGGCCGTCCAGTTCAACCAGACGAGCACGTCGCCGGTGATCTCCTGGATCAACCGCTACCTGGTGGGTGGCGACCACCCGCTCTACATGGCGGTCTACTTCGGTCTCATCATCTTCTTCACCTACTTCTACGTCTCGATCACCTTCAACCCCACGGAGGTCGCGGACAACATGAAGAAGTACGGCGGCTTCATCCCCGGGATCCGGGCGGGCAAGCCGACCGAGGACTACCTGTCCTACGTCCTGTCCCGCATCACGTTCCCCGGAGCGCTCTACCTCGGCACCCTCGCCCTGGTGCCGTTGATCGCCTTCGCGCTGATCAACGCCAACCAGAACTTCCCGTTCGGTGGTACGTCGATCCTCATCATGGTCGGTGTCGCGCTGGACACGGTGAAGCAGATCGAGAGCCAGCTCCAGCAGCGCAACTACGAAGGGTTCCTGCGTTAATGAGGCTGATCATCATGGGGCCGCCCGGTGCCGGCAAGGGCACGCAGGCCAAGTTCATCGCGGAGCACTTCGGCATCCCGGCGATCTCGACCGGCGACATCTTCCGCGCCAACGTCTCGAAGGGCACCGAGCTCGGTGTCGAGGCCAAGCGGTTCATGGACGCGGGCGAGTACGTCCCCGACGAGGTGACCAACCTGATGGTGCGCAACCGCATCGACGAGCCCGACGCGGAGCCGGGCTTCATGCTGGACGGCTACCCCCGGACCCTCGCGCAGGTCGAGGAGCTCGACGGGATGATCAGGCACACCGGTCACGCGCTCGACGCCGTCGTGGTGCTGACCGTCGACCAGGAGGAGGTCGTGCAACGGCTCCTCCAGCGCGCCGAGACCGAGGGTCGCGCCGACGACACCGCCGATGTCATCCGGCGCCGCCAGGAGCTCTACGGCGAGGAGACGGCCCCGCTGATCGGGGTCTACCGCGACCGCGGGCTCCTGATCGAGGTCGACGGCCTGGGTGAGGTCGACGAGGTCACCCACCGCATCTTCGACGCGCTCGACGTCGTACCCCAGAGCTGACGCGGGGCCTTCCGTGTTCGCCAACCGGGGCCTCGAGATCAAGACGGCGGCCCAGATCGACCAGATGCGGGTCAGCGGCCTGCTCGTCGGCCGGACCCTCGAGCTGCTGCGCGACGCCGCGGCGCCCGGGGTGACCACCGGTGAGCTCGACCGCCTCGCCGAGGCCCACATCCGCGACCACGGGGGCATCCCGTCGTTCAAGGGCTACAGCCACCCGCCCTTCCCGGCGACGATCTGCGCGTCGGTCAACGACGAGGTCGTGCACGGCATCCCGGGGGACCGGGTGCTGAGGGACGGGGACGTCGTCTCCATCGACTGCGGCGCCATCGTCGACGGCTGGCACGGCGACGCGGCCATCACGGTGCCCCTCGGTGAGGTGGCCCCCGACACCCTGGAGCTGCTCCGGGTCACCGAGGAGGCGTTGTGGCGCGGCCTCGTGGCCGCCCGCCTCGGCGGGCGCGTGAGCGACATCGGGCACGCCATCGAGGGCTACGTGCGTGGCCAGGGCAGCTACGGGATCCTCGAGGACTACACCGGGCACGGCATCGGCACCGAGATGCACATGGCGCCCAACGTGCCCAACCACGGCAAGCGCGGCAAGGGTCCGACCCTCGTCGAGGGCCTGGCCCTCGCGGTGGAGCCGATGGTCACCCTCGGCAGCAAGGAGACCGACCTGCTCGAGGACGAGTGGACGGTCGCGACGGTCGACGGGTCCATGGCCGCCCACTTCGAGCACACCTTCACCCTGACGCCGTCCGGCGCCTGGGTCCTCACCGCCGTCGACGGCGGTGCAGCGCGGCTCGCGGAGCTCGGCGCTCCGTACGGCGGTCGCTGAGCGGGACGTTTCGACCGGCCCCGTCGGTGCGTGCGAGACTGACGGCACCAGGAGGGGAGTATTCCCCCGCGGTGGTGTCGTCAGTACGGCGTGAGCCCATGCTCGCTCCCGGTGCCATCGGCCCCTGTGGCCACGGCTCAGGAGCGGAAGAGACCTCCGGCTTGACCGCCCGGCGCGGTGCCGCGCTCACACACCCCCCTACCCCTCCTGAGGAGCAACCTCGTGGACGTCCCCGTCTGGGTCTGGATCGCCACTGCCGTGGTGACCGTCGTCATCTTCACCTTCGACCTGGTCATCGTGGGTCGACGCCCGCACGAGCCCAGCATGCGGGAGTGCGCGACGTACCTGTCGATCTACGTCGGTCTCGCGCTGCTCTTCGGCCTCGGTGTCTGGTACACCTCCGGCGGCACCTTCGCGCTGGAGTTCTACTCCGGCTGGCTGGTGGAGTACTCGCTGTCGATCGACAACCTGTTCATCTTCATCATCATCATGAGCAAGTTCGCGGTGCCGCGTGAGCTGCAGCAGTACGCGCTGATGGTGGGCATCGTGATGGCGCTGGTGATGCGGGCGATCTTCATCTTCGTCGGCGCCGCGGCCATCAACAACTTCAGCTGGGTGTTCTACCTCTTCGGCCTGTTCCTCATCTACACCGCGGTCAAGCTGGCCAAGGAGGGCGCCGAGGACGAGGACGACGACTTCGAGGAGAACCGCCTCGTCGCATGGGTGGAGAAGCGCTTCCCCGCCACCAAGGAGTGGCACGGCCGCAGCATCTTCACCCACGAGGACGGCAAGCGACTCATCACGCCGCTGTTCATCGTGATCATCACCCTCGGCACCACCGACCTGCTCTTCGCCCTGGACTCGATCCCGGCGATCTTCGGCATCACCAAGGAGCCCTACCTGGTGCTGACGGCCAACATCTTCGCGCTGATGGGACTGCGCCAGCTGTACTTCCTCATCGGCGGCCTGCTGCAGCGCCTGATCTACCTGTCCTACGGCCTCGCGTTCCTGCTGGCCTTCATCGGCGTCAAGCTGATCCTGCACGCGATGCACGAGAACGAGCTGCCGTTCATCAACGGTGGCGAGCACGTCTCGTGGGCTCCCGAGATCCCGATCTGGCTCTCGCTGGTGGTGATCGTGGGCACCCTCGCGGTGACCGCCGTGGTCTCGCTGTGGGCCTCGAACCGGATGTCCTCCTCGGAACAGGACGCCGCCACCGGCCCGCGCCGGGACTGGGAGGACGACTGACCCCGGTCGCTCCCCGCACCTGAGGCAGGGCGTTCCCGTCGGTTCAGCCGGCGGGGACGCACTCGTGGGAGGCGGGGGACTCGACGCTGTCGCGCACGAGGCGGACCTCGACGCAGACCTCGTCCGGGGTGCGCACCACGACCCGGGTGCGCTCCGTGCGCCGCACGCCCCCCGAGTCCAGCCGCTGCCACACCCAGGTGTCACCCGGCTCCAGCTCGTCACGCGTCTGCCAGCGGAAGACGACGCCGGCCGCGGTCCGGGTGCCGGCCACCGAGGGGGCCGACGTGAGGCCCTGGGGGAGCAGGTCCGAGGGCGTCGTCTCCGACGGCGTCGTCGGCGTGCCGGCCTGCGGGCCCTCGGGCCTCGCGCCTCCCTGCAGCACCAACGCCGTGACGGCCACGGCGACGGCGACGACGCCCGCCACGGCCCACACGACGCCGGCGACCCCGCGGGGCCGGTCCCGCTCGGCGGCCTCCTGCTCGGCCTGGGCGGACGCGATCCGACGGGGCGCGGACGCGGAGATGACGGTGACGGCCTTCATGACCGTCCGGTCCTCCTCCGGCTCGGGGGCGACCGCGCGCACCGTGGAGTCGGGGCGGTCGCCCTCGACCGCGACCGCCGTGCGCGCCCACCCCGCGGCGGACTCGATCTGCTGGAGGCTGCGGGCCAGCTCGAGGGCACTCTGCGGCCGGTGCGCAGGCTGCTTGGCCAGGCACTGCTGCAGCAGCCGGTCCAGGGCGGGCGGCACGTCGGGGCGCTGGGTCGCGGGGGGAGTGGCGTGCAGGATCCGGGCGCTCAGGGCCCGGGTGGAGTTGTCCCCGGACGGGATGGAGAACGGCGAGCGGCCCACGAGGAGGTGCCAGATGGTCGCTCCGAGGGAGTAGACGTCGGAGGCCACCGAGCCGTTGGACCGACCGTCCAGGAGCTCGGGGGGCGACCAGGGGTAGGAGATCCGGACGTCACTCTCGCCCTCGATGTCGGCCATGTGGCCCGCGATCCCGAAGTCGGTGAGCGCGGGCTCGTGGTACGTCGTCACGAGCACGTTGCTCGGCTTGATGTCGCGGTGCAGGATGCCGGAGCGGTGCGCGGTCTCGATGGCGCTGGCCAGCTTGATGCCGGTCGCCACGGCGTCGACCACCGGCATCGGGTTGGAGCGCACCCGGATGCCGAGGTCCGGCGGCGGGCAGTAGCGCATCACGAGGTAGGGGCGTCCACCGTCCTGGGTCACCCCGGCGGTGATCACCGAGACGATGTAGGGGTGGTCGGCGAGGCGGGCCATGGCGTTGGCCTCGGCGGTGAAGAGCTGCTTCTCCCGGTCGTTGAGGGGGACGTCGGGACGTACGACCTTGACGGCGACCCGCTGGCGCGGCCACTGCTGCTCGTAGAGGAAGACGTCGGCGAACCCGCCGCTGCCGAGGTGTTCGACGAACTGGAACCCCGGGATGACCGGGGCGCTCACCGCTCGCCCACCGTGGCGGACGCCGGGCCGGTCTCGAAGCGCACCTCGTAGACCTCCGCGAGGTCCAGCGCGCTGCCGGGCTCCAGGACGTAGCTCTCACCGGCGCGCATGCGGGCAGGGTCGCGTCCTGGCATGGTGAGCATGGTGCCACCCCGGGAGTCGAGGTCGCGGGCCAGCACCTGCCAGCCGTCCAGCTCGATGTGCAGGTGCATGCGCGACACGAACGTGTGGTCGGACGGCAGGTGCACGAGGTGCGGCCAGTCGCGGGAGTCCTCGAGGGGCGCGGGCTTGCGGCCGAGGACCACGCCCCGGTCCAGGGGGACCACCTCACCGGTGGGCAGGCGCAGCCCGCCGAGCGGGGGGCGGGTGACGCGCCGGGGCTCCTGGGGTGCGACCCGCTGGTGGCAGACCCGGCACGACGGCAGGGACGGCGAGGTCAGGTGCCCCTGGGGGCAGCTCACGGCGAGCACCGTCTCCAGGGTGCCGTGGCGCAGGTGGGTCGCGAGCCCCGGGCGATGGACGGTGGCCCCGTCGTGGTCGTCGGCCTCCGGCGCGTCCTGCGGGGAGTCGACCCCGGTGCCGACGACGGGGTCGACGGTGCCGTCCGGGGCGGGGCCACGCGCCGGGTCGACCGCGGGCTGGATGGTGGTGTGGCCGCCCTCGAGGATGCGCTGCGCGAACGCCGGGTCGGGCTCGGTGGTGTCGTGCAGGGAGCCGGTGTCCTCCGCGGCCGGGGGTGGGTCGAGGCGGCGACGCGGCCGCGCCGGGGGCGGGCCGTCCGGTCCGGTCGCCGCGAGGATGGCGGCGGGGATCCCGTCGATCATGCCGGGCGTCGGGGCCGGTGCGGACGCGGCGGCGGGCGGGGGCGCCGTCCGGTGCGCCAGCGGACGGATCTCGGCGCGCGAGGCGGCGACCACGCCGGCCACGAGACGACGGGTGGGGAGGAGGCCCCCGGGATCGGCGCCGCCGTCCAGGGACAGGGTGCGGTCGGCGCCCACCACCCGCACGTGTCCGCGGCCCCGCGAGATGCCGGACGAGCCGCCGGAGGACAGGTCGACGACGGCGAGCGCGGGCGGGTCGCCCTCGAAGGCCCTCTCGAGGACGGCCAGCACCTCCTCGGTCACCGAGCCGGTGACGGGCCGGGACTGCGAGACCAGCGCCCAGACCTCCTCGAGCACGTCGTCGTCGCGTGGATCCGCGACCAGGACCCAGTGGTCGCCAGCCCCCAGCAGGACCCCGTCCCCTGCGGCGTACCGGGTCTCCACGACCACGAGCCTCTCCTCACTCGGTCCGAGTGCTTCCCGACGTGGGCGATAGTGCCATCACCCGAGGCCCCAGCGTGCCACTCTTCTTCAACTTGTCCCCTGCGAGCGGTGTACCTAGGCTCCATCCTGCGCCGTCGGGGGACGGACACTTCTCGGTGGGGGGCAGCCAGTGGCACGGGTGGGCTTCCTGCGACGGCACCGCACCGCCATCGCCTCCAACGCGGCGCTGGCGATCGCCGCGGGCGCCGTGCTCGCGTACGCCGTCGCGGCCGACGGTTACCAGGCCCACGAGGCCGAGCTCAACGACGGCGGGATCTGGGTCGTCAACGGCAAGGACGGCCTCTACGGCCGGATCAACAAGCCGATCAACCAGCTCGACGGCGCGGTCTTCGCCGACCGCGGCGACCTGCCCCTCGACGTCGTCCAGGACGGTGCGGCCGTGCTGGCCGTCGACGAGCGCGCCAGCCCGCCCAGGTCATCAACCCCGTCACCTCCGAGCTCGAGCCCAGACGGCCGGATCGCCGTGCCGTCCCGCCGCGGGCGACCTGCAGCTCGCGGGCGGCACGCTGGCCTCCGTGGACGCGGAGACCGGTGGCGTCTGGGCGGCACGCGTGGACACCGTGACCGGGAGGTCCCTGGTCACCGCGGTCGACCGCCAGGCCGACCCTCTCGAGGAGGTCGGGGAGGGACGCCGCCCTCGCCGTGAGCCGGTCCGGCACCGTGGTGGTGACCTCGGCGACCGAGGGCACCGTCACCTACGTGGTGCCCCAGGACGACGGCTTCGCAGACCCCCGCACCGAGGAGCTGCCCGGGGTGCCGGCGCGCCCACCGCCGTCACGACCGTCGGGGACACCGTCGTCACCCTGGACGCCGCGCCGGGCACGCTCGCCGTGCTCGGCGGCGCGAGCCGCCGGCGTCCCCGAGGGCAGCGTCCTGCAGCAGCCCGGCCCGGACGCCGACGCGGTGCTGGTCGCCGATCGCGGCAGCCTGATGAGCGTCGACCTCGCGACCGGCGCGACGACCGTGGTGACCGAGGGCGTGACGGCCAGCGGCCCGCCGAGCCGGTGCGGCTCGGCGCCTGCCAGTACGCCGCGTGGTCGGGCGGGGTCGGGGCGCGTCGCGGTGCAGTGCGGAGACGACGAGGCCGACCGTCAGCACCCTCGGCGGCAAGGGCCGCCAGCCTCGCCTTCCGCGTCAACCGCGGCGAGATCGTGCTCAACGACGGCACCAGCGGCACGGTCTGGGACGTCGGAGGACCCGAGCCGCAGAAGATCGACAACTGGGAACGCCTTCACCGCGACGAAGAAGGTCGAGGACGAGGAGAAGAAGAACCAGGAGCAGACGGACGCCGACCGGCGTCCGCCCAGCGCCAAGCCCGACCCTACGGCGTGCGCGCCGGCCGCACGACCGTGCTGCACCCGCTCGACAACGACTCCGCGCCGGAGGGCCGGCTGCTCGAGCATCGTCGAGGTCGACCAGCCCAGCGGCGAGCGCAGGTCGAGATCAGCCCCGACGGCCAGACGCTGGTGCTCCAGATGCCGGACAGGCGCGCGGCCCGCGACGTTCGAGTACTACATCGAACGACGGGCGCGACGCTCTCCGCCACGCGAGCGTCGAGGTCGGGCGTCCGCGGCGACGGCGAGAACGGGCGCCGCGAGCCTGCGCGAGGGCTACAAGCGCCGACCTACAAGGTCCCGCCGGCGGGTGCTGCTCGGTCCCCGTGCTCTGGCCGACTGGCGCGACGACACCGACGGCGACACCGCTGGTGCTCGACTCCGCCAAGGCGGTCGGCGGCGAGGAGACCGGTGCGCTGGCCCGCACCACCGCCGACGGGCGGATCCGCTTCACCGCGCCCAGCGACGAGCTCGGAGGGCCCAGCTGGTGCGCGTGGAGTTCGCGGTCACCGACGGCCGCTCCGCGCCGGTCCGACGTCGATGAGCTTCCAGGTGCAGGCTCCCAAGGACCAGAAGTCCTTCGCCCCGACGCGCCGAGCCCGACGTCGTGCGCGGCGAGGTCGGTCAGCCGATCAAGATCCGGCCCCTGCTCAACGACCTGCCCGGCTCGGACCCCGCCGCACCCCGACGCCGACCTGTCGCTCGGTGGCAAGCTGCCGGAGCAGGCGGGTGCGAAGGTCGGCTCCGACCCGAGAGCGGCAGCATGACGTTCACCGGGAGCCAAGTGCCGGGACCTTCTTCCTCGACTACGACGCGGCTACGGCAACGCACCGCTCGACGGCAGGGCACGATCCGCGTCGACGTCAGGCCCGGCCCGAAGCGACCGCGACCCGATCGCCATGCCCGACACCGCTCACGGTCTACGGCCAGGCGGCGGCGATCGTCGACGTGCTGGCCAACGACCTCGACCCGGCCGGGGGGCTGCTGGCCGTGCAGCAGGCCGTCGCCGACGACCGCCGGCGAGCTGGACGTGGCGATCATCGACGGCCGCTGGTTGCGGGTCTCCGCCCGCCAGGGCGCCGCTCTCGCCCAACCCGCAGACTGCTCACCTACACGATCAGCAACGGCAGCCGTTCGGGCGTGCGGGTCAGGTCTGGTCGGCCTGCGCCCGGTGCCCAAGGACAACACCCCCGTCACGGCCGTCGACCAGGTCACGTCGTGCGGGCCGGCACGTCGGTGACCGCCCCGGTCCTGGACAACGACGTCTCGCCCTCGGGGGACCGGCTCTCGCTGCGTCGGCGACGTCGTCGACGGATCGCCCGGGCGCCCTGGAGGTCGTCGCGCCGCTCGACGTGAAGGGCGACGTGGGCAAGCGCCTTCGTCTCGGGCCGCACGGTGCGCTACGTGGCGCCCCTCGACATCGAGGAGCGGGACACCTTCAAGATCCCCTACGTCGCCGCCAACATCGACCGGCCAGACGTCCGCCGGGATGCTGGTCGGTCACCATCACGCCGGCGGACGAGCCCAACGACGCCTCCCGAGCCCCCGACCCTGGAGGTCGCGCGTCGTCTCCGGCGACAGCGTCAAGGTGCGCCTGGCCGGCAGCGGCATCGACCGGACGGCGACCCGGTCACCATCGCGGGCATCACCTCGGCGCCGCGCAAGGGCCGGCTGGTGTCGTTCGGCGGCAACTTCCTGGAGTACCAGGCCTACCCGGGCACCGCGGGCAACGTGGGCACCGACGAGTTCGCCTACTCCGTGGTGGACACCCAGGGCGGCATCGCGACGGGGACCGTGCGCATCGTCGTCGTACCGCAGGAGGTGCCGCAGCGCCCGCTGGCCGTCGACGACCAGCTCACCGTCGAGCCCGGACGCACGGCGATCTTCGACCCCCTCGCCAACGACTACGTCGCCCCGGGTGACGACGTCCGCGTCGAGCTCGCTCGACCAGCCCGCGGGCGTCGAGCTCGACCCCGGCACCAGCCTCGTGAGCATGCCGGCCCCGCAGCGCGGTGGACGCCCCGGCGTGACGGTCTTCTACGCGATCACCAACGGCCTCGACAGCTCGCGGGCGGTGATGCGGCTCGAGACCGCGGCCGACTACAACAACCCTCCGGTCGTGTACGACGCCTTCGGTCGCGCCGACGACAGCGAGAGCGTCTCGGTCGACGTGCTCGAGGGCGCCTACGACCCCGACGGCCGGGTGAAGGACCTCGTCGTGGCCGAGGTGCTCGGCGACCCCGACGCGGCGCGCATCGCCGGTGACCGAGGTCAAGGCCAACCGGGGGGACGCCCCGCTCGTGGTCCCGTTCCGCGTCGAGGACGGCGACGGCGCCTCCGCCACGGCGTCGCTCTACGTGCCGCCCACCGGCACCGGCATCCCCTACGTCAAGCCCGGCGCCCTCATCGAGCTCGACCGTGGCGGCGACTTCTCGGGCAGGCTCGAGGACTTCGTCGTCAACCCGTCGGGCGGCTCCCTGCGCCTGACCGGCAAGCGTGCGGTCGGTGCGTCGCCGGCGGCACTCGTCCCGGCCCCGGACGGTGTGCGCGGCTTCACCCTCGAGTCCACCGCCGACTACCGGGGCCCGGGTGCGCTGCTCGCTCGAGGTCACCACGGCCACCGACCCGAACGGCAACGAGGACCCCCAGGACCCCACCGACGGCTACACGGCCCTGCTGTCGGTCCCGGTGCAGGTCGGCGACGACACCCCCGAGCTCGAGTGCCCCGAGTCCACGATCCCCATCGCGGCCGGGCAGGACTACGACCTCGACATCGCCTCCCTGTGCAACGTGTGGACGCTGGACCCCACGGACGCGGCCGGCCTCGACTACCGGGGCGCCTTCACCGAGGCCGTCGAGGGCGTGAGCGTGAGCGGCACCGGCAGCCCCGTGCTGCGGGTCAGTGCCGCCGAGGACGCCACCGAGGGCGGGACGGCCGTCCTGTCGATCACCGCCGGCGACAGCAACGCCGAGCAGATCCGCTTCCGCCTCGCCGACGCCCCGCCGCCGTCGCTGTCGCCGATCCGGATCGACGACATGGAGGCGGGGCAGAGCCGAAGACCTACGACCTCTCGGCGTACCTCGATCCCGGCGTCTCCCAGCCCGATCCCACCGTGGTGTCGGTCGACCCCGTCGGCGGCTCGGGCGTGACCGCGAGCGCCAGCGGGTCGTCGGTGACGCTCAAGGCGGGACCGGACGCGCAGGGGACCTCGAGCTTCCGGATCGTGATGAGCGACGTCGCCGACTCCCGGAGCCCCGACCGGACCGCCGAGGGGCGCATCGAGTTCGAGGTCCGCGGCACGCCCGGCGCGCCCGGGCCGCCGCGTCCCTACCCGTCCCTGCAGTCCAACAAGATCTCCATGGGCTGGACCCCGCCGCGGGACGACGGCGGATCGCCGATCACGCACTACGAGGTCCAGGAGCTGGGGGGCGGCACGTCGATCACCTGCCGCACCAACGAGTGCGACTTCGGCGGACTCAAGAACGCCAAGGCCTACCGGTTCAAGGTCCGCGCAGTCAACAAGATCGGCCCGGGGGACTGGAGCCCGGTCTCCAAGTCGGCGTACGCCGACACGGCCCCCGGCCGCGTGGACGGCATCGTCATGCAGGCGCGCGGCGACCACACGATCACCGTCGCGTGGAGCCCGCCCACCACCCAGACGTCCAAGGTCCTCAGCTACACCGTCTCGTGGAAGGGTGCCCAGCCGCAGACGGTGCCGGGTGACCAGACGTCCCTGGTGGTCGGCGGCCTCGACAACAACACGCTGTACTCCTTCACCGTCAAGGCGCTCAACCGGGTGAACTACTCGCCGCCGCGCACCTCCCTGCCGTTCCAGCCCATGGGGACGCCGGCGCCTCCGGGCACGCCGACCGTCGCGGACCTCGAGTCCGGGGTGGGGCAGACGTCGGTGCGCATCACCTGGCCGGCGACCCTGCCCGAGGGACCCGGCCCGACGCTCTACACCGTCAGCTACTCGACACCGACCGGGACGCAGGTCGTCCCTGGCTGCTCGCGCGTCCAGGCGACGTCGTGCGTGCACGCGGGCATCACCTACGACGGCACCACCTACGCCTACAGCGTCAAGGCGCACAACCCCGAGAACACGTCCGGGCCGAGCCAGCCGGCGACGTTCCAGGCCGTGGGCAGGCCGGCGAGCTGGGGTGCCTGGACCGTCGCCCCGACCGGGGCCGACCAGCAGCTCAGGGTCACCGCCACCGCTCCCGACTCGCGCGGAGCGCAGTCGACGGCGAGCATCCTCGTCGGCGGTCAGGTCGCGTGGACGGGCCAGGTCCGCACGGGCGCCGTCATCGACGAGACGGTGGTGACGGCCTCGAACGCGTCGCCGGTCCAGGTGCAGCTGCGGCTGTGCAACGAGTTCGGGGGTGACGTCGGGTGCTCACTGTCCGACGTCAGGACCGCGCAGAGCTACGGCCCGCTGCGGTCCGACCACCTGTACAGCGTCACGTCCACCGTCAACGGCAAGGACGTCCAGTGGACCATCCGGGGGACCTCCAACGGTGACGCCGCCCTGCTGGGCATCTCGATCGACGGCGGCGCCGAGCAGGTCGTGTCGACCGGCACGGTGGGGGAGTTCACCATCGGCCGCGGCGTGACCGTCTCCGACTACTCGACCCGGACGACCATCAGGGTCCGCCTCTTCGACGACGCGCCCGCCGGTCGCGGCGAGACGTCCCTCAGCGCGGACACGACCTCCGCGGACCCGCCCCCGCCGACGGTCTCCATCTACAAGCAGCGTTCGTGCAACGACGGCGACGACAACCCGGACAACGACTGCAGCAACCTCGGGCTGGCCGGGTGCACCAACGACCGCTGCGGGTTCATGGGGATCCGGGTCGAGGGCGCCCGGGAGAACTTCGGCTGCCTGGTCACGGCGTCCTCGTCCGGCCAGAACTTCCGCAAGTACCAGGGCAACATGTCCAACGGCGAGACGGTCACCGACTGGGTCTTCGACGCGGGGTACATCGAGGTGACCTGCGAGGCGGGCCGAGGCGGACCCAACTACTTCAAGGTGACCGCCGGTCTCAACTGGTAGCGCCGACCCGACCCACCCCACTCCCGAGGAGCACGATGACGATCTCGCACGAGCAGGCCGACTGGTTCCAACAGACCTTCGACCAGCTGACCGACAACATGGAGAAGGCCGTGCTGGGCAAGCGCCACGTGGTGCGCCTGGCGCTGACGTGCCTGCTCTCCGAGGGTCACATCCTGCTCGAGGACTTCCCCGGCACCGGCAAGACGATGCTGGCGCGGGCGCTGGCCAACACCGTCCAGGGGAGCCACGCGCGCATCCAGTTCACCCCGGACCTGCTGCCCTCCGACGTCACCGGGGTGACGGTCTACGACCAGCACAAGGGGACCTTCGACTTCCACCCCGGCCCGATCTTCCACACGATCGTGCTGGCCGACGAGATCAACCGCGCGTCGCCCAAGACCCAGTCGGCGCTGCTGGAGGTCATGGAGGAGAGCCGGGTGACCGTCGACGGCGTGGCCCACTCGGTCGGCCGGCCCTTCCTCGTCATCGCCACCCAGAACCCCATCGAGCAGGCCGGCACCTACCGGCTGCCCGAGGCCCAGCTCGACCGCTTCCTGATGAAGACGTCGATGGGCTACCCCGACCGGGCCGGCCACCGTCGAGCTGCTCGTCAACGCAGCGGTGCGCGACCGCGCCTCGCTGGTCACCCCGGTGATCACCGCCGACACGATCTCGCAGATGAGCGGGCTGGCCGACCAGGTGTACGTCGACCCGGCCGTGGTCGGCTACGTCGCCGAGCTCGCGGAGGAGTCGCGCCGCCAGCCGCACGTCAAGCTCGGCCTGTCGCCCCGCGGCTGCCTCGCGTTCATCCGGGTCGCCAAGACCTGGGCGGCGGCGGACGCCCGGGACCACGTCGTGCCCGACGACATCAAGGAGCTCGCGGAGCCCGTGCTGGCGCACCGCCTGCTCCTCGACGCCGAGGCGCAGTTCAGCGGGGTGAGCGTGCAGACCGTCATCGGTCGCCTGCTCGACTCGGTGGCGCCGCCCACGGACCGGGTGGCCTGAGCGGCCGATGGAGCGCGTGAAGGAGCTGCTGACGACCGTGCGCCCGACGGGGTGGCTGGTCCTCGGCATCGGTGCGGGGGCGGCGTACGTCGCGGCCCTCGCGGGCTGGCGGGAGATGGCCGTGCTGGCGGCCGCCTGCCTGCTGCTGCTCGCGCTCGCGGCGCCCTTCCTCCTCGGCCGCACCTCCGTCGACGTCGACCTGCGCCTCGAGCCGGAGCGGGTCGCGGCCGGTGACTCGGTCGCGGCCGGAGTCCTGGTGCGCAACATCGCGTCCGGGCGGCTGCTGCCGACGACGCTCGAGGTGCCGGTCGGCTCCTCGATCCACCGCTACGGCATCGGGTCGCTGCCCGCGGGGGGAGCGCACGAGGAGTCGTTCACGATCCGCACCGAGCGCCGCGGCGTCATCCGGGTCGGGCCCGCCACCACCCGCCGGGGCGACCCGATCGGCATCTTCTCCCGCGACATGGTGTGGACGCCGGTGCGCGAGGTCCTGGTGCGTCCCCCGATGGTGCCGCTGGACTCGCTGGGCGCCGGGCTGCTGCGCGACCTGGAGGGGGTCTCCACCGACGCGGTCTCCCAGAGCGACCTCGCCTTCCACGCCCTGCGCGAGTACGTCCCCGGCGACGACCTGCGCCACATCCACTGGCGCTCGTCGGCCAAGGTGATGGCCTCGACGGGGGAGTCGGCACTGCTCGTGCGGCAGTACCTCGACACCCGGCGCAGCCACGCGGCGCTCGTCGTGGACGACGACTCGTGACTCGTGGAGCAGCGACGAGGTCTTCGAGGACGCGATGTCGGTGGCCGCGTCCGTCGCCGTGCGGGCCGTGCTCGACGAGTTCGACGTCTCCTTCGTCTGCGGCGAGACCGCCTCGACCGGGCTCGGACGGCCACCTGGCGCTGGACGCGGTGTGCCGGGCCGACTTCGGCGACACGCGGCATCGTGGCGTCGAGCCGCCGGGCCACGGCCGTCGCCCCCGACAGCAGCCTGCTCTTCCTCGTCGGGGGCAGGGGCACCTCGTTCACCGACCTGCTGCGCGGCTCGGCGGCGTTCCCGTCCGAGGTGCGCCGCTTCGCCGTCGTCCTCGACCCGGAGGGCACCAGCCGGGTCACCGAGACCGGTGGCCTCCCCGTCCTGCACCTCGCCGCCAAGGAAGACCTCGGCGGCCTGCTCCGGTGGAGCATGCGATGAGCGCACATCGACACCCGGACCCGCACCCGGTCGAGCCGACTGGTCCCCGATGCACACGTCCTGGTGGACCTCGTGTTCGTCCTGCTGCTCACCGGCGTCGCCCTCAGCGGCCTGGCCACGTCGTTCACCGGCTGGGCGTTCCTGGTCATCGGGATGTCGGGCGCCGCCGTCGCCGTCGCGGTGACCCACCTGTGCCGTGCGGTCGGCTGGCCGCTCGTCGCCCCGGTGGTGATCCTGCCGTCGTGTTCTTCCTGCTCGGTGGTCCGCTGTGCCTGCGCTCGGCGGGGGACACGGCGTTCCTCCCCGGTGGGCAGACCCTCTCCGCGCTCGTCGACCAGGCGCTCTTCGGTTGGAGGGACCTGCTCACGACGCTGCCGCCCGTCGACGGTGACGGTCCGTTGCTCGTCCTGCCGTGGCTGCTCGGGCTGGTCGCCGGTGTACTGGGGACCGCGCTCGCAGGCGTGCGCCGTGCGGCGGGCGTGGCTGGCGGCCCTGCTGCCCGTCCTCGGGCATCACCGCCGTGCTGGCGACCGTGATCCTCCTCGGGGTGCGCCACCCGCAGTCCCTCGTCGTCCAGGGCTCGGCCTTCGCCGCGCTCGCGCTGGGCTGGCTGGCGCTGCGCTCGCGCCGGTCGTCGGCGACCGTCCACGGCGGCACGTCCGGCTGGGGTCGGCTCGCGGTCGGCGCCGGCCTGGTCGCGCTGGCCTCGGCGCTCGCCGTACCCGCGTCCGCGTTGGTCATGGGGGACGACGACGGTGAGCGCGCGGTCGTGCGCAACTGGGTCGAGCCGCCGTTCGACATCGGCCGCTACCCGTCGCCGCTGGCGGGCTTCCGCAAGTACGTCGACCCGCTCGGCAAGGACGACCGGGCCAACGTCTACGACCGCACGCTGTTCACCGTCGAGGGGGTCCCCGTGGGGACCCGGGTGCGTCTCGCGACCATGGACCACTACGACGGCATGGTGTGGGGAGCCACCGACGACGCGCTGCCGGAGGCCGCCTCCGACTCGTTCCAGCGGGTGTCCTCGACGATCGACAACCCGGTGGCGGGGGAGCGGGTCGAGGCGACCGTCACCGTCGGCGAGGCCTACGACGGTGTCTGGCTGCCGACGATCGGCGCCCTGCAGTCCCTCGACTTCGGCATCGGGGACCCCGACGGCAAGGCGGAGGTGTTCCGCTACAACCTCGCCACCTCGACCGCCGTGGTCCCCACCGGGCTGCACGAGGGCGACACCTACTCCTTCAGCGCCGTCGTGCCCGACGACTCGCTGGACGCCGGCACGGTCGCCTCCAGCGCCGCGGTGCCGCCCCCCGCGGGCACCGAGTTCCTCACGACGCCGGCCGAGCAGTGGACCGCCGAGGCGACCACGCCCATCGAGCGCGTCCGCGCGATCGCCGAGCACCTGCGGACCGAGGGCAAGTACTCCGACGGGGTGCGCAAGTCCGAGCAGGTCTACCACCCCGGGCACAGCGTCCAGCGCCTGTCCGACGGCTTCGTGCAGGCCCAGCAGATGGTCGGCAACGACGAGCAGTACGCCGCGCTGATGGCCCTGCTCTCCGGTGAGGTGGGGGTGCCCGCCCGGGTCGTGCTCGGTGCCCAGGTCCCCGAGGGCGGCATCGTCACCGGCAAGGACGTCTCGGCGTGGGTGGAGATCCGGGCCGCGGACGGCTCGTGGCGCACCCTGCCGACCGAGGACTTCATGTCCGACGAGCCGCCGGCCGACGAGCTGCCCGAGAGCAACACCCCGATGACCGGCACCGTCGTCCCGCCGCCGGTGCCGATCCCGCCGCCCGCGGACGCCGGCGACCAGAGCGACGCCGACCTCAAGGAGCGCCGGGCCGACAAGAAGGAGGCCGACGACGAGGACGAGGACGAGGAGTCCGTCGTCGATCGCCTGCCCGGCTGGATCGTGGTCGTCGCGACGTACGTCGGGGGCCCCCTGCTGGCGGTCCTGCTCCTCCTCGCCCTGGTCGTCGGCCTCAAGCTGCTGCGGCGCCGGCGCCGACGCACCGCGGCCAGCGTCTCGGCACGCTTCGTGGGGGCCTGGCGCGACCTGGTCGACCACGCCCGTGACCTCGGCCAGCCGGTGCCGCTGGGACCGACGGTGACCCGGCGTGAGCAGTCGGGGTCCATCGGGACCGAGCAGGCGCCCACCCTCGCCCGGCGCGCCGACAGCTTCGTCTTCGGCCCGGGCACCCCCGAGGCCGGGGCGGCGGCGTCCTTCTGGGAGACTGTGGACGCCGAGCGTCGCTCGATGTCGCGGTCCGTGGGCCGCCGTCAACGTCTGCTCGCCGCGGTCAACCTCCGATCGCTGCGCCCGAGCGGCCGCCCCCGCCGGCGTCGCCTGCGCTGATTGGTCTTTTCGGACGGCGCGAGACTAAACTGGCGTGTCGGCCCAACGTGGGTTGTGTTTCGTGGTGCCTCGCGGCTGCCGGAAGCGCCTCGACCGCTTGCAACAGCGGTTCGTGACGTGCCCGGGTTGAGGCTCCCGGAGACGCCGCACGAGGTCCACCGGTCCCAGGACCGGAGGTTCGCGGGCCGGCCCCGTCACCAGAGTGGCGTGGTGCAGCAACGGTAGACAAACGACCAACAGATTGTGGAGGACATGCCGAAGAAAGAAGGCGTGATCGAACTCGAGGGCTCCGTCGTGGAGGCCCTCCCGAATGCCATGTTCCGGGTCGAGCTGACCAACGGACACAAGGTGCTCGCCCACATCAGCGGCAAGATGCGTCAGCACTACATCCGGATCCTCCCCGAGGACCGCGTGGTGGTGGAGCTGTCCCCCTACGACCTGACCCGCGGTCGGATCGTCTACCGCTACAAGTAACCAGCCGATCCGAAAGGTCCTTCTCATGAAGGTCAAGCCCAGCGTCAAGCCGATGTGCGACAAGTGCAAGGTCATCCGTCGTCACGGACGCGTCATGGTCATCTGCGAGAACCCGCGCCACAAGCAGCGGCAGGGCTGAGCGAGACCTTCGGAGCCGGCGGAGCCGGAGCCGAGGGGCAGCGCGAGCCCGACGGGAGCTTGCTCCCGAGGGACATGCAGGACCAGGAGAAACACCCCACAACGTGATCGCTAGCCCGGCAGCAGCCGGAGCGAAGACACCTCCGGAGCAGTGGCCGGAGCCCGCAGGAGCGGGATGCGACACGACCGAAACCATTGTGAGCAACAGACAAGGAAAGCCACATGGCACGCCTCGTTGGTGTTGACCTCCCGCGCGACAAGCGCATCGAGATCGCACTCACCTACATCTACGGCATCGGCCGTACCCGCGCCCAGCAGCTGCTCGCCGCCACCGGGGTCGACCCGAACGCGCGAGTGCACACGCTCGGCGACGAGGAGCTGGTCAAGCTCCGCGACGAGATCGAAGCCAACTTCAAGATCGAGGGTGACCTCCGTCGCGAGGTCCAGGCAGACATCCGCCGCAAGATCGAGATCGGCAGCTACCAGGGTCGCCGCCACCGCATGGGCCTCCCGGTCCGCGGTCAGCGCACCAAGACCAACGCGCGCACCCGCAAGGGCCCCAAGCGCACTGTCGCCGGCAAGAAGAAGGCGAAGTGACCCGGCGCTGACGCGCTGAGTCCCGCCTCTTCACTCGAAGCTTCCAGACCAGAACCTCACAGGAGATCACTGAATGCCTCCCAAGAGCCGCGCGACCAAGGTCCGCCGCAAGGAGAAGAAGAACGTCGCTCAGGGCGAAGCCCACATCAAGAGCACGTTCAACAACACCATCGTCACGATCACCGACCCCACCGGGGCGGTCATCTCGTGGGCCTCTGCCGGCACCGTCGGCTTCAAGGGCTCGCGCAAGTCCACGCCGTTCGCCGCGCAGATGGCAGCCGAGGCTGCGGGTCGTCGGGCGATGGAGCACGGGATGAAGAAGATCGACGTCTTCGTCAAGGGCCCGGGTTCGGGCCGCGAGACGGCGATCCGTTCGCTGGGTGCCATCGGCCTCGAGGTCGGCACCATCCAGGACGTCACCCCCACGCCCCACAACGGATGCCGGCCGCCCAAGCGCCGCCGCGTCTGACCCGACACCCGAGAAAGAGAGACTTCCTGCCATGGCCCGTTACACCGGCCCGATCACCCGCAAGTCGCGCCGCCTCGGTGTCGACCTCGTCGGCGGCGACGCTGCCTTCGAGAAGCGTCCCTACCCCCCCGGCATGCACGGCCGCCGGCGCATCAAGGAGAGCGAGTACCTCCTCCAGCTGCAGGAGAAGCAGAAGGCCCGCTTCACCTACGGCGTGATGGAGAAGCAGTTCCTCCGCTACTACAAGGAAGCCAACCGTCGCCAGGGCAAGACCGGTGACAACCTGCTCCAGCTCCTCGAGTGCCGCCTCGACAACGTGGTCTACCGCGCCGGGTTCGCCCGCACGCGTCGCCACGCCCGTCAGCTCGTCGTGCACGGTCACTTCCTCGTCAACGGCCACAAGGTCGACATCCCGTCGTTCCAGGTGTCGGCCCACGACATCATCGACGTGCGTGAGAAGTCGCTGGAGATGACGCCGTTCATCGTCGCCCGCGAGACCCACGGCGAGCGTCACGTGCCTGCATGGATGGAGGCCATCCCCACCCGGATGCGCATCCTGATCCACCAGGTGCCGGTCCGTGCACAGATCGACGTGCCGGTCACCGAGCAGCTGATCGTCGAGTACTACTCCAAGAAGTAATCACACGGGGGCTCCGCCCCCGTGTGCCCCCGCTGGGCCTGCGCCCCAGGCCCAGCGGTTCCTCACTTCCTCTCTCGCACAGTTCGGGCCCGTCAAATGGTGGGTGGGTCCGGAAAGGAAAGAATCAGTGCTTATCGCTCAGCGCCCGACCCTGTCGGAAGAGTCCGTCGACGAGTTCCGTTCGCGGTTCGTCATCGAGCCGCTGGAGCCGGGCTTCGGCTACACGCTCGGCAACTCGCTGCGCCGTACCCTCCTGTCCTCCATCCCCGGTGCGTCCGTCACCAGCATCAAGGTCGACTCGGTGTTGCACGAGTTCTCCACGATCGAGGGCGTCACCGAGGACGTCACGGAGGTGATCCTCAACCTCAAGGGCCTCGTCGTCTCCTCCGAGCACGACGAGCCCGTCGTCATGTACCTGCGCAAGTCGGGTGCCGGTGACGTCACCGCCGCGGACATCACCCCGCCCGCCGGTGTCGAGGTCCACAACCCCGACCTGAAGATCGCCACGCTGTCCGACAAGGGCAAGCTGGACGTCGAGCTCGTCGTCGAGCGTGGCCGCGGCTACGTCTCGGCCGTGCAGAACAAGGGCGCGGACAACGAGATCGGCCGCATCCCGGTCGACTCGATCTACAGCCCGGTCCTCAAGGTCACCTACAAGGTCGAGGCCACCCGTGTCGAGCAGCGCACGGACTTCGACAAGCTCGTCATCGACGTCGAGACCAAGCCGTCGATGCGTCCCCGCGACGCCATCGCCTCGGCCGGCAAGACGCTGGTGGAGCTCTTCGGCCTGGCCCGCGAGCTCAATGTCGAGGCCGAGGGCATCGACATCGGCCCGTCGCCGGTCGACGAGCAGCTCGCCGCAGACCTCGCCCTCCCGGTCGAGGACCTGCAGCTGACCGTCCGGTCCTACAACTGCCTCAAGCGCGAGGGCATCCACACCGTGGGTGAGCTCATCAGCCGCTCGGAGCAGGACCTGCTCGACATCCGCAACTTCGGTGCGAAGTCGATCGACGAGGTCAAGGCCAAGCTGGTCGAGATGGGCCTGTCCCTCAAGGACAGCGCGCCCGGCTTCGACCCGCACGCCGCCCTCGCGGCGTACGGCGACGACGACGACGACGCCTTCGTCGAGGACGAGCAGTACTGAATTGAATAGTGCGAGCGTGTTCGCCTTCGGCGCCCACGCTGCCGCACCGCAGTCGAGGTCGGCTGTGGGGACGGTGGTTCGGCGTCTTCCGGCGCCACGCTGCCGCACCGCAGTCGAGGTCGGCTGTGGGGACGGTGGTTCGGCGTCTTCCGGCGCCACGCTGCCGCACCGCAGTCGACGTATGACTGGGGTTGCGGTTGCTGGGCGTCTTCCGGGCGTCACGCTGCCGCACCGCAGTCGACCTTCGACTGCATCGACATCCAAACCGTCCGCCGGTCCCGGCGGACGTCTACCCCGGTACCTGACACGGCCGGAGAGAAGCGAGAACTGACATGCCCAAGCCCAAGAAGGGCAAGCGCCTCGGCGGTAGCCCTGCCCACCAGCGCCTGATCCTGGCGAACCTGGCCACCGCGCTGTTCGAGCACGGCCGGATCACCACCACCGAGACCAAGGCGCGCATGCTGCGTCCGGTCGCGGAGAAGCTGATCACCAAGGCCAAGCGCGGCGACCTGCACAACCGTCGCGAGGTCCTCAAGACCATCCGCGACAAGTCGGTCGTGCACACCCTCTTCACCGAGATCGCGCCGACGTTCGCCGAGCGTCCGGGCGGCTACACCCGCATCACCAAGATCGGTCCGCGCAAGGGCGACAACGCCCCCATGGCGGTCATCGAGCTGGTGACCGAGGCGTACAGCCCCAAGGCTGCCTCGACCAAGAAGACGCAGGCTGCTGCTCCGGCCCCGGCCGCCGCGGAGGAGGAGGCTCCCGTCGAGGAGACCACCGAGACCGAGGCCACCGAGACCGAGGCTCCGGCCGAGGAGACCACCGAGACCGAGGCTCCCGCCGAGGACGAGGCGGCCACCGAGGCTCCGGCCGAGGACGACAGCTCGAAGTGAGCTGATCCGAGCTCCGTCGAAGGCCCGTCACCCTGCTGGGGTGGCGGGCCTTCGTGCGTCCCCGGCCCGTCCGTGGTCCGCCTGTCCGGGCAGCGATCGTCGCCCACCGCGCAGGCGGGCATCGCCCAGGTCCGCGCGCTGGCCCGCGCTCCAGCCGTCCTGCGCGCCCGTCCCCGACAGTCGCCGCGCCGAGGCCTGCTGGAGGTGGGGGTAGGCCTCGTCGCGGGCGGACTCGACGGCGTGCGAGCGGTCGGCGAGCACGAGGGAGCTCGACGTGCCGTGCCGGGCGAAGCGGTCGTCGGCATCGGCGGCGGCGGCCGCCTCGACCCGGGCGAGCCGTCGGCCGATCGACCGGGTGTAGCCGGCCAGCCAGCTGCGGCGGAACGCGGCCGGGTGGTCGTAGGACGGCACCGGGGTCCGCGCCAGGGCGTGCAGCGCCTGGACGAGCAGGCTGGTGAACAGGATCTCCACGCGCTGGAGGTCCGAGCGGTGGCCGAACAGGTGCAGGGAGAGCTCCTTGGTGCCGTCGGGGTAGCGCGTGCGGCGTACGCCGCGACACCCCAGCGCGGACGCGACGGTGCCGAGCAGGTCGGCCTTGTCGGCGGCGTACGGCGCGTCGACGACGACGACCAGGTCGCCCACCACGTCGAGGGAGGGGTCGGCGAGGGCGAGCAGGGCCCGGTCGATGCCGTGGGCGGCCATCAGCGCCGCGGCCTTGGCGGTGTAGGTCTCGGCCTCCGCCGGGGTGGCGGCGGCGTCCTCGGCCTTGGCCAACAGCTTGCGGACGCGGGCCAGCATCGGGCTGGTGTCGTCGGTGTGGTGGTCCATCTCAGCGGCTCCCGGGGTCAGTGGTGGTGCCGACGGAGACTGGCACGGCGCACCGACAGCGCCACGGGCCCATCCGCAGGGCTCACCGCAGCGTCGCCATGACCTCGCCGGCCGACAGGCTCCGCGGCTCGCCGCCGGCCAGGGTCAGTCGGCGGGTGGCGGCGACCACCGCCTCGCAGGCGGGGGTGGGCACGCCGTGCAGCCGACCGAGGAGCACCACCTCTCCGGCGAGGTAGTCGACCTCGGTGTCGCCGGTGCCGCGGCGCAGGCTCTGCCACGTCGACCCGCCGGCCGGGGGCAGGTCCTCGCGTCGCCTCAGCAGGTCGCCACGGCGGTCCTTGTCGGCCTCGGCGGTGACCACCGTCAACCCGGCGGCGGCCAGGACGTGCTCGCCCTCCAGTCGGGCGACCTCGGCCAGCTCGTCGGCCTCGGGACCGGGCGCGAACGACGCGTCGACCCCGTTGCCGACGTTCATCAGCAGCTTGCGGCGCTTCCAGGCCATGACGTCGTCGCGCTCGACGGACTCGAAGCCCGCGGCGCGCAGGTCGGTGCCGATCGCGGCGGTGAGCTCGTCCGTGCCGCCCGGGATGCGGCCCACGTCGAGGATGCCGGGGACGGAGCCGGACCTGGCGACGACGAGTCCCGGCTCGAGGTGGGTGGACGGCAGCATCACGCACACGGCGTACGTCGAGGCGAACCGGCGCAGGGCCGCCACCTCGGTCGCGACCCCGTTGGTGGCGCAGACGACCGGGGTCGCGGGTGGCGCGTGCGCGGCCAGGTCGTCGAGGGCGGCGGCGGCCTGGTGCGACTTCACCGCGAGCAGCACGACGGTGTCGTCGGTCCACTCCACGTCGGCGACGCTGTCGGTGGCCGGTGCCACGATCCGGTGCATGCCGCCGACCGTGTCCAGCCGCAGCCCGCCGTCGCGGATCGCGGCCAGGTGCGCACCCCGGGCCACCAGCGTGATGGGCAGCCCGGCGAGGTGCAGGTGGCCGCCGATGACGCCGCCGACGGCCCCGGCGCCGTGGACGACCCACCTCATCGCGACCAGCCCTGCTCGAGCAGGCGGGTGGTCTCGGCCAGGGTGAGCCCGGCTCGTCGTGCCGCCAGGGCGAGGGCCTCCGCGGCCTCCTGCACGGCGGTCGGGGTCGCGACCGATCCGCTCACGCGCGTGCCGCGCCGGCCCTCGGTGGCCACCAGCCCGTCGGCCTCGAGCTCCTTGTAGACGCGAGCGACGGTGTTGACCGCCAGGCCGACCTCCTCGGCGAGGGCGCGGACGGTCGGCAGCCGGCTGCCCGCGGGGAGCCGGCCGTCGCGGATCCGGGCCGCGAGCTGCACGCGGACCTGCTCGTACGGCGGGGTGCCCGACTGCGGGTCGAGGGGATCGAGGTCGGTCCGGGCGAGCTCCATGGGCGCCAGCCTAGGTGGGGCGCCGAGGGTGGAGGTGGTAGAACCACGGCATGGAGCAGGTGGCCCTGGTGGTGGGTGAGGCACTCGTCGACGTGGTGCTCGGACGGGACGGCAGCGAGCGCGACCACGCGGGCGGGAGCTCGGCCAACGCCGCGGTGGCGATGAGCCGGCTGGGCCGCTCGGTGTGGTTCGCCAGTGCCTGGGCCGACGACGCCCACGGGAGGCTGCTCGCCGGCCACCTGGCCGGCAACGACGTACGCCTGGCGGTGGATCCCGTCGTGCTCGACCGCACGGCCACGGCCGTGGCGACGCTGGCCGAGGACGGGTCGGCGAGCTACGAGTTCGACATCGAGTGGCGGGTGCCGGACGTGTCGCTGCCCGGGCACGTCGAGCCGGTGGTGGTCGTCTACGGCTCCATCGGGGCCGCGCTGGCTCCCGGGGCGGACGAGGTCGCCGCGCTGGTCACCTCGTCGCGCGGGAGCGCGCTGGCCGTCTTCGACGTCAACGCCCGCCCGGCGATCACCGGCACCGGCGACGAGGTCGTCGCCCGTGCCGAGCAGATGGCGCGGCTGGCCGACGTGGTCAAGGCGAGCGACGAGGACCTCGAGGTGCTGTGGCCGGGTCGGACCCATCGCGAGGTGGCCAGCCAGCTGATCGGTGCGGGTGCCGGAGCGGTGGTGGTGACCCTCGGGGGAGCCGGGGTGCGCTGGTACGCCGAGGACGACGACGTCGAGGTGGCCGCGCCCCGGGTCGAGGTCGCGGACACGATCGGGGCGGGGGACACGGTGACCGCCGCGGTCGTCCACGCCCTGTGGGAGCTGGGCGTCGTGGGTCCCGGGGCGGGCGACCGCCTGCGCGCCCTGTCCGCGGACGACCGGGCCGCGGTGCTCGCCTTCGCCGCGCGGGCCGCCGCGGTGACCGTCAGCCGCCCGGGCGGGGACCCGCCCCACCGGCACGAGCTGGACTGACCGCCGGGGGAGCCCAGGCGGGGTCGCGGCCGATGAAGCCCATCAGCCGGTCCACGACCGGTGCGTCGGCGGCGACCGGCACCGGCGCGCCGTACTGGCCCGAGGAGCGCAGCACGTCCTCCATGCCGGCCATGCCGCCCAGCAACCGGGTCGCGAAGTCCTCGTCGAGGGTCACCTCCTGGCCGGTGGCACGGGCCAGGTCCCAGCTGTGCATGAAGACGTCGGCGGTGTAGAACTGCTCGACCGCGTCGGCGAGGCGGTGCGTCCCGGCGTACGGGTGGGTGAAGGACTCCTCTCCCCGTTGCTCCAGGACGGCCTGGACGGCGTCGGCATGGTGGTCCCACGCGCCGGCCGGGTCCACGTCGACCGCGGGCCCGTCGGCCAGGGACACTCCTCCGGCCGCCAGGAAGGCCGGGAACCACTCCACGAGGTGGGCGACCACGTCGCGCGCGGTCCACCCGTCCACGGGGGCGGGGGCCTCCCAGTCGTGGACCCCGTGGACCAGCACGCCGAAGGTCCCGGCCACCGCACGGTGGCGCGCGGCCGGCGTGTCGGGCAGTGACATCAGGCGGCTCCGTCGGCGAGCAGGGCGTCGAGCTTGCGGTAGCCGTCGTGGATGCCGACCTCCATGCCGCTGGACAGCATGCCGTCGCGGGCCTCGAAGGAGTCGCACAGCGAGAAGGCGTGCAGCCGGGTCATCCCGTCGCCGAGGTCCTCGACGGTGAGGGTCTCGAGGGCGATCGCCTCGGGCATGCCTTCCCAGGTGAAGGTCTGCACGATCTTGTCCTCGCCGACGTGGGGGAAGGTGCCGCGGAAGGCGTACTCCTCGCCGTCACGCTCGGCGACGTACCGGTAGGAGCCGAGGGTGCGGCAGTCCCAGTGGTCGATGCGGGTGGTGAGGGAGGACGGACCGATCCACCGGGCGAAGAGCTCCGGGTCGGTGTGGGCCCGCATGAGCTGGGCCGGAGTCGCGGCGAAGTCGCGCCAGATGTGGACGGCGGGGACGGTCGGGTCGGCCTCGATGGCGGCCTCGGAGTAGCGGTGGTGCTGGACGGTGGTCATGATGCGGTTCCTTCCTCAGCGGTGGGGTCCTCGATCTCCTGCAGGGAGGCCAGGACGGCGTCGAGGCGCGTGAAGCGCTCCTCGGCCTGGCGTCGGTAGCGCTCGATCCACCTCGTCATCAGGTCGAACACCTCGGCCTCCAGGTGCACCGGTCGGCGCTGGGCCTCCCGGCTGCGGGTCACCAGCCCGGCCTCCTCGAGCACCTTGAGGTGCTTGGAGACCGCCTGGAGGCTCACGTCGTACGGCGCGGCGAGGTCGCCGACGGTGGCGTCGGCGACCGTGAGCCGGGCGACCATGTCGCGCCGGGTGGGGTCGGCGAGGGCGGCGAAGACCCGGGAGAGCTGGTCGGTCATGGGTCGCCCTTTCGTCAACTGATCGGTTGAACAACCGTAGATCGGGTCCGATCCTGTTGTCAACCGTTTGGTTGAACTGGGTGGTCAGGCGAGCCAGTCGTGGACCAGGGAGACCACCGACGCACCCTCACCCGACGCCGAGGCGACCCGCTTCATCGATCCCGCCCGGATGTCACCGGCGGCGAAGATGCCCGGCACCGTGGTCGCCAGGTTGGCGGGCGGCAGCCCGTCGCGCCACGCCTCGGTGGGGACGTCGCGACCGGTCAGCACGAAGCCGCGCTCGTCGCGGGCGACCTCGTCGGGCAGCCAGGCGCACTGCGGTTCGGCGCCGAGCAGCAGGAAGAGGCCGCGGATCTCGCGGCGGTGCCGGTCGCCGGTCGTCACGTCCTCGACGTCCACCCACTCCAGCCGTCCGTCGCCGCCCCCGTCGACGACCCGGGCGCCGCCGAGGACCTCGATGCGCGGGTTGTAGCCGATCTCGCTGATCAGGTAGTGCGACATCGTCGCCGACAGGTCCGGACGACGGACGAGGATGGTGACGGAGCGGGCGAACCGGGCGAGGTGCACCGCGGCCTGGCCGGCGCTGTTGCCGCCGCCGACCACGACGACGTCGGCCCCCTCCATCTCCCGGGAGGCGGTCATCGCGGCGCCGTAGTGGACGCCGTACCCGACGAGCGTGTCGAGGGACTCGATGCCGATGCGCCGGTAGGTGACGCCGGTGGAGATGACGACCGCGCGGGCGTGGACGTCGCCTCCCTCGGTGCGCACGACGTGCGGGCGCCCGTCGGTGCCCGGCTCGAGGGAGAGCACCGGCCAGCCGGTGAAGAAGCGGGTGCCGAAGCGGATCGCCTGGTTGCGGGCGCGCTGGGCCAGGCGCATGCCGGAGATCCCGCGCGGGAAGCCGAGGTAGTTGCGGATCATCGAGCTGGTGCCCGCCTGGCCGCCGATGGCCTCGCCCTCGACGGCGACCGTGGAGAGGCCCTCGCTGGCGCCGTACACGCTGGCGGCGAGACCGGCGGGCCCGGCGCCGATCACCACGAGGTCGACGACCTGGTCGACCTCGATGTCGTCGGGGCGGCCGTAGAGCGTCACCGCGAGGTCGCGGGTGGTCCTCGGCACGAAGGGCGCCGTGGACGTGAACGCCTCCACCACGGGCCACCGGTCGGGCTCGCCGACATGGCGGGAGAGCACGTCGCGTCCCTCCTCGCTGTCGGGGGAGAAGACGCCGCACGGCAGGCCGACGCGCTCGAGGTAGTCACGCAGCTGCAGCGTCAGGACGTCGTGCTCGGGGGTGACGATGCGGACGGTCACGACCTCCGGCACCGCGACGGTGGCTGCCCAGTCGTTGAGGAGGTCGATGATCGAGCTGTGGAACTCCTCGTCGCGCACGCCGCGCGGCATGAGGAGGAAGGCGTCGTACTTGCCGGTCGCCTGCCCGGGGCGCAGCAGCTCGCCGTCGCGACGG
Organism: uncultured Actinomycetota bacterium; assembly: GCA_963782905.1. Lineage (GTDB taxonomy): Bacteria > Actinomycetota > Actinomycetes > Propionibacteriales > Nocardioidaceae > Nocardioides. Next base: position 189,274 of record CAWALI010000003.1, read on the forward strand.
AAGTTCTCGTAGTGGGCGACCACGACGCGACGGGCGGTCGGCACGGCCTGGCGGATCGTGGCCAGGGCCGGGTACAGCTCCATGTCGGGCAGCTCCGACTCCAGGACGAAGAGGGCGACCTGCCCGCCCGCGTCGAGGACGTCGAGTGCCTGGTGCTTGGCATCGGCCGCGGTCGCGGCCGGGCGCACGTCGTACTCGCGCGCGTAGCGGGAGAACTGCTCCTCCAGGACGTCGAGGTGCGCGCCGGAGACGAGGATGATCGCGGGGTTGCTCACCCCTCGAGTATGGCGACCCGGGCCGCACGGGGGAGGGCCGGCGAGGGCCACCTAGGATCGTCGGGTGCGTATCCGGCTCGACCTGTCCTACGACGGGACCGACTTCAGGGGCTGGGCGACCCAACCGTCGCTGCGGACGGTGCAGGGGACGCTCGAGGACGCGCTGGCCACGGCGTTCCGGGTCCCGGCCGTGCGGGTCGTGTGCGCCGGGCGCACCGACACGGGCGTGCACGCCCGTGGACAGGTCGTGCACCTCGACGTCTCGCCGGAGGAGCTGCTCCGAGCGGCGGGCCGGTCGGCGGAGCCGCCGGTGACGGCGTTGGTACGCCGGCTCAACGGGCTCCTGCCCGCCGACGTCCGGGTACGCCGCGGCGTGGAGGCCCCGGAGGGCTTCGACGCCCGGTTCTCCGCGTCCTGGCGTCGCTACGCCTACCGGGTGGCCGACGACCCGGCCCTGGTCGATCCCCTGCTGCGCTCACACGTCCTGGCCTGGCCGCAGCCGCTGGACCTCGACGCCATGAACGGGGCGGCGACCTCGCTGCTGGGGCTGCGGGACTTCGGGTCGTTCTGCAAGCGGCGGGAGGGGGCGACCACCGTCCGCACCCTGATGGAGCTGTCGTGGAGCCGCGACGAGACCGGCATCGCGGTGGCCCGGGTCGTCGCCGACGCCTTCTGCCACAGCATGGTGCGCTCCCTCGTGGGCTGCCTGCTCGCCGTCGGGGACGGGCGCAGGCCGCCGGAGTGGGCGGCCGAGCTGATGACCGCGCGACGTCGCGACCCCGCACTGACCGTCATGCACGCCCACGGGCTGACGCTGGAGGAGGTCGGCTACCCGGAGGGCGCCGAGCTCTCGGCGCAGGCCGACCGGGCCCGCAACACCAGGGAGGCCATCGATGACTGAGGACCACTACTTCTCCGCGGACCCCACCGCGCCGTTCGAGCGGGAGACCTTCACGGCGTCCGTGTGGGGCCACGAGCTGGAGCTCACCAGCGGTGCGGGGGTGTTCAGCCGGGGGCACCTCGACCACGCCACCGCGGTGCTGTTCCGCGAGCTCGAGCCGCCGGTGGCGGGCCGCTTCCTGGACCTGGGTTGCGGGTACGGCGTGATCGGGCTGGGCATCGCCAAGGCCGTGCCGCTCTCGTCGGTGATCGGCCTCGAGGTCAACGAGCGGGCGATCCTGCTCGCCAACGAGAACGCGGCCGCGCTCGGGGTGGACGGCCACTTCGTCGCCTGCCGGGCCACCGACGTGCCCTCGGACATGCAGTTCGACGAGATCTGGTCCAACCCGCCCATCCGCATCGGCAAGGAGGCGTTGCACGACCTCCTGCTCACCTGGCTGCCGCGGCTCGCGCCGGGGGGTCGGGCCGTGATGGTGGTCGGGAAGAACCTCGGGGCCGACTCACTCCAGCGCTGGCTCGGGGAGCAGGGCTACCCGACGACGCGGCTCGCCTCCGTGAAGGGCTTCCGGGTCCTGGAGGCCCGGCGGGGCTGAGACCCCGCCCGGGCCCTCCCGGTTCGGTCAGGACTCGATCTGCTCGATGATCGAGTCGACGTCGCTGTCGGAGAACAGCGGCAGGATGACCATCGTCCACTCCGAGCGCTTCTCGTCGAGGGCGGTGGCGAGGTCCCAGGCGGCCTGGGCGCCCATCGGTCCGAGGCGGACGACGTCGCCGGCCTCCTCGTCGTCGAAGTCGGTGTCGACCTCGACCATCCAGGTGTCCGACCAGTCGGTCGCGAAGTCCTCGAACGCGGCGTCCTTGTCGTCCGGGGTGTCCTCGGAGACGGGGAAGATGAGGCCCATGTGAGTTCCGTTCGTGAGAGGTGGAGCGGACGGGGTCATCGTGGCACGCCTGGGCAACGAGCCGGTACGCCGCGGGGGAGGGAGCGTGCCGGTCGCCGTCACACGGGGGCCAGGTTGTCCGTCACTCCCTGCCCCCTGGCTTCGACTCATCAGGTCCGCCAGAGACGGTGCCGACGGCGAACACCGGGTCGTCGACACGGGATGGCGCGGACATGCGCCCGCGCCGGCAACGCGCCCGCGGACGTGCCGGTGCCCCCGCCGGTGTCACTGAGGCGGGGTGCGGGGCGTGGTGGTCACTGGTCCGGCGGGTGCGCGCCCAGGTATGAGCGGACGGTGCGGGTGTCGGGCAGCTCGATCAGGCCGTGGCCGTGCTGGCTGACTCGCCGTCGTCGGGCCGGGCGCGTCCGGTCGCGGTGCTGCCCGTGTGGTCACGCAGGTAGGTGTGTCCCAGCGGGCTGGTCCAGAGGTAGACGCCCGGGTCGGTCATCTCGTAACGCCATCGGCCGTGGGTCTTCAACCGGTGGTGCAGCCGACACAACGCGGCGAGATTGTCGGTCGAGGTGGGTCCGCCGTCCTCGGGGTGGTCGTGGTCGTAGGCGACGATGTGGTCGAGGTCGCAGTGGCGGGCGTTGCGACCACACCACGGGAACACACACGTCCCGTCCCGGACGATCACGTACTCACGGATCTTCTCGGTCGGCGTGTAGCCCTGGCACTCGAGGCGCTCACGCAGGTCGATGACCTGCTTGACCACGACCTGGGCGTCGGGGCGTCCGCACCAGGCCCGGATCTGCTCCACCGACAGCACGCGCTGGCCGGCCTGCTCGACCCGCGCACACAGCGCCTCGTCGGGACGGGTCGTCAGGTCGTGGTGGGTGATGGCGTCGGCGGACAGGTGGGCGTAGAGCACCACCTGCGTCACCGGAGCAGCCGGAGCGCCGGACGGTGTCGAGACGGGCCCCTCCGGGCCATCCTCAACCGGCGATGACTCGTCGTCGTCGAAACCGATGGTGAGCTGGTGCCGGGCGAGGTCCCCCAGCGCGGTGGCCCGCCTGCCGTCGACCGTGTCGGTGGACCCGAGCCGGGCGAGGTGCTCGGCCCCCGACGTGACCGCCGCCGCCAGGGCGAGGGCGTCGGGGATCTCCAGGCCCGCCTCAGCCCATGGTGCCGTCGTAGGAGGCCTGCTGGGTGTCGAAGGTGACGTGCCGCTTGTCCGCGGACTTCTCCAGCGCGTCGGCCACGGCCTCGGGCATGAACCGGACCCGGGCCTCCTGCACCAGCCGGTCCAACGCGGACGGCGTGAGCTTGGAGGCGCACCAGAACACCTGCTCGTCCACGTACGACGCGGCCTGCAGGGACAGGTCGATGGTGGTGTCCGCGATCAGCCGCGCCCGCCACCCCGCCACCAGGCCCGCCTGGACGGCACCCCACAGCTGCGGGAGCCGGTAGGCGACCTCCACGCACTCGGTCAGGAACCGACCCGCACTGTCGTTGGTGCGTCCCAGCATGGTCGCGAACTCGGGCACGCAGAACTCGTCGATCATCGGCGACCCCTCGCCCGCGAACGTCTTCGGAGAGGTGAAGCAGGCCTCGGCGAACTCCGGGTCCGCGAGGTGCAGGTCCGCCCAGTGCACCCCGAGGCGCATCATCTCGACGTCGGTCCGGTCGGCCGCCTGCTTCTGAGTCCCGCACCGCACGCAGCAGCGCGGCCGGGGTCTCCGGCAACGCGGGTGCGGTGGTCTTGGCCATGACCCCATTCCAGCAGGGACCACCGACAATCAGACTCCGAACAGAGCCGTTCTGACCGGCATGTGGACACGACTTTCAAAGGACTTCCGCCGGCACCCGGGCCGGGGTTCGAGACAGCGCTGGCGCGCCTCTTCAACCGCCGGTGGAGGGGGAGGGCACGCCGGACCTGATTTCGAGACGGCGCCGGAGCGCCTCCTCAACCCACGGTGGGGGCGGGTACGACGTCAGTGGGGGTGCAGGGGTTCGAGCTCAGTGGAAGTGCTCGGCCGGCACTCCGCGGATGAGGTCGACGACCTCGGCCGTGGGGCGGACGTCGCCGTACGAGCGATAGACGACGTGCAGGGTGGCGTTGTGGTCCTGGTCGCGCATCGCGGCGCAGCCGTCGGCGACGAGGATGACCCGGTGGCCGAGGGTGGCCGCGTCACGGACGCTCCCCTCGACGCACACGTTGGTGACGGTGCCGGTCACGACCACCGTGTCGATCCCACGCTCGGCCAACAGTCCCGGCAACGGGCTGCGGCCGGGGAAGAACGCGCTGTGCGCCGTCTTCTCGACGACGAGGTCCGCGTCCTCCACCGCCAGGGCGGGCCACAGGCGCTCGACCGGTGTCCCCTCGCCGCCGGAGCGGGCGTAGAGCTCGGCGATCTCGTCGCCGAGGTGCTCGCGATCGCGTGCCGTGGGCTCGCTGCGGCCCGGGACCACCCAGGCCACCACGCCGCCCGCGGAGCGGAGCTCGCCGGCCAGCAGGTTGACCTGGGGGACGATGCCGCGGCAGTACGCCGAGGGCTCGACGAAGAAGTCGACCATGTCGATCACCACCAACGCGGTCCTGGTCGGGTCGAGCGACTCGAAGGCGTGGCGACGTCCACGGCGCTGCTCGTGGCGACGGTACTCGCGCTCCTCGATGTGCCAGTCGTGGAGCGCGGTGTCGGGAGAGGTGGTCACGCGGCGAGGGTAGGCGGTGGCCGGGGGGGTAGGCGTCAGGCCGGGCGGGTGGCGACGAGGACGCCGATCTTGTCGATCCGGTGCTCGGGGTTGTCGAACTCGTCGGCCCAGTAGTTGCCGGCCGCGTGGTCCTCGAGGGTCGCGCAGGTCGAGAGGGTGATCATCGGGCGGGTGGCCGCGATGCCGGGTCGGCCGGGGACGGGTGCGCGCTGCGCGGCCAGCGAGGCCCGGGAGCGGAACGACGTCCAGCGGGTACGGCGTACCTCGTAGACGTGCACGGTGTCGCCCACCCGCACCAGCACCCGGCTGCCGCGCGGCAGCGAGGGCAGGTCGCGGAACGGCTGGGTCGAGGAGAGGCGGTGCCCGGTGACGATGTGATTCCCGACGGCTCCGGCGGCGACCCCGCCGCCCGACCCCCGGGGCGAGGCGAGCGAGCCGTCGTTCTGCAGCGCAGTGCCCGCCGCGTCGTCCGGCGACCCGCGGTAGCGCACCACCGGGACGTCGCGCAGCCCCAGGCGCGGGACGGTGAGGTACGCCCGCCGCGGCTCCGGCCCGGTGGTGGTCGGCGAGGTGGTGGTCGGCGAGGGGGTGGTCGGCGAGGGCGGGGTGGCGGGGGTGGCCGCGGTGGACCGCGGGGAGGGAGCCGGCGCCGTCCGCGGCTCCGTGCCACCCCGGGGAGCGGCCGACGGCGACGAGCACCCGGCGGCCACCAGCGCGCTGCCGAGCGCGAGCCCGAGCACCCGCCGTACGCCTGCCATCCCCCCACGCTAGGAGTCGTGCACAAGCCGAGGAGCGCACGGCGCCACCTGCAAGAGTGGGCGCATGACGTACGAGGCAGCCGAGGACCGCTACGACTCCATGGACTACCGCTCCACCGGCCGGAGCGGGCTCAAGCTCCCGGCGCTGAGCCTGGGACTGTGGCAGAACTTCGGGACCGACCGCCCCGAGGAGACCCAACGCGCGATCCTGCGCCGCGCCTTCGACCGCGGGGTGACGCACTTCGACCTGGCCAACAACTACGGCCCGCCGTACGGCCGCGCCGAGGAGAACATCGGGCGCTACCTCAGGGACGACTTCAAGCCCTACCGCGACGAGCTCGTCATCTCGACCAAGGCCGGCTACGACATGTGGCCGGGCCCGTACGGCCAGGGCGGCGGCAGCCGCAAGTACGTCCTGGCCAGCCTCGACCAGTCCCTGGGGCGTCTGGGGCTGGACTACGTCGACATCTTCTACAGCCACCGCTTCGACGCCGAGACGCCCGTCGAGGAGACGATGGCGGCGCTCGACACCGCCGTCCGCAGCGGCCGCGCGCTGTACGCCGGGATCTCGTCGTACTCACCCGAGCAGACGCACGAGGCGGCGCGGATCGCCCGTGAGCTCGGCACCCCGCTCCTCATCCACCAGCCGTCCTACTCGATGCTCAACCGCTGGATCGAGGCCCCGGGTGAGGGTGGGCAGAGCCTGCTCGACGAGCTCGAGGAGCAGGGGATGGGCTGCATCGTCTTCACCGCGCTGGCCCAGGGGCTGCTCACCGACCGCTACCTCGACGGCGTCCCGCGGGACAGCCGCGCGGCCCGCGACGACAGCACGCTGGCCGGTCTCGAGGACGACGTCCTCGACCGGGTCCGGGCGCTGCACGAGATCGCCGAGCAGCGCGGGCAGAAGCTCGCCCAGCTCGCCCTCCAGTGGGCGCTGCGCGACCCGCGCGTCACCAGCGCCGTCATCGGGGCGAGCAGCGTGGAGCAGCTCGACACCAACCTCGACGCCCTCGACGGGCCGCCGCTGACCGATGCGGAGCTGGCCGCCATCGACCGGCACGCCGTCGACTCCGGCATCAACCTGTGGGCGAAGCAGACCGAGGCATGAGCGGCACACCACGGCGGGTCGTGGTGGTCGGGGCCGACGCCGCCGGCATGTCCGCGGCCCACCAGGCGCTGCGCACCGCCCGCCGCACCGGCACCGAGCTCGCGATCACCGTGCTCGACCGCGGCGCCCACACGTCGTACTCCGCCTGCGGCATCCCCTACGTGATGGCCGGGGAGGTGGGCTCGGGCGACGACCTCGTCGCCCGGACCGCCGAGCAGCACCGCGCGGCCGGCATCGACCTGCGCCTCGGCACCGAGGTCGTCGCCGCCGACGTCGTCGGCCGGACGGTCACCACGGCCGCGGGGGAGACCTTCGCGTACGACGAGCTGGTGGTCGCCACCGGCGCCCCGGCGATCGTGCCGGACTGGGCGCTGCGTCCCGACGGGACGCCGTACGACATGGTCGGGCCGGTCAAGACCCTCGACGACGCACGCGCGTGGCTGGACCGCTTCGAGCGCGCCGGGGACGGCGCGCACGTGGTCGTCGTGGGCGCCGGCTACATCGGGGTCGAGGTCGCCGAGGCCGCGCTGCGGCGCGGCCTGGGGGTGACGGTGGTGACCCGCGGGCGCGGGCTGGCGCTGCTCGAGGACCAGATGTCCGAGCGGGTCGCCGTCGCCCTGTGCGACGCCGGCGCCGAGGTCGTCCTCGGCGTCGAGGTCACCGGGCTCGAGGTCGACGGCGATCGTGTCACCGGCGTGCGGTGGGACACCGGGAGCCGCGACGCCGACCTCGTCGTGCTCGCCCTCGGCGTCCGGCCGGGGACGGGCTTCCTCGACGGGTCGGGACTGGACACCGCCGACAACGGGGCGCTGCGCCCGGATCCCCACGGCAGGGTGGCCGAGCACGTGTGGGCCGCCGGCGACTGCTGCGAGGTACGCCGCCGCATCGACGACCGCTGGGTCTTCCGGCCCCTGGGCACGCACGCCACCAAGCACGGACGCGCGCTCGGTGACAGCCTCGCGGGCGGCTCGCTGGCCTTCCCCGGGGTGGTCGACACCTCGATCACCCGTTTCGCCGCGGAGGGGCAGTACCTCGAGATCTCCCGCACCGGCCTGGGCAGTGCGGAGGCCGAGGCCGCCGGGCTCGACGCGATGTCGCTGGTGACCGAGGGGACGACCGCGAGCGGCTACATGCCCGAGGCCGACCCGATCGCGGTGTGGGTGATGGCCGAGCGGCGGACCCGCCGGCTGCTGGGCGTGCAGGTCGTGGGCGGGCGCGGCGCGGGCAAGCGCGTGGACACCGCGGCGGCCGTCCTGTTCGCCGGGGGCACCGTCGACGACCTGGCCTGGATGGACCTCGCCTACGCGCCGCCGTTCTCCTCGGCCTGGGACGTGCTCCAGATCGCCGCCCGACGGGTGGCGGAGCGCCTCTGAGCGACCCCGCGCGGCGGCGGGCGACACCCGGAAATCGGTTGCCCGCACGGTGAGGATGGACCCATGGACCTCGAGATCGTGACCCTGGCCGAGCGCCCCGCGCTGATGGACGTGTTCTGGGACATGGAGACCTCCTGGCCGGAGTTCATGAAGCACGACCCGATCGGCAACGGCTACTACGCGTCGCTGGAGGAGTTCGCCGAGTTCGTGCTCGTGTGCCTCGACGCGGACGGGCAGATGGTGGCGAAGGCGCACTCGGTGCCCTTCGCGCTCGACGGCGACGAGCTGCCCGACGCGGGCTGGGACGCCGCGATCCGCAGCGGGCTGCTCACCCGCCTGTGGGGCGAGAAGGCCAACGCCGTCTCCGCCGTCGAGATCGCCATCCGTCCCGACCTGCAGGGCGCGGGGCTGTCCGGGCGCATCGTGGCGGCCCTGCGCGACAACGCCGGCCGGCTCGGCTTCGGCGAGCTGGTCGCGCCGGTGCGTCCCAACGGCAAGGCCGATGCCCACGAGCCGATGGCGGACTACGCCGTCCGCACCCGCGACGACGGGCTGCCGGTCGACCCGTGGCTGCGGGTCCACGTGCGCGCCGGTGGCCGCATCGACCGCGTCGCGCCCCGCTCGATGGTCATCCCCGGCACGGTCGCGGAGTGGCGCGAGTGGACCGGGCTGCCCTTCGACCGCACCGGCCCCGTCGACGTGCCCGGTGCCCTCGCGCCGGTGCTCTGCGACGCCGAGCACGGAGTCGCGGTCTACGTGGAGCCCAACGTCTGGGTCAGGCACCCCACCGGCGTGTGAGGCTCACGCCCCGGCGACCGCCTTGCGCACCTCGTTGACGCACAGCGCGACGAAGGCCAGCGCGATGATCGTCATCAGGACGTTGGAGTGCAGCTTGTTGCGCCACTCGGCGGGCGTCCGGTGGGTGTTGAGCAGCCACAGCAGGGTGATGGCGAGGAACGGCATGAAGAAGGCGCCCAGCACGCCGTAGGCCAGGATCAGCCAGACCGGCTTGCCGAGGAAGAGCATCGCCATCGGCGGGAACGTCAGCCACAGGATGTACAGCCGGTACCACGTGCCCCCGGCGCGGGCGTCCGCGTCCTCGCTGGTCCCACCGCGCACGTTGGTCATGAAGTCGGCGAACATCAGGCTGACGCCGTTCCACACGCCGACCAGCGACGACATCGCCGCCGCCCAGAACCCGACGAGGAAGACCTTGCCGGCCCACTCGCCGTACCGGTCCTGGAGGACCACGGCGAGGTCGAGGAGCCCGGCGTCACCGCTCTCGATGGCGACGCTGGTGGAGTAGAGCAGCTCCGCGCCGACGATGAGGGTGGCGAGCACGAAGAGGCCGGTCACGACGTAGGCGACGGAGTTGTCGATGCGCATGACCCGCATGTACGCCGGGGTGGACCAGCCCTTCTCGCGCAGCCAGTAGCCGTACGCCGCGAGGGTGATGGTGCCGCCGACGCCGCCGGCGAGGGCCAGGGTGTTGACCAGGCCGCCGTCGGGGATGCGGGGGGCCAGGCCGGTGAGCAGCTCGGGGATGTTCGGCAGGGTGAGCAGGGCGGCGCCGACCATGGTGACGAACATGAGGCCCACGAGGGCGGCGAGCACCTTCTCGAAGACGCTGTAGCGCCCGGACCACACCAGGACGAGACCGACCAGCCCGGAGAGGATGCCCCACCAGGTGACCGACAGGACGCCGGTGAGCCCGGCGAGCGCCAGCCCGGTGCCGGCCATCGCGGCGGCGCCGTAGACGAAGCCCCAGATCACGATGTACGGCGCGAAGTACCACGTCGTCCAGATGCCCAGCGAGCGCCAGCCCTCGAAGATCGTGCGGCCGGTGGACAGCGAGTAGCGTCCGGCGCCCTCGACCAGCACGATCTTCATCACGCACCCGACCACCACGCACCACAGCAGCGTGTAGCCGAACTTCTGGCCCGCGATCAGGGTGGCGACGAGGTCGGCCGCACCGACGCCGGTGGCGGCGACGACGAGGCCCGGACCGATGATGCGCCACTTCGGGACGGTGGACGTGGCTTGCTCGCTCTGGACGGACATGCCCGACACCCTAAGGTGGTCCAGACCACTCGCGACACGCGCCCACGAGATTTAACGCGTGGCTCCGCGCCCGCGCGTCACGGACAATGGCCCACGTGGGACATGTGGATGTGTCGGGAGTGCGTTACGAGCTGCCCGACGGACGAGTACTGCTGGACGACGTGGGCTTCCGGGTCGGCGACGGCGCCAAGGTCGCCCTGGTGGGGGCCAACGGCGCCGGGAAGACGACCCTGTTGCGGATCGTGACCGGTGACCTCGTCCCGCACGCCGGGGCCGTCACCCGCTCCGGCGGCCTCGGGGTGATGCGTCAGTTCGTCGGCCACGGCGGGATGGACGAGACCGTCGCCGACCTGCTGCTCAGCGTCGCACCGCCCCGCGTCCGCGCCGCCGCGCGGGCCGTCGACGAGTGCGAGCTCGCGCTCATGGAGACCGACGACGAGCCCACCCAGATGCGGTACGCCGAGGCGCTGGGGGAGTACGCCGACGCGGGCGGCTACGACCTCGAGGTCACGTGGGACACGTGCACCGTCGCCTCCATGGCCATGCCCTACGACCGGGCGAAGCACCGCTCCCTGTCCACGCTGTCCGGCGGCGAGCAGAAGCGGCTGGTCCTGGAGTACCTCCTGCGCGGTCCCGACGAGGTGCTCCTGCTCGACGAGCCGGACAACTACCTCGACGTGCCCGGCAAGATCTGGCTCGAGCAGCGCATCCGCGAGTCGGCCAAGACCATCCTGTTCATCAGCCACGACCGCGAGCTGCTGGCCAACACCGCCACCCGGATCGTGACCGTCGAGCTCGGCGCGGCCGGCAACCTGGTGTGGACGCATCCGGGCGGGTTCGCGAGCTACCACGAGGCCCGCGAGGACCGGTTCCTCCGCTTCGAGGAGCAGCGCAAGCGCTGGGACGAGGAGCACGCCAAGATCAAGGCCCTGGTCCTGCGGCTCAAGATCAAGTCCGAGTACAACGACGGGATGTCCTCGCAGTACCGCGCGGCCCAGACCCGGCTGCGCAAGTTCGAGGAGGCCGGCCCGCCGACCGAGCAGCCCCGCGAGCAGCAGGTGTCGATGCGGCTCAAGGGCGGTCGCACCGGCAAGCGTGCCGTGGTCTGCACCGACCTCGAGCTCACCGGGCTGATGAAGCCCTTCGACCTCGAGGTCTGGTACGGCGAGCGGGTCGCGGTCCTCGGCTCCAACGGCTCCGGCAAGTCGCACTTCCTGCGGCTGCTCGCCGCCGGCGGCAGCGACCCCGACGTCGAGCACCGACCCGTGGGCGAGCCGCCCGCGCCGGTGCCGCACACCGGCAAGGCCAAGCTCGGCGCCCGGGTGCGACCCGGCTGGTTCGTGCAGACCCACGACCACCCCGAGCTGCGGGGCCGGACCCTGCTGGAGATCCTGCACCGCGGCGACGGGCAGCCCGCCGGTCAGGGCCGCGCGGGGATGGGTCGCGAGCAGGCGAGCCGGGTGCTCGACCGCTACGAGCTCGCGCACGCCGGCGAGCAGACCTTCGAGTCGCTGTCGGGCGGCCAGCAGGCCCGCTTCCAGATCCTGCTCCTCGAGCTGAGCGGGGCGACCCTCCTGCTCCTCGACGAGCCCACCGACAACCTCGACGTGCAGAGCGCCGAGGCCCTGGAGGCCGGGCTCGAGGCCTTCGACGGCACGGTGCTCGCGGTCACCCACGACCGCTGGTTCGCCCGCGGCTTCGACCGGTTCCTGGTCTACGGCGCCGACGGCGAGGTCTACGAGCCCGACGGTCCCGTCTGGGACGAGGGACGGGTGGTGCGCGCCCGATGAGCGACCTGGAGATCCGGGACCTCGATCCCCGCGACGACGCGGCGTTCACCGCCTGGCACCACGTGTACCTCACCGCGGAGCGGCACGAGCTCGGCGCCGTCGCCGCGGCGTGGCAGCTCGAGGAGGTCCGGGCGACGATGCTCGACACCTCGTCGCACACGTGGACCGGCGGCTGGTCCGGCGTCGTCGGCGGTGAGACCGTGGCCGCGGGCTGGATGCGGACCCCGCTGCTCGACAACCCCGAGCTCGCCGAGATGACGGTGCACGTGCTGCCCGCCCACCGGCGCCGGGGCCACGGCTCGGCGATGCTCGCGCACCTCGAGGCCGTCGCCCGCGACCGGGGGCGCCGGGTCCTCACCGGCCTCGCCTCCTGGCCGTACGACGCGGGCTCCGACGGGGCGGGCGCGTCCGGGCCGGCCTTCGCGGCGGCCCGCGGCTGGGAGCTCGCGCTCTCCGAGGTCCAGCGCGAGCTGGACCTTCCCGTGCCCGCGGGACTGCTCGACCGCCTGGCACGGGACGCGGCGCGTGCGCACGCGGCGTACACGCTGAGGTCGTGGTCGGGGCCGGTCCCCGACGACCTGCTCCCCGGGTGGGCCGAGGTGACGTCGAGCCTGGCGACCGAGGCGCCGACCGGCGAGCTCGACCTGGAGCCCGAGATCGTCAGCCCCGAGGTGGTGCGCGAGCACGAGGCCACGATCGAGCGTCAGGGCCGCACGAAGTACAACACCGTCGCTCTCGACGCGCACGGTGTCGTGGTCGCCTACACGGACCTGGCCACCACGATCCACGAGCCGGGGCGGGCCTACCAGTGGGGCACCCTCGTCCGGGGCGAGCACCGCGGCCACCGGCTCGGCGTGGCGGTCAAGGTCGCCAACCTGCGCCTGCTGGAGGACGAGCGGCCCGACGTCCGCCGCCTGACGACCTACAACGCCGAGGTCAACGGCCACATGATCGGCGTCAACGAGGCGCTCGGCTTCGTGCCGGTGGCCCGGCTCGGAGACTTCCAGAAGCGCCTGGAGGGCTGATCAGACGAACGCGCTGATGCCCGTCTCGGCCCGCCCGATGAGCAGCTTCTGGATCTGCGAGGTGCCCTCGTAGAGCGTCATCACCCGGGCGTCGCGGAGGTACTTCGCGGCCGGGTAGTCGTCGACGTACCCCGCCCCGCCGTGCACCTGGATCGCGTTGTTGGCGGCACGCACGGCGGCCTCGGAGGCGAAGAGCTTGGCCTTGGACGCCGCGGTGCCGAACGGCTCACCCCGGTCGATCAGGTCGGCGCAGCGCCACACCAGCAGGCGCGCCGCGTCCGCGTCGACCGAGATGTCGGCGAGCATGTCCTGGACGAGCTGGAAGGCCGCGATCGGCTTGCCGAACTGGGTGCGGGTGGTGGCGTACTCCACCGCCGTCTCCAGGCAGCCCTGCACGATCCCGACGCAGCCGGCGGCGACCGCCAGCCGGCCCTTGTCCAGGGTGCTCATGGCGATCTTGAAGCCCGTGCCGACCTCGCCCAGCACCGCCGAGTCCGGGACCCGCACATCGGTGAGGAAGAGCTCCGCGGTCGCCTGGCCGCGCAGGCCGAGCTTGCCCTTGATCTCGCGGGCCTCGAAGCCGGGGGCGTCGGTGGGGACGAGGAACGCCGTCACCCCGCGGGGCCCGTCGTCGCTGGTGCGGGCGAAGACCAGCGCCACGTCGGCCCACGTGCCGTTGGTGATGAAGAGCTTCTGGCCGTTGAGCACCCAGTCGTCCCCGTCGCGGGTCGCCCGGGAGGTCAGGTTGCCGGCGTCGGAGCCGGTGTCGGGCTCGGTGAGGCCGAAGCACCCCAGCTTGCTCGCGGTCGCCAGCTGGGGGAGCCACTCCTGCTTCTGCTCCTCGGAGCCGAAGAACAGGATCGACTTGCCGACCAGGCCGCTGCTGACCGACACGATGCCGCGCAGCGCCGAGTCGGCACGCCCGAGCTCCTCCATGGCCAACGCGTAGGTGACGTAGTCGCCGCCCAGCCCGCCGTACTCCTCGGGGATGGTCAGGCCGAAGAAGCCGAGCTCGGCCATCTTGGGCACGATGGCGAGGTCGACGGCCTCGTCGCGGTCCCACTGGGTGCGGTGCGGGATCGCCTCCTTGTCCAGGAAGCCGCGCGCCGCGGCGCGGAAGGCCTGCTGCTCGTCAGAGAGGGAGAGGTCCATCAGGCCAACGCCTCCAGCGTGTGGTGGTCGGTCACGCTCGCGGCGAGCGTGCCGAGGTGGTGGTCGCCGTCGCCGAAGAGGTGGTCCAGCACGGTCAGGTGGGCGGTGGCGGTGCCGACGGAGTACTCCGCGGTCATCGCGATGCCGCCGTGGAGCTGGATGGCCTCCTGGCCGATGTGGCGCGAGGCCCGGCTGGTCTGCAGCCCGCACCGGGCGGCCGCGTCCCGCAGGGCGTCGCGGTCGCCGGTGGCGATGGTCATCGTCGCCCAGTCGACGACGCTGTGGGTCAGCTCGAGCGAGACGTACATGTCCGCGGCCCGGAACGTCAGCGCCTGGAACGTGTTGAGCGTGACGCCGAACTGCTTGCGGCTCGTGAGGTACGACGTCGTGGCCGCGAGCTGCGCCTGCATCACCCCGAGCGCCTGGTTGGCGGCCATCACCCGGGTGAGGTCGAGCATCGTGGCGATCGTCGCGGAGCGGTCGGCTCCGGCGTCGCCGAGCGGCACGGCCGGGGTGGCGTCGAGGACGAGCCGTGCGGCGCGCCCCCCGTCGTACGTCGGGTAGCCGGTGCGGGCCGCGACCTCGCCGTCGGCCGTGAAGTCGACCAGGAAGAGGCCGGTGCCACCGCCGGGCACGGTGGCGGTGACCACGACCTGGTCGGCGCGGGCGCCGTGCAGGACCGGGTCCTTGGTGCCGGTCAGGGTCCAGCCGTCGCCGTCCTGCGTGGCGGTGGTGCCGGGGGCGTCGGCGGCCCAGCGGGGGCCGTCGGGCTCGTCGTGGGCGACCGCGAGCACGCGCTCACCGGCCGCCACCGCCCCGAGGATCTCCGCCCTCTGCTCGGCCGTGCCGGCGGCGGACACCAGCCCGCCGGCCAGCACCACCCCGGTCAGGTAGGGCTCGGGGGCCAGCACCCGGCCGAGCTCGCGGCACACGATGCCGATCTCGACCGGGCCGGCGCCGACGCCGCCGTCGCTCTCGGCGAAGGGCAGCCCCAGGACGCCCATCTCGGCCAGTCGGCCCCAGAGGTCCTCGTCGAAGCCGGGCTCCTCCAACGAGGTCCGGCGGCGGACGTCGTAGTCGCCGTACTGCTTGGTGAGGAGACCGCGCACGGCCTCGCGCAGCGCCTGCTGCTCGTCGTCGTAGGTGAAGTCCATGTCAGAGTCCCAGGATCGTGCGGGCGATGATCTGACGCTGGATCTCGTTGGACCCGCCGTAGATCGACGCCTTGCGGAGGTTGAGGTAGGTGGGGGCGCTGCGGCGGGCCCAGCCCGCGAGCGGTGAGTCGTCGTCGGCGCCGGAGGCGATCGACGCCGGTCCGGCGAGGTCGACGGCCAGCTCGCTGACGGCCTGCTGCAGCTCGGTGCCCTTGAGCTTGAGCACCGAGGA
Source organism: uncultured Actinomycetota bacterium (assembly GCA_963782905.1). GTDB lineage: Bacteria > Actinomycetota > Actinomycetes > Propionibacteriales > Nocardioidaceae > Nocardioides. Next base: position 204,698 of record CAWALI010000003.1, read on the forward strand.
CGCCGGGTGCGGCTCGCCGCCCGCCGAGTGGGCCACCACGCGCAGCGCGGTGAGCTCCAGGGCGAGCAGCTCGTTCTCGAGCTCGACGACGCGGGCCCGGACGTACGGGTCGTCCAGGCGGTCGCCGGCGTTGCGCTTGAGGGTGGCGAGCGCCCGCTTGGTGAGGCCCACCGGTGCGACGCCGACGCGCTCGTTGCCGAGCAGGAACTTGGCGATCGTCCAGCCGCCGTTGAGGTCGCCGACCAGCATGTCGCCGGGCACCCGGACGTCGGTGAACCAGACCTCGTTGACCTCGTGGCCGCCGTCGATGAGCTCGATGGGGCGCACCTCGACGCCCGGGAGCGTCATGTCGATGAGCAGCATCGAGATGCCGGCCTGCTTCTTCACGTCGGGGTCGGTGCGGACGAGGGTGAAGATCCAGTCGCCGTACTGGCCCAGGGTCGTCCAGGTCTTCTGCCCGTTGACCACCCAGTCGTCGCCGTCGCGGACGGCGGTGGTGCGCAGGCTGGCCAGGTCGGAGCCCGCGTCGGGCTCGGAGAAGCCCTGTGACCACCAGATGTCGAGGTTGGCCGTCGCCGGCAGGAAGCGCTCCTTCTGCTCCTGCGTGCCGAACTGCGCCAGCACGGGGCCGATCATCGAGGCGTTGAAGGCCAGCGGGATGGGCACGCCGGCGCTCTGCATCTCCTCGTGCCACAGGTGTCGCTGGAGGTCGCTCCACCCGCGCCCGCCCCACTCCTCGGGCCAGTGCGGCACCGCCAGGCCGGCCTTGTTGAGGACCTGCTGGCTCTCCACGATCTGCTCGCGCGTGAGGTGGCGGCCCTCCAGCACGGTGTCGCGGATCTCCTGCGGGAACTCGGTGGTGAAGAACGTGCGCATCTCCTCGCGGAACGCGGCGTCCTCGGCGGACAGCTCGAGCTGCATGGGGCTCCTCTTCGGGTCGTCACCTGGTGGGGCGACCCCCATCATGGCGCGGCCCGCCACACACGTCGACGGGGGCCACGCGCGAGGCTCGCGCGTGGCCCCCGTCGGGAGGGGTGCGGACCGGGTCAGCTGGTGGCCGCGTCGGAGTCGAGGGTGAGGGTCGCGGTCTGCTCCTGGCCGCCGCTGGTCCAGGTCACCTCGACCTCGTCGCCGGGGCGGTAGGACCGCACGGTGGCGACGAGCGAGTCCGCGTCGGTGATGGCGTGGTCGTCGACGCGGGTGATGACGTCGCCCTGCTCCAGGCCGGCCTCGGCGGCCGTCGAGCCGTCGCTGACCAGGCCGACCTTGGCGCCGGTGGATCCCTCGGCCGCCGTCCCGGCGTCCGACACCTGGATCCCGAGGCGGGCGTGCGTCGGGGTGTCGCCGGCGATCATCTGGTCGACGATCGGCATCACCTCGTCGATCGGGATGGCGAAGCCGAGGCCGATGGAGCCACCCTGCGCGGTCGAGCTCTGCGACGCCGTGCGGATGGAGGAGTTGATGCCCACCACCGCACCCGTGCGGTCGACGAGCGGTCCACCCGAGTTGCCGGGGTTGATGGCGGCGTCGGTCTGGATGGCGGGGTACGTCGTGGAGTTGCCCTGGCTGTCCGTGCCGACGTTGACCGGTCGGTCCAGCGCGCTGACGATGCCGCTCGTCACCGTGGAGTCGAGCCCGAACGGGGCGCCGAACGCGACCACGTCCTGGCCCACGTCGATGTTGGCCGACTTTCCGATGGTCGCGGCGGTCAGGCCGCTGACCCCGTCGGCCTTGATGACCGCGGTGTCGGTGAGCGGGTCGGTGCCGAGCACCTCGGCCGGTGCGCTCGTCCCGTCGTCGAAGTAGACGCGGACGGTGCCGCCGCCGGCGGCGACCTCGACGACGTGGTTGTTGGTGAGGATCGTGCCGTCGGAGCTGAGGATGATGCCGGACCCGGAGCCCTGGCCCTGCTGGCCCGCGACCTGGATGGTCACCACGGACGGCAGGACGGCGTTGGCCACCGACTCGACCGAGCCCTCGGTCGCCGTGCTGTCGCCCTGGTCGAGGACCGGGGTGGTGGCGGTCGCCGTCGCGGAGGACGAGGTGTCCTCTCCCTGGGTCTGGTCCCACAGCGCCGCGCCGCCGAACCCGGCGCCGCCACCCACGAGCAGGGTGGTGGCGAGCACGCCGGCCACCAGGCCGCCGCGGCGCCGACGCTTCGGGGCGGGCGGAGCCTGCTGGTAGGGGTTCGTCCCGTAGGCGTTCGTCGCGTACGGGTTCGGCGTCGGGTCCTGGGGCGGGGGCGGGGGCACAGTGCTCATGCTCCGAGTGTGTGCCGCGACCCTGTGTCCCGGCTGAGAGCGCGCTGGGAAGGTGCCGAGACGTCAGGGCGAAGGCGGGGGCCGGGTGAGGTCGGGCAGGGCCGCCCAGTCCGCCCACGAGAGGTCGCGGCCGACGTACCGGGGCCGCTGCAGGGGCCACACCTCGGAGATCCAGCGGGGCACCAGGTCGTCGAGCGCCGCCTCGAGGTCGGTGCCCAGGCACTCGTCGACCACCCACCACGAGATCTCGGCGTCCGCCCCGCCCACCTTCTCCGGCGGGTCGATGTAGACGCAGCCGAGCAGGGCCGTCTCGTCGGTGTCGAGGAGGGCGTAGTTGAACGACTCGTGGGTCACCATCTCGGCCGCGTGCCGGGCCAGGTCCTCGCGGTCCTGCGCGTGGCTCATGGTGGCCGGCGGCCATCCCCAGGCGTCGCCGTAGATGCTCCACAGGCGCTCGCGCGAGCCCATCACGGCGACCATGTCCAGGTCGACGTCCTCGGCACGGATCGGGCGCAGGTGGTGCCCCAGCCCGACCTCGACGTGGGTCGGGTGGGCGAAGGACGCGGGCAGCCACGAGGTGGTGGGCGGGTGGGGTGGGGTGGACACGGCAGGGCCTCTCTCGGGTGCATCGCGGGGACTCGGGCGGACGGCCCGGCTCAGCCGGCCACCGGCAGGTCGTCCTGCGCCATCATGGCCCGCAGGCGGGCCAGCGCGTGGTGGGTGTTGGACTTGACGGTGCCGGGTGAGCAGCCCAGCGCCGCGGCCGTCTCGGCGACCGAGAGGCCCTCGTAGAACCGCAGGGCGACGGTGCTCCGCTGGCGCGGTGGCAGGGCGGCGACCAGCGACCACAGCTCACCCGTCCCTCCCGGCGGCACCGAGGTCCCGAGCCCACCCCCCGTGGGCTCGGGAACCTCGGCGCGCACCGACTCGAGGCGGTACGACGGCCGACGGCACCAGCTGATGTGCTGGTGGAGCATCGCCCGGCGGACGTACGAGTCGGCGGCCTCCGGATCCCTGATCGCCGACCAGTGCGGCAGCACCCGCACCAACGCACCCTGGAGCACGTCCTCGGCCCGGTGCCGGTCCCCGGTGATGGCCGTGGCCACCCGCAGCAGGGAGGGTCGGCGCAGGGCCACCCAGGCGGCGAACGCCTCGCCGTCCCCGGCTGCGGTGGCTGCCGCGGTCGGCGCCACGGCGACCTCAGCGTCCTCGCCGGGAGACGAGCAGGCCGACGGCGGTGGCGGTCAGCCACACCGGTCCGACCATCCCGGCCATGTACTGCAGCGGGCTGACGGCCAGGAGCAGGAGGATGGCGCCGAGGCCGTAGCCCAGCAGCCCGATCCAGCGCGCGTAGCCACCGGCACGCGAGGCCATCCCGAGGGCGACCGCCGTGAGTCCGGCCGTGCCCCACAACCAGGGGATGGTGCCGATCCAGTGCCCGAAGAAGGCGCCCGCCTCCGGCACCAGCTGATCGCCCTCCTGGAGGCCGAACACGAACTCGGTGGTGAGCCCCGAGCCCAGCAGCTGGGCCACGGAGACCAGGAGCAGCCCCGACAGGGCGACGACCGGCAGGGTGCTGCCGGCCGGGAGGCGACCGGCCATGTCGCGGTGCAGCCCGGCGGCGAAGACCACGATCAGCAGCGCCGACACCATCGTGGCGACGTGGAAGACGAGGATCGAGGTGGTCATCTCGGCCAGCCGTGCCGCGATGGCCGGGGCGTCGCCGGCGATGTCGGGCTCGTAGACGGCCCCGGTGCCCATGCTGGCGACGATCGAGGCGATGCCGGCCAGGCCGGCGGCCACGCCCGCGACGAGCCAGCGGCGGCCGGTCGGGGTGGTGGTGCCCGGTGTGGTGCCGGGCTCGAGGGTGGTGGTCACGGTGTCTCCTTGACTCCTGGTGAGCGGCCGGTCGACCGCGGCACCACTCTGGGAGCAGGGGGCGTCCTGCACCACGCACATCCGCAGGTGTACGGGTGGTGTGCGGGTCCGCAGGCGTCGGCGGGCAGCTCAGGTGGGACGGTGCTCGCCGAGCGCGAGGCGGGCCGCGTGGTCGGGCGACAACGCCCGTCCGGTGTCGAGGGCGTCGTCGTACCGGTCGGCGCCGAGCCGCGTCCTGGCGTCCTGCGCGGCGGCCTCCACCGCGTCCGGGTCCGGCCGGTAGTAGCCGTAGCCGCGGGAGCCGATCCCCTCGCGGATCGTCTGGGCGGCCCCGAGGAGGAGCGGGACGCGCGCCACCGAGCCCTCGGCGGCCTCGATGACGGCCAGGGCGTCGAGCAGGTAGGCGAGGTTGGCCTGGTCGCCGGTCTCGACCGACAGGCGCAGGCCCTCCTCGAGGGGGCGGCGGGCGCGGGCGTGCTCACCGCGGGACAGCTCGACCTGGCACAGGTTGTAGAGCGCGATGTACGACGCCAACCGGTCGCCGCGACGCCGGGCCGAGGCCAACCCGTCCTCCACGCGACGTACCGCCTCGTCGGGATCGCCGCGCAGCAGGGCCACCGTCCCCAGCCAGATGTGGGCCAGGGCCCAGGTCCACTCCGACTCCGCCCCGCCTTCGGCGGCCAGCACGAGCGCCGCCTCGAACTGCCTCTGGGCGGTGACCAGGTCCCCGCGCGCCAGCGCCGCCAGCCCGATCCCCGCGACGGAGTTGGAGTCGATCACCGGGTCGCCCACCGAGTGCTGGTGGGCGTCCTGCCACCAGTGCAGCGCCGCATCGACGTCGTCCATGGCGAAGGACATGGTCGCCGCCGCCAGGGCGGCCCGCGTGTGGATGGCGTCGCCCATCCGCCCGTGGGCCAGCACGGCCTCGGAGAGCCGGCGACCGTGGCCCTGGAGGCCGCGCAGCCACCAGTAGAGCCACAGTGCCCAGGCCATCCTCGCCGCCCCCTCCACGTCGCCGGCGGCGAGCATCCGCTCGGTCGCCGCGCTCAGGTTGGCGTGCTCGGGGTCGACGCGGGCCAGCGCCGCGACCTGGCCCCCGTCGCGGTACCGCGGCCCCGTGGACTCGGCCAGCGCGAGGTAGTGGGCGGCGTGCGCCGCGGTGGCCGCCTCCCACTCGCCGGCCTCGACGAGCAGCGACCGGGCGTACTGCGCCACCGGCTCCAGCATCCGGAACCGTGCCCCGCCCGCCACGCTCGTCACCAGGGAGTGCTCCACCAGCGACTCCAGGGCGGCCAACGGCGACCGACCCGGTGGCTCGATGCGCTCGACGACGGCCTCCAGGTCCTGGAGGGTGAAGCCCCCGACGAAGACGCCCAGCAACCTGAGCAGCCGTTGCTCGTCCGCACCGAGCAGGCCGTGGCTCCAGTCCAGGGTGGCCCGCATCGTCCGCTGCCGGGCGGGCAGGTCCCGCGGCCCGCCCTCCAGGGCGCCGTCGAGACGGGCGAGGAGGGCGGTCGGGTCGAGGAGTCGGGCCCGGGCGGCCGCCAGCTCGAGCGCCAGCGGCAGGCCGGCGAGGCGCACGCACGTGGCCGCCACCGCGTCCTGCTCGGCCGGGGCGGTGCCCCATCCGGGACTCACGGCAGCGGCACGGTCCAGCAGCAGCCGACCCGCGGGGGAGTCGGCCACGCGCGTGGTCGCCGAGGGGAGGGCCAGCGGCTCGACGGCCACCTCGGTCTCACCGCGCACGCGCAGGGGGGCCCGACTCGTGGTGAGCACGGTGAGGTCGGGGGCGGCCTCGATGAGCGCGGCCACGTCGGGTGCGGCGTCGAGGAGGTGCTCGAGGTTGTCGAGCACCAGCAGGAGGTGCTGGCCGCGGAGCCGTGCCAGGAGGTCCTCGGTGGCCGAGCGACCGGGGCCGCGGGTCGCCTCCACCGCGTCGGCGATCGGCGGGCAGCACGGCGGCGGGCTCCAGCAGCGGGGCCAGCTCCACGAGGGCCACCCCGTCGGCGTACCGGTCGCGGACCTGCGTGGCGACGGCGAGGGCCAGTCGCGACTTGCCCACGCCGCCGGGCCCGCTGAGGGTCACCAGCCGTCGTTCGGCGAGCAGGCCGGCGACCCGGCGTACGTCGTGGTCGCGACCGAGCAGGGGCGTCGGCGGCACGGGCAGCTCGCGCGGACGGGTGGTCGCCGCGTCCCCGGCGGCGCGGGCGGGGCGGACGCGGGCCGGCACCGCGGCGATGAGCCGGGACCGGTCCGCGTCGTCGAGGGCCAGCGCGCCGGCCAGGGCGCGCAGGGTGTGCGGGTAGGGGCGGGTGCGGGTGCCGCGCTCGAGGGCGCTGATCGCGTGCGGGCTCAGGCCGGCCCGTCGGGCCAGCTCCTCCTGGGAGAGTCCGGCCCCCTCGCGCAGGCCGCGCAGCACGCTCGCCAGAGAGCTCGCGTCGTCTCCCGCCACAGTCCCCTCCCCGGTCCCGGCAGGACGCGATTGTAGTGACGCGGACGCGTCGCGGACCCCCTCCGGGGTGAGGGCTCCTGCAAGATCGCCCCGCACCTGAGCGCGCGGATCATGAAAGATCTTGCAGGGCTTGCAAGATTGCCTCATGACTCCCTAGCGTGACGCCCGCCACATCCACCGCACCACCTTCTCGGGAGTCTTCGTGCGCACCCCCCTCGCGGCCGTCCTCGGCCTGCTCGTCTCCGGCTCCGCCCTCGCGGTCGTGCCGTCCCCGGCCCTGGCAGACCACACCGCTGCGCCGGAGCGGGTCACCCTCGTCGGCGACCTCCAGTCCGAGCTCGGCTGTGCCGACGACTGGGCCCCCGCGTGCGACGCCACGCGTCTGACGCCCGTCGCGGGCACGACGTCGTACTCCGTGGACGTGGACGTGCCCGCGGGCACCTACGCGTTCAAGGTCGCCCTCGGCAGCTGGGACGAGTCCTACGGCGCCGACGGCGGCGCCGACAACATCCCGCTCGTCCTGCAGCACGACGCGACCCTGACCTTCTCCTACGACCACGAGACCCACCGGGTCGCGGTGGCGCCCGCCGCGCAGCCGACCGCGCAGGTCACCGACGCCGACGAGGCGATGGCCGGGACCTCGCTGCGTGCGCCCCTGACCCGCGAGCGCTTCTACTTCGTGATGGCCGACCGGTTCGCCAACGGCGACCCCTCCAACGACGCGGGCGGGCTGACCGGCGGGCCGCTGGAGACCGGTCTCGACCCCAGCGACAAGGGCTTCTTCCACGGCGGCGACATCGCCGGGCTCTCGGACCGGCTCGACTACATCGAGGGGATGGGCACCACCGCCATCTGGCTGACCCCGAGCTTCAAGAACCGGCCCGTCCAGGGCGCCGGCGACCAGGCGAGTGCGGGCTACCACGGCTACTGGGTCACCGACTTCACCCAGATCGACCCGCACTTCGGCACCAACGCCGAGCTCGAGGCCTTCATCGACGAGGCCCACGACCGCGGCATCAAGGTCTTCTTCGACATCATCACCAACCACACCGCCGACGTCATCGACTACGCCGAGGACGGCGCCAACACCTACGTCAGCAAGGCGTCGTCCCCCTACCGCGACGCCGCGGGCCAGGAGTTCGACGACCGCGACGTACGCCGGTGGCGAGGACGTTCCCGCGAGCTCGACGCGGCCACCTCGTTCCCCTACACGCCGGTCTTCCGCTCCGAGGCGGACAGAGACGGTCAAGGTGCCGGCGTGGCTCAACGACCCCACCAACTACCACAACCGCGGCGACTCGACCTTCGCCGGCGAGTCCTCGACGTACGGCGACTTCGTCGGCCTCGACGACCTCTTCACCGAGCAGCCCGACGTGGTCGACGGGATGGTCGACATCTACAAGACGTGGGTCGACTTCGGCATCGACGGCTTCCGCATCGACACCGTCAAGCACGTCAACATGGAGTTCTGGCAGGAGTTCGCCCCGGCGATGCGGGCCGAGGCGCAGCGGGTCGGCAACGACGACTTCTTCGCGTTCGGCGAGGTCTACGACTCCAACCCGGCCTACCTGTCGAGCTTCACCACCGAGGGCCGCCTCGACGCCACCCTCGACTTCGGCTTCCAGGGCGCGGGCACCGGCTTCGCCAAGGGCGGCGCGACGACCAAGCTCCGCGACTTCTACGCCGACGACGACTACTACACCGACACCGACTCCAACGCGTACTCGCTGCCGACCTTCCTCGGCAACCACGACATGGGCCGCATCGGCACCTTCCTCGCCGGCAGCGACCACGTCCTCGAGCGCGACCGGCTCGCCCACGCCCTGATGTACCTCACCCGCGGCCAGCCGGTCGTCTACTACGGCGACGAGCAGGGCTTCACCGGCGACGGCGGGGACAAGGACGCGCGCGCAGGACATGTTCCCCAGCGAGGTCGCGACCTACAACGACGACGACCTGATCGGCACCGACGCGACGACCGCCGGGGCCAACTTCGACACGAGCCACCCGCTCTACACCGCGATCCGCGACCTGGCGCGCCTCCGCGACACCCACCCGGCACTGGCCGACGGTGCCCAGCTGCACCGCTACGCCTCCGACGGCGCCGGCGTCTACGCCTTCAGTCGCATCGACGCCGAGGAGGACCGCGAGCACGTGGTGGCCCTCAACAACGCGACCACCGCCAAGACCGTCACCTTCGGCACCGAGATGCGCCGCGGGACCTTCAAGCAGATCTGGCCGGCGAGCCGGGCGTCGCTGCGCAGCGACGCCGAGGGCCGCATCACCGTGACCGTGCCGCCGCTGTCCGCGGTCGTGTGGCGCGCGGCCGCGCACCCTGCCCGGGCGCAAGGACGCTCCGGCGGTGCACTTCGAGAAGCCGTCCGCGGGCGGGGTCGTCGGCGGTCGGTCACCGGTCACCGTCGCGGTGCCCGACGGGGGCTTCAACGAGGTCACCGTGGCCTGGCGCCCGGTCGGCTCGGAGGAGTGGACGCCGCTCGGCACCGACGACAACGCGCCGTACCGCGTCTTCCACGACGTCTCCGGACTGCCGGACGGCACCCTGCTCGAGTACCGCGCCGTGCTGCGCGACAGCTCCGACAACCTGTCGGTGACCTCGACGTACGCCACGGTCGGCGACCCGGCCACCGAGCCCGCTCCCGGCGGCGGTGGGAGCACCGGCCCGGTCACCCAGCCGACCGCGGTGTCCGTGCCCGGCAGCCTCGACTCCGAGATGGGCTGCCCGGGCGACTGGATGCCCGCGTGCGAGCAGGCCCAGATGTCGCTGGACGCCAACGACCTCATCTGGCGCAAGACGGCGTCCCTGCCGGCCGGCGGCTACGCCTACAAGGCGGCCATCGACGGCTCCTGGGACGAGAACTACGGGGCCGGCGGCGCGCCCGGTGGAGGCGACATCCCCCTGGCGCTCGACGCACCGCGGGACGTGACCTTCTACTACGACCACGCGACGCACTGGATCACCAGCGACGCCCAGGGCCCGATCATCACCCTGGCCGGCAGCATGCAGTCCGAGCTCGGCTGCGCCGACGACTGGTCGCCCGACTGCATGCGCGGCTGGCTCCAGGACCCGGACGGTGACGGCACCTACACCTTCGCCACCACCGCGCTCCCGGCGGGCAGCTACGCGACCAAGGTCGCCCACGGACTCTCGTGGGCCGAGAACTACGGTGCGGACGGCGCCCGCGACGGTGCCGACATCGCCTTCGACGTCCCCGCGGCAGGAGCAGAAGTGGTCTTCTCGTACGACGTGGCCAGCCACCGGCTGACCATCGGCTCACGTGCTGCCGGGGCGAACCCGGACCTCGCCGTGGCCAAGGCCCAGTGGGTGCGCGACGACCTCGTCGCGTGGGACGTCCCCGACGCGGACGCGCGCCGCTACCGCCTGCACTGGTCCACCGCGGGCGACCTGGCCGTCGACGCCGAGGCCGTCACCGGCGGTTCCAGCGTGCCGCTGCGGCTCGACCCGGCCGGGCTGCCGGGGGACGTGCTGGCCGACTTCCCGCAGCTCGAGGGCTACGAGGCGTTCCGGCTGGACCGCACCGCCGTCCGGCAGGTGCGCGACATCCTCACCGGCCAGCTGGCCGTCGCGTCGTACGACACCGGCGGCACGCTGCACGACGCCACCGGCGTCCAGCTCCCCGGCGTCCTCGACGACGTGTACGCCGACGCGGCCGACCGCGAGCTCGGCGTCACCTGGAAGGGCCCGCGCCCGACGCTCGCCCTGTGGGCCCCCACCGCGCAGGACGTCGTCGCGCTCGTCGAGGGCCGACGGGTGCCCATGAAGCGCCAGTCCGACGGCACCTGGACGGTCACCGGCCCCGCGGCGTGGAAGGGCGCCGCGTACACCTACGAGGTGAAGGTCTGGGCGCCCGGTGTCCAGCAGGTCGTCACCAACCGGGTGACCGACCCGTACTCGGTGGCCCTGACGACCAACTCCGCGCAGTCCCTCGTCGTCGACCTGACCGATCCGGCGCTCGCGCCGAGCGGCTGGTCGCGCACGACCGCCCCGCGGATCGCCCAGCCCGAGGACCGCAACGTCTACGAGCTGCACGTGCGTGACTTCTCCATCGGCGACGAGACCGTGCCGGCGGGGGAGCGGGGCACCTACCTCGCGTTCACCCACGACGACACCGCCGGCATGCGCCACCTGCGCGAGCTCGCCGACGCGGGCCTCAACACCGTGCACCTGCTGCCGGCCTTCGACATCGCCACCATCGAGGAGCGGCGCTCGGCCCAGCAGGTCCCGACGTGCGACCTCGAGGCGATGGCCCCCGACTCCACCGAGCAGCAGGCGTGCGTCGACGCCGTGCGCGGCCAGGACGGCTTCAACTGGGGCTACGACCCGCTGCACTACACGACCCCGGAGGGCTCCTACGCCACCGATCCCGAGGGCACCCGTCGCACGGTGGAGTTCCGCCGGATGGTGCAGGGCCTCAACGGCGCCGGCCTCCAGGTCGTCATGGACGTCGTCTACAACCACACGGCGGCGAGCGGCCAGGAGGCCACGTCGGTGCTCGACAAGGTCGTCCCCGGCTACTACCAGCGCCTCGACGCCAAGGGCGCGGTCGAGAGCTCCACGTGCTGCTCCAACACCGCCACCGAGCACCGGATGATGGAGAAGCTGATGATCGACTCCGTGCTCACCTGGGCGCGCGAGTACAAGGTCAACGGCTTCCGCTTCGACCTGATGGGCCACCACAGCCTGGAGAACATGCAGCACCTCCGGGCCGCGCTGGACCGCCTCACGGTGCGCCGCGACGGCGTCGACGGCCGTTCCGTCTACCTGTACGGCGAGGGGTGGAACTTCGGCGAGGTCGCCGACGACGCCCGGTTCGTGCAGGCCACCCAGCGCAACCTGGCCGGCACCGGGATCGGCTCCTTCAGCGACCGGCTCCGTGACGCCGTGCGCGGCGGCGGCCCGTTCGACGAGGACCCGCGGGTCCAGGGCTTCGGCTCCGGCCTCTTCACCGACCCCAACGGCGCGGCGGCCAACGGGACGCCTGCGGAGCAGCGCGCCGATCTGCTCCACGCGCAGGACCTGGTCAAGCTGGGGCTCGCGGGCAACCTGCGGGACTTCTCCTTCCGCACCTCGACGGGCGAGACGGTCACGGGCAAGGACGTCGACTACAACGGCCAGCCGGCCGGGTACGCCGCCGACCCGAGCGAGACCGTCACCTACGTCGACGCGCACGACAACGAGACGCTCTTCGACTCGCTGGCCCTCAAGCTGCCTCGGGGCACCTCGATGGCCGACCGGGTCCGGATGAACACGGTGTCCCTGTCCACGGTGGCGCTCTCGCAGGGCGTGGTGTTCTGGCACGCCGGGACCGACCTGCTCCGCTCGAAGAGCCTGGACCGCAACTCCTACGACTCGGGCGACTGGTTCAACCGGGTCGACTGGTCGCGCCGGGAGAACACCTTCGGCTCGGGCCTGCCGCTGGAGGAGGACAACGGCGCCACGTGGGACTTCATGCGCCCGCTCCTGGCCGACCCGGCCCTGAAGCCCGGACCGGAGGCGATGGACGACGCGCACGCGGCCGCCCTCGACCTGCTGCGGATCCGCACGTCCTCGCCGCTCTTCCGCCTCGGCAGCGCGGGCGCCATCCAGGACAAGGTGTCGTTCCTCGACACCGACCCCGGGGTCATCGCCATGCTCGTCGACGACACCGCGGGCGCCGACGCGGACGCCGACCGCGACGGGGTGCTCGTGGTCTTCAACGCGACGCCGTCCGCCACCACGGTGTCCGGCACGGGTGCGGGCTGGACGCTGCACGACGTGCAGGCCTCCGGTGGCGACGACGTCGTCAAGGGCTCCACGGCGGCCGCGGACGCCGTGACCGTCCCGGCCCGCACCACGGCGGTCTTCGAGCGCTGAGCGTCCGGTCACCCGATCGAAGGGCACGCACATCGGTGGGTGTGCGAGCCTCACCACGGGGGAGGGGGGCCGATGCAGACACGGGGCGCTGGTCGACGCGATGGGCGAGATGCGGGGGTTCTTCACCTCCATGAGGACCACCTACGAGAACCGGATCGAGGGCTCATGGAGGCCACCCGCAACACGGCCAGGGACGTCTACGCCACCGACGAGACGATCAGGTTCGACATCGACAAGCTCACCGGCGCAGGTCGTGAGCATCGTGCACAAACGAGGGAGTCGACGAGGCGGGGGAGACCGACCCCAGCGTCCTCTACGCCCTCGTGGTCACGGGCGAGGACAGCCCGCTCTACGTCAACCTCGTGACGCACGTCGGCGAGCGGATGCTGACGGTGCGCCTGCTGGCCCCGGGGGAGGAGCCGGACCGCCTGCAGGACTTCGAGGACCTGGTGCTGGCTCTCTCCGAGCAGGTGGCGACGGGCGCGGCCTGAGGGTCGCCTCCCGCAGACGCACGAACGCCCCCGGCCGCAGGGCCGGGGGCGTTCGTCGTACGCGGGAGGCGCCGGGTCTCAGGCCCAGCGCTCGGAGGCGGGAGTGAAGGTCAGCTCGCGGTCGCCGGTGTAGATCTGCTTGGGGCGGGCGATCTTCTGGTCCTTGTCCTGGACCAGCTCGAGCCACTGCGCGAGCCAGCCGGGGGTGCGCCCGATCGCGAAGAGGACCGTGAACATCTCCGGCGGGAACTGGAAGGCCTCGTAGATCAGGCCCGAGTAGAAGTCGACGTTGGGGTAGAGCTTGCGCTTGACGAAGTACTCGTCCTCGAGCGCGATCTTCTCCAGCTCCTTGGCGATGTCCAGCAGCGGGTTGGTGCCGGTCACCTCGAAGACGTCCTCGGCCGACTGCTTGATGATCTTGGCGCGCGGGTCGTAGTTCTTGTAGACCCGGTGGCCGAAGCCCATCAGCTTCTCGTTGCCGTCCTTGACCCCGGCCATGAACGCCGGGATGTTCTCCTTGGAGCCGATGCGCCGCAGCATCCGGAGCACGGCCTCGTTGGCGCCACCGTGCAGCGGGCCGAAGAGGGCACCCACGCCGGCCGCCACCGCGGAGTAGGGGTCGACCTGCGTCGAGCCCACCGAGCGCACGGCGTTCGTGGAGGCGTTCTGCTCGTGGTCGGCGTGCAGGATGAAGAGCACGTCGAGGGCCTTGACGAGGCGCTCGTCGGCCTCGAACTTCTTCTCGCTCATCTTGAAGAGCATCGAGAGGAAGTTGGCGGTGTAGCCGAGGTCGTTGTCGGGGTAGACGAACGGCTTGCCCTGCGCGTGCCGGAACGACCAGGCACCGAGCGTGGGCATCTTGGCGATCATGCGCACGATCTGCATGTGCCGGTTGTCGGCGTCGGTGATGTTGCGCGCGTCCGGGTAGAACGTCGACAGGGCACCGGTGGAGGCCATCAGCATGCCCATCGGGTGGGCGTCGTACCGGAAGCCCTCCATGAAGGACTTCACGTTCTCGTGCACGAACGTGTGGTAGGTGATCTCGTGCACCCACGCGTCCATCTCCGCCTTGCTGGGCAGGGCGCCGTGGATCAGGAGGTAGGCCACCTCGAGGAAGCTGGAATTCTCGGCCAGCTGCTCGATCGGGTAGCCGCGGTACTCGAGGATGCCCTTGTCGCCGTCGATGTAGGTGACCGCGCTGCGACACGACGCCGTGTTGACGAAGCCGGGGTCGTAGGTGGCGAGCCCGGGCTGGTCGTCGCCGACCTTGATCTGACCGAGGTCCTTGGCGGCGATGGTCCCGTCGGTGATCGGGATCTCGTAGTCCTGGCCGGTGCGGTTGTCGCGTACGGTCAGGGTCTCGTTGCCGGAAGCTTCGTTGCTCACGTCGGCTCCTTGATGGGTTCGTGGGATTCCCGCCCAACCTAGCCGCGACCCCGCGGAGGGTGCTAACCCGCCCGGTCGGTGGCGGACAACGCCCCACCGCGTTTTGACCCTCCTCGCGCGAGCGCCGTAGTCTTGCTGGTCGCGACTCCTGCCGCGCTCCGGTCCCGCACGGGATCGAGGGTGCAGACCTGGATGAAGAGAAACCAGGCAGTGTTCGTCAGAAGCCGCTGCAGCACACCGGGTGGGACACCTTCCAGCCGGACCTACGAACGAGAACGGGATACAGCCGTGCGCACGTACAGCCCCAAGCCCGCTGACATCCAGCGTGAGTGGCTCGTCATCGACGCCACCGACGTGGTCCTGGGACGCCTCGCCGTCCAGACCGCCAACCTCCTCCGCGGCAAGCACAAGCCGACCTTCGCCCCGCACATGGACATGGGTGACTTCGTCATCATCGTCAACGCGGACAAGGTCGCCCTCTCCGGCAACAAGAAGGTCACCAAGCTGGCCTACCGCCACTCCGGCTACCCGGGCGGCCTGTCCGCCACGCCGTTCGGCGAGCTGCTCGAGAAGGACGCCCGCAAGGCCATCGAGAAGGCCGTCTGGGGCATGCTCCCCAAGAACAAGCTCGGCCGCCAGGTGCTGAAGAAGCTCAAGGTCTACTCCGGCCCGAACCACCCCCACGCGGCCCAGCAGGCCATCCCGTTCGAGATCTCCCAGGTCTCCCAGTAATCCCGATCGAGGACTGACTCCATGACTGACAACATCGAGAGCACCGAGGTCGAGGAGACCTACGAGCCCAACGCCGAGGGCGTTGCCTACAGCTCGGAGAGCTCGCCGTCCGCCGACACCCCGGCCCGGCCGGCGACCATCGCGCCCGCCGGCGCCACCGGTCGCCGCAAGGAAGCCGTCGCCCGCGTCCGGATCGTCCCGGGCACCGGCGAGATCACGGTCAACGGCCGCTCGCTCGACAGCTACTTCCCCAACAAGCTGCACCAGCAGATCGTGAACGAGCCGTTCACCAGCCTTCAGCTCGAGGGTCGCTTCGACGTGATCGCCCGCATCCACGGTGGCGGCATCGCCGGTCAGGCCGGCGCCCTGCGTCTCGGCATCGCCCGGTCGCTCAACGCCGTCGACGTCGAGGCCAACCGCGCCACGCTCAAGAAGGCCGGGTTGCTCACGCGTGACGCCCGCGCCGTCGAGCGCAAGAAGGCCGGTCTCAAGAAGGCCCGCAAGGCCTCGCAGTTCAGCAAGCGCTGATCGTCTACGGTCGAGCCTGATGACTCGACTCTTCGGCACGGACGGGGTCCGGGGCCTGGCGAACGCCTCCTTGACGGCGGAGCTGGCCCTGGACCTGTCCGTGGCCGCGGCCCATGTCCTGGCCGACCGCGGAGAGTTCGCGGGGCACCGTCCCCGTGCCGTGGTGGGTCGGGACACGCGCATCTCCGGACAGTTCCTCGAGGCGGCCGTCGTCGCCGGGCTGGCGTCCGCGGGTGTCGACGTGCTCCTGCTCGGTGTCCTGCCGACCCCGGGCGTCGCGCACCTGACCGACAAGCTGGGCGTCGACCTCGGCGTCATGCTCTCGGCCTCGCACAACCCCATGCCCGACAACGGCATCAAGTTCCTGGCCCGCGGCGGGCACAAGCTGGACGACGCCATCGAGGTCGCCATCGAGCGCCGGATGCGTGAGGAGTGGCGACGTCCCACCGGCGGCGACGTCGGTCGCGTCACGACGTACGACGCCGCGGTCACCGACTACGCCGCCCACCTCGTCGCGGCGACGAACCGGCCCCTCGCGGGGCTGAAGGTCGTCCTCGACTGCGCGGAGGGCGCCGCCTACGAGGCCGGCCCGCTGGCGCTGCGCGAGGCCGGCGCCGAGGTGGTCGCCATCCACGCGTCCCCCGACGGCCTCAACATCAACGACAACTGCGGCTCGACGCACCTCGGCTCGCTCCAGCGCGCGGTCGTGGAGCACGGCGCCGACGCCGGCTTCGGCCTCGACGGCGACTCCGACCGGTGCCTGGCGGTCGACCACGAGGGCAACATCGTCGACGGCGACCAGATCCTCGCCGTCCTCGCGCTGGCCATGCGCGACGAGGGCCGCCTCGCCAAGGACACGGTCGTGGCCACGGTGATGAGCAACCTCGGCTTCGTGCAGGCGCTGCGCGGTGCCGGCATCGGGGTGCGTCAGACCAAGGTCGGCGACCGCTACGTGCTCGAGGCGATGAAGGTCTCCGGCTACTCCCTGGGCGGCGAGCAGTCGGGACACGTGATCCTCACCGACCACGCCACCACCGGCGACGGCATCCTCACCGCGCTCAAGGTGCTCGAGCGGATGGCGTCCACCGGTCAGTCGCTCCAGCAGCTGGCCGGCGTGATGGTCCGGCTCCCGCAGGTGCTGGTCAACGTCCCCGACGTCGACAAGGCCCGCACCGACGACGACGCGGTCCTCGCCGCGGCCGTCGCCGAGGAGGAGGCCGCGCTCGGGGACACGGGCCGGATCCTGCTGCGCCCCTCGGGCACCGAGGCCCTGGTGCGCGTGATGGTCGAGGCGCCCTCGCTGGAGACCGCACACTCCGTCGCGCACCGCCTCGCCGAGGTCGTCAAGCGCCAGCTCGCCCTCTGACCGGGCGGCGGCGTACCGCGTCGTCACGTTCGACACGATCTGTCCGGAGGAGCACCTCCGCTCGTTCGGCCGCCCGCAGGGGACGTCCCTCTCCGAGATCCCGCTGGGCGACCTCGACCTGACGGACTCCGAGTGGACACCGACGAGGCTGCGCGCCGCTGAGCGGCGCCTCGTGGAGATCGGCCGCCATGTCCTGACCGCGTTGGCGATCGCCCCTGACGGGTCGGTGGCCGGCTCGAGCGACGTGCGCGTCCAGGACGCCGACTCCACTCATGAACGCGGTCAACGAAGCGCTCGGCTACCGCAGCATCGAGACGCTGCCGGAGATGCAGAAGGTCCGGTGACCCAGGGCGGGACGCGGAGGGTCGTCCGTCACCCCGCATCGCCGTCCCGACTGGCGGCGGACGACCGGGAACTCGTGCGATCCGATGTCGGACGCCGCCAGTTGCGGCGGGCCGGTGTCGTACGCCGCCAGTTCCCGGCGGCAGCGGGCGCACCGGGCGGGAGCGCTCAGAGCTTGCGCAGCCGCACGTAACGCACCGAGTGGTCGGAGTCCTTGCGCAGCACCAGGGTGGCCCGGGCCCGGGTGGGGGCCACGTTCTCGACGAGGTTGGGGCCGTTGATGGCGTCCCAGATGCGGCCCGCCTCGGCCCGTGCCTCGGACTCCGAGAGGATGGCGTACTTGCGGAAGTAGGAGAGCGGGTCCTGGAACGCCGTGCCGCGCAGCCGCAGGAACCGCTCGACGTACCAGCGCTTGATGTCCCCGACGGCCGCGTCGACGTAGACCGAGAAGTCGAAGAAGTCGCTGACCGCGAGGCCGGCCTTCCCGTCGTCGCGGACCCGCGCCGGCTGGAGGACGTTGAGGCCCTCGATGATGACCACGTCGGGCCGCTTGACGACGACCTTCTCGCCGGGGACCACGTCGTAGACGAGGTGGGAGTAGATCGGTGCCTCGACCTCGTCCTTGCCGGACTTGATGTCCACGACGAAGCGCATCAGCGCCTTGCGGTCGTAGGACTCCGGGAAGCCCTTGCGGTGCAGGATGCCGCGCCGCTCGAGCTCGGCGTTGGGGTAGAGGAAGCCGTCGGTGGTGACCAGCGCGACGTTGGGGTGCTCGGGCCAGTGGGCGAGCATCTGCTGCAGCACGCGGGCGGTGGTCGACTTGCCGACCGCCACCGAGCCGGCCAGGCCGATCACGAACGGCGTGCGGGGCGGCTGCTGGCGATGGAGGAACTCCTCCTGCTCGCGGTGCAGCCGACCGGCCGAGGCGACGTACAGCGACAGCAGCCGGGACAGCGGGAGGTAGACCTGCTCCACCTCGTGGAGGTCCAGTGCGTCCCCGAGGCCGCGGAGCCGGGTGACCTCCGCCGGCGACAGCGGGTTCTCGGTCTCGCGGGCCAGGGCTGCCCAGGCCGCCCGCTCGAGCTCGACGTAGGGAGAGGTCTCGCTCGCACCGGGGAGACCCTCCCGCTCAGCGGCACCGGGGGCGGACATGCGCAGGATTCTTGCACCGGCCGCGCGTGCCGGCGGGACCGGCTCGCTTGCGTAGACTCCGGCGCATGTGCGGAATCGTGGGCTACGTCGGTGACAAGCAGGCGCAGGGCGTCGTGATCGAGGGCCTGCGACGCCTGGAGTACCGAGGCTACGACTCCGCCGGCATCGCGCTCGTCGACACCTCCGACGGTGACGGCCGGATCGCCTCCGACAAGCGCGCCGGCAAGCTGGCCAACCTCGAGAAGGCCATCGGCGAGTCCCCGCTGCCCGCCTCGACCACGGGCATCGGCCACACCCGCTGGGCCACCCACGGCGCGCCCAACGACGAGAACGCCCACCCGCACCTGGGCCGGAACGGTCGGGTCGCGGTCGTGCACAACGGCATCATCGAGAACTACGCGTCGCTGCGCGCCGAGCTCGAGGCCGGCGGCCACGAGATGCTGTCGCAGACCGACACCGAGATCGCCGCGCACCTGCTCGAGCTCGAGGTGCAGGGCGGCGCCGACCTCACCACGGCCATGCAGGCGGTCTGCCGACGTCTCGAGGGAGCCTTCACCCTGGTCGCCGTGGACGGCGAGGACCCGTCCCGCGTCGTCGCCGCCCGGCGCAACTCGCCGCTGGTGGTGGGCGTCGGCGAGGGGGAGAACTTCATCGGATCCGACGTGGCCGCCTTCATCGAGCACACCCGCGAGGCCATGGAGCTCGGCCAGGACCAGGTCGTCACCATCACCCGCGAGGGCGTCGAGGTCACCGGCTTCGACGGCTCACCGGCGCAGGGGCAGCGCTACCACGTCGACTGGGACCTCTCGGCCGCCGAGAAGGACGGCTACGACTGGTTCATGCGCAAGGAGATCTTCGAGCAGCCCCGTGCCGTCGCCGACGCCATGCTGGGTCGCCACGACGGGAGCGGCAGGCTGCAGCTCGACGAGGTGCGCCTGTCCGAGGACGAGCTGCGCACCGTGGACAAGATCATCATCGTCGGCTGCGGCACCGCCAACTACGCCGGACTCGTCGCGAAGTACGCCATCGAGCACTGGACCCGGATCCCCTGCGAGGTCGAGCTCGCCCACGAGTTCCGCTACCGCGACCCGATCCTGACCCGCGACACCCTCGTCGTCGCCATGAGCCAGTCGGGGGAGACCGCCGACACCCTGATGGCCATCCGGCACGCCCGCGAGCAGGGGTCGCGCGTGCTGGCCATCTGCAACACCAACGGCTCCACGATCCCGCGCGAGTCCGACGCGGTGATCTACACCCACGCCGGACCGGAGATCGGGGTCGCGTCGACCAAGGGCTTCCTGACCCAGCTGATCGCCTGCTACCTGCTCGGGCTCTACCTCGCCCAGGTGCGCGGCACGAAGTTCGGCGACGAGATCTCGCAGGTCCTCGACGAGCTCGCCAGGATGCCCCAGCACGTCCAGGCCGTGCTGGACCGGGCCGACGACATCTACGCCCTGGCCGCCCAGCACGCCGAGACGCGCTCGGTGCTGTTCCTCGGTCGCCACGCCGGCTTCCCGATCGCACTCGAGGGCGCCCTCAAGCTCAAGGAGCTGGCCTACATCCACGCCGAGGGCTTCGCCGCCGGCGAGCTCAAGCACGGCCCGATCGCGCTCATCGAGGACGGCCTGCCGGTCTTCTGCATCGTCCCGCCCCGCGGCCGCGACGAGCTGCACCAGAAGATGGTCAGCGCGATCCAGGAGATCCGGGCCCGGGGCGCGCACACCATCGTGCTGGCCGAGGAGGGTGACGAGTCGATCACGCCGTACGCCGACGTGCTGATCCGGCTGCCCCAGGTCCCGACCCTGCTCCAGCCGGTCGTGTCGGTCGTGCCGCTGCAGCTGTTCGCCTGCGAGCTCGCGACGCGGATGGGCAACGACGTGGACCAGCCGCGCAACCTCGCCAAGTCCGTCACCGTCGAATGAAGACCCGGATCCACGCCGCATGATCGTCGGTGTCGGTATCGACGTGGTCGACCTCGACCGCTTCGAGGAGTCGTTGCGGCGCACGCCCGCGCTGCGGGACCGGCTCTTCACCCCCTCCGAGGCGACGCGGCCGCACGCGTCGCTGGCCGCCCGCTTCGCGGCCAAGGAGGCCATCGCCAAGGCGCTCGGCGCACCGGTGGGGATGGCCTGGCACGACGCGGAGATCGTGTCGGAGGAGACCGGGCGACCGCGCTTCGAGATCCGCGGGACGGTGCTGGCGCAGGCCGATGCCCTCGGCGTCCGGCACGTGCACGTCTCGCTCTCGCACGACGCCGGGATCGCCTCGGCGGTCGTGGTCCTGGAGGGCTGAGGCCCGGGCCCCCCGCTGGGGTCTACGGTGACGCCATGGGCTTCCTGGACTCCGTCAAGAACGCGCTCAAGGGCGCCGTCGCCGCCCCGGCTCGGACCGAGGCCGCCGAGCCTGTCCAGCCCGTCAGAGGCGGCCCCGCAGGAGCCCGCGCCGGTCTTCACGACGTACACGATCCGGACCGGCGACACCCTCGGCGACATCGGCGCCCGCCACGGCGTGGCCCGCGCGGAGCTCGCCCGCCTCAACGACATCGACGAGCCCGACCTGATCTTCCCCGGCCAGGAGCTCCGCATCCCCACCAGCTGACCCACGAGCTGACCCACCAGCTGACCCGCCCGCTCGCCCGTCGGCCGACCTGCGGACGACCGGCCCCGGGGCGCTGAGCCGCTAGCGTGGCGGCATGCGCCGTGCCCACACCGTCTCCCAGGTGCGTGACGCCGAGGCCGACCTGATGCGGACGCTGCCCGACGGCGCCCTCATGCAGCGGGCCGCCACCGGCCTCGCCCACGCCGTCCTCGACCTGCTCGGCGGCGGCTACGGCCACCGGGTCCTGCTGCTCGTGGGCTCCGGGGACAACGGCGGCGACGCGCTGTACGCCGGGTGCACGCTGCTGCGACGCGGGTGCCGGGTGGACGCCGTGCTGCTCGGGAGCAGCCACCACGAGGAGGGCCTGGCGGCCCTGCGCGCGGCCGGTGGCCGGCTGGTCGAGGACGTGGCCGACGCGCACCGACCGGACGTCGTGGTCGACGGCATCGTCGGCATCGGCGGTCGCGGCGGCCTGCGACCGGAGGCGGTGTCCGTGCTGGACGCGCTCGCCGGGATCCCGGTGGTGGCCGTCGACGTACCGTCCGGCGTCGGCGTCGACACCGGCGAGCTGGACGGACCGCACGTGGTCGCCGACCTCACCGTCACCTTCGGCACCCACAAGGTGGCCCACCTCGTCGGTCCGGCCGCCGGGGCGTGCGGCGCCGTCCACCTCGTCGACCTCGGCCTCGAGCTCCCGACGGCGGCGGTCGAGGCCCTGCAGGCGGCGGACGTCGCCGCACTGGTGCCCCGACCGGCACCGGACGACCACAAGTACTCCCGCGGCGTCGTCGGTGTCCGTGCCGGCTCCGACACCTATCCCGGGGCCGCGCTGCTCTGCGTGGCGGGCGCGGGCAGCGGCCTCGTCGGCATGGTCCGCTACGTCGGCAGCGCCGCCGACCAGGTCCGGGCCACGCACCCGGAGGTGGTCGGCGACGGTCGGGTCCAGGCCTGGGTCGTCGGCCCCGGCGCCGGGGACGAGGCCGCCTCCCAGCTGGCCGCGGCGCTCCGCGACGGCGTACCGGTGCTCGTCGACGCCGACGGGCTGGCCCACGTGTCTCCGGGGCAGGCGGCGGTGCTGACGCCCCACGCGGGCGAGCTCGCCCGGATGCTGGACACCGAGCGGGCGGCCGTCGAGGCCCGACCGCTGGCCCACGCCCGCCTCGCCGCCGAGCGGTACGACGCCGTGCTGCTGCTCAAGGGCCGCCACACCCTCGTCGTGGCGCCCGACGGCCGGACCCGGGTGACCACGACCGGCCTGCCCTGGCTGGCCACGGCGGGCGCGGGCGACGTCCTGTCCGGCCTGATCGGGGCACTCCTGGCCGCCGGTCTCGCTCCGTGGGACGCGGCGTCGGTGGGCTCGTGGCTCCACGGGGCCGCGGCGACGCTGGCCTCGGGCGGCGGACCGCTGGTCGCGAGTGACGTCGCGGCCGCGCTGCCGGCGGTGGTGCGGTCCCTCCGGTGACCGGCGCCGCCTGACGGATGGGAGAATCGGGCCATGCCCGCCCGTGCCGAGATCGTCGTCGACCTCGCGGCCATCCGTCACAACGTGCGGGTGCTCCGTGACGTGGTGGGTCCCGACGTCGCCATGATGACCGTGGTCAAGGCCGACGGCTACGGCCACGGGATGGTCCCGGTGGCCCGCGCCGCCCGGCAGGCGGGCGCCGAGTGGCTGGGCGTCGCCACCATCGACGAGGCCCTGGCGCTGCGCGCCGCCGGCGACACCGGTCGGGTGCTGTGCTGGCTCACCGTCCCCGGCGAGGACTACGCGGCCGCGGCCGCGGCCGACCTCGACGTCAGCGCGTACACCGTGGTCGAGCTCGACGAGATGGTGGCCGCCGGCGTCACCCGCGTGCAGCTCAAGGTCGACACCGGGCTCTCCCGCGGGGGTGCGGCCCGGGCCGACTGGCCCGGCCTCTTCGCGCACGCCGCCGAGGTCGAGGGTCGGGGACGGGCGCGGATCACCGGCATCTGGTCGCACCTGGCCGCCGGCGACGAGCCCGACCACCCCGCCAACGCCGCGCAGGAGAAGGCGTTCGACGAGGCGCTCGGGCTCGCCCGGGACGCGGGCCTGGACCCCGACGTGCGCCATCTCGCCAACTCCGCGGCGGCGGTCCTGCGGCCCGGGACCCGCTACGACCTGGTGCGGTGCGGCATCGCGGCGTACGGCCTGGACCCCGCTCCCGGCGTCACGCCCGACCTCGGCCTGCGCCCGGCGATGACCGTGCGTGCCGACCTCGCGCTGGTCAAGCGCATCGGCGCGGGCGACGGCGTCTCCTACGGCCACACCTGGGTCGCGGAGCGGGACACGACCGTCGGCGTGGTCCCCGTCGGGTACGGCGAGGGCATCCCGCGCGCCGCCGGCAACCGGGTCGAGGTGTGGGCGGGGGGAGCGCGGCGCCCGGTCCGGGGCCGCGTCTGCATGGACCAGGTCGTCGTCGACCTGGACGACGACGAGCTCGCCCCGGGCGACGACGTCGTCCTCTTCGGCCCCGGCGACCGCGGGGAGCCCACCGCGCTGGAGTGGGCCGAGGCACTGGACACCATCAACTACGAGATCGTGACCCGGATCGGTGGCCGCCTGGTCCGCCGGTACGTGGACGGAGGAACCGCATGAGCGGCGTCAAGGGTGCCCTCGGGCGCCGGGTGATCGGAGCCGCCGCCGGCGCGGCCGGCCTGGCCGCGGCCGGCGCGGCCGTGGGGGTCGTCGCCCACCGCAGCCGGGTGATCGCCCACCGCGGCATGGGTGACAGGACGCCGTTCGGCTCGCTGCGCTCCACACCGCTGCACGTCATCGCCGACGACGCGGTCGACCTGTACACCGAGGTCGACGAGGTCGACCCCGCCCAGCACCCGCGGCTCGCCGCCGGCGACCTGACGGTGGTCTTCGCCCACGGCTACTCGATGAACCTCGACTGCTGGCACTTCCAGCGCGCCGGCTACCGGGGACAGGTCCGCACCGTCTTCTACGACCAGCGCTCCCACGGCCGGTCCGCGCGGTCGTCGGAGGAGAACGCCACCATCGACCAGCTGGGCAAGGACCTGCTCCGGGTCATCGAGCAGACCGCGCCGGGCCCGGTCGTGCTCGTGGGCCACTCGATGGGCGGGATGAGCATCATCAGCCTCGCCCAGCAGCACCCCGAGCTCTTCGGGGAGAAGGTCGTCGGCGTCGCCCTGATCTCCACCACCGCCGGCGGGCTGGACCCGGGCCGCATCCTGTTCCCGATGCTGCCGATGGGCATGGGCGGACGTCTCATGGGTCGTGCCGTGCGCACGCTGGACCGCGGCCACCGGGCCGTCGACCTGGCCCGCAAGTGGGGCCACGCGGTCGCCGACGTCGTCACCGACCGCTACGCCTTCGGCGACGACGTGCCCGGTCACTACGTCGAGTTCCTCTACGACATGCTCAACGCGACGCCGTTCGCGGTGGTCGCCGACTTCTACCCGGCGTTCGCCGGGCTCGACAACTTCGACCACGTCGAGGTCCTCGGCCGCGGTGCCGACGGCGGTCATCTGCGGCACCGACGACAAGGTCACCAGCGTCGGGCACAGCCGCAAGCTGCACGCGCGCATCCCCGGCTCGAGCCTGCTGGAGTGCGAGGGGGCGGGCCACATGGTGATCCTCGAGCGGCACGAGGAGGTCAACGCCGAGCTGGACGACCTGATCTCGCTCGCGCTCGCCCGGATGGAGGCCTGCGTGAGCCTCGTCGTACGCCGCGTCGGTCCCGAGTCCGCCGCCGACGTGCTGGCCGTGGTGCGGGCGGCCTTCGGCGCCCGGCCGCCGCTCGACCCGCCCGCCGACGCGATGGCCGAGACCCCGAGAGCATCGCCGCGGAGCTGGCCTCGGACGGCGGCCTCCTCGCCACCCTGGACGGCGCGCCCGGTCGGCTGCGCCTCCTCTTCGCGCCGCGGCCCGACGGCGTTCGTACCTGCGCCGCTTCGGGGTGGTGCCGGACGCCCAGGGGCACGGGGTCGCCGCGGCCCTGGTCGAGGAGGCCGTGGCCGCCGCGATCGGCCACGGCTGCCTCGGTGTGGTGGCCCGCGAGGAGCTGCCCGTGACCGATCGGCTTCTGGGAGCGGCACGGCTTCCGGGAGGCCGAGCGCCGCTCGCCGTACGTCGAGCTGCGTCGCGCGCTCCGCCACGTCGTACGACGCCCCGGACGCCGCCGCGATGCGCGACCTGGGCACCCGGGTCGGCGGCGCCCTGCGTGCGGGTGACCTCGTGGTGCTGACCGGCGAGCTGGGGGCCGGCAAGACGACCTTCACCCAGGGTCTCGGGGAGGGCCTGCGGCGTGCGCGGCGGGGTGACCTCGCCGACCTTCGTCATCGCCCGGGTGCACCCGTCGCTGGACGACGGCCCCGACCTCGTGCACGTCGACGCCTACCGTCTCGGCGGCATCGAGGAGCTCGACGACCTCGACCTGGACACCTCGCTCGACGCCGCGGTCACCGTCGTGGAGTGGGGGGCCGGCCTCGCCGAGGCCCTGGCCGAGCGCCGCCTCGAGGTCACCATCACCCGGGCGCTGGCCGACGAGGTCGGGACCGACGACCTCGACCCCCGTCGCGTCGAGCTGCGCTGGGTCCTCTGGCGACCCGGTAGCCTCGCACCGTGCTCCTCGCCTTCGACACCGCCACCCCGCTCGTCACCGTCGCCCTGCACGACGGCGAGCGCGTGGTGGCCGAGCGCACCTCCACCCTGCCGATGAAGCACGGCGAGCAGCTCGCCCCGCTGATCGAGGCGGTGCTGCACGAGGCCGGGCCTGGTCCGCCAGGACCTCACCGCGATCGCGGTCGGCGTCGGCCCCGGACCCTTCACCGGCCTGCGGGTCGGGCTGGTCACCGCCCGCACGCTCGCGCTGGCCCTCGAGCTGCCGGTCTACGGCGTGTGCACCCTCGACGTGCTCGCGATCGAGGCGGTCGAGGTGGGCACGGTCCACGAGGACTTCGTGGTCGCGACCGACGCCCGGCGCAAGGAGGTCTACCTCGCCTCCTACGACGCCGACGGAGCGCGCCTCGCCGGTCCCGAGGTCCTCAAGCCGGCGGACGCCGCCACGGCGGTGCCGGTGGTGGGGGAGGGAGCCGTGCTCTACCCCGAGGCCTTCCCCCGCCCGGTCGGCCCCGCCCGGCCCAGCGCCGGCTGGCTGGCCCGGGTCGTGGCCGAGGAGCGGGCCGAGCTGCTCGATCCCGAGCCGCTCTACCTGCGCCGTCCCGACGCGGTCGTCAACGCCGCCCGCAAGTCCGTCCTGTGATCCGTCCCGCCACCCCGGCGGACGTCCCGGCCGTGGTCGCCCTCGAGCGCGAGCTCTTCGGGCCCGACGCGTGGGACCGGGTGGCCGTGCTCGGCGAGCTCGAGGGGCCGGGGCGCCGGTTCGTGGTGGCTGAGTCGCCGGACCGGGAGCTGGCCGGCTACGCCGTGTCCATGACCCTCGGCGACATCGTCGACCTCCAGCGGATCGCCGTGCACCCCGCCCAGCGACGTACGGGCCTGGCCACCGCGCCTCCTCGAGGACCTCCTGGCCGACACCGGGGCGGCCGACCGGATGCTCCTCGAGGTGAGCGAGCGCAACGAGGATGCGGTCGCGTTCTACGCCGGCCACGGCTTCTCCCGCATCGACGTACGCCCGCACTACTACCGGGACGGGGCCGACGCGCTGGTGCTGCACCGAGCCCTCACGCCGCCGCGGGACCCGTCGGGGACAATGGCGCCATGAGTGACGAGCCCCTCGTGCTCGGCATCGAGACCTCCTGCGACGAGACCGGCGTCGGGATCGTGCGCGGCCACACCCTGCTCGCCGACGCGGTCGCCAGCAGTGTCGACGAGCACGCCCGCTTCGGCGGGGTGGTGCCCGAGGTGGCCAGCCGGGCGCACCTCGAGGCGATGGTCCCCACCATCGAGCGCGCCTGCGAGACCGCGGGCATCGCGCTGCGCGACGTGGACGCGATCGCGGTCACCAGCGGCCCCGGTCTCGCGGGCGCGCTGCTGGTCGGCGTCGCGAGCGCCAAGGCCCTCTCCCTGGGCCTGGGCAAGCCGTTGTACGGCGTCAACCACCTCGCTGCCCACGTCGCCGTGGACCAGCTCGAGCACGGCCCGCTGCCGGAGCCCTGCCTGGCCATGCTCGTCTCGGGCGGCCACTCCAGCCTGCTGCGGGTCGAGGACGTGACCACCGGGGTCGAGCCCCTCGGCGCCACCATCGACGACGCGGCCGGCGAGGCCTTCGACAAGGTCGCCCGCCTGCTCGGGCTGCCCTTCCCGGGCGGACCGCACATCGACCGGGCGGCCGCCAGCGGCAACAGCGTGGCCATCGACTTCCCCCGCGGTCTCTCCAGCCGGCGAGACATGGAGCGGCACCGCTTCGACTTCTCCTTCAGCGGACTCAAGACCGCCGTGGCCCGGTGGGTGGAGACCCAGCAGCGGGCCGGCGCCAGGATCGACGTCAACGACGTCGCGGCGTCCTTCCAGGAGGCGGTGTGCGACGTGCTGACCCGCAAGGCGATCGACGCGGCCACCAGCCAGGGGATCGAGGACATCCTCATCGGCGGTGGGGTGGCGGCCAACAGTCGCCTGCGGGCGATGGCCGAGGAGCGCGCCGCGGCCCGGGGCATCCGGGTGCGGGTGCCGCGTCCCGGGCTGTGCACCGACAACGGCGCGATGGTGGCCGCCCTGGGGGCGGAGCTCGTGCAGAGAGGTCGAACGCCGTCGGCGCTCGACCTCCCCGCAGACTCGTCGCAGCCCATCACCACCGTGGTGGCCTGAGCCGCCGGCTCAGTCCAGCACGCCCGTGCCGGCCGACTCGTCGCCGAGCCAGTCCTGCTCGTAGACCAGCGCGTCGCGCTGCTCGGTGCGCTCGTCGTTCTTCTTGCCGCCGCGTCCTCCGGCGACGGAGCCGTTGCTGCCGCGGCGGAACAGGCCCTTGCCCCTGCCCTGCCCGGCAGCCTTGCCGGCACCCTTGGCCGAGCTCTTGGCCGTGGCGGATGCGCCCTTGCCCGTGGCGGATGCGCCGGACCGGCCCACGGCACTGCGCGAGGTGGAGCCCTTCATGCCGCCGCCCTTGGTGCCGGAGGCACCCGAGCGGCTGCCCGCGCCGGCGCCGGTGCGGGCGCCGCCGGGCGCGCCCTTGGCGCCGCCCGCGCCCCGGGAGCCGCCCACGGACGAGCCGCGCGGCGCGCTGCCCGCGGACCTGGCGCCGGCTGGCGTCGAACCCCGGCTCAGCGAGCCCGGGGCCGAGGGCCGAGTCGTCGCGCCGATGCCCTTGACGCCCGCGCTGCGCAGCGGGGCCACCGGGGCCGAGCCCCGGATGCCGGCCACGCCTGCGGCTCCGCCCGCGACGCCGCCGGCGGCCATGCCGGCGCTGCCGAGGCCGCCACCGCCGCCACCGGCGGGAGCGCTCGGCGTGTAGCCGCCCGGAGATGAGCCGGGCGAGTAGTCGAAGCCGCCGTCGGTCCCGCCCGACACGTTGGCCCCCGGGTGGTAGGTGGGCACGTGGGGCGGGTGGTTGGTGATGACCGGTGGCTGGGGATCACGGGGGCCGTCCGGCTGGGGGAGGTTCGGGTCCCGCGTCTGCGGGACGTCGGGGTCCCGCGTCTGCGGGACGTCGGGGTCGCGGGTCTGCGGGACGTCGGGGTCGCGGGTCTCCGGGACGCCGGGGTCGCGCGGCTCCGGGGTGGACGGAGTGCCGGGAGTGCCGGGTGTGCCCGGCGTCGTGGGTGGCGTCGGTGCGCCCGGGGCGCCGGGAGTCCCCGGGGTGCCGGGGGTGGTGGGGGAGTCGTCGACGGGGTCGGGCTCGCCGTGGATCTCCTTCATCACCTCGGTCTGGGCGGCGTACTCCTTGTCCATCGCCGCCAGGGCCAGGCGCGCCTTGTCCTCGGCAGCCTGCTCGTTGGCCAGGTAGGTGTTCATCTGGGAGTTGTACTGCCCCATCGCCGTCTCCTGCTCCGGAGTCGGCTGGGTGCCGGGGGTGGGACCGGTGGGCTTGGTCGGCGGCTGGTTCATCGGCCCGGAGAGCTGGATCCCGTTGCGCGTCGCCATCGCCGCCACGGCGGCGGTCTGGGCCTGGCCGAGGGCCTCGGAGCCCTTCTTCATGTCCGCCGACTCGTGGTCGAGCTTGTCCGCGATGGTGTGGAACTTGGCGGTCATGGCCCGGCCCGCCTGGCCGTCGATCTCGCCGGCCAGCTTGTTGCCGGTCTCGCGGATGCCGGTGGACATCTGGTCGATCCACGACGCGTACAACAGCCAGGAGCTGGACGCCGAGGCCAGGGAGTCGTCCCGGGCGCTGGCCAGGACGGACTGGAGGCGGTCGCGGTAGTGGCGGCTGACCATCAGTGATCACGTCCCGGGGCATCGGTGGAGTGGGTGGGAGGGGTCGAGCGGTCGCCGTCCATCTGGTCGATGGCCTGCTGCGTGCGGGCCAGCAGTGCCTGCGCGGCGGCCTCGGAGTTGGCGTCGGCCACCGAGATCTCCTGGTCGAACGTCTCGATGGCGGTCGACGTGTCCTGGATGCTCAGGACGGCCTCGAGGACGGCGTTGCTGATCTTGGCGTGTGCCTTGCCGGTGTGCACGCCGAGCGTGGCCGCCGTGCTGCTGCCCCCGAACCAGGTCCCCTTGACGGGGGTGAAGCCCTCCGGGTCCAGGCCGCCCGCGGTCACCTCGAGGAACTTGACGATCTGTTCGATGACGTCCGGCGGGACCTTGACGGAGTTCAGTGTGCTGCGAACGCCACTGACACCGCCGACATCGGCGAGCATGACCATGGTGGGCCTCCCCTTGGCTCCATGTGATGGACAGATGCGTGTGTGGGCGGCTGACGCCGCGGTGACGCTCGTTCCCCACCACGACGTGCCCCAAACCTGGCACGCGCACTTTGGGCACATAGTGTGCGGCACAGGGTCCCACCGTCATCTCGGAAGGCGACAACCCGTGAACCCACGCGTGATCGCGGCCGCGGCCGTCACAGTCCTCCTCCTCGCCGGTTGCGGCTCGGACGTCGATGACGTGCCCGCCGCTCCCACGAGCCCGAGCCCGTCGGCCGACGCGTCGGCGGACGTCGAGCCGGACGTCGAGCCGGACGGCGAGTCGGACGGCGAGGCGGGGACCCCGGAGGTCGCGCCGGCCACCGGCCCGGTCATCCGGGTGCGGGGGATGCGCGTCAACGTCCCGCAGGGGTGGGAGACGAGCATCGCGGTCGCCGCGGCGCAGGGCGCCTTCCCCCGCGGCATCGTCGGGACCGCTCTCGACGTCAGCCTGTTCCCCAACGGAGAGCTCTACACGATCGACGAGCTCGGGGACGAGCAGCTCAACCGGCTGGGCAGGTCCGCCGAGCGCCTCGACGACCTCACGGTCGACGGCTTTCAGGTCTACCACCTCGTCGGCAGCTCGGATCCCGGCGTGGAGGTGGAGCGCTTCGGCACCATCGTCGACGACCAGCGCGTGGCCCTGGAGTTCCGCTTCGGCAACGCGGAGACCCGGGCCGAGAAGGACGAGATCATCCAGAGCGTCGTCCCCACCATGCGGCTCGGCTGACCCCGCAGCGCCACCCTCAGCCCAACGAGCGCGTCGCGAACCAGAAGCGGGCGTTCTCGCCCCCGGGGTCGACCTCGGCATCGAGCCGCTCCACGGTCCCGTCGATGCCGAGCCGGAGCAAATACTCCTCGTTGCCCTGGTTGACCGTCGCCAGCAGCGTGGTCGCGTCCTCCCACGCCGCGTCCGCGACAGTGGCCGCCGACGACGGGTCGTTGCCGCTCACGAAGTCCACCACCGGCTCACCGGTGGCGGCGTCGAGGATGCCGACGCTGGGCGACCCGTTCGCGTCGGAGTACGGCGCCAGCCCGACGACGTAGGTGCCGTCCGGGCTGAAGGCGCCCAACGAGTGGTCGCACGTCTCCCACACGAGGTCCCGGTCGGCCGAGAGCGGGTCGAGGACACCCGAGCACGAGCCGTCGCCGGTGAAGTCCGTCTGCCCCGCGACCAGGCCTGACACCGACGAGGCGCTGACGACCCGGTTGAAGCCGTCGAAGGGAGTCATCGTCCCGTCGGCCGCCACCACCCGGTAGGAGTTCCGGCCGGTGTCCGGGTCGGTCGCCTCGACGACCACGGAGTCCGCCGACACGTAGCCCACCGCCCGGTGGAGCTCCTGCTCGCTGCTCTTCGTGGCGACGTCGATGAACGTGTAGTCCCCGACCCGGGGGAGAGGGGTCATGACCAGCCCCCAGCCGTCGGTCCCGGCGTACTCGACGTCGGCCACGTGCCCGCCGTCCTCGCGGATCGCCAGGGCAGCGGAGGGCGCTCCCGAGGCTTCGACGACCCCGAAGTCGCCGTCGAGCACCTGGACGGTCGTCCCGGTCGCCCCCGGCGTCCCCTGCGCCAGGGCGACCCAGCCGCCGTCGCCGTCGGGGACGATCTGGCGGTAGGCCTCCGGCAGGTCGTAGGCGGCCGCGGGAGTGACGAGCTGCGTGGCGTCGATGTCGACGTAGGGGATCCGGGCCGCATCGCCCTCGGGCGCCGAGCGCGGGTCGAGCGGCACCGGCCGCTCGATCGGGGTGATCGTGTCCGCGGGCTGGGGGTCCATGCCTCGACCCTCACGGCCGTCGGGCAGCAGGGACAGCGGGACCACCACCGCGGCGACGGCAGCGACGGCGGCCACGCCGGCGACGGCGCGGCGCCGGCGGCGGATCGAGGTGGCGCGACCGCGGACGTCGACCAGGTCGAGCGGGGCGTCGTGGAGGGCGTCGGCGCGCCGGTGCAGGGTCTCGCCGAGCTGCCGGGCCAGGTCCTGGTCGTGGGTCATCGCTCCTCCTCCCGGAGCTCGGTGTGGCGCGGGTCGAGGCTGCGGGGTGCGCGGGCGCGCAACCCGGCCAGTGCTCGGCTGGCCTGGGACTTCACGGTCCCGGGGGAGATCCCCATGACGTCGGCGATCTCGGCCTCGGAGAGGTCCTCGTAGTAGCGCAGCACCAGCACGGTGCGCTGCTTGGGCGGCAGGGTCTGCAGGTAGGACCACAGCGCGGCGCCGAGGCCGTCGTCGTACTCGTCGTGGACGGGCTGCTCGGGCATGTCGTCGGTGCTGTGCTCGCGGCGCTTCCACGCCCGTCTCCACAGCGAGTTGTGCTCGTTGACCATGATGCGCCGGACGTAGCCGTCCAGCGCCCCGCGGTCGCGGACCTTGTCCCACGACAGGTACAGCTTGGCCAGCGCGGTCTGCAGCAGGTCCTCGGCGGCGGCCCGCTCGCCGGTCAGGAGGTACGCCGTCCGCAGCAGGGCAGGCTGGCGCGCGGCCATGTAGGAGGAGAACTCCTCGTCCCTGCTCGTCTCCAACGCGTCTCCCGTGGCGACTCCCGGTGCACTGATCACCGACCCACCCCCATCCAATCGTGCGCAGTCAGCTCGTGGGGAGGACGCCACCGGTGGGGTGCGGGTTGCATCCGGTTTGGCAGGCTTGCGAGGCTCGTCCCAGCCGACCCGGGTCCCCCGGACCGGGGCCCCACGAAGGAGTGCACATGCAGCAGGTCAAGGCCGTCGTCGCGAAGGCCGAGGGAGCACCCGTCGAGGTGGTCACCATCAACGTGCCCGACCCGGGTCCGGGCGAGGCTCTGGTGAAGGTGCAGGCCTGCGGGGTCTGCCACACCGACCTCCACTACCGCGAGGGCGGGATCAACGACGACTTCCCGTTCCTGCTGGGCCACGAGGCGGCCGGTGTCGTCGAGGCCGTGGGCGACGACGTCACCGACCTGGCGCCGGGCGACTTCGTGGTCCTCAACTGGCGGGCCGTGTGCGGCAGCTGCCGCGCCTGCGAGCGTGGGGAGCCCTGGTACTGCTTCGACACCCACAACGCCACCCAGAAGATGACCCTGGAGGACGGCACCGAGCTGACCGCCGCCCTGGGCATCGGGTCCTTCGCGGAGAAGACGCTCGTCGCGGCCGGCCAGTGCACCAAGGTCGACCCCGAGGCCCGTCCGGCCGCGGTGGGCCTGCTGGGCTGCGGCGTGATGGCCGGCCTCGGCGCCGCCATCAACACCGGCAACGTGACCCGCGGCAAGAGCGTCGCGGTCATCGGCTGCGGTGGCGTCGGGATGGCCGCGATCGCCGGCTCCGCGCTGGCCGGCGCGTCGACGATCATCGCCGTCGACCTCGACGACACCAAGCTCGGCTGGGCCCGCGAGATGGGCGCCACCCACACCGTGAACTCGAAGGAGTCCGAGCCGGTCGAGGCCATCCAGGCCCTCACCGGCGGCAACGGGGCCGACGTGGTGATCGACGCCGTCGGCCGTCCCGAGACGTGGAAGCAGGCGTTCTACGCCCGTGACCTGGCCGGCACGGTCGTCCTGGTCGGCGTGCCGACGCCCGACATGACGATCCCCGACATCCCGCTCATCGACGTCTTCGGTCGCGGCGGGTCGCTCAAGTCCAGCTGGTACGGCGACTGCCTGCCGTCGCGGGACTTCCCGATGCTCGTCGACCTCTACCGACAGGGCCGGCTCGACCTGGACGCGTTCGTCACCGAGGAGATCTCGATCGACGACGTCGAGGCGGCCTTCGACAAGATGCACGGCGGCGCCGTGCTGCGCTCGGTGGTGACCTTCTGATGGGCAACCTGCGGGTGGACCACGCGGTCGTGTCCGGCACCTTCTCCCTGGACGGGGAGGTGCACGAGGTGGACAACAACATCTGGGTGGTCGGCGACGACGAGGAGTGCGTGGTCATCGACGCGCCCCACGACGTCGACGCGATCCTCGACGTGGTCGGCGGCCGGCAGGTCAAGGCGATCCTGCTGACCCACGCCCACGACGACCACTGCCGGGTCGCGCCCGAGCTGCGGCAGCGGGTCACGGCGCCGATCCTGCTGCACCCCGACGACCGGCCGCTGTGGGAGCTGACCCACACCGACGAGCTCTGGGACGTCGACATCACCGACGGCCAGTCGATCAAGGTGGCCGGCGCCTCGCTCAAGGTGCTGCACACCCCCGGCCACGCGCCCGGTGCGGTGTGCGTCTACGTGCACGACCTCGACTGCGTCTTCACCGGCGACACGCTGTTCCAGGGCGGGCCGGGGGCGACGGGACGCTCCTACAGCGACGCGGACGTCATCGTGGACTCGATCCGCGGCCGGCTGTTCCGGCTGCCCGACGAGACGGTCGTGCACACCGGCCACGGCGACGACACCACTATCGCCGCCGAGCGCGAGGCACTGGCCTGACGGCCGACCCATCGGATTGGGGGCGCGGCGTCCCGGCTGCGAGACTGCCGGGATGCTGCGCCGCGTCGTACCCGTCCTGCTCGCGCTGGCGCTGAGCGCCTCCGCGTGCAGCGGCGACCCCGCGGGCGAGGAGCCCTCCACCACCGGCGACCGGCCGGCCGCGGAGGCCGCGCCGCCGCCCACGCCCGCCGAGCGGCTGGGCCTGGTCGAGGGCTGGGGTCCCACGCGGGCCCAGCTCGAGCGGGCGGCCCGGCTGGTCGGACGGATGCCCCTGCCGGACCTGGCCGGTCAGGTGATCGTGGCCGAGTGGCGAGGGACGGCCGCGCCCGTGGCGATGGTGCGCCAGCTGCACCTCGGCGGGGTGATCGCCTTCTCCGACAACGTCGTGTCCACCGCGCAGATCCGGTCCGTCAACGCGACCCTGGACCGCGCGGTGCGACGCCCGTGGCCCCTGTTCGTGTCCGTCGACCAGGAGGGCGGCGTCGTCGAGCGGATCAAGGGCGACGCCACCCGCTTCCCGACCTTCATGTCCGCCGGTGCCGCGAGGGCGCCGCGGGTGACCACGGCGGCGTACCGCGCCAGCGCCGCGGAGCTGAGAGGCCTCGGCTTCGACGCGGTCTTCGCCCCGGACGCCGACGTGACGTCCGGACCGGGCGACCCCACCATCGGGTCGCGCTCGGCGGGGTCGTCCGCGCAGACCGTGGGCACCCAGGTCGCCGCCGCGGTCGACGGCATCGAGCAGGCCGCGGTG
The DNA here is from genome assembly GCA_963782905.1 of uncultured Actinomycetota bacterium. Classification (GTDB taxonomy): domain Bacteria; phylum Actinomycetota; class Actinomycetes; order Propionibacteriales; family Nocardioidaceae; genus Nocardioides. The sequence continues at coordinate 239,709 of CAWALI010000003.1, forward strand.
GTGCCGGTGCTCAAGCACTTCCCCGGCCACGGGTCGGTGCCGCAGGACAGCCACCTCACGCTCCCGGTGCAGACCCGCGCCGTCAAGCAGCTCGCCGCCGTCGACCTGGCGCCCTTCGCCGCCGCCGTCGAGGCCGGGGTCCCCGCCGTGATGGTGGGGCACATCGACGTCCGCGCGATCGACCCCGGCGTGCCCTCCTCGATGTCGCGGGAGATGGTGACCGGCGTGCTGCGCGAGCAGCTCGGCTTCGACGGCCTCGCCGTCACCGACTCGCTGTCGATGGCCGGCGTCCAGCAGCAGTACGACGCCGCCCGCTCGGCGGTGCAGGGGCTGCGGGCCGGCAACGACGTGCTGCTGATGCCGCCGTCGCCCGCCGCCGCCCGCGCCGGGATCGTGCGGGCCGTGCGCAGCGGGTCGCTGCCGCGCCGCCGTCTCGAGCAGGCCGCGGCCCGGATGATCGCCCTGCTCCTGCACTCCCGGGGCACGCCCGCCCAGCGCACGGGGCGACCGCCCGGCTCCGGCCGGGCCGCCTCGCGGGCCCTCAGCGCCGCCGCGATCACCAGTGTCGCCGGCGACTGCGGTGGCCGGCTCGTCGGCGGCGCCGTCACGCCCGTCGGCGACCCGGTGGCGGTGGCCAACTTCGCCGGAGCCGCCCGGGCGGCGGGGCTCGAGGTCCTCGCCCGGCGGGCCGCCCCCGCGTCGCTGACGACCGCGGAGCCGCCGCCGCGGCGGACCAAGAAGGAGAAGGTGAAGGTCTTCGAGCGCCGCCGCGCGGCGTGGAAGGTCCGCGAGAATCGTCGGGTCGCCGCCCTCGCCCGCTGGAGCGCCGCCGAGGACGCCCGGCTCGCGGCCGGCACGAGCATCGGGTTCACGGGCTTCCAGGACGCGACGTACGACGGCGAGGTCGCGGTCGCGACCAACACGCCGTACGTCCTGGGCAGCGTCGGTGCACCGGTGCGGCTGGCGACGTACGGCGACACCCCCGGCGCGATGTCGGCCCTGGTCGACGTGCTGCTCGGCCGGGCGCCGGCGCCGGGTCGGCTGCCCGTCGACGTGGCCGGGGTGGACCGGCGCGGCTGCTAGACGGGCTCCACCAGCAGGGCGGTGCCGGCCCCGGCGACCCGGGTCATGACCAGGGTCCCCTCGTTGTCACCGCGCAGCGCGAGTCGCTTGCGCAGCTGCTCGGGCACGACGTCGACGCCGCGCTTCTTGATGGCGAGGCGCCCGATCCGGCGATCGCGCAGCGCGGCCCGCAGCGCCTTCTCGCGGTAGGGCAGCTCCTCCAGCACCCGGTAGGAACGGGCGAAGGGGGTGTGGAACGCCTCGTCCGCGGTGACGTAGGCGATGTGCTCGTCCACCAGCCCGCCGCCGACCCCGGCGGCGACCGCGGTGACCAGCCCGGCCCGGATGACCGCGCCGTCGGGCTCGTAGAGGAAGGCCCCCACCGCGCGCACCGGGCGGGGCCGGCCGGCGTACGGATCGTCCTCGTCGGTGAGGCTGGCCAACCCGCCGCCCGCGTGTCCCGAGCCCCTCGACGGGATCACGGTGGCGCGACGGCCGACAGTGGCCAGCCGCGGCGACCAGAGGGCGGCCTCCTTGACCTCGCCGCCGTCGCTCACCCACTCGGCCTCGATCCCGGCGGGGAGCATCGCGTGGGGGATGCCGGGGGCGACCTTGACGACGGCCGTGCCGGCGAGGAGGTCGAGCACGAAGGGCCACGGCGGGGTCCAGCCCTCGGCGTCGAAGACCCGGCCCCGCGCGCCGCGGCGGGCGGGGTCGGCGAAGACGGCCCCGAAGCCGGAGAGGTCGAGGGTCGTCGCGTCCGCGACCTGGACCGCGCCCGGCAGGCCGAGGGCGTCGAGGTTGGCCTGCGCGAGCGCGACCCGCAACGGGTCGAGGTCGATCCCCGCCGCGGTCAGCCCGGCGCGCGCGAAGGCCAGCAGGTCGCCGCCGATGCCACACCCGAGATCGATCACGCTGGCCGGCCGGGCGGCGGCCAGCCGGGCGGCCCGGTGCTCCGCGACGCGGAACCGGGTCGCCTGCTCCAGGGCGTCGGGGGTGAAGAACATCAGCGGAGCCAGGTCGCCGAACTTCGCGACCGCCCGGGCGCGCAGCTGTACCTGGGTCGTGGCCGCCGCCGCCCGGTCGGGGTCCGGCTCGAGGCGGCGTACGGACGTCGCGGCGCGCACCGGGTCACCGCCGTGATCGACCCAGGCGTGGGTCGCCTCCTCCAGCAGCCGTCGGCCGGCATCGGTCTGCAGCCAGGCCAGCGTCTCGAGGTCCATCCGCGCATCTTCTCAGGCGGTTCGGTGTCGCTCGTCGCGCCCGACGTGGCAGGTTCTCCTCCGTGCGCAAGCTGCTGATCGTCCTCGTGCCCGTGCTCCTCATCGCCGCCCTGGCGGGCGGCGGCATCTGGCTGTCCCAGCAGGAGGAGCCGGAGACCGAGCCGGGCACGCTCGTGGAGCAGGCCGCGGACGGGTTGCTGGTGGGCCGCAGCACGGACGTGCGGGTGCCGTGGGGCCGGCTGCAGGTGACCATCACCGACCCGCTGGACAGCGTCGACACCGACGCCGGCACGGTGCGGGGGCCCCTCGTGGGCGTCCAGGTGGAGCTGCGCGCCACCGACGACACGGTCCCCGTGGACCGCATCCCCGACGCCTCGCTCGAGGACCCGGTCTTCGCCGTCACCGCCGACGGCGAGGACTGGGAGCTGCCCGCGCTGACGGGGTGGGTCGACGGTGTCGCGATCTCCCCGGGCGCCCGCCGCCAGTACGTCGCGGTGCCACGCGGCGCCGAGGACGTCGAGGTGACCGTGACCTACGACGGGGTCACCCAGACCATCGACGCGGCCACCGCCGACGTCAGCACCGGCGCGGCGGCACCGCTCTACGACGCCTCCTTCGCGCGTCCCGGCGCCCCGTGCGGGGACCAGCTGTGGAGCACCGGCGCCGCGGCGGTCGAGGGGGTCGGGTCGGCCTGCTTCGTGCGGTCCTCGGTCACCCACCCGTACGTCGCCGGCCTGGGCTGGGCGCCCGAGGGCTCGCAGTGGCTGGTCGTCACCGTCATCCCGGGCTCGCCCCAGGCCTTCGAGACCGAGCAGGGCACCTACGAGGCGCAGGCCCCGGACGTCGAGACGTCGTACGGCCTCGGGTTCACCGAGCCCGTCGAGGTGTACGCCGCCAACGACGTGCTCCCCGACGGGGTGGAGCCGGACGCCTTCGACCCGCAGGTCGTCGTGTTCGAGGTCCCGGTGGACCGGGAGACCGGTCAGATGGACATCCGCACCCGGCTCACGGGCACCCTGGAGGGGAGGGGCAAGCCGCGCACCGCCGAGGCGCTGGTCGTCCAGGGAGCGTTCGTCTAGAGGACTGCCGCTAGCACTCGGTCGGGGGGAGTGCTAGCGTCTGACTTGGCACTCTCGCCCTGAGGGTGCCAGTGCTTGCGACGACGTGCGACCCCCGCGACGGCGTGCGGCAGAGCAAGCCCCAACGTACGAGAGCAATCGCTCTCGAGCCCGTCTCGACCAACGTGGAAAGTGGAGGTTGATCCGAAGTGTCGGTCAACATCAAGCCCCTCGAGGACCGCATCGTCGTCCAGCCGCTCGACGCCGAGCAGACCACGGCCTCCGGCCTGGTCATCCCGGACACGGCCAAGGAGAAGCCCCAGGAGGGCGAGGTCCTGGCCATCGGCCCGGGTCGCATCGACGACAACGGCAACCGCGTCCCGCTCGACGTCGCCGTGGGCGACAAGGTCATCTACAGCAAGTACGGCGGCACCGAGGTCAAGTACGCCGGCGCCGAGTACCTCATCCTCTCCGCCCGCGACGTCCTCGCCGTCGTCTCCTGATCTCTCGCTCGGACGTCATACGTGGGTCGACCCCTGGGTCCCTCCGCGTATGACGTCCGGGCGGTTTTCGTTTCACAACCTTCCTAGGAGCACCTGAATGCCCAAGATCCTGGAGTTCGACGAGAACGCCCGCCGCGCCCTCGAGCGCGGCGTCGACGCCCTCGCCAACGCCGTCAAGGTGACGCTCGGCCCCAAGGGCCGCTACGTCGTCCTGGACAAGAAGTGGGGCGCGCCGACCATCACCAACGACGGCGTGACCGTCGCGCGTGAGATCGAGCTGGACGACCCGTTCGAGAACCTCGGTGCCCAGCTCACCAAGGAGGTCGCGACCAAGACCAACGACGTCGCCGGTGACGGCACGACGACCGCGACCGTGCTGGCCCAGGCGATGGTCCACGAGGGCCTGCGCGCCGTGGCCGCCGGCGCCAACCCGATGGGTCTCAAGCGGGGCATGGACGCCGCGGCCGAGGCCGTCGGCGACGCGCTGCGCGAGGCCGCCCGCGAGGTCGAGTCCAAGGAGGACATGGCGTCGGTCGCGACGATCTCCTCCCGTGACAGCCACATCGGCGAGCTGCTCGCCGAGGCCTTCGACAAGGTCGGCAAGGACGGCGTGATCACGGTCGAGGAGTCCAACACCATGGGCACCGAGCTCGAGTTCACCGAGGGCATGCAGTTCGACAAGGGCTACCTGTCGGCCTACTTCGTCACCGACCCCGAGCGCATGGAGGCCGTCCTCGACGACGCCTACATCCTCCTGCACCAGGGCAAGATCTCCTCGATCCAGGAGCTGCTGCCCCTGCTCGAGAAGGTCATCGCCGCCGGCAAGCCGCTCTTCATCCTCGCCGAGGACGTCGAGGGCGAGGCGCTCTCGACCCTCGTGGTCAACAAGATCCGCGGCACGTTCAACGCCGTCGCGGTCAAGAGCCCCGCCTTCGGTGACCGCCGCAAGTCGATGATGCAGGACATCGCGGTGCTGACCGGCGGTCAGGTCGTCGCCCCCGAGGTCGGCCTCAAGCTCGACCAGGTCGGTCTCGAGGTGCTGGGCCAGGCCCGCCGCGTCGTGATCACCAAGGACGACACCACGATCATCGAGGGTGCCGGCGACGCCGGTGCCGTCGAGGGCCGCGTCAACCAGATCAAGGCCGAGATCGAGAACAGCGACTCCGACTGGGACCGCGAGAAGCTGCAGGAGCGCCTGGCCAAGCTGGCCGGCGGCGTCTGCGTCATCAAGGTCGGCGCCGCCACCGAGGTGGAGCTCAAGGAGAAGAAGCACCGCATCGAGGACGCCGTGTCCGCGACGCGTGCCGCCATCGAGGAGGGCATCGTCCCCGGCGGTGGCTCCGCGCTCATCCACGCCGTCTCGGTGCTCGAGGACAACCTCGGCCTCACCGGTGACGAGGCCGTCGGCGTGCGCATCGTGCGCAAGTCCGCCGACGAGCCGCTGCGCTGGATCGCCGAGAACGGCGGCGTCAACGGCTACGTCGTGACCACCAAGGTCCGCGACCTCGGCGTCGGCAACGGCTACAACGCCGCCACCGAGGAGTACGGCGACCTGGTCGCCCAGGGCGTCCTGGACCCGGTCAAGGTCACCCGTTCCGCGCTGGTCAACGCCACCTCGATCGCGGGCATGCTGCTCACGACCGAGACGCTGATCGTCGAGAAGCCCGAGGACGAGGAGCCCGCCGCCGCGGGCGGCCACGGCCACGGGCACGGTCACTGAGCCCCTGCACCACCTGCACCACGAAGGCCGCCGTCTCCCTCCGGGAGGCGGCGGCCTTCGCGCAGCGAGGGGTGCACCTCAGTCGCGCAGCGAGGCGAGGCCCTCGCGCCAGGGCTGGTCGCACCGCGTGTCGACCACCGGCCGCTCGAGGCTCTTGAGGTGGTAGACGCGGTACTCGTCGCACACCGTCCCGACGTACTGGTAGCGCTCGATCAGCTCCTCGCCGATCCGCTCGGTGCCGCTCTCGCTCCACGCGTCGAGGACGGAGAACTCCACGAACCACGTCGGCGCCGCCGGTCCGGTGAGCAGGTCGCGGAGCTCCACGAGGTCGGGATCGAGGGTGCGCATCGGCAGTGACCACAGGTGCGGGTACGGCGAGCGCAGGCCACTGGCCCACTGGATGTCGGCGCGACCGCCGTAGACGACGAGCGTGTCCCCGGGCCGCGCCGCCTTCCCGATGGCCTCGCCGGCGTAGTACTCCACCGGCCGGGAGCGCTCCTCCGTGCTGTCCCACCAGCGCCACAGGGAGTCCAGGCTGCTCAGCACCACCAGGACGACGAGCGCCTGCGTGACACCCTGCGCGACGCGCTGCCACCGGCGGAGCCGGTGCGGCAGACGCTCCACGGTGAGCACCAGCGCGGTGGCCAGCGCGACCGGGGGCACGAGGACCACGAGGTACGTCGTCCAGTAGCTGCCGCTCCGCACCACCGCGACGGCGTCGACGACGAGCATGGCCGCGACGGCGGCGGTCGGGGCCGGCAGCCGGCGGGCGAGGCGGGGGAGGTGCAGGACGAACCAGGCCACGAGGAAGGCCATCCCGGTCTCGACGGCCAGCTCGCGCAGCTGCACGGCCCGCTCGTCGATGGTGTCGCTGGGCTGCGCGGCCAGCACCGCGTCGGCGTCGGGGCGAAAGCCCACCACGGCGTACCACAGCGTGCCGAGGTCGACGCCCGCGACGAGGGCCCACACGACGGTGGCCACCACCGGCACCGCGGCGCCGAGGGCGGCGGCCCCGCCGAGGCGGAGGTAGGTCCGCCACCGCCGGCGGTCGACGACCGCGCTCGCGAGGAGCAGGACCCCGCCGAAGACCAGCCCGCCGACGAGGCTCTGCTTGAGCCCGACGGCGAGCACCGCCACCAGGCCCGAGGCCAGGGCGAGGCGCGTGGACCGGCGCTCCAGGGCGACCAGCGCCAGCCAGCAGGCGCCGGCCACGAGGGGGATCCCCAGGTGCTCGCCCTTGATGGAGACGACGTCGACGCCCGCGTTGGAGACCAGGCCGGCCGCCGCGACCGCCGTCCAGGCCGCGACCCGGTCGGCCCGGTCGGCGGGCAGGCCGGCGGCGTACGACGCCAACCGCCGCGCGGTCGCGGCCACCACGACCACGAAGCCGGCGATGCCGAGCGCGCCGAGCACACGCAGGGCGTAGGGACCTCCGAGCCAGTCGGTCAACCGGATCAGCGCGATGATCTCGGGCGGCCGGTCGACGAAGTAGCGCCCGTAGACGCTGTCCGGCGCGGGCGCCCAGCTGCGGGCGACGAGCAGGAAGCCGGCCTCGTCGGGACGCAGCGGCCACATCGCGGACGGGAAGCGCGCGAGCACGGCCGCCACCGCCGCGACCCAGACGGTCAGGCGGGCGAGGGGCACGAGCAGCATCCAGGTCTCACAGTGCGTCCATTGTGGTGGACCGTGCCCCGTCCCGGCCTCATCCGCGCGGGTCGTGGACCCACGGCGCATGGTTTTCACCGCCGAAACACGCAGGCCCCCGACCGGCAACACGGCAGGCGCAGGCTGGGGCGCAACGGACGAGACGAGGGGGAGAGCCCATGTTGTGGAGAGTGCGGCTGACGCTGCCGGACCGACCCGGAGCGCTGGCGACGCTGGCGAGTGAGTGCGGGGCCGCGGGTGTCAACATCCTGGGACTGCAGGTCTTCCCGGGGATCGACTCGGTCACCGACGAGCTGGTGGTCGAGGTGCCGGAGGGCTGGGGCGTGGACGACATCGCCTCCTTGGTGGAGCGCGCGGGAGCCCGCGCGGTGGTGTCGCACCCGTGCACGGAGGCGGCCCTGGTCGATCAACCGGCCCGGTACGTCGCGGCGGCCCGCACGATCCTGGCCCAGCCCGCGCGCTTCCCCGAGGTGGTCGCCCAGCTCTTCGACGCGGAGGCCGAGCCGAGCGAGGCCGGCGGCGACCACGACTCGATGGAGATGTCGGTCGGCGACGTCTCGGTCCAGGTGCACCGGCGGGCGCCGTTCACCGCCACCGAGCACGCACGAGGTGTCGGCCTGGCCGATCTGGTCAGCGACGTCCTGGCCCGCAGCCGCGACGCGATGACCGTGCCGGAGCCCGGCCGCCGGCTCGGCACCGGGGCCACCCCCGAGTTCGTCGCGTCGAGCCACGGGGTCTCGGCGATGGTGGAGGGTACGACGGTCGGTCGCGCGGTGCTCGCCGAGATGGTGGCACCCGGCTCCCGCCACCTGCACCTGGAGGTGGACCCCGCCTGGCGGCGGCGCGGGATCGGCTCGCGGCTGCTGCTGGAGGCGGCCCGGGCCGCGGCCGGCCTCGGTGACGACGAGCTGGTGCTCGTCACGAGCGCGGACAACCAGGCCGTCCTCCCGATGGTGCTGGGGTCCGGACTGCGGGGCCGGATCCGGATGTCCGGGGACGGCCTGACGGTCAAGGTCCCGCTGCGCGACCTGGAGGGGGCGCGTCGCTGACGGCCCGTAGGATGGCGGCGTGGAGATCCCGGAGAAGTTCGCGGCCCTCGGCCTCACCTACGACGACGTCCTCCTGCTGCCGGGCGAGTCGGACCTGGCGCCCGACGAGATCGACACCACGAGTCGCCTGACCCGGGAGATCTCGCTGCGCGTCCCGCTGGTCAGCGCGGCCATGGACACCGTCACCGAGTCGCGGATGGCGATCGCGATGGCCCGCGAGGGCGGCCTCGGCGTGCTGCACCGCAACCTCTCGATCGCCGACCAGGCCTACCAGGTCGACCTCGTCAAGCGCACCCAGACGGGCATCATCTCCAACCCCGTCACCATCGGCCCCGACGCCACCCTCGAGGAGCTCGACCGGATCTGCGGGGAGTACCGCGTCTCGGGCCTGCCGGTCGTCGACGCGGACGACCGGCTCCTCGGCATCATCACCAACCGCGACCTGCGCTTCACCCCGGTGGCGGAGTGGGCGACCACCAAGGTCGACGAGGTGATGACCCGCGAGGGCCTCATCACCGGCACCATCGGCATCTCCCGCGACGACGCGACCACCCTGCTGCGCCGGCACAAGCGCGAGCGGCTCCCGCTCGTCGACGAGCAGGGCCGGCTCGGGGGCCTCATCACCGTCAAGGACTTCGTCAAGGGCGAGCAGTTCCCGCACGCGTCCTACGACGCCGACGGGCGCCTGCTCGTGGGCGCCGCGATCGGCTACTTCGGCGACGCGTGGGAGCGCGCCACCACGCTCGTCGAGGCCGGTGTCGACGTCCTGGTCGCGGACACGGCCCACGGCCACGTGCACCTGCTGCTCGACATGGTCCGTCGCCTCAAGACCGACCCCGCCACCCGGCACGTGCAGGTGATCGGCGGCAACGTGGCCACCCGCGCGGGAGCCCAGGCGTTCGTCGACGCGGGCGCGGACGCGGTCAAGGTGGGCGTGGGCCCGGGCTCGATCTGCACCACCCGCGTCGTCACCGGGGTGGGCGTGCCCCAGGTGACGGCCGTCCACGAGGCATCCCTGGCCGCGAAGCCCGCGGGGGTCCCGGTCATCGCCGACGGCGGGATGAAGCACTCGGGCGAGATCGCCAAGGCGCTGGTCGCCGGTGCCGACGCCGTGATGCTCGGGTCGCTGCTCGCGGGCTGCGAGGAGTCGCCGGGCGAGCTGGTCTTCGTCAACGGCAAGCAGTTCAAGTCCTACCGCGGCATGGGCTCGCTCGGCGCGATGTCGAGCCGGGGCAAGAAGTCCTACTCCAAGGACCGCTACTTCCAGGCCGAGGTCACCAGCGACGACCAGATCGTGCCCGAGGGCATCGAGGGACAGGTCGCCTACCGCGGCCCGCTGGGCGCGGTGGCGCACCAGCTCATCGGCGGCCTCAGCCAGTCGATGTTCTACGTCGGCGCCCGCACCGTCCCCGAGCTGCAGGAGAAGGGCCGCTTCGTGCGGATCACCTCGGCCTCGCTGAAGGAGAGCCACCCGCACGGGGTCCAGATGACCGTCGAGGCACCCAACTACTCCGGCGCCTGAGCGACGGGGGCGACGGACGCTCAGCCGCGGTCGAGGTAGGCCACGGCGCGGTTGAAGAACGCGGCCGCCAGGGTGGGGTCGGCGTCGCCCTCCGCGGGGCTGGCCGCCAGGTCCTCGACGAGCTGCGGTCCGTCGGCGTCGTCGGTCGCCGCGGCGCACACCCGGGCCGCCTCCCGGACCAGCCGGGGCACCATCGTCCACGTCGCCTCGAAGACGCGGCGCAGCTCCGGGACGCCGATCTGTCCCGGCACCTCCCACGCGGTGAGGGCGATGGGCGCCTCGACGGCGTCACACACCACCGCCCACTCGCGCAGCAGCGGCGACCGCTCCGGGAGCGTGATCAGGTGGAGGTCGTCCTCGTCCTGGGCGCCCGGCGGGAAGTCGGCGTACACGTGGGTCGTGCGGGCGAGCAGCGCCAGCTCGCGCCAGCGGGCCCGGGCCGGGGTGAAGTGCTGGGCCTGCTGGAAGAGCCCGAAGAGGTGGCCGTCGTGCGCGCGGACGCAGAACTCGTCCTCGATCGCGTGGGACAGGCCGATGAGGGTGCGCTTGGTCAGTCGGTGGACCGGCAGGGACGGGTCCTGGCGCAGCAGGTGGGCGTGCACCGAGCGCGGGCGGGGGCCGGGGGACACCTGGGCCTGGTGCTCGGCCTCGCGCCGGGCGGCCGAGATGGCGGCGTCGAGGCGCATGCCGGAGTCCCGCAGCCGGGCCACCTCGCTGACCAGGACGGCATCGTCCTCGGCGTAGCGACGGTGACCCGACTCGAGGCGGATCGGCACCGGGAATCCGTGCCGCTCCTCCCAGATCCGGAGCGTGGAGGGCGTGACTCCGGTGCGCGAGGAGAGCTCGCCGATGGAGAGCAGCGTCGTCATGTGGTCCCGTCCGTGCGGCAGGCCGCGCCCGGGACGGGGGGACACCCCCGGGCGCGGCCCGCCTGGCCAGTGGGCTGGTGCGTCAGAGGTCGAGCGGGCGCAGCACGCGGTCGATGCCGTGCGCGATCTGGCGGTTGCCCTTGTTGAGGTCGAGCGCCTTGGGGATGGCCCGGGCGTCGCGGTCGTTCTTGTCCTTGTCGACGAGCACGACCTTGCCCCCCTGGAGCTTGACGCGGATCTTGGCGCCGTTGGCCATGGTGATCTTCTGGCCCTTCTTGGCGGCGGCCACGACCTTCGTGGAGTCCAGCGTGGCGCCGGCGACCACGTGGTAGAGCAGGACCGACTCGATGGTGTCGACGTCGTACGTCGCGAGGATGGCCTCGACGGTGGCCTTCTCCGTCTTCGGCGCGGTGCCGGTCAGGTCGGCCACCAGCTTGCGGAACGCCTTGTCGGTGGGCGCGAAGGCGGTCAGGCGCTTCTTGCCGTCGGTGAGCGCGAGCAGGGGCGTCTCGGGCTTGGCGCCGGCGACGGTCAGGACGGCGGCCTCGATGATGTCGAAGTCCTTCCAGTTCTTGTCGAGCTTCTGCCCGTCGGCGGCGAGCAGGGCCGCCAGGCTGTCGGTCCCCGCGGCACGCTGGGCGTTGGCGGGGGCGATCGGGGCCGTGGCGAGCGCGGCGGCGACGAGGGCACCGGCAACGGGGCCGGCCAGGTGGCGCTTGAGCATCAGGGGAACCTTTCGTAGGTGGACCTCGAAGATACCTCCACAGACTGTGGAAGTCTATGTGGATAACTGTGGAGATTTAGTCAGAGTTCCCGGGTCCCGGAAGAATTTTCTTGAGGTGCACGTCGGCCTCCCCCACACGGGGTACGTCCTGCCATCGGGCGAACTCGACGTACCCCTGCCGCTCGTAGAAGGCGGGCGCCTGGAACGTGAACGACGTGACGAACACGTGCCGGCACCCCCGCCGCAGCGCCTCGGCCTCGAACTCGGTGAGCAGCCTGGACCCGAGGCCGCTCGCCCGGGTGTCGGCACGCACCCAGGTCATCCCGATGCCCGCGGCCACCCCCCACGTCCACCCGCTGATCCCGGCGGCCAGCGTCCCCGCCTCGTCGACGACCCGGACGGTCAGCTCCTCGGCGGCATCGATGCCCGGGGTGGCGGCGGCGTTGACGACGTCGAGCTCCGAGGAGAGCCGGGCGTCGAGGTCGGCGTCGGCGCTGCCGACGATGCTGGTGAAGGAGGGAGGCCCTGTGGGCGGCATGGCGGGTGGCACGGCGGGTGGCATGGCCGGGATCGTGCCACGCGCGCCGGACGGCGGAACCGGGACGAGGCCCGGGGGGCTCGGGGAAGTCGGCCGATAGGCTGCCCCGCGTGACTGAGATCGAGATCGGCCGAGCCAAGCGCGCCCGTCGCGCCTACTCCTTCGACGACATCGCCATCGTGCCCTCGCGGCGTACGCGGGATCCCGAGGAGATCAGCACCGCCTGGCAGATCGACGCCTACCGGTTCGACCTGCCGGTGCTGGGTGCCCCGATGGACTCGGTGATGTCGCCCGCGACCGCGATCGCCTTCGGCCGGCTGGGGGGCCTCGGCGTCCTCAACCTCGAGGGGCTCTGGACCCGGTACGACGACCCGTCCGACCTGCTGGAGGAGGTCGCCGGCCTCCAGGGCAGCGACGCGACCCGCCGGATGCAGGAGATCTACGCCGAGCCGATCCGCGCCGAGCTCATCACCGCCCGCCTCAACGAGGTGCGCGACGCGGGCGTGACCGTCGCCGGCTCGCTCTCCCCGCAGCGCACCAAGGAGTTCGCCAAGGCCGTGGTCGACGCCGGCGTCGACATGTTCGTCATCCGGGGGACCACGGTCAGCGCCGAGCACGTCTCGTCGCAGAGCGAGCCGCTCAACCTCAAGGAGTTCATCTACGAGCTCGACGTCCCGGTCATCGTGGGCGGCTGTGCCACGCACCAGGCGGCCCTGCACCTCATGCGCACCGGTGCGGCGGGCGTCCTGGTGGGCTTCGGCGGCGGTGCCGCCCACACCACGCGGACCGTGCTCGGCATCGCCGTGCCCATGGCGTCGGCGGTCGCCGACGTGGCCGCCGCCCGGCGCGACTACCTCGACGAGTCCGGCGGGCGCTACGTCCACGTCATCGCCGACGGGTCGATCGGCCGGTCCGGTGACGTCGCCAAGGCCATCGCCTGCGGCGCCGACGCGGTGATGGTCGGCTCGCCCCTGGCCCGGGCCACCGACGCTCCCGGCCGCGGCTTCCACTGGGGCGGCGAGGCGCACCACCCCGAGCTGCCGCGCGGGCAGCGCGTCGAGTTCGGGCCGGTGGGCTCGATGGAGGAGATCCTCTTCGGCCCCTCCCGCGTCGCCGACGGCACCATGAACCTCATCGGGGCGCTGCGGCGCTCGATGGCCACGACCGGCTACACCGACCTCAAGGAGTTCCAGCGGGTCGAGGTCGTCGTCGACGGGTGACGTCCCGGGCTTGACAAATCGGGTCCGGATGTCAAATGGCGGGACAATGTGACCAACGGGTAGCAAGCGCCGGGGGACCGGCCTACCCTCGGGCCATGAGCGAGCACACACCTGCCTCCGGCCCTCTCGTCGACGGCCCGCACGACCCCGAGCTCGACCCCCGCGGCTCCTACGCGCTCGAGCCGGAGTACGTCGCGGCGCTCACCCGCCGCGTCGTCAGCAGCACCGGGCAGACCGTGCCGGTCTACTCGCCGATCGGCGGGCAGCCGCTGGCCCACATCCCGCAGTCGAGCACCGCCGACGTCGCCGAGGCCTCACGTCCGTGCCCGCCGCGCCCAGGCCGCCTGGGCGCGTACCTCGCTCGACGAGCGCGCCGCGATGCTGCTGCGCCTGCACGACCTCGTGCTCGACCGCCAGGAGGAGATCATCGACCTCGTCGTGCTGGGAGTCGGGCAAGGCCCGCAAGCACGCCTTCGACGAGCCCCTCCACATCGCGCTCACGGCCCGCTACTACGGCCGGACCGCGCACCAGCACCTCGACACCGAGCGCAGGCTCGGCGTCGTGCCCGGCCTCACCCGGGTCGAGGTCAACCGGGTCCCCAAGGGCGTCGTCGGGATCATCTCGCCCTGGAACTACCCCTTCACGATGGCGCTGTGCGACGGCCTGCCCGCGCTGCTGGCCGGCAACGCCGTGGTCGCCAAGCCCGACGCCCAGACCATGCTCTCCGCGCTGCTCGGCGCCCAGCTGCTCGAGGAGGCGGGCTTCCCGGCGGACCTGTGGCAGGTCGTCGCCGGCCCCGGCCGCGAGCTCGGCACGCGCGGTCATCGACGCGCGCCGACTACGTCTGCTTCACCGGCTCGACCGCGACCGGCCGGATCATCGCCCGCCAGTGCGCCGAGCGGCTGATCGGCTGCTCGCTCGAGCTCGGCGGCAAGAACCCGATGCTCGTGCTGCGCGACGCCGACCTCGAGAAGGCGGCCGAGGGCGCGGTGCGGGCCTCGTTCTCCAACGCCGGCCAGCTGTGCGTGTCGATGGAGCGGATGTTCGTCGCCGACCAGGTCTACGACCGCTTCGTCGAGCGGTTCGTGGCCCGCACCGAGGCGATGACGCTCGGCGCCAGCCTCGACTGGGGCGTCGACATGGGCTCGCTGATCTCGCAGGACCAGCTCGACACCGTCCACGGCCCACGTCGAGGACGCCGTCGCCAAGGGCGCCCGGGTGCTCACCGGCGGTCGGGCCCGGCCCGGACCTCGGGCCCTTCGTCTTCGAGCCGACCATCCTCGAGGGCGTCTCGCCCGACATGACCTGCTTCGGCCAGGAGACGTTCGGCCCGGTGATCTCGCTCTACCGCTTCCACGACGAGGCCGACGCCGTCGCCCGCGCCAACGACGGGCGAGTACGGCCTCAACGCCTCCATCTACACCCAGGACGGCGCCCGCGGTCGCGAGCTCGCCCGTCAGGTCAAGTGCGGCACGGTCAACATCAACGAGGCCTTCGGCGCGACCTTCGCCAGCGTCGACGCGCCGATGGGCGGCATGCGGGAGTCCGGGATGGGCCGACGCCAGGGCAGCGAGGGCATCCACCGCTACACCGAGACCCAGTCGGTGGCCACCCAGCGGCTGATCCGCTTCGCGCCGATGCTCGGCATGTCGGACGAGACCTACGCCACGGTGATGACCGCCCAGCTGCGGCTGATGAAGAAGCTGGGGCGCGCCTGATGGCCGGGCGCGGACGACTTCGACTACGACGTCCTCGTCATCGGCTCGGGCTTCGGCGGCTCGGTCACCGCCCTGCGGCTGACCGAGAAGGGCTACAGGGTCGGCGTGCTCGAGGCCGGCGCCCGCTTCGAGGACGACGACTTCCCGGCGACCTCGTTCGACGCCAGGAGGTTCCTCTTCGCGCCGGCGGTCGGGCTGCTACGGCATCCAGCGCATCGACATGGTCAAGGACTGCATGATCCTGGCCGGCGCGGGCGTCGGCGGCGGCTCGCTGGTCTACGCCAACACGCTCTACGAGCCGCTCGACGCGTTCTACCGCGACCCGCTCGTGGGCCCACATCACCGACTGGCAGTCCGAGCTGGCGCCCTACTACGACCAGGCCAAGCGGATGCTCGGCGTCGTCGAGAACCCGGTGCGCACGCCCAGCCGACGAGGTGATGGAGCAGGTCGCCGACGACATGGGCGTGGGCGACACCTTCCACCCCACGCCGGTCGGGCGTCTTCTTCGGCGGGCCGGCCGGCAGCGGCGGCGAGAGCGTCGCCGACCCGTTCTTCGGCGGGGCCGGCCCGGACCGCAACGCCTGCCTCGACTGCGGGGAGTGCATGACCGGGTGTCGGCACAACGCCAAGAACACCCTGGTCAAGAACTACCTCCACCTCGCCGAGCAGGCGGGCGCCGTCGTGCACCCGCTGACCACGGTCACCCGGGTACGCCCCCGTGGACGGCGGCGGCTACGGGGTCGACGCCCGGTGGACCAAGGCCAAGCTGTCGCGGCGTAGCGCCACCAGGACCTTCACCGCCGAGCAGGTCGTCTTCTCCGCGGCCGCGCTCGGCACCCAGAAGCTGCTGCACCAGGCTCAAGGGGGAGGGCGACCTGCCGCGCGTCAGCGACCGCCTCGGCAGCCTGACGCGCACCAACTCCGAGGCGATCCTCGGTGCCCTGGCCCCCGACATCACCGTCGACTACAGCCAGGGCGTCGCGATCACCTCCTCGTTCCACCCCGACGCGGACACGCACGTCGAGCCGGTGCGCTACGGCAAGGGCTCCAACTCATGGCCCTGCTGCAGACGGTGCTGGCCGACGAGGTCGACGGGCCAGTCCCGGTGGCAGGTCCTGGCTCAAGGAGCTGTGGACCCAGCGCCGCAGCGCGCTGGACCTCTACGACATGAAGCACTGGTCCGAGCGGTCCGTCATCGCGCTGGTCATGCAGACCCTCGACAACTCGATCACCACCGTGGGGCGTCAAGACCCGCTTCGGCTGGCGGATGTCGAGCACGCAGGGCCACGGCGAGCCCAACCCCACCTACATCCCGGTCGCCTACGACGTCGTCCGCCGGATGGCGACGCTGATCGGCGGCACCCCCGGCGGCAACGTCGGGGAGCCCTTCAACCGACCGCTGACCGCGCACTTCATCGGCGGGTGCACCATCGGCGACTCGCCCGAGACCGGGGTGGTCGACCCCTACCAGCGGGTCTACGGCCACGAGGGGCTGCACGTCGTCGACGGCTCGGCGGTCTCGGCCAACCTCGGCGTGAACCCGTCGCTGACCATCACCGCCCAGGCGGAGCGGGCGATGGCGTTCTGGCCCAACAGGGGCGAGGCCGACGCGCGGCCGGCGCTCGGGTCGGCGTACCACCGGGTCCGACCGGTGGCGCCGAAGAACCCGGTGGTCCCCGAGGCCGCCCCGGGTGCCCTGCGGCTGCCCATCGTCGGGGTCAGCTGAGATCGCGAACGTCTCGGCGAGCAGGCCGTAACCCGCCCCGGGCGGGGTCGTTGGCACGGGTGAGGGGCCCGGCAGTCATGCTCCCTCCCAGGGCCGGGCCGGTCAGTCCACGGCGCTGTCCGCAGGGCCTGGACCTCCAGGGCCCCGGCCACCCTCCCTCCCCGGTCGGGGCCCTGAGTCGACGGTCGTGGCGAGGAGTGCGCACTCGGTAGCCTTCCGGGCGTGACCGACAGCCCGCTAGAGCACGACCTGGTCCTCGTCGTCGACTTCGGCGCGCAGTACGCCCAGCTGATCGCCCGGCGGGTGCGCGAGGCGCGGGTCTACTCCGAGATCGTGCCGCACACGATGCCGGTGGCCGAGATGCTCGCGCGGAACCCGCAGGCGATCATCCTCTCCGGCGGTCCCTCGTCGGTCTACGCCGAGGGCGCGCCCGGCATCGACGACGCGGTCTTCACGGCCGGGGTGCCCGTCTTCGGCATGTGCTACGGCTTCCAGCTGATGGCCAGGGGGCTCGGCGGCGAGGTCGCCCACACCGGCGCGCGCGAGTACGGCCGTACGCCGGTCACGCGTCTCCGAGGCCGGGCACCCTGCTGGCCGGCCTGCCCGCCGAGCACAACGTCTGGATGTCGCACGGCGACTCGGTCGCGGCGGCGCCCGCGGGCTTCACGGTCCTCGCCTCGACCAGGTCACGCCGGTGGCGGCCTTCGAGGACGCCGGTCGCGGCCTGGCCGGCGTCCAGTGGCACCCCGAGGTGCTGCACTCCGAGCACGGCCAGCAGGTCCTCGAGCACTTCCTGCACGACATCGCCGGCTGCCGGCAGACCTGGACGATGGTCAACATCGTCGAGGAGCAGGTCGAGCGCATCCGCGAGCAGATCGGCGAGCGGGGCCGGGCGATCTGCGCACTGTCCGGCGGCGTCGACTCCGCGGTCGCGGCGGCCATCGTGCAGCGCGCCATCGGCGACCGGCTCACCTGCGTCTACGTCGACCACGGGATGATGCGCAAGGGCGAGACCGAGCAGGTCGGCGCGACTTCGAGGAGGTCTTCGACGCCCTCGACGTGGTCGACGCCGCCGACCAGTTCCTCGGTGCGCTGGCCGGGGTCCACGATCCCGAGGAGAAGCGCAAGATCATCGGCCGCGAGTTCATCCGGACCTTCGAGGCCGCGGAGGTGCGTGTCTTCGGGTCGCTGGCGGACGAGGAGCGCGGCGACACGGCGTACCTCGTGCAGGGCACGCTCTACCCGGACGTCGTGGAGTCCGGCGGGGGCGCCGGCACCTCCAACATCAAGTCGCACCACAACGTCGGCGGGCTGCCCGAGGACCTCCAGTTCGACCTCGTCGAGCCGCTGCGCACGCTCTTCAAGGACGAGGTGCGCGCGGTGGGGGAGCAGCTCGGCCTCCCCTCGACGATGGTGTGGCGCCAGCCCTTCCCCGGCCCCGGCCTGGGGATCCGGATCATCGGCGAGGTCACCCGCGACCGGCTCGACATGCTGCGCGACGCCGACGCCATCGCCCGCGAGGAGCTCACCCGCGCCGGCCTCGACCGGGACATCTGGCAGATGCCGGTCGTGCTTCTCGCCGACGTCCGCTCGGTCGGCGTCCAGGGCGACGGCCGCACCTACGGCCACCCCGTCGTGCTGCGCCCGGTGACCTCGGAGGACGCGATGACCGCCGACTGGGCCCGCCTGCCCTACGAGGTGATGGAGCGGATCTCGACACGCATCACCAACGAGGTCGCGGAGATCAACCGGGTGACCCTCGACATCACCTCGAAGCCCCCGGGCACCATCGAGTGGGAGTAGCCCCGGACGGGCCGGACCCCCGAGCCCAGGGGTCGCTCGGGGGGCCGGACCGTCGCCGTGGACGCGTCGCGATCAGAATTCGATCGGGCGCAGCACCCGGTTGATGCCGTGGGCGATCTGTCGGTTGCCCTTGTTGATGTCCGGGACGATCACCTTGGCGTTGTAGGCGTAGTGGTCCCGGTCGACCAGGATGATCTTGGTGTTCTTGCCCGAGCCCTTGACCTTCACCCCGAGGGTGCCGCCCTGGGCCGTGGTCAGCTCCGCGCCGTCGGCCTTGAGGGCCTTGGCCGAGGTGATCGTGGCGCCCGGGACCACGTGGTAGAGCAGCACGGTCTCGATGGTGTCGATGCCGACGTTCTTGGCCAGCCACGTGGTGACCTTCTTCTCGGTCTTGAACTCCTTGCCGCCGAGGTCCCGGACCAGGGCGCGGAAGGCCTTGTCCGTCGGGGCGAAGGCCGTCAGTCGCGTCTTCCCGTCGGCGAGCACCGCCACGGCCGAGTCCTCCTTGGCGCCGAGGACGGCCGTGACCGCGGCCTCGAGGATGTCGAAGTCCTTCCAGTTCCGGTCGAAGTCGCTGCCGTCGGCGGCCAGCGCCTCGGCCAGGCTGGTGGTGCCCGCCCGCTCCTGCGCCGCCTGCGCGGCCTGTGCCGGCGTGGCCACCAGGCTGGCCGCCGCGATGGCGAGCAGGCTCGTGGTGCTGATGAGTGCCTTCTTCATGGTTCTTCCTCTCGTTGGGTTTGGGTCACGCGTAGACAGCCCGCAGGACGGAGTGGGGCGAGTGCCCCGGATCCCCGTCGTCGGACTCCAGGCTGACGTCGATCGCCGAGTACGACGTCAGCAAGGTCGGGGACACCTCGAAGGAGGCGGTGCCGTCGGGACCGACCTGACCGAGGGGCAGCATCTTCCCGGTGACGGGATCCAGCAGCCACGCGTAGTAGAACCGGCCCGTCCGCAGGGGCCGCAGGTCCGCGGTGACGATCCGCATCACCGCCGCGGTCCCGGTGTCGGTCATGGAGACGGTGCCGCTGCCCGAGCCCTCCACCGGGGCGAGCGTGACCGTGCGGACGACTCCGGACGGCGGCTCCGGGGCGACGCTGGGCGCGGGCTCGGCCACCGGTCGGCCGGTGTCCGCGTCACCGGAGAGGTAGCCACCGGTCCAGACGATCCCGGCCAGGACGGCGGCCGCGACACCCATGAGCAGACGGCCGCGTCGCTGTCGTCGCCGCCACGAGCCCAGGTCCGGTGCCGGGGGCAGGGTGACGGGCGTCGGGGCCGGCGCCGCGCTCGGGGCGACCGGTCCCAGGACGCGTGCGCTGCTCGCGAGGAGCGCGTGCCCGGTCGCCGTGTCAGCCAGCTCCGCCCGGCACGGGTCGCACCCGTCCAGGTGGTCCGCCGCGGCGAGCACCTCGGCGTTGCTGAGCTCTCCACGCAGGAGCGACAGGAGGTCGGGGTGGGTCGGCGGGGTGGTCATCGGTCACCTCCGTTCTCGCGCATGATGACGGCCAGTCGCCGGGTCCCGCGGGCCGCGCGGGCCTTCACGGTGCCGATCGGCACCGCGAGGCGTTCGGCGATCTCGCGCTGGGTCAGCTCCTCGTAGTAGGCGAGGTGCAGCACCTCGCGTTCGTGGTCGGGCAGCTCTCGCAGAGCCACCTGGACGTCCGCCGCGTCCGCCAGCTGGGCGACGGTGTCGCGACCGTCCTCACCGACCAGGTCCCTCACGGACGCGACGTCCACCACCGGGTGGCGTCGGGCCCGCAGGCTGTCGACCGCGCGTCGGCGGGCGATGATGAACAGCCACGTGGAGAAGCGGTGCGCACTGTCGTAGCGGCCCGCGTGGCGCCACACGTCGAGGAAGGTCCGCTGCAGGACGTCCTCAGCCTCGTCGGGGCCGACGTGACGCGTGAGGTAGGACAGGACGCTCGGGCCGTAGAGGGCGTACACGTCCTCCAGCGCCGCCTCGTCGTGCCTTGCGAGGCGGAGGCCGAGTTCCTGGTCACGGTCCACACAGGTAGTTCGTCCTGCGACCCCCGAGCGGTTGCACGGCGGACGATTTTTTCCGGCGGGCCGCGACTTTCCCCCATTTGGGTGTGCCGCGGGAGAACGGTGCCTCTAGGTTGGTCCGCGGTCCATCGCCATCTCGGAAGGTCGCTCCGTGCCCTCGCTCACCCCCATGGCCACCCTCATCGACGCCTCGTGGCTCGACTACCTGCTCGTGGCGATCTACTTCGCGTTCGTGCTCGGCATCGGGATCATGGCGCGCCGCTCGGTCTCCGACTCCATCGACTTCTTCCTCTCCGGGCGCTCGCTGCCGGCGTGGGTGACGGGCCTGGCCTTCATCTCGGCCAACCTCGGTGCCGTCGAGATCATGGGCATGTCCGCCAACGGGGCGGAGTTCGGCATCCCCACCGTCCACTACTTCTGGGTCGGTGCCGTGCCGGCGATGCTCTTCCTCGGCGTCGTGATGATGCCCTTCTACTACGGCTCCCAGGTGCGCTCGGTGCCGGAGTTCATGTTCCGGCGCTTCGGCACGGGCGCCCACCTGGTCAACGCGATCAGCTTCGCGGTGGCGCAGCTGCTCATCGCCGGCGTCAACCTCGCGCTGCTGGCCGGCATCGTGCACGCCCTGCTCGGCTGGCCGATCTGGATCGCCCTGGTCGTCGCCGGTGCCGTCGTGCTGTCCTACATCACCCTGGGCGGGCTCAGCGCGGCGATCTACAACGAGGTGCTCCAGTTCTTCGTCATCGTCGCCTCCCTGCTGCCGCTGACCCTGATCGGCCTGCACCGCGTCGGGGGCTGGGACGGGCTGACCGACAAGATCACCGCGGCCGCGGACGGCGCCCCGGCGGAGGCAGCGGTCGCCCCGGCCGCGCAGCAGCTCCAGTCGTGGCCGGGCCAGGCGCTCTCCGGCTTCGACTCGTCGCTGCTGTCGGTCATCGGCATCGTGTTCGGCCTCGGGTTCGTGCTGTCCTTCGGCTACTGGACGACCAACTTCGTCGAGGTCCAGCGCGCCATGGCCTCCAACTCGATCTCCGCGGCCCGCAAGACGCCGATCATCGGCTCCTTCCCCAAGATGTTCATCCCCTTCATCGTCATCGTGCCCGGCATGATCTCCGCCGTCCTGGTGCAGGAGATGATCGATCTCAAGAACGGCGGCAGTCCCCCGGGGGGTGCCGCGGGAGACGGGGTCACCTACAACGACGCGCTGCTCCTCCTGATGCGCGACGTGCTGCCCAACGGGCTCCTCGGCCTGGCGATCGCCGGACTGCTCGGCGGCCTTCATGGCGGGCATGGCGGCCAACATCTCGGCGTTCAACACCGTCTTCTCCTACGACCTGTGGCAGCACTACGTCCGCAAGGACCACGCCGACGACTACTACCTGCGCGTCGGCCGGATCGCCACCGTGGCGGCCACCTTCATCGCGGTCTTCACCGCCCAGATCGCGCTCGGCTACGACAACGTCATGGACTACCTCCAGACGCTCTTCGGCTTCTTCAACGCGCCGCTCTTCGCCACGTTCATCCTCGGCATGTTCTGGAAGCGGATGACGCCCACGGCCGCCTGGGTGGGCCTGGTCGCGGGCACCCTGTCCGCCGTCGCCGTCGACCGGACGGCGGCGGCCGGGGTCATCGACCTCCCCGGCCAGGGGACGGCGTTCGTGGCCGCGTCGACCGCCTTCGTGGTCGACCTCGTGCTGAGCGTCGTCGTCTCCCTGGTGACCCGACCCAAGCCGGACTCCGAGCTCACGGGACTCGTCTACTCCGAGACCCCGCGCGAGGACCTCGTCGATCCCGAGGAGGCCGGCCGGCCGTGGTACCAGCGCACCCTCCCGCTGGCCGCCGTCGCGCTGGTGATGGTCATCGTCCTCAACGCCGCCTTCTGAGAGGGGCCACCATGTCCGACGACACGTCCACCACGCACCCACCAGGCCGGGGCCTTCGACATCCGCAACATCATCGGTGCCCTCCTCGGCCTGTACGGCGTGATCCTCGTGCTCGCGGGGATGCTCGGCGAGCACGAGCCGGAGAAGACCGGTGGGGTCAACGCCAACCTGTGGACCGGGATCGGGCTGCTGCTGGTCGCCTCGGCGTTCGTGCTGTGGGCCCGGTTGCGACCGCTCCAGGTGCCGACGGACGCCGACCGGTCCGACGAGGACCCGGTCACCTGATGGCCCGCGCGATCCACCACTGGGACCTGTGGGTGAGCGACCTCGCGGTCGCGACCGACGAGTGGGGCTGGCTGCTGGGCGAGCTCGGCTGGGAGGTCGACGGGTCGTCGTGGATGGCCGACGACGGGACCTACATCTTCCTGGAGCGCTCACCCGACCAGGTGGACGAGCCCCACGACCGGATGCGGCCGGGGGTCAACCACGTGGCCCTGACCGTGGAGGACCGGGCGCTGCTCGACCGCATCCGGGCGGAGTCGAGCGCCCACGGCTGGCACGAGCTGTTCGCCGACCGCTACCCGCACGCCGGCGGCGACGACCACACCGCGCTCTACCTCGAGAGCTCCGAGGGGTTCGAGGTCGAGCTGGTCGTCGGGTCCTGAAGTCACAGCGATCGCGCGCGGCCCGCACTAGGGTGCGGGGATGAGGGGCGGTCAGCCGGTGGCAGGACTCGACCTCGACCTGCTCACCGAGGAGATCGACGAGCGGCTCGAGGCGGCCGACGCCGCGCTCGCGGACGCCTATCCCGGCGCCCGGCCCGGTCGCCAACCGGTGCACACCGTCTACGTCCCGGCCGACCGCTTCCACGCCGGTCTGGTCGCTGCGTACGGCGACGAGGCGCTGCGCGCGACCCACGACCACGAGGCGATCCTGCGGGACGTCCTCGACGGCGACGAGACGCTGCTGCACCGGGTGCGCGACAAGCTGCGCCGGGAGCCGGTCGAGGACCTCCGCATCGACTTCGAGGACGGCTACGGACCGCGACCCGACGACGAGGAGGACCGGGCGGTCGAGACCGCGGCGCGGGACCTCCGCGCCGACCTCGCCGACGGGGCGGCGCCGCCCGGCACGGGCATCCGCTTCAAGAGCTTCGAGCGGCCCACGCGCCGGCGCGGGCTCCGCACGCTCGCCCTCTTCGTGGCGAGGCTGACCGACGGCGGCGGGGTCCCCGACGGCTTCGTCGTCACCCTCCCCAAGGTCACCTCCGTCGACCAGGTCCAGGCGCTGGTGCTCGCCGCCGGCCGGCTCGAGACCGGTCTGGGCCTGGGGACGGGGTCGCTGCGCTTCGAGCTCCAGATCGAGACCCCACAGTCGATCCTCGGACCCGACGGCACCGCTCTCGTGGCCCGGATGATCCACGCGTCCGACGGCCGCTGCACCGGCCTGCACTACGGCACCTACGACTACTCCGCCTCCTGCGGCATCGCGGCCGCCCAGCAGAGCCTCGAGCACCCGGCCGCCGACCACGCCAAGGCCGTCATGCAGGCGGCCGCGGCCGGCACCGGCGTACGCGTCTGCGACGGGTCCACCAACATCCTGCCGGTGGGCGGACCCGAGCAGGTGGGAGCCGCGTGGCAGAACCACCTGCGACTCGTCCGGAGGTCTCTCGAGCGCGGGTACTACCAGGGGTGGGACCTGCACCCGGCGCAGCTGCCCACGCGGTACGCCGCCACGTTCGCGTTCTACCGGGACGGCTTCCCGGCCGCGGCGGCCCGGCTGCGCGACTACGTCGGTCGGCGCGACTCGGCGATCCTCGACGAGCCGGCGACCGCCCGGGCTCTGGCCGACTTCGTCCTGCGCGGCCTCGACTGCGGGGCCGTGTCGTCGGAGGAGGTCAGCGAGGCCGGCCTGCTGGACGCCCACGTCCTGGCCGTCCTCGCACACCGCAGCACCGAGATGGAGGGCTGAGTGATGGGGATCGTCCTGGGACCGAACCGCTACGGCAAGGCGGAGTGCCGCGTCGTCCGGATCGTGCGCGACGCCCCACGCCACGAGATCCGCGACCTCACCGTCTCCACGTCGCTGCGCGGGGACTTCGGGGCCGCGCACACCGACGGCGACCAGTCGCAGGTGCTGCCGACCGACACCCAGAAGAACACCGCGTTCGCCTATGCCAAGAAGCACGGGATCACCTCGCCCGAGGACTACGCCCTCGCGCTGGGGCGGCGCCTGCTCGAGGCGACGCCGGCCGCGACCGGCGCCCGGGTCCGGGTCGAGGAGCACGCCTGGGACCGGATCCCCGTCGACGGCACCGGCCACGACCACGCGTTCGTCCGTCGTGGGGGCGAGGTGCGCACGACGGAGGTCGACCTCTCGGCCGAGGGCGCCCACGTCGTCTCCGGCCTGACGGACCTGGTCGTGCTGAAGTCCACCGGCTCGGAGTTCAAGGGATTCCTGGTCGACGAGTACACGACGCTCCCCGAGGTCGACGACCGCATCCTCGCCACCTCGCTCACCGCGACGTGGCGCTACTCCGACCACGGCGCCGTGGCGTGGAACCGCGTGCACGACGAGGTCCGTGCCCTGTTGCTGGCCACCTTCGCCACGACGTACAGCCGGGCCCTGCAGGAGACGCTCTACGCGATGGGTCGTGCGGTGCTGGAGGCCCACGACGGGATCGACGAGATCTCGTTCGTGGCGCCCAACAAGCACCACTTCCTGGTGGACCTCGAGCCGTTCGGGCTCGACAACCCCGGCGAGGTCTTCATCGTCGCCGACCGGCCCTACGGGCTGATCGAGGTGACCGTGATGCGTGAGTCGGAGTGCGAGCGCGAGCCCGAGGGGTGGCGGATGAGCAGGACGCGACCGGGCCTCAGGGCCTTCAACGAGATGGACGACGAGCAGGCGCGGGATCGGCTGCTGACCTGCCTCGACGTGCCGCGCTGGGCCGACGAGGTGCTGGCGGCCCGCCCCTTCGACACCCTCGACGAGCTGGAGGCGCGCATGGTCGCGGCCTCCCGGACCATCAGCGACGACGAGCTGGAGAGAGCCTTGGCCCGCCACCCGCGGATCGGGGAGCGCGCCGATGCCGAGCGCCACGACGCGAGCCACTCGAGCCGTGAGCAGGCCGGCGTGGACCGAGCCGACGCGGACGTCGTGCGTCGGCTCGCGGAGGGCAACCGGGCCTACGAGGGGCGCTTCGACCGGGTCTTCATCATCCGCGCCGCGGGCCGCGACGCCCACCAGATCCTCGAGGCGCTCCGGCTCCGGCTGGACAACAGCGACGAGGCCGAGCGCGCCGAGACCATCGACCAGCTGACCCAGATCGCGCTGCTGCGGGTCCGGGAGGTGCTGAGCTGATGGCGACCCTGAGCACCCACGTCCTCGACACCAGCCGGGGGTGTCCTGCGGGCGGCCTGCGGATCGCCCTCGAGTCCGGCGCCGGGCACCTGCTGGCCGAAGCGGTCACCGACGACGACGGACGCGCCGGAGACCTCGCGCCGGGCGACCTGGCCGCGGGCACCTACCGGCTGCGCTTCGACTCCGGCTCCTGGTTCGCGGGGCAGGGCGTCGCCGGTTTCTACCCCGAGGTGATCGTCGTCTTCGACCTCTCCGGCGACGAGCACTTCCACGTCCCGCTCCTCCTGAGCCCCTTCGGCTACTCGACCTACCGTGGCAGCTGAGACCCTGCTCCGAGCCCGCCGTGCGGTCGTCGGTGACCGCGAGGCCGCGGTCGCCGTGCGGGTCCGCGACGGGATCATCACCGACGTGTCGCCCTACGACGTGGACGCCGGTGCCGCCGAGGTCGTCGTGCTGGCCGACGACGAGGTGCTCCTGCCCGGCCTCGTGGACACGCACGTGCACGTCAACGAGCCCGGTCGCACCGAGTGGGAGGGCTTCGCCAGCGCCACCCGGGCCGCGGCGGCCGGCGGCGTCACCACGATCGTGGACATGCCCCTCAACAGCATCCCGCCGACCACGACGGTCCCGGCGCTGCACGCCAAGCAGGCCGCCGCCGACGGCCAGGTGTACGTCGACGTGGGCTTCTGGGGAGGGGCCGTGCCCGGCAACGTCGCGGACCTGGAGCCCCTCCACGCCGCCGGCGTCTACGGATTCAAGTGCTTCCTGCTCGACTCGGGGGTCGAGGAGTTCCCGCACCTCGACCCCGCCGGGCTGGCCGCCGCGATGGCCGAGACCGCGCGGCTGGGTTCCCTGCTCCTCGTGCACGCCGAGGACGGCGAGGCGATCGCGCCCTGCGACCACGGGACGTCGTACACCGGCTTCCTCGACAGCCGCCCGGACGCGGCCGAGGAGCGGGCCGTCGACCTGGTCATCGAGACAGCGCGCGCCACGGGCGGCCGGGCGCACGTCGTCCACCTGAGCGCGGCGGGTGCCGTACCCGCCCTGCGCGCCGCCCGCGGGCAGGGCGTCGACGTGTCGGTCGAGACCTGTCCGCACTACCTCCACTTCGACGCGGAGTCGATCCCCGACGGCGCGACCGAGCTGAAGTGCTGCCCGCCGATCCGCGACGCCGCCAACCGGGACGCGCTGTGGCGCGCGCTCGAGGCCGGGGTGGTCGACCTCGTGGTCACCGACCACTCGCCCAGCACGGCGGAGCTCAAGGGTGGCGGCGACTTCGCCCTGGCCTGGGGCGGCATCGCGTCGCTCCAGCTCGGGCTCCCCGTCGTGTGGACGAGCGCGCGTGCGCGCGGGCTCGGTCTCGTCGACGTCGCCCGCTGGATGTCGACGGCACCCGCGGCCCGGATGGGCGTGGCGGGCAAGGGTGCGATCCGGGTCGGGGCCGACGCCGACCTGTGCGTCCTGGCTCCCGACGAGGAGCTGGTGGTCGACGTGCACCGTCTGCACCACAAGAACCCCGTGTCGGCCTACGCCGGGCGTACGCTCACCGGCACCGTGCGCCGGACCTGGCTGCGCGGCGTACCGATCGACCTGGCCGACGCCCCCCGCGGGCGGCTGTTGAGGAGGGGGGCCCGATGACCTACTGGGTGCCGCGGGGCGGCCTGCCCGCGCAGACCGAGCTGACCACCGACCGGGCCGTCTTCACCGAGGCGTACGCCGTGCTCCCGCGCGGCACCATGCGCGACATCGTGGCCAGCCGGCTGCCCTTCTGGGACCGCACCCGGCTGTGGGTGCTGGCGCGCCCGCTGTCCGGCTTCGCCGAGACCTTCGCGTGGTACGTCGTCGAGGTGGCGCCCGGCGGGGGGAGCGACCAGCCCCTGCCCGCAGCGGGGCAGGGGGAGGAGGCGGTGCTCTTCGTGGTCGACGGGACCCTCGCGCTCGAGGTCGACGGGATCGGCCACCGGGTCGGGCCGGGCGGCTACGCCTACCTCTCGGCGCAGGCCCGGTGGGCGCTGCGCAACCGGGGCGACTCCACCGCGACGTTCCACTGGATCCGCAAGGCCTACGAGCGGGTGGACGGCGTCGAGGCGCCCGCGTCGTTCGTCACCCACGAGGCCGACGTCACCGTCCAGCCGATGCCCGACACCCAGGGGGCGTGGGGCACCCAGCGGTTCGTGGACCCCGACGACGTCCGCCACGACATGCACGTCAACATCGTCAGCTTCGAGCCCGGGGGCGCGATCCCGTTCCCGGAGACGCACGTGATGGAGCACGGCCTCTACGTGCTGGAGGGCAAGGCCGTCTACCTGCTCAACCAGGACTGGGTCGAGGTGCAGGCCGGCGACTTCATGTGGCTGCGCGCGTTCTGCCCCCAGGCCTGCTACGCGGGCGGCCCGGGACGGTTCCGCTACCTGCTCTACAAGGACGTCAACCGGCATCCACGACTCCGCCCCCCACCGTGACCCCCGTCACGTAGGTTCTGTGGAGGGAGGGACATGTCGGATCCGCACGTCGTCGTCAACGGGCAGGCGCGCCCGCTGACCGGCCTGCCCGCACACACCAACGTCCTGGACCTGGTGCGGGGTCTCGGACTGACCGGGGCCAAGGAGGGCTGCGCCGAGGGGGAGTGCGGCGCCTGCGCCGTGCTGGTGCTGCGACCCGACGGCGACGGGAGCCGGTGGACCCCGGTCAACGCCTGCCTCGTCCCCGCCGCGGCGCTGGACGGCCAGGAGGTCGTCACCGCCGAGGGTCTCGGCGCTCCCGACGACCTGCACCCGGTCCAGTCCGAGCTGGCGGTGCGCGGCGGCTCGCAGTGCGGCTACTGCACGCCGGGCTTCGTGTGCTCGATGGCCGCCGAGTACTACCGGCCCGGGCGCAGCGACGGCTTCGACATCCACGCCGTGACCGGGAACCTGTGCCGCTGCACGGGCTACCGCCCGATCCGTGACGCCGCGCACGCCCTCGGCACGCCTCCGGACGGCGACGTGCTGGCGCAGCGCCAGCAGCGGCCCGCCCCACCGTCGGTGGCCACCCGGGTCGACGGCTTCGCCCGTCCCACCGACCTCGCGGAGGCGCTCGGGCTGCTGCGCGAGCACCCCGACGCCACGGTCGTCGCCGGCGCCACCGACCTCGGCGTCGAGGTCAACCTCCGCGGCCGCCGCCCGGCGTACGCCGTCGCGATCGACCGCCTGCCCGAGCTGCGGGAGGTCTCGACCGGGGACACCATCGAGATCGGGGCGGCGCTCACCCTCGCCGAGGTCCGGACCGCGCTGGGTGGAGCGGTGCCGCTGCTCGACGAGGTGTGGCCGCAGTTCGCGTCGCTGCCTGATCCGCAACGGCGCGACCGTGGGCGGCAACCTGGGCACCGCCTCGCCGATCGGCGACCTGCCGCCGGCCCTGCTGGCCCTCGACGCGACGGTGGTGCTCGCCTCCCTCGACGGAGAGCGCGAGATGCCGCTCTCGGAGTACTTCACGGGCTACCGCGAGACCGTGCGTCGTCCCGGCGAGCTGGTCCGGTCGGTCCGTGTCCCGAGGCCGCTGCCGGGTCTCACCGCGTTCCACAAGATCGCCAAGCGACGCTACGACGACATCTCCAGCGTCGCGGTCGGCTTCGGCCTCGACGTCCTCGACGGCACCGTCGTCCGGGCGCGGATCGGGCTGGGCGGCGTGGCTGCGACGCCGATCCGCGCGCGGGCCACCGAGGCCGCCCTCGAGGGGCGGCCCTGGACCGCCGGGACCGTCGCGGCGGCGGCGCAGGTGCTGAGCGGCGAGGGCACCCCGATGGACGACCAGCGCGCCAGCGCGGCGTACCGCTCGGCGATGCTGGGCAACGCGCTGCGCCGGCTGTGGGCGGAGACGTCGTCGCCGGAGGTGTCGCGATGAGCGTCGGCTCGGCACTGCCCCACGAGAGCGCCGCCCTGCACGTCACCGGCCACGCGCTCTACACCGACGACCTCGTGCACCGCACTCCGGACGTCCTGCACGCGCACCCGGTGTGCTCGCCGCACGCCCACGCCCGGGTGACCCGGCTCGACCCCGCCCCCGCGCTCGAGGTCGCGGGCGTGGTCCGGGTGCTCACGGCCGCTGACGTGCCGGGGGTCAACGATGCCGGGGTGAAGCACGACGAGCCGCTCTTCCCCGACGAGGTGATGTTCGTGGGCCACGCGGTGTGCTGGGTGCTGGGGGAGACCCTCGAGGCCGCTCGGCTCGGCGCCGCTGCGGTCGAGGTCCGCTACGAGCCGCTCCCGGCCGTCGTCGCGCTGACCGAGGCCATCGGTGCGGGCAGCTTCCAGGGCGGCCAACCCGTCGTCAGCCGCGGCGACACGGGCGCCGGTCTCGCCGGCGCGACCCACGTGTTCAGCGGCACCACCGAGATGGCGGGTCAGGAGCACTTCTACCTCGAGACCCACGCCGCGCTGGCGCTCGTGGACGAGGGTGGCCAGGTGTTCGTGCAGAGCAGCACCCAGCACCCCTCGGAGACCCAGGAGATCGTGGCCCACGTGCTCGGCCTGCACCACCACGACGTCACCGTGCAGTGCCTGCGCATGGGCGGCGCCTTCGGCGGCAAGGAGATGCAGCCGCACGGCTTCGCCGCCGTCGCGGCGCTGGGGGCCACGCTGACCGGCCGACCGGTCCGCCTCCGCCTCAGCCGGACCCAGGACATGACGATGACCGGCAAGCGCCACGGCTTCCACGCGCAGTGGCGGGTCGGCTTCGACGGCGACGGCCGGTTGCAGGCGCTCGAGGCCACCCTCACCTCCGACGGAGGCTGGAGCCTCGACCTCAGCGAGCCGGTGCTGGCGCGGGCGCTGTGCCACGTCGACAACGCCTACTGGATCCCGCACGTCCTCCTCCACGGCCGGGTGGCCCGCACCCACAAGACCTCGCAGACCGCGTTCCGTGGCTTCGGTGGACCGCAGGGGATGCTGGTCGTGGAGGACATCCTCGGCCGCTGCGCCCCGCTGCTCGGGATCGACCCCATCGAGCTGCGCCGCCGCAACTTCTACGTCGAGGGCCAGACCACGCCGTACGGGCAGCCGGTCCGCCACCCCGGGCGCGTCCTGCGCGCCTGGGAGCAGGTGATCTCCACCGCGCGGGTGGCGACCCGGTCGGCGGAGATCGCCGCGTTCAACGCCCGCCACGCGCACACCAAGCGCGGTCTCGCCATGACGCCGGTGAAGTTCGGCATCTCGTTCAACTTCACCGCGTTCAACCAGGCCGGTGCACTGGTGCACGTCTACAAGGACGGCTCGGTGCTGATCAACCACGGCGGCACCGAGATGGGCCAGGGCCTGCACACCAAGATGCTGCAGGTCGCAGCGACGTCCCTCGGCGTGCCCCTCGCCCGGGTCCGCCTCGCCCCCACGCGGACGGACAAGGTGCCCAACACGTCCGCCACCGCCGCCAGCTCCGGCGCCGACCTCAACGGCGGCGCGGTCAGGGACGCCTGCGAGCAGATCCGCACCCGGTTGACGGAGCTCGACGGGGGGCGCGCGCTGCCCTGGGACGAGCTGGTCCGCGAGGCGTACTTCAGCCGCGTGCAGCTGTGGGCCGCCGGCTTCTACCGCACCGAGGGCATCCACTGGGACTCCACGGCGATGCAGGGCCATCCGTTCAAGTACTTCGCCTACGGTGTCGCCGCCACCGAGGTGGAGGTGGACGGCTTCACCGGTGCCCACCGCACCCGCCGGGTGGACATCGTGCACGACGTGGGCGACAGCCTCTCCCCGCTCGTCGACCTCGGACAGGTGGAGGGTGGCTTCGTGCAGGGCGCGGGCTGGCTGACCCTGGAGGACCTGCGCTGGGACGAGTCCCACGGACCCGGCCGGGGACGGCTCACCACCCAGGCCGCCAGCACCTACAAGCTCCCGAGCCTCGGCGAGCTGCCCGACGAGCTGAACGTCGCCTTCCTCGACCGTGCCCACGAGGACGGCGTCGTCTTCGGCTCGAAGGCCGTCGGCGAACCGCCCCTGATGCTGGCGCTGTCCGTCCGGGAGGCCCTGCGGCAGGCCGCGGCGGCGTTCGGGCCCGTCGGCACCAGCGTCGACCTCGCCTCGCCCGCGACCCCGGAGGCGGTGTTCTGGGCGGTCGAACGCGCGCGGGGGTCCCGCGACCACCACGTCGTCGAGGGGCTCCCGGGCCTGGTGCCGGACCGACCCGACCCGGCCGCACCGCTGCTGCACCCACGGTCCGAGCGGGTCGCCCCCGTGGCGTCAGAGGTGTGACGTGCGGTGGGTGAGGGCCGTCGAGCTGCTGCGGACCGAGCGTCGCGCCGGGGTGCTCGTCACCGTCGCCGGGGTCCGGGGCCACGCGCCCCGCGAGGCCGGGGCGAAGATGGTGGTGGCCGCGGGGGAGACCTGGGGAAGCATCGGGGGCGGCAACCTCGAGGAGACGGCGGTGACCCGGGCGCGTGTCCTGCTCGGGGACCCGCACGCCGGCCCCGAGGAGCTGGTCCTCGGACTGACTGACAAGGCGCGCACCGCGCACGGCCGCCAGTGCTGCGGTGGCGAGGTCACCGTCCTGCTCGAGCCGCTGCCCGTGGTGCCTGCGGTCGCGATCTTCGGGGTGGGTCACGTCGGCCTCGAGCTGGCCCGGATCCTGGCCCGGCACGACCTGGACCTGCACCTCGTCGACTCCCGCGCCGAGCAGCTGGGCGACGGCAGGCTGGCCTGTCTGTCCGACGCGGAGGCGCGGGTCGTGGTCCACCACTCGCCGGTGCCCGAGCTCGCCCTCGGCTCGGTCCCCGCGGGCACCCACGTGATCGTGATGACCCACGACCACGCCGAGGACCTCGCCGTGTGCGACGCCGCCCTGCGCTGCAGCCACCTCGGCGGCATCGGACTCATCGGCTCGGCCGCCAAGTGGGCCCGATTCCGCTCCGGCCTCCTCGTCGAGGGCCACGACGAGGCGACCGTCTCGCGCATCGAGTGCCCGATCGGTGACGCCACCCTCGGTGACAAGTCACCACCCGCCATCGCGCTGGGGACGGCGTCGGTCCTCCTCGCACGGTTCGCGTCGGAGCGATCCCGGGCCGACTCATGACACCGGCCCCGGTCCTGTATCGGGTCCGGGCCTACGACACCCCCCACGACCCCTTCGCCGAGGACGCCACCGGTCCCGGCTTCCGGTACGACGATGACCTGGGACTGGCGGTGTCGTCCGAGGGCGTGATCACCGCACGCGGTCCCTTCACGGCGGTGGCCGCCGCCCATCCGCTCGCACCGGTGATCGACCTCCGGGCCGGGATCCTGCTGCCCGGTCTGGTCGACGCGCACGCGCACTTTCCACAGGTCCGCATCATCGGGGCACTCGGCATGCCGCTGCTCGAGTGGCTCGAGCGCTGCGCCCTGCCCGAGGAGCAGAGGCTGGCGGCGCCCGACTACGCGGCACAGATCGCGGGGGAGTTCGTGGCCGGCCTGGTGTCCGCGGGCACGACGACCTCGCTGGTGTTCGGATCCCACTTCGCCCCGGCCGTGGACGCGTTGTTCGCGGAGGCCGCTCGCTTCGGGCTGCGCGTGACCAGCGGCCTGGTCGTCAGCGACCGGATGCTGCCGGACCCGCTGCTCACCACGCCCGAGCGGGCGCACGCGGAGGCCGTGGCGCTGGCCTCGCGCTGGCACGGCCGCGGGCGCGCCAGGTACGCCGTCACGCCCCGCTTCTCCCTCTCCGCCTCCGACCCCCTGCTCGCCTCCTGCGCGGCGGTGATGGCCGACGTCGAGGGCGCCCTGTTCACCTCGCACGTCAACGAGAACCTCACCGAGGTGGCCACCGTCCGCGGCCAGTTCCCGCACCGCACGGGGTACGTCGACACCTACGACCACCACGGTCTGCTCGGTGCCCGGTCGGTGCTGGCGCACAACGTGCACCCGCTCGACGCCGAGCTCGGCGTGCTCGCGGCCCGCGGCGCGGCGGTGGCGCACTGCCCGAGCAGCAACTCGGCCCTCGGCTCGGGGCTCTTCCGCCTGCGGCGGCACGTCGAGGCACGCGTGCGGGTGGCGCTGGGCTGCGACGTGGGCGCCGGTACCGGCTTCTCGATCTTCAAGGAAGGGCTCCAGGCCTACTTCGTGCAGCGACTCCTCGCAGACGAGGGGCTGCCGTTGGCTCCCGCGCACCTCCTGCACCTGAGCACCGCGGCCGGCGCGGCGGCCCTCGGGCTCGTCGGACGTCGTCGGCGACCTCTCCGAGGGCAAGGAGTTCGACGCGATCTGCCTGCGCCCGCCCGCCGGCACTGCCCTGGACATCGGCCTGCGGCACGCCGGCTCGGCGGAGGAGGCACTCGGGAAGATCTTCGCCCTGGCCGGCGACGCCGACGTGGCCGACGTCTGGGTGGGAGGCGAGCAGATCGCCTCGGGCGGCTTCCTGCGTCCGATCAGCCCTCGGACGCCATCAGCACGGCGTACGCCGGCAGGGTCAGGAAGTCCGGGAACTCCTCGCTGAGCGCGGACTCGACGAACAGCCGCCGCGCGTCGTCCCAGGACCCGGCCTCGAAGGACTCGGACCCGACGGCCTCGCGCAGCGCGGCGTACTCCTCGCCCACCATGCGCTCGACGAGCTCGCGGGTCACGACCTCGCCGGTGTCGAGCGTCGCGCCGTTGTAGATCCACTGCCACACCTGCGACCGGGAGATCTCGGCGGTGGCGGCGTCCTCCATGAGGTTGTCGATGCCGGCGGCGCCGTTGCCCGAGAGCCAGGACTGCAGGTACTGGATGCCGACCCGGACGTTGCCGCGCAGACCGGCCTCGGTGCGCTCGCCGGGCGTCCGGTCGACCGCGAGGAGGTCGGCGGCACCGACGGTCACGTCGTCGCGACCTACGTCCAGCTGGTGCGGTCGGTCCCCGAGCGTCTCGGCGAAGATGTCGGCGCACAGCGGGACCAGGTCGGGGTGGGCCACCCATGAGCCGTCGAAGCCCGCGCGCGCCTCGCGGGTCTTGTCCTCGCGCACCTTGGCGAAGGCGCGCTCGTTGGCCGCCGCGTCCCGGCGCGACGGGATGAAGGCCGCCATCCCGCCGATGGCGAAGGCGCCGCGGCGGTGGCAGGTCCGCACCAGCAGGTCGCTGTACGCCGTCATCATCGGCGCCGTCATGGTGACCGCGTTGCGGTCGGGC
This sequence comes from uncultured Actinomycetota bacterium, assembly GCA_963782905.1. Lineage (GTDB taxonomy): Bacteria > Actinomycetota > Actinomycetes > Propionibacteriales > Nocardioidaceae > Nocardioides. Next base: position 274,459 of record CAWALI010000003.1, read on the forward strand.
AGGGTGAAGGCCGGCCCCGCGTCGCGGAAGTTCTTGATGATGCTGAACAGGTAGTCCCACCGGCCGGCGTTGAGCCCGGCCACGTGCTCGCGCAGCTCGAAGAGGATCTCGTCCATCTCGAACGCCGCGGTGATGGTCTCGATGAGCACCGTTGCCCGGACCGAGCCGCGCGGGACCGCGAGCGCGGCCTGGGCGTGGGTGAAGACGTCGTTCCACAGCCGCGCCTCGAGGTGGGACTCCATCTTCGGCAGGTAGAAGTACGGGCCGCTGCCACGGGCGAGCAGCTCGTGGGCGTTGTGGAAGAAGTAGAGCCCGAAGTCCACGAGCGCGGCGACCACGGGCCGGCCGTCGCGCGTCAGGTGCTGCTCGTCGAAGTGCCAACCCCGGGGCCGCGGCACGATGACCGGCAGGTGGTCCGGGTCGACCAGGGTGTAGGCCCTGCCCTCGGGCGAGGTGAAGGCGAGTCGGCGGCGGACCGCGTCGTACAGGGTCACCTGCCCGCCCACGACGTTGCGCCAGTGCGGGGTGTTGGCGTCCTCGAGGTCGGCGAGCCACACCCGCGCACCAGAGTTGAGGGCGTTGACGGCCATCTTGGCGTCGGTCGGTCCGGTGATCTCCACGCGCCGGTCGAGGAGGTCGGGGGGTACGGGTGCGACCGTCCATGCGTCCGCCCGGACGGAGGCCGTCCCGGGCAGGAAGTCCAGCGTGCCGGTGCGTGCGACCTCGTCGCGGCGGGTTCGGCGGGCGGCCAGCAGCTCGTCGCGCCGGTCGTGGAAGCGCGCGTCGAGGTCGGCGACGAAGTCGAGGGCGGCGGGAGTGAGGATCTCCTCGGAACGCGGGACGGCGGGGGCGGTGACGTCGAGGCTGGCCATGCGACACCGTAGCCCCGATCCGACCCGGCCCGGCGCGGCTCAGTCGTGGAGCAGCTCGGTGCGCTCCGCGGCGAGCAGCACGGCACCGACCAGCGAGGCTCGTTCGCCCAGCTCGGAGGCCATCACGGGAGTCGAGGCCACCGCGTCCAGGGCATGGCGGCGCAGCCCGATGCGGGCCGACTCGAGGAGCAGGTCGCCGGCGCGGGCCATCTCGCCGCCCACCACCACCAGCGCCGGGTTGATCAGGTTGACCACGCTGGCCAGGGCCCAGCCCAGGTGCAGGCCGGCGTCCTCGAGGGCCCGCAGGGCCGAGACGTTGCCGTCGCGGGCGGCGCGGACGATCTCGTCGACGCTGGCACCGGGCATCTGCAGCGCCATCATCGCCTGGAGGGCCACCGTCGAGGTGTAGGCCTCCAGGCAGCCGCGGCTGCCGCACCGGCAGACGGGTCCGTTCTCGTCGAGGGTGAGGTGGCCGATCTCCCCGGCCGTGCCCCCGTTGCCGTGGAAGAGGCGGTGGTCCAGCACGATCCCGGCGCCGACGCCGGAGGAGACCTTGACGAAGACCGAGCTGTCGTGGCCGCGGGCCACGCCGTGCCGGTGCTCGGCCAGCGCGCCGAGGTTGGCGTCGTTGTCGATGTGCACCCGGGCGCCGAAACGCTCCCGGGCAGCGACGGGCGCGTTCACGCCGACCCAGCCGGGGAGGATCGCCGAGGACCGGACGATGCCGTCGGTCATGGGGGCGGGCAGTCCGAGGCCGATCGTGCGGATGGCGGCGCGGTCCAGACCGGCACCCTCCAGCAGCTGCTCGAGCAGGTCGTGGGCGCGGTCGAGGCCCTCGGTGTGCGGATGCCCGGCGTGGAGGGTCGCCCGCACCTCGGCGAGCACGCTGCCGGTGAGGTCGCCGAGGGCCACGGCCACGTGCCGGTGCCCGAAGTCGATGCCGGCCACGACACCGGCCGAGCGGGCCAGGACGACCGTCGTGCCCCGCCGCCCCCGCCCCGGCTCCACCTCGAGCAGACCCCCCGCCGCCAGCTCGCGCACGATGTTGGACACGGTGGCGGGCGCCAACCCGGTCTGTCGGGCGATGTCGGCCTGCGACACCGGCTCGCCCGCCTCCTGGGCCCGGAGCACGTCGACGACGCGCTGCAGGTTGGCCGTTCGCAGCGAGGCGGTCGACCCGGGGGATGACATGGGGGAACTGTGGGCCAGAGGACCACTTGTCGTCAAGAGATGGACACAAACACTGCATCGCAACGTTTGGGTACAACTTTGTGTTCATGACTTGACGACTAGCGTGTGACTCACCACACTCAGAGGACGTTCACACCGGCTCGTCGTCCGACGCGCCCTGGCCAGCCCCAGGAGACCTCATGCCTCGCTCCATCCACCGCATCGCCGCCAGCGGCGCTGCCCTGCTCTTCGGCGCCGCGGCCCTGACCGCCTGCGGTGCCAACGATGACTCGTCCGGCGGAGACTCCGCCAGCGGCGGCGGGGACAGCAAGGTCATCGCCCTGCTGCTGCCGGAGTCCAAGACCACCCGCTACGAGGCCTTCGACAAGCCGCTGTTCGAGGACGCGGTCGCCAAGCTCTGCAGCGACTGCGAGGTCGTCTACTACAACGCCGACCAGGACGAGGCCAAGCAGACCCAGCAGGTCGACACCGCCATCTCCGAGGGCGCGAGCGTCGTCGTGCTCGACCCGGTCAACGGCGCCGGCGCCGGCGGCATGGTCCAGTCCGCGCAGGACTCGGGTGCATCAGTCATCGCCTACGACCGCTTCATCGCCGAGGCCGACTACTACATGTCCTTCGACAACGAGACCGTCGGCAAGATGCAGGCCGAGGCGCTCGTCGAGGCGATGGGCGACAAGGGCAGCATCCTGATGCTCAACGGCGCCCCCAGCGACCCCAACGCCGCGCAGTTCAAGGCCGGCGCGCACAGCGTCCTCGACGAGAGCAACGTCAAGATCCTCGAGGAGTACGACAACCCGGACTGGAGCCCGGAGAACGCGCAGACGTTCGTCACCGACCAGCTGAGCAAGTACGACGCGTCGGAGATCAACGGCGTCTACGCCGCCAACGACGGGCAGGCCGGCGGCGTGGTCGCTGCTCTCACCGGTGGCGGAGTGGCCGCCGACTCCCTCCCGCCCATCACCGGCCAGGACGCCGAGGTCGCCGCGATCCAGCGGATCCTCGCGGGCGAGCAGGCGATGACCATCTACAAGCCGATCGCGATCGAGGCCGAGACCGCTGCCGAGGTCGCCGTCGCGCTGGCCAACGGTGAGGACGTGCCCGACCCGACCGACACCGGCATCGACCAGACCGACTACGAGGGCGTTCCTTCGTACATCTTCACCCCGATCGTCGTCACCGCCGACAACGTGGCCGACACGATCATCGCCGACGGCTTCTACACCGCCGACGACATCTGCACCGGCCAGTACGCGCAGGCGTGCAAGGCGGCTGACATCTCCTGATGTCCACCACAGCTACACACCGTGCGCCGGCCGGGGAGGTCGTTCTCTCCCTGGCCGGCGTCACCAAGCGCTTCGGTGCCGTCCAAGCCCTCTCGGACGTCCACATGGACGTCCGAGCGGGTGAGGTCGTCGCCCTGGTCGGCGACAACGGCGCCGGCAAGTCCACGCTCGTCAAGGTGATCGCGGGGGTCTACACCCCCGATGGCGGACACATCAACTTCGACGGCAAGCCCGTCCGGGTCGGCGGCCCGTCCGAGGCCCAGGAGCTCGGCATCGCCACCGTGTTCCAGGACCTCGCCCTGTGCGACAACCTCGACGTGGTGGCCAACCTCTTCCTCGGCCAGGAGAAGAGCCGCGGCCCCTTCATCAACGAGGTCCACATGGAGAAGGAGGCCTGGCGGTTGCTGCGCACCCTCTCGGCCAAGATCCCCAGCGTCCGGATCCCGATCGCGTCGCTCTCGGGCGGCCAGCGCCAGACGGTGGCCATCGCGCGCAGCCTGGTGGGCAACCCGAAGGTCGTCATGCTCGACGAGCCCACGGCCGCCCTGGGCGTGGCCCAGACCGCGGAGGTGCTCAACCTCATCGAGCGGCTGCGGGAGACCGGCCTCGGCGTCATCCTGATCAGCCACAACATGGCCGACGTCCAGGCGGTCGCCGATCGCATCGTCGTGCTCCGGCTCGGCAAGAACGCCGCGGAGTTCAACGTCGAGGAGGTCTCGACGGCGGACCTCGTGGCGGCCATCACCGGCGCCTCCGACAACGTGGTCTCCGCCCGCGCCTCGCGGGGCGTGGCCGGGCACCCGACCGCTCCCACCGAAGGAGGCCAGGATGGCTGACGAGACACGTGGCTCCACCGTCGCCGCCGACCTGTCCGACGAGAGGCTGATCCGCACCGAGGGCCTGTCGGGATACCTGCGGCTGTTCATCAACCGGCTCAAGTCCGGCGAGCTCGGCAGCCTGCCGGTGGTCATCGGCCTCATCTTCATCTGCATCGGCTTCTACAGCGCCGAGCCGCGGTTCCTCTCCTCGCGCAGCATCGTCTCGATCACCCAGTTCGCGGCGCCGATCGGCATCATCGCGCTGGGTATCGTGCTGGTCCTGCTGCTCGGTGAGATCGACCTGTCGGTGGGCTCCGTCAGCGGCTTCACGGCCGCCGTGATGGCCGTGCTGCTCGTCAACAAGGGCCAGTCGATGCTGGTCTCGATCCTGGCCGCGATCCTGGTCGGCGTGGCGATCGGTGTGTTCTACGCCTTGCTCTACACCCGGCTGGGAGTGCCGTCCTTCGTCTTCTCGTTGGCCGGGCTGCTGGCCTTCCAGGGAGCACTGCTCTACGTGCTCGGCACCCAGGGCACGATCAACCTGCCCTCGGACTCGTTCCTCGTGCAGTTCACCCGCTTCAAGTTCCTGTCCCCGGTCGCGTCCTACGTCCTGGTCGTGGTCATCGTGCTCCTGTACGTCGGCTCGCAGCTGTGGACGATCCGTCAGCGCACGGCGGCCCAGCTCAGTGCGCCGGGGATGCCGCTCGTGCTCATCAAGGGCGCGGCGCTGCTCGTCGGGCTCGGGTTCCTGAGCTACTACGTCAACATCGACCGCGGGTGGAGCTACCTGTGGCTCTTCTTCGCGCTCATGGTCGTGGTGATGGACCTCGCGCTGCGGCGCAGTCGGTGGGGCCGCCACGTCTTCGCCGTCGGTGGCAACGAGGAGGCCGCCCGTCGCTCGGGCATCAAGGTCAACCGGGTCTACCTGTCGGTCTTCGTGCTCTGCTCGTCGCTCGCCGCGGTCGGTGGCCTCCTGGCCGCCGGTCTGCAGACCAGCGTCTCGCAGGCGAGCGGCACGACCGACACCAACCTGACGGCCATCGCGGCCGCGGTCATCGGCGGCACGTCGCTCTTCGGCGGCCGTGGGTCGGCGTACTCCGCGATGCTCGGGATCATCGTGCTCCAGGCGATCCAGACCGGCCTCAACCTGGTCGGCGTGGACTCCTCGGTGCGCTTCATGGTCACCGGTGCGGTGCTGCTGCTGGCCGTGACGATCGACTCCGTGTCGCGTCGCGCCCGTACGTCGAGCGGTCGCGGCTGATCGTCGGGTGAGGGGGCGCATACGATGTGCCGCGATGCGCCCCCTCGCCCGCTCCGTCTCCAGCCTCCTGGCCGTCGTGCTGGGCTGTGGCACGCTCGTCGGCTGCTCCTCCGAGGACCCGACCGTGGTCGCGTTCCTCGTCTCCGACGGCTCCCGGAGCTTCGAGCCTCGGGTCGACGTCGAGGCCTTCCGGGCCCGCGTCGAGGCCACGTGCACGGAGTGCTCGGTCCGGGTGTACGACGCCGAGGGTGACGCCGGCACGCAGGCGTCCCAGGCCGACCAGGCGCTGGCCGACAGCGCCGACGTGATCGTGCTCGACCCCGTCGAGGCCGAGGAGGCCGAGGCCCTCGTCGGTGGCGGTGAGGACGAGGTCCCGGTGGTGGCCCACACCACCCTGGTCCCGGGCGCCGACCGCTTCGTCGGCGTCGCCGAGCCCCTGGCCACCGACGAGCGCGGACCCTCGGCCGACACCGACCTCCAGGCGGCCCGGCAGATCGTGCAGGGCACGCGGGGGTCGATGCTGCACGTGCCGGCCACCGCGATGAGCGAGCAGGCGGCCGACGTGGCCGTCGGCATCCTCGCCGAGGAGGAGGTCGAGGGTGCCGAGGACTTCGAGGGAGTCCCCTCGTGGCTGCACCCGGTGACCGAGGTCCGGCTGGCCGTGCTGACCAGCGTGCTGGTCCGCGAGGGTGTCGTGACCCTCGACGAGCTCTGCTCCGGATCCACCGCGCGTCGGTGCGAGCGGCTCGGTTTCGTCTAGGTTGGCGAGATGACCGAGAGCACCCCGCCGGGGCCCCGCCCCGCACGTCGCGACGTACTCATGATGGGCGCCGGCGTGGCCCTCGGCGCGGCCGGCGTCGGCGCCGGGTGGGCGTGGTCGTCCCGCGACTCCGACGCGCCGGCGACCCAGCCGACGGCAGCGGCGCCCGAGGAGCCCGCCGTGCCCGAGCCGCTGCGGTTCGTCAGCACCCAGCTCACCGCACCCAAGGCCGAGGCCTGGACCCAGGAGGGAGCGACGCTGGCGCCGGGTCTGCTCTTCACCACGCCGCGCACCCCGGTCTTCCGCGGCGTCGTCTACGACGACCGCGCGCAGCCGGTGTGGATCGAGCCCGACGGCAACGCCGCCACCGACCTGCGCGTGCAGAGCTATCGCGGTCGCCCCGTGCTCACCTACTGGACCGGGGAGATCAAGGAGGGCACCGGCAACGGCAAGGGCGTCATCCTCGACGAGCGCTACCTGCCGGTGGCCGAGGTCCGCTGCGGGAACGGCGTGCTGGCCGACATCCACGAGTTCCAGCTGACGTCGCGCGGGACCGCCCTGCTGACGTCGTACCCGACGCTGCCCTACGACCTGAGTCCGATCGGCGGCCCGGTGGACGGCTACGTGTGGGGCGGTCGGTTGCAGGAGGTCGACGTCGAGACCGGGAAGGTGCTGCTGGACTGGGAGGGGCTGGACCACATCGACCTCACCGAGACCTACCGCGAGGTCGAGGACACCGGCACCGCGGCGCTGCCCTTCGACCCCATCCACGTCAACTCGATCGAGGAGGACGGCGACGGCCTGCTGATCTCGGGGCGACACACCAGCGCGCTCTACCGGATCGACCGTCGTACCGGCGAGGTGCTGTGGCGCTTCGGCGGGAGGAAGAGCGACATCGAGGTCCCCGAGGGGGGCGACTTCGGGTGGCAGCACGACCTGCGCCGCCAGCCCGACGGGTCGATCACGATCTTCGACAACCACGACCACGCCACCGAGACCGATGCCGTGTCGGCGGCGCTGCGCTTCGAGCTCGACGAGGAGGCGATGACCGCCACGCTCGTGCAGGCGCTGCGCCACGAGGACCGCTACGGCTACGCGATGGGCAGCGCGCAGTACCTCGACGACGGGCACGTCCTGGTCGGGTGGGGCATGGACCCCTACGCCACCGAGTTCGACGCGGACGGCGAGGTGGTCTTCGAGCTGTCCGGCCTCGGGCTGGGCTCCTACCGGTCCTACCGGCACCCGTGGCGCGGGCGTCCGGCGACCCCTCCCGACCTCGTCGTCGCCGACGGGTCGGCGTACCTCTCCTGGAACGGCGCGACCGAGGTGACGGCCTGGCGGGTGCTCGCGGGGCCCGCACTCGCGGCGCCGCTCGGGGAGGTGCCGCGCGAGGGCTTCGAGACGACGGTCGCCCTCGAGTCCGGGACCCGGATCGTGCGCGGGGAGGCGCTGGACGCCGACGGACGGGTGCTCGGGCGGACCCACGCCGTCCGGCTCTGACGCCGGGTCCGGACACCCGGCGTTCACCGGGGTTGCCTAGGGTGCGGGGGATCCCTCACCCCACTCGGAGGTCCCCATGCGACGAACCACGATGCGACGTACCACCCTGAGGCGCGCGACCGCGCTCGGCGCGGGACTGGCGACCGCCCTGGCCGTCGGCGCCGTCTCCCCGGCCCAGGCCGACCGCGGCGGCTCGCACGACCGCGGACACGGCACGGCCACGGCCACGGCCAGCACGAGACCGTGCGCTTCTCGACGTTCAACGCCTCCCTCAACCGCGCCACCGCCGGTGGGCTGGTCGCCGACCTGTCCGAGCCGGACGCCGACACCGGCGCCGTGCGCCAGGCGCAGAACGTCGCCGAGACCGTCCAGCGGACCCGCCCCGACGTGCTCCTGGTCAACGAGTTCGACTACGACCCGGCCGCCGTGGACCTGTTCCGGGACAACTTCCTCGAGGTCGGCCACCACGGTGCGGCACCGATCGACTACCCCTACGCGTACGTCGCACCCGTCAACACGGGTGTCCCGAGCGGGCACGACCTCAACAACGACGGCCGGATCGGCGGAGGCGACGACGCCTTCGGCTTCGGGCTCTTCCCCGGCCAGTACGGCATGGTCGTCTACTCGAAGTACCCGATCGACACCGACGCGGTCCGTACCTTCCAGAGGTTCCGCTGGGCCGACATGCCCGGCGCCCTGCTGCCCGACGACCCGGCCACGGCCGCGCCCGCCGACTGGTACTCGCCCGCCGAGCTCGAGGACGTCCGACTCTCGTCCAAGTCGCACTGGGACGTGCCGATCGAGATCGGTGACGAGACCGTGCACTTCCTGGTGTCGCACCCGACGCCCCCCACCTTCGACGGGCCCGAGGACCGCAACGGCCTGCGCAACCACGACGAGATCCGCTTCTGGGCCGACTACGTCGCCCCCAACGCCAAGCGCGCGGCGTACGTCTACGACGACGAGGGCCGGTACGGCGGGCTGGGCCGCGGCGAGCGGTTCGTCATCGCCGGCGACCAGAACGCCGACCCGGTGGACGGCGACTCGGTCGACCACGCGATCGACCAGCTCCTGCACCACCCGCGGGTCCGCGACCCCCGGCCGACCGCGGCCGGCGGCGCCGAGGCCGTCGACCAGGGCGGCGCCAACCTGACGCAGCAGGGCGACCCGGCCCTCGACACGGCGGACTTCGCCGACGGCGCTCCCGGCAACCTCCGCGTCGACTACGTGCTGCCCTCGAAGGGCACCCGGGTCGTCGGCTCGGGCATCTTCTGGCCGGTCGACTCCGACCCGCTCTACTACCTGACCGGCGACTACAGCACCGCGACGTACCCCTTCACCGGGGTGCCGACCTCCGACCACCGCCAGGTGTGGCTGGACGTGCGCTACTGATCACGACCTCATGAGTGCACGGTCTCGATGGGTGCCTCGATCTCGTCGACGGTGAGGTGGTGGTCCTCGCGGTCGAGGGTGCTGGGCCACCAGATCTTGCCGCCGAGGTCCATGTTGATCGCGGTGACGAGCACCGAGCGGACGATCATCGTGTCCAGGATGACGCCGAGGGCCACGGCGACACCGAGCTCGGCGAGGAACACCACCGGGATGGTCCCCAGCACCAGGAAGGTCGCGGCCAGCACCAGCCCGGCGCTGGTGATGACGCCGCCGGTGGAGGTGAGGGCCACCAGCGCGCCCTTGCGGGTGCCGAAGTGCATGGTCTCCTCGCGGACCCGGGTCATCAGGAAGATGTTGTAGTCGATGCCCAACGCCACCAGGAACACGAAGGCGAACAACGGGAAGCCGGGATCGGACCCGGCGAAGCCGAAGACGTACTCGAACAGCACCGCCGAGATGCCGAGCGCGCGCCCCGAAGGAGAGCACGACGGTGGCGATCAGGATCAGCGGTGCGACGACCGCGCGCAGCAGGGCCATCAGGATCAGGAACACGAGCAGCAGGATGATCGGGATGATGACGAGGTTGTCCCGGTTGGACGCCTCCTTGGTGTCGAGGAAGAACGCCGAGTTGCCTCCCACCAGCGCATCGGCGCCGTCGACGGCGTGGACGGCGTCGCGGACGCGCTCGACGGTCGCGAAGGCGACGGGGGACGACGGGTCGGAGTCGATGGCGGCCTCGACGAACGTGACGTCCCCGGAGGTGACCGGGGGCTTGGGTGGCTCGACGTTGTCGAGGCCGGTCATGGCCGCTGCGATCGCGTCCTCGCTGCCGGCGTTGCCCACCACCATCACGGTGTTGGACTGGTCGACCAGGCCGGCGTCCACCAGAACCTTCTGGCCGGTCACCGACTGGAACTCCTGGGTGTAGGAGTCCTCCGTCGACAGGCCGTTGGTGTCGAGGCGCAGCAGGCCGAGGCAGGCGATGGCGAGGATCACCGAGGTGATGACCCACACCTTGCGCGGCCGGGGGACGATCCAGCGCCCGACCTTGGCCCAGATGCCGGTCTGCGTCGGCTCGGCCGAGCCGAATCCGGGGCGTCGCGGCCAGAAGATCCAGCGCCCCGTGATCACCAGGAGCGCCGGCAGGAGCGTGACCATCACCAGGAAGGTGACGGCGATGCCGATCGCGGCGATCGGCCCGAGGCCGCGCGTGGAGTTCATCTCGGCGAAGAGCAGGCACAGCATGCCGAGCGCCACGGTCGCGGCACTGGCGAAGAGGGCCGGGGCCGCGCGGTGCAGGGCGAACGCCATCGCCTCGTGCCGGTCCTCGTGGCGACGCAGCTCCTCGCGGTAGCGGGCCACGAGCAGCAGGGCGTAGTCGGTGCCGGCGCCGATCACGAGGATCGTCAAGATGGCGTAGGACTGCCCGTTGACGGTCAGGTCGGCGTACTTCGCCAGGAAGTAGATGAGGGCCTGGGAGACGAACAGCGCCACGATCGCGCTGAAGATCGGCAGGACCCACAGGATCGGGCTGCGGTAGGTGAACAGCAGGATCACGATGACGACGCTGAGGGTGCCCGCGAGGAGGGTCGTGTCGATGCCCCCGAACGCCTCGGCGGAGTCGGCGGCCTGGCCCCCGGCGCCCGCCACGTAGACCTTCGCGCCGTCCAGGGACGCGATGTCGCGCAGCTCGTCGGCGATGGCGGGCATCTCGTTCCAGCCCTCGGCCCCGAGGTCGAAGGTCACGCTGGTCTGCGCGACGTCACCGTCCTGGGAGACGGCCGGGAAGCCCACCTGCTCGGCCGTGGCGGGGCTGATCACCGACGGGGGACGCCCGGGCTTGGCCTGCGCCACTCCGTCGAGCGCTGCGATCTCGACCGCCTGGTCCTCGATGGCCGAGAGATCGGCCTCGGTCAGGCCGCCCTCGCGTTGGTAGACCACGATCGTGGGGATGGCGTTCTGGTCCTGGAACGGCGCGAGCTTCTCGAAGGCGCGGGTGGACTCGGCCGACGCGGGCAGCCACGACGAGGCCTCGTTGTTCTGCACGTCCGCCAGCTTGCTGGCGAACATCGCTGCGCCGACGGCGATGAGCAGCCAGACGACGAGGACCACCCACTTGGTGACGCGTCCGGTGAGGGTGCCGGCGAGCTGTCGGTTCATGCGTCCCAGTGGAGCAGAGACCACCGACATCGCGCATCCGGGTTGTCCCCGACCCGCCTGTGGGGGTCTAGACCAGTCAGCCGGCCCGGAGGTGGAACGGCGACTCCAGGTCGCCGTGGTCGCGACGGGGGGCCACGGCGTACTCCATGGACCCGTCGGTCCCGATCCGGACGATCGCCCACTCGCCGGCCTGGAACGTCACGACGAGCAGGTGGTCGTCGTCCTCCCACACCTGGTCGAAGTACGTCGCCGAGCGGCCCCGACGGTCCCCGACGAAGGAGCGGACCCGGTCGCCGGAGCGCAGCTCGAGGAGGTCGAGACGCGTCGGGCCGAAGCCGTCGGCGTACGCCGGGGTGCCGACGAGGTGCCGCTTGTCGGGGGAGATCACCGAGAGCTGGTTGCGGCACGTGGTCCACGCCGTGCGGACGCCGCGGTGCATGGCGCTGCAGCTGCCGGTGTCGCTGACGCTCGTCACTCCGCCCGCCCACCGGCCGCTGCCCGTCGAGAACGCCAGGAACGGGGTGCGGTCCACCAGCCCGTGCGAGCTGGTGGACCAGCTGACCCGGCGACGGGTGGAGTTGACCGCGACCGAGCACCCGTTGCTCGTCGCGTCCTCGCGGCAGTCGTCCGCCGAGACACCGGCCGGCGAGTTGAAGCCGCGGCGCCCCGGGACGGACGGCATCCGCAGGACGCGGTCCCCCTCCGAGTCGATCACCCGGACGCCCCCGCGTCGGACGGTGAAGGCCACCGCGCCGCCCCCGGGCGAGACGGCCAGCCCGTAGCCGGTGCGCCACTCGCGCGGGCCGGGGGTGCCGTCGGCGGCGATCCAGCGGACCCTCGGGGGCCGGGCGCCGCCGGTCTGGACGACGTACCCCGAGCCCATCGGCGCGAAGACACGGAGGTTGCCGGGCGCCGGGGTGGTGCCGTCGGGACCGTGGAGGCTGACGCGGGCGGTGCTGGTCTGCTCCGACCAGGCCACCCGCGGGGCGGCACCGGTGTCGAGGTCGGAGACGTCGAGGACCTGGCGGGGTGCGGCGGCCCGGTCGGAGGCCCCGGCCGAGGTGGCGTCCGCGCCGGCGGGCGCGGGGTGGAGGGTCATGGCCAGTGGGGCGACGGCCAGCGCGAGGAGGAGACGGTTCATGCTTCTAGGACACCGTCGGCGCCCCGGGGGTTGCATCGGTGTAGAGCCCCTCGACCACGTCGGCGTACTTGCGGTTGACGACGCGGCGCTTGAGCTTGAGCGTCGGGGTCAGCTCCTCGGACTCGGCCGTCCACTCCTCGGGGAGCAGGGCCCACGCCTTGACCTGCTCGGGCCGCGAGAGGCGGGCGTTGGCCTTGTCGACGGCGTCCTGGGCCATCGCCTGGATCTCCGGCCGGGCGGACAGGTCGGCGAGATCGGTGAACTCGATGCCCCGCGCCTGCGCCAGCACCGGGGCGACCTCGCCGTCGAGGGTGAGGATCGCGACGACGTACGGACGGTTGTCACCGATCGCCATCGCGTGGCCGACGACGGGCGACTCCTTGAGGTAGTTCTCGATGTTGGAGGGCGCGATGTTCTTGCCGTTGGAGGTGATGATCAGCTCCTTCTTGCGGTCCACGATCGCGAAGAAGCCCTCCTCGTCGAGGGTGCCGATGTCGCCGGTGTGCACCCAGCCGTCGGCGTCGATGAGGTTGCGGGTGGCCTGTTCCTGCCGGTGGTAGCCGGGGGTGATCACCGGCCCGCGGACCAGCACCTCGCTGTCCTCCCCGAGCCGGACCTCCATGCCGGGGGTCGCGCGCCCGACGGTGCCGAGGCGGAAGCCCACGGGTCCGTTGGCGGTGACCGCGCCGGACGTCTCGGTCATGCCGTAGACGTCGTAGACGATGAGGCCGAGCCCGGCCATGAACTTGGCGACCTCGAGCGGCATCGGTGCCGCCGCCGAGCCCGCCCACGTCACCTGGTCGAGGCCGAGCACCAGCTTGAGGAAGCCGAGGATGGCGGCCTCCGCCTCGTCGTACGCCGTCTGGATCTCGGGCGTCATCACGCCCCCGACCTCCTGCGCCTGGACCCACGCGAGGCCCGCGGCCATCGAGTCCTGGACGAGCCGGACGTTGTCGGGGTCCGGGTCGGCCGCGAGCTTGGCGGACAGGCCGGTCTTGATCTTCTCCCAGACGCGGGGGACACCGAAGAACGCCGTCGGGTGGACCTCGCCGAGGGTGGCGAGCAGCTGCGCCGGGTCGCCGATGCAGTGGACGTGGCCGCTGACGACCTGCGGGCCGTAGAGGCCGAGCACCCGCTCGGCGATGTGGGCCAGCGGGAGGTAGCTGATCTGGCGCTGCGGCTCTCCGAGACCGGCGGCCTCGAGGGTGCTGAGCGCCTCGTAGAGGACGTTGTGGTGGGTGAGCACGACGCCCTTGGGGTTGCCCGTCGTGCCGGAGGTGTAGAGGATCGTCGCCGGCGCACCGGGGTCGAGGTCGCGGTGGCGCTGCTCGAGCTCGTCGGCGTGCTCGCGCCGGTACGCCGCCCCGCGCGCGACGAAGTCGTCCCAGGCGACGAAGCGGTCGCCGTCCGGCCTCTGGGTGGGGTCGAGCACCACGACGGTGCCGACCGCGTCGAGGGCGTCGCGCCAGCGCTCGAGCTGGTCGGTGCCCTCGAGGATCGCGACCCGCGGGTCCGACTCGCCCGCGATGTAGGCGACCTGCTGGACCGAGAGGGTGTTGTAGATCGACATCGGCGTGGCCGCCGCGTGCACCGCGCCCATGTCGCCGAGCATGTGCTCGATCCGGTTGGTGGCCATGATGGCGACGGTGTCGCCGACCTGCACGCCCGCCTCGACCAGCGCGGCGGCGAGGTCCAGGGCCGCCTCCCGCGTCTGGGCCCACGTCAGGGTGCGCCACGACTCGCCCTCGGCGACACCGTGCCTGTCGCTGTACGCCGCCTCGTCGGCGTGCGCGGCGGCGGTGTCGGCGAGGGCGTCGATGAGGGTCCGGCCGGCGACCGCCTCCTCGATCCGCGCCCGGTCGGCCTGCACGGCATCGGTCAGCACGTCGGTCATCGCGGAGCTCCTCGGGGGTGTGGCGCGGGTGTGACGGTGGTCACGATCCTCACGCACGCGCAGGCCCGCTGGCTAGGGGGAGTCCGCCGGCGGGACCGGTGGGGGAGACTGACCCCTCACCCCAAAGACCGACCCTGGAGGACCACATGGTGGCGAGCCGCTCCGCCCGCGAGAGGAAGGCCGCCGAGCAGGGCGGTCCGCTGGCGCGGGTCAAGATCGACCTCGACGCCGAGAAGCAGTTCGTCTACAAGATCAGCTGCGCGACCTGCCGCGCGAAGGGCCACCGGGCCTGGTCGACGTACCGACCCGGCGACGACAACGGCTTCATGGCCGCGATGGACCGCTGGACCTTCCACCTCGTGGAGAAGCACCCGGACTCCGAGGCTCCCTGCCTGGCCTTCCTCGGCGAGGCGCAGCAGCGGCTGCACGAGCGGCGCGAGGGGTCACCTCAGTCGGACGCCGGCGCCGAGCCCCCGGCCACCTCGTAGCTCCACACCTCGCTGTGCGTCGAGACCGGTCGGGGTGCCTCGCCGCCGGCGCGCTCGACGGCCGACCGGTGCCCCTCGGCGAAGCCGGGCGAGCTCGTCCACGCCTGGAACGACTCCTCGTCGCGCCACCGGGTGATGACGAGCCACTGCTCGCGCTGGTCGGTGGGGCGGAGCAGCTCGAAGCCCTCGAAGCCGTCGGCCCCGTCGACCGCGCCGGCGCGCGCGGCGAAGCGGTGGGCGAGCTCGTCGCCCGAGCCGGCAGGGACGGTGATGGCGTTGATCTTGATGGTGGTCACGCGTCCAGCCTGCCAGCCGTCACCAGGTGAGCTCGACCTCCAGCTCGTTGTCGCCCTCGTCGCCGAGCTCCACCTCGACCTTGAGGTTGACCTCGTCGGGGATGCGGACGGTGATCCGGCGTCCCTCCCGGTGGAACTCGACGGAGTTGTTCTTCGCCAGGGCGTCGGCGAGCGTGTGGAGCTTGGCGGCTGCCTCCTCGCGGCTCATGCGCTGGGTGTCGTCGATGTCGAACAGGTCCATGGCGTCTCTCCCTGGGTCGTCTTCCCTCGACCGTAGCGACCTCCGTCCACCTGCGCACTAGGGTCGCGGCGTGGACGCCGACGTGCTGGTCGTGGGAGCTGGGCTGGCCGGACTGCGTTGCGCGCGGGTGCTGCACGAGGCCGGGCACGCCGTGCTGGTGCTCGAGGCGGGCGACGCGGTCGGCGGACGGATCCGCACCGACCGGGTCGACGGGTTCCTCGTCGACCGCGGCTTCCAGCTCCTCAACCCCGCCTACCCCGCCGTACGCCGCTGGGTCGACGCGGACGCGCTCGGCCTGCAGGGCTTCGGCGCGGGCGTCGCCGCGGTCACCGAGTCCGGGAGGTCGGTCCTGGGCCACCCGCTGCGGGCCCCGGGCCTGCTGCCCTCCACCCTCGGTACGGCGATCGGTCGTCCGCGCGAGGTCGCCGCGGTGCTGCGGTGGATCGCGCCGCTCCTGCGCCCGCGTCCCGGCAGGTCGCTCTCGCACGTGCTCGAGTCCCGCGACGACCTCGACCGGGCCGCGGCCCTCGACCGCGCGGGCGTCGACGGCCTGCTGCGGCGGGTCCTCGACCGGTTCCTCGCCGGGGTGCTGCTCGAGGACGACGGCAGCACGGCCGACCGGTACGCGCTGCTGCTGACGTGGATGTTCGCCCGCGGCGTGCCCTCGCTGCCGCTCGCCGGCATGCAGGCCCTGCCCGAGCAGCTCGCCGCGCCGCTGGGGGACCGGGTCCGCCTCGGCCACCGCGTGGAGCGGGTCGCGGGCGCCTCGGTCGTCGCCGCCGACCGGACCTGGACGGCCCGGCAGGTCGTCGTCGCGACCGACGGACCACGGGCCCGGGAGGTCGCCGGGGTCGACGCCCCGCCGACCAAGGGGGTCGTCACCACCTGGTGGTCCGCGGCCGACGCCCCGGACTCCGACCTCCTGCACGTCGACGCCCGCCGCGACCCGCGCGGACCACTGGTCAACGCCGCCGTCGTGTCGCGTGCCGCACCCTCCTACGCGCCGTCCGGGCGCCACCTCGTGCAGGGCTCGGCGCTGCTCGGTCCGGGTCGGGTGCCCGACGAGGCGTCGATGCGCCGCCACGCGGGCGACCTGCTGGGGGTCGACCCGACCCGCTGGTTGGTGGTGGCCCGGCACGAGGTCCCCGACGCGCTGCCCGCCCAGCCCGCGCCGTACTCCGCGACGCGTCCCGTGCGGGTCGGCGACCTCGTGGTCTGCGGGGACCACCGCGACACCGGGTCCATCCAGGGGGCGCTGGTCAGCGGCCAGCGCGCCGCCGACGCGGTGCTCGCGGCGCTGCGGTGACCGCGGTCGTGGCGTTCGCGCTGGCCACGGCCCTCCACGCGGGCTTCCAGGCGACCGTGACGGTGCTCGTCTACCCGGTGCTCGGCGACCGGCGCGCCGACGAGTGGCGAGCCGCGCACCACCGGCACTCGCGCGCCATCGCGCCGCTGGTCGGCGTGGTCTACCTGGCGCTGCTCGTCACCGGCGGGTGGCTCGTCGCGTCCGACCCGGACCTCGCCGGCTGGGCCGCACTGGCCCTCACCGCGGCGGCCCTGGCCACGACGGCGGCGGCGGCCGCGCCGACCCACGGCCGGCTCGCCGACCGCGACGACGCGCTCGTCGCCCGCCTCCTGGTGGTCGACCGGTGGCGGTGCGTCCTCGCCGTCCTCGCCGCGGTCGCCGCCGTGGTGGCCGTGGTCGCCGGGGGATGATGGCGCGATGAGGGCCAGCGAGGGTGTCGAGCAGGTGGTGGTCGTCGGGGCCGGGCTGTCCGGGGTGGCGTGCGCGCGCGAGCTGCGGGCCGCAGGGGTCCCCGTGCGGGTGCTGGACCGCGGCCACCGTCCGGGCGGACGGATGGCGTCCCGGAGGCTGTGGGACCGCCCGGTCGACCTCGGGGCGTCGTACCTCACGGCGTCGGACGACGACTTCCTCGCCGTCGTCGAGGGGTGGCGCGAGCGCGGCCTCGCAAGGCCGTGGACCGACACGTTCTGCGCGCTCGGTGAGGAGGACCCGGTGGCCAAGACCGGTCCGCTGCGCTGGGGGACGCCGGGCGGTCTGCGGTCGCTGGTCGAGGACCTGGCCGGCGACCTGGAGGTCGAGCGGTACGACGTCGCGGACGTCGCGGGCCTGTCGGACGTGGCGGTCGTGCTGGCCATGCCCGACCCCCAGGCCCGGCGCCTCGTCGCCGAGGACCACCCGGTCGCCGCGCACCTGGACCGCGAGTACGAGCCGGTGCTGGCCCTGGCCGCGACCTGGTCCGAGCGCACCTGGGACGACGTGAGCCCGACGGGCCGCTTCGACGGGGCCTTCGTCAACGGTGACCCGGTGGTGGCGTGGGTCGCCGACGACGGCCGGCGCCGCGGCGACGACGCCCCGGTGCTGGTCGTGCACTCCACCCCGGACTTCGCCGGCAGGCACCTCGACGACCCGTCCGCCGCGGGTCCCGCGATGGTGGAGGCGTTGTGCGCGCTGCTGTCGCTGCCCGCGCCGGAGGACGTGCACGTGCACCGCTGGACCTTCGCGCGCCCGGTGGGGGAGCGCAGCGCCACCCATGCGCTGGTCGACGGTCCGACCGGGCCCGTCGGCGTCTGCGGGGACGGCTGGGGTGCCTCACCGAAGGTGGAGACCGCCTGGGTCTCGGGTCGGGACCTGGGTCGGGCGCTGGTGGACCGGCTCGGTTGACGTCGTCGGCCCCCTTGCCCGGGACCGGTGCCGGGACGACGATGAGCGCGGACAGGAGACACGACATGAGCCGTCACGCACAGCCCGACCACACCGACTCCGATCGCTACAACAGCTCGGGCAGGCTGCGATCCGCCGTCTACGAGGCCGAGATGAAACGCCTGCAGGAGCAGCTGGTGCTGCTGCAGTACTGGATCCAGTCGCAGGGCCTCAAGGTGCTGGTGATCTTCGAGGGGCGGGGCTCGGCCGGCAAGGGCGGGGTGATCAAGCGCATCACCGAGCGCACCAGCCCGCGGTCGGTGCGCATCGCCGCGCTGCCCACGCCGACCGACCGCGAGCGCTCGCAGTGGTACTTCCAGCGCTACGTCGAGCACCTGCCCGCCGCGGGAGAGATGGTCCTCTTCGACCGCAGCTGGTACAACCGCTCGAACGTCGAGTGGGTGATGGGCTTCTGCACCGAGGACGAGCACCAGGAGTTCCTGCGCAGCTGCCCGGAGTTCGAGCGGATGCTCGTCCGGTCCGGGACCGTGGTGCTGAAGTACTGGTTCTCGGTGGGGGTCGAGGAGCAGCGCAGGCGCCTGGAGGCGCGCAACGCCGAGCCGGTGAAGCGGTGGAAGCTGTCGGCCATGGACCTGGCGGAGCGCGAGCTGTACGTCCGCTACTCGATGGCCAAGGACACCACCTTCCAGTACACCGACATCAAGCAGGCGCCCTGGTACGTCGTCCCGTCCGACGACAAGAGGGCCGCCCGGCTCAACTGCATCAGCCACCTGCTCTCGCAGTTCGACTACGTGGACGTCGCGCCTCCGGTGGTCGAGCTCCCCGAGGTCCGGCACATCGCCTACGTCCGGCCGCCGATGGCCGAGCAGACCTTCGTGCCCACGCTCTTCTGACGCGTCCCCGTCGGCCCGAGGGGTCGACAACCAAGTCGGGGGTCGGGTTGTCACACCCTCGTGAAACCAGTCCACCGCCTCGCCCTGATCGCCTGTGTCCTCGTGCTCGCATCGACGGGCACCCTCGTGACCGCCGGGCGGGCCTCGTCACCGGGAGAGGCCACGAGGACTCCCAACATCGTGCTCATCACCTCGGACGACCAGACGGCCGCCGAGCTGCGCTGGATGCCACGGACTCGCCGGCTGCTCGGTCGGGCCGGCGTGAGGTTCACCGACATGATCGCCCCGCACCCCAACTGCTGTCCGTCGCGCGCGCAGATCCTCACCGGGCAGTACGCACACAACAACGGCGTCCGCACCAACTCCCCGCCGTGGGGAGGCCACGAGGGCCTCGACCCGGCGACCGCGCTCCCGGTGTGGCTGCAGCGGGCCGGGTACCGGACGGGCTTCGTGGGCAAGTACCTGCACGGGTACGACGAGGACGACGGCATCGAGCCGGGCTGGGACCGGTGGCGGCCCATCATCGGCACGCTGTCCGACTACCACGCGTTCCTGCAGTACGACGACGGTGAGCTCGTGCGGTTCGGGCCGGAGGACTACCACACCGATGTCGTCGCCCGGCAGTCGCGAGAGCTGGTCCGCGACCTGGGCGCGGGGGACGAGCCCTTCTTCCTCTGGTCCAGCTTCCTCGCACCGCACGGGACCTGCCAGGGCAACCCGCAGCCCGACTGCTCGGGCCCCCCACCGGCGGCGGACCGCCATGCGGACATCCTCGCCGACGTGCGCCTCCCGGCCCTGGACTCGCCCTCGTTCAACGAACGGGTCGTCTCGTCCCCGCGCAAGAGCGCGGGCCGCCGGGTCTCCGGCGCGGCCGCGCAGCGGCTGTTCACCCAGCGGATCCGTGCCCTTGCCGCGCTCGACGAGGCCGTCGCCGGTCTCGTGGCCGAGCTCGAGCGCACGGGCGAGCTGGCCGACACGGTGCTGATGTTCACGTCCGACAACGGCTACCTCTTCGGAGAGCACCGGCTGGTCGGCAAGAACGTCCCCTACGAGGAAGCCGTCCGCGTGCCACTGCTCATGCGTGGACCCGGGATCCCCGCAGGCGAGCGGCGGTCCCAGACCGTCGCCATGATCGACCTTGCCCCGACGATCGCGCGACTCGCCGGCGCGCGTCCGCTGCGGCGTACGGACGGGACCAGCCTGCTGCCGTACGCCGTCTCCGACCGGCCGCAGGGCGACCGCGCACTGCTGCTCCAGGCCGGGTCGAAGGGAGCGGTGAAGGCGAGGGCCTGGAGGTTCCGTGCGGTGCGCACCGATCGCTACACCCTCGTCCGCTGGAAGACACCCAGGTTCCGCGAGCTGTTCGACCGCTACCGGGATCCGGGGCAGCTCACCAACGTGCACCGGGACGCCCGCTACCGCACCATCCGCCGCCGACTCACGTCCTTCCTCCGTGACGGTCTCGAGGACTGTCGCGGCCGGGGCTGTCGACGACCCGCCCCGGAGCTCCCGGGCGAGTAATTCGAGGCGATGGACGGGCCGCTCTTCTCACCCCCTGCAGGCGAGTCGCGCAACGGTGGGCGCCGATAGCCTTGCGAGACGCCGGGGAGCACACGTCGGCGGACCGGACGCCGGCGACGGGGTGCAGCGGGATGAGCGACAGCACAGGGGTCGTCATGACACGGCGCTGGCGCCGGATCCCGATGCTGACCTGGTTGCCGCGCTACCAGGTGACGTGGCTGCGCGGGGACCTGATCGCCGGTGCCGTGGTGGCGGCGCTCGCCGTGCCGCAGGCCCTCGGCTACGCCTCGATCGCCGGCGCACCGGTGGAGGTCGGCCTCTACGCCGTGCCGGTGGCCCTGCTGGCGTACGCCGTTCTCGGCTCGTCGCGTCAGCTCGTCGTGGGGCCGGTCTCGACCGTGTCGGTGCTCTCGGGGTCCTTCCTGGCCACCTTCGGGGTCGCCGGCACGGTGCAGGCGGCGTCGTACACCGCCGCGCTGGCCCTCGGGTCGGGACTGGTGCTCGTCGCGGCCGGCTTCGCCCGGGTCGGCTGGATGGCGGAGTTCTTGTCCAAGCCGATCGTGACCGGCTTCGTCCTCGGCCTGACCGTCCTGGTCATCCTCAACGAGCTCCCCCACCTGCTCGGGGTGCCGACCACCCAGGGCCAGGTGGTCGAGCGCGTGGGTGCCCTGGGGTCGAGCCTCACCCGCGGGGAGGCCGACCTCACCACCGTGATCGTGTCGGCCGTGTCGCTGGTCGTCCTCTTCGCAGGCGGCTGGCTGGCCGCGGCGTTCCCCTGGGGGCTCGTCGTCCTGATCGGGAGCCTGGCCTCGTCGGCGGCACTGGACCTGCAGGCGCACGGTGTCGAGGTCGTCGGAGCGGTCCCGCGCGGGCTCCCGACGCCGGGCATCCCCGTCGTCGCCGCCGGGGACCTGGTCGAGCTGCTCACCGCCGGCGCGGCGCTGGCGCTCGTGGGCCTTGCGGAAGGACTGAGTGCCGCGCGGCTCTTCGCCGGCCGGGGCGACTACCGGATCGACGCCGACCAGGAGCTGGTCGCCTCGGGTGCGGCCAACCTCGCCAGCGGGCTGTTCGGGGGGATCGGCGTGGCCGGCAGCCTGTCGAAGACGGCGGCGATCAGCGACGCGCGCGGGCGCACGCAGGTGGCGGGTCTGGTCGCCGCGGTCCTGGCCCTGGTCGTCATCGTGGCCATCGCGCCCGCCCTCTCGGTGCTTCCCCGGGCGGTGCTGAGCGCGATCGTGGTCAACGCGGTGTGGAAGCTGATGGACTTCCCCGCGCTGCGCAGGTACGCCCGGGTGCGCCGCAACGACATCGTCGCCGCGGTCGTGGCGGCGGTCGGCGTGCTCGTGCTCGGCCCCCTCTACGGACTGCTCCTCGCCGTCGCCGGATCGGTGCTGGGCCTGGTCTTCCGCTCCAGCCGGGTCGAGGTCGAGGTGATGGGCAAGGTGCCCCACGAGAAGGCGGCCTGGGGCAGCATCCGCAACCACGAGGAGCGCTCGACCTACCCCGGTGTCCTGGTGCTCAGGATCGACGTCCCCATCTTCTGGGTCACCGCGGCGCCGGTCCTCGACAGCGTCCTCGCACTGGTCGATGCGACACCCGGCACCCGCGCCCTCGTGCTCGACGTCGAGGCGACCAATCAGATGGACACCACCAGCGCCGACGCCTTGGCGGACATGCTGACGGCGCTGCGCCATCGACAGGTCGACCTCTACCTCGTCCGCGTGATGTGGCCGGTGCGCCGCGCGTTGCGACGCTCGGGGCTGCTCGCCGATCTCGGCGAGGACCATCTGTGGCACAGCATCTCCCAGGGCGTCCGGCAGGCGCGCCGGGTGCACGGCCTCCTCGACCTCCCGGCCCACGACGGGACACCGCTCCGCGACGAACCCCTCGAGCCCGACCACGAGGAGCACATCGCGGCCCACCACCCGGGCCCCGCGCCTCAGGAGCCGGACTCGGACGAGCAGGGCGACGGATCTGTCCCACCGGACGGGTGATCCCGGGACGTCGATCGACGTGGGGCAGCGGCTGTCGATGGCGCCTACTCGTGCTGCCTCCCACCGCGGAGGATCGCGGTCGCCCTGCCGAGAGCGGGATCGTCTCGCATCTCGACGCCTTCACTCGTGATCAGCTGATGAGAGAGCGTGCCGGCGCGCGGAGTCCATCGGACCCGACTGGTCCTCCACAGGGCAGCGTCCAGCCGGACTGCGTTGTCGGTGGCGGGTGCTTGAGTGAGGACATGGACCTGATCACCGACCTCCACGAGCTGACCGAGGCCGACCTCCTCGATCATGCCGAGGCGGTGTCGCGCACCCAGCGCGAGTGCGAGGTCCAGGTCCTGCGCATCGCGGTGCAGCACGCGATCATCAACAACCCGGAGCGTCTCGACCCCGACCTGACCCGGCTGCCCGGGCGCGCGAGCGGGTCCGGCGGTTCGGTGGTGTGGGGACGCCGGACGTCGCGGAGTTCTGCTGCGCCACGCTGGGCGCGCGGCTCGCGATCACGTCGTGGTCCGCCTCCTCCCTCATGGCCGACGGCCTCGACCTGGTGATCCGCCTGCCCCAGCTGTGGCGCCGCGTCGAGGCGCTCGAGGTCCGCGCGTCCTACGCCCGCTTCGTCGCCCGGCGCACCCGCGACCTGACGATCGAGCAGGCGGCGTACGTCGACTCGCGCGTCGTCGAGGCCGCCGACGGACGGATCCCGTGGTCGCGCTTCGAGGACCTCGTCGTCGGTGCCATCGCCGCGAGCGACCCCGAGGCCGCCGCCGAGCGGGAGCAGGAGCAGGCCGCTCGCCGGTGCGCGAGCGCGTCGCGCTCCACCGAGGACGGGATGCGCGGGTTCTACGTGCGTGCGCCCCTCCACGTCATCGCCCGGCTCGACGCCGTCGTGGCCCACCTCGCCCGCATCCTGGCCGACCTCGGCGACACCGACCCCGAGGACCACCGCCGCGTCAAGGCCGTCCTGGTCCTCACCGACCCGCCACGCGCACTCGAGCTGATGACGGCGTACGCCGCGTGGCGCGACCGCCCGGCGGACCCTGCGGAGGGCCGCGAGCCCGAGCGGACGGGGGAGCGGCCCGAGATCGACTGGGACGCGCTCATGCCGGCCGTGGTGCTGATGATCCATCTCTACGCGGGCGACGAGGAGACCGGTGTCGCCCGCGTCGAGGGCCATGGGCCCGTCACCGAGGCCTGGCTGAGGACGCACCTCGGGCCGCACGCCAGGTTCACCGTCCGACCGGCCCTCGACCTCGCCGGGCAGGCCCCGGTCGACGCTTACGAGATCCCGGACCGACATCGACAGGCCGTGCATCTGATGACGCCGGCCGACACCTTTCCCTGGGGGTCCAGCACCTCCCGCACCCAGCAGATCGACCACACCGTGGCCTTCCGGCACGGCACGGACGGACCCGCGGGGCAGTCGAGGGTGGGCAACTACGGTCCGATGACCCAGCACCACCACCGGATCAAGACCCACGGTGCCTGGCAGGTGCAGCAGCCCTTCCCGGGGATCTACGTGTGGCGCGACCCGCACGGCGCGCTCTACCTCGTCGACCACACCGGCACGCGACGGCTGGGGACCGACCGCGCGCGGTCGAGCCCGGCGGAGCTGCGGGTCAGCCGGGAGCTGCTCGGGCTGGCCGCCTGACCGGGTGCGGACGCTCCTCAGCCGGCCGTGCGTTGGCGGGCCCGCAGGTCGGCCAGAGCCGCACCGAGGTCCGGGTGGTCGAAGCCGAATCCGGCATCCAGCAACCGCGCGGGGAGGGCGCGTCGCCCCGTGAGCGCCAGCGCCGGATCCGTGCGCAGGAACAGCGCGCCCAGGTGGACGAGGGCCTCGGGGGTGGGCGGCGCGGCCGGGCGACCCAGGCTCGTGCGCAGGGCGGCCATCAGGTCCGCGTTGCGGCACCGGATTCGGCCCCGTGGCGTGGACGATGCCGGACAGGGGTGCGGCCCGGGGCAGGAGGACCTCGCGGACGATGGCGAGCCAGTCGTCGACGTGGATCCAGCTGACCCACTGCGTGCCCCGGCCGACGCGACCGCCCAGACCCCATCGTGCGAGCCCCCACAGCCGGTCCAGTGCGGGGGTGTCGTTGTCCAGCACGATGCCGGTGCGCAGCGTGACCAGGCGATCGGTGCGCGCGCCACGGGCGGCCGCCTCCCAGGCCTTCGCGACTCCCGCCATCTGGGGCGGGCCGTCGGCGGGCGGCGAGGACTCGTCGAGAACTCGGTCGCCGGCGTCGCCGTAGATCGCCAGGGTGCTGGCCTGGAGCCATACCGGCGCGGGCGCGGCCAGGCCGGCGCTCGCCTCGACCAGGGCGAGCGTGGGCTCCACGCGGGAGCGGGTGAGCAGCTCGACGTTCGCCGGCGTGGGTCGGCGGTCGACCAGCTCGCCGGCGAGGTTGACGATCGCGCTCCCCTCCAGCTCGCGGCCCCACGGCCCGACGGTCCGCCCGTCCCACTCCACCTGGCGGAAGGGGCCCTGGCGCGGACGCCGCGTGAGGACCACGACCTCGTGCCCGTCGGTCGCGAGGTCCTGGCACAGCCGGCGCCCCAGGGCCCCGGAGCCCCCCGCCACGACGATCTTCACGGCGGCAATCTACGACACCGGCACAGGCGGTGGTGATGATCGGGGCCGACGACCTCACCCATCGCGAGCCGGTGGACGCGACGTCCTGACCAGCGGCGTCGTCAGGTGCCGCAGAAGGTCCGGTAGCGACCGAAGTCGTCGGGGGCCGGCGCGGCGTACCGCTCGAGACCGGGGCGGGCGTCGAAGGGGGCGGTCACGGCCTCGACGAGCCGCTCGAACGGCTCGAGGTCACCGAGCACCGCCGCGTCCAGCGCCTCCTCGACGAGGTGGTTGCGCGGGATGTGGACCGGGTTGACGCGGTCCATGGCGTCCGGGTCGGGACCCGTCGCCCGCCACCGGGCGCACCAGTCGTCGAAGTCGGGCAGGTCGAGGAAGAGCCCACGGGCGGCCTCGGCGTCACCGCGGGC
Organism: uncultured Actinomycetota bacterium; assembly: GCA_963782905.1. Classification (GTDB taxonomy): domain Bacteria; phylum Actinomycetota; class Actinomycetes; order Propionibacteriales; family Nocardioidaceae; genus Nocardioides. Next base: position 299,847 of record CAWALI010000003.1, read on the forward strand.
GGTGGCGGCCAGGGCGCGGTAGAGCGACGTGTGGTCGACGTGGCTGCGCTCGGCCAGCTCGAGGAGCTCGTCGACCAGCGGTGCGGCCACGGCGTCGTCGAGGCCGGCCGGCAACCCCAGCTTGGCGCGCATGGCGGTCGACCATGCGGCGGAGTACTGCGGACGGAACGCACCCAGCGACTCGACAGCGAGGGCGACCGCGCGCTCCTGGTCGTCGTCGATGAGGGGCAGGAGTGCCTCGGCGAGCCGGGCGAGGTTCCACTCGGCCACGACCGGCTGGTTGTCGTAGGCGTAGCGCCCGTCCTGGTCGATGGAGCTGAAGACCGTCGCGGGGTCGAAGGCGTCCAGGAAGGCGCACGGGCCGTAGTCGATGGTCTCGCCCGAGATCGTCATGTTGTCGGTGTTCATCACCCCGTGGACGAAGCCCACCGCCATCCACGCCGCCACCAGTCTCGCCTGGACGGCGACCACGGCGTCGAACAGCGCGAGGTGGGGGCGCTCGGCTGCGGCGGCCTGCGGGTGGTGGCGGGCGATCGCGTGGTCGCCCAGCCGGCGGAGCAGGGCGACGTCGCCGGTGGCCGCGGCGTACTGGAAGCTCCCCACGCGCAGGTGGCTGCTGGCGACCCGCGCGAGCACGGCCCCGGGGAGCAGCTCCTCGCGGCGCACCTGGCGGCCGGTCGCCACCACGGCCAGGGAGCGGGTCGTCGGGATGCCGAGGGCGTGCATCGCCTCGCTGACGACGTACTCGCGCAGCATCGGCCCGACCGCGGCGAGGCCGTCGCCGCCGCGGGCGAACGGCGTGCGTCCCGACCCCTTGAGGTGGAGGTCGCGGAGCCGGCCGTCGGGGTCGGCGAGCTCGCCCAGCAGCAGGGCCCGGCCGTCGCCCAGGCGCGGGACGAAGCCGCCGAACTGGTGCCCGGAGTACGCCTGCGCGACCGGGGTGGCCGCGTCGGGAAGGGCGGTGCCGGTCAGCAGGCCGATGCCCTCCGGCGTGCGCAGCCAGTCGGGGTCGAGCCCCAGCGCGGTGGCCAGTCGGTCGTTGAGGACCAGCAGGTGCGGATCCGGGGTGTCCTCGGCCCGCCAGGGGACGGCCATCTCACCCAGCTCGCGGGCGAAGTGGTCGTGCAGGTCCAGGCGGACGGGAGTGACGCTCACCCCCCGAGCGTACGTCGGGCGGGGGACGCGGCGACGCGGGTAGATTCGAGGTGTGCGCCGCCACCAGCGTGTCGAGTCCGTCACGGACGTCCCGTGGCCGGCGAGCGAGCAGCTCCGACGACGCCAGCGCCGCTACTTCCTGCTGATGGGGGTGTGCCTCGTCCTGCTGCTGCTCGCCTGGACGTGGGTGCGCTTCTGGTCGGTCCCGCTGGCGGTCGGCATGTCGGCCGTCGCCGCGCTCATCCCGCCGATCGCCGCCTTCGTGGGCAACAACGGGGTGCGCGGCGGCTGATCCGTGCGTCCGGTGCCTCGTCGTCGGGCCCGAGGAGGACCGGGACGGCGAGTAGCCAGTACGGTCGACGCCATGTCCTCAGACCTGTCGCCGCAGGAGATCGTCCACGAGTCCGCCCTCCAGCTGTGGGCGGCGGCGCAGACGGACTTCGACCCCTACGCGGTGCCGCCGAGCGAGTGGAAGGACCCGGTGCCGGTCACCGAGGCGGACATCGCCACCGACACCGGCCTCGAGCTCGACACCGTCCGCGAGTGCCTGCGGGGCCTCGCCGGCAGTCGGCTGGTGGTGGGGGACGACGACGGGACCGTGGTCGTCACGTCGATCGTGCCGGCCGACGAGCCGCTCTGAGCGAGCGGCCCGCCGTCAGAGGCCGAGCATCCGGCCGATGATCTCCTTCTGGATCTCGGTGGTGCCGCCGTAGATCGTCTGGATCCGGGAGTCGGTGTAGGCCTTGGAGATCGGGTACTCGTTCATGTAGCCGTAGCCGCCGTGCAGCTGCACGCCGGCGTCCACGACCCGCTTCTGCAGCTCGGTCGTCCACCACTTCGCCATGGAGGCCAGCGAGGTGTCGACGGTGCCGGCGTTGAGCCGCAGCACGCAGTCGTTGACGAAGACGCGGGCGATGTGGGCCTCGGTGGCCATCTCGGCCAGCACGAACCGGTTGTGCTGGAACGTCCCGATCGGCCTGCCGAAGGCCTGGCGCTCCTGGGCGTAGGCCAGGCAGAGCTCCAGGACGTGCTCGACCGCGGCCACCGCGATGCAGGCGATGGAGATGCGCTCCTGGGGGAGGTTCTCCATCAGCGAGACGAACCCCGAGCCCGGAGCGCCGAGCAGGTTGGACTTGGGCACGTGCACGTCGGTGAACGACAGCTCGGCGGTGTCCTGGGCGTGCAGCCCCATCTTGTCGAGGTTGCGCCCGCGCTCGAAGCCCTCCATGTCGCGCTCGACCACCAGCAGGCTGATGCCCTGGTGGCCGGCGTCGGGATCGGTCCGGCACACCACGATCACCAGGTCGGACAGGATCCCGTTGCTGATGAAGGTCTTGGACCCGTTGAGCACGTAGTGGTCGCCCGCGTCGACGGCCGTCGTGCGGATGCCCTGCAGGTCGGAGCCGGCGCCCGGCTCGGTCATCGCGATCGCCGAGATCAGCTCGCCGGAGACGAGCCCGGGCAGCCAGCGCTGCTTCTGCTCCTCGGTCCCGAGTGAGGAGATGTAGGGGACGATGATGTCGGTGTGCACGGCGAAGCCCGGCCCCGACGCCCCGACCCGGGCGGCCTCCTCGGCCAGCACCATGTTGTAGCGGAAGTCGCTGATCCCCGGCCCGCCGTACGCCTCCTCCACGTCGAAGCACAGCAGCCCGGCGTCGCCCGCCTTGCGCCACACGTCGCGGTCCACGACGCCGTCGGCCTCCCACTTCTCGTGGTACGGCGCGACCTCGCGCTCCATGAACGCGCGCGCGGTGGCGCGGAAGTCCTCGTGCTCCTGCTCGAGGATCGACGGACGCTCGGGCATCACGACACCCACTCCTTCACCTGCGCGATGGTGGCGGCCGGGTCGTCGCTGGCCGGCGTGAGGGAGAGGTTGGTGACCCCCGCCTCGCGGAAGGCCGCGATCCGCTCCTGGACGTACGACGCGGGGCCGACGAGGTTGGCCGCCTCCAGCCAGTCGGTGGGGATCAGCGCCTCGGCCTCCTTCTTCTTGCCCGAGAGGTAGAGGTCCTGGATCTCCGCGGCCTCCTTCTCGTAGCCGTAGGAGCGGGCGACGTCGTTGTAGAAGTTCTTGCCCCGCGCGCCCATCCCCCCGACGTACAGCGCGAAGGTCGGGCGGGCCAGGTCGAGCAGCGCCTTGGTCTCGGGGCCCTCGCCGATCGCGACCAGGCCGCCGGCGTTGATCTCCAGCGGGGCCAGGTCGGCGGAGCGCTTCGCCCGGCCGGCCTCGAGGGAGTCGCCCCAGACGAGGTGCGCCTTCTCGGGGTGGAACAGGATCGGGATCCAGCCGTCGGCGATCTCGGCGGCCTGCTCGACGCTCTTGGGGCCGAGGCCGGCGATGTAGATCGGGATGGTGTCGCGGTCGGGGTGGGTGAGGATCTTCAGCGGCTTGCCGAGGCCGGTGATCGCGCCGTCCTCCTTGGTGAGCGGCAGCTTGATGATCCCGTCGTTGGTCAGCGGCTCGCGCTTGAGGCCGCGGCGCACGATGTCGATGACCTCGGCGGTGCGGCCCAGCGGCTTGGAGTAGGGGACCCCGTGGAAGCCCTCGATCACCTGCGGGCCGCTCGCCCCGAGGCCGAGGATGGCGCGACCGCCGGACACGTTGTCGAGGCCGGCCGCGGTCTGCAGCAGCGCGCCGGGGGTACGCGAGTAGATGTTGAGGATCGCCGCGCCGATCTCGATCGTCTCGGTCTTGGCCGCGAGGTAGCCCATCAGCGTGGGGGAGTCGAAGCCGTAGGCCTCCGCCACCCAGACGGTGTCGAGGCCCGCCTTCTCGAGCGCGCCGACCTGGTCGGCGGCCTCGCGCGGGTTCCCGGCGTACATGAGCGGCATGGAGAGCTTCATGGGTCCAACTGTGACACCGTTACTGTCACAATCGCAAGGAGATCGTGCCCGAGCGTCAGCGCCGCGTCCGGGGACCGAAGACCACGTCGACGCCCGGCGAGAACATCACGTGGTCCGGCGCCCGGGCGGCGAGGTCGGCGAACCCCGCCACCGCCAGCAGCTCGTCGTCGAGCTCCTCCACGACGGCCCGGTGCAGCGGCCAGGTCGGGTGCTCGTTGGGCCAGTAGCGCGTGCGTCCGGCGCGGTCGGCCAGGTGGAGCCCCCAACGGGCGGTGAGGAAGTGCTCCAGCGGCCCGGCCTCGAAGCGCTCGCCGACGCTCACGGCGATCCTCGACCGGGTGCCCCGCGGCCCCGGCCACCGGCGCCGGCAGGTGTAGGTGAGCCGCGTGCCCGAGCGCCGGCGGTCCATCTGCGACCACAGGTAGGGCAGCCGCGGACCCCACCGGGCGGCGAGCACCGGCGCGAGCCGCGACGCGTCCAGGCTGACGAACACCACGCCCCGGCGGCCCTGCTCGTCGACGGAGTAGAGCCGCACGTTGGTCTCGTGGAACGACCCGACGTACGGCAGGCCCGGGCCGCCGAGGAAGCCGATGCCCTGCATCCAGAACGGGATCAGCCCGACGTACGTCGACCCGTCCAGGGTGTCCGGCCGGGTGCCGGCCGGCAGGTGGGCCCGCACCCGCTCCGGCGGCACCGCCCAGTGCAGGAACGCCAGCTCCGACCACCGCTGGGTGAAGACCGTGCGGCCGGTGGGCCGCGGCGCGAGCGGGGTGATCGGTTCGGCGTCCACGCTCACCCCTTCCCGTGCCAGGACTCCCACAGCGCGGCGTAGGAGCCGCCGGCGGCGACCAGCTCGTCGTGCGAGCCGAACTCCGAGATGACGCCATCCTCCACCACGGCCACCCGGTCGGCGTCGTGGGCGGAGAAGAGCCGGTGCGCGATCGCGATGACGGTGCGCCCGTCGAGCACGGCCGCCAGCGAGCGCTCGAGGTGCCGGGCGGCGCGCGGGTCGATGAGCGAGGTCGCCTCGTCGAGGACCAGCGTGTGCGGGTCGGCGAGCACCAGTCGGCCCAGGGCGACCTGCTGGGCCTGCGCGGCGGTGAGCGCGCGGCCCCCGGAGCCGACCACGGTGTCCAGGCCCGACGGCAGGGCGTCGACCCACTCCAGGGCGTCCACGGCGTCCAGCGCCGAGCGGACCGCGTCGTCCGAGGCCCCCGGACGGGCCAGCACCAGGTTCTCCCGGAGCGTGCCCACGAAGACGTGGTGCTCCTGGGTCACCAGCGCCACGTGCCCGCGCAGCTCGTCCAGCGGCAGCTCGACCAGGCCGACGTCGCCGACCGTCACCTGCCCGGTGCGCGGCGGGTGGATGCCGGCGAGGAGCCGGCCCAGCGTCGACTTCCCGGCGCCGGACGGGCCGACCATGGCGATCCGCTCGCCGACCCCCACGTCGAGGTCGACGCCGTGCAGGACGTCGCGCCCCTCGACGTACGAGAAGCGCACGTCCTGCGCCTCGAGCTTCTCGCTCACCGGCCGGGCCCCCGAGACCGATCGGTCGTCGGGCACGTGGGCGACGCCGAGCAGGCGGGCGAGTGACGCGGCGCCGAGCTGGAGCTCGTCGAGGATCGAGACCAGCCGGTCGACCGGGTCGATGAGCATCTGCACGTAGAGGGTCGCGGTGGTCACCTCGGCCAGCGAGACCGAGCCCTGGGTGTAGAGCCAGCCGCCGAAGAGCAGCGTGCCCACCACCGGCAGGAGGTAGGCCAGCTCCATGCTGGGGAAGAACACGGTGCGCAGCCGCAGCGTGTACTTCTCGGCGTCGTACGACGTGGCGCAGTCGGCGTCCCCGGTCTCCACCCGGCGGCGCCCGAGGCCGAGCGCCTCCACGGTGCGGGCGCCCTCGACGGTCTCCGAGAGGGTGGTGGTGATCTGGGAGTACGACGCCGTCTCCCGCAGGTAGCCGTCCTTGGCGCGGGCGAGGTACCACCGCAGGCCGACGACCAGCGGCGGGAGCGCGAGCAGGCAGGGGAGGAACACCCACCAGCCGACGCTGAGCGCGGCGGCGAAGGTCAGCACCGCGGTGACGACCGCGATCGTCCACTCGGGCAGGGCCCAGCGCACCGACCAGCCGAGCCGGTCGATGTCGCTGCTGGTGCGGGTCAGGAGGTCGCCGGAGCCGGCCGCCTCGACGGTGCCGACCGGCAGGGCCAGGGTGTTCTTGACGAAGTCCTCGCGCAGCTCGGCCAGCACCAGCTCGCCCATCACCTGGGAGCGGTAGCGGGCGTAGCGGGTCAGCACCGACTGGGCGAGGAGGAAGACCGCCAGCAGGATGGCGATCCGGTCGACGTGGTCGACCGTGGTGCCGTCCTCGACCGACTGGACCAGGTCGCCCAGCAGCCGCGGTGCGGCCAACGCGGAGAGCGCGGCGAGCACGTGCAGGGCCAGCGCCGACCAGAGCAGTCGCGGGTGCCGCTGGGCGACCTGGGCGACGTAGTGGCGCACCTCCCGGCCGTCGGCGACGGGGAGTCGAGTCGTCACGCTCACGTCGCCGCCACCTCCACGTCGCGCACCACGACCGCGCGGTAGGCGGGGTCGGTGTCCAGCAGGTCGGCGTGCGCGCCCACGGCCGCGACCCGGCCGTCCACCAGGAAGGCGACCTCGTCGACGGCGTCGAGCAGCAGCGGGCTCACCGTGGTGACCACGGTGGTGCGACCGGACCGGTGCTCGCGCAGGCGGGACGCGATCCGCGCCTCCGTGTGCGCGTCGACCGCGCTGGTCGGCTCGACCAGCACCAGCACCTCCGGGTCGGCGGCGAGCGCGCGCGCCAGCACCAGGCGCTGGCGCTGGCCGCCGGAGAAGCTGCGCCCGCGCTCGGTGACGACCGAGTCGAGGCCGTCGGGGAGCGCGTCGAGGATGTCCTCGGCCGAGGCGGTGTGGACGGCCCGCCGGACGTCGCCGCCGCCGCGCTCGTCGAGGCGGTCGCCGAGCCGCCCGGCGAAGAGGGCCGCCCCGGTGTCGGAGACGAGGATGCGCTCGCGGACGTCCAGCTGGCGCAGCGAGGTGAGGGGGGTGCCGCCCCAGGTGACGTCGTCGTCGGGCTCGGGGGCGGCCAGCCCGAGGCGGTCGGCCAGCAGCGCCGAGTCGTCGGGACGCTCGCACACGATGGCGGTGAGCAGGCCGGGACGGACCCGCAGCCCGGTGCGGGCGTCGTACAGCCCGGCGCCGGACGGCGGCGCGTCGGCGGGGGAGGCGGGCTCGACCAGGTCGGGCTCGAGCGCCAGCACCCGGCAGATCCGCCGGGACGAGACGAGGCCGCGGATCAGCTTGTTGGCGAACTCGGTGGCCGTGCGGAGCGGGAGCATCAGGAACGCCGCGTAACCGTAGAACGCGACCAGCTCGCCGGCGGAGATGTCGCCGGAGACCGCCGACCGGGCGCCCAGCCAGACCACGAGCACCACGAAGGTGCCGGGCAGGAAGACCTGCAGGGCGTCGAGCACCGACTGCAGCTTGGCGACGTTGACCGCCGCGGTGCGGGTGGCCTGCGACTCGCGGCGGTAGCGGGCGAGGAAGACCTGCTCGCCACCGATGCCGCGCAGCACCCGGAGGCCGCCGACGATGTCGGTGCCGGTGTTGGACAGCTCGCTGCGCATCTGGCGCTCCTGTGCGCTGCGGGCCTGGAGCGGCTTGAGCAGCGGGCCCAGGAGGAGCATCAGCAGCGGGACGCCGATGAGGACCACGAGGCCGAGCTGGACCGAGGTGCTCAGCAGGATCCCGGACACCAGCAGGAAGGACACGATCGCGCCGGCGAAGCGGGCGGTCACGTCCATCACGTTGCCGACGTGGTCGAGGTCGCTGGTGCCGATGGCGATGACCTCGCCGGTGCTCACCTTGCGCGGCAGGGCCCCGCCGAGGCGCACCGTCTGCCGGGTGACGAGCTGGACGACGCGGTACGACGCGGTGAGCCAGTTGGTGACCGCGAAGCGGTGTCGCATGATCCCGGTGAAGGCCTGCAGCAGGCCGATGGCCAGCATGACGCCCGCCCACAGGACCAGCTGCTGCTGGTCCTTGGCGGCGACGCCGCGGTCGATGGCGACGCCGAGCACGGCGGGCAGCACGGCCTGGCAGGACATCCAGACGATGCCGAAGACCATGCCTCCCACGAGGGTGCGTCGCTGGCCCTTCGCGAGCCACCACAAGAAGAGCCGCGGCGAGCGGTGATCCGCGATGCCGGGGTCGGGGACAGGGAGTTCACGCACTCGCGCCAACCTACGTTCGCGGGGTCCGTCCGGACTAATCCTTTTCGGCCGCCCCCGGCGCCCTACACCTGGGTGAAGTCCTCCCCGGCGAGCACCGCCGCGATGGCCGGTGAGGTCGGCTCGGTGCCCAGCAGGGTGGCGGTCACGAACTCCGCGGCGTACCGCTCGAACGTGCGGCCGTGGCGCAGCATCGCGTGGCGTCCGCCCGGCACGGTGACGTAGCCGACGCGGGCCGTGGCGGAGAGCCGCCGGGCGACCGCGTCGGACCGCTGCGGCGAGGCGACCCGGTCGTCGGTGCCGTGCACCACCAGGACCCGGCGGCCGGGCAGGTCGACGCCGTCGCTGGGGTAGACCCACGGGTTGAGGGCGACCACGGTCCGTACGCCGGGCCGGTCGGCGGCGAGCAGCGCCGCCCGGCCGCCCAGCGAGTGCCCGACCAGGGCCGCCGGCAGGGAGCCGAGCGACTCCTCCACCTCTCCGAGCGCACGGGCGACGTCCATCACCGGGGTGGTCGTGGAGTCCCAGCCGCGGTGCGAGTTGAGCAGTCGGTAGACCGCCAGCCGGCGGCGACCGGCGCGGGCGATGCGTCCCGCGACCGGCACCATCCGGAGCACGGACAGCTGGGCGGGGCTGACCGTGGCGTGCTCGGCCCGGCTGGCGCCTCCGTGGAGCACGAGCACCACGCCCTCGGGGTCGCGGGGCACGTGGGCGGCGACCAGCCGGGCCCTGCTCACCGGAGCCTGGTGCGAGCGACCAGTCCGTCCAGGACGCCGGAGGGGCGCTGCTGCTCGCCGGCGAAGGCGCTGACGGCGACGAGTGCGCCGGTGAGGGCGGGGACGGCCCACTGCAGTGCCGTGAGCTGCTGCTGGGCGCGAGCCACGTCCGTCGGCGTGTGGGTCTCCGGCTGGGTCCCGGACGCGGCCGGCACCTCGGTCTGCTCGGACACGCGACGCCCGAGGACGCGGCTGTACGCCGTGACCCCCAGGGCGGCGACGGTCAGCCCGGTCTTCACCGCGGCCATCGAGGCGACGCCCGGCTGCCCGGCCAGCCGCGCCTTGTTGCCGGCCAGCTGGCCGAGGCTCCCGGCGAGGTGCAGCCCGATGGCGGCCGCGTTGACGGGGGTCCACCGGTCCCAGCCGACGTTGGCGACCGCGCCGGTGCCACGGGCCGAGTCGGCCTGGGCCGCGGCCGGGTTGAGCGCGACCGCGTTGGCCAGCGTGCCGCCGAACCAGGCGGAGAGACCGATGTCGTGCAGCGAGCGGGAGAGGGTGTTGCGAGTCATGACGTTCCTTCGTTCGTGCGAACAGGGACGCCCCGGCCCGTACCCGGTGCCCCGGTCACCATGCGTCGCCCTCACCTCCCCAGGTCGGGCACGACCTCGGCGCCGGGGAGGTCCGCGAGGGCGCTGCCGGGGACGAGCAGCTTGGAGCGGCGCACGCCGGAGCCGAGAATGACCACCGGCTCGCCCAGCAGCCGCTCGTCGACGAGCACCCGCCAGGGGCTGGGCAACCCGACCGGGGTGATGCCGCCGTACTCCATCCCGGACTCCTCGACGGCGCGGTCCATCGGCAGGAAGGTCGCCTTGCGGACGTCCAGCAGCCGCCGCACCACGGTGTTGACGTCGGCCCGGGTGTCGGCGCGGACCACGCACGCGGCGGTGCGCTCCTCACCCGTACGACGCCCCGAGACGACCACGCAGTTGCCCGACGCGGCCAGCGGCAGGTCGTACTGCGCCGACATGGCTGCCGTGTCGGCGAGGTCCGGGTCGATCTCGACCACGGCCGCCCGCCCCGCCGCGGACCAGGAGCCCAGGGCGGCGGCCACGGGAGGGGCGACGAGGTCGAGGTGGTCGAGCACGGGCAGGGACTCCAGGCGCGGAAAGCTCGGCAGCGTCACCCGACCATCATGTGGCATTCACCCTGAGGTCGTGCGGTGGTCCCACCGCCGCCTCGTCCGGCCCGGACGGTGGCGCCATGACCGTGCTGAGCACGACCGGGTCCGTCCTCGACCGGACCCCCAGCCTCGTGCTGACCCCGGCGGTCGTGGCCCACCGGGGAGCCAGCGGCCATCGGCCCGAGCACACCCTGGACGCCTACCGGACCGCGATCCGGATGGGCGTCGACGACATCGAGCTCGACCTGGTCATCACCCGCGACGGCGTGCTCGTGGCGCGACACGACGCGGAGATCAGCCGCACCACCGACGTGGCCGACCACCCCGAGCTGGCGCACCTGCGCACCACCCGCACGGTCGACGGGGTCGAGGCGACCGGCTGGTTCGTCGAGGACCTCACCCTCGCCGAGCTCAAGACCCTCTCGGCGCGTGAGCGGATGCCGGCGACGCGCTCGTCCAACACCGCCTGGGACGGCGTCGAGGGGGTGCCGACCTTCACCGAGGTGCTCGCCATGGTCGGTGCCGAGTCGGTACGCCGCGGGCGCACCGTCGGCGTGATGGTCGAGCTCAAGCACGCCGCCCACTTCGACGCGATCGGCCTCCCGCTGGACCGGCCGCTGCTGGCCGACCTCGCCCGCCACGGGCTCGACCACCCGTGGGCCCGGGTCACCCTGATGTCCTTCGAGACCACCGTCCTGCGCCGGCTGGCCGGTCGGACCCGGCTGCCCGTGGTCCAGCTCCTCGAGGCCGACCACCGCAGGCCCGCCGACCTGGCCGCCGCCAACGACCCCACGACGTACGGCGACCTCGCCACTCGCGAGGGACTGGCGTGGATCGACGACTACGCCGACGGCATCGGTCCGCACAAGGGACTCGTCCTGCCGCGCGACGCGGACGGCGCCATCGGGGAGTCGTCCTCCCTGGTCCGCGACGCCCACCGGGCGTGGCTCACCGTGCACGTGTGGACCGTGCGGGCCGAGAACCGCTTCCTGCCCACCAACCTGCGCATCGGCACGTCCCCCGACGCCCACGGCGACATGGCCGGCGAGGTGCGGGGACTGCTGGACGCCGGGGTCGACGGGATCATCACCGACCACCCCGAGGTCGCCCTGCGCGCCCTGGGCGACCGGCTCGCCGCCCGGGCCTGACGTCAGTACGTCGCGCCCCCACGGCGGCGGCCGGTCAGCACGACCGCGAGCAGACCGGCCACGCCGGCCGCGAGCCAGGGCAGCGGCATCAGCCAGCGCAGGTCGTCCGAGCCGACGGTGCCCAGCTCGAAGAGCGCCCAGATGGTCGTCAGGCCGAGGAGGGCGACCCCCATCACCAGGTGCCCGACGTTGACCGGGTGCCGCCCGGACGTCCCGTGGTCGGGCCCGGGGACCGGTGGCTGCTGCTCGTAGTGGTGGATGCTCGCCTCGCGCGTGGTGTCGTCGCTCATGCTGTCGTTGCTCATGGTCTCGTCCTCACTGCTCGCGCACGGTGACCTGGCCCAGGCCCAGGTCCACCTCGATGGTCAGGTCGGGCACCGTGCCGCCGCCGTCGACGAAGCCGTCCTGCTGCACGTCGACGCCGGCGCTCTCCTGCCCGAGGACGTCGACGTTGCCGACTCCGGCCGAGGCGTCCACGGTGACGTCCATGCCCGGCGGGACGACGACCTCGAGCACGCCCACCCCACCGTCGACCGAGATGCGCCGGCCGTCGAGGGCCTCCACGTCCGTGACGCCGGAGAGGTCCAGCGTCAGCTCACCGGTCCCGAGGTCGTAGCCGTCGCGCACCTCACCGGGGGTGGTGGGCGAGTAGGTGAGGTTGGCGCCCTCCCAGTCCCCGGACGCCGTGGCGCCCAGGGTGGCGACGGCGGCGACCAGGCCGACCACGATCAGGCCACCGGCGCGGCCCCAGAAGGCTCCCAGGACGAGCATCACGCCGGTGATCGCCATGGCCAGGGCGGGGTAGGCCGCGTCGGGCACGTCGGTGCCGGCGGCGTCGATGACGCCGAGGGTGCCGACGCCGATCGCGATGAGGGCCAGCGTGGCCCAGAAGAGGATCGGGCCGCGCCTGCGGGGGTTGCGGGGGCGGACGTAGGCCGTGGGCTCGTAGGTCGGGCCGGTCTGGGTGAAGCCCGCGTAGGTCGAGCCGCGGTACGTCGAGCCGCTGTACGCCGCGTGGGGGGACGTGACCGCAGCCGGGGACGTCGGCGAGAAGCCCGGCGCCACGGCGTCGCGCCGCTGGTTGCGGTTGAGGAACCACAGCACCAGCAGCGCCACCACGACGACCGGCCACGGGAACCAGAACGCTCCCGCCCAGTCGCCCAGCGCGGCCAGCCCGGCCAGCACTCCGGCGCCGAACAGCGCGATCGTGCGGCTGCGCTCGTCGAGGCCGAGCGGCTGGTCGGTGGTGCCCTCCTCGGGCACGAGCAGCCAGGCCGCGGCGTAGAGCAGCAGGCCGGAGCCGCCGAAGAAGACCAGCACCACCAGCGCGACGCGCACGATGATCGGGTCCACGTCCAGGTGACGGGCCAGGCCACCGGCGACGCCGGCGACGCGGCGGTCGTCGACCGAGCGACGCAGCCGGCCGAGGTCGCGCACCTGCTCGCTGGTCACCCGCGGGCCTCCGGCCGGCGGCGGTTCCGGGGACTCCGGAGGGTCCGGCGTCGGGTCCGGTGGGGGAGTGGTGGTGTCCATGGCTCCAGCGTGGGGGCTTGGTCGTCGTCGGACCATCGGTGAGGACCCTGGTCCGTGCTGGTGCCTACGGGGTCGCACCTCAGGGTCGAGCCGGGGTCGTGCCTCATGGGAAGGGACGTCCTGGCCTGCGACGATGGTGACACGATGAGCACCCAGCAGCCCGTACGCCGTGCCTACCGCGACACGTCGGCCCCCCTGGCCGGCGGCGTCGCGGCCGGCCTGGCGCGCCACCTCGGCGTGCACGTGCTGTGGGTGCGGGTCGCGTTCGCGGTGCTCGCCCTCGTCGACGGCCTCGGCATCCTGCTGTACGCCGCGCTGTGGGTGTTCCTGCCCGCCGACAGCCGCTTCACCGACGAGGCCCCCGGGCTGGCCAGTGCCCGCCGCGGCGGGCGGCGTCCCGGCCGGGTCGGTCGGTTGGCCAGTGCCGGCCCGGCCATCGCCCTCGGCGCCCTGCTCTTCGGCGGCGTCCTGGGCTTCGAGGCGGTGTTCGGCCAGGGGGTGCTGTTCTGGCCGGTGGTCCTCGGGGTGGCCGGCATCGCGCTGCTGTGGCGCCAGGCCGACGAGGCCCAGCGGGAGCGGTGGCTGGACTCGTCGGGTCGCATCGACCCCTTCCGCGCGGTGTTCGGCAACGGCGGCTGGGCGGCGTACGCCCGGGTCGCGACCGGCCTCGGCCTCGTCGTCGTGGCCCTCGTCGTCTTCGGCGTCACCACCGGCTCGGTCCGCTTCGCCGGTCCGGTCGTGGTGGCGGGGCTCCTCGGCATCCTCGGGCTCGCCCTGGTCGTCGGTCCGTGGGTGCTGCGCCTGGTCAACGACCTCGGCGCCGAGCGCGCGGAGCGGATCCGCACGCAGGAGCGCGCCGACATGGCGGCCCACCTGCACGACTCGGTGCTCCAGACGCTGGCCCTGATCCAGAAGAACTCCGGCGACGCGACCATGGTCGCCCGGCTCGCCCGGGCCCAGGAGCGCGACCTGCGCACCTGGCTCTTCGAGGGCGAGGCCGCCGACGACGCCACCCTGGCCGGGGCGCTGCGCGACCTGGCCGCATCGGTGGAGGAGACGCACCCGGTGGTGGTCGACGTCGTCACGGTCGGCGACTGTGCCGACTCCGAGGCGGTGCGCACCGTCGCCAACGCCACCCGCGAGGCCGTCGTCAACGCCGCCAAGCACGCCGGGGTCGCGCGCGTGGACGTCTACGCCGAGGTCACCGCCGACGCGGTCGAGGTCTTCGTCCGCGACCGCGGCGACGGCTTCGACCTCGACGCCGTGGCGGCCGACCGCCACGGCCTCCGCAGCAGCATCATGGACCGGATGGCGCGCCACGGCGGCCGGGCCGAGGTCCGTACGTCGCCCGGTGCCGGCACCGAGGTCCGCCTGCACATGCCCCTGCGCACCCAGCCAGCACCAGGAGAGTCATGACCGAGTCCCCCCGCCCCGTCCGCCCGGTGAGCGTCGTGATCGTCGACGACCACGCGATGTTCCGCGCCGGTGTCCGCGCCGAGCTCGCGGCGGCCGGCACCGACGAGGTCGACGTGGTCGCCGAGGCGTCCGACGTCCCGGAGGCGGTGGCCGCGATCCGCGAGCACCAGCCGATCGTGGTGCTCCTGGACGTGCACCTGCCGGGTGGCGGCGGCGTCGAGGTGATGCGCCAGGCGCCGTCCCCGCAGGCGCGCTACCTCGCGCTCTCGGTGAGCGACGCGGCCGAGGACGTCATCGGCACGATCCGCGGCGGCGCCCGGGGCTACGTCACCAAGACGATCACCGGCCCCGAGCTCGTCGACGCGATCGCGCGGGTGGCCGACGGCGACGCCGTGTTCTCCCCGCGGCTCGCCGGCTTCGTGCTCGACGCGTTCGCCGGGTCCATCGACGTGGCGGCGGTCGACGAGGACCTCGACCGGCTCACCGAGCGCGAGCGCGAGGTGATGCGCCTGATCGCCCGCGGCTACGCCTACAAGGAGGTCGCCAAGGAGCTGTTCATCTCGGTCAAGACCGTGGAGACCCACATGTCCTCGACGCTGCGCAAGCTCCAGCTCTCGAGCCGCCACGAGCTCTCACGATGGGCGTCGGACCGCCGGTTGCTGTGAGGCGGGGGCATCGGCCGCGTGTCTACTGCGGCACCGCGAGCGGCGTACCCCGGGCGCCGACCCACTGCCCGTCGTCGGCCAGCCGCTCCCACACGGCGTACTCCGGGGCGAGGTGGTCCTCCAGTGCCGCACGGGTCGACGCCGTGAGCTCCCCCCGCACGGGTGCGCTCGAGACGTTGCGGCGCTCGAACTCCAGGGGTCGACCCAGCCGCGCGGCGAAGTAGTCCTGCCACACGTCGGGCCGGTCGAGGGCGAGCAGTCGATCGACGCCCACGACGCCGTCGATGGTCAGGAAGCGTGCGGGACGCCCCGAGGGTGTGGGGGCCCGACCGTCGCGCGCGATGTAGCTGCGGGCGAAGTCCTCGAAGGAGATCTCCGCCGTGGACTTCCGCGGGCTGCGCCGGGACAGGCCGTCCCGTGCCCGGTAGCGCCACCACGACTCCAGCCAGCCGACCGGGTCGCGGAACATCGTGACGACCTCGTAGGAGTCCCGTTCGTGGCCGTCGGAGGCCAGGCGTGGCGCGATCGTGCGCTCGAAGCCCCGGGCGCCGACGTGCTTCATGCCCGGCGGGCCGCCGATCACCAGGGAGGCGTAGGGGGCCAGGGCGCGTTCCAGCGTGGTGCTGGCCGTCTTGGGCAGCGCGAGCAGCACGAAACCGTGGTCGGGGAACGCCATCACGCCGGTCATCCTCGCACCGGGCCGGCCGGAGACGTCGGCTAACCTCGGCGCGTGCTGATCTCCGACCGTCACCGGTTCGTGTTCGTCCACGTGCCGAAGACCGGTGGGGACTCGATCGACAAGATGCTGCGCGAGCACGTCCCGGACGTCCGCAAGCAGCGGATGACCAGGCACGCGCCGTACGGCGACATCCTGGCGGTCGAGCCGGACCTGGCCACCTACTGGTCGTTCGGGATCGTCCGCAACCCGTGGTCCCGGATGGTGTCGTGGTGGTCGATGATCGACAAGTGGAACCACGCCTGGGGGCCGGCGTCCGGCAAGCCGCAGGTCAAGCGGGGCGGCATGAAGGACGGCAACAAGATGTGGCGCCGGGTGGCGGAGTTCTCCGGCTTCGAGGAGTTCATCCTCCGCGGGACCGCCGAGATCCCGCGGCTGGCCATGCCGCAGATCGACTACCTGGTGGCGCCGGGACGTCGCGTCGACCTCGTCGGCCGGACCGAGTCCCTCGCGGACGACGTGGCCCGGGCCCAGCGGGAGATCGGGCTGCCGGAGGTGCCCCTGCCGCACCGCAACCGGTCGCTGAGCACCGGTCACTGGCGCGACTACTACGGCACGGACACCCGCGAGCGCATCGCCGACCTCTACGCCCGCGACTGTGCGGAGTGGGGCTACACGTACGACGACTGAGGGCCCCCGGGGGATCGACAAGATCTTCCGCGCGGGGCTGCACGATCTACGACGACCCCACGCCCGACCTCGAGGGGGTCTGAGATGCCCGTCGTCGTCCCGTGAACCCCGCAGGCCGCGCAAGGTCTGAAGGTCCGGCGCCGCTAGGGTTGCCGCCATGGAGACCCTCCGGCTGGTCCTGCTGTTCGTGCACGTGCTCGGCTTCGCCGCGCTCCTCGGCGGCCTGCTGGTGCAGGCCCGCGACCCCGAGAAGACCGTCAACTCCGCCATGCGTGACGGGATCGGCACGGCGTTCGTGACCGGCCTGCTGCTGGTCGGCGTCCTGGAGTCGGGCGACACGGAGGTCGACCACGCGAAGATCGCGGTCAAGTTCACCGTCGCCCTGGCCCTCCTGGTGCTGGTCATGGCCAACGTGCGCAAGCCCACCATCCCGCAGGGCCTGTGGGCCGGCCTGCTGCTCCTGACGGTGGCCAACATCGCGGTGGCCATCTTCTGGTCGCCCGCCCACGCCGCCTGATCCCGACCGCCCCCGTCGGTCCCGGACCGGTCCCGGTGTGCGGACCGTGCGCTGTCCGTGACGGGACGTAGGGTTGGGGACGAGATGAGCATCCCCTTCCCGCTGCCCGGCTTCGAGTCCGCCCCGCCCGCCGAGGAGCCGCGCAGCACCCGCCGCGGCCCGTCGCGCGACGAGCTGCTGGCCGGGCTCAACGAGCCCCAGGCCGCCGCCGTGGTGCACGCCGGGGCCCCGCTGCTGGTGGTCGCCGGCGCCGGGTCGGGCAAGACCCGCGTCCTCACCCGGCGCATCGCCTGGCTCATCTCCGAGCGCAGGGCCCACCCCGGCTCGATCCTGGCGATCACCTTCACCAACAAGGCCGCCGCGGAGATGAAGGAGCGGGTGGAGGACCTGGTCGGCAAGCGGGCCCGGATCATGTGGGTCAGCACCTTCCACTCCGCCTGCGTGCGGATCCTGCGCAAGGAGATCACCGCCCTCAACACCGGCGGGCTGGGCTTCAAGTCCAACTTCTCCATCTACGACGCCGCGGACTCCAAGCGGCTGATGACCCTGGTGCTCAAGGACCTCGAGCTCGACCCCAAGCGCCACCAGCCCGGCGCCGTGCTGCACTGGGTGAGCAACCACAAGAACGAGCTGCGCGACCCCGAGGAGGCCGCCAAGGACGCCCGCAACGGCTTCGAGGAGGCCTACGCGAAGGCCTACGCCTCCTACCAGCGACGCCTGCGCGAGGCCAACGCGCTCGACTTCGACGACCTGATCATGCTGACGGTGCACCTGTTCCAGGCGTTCCCCGACATCCGGCAGAACTACCGCCGCCGGTTCCGCCACGTGCTGGTGGACGAGTACCAGGACACCAACCACGCGCAGTACGCCCTGATCCACCAGCTGTGCGGCCACGACGTCGAGCGCGGCGACACCCCGGGCGAGGAGCCCAGCGAGCTGATGGTGGTCGGCGACGCCGACCAGTCGATCTACGCGTTCCGCGGGGCCAACATCCGCAACATCATGGACTTCGAGCAGGACTTCCCCGACGCGGTGTCGATCATGCTCGAGCAGAACTACCGCTCCACCCAGACCATCCTCACCGCGGCCAACTCGGTCATCTCCAACAACGCGAGCCGCAAGGAGAAGCGACTGTGGTCCGACGCGGGCGACGGCGAGCGGATCGTGGGCTACGTCGGCGACGACGAGCACGACGAGGCCCGCTTCGTCAGCGAGGAGGTCGACCGCCTCGTCGACGACGGGCACAAGCCCTCCGACGTGGCCGTCTTCTACCGCACCAACGCGCAGTCCCGCGTCTTCGAGGAGGTGTTCATCCGCACCGGCCAGCCCTACAAGGTGGTCGGCGGGGTGCGCTTCTACGAGCGGCGCGAGGTCCGCGACGCGCTCGCCTACCTGCGGATGCTGGTCAACACCGCCGACCAGATCTCCGTGCGCCGGGTCCTCAACACCCCCAAGCGCGGCATCGGCGAGCGGGCCGAGGCCTGCGTGCAGGCGCTGGCCGAGCGGGAGCGGATCACCTTCTGGGACGCGCTCGTCCGTGCCGACCAGGCGCCCGGGCTCGCGACCCGCAGCCTCAAGAACATCCAGGGCTTCGTCGCCGTCGTCCAGGAGCTGCAGTCGATGGTCGACGCGGGGGAGCGCCCGGACGTGGTGCTCGAGTCCGTGCTCGAGCGCTCGGGCTACCTCGCCGAGCTCGAGGCCAGCGACGACCCCCAGGACGCCACCCGGGTGGAGAACCTCGCCGAGCTCGTGGCGGTGGCCCGCGAGTTCTCCGACGACCCGCAGCCCGGCCCCAGCGCCGACCCGGCCGACATCGAGGCCGGGACCGTGGCGGTCGGGCTCGGCGACTTCCTCGAGCGGGTGGCCCTGGTCGCCGACGCCGACCAGATCCCCGACGCCCCCGACGGCGAGGACGTCGGCGTCGTCACCCTGATGACCCTGCACACCGCCAAGGGCCTGGAGTTCCCGGTCGTGTTCCTGACCGGCCTCGAGGACGGCGTCTTCCCGCACCAGCGCTCGCTCGGCGACCAGACCGAGCTGGAGGAGGAGCGCCGTCTCGCCTACGTCGGCGTGACCCGGGCCCGTGAGCGGCTCTACGTCTCCCGCGCGATGGTGCGCTCGGCGTGGGGAGCCCCCGCGCACAACCCGGCCAGCCGCTTCCTCGACGAGCTCCCGGTCGACCTGGTCGACTGGCGGCGTACGGCGCAGGCGCAGACCCGCTGGGGCCGACCCGACCTGGCTGCCAACTCGCCGGCCCGCCTCGGTGCCCCGACGGACGCCGGGCGGCGCAACTTCTCCTCCGCCGCCGCCCGCGCCGACGCGATGTCCAAGGCCAAGCCGGCGCGCGCGATCCCGTCCCTGGATCCCGGCGACCGGGTGCTGCACGACTCGTTCGGGATGGGCACCGTCGTCACGCTCGAGGGGGCCGGCGACAAGTCGGTCGCCTCGATCGACTTCGGGTCCGAGGGCGTCAAGCGGCTGCTGCTGCGCTACGCGCCCGTCGAGAAGCTCTAGCCGGGCCGTCGGGGTCGCCCGGGGTTGCCCGGCGCCGCGGTTCGGTGCCGGAGCCGTGCCGTGCCGGGCTCGGCGTAACTGGCGGGGTACGACGCCTGATCCGGGGCCGGCGCTGTCGCGGCGCCGCCAGTTGACGGTTCGGGGCACCACCCTGCGCGACGGCTCGGTGTCACTGGCGGG
This sequence comes from uncultured Actinomycetota bacterium, assembly GCA_963782905.1. GTDB lineage: Bacteria > Actinomycetota > Actinomycetes > Propionibacteriales > Nocardioidaceae > Nocardioides. Next base: position 319,331 of record CAWALI010000003.1, read on the forward strand.
GTACGACGCCTGATCCGGGGCCGGGGCTGTCGCGCGCCGCCAGTTGACGGTTCGGGGCACCACGCTGCGCGAGGGCTCGGTGTAACTGGCGGGGTACGACGCCTGGCCCGGGCCGGGGCTGTCGCGCGCCGCCAGTTGAGGGGCGCCGGCGTCCGAGCTGTCGCGCGCCGCCAGTTGACGGTTCGGGGCACCACCCTGCGCGACGGTTCGGTGTAACTGGCGGGGTACGACGCCTGGTCCGGGGCCGGGGCTGTCGCGCGCCGCCAGTTGACGGTTCGGGGCACCACCCTGCGCGACGGCTCGGCGTCACTGGCGGGGTACGACGCCTGGCCCGGGCCGGGGCTGTCGCGCGCCGCCAGTTGATGGGGCGCCGGCGTCCGAGCTGTCGCGCGCCGCCAGTTGACGGGGCGTCGGCGTCCGAGCTGTCGCGCGCCGCCAGTTCACGGGGCGTCGGCGTCCGAGCTGTCGCGCGCCGCCAGTTGACGGGTCGGGGCGAGGAGCGGGTCAGGTCAGGGCGTGACGCCGTGCTCGAGCAGCGCGGTGAAGGGGTTGACCGGGTCGCCGCCGCCGGGACGCACCTCGAGGTGCAGGTGCGGGCCGGTGGAGTTGCCGGTGGTGCCGACGGTGCCGATGACCTCGCCGCCGCGCACGGTGTCACCGACGCTGACCAGGAAGGACGTCTGGTGGCAGAACCACAGGTCGGTGCCGTCGTCGAGGGTGATGACCGTCTTGTTGCCGTAGGAGCCGTCGTAGCCGGTCTCGGTCACGACGCCGTTGGCGACCGCGTGGATCGGGCTGCCGGAGGGCGCGGAGAAGTCGAGGCCGGTGTGGACGCTGGACCACAGGTAGCTCGACGCGCCGAAGGTCGCCGTCAGGCGGTAGGAGTCCAGCGGCAGGACCCACTGGTTCTCCTTGATCTTGGCGGACTGCTTCTCGGCGGCCTGTGCGTACTGCTGCAGGGCGGCGTGCTGCTGCTCGGCCTGCGCCTCGGCGGCCTCGACGAGCTCCTTGTTGGCCGCGTCGGCCCGGGCGTCGCGGCGGGAGTCACGCGAGACGACGGCGTCGCGGCTGGCGACGGGGGCGACCTGGGCGATGCCCGCGGTGCCGGCGGCGGCCAGCGAGCTGGAGCCGGAGGTGACCTGACCGGCGAGGTCGGCGTCCGAGGCGGTGAGGGCGCCGCCGGCCGAGACGGCCAGGGCGGTGACGCCCAGCAGGATCGGTGCCGAGGGAAGGGCGCGGAGGAGCGGGTTGCGGCGCGCCGGGGCGGTGGCCCTGCGCCGGCCGGGTGCTGCAGGCGTGTCGATGACGGGTGCTGCCGAGGTGCTGCGGCGGTCGCCGCGCTGCGCTCGGTGGTTGCCCATGGATCGTCCTCATCTGCCGGTGCCGGGGGGTGTGGTGGGGGGAGTGCGGGTCGCGCGGAGGCGAACCAGCCCCAGACTGTAACGGAAGGGTCACGACGCTCGAAATCTCCGTCGGGCTCCATGGTGGACGAGTCGGGGGGTGCTCGCAGCGGTTCACGGTAGATGGCTCGATCGGGCTACCTCGTGTGGGGTGGGTCACGTCGCGGGGCTAGCCTTCGCCCATGAGTACGCCGATCCCCTCTCGCCGCCTTCGCATCGTCGTGGGGAAGCCCGGGCTCGACGGTCACGACCGGGGAGCCAAGATCGTGGCCCGTGCGCTGCGCGACGCCGGCCACGAGGTCATCTACACGGGCCTGCACCAGACGCCCGAGCAGATCGTCGAGACCGCCATCCAGGAGGACGCCGACCTGATCGGCCTCTCCGTGCTCTCCGGCGCCCACATGACGCTCTTCACCCGGCTCGGCCAGCTGCTGCGCGAGCGCGACGCCGACGACATCGTGGTCTTCGGCGGCGGGATCATCCCCGACGAGGACATCCCGCTGCTGCGCGAGGCGGGGGTGGCCAAGGTCTTCACCCCGGGTGCCCCGACCACCGAGATCACCGGCTGGGTCGCGGAGTACTTCGCGGACTCCGGGTCCGACGCCTGAGCGGGCCTCAGCGGCGTACCGCGTCGTAGCGCTCGAGGGCCTCCTTGCGCTCCTCGGCGTGGTCGACGATGCGCAGCGGGTAGTCCTTCTCGTAGCCCACGTCGGACTTCCACGGCTCGTGCGCGAGCGCACCGGGCAGGTGGTCGAGCTCGGGGACCCACCGGCGGACGTAGTCGCCGTCGGGGTCGAACTTGGTGCCCTGGGTGATCGGGTTGAAGACGCGGAAGTACGGCGACGCGTCGGTGCCCGTGCCCGCGACCCACTGCCAGCCGTGGTTGTTGGAGGCGACGTCCCCGTCGACGAGGTGGTCGAGGAAGTGCCGCGCGCCGACGGGCCACCACACGTGCAGGTCCTTGGTGAGGAAGCTGGCGGTGATCATCCGCACCCGGTTGTGCATCCAGCCCTCGTGGAGCAGCTGGCGCATCCCGGCGTCGACGATCGGGAAGCCCGTGGTGCCGGTCCGCCAGGCCTCGATCGCGTCGTCCGGCTCGTCGTACCGCATGCCCTGCAGGCCCGTCTTGAGGTCGGCCCACGCGGAGTCCGGGTGGTGCCAGAGCACGTCGGCGTAGAACTCGCGCCAGGCGATCTCGGTCTCGAACGTGTGGGCGCCCTCGCCGCGGGCGTCCCCGAGGTCGGCGAGCAGGGACCGCGGGTGCACGACGCCCAGGTGGAGGTAGGGGGAGAGGCGTGAGGTGCCGTCCACGCCCGGCCGGTCCCGGTCGGTGGCGTAGTCGGCGAGCAGGTCGTCGCGGAAGTGCCGCCACCGGCGCCAGGCGGCGTCCTCGCCGGGCGTCGGCATCCCTCCGGACCGGTGTCGGCCGCCTCGTCGAGCAGCGTGGTGGCCCGCTCGTCGGAGTCCAGGGAGACCAGGTCGGGCTCGCGCGGGGACGGGGCCGGCTCGGCCCGGCCGTGGGCGCGCCAGGCCTTCGCGAAGGGCGTGAACACCTGGTAGGGGCCGCCGGAGCCGTTGAGGATGCGCCCGGGCCCCACGGCGTACGGCGATCCGGTGGCCTGCAGGGTCACCTCGCCCAGCGCCTTCTCGACGGCCGCGTCGCGCCGCCGTCCGTACGGCGTGGTCTCGGCCGAGACGTGCACGGTGGCCGCCTCCACCTCCCGGGCGAGGTGCGGCACGACGTCGACCGGGTCGCCGTAGCGGATCACGAGACGGCCGCCGAGACGCTCGTCGAGCGCGCGCAGCGTGCCGGCGAGCCAGGCCCGACGGGGGTCGCCGGCCCGCTCCCACAGGCGCGGGTCGAGGACGAAGAGTGCCACCGTGGGTCCCTCGGCGAGTGCTGCGCGCAGGGCGGGCTGGTCGCGGACCCGCAGGTCGCGTCGGAACCACATCACCGAAGACATGTCGCCAACGTATCCGCGGCGTGAGCAGGGCCACGACGCCCGACCTCGATGTGACCCGGCCGACAGGTCTAGGGTGCCGAGAGGAAATCCCGGACTATTACGCAACGAGAAGGAACGGGTACGTCGTGGACTTGATGGAGTACCAGGCGAAGGAGCTCTTCGCCAAGCACGGAGTGGCAGGCGCCCTCGGCAAGACCGTGGAGACCCCCGAGGACGCTCGCGCGGCCGCGGAGGAGATCGGTGGCGTCGTCGTCGTCAAGGCGCAGGTGAAGGCCGGAGGTCGCGGCAAGGCCGGCGGCGTCAAGGTCGCGAAGTCGCCGGAGGAGGCCGAGGAGGCCGCCCGCGCGATCCTCGCCCTCGAGATCAAGGGGCTCCCGGTCAACCGGGTGCTCGTGGTCCCCGGCGCGTCGATCGAGGAGGAGTACTACTTCTCCTTCCTGCTGGACCGTTCCAACCGGTCGTACCTCTGCATCGCCAGCGTCGAGGGCGGTGTGGAGATCGAGGAGGTCGCCAGGACCAACCCCGACGCCGTCAAGCAGATCGCCATCGACCCGGGCGCGGGCGTCGATGAGGCCAAGGCCCGCGAGATCGCCACCGAGGTGGCGTTCCCCGAGCCCGTCCTCGAGCAGGCCGTCACGATGATCCAGCAGCTCTGGAACGTCTTCGTCGAGGAGGACGCGACGCTCGTCGAGGTCAACCCCCTCGCCCGCCTCGCCGGCGACAAGCTCGAGGCCCTCGACGGCAAGGTCTCGCTCGACGAGAACGCCGAGTTCCGCCACGAGGACCACCAGGCCTTCGAGATCCGCGAGGAGGCCGACGCGCTCGAGTCGAAGGCCAAGGACAAGGGCCTCAACTACGTCAAGCTCGACGGCGAGGTCGGCATCATCGGCAACGGCGCCGGGCTGGTCATGTCCACGCTCGACGTGGTCGCCTACGCCGGCGAGGCGCACGGTGGGGTCAAGCCCGCCAACTTCCTCGACATCGGTGGCGGCGCCAACGCGCAGGTGATGGCCGACGGGCTCGACGTGATCATCAACGACCCGCAGGTCAAGAGCGTGTTCGTCAACGTCTTCGGCGGCATCACCGCGTGCGACGAGGTCGCCAACGGCATCAAGGGTGCGCTGGAGATCCTCGGCGACGAGGAGAGCAAGCCCCTCGTCGTCCGCCTCGACGGCAACAACGTCGAGGAGGGTCGCCGCATCCTCAACGAGCTGGACCACCCGCTGGTCACCCTGGTCGACACCATGGACGGCGCGGCCGACAAGGCCGCCGAGCTGGCGAACGCCTGAGGACGGAGAGACACATGAGCATCTACCTGAACAAGGACTCCAAGATCATCGTCCAGGGCATGACCGGTGGCATGGGCTCCAAGCACACCACCCTCATGGTCGAGGCCGGCTCCCACATCGTCGGAGGCGTCAACGCCCGCAAGGCCGGCACCACCGTCGAGCTCGGCGGCAAGGACCTCCCGGTCTTCGGCAACGTCAAGGAGGCGATGGCCGAGACCGGTGCCGACGTCAGCGTGGTCTTCGTGCCGCCGGCGTTCACCAAGGACGCCTGCATCGAGGCCATCGACGCCGGCATCGGCCTGCTCGTGGTCATCACCGAGGGTGTGCCCGTCCAGGACACCGCCGAGGTGTGGTCCTACCTGCAGGGCAAGGCCACCCGGATGATCGGTCCCAACTGCCCGGGCATCATCACGCCCGGTGAGTCGCTGGCCGGCATCACGCCGCACACCATCGCGGGCAAGGGCCCGGTCGGTCTCGTGTCCAAGTCGGGCACGCTGACCTACCAGATGATGTTCGAGCTCAAGGACTTCGGTTTCTCGACCGCCATCGGCATCGGTGGCGACCCGATCGTGGGCACCACCCACATCGATGCCCTCGAGGCGTTCGAGAACGACCCCGACACCAAGGCGATCGTGATGATCGGTGAGATCGGTGGCGACGCCGAGGAGCGGGCCGCGGCCTACATCAAGGACCACGTCACCAAGCCGGTCGTCGGCTACGTCGCGGGCTTCACCGCCCCCGAGGGCAAGACGATGGGCCACGCCGGCGCGATCGTGTCCGGCTCCTCCGGCACCGCGCAGGCCAAGAAGGAGGCCCTCGAGGCCGCCGGGGTCAAGGTCGGCAAGACGCCGTCCGAGACCGCCGAGCTCATGCGGGAGATCCTGCGGGCCCTCTGATCCGCACAGCTTCGTCCGACGACCCGGTAGCGATCGCTGCCGGGTCGTCGGACGTCCGGGGGAGTACGCCGCTCAGCGAGCGCTGGGCAGGTCGCTGAGCCGGTCGAGGGCCCGGTCGGCCACGGCGGTGAAGTCGGCGCGGGTCATCGTCATCCCGTCGTCGGGGGTGAACCCGAGCTGGGAGACGGCCCGGCCGTCGCGCATGATCGCCATCAGGAACTCCACCGAGCGGGAGTCGGAGATCTCGATCTCCAGGTCCCACACGGTGATCTCCCGGTCGCCGCGCGCACGCTGGACGATGGCCTCGACGCTGGTGCCGAGGTTGGCCCGGCCGCAGCGGCGGATCCGGTCGCGGACCTCGTCGACGAACCGGCGGGCCCGCCGCTCCTCCATCGTGGCGACCGTCTGGGTGAGGCCGAACGTGTCGACCTTGCGGTTGGCCGGGAAGAGGAACGTGCGGGTCAGGTTGTGCTGGAGGCCCGCGGCGTCGAAGCGGGTGTTGTCGCAGCGGGTGGACGCGAAGTTGGTCCGGGCCTTCTCCGGGTCGGTGCCGACCCACGGTCCGACGGCGCGGGTCACCGGCGGGAGGTCGACGGCGGCCAGCATCCCGGCGGGTCGGCCCACCGGGTACGGCGAGACGCTGGAGGTCCGCGGCGGGCCGGCGCACGTCCCGGTGCCGGGGCTGCCGCACAGCGCGTTGACCGACGCGGCCAGGCCGGTGGCGGCCGTGCGGGCGTCGGGGCCGCTGCCGTCCGAGCGCACGACGGTGGTGACCAGAGCCCGGCCGGTGCGGGCCACCGCGACGCTCACCCCGCCGGGCCGCCGGCCCCAGCTGCGCAGCGACAGCACCACGGCCGCGTCACCGACCCGGTCCACGCGGTGCGTCGCCAGCAGCTGGGTGCGCGGGTCCTGGCACTCGGCGTACCAGCGCAGGGCGGTGTCGAAGGCGGCCGTGGACCGTCGGGTGTCGGACGAGAGCTCGACGAACTCGGTGACCGTGGACCGGACCTGCTGGACGCGGCGCTTGCGGGTCTTGCCCTTGACCTTGGTGGTCCGCACCACGCGCTCGGAGCCCGCGAAGGTGCGCACCAGCGCACCGGTCCCGGCCGGGTCGGCGAAGCGCTCGAGCTGGCAGGGGACGACGAGCCCGTCGCCGTCCAGGTTGGTGGAGGTGGACCGCTCGCGCCAGGTGAGCCCGCGGCCGTAGCGCCGCAGCTGGTCGTCGCCGAGCAGCGCCGCCTCGTCGAGGACCGGCTCGGGGGCCGCCTGAAGGGCCCTGGTGGTGACGCCCGGCGTGCTCGGCTCGCGGGCCAGGGTGCTCGGCTCGGCGCCGCCCGAGGCGACGACCGTGCCGGACACCAGCAGCGCGGCGACGGCGATGCCGGCCGCCAGGACGGTGTGGGTCCGGCGGCGGGCGGTGCCCTGGCGGCGCACGATCGTGGCCCGGGGCCAGCGCTCGCCCTCCAGCGGGCCGCGCAGGTCCTCGACGAGGTGGCGTACGTGCGTGCTCGGCACCTCGCGGGCCACGGAGAACCCGGCGGTGCCGGTCTGCAGCGCCCGCTCCGCCTCGCGGCGTGGGACGCCGAGGGTCCGGGCGATCTCGTCCAGGGGCAGCGGGGAGAGCGTGGTGAGCACGAGCGCCTTGCGCTCCAGGGTCCCCAGCGTGGAGAGGGCCTCCAGGGTGGCCCTGACCTCGTCGTCCAGACCCTTCTCCCGGTGCCAGGGCCGGGCCGTGTGCCGGCGCTGCGCGCGACCGTGGGCCAGGGGACGGACCCAGCCCTCCTGGTCCTCGAGGCGGCTCACCGTGCGCCAGTGCTGCCAGGCGACGGCGAACGCGTCGCGGACCGCCGTGCGAGCAGCCGGCACGTCACCGGTCAGCGCGTAGGTCTCGAGCAGCAGACGGTCGCGCGAGCCGGCGTAGAAGGCGTCGAACGCATCAGGGCTCCTCATGGCCGCTCCACGGTACGGGAGGGGAGGGCGATCACGCACACCCGGCGTGGCCTCCGCGGACGTCGTCCGGGCCCGGGTGATGATGGCTGGGCCATGACCTCCTTGCTCCCTCCCCGTGCCCCGGGTGCGGGCACCTCCGCTCGTACGTCGACGCGTCCCGGCGGCGCGCGGCACGAGCGACCGCTCGCGCTGGTCGCCTCTCTCGGGGGCGTGGCGGCCGCGCTGGCACCGCTGCTCGTGCTGGCCGCGGTCGGGGTCATCGGCTGGTTCACCGCCGACGCCGGCGCCCACGGCACCCCGAGCGCGGGCATGCGGATCGGTGCCCTGGCGTGGCTGATGGGCCACGGGTCCGGCGTGACCGTGCAGGGTGCGGCGGTGGGCGTCGTGCCCCTCGGCGTGACCGCGATGTCGGCCTGGGCGGTGTGGCGCCTCGGCCACCGCGTCGGGGACGCCGTGTCCGGCCACGGCCCGGACGCCGACCGCATCGCCGACGGCGAGCGCGACCTCGTCGTCCCGGCCGCGGTCTCCCTCTTCTTCGTCGGGTACGCCGTCGTGGCCGTGGTGGTCGCGTCGGTCGCGGGCTCCGTCGACGCCGCCCCGTCCACGGCGCGCGTCGTGGGGTGGAGCCTGCTCCTGACGCTCGTGGTCGCGGCTCCCGCCATCGCGATCGGCTCGGGCCGCGCCGCCATCTGGGCCGCACTGGCGCCGCCCGTCGTGCGCGACGGTGTGGGTGCCGCCCTGTCGGTGCTGGGCTGGTTCCTCGCGGCCTCCGCCCTCGCCTTCGTCGCCGCGCTGCTCCTCGGCGCCGGCGACGCCGCCACGATGATGTCGCAGCTGCACCTCTCCGCCGGCGACGCGATCGTCTACTCCCTGGTCAACGTCGGCCTGGCGCCCAACGCCGTGCTGTTCTCCGGCTCGTTCCTGCTCGGGCCCGGCTTCGCGGTGGGCGGCGGCACCATGGTCTCGCCCGGCCTGGTCGTGCTGGGCCCGCTGCCCCTGCTGCCGCTGCTCGCGGCACTGCCCGGGGCCGGCACCACCGCGGCCTGGGTCGCCTCGCTCATCGCGCTGCCGCCCGTCGTCGCCGCGCTGGCGGTGGCCTGGTGGCAGCGCCGCCGGCCCACGCTGCGGTGGGACCACGGAGCGCTGCGGGGCTGCGGGGGCGGGATGGTCGCGGGCGTCGCCTTCGCCGTGCTCGCCTCGGTGGCCGGGGGAGCGGCGGGCCCGGGACGGATGCGCCACGTCGGCCCCTTCGTCCCCGACGTGCTGGTGCACGCGATCACCGCGTTCGGCGTCGGCGGCCTGGTCGGCGGGCTGGCGATGACCTGGTGGCAGCGCCGCCACGCGGCCGCGCCGGCCGATCTAGACTCCGCTGGGTGACCGCCCGCCTCGTCGTCCTCGTCTCCGGCTCCGGCACCAACCTGCAGGCGCTGATCGACGCGTGTGCCGACGCGTCGTACGGCGCGAGGATCGTGGCCGTGGGCGCCGACCGCGACGACATCGAGGGCCTGGCCCGCGCCGACCGGGCCGGCATCCCGACCTTCGTCAAGAGGCTCGGCCACTTCACCTCGCGCGACCACTGGGACCGGGCGCTGGCCGACACGGTGGCCGCCTTCGAGCCCGACGTGGTCGTGCTGGCGGGCTTCATGAAGCTCGTCGGGACGGAGTTCCTCGCCCGGTTCCCCGGCCGGGTCGTCAACACCCACCCGGCCCTGTGCCCGGCGTTCCCCGGCACGACCGGCCCGGCCGACGCGCTGGAGTACGGCGTCAAGGTCACCGGCGCCACCCTCTTCGTCGTCGACGACGGCGTCGACACGGGCCCGATCATCGCCCAGACGGTGGTGCCGGTCGACGACGACGACACCTCGGCGAGCCTCCACGAGCGGATCAAGGTCGCCGAGCGGACCATGCTGGTGGACACCGTCGGACGGATGGCACGCGACGGCTGGACGCTCGAGGGGCGTCGGGTGCGGCTCGGCTGACGGGGCCGGGTTCCACTACTCTGGGGGCACACGACTGGCGCAGGTGGGCGACCACCGGGGAGTGAACCGCGCAGAGCATCGACCGCCTGGGTGCTCGCCTCCACCGCTCGACCTCAGGAGTCCCCGTGTCCGAACCCGTGACCAGCCCCGCCACCGTCCCGGACCGGGTCCCGGTCCGCCGTGCCCTCGTCTCGGTCTACGACAAGACCGGCCTGGAGACCCTGGTGCGCGGGCTCCACGACGCGGGTGTCGAGCTCGTCTCCACGGGCGGCTCCGCGGCTCTCATCGAGTCGGCCGGTCTCCCCGTCACCCGGGTCGAGGACCTCACCGGCTTCCCCGAGTGCCTCGACGGGCGCGTCAAGACGCTCCACCCGCGCGTGCACGCCGGCATCCTCGCCGACCGCCGCCTCGAGTCCCACGTCCGGCAGCTCGCGGAGCTCGAGGTCGAGCCCTTCGACCTCGTCGTCTCCAACCTCTACCCGTTCACCGAGACCGTCGCCTCGGGCGCCTCGCCCGACGAGTGCGTCGAGCAGATCGACATCGGCGGCCCGTCGATGGTCCGGGCCGCGGCCAAGAACCACCCCAGCGTCGCCATCGTCACCTCGCCCGAGCGGTACGACGACGTCCTGCGCGCCGTCGGCGCCGGCGGCTTCACCCTCACCGAGCGGAAGGCGCTGGCCGCCGAGGCCTTCGTCCACACCGCGACGTACGACGTGCACGTGGCGAGCTGGATGGGCAGCGTGCTCACCGACACCTCCGCGGGCTCGGGATTCCCGGCGTGGATGGGCGCCACCTGGGACCAGCAGGCGGTGCTGCGCTACGGCGAGAACCCGCACCAGTCGGCCGCGCTCTACGCCGACGGCTTCCTCCCCGGCGGCCCCGGGCTCGCCCAGGCGACCCAGCACCACGGCAAGGAGATGTCCTACAACAACTACGTCGACGCCGACGCGGCCCGCCGGGCGGCGTACGACTTCGACCGGCCGGCGGTGGCGATCATCAAGCACGCCAACCCGTGCGGCATCGCCGTGGGCGCCGACGTCGCCGAGGCCCACCGCCGGGCCCACGACTGCGACCCGGTCTCCGCCTTCGGCGGGGTGATCGCCACCAACGTGCCGGTGTCGGTGGCGATGGCCCAGCAGGTCGCCGGGATCTTCACCGAGGTCGTCGTCGCCCCCGCCTACGAGGACGGCGCCATCGAGGTGCTCAGCGCCAAGAAGAACATCCGCATCCTCACCGCGGCCCCGCTGGCACGCGGCGGCCACGACCTGCGCGCCATCTCCGGCGGCCTGCTGCTCCAGCGGCGCGACGTGATCGACGCCGACGTCGAGGGGGGCGGCGACGACCCCGCCTCGTGGACGCTGGCCACGGGTGAGGCGGCCTCCACCGAGCTCCTCGCCGATCTCGCCTTCGCCTGGCGCGCCTGCCGCTCGGTCAAGTCCAACGCCATCCTGCTGGCCCGCGACGGCGCCTCGGTCGGTGTCGGGATGGGCCAGGTCAACCGGGTCGACTCCTGCCGCCTGGCGGTGGAGCGGGCCGGGGACCGGGCCGCGGGCTCGGTGGCGGCCTCCGACGCGTTCTTCCCCTTCGCCGACGGCGCCCAGGTGCTGATCGACGCCGGGGTGACCGCGATCGTCCAGCCCGGCGGCTCGGTCCGCGACGGCGAGGTCATCGAGGCGGCCGAGAAGGCCGGCGTCACGATGTACCTCACCGGGGCCCGGCACTTCTTCCACTGATTGATTGGATGACCACGTGACTGCACAGAAGCTGGACGGCACCGCGACCCTCGCCACGATCATGGCCGAGCTGACCGAGCGGGTGACCGCGCTGGAGGAGCGCGGCGTCACCCCCGGACTGGCGACCGTCATGGTCGGCGACGACCCCGGCAGCGCGTGGTACGTCGGGGCCAAGCACAAGGACTGCGCCAAGGTCGGCATCGCGTCCTTCCGCCACGACCTGCCCGCCTCCGCCACGCAGGAGGAGGTCGAGGAGCTGATCGACCGGCTCAACGCCGACCCGGCGGTGACCGGCTTCATCGTGCAGCAGCCGACCGGGCTCGACGAGTTCCGGCTGCTGTCGCGCGTCGACCCCCGCAAGGACGTCGACGGCCTGCACCCGGAGAACCTCGGCCGCCTCGTGCTCGGCGAGGACGGCCCGCTGCCCTGCACGCCGGTCGGCTGCCTGGAGCTGCTGCGCCGTCACGGGGTGGAGATCGCCGGCGCCGAGGTCGTGGTGGTCGGTCGCGGCCTCACCGTGGGACGCCCCATGGGGCTGCTGCTCACCCGCCGCTCGGAGAACGCGACCGTGACCCTGTGCCACACCGGCACCCGCGACCTGGCGGCCCACGTGCGCAACGCCGACATCGTCGTCGCCGCCGCCGGTGTCCCCGGGATCATCACCGGAGACATGGTCAAGCCGGGTGCCGCGGTGCTCGACGTGGGTGTCTCCCGCGTCGACGGCAAGATCGCCGGCGACGTGGCCGACGACGTGTGGGAGAGGGCCGGGTGGGTCTCGCCCAACCCGGGCGGCGTGGGACCGATGACCCGGGCGATGCTGCTCACCAACGTGGTGGCCATGGCGGAGAAGTCGCTGGCCGGCACGTCCCTGGCCGGGCAGGCCCGGCCGAGGTGACCGACGACGCCGAGGACCCGCGCGAGTCGCGCATCGCCCCGCCGGAGGGCGTGCCCCCGGTGTCGGCCGAGGAGCTCGTCGACGGCGCCCGGTCCGAGCCGGGCCCCGAGGAGGAGGAGCGGCGCTACCCCTCGACGATCGGGGGTGCCTTCTACCTGCTGGTCCTGGCGGTCTGCGCCGTCGGCGTGGGCATCGTCGTCACGGGGGAGTGGCGCACGGGGATCCGCGTCTTCGGCGGCGCACTGCTCTTCGGGAGCCTGGTCCGCCTGGCGCTGCCCAACCGCGACGCCGGCATGCTCGCCGTACGGTTCAAGGCCCTCGACGTCCTCGTGCTCGCGGCGCTCGGCGCGGCGCTGATCTTCCTCGCCGGCTCGATCCCCGACCAGCCGGGTCCCTAGGACCCGGCCGGCCGCGTGGTCGTGCGGGGATCAGATGAGCCCGAGCTCCTTGACCGCGTCGCGCTCCTCGGCCAGCTCGGCCGTCGAGGCGTCGATACGGCCCCGGGAGAACTCGTCGATCTCGAGGCCCTGGACGATCTCCCAGTCGCCGTCCCTGGTGGTGACGGGGAAGGAGGAGATGAGGCCCTCGGGCACGTCGTAGGAGCCGTCGGAGACGACCGCCATGGAGACCCAGTCGTCCTCGGCCGAGCCGAGCAGCCAGTCGCGGGCGGCGTCGACGGTGGCCGAGGCGGCCGAGGCGGCCGAGGACGAGCCGCGGGCCTCGATGATGGCCGCGCCGCGCTTGGCGACGGTCGGGATGAAGTCGTTCTCGATCCAGGCCTGGTCGCCCACGGCCTCGGCGGCGTTGCGGCCACCGACCTCCGCGTGGAACAGGTCGGGGTACTGGGTGGCCGAGTGGTTGCCCCAGATCGTCATCTTCTTGATGTCGGTGACCGGCGCACCGGTGCGGGCCGCGAGCTGCGAGATGGCGCGGTTGTGGTCGAGGCGGGTCAGCGCGGAGAAGCGCTCCTGCGGGATGTCGGGGGCGTTGGTCATCGCGATGAGGGCGTTGGTGTTGGCCGGGTTGCCGGTCACCCCGATGCGTACGTCGTCGGCGGCGACGGCGTTGAGCGCCTTGCCCTGGGCGGTGAAGATCGCACCGTTGGCCTCGAGCAGGTCGCCGCGCTCCATGCCGGGGCCGCGGGGGCGGGCGCCGACGAGCAGGGCGAGGTTGACCCCGTCGAAGATCTTCTCCGGGTCGTGGCCGATCTGGACGCCGGCGAGCTGCGGGAAGGCGCAGTCGTCGAGCTCCATCACGACGCCCTCCAGGGTCTTGAGGGCGGGCTCGATCTCGAGCAGGCGCAGCTCGATCGGGCGGTCGCCGAGCAGTGACCCGCTGGCGAGGCGGAAGAGCAGGCTGTAGCCGATCTGGCCGGCGGCGCCGGTGACGGCGACCTTGAGAGGTGTGGTGCTCACGACGACTCCTGTGATGTGCGACGAGGGGCTGGTTCCGCGCCTGACGCTAGCAGCGCGGCCTCCCCCCGCGGCCAGAGGGCTGACCGACGGTCGGGCATGCTGGCGCCATGCCCGACGGCCCCTCCCGAGCCCTGCGACGTGGCCGCGTGGCCGCGCTGCTGCCGCGCGTCACCCGGCTGGCACCCGCCCTCCTGTCGGTCGGCCTCCTGGCGGCCGGCTGCGGTTTCGGGGAGCCGCGGACCGCGCCCCCCTCGGGGGTCGACGGCCTCGTGGTGCCCACGCCCGGGCCGGACCCGGCCGACTTCGTCGGCGGGGTCGACAACCCGTGGTTCCCGCTGGCCCCGGGCAGCAGGTGGACCTACGAGGTCCCCGGTGCGGGCACGGTCGTGGTGTCGGTGTCCGGCACCACCCTGGTGGCCGGCGTCGAGGCCACGGCGGTGGAGACGGTCGAGCGCGGCACCGGCGGACGGCCCGGCGCGGGGTCGACCGAGTGGTACGCCCAGGACCGCGACGGCAACGTCTGGCGCCTGGGCGAGGAGGGCACGTGGGAGGCCGGGGAGTCCGGCGCCGAGGCTGGCCTGGTGATGCCCGCGACGCCTCGGGTCGGTGACGGGTTCGTGCAGGAGCACGCGCCCGGCGTGGCCGAGGACGAGCGGCGGGTGCTGTCCATCGAGGCGCAGCGCAGCACGTCGTACGGCGTCTTCGACGCGCTCGTGCAGGTCGAGGACAGCTCCCCGCTCGAGCCGGGCGTCACCAGCGAGGCGTTCTACGCCCGCGGGGTCGGCCTGGTGGCCCGCGAGGGGCAGACCGGCGACCTCGAGCTGGTGGACTTCACCACCGGGTGAGGCTCAGTCGGGGCGACGCACCTGGGTGCGGCCGTCCTCGTCGTCGTCGGGGAGCGGCTGGCCCCACTGCTGGGGCTGGCCCTGCGGTGTCGGGGGCTGCGGGGCCGGAGGCTGCGGCATCGGAGGCTGCTGGGCCGGAGGCTGCTGGGGAGCCGGCTGTCCCCACTGCCCGGGCTGCTGCTGGGGGGCCGGCGGGCCCCACTGCTGCGGCGGCGCCGCCTGGCCGGGCTGTCCGGGCTGGCCTCCCCAGGGCTGGGCCGGGGGAGCGGGCTGCCCCTGGTTCCACTGCTGCTCGTAGCCGGCCGAGGGGGCGTACATCCCCTGCTGGCCCTGGTTCCACTGCTGCTCGTAGCCGCTGGGCGGCTCGTACATCCCCTGCTGCTTGCGGCCACCGCCGAGGGACAGCCCGGAGCCGGGGACCGGCTCGGCGCCGTGGCCGAAGACCAGGGGATAGGTGAGTCCCGCCAGGGTGGCCCCGAGGAGCGGAGCCACGATGAACAGCCAGAGCTGGAGGATCGCGTCGGTGCCGCCGAAGACGCCCACGCCGATCGAGCGGGCCGGGTTGACCGACGTGCCGGTGGCGCCGATCGAGGCGAAGTGGATCATCGCCAGGGCCAGGCCGATCGCCAGCGGACCCATGAACGCCTGGAACTCGTTGCGGGCGTCGGTGACGCCCAGGACGACGTACAAGAAGACGGCGGTGAGCAGCATCTCGAGCAGGAAGGCCGCCCACATGGCGTAGCCGCTGCCCTGGTCGCCGAAGGAGTTGGCGCCGATGTTGCCCTCGGCGGTGTAGCCGTCGAAGCCGTGCAGCAGGGCGAACAGGAAGGTTCCGGCGATCAGGCCGCCGAGCAGCTGGGCGCCGACGTAGATCGGGGTGGCGCTCCACGGGAGACGCCCACCGAAGGCGGCACCGACCGTGATGGCGGGGTTGAAGTGCCCGCCGGACACGCGGCCCAGGGCGTAGGCCATCACGACCACGCTGAGCCCGAAGGCGAAGCCGGTGGCGACGTAGTCGCCGCCGCTGATCAGCGCTGTGCCCACACCGAAGAAGACCAGCACGAAGGTGCCCAGCATCTCGGCGGCGAACTTCTGTCCGCTGGTGGGCGTGTCCTCGGCGATCTCGGTCATCTCCAGGCCTTCCTGAGAAGTGATGCGCCCACCCCCGTGGGAACACCCCTCACTCTAGCGATCCGCACGGGGTGGGTGCGAAGGTTGGGCGGGCCGGGCGGTCAGGTATCTTGACGTCAAGTTAGTTTGCCTGATCGTCGTACCTCCCGACGATCAACCCGATCACCGCTGTCGACCACACCAGGAGCCGTCGCACCCATGGCCAAGATCATCTACACCCACACCGACGAGGCGCCGATGCTGGCGACCTACTCCCTGCTGCCCATCGTGTCCGCCTACGCGCGCACGGCCGGTGTGGAGGTGGAGACCCGCGACATCTCCCTGGCCGGGCGGATCATCGCCCAGTTCCCCGAGCGGCTGACCGACGAGCAGCGCCTCGACGACGCCCTCGCCGAGCTCGGCGAGCTGGCCACGAAGCCCGAGGCCAACATCATCAAGCTGCCCAACATCTCCGCCTCCATCCCGCAGCTCAAGGCCGCGGTCACCGAGCTGCAGGGCAAGGGCTACGACCTGCCCGACTACCCGGAGAACCCGCAGAGCGACGAGGAGAAGGACGCCCGGGCCCGCTACGACAGGGTCAAGGGCTCCGCGGTCAACCCGGTCCTGCGCGAGGGCAACTCGGACCGCCGCGCCCCCGCGAGCGTCAAGAACTACGCCAAGGCCCACCCGCACTCGATGGGCGCCTGGAGCAGCGACAGCCGCACCAACGTGGCCACCATGGGGGCCGACGACTTCCGCTCCAACGAGAGGTCGGTCGTCCTCGACGCCGAGGACACCCTCTCGGTCGTGCACGTCGCCGCGGACGGCACCGAGACGGTCCTCAAGGAGGCGATCCCCGTTCTCGCCGGGGAGGTCGTCGACGCCACCGTCATGCGCGTCGCCGCGCTGCGCCGCTTCCTCACCGAGCAGGTCGCCCGCGCGAAGGCCGAGGACGTGCTGTTCTCGGTGCACCTCAAGGCCACGATGATGAAGGTCTCGGACCCGATCATCTTCGGCCACGTCGTGCAGGCGTTCTTCCCCACCCTCTTCGAGCAGTACGGCGAGCAGCTGGTCGCCGCAGGCATCAGCCCCAACGACGGCCTCGGCGCCCTGCTGGCCGCGGCCGACACGCTCCCCGACGGCGAGGCCATCCGCAAGGCCGTCGCCCAGGGCATCGCCGACGGTCCCGACCTGGCGATGGTCGACTCCGACAAGGGCATCACCAACCTGCACGTGCCCTCCGACGTCATCGTCGACGCCTCGATGCCGGCCATGATCCGCACGTCGGGCCACATGTGGAACGCCGCCGGCGCCGAGCAGGACACCCTCGCGGTGATCCCCGACTCGTCGTACGCCTCGGTCTACCAGACCGTCCTCGACGACTGCCGTGCCCACGGCGCCTTCGACCCCTCGACCATGGGCTCGGTGTCCAACGTCGGCCTGATGGCCAAGGCGGCCGAGGAGTACGGCTCCCACGACAAGACCTTCGAGATCCCCGCGGCCGGCACGGTCGAGGTCCGCACCGCGGCCGGCGACGTGCTCCTCGCGCACGACGTGGAGCCGGGCGACATCTGGCGTGCCTGCCAGACCAAGGACGACCCGATCCGCGACTGGGTCAAGCTGGCCGTCACCCGCGCCCGCGCCACCGGCGTCCCGGCGATCTTCTGGCTCGACGAGGGTCGCGCCCACGACGCCAACCTGATCGCCAAGGTCGAGGCGTACCTCCCCGAGCACGACACCGAGGGCCTGACCCTCGAGATCATGACGCCCGCGGAGGCGACGGCCTACAGCCTGGAGCGGATCCGCAAGGGCGAGGACACCATCTCGGTGACCGGCAACGTGCTGCGCGACTACAACACCGACCTGTTCCCGATCCTCGAGCTCGGCACCAGCGCCAAGATGCTCTCGGTCGTCCCGCTGATGAACGGCGGCGGCCTCTTCGAGACCGGCGCCGGCGGCTCGGCGCCCAAGCACGTGCAGCAGCTCGTCAAGGAGAACTACCTGCGCTGGGACAGCCTCGGTGAGTTCTTCGCGCTGGCGGCGAGCCTCGAGCACCTGGCGGGCTACGACGACAACCCGCGGGCCAGGATCCTGGGCGAGACCCTGGACCGGGCCACCGAGACGTTCCTCAACGAGGACCGCTCGCCGGGCCGCCGGCTGGGCACGATCGACAACCGGGGCTCGCACTTCTACCTCGGCCTCTACTGGGCCGAGGAGCTGGCGAAGCAGACGGACGACGCCGACCTCGCGGCCGCCTTCGGCGCGCTCGCGACGACGCTGCGCGACAACGAGCAGAAGATCGTCGACGAGCTGCTCGCCGTGCAGGGCGAGCCGGCCGACATCGGTGGCTACTACGAGCCCGACGACGCGCTGGCCGAGAAGGTCATGCGTCCGTCGGTCACGCTCAACGAGGCCCTCGCGACGCTCTGACGCGAGCTCACGAGAGGGGCGGTGCCGACTCCGGCACCGCCCCTCTCGCGTCAGGACGGAACGTCTCCCAGCCGTCGGCGCCGCGCCCCGGCTCCCAGTGGGGCGGAGCGCCCGACGGGCGCTCTGTGAGGTGTGGCACCCGGACGGGGGTACGGCGGCGCGTCGTGGAATAGGTCGCCGCCACGGGCCCTTGGAGGATAGGTGCCACCCATGACGACCACCGCTGACGCCCCCGTCGACCACACGCCCGCCGTCCGGAGCCCTCACCTCGCGCTCGCCGTGCTCGCCCTGGCGATGGGCGGCTTCGCGATCGGCACGACCGAGTTCGTGACGATGGGCCTGCTGCCCCAGATCGCCGCCGGCGTCGGGGTGTCCATCCCGACCGGTGGCCACGTGATCTCCGCCTACGCCCTCGGCGTCGTCGTCGGTGCCCCGGTGCTGGCCTTCCTCGGTGCCCGGCTGCCGCGTCGGGCGCTGCTGCTGGCCCTGATGGCCGCCTTCGCGGTCGGCAACGCGGCGAGCGCGCTCGCGACGTCGTACGGCGCGCTGATGACGGCCCGCTTCGCCGCGGGCCTGCCGCACGGCGCCTACTTCGGGGTCGCGTCGCTGGTGGTGGCGAGCCTCGCGAGCCCGGCCCGCAAGGGTCGTGCGGTGGCGTCGGTGATGCTCGGGCTGAGCGTGGCCAACGTGGTCGGCGTCCCGGCCGCGACGTGGATGGGCCAGCACCTCGGCTGGCGCTCGGCGTTCTGGGCGGTGACGGCGCTGGGGGTGGTCACGCTGGCCCTCGTCGCGCTCTACGTGCCCTCGGTCGCCGGGGACAAGGACGCCTCGGGACGCCGGGAGCTGCGGGCGTTCACGCTGCCGCAGGTGTGGCTGACCCTGCTGGCCGGCGCCATCGGCTTCGGCGGCATGTTCGCCGTCTACTCCTACATCGCCCCCACCGTCACCGACGTGGGCGGGCTGTCCGAGGCGGCCGTGCCGGTCTTCCTGCTGGGCTTCGGTCTCGGCATGGTCGCGGGCACCTGGCTGGCCGGGGTGATGGCCGACTGGTCGATCTTCCGCTCGCTGCTCATCGGCTCGGTCGGCATGGCGCTGTCCCTGCTGATCTTCTGGCTGCTGGCGCCGTACGGCTGGGCCGCACTGCCCGTCGTCTTCCTGATCACCGCGCTGGGCTCGGTGCTGGTGGTCAACCTGCAGCTGCGCCTGATGGACGTGGCCGGGGACGCCCAGACCCTCGGCGCGGCGATGAACCACGCGTCGCTCAACGTCGCCAACGCCCTCGGCGCGTGGCTGGGCGGCCTGGTCATCGCGGCCGGGGCCGGCTACCGCGCCCCCGCGCTGGTGGGGGTCGCGCTGAGCCTCGGCGGGCTCGTGGTGCTCCTGGTCTCCGCCGCCCTGCACCGCCGCGGCCGTCCCTGACCGCCCGGTGAACGGCCGGTGACGCCGGACGACGCGCGCCGACCCAAAGCGGAACCTGCCCGTAACACGGGCTCAACGGTCCGTTAGCACTCCCGGCCGAGGATGGTCCCACGGCGCCGCCCGAGACCCGGGCCGCCCGCACGACCAGACCCTGGGGAGGCTTCGATGATCGAGCAGCAGGAGCACGGACACCGCGACGACACCGAGCCGGAGCGCCGGCGACAGCTGCGCGACCGGCGTACGCACGACGTGGTCGAGCTGATCTCGCGCCGGGGCGAGCTGGTGGGCATCAACCCCTGGGCCGACCACGTCATCGAGAGCGTCGCCTGGACCGCCTGACCGCGGCTCACAGCAGCCAGCAGTTGCTCACCTGGGGGAGCCCGGAGAACCGGGCCTCCCAGAAGAGCTGGGCCTCCGCGGCGAACGGGACGATGCCGCCGACGTGCAGGGGCGCCACGTTGGCCGAGAAGCGCACGTTGGCGCCCTTGCCGCACCACGACCTGGCCATCGCCTTGCCGACGGCGTAGGGGATGGTGTCGTCGAGGGTCGAGTGGCTGACCAGGACCGGCACGGTCGGCCTGGTGGTGCCGATGCGCTGCGCCGCGATCACCGAGCGGAAGGGCTGCTGTCCCATCAGCTCCGACATCGGGCGGCCGTCGGCGCTCAGCGTCTCGGAGCGGACGAAGGCGTGGTCGAGCAGGTCGAAGACGCAGTCCTGCTCGACGGCGTCCATCGTCGCGCGCCCGGTGGCGTTGAGGTACGGGTCGAGGTCGATGTCGTAGCTCGCCGAGAGGCCGCGGAGGGCGAAGAAGGCGAAGGCGGAGAACGGTCCGGCGTCGAGGTTGCGCGCCACCGCGTCCAGGTCGGCCGGCACGGCACCGACGGCCGCGCCCTTGAGCCGCAGGTCGGGGGCGTAGGCCGGCGCCAGCTCGACCGCTGCGGCCGCGGCGCCGCCGCCCTGGGAGTAGCCCTGGAGCCCGACCGGGCTGCTGGACGAGAGCCCGGTGCCGGTGAGCCGCTGCGCGGCGCGTACCGCGTCGAGGGTGGCCCGGCCCTGCGAGACGCGGTCCATGTAGGTGTGCACGCCCTCGGTGCCCAGGCCCTCGTAGTCGGGCATCGCGATCGCGTAGCCGCGTTGGAGCAGGCCCTCCATGACCAGGCCCTCGTACTCGAGCCCTTCCGAGAACTGCCGCGACGGGGCGCACCGGTCGGCCATCCCCTGGGTGCCCGGGGCGTAGCCGATCACCGGGCGGCTCCCGACGCCGATCCACGGAGCGTTGGGCACCAGGACGGTGCCGCTGGCCGCGATGGCCTCGCCGGCGCGGTTCGTCGTGCGGTAGAGCACCCGGGTGGCGTTGCGGACCAGGCTGGTGGCGTCGAGCGGGTCGAGCAGGAAGCCCAGCTTCTCGGAGCGGATGACGGCCCCGTTGGCGGCGGGCAGCGTCGCCGGCGCCTCGTAGAAGGCGGGGCGTGGTGGCTCGTCCACCGCCGAGGCGGCCGGGGTGGCGACGAGCGCCGTGGCCAGGAGGGAGGCGGACAGGGACGCGACGAGGGCTCCGAGAGCGCGGGCTGTCATGGGCAGGCAGGTTACTCAGCAGTCACATGCCGTGACCAGCATCACGTGACCGAGGTCACACGCATGGGCTCAGGTGTAGACCATGCCCATCCGCTCGCGGACCTCGTCCAGCGTCTGCTCGGCGACCTCGTTGGCGCGCGCGTTGCCGCGGCGCAGGATGTCGGCGACGTACGCCGGGGTCCTTCTCCAGCTCGGCCCGTCGGGCGCGCAGCGGCTCGAGCTCGGTGTTGACCGCCTCGGTGAGCCGGTTCTTGAGCACGCCGCCACCGCCGTCGCCGATCTCCTCGGCCACCACCTCGGGGGCGGTGCCCTCGCACAGCGAGATGAGGAGCAGCAGGTTCGCCACCTCGGGACGGCCCTCGGGGTCGTAGGTGATGACCCGGTCGGAGTCGGTCTTCGCGCCCTTGATCTTCTTCGCCGTCTCGTCGGCGCTCATCCGCAGCTCGATGACGTTGCCCTTGGACTTGCTCATCTTGGTGCCGTCGGTGCCCAGGATCAGGGTGGCCTCGGACAGCAGGGCGCCGGGCTCGGGGAAGGTCCTGCCGTAGCGGTCGTTGAACCGTCGGGCGATGACCCGGGTCTGCTCGAGGTGGGGGAGCTGGTCGCGACCCACCGGCACGACGTTGGCCTTGCAGAACAAGATGTCGGCCGCCTGGTGGACCGGGTAGGTCAGCAGCAGTCCGCCGATCGAGGTGATGCCGGCGGTGGCCGCCTCGTCCTTGACCGTCGGGTTGCGCTGCAGCTCGGCCACGCTGACCAGGCTCAGGAAGGGCAGCATCAGCTGGTTGAGCGCCGGGACCGACGAGTGCGTGAAGATCGTCGCCCGCTCGGGGTCCAGGCCGGCGGCGATGTTGTCGATGATCAGGCCGCGCACGTTGCCGGCGACGTCCCCGAGGGCCTCGCGGTCGGTGATCACCTGGTAGTCGGCGACCAGCTGCCAGATCTCGGCACCGCGCTGCTGGAGCCGGACCCGGTTGCGGATCGAGGCGAAGTAGTGCCCGATGTGCAGGGCGCCGGTCGGGCGGTCGCCGGTCAGCATCCGCAGCGAGCCGGGCTCGGTGTCGAGGAGCTTGTCGAGCTCGGCGCTGCGGGCGAGGGCTGCCTGGTAGGACTCGGTCACCGGGGAAGTCTATGAAGCGGGGCCGTGCCGGCGCGAACGGGCCACCGGTTAGGGTCGGGGCCGTGGTGACCATCGGCGTGGCAGTGGCTATCCCCGACCCGTGGGCGACGCAGCTCCAGGACTACCGCACCTCGGTGGGCGACACGACCGCGACGCAGATCCCCACCCACATCACGCTGATCCCCCCGGTGGAGATCGGTCCGGACGCCCTGCCGGAGGTCGAGGCGCACCTCGACGAGGCGGCCCGCGAGGTGCAGGCCTTCCGCATCCACCTGCGCGGGACGGGCACCTTCCGGCCGGTGTCGCCGGTGGTCTTCGTGACCCTCGCCGAGGGAATCTCGCAGTGCGAGCAGCTCGCGAGCGCCGTACGCCGCGGACCGCTGAAGGTCGACCTGCACTTCCCGTACCACCCGCACGTCACCATCGCCCACCACCTCGACGACGCGCAGCTCGACCGGGCCTTCTGCGAGCTCGCGGGCTTCGAGTGCGAGTTCACGGCCGGCGCGTTCTCGCTCTACGTCCACGACGAGGGTGCGGGGTGGCGGCCCACGCGGGAGTTCGCCCTGCATCCCACCGCCTGACCTCGGGAGCCCGCATGTCACTCGTCGACTCGGCCAAGCACCGCATCGAGGCCGCCCGGGAGCGGTGGTCGGTGCTGGACCACCTCGTGCGCACCTTCCAGCACTACGGCAGCGTCAACGGCAGCGCGCTGGCCGCGGCGGTCACGTACTTCGCGTTCCTGTCCTTCTTCCCCATCGTCGCACTCGCCTTCGCGGTCGTCGGCTTCATCTCCGGCGCCTACCCCAACGCCCAGCGCGACCTGGTCACCGCGATCAACGACGTGCTGCCCGGCATCATCGGCAACGGCAAGGGCCAGCTGAGCATCGACACCCTCAAGGGCTCGGTCCCGGGCATCGTCAGCATCGGCCTGCTGGTCGCGCTCTACTCCGGACTGGGCTGGCTGTCGGGCATGCGGGCCGCGCTCGTCGCGATCTTCGAGGAGCCGGACAAGGAGCGGCCCAACTTCGTCTGGGGCAAGCTGCGCGACACCCTGGCCCTGGTGACGCTGGGCACCGTGCTGCTCCTCAGCGTGGCCGTCTCGGGGGTCGCGACCAAGCTGGCGGCCCCGATCCTGGAGTTCCTCGAGCTGGGCGAGGGGGTCGAGCCCGTGGTGTGGATCATCGGCCTGGCGCTGGGTCTCGCCACCAGCTCGCTGCTGTTCTTCGCCTTCTTCCGCGTCCTGGCGGCGCCCAACGTGCCGACGCGTTCCCTGTGGTCCGGTGCCCTGCTCGGCGCGCTGGCCTTCGAGGTCCTCAAGCAGCTCTCGACGTACCTGCTCGCCAGCACCAAGCAGCAGCCCGCCGCGCAGGCCTTCGGCATCGCGCTGATCCTCGTGGTGTGGATGAACTACTTCTCCCGCGTCGTGGTGCTCTCCGCGGCGTGGGCGCACACGACGGCCGCCGCCCGGGCCCAGCGCGAGCGCGAGGCCTGGCGCGTGGGCGACGTGGAGGGCCCGCAGATCGACCTGCAGCAGGCGGTCGAGCACAGCCCCGCCCTCGGGGCCACCGACCCGTCCCCGGGCGTCACACGGCCCGCCGGGGCCTTCGCGGCCGGCGCCGCGACCATGCTGGCGCTCGTCGCCGTCACCCGGAGGAGGAAGTGAGCATGCAGATGACCCGCAAGCACGGGGTGTTCCTGGTCCTGGTGGCCGTCTGGAGCTTTGTCACGTGGGGGATGTTCACCAAGAACCTGTACGCCGCGCACGCCGCCGGGGAGGACCGTCCCGCGGGCTACTGGATCGCGCACTCGGTCCTGATCGTCGCCAACCTGGCCCTCGGCGGCGTGTTCGCCGTGTGGGGTGCGAAGGTGCTGCGCTCGCGCTCCCGCTGACCCCGGCTCGTGTGGCTGAGTCACCGCCCCCGGGGGAGCGGGGAGGAGCGGGAGCACCGTGAGAGGGCCCGGAGACGCCACTGGCCCGCCGGGACGCGAGTCCGGACGGGCCAGGGGAGTGGAGCGGGAGGATCAGTGACCGTGCTTGAGCGCGGTGCGCAGGTCCTTGTTGAGCTGGCTGATCACGTCGAGCGGGATCTCCTTGGGGCAGGCACCGGCGCACTCACCGATGTTGGTGCACCCGCCGAAGCCCTCGTGGTCGTGCTGGCCGACCATGTCGACCACCCGGGTGTCGCGCTCGGGCTGGCCCTGGGGGAGCTCGCCGAGGTGGGTGATCTTGGCGCCCATGAACAGCGAGGCCGAGCCGTTGGGGCAGGCGGCCACGCAGGCCCCGCAGCCGATGCACGTCGCCATGTTGAACGACCGCAGCGCCTTGTCGCGGGGGACCGGCACCGAGTTGGCCTCGGGGGCCGAGCCGGTGTTGGCGGAGATGAAGCCACCGGACTGGATGATCCGGTCGAACGCACCACGGTCGACGATGAGGTCCTTGACGACCGGGAACGCGTCGGCGCGCCACGGCTCGATGGTGATCTCGTCGCCGTCGGAGAAGGTGCGCATGTGCAGCTGGCAGGTGGTGGTGACCTCCGGGCCGTGGGCCTGGCCGTTGATCATCAGGCCGCACGTGCCGCAGATGCCCTCCCGGCAGTCCGAGTCGAACGCGACCGGCTCCTCGCCCTTCGCGTTGAGCTGCTCGTTGAGGACGTCGAGCATCTCGAGGAAGGACATGTCCTCCGAGACCCCGTCGAGCTCGTAGGTGCGCATCTCGCCCGTCGCCTGTGCATCGGCCTGGCGCCAGATCTTGAGCGTGAGCTTCACTTGTAGGACCTCTGCTTCATCTCGATCGCGGTGTAGATGAGGTCCTCCTTGTGCAGGACCGGGGTGCCCATCGAGCTCTGCGGCTCGTTGGGGTCGTTCTCGTCGGCCTTGCCGAACTCCCACGCGGCGACGTAGGCGAACTCCTCGTCGATGCGCAGCGCCTCGCCGTCCTCGGTCTGCGACTCGCCACGGAAGTGACCGCCGCAGGACTCGCGCCGGTTGAGGGCGTCGATGCACATCAGCTCGCCGAGCTCGAGGAAGTCGGCCACGCGGCCGGCCTTCTCCAGGCTCTGGTTGAGCGAGTCGGCGCTGCCCAGCACCTTGAGGTTGGACCAGAAGTCGCGCTTGAGCTCGCGGATGCCGTCGATGGCCTTGCGGAGGCCCTCGGCGGTGCGCTCCATGCCGCAGTACTCCCACATCAGGTTGCCGAGCTCCTTGTGGTAGCTGTCGACCGACCGCTCACCGTTGATCGACAGGAACCGGTCGATGCGCGCCTGGACGGCCTCGCGGGCCGCCACCACCTCGGGGTGGTCCTCGGTGACGGCCTCGAAGGGCCCGTCGGCGAGGTAGTCGCGGATGGTGTTGGGGAGCACGAAGTAGCCGTCGGCCAGGCCCTGCATCAGCGCGGACGCGCCGAGGCGGTTGGCGCCGTGGTCGGAGAAGTTGGCCTCTCCGGCCACGAAGAGACCGGGGATGTTCGACTGCAGGTCGTAGTCGACCCACAGGCCGCCCATGACGTAGTGCACGGCGGGGTAGATCCGCATCGGGACCTCGTACGGGTTCTCGCCCGTGATCCGCTCGTACATGTCGAAGAGGTTGTCGTACTTCGCCTCGATGCCGTCCTTGCCCAGGCGGGAGATGGCGTCGGAGAAGTCCAGGTAGACGCCCCGGCGGAAGTCGCCCACGAGCGGGCCGACGCCGCGGCCCTCGTCACAGACGTTCTTGGCCTGTCGCGAGGCGATGTCGCGGGGGACCAGGTTGCCGAAGGACGGGTAGATCCGCTCCAGGTAGTAGTCGCGGTCCTCCTCCGGGATGTCGCGGGGGTCCTTGTCGCAGTCCTCGCGGTTCTTGGGCACCCAGATGCGGCCGTCGTTGCGCAGCGACTCGCTCATCAGGGTCAGCTTGGACTGGTGCTCACCGGAGACCGGGATGCAGGTCGGGTGGATCTGCGTGAGGCTCGGGTTGGCCATGTAGGCGCCCTTGCGGTGCGCCCGCCAGGCGGCGGTGACGTTGCAGCCCATGGCGTTGGTCGAGAGGTAGTAGACGTTGCCATAGCCACCCGACGCGATGACGACCACGTCGGCGGTGTGCGTCTCCACGGCCCCGGTGACCATGTCGCGGGCGATGATGCCGCGGGCCTTGCCGTCCACCATGACCAGGTCGAGCATCTCGTGACGCGTGTACGTCGTCACGGTGCCGGCGGCGACCTGGCGCTCGAGGGCCTGGTAGGCGCCGATCAGCAGCTGCTGGCCCGTCTGGCCGCGGGCGTAGAAGGTCCGCGAGACCTGCACGCCGCCGAAGGAGCGGTTGTCGAGCAGGCCGCCGTACTCCCGGGCGAACGGGACGCCCTGGGCGACGCACTGGTCGATGATGTTGGCGCTGACCTCGGCCAGGCGGTAGACGTTCGACTCCCGCGAGCGGTAGTCGCCGCCCTTGACCGTGTCGTAGAACAGCCGGTGGACGGAGTCCCCGTCCTCCTTGTAGTTCTTGGCCGCGTTGATGCCGCCCTGGGCGGCGATCGAGTGGGCGCGGCGCGGCGAGTCCTGGTAGCAGAAGGACTTCACGTTGTAGCCGGCCTCGCCGAGCGTGGCGGCGGCGGAGCCCCCGGCGAGCCCGGTGCCGACGATGATGACCGTCAGCTTGCGGCGGTTGGCCGGGTTGACGAGCCGGTTCTCGAACTTGCGGTTGGTCCACCGGGTCGCGATCGGACCGACGGGTGCCTTGGCGTCCACCAGCGGCTCGCCGGGCACGTAGTAGCCGGCTGCGTCGTCGGACAGCTGCACGGAGGGCTGGTTGAGGGGCGTGGTCCCGGAGGGATCAGTCGCGGCCATGTCTGGGCTCCCTTACTTGGAGATGACGCCGAGGAGGACGAACAGGGGGACCAGCGAGAAGCCGCCGGCGATGACGATGGCGAGCACCCAGCCGGCGGTCTTGGCCCGCTGGCGGGCGGCGGCCGTCGAGGTGAAGCCGAGCGTCTGCAGTGCACTCCAGGTGCCGTGGTGCAGGTGCAGGCCCAGGGCGGCCATCGCCACCAGATAGATGATGGTCATCCACCACAGGTCGAAGGTGTCGACCATCAGGTTGTAGGGGTCGTTGGTGGCGCCGCCGGCCGGGTTGACCTTGCCGATGCTGAAGTTCAGGAGGTGCCAGATCAGGAAGACCAGGATCGTCACGCCGCCCCAGCGCATGGTGCGCGAGGAGAGCGAGGAGGACCGGTTCTTCTTCACGACGTACTTCTGGCTGCGGGCCGTGGACGCGCGGCGCGCCAGGGCGTACGCCGCCGCCACGTGCACGACCAGGGCGAGGATCAGCCCGACGCGCAGCACCCACAGCAGGCCGCTCTCGGGGAGGAGCGGCTCCCCGATGGTGCGCAGGTGGTGGGCGTACTCGTTGAACGCGTCATGCCCGGCGAACGCCTTGAGGTTGCCGTACATGTGCGCGAGCACGAAGCCGATGAAGACGATGCCGCTGACGGCCATCAGGATCTTGAGGGTGATGGTCGTGCGCGTGGCCCGAGAACCCTTCACCAGGGTCGGGGCTGAAGTTTGGGTTGCCACGGGGGTCACGGTACCGCCAGCCACCACGCCTGTGGGGGTGGGGGAGTGTGACATACGTCGGGTTAGGTGAGCCTCACCCGGCGTGGGTGAGAGCTCAGTCGACGGGGGTACGACGACGTCCGGCCAGCTCGGTGGAGGCGAGCAGCGGGGCGTAGTGCTCGGCCACCAGCTCCCCGCACGCGTCCTGCCAGCTCCGGGTGCTCAGCTCGCGCCCGCGAGCACCCAGCAGGGCGCGGTGGCGGTCGCCCGCCACCGACTCCACGGCGCGCCGCAGGCCGGACCCGGTGCTGGGGTCGTAGAGCAGCCCGGTCTCGAGGTCGCGCACGACGCGGGGCGCACCACCCGCGCGGGGCGCGACGACGGGCACCCCGCTGGCGGCGGCCTCCCGCAGCGAGTGGCAGCACGTCTCGTGCTCGCCGGGGTGCACGAGCACGTCGAGCGAGGCCAGCGCGGTCGCGAGGTCGCCGGTGAGCAGCGCCCCGGTGAGGCGCGCCCGCGGGAGGTGGCGGCGCAGCCAGGCCTCCTGCGGTCCGGAGCCGATGACCACGAGCTGCACGCCGGGGAGGTCCGCGACCTCGACGAGGCGTCGTACGCCGTGGCGCGCGTGCAGGCTGCCGGCGTACCCGACGACGACACGGCGCCCCTCGCGGGACCGGGCCCGCGACCACTTGTCGTGCAGCCACCGGTCGCGCAGCTGCGGGGCGAAGGCGCGGGTGTCGACCCCGGGCTCCCACACCGCGGGGCCGAGGTCGAGCTGGTGCAGCCGGTCGAGGAGGAAGTCGGAGGTGACGACGAGCCGGTCGGCCCGCGCGGCGACCTTGGCCAGCCAGACCTCGCGGGTGAGCTCGACCAGCGGCGCGTGCTGCACCACCAGCGTCGGCACCCCGAGGCGCCGGGCGTGCTTGAGGGCCTTGCGGCCCAGGGTGCCGGGGGTGACGGCGTGCACGAGGTCGGGCTCGAAGCGTGCCAGCGCCTCGCGCACCTGCCTCCCGGGCTTGTCGAGCGGGCGGATGCGGGCCACCTGGCTGCGCCGGTACGTCGCCAGGCCCGGTCCGGGGGCGACCAGGAGGACCTCGTGGCCGGCGTCGATGAGGTGGTCGGCCACGTGCTTGAGCGTGGTGGTGGTGCCGTCGACGGCGGGGTAGAACGTCTCGGTCACCAGCGCGATCCGACGGGTCTCCATGACGCCACCCTGGCGCACCGCGGCCGACGGGACGGGTCGTCGCGGCCAACCGCGGGTCAACGTCGGGTGAAGCCCGGGGCGCCCGGATGAGAGGTATGCCATAGGACCGGCCCCTGACCCGAGAGGTCGACCGGGCCTATCCTGCGCTCCATGACCGACGTTGAAGGCGGCCTCGACGAGCCGGCCGAGCTGGAGCCCGAGCAGGGCTCGCTCCGCCTGGCCTCCCCGGACGACCGGCACGACGCCGCAGCCTGGGAGGCGGCCGCGGCCGCGGTGCTGCGCAAGGCCCGGCGGCTGAGGGACGAGGACCCGGACTCGGCCGTGTGGGACACGCTGACCCGCACCACCCTGGACGGCATCCCGGTCGCGCCGATCGGCACGCGGGCCAGCGTCGCCGACCTGACCACGAGCGGTCGGCCGACCCGCGCCGGTGACTGGGACATCCGGGCCTGGGTGTTCGGTCCGGACGCCGCGGCCGCCCACGAGGCGGTCCTGGTCGACCTCGAGAACGGCGCCACCTCGCTGTGGGTCGAGCTGGGCCGCGGCCTGGTGGCGGCCGACCTCCCGACGGTGCTGCGGGGGGTCTTCGCGGACCTGGCCCCGGTGACGCTGGACGCACCGGGGGAGCCGGTGGCCGCCGCCGAGGCGCTGCTCGCGGTCCTGGAGGAGCAGGGCGTCGACGGGCACCCCGGCACCAACCTCGGTGCCGACCCGATCGGCGCGCGGGTGCGCCACGAGACGGCCGTCGACCTCGACGCGCTGGTCACCGTGGCCCGCCGCGCGCAGGAGCACGGGGTCCTCGGCGTCACCGTCGACGCCACCGCCCTGCACGACCGCGGCGCCACCGACGCCCAGGAGCTGGGCTACGCGATCGCCACCGGCGCGGCGTACCTGCGGGTGCTCACCGCCGCCGGCCTGTCGCTCGAGGAGGCGCTCGGGCTCGTCGAGTTCCGCCTCGCGGCCACCGACGAGCAGTTCCCCACCATCGCCAAGCTGCGCGCCGCCCGGCGCCTGTGGGCGCGCGTCGTCGAGCTCTCCGGGGGTGCGCCCGAGGCGGCCACCATGCGCCAGCACGTGGTCACCAGCCGGCCGATGCTCAGCTCGTACGACCCCTGGGTCAACATGCTGCGCGGCACCGTCGCGGCCTTCGCCGCCGGGGTCGGTGGGGCCGAGGCCGTGACCGTCGTGCCCTTCGACGTCACCCTCGGCGTGCCCGATGCCCTCGGTCGCCGGGTCGCCCGCAACACCTCCTCCCTGCTCATCTCCGAGTCCCACGTGGCCCGCGTCGCGGACCCCGCCGGGGGCTCGTACGCCGTCGAGCGGCTGACCGACGACCTCGCCCGCGTGGCCTGGGAGGAGCTCGGCCGGATCGAGGCGGCGGGCGGCATCGCGGCCGCGCTCGACGACGGCTCGCTGCTCGCCCGCGTCGAGGAGGCCGCGGCCGTCCGGGCCGGCGAGGTCGCCACCCGCCGTCGCCCGCTGACCGGGCTCAGCGAGTTCCCGAACCTGGCCGAGGCGCTCCCCGAGCGCGTCGGCGACCCCGACCCGGTGCGTCGCCACGGCGCGGCCTTCGAGGCGCTGCGCGACGAGCCGGCCACCACGCCGGTCTTCCTCGCGACGCTCGGCCCGGTCTCCGCGCACACCGCGCGGGCGACCTTCGCCAGCAACCTGCTCGCCGCCGGCGGGATCGCGGTCGACGTGGCCGGCCCCACCGACGGCGTCGGGTCGGTGCTGGCCGCGTACGCCGGGCAGCCGGTGGTGTGCCTGGCCGGGACCGACACGGCGTACGCCGAGTGGGGGACCGACGTCGTCGTCGCGCTGCGTGAGTCGGGCGCGACCCACGTGATCATCGCCGGCAGGCCGATCGACGGCGTCGACGACAGTGCGGCCATGGGGGTGGACGCGCTCGCGTTCCTCACCCGGACGAGGGAGGCGCTCGCATGAGCACCAGCACAGGCATTCCGGACAGCTTCGCGGGACTCCCGCTGGGCGGCGCGGCCCGGCCCGTCGGCGCCTCGACGGCCGAGACCGCCGCGGGCGCGGAGGCGTGGGGGAGCCCCGAGGGCATCGACATCCTCCCGGTCTACGGACCCGAGCACCTCGAGGGCCTCGACGCGCTCGACACCTGGCCGGGCCTGAGCCCGTTCCTGCGCGGGCCCTACCCGACGATGTACACCACCCAGCCGTGGACGGTGCGCCAGTACGCCGGGTTCTCGACCGCGGAGGAGTCCAACGCCTTCTACCGCCGCAACCTCGCGGCCGGCCAGAAGGGCCTCTCGGTCGCCTTCGACCTGGCCACCCACCGCGGCTACGACTCCGACCACCCCCGGGTGCGCGGCGACGTCGGCATGGCCGGTGTGGCGATCGACTCGATCTACGACACGCGGACCCTCTTCGACGGCATCCCGCTCGACGAGATGTCGGTGTCGATGACCATGAACGGCGCCGTGCTGCCGATCATGGCGATGTACATCGCGGCCGCGGAGGAGCAGGGCGTCAAGCCCGAGCAGCTGGCGGGGACCATCCAGAACGACATCCTCAAGGAGTTCATGGTCCGCAACACCTACATCTACCCGCCGGCGCCGAGCATGCGGATCATCAGCGACATCTTCCAGTACACGTCGCAGCGGATGCCGCGCTTCAACTCGATCTCCATCTCCGGCTACCACATCCAGGAAGCCGGGGCGACGGCCGACCTCGAGCTCGCCTACACGCTGGCCGACGGCGTCGAGTACATCCGCGCCGGGCTCGACGCGGGCCTGACGATCGACCGGTTCGCCCCGCGGCTGTCGTTCTTCTGGGCGGTCGGGATGAACTTCTTCATGGAGGTCGCCAAGATGCGCGCGGCCCGGGCCCTGTGGGCGCGGCTGGTGCGTGACTTCGACCCCCAGAACCCCAAGTCGCTGTCGCTGCGCACGCACTCGCAGACCAGCGGCTGGTCGCTGACCGCGCAGGACGTCTTCAACAACGTGGGCCGGACCTGCATCGAGGCGATGGCCGCGACCCAGGGCCACACCCAGTCGCTGCACACCAACGCCCTCGACGAGGCGATCGCGCTGCCGACCGACTTCTCGGCCCGCATCGCCCGCAACACCCAGCTGCTGCTCCAGCAGGAGTCGCGCACCACCGACGTCATCGACCCGTGGGCCGGCTCCTACTACGTCGAGCGGCTCACCCACGACCTCGCCGAGCGGGCGTGGGCGCACATCCTGGAGGCCGAGAAGGCCGGCGGCATGGCGAAGGCCATCGAGCAGGGCATCCCCAAGATGCGCATCGAGGAGGCGGCCGCCCGCACCCAGGCGCGGATCGACTCCGGTCAGCAGAAGGTGATCGGCGTCAACACCTTCCGGCTCGCCGACGAGGACCCGCTCGACGTGCTCAAGGTCGACAACGACGACGTCTACCGCCAGCAGATCGCCAAGCTGGAGCGGCTGCGCGCCGAGCGCGACGACGACGACGTACGCCGGGCGCTCGAGGCCCTGACCCACAGCGCCGAGCGGGGAGCGTCCGGCGACGGCGACCTCGACGGCAACCTCCTCGCGCTGGCCGTCGACGCGGCCCGCGCGAAGGCCACGGTCGGAGAGATCTCCGACGCGCTGGAGAAGGTCTACGGCCGCCACCAGGCCGTCATTCGTACGATCAGCGGCGTGTACCGCGATGAGGCAGGCTCCGCGTCCGACGGCAAGGTCGCCCGGGTGCTGGCCGCGACCGACGAGTTCGAGGAGGCCGAGGGCCGGCGCCCGCGCATCCTGGTCGCCAAGATGGGCCAGGACGGCCACGACCGCGGCCAGAAGGTCGTCGTCACCGCCTTCGCCGACCTCGGCTTCGACGTCGACGTGGGGCCGCTGTTCTCGACGCCCGAGGAGGTCGCCCAACAGGCGGTCGACGCCGACGTGCACATCGTCGGTGTCTCGTCGCTGGCGGCCGGCCACCTCACCCTGCTGCCCGCGCTCCGGCAGGCGCTGGCCGACCAGGGACGCCCGGACATCATGATCGTCATCGGCGGCGTCATCCCGCCCGACGACGTGGCGACCCTCAAGGAGATGGGCGCCGCGGCGGTGTTCCTGCCCGGCACGGTCATCGCCGACTCGGCGCTCGACCTGCTGGCCAAGCTCCGCTGATGGCGGTACCCGACGTCGGAGCCCTCGTCGAGGGCATCCGCGACGGCCGGCGCGCCGCGGTCTCCCGCGCGATCACGCTCGTCGAGTCGTCGCGATCCGACCACCGGGTCGCGGCACGCGAGCTGCTCACCGAGCTCGGCGGCACCACCGGCTCGACGCGGGTCGGCATCTCGGGCGTCCCCGGTGTCGGCAAGTCGACCTTCATCGAGGCCCTCGGCACCACCCTGACCGCGGCCGGGCACCGGGTGGGGGTGCTCGCCGTCGACCCCTCCTCGGTGCGCACCGGCGGGTCCGTGCTCGGCGACAAGACCCGGATGGCGTCGCTGTCGGTGGACCCGCGCGCCTACATCCGGCCCTCGCCGTCGGCCGGCACGCTGGGCGGGGTCGCGCGGGCGACCACGCAGGCGATGCTGGTGCTGGAGGCGGCCGGGTACGACGTCGTCCTGGTGGAGACGGTCGGCGTGGGGCAGTCCGAGGTCACCGTCGCCGGGATGGTCGACACGTTCTGCTTCCTCACCCTGGCCCGCACCGGTGACCAGCTCCAGGGCATCAAGAAGGGCATCCTGGAGATCGCCGACGTGATCGCGGTCAACAAGGCCGACGGCGACCGCGAGCAGGAGGCGCGCGGGGCGGCCCGTGAGCTCGCCGGCGCGCTGCGGCTCGTGCACGGCACGGGGGAGTGGGCGCCCCCGGTCGTCACCTGCTCGGCCCTCACCCACGTCGGCGTCGACGAGGTGTGGAAGCGGGTCGAGGCGCACCGCGAGCACCTCGGGGAGGCCGGGCTGCTGCACAAGCGGGCCGGTCAACAGCTGGACTTCACCTGGTCGCTGGTGCGTGACGAGCTCGACCAGCGGCTGCGGCGATCGGCCTCGGTCGCGGCGATCCGCGACGAGGTCCGCGCGGCCGTGCTCTCCGGTGAGCTGCCGGCGCCGATGGCCGCCGACCGGATCCTCGCGGCGTACGACGCGGGCTGATCGAATGCGTCCGCACGGCGCGGACCCGACCGGGCGGACGAGGGCCTCACCTAGGATGGGGAGCCTCATGCCAGACCACTCCCAGACCGACGCTGCGTCGCTGGTGGACGAGGTCGTCGACAAGTACGCCGACGCGCTCATCGACCTGCGGCGTGACCTGCACGCCAACCCCGAGCTCAGCTGGACCGAGTCCCGCACCACCGACCGGATCGTCGAGCACCTCGACGGCACGGGATGGTCGTTGTCGCGCCTCGACGGGGGAGGACTGCTCGCGGACATCGGGGAGGGCGGATCCCTGGTGGGGCTGCGCGCCGACGTCGACGCGCTGCCCATCGACGACCTCACCGACGACCCCTGGAGCAGCACCGTCCCCGGGGTCGCGCACGCCTGCGGCCACGACGTGCACGCGAGCGGCCTCGTCGGCGCCGGCCTGGCGCTGGCGGCCGTCCACGAGCACGGGCTCCTGCCGGGCCGCGTCCGGCTGCTCTTCCAGCCCGCCGAGGAGGTCATGCCGGGCGGTGCCCTGCACCTGATCCGCGCCGGCGCCCTCGACGGCGTCGAGCACGTCTTCGGCCTGCACTGCGACCCCAGCCTCGACGTGGGCCGGGTCGGCATGCGCGAGGGCCCCATCACCGGTGCCGCCGACTCGCTCAGCGTCCGCCTCGCCGGCAAGGGTGGCCACACCAGCCGCCCGCACCTCACCGAGGACCTGACCTTCGCCATCGGCAAGCTCATCACCGAGCTGCCGGCCATCCTCAGCCGCCGCCTCGACCCGCGGGCCGGGGTGAGCGTCGTGTGGGGCATGGTCCGCGCCGGCTCCGCGCCCAACGTCATCCCGCACGCCGGCCTCGTGGCCGGCACCGTGCGGATGCTCGACGCGGTGGCCTGGGCCGACGCCGAGCACCTGGTGCGCCAGCTGGTCACCCAGATCGTGTCGCCGTACGGCGTGACGGCCGAGGTCACCTACCAGCGCGGCGTGCCGCCGGTGGTCAACGGCGAGGAGAGCACCCGCATCCTCGGCGAGGCGGTCGAGCGGGTCCTGGGCCCGCACGGCCACGTCTCGACCCAGCAGAGCCTGGGCGGCGAGGACTTCGGCTGGTACCTCGACAAGGTGCCCGGCGCGATGGCCCGCCTGGGCACGCGCACGCCGGGTGGCCCGACGTTCGACCTGCACCAGGGCAACCTGCGCGTCGACGAGCGCGCCACGATGATCGGCGCGCGGGTGCTCGCCGAGTCGGCCGTCACCGCCCTGCGGGGCTGACGGCCGACCCGCCTCATTCCTTGCGGTACGGCACGCCGTCGGCGGCCGGGGGCCGGGACCGGCCGACGAGCCCGGCCACGGCGAAGATCGTGATGACGTAGGGCAACATCAGCATGAACTGGCTGGGCACCGGTGAGCCGATGACCGCCAGCACGCCCTGCAGGTTGGACGCGAAGCCGAAGAGCAGCGCCGCCAGGGTCGCCCGGATCGGGTCCCACTTGCCGAAGATGACCGCGGCCAGGGCGATGTAGCCCGCTCCACCGGTCATCTCGCGGTTGAACTGCGGGACCGACACCAGGGTGTAGAACGCGCCGCCCATGCCGGCGATGGCGCCGGCCAGCAGGATGGTGCGGTAGCGGGTGCGGTTGACCTTGATGCCCACGGTGTCCGCGGCCAGGGGGTGCTCCCCGACGGCGCGCACGCGCAGGCCCCACCGGGTGCGGTAGAGCGCGAAGGTCACCAGGGCCACCGCGATGTAGAGCAGGTAGACGACCGCGGTCTGGCGGAAGAAGATCGGTCCGACGAGCGGGATGTCGCCCAGCACCGGGATCGGGATGCGCGGGAAGCGCGGCGGGGTGTTGAGGGTCGCGGCGTTGGGCGCCAGCACCTGGCTGAACAAGAAGCTGGTGAGGCCGATGACCAGCACGTTGAGCACGACACCGACGATGACCTGTTCGACGAAGTAGGTGATCGCGAACAGGCCGAGCACCACGGCCACCAGGGCCCCGGCGACCATGGCCGCCACGAGGCCGGCCCAGGGGGAGCCGGTCAGCGATCCGACCAGGGCGGCCGCGAAGGCGCCGAAGAGCAGCTGGCCGTCGATGGCGATGTTGACGACACCGGCGCGCTCGCCCAGGACGCCACCCAGGGCACCGAAGACGAGGGGCACGGCCAGCGCGATGGACCCGGCCAGCAGGCCGACCACCGGCACGGTCTGCCCGGCCGCGGCCCAGGTCAGGAAGCCGGCCATCCAGGCGACGGCGAAGGCCACCACGACCCACATGGGCGTGGTGCGGCGGGCGAGGTAGCGGCGTACGGACTCGGCGGCCAGCAGCGCGCACACCACG
The DNA here is from genome assembly GCA_963782905.1 of uncultured Actinomycetota bacterium. Taxonomy (GTDB): domain Bacteria; phylum Actinomycetota; class Actinomycetes; order Propionibacteriales; family Nocardioidaceae; genus Nocardioides. The sequence continues at coordinate 355,501 of CAWALI010000003.1, forward strand.
GTCATCGTCCAGGCGCCGGCCATGGCGGGCACGGTGAGCTCGGGCAGCGTGGCGAAGTCGGTGCGCGCGCTGAGGCGGAAGGTGGTGTCACCGGGCTGGCCCTCGAACACGAGGATCAGCACCAGGCCCAGGGTGAGGACCCCGAAGATGATCGGGGCCTTGCGGCTCACCACCGGCACGGTGTCGATCACCGGGGCGGAGGTGGGCGCGGCAGCGGGGGACAGTCCGTGGGTGGTGCTCACTTCGCCTCCTGGGCGGGAAGCCGGAAGATCGCGCGGACCAGGGGCGGCGCCGCGATGAACAGGACGATCAGGGACTGGACGACCAGGACGATGTCGACCGGGATGCCCTGGGAGGCCTGCATGGCGAAGCCGCCGGCCTTGAAGGCGCCGAAGAGCAGGCCGGCGGCCAGGATGCCGAGCGGTCGGGACCGGCCGAGCAGCGCCACGGTGATGGCGTCGAAGCCGATGCCCGCGTCGAGGTCGACCGTGACCCCGCTGGTCACCGTGCCCAGCACCTGGTTGACGCCGGCCAGGCCGACGAGGGCACCGGCGATCAGCATGACCACGACGTAGGTGCGGCCGACGTCGATCCCGGCGGCTCGGGCGGCGCTGGGGTTCTCGCCGACCGCACGGATCCGGTAGCCGAGGGTGGCCCGGTTGAGGAGCCACCAGACGAACGCCACGGAGACCAGGGCCAGGACGATGCCGAGGTGGAGGTTGAAGCGGTCGCCGAGGACCGGCGGCAGGATCGCGGACTCCTTGGCCGGCGCCGACTTCGGGTTGCCCGAGCCCGGCGCCTGCAGCAGCCCCTGGCGCGACAGCATGAAGAAGACCAGGTAGAAGCCGACGTAGTTGAGCATGATCGTCACGATCACCTCGTGGGCGCCGGTGCGGGCCTTGAGCACGCCCGCGATGCCGGCCCACAGGGCGCCGGCCACCATGCCGGCGAGGATCGCCAGCGGCAGGTGGATGACGATCGGGAGGTCGAAGGTGAACGCCACCCACCCGGCGGCGGCACCGGCCAGCAGCATCTGGCCGCGCCCACCGATGTTGAACATCCCGGCCCGGAACGCCAGCCCGACCCCGAGGCCGGCCGCGATGAGCGGCGCGGCGAACTTGAAGGTCTCGGTGAGCGGGCGGATCTGGGTCGCGAAGTCGTCGACCCGGTCGTTGTAGACCGCTCCGCGGAACAGCGCCGTGTAGGCGCCCCAGATGGCGTCCCAGGTGGCGGAGAGGAAGTCGCCCGGACGCGCGAAGACGTACGTCGCGGTGTCGCGCACCCGCTCGTCGGTGAGCGCGATCATCAGCGAGCCGACCGCGACGGCCAGCACCACGGCCAGCACCCCGGCCAGGGCGTTGCCGGAGGCGATCTCCCGCAGCATCGAGTGCGTGCGACTGGGAGCCTCGGGCTCCGTCCCCGGCTCCGGCACGGAGGTCCTGGTGCCCGCGGGCTCGGGGCCGCCGAGCTTCTCGGCCTCGGTCTGGGGGGTCTCGTCGGTGCCGCTCACGCGACCACGTCCTTCGGTCGCTCGCCGGTCATCATCAGCCCGAGGGTCTCGCGGGGGGTGTCGCCGGGCACGATGCCGACCACGTGCCCGCGGTAGACCACCATGATCCGGTCGGCGAGCGCGACGACCTCGTCGAGCTCGGTGGACACGACCAGGACCGGAACCCCGCGGTCGCGGGTGGCGATGACCTGCTTGTGGATGAACTCGATGGAGCCGACGTCGACGCCGCGCGTCGGCTGGGCGGCGACCAGGAGGCGCAGGTCGCGCGAGAGCTCGCGCGCCACGACCACCTTCTGCTGGTTGCCGCCGGAGAGCTTGCCGGCATCGGTGTGGATGTCGGGGGCACGGACGTCGTACTGCTCCAGCTTCTCCTGGGCGAACTCCTCGAGCGCGTCCATCCGCAGGGAGCCGTGGCGCACGAAGGGGGAGCGGAAGCTGCGGTTGAGCATGAGGTTCTCGGCGATGGAGAAGGTCCCGACCAGCCCGTCCTCCTGGCGGTCCTCGGGGATGAACCCGACGCCCGCGTCGAGGACCTGTCGCACCGACCGGCCGACCAGCTGCTCCCCGTTGAGGGTGATGGAGCCCTCGACGTGGTCCTGGAGGCCCAGCAGGGCCTCGGTGAGCTCGGTCTGGCCGTTGCCCTGCACGCCGGCGACGCACAGCACCTCACCGGCCCTGATCGTGAAGCTGATGCCGTCGAGGTGGGTGTGGCCGAGCGCGTCGCGGACGCGGAGGTCCGTCACGACGAGCGAGTCGTCGCCCAGCTGGGGCTCGTCCTTGTGGACGACCAGCTCGACCGGGCGACCGACCATGAGGGAGGCGAGCTCGGCGTTGCTGGCCGACGGCTGCGCCTCGCCCACGACCTTGCCGAGGCGGATCACGGTGATCTTGTCGGCGACCTCGCGGACCTCGCGGAGCTTGTGGGTGATGAAGACGATCGCCTTGCCGGCCTTCTTGAGCTGGCGCATGATCTCCATCAGCTCGTCGGTCTCCTGGGGCGTCAGGACCGCGGTCGGCTCGTCGAAGACCAGCACCTGCGCGTCGCGCGAGAGGGCCTTGATGATCTCGACCCGCTGCTGCACACCGACCGGGAGGTCCTCGACGAGGGCGTCGGGGTCCACGTGGAAGCCGAAGCGCTCGGAGATCTCCTGCACGCGCGCACGGGAGGCGTCCAGGTCGAGGGTCCCGGCGAAGCCGGTGGACTCGTTGCCGAGCATGACGTTCTCGGCGACCGTGAAGACGGGGATGAGCATGAAGTGCTGGTGGACCATGCCGATGCCGGCGGCCATGGCGTCGCCGGGACCGGTGAACCTCTGCACCTGGTCGTCCAGCACGATCTCGCCCTCGTCGGCCTGGTAGAGGCCGTAGAGGACGTTCATCAGCGTGGACTTGCCGGCGCCGTTCTCGCCCAGGAGGCAGTGCACCTCACCGGGCGACACCTCGAGCGAGATCCGGTCGTTGGCGACCAACGAGCCGAAGCGCTTGGTGATGTTGCGAAGGACGAGCTTCATGGGACCGCATCCTATTCACGCGGGACCTGTCGGTTCCGTCGAGGGGACGTGCCACGGGGAGGCCGACCTCGCGGTCGGCCCCCCCGTGGTGGAGCTGGGCTGTGCTACCTCACTGGTCGAGGTAGGACTTCACCTCGATGGAGCCGTCGATGATGCCCGCCTTGACGTCGTCGAGCTCGCCGGTCAGCGAGTCCGAGACCTTGTCCTCGAAGTTGTGGAACGGCGCCAGGCCGACGCCACCGTTCTCGAGGGTGCCGATGTAGGTCTCGGGGTCGAACTCGTCCTTGCCCGCCGACATGATCGCCTCGTAGGTCGAGACCTTCATGTCCTTGAGGATCGAGGTCATGATGACGTCCTGCGTGTTGGGGTCGGTCTCGAACACGTCGGCGTCGGTGCCGATCATCGCGACGTCCTGGCCCGAGTCCGCGATGGCGGTGAGCGCACCCTGGTAGATCGGGCCGCCCACGGGCAGGATCACGTCCGCGCCCTGGTCGAGGATGCGGCGCGCGGTGCTGGTGGCCGCCTCGTTGGCCTCGAAGCCGCCGGTGAAGGAACCCTTCTCGCCGCCCTCGAAGCCGATGACCTTGACGTCCTTGCCCTTCTCCTGGGCGTAGTACTCCGCGCCCTGCTTGAAGCCGTCCATGAAGATCGTGACGGTCGGGAACGGCTGGCCGCCGTAGGTGCCGACGGTGCCGGACTTGGTGTAGTCGGCGGCCGCGTAGCCGGCGAGGAACGCCGCCTGGGCGGTGTTGTAGAGGAGCGGCTTGACGTTGTCCGCGTCCTTCTCGCCGTCGAAGTCGTTGTCGGCCGCGTCGTCGATGAGGACGTAGTTGATGTCCGGGTTGGCGTTGGCCGACTCGACCGTGGCCGCGGACAGCGCGAAGCCGACCGTGACGATGGTGTCGCAGCCCTGGGAGACGAGGGCCTCCAGGTTGGGGGCGTAGTCGTTCTCGCTGTTGGACTCGACGGCCGTGAGCTTGACGCCGAGCTCGTCGGCGGCCTGCGTGGCCCCCTCGAAGCCCAGCTGGTTGAAGGACTTGTCGTCGAAGCCACCGGCGTCGGAGACGATGCAGGGCTGGAAGTCGCTCGCCGCCGCCTCGCTCCCGCTGTCGCTGCTGTCCTCCTCGGGCGCGTCGCCACATGCCGCCAGGGTCGCGGTCGCCAGCAGCGCCACGAGGCCGCTCGTGACGACCTTCCTCGTGTTCCTCACAAAAGCCTCCATGATCGAATCGTCCCCGGGGTGGGGGCGCATATCGGGAGAATGATGCCTGTGCGCGGGCGTGCTTGGGCGCCAACGCGCCAATCGGTATCCGTCTGTGACCTCTTCGCCGTCTGCCGGACCCGACCTGTCATACGCCATAGTTGCCCCGATGAACTGGACACACCTGCGCGCCGAGGCCGTCACCGCCATGGGACACGCCTACGCGCCCTACTCCCACTACCCGGTCGGCGCCGCCGCGCTCGTCGACGACGGCCGGCTGGTGGTGGGCTGCAACGTCGAGAACGCGGCGTACGGCGTGACGCTGTGCGCCGAGTGCGGGCTCGTGTCCGCGCTGCACGCGACCGGCGGCGGCCGGCTGACCCACTTCGTGTGCGTCAACGCCGACGGCGCCGTGATCATGCCGTGCGGACGGTGCCGCCAGCTGCTCTGGGAGCACGGCGGCGCCGCGCTGCTCATCGAGACGCCCGAGGGCGTCCGCACCATGGCCGAGGTGCTGCCCATGGCCTTCGGCCCCGACGACTTGGAGAACATCACGTGACGCACGACGCCATCGAGGTCATCAGCGCCAAGCGCGACCGCCAGGCCCTCACCGACAGCCAGATCGACTGGGTGATCGACGCCTACACCCGCGGTGACGTCGCCGACGAGCAGATGTCGGCGCTGGCCATGGCGATCCTGCTCAACGGCATGGACCTGCGCGAGATCTCCCGCTGGACCGACGCGATGATCGCGTCGGGGGAGCGGATGGACTTCTCGTCGCTGTCGCGACCCACCGCCGACAAGCACTCCACCGGCGGGGTCGGCGACAAGATCACCCTGCCCCTGGCCCCGCTCGTCGCCGCGTGCGGCGTCGCGGTGCCGCAGCTGTCCGGGCGCGGCCTCGGCCACACCGGCGGCACCCTCGACAAGCTCGAGGCCATCCCCGGCTGGCGCGCCGCGCTCTCCAACGACGAGATGCTGACCCAGCTCGAGGACGTCGGCGCCGTCATCTGCGCCGCCGGCGACGGGCTCGCGCCCGCCGACAAGAAGCTCTACGCGCTGCGCGACGTCACCGGCACGGTCGAGGCCATCCCGCTCATCGCCAGCTCGATCATGTCCAAGAAGATCGCCGAGGGCACCGGGGCCCTCGTCCTCGACGTCAAGGTCGGCACCGGCGCCTTCATGAAGGACCTCGACCGGGCCCGCGAGCTCGCCGAGACCATGGTCGGGCTGGGGAAGGCCGCCGGCGTGCACACCGTCGCTCTGCTGACCGACATGAGCACGCCGCTGGGTCTGACCGCCGGCAACGCCGTCGAGGTCGCGGAGTCGGTCGAGGTGCTGGCCGGTGGCGGTCCCGCCGACGTCGTCGAGCTGACCCTGGCCCTGGCCCGCGAGATGCTCGCGGGCGCCGGGGTCACCGACGTCGACCCGGCCGACAAGCTCGCCGACGGCAGCGCCATGGACGCGTGGAAGGCCATGATCCGCGCCCAGGGCGGCGACCCGGACGCCACGTTGCCCACCGCGCGCGAGTCGCACGTGGTCAACGCCCCGGCGACCGGGACGCTCACCCGCCTCGACGCGATGGCCGTCGGCCTGGCCGCCTGGCGCCTCGGTGCCGGGCGCGCCCGCAAGGAGGACCCGGTGCAGGCCGGGGCCGGAGTCGTCTGGCACGCGCGCCCCGGCGACCGTGTCACCGAGGGCCAGCCGCTGCTCACCCTGCTCACCGACGAGCCGGAGCGCTTCGATCGCGCCCTGGCGTCGCTGGAGGGCGGGTACGACGTCGCCGACGGCGCGTCGTTCACCCCGACGGACCTGGTGCTGGACCGCATCGGCTGACCGGCCGCGGGGGGCCGCCTCGGGCGTCCCCAACTCTGGCGAAGCTCCGCGAATTTCTTTACTTTCCGGTGACGGACCGGTCTAGCCTCCGAGGGATCTCGTGGGGAGGGCCGGGCGATGGACAGCGACGACAAGGACGACAGCAACGACGGCACGGACCGTCGTGCCGTCGGCCCGGTGGGACTGGCGGTGCTGCTCGTGCTGGCCCTGCTCGTGGGCGGCGGCATCGCGTCGCTCGTCTGGGTGCAGACGGACGAGCCCGCGGTCTCCGGCAGCAGCTGCAAGGACTACCGCAGCGTGGAGATCGCCGCTCCGCCGGCCATGTTCGGCGTCGTGTCGAGCGCCCTCGAGCAGGTCGCGCCACCCTGCACCCGGGTCGACCCGTCGCTCCTGTCCGGGGGACAGGTGGCCCTGGGAGCCTCCACCGGCGGCGGCATCCCGGACGTGTGGATCTCCGACGCCCGCTTCTGGATGACGCCCACCCACCTGGGTCCCGCCGCCGGCCTGCGGATGATCTCGCCCAGCCTGGCCCGCACCCCGGTGCTGCTCGTGGGCGGGCCGGCCGCCCGCCGCTTCGCCTCCTGGGGCGATGCCGAGGTCTCCGGCCTGGTGAGCGTGCCGGACCCCTCGGGCTCCACGGTCGGCTCGCTGGCCGTCGTCGCCCCACAGGCCGAGGCCCGCGCGCTGGGCCGCAGCCTCGCGGATGCCCGCCAGATGGTCGTCCCCTTCGCCCAGCAGTACGGCGAGCGCCGGTCGCGTGGCCTGGACGCCGACGTCGGCCTGCGCTGGATCCCGGCCGCCTCCCACCGGCTGGTCGTCGGCACCGAGCAGGAGCTGCTCGAGGCCCGCACCAATGCGGCGTACCTGCGCGACCTCACCCCGCGGGTGGGCGCCCCGACCCTCGACTTCCCGATCGCGGTCAGCCGTTCGGCCGCCCCCGGGTCCGGGCGCGTCGCCCGCGCGCTGGTCCGCTACCTGTCCGGTCCGGACGGCGTCGCCGCCCTCCACGAGGCGGGCCTGCGCGAGCCGACCGCCGGCCCGCGGGCGACCCTCGGCGCCGACGTGTCGGCGTACCTCCCGCCCCCCGCGCCCCGGGCCGTGGTCAGCACCGTGCAGTCGTGGCGCACGCTCAGCGTCCCCTCGGCCATCCTGGCCGTCGTCGACGCCTCGGGGTCCATGGACGTCGGGGCAGCGGGCGGGACCCGGATGGACGTCCTCGCGCAGGCCGCGAGCCTGGGGCTCTCGTTCCTCCCCGACCACGCCCGGGTGGGGCTGTGGATCTTCTCCATCGACAAGGGTGGGCCGGGGCAGGACTGGCGCGTCCTCGAGCCCATGCGACGCCTGGACCGGTTGCAGTTCGGACGCACCCAGCGGTACGCGCTGCGCGAGCGGGCCGCGGAGCTCCCCGGCCTCACCGGGGGCGGGACGGGGCTGTACGACACCGCCCTGGCCGCCTACCGGCAGGCGCTGCGCGACTACCGGCCCGGCTTCGCCAACGCGGTGGTGCTGATGACCGACGGCGAGAACGAGGACCCGGGCTCGATCGCCCTGCCCGACCTCGTCCGCCGCCTCCAGGAGCTGCGCGACCCCCAGCGCCCGGTGCGCATCGTCGGGATCGCCATCAGCAGCGACGCCGACCTCGGCGCGCTGCGCCAGATGGCCGCGGCCACCGACGGCCAGGCCTACCTGGCCGCGGAGCCCGAGGACATCCTCGGCGTGTTCGCGCAGGCCGTGCTGTCCCGCTGAGTCGGCCGGGTCAGGGAAGCAGCAGGACGACCGTCTCGGCGACGCAGGCGGGCTTGTCGCCGCCCTCGATCTCGATCGTGTAGCGCAGCAGCATCTGCTTGCCCGTGGGCAGGTCGGTGACCTCTCCCATCGTGACGTGCGCGCGCACCCGCGACCCCACGCGCACCGGCGAGGGGAAGCGCACCTTGTTGACGCCGTAGTTCAGCTTGGCCCCCGGCGTCTCCAGCGAGAACACCTGGCTGCCGAGGAGGGGCACCAGCGACAGGGTGAGGTAGCCGTGGGCGATGGTGGCACCGAAGGGCCCCGTCGCCGCCCGCTCCGGGTCGACGTGGATCCACTGGTGGTCGCCGGTCGCCTCGGCGAACCGGTCGATGCGGTCCTGGTCGATCTCGACCCAGTCGGAGGTGCCGAGGTCGGTGCCGGTGGCCGAGGCGACCTCGTCGAGGGTGGTGAAGGTCTTCATGACGGGAAGGATAGGCCTGACAGGATGTCGCCGTGACGACTCCCACCCGCGACGAGGTACGCCGCGCCCCCAAGGTCCTGCTCCACGACCACCTCGACGGTGGTCTCCGCCCCCAGACGATCATCGATCTCGCCGCCGACTGCGGCCACGAGCTGCCGGAGACGGACGCGGCCGCCCTGGGACGGTGGTTCACCGAGTCCGCCGACTCCGGGCTCGCTGGTGCGCTACCTGGAGACCTTCGACCACACCGTCGCCGTCATGCAGACCGGCCCGGCGATCACCCGGGTGGCCCGGGAGTGCGTGGAGGACCTGGTCGCCGACGGGGTCGTCTACGCCGAGGTGCGCTACGCCCCCGAGCAGCACGTCGGCGGCGGCCTCACCCTCGACGAGGTCGTGGGGGCCGTCCAGGAGGGCTTCGACGAGGCGGTCGCGGCCGCCGGCGGCCGGATCGTCGTACGCCAGCTGCTCACCGCCATGCGCCACCAGGCGCGGTCGATGGAGATCGCCGAGCTCGCCGTGGCGTGGCGCGACCGGGGCGTGGCGGGCTTCGACATCGCCGGCGCCGAGGCCGGCTTCCCGCCCACCCGTCACCTCGACGCGTTCGAGTACCTCCAGCGGGAGAACTCGCACTTCACCATCCATGCCGGGGAGGCCTTCGGCCTGCCGTCGATCTGGGAGGCCATCCAGTGGTGCGGCGCCGACCGGCTCGGGCACGGCGTGCGCATCATCGACGACATCACCGTCCACGACGACGGCTCGGTCGACCTCGGCCGGCTCGCGGCGTACGTCCGCGACCAGCGCATCCCGCTCGAGATGTGCCCGGCCTCCAACGTGCAGACCGGCGCCGCCACCTCGATCGCCGAGCACCCGATCGGGCTGCTGACGCGGTTGCGCTTCCGGGTGACCGTCAACACCGACAACCGGCTGATGAGCGGGACGTCGATGACCGACGAGATGTACTCGCTCGTGGAGGCCTTCGGCTACGGCCTCGACGACCTGCGGTGGTTCACCATCAACGCGATGAAGTCGGCGTTCCTGCCCTTCGACGAGCGGCTCGAGATCATCGACCGGGTCATCAAGCCGGGGTACGCCGCGCTGGCGGGGGCCGCCGGCTGACGATCGCCCAGGGCACCGGCCAGCCGCCGCACCCCCGGAGGCGGCCGTCGAGCCACTCCTCGCGGGTGAAGCGGGTGCGCCGCCCCGAGGCCGGCTCGTAGCAGTCGACGACCCCGTCGGCCTCGGTCACGGCCAGGACCACGTGCCTCGGCGTCCGCCGGCTGCCGACGTAGACCGGGGTGGGGCCGATGGCCAGCGAGGCCACGAGCGCGTCGTACGCCGCGGCCCGCCGGCGCCGCACGACGTACACGCTCCTGCCCCCCACCTGCCGGGCCAGCGCCCACGGGGCCGTGCCGAGCGCGCGCGTCCAGGGCACCTGCAGCCGGCCCTGCCGGTCGCGGGTGCGGTTGGTGGCGCGGTGCGCGGCCCACACCTCGGCCGCGAAGCGCGCGTCGGCCGCCTCCGGGCCGCCGCGCAGGACCCGGTCGCGGTAGTCGGGCGACTCGAGCATCCGCAGCGACACCAGCACCGAGGGGCCGCAGGTGCGCCGGTCGGGCTGGGCGAGCCGCACCGGCCAGAAGGAGCTCACCGGACCAGTGTGACCAGCCGGGCGTAGGCCTCGTCGGGCGTCAGCGCCTCGCACCCCAGGTCGACGGCGTGCGACACCACCCGACGCTGGTCGCGCAGCAGCGCCAACCCGCGGCGCACGAGCACCAGGGGCGGCTTGCGGTGCTCGCGCAGGTCGCGGGTCAGTCGACGCCAGAAGGTCACGACGGGGTGCTGGCGCACGCAGTACGCCGCGGCCAGGAGCCCCGTGGCCCTGCAGGCGGCCACCACCTCGGGGGCGAAGATCCCCTCGGCCACGAAGAGCCGGGCGTCTCCGAGCTCCAGGGTGCGCAGGCCGGAGCGGCCGTTCTGGGCGATCTCGTAGACCGGCACCGCTGCCCGGCCGTCGCGGCACAGCGCGGTGAGCGCGTCCACCGCGTGGTCGTGGAGCCAGGAGTCGGGATGGTCCCAGTCGACGATGCCGGAGTTCGATCCCTCGGTGATGCGGGGGAGGGTGGGGTCGTCGCCGTCCTTGTAGAAGTCGTCGAGACGGAGGACGGGCAGCCCCAGGCGCTCGGCGAGCCGGGACTTGCCGGCCCCGCTGGGGCCGGCGAGGACGACGACCCGGGCGGGCACGTGGGAGTCAGGCACGGGTGACCATTGTGCCGTGCCGGGTGCCGTGCCCGGCGCCGTGCCCGGCACCGCCGGGTGTCGCCGCCGTCACAGACTCCGCCATTCCCCCGCGGGGACAGGGGTTCTCGGCCTATCGTCAGCGCCGTCGTAGGTCAAGCCCCCCGAAAGGTTTCCCGATGGGAACGAAGAGCTCTTCCCGCGTGTCCTCGCGCGCGGGTCTTGGTGTGCGCAACCTGGTCATCGTGGTCACCACCGCCATGGTCGCCGGGATCGCCTGGCTGGGATGGCAGGTCGTGTCGGGTGAGCAGGTGCCGATCGCCGGCGCCGCCACCTGCGAGGCGGACCCGATCACCATCACCGTCGCACCGTTGCTCGAGGAGCTCATGGAGCAGGCGGCCGACCACCTCGCCGCCCAGGCCAACTGCATCAACCTCGAGATCACCGACGCCACCGTCGCCGAGGTGAAGGACGGCCTCGACGAGCTCGACGAGAAGGACCGCGACGCGGCGCTGCCCGACCTGTGGGTGCCCAACTCCCCGGTGTGGCGCACCGTGCTGCAGCGCGTCGGCTACACCGGCCGGGTCGAGGTCCCGGCCCTGGCCACGAGCCCCGTCGGCCTGGCCAGCGGTCGCGACGGCACCGCGCCGGCCAGCTGGTTGGAGACGCTGGCCTCCGACCGCCTCGTGATGAGCGACCCGGCGGCCGACGGCGCCTCGGCGTACGCCCTCACCGCCTCCCTGTCCGAGGGCAGCGACCTCGGCCAGGTGCAGAACGACGTCGTCCCGATGGCCCAGACCTTCGGCGAGAACGTCACCTCCGGCATCGAGGTCGCCACCGACGCCGACGTGATCAGGGCCGGTGAGCCCTACCTCATCCCGATCACCGAGCGGGACTTCGTCATCGCTCGCCGCGGCAACGAGGCGCTGCGCTGGAGCGCCCCGGCCACCGGTGCGCCGATGCTGAGCTACCCCCTCGTCGCCGCCCGCGCCCAGACCGGCATGACGATGGGCACCGGCTCCCTCGACCCGGTCCGCGCCGCCGGCGACAAGATCGCCGAGTTCTTCGCCACCGACGCGGTGCTCGCCGAGCTCACCGACGCCCACCTGCGCGGCCCCGACGGCGCCGCCCTGCCCGACGACGTGGACGCCCCGGAGGTGGAGATCCTCGACGAGGCCGTCGTGTCGGAGGCCGACGCGGTGCTGCGCAACTTCCAGGTGCTGACCGTCCCGTCGAGCCTCCTCGCCGTCATCGACGCCTCGGAGTCGATGAACCAGGCCGCCGGCGACGGCCAGACGCGGATGGACTTCGCGGTCAACGCGGCGCTCACCGCGCTGGACGCCTTCCCGGGCCACGCCCGGATCGGGCTGTGGGCCTTCTCCACCGACCAGGACGGTCCCGGCAAGGACTGGCTCGAGCTGGCCCCGCTGCGCCGCCTCGACGCTCCCGCGGAGGGCGGCGGCAAGCACCTGCGGCTGCTGCGCCAGGAGGCCACCGTGCTGCCGACGCTCATCCGGGGCGGCACCGGTCTCTACGACACCGTGCTCGCCGGTTACAGCCAGGCGGTCCGCGACTACAACGAGAACTACTACAACACCTTCGTCATCCTCACCGACGGCGCCAACGACGACCCCAGCTCGATCAGCCTGCAGACGCTGCTGAAGGAGCTCCGGACGATGTACGACCCGGCCAACCCGGTGGGCATCGTCGCGGTCGGCATCAGCCAGGACGCCGACATGCAGGCACTGGGCAAGATGGCCGAGGTCACCAGTGGTGGGGCGTTCCTCGCCGAGCAGCCGCAGGACATCCTCACCGTGCTGGCCACGTCGCTGCTGACCCGCGACTGACGCTGGGCCCGACTGACACTGGGCCTGACGACACCGGCCCGGCGCGATCTCGCGCCGGGCCGGTGTGCTGTCTGCCGCGGGTCGCCCGTGAGGACGCCCGGCCTGCTCAGATGCCGATCGGGTGCCAGACCGTCTTGGTCTCGAGCCAGTCGGTCATCCGGTCGGTACCGGGCGTGGCCAGCCAGTCGATCTCGCGCAGCGCGGGGCGGCGTACCCGCTTGAGGTTGTCGGCCGCGGCCACCTCGAGCGACGTGGCGAGCGCCGGGTCCTCGACCCCGGTCAGGTCGAGGCCGTTGACGTCCATGTGGGAGGCCAGCCACGGGGCGATCTCGGCCGCCGAGCCGGTGAGCACGTTGACCACGCCGCCGGGCAGGTCGGAGGTGGCCATCACCTCGCCCAGGGTGATCGCGGTGAGCGGGTGCGGCTCGCTGGCGATCACCACGCACGTGTTGCCCGTGGTGATGATCGGGGCGATGACGCTGACCAGCCCGAGCAGCGGGCCGCGGGGGGCGACCACGGCCACCACGCCCGTGGGCTCGGGGGAGGAGATGTTGAAGTACGGACCGGCGACCGGGTTGGCGGTCCCGACGACCTGGGTGATCTTGTCGGCCCACCCGGCGTACCAGACGAGCCGGTCGATCGCGGCGTCGACCGCGGCATTGGCCCGCGATGCCGAGACGCCCTCGGTGGCCCGCAGCTCGGCGACGAACTGGTCGCGCCGGCCCTCGAGCACCTCGGCGATGCGGTAGACGACCTGCCCGCGGTTGTAGGCCGTGCGGCCCGACCAGCCGCCGAAGGCCTTGCGAGCGGCGACGACGGCGTCGCGGGCGTCCTTGCGGGAGGCCTGCGAGGCGTTGGCGAGCAGGGCACCCTTGGCGTCGTTGACGAGGTAGGTGCGGCCCGACTCCGAGCGCGGGAACGCCCCGCCGATGTAGAGCTTGTAGGTCTTCTTCACGTCGATGCGCGCCATCAGGCGTCCGCTCCCTTCAGGTACGCCGCCAGGCCGGGCAGGCCGCCCTCGCGGCCGTAGCCCGACTCCTTGTAGCCGCCGAACGGCGACGTCGGGTCGAACTTGTTGAACGTGTTGGCCCACACGACCCCGGCCCGCAGGTGGTTGGCCATCCACAGGATGCGCGACCCCTTGTCGGTCCAGACGCCTGCGGAGAGGCCGTACGGCGTGTTGTTGGCCTTCTCGACCGCCTCGGTGGGGGTGCGGAAGGTGAGCACCGACAGCACCGGCCCGAAGATCTCCTCGCGGGCGATCCGGTGGGCCTGGGTGACGCCGGTGAAGACGGTCGGCGGGAACCAGAAGCCCTGCTGCGGCAGCTCGCACGCGGGCGACCAGCGCTCGCCGGCCCCCGAGACCTCCTGCTCGCCGATGTCGGAGAGCGCACGGATCCGGGCCAGCTGCTCGGCGGAGTTGATGGCGCCCACGTCGGTGTTCTTGTCGAGCGGGTCACCGATGCGCAGGGTGGACATCCGGCGCTTGAGGCGCTCCATGACCTCGTCGGCGACGTTCTCCTGCACCAGCAGGCGCGAGCCCGCACAGCAGACGTGGCCCTGGTTGAAGAAGATGCCGGTGACGATGCCTTCGACGGCCTGGTCGATGGGGGCGTCGTCGAAGACGATGTTGGCGGCCTTGCCGCCGAGCTCGAGGGTGACCTTCTTGCGGGTGCCGGCGACGGCTCGCGCGATGGCCTTGCCGACGTCGGTGGACCCGGTGAAGGCCACCTTGTCGACATCGGGGTGGGAGACGAGCGCCTGGCCGGTCGCGCCGGCCCCGGTGACGATGTTGACCACGCCGGGCGGCAGGTCGGCCTGCTGGCAGATCTCCGCGAAGAGCAGCGCGGTCAGCGGCGTCGTCTCGGCGGGCTTGAGCACCACCGTGTTGCCGGCGGCCAGCGCGGGGGCGACCTTCCAGGCCAGCATCAGCAGCGGGAAGTTCCACGGGATGACCTGGCCGGCGACCCCGTGGGCCTGCGGGTTCGCGCCGAGGCCGGCGTGCTCGAGCTTGTCGGCCCAGCCGGCGTAGTAGAAGAAGTGCGCGGCCACCGTCGGGATGTCGACGTCGCGGGACTCCTTGATCGGCTTGCCGTTGTCGATCGACTCCAGCACGGCGAGCTCGCGGCCGCGCTCCTGGATGAGCCGGGCGATCCGGAAGAGGTACTTGGCGCGCTCGCTGCCGGGCATCCGCGACCAGACGCGGGTGTAGGCGCGCCGGGCGGCCTTGACCGCCAGGTCGACGTCGGACTCGTCGGCCTCGGCGACCTCGGCGAGGACCTCCTCGGTCGCGGGGCTGATCGTCTTGAAGCTCGTGCCGTGGCCGTCGACGAACTCACCGTCGACGAACAGGCCGTACGACGGCTTGATGTCGACGATCGAACGCGACTCGGGGGCCGGGGCGTACTCGAAGAACGGGGTGGAGGTGTCGGGCACCTTGACCATGATTCGCCTCAGTCCAGGGTGAAGTAGTCGGGACCGGAGTAGCGGCCGGTCTGCATCTTGGTGCGCTGCATCAGCAGGTCGTTGAGCAGCGTGGAGGCTCCGAAGCGGAACCAGTCGGGGTCGAGCCAGTCGGGACCGGCGACCTCGTTGACCATCACGAGGTACTTGATGGCGTCCTTGGACGCGCGGATGCCGCCGGCCGGCTTGACGCCGACCATCGCACCGGTCATCTCGCGGAAGTCCCGGACGGCCTCGAGCATGATCATGGTGACCGGCAGCGTGGCCGCCGGCTGCACCTTGCCCGTGGAGGTCTTGATGAAGTGGCCACCGGCCATCATCGCCAGCCACGAGGCCCGGCGGACGTTGTCGTAGGTCTGCAGCTCGCCGGTCTCGAAGATCACCTTGAGGTGGGCGTCCTCGCCGTCGGGGCGGGCGCAGGCCTCGCGCACGGCGACGATCTCGTCGTACACCTGCTGGTAGCGGCCGGAGAGGAAGGCGCCCCGGTCGATGACCATGTCGATCTCGTCGGCCCCGGCCTCGACGGCGTCACGGGTGTCGGCCAGCTTGATGTCGAGGGCCGCGCGCCCGCTCGGGAAGGCGGTCGCGACGGCGGCGACGTGCACGCCGGAGTCGCCCAGGGTCTGCTTGGCGGTGGCGACCATGTCGGGGTAGACGCACACGGCGGCCGCGGAGGGGCAGGACGGGTCGGCGGGGTCGGGGCGCATCGCCTTGGAGGCCAGCGCGCGGACCTTGCCGGGCGTGTCCTGGCCCTCGAGGGTCGTCAGGTCGACCATGCGGATCGCGAGGTCGATCGCGAACTCCTTGGCGGTCGTCTTGATCGATCGCGTGCCCAGGCCCGCGGCGCGGGCCTCCGCACCGACCTGGTCGACCCCCGGGAGGCCGTGGAGGAAGCGGCGCAGGGAGGACTCGGACGAGGTGATGTCGTCGAAGACCCCTGCACTCGCCGCTGAGGCAGAAGTGGTCGTCACCGACCCAGCATAGGGTTGGTGGCGGCCTCGTGGACAAACCGCGTGGACCCCCGAAGGAGTGTGCATGCAGCAACAGCCGGTGGAGACGTTCCACGCGACGAGTGGGCGCGTGACAGCCGTCCTGGTGCTCGTCCTGGCGGGCGTCGTCGTCGTCCTCGGACTGGTCGACCCGGGCTCGGTGGCGGCCCCCGTGGTCGCCGGCGCGGTGCTGGCGGCGGTGCTCGCCTGGGCCTCCATGCTCTGGCCCGCGCTGTGGGTGACGCGCGAGGACCTGGTCATGCGCAACATGCTCGAGACGGTCCGCGTCCCGCTCGCGGCCGTCGAGCAGCTGGCCGTGCGTCAGGTGCTGGCCGTGCGGGCGGGCGACCGGCGCTACGTCTCCACGGTCGTGGGGCGGCCCTGGCACAAGGCGGTGCGCGGCCACCGGGCGGGGAACGCTCCCGCCGAGGGCGTCTCGACCACCGACGTGCCGTACGCCGACTTCGTCGAGCAGCGGCTCCACCTCCTCACGGAGCAGGCGCGCACCACGGCGGGCGTGCGCTCGCTCTCCGACGAGCAGGCGGCGCTGGCCGCGGGCGTACGCCGCGAGCCGGCCCTGCTGCCGATCGGCCTGACCGTGACCGCGCTGCTGGCCCTCCTGGTCACGCTGGTCCTCTGAGGACCCCTCAGAGGCCGGCGGCCGCCTTGATGTCGGCCGAGATCGCGTCGAGCCGGCCGGCCGCGGCGATCCGGGCCGCGTCGACACCGTCCTCGGGGTCGACCGGCACCACCACCTCGAGGTAGCACTTGACCTTGGGCTCGGTGCCGCTGGGGCGGACGATCACCCGGGCGCCGTCGGCCAGGGAGTAGCGCAGACCGTCGGTGGGCGGCAGGGCGTCACTGCCCAGCGAGAGGTCGTCGACGCGCAGCACGGCGAGCCCGCCGAGCGACGTCGGCGCGGTGCTGCGTAGCCGCTCCATGGTCGCGTCGATGGCGGCGAGGTCGTCGAAGCGCACCGAGAGCTGGTCGGTGGCGTGCAGCCCGTGCGCGAGGGCGATGTCGTCGAGCAGGTCGGTGAGGCCCCGGCCCTCCGCCTTGGCGGCGGCCGCCAGCTCGCACACCAGCACCAGCGCGGAGACGCCGTCCTTGTCGCGGACGTGCTCGGGGTCGACGCAGTAGCCCAGTGCCTCCTCGTAGCCGTAGGCCAGGCCCTCCACGCGGCCGATCCACTTGAAGCCGGTGAGCGTCTCCTCGTGCGGCTGACCGGCCGCGGAGGCCATCTTGGCCAGCAGCGACGAGGAGACGATGGAGTTGGCGTAGGTGCCCTGCACCCCGCGCGCGAGCAGGTGATGACCGAGCAGCGCGCCCACCTCGTCGCCGCGCAGCATCCGCCAGCCGTGCGGGCCGGGGACCGCGACGGCGCAGCGGTCGGCGTCGGGGTCGTTGGCCACCACGATGTCGGCGCCCTTCGCCTCCGCCAGGGCCATCGCCAGGTCCATCGCCCCGGGCTCCTCGGGGTTGGGGAAGGCGACGGTGGGGAAGTCGGGGTCGGGCTGCTCCTGCTCGGCCACGACGTACGGCGCCGAGAAGCCGGCCGTCTCCAGGGCCTGGGCCACCGCGGTCCCGCCGACGCCGTGCAGGGGGGTGTAGACGGTGACCAGGTCGCGCGGCCCGTCCGCGGCCAGCTCGGCCACGGTGTCCAGGTAGCGGTCGACGATCCGCTCGTCGACCGTCGTGCCGGCGTCGCCGCGGGGCACGTCGGCCAGCGCGCCCACCGCGGCGATCCGCTCCGCGATCCCGGTGTCGGCCGGCGGCACGATCTGGCTGCCGTCGCCGAGGTAGACCTTGTAGCCGTTGTCCTGCGGCGGGTTGTGGCTGGCGGTGACCATCACACCCGCGACGCAGCCGAGCTCGCGGATCGCGTAGGCGAGCAGGGGAGTGGGCAGCGGTCGCGGCATGGTGACGGCCTTGAAGCCGGCACCGGTCATCACCTCGGCGGTGTCGCGGGCGAAGACGTCGCTGTTGTGCCGGGCGTCGTACCCGATGACGACGGTGCCGCCACCGGCGCCGGTGTCGGTGAGGTACGCCGCGAGGCCGGCCGCGGCGCGGGTGACGACGACGCGGTTCATCCGGTTCGACCCGGCGCCGAGGGCGCCGCGCAGGCCCGCCGTACCGAACTCCAGGGTGCCGGCGAAGCGGTCGGCCAGGTCGGCGGTGTCGCCGCCGGCCTCGACGTCGGCGACGACGGCCTCGAGCTCGGCACGGGTGGCCGGGTCCGGGTCCTCCGCGGCCCAGGCGCGGGCGAGGTCGAGGAGGTGGGTGCGGTCGTCGGCGGCGCTGCTCATGGGGGCACCGTAGCGCCCGGCCGGAGGGCTAGATTGCGCGCATGGCACCGTCGAGCACGTCCGCCCGCACCGACACGATCATCGAGGTCATCCGGGAGGCGTTCGCCCCGCTGATGCGGGCGGACCCGGTCGCATTCAGGGCCAAGTACCGCAAGATGGCGCTCGACCCGCACGCGTTCTACCGCGGCTCCGCGTGCCTCTACTACAGCGACGTCACCCAGGAGTCGGACGACTGGTCGCGGCACGGGGCCGAGCGGATCTGGATCCACGGGGACCTCCACGTGGAGAACTTCGGCACCTACCTCAACTCCGACGGCCGGCTGATCTTCGACATCAACGACTTCGACGAGGCCTACCTGGGCCGCTTCGTCTGGGACCTCCAGCGGTTCGCCGCGAGCCTGGCGCTGGTCGGGTGGCAGAAGGCGCTGCCGGAGGACGCGGTCCGCAAGCTCATCGGCCGCTACCTGCGCTCCTACCTCGCCCAGGTCAACCACTACGTCGGGACCGAGGACGACGACGACTTCGCCATCACCCTCGACAACGCCGACGGCCCGGTGCTCGTCGCCCTCGAGCGGGCGCGCGGCGATGCGGCGCGCCGACCTGCTCGACGACGTCACCGTGCTGAACAAGGGCGCCCGCCGGTTCACCGAGGACGGGACGGCGCGTCGGCTCGCCGCGCGAGGAGCGCGCCCAGGTGGTCGAGGCCTTCGGCTCCTACCTCGACACGATCCCCGCGTCGAAGCGCTTCGACCGGGCGCTGTTCTACGAGCTGCGCGACGTCGTGGGCAAGTCCGGCTTCGGGATCGGCAGTGCCGGGCTGCCGGCGTACAACATCCTCGTCGAGGGCTACAGCCAGGCGCTGGACAACGACGTCGTGCTCTCGATGAAGCAGGCCAACGTCCCCGCGGTGTCGCGGTTCGTGGACACCGCCGAGGTGGACGCCTACTTCCAGCACGAGGGGCACCGCACCGTGGTCAGCCAGCGCGCGCTCCAGGTGCACACCGACCCGCTGCTGGGCTACACCGACATCGACGGGACGGGGTACGTCGTGAGCGAGGTGTCGCCGTACGAGGTCGACCTCGACTGGTCCGACCTCAACGAGCCCGAGGACATGCGCGCGGTCGTCGACCTGCTCGGCCGCGCGACCGCCAAGATCCACTGCGCCTCCGACGAGGACAGCGACCAGGACCTGGTGGACATCCAGGTCGAGGCCGCCATCGTCGACTCGCTGAAGAGCCGCCGCCGCGAGTTCGGCGACTGGCTGTGCCAGTGGGGCATCGACTACGCGACGCAGGTCCGCCAGGACCACTCGCTGTTCGTCGACGCCTTCCGCGAGGGCCGGATGGGGATGGCCTCGACCTGAGGCCACCTCCGGACTGCCGCCGGGTCAGCCGTCGATGCTGGACATGTCGCCGTAGCGCGCACCGACGACGGCGTCGCGCGGCACTGCGGCGTCGAGGGCCGCGAGGTCGTCGGCGGTGAGCTGGACGTCGGCGGCGCCGACGTTCTCCTCGAGGTAGGCCACCCGCTTGGTGCCGGGGATCGGGACCACGTCGTCGCCCTGGGCGAGCACCCAGGCGAGGGCGAGCTGGCCGGGGGTGGCGCCCTTCTCGTCGGCGATCGCCGTGATCTTGTCGACCAGCGCGAGGTTGGCGTCGAGCCCCTCGCCGTTGAGGCGCGGGAAGTAGGCGCTGTTGCGCGAGTCGCCCTCGGCCAGGGTGCCGGGACGGATGGCGCCGGTGAGGATGCCTCGACCGAGCGGGGAGTAGGGGACCAGGCCGATCCCGAGCTCGCGGATGGTGGGGAGGATCTCGTCCTCGAGGTCGCGGGTGAACAGCGAGTACTCGGTCTGGAGCGCGGTGATGGGGTGCGTGCCGTGCGCCTTGCGGATGTTGGCCGCGGAGGCCTCGGAGAGCCCGAGGTGGCGGACCTTGCCGGCCTCGCACGAGCTCGGCCATCGCGCCCACGGTCTCCTCGATCGGGACCGACTGGTCGACGCGGTGCTGGTAGTAGAGGTCGATGTGGTCGACCCCGAGGCGCTGGAGGCTGGCGTCGCAGGCGGCGCGGACGTACTCCGGCTTGCCGTTGATGCCGACGCGGGTGCCGTCGGGGCAGCCGCTCGTTGCCGAACTTGGTGGCCAGCTGGACCTCGTCGCGGCGCCCCGCGATGGCCTTGCCGACGAGCTGCTCGTTGGTGAAGGGGCCGTACATGTCGGCGGTGTCGAGGAACGTCACGCCCAGGTCGAGGGCGCGGTGGATGGTGTCGATGCCCTGCTGCTCGTCCGCCGAGCCGTAGAACTCGCTCATGCCCATGCAGCCGAGGCCCATGGTCGAGACGGTCAGGTCACCGAGCTGTCGCTTCTGGATCGTCATGACCCCGAGTCAACGCCTTGGAGCGCGCTCGAAGTCAAGCGATGCGGGTGACTCCGGTGGCCCGCTCGTAGAGCTCGACCTTGTGGTCGATGGCGCTCAGGTGGTCGCGGACCTCGTCGAGCTGGCGCAGCACCCGCTCGCGGTGCGCGCGGAGGAGGTCGAGGCGCTCGTCCTCGTTGCCGGCGCCGGCCCGGACCAGGTCGGCGTACCGCTTGACGTCGCGGATCGGCATGCCGGTGGCGCGCAGCTTGGAGATGAGCGTGATCCACGCCAGGTCGGCCTCGTCGTAGGCCCGGTGGCCGGAGGCGGAGCGGCGCACGGGGGTGCGCATCAGCCCGTCGCGCTCGTAGTAGCGCAGCGTGTGGGCGGTGAGGCCGGTCTGCTCGGCGGCCTCGGCGATGGTCAGGCTCATGGGTCCAGTCTGCGGCGTCTCGCGCGGTTCACAAGCCCTGCTCACACGCCCTGCTCACAGACCCAGGAGGCGGGTCGACTCGGTGCGCATCTCGACCTTGCGGACCTTGCCGGTCACGGTCATGGGGAACTCGTCGACCACCATCACGTAGCGCGGGATCTTGTAGTGCGCCAGCTTGCCGGTGGCGAACTCGCGCAGCGCATCGGCGTCGAGGGGCGCGGCGCCGGGTCGCATCCGCAGCCAGGCACAGAGCTCCTCGCCGTACTTCGTGTCGGGCACCCCGATCACCTGGACGTCCTCGATGTCGGGGTGGGTGTAGAGGAACTCCTCGATCTCGCGCGGGTAGACGTTCTCCCCGCCGCGGATGACCATGTCCTTGATCCGCCCGGTGATCGAGAGGTTGCCGGCGTCGTCCATCACGGCCAGGTCCCCGGTGTGCATCCAGCCGTCGCGCAGCACCTCGGCGGTCTTCTCGGGCTCGTCCCAGTAGCCGAGCATCACCGAGTAGCCCTTGGTCGCGAGCTCGCCCGCCTCGCCGCGGGGGAGGGTCTCGTCGGTGAGCGGGTCGACGACCTTGACCTCGAGGTGGGGGCCGACGCGGCCGACGGTGCCCACCTTGACGTCGAAGTCGTCGTCGGTGCGGGTCTGGGTGGAGACCGGGGAGGTCTCGGTCATGCCGTAGCAGATCGTCATCTCGGTGATGCCGGCGTCGATGAGCTTGCGCATCATCTCCGCGGGGCACGGCGAGCCGGCCATGATCCCGGTCCGCACGGTCGACAGGTCGTACGACGCGAAGTCCGGCAGGGCCCACTCGGCGATGAACATGGTGGGGACGCCGTACAGGCTGGTGCAGCGCTCCTGCGCGACCGCGGCCAGCGTCAGGGCGGGGTCGAAGCCGGGGGCCGGGATGACCATGGTGGCGCCGTGGGTGAGGGCCGCGAGGTTGCCCATCACCATCCCGAAGCAGTGGTAGAACGGCACCGGGATGCAGATCCGGTCCTCGTGGGTGTAGCGGCAGATCTCCCCGACGAACCAGCCGTTGTTGAGGATGTTGCGGTGGCTGAGGGTCGCGCCCTTGGGGAAGCCGGTGGTGCCCGACGTGTACTGGATGTTGATCGCGTCGTGGGGTTCCAGGGTGGCCTCGCGGGCGTCGAGGTCGGCGTCGCCCATCGTCTCGCCGGTCGCCAGGAGGTCGTCCCACTGCGCTCCGCCCAGCACCGTGCTGGCCTTCAGCGCCGTGCACTCCGCGCGCACCTCGTCGAGCATCGACACGTAGTCGCTGGTCTTGAAGCTCTCCGCCAGGAAGAGGTGGCTGATGCCGGCCTGGTTGAGCACGAAGGCCAGCTCGTGGGTGCGGTACGCCGGGTTGATGGTGACCAGCACCGCCCCGATGCGGGCGGTGGCGAGCTGGACGATGGTCCACTCGGCGCAGTTGGGTGCCCAGATGCCGACGCGGTCGCCCGTCGCGGTGCCGCTCGCGAGCAGGGCCCGCGCCACGCGGCGTACGTCGGCGTCGAGCTCGGCCCACGTCCACCGGCGGCCGGTGCTGACCTCGACCAGCGCCTCGTGGTCCGGATGCTGCGCGACCGTGCGGCTCAGGCACGCCCCGATGGTCTCCTCGAGCAGGGCGGGTGTGGTCTCTCCGACGGCGTGTGAGTCCATGCCCGCATCCTAGTGACCGGCGTCACGGGCGGGGCCTCTGTCGGGGGCGGTTGTTGAGTACGCGGGCCCGGGCGCCGCGGGTCCGGGCGGCCACGTGGCGTGGAAGGCCGCGCTGGTCGTGGGCATCCTGACCGGGGTGGTCGCGATCTACCCGGGTCCCGCCGAGGACACGCACCACCCCCTGGCGTGGCAGCTCCTCAGCGTCGTGCTCGGCGGCGTGGTGATGGCCGGGTCGTGGGCGCGGCTGCGTCGGTGGCTCTAGGGGAACGTCACGTGGTGTCGTCGGGCGAGCATCTCGTCGGCGATCCGCTGCTGGTCGGGGGTCCGATCGGCGGCGCCGCTGTTGAGGACGTCGGCGCCCACGATCCACGACACGGTCAGGTGGTCCGTCGGCGTCGGTCGTGCGGGCTCCCGGACGACGCCGAGGGACCAGCAGCTGTCCGTGGGCAGGTTCTCGTCGAGCCACTGAAGGACCCCTGGTAGGTCGGCGTCGATGATGAGCACGCTGTGCACCGACCAGGAGACGTGCGGCGCCTCGCCGCCCTCGTAGACGAAGACGAGGAAGTTCCCGCTGTTGCGCTCCTGGCTCAGGTACCGCTCGTCGATCCCGTGGACCTGCATCGCGTGAGCCTAGACGGACCCGGCGTTGCCGGTGTCGAGCCCGAGCTCGGCCAGCCGACGGCGCGCGTCGTCCAGACCCTTCTGGTTCTCGGCCGGATCGATCCCGCCGGTGAGGTCGTGGGCGGCCAGCCGTCGGGCGAAGTAGACGCCCTGCACGGCCTCCCGGAAGCGACGGAAGGCGTCGAGGTGCTGCAGCTCCGCGTCGTCGAGCGGGCCGTGCATCAGGTAGGTGTCGAGGAACGGTTGGGCCGCGTCGCTCCCGCCGAGGTACATCACGGCGGAAGCCACGTCGTAGAGGAGGGGTCCGCGCCGGGCCCCGGTCCAGTCGATCAGGCCGGTGACCCCGGTGGCGTCGTCGTGCACGAAGGCCTCGGGAGCCGGGTCGGTGTGGAGGCCGGACCAGGTGAGGGTCAACGGATCGGTCTCGGCACGCACCGCCTCCACCGCGCGGGCCAACCAGGGATTCGACCCGACCTCCGGGAGGTTCGGGGCCAGCCAGTCGGCCATGAAGGTGTTGCTGCTCGTCGTCGGGTGGCCGGCGAGGTGGACGCCGGCGAGCGTGCTGGCCATCCAGCGCTGCTCCTCGTCGGTCTCCCCGTCGAGCTCTCGGCCAGGCACGTGCTCGAGCAGGGCGAGGGCGTGCTCGACCAGCACCAACCGGCCATCGTCCGTCGGCACCGGGCGTCCCGTGACGAAGCCGGCATCCGCGAGGTCAGAGGCGACCTCACACCCGGCGACCAGATCGGCGACGGTGGACGCAGGCACGTGCTTGACGACGTACGTCGATCCCTGGTGCTCGACCAACCAGGTCTGCGAGTTGATGCCGCCGTCCAGCGGTCGGAGGTCGACGGCGCTCATCTCCCAGTGGCTCAGCAGGAGGCCGGCGACGTCGATCACGTGCGACACCCTCGCATGCGGCGATGCGGCGATGCGGCGATGCGGCGATGCGGCGATGCGGCGATGCGGCGATGCGGCGATGCGGCGATGCGGCGATGCGGCGATGCGGCGATGCGGCGTCACCACGACGTGCCGACGGCCCCGCCGGTCTTACTGAGGCGGGGTGCGGGGCGTGGTGGTCAGAGGTCCGGCGGGTGCGCGCGGACGGTACGCGTGTCGGGCAGCTCGATCAGGTGGTGCTGGACCCGCGGGCCCGGATCGGGTTCGGGCCAGGCGCGTCCGGTCGCGGTGCTGCCGGTGTGGTCACGCCGGTAGGTGTGTCCGAGCGGGCTGGTCCAGAGGTAGACGCCCGGGTCGGTCATCTCGTAGCGCCATCGGCCGTGGGTCTTGAGCCGGTGGTGCAGCCGACACAACGCGGCCAGGTTGTCGGTGCTGGTCGGGCCACCGTCCTCGGGGTGGTCGTGGTCGTAGGCGACGATGTGGTCGAGGTCGCAGTGGCGGGCGTTGCGACCACACCACGGGAACACACACGTCCCGTCCCGGACGATCACGTGCTCACGGATCTTCTCGGTCGGCGTGTAGCCCTGGCACTCGAGGCGCTCACGCAGGTCGATGACCTGCTTCACCACGACCTGGGCGTCGGGGCGTCCGCACCAGGCCCGGATCTGCTCCACCGACAGCAGCCGCTGGCCGGCCTGCTCGACCCGCGCACACAGCGCCTCGCCGGTGAGGGTTGTCGGACTCGGTGATGGCGTCGGCGGACAGGTGGGCGTAGATCACCACCTGCGTCACCGGAGCCACCGGCAGCGCCGGACGGTGTCGTGACGGGCCCCTGCGGGCCCTGCGCACCCGGCGAGGAACCGGCCGGGTCGGCGGCGCCGGCAGACCCACAGGGGTCGTCGGCAGGCCGGTCGTCGTCGTTGAAGCCGATGGTGAGCTGGTGCCGGGCGAGGTCCCCCAGGGCGGTGGCCCGCCTGCCGTCAACCGTGTCGGTGGACCCGAGCCGGGCGAGGTGCTCGGCACCCGACGTGACCGCCGCGGCCAGCGCGAGGGCGTCGGGGATCTCCAGGCTCGCCTCGAGGCCCATGGTGCCGTCGTAGGAGGCCTGCTGGGTGTCGAAGGTGACGTGCCGCTTGTCCGCGGACTTCTCCAGCGCGTCGGCCACGGCCTCGGGCATGAACCGGACCCGGGCCTCCTGCACCAGCCGGTCCAACGCCGACGGCGTCAGCTTGGAGGCGCACCAGAACACCTGCTCGTCCACGTACGACGCGGCCTGCAGGGACAGGTCGATGGTGGTGTCCGCGATCAGCCGCGCCCGCCACCCCGCCACCAGACCCGCCTGGACGGCACCCCACAGCTGGGGCAGGCGGTAGGCGACCTCGACGCACTCGGTGAGGAACCGACCAGCCAGTCGTTGGTCCGTCCCAACATCGTCGCGAACTCCGGCACGCAGAACTCGTCGATCATCGGCGACCCCTCGCCGGCGAACGTCTTGGGCGAGGTGAAGCACGCCTCGGCGAACTCCGGGTCCGCGAGGTGCAGGTCAGCCCAGTGCACACCGAGACGCATCATCTCGATGTCTTCCGGTCGGCCGCCCGTTCGCGAGAGGCTCGCACCGCACGCAGCAGCGCGGCCGGGGTCTCCGGCAGCGCTGGTGCGGCGGTGGTCTTGGCCATGACCCCATTCCAGCAGGGACCACCGACAACGCAGACCTCAGAATCGACGGTTCTGACCGGCATGTGGACACGACGTTCGACGGGTTTCCCGAGCGGTCGGGCCGGGCTTCGAGACGTGCCTGAGGGCCTTCCTCAACCGGCGGCAACCGACGCGGGACGTGGTGTCGAGACGGCGCCGGCGCGCGCCCTCAACCAGCGGAAGGCGTGATCTCGAGACGGGGCCGGCGCTTGCTCGGCCAGAAGAGGTGAAGCTCCACATCCATGCGTAGGGAGGTGCCCGGTCGGCGCCATCCATGCGCAGGGAGGTGCCCGGTCGGCGCCATCCATGCGCAGGGAGGTGCCCGGTCGGCGCCATCCATGCGCAGGGAAGTGCCCGGTCAGTCCCCGAGGGCCGGGCGGTGGAACTGCTCGAGCGCGAAGGGTCCACCGACGTACGCCGCCTCGTCGTCGTCCTCGGGACGCTCCGGGATGCGGTCCGCGAAGGCCTCGGCGTCGTCCAGCGGCTCGTAGCCCAGGCGACGACCCGGCTCGAGGTCCCACCAGGCACGGGTGTTGGCGCTGATGCCGTACATGACCGCGAAGCCAGGGGAGGGAGCGGTGAGAGCGGCCTCGATCATCCGCACGCAGTCGTCGTGCGAGAGCCACGTCGACAGCGCGCGGCGGGTGCCCGGCTCGTCGAGGAAGGAACCGATCCGGCAGGCGACCGCGTCGACGGCGTAGCGGTCGGCGAACAACGACAGGAGGGCCTCGGCGGCGACCTTGCCCACGCCGTAGAAGGTGTCGGGCCGGGGGCGGGCGTCGTCGGAGACGAGGTCGCGGCGCGGGGTGCGGCCGACCGCGTGGTTGGACGAGGCGTAGACGATCCGGGCGACCCGGTGCGCCACCATCGCGTCGAGCAGGGCCGCCGTGGTGACGACGTGCGACGTCAGGGACGTCGGGCAGCGACGCCTCGTCCGGGTGCGCCGGCGAGGTGGACGACGGCGTCGAGGCGCTCGGCCTCGAAGACGGCCATCACGGCGTCGGGGTCGGCGCAGTCGACCTCGTGCCAGTTGCCGGTGAAGCCCTCGGGCTCCGGGACGAGGTCGAGGCCCACGACCTCGTGGTCGCGGTCGCACAGGCCGAGGGTGACCACGCGGCCGATGGATCCGGCGGCGCCGGTGACGAGGATCGCGCATCAGATCCGCGGCACGATCTGGCCGAGCAGGTCGCCCATCCGGCGACGCGGCCGCCCTGCCCGCTTCGAGGACCTCCGCGTGGTCGAGGGGCTCGCCGCTGATCCCGGCGGCGAGGTTGGTGACCAGGCTGATGCCGAGCACCTCCAGGCCGGCCTCGCGGGCGGCGATCGCCTCGAGGGTGGTCGACATGCCCACCAGGTGGCCGCCGATGGCGCGGACCATGCCGATCTCGGCCGGGGTCTCGTAGTGCGGGCCGGGGAACTGCACGTAGACGCCCTCGTCGAGGCTCGGGTCGATCTCGCGGCACAGGCCACGCAACCGCGGGCTGTAGAGGTCGGTGAGGTCGACGAAGTTGGCGCCCTCGATCGGGCTGGTCGCCGGTGAGGTTGATGTGGTCGGAGATCAGCACCGGCTGGCCGGGCTGCCAACGTCTCCTTGAGGCCGCCGCAGCCGTTGGTCAGCACGATGGCGCGGCAGCCGGCCGCGGCCGCCGTACGGACGGGGTGGACGACGGCGGCGACGCCCTTGCCCTCGTAGAAGTGGGTGCGGCGCAGGAAGACCAGGACCCGGCGGCCGGTCGACCCTCGGAGGCTGCGGATCTTCCCGCTGTGCCCGACGACGCCGGCGGCGTGGAAGCCCGGGAGGTCGGTGGTGTCGATCTCGGCGGTGGCCTCGCCGAGGGCGTCGACGGCCGGCAGCCAGCCGGAGCCGAGGACGAGGGCGATGTCGTGGCGCTCGACGCCGGTGAGCTCGGCGAGCGTGTCGGCGGCCTGCCGGGCGAGGTCTGCGGTGCTGGGTGTGCTGGTGGTGGTGTCGGTCACGCGGGCGATCCTAGGCGTGCGGCAGCGTCAGAGACCCGTCGAGCGGCAGGCACGCCGCCGCAGCGCGCCGACGTAGTCGTCCGGGGCGCCGGCGGCCTCGGCCGCGTCGGCGAGCACGCCGAGGTACGACGCGCGAGGGCAGACCACCCTCGTAGGCGTCGAGGACGTAGGCCCACACCACCAGCTCGCCGGTCATCGTCGAGACCCGCACCCTGGTCTTGCGGTAGAGCCCGGTGTCGGCGGACTCCCAGCCGTCGAGCGCGCGTCTCGTCCTCGGGCGTGACGTCGTAGACCGCGACGAAGACCTGCTCGAAGGGGTCCTGGACGATCGTCGCGAGGGCGCCGTCCCAGCCGTGCTCCTCGCCCCCGAAGGTCAGCCGCCACCCCGTCAGCCAGCCCGTGGAACGCAGGGGGAGTGCGGGCAGCGCTCGCTCATGCGGGCGGGTCGAGGTTGGTCCCGTAGGCGGCGTACAAGGTCACCGGCCAAGGGTAGAGCCGGACGTCGGGGGTCCCCGCGACGGGCACTAGGCTGGGGCCCGTGACCGACACGCACTTCGACACCCTCGTCCTCGGCGCCGGCCCCGGTGGCTACGTCGCCGCCATCCGCGCCTCCCAGCTCGGCCAGAAGGTCGCCGTGGTGGAGAAGAAGTACTGGGGGGGTGTCTGCCTCAACGTCGGGTGCATCCCGTCCAAGGCGCTGCTGAAGAACGCCGAGCTGGCGCACACGCTCCAGCACGAGAAGGCGAAGTTCGGCATCGAGGGCGACGCCACCATGTCGTTCGGACCGACCCACAAGCGCTCGCGCGACGTGAGCGCGGGGATCGTCAAGGGCGTCCACTTCCTGATGAAGAAGAACAAGATCACCGAGATCGACGGCTGGGGCACCCTCACCGGCCCGAAGAGCCTCGACGTCAAGGACGACGACGGCAACGTCACGTCGTACACCTGCGACAACCTCATCATCGCCACCGGCGCCACCGTCCGGCTCGTGCCGGGCGTCGACCCTCAGCGACAACGTCGTGACCTACGAGGAGCAGATCCTCACCGACCAGCTCCCGGAGTCGATCATCATCGGCGGCTCCGGCGCGATCGGCGTCGAGTTCGCCTACGTGATGGCCAACTTCGGCGTGGACGTCACCATCGTGGAGTTCCTCGACCGGATGGTGCCCACCGAGGACGCCGACATCTCCAAGGAGCTCGCCAAGCACTACAAGAAGCTCGGCGTGAAGGTGCTGACCACCACGGCGGTCAAGAGGCGTCGAGGACACCGGCTCCGGCGTCAAGGTCACCGTCGCGCCGGCCGCCGGCGGCGACGACCCAGGTGCTCGAGGCCGACAAGTTCCTGGCCGCCTTCGGCTTCGCGCCGCGCGTCGAGGGCTACGGCCTCGAGGCCACCGGCGTCGAGCTCACCGAGCGGGGTGCGGTCAAGATCGACGACTACATGCGCACCAACGTCGAGGGCGTCTACGCCATCGGCGACTGCACCGGCAAGATGATGCTGGCCCACGTCGCCGAGGCCATGGGCGTCGTCGCGGCCGAGACGATCAACGACGCCGAGACCATGCCGATCGACTACGACTTCGTCCCGCGCGCCACCTACTGCATGCCGCAGATCGCCTCCTTCGGCTACTCCGAGGCGCAGGCCAAGGAGAAGGGGTACGACGTCAAGACCTCGTCCTTCCCGTTCACCGCCAACGGCAAGGCGATGGGCCTCGGCGAGGCGTTCGGGTTCGTCAAGGTCGTGGCCGACGCCGAGCACAACGAGATCGTCGGCGCCCACATGATCGGCCCCGGCGTCACCGAGCTGCTGCCGGTGCTGACGCTGGCCCAGCAGTGGGACCTCACCGCCGACGAGGTGGCGCGCAACGTCTTCGCGCACCCGACGCTGACCGAGGCGGTCAAGGAAGCCGTGCACGGCATCGCCGGCCACATGATCAACCTCTGATGGCGGACCGCGTCGTCATCGTCGGCGGCGGACCCGGCGGCTACGAGGCGGCCCACGTCGCCGCCCAGCTGGGCGCCGAGGTCACCATCGTCGACACCGACGGGGTCGGTGGCTCTGCGGTCCTCACCGACTGCGTGCCGAGCAAGACCCTGATCGCCACCGCCGAGCTGATGACCGAGGTGTCGGAGTCGGCGGAGCTGGGCATCGACTTCGCCGACCACCGCGGGCGACGCGGCGACGACGATCCGCGTCGACCTGGCCAAGGTCAACGCCCGCGTCAAGCAGCTCGCCGCCGACCAGTCGACGCGACATCGCGTCGCGACTCGACCGTGACGGGGTCCGCGTCGTGCGAGGTCGCGGCCGACTCGGCCCCCGGGATGACGGTGGTGGCGACCCTGCCCGACGGCTCCGAGGAGACCCTGGAGGCCGACGCGATCCTGCTGGCCACCGGCGCGGCTCCTCGCACGCTCGAGTCCGCGCAGCCCGACGGCGAGCGGATCCTCACCTGGGAGCAGGTCTACGACCTCGACGAGGTCCCCGAGGAGCTCATCGTCGTGGGCTCGGGAGTCACCGGCGCCGAGTTCGCCAGCGCCTACCTCGCGCTCGGGATCCCGGTCACCCTGGTCAGCTCGCCGCGACCGGGTGCTGCCCGGTGAGGACGCGGACGCCTCGGCGGTCCTCGAGGAGGTCGCCACCCGGCGGGGCATGGAGGTCCTGAGCCAGTCCCGCATGCAGTCGGTGACGCGGGACGGCGACACCGTGACCGTCACCCTCACCGACGGCCGCACCGTCACGGGCTCGCCACTGCATCCTGGCGCTCGGCTCGGTCCCCAACACCGCCGACCTCGGCCTGGAGGACGCGGGCGTCGCCACCGACGACGCCGGCTTCATCACCGTCGACCGGGTCTCCCGCACGTCCGCGCGGGGCGTGTACGCCGCCGGCGACTGCACCGGCATCCTCATGCTCGCCTCGGTGGCGGCCATGCAGGGCCGGATCGCCATGTGGCACTTCCTCGGCGACGCGGTCTCACCGCTGGACCTCAAGAAGGTCTCCTCCAACGTCTTCACCTCCCCCGAGATCGCCACCGTGGGCTGGTCGCAGAAGTCCGTCGAGGACGGCGAGATCCAGGCCGAGGTGGTGACCCTGCCCCTGGCCGGCAACGCCCGCGCCAAGATGCAGGGCGTGCGGGACGGCTTCGTCAAGCTCTTCATCCGTCCCGGCACCGGGATCGTCGTCGGGGGAGTGGTGGTGGGGCCGCGGGCCTCCGAGCTGATCCACCCCGTCTCGATCGCGGTGGCCGAGTCGCTGACGGCCGACCAGCTGGCCCAGGCGTTCACGGTCTACCCGTCGATGAGCGGGTCGATCGCCGAGGCGGCCCGGCGGCTGCACCGGGTCTGACGCCCGGGCGGGCGGGGGCTACTTCGGCCCCCACCCTCCCTTGTCGTCCATCGAGTCGGTGTAGTACTTGATGCGCGGCCAGTCGTTGTTGGCGTCCAGGCCGTCCAGCCCCGAGTTGAGGACGCGCCACATGCTCGTCTTCACGGTGGCGTTCTCGGCCCAGTACTTCTCCAGGGCCAGCGCCAGGCTGGCTACGGCCAGCACGGCGTCGAGGATCACCTTGAGCGCCGGGCCGGTGTCCAGGGTGACCCACTGGCCGGCGTCGGTGCCCTCCTTGATGGCGTCCACGATCGAGCCGGCGTAGTCGAGGATCGCCGCCACGATGTCGTTCCAGATGTCGTTGATCTGCTTGGCGCCCTCGGAGCACGCGGTGGCGGCCGACACGATGCCGGAGTCCATGCCGGCGATGGCCGCGACCTGCTCGCCGATCATGTTGGAGTAGGCGTCGTACGCGTCGCCCTCCCAGTGC
The DNA here is from genome assembly GCA_963782905.1 of uncultured Actinomycetota bacterium. Classification (GTDB taxonomy): domain Bacteria; phylum Actinomycetota; class Actinomycetes; order Propionibacteriales; family Nocardioidaceae; genus Nocardioides. Next base: position 387,055 of record CAWALI010000003.1, read on the forward strand.
GTGCCCACGCTCGTCCTCAGGCGCTCCATGACCGTCTTCTCGTCCCGGAGCGCGCCGGCCGCGGAGATGTACGCCGCGTTCATCGCCATCAGCTCGAACGGGTCGCCGGTCACGTTGTCGACCTCGTCCCAGATCTCCTTGGCCTTGGTCTCGAACTCGGTGACGAGCTCCTGCATCTTGTTCTCGCAGCTGTTCTTGGCCGCCTCGTAGGCCGCCTTGAGACCGGGGCTGAGCCAGCCCCAGTTGCTGTCCATGATGCATTTCTCCCACTGGGCGCTGACCCACTCGAGGCCCTCGTTCAGCTTGTCGGCGTACTCCGTCATCTTCTCCTCGACGTCGAGGCGGAAGTCGGGGTGGTGCGCGTAGTCGGTCATCGCGGCGTCCCGTCGGGGTTGTGGAAGGTGTCGGCGACGTCGGCGTCGGTCGCACCGAAGTCCTTGGCCGTCGTCTGGAGGGCGGCGGCGATGTCGAACATGGTCTGCTGGGCGGTGAGCATGGCCTGGAACATCGACTCGATGAAGTCGTCGTGTGCCTCGCCGATGTTGGCCGAGGTGGCCAGCAGGCCGAACTCGGAGCCTCGGCCCCGACCCCGCATGATGTCGGCCCGGGCACCGACGAACTCGGTCGCGATGCCCTCCCAGCCGGCTGCCGCCGCCATCAGGGCGTCGCGGTCCTCCTTGATGCCCATGTCATGCACTCCCGTCCTGGTCGGCGGTGGTCGCCTGGATGATCGCGTCCTCGAGGAACTCGGTGCGTGCCCCGGAGAGCCACGCGGCGTCGGCGTCGACGGTGAGCAGGCCCCCGTCGGCGTCCCGGGTGATCCGGAGGTAGCCGTTGCGCGACACCCCGGTCACCGTCACGCGCGGCGTGACCGGAGCCGACCCGCCCAGGCGGTCGGCACGGTAGGCGGCGTACGACACGTCGCCCACGCGCGGGGTCCGCAGGCCCGGGCGCTCGGCGAAGCTGCGCTCGACCTCGGCGAGGAAGTCGTCGGCGGTGCCGGCCTCCTCGAGCGTGTCGAGGGTGAGCTGGCCGTCGGCCGCCTGGAACGCGCCGAGGAGCGAGCTGCTGAGGGCGTCGGGTGTGCGGAGACGGTCGATGTCGTGGACTCGCACGCGGGTGATGCGGCGCGAGGGCTCGAGGGTCACCTCGAGCGTGTCGTGCCGGTCGGTGGCGGTGGTGGTCATGGGCCGGTTCCTCCCCACGGCGCAGCACTCTGAAACGTGCTGAGGTGGTCCGACCGCGCGGAGCGTGCCAGAGTTCGGCCGTGACCAAGGCGATGACGGTGGTGCTCGGACTCCTCCTCCCCCTCCTCCTGCTGCTGGGCGGCTGCTCGGAGGACGACAGCGGGACCGTCACGGCGGCTCAGCTGCCGGACAACCTGTGCGAGGTCGTGCCGGTCGCGCAGCTGGACCGCTGGCGGCTCGCGGAGGACACCCACTCGACCGACAACGACGGGCCCATCAACTCGGCGCGCTGCACCCTGTCGTCGGACGCGACCAGCGGGATCGAGCTGTCCGTCGACAGCCTGGGCGGCGGCGATGCCGAGTCGGCCACCGGGTTCACGGCCGACCTGTATGCGGAGCGGTGCGGCAACGTGCGCACCCAGGGGGAGTTCCTCGACACGGGGGACGAATGCACCGCGACCCGGGAGGCGGACGGCACCCGGACCGTGACCACGCTGACCAGGCTGCCCGACAGCTACAGCGTGGTGTGGGTCCAGCTGGTCACCCCGGCGGACGACGCCGACGCCGCGGACGAGGCGACGGGCGACCTCGTCGAGGCCGTGCGCAGCGAGCTCGAGGGCGCGTCGTCCTAGGTGAACCCGGTGCGGCCCGCCCCAGCAGCCGGGGTCAGCCGTAGGGCCCGTTCGGGCCGTTCACCCCGCTGATCGTGGAGCGCACGTGGGCCTCGGCGACGGCCTTGTCGGTCAGGCGGCCGTCCCCGCCCCCGGCGAGGTGTCCTCGGTGGGCGTCGGCCTCGTCCTGGATGCGGCGGAAGCCGCCCGTCTCGTGCCACGGCACGTACCGGTCCCCGACGCGCACCTGGCGGATCGCCGGGGGCTGGCCGCCCTCGAGCCGGCGGGCGTCGGCGGCACAGACGGCGACGGTGCGCTCGACGCCGGAGGGGGGTGCCCACAGGACGTCGCGGAACGACGGTCCATGACGGGGGTCGAAGAAGCAGGGTCCGCGGCGGGCGGGCAGGGACTCACCGGCCTGGACGGCGAGGACCGCGGCTCGGTGGTAGCGGGCGTCGGCCACGACCTGCTCGACGCCGAGGAGGTCCTCGGCAGTGGTCGAGGCGGCGACGAGGGCCTTGGCCCGGTCGTAGTGCTCGAGTGCTCGGCCGTAGTGGTGGCTCGCCTCGCTGGTCAGCTCCTCGGCGAGGGTGTCGTCGTGCAGCTCGGCGAGGTCCTCGCCGAGGACGGTGACCTCGTCGTCGAGGAGTCGGCGGGCAATCCGCCAGCGGTCGAGCGCGACCAGCTCGGCCTCGCGCTCGCGCCTGCGGCGTCCTGGGGTCCAGACCATGCCCCGACCCTAGAACGGCCCCGCCCGAAGTACAGGGATGTAGTTAGCTCAGTCCGGTTGTGGGCTCCTGTGGCGCGTGGTGTCATCGGGCGACACGCCAGCCCCACCCGACTCAGGAGACGCACCGGATGCGCCGTTCCAGCCGCCTGCTCGCCGCGCTCGGAGCGACCCTGCTGGCCGCCTCGATCAGCACCGCTGCACCGTCGACGGCGAGCCGCAGGGCCGAGGTGTACGCCGTCGCCGGTCCCTCGACCATCACGCTCACCGGCCACGGCTACGGCCACGGCCACGGGATGTCGCAGTACGGCGCCGAGGGTGCGGCGCGACAGGGGATGACCTGGCAGCAGATCATCGGGTTCTACTACCCGGGCACCTCATGGGGGGAGCTGCGGGGAACGATCTCGGTGTGGCTGACCGGGGACACCACCGACGACGTGGTGGTGGCTGCCCAGCCGGGCCTGACCGTCACCCGGCTCGTCCCGCGCAAGCGGTGGACGCTGCCCGCCAAGGGGGCACGGCAGTGGCGGATCACCCCCCTCGCCGGGGGCCGCTCCCAGGTGCAGTTCGCGAAGACCGGCCGATGGCGCACGTGGAAGGTCTTCGGCGGCGACGCGGAGTTCGCCGCCGCGAAGAAGCGGCTCACGCTCCTCACCCCGTCGGGTCCCCGCACCTACCGGGGCCGGCTCCGGTCCGCCTCGCCGGTGCCCGGCGGCACTGCGCGCGACACCGTCAACATCCTGAGCATGGAGTCCTACCTGCGCGGCGTCGTACCGCTGGAGATCCCGGCGTCGTGGAGCCCGGACGCCGTGCGGGCGCAGGCGGTCGCGGCGCGCACGTACGCCGCGGCCGAGCGGTCGCACCCGAACGCCCGGCACTACCAGATCTGTGACACCACGGCGTGCCAGGTGTACGGCGGCCTCGGTGCCGAGCACCCGGCGGCCACCCAGGCGATCCGCGACACCGCGCGCCAGGGGCTGACCTACGACGGCCGGCCCGCCTTCACCCAGTTCTCCTCCAGCAGCGGGGGCTGGACCTCCGCCGGGTCCGCGCCGTACCTCGTCGCGCAGGAGGACCCCTACGACGGGTGGGAGGGCAACGGCGTCCACGACTGGACCATGACCGTCAACGACGCCGCGCTCGAGCGCCGTTACCCGGCGATCGGCGACCTGACCTCGATCGAGATCGCGGGTCGCGACGGCAACGGTGACTGGGGCGGACGGGTGCAGGACATGGCACTCGTCGGCACCCGCGGCCGGGCCGCCGTCACCGGCGACACGCTGCGCTCGATCCTGGGCCTGCGGTCGTCGTGGTTCACCGTCAGCGTGGCCCCGCTCACCGCTCGCGCGAAGGGCTGACCCGGCTCAGCCCCCCAGCACCAGGACCAGGTCGCCACCCTCGACGGCCTGCGTCCCCGGCACCGCGATCCGCTCGACGGTGCCGGCACGCGGGGCGGTGATGGAGGCCTCCATCTTCATCGCCTCGATGGTCGCCACCGTCTGGCCCGCCTCGACGGTGTCGCCCTCGGCGACCCCGACCGTGACCACGCCGTCGAAGGGCGCGGCCACGTGCCCGCCGTGCGAGGCGTCGGCCTTCTCGGCGGCCGCGACCTCGGAGGCGACGTTGCGGTCGCGGACCCCGACCGGGCGCATCTGGCCGTTGAGGGTGCACATGACGGTGCGGATGCCGCGCTCGTCGGGGTCGCTGATCGCCTCGAGGCCGATCAGCAGGCGCTTGCCCTCGTCCAGGTCGACGACGTGCTCCTGCCCGCGCCGCAGCCCGTAGAGGAAGTCGATGGTGGGCAGCACGGACAGGTCGCCGTAGGTCGCCCGTGACTCCTTGAACTCCTTCGTCGGCCCGGCGAAGAGCAGCTGGTTGAGGGTGTCGCGCCGCTCCCGCGCCGCTCCCGAGGCGAGACCGGCGGACTGCTCCGCGCTCAGGTCGCCGGCCGGCTTCTTCCAGGTGCGACCCGCGAGCGCCTTGGTGCGGAACGGCTCGGGCCATCCGCCGGGCGGGTCGCCGAGCTCGCCGTTGAGGAAGCCGATGACCGAGTCGGGGATGTCGAAGGAGCCGGGGTCGTCCTGGAACTCCCGGGGGTCGGCGCCGACCGCGACGAGGTGCAGGGCGAGGTCGCCGACCACCTTGGACGAGGGGGTCACCTTGACCACGTTGCCGAGGATGTCGTTGGCCGCGGCGTACATGTCCTCGACCTGCTCGAACTTCTCGCCGAGGCCCAGGGCGATGGCCTGCTGACGCAGGTTGGAGAGCTGGCCGCCGGGGATCTCGTGGCGGTAGACGCGCCCGGTCGGGGCCGGCAGCCCGGACTCGAACGGCGCGTAGACCCGGCGGGTCGCCTCCCAGTAGGGCTCGATGGCGTTGACGCTGGCCAGCGAGAGACCGGTCTCGCGGGGCCCGTGGTCGGTGGCCGAGATGAGCGCGGACAGCGGCGGCTGGGACGTCGTGCCGGCCATCGAGGCGCAGGCCGCGTCGACGGCGTCGACGCCCGCGTCGATGGCCGCGAGCAGGGTCGCGAGCTGGCCGCCGGCGGTGTCGTGGGTGTGCAGGTGGACCGGCAGGTCGAACTCCTCGCGCAGCGCGGTCACCAGCGTGCGGGCGGCCGGGACGCGCAGCAGCCCGGCCATGTCCTTGATCGCCAGCACGTGGGCACCGGCGTCGACGATCCGGCGGGCCAGGTCGAGGTAGTAGTCGAGGGTGTAGAGGGTCTCGTCGGGGTCCGACAGGTCGCCGGTGTAGCAGAGCGCGACCTCCGCGACGGTCGTCCCGGTGGCGCGCACCGCCTCGATGGCCGGGCGCATCTGCTCGACGTCGTTGAGCGCGTCGAAGATGCGGAAGACGTCGATGCCGGTCTCGGCCGCCTCCGTGACGAACGCCTGCGTCACCTCGGTCGGGTACGGCGTGTAGCCGACGGTGTTGCGTCCGCGCAGCAGCATCTGGAGGCAGATGTTGGGCACCGCCTGGCGCAGCACGGTCAGGCGCTCCCACGGGTCCTCGGACAGGAAGCGCAGCGCCACGTCGTACGTCGCCCCGCCCCACGCCTCGAGCGACCACAGCTCGGGGGTCGTGCGCGCCACGTGGCCGGCCACGGCCAGCAGGTCGCGGGTGCGCACCCGGGTGGCGAGCAGCGACTGGTGGGCGTCCCGGAAGGTGGTGTCGGTCACGGCCACCCGGTCCTGGGCCCGCAGGGCGCGGGCGAACTCCTCGGGCCCGACGCGCAGCAGGTGCTGCCGGCTGCCGTCCGGGGCGGGTACGTCGAGGCTCACCGGGGGCAGCTTGGTCACCGGGTCGACCGTCACCGGCGCCGCGCCGTGCGGCTGGTTGACGGTGACGTCGGCGAGGTAGGCCAGCAGCTTGGACCCCCGGTCCCCGGACGCGCGGGCCGAGAGCAGCTGCGGGTGGTCCTCGATGAACCCCGTGGTGAGCCGCCCGGCCGCGAAGTCGGGGTCGTCGAGCACGGCCTGCAGGAACGCGATGTTGGTGGAGACGCCCCGGATGCGGAACTCCGCGACCGCGCGGCGGGCCCGCTCGACGGCCTTGTCGAAGGTCCGGCCGCGGCAGGTGAGCTTGGCCAGCATCGAGTCGAAGTGGGCGCTGACCTCGGCCCCGGTGTAGGTCGTGCCGCCGTCGATGCGCACGCCGGCGCCGCCGGGAGAGCGGTAGGTCGTGATCTTGCCGGTGTCGGGGCGGAAGCCGTTGGCGGGGTCCTCGGTGGTGATGCGGCACTGCAGGGCGGCGCCGCGCACGACGATGCCCTCCTGGGACAGGCCGAGGTCGGCCAGCGTCTCGCCGGAGGCGATCCGCATCTGCGACTGCACGAGGTCGACGTCGGTGATCTCCTCGGTGACCGTGTGCTCGACCTGGATGCGCGGGTTCATCTCGATGAAGACGTAGTTGCCGGCGGGGTCGAGCAGGAACTCGACCGTGCCCGCGTTGCGATAGCCGATCTCGCGGGCGAAGCGCACCGCGTCGGCGCACATCCGGTCGCGCAGCTCGGCGGGGAGGTTGGGGGCGGGCGCGATCTCCACGACCTTCTGGTGGCGGCGCTGCACCGAGCAGTCGCGCTCGAAGAGGTGGATGACGTTGCCCTCGCCGTCGGCGAGGATCTGCACCTCGATGTGGCGTGGGTCGACGACCGCCTGCTCGATGAACACGGTCGGGTCGCCGAAGGCGCCCTCGGCCTCGCGCATGCAGGTCTCGATGGCCTCGCGCAGCTGCGCACGGTCGTCCACCCGCCGCATCCCGCGACCACCACCACCGGCGACCGCCTTGACGAAGAGCGGCGCGGGGATGGCCTCCGCGGCCGCGACCAGCGCGTCGACGTCGGTGGAGGGGTCGACCGACTGGAGGGTCGGTACGCCGGCGGCGCGGGCCGCGGCGATCGCCCGGGCCTTGTTGCCGGTCAGGGTCAGCACGTCGGCGGTGGGGCCGATGAAGGTGATGCCGGCGTTGGCGCACGCCTCGGCCAGGGCGGGGTTCTCGGACAGGAACCCGTAGCCGGGGTAGACGGCGTCGGCGCCGGCCCGCACGGCCACCGCGACGATCGCCTCGGGGTCCAGGTAGGCCCGCACCGGGTGGCCGTGCTCGCCGATCTCGTAGGCCTCGTCGGCCTTGAGCCGGTGCTCGGACCAGCGGTCCTCGTGGGCGAAGACCGCGACCGTGCGCGCCCCGGTCTCGTACGCCGCGCGGAACGCCCGGATCGCGATCTCGCCGCGGTTGGCCACCAGCACCTTGGAGAACATGGCGGCACGCTATCGACTGCGCGTTCCCCCCGGTCGTTACCCGTCCGTAGGACGGGCACCCGGCTCGTCCGGTTCGGCGACGGTCGTCACCGGTCCGATGGCATGATCGGCAGGTGCCAGCCCCCACCCGCCGTCATGTCCTCGCGGTCGCCGTCGCCGCTGTCGCCCTCGGGATGTCCGCGTGCTCGGGGAGCAGCGGCTCCGCCGGTCAGGCGGGCACCGAGGTCGCGACGTTCGGCGACCTGCCGGAGCAGATCGACTACGTCGCGCTCGGCGACTCCTACAGCGCCGGGCCGCTGGTGACCACCATCCGCTCGGACCCGTCGGGGTGCGTGCGCTCGACCGACAACTACCCGGCCTTCCTGGCCGGGTGGCTCTCGGTGGAGTCCTACCGCGACGTCACCTGCTCGGCGGCCGACACCTCCGACATGGCCGGGCCCCAGCAGGTCTTCGGCGGCACCGCCGTCGCCCCGCAGCTCGACGCGGTGTCGGAGGACACCGACCTGGTCACGCTCGGGATCGGCGGCAACGACTTCGGGATCTTCTCCTCCCTCATCGGGTGCGCGCCCGGCGGGGCGCAGGCCTGCCCGCCCGGCCTCCAGCAGCGTCTGCTCCGCGACGCCGGCCGGGTCCGGACCCGGGTGGCCGGGGTGGTGCGCCAGGTCTTCGAGCGGGCTCCCGAGGCCGAGGTCTACGTCGTCGGCTACCCGCAGGTGCTGCCCGCCGAGGGCGGCTGCCCGGCCGTGCCCCTGCCGGCCGGACAGCTCGAGTCCGCCGCCTCCGTCGCGCAGGAGCTCAACGACTCCCTGCGGACGGCCGCCGAGGCGGCCGGCGCGACGTACGTCGACCTCGACGAGGCCTCGGCGGGCCACGACGTCTGCGCCGGACGCGAGGCCTGGATCAACGGACCCGAGGCGCAGCCGGGGATCGCGGCCCCCTTCCACCCCGTGCTCGCGGGCATGCGGGGCGTGGCCGAGGAGGTCTTCCGGACGGTGACCGGCGACGAGGCCCCCGAGACCGAGACCGCGTCCCCGCCGCGCAGCGCCGTGGTCCGCAACGAGGCCGCGGCGGGCTGAGTCACCCCGCCGACCCGGCGGTGCGCCACCACTCGACGGTCTCCTTCAGGCCGGTCCCGAGCGGGGTGGGTGCGAGCCCGAGGCGCTCCTCGCTCCGGCTCGAGTCGAGGACGAAGGGCGAGGTGAACATGTACGACGTCTCCGCCAGCTCGCGGGACTCGCGCGAGACCGCCCCCACCGCGCGCAGCGCCCACGCCGGGATGGCCGACATCCGGGGGACGGGCACGCCCCCCGCGGCCGCGACCTGCTCGACCAGCTCGCGCTGGCTGACCGGGGGAGCGGTGGGGGCGTGCAGGAAGGAGTCCCACAGCGCGGGCGTCGCCGCGGCCCGCACCATCGCCGCCGCCAGGTCGGGCACGTAGGTGAACGAGTGCGGCTCGTCGAGGCTGCCGAGCACCCGCATGGTCCGCCCGGCCAGCACGGTCGGCACCAGCCGCTCTCCCGCGTGGGCGTTGCGCACCAGCGGGCCGTAGAAGTCCGACGCCGCCACGCTCACCGTCGGGAGTGGGGGACGCGTCGCGCTGGGCCAGCAGCTCGGTGCGGACACCGAGCTTGCCGGTGGTGGCGGTGCGGGGCGTGTCCTCGGTGATCGGGCCGTCGACCCGCCCGTAGGAGTAGAGGCTCTCGGGGAACACCACCACCGCACCGGTCCTCCCGGCGGCGGCCAGGACGTGGCGCTCGGCGACGGGCAGCTCGGCGCGCCAGGTGCGGGCGTCGTACTGCGAGCCGTGGATGCAGTGGTGGACCGCGACGGCACCGGCGAGGGCCGCGTCGAGCTGCTCGGGGCGGGAGACGTCGACGCGGCGGCGCTCGATCAGGGGGTGCTCGGGGCCGCTGCCCGACCGGGTCAGCAGCCGCACCTGCTCGCCGGACCCGGCCAGCTGCAGCGCGACGGTCGAGCCGACGGGACCGGCCCCGGTGACGACGTGGATGGTGTTCATGACTGCTCCTCGCATTGGGAGAGCACTGCTCTCGTTTCGTCCAGCATGCGCCCGCTCGCGGGAAAAAGCAAGAGCAGTGCTCACTTGCGGCAGCACTGCTCGCGTCTGTGCGAGACTCCCGGCATGACCGACACGACGACACCGCGAGCCCGCGCCCGCCAGCAGACGATGCGCGACATCGTCCGGATCGGCCGCAGCCACCTGGCCACCGACGGGGCGGCCGCCCTCTCGCTGCGCGCGGTCGCCCGTGACCTCGGGGTGGTCTCGTCGGCCGTCTACCGCTACGTCGGCAGCCGCGACGAGCTGCTCACGCTGCTGGTCGTCGACGGGTACGACGAGCTGGGCGACGCCGTGGACGCCGCCCTGACGCGGGTGGACCCGGCCGACCACGGGGGTCGTCTACGGGCGATCGGCCGGGCGGTGCGGGCGTGGGCGCTGGCCGAGCCGGCGACGTACGCCCTGCTGTTCGGCAGCCCGGTGCCCGGCTACACGGCGCCCGCGGAGCGGACGACCGGACCGGGCACCCGGGTGATCGCCCGGTTGGCCGAGGTCTGGGAGGACGCCTGGGTGGCCGGCGCGGCCCGCGTCGACGAGGGCGCGATCAGCCCGCGTCGCCTGTCGCGCGACGTGGGTCGGATCCGCCGCGACCTGGCCCTCACCGCGCCGGACGAGCTGATCGCCCGCGGGGTGCTGGTGTGGGCGGCGCTCTTCGGGTGCGTCAGCTTCGAGGTGTTCGGGCAGTACGGACCCGACACCTTCACGTCGGCCCAGGACCTCTTCGAGCACCACCTGGAGGTGCTGGCCGCGACCGTGGGGCTGGCGTGAGCCGGGTCAGTCCTTGAGCTCGCAGATGACGGCGCCGTTGGTCACGGTGGCGCCGACCTCGGCCTGCAGGCCGGTGACGGTGCCGGCCTTGTGGGCCTTGAGCGGCTGCTCCATCTTCATGGCCTCCATGACGACCACGACGTCGCCCTCGGCGACGTCCTGGCCCTCCTCGACCGCGACCTTGACGATGGTGCCCTGCATGGGGCTGGTCACCGCGTCGCCCGAGGCGGCCGCGCCGGACTTCTTGGCGGCCCGCTTCGGCTTCTTGGCCGCACCGCCCGCGCCGTTGCCCGCCGCCAGGCCGCCGAGGCCGGCGGGGAGCACGACCTCGAGGCGGCGTCCGCCGACCTCGACGGTGACGCGCTGGCGCTCGCCGGGCTCGTCCGCCTCGGCGGTGTCGCCGGCGTACGGCTCGATCTGGTTGTCGAAGTCGGTCTCGATCCAGGTCGTGTAGACGGTGAACTCGCCCTCGCCCGACGGCGTGGAGGCGCCGACGTACGCCGGGTCGCTGACCACGGCCCGGTGGAAGGGGATGACCGTGGGCATGCCGTCGACGACGAACTCGGCCAGCGCCCGCCTCGAGCGCTCCAGCGCCTGGGTGCGGTCGCGACCGGTGACGACCAGCTTGGCGACGAGGGAGTCGAACGCGCCGGGGATGGTCTCGCCCTGGAGGTAGCCGCCGTCGACCCGGACGCCGGGGCCGCTCGGCGGGGCCCACGTGGTCAGGGTGCCGGGGGCGGGCATGAAGTTGCGGCCGCCGTCCTCGGCGTTGATGCGGAACTCGATGGAGTGCCCGCGGATCTCGGGGTCGTCGTAGCCGAGCTCCTCGCCGGCCGCGATGCGGAACATCTCGCGGACCAGGTCGATGCCGGTGACCTCCTCGGAGACCGGGTGCTCGACCTGGAGGCGGGTGTTGACCTCGAGGAAGGAGATGGTGCCGTCCTTGGCCACGAGGAACTCGCAGGTGCCGGCGCCGACGTAGCCGGCCTCCCTGAGGATCGCCTTGGACGACTCGTAGAGGCGGGCCAGCTGGTCCTCGCTGAGGAACGGCGCCGGGGCCTCCTCGACGAGCTTCTGGTGGCGACGCTGCAGCGAGCAGTCGCGGGTGGAGACGACCACGACGTTGCCGTGCTGGTCGGCCAGGCACTGCGTCTCGACGTGGCGGGGCTGGTCGAGGAACTTCTCCACCAGGCACTCACCGCGACCGAAGGCGCTGACGGCCTCACGCACGGCGGACTCGAACTGCTCGGGGATCTCCTCGAGGGTGCGGGCGACCTTGAGGCCGCGACCGCCGCCACCGAAGACAGCCTTGATCGCGACGGGCAGCCCGTGCGCCTTGGCGAACTCGACCACCTCGGCGGCGTCCTTGACCGGGTCCTTGGTGCCGGGGGCGAGCGGCGCATCGGCCCGCTCGGCGATGTGCTTGGCCTTGGCCTTGTCGCCGAGGCTCTCGATGGCCTCGGGCGGGGGGCCGATCCAGATGAGCCCGGCGTCGATCACGGCCCGGGCGAAGTCGGCGTTCTCGGCGAGGAAGCCGTAGCCGGGGTGGACCGAGTCCGCGCCGGACTTCCGCGCGACCGCGACGATCTTGGCGATGTCGAGGTAGGACTCGGCGGGGGTGGCCCCGTCCAGCGAGTGCGCCTCGTCGGCGAGCGTGACGAAGAGGGCGTCACGGTCGGGGTCGGCGTAGACCGCCACGCTCCCGATCCCGGCGTCCTTGCAGGCGCGGATGACGCGCACTGCGATCTCGCCACGGTTGGCGATGAGGACCTTCTGCAATCCCTGCGTGTGGGCCACGGAACACTCCTGGTCTGCTGCCTGCGATGCCGCTGGGCACACTATCGCCCCCTCTCGCCGGGGCGGACCGAGGTGTCAGTCGCGGACCGGGGCGGGGTAGGCGTGCACGGTCCCGCGCACACCCACGTGGACGCGATCACCGGCCCGGGGGGCCGACGGGCCGGCGACCCGGGCCACCAGCGCCGCCCCGCCGACGGTGAGCCGGATCGCCGCGTCGTGCCCGTAGAAGCTCACCTCGTCGACGTGCGCCTCCACCCCGGCCGGGTCGAGGACGACCTGGTCGGGACGGATCACCAGCACCAGGTCGTCGGCCGAGGCGGGGTGGGTCAGGGTGACGGCGCCCAGCGCGCAGGTGGCCGAGACGCCCCGCCCGGCCCGACCCGGGAGCGGGGTGGCGCCGCCCACGAAGCGGGCGAGCTCGGGGTCGTGCGGGGCGAGGTAGACGTCGGCGGGGGAGCCGGCCTGGATCAGCCGGCCCTCGCGCAGGACCGCGACCTGGTCGGCGAGGGACAGCGCCTCGGACTGGTCGTGGGTGACCAGCAGCCCGGTGGCCTCCGCAGCGCGCAGCGCGCGGGCGACGGCGCGACCCGTCGACTCGCGCAGCGAGGCGTCGAGGGAGGAGAACGGCTCGTCGAGCAGGACGACCGTCGGACGCGGGGCGAGCGCGCGGGCCAGGGCGACGCGCTGCTGCTGGCCCCCGGAGAGCTCGTGCGGGGCGCGCGTGCGGAAGCTGCGCGGGAGCTCGACGAGGTCGAGCATCTCGTCGATGCGTGCGCCGGAGCCGCGCTCGCCGGAGCCCCGCTGGCCACGGGGCAGGCCGAAGCCGATGTTGCCGGCCACGTCGAGGTGCGGGAACAGGGCGCCCTCCTGCGGGACGTAGCCCACCCGGCGGTCCTGCGGCGGCACCGGCCGCCCGGCCCCGGCGACCACCCGGTCGTCGAAGGCGATGGTGCCGGCGTCGGGGGCGAGGAAGCCGGCGATGAGCCGCAGCAGGGTGGTCTTGCCGCACCCGCTGGGGCCGAGCACGGCGGTGAGCGAGCCGTGCGGCACGTGCAGGCTCACGTCGTCGACCGCGTGCGTCTCCGCCTGCCCCGAGCCCGTCGGAGGGAAGGTCTTGGTCACCCCCGTCACCGTCAGCGCGCTCATGGGTGCAGTCTCTCCTGCCGCATCAGCAGCACCGTCGCGGGCACCGAGATCAGGACGAGCAGCAGGGCGTACGGCGCCGCGGCGCCGTACCGCAGCTCGGAGGACGCCGACCAGAACTCGGTCGCCAGCGTCCGGGTGCCGATGGGGCTCAGCATCAAGGTGGCGGTCAGCTCGGTGGAGATGGCGAGGAAGACCAGCGCCGCGCCGGCACCCAGGCTCGGCGCGATCAGCGGCAGGGTCACCCGGCGGGCGGTGGCGATGCGGGCCGGTGCCGAGGCTCTGCGCCACGTCGTCGAGCACCACCGGCGCCTGCTCCAGGCCCGAGCGCACCGAGACCACGGCACGCGGCAGGAAGAGGATCGCGTAGGCCACGACGAGCAGCAGCGCGGTCTGGTAGACGAGGGGCACCAGGCGCAGGCTGGCCACGACCAGCGCGAGGCCGACGACGATGCCGGGCAGGGCGTTGGCGACGTACGTGCTGCGCTCGACGAGCGTCGTGAGCCGGCCGCGGTAGCGCACCGCGAGCCACGCCACCGGGACCGCCGCCACCGTCGTGGCCAGGGCACCCAGCCCGGCCAGGACCACCGTCGAGCCGGTGGCGCGAGAGCAGCTCGTCGAGGGGGAACTCCGTGGAGGTGCCCACCGCCAGCCAGTGCAGCAGGGCGTACGTCGGCACGCCGAGCGCGAGCACGACGAGCCCCGTGACCAGGAGCAGCAGCGGCCAGCGCAGGCCGCGCAGCGCCAGCGGCTCGGACGAGCCGGGCCGCCCCCTGACCGACGCGGGCGTAGTGCCGCGAGCCCCGCAGGCGCAGCTCGGCGAGCAGCAGGAACAGGCACAGCAGCACCAGCACGCCGGCCATCGCGGTCGCCGCCGAGCCGTTGAACGTGGAGCCGTACTGGTCGTAGATGGCGGTGGTGAACGTCGGGAACCGGAGCAGGGCCAGCGCGCCGAACTCGGAGAGCAGGTGCAGGCCGACGAGCAGCGCGCCGCCGAGCAGGGCCGGTCGCAGCTGCGGCAGCACCACGCGGGTGAAGGTCTGCCAGCGGGTGTTTCCGAGGGACCAGGAGGCCTCCTCCAGCGCGGGGTCGAGACCGCGGAGCGTGGCCACGGCCGGCAGGTAGACGAGCGGGTAGTAGGACAGCGTCACCACCAGCCAGGCGCCGCCGAACCCGTTGATCGACCGGTCCAGCGAGACCCACGCGTAGCCGTTGACGAAGGCCGGCACGGCGAGGGGTGCCACGAGCAGCCCGTGCCAGAGGCGGCGGGCGGGCAGGTCGGTGCGCTCGACGAGGAAGGCCAGTGCGATCCCCAGGGCAGCCGTGGCGGCCATCGTGGCCGCGGCCAGGGTGACGGTGTTGCGGAGCAGGTCCAGGATCCGTGGCCGGACGACGAGGTCCCAGATCTCGGCCGGCCCGATGAGGACGATGTACGTCGCGACGTACACCAGCGGGATCATCGCGAGCAGCGCGACAGCCACCCCTGCCGCGAGCAGCAGGGGTGGGGTCGCGGTGCGGGCGCCGGTCCTCAGAGCAGTCCGACCTCGGTCATCAGGTCGGTCACCTGGGGACCGTTGAGGCTGGAGACGTCGACGGTCGGCGGCTCGAGCTCGTCGAAGGGCTTCACGTCGCGGTTGAGCTGCGCGTCCGGGTTGAGCGGGTACTCCAGGGCGTAGGACTCGGCCATGGCCTGTTGTGCGGTCGTGGAGGTCAGCCACTCGACGAAGTCGTCGGCGGCCTCGGCGTGCTCGGAGCTCGTGAGGATGCCGGCGCCCGAGACGGACAGGAAGGCCCCCGGGTCCTGGTCGCCGAAGAAGTAGAGCTCGGAGTTGTCGGAGTCGGAGCCACCCTCCTCGCGGTCGCGGTACCAGTAGTAGTGGTAGGCGATGCCGGCGTCGATCTCGCCCGCGTCGGCCGCCTGCATGACCACGAGGTTGTTCTGCAGGACCACCCCGTTGGCGGCGAGCCCCTCGAGCCAGGTGCGGGTCGCCTCCTCGCCCTCGAGCTCGAGCACGGCCGACACGATCGCCTGGAAGTCGGCGCCGGTGGGGGAGAAGCCCACGCGGCCCTTCCACTCGGGGTCGGCGAAGTCGAGGATGCTCGTCGGGCATGTCCGCCGCGGTGACGTTGTCGGTGTTGTACATCGACCACCGTGGAGCGGGCCAGGAAGCCGGTCCAGTTGCCCGAGCTCGGGACGTACGCCGCCGGGATGTTGTCGAGCGCGCCCTGCGGGACCGGGGCGAAGAGGCCCGGCGTTGTCGACGATGCTCATCGCGGGGGAGTTCTCGGTGAGGAAGACGTCGGCCGGGGAGTCGCCGCCCTCCTCGACGATCTGGTTGGCCATCTCGAGGTCGCTGCCGCTGCGCAGCTCGACGTCGAGGCCCGACTCCTCCTCGAACAGCGGCACGATCTCGTCGAGCAGCTCCTCGTGCTGGGCGTTGTAGATCACCAGGTCGGGCGGGTTGAGGATGCTGCACGCGCCGAGGGGGGCCACCAGCAGTGCGGTGAGGGCGGCGCCGGCCCAGCGGCGGACGGTACGCCGCCGCGGTCGGCGCTGGGGGGAGGTCGGCATGGGGACGGGTCCTCGCGGATCGGGTGACGTGACGGTCGTTAGGGTCGGCTTACCTTAGTCGACTGTACGGGGACCCCCGGAATCCCCAGCGCGGGGTTAGCGATCGTTAACCGACCCGGCTACGCTCTCCCCATGAGCTTCGAGCTGTCCCCCGAGCACGAGCAGTTCCGTCACAGCGTGCGCGAGTTCGCGCAGGCCCAGATCGCTCCGCACGCGGCGCGATGGGACCGCGAGCACCACTTCCCGACCGACGTGGTGCGGCAGATGGGCGACCTCGGGCTGATGGGCCTCACCGCTCCGGAGGAGTTCGGCGGCTCCGGCCTCGCCGGTGAGGACGGCGGGTTCACCTCGCTGTGCCTGGCCATCGAGGAGATCGGTCGCGTCGACCAGTCGATGGGGATCACGCTCGAGGCCGCGGTCGGCCTCGGCATCAACCCGGTCCTGACCTTCGGCACCGAGGAGCAGAAGAAGACCTGGCTGCCGGACCTCGTCTCCGGCGAGCGACTCGCCGCCTTCGGCCTCACCGAGCCCGGCGCCGGCTCCGACGCCGGGGCGACGCGGACCAAGGCGGTCCTCGCGGACGGCGAGTGGGTCGTCAACGGGTCCAAGCAGTTCATCACCAACTCCGGATCCGCGATCACCTCGCTGGTCACCGTCACCGCGCGCACCGGCGAGCGCGAGGGCGGCAAGGCCGAGATCTCCACGATCATGATCCCGGCCGGGACGCCCGGCTTCACCGCCGAGAAGGCCTACGACAAGCTCGGCTGGCACGCCTCCGACACCCACCCGCTGTCCTTCGAGGACGTCCGGGTGCCCGAGTCGCACCTGCTCGGGGAGCGCGGACGCGGCTACGCCCAGTTCCTCGCCACCCTCGACGACGGCCGCGTCGCCATCGCCGCGCTGGCGGTCGGCTGCATCCAGGCGTGCCTCGACCTCTCGCTGCAGTACGCGGGGGAGCGACAGACCTCCCAGGGGCCCATCGGACGCAAGCAGGGCGTCGCCTTCCAGATCAGCGACCTCCAGGTGATGCTCGACGCCTCCCGGCTGCTGACCTACAAGGCGGCGGCGATGAAGGACGCCATGGACGCCGGCCACCCGGTCTCCACGAAGGACTTCAAGCAGGCCGCCGCGGTCGCCAAGCTCTACACCACCGAGTCGGCCGTCACCGCGACCCGCATCGCCACCCAGGTCTTCGGCGGCTACGGCTTCATGGAGGAGTACCCCGTGGCGCGCTTCTACCGTGACGCCAAGGTGCTCGAGATCGGTGAGGGCACCTCGGAGGTGCAGCGCATGCTGATCGCGCGGGGGCTCGGCCTGCCGGTCGAGTGATTCTCGCCCTCGGGCGGGTCCCGGGCGAGTAGCCTGCGGCGATGCGACGCCGGACGGCCTCGTGCAGTGGTCGACGGGGGAGCTGTCGTGGCTGGTCGTTCGAGGGTCGCGGGGTGCCTGCTGCTGGCGGTGCACCTGGGGCTGCTGGCCGGGTGTGCGCAGGAGCGCGGGGCGGCCGCGCCCGCCTCGAGGTCGGAGTCGACCACGGCCCCCGTGTCGGAGCCGTCGTCGGACCCGCTGGACCCGCCGTCCGCCACCGACGTCGTGGACGAGCCGGCGGCGAAGCTGGTCGACGTCGCCGTGTCCCCGAACGACCCGCAGGTGCGGGCGGCGGTGTGGTGGACGTGCCCCACGAAGGCGTGCTCCGCGCGCCACGTCGCGGTCACGGTCTCCACCGACGGCTTCCGGACCCGCGTGGTGGCCGACCGGGTGTGGCGCAACGTGCCCACCGTGACGGTGGACGGGTCGGGCAACACCGTGGTGACGTCGTACGGGCGGCGGACCGAGCTGACGCTGGCGCGCCCGGACGGCTCGACGGTCGAGGTACGCCGCTCGCAGGACGAGTCGCCCGTGGGCGCCGGCGAGATCGTGGCCGGCGTCGAGCACGACCCTCGCGAGACGTCCTTCCTCGCCACCGACCCGGCCGGCGGGACCGCCCATCCGGTCCCGGTCCCGGCGGACACCGCGCAGCTGGAGCAGCTGCCGTCCGGGCAGCTGCGGGCGATCACGCGTCGGCACACCTATGCGTGGTCCGAGGACGGGGGTGCGACGTGGACCGAGTCCGCGAGTGCCTTGGACGGGGCGCTGGTGCAGTCGTTCGTCACCTCCGCGCCCGGCGAGCACGTGCTCGTCGGCGGTGGTGACGGAGCCACGCTCTTCCCGTTCGGGGAGATCCGCAGGTTGGACGACCAGGACTCGTGGTCGGTGACGGACCTGGACCGCAGCCCCACGGCCTACATCGGCGTCACCGCCGTGCTGCCCGACGGACGGTTCCTCGCGGACGTGGACGCGTGGAGCGACAACCGTCGGCTGGGGGGACGGCTGAGAGGCACCCCGCCCGGCCTCTACGTGTCCGAGGGCGACGACTGGGCGTCGTACACCCGGCTCGAGCTGGGCGACCCGTTCACCGAGCCCGCGTACAACGCGCCGGACGTGCGGTACGTCGAGGTGTCCGGCGCCCGCACGACCCTCGGCGCCATCGGGTCCGACGCTCGGTCATGGTGGACGTCTGAGGACCTCGGCGCGAGCTGGACCGAGCAGCCGGTGCGCTGATCGGTCGAGTGACCTCGGACCCTGGTCACGCCCGGTCGCCGGGCGTACGTTCCGAGGATGAAGCGGACCGTCAGCACCCTCGCCCTGCTCGTCCTCGTCCTCGTCGGGGTGGCCCCCGCCTCGGCGGCACCCCGTCAGTCCATCGAGTACGACGCCCTGGGTGACTCCTACGCCTCGGGCTACGGCGTGCCGCCGTACTCCGCCACGTGCGGCCGCTCGCAGTCGGCGTACGCCGTCCTCGTCGACGGCCGCAAGAAGATCGACCTCGACGACTTCGTCGCGTGCGCGGGAGCGACGACCACCTCGATGGTGACCGGCGGGCAGCTCGGCGCCCTCGACGACGACACCGACCTGGTCACCCTCAGCATCGGAGGCAACGACATCGGCTGGTCCTCGGCCGTGCGCGCCTGCCTCGGCGGCACCGACCAGCAGTGCTCGGACGCGCTGGTCCTCGTCCGCGGCCGCATCGTCACCCAGCTGCCCGGCCTGCTGGACACCGTCTACACCCAGGTCGCCGCAGCGGCGCCCGGCGCGAGCGTCGTGGTCACCGGCTACCCGCGCCTGTTCTCGCCGGAGTACGGCGCCTACATCGGTGCCTCGGCCGCCGAGCAGCAGGCGCTCAACGACGGTGCCGACCTGCTCAACGGCGTGGTCGCCGCGGCGGCCGCCCGGCACGGCTTCGGCGTCGTGGACGTCACCCGGCGATTCGACGGCCACGGCGTCAACGCCCCCGAGCCCTGGGTCCTCGGTCCCCTCGACCCGGCCGCCTTCCACCCCACCCTCGACGGCTACAAGGCGTACGCCGCCGCCGTGACGGCGGCGGTCAACCCGGCGCGACTGCGCTGATCCGTTGCCGGTCGTCGTGCTCGCGGCGTGACCTGAGACGGGCTCAGCCGGCGACTGCGACGGCGGCGTCGATGTGGCGCGCGACGGCTTCCGCGTCGTCGGCCACGGTGTCGATGACGAGGTCGGCGGCCGGCCGGAGCCAGGTGAGGGCGTCGAGGTAGGTCTCGACGTGCCGGTGACGCCAGGGCCGGATCCGAGCCGGCTCGTTCCGGTCCGAGTCGATGCGCGCGTGGAGCGTGGTGGCATCTGCGTCCAGGACCACGTGGAGGACGTCGTGCCCCAGGTCGGCGAGGCCCGTCCTGATCTCGCGCCAGTAGTCCTCGACCAGGACCGACTGGGCAGCGATGAGGTCCTGTCCGGTGAACCTGATGAGCTCGTCGGCGACGACGGGCACGAGGCGTCGCCAGGAGGGGTACTGCTGGAAGTCGGTGACGGCGTAGTCGCTCAGGTTGTTGGACAGCATGGAGCCGACCCACTCGGGATCGAAGGGGCGCCACGCGTCGGACAGAGCGTCGAGCTTGCGGCTCGTCGTGGTCTTTCCGACGCCGAAGGTCCCGTTCAGCCACACGATCATCCGCGAGACGCTAGCTCACCCGTCCATCACGGACTGTCGGCACAGCTCAACCGGCGAGGACGTAGTCGATGCGCAGCCCCGGCGCCGACGTCCGGCTCACAGTGGCGACGGCGGGCGCGCGGGATCGGTAGGTGTGCCCGGTGGGCAGGGTGGTCTCGATGACGTGGCCCCCGGTGCTGTCCGGGACCGGGCCCGCCCGCCACCCGTGGGCCTGCTTGGCGTAGTTGCAGGCCTCGCAGAGGCCCTGGGCGTTGCGAGCGCTGGTGGCTCCGCCGCGGGCGTGCTGCTCGGGGTGGTCGGTGTGCCGGATGGGCGCGTCGCACCACGGGGTGCGACAGACCCGGTCGCGCAGCCGGACGAAGCGGCTGAGCGCGGCCGGGAAGAGCCGCTGGCCCGAGTCCATGGTGACGAGCTCGCCGGTGGTGGGGCTGGTGTAGAGCCGTCTCACCCACACCTGCTCGGCGCGGTTGAGAGCGTCGGCGACGATCTCGCGGGCGAGCTCGGCCGGGATCGGTCCGAAGTCGTCGAGGTGCGCGGGCTCGTCACTCGTGCCGAGCAGGGCCGTGTCGCTCATGACCAGCCCCAGTCGCACCGGCACGGCCGGCGTCGTCGCGCTTGCGGTGCCCGACCCGCTCAGCACCGACGCCACGAGGGTGTCGGCCATGACCTGCCCCTTGCCGCGGGGGTCACCTGTGGCGCGGGCGCTCACCGAGGCCCGCGCGAGGGCGGCCAGGACAGCGACGCCGTCCTTGACCGGCAGCAGTGCCGTGAGCCAGGTCATCGTGTCGGGCGCGGGCCGCAGGGTGACGGAGCGCTCGGACTCGGCACGACGACGACGTGTGACCACCGCGGCCGGGTCGAGGCGCTCAGCCTCGCTGCGCAGCATGCCGATCAGCTCCCGCTGTCCCAGGCTCGCGAGGCGATCCGCATCGGCGGCGACCACCTCGTCGACGGAGAGCCGGTGCTCGAGAGGCAGGCACGCCGTCTCGCGGGCGATGACCGTGGCGGTCCACTCGGGGATGTGGCCGCCGGACCACGCCGCCCAGGTGTACGGCAGCTCGGTGCGCACGATGTTCGCGAGGCCGAGGTGCCGCTCGCCGCGGTGGCGGGACTCCCGGCGGGCGAAGGCGACGATCGAGGCGACCCCACGCCCCTGCTCGGAGGCGCGTGTCCCCGCCGCGGCCTGCTCGGCGCGCTGGGAGGCGTCGAGCTCTGCGGCGAGTGCCGCCTGTGCTGCGGTCGCGGTGCAGATCAACTCCTCGAGCGCCCGGATTGCGTCCACCCGCTCGCGATCTGCGAGCCCGCTCGGGCTCTGCAGGGCGTGGGCCAGTCCGCGCTGCGTCGCCGACAGGGTGTCGGGAGTCAGTGCGGGGGAGGAGGCCATGACCCATTATTGCTCGAACATGTGTTCGAGTCAAGACTCTCTTTGGCTCGTGTGGATGCGTCTCGCCGCGGCGGTATGCGGCTGCTGAGGGGCGGGGGTGTGGCGTGGGAGCCAGCAACGGGTGGACCGGACGCGTGCGCGTCACGGCGTGGGACTGCTACATCGGCTGTCCCCCAGCCTCGACTGCTCGGCTCGGCAGGGTCAGCTGCGGCGCGTGCGAGGGCTAGCCTTGCACCCGTGACGCCGAGGGGACGCCGGCTGGCGGGAGAGATCTGGCGCTACCAGGCCGTCGGTCTGGTGGCGACCGCCGTCTCGGTGATCCTCTTCAACCTGCTGGTCCACGGCTTCAACACCGAGGGCATGGCGCCGATGAACGACCAGCCGCAGCTCGGCTACGTGCTGGCCAACCTCGTCGGCACGGTGATCGCCTATCGCGGCACGCGGTCGTGGGCCTTCCGCCACCGCAGCACCCGGCACCCCGACGGCGGCCGGACGGCCTTCGTGGCGATCAGCCTCGTCACCATGCTCATCCCGATGGCCTTCCTGTGGATCAGTCGCAACCTCCTCGGGCTCGACGACCCGGTGTCAGACAACGTCTCGGCCAACGTGATCGGGCTCGCCCTGGCCAACGCCGCGCGCTTCGTGCTGACCCGCCAGCTCGTCTTCGGGATCCGCGACGAGGTCGTCGAGGACGGCATCGCCACCACGCCCTGACGCGCGTGGGGGCGGCTCGACCTCGACACGTCACCTCCGTCGGGTGCACGATGTGCCTCGTGCCGGACGAGTGGGAGGCCCCGCGATGGCTGTGGTGATCGGCTTCGTCCCCGACGAGTACGGCGAGGCCGCCCTCGCGTTCGGCCTCGGCGAGGCAGAACGTCGCCGGACCGGCGTCGTCCTCGTCAACAGCACCACGGGCGACGCCCTCGACCCGCGCTACCTCGCGGAGGCCGACAGGGTCACGCTCGAGGAGCAGCTCGCCGCCACCGGCGTCGAGCACGAGCTGCGCCAGGCGACGGGCAAGGACGTTGCCGACGAGATCCTCGCGGTGGCCAAGGAGGTCGTCGCGGACGTGATCGTGATCGGCATCCGGCCGCGCACCCCGGTCGGCAAGCTGATCATGGGCAGCGTCGCGCAGCGCGTCATCATCGACGCCACCTGCCCGGTGATCGCGGTCAAGCCGGGCTGACGCCGGCGCGGTTCCACAGGTCGGTCCAGGCGTGGCCGAGCTCGGCGACCAGCTCGCGCAGCAGCGGGAGGCTGACCCCGACCACGTTGTGGTGGTCGCCCTCGATCCCGGTGACGAACGCGCCGCCGAGGCCGTCGAGGGTGAAGGCGCCGGCCACCCACAGCGGCTCGCCGGTGGCGACGTACGCCGCGATCTCGTCGTCGGTGACGTCGGCGAAGTGGACCGTCGTGCTCGCCGTCGCCGCGGCCACCCGCCCGGAGGAGGCCTCGCGCAGGCAGTGACCGGTGTGCAGGACCCCGGTGCGGCCCCGCATGGCCCGCCAGCGCCGGACGGCGACCTCCGCGGACTCCGGCTTGCCCAGCGCCTCGCCGTCGAGCTCCAGCACCGAGTCGCACCCGAGCACCAGCGCCCCGTCCGGGACGTCGTCGCGTGTCGCCACGGCACCGCACTTGAGCTCGGCGAGCTGCAGCGCCAGCTCGGCCGGCGGCAGCCCGTCGAGGCGGGACTCGTCGACCCCGCTGACGATCACCAGCGGGTCGATCCCGGCGGCGCGGAGGG
Organism: uncultured Actinomycetota bacterium; assembly: GCA_963782905.1. Taxonomy (GTDB): domain Bacteria; phylum Actinomycetota; class Actinomycetes; order Propionibacteriales; family Nocardioidaceae; genus Nocardioides. The sequence goes on from CAWALI010000003.1 coordinate 409,840, forward strand.
TGGCCAGGCGGGCGGGGGAGGCGGAGGCGAGGACGAGCACGGGCCCACGGTACTGAGCACTCACAGTCGCGCGAGCGCCGCCCGCAGCGGGTCGAGGCCGAGCGAGCCGAGGTCGAGCGCGGCGCGGTGGAAGGCCTTGAGGTCGAAGTCGTCGCCCTGCCGGGCCCGCACGTCGTCGCGGGCCTGGAGCCAGATGCGCTCCCCGACCTTGTACGACGGCGCCTGGCCCGGCCAGCCGAGATAGCGGTTGATCTCGAAGTCGAGGACGTCCGGCTCGATCTGGCTGTGGTCGCCGAGGAACTCGCGGCCCAGCGCGGGGGTCCACGTCTCGCCGGGGTGGAAGCCGAAGGGGTTGTCGGCCGGGATCTCCAGCTCGAGGTGCATGCCGATGTCGACGACCACCCGCGCGGCCCGGAAGGACTGCCCGTCGAGCATGCCGAGGCGGTCGGCCGGGTCGGCCAGGTGGCCGAGGTCGTCCATCAGCCGCTCGGCGTACAGGGCCCAGCCCTCGCCGTGGCCGCTGACCCAGCACATGAGGCGCTGCCAGCGGTTGAGGCTCTCGCTGCGGTACGCCGTCTGGGCGACCTGGAGGTGGTGGCCGGGGACGCCCTCGTGGAAGACGGTCGTCACCTCGCGCCAGGGGTAGAAGTCCTCGATGCCGTCCGGCACCGACCACCACATGCGCCCGGGGCGGGCGAAGTCCTCCGAGGGGCCCGTGTAGTAGATGCCGCCGTCGTTGGTGGGGGCGAGCATGCACTCGATGCGCCGGATCGGCTCGGGGATGTCGAAGTGCACGTCGGCCATCTCGGCCAGCGTCCGGTCGGCCAGCTCCTGCATCCAGTCCCGGAAGGCCTCGCGACCGTGCACCACGCGCGCGGGGTCGGCGTCGAGGTGGGCGACCGCCTCGGCGACGCCTGCGCCGGGCCTGATCCGGTCCGCGGTGGCGGTCATGTCGTCCGCGAGCCGCTTGAGCTCCTGCCAGCCCCAGGCGTAGGTCTCCTCGAGGTCGACGGTCGCGCCCAGGAAGTAGCGGCTGGTCAGCTCGTAGTGCTCGCGGCCCACCGCCTCCTTGTCGCGGCCCTGCGGCTCGAGCTCGTCGGACAGGAAGAGCCCGAAGTCGGCGAACGCGCGGGTGGCGGCGCGCGCGTGCTCGCGCATCCGGTCGGCGAGCTCACCGGTGGGGGCGCAGCGCTCCACGAGGCCGGCGAAGAAGTCCCCGCTCCCACCGGTCTCGCCCGTCCAGCCACGGATCTGCTCGACGACCTTGGCGTACTGCGCGGACGCGGACACCCGGCCGCTCCTGGCCTCGTCGGCCAGGGTGACGCGGTAGCCCTGGACGGCGGCGGGGATCGCGGCGAGCCGGGCGTCGATCAGCGCGTGGGCCTCGGGCCCGTCCGTGGACATCAGGTCGAAGACCTGGCGCATCCCGTGGATCGCGCTGTCGATCACCGACACCATGCAGCGCGAGATGCCGGCGTCCTCCATCTCGAGCTCGAGGCGGTGCCGCTCGAGGAAGGAGTCCCGGGCCGCGGCCTCGCGGTCGTCGACGGGGGTCGCGGCCTCCACGGCCCCGACCGCGCGGCGGACGAGGTCGACGCGGGCGTCGTACCCGGCCGGCGAGTAGTCGGGCAGGCGGTCGTCGTGCCCGGCCACGCCGTAGTAGGTCGCGGCGATCGGGTCGAGGGCGCAGTAGTCCTCGACGAAGGCGTCGCAGAGGGCATCGATGGTCCGGGGCGAGGTCTCGGTCACGGGGGCGACCCTACGACCCCCCGCCGGGCGACCGACCGGCCCGGCGGACCCGCTCCTCCCGACCGTCCGGGCCCGGTCAGCGGGGCATCGCGCTGGAGCGCCAGCCCCCCGGGCCGCTGGCGTGTGTCCGGCGGACGGCGCGGTGCGGCGCCGACCACTCGGGCGTACGACGCCTCGGCGGCTCGGCCCCCGCCGACCCCAGCGCCGCGAACACGGCCACCAGGGCCGCGACCTCCTCGGGGGTGGCGTCCGGGTTGACCACCCGCAGGATCGGCTCAGACTCGGGCTGCTCGCTCACAGCGTCCGATCGTTCGCTGTCGCTCACAGCGTCTGGTCGTTCGCTGTCGCTCACAGCGGGATGTTCCCGTGCTTCTTGGGCGGCAGGGTCTCGCGCTTGGAGCGCAGCAGCCGCAGCGAGCGGACGATCTCGGAGCGGGTCTCGTGGGGGGAGATGACGGCGTCGATGTAGCCGCGCTCGGCCGCGATGTAGGGATTGGCCAGGGTGTCGTCGTACTCCTGGACCAGCTCGGCGCGGCGCTCCTCGACGGTGCCGGCCTGCTCCGCCTCCGCGATCTCCTTGCGGTAGAGGATGTTGACCGCGCCCTGCGCGCCCATCACCGCGATCTGGCCGGTGGGCCAGGAGACGTTGATGTCGGCGCCGAGGTGCTTGGAGCCCATCACGTCGTACGCGCCGCCGTAGGCCTTGCGGGTGATCACGGTGATCAGCGGGACGGTGGCCTCGGCGTAGGCGTAGATCAGCTTGGCGCCGCGGCGGATGATGCCGTTGAACTCCTGGTCGGTGCCCGGCAGGAAGCCCGGGACGTCGACGAAGGTCAGCACCGGGATGTTGAACGCGTCGCAGGTGCGCACGAAGCGCGCGGCCTTCTCGGAGGCGTCGATGTCGAGGGTGCCGGCGAACTGCATCGGCTGGTTGGCGACCACGCCGACGGGGCGGCCCTCGACACGGCCGTAGCCGACGATGATGTTGGGCGCGAACAGCGGCTGGACCTCGAGGAACTCCTGGTCGTCCAGGACGGTCTCGATGACCGTGTGCATGTCGTAGGGCTGGTTGGCGCCGTCGGGGATCAGGGTGTCGAGCGCCTGGTCCAGGTCGTTGACCTCGAGGTCGGCGGGCTCGTCGTAGACGACCGGCTCGTCGAGGTTGTTCTGGGGGAGGTAGGAGAGCAGCGCCTTGACGTACTCGACGGCGTCCTCCTCGTCGGAGGCCATGTAGTGGGCGTTGCCGGACCTGGTGTTGTGGGTCCGGGCGCCGCCCAGCTCCTCCATGGTGACGTCCTCGCCGGTGACCGTCTTGATGACGTCGGGGCCGGTGATGAACATCGCGGAGGTCTTGTCGACCATGATCGTGAAGTCCGTGACGGCGGGGGAGTAGACGTGTCCGCCGGCGCAGTTGCCCATGATCATCGAGATCTGCGGGATGACGCCCGAGGCGTGCACGTTGCGGCGGAAGATCTCGCCGTACAGGCCGAGGGAGACGACGCCCTCCTGGATGCGCGCGCCGGCACCCTCGTTGATGCCGATGATCGGGCAACCGGTCTTCATCGCGAGGTCCATCACCTTGGTGATCTTCTCGCCGTAGACCTCGCCCAGCGAGCCGCCGAAGACCGTGAAGTCCTGGGAGAACACACAGACCTGACGGCCGTCGACGGTGCCGTAGCCGGTGACCACGCCGTCGCCGTACGGACGGCGGTCCTGCAGGCCGAAGGCGGTGGAGCGGTGCCGGGCCAGCTCGTCGAGCTCGACGAACGAGCCCTCGTCGAAGAGCAGCTCGATGCGCTCGCGGGCGGTCTTGCGACCCTTCGCGTGCTGCTTCTCGACGGCCTTCGCGGAGCCGGCGTGGACCGCCTCGTCGAGGCGTCGGCCGAGGTCGGCGAGCTTGCCTGCCGTCGTGTGGATGTCGATGTCGCTGTCCCCAGCAGGGACGTCGGTGCCCTCACCGGGCTGCACCTGTGCACTCACGTCGTGTGGCCTCCTGTTGTCTGCGTCCGACAATGTAGTGCCATGACGTCCGACCCGGCACCGCGCCCAGCACTCGACCCCGACCGCATCGTGGCGCCCGACGGCTGGCGCGTCGAGGTCACCGAGGCCACCCCCTCGACCAACGCCCTGGTGGCCGAGCGGGCCCGCGCCGGCGAGGACGAGGGCCTCGTCGTGGTGACCGAGCACCAGACCGCGGGCCGCGGCCGTCTCGACCGGGTGTGGGAGACGCCGGCGCGCACGTCGCTGACCTTCTCGGCCCTGCTGCGCCCCGACCTGCCCGCGCAGGACTGGACGTGGCTGCCGCTGCTGACGGGGTACGCCGTCCAGGCCGCGATCGCCGACCGGATCCCCGAGATCGCGCTCAAGTGGCCCAACGACGTCCTGGTCGAGGAGCGCAAGCTCGCCGGCATCCTCGTCGAGCGGATCGAGACCCCGACCGGGCCGGCGGCCGTGGTCGGGGTGGGCATCAACGTCTCCCAGACCCTCGACGAGCTGCCCGTCGCGCTGGCCACCTCGATCGAGCTCGAGACCTCCGAGCGGGTCGACCGCTCCGGGCTCCTCGGCCAGGTGCTGGGCTCCCTGCACGGCCTCCAGGGCCTGCTCGTCGACACCGCGTCGCTGCGCGCGGCCTACACCGACGTCTGCTCCACGCTGGGCCGCGAGGTCGACGTCCACCTGCCCGGCGGCCCGGACGGTGTGGAGGTACGACGCGGCGAGGCGCTCGCCGTGGACGACCGGGGCGCCCTGGTGGTCAGCACGGGCGACGGGACGTTCACCGTCGGGGCGGGCGATGTCGTTCACGTGCGGCCGCGCCAGTGACATGATCGGGACGTGGCCTTCCCGACCAAGCTCCTCAACGACGGCGAGCACGTCGTCGTGTCCACCCGCACGCACCCCAAGGTGCTCGTCCTCCCGGGGATCGTGCTGGTGCTCCTCGTCGCCGCGGTGCTCTGGCTCGGGACCCTGACCGACTCGACCGGGCTCGGCCTGGCCGCCGGCGTGGTGGCCGCGGTCATCGCCGTGTGGTTCGTGCTGCGGCCGTTCCTGGACTGGCTCTCCACGACGTACACGTTCACCACCCGTCGTTTCATCAAGCGCTCGGGGCTGATCGCCAGGGAGGGGCGCACGATCCCGCTCAACCGGATCAGCGGCGTCGACTTCGACATCGGGGTCGTCGACCGGATCTTCGGCTGCGGCACCCTCATCGTGTCCGACGCCAGCACCGACGGCCGGGTGCTGCTCGACGACATCCCCCGCGTGGAGCAGGTCCAGCTGCGCGTCGCCGAGGAGCTGCACACCCTCTCCACCGGCGGCCCGGCCGTCGAGCGCGCCGACGATGGCACCTGAGCGCCGACGCCGCGGTCAGCAGGGCCGGGACGCGACGGCCCCCGCGCCCGAGCGCCTCGACATGGCGATCCTGGGGGAGCAGCCGACCCTGACCGCCCTCGAGGTCTCCTCCGAGACCGGGGTGACGGTCGATCAGACCCGGCGGCTGTGGCGGGCCCTCGGATTCCCCGACCAGCTCGGCGAGCGGGCCTTCACCAGCGCCGACGCCCAGGCGGTGCGTGACGTCGTGGGGATCGTCGACAGCGGGTCGGTCGACTTCGACATGGCGGTCAACATGACCCGCGGCGTGGGCCAGACGATGGCCCGCCTCGCGGACTGGGAGGTCGCGACCCTGGCCAACCGGGTGGAGGAGATCGAGGCCGGCCCGGACGCCCTGGGCTCCCGGGTGGGGACGGCGCTGCGACTCATCGAGGAGGTGAGCCCGCACTTCGAGAAGACCCTGATCTACGCCTGGCGCCGCCACCTCGCCGCCGCGGTCGCCCGGATGGAGGCGATGGGCGCCAAGGACGAGGACCTGCACACGGTGGACGTGACCGTGGGCTTCGCCGACCTGGTGTCCTTCACCGCGCTGTCCAACGAGATGGACCGCGACAAGATCGGCGACCTCGTCGAGAAGTTCGAGGGCCGCTGCCACGACGTCGTGACCAACCACGGCGGCCGGATCATCAAGAGCCTCGGCGACTCGGTGCTCTTCGTGATCGCCGACGCGGAGTCGGCCATCGAGGTGGCCGAGGGGATCATCAACGTGATCGGACGCGACCCCAAGCTGCCCGACGTACGGGTGGGACTCGCCTCCGGACCGGTGGTGCCGCGACTGGGCGACGTGTTCGGCCCACCGGTCAACATGGCGGCCCGGCTGACCGCGGTGGCCCGGCGCAACCGGCTCATCATCGACCAGCGCACCGCCGACCAGCTGCCCGGCGACGAGTTCGAGAGCCGGCGGCTGCCGGCTCGGCCCGTGCACGGCTTCGGGCTCGTGGAGCCGGTCGCCGTACGCCGCCGCTGACGCGCCGGGCCACGCCTGGCCACGCCGGGCATGTGCCACGGCACATCCAGCCGGACCAGACCATTGGTCCACGTTTGGGTAAAACCGCCCGCACGGGCCTGCGGTACCCCGCAACCTTGGCCCGTGCTCAAGGTCCAGGACGTCCGTCTCGACCCGCACGAGCGGAAGGTGTGGAGGGGTGACCGGGAGATCCGGCTCTCCCGCAAGGAGTTCGACCTCCTCCACGCGCTGATGGCTCGGGCGGGTCTGGTGGTGACCCGCGCCGAGCTCATGGAGGACGTGTGGGACACGACCTTCTGGACGTCGTCGAAGACCATCGACGTGCACCTGGGCTGGCTGCGCCGCAAGCTGGACGACGACCCGCGCAAGCCGCGGCTCATCACGACGCTGCGCGGTCAGGGACTGCGCTTCGAGACGAGTGCCGAGACGTCCTGAGCCCCGCTCAGGCGTGCTGCCCTAGGGTTTCGGTCGTGACGGACCGCGCACCGACCCTCGCCGTGATCGGCGGCGGACAGCTGGCTCGGATGATGGCGCAGCCGGCGATCGCCCTGGGCCTGCCGCTGCGGCTGCTCGCCGAGGCCGACGGGGTCTCGGCCGCCCAGGTGATCCCCGACCACGAGGTCGGCGACTACACCGACCTCGACACCCTGCGCCGGGTGACGGCGGGCTGTCCCGTGGTCACCTTCGACCACGAGCACGTGCCGACCGAGCACCTCCACGCGCTCGAGGAGTCCGGCGTCGCCGTCCGGCCGGGTCCCGGCGCCCTGGTGCACGCCCAGGACAAGGGCGTCATGCGCGCCCGGCTCGCCGAGCTGGACATCCCGTGCCCCCGCAACGCCCTGGTCGCCACGCCTGCCGACGTCGAGGCCTTCGGGCTGCCGTGCGTCCTCAAGACCACCCGCGGCGGGTACGACGGCAAGGGGGTCTGGGTCGTCCGTGAGCTCGCCGACGCCGACGTGGCCTTCGCGGCGGCCGCCGCGGCCGGGGTCGAGGTGCTCGCCGAGGAGCTGGTCGACTTCCGCCGCGAGCTGTCGGCCCTGGTGGCCCGCTCGCCCAGCGGCCAGGCCGCGGCCTACCCCGTCGTCGCCTCCACCCAGCTCGACGGCATCTGCTTCGAGGTCGTCGCGCCCGCCCCCGACCTGGCGCCCGCCCTGGCCGGTCAGGCGCAGGAGATCGCCCTGCGCGTCGCCGGTGCGCTCGACGTCACGGGCATCCTCGCCGTCGAGCTCTTCGAGACCACCGACGGTCGCATCCTCGTCAACGAGCTGGCGATGCGGCCGCACAACACCGGCCACTGGACGCAGGACGGCGCGGTGACGTCCCAGTTCGAGAATCATCTGCGTGCCGTCATGGACCTCCCGCTCGGCTCACCCGCCCCGCGGGCGCGGTGGACGGTGATGGTCAACATCCTGGGCGGGCCCACCGACACCGGCCGGCTCTACGACGGCTTCCCGCACGCGATGGCCCGCGACCCGCACCTGCGGGTGCACCTCTACGGCAAGGACCTGCGGCCCGGCCGCAAGGTCGGCCACGTCAACGCCTACGGCGACGACCTCGACGACTGCCTGGAGCGCGCGCGGCACGCCGCCGCGTGGTTCCGGGGCGACCTCGGCAACCACAGTGAGTGAAGGTGAGTGACATGACGGCACGCGTCGGCATCGTGATGGGGTCCGACTCGGACTGGCCCGTGATGGAGGCGGCGGCCCAGGCCCTCGCCGAGTTCGACGTCGAGGTGGAGGCCGACGTCGTCAGCGCCCACCGGATGCCCGACGAGATGCTGGCCTACGGCCGCGAGGCCGCCGGTCGGGGCATCGAGGTGATCATCGCCGGCGCCGGCGGTGCGGCCCACCTGCCCGGCATGCTCGCCGCGGTGACGCCGCTGCCGGTGATCGGCGTGCCGGTGCCGCTCAAGACCCTCGACGGGATGGACTCGCTGCTGTCCATCGTGCAGATGCCGGCCGGGGTTCCGGTCGCCACCGTGGCGATCGGCGGGGCCCGCAACGCCGGGCTGCTCGCCGTACGCATCCTGGCCAGCGGTGACGCCGCCCTCCAGCAGCGGATGGTGGACTTCCAGGCCGAGCTGCGGAAGGTCGCCACCGACAAGGGCGCCGTGGTCCGCAACGCCGCCGGTGGCACCCGGAAGCTCGGCTTCTGACCGACCACCCGGCGCCGGGGCGCCTCGTCGCGATCGACGTGGCGCGTTGCCTGGCGCTGCTCGGCATGGTGGCCACGCACGTGCTGGTCGAGCGCGACGCGGACGGGTCGCTGTCCCTCGGCCAGTCCCTGGCCGGAGGCCGCGCGTCGGCGCTCTTCGCCGTCCTGGCCGGGGTGAGCATCGCGCTGATCACCGGTCGTCGCCGCCCCGTGACCGGTGCCCTCCGGGTGCGGGCGTCCGTCGGGCTCGTCGTCCGGGCGGTGCTGGTCGCCGCTATCGGCCTGCTGCTCGGCGAGGTCGGGTCGGGGATCGCGGTGATCCTCACCTACTACGGCGTGGTCTTCGTGCTGGCCCTCCCGTTCGTGGGGCTGTCGGCGCGGTCGCTGGGCCTGCTGGCGGGCGGCTGGCTGGTGGTGGCCCCGGTGCTGTCGCACCTCGTGCGACCGTCGCTGCCCGAGCGGCAGTACGCCAGCCCGACCTGGGAGCAGCTCGTCGCCGATCCCGGCGGCCTGCTGGCCGAGCTGACGTTCACCGGCTACTACCCGGCCGTGCCGTGGCTGGCCTACGTGCTCGCCGGGATGGCGGTGGGACGCCTCGACCTGACGTCGCGTCGTACGGCGGCGCTGCTGGCCGCCGGGGGAGCGGTGGCCGCGGTCCTGGCCACGGTGCTGTCACGCGCGCTGACGGCCCGCGTGGAGGTGCAGCGGGCCCTGCTCGCCGGTCCTCCCGCGCAGGACGTCGACGGTGCCGCGCTGCTCGACCGGATCTCCGTGGGCCTGCCCGGCACCACGCCGACCGGCGGCGCGTGGCAGTGGCTGCTCGTCGTGGCCCCGCACACCGCCACGCCCTTCGACCTCCTCCAGACGATCGGCTCGGCCCTCGTGGTCGTCGGGGTGGCGCTGCTGGTCCTCTCGGTCCCGGGACCCACCGGGCGGCGGGCGGTGGCCCTCTTCTTCGGCGCCGGCGCGATGACGCTCACGCTCTACTCCGCGCACGTGGTGACCCGGTCCCCGGACCTCCTCCCCGACGGACTGCGCGACAGCTACCTCTTCCACGTGCTGCTCCTGCTGGGCATCGGGTCGGTGTTCGCCGCCACCCGCACCCGTGGACCCCTCGAGGGGCTGGTCGGTGCCACGTCCCGGGCCGTCGCCCGGCGGTCGTCCCCCCTAGGGTGAGCGCCATGACGACTCGGTGGGGCATCGCAGGGACCGGCGCCATGGCGGAGGTGTTCGTGCGCGACTTCGAGCACGTGCCGGACGCCGAGGTGGTGGCGGTCGGGTCCCGCAGCCGGGAGCGTGCCGGCGCGTTCGCGGCGTCGTACGGCATCGAGGGCGCGCACACCTACGGCGAGCTGATGGACGCCGACGTCGACGTCGTCTACGTCGCGACCCCGCACCCGCAGCACCATGCCCTGGCCCTGGCCGCGATCGAGGCCGGTGTGCCGGTGCTGGTCGAGAAGGCGTTCACCGCCACCCTGGCCGGCGCGCGCGAGGTGGTGGCCGCGTCCCGCGAGCGGGGTGTCTTCTGCATGGAGGCCATGTGGACCCGGTTGCAGCCCGCGGTCGTGGAGGCCCGTCGGCTCGTCGAGGCCGGTGAGATCGGCGAGGTGGTCGCCGTGCAGGCCGACCTCGGCGCCCACCGCGACTACGACCCGGCCTCGCGGCTCTTCGACCCCGCCCTCGGCGGCGGCGCGACCCTCGACCTCGGCGTCTACGTCATCTCCCTCGCCCAGGACTTCCTCGGCACCCCGGACCGTGTCGTCGCCTCGGGGACGCGCTATCCCAACGGCACCGACGCGTCGGTGACCATGCACCTGGCGTACGACGACGGGCGCGGCGCGTCGCTGGCCTGCGCGCTCACCACCGAGAGCCCCGGCCGGGCCGTGGTCTGGGGGACGAAGGGGTCGATCGAGCTCCCGCCCCGCTTCCACCACCCCACGTCGCTGGTGGTGCGGCGCAACGGCCAGGAGGCCGAGACGCTCGACCTGCCCCCGCGCGGTCGCGGCTACAGCCACGAGATCGACGAGGTCGGCCGCTGCCTGGGTGCCGGCCTCACCGAGTCGCCGGTGGTGCCGCTGGAGGACACCCTCGGCGTGCAGTGGGTCATGGAGGAGACGCTGTCCCAGCTCGGCATCACCCCGGCCGAGGCGACCGTCGAGCTCTAGTCGGTCACCCGACCGCGCAGCGACTTGGTCTGTCCGCGCTCCTTCTTGGCCCGCAGGCGACGCTCCTTCGACCCCCGCGTGGGGCGGGTGGCCCGTCGGGGAGCGGGGGGCGGGGCGAGGGCCTCGCGCAGCAGCGCGGCCAGCCGCTCCCGGGCAGCCACCCGGTTGCGGTGCTGCGAGCGGTGCTCGGACGCGGCGATGGTCACGACGCCATCGGGCCAGCGGCGCAGCGCCCGGGCGCGCTGGGCGTCGGTGAGCGTCGAGGCCGAGCGGACGTCGTACTCCAGCTCGACACGGCTGTCCGCGGTGTTGACCGACTGGCCGCCGGGGCCGGGGGAGCGGGAGAACCGCTCGACGAGATCGGCGTCCGGCACCACCAGCCCCGACGGGAGGCCGGGGCCGGACGGGACGAGCAGGTCCTTCATGCGCCCCGCTTGCGCCACTCGATGGCCGGGCAGGTGTCCATGACCATGGCGACCCCGGCCGTGGTGGTCCTCTCGAACGCGGCCTCGTCGACGACGCCGAGCTGGAACCACACGCCCTGCGCGCCGATGGCCACGGCCTGGTCGGCGAACTCGCCCGCCGCCTCCGAGCGCCGGAACACGTCGACCACGTCGACCGGGAAGGGGATGTCGGCGAGCGTGGCGTAGCCCTGCTCGCCCAGGACGGTCGGCGCGTCCGGGTGGACCGGCACGATCCGCTTGCCGCGCTCCTGCAGGAGCTTCGCGATGGAGTACGCCGTGCGCCCGGTGTCGCCGGAGAGCCCCACGACCGCCCAGGTCTCGAGGTCGTCGAGCATCGTCTCGACGGTGGTCGGATCCTGCCAGCTGGTGCTCATGTCGCCACCGTAGCCCTCACCCGGCGGAGCCGATCGTGGCCACGGCGTTCGCCACGACCGTCTCCATGCCCGTCTTGAGGGTGTAGGTGTCGACCGACTCGTACTCGGGGAGTGCGCCCTTCTTCTCGGCCTTGGCCGAGCCCTTCGTGACCTGTCGTGCCTCGAGCTCGATGACGTAGCGGTCCATCAGGGCGAAGTAGTAGGCCTCCCCGGTCGCGGCGACCAGGAGGTAGGACGCGTCGACGTCGTAGAGGCCACCCGGCTGGAGGGCGGACCGGATGGTCCGCACGTGGCCGGGCCGCGCGCCGGCGTCCCGGTAGATGAGGTTGCTCAGGTGGGAGTCGAGCACCTTCTCCGCGTCGTCCTTCGGGGCGACGTACTGGACGGTGAGGTCGGCGTGGTGGTCGTGGCCGAGGTCCTCGCGGTCGCAGGAGGCGTCGTGAGAGCGGCCGGCGGGGGTGTCCGCGACGACGTTGACGTCCGGGGCCGCGTCGACCGAGCTGAGGTCCACCTCCTGCAGGGGGACTCCCGGGAAGAGCAGCTCGACGGCCTCGGCGTCGAGCAGGGCGCACGGGTCGAGGAACTGCGGCCAGTCGTCGTCCTGGACGAACCACGTGTCGGCCGGGGCGCCGAGCTCGGCGATCCGGTCGGTGTCCTCGGCGCGGTCGAGGGCCCGGGTCAGCACCCGCTCGGCGATCCGTGCGTCCCTCTCCGTGAGGTCGTCGGTGAAGCCGCCGTCGCGCGTGCGGGTGAAGGTGAGGGTCAGGTTGGCGGTCGTGGCGATGTACTCGCTGCTGCCGGCCCGCCACAGGATGCGGCGGTCGAGGCCCGGGAGGCGGACGCCGCCGAGCTCCTCCTGGGCGTCCTCGATCAGGTCGATGGTGGCCTGCTCGAGCTCGGTGATCCCGCCCTTCAGGATGCGGGGAGGGATCTTCGCGTCACCGAAGCGCTTGGTGATGAGCCACTCCTTCACGGCCAGGTCCTCGGTCGCGAACTGGTTGACGACGAGGGTGGCGCTCCGCCCGGCGGCGTCCCCGAAGTCGTAGTCGCAGGTCGTGCGGATGCGGTCGCGGGCCGCCTTCTTCTCCAGCCCGGCGAGCTCGTCCTCGCTCGTCGAGAGTGCGCGACCCCTCTCGGTGAAGTCCGCCTCCTCGGTCAGGGGGAAGAGGTCGACGGCGTCCGCGGGGGTGAGGAGCCGGCACGGTGAGACGTACGGGTGCTCGCCGATGGTGATCGCCCCGGTGCCGGCCGCCTCGGTGCCGGCCCCCTCGGTCCCGCTCGCGCCGGTCCCGGTCGTCTCCGGGCTCGCGGGGGACGAGGAGGAGGACGGCGTCGACGGCGTCGCAGCGCCCTTCTTCTCCTCCGCTCCGTCCGCGCAGCCGGCGAGGCTCATGACGGCGACGAGCAGGGCGAGGACGGAGATCGGCGTACGCATGGACGGGAGGTGCCCGGTTCGGCAGGTGTCGAAACACGACCGAGGTTACTCAGCGGTAAGGTGTGACGGCACACACATCCACGGAGGGAACCCACTCATGCTCCACACCCCAGTCCGACGTATCGGCGCCGCCGTCGCCGCCGGCGCCCTGAGCGCCGGCGCACTCGTCGCGATGACCGCCCCGGCCGCCCAGGCCGCCCCGGCGACCACCATCTACTCCTGCGGGATCACCGGCATCGCCGGTCCCTACAACGTCACGGTCACCACCGACGTGCCCGGCCTGCCGACCTTCGTACCGGCCGGTCTCGACGTGCCCGCGGGACTGCTGAACGTCACCAACAAGGTCACGATCCCCAAGGCCGCTCGCGAGCTGTTCGTGGGCCTGCAGGTGACCAAGGTCGACATCCCCGACATGGCCCTCACGGTCGGCGACGAGTCCGTCGCCGCCACTGGCCTGACCGCGGCGACGTCGCAGTTCGTCGCCAGCGCGGACGGCTCGACGTACAGCGCGGACATCAACGGCGTCAACGCCGCCTTCAACGCGCCGGCCCAGGGGACCAACCCGGTCCTTCAGCCCGACGCCTTCACGATCCACGCGACTCGGGCCGACGGCTCCACCGCCGACGTGCCGTGCACCCTCGGGTTCGGTTCCGTGCCCGGGGTGATCGCCGTGGTCACCACAGCGGAGAACGTGTCCACGACCACGGCGAAGCCGACCAAGAAGGTCACCAAGCTGGGCACGAAGACCAAGCTCAAGGTCACCGTGAAGGCCGACAACGAGACGCCCAGCGGCAAGGTCAAGGTCATGAAGGGCAAGAAGGTCCTCGGCAAGGCCATGCTCAACTCGAAGGGCAAGACCAAGGTCACCCTCAAGAAGGCGCTGCCGAAGGGCAAGACCGTCGTGAAGGTGCTCTACTCGGGTGACCACTACACCGAGAGCTCCCGGGACAAGAAGGTCGTGATCAAGGTCCGCTGACCTGGTCCCGCCATCCTCGACCGCCCGGTCGGTGCCCTGCGCGCCGGCCGGGCGTTCGTCGTCGGGACCGCCGTGGGCCCGGCTCGTTACCCGCTAGTAGGATTCTCGCCATGAGCGACATCTACGCCCTCTCCGAGGAGCACCAGGCCATCCGTGCGGCCGTTCGCGACCTGTGCGACGCCAAGGTGGCGCCGTACGCCGCCGCGGTGGACGAGGAGGCGCGCTACCCGCGGGAGGCGGCCGAGGCGCTGCTGGCGGCGGACTTCCACGCCCCGCACGTGCCCGAGGCGTACGGCGGTGCCGGCGCAGACGCGCTGGCCACGGTGCTGGTGATCGAGGAGGTCGCGCGGGCGTGCGTGTCCTCGAGCCTGATCCCGGCGGTCAACAAGCTCGGCTCGCTGCCGGTGCAGATCGCGGGCTCGGAGGAGCTGAAGCAGAAGTACCTCGGCGCGCTGGCCCGCGGTGAGGGCGGGTTCTCCTACTGCCTGTCCGAGCCCGACGCAGGCTCGGACGCGGGCGGCATGAAGACGCGCGCGGTGCGTGACGGCGACGGGTGGGTCCTCGACGGTGTGAAGCGCTGGATCACCAACGCGGGTGAGTCGGAGTTCTACACGGTGATGGCCCTGACCGACCCCGAGAAGAAGACCCGCGGGGGGATCTCCGCGTTCGTGGTGGAGAAGTCGGACGCCGGTGTCTCCTTCGGCGCCCCGGAGAAGAAGCTCGGCATCAAGGGCAGCCCGACCCGGGAGGTCTACCTCGACAAGGTCCGCATCCCGGCGGACCGCATGATCGGCGAGGAGGGCAGTGGCTTCGCGACCGCGATGCAGACCCTCGACCACACCCGGGTCACCATCGCTGCGCAGGCGGTCGGTGTCGCCCAGGGGGCGTTGGACTACGCCCTGGACTACGCCAAGGAGCGCCAGCAGTTCGGCAGGTCGATCGCGGACTTCCAGGGCATGCAGTTCATGCTCGCCGACATGGGCATGAAGGTCGAGGCGGCCCGCCAGATGACGTACGCCGCGGCCGGACGCTCCGAGCGGGGCGATGCGGACCTGACGTTCTTCGGTGCCGCGGCCAAGTGCTTCGCCTCCGACGTGGCCATGGAGGTCACGGTCGACGCCGTGCAGGTGCTGGGTGGCTACGGCTTCACCCGCGACTACCCGGTCGAGCGGATGATGCGCGACGCGAAGATCACCCAGATCTACGAGGGCACCAACCAGGTCCAGCGGATCGTGATGGCACGGCAGCTCCTCGCGGGGGTCCAGTCCCACCTCTGAGCGAGCCACCGCGTGCGCCGTGCGGCTGACGTCACGTCACCGTGCGGGCAGCGAGGCGGTCCCGCGCCAGACGCTCGACGAGGAGAGGCACGAAGGACCGGATCGGGCTCTCGTCGAACTCAGCGAGGAGGTCGGCCACCAGCGCGTCGACGACCGGTGGGGGCACCGACGCGAACCTCTCCTTCAGCCGTGCGGTCACCAGGCCCATCGCGCGGGCCAGCTCGGCCTCGCCCGGGACGATCGGCTCCGCGGAGGGCTCCCTCGGCCCGGCCGGTGCCAGATGGACGTCCATGGTCGCCATGCTCCTGTGCCCCCTTCGGCTCCGCAGTCCGTGGGCGGAGCTGCGACGAGCCCTGTCACCCCTGCGCGTCCTCCGAGGATCCGACGAGGGGGGCCGGGGCCGCATCACCCGTGCGCGACGTCACCCGGGTGACTCGATGGGGACCCGGGCCCCGGCGCTGCCGACCGACTGCTGGCGGCCCCGCCGTCGCCCGCGGCTCAGACGGCCGGCGACAGTCCCGTGGAGCCGCCCTCGCGGGGGGCCAGCTCCGCGCGCAGCTGCCGGTTGATGCCCGTCATCAGGCGCGACACCTGGGTCTGCGTCACCCCGATGTCCGCGCCGATCTCGTCCTGGGTGGCGTCGTGGAGGTAGCGCAGCTCCAGGATGCGCTGCTCGCGGGTGCCGAGGCGGCGTACGAGCGGGGCGATGGCCGTGCGGGCCTCGACCTGCGCGAACCCCGGCTCGTGGTGCACGATCGAGTCCCCCAGGGGGCGCTCGGAGTCGTCCGACACGGCGTCGAGGGAGTCGAGGGAGTAGCCGGCGTGGGCCGAGACGGCCTCCTCCACCCGCTCCGTGGGCACGCCGAGCCGGGCCGCGATGTCGCTGGGGCGCGGCGAGCGTCCGAGCTCCTGCGCGAGCTCGCCGCTCACCCGGGTCACCCGCGCCTGCAGCTCCTGGACCGAGCGGGGAGGACGCACCACCCAGCCGTTGTCGCGGAACCACCGGCGCAGCTCCCCGCGGATGCAGGGCACGACGTAGCCGAGGAAGTCGGTGGCCAGCGCGGGGTCGTAGCGGCGGACCGCCTTGACCAGCGCCAGGCAGGCCACCTGGCGCAGGTCGTCGGAGTCGATGCCGCGGCGTTCGTAGCGCCGGGCCTCCTGGGTGGCCACCACCAGGTTGAGGCGGATGATCTCGTCCTCCAGGTCGAGGCGCACCTCGGACGGGTCGTCGAGCCGGGCCAGGAGCTCCTCGGTGAGGGACATCCGGCGGGCGCGGGAGACACCGCGGTGCCCCCGGGGCGGGGATGAGGATGACACGTCGGTCCTTCGTGCAGGTCGATCGTGGCACGTTGCTCGACCACGACCTCCGAGCCAACCAGCGGGGCCGCTGCGCCACTACCTCCCTTCGGGCATGGGATCCCACGGGTTGGGTACGGCGCGCGCATGACCGTGATGACACGACGACGACGCCCCGTGCGCGTCACCCTGGCCCACGAGTGCGAGCTCGTGACCGTCGGGTTCGCCGGCCTCCTGGCTCCCTACGCCCACCGCGTGCAGGTGCTGCCCTCTCCGGGCGGCGTCCCCGCGCGCGATGCCGACCTGACCCTCCACGACACCCTGGCGGGCGTCAGGGACCTCCCGCTGGCCGCGGTCCACCCCGTCGTGCACGACGGTCGGCTCGTGACCTGGACCTGGAACGCGCGCCCCGAGCTCGTGGAGCTCGCCCTGGGCAACGGCGTCAGCGGGGTCCTCTCCAAGGCCCTGCCGGCGGCTCGGCTCGTCGCCGCCCTCGAGTCCATCCACCACGGGCGGCCTGTGGTGGACCTGGGTGCCGACCAGCCCACCGTCCAGCCCGACACCGGTCCGGCCTCGTCGCTCGAGACCCTCACCCCGCGCGAGGCCCAGGTCATCGCGATGATCACTGCGGGCCACGACAACCAGACGATCGCGGACCGGGCGTCGATCTCCATCAACTCGCTCAAGTCCTACATCAGGTCGGCCTACCGCAAGATGGGCGTCGCCTCGCGCTCCCAGGCGGTCCTGTGGGGGGTTCGCCACGGCTACCTGGGGTCGGTGTCCCGCGACGAGGATCCCGAGCTCACCGCCTGACGTGGGGAGTGGCCGGTCGGTCCGGGGCTGCGTGAGTCCGGATCGACCGGCCACTGGCCCGTCCGGTGGAGCCCGACGTGAGCGTCCACCCCACCTGAGGTCCTCGTACCCGTTCCGGGCGGATGCATGCTCCGGCCCCGATGGGGTACGACATCGGGCATGAGTGCCACACCCCGTGAGCCCGACGCCCCCGTGCTGGTGACCACCGGTGATGAGCTGGCGGAGCTGCTGGCCATCCAGCACCTGGAGCTCCGCGAGGCCTGGTGCCGGGTGCCGCTGCTCCACGCAGGGGCCCGGGAGGACGTCTTCCTGCACGCCCGGCGTCGCCTCGCCGTGCACGTCGCGCTCGAGCACGCGGTGCTGGGCACCCGGCTCGAGGACCTGCAGGGGGCGCTGGTCGAGCTGGACCGGGAGGTCCTCGCCGCCGAGGGCGAGGAGCCGGAGTCGCTCGGCTTCGACGCCGCGTGCGCCCGGGTCGCGGTGTCCTTCCTGCGGCACAGCGCCACCGTGGACGGGCTGGTGATGGCCGGGGTGCTGCCCGGGCCGGAGCGGGAGGCGGTGGCGACGGCGATCGCCCTGTGGGACGGCGTCGGCGACGCCTACCTCGGCAACACCTGGGACGAGATGCGGGAGACCGCCCTGGCCCAGCTGACGCCGCACGCCTGAGCGGGCCTCACGGCTCCGGGAGGGGCTCTCGGGTGGCGACGACTCAGGGTCGAGCCCTCGGGCCGTGATGGTGGCACCCGTGACGGCTGCCGCGGCCGCGTCCCCGGCCGCGCGACGTGAGCAGCACCACGAGGCCGATCAGCCACACCCACCACGGCACCTGGAGGGCGATCGCCAGGACGAGTGCCGCGATGAGGAACATCGTGAGGGGGGCTCGCCACGACGTCGTACGTCGGACCGGCGCCGGCGTGCGGGGCGGGACGACCAGGCGGGGCAGGTCCCAGAAGACCACGTCGAGGTCGGCCCGGGTGCGGGCCGACCAGATGGCGTCGAGCCGCTCGGCGTGCTCGTCGGTGTCGAGGCGCCCGGCGGCGTAGTGCTCGTTGAGGATCGAGGTCGCCGACTCGCGCTCCCGGTCCCCGATCCGGGCCGTGCCCGCACGCGGGTCGGTCATCACAGGTCCTCGTCCGGCTCTGCCTCGGGCTCCGTGCCGTCGGCCAGGATCCCGTAGAGCGAGCGGCGAGTGTCCACCAGGACGCCGATCGCGGCCCGGCGCTGCGTGTCGGAGCCCGAGGTGACGATCTGCCACACGGCGCTCATGACCTGCCCGATCTCGGACTTGAGGTCCCCCGAGGTGCCGGTGGAGGCGCGCTGCTGGGCCCGCTCGAACGGGGCCCAGACGGCGTCCAGCTCGTCGGCGCGCTGGGCGACGTAGGCCTCGCCCTGGGTGGTGAGGCGCAGGGTCTTGCGACCCCGCTCGTCGTCGGTCTCCACCATGCCCTCGTCGGCCAGCTGCTGGATCGTGGGGTAGACCGAGCCGGGGCTGGGCCGCCACGAGCCGCCGCTGCGGTCGGCGATCTGCTGGATGACCTGGTAGCCGTTGATCGGCTCGCCCCGGCCGGCCGCGTCGGCCAGCGCGGACAGGATCGCCAGCCGGACGTCGCCGCGACGGGCGCGTGGTCCGCCGGCGGGAGGCTGCGAGCCGCCGGTCTGGCCGCCCCAGCCGAGCAGGCCCTGCACCCACGGCGGGGGTCCGCCGGCGCGGGGCGGGCCGCCCCAGCCGTGCTGGTCGAAGCGGAGGTCCCACGGATTCTTGCGGTGTCCCATGTGCGTGTCCCTTTCGCTGGGTCGGTCGAGGCCGTCCCGCCGACGTATTGCGATATATCGCGAGCGTACGACGAGGTCGGGGACCGCACAAGGGACTTCCGGGGGAGCTGCCGGCCCTCAGGACTCCTTCAGGGCGGGGAGCAGCTCCGCACGCGCCCAGGCCACGAAGTCCTCCTGGCGCTCGTCGCCGATCTGCACGAGGGCGAGGTCGGTGAACCCGGCATCGCGCCACTGCTGCACGGTCTCCACGACCGCGTCCACGTCGGGTCCGCAGGGGATGGAGTCCGCCACGTCCTCGGGGCGCACGAACTGGGTCGCGCCGGCGAAGCCGGAGGGGATGGGCAGCTCGGAGTTGACCGACCAGCCGCCGCCGAACCAGCGGAACTGCTCGTGGGCGCGCGCGATGGCGCGGTCGCGGTCGGGGTCCCAGGAGATGGGCAGCTGCCCGATCTTCCGCTCGCCGCGGGCGCCCGAGCCCGCCCACTGCGACACCAGGTCCGCGGACGGCTCGACCGCCACCATGTGGTCGACGAGCGGCGCGAGGCGCTCGATGCTGGCCGCGCCGGAGACGGCGGCGGCGATCGGCACCCGCGTCTCGGGCAGGTCCCAGACCTTGGCGGCGGAGACGGTGAAGTGCTCGCCGTCGTAGTTGACGTACCCGCCGTCGAAGAGCTCGTTGATGATCTCGAGCGCCTCCACCAGCATGGCGTGGCGCACGTGCACGGTCGGCCAGCCCCGGCCGACGACGTGCTCGTTGAGGTTCTCGCCCGAGCCGACGCCGAGGGTGAAGCGCCCGCCCGAGAGCTGCTGGACGGTCGCGGCCTTCTGGGCCACCACCGCCGGGTGGTAGCGCACCGTCGGGCAGGTCACGTACGTCATCAGCTCGACGCGCTCGGTCACCTGGGTGACCGCTCCCAGCATCGCCCAGGCGTAGCCGGCGTGGCCCTGCTCGTCGAGCCACGGGGAGTAGTGGTCGCTCATGACCTCGAAGTCGAAGCCGGCCTCCTCGGCGAGCCCGGCGTAGCGCACCAGGTCGCGGGGGGCGGACTGCTCGGTCATCAGGGTGTAGCCGATCTTCATGGGGGTCCTCTCGGTGGCGTACGGACCCATCGATCATGCCGACCGCGAGCCTCAGGAGTACAGCCCTGAGGGGGTCTAGAAGATCTGCGGCAGCTCGGACGCCCGCCCGGTGAAGTCCGGGTCGCGCTTCTCCCGGAAGGCCGCCACGCCCTCCTTGCCGTCGCCCACCGAGGTGTGCCACATGGCCAGCGAGTCGGCGCGGTGCATCTCCAGCGGGGACGCGGCCGACGTGCCGGCGTACAGCAGCTGCTTGGCCAGCGCCAGCGCGACGGGGGAGCGGCCCACCACGAAGGACCGGGCCAGCTCGAGGGCGGCCGGCAGCAGGGCGTCGGGCTCGTGGACCGAGCGCAGCAGCCGCCCCGCCAGAGCGGCCTCGGCGGTGAGGACCTCGGCGGAGTAGACCCACTCCAGCGCCTGCTGGACCCCGACGATGCGGGGCAGGAAGTACGACGAGCACGCCTCCGGCACGATGCCGAGGCGACCGAAGACGAAGCCGATGCGGGCCCGGGTGGAGGCCAGCCGGATGTCCATGGCCAGCGTCATGGTGGCCCCGATGCCCACCGCCGCCCCGTTGATGGCGGCGATGACCGGCTTGGGGCAGGCGTGGATCGCCAGCGCCACCTTGCCGCCGGTGTCGCGCACGCCGTCCTGGTACGGCGCCTGCGTGAGGTGGTCGCGCAGGTCCGCCGGCGTGGGGTCGGCGTCCTCGTCGAGGCCGAAGACGTTGCCCGGTGCCGAGAGGTCCATGCCGGCGCAGAACGCCCGGCCCGCGCCCGTCACCACGACCGCGCGGATCGTGTCGTCGGTGGCCGCGCTGCGGAAGAAGTCCTCGAGCTCGCGCGCCATGGTGACGGTGAAGGCGTTCATCGCGTCCGGCCGCGAGAGGGTCAGCAGGGCCACGCCGTCGGCATCGAGGTCGACGGTCAGGGTCTCCCAGGTCACCTGGCACGTCCCGTCGGGGTGCACACGGCGGCGGGGACGGCGTCGTCCTCGATGATCGCCCGGAACACGGCGGGGGACCGGTCGGGGTCGGCGACCAGCCGGTTGGGATCGCTGGGAGCGGGCAGGTTGGGCATCGTGCACGTCCGGCTGTCACCGGTCATGGACAGCGCGAACCGACCGAGCGAGACGGGCCCCATCTCCTCGTCGATCCGGATGGCGTCCGCGGAGGCGGTGGTCAGCCGCCAGTAACGCACCGGGTTGAGGAAGGTCCAGGGGGACTTCGCCTCGGCGCCGAGCGCGCCGATGACCTCGCCCTGGCGGCCGACGCGGTCCAGGTCGCTCAGGGCGCTGACGTAGCGCGAGCGTGAGTAGGCCAGCGCTGTCTCGCCGTCGACCTCCTGGCAGCCCTTCGTGACGGAGAGCCTGGCGCGCGGGTCCTCCATGTCGGTCTTGGGGCAGATCTCGATGCCGCCCAGGGCGTCCACGGTGTTGATGACGCTGCCGAAGCCGAGCTCGACGTAGTGGTCGATGTGGATCCCGGTGAGCTGCTCGACGCTGGCGACCAGCAGCGGCGCCTTGCCGAGCGCGAAGGCCGCGTTGATCATCTGGGTGCCGTGGCCGGGCACCTCGGCCAGGGTGTCGCGCGGGATCGACATCTTCGTGTCCGGACCCGACCCCGTGTGCAGGACGATGATGGTGTCGGTGTTGGTGCCGCCACGCGGCCCGGTGCCGAGCGCCTTCTGCTGCGCCTTGGTGAGGTCGTCGGCCTTGTCCGAGCCCACGATGAGGTAGTTGGTCCCGGGCTGGTCGGCCGGCCGGTCGCCCTCCGGGACGGCGTCGACCTTCTCGATCCTGCTCCACGCCCAGAACGGCACGGCGAGCATGAAGACCAGCCACAGCAGCACGAGCAGCTTGACGATCCCGAAGCGGAGGCGCGGCAGCCGGCGCTCGCGCTTCGGGCGGGGCGGGGGAGCGGTCGTGGTGGCGGCGCTCGCGGGGCCGGCGGGCGGTCGGCCGCCCCCGGACGACGTACGCGGCTGCGCCGGCATCACCCGGGTCGCGTCGGGGCGCTCGCGCTCGCCCGAGCGGCCCCGGGTGGGGACCATCCGGGTGGCGTCGGCGGAGCCCGCCGGCGGGGAGCCCTTGCCGCCCTTGCCGTAGAGCCAGTCGTACTCGGGGGTGCCCTCCGCGGGGCCGCCCTTCCCGGGGGGACGTTCAGCCATGGCCGAGACGCTACCGTGCGCGCATGAGTGAAGCGCTCTCCCCGCGTCCGGTGTCCTTCTCCCGCGTCTCGCTCGCCATCGCGGCCACCTCGGTGCACGCCAACATCCTCGGCAACGTGCACGGCGGGGAGATCATGAAGCTGGCCGACTCCACCGCGGGCGCCGTGGCGTTCCGGCACAGCGACGGTCCGGCGGTGACCGCGGCCATGGACGAGATGACCTTCCTCGAGCCGGTCCACGTGGGGGACATCGTCACGACGTACTCCCAGGTCAACTGGGCCGGCCGGTCGTCGATGGAGATCGGCGTCCGGGTCGAGACGCAGCCATGGGGGAATGCCGCGAACGAGCCCGTGCACGTCGCCAGCGCGTACTTCGTCTTCGTCGCCATCGACGAGGAGGGCGCCCCGCGCGCCGTACCGGGGCTGCTCACCGAGACGCCCAGCGAGGTACGCCGCGAGCGCGAGGCGCAGATCCGCCGGGCCCACCGGCTCGCCCGCAAGAGGGAGATCGACCGGGGCCGCGAGGCATGAGCCCACGCCGTCGCTGAACCTCGACGCAGGTGTGGGGAAGCGCGGCCTCGATCCGCGTCCGTCGCCGAGGCATCTGCACCCATCGGGCCGCGGCGGCGCGTCGTACCGCGTTGTGACGGGTGGGACTGGTGATACTGGCCGGGCTGACTTCCCCCAGCAAGAGAGGCACCCCATGCCGCCCGACAGCTCCTCCAGCGGGTCGCACCCCGACGCTCCGCCGCAGACCGCGCCGCACGACAGGACCGGCCCCGCCGGCTCCACCGTCCTCGCCCCCGGCGGCGCCGGCCGCTACAGCACCGCCGACCGGGCGCAACGTGTGCGGTTCCGCCGCGCGCTGACGCTGATGGTGATGACCCTGGTCATCCCCGGGTCGGCCCAGCTCGTGGCCGGCAACCGGCGCCTGGGCCGGATCGCGATCCGCGTCTGGATGGCCGTCGTCGCGGTCACCCTGCTGAGCGTCCTGGTGGCGGGCTTCGCGCACTCCTTCGCCTTCTGGGCCGCCTCCAACACCCTCCTGCTGGGCGTGCTGAGGCTGGGCCTGATGGCGCTGGCCGTCGGCTGGGCGCTGCTCTTCATGGACGCCTGGCGCCTGGGCCAGCCCCTCGGGCTGCAGCGCCAGCAGCGCCTCGCCGTGGTCGGCATGAACGGCCTGCTCTCCCTGACCGTGGCCGGCGCGCTGCTCTTCGGCGCGCACATGGTCGGCGTGCAGCGCACCTTCATGCTCACGATGTTCGGGGACGGCGACGTCGTCGGTGCCCACGACGGGCGCTTCAACGTGCTGCTGCTCGGCGGCGACTCGGGGGCCGGGCGCTGGGGCCTGCGGCCCGACTCGCTCACCGTCGCCAGCATCGACGCCCGCACGGGCAAGACCGTGCTGATCGGTCTGCCCCGCAACATGCAGGACTTCCCCTTCGACGAGGGCTCGCCGATGGCCGAGCAGTTCCCCCACGGGTTCGACTGCGACGGCTGCTACCTCAACGGCGTGAGCACCTGGGCCGGGGACCACACCGAGCTGTTCGAGGGCTCGAAGAACCCCGGTGTCGACGCCACCGTCTCCGCGGTCGAGGGCATCACCGACCTCCGGATCAACTACTACGCGATGGTCAACCTCGCCGGCTTCCGCAGCCTCGTCGACGCGGTCGGCGGCGTCGAGCTGACCGTGCGCGACCGGATCCCGGTGGGTCTGCCCACCGACTCCTTCTTCCGCTACATCGAGCCCGGCACCCGCACCCTGGACGGCATGGACACCCTGTGGTTCGCCCGGGCCCGCGAGGGGTCGGACGACTACTCGCGGATGGCCCGCCAGAAGTGCGTGATGAACGCGATGCTGCAGCAGGTGAGCCCCGAGACGGCGCTGCGCAACTTCGAGAAGATCGCCAAGGCGTCCTCCGAGATGATCTCGACCAGCGTGCCGCGCGGCGAGGTGGGCCGCTTCGTCGAGCTCGCGCTCAAGGCCAAGAGCCAGAAGATCGCCACCCTGTCGCTGGTGCCGCCGCTCATCACGACCGCCGATCCGGACATCGAGCTGATCCACAGCAAGGTGGCCGCGGCCATCGACCGCGCCGAGGGCGAGAGCCCCACCCCGGCGCCGGTGCCGGCCGCGCCCGAGACGGACGCCGGGACCGACACGGGGTCCGACACGGGGAGTGGGGAGCAGGCGCCCGCGGAGGCACCCGCCAGCACGACCACCACCACGCCCGCCGCCCCGCCCTCGATGACCGGCGGATCGTTCGGGACGCTGAAGGACGGGTACGCCGCCAACGCCGCCGAGGACCTCGGGGCGGTCTGCTGATCAGGACATCCGGCGTGCGGCCCCTAGGGTGTACGCCGTGACTGCTCCCCGAGATGGCCGTGTCGTCGCGGTGGTCGTCACCTTCAACCGGCTGCCGCTGCTCCAGCGGCTGGTGGCGCGGCTGGGCGAGGTGGCCGGGCTGAGCGAGGTGCTGGTCGTCGACAACGCGTCCCTCGACGGCACCGGCGACTGGCTCGCCGGCCAGCCGACGACGGGGGAGGTCCCCCTGCTGGCCCGCACCCTCGAGCACAACCGGGGCGGGGCCGGCGGCTTCCACGACGGACTGGCGTGGGCCATCGACCGCGGTGCCGACCTGGTGTGGCTGATGGACGACGACGGCCTGCCCGACGCCGACTGCCTCACCACGCTGCTCGCCCACGACGACGACTACGACTTCTGGGGTCCGGTGGTCGTGGACGAGGACGACCCCGAGCGCCTCGTCTTCCCCATCCGGCTGCCCGGCGGCACGCGCGTCGTGGGTGACACCGCCCAGGTGAGCGCGGCCGCTCGCGGCGGTGTGCTGGCCGACGTGGTCATCCCCTTCAACGGCGTGCTCGTCACCAAGGAGCTCGTCGACCGGATCGGCCTGCCCCGCGAGGAGTTCTTCATCTGGGGCGACGACGTGGAGTACCTGTGGCGGGCCCGGGAGGCCGGTGCCCGCGTCGCCACCGTCACCGACGCCCGGGTGCTGCACCCCAGCGTGGGGGAGCTGGGCACGCCGATGATGTGGAGCCGGACGACGTACAACCACAGCCCGAGCGACCTCAAGCACTACTGCATGGCCCGCAACAACCTGGTCAACCTGCGCGACTACCGCGGCCCGCTGCACGCGCTGGCCTTCGTGGTGAAGACCGTGTGGTTCTACAGCGTCACCCGTCCCAGCCTGGC
The DNA here is from genome assembly GCA_963782905.1 of uncultured Actinomycetota bacterium. Lineage (GTDB taxonomy): Bacteria > Actinomycetota > Actinomycetes > Propionibacteriales > Nocardioidaceae > Nocardioides. The sequence continues at coordinate 435,125 of CAWALI010000003.1, forward strand.
CCGGCTCCGGCTCAGTGCGGGTGCGATGCGCGCCGGCCTGGCGGGGGAGTACGACGGCCACGAGAGGTTCTTGCGATGACGGAGCCCTTGACGACCGAGACCGTCGCGGTCGTCGTCGTCACCCACAACCGCGCCGACCTGCTGGTCGGGATGCTGGCCGGGCTGGCGACCCAGACCCGGCGCCCCGACGTCGTGGTGGTGGTCGACAACGACTCCACCGACCACACCCGCGCCGTGCTCGACGCGCACACCGCCGGCCCGGGCGCGCTGCGGCTCGACGTGGTCCACCAGGAGAACACCGGCGGGGCGGGCGGCTTCCACACCGGGGTCCGCCGGGCCTACGACGGCGGCTGGGACCGCATCTGGCTGATGGACGACGACGTGGTCCCGGCCCCCGACTGCCTCGCCACCCTGATGGCCACCGACGGCGACTGCCTGATGGCGGTCCGCGAGGACCTCGACGGCCGGCTGGTCGAGAAGGCCGCGGTCCGCTTCGACCTGACCAACCCGCTGGCGATCCGGCCCAAGACGGCCAGCGTCGAGACGACGTACGCCTCCCGTGCCGCGATGCCGCCGACGGTCGAGCTCGAGAACGTCGCCTTCGAGGGCTACATGGTGCGCCGCCGGGTCGTGGACGCGATCGGCTTCCCGGACCCGACGTACTTCATCTTCTACGACGACGTGGACTGGGCGCTGCGCGCCCGGCGGGCCGGCTTCACCATCCGCGCGGTCCGCGACGCGGTGCTGGTGCGCCAGCTCGACTTCAACCAGCAGCACGACCTGGCCGGCTGGAAGGGGTTCTACATGTACCGCAACCTCTTCGTCGTGCACTTCCGGTACGGCGACAACGTCCTGGTCCGCCTCAAGCCGTGGCTGATCGCCCTCATCGTGGTGCTGACCAGCCCGGTACGCGGCGGTCGGGGCGAGGCCGCCAACGTGACCCGCGCCATCCGGGCCGCGCGGGCCATGCGACGCCTGCCCGGCTCGGCGGCACCCCCTCGCTAGACTCGTGCAGCCCCCACGGGCGACGCGTCCACACACAGGAGTTCTCCCTTGTCCCAGGGATCCATTGACCACCCCGACCTCGTCGTCGTCGGCGCCGGCTTCTTCGGCCTCACCATCGCCGAGCGCTGCGCCTCCGAGCTCGACCTGAAGGTCCTCGTCCTCGAGCGCCGCCACCACCTCGGTGGCAACGCCTACAGCGAGATCGACGAGGAGACCGGGATCGAGGTGCACAAGTACGGCACGCACCTGTTCCACACGTCCAACACGCGGGTGTGGGAGTACGTCAACCGGTTCACCGACTTCACGAGCTACCAGCACCGGGTCTTCGGCAAGTACCAGGGGCAGGTCTACTCGCTGCCGATGAACCTCGGGCTCATCAACCAGTTCTTCGGCAAGGCGCACACCCCCGACGAGGCCCGGGCGCTCATCAAGGAGCAGTCCAGCGAGATCGCCACCGAGGACGCCACCAACCTCGAGGAGAAGGCGATCAGCCTGATCGGGCGCCCGCTCTACGAGGCGTTCATCAAGGGCTACACCGCCAAGCAGTGGCAGACCGACCCCACGGAGCTGAGCGCGGACATCATCACGCGCCTCCCGGTCCGCTACACCTTCGACAACCGCTACTTCAACGACGCCTACGAGGGCCTCCCGGTGGACGGCTACACCGCCTGGCTGACCCGGATGGCCGACCACCCCAACATCGAGGTCCGCCTGAACACGGACTGGTTCACCGACACCGATGACTTTCGGCAGGACGACTTCAAGGGCAAGGTCCCGGTCGTCTACACCGGCCCGGTCGACGAGTACTTCGACAACTGCGAGGGACGCCTGTCGTGGCGTACCGTCGACCTGGAGCAGGAGACGGTCGACGTCGACGACTACCAGGGCACCGGCGTGGTCAACGCCAACGACCAGGAGGTCCCGTGGACCCGGGTGCTGGAGTTCAAGCACCTCCACCCCGAGCGCACCTACCTGCCCGGCAAGTCGATCGTCGTGCACGAGTACTCCCGCTTCGCCGAGCCCGACGACGAGCCCTACTACCCGGTCAACACCGCCGAGGACCGCGCCAAGCTGCTGAAGTACCGCGACCTGGCCAAGAAGGAGCCGATGGTCCTCTTCGGCGGCCGCCTCGGCACCTACAAGTACCTCGACATGCACATGGCCATCGGGTCGGCGCTGTCGATGTTCGACAACAAGCTCACGCCCCACTTCGTCGACGGAGAGGCGCTCACGAGCGGAGGAGTGGACGCATGACCAGCTCGACGACAGCCGCCACCGAGACCGGGCCCGCCACCGCGCGCCGGGTCCTGCAGCGCCAGATCCTGCCCATCGACGGCGACACCGACGTCTACCGCCTGTACGTCGACCCCGAGGCCGCCGTCCTGGACGCCGACAAGTACGAGGTCGGCTCCAACCGGTCGGCGCAGCAGCTCAACGCCGCCCAGATGCGCCAGTCGGCCTCGACCGGCGTCTCGATCCACCCGGACCAGATCCTCGACCGCGAGGCGCTGCGGCTGCCCGCCGAGGACCGCATCTCGTTCGGCTCCTACTTCAACGCCTTCCCGGCCAGCTACTGGCGCCGCTACACGATCGTCTCCGAGGTCACCCTGACCCTGACCGTCGAGGGCCGCGGGGCCACGGTCACCGTCTACCGCTCGATGGCCAACGGCCGCTCGCAGCGCGTGGAGACCGTCACCACCGGTGGCGAGGAGAGCTCGACCTTCGACTTCGAGCTCACCCTCAAGCCGTTCGTCGACGGCGGCTGGTACTGGTACGACGTCGTGGCCGGCGACGAGGACGTCGTCATCCGCTCCGCCGAGTGGGCCGCCCAGGTCCCCGCGGACCGGGTCGAGCACGGCACCGTCGACATCTGCATCACCACGATGAACCGCCCCGACTTCGTCGCCAAGCTCATCGGCCAGCTGGGGTCCACCCCCGAGCTGCGGCCCTACCTCGACGAGGTCCTCGTCATGGAGCAGGGCTCCCAGAAGATGGTCGACTCGGAGTTCTTCCCCGAGGCCGCCGCCTCCCTGGGCGACACCCTGCGGGTCATCGAGCAGGGCAACCTCGGCGGGTCCGGCGGCTACGCCCGAGGCCAGCTCGAGTCGGTCCGCAAGGGCACCGCGACGTACGCGATGATGATGGACGACGACGTCATCTGCGAGCCCGAGGGCGTCATCCGGGCCATCACCTTCGGCGACCTGGCCCGCCGCCCGACGATCGTCGGCGGCCACATGTTCAGCATCTACGCCCGCACCCGGCTGCACAGCTTCGGCGAGATCATCACCCCGTGGCGCTTCTGGTGGCTCTCGGCCCCCGGCGTCTTCGGCGACTGGGACTTCGGCGCCCGCAACCTGCGCTCCACCCGCTGGCTGCACAAGCGCGTCGACGTGGACTTCAACGGCTGGTTCATGTGCCTGATCCCGCGCCAGGTCCTCGACGAGATCGGGCTCAGCCTCCCGCTCTTCATCAAGTGGGACGACTCCGAGTTCGGGCTGCGCGCCAAGCAGGCGGGCTACCCGACGGTGACCTTCCCGGGTGCCGCCGTGTGGCACATCCCGTGGAGCGACAAGAACGACGCCCTGGACTGGCAGGCCTACTTCCACCTCCGCAACCGCTTCATCGCGGCCCTGCTCCACTCGCCGTACGAGCGGGGCGGCCGGATGGTGCGCGAGAGCCTCAACCACCAGATCGCCCACCTCGTCTCCATGCAGTACTCCACCGTCGAGCTGCGGTTGATGGCGCTGCAGGACGTCCTCGAGGGGCCTCACGCGCTGCACGGCAAGCTGGCCACCCGGCTGGCCGAGGTCAACGCGTTCCGCAAGCAGTTCACCGACGCCCAGCTGCAGGCCGACCCGGACGCCTTCCCGCCCGTACGCCGCCACAAGCCGCCGCGCAAGGGCAAGGACGACTCGGGCGTCCCCGGCCGGGGGTCGCTGCTCGTGCGGGCCGCGACCATGCCGCTGCGCCAGCTCAAGGCGATCCGGCCCACCTCGCGCCAGCACCCCGAGGCGGAGATCCCCGCCATGGACGCGCAGTGGTACCGCCTCGCGCGCTTCGACTCGGCCGTCGTGTCGATGCCGGACGGCAACTCGGCCGCGCTCTACGAGCGTGACCCGGAGAAGTTCCGCGACCTGATGAAGCGCACCGCCGAGATCCACGCCCGCTTCCAGCGGGAGTGGCCGCGGCTCGCCGCGGAGTACCGCGGCGCGCTCGACGACATCACCTCGCCGGAGGCCTGGGAGAAGACCTTCGAGCCCTGGACGGTGTCGGAGTCGGGGTCGAGCACAGGGTCGACGTCTGCATGAGTGACACCCTGACCCCCGACACCCCGGCCTCGCGGCGTCCCACCCGCGAGGAGCTCGAGGCGATGCCGCTCGGCCCCCCGGCGGCCACCGGGCTCGCCGAGGTCGCACGGCGCCGCTACCTCCTGCGGATGCTGGTGCGCAACACCATCCAGTCCCGCTACCAGGGCACCGTGCTCGGCTGGGTGTGGAGCTACCTCCAGCCGGCGATCCGCTTCTGCATGTTCTACTTCCTGTTCCAGGTGATGATCGGTCGCGGTGGCGGGCATGGAGAACTTCGCCATCCACCTGTTCACCGGGATGGTGGTCGTCCACTTCTTCACCGAGACCTTCAACGGCGGCACCCAGTCGCTGATCCAGAACCGGTCGCTCATCACCAAGCTGCCGGTGCCGCGCGAGATGTTCCCGGTGTCGCGGATGCTGGTGGCCGCCTGGCACACCGTGCCGATGCTGGTGATCCTCGTCTTCGTGTGCCTCCTGCTGGGCTGGATGCCGGACCCGGTCGGGATGGCCGCCATGCTGCTGGGCTTCACGCCTCACGGCCCTGCTGGGTCTCTCGCTGGGGCTGGTCTTCAGCGTGGCCAACGTCTTCATGCGCGACTTCGGCAAGGTGGCCCAGACGCTCACCCAGTTCGTGACCTTCAGCGTGCCGATGATGTACCCCTACACGCTGGTGCAGGCCACGCTTCGGTGAGCCCATCGCGTCGTACTACCTCCTCAACCCGATGGCCGAGGCCGTGCTGCTGATCCAGCGCGGCTTCTGGACCGGCACGACCAGCGACCCCGAGGCCACCGCGGCCCTGCACCTGCCCGACCACCTCTTCACCCGGGGTCTGATCATGACGCTGCATCGCGCTGGTGCTGCGTCGTGCTCGCCCAGCGGTTGTTCGCCCGCCTCGAGTCGCGGGTCCCGGAGCGGCTCTGATGAGCACCCCACGAAACCGCGGCCTTCCCCCGCTTCGCTCCTCCAGCCCACGTTTCCGCAGGGACCCCGCATGACCACGATGATCAAGGTGGAGAACGCCACCAAGACGTTCACGCATGTCCTACCAGCGCTCGCTGAAGCAGATCGCGCTGGCCAAGGCCCGCGGTCGCAAGACCCACGACGTCTTCAACGCCGTCGACGACGTGAGCTTCACCGTCCAGCGAAGGGGAGGCGGTGGGGCTGATGGGCCTCAACGGCTCCGGCAAGTCGACGCTGCTCAAGCTCGTCAGCGGCGTGATGCGCCCCGACTCCGGCTCGGTGCTCACCCGCGGCCGGATCGCCGGGCTGATCGCCACCGGCGCGGGCTTCGACGACCAGCTCACGCGGTCGCGACAACCTCTACCTCAACGCCGCCATCCTGGGGATGTCGCGGGCCGAGACCGACCGCAAGTTCGACGAGATCGTCGACTTCGCCGATCTCGGCAAGTTCCTCGACACCGAGGTCGCCTACTACAGCTCGGGCATGAAGGCCCGGCTGGGCTTCTCGGTCGCCATCAACGTCGACGCCGACATCTTCATCGCCGACGAGGCGCTGGCGGTGGGGGACCGGCCGTTCAAGCGCAAGTGCAAGAAGCGCATGGACGAGATCGTGAAGTCGGGCGTCACCATGTTCTACGTCTCGCACGCGCCCGGCTCGATCCGCAACCTGTGCGACCGCTCCTGGTCCTCGAGCAGCGGCAAGCTCGCCTTCGACGGGGACGTCGACGAGGGCATCGCCTACCTGGAGTACGACGACGAGGACGAGGACGACAAGAGCCGCGGGGCCGACGACGGTCTCGGCGCCGACATCTGACCCGCCCGATCGACCCCGTCTGCTGGCAAGCGGCCGCGTCCGGCCTGGCTGGCGGGCCGGCGGGCGACTGGCCCGGACGAGGCGGCGCGCATCGGTGAGCCGGGCGTGCGCGTCCCGCGCCTGGCGGCGGACGACGTCTGGGCGGGCGTCCGGCCTGTCGTCCGCCGCCAGTTGGCTGGCTGGCCCGGGCTCGCGGTGTCGACCGCCGCCCGGTGAGCGCGCTGGCGGGGCCTGGGCGGGCGACCGGCCTGGACCGGCCGGCCCGCCACGCCACGCTGCCGCGCGCCGCGGGACGGCGCCGCCGCGCCGTACCGACTTGACAAACTCGGAGAGCGTCGGCGTGTCGACTGGAAATTACACGATTGTAGTTACTCACGAAACCCTTGCGTGACTCGGTGTGACTGGTGTGAAAGTTGCGTCTCGTGTGACCTTCCCCGCGCACTGGAGAGTTGTCGAACATGCGTCTTGTCCAGGCCCGTTTCATCACCGCCTGCCAGCAGCTGCTGGCCCTCGGTGTGGTCCTCGCCGTCCTCACCCCGGCCTCGGGGGTGGTCTCCCTCGACATCGTCGGCCAGCACCCGGGTGCGGCCGGCGCCGGCGGCCCCGCCGTCATCTCCGGCGCGCTGCGCTCGGCCACCGTGCCGACCGCCGTGGTCGAGCCGACGGTCACCGAGGTGCCGCTCACCACGGCGAGCGGCAGCGCCCGCTCCCTGGCCGGTCGGACCGTCGTCGGTGCCTCGGTCACCAGCAGCCGGGTCACCAGCAAGCCGCAGGACGTGACGGGCTACGGCGCCGTCGGCGTCACCTGGGCCCACGGCGAGGACCTCGACGACGACCAGATCGCCCTGCAGGTGCGCACCCGCCAGGGGGACGCCTGGAGCGACTGGGCCGACCTGGAGTACCACGACGACCACGCACCCGACGCGGACAGCCCCGACGCGGCCACCTCTCGTCCCGGCACCGACCCGCTGATCATCGGTGACGTCGACGCCGTCCAGATCAAGGCCCGGGCCGGCGACGCCCTGCCCGACGACCTGTCCATGGCCGTCGTCGAGCCCGGCCGCGCCCGACGCGACCGAGACCGAGGCGCCGGACGCCGGCGACACGGCGTACGACGACGAGTTCGAGGAGCGCAACGGCGAGACCGCGGCGACCACCGAGGGCGGCATCGAGCTCCAGGCCGCCCGCAAGGCGGCCCAGCCGACCATCTTCTCGCGCGCCCAGTGGGGGGCCGACGAGTCGATCCGCAGCAAGAGCTCGCTGCGCTACGGCTCCATCAGCGCCGGCTTCGTGCACCACACCGTCAACGCCAACAACTACACCGAGGCGCAGGTGCCGGCGCATCATCCGCAGCATCTACGCCTACCACGTGAAGTCCCGCGGCTGGAGCGACATCGGCTACAACTTCCTCGTCGACCGGTTCGGCCGGATCTGGGAGGGGCGGTACGGCGGGATCGACAAGCCGGTCGTCGGCGCGCACACGCTGGGCTACAACGACTACGCCTTCGCCATGTCGGCCATCGGCAACTTCGACGTCGTCCAGCCGCCCGAGGTGATGCTCCAGGCCTACGGCTCGCTGTTCGCGTGGAAGCTCGGCCTGCACGGGGTCAACCCGGCCTCGATGTCCCAGCAGGTCGGCCGGACGAAGTTCGCGGCGATCAACGGCCACCGCGACGCCGGCTCGACCGCGTGCCCGGGCAAGTACCTCTACGCCAAGATCCCCAACATCCGGGCCTACGCCGTCGCGGGCTCCACGCCGGCGCCCGCCGCCCCGCCGCCCCCGCCGCCGCCGGCCCCCACGACCGTCACCATCGGCGACCCCGCCCCGCAGTCCAACCTCGTCGGCGCGGCGTACCCGGACCTCGTGGTCCGGCGGGCCAGCGACGGGCGCGGCTTCATCGTCCCGACCGGTGGTCTCACCGCCTTCGCCAAGGCGTCGACGGTCTCGACCAAGGGCTGGAAGAACAAGCAGCGACGTGCTGGTCACCCCCGACGTCACCGGCGACGGCGTGATCGACCTGGTGTCCACCAGCAAGCAGGGCGTGCTGCGGATCCGTCCCGGCAAGGGCGACGGGACCTTCAAGGCCACCTCCAAGGTCGTCAGGGCCACGCGTGGCTACACGCTGATGACCGCCGTCGGCGACCTGGACAAGGACGGTCGCAACGACCTCGTCGCCCGCCACAAGGGTCGGCTCGTGGCCCTGCTCGGTGCCGCCCGCGGTGGCTTCAAGCGGGTCGTGCTCGGCAAGGGCATGGGCCACGTGGTGCAGCTCATCGGGGCCGGCGACCAGAACGGTGACGGCAACGTCGACCTGCTGGCGCGCGACGGCAGGGGCCTCACCCTGCTCAAGGGCAAGGGCAACGGACGCTTCGGCTCGCGGACGCAGGTCCCCGGCTCCTGGCGGGTCTACAACCGGATCGCCAGCGGCGCGGACTTCAACGGCGACGGCCGCCTCGACCTCGTCGCCCGCCGGAGCAAGGGCGCGGTCTTCATCCTCCCCTCGCGGGGCGACGGCTCCTTCGGCACCCCGGTCGGCCCGGCCACCAACGTCCGGTCGCTGCGGTCGATGACCGGGGCGGGCAACCTGGTGGGCGACCCCGCCCCCGACCTGGTCGGTGTCAAGGACAACGCCCTGGTCGTGGTCCCCAACCGGGGGACCTTCGACCTCGGGGCCCCGATCGACACCGGCGTCTCCTTCGCCGGCGCGGACCTGGTCCTCAACGTCGGCGACTGGAACGGCGACGGTGCCGGCGACGTGATCTCCCGCGGCACCGACGGCTCGCTGTCGCTGTGGCGGGGCAACGGGGCCGGCCAGCTGAGCGGGCCGACCGCCATCGGCACCGGCTTCGGCGGCATCTCCCTGACCCCGGCCGGAGACGTGACCGGGGACGGCTTCCCGGACCTGCTCGGCACCCCGGCCAACGGCACGCTGATGGTCTACGCCGGCACCGGCAGCGCCATCATGGCCGGCCAGCAGGTGGCGGGTCGCCAGGTCAGCCGGGCCGGACTGCCCAGCGACGTCTCGGGCTACGACTGGGTGGTCGGGGTCAGCGACATCCGGGCCAAGGGACGCGGCGACTACATCGTGCGCCAGCGCGGCTCGGGCGACGTCTACCTCTACACCGGCACGAGCGGCAAGGTCGCTGCCCCCCGCTACCTGGGGAGCGGGATGGAGGCCTTCGACCTGGCCGGCTGAGAGCCTGCAGGCGCAGGTCAGGCCCCCGGCGATCCGGCCCGGTGGGTGGCACGTTCCGCGGCGTACGTCGCGTCGAGCCGCCCCGGGTCGGGGTGCCGGACGAGGACCAGCGAGCCGCCGCGTACGAGCGGCTCGGTGACGGTGGCGATCCCCGGTGGGGAAGCCGGATTCGCCACCGAGAAGAGACGGCCGCCGTCGGTGAGGAGACTCCCGGCGGCGGCCGACTCCATGAGGGCCGCCTGGGTGTGGTCGCCGTACGCCTCGTCGGTGGCGGCGTCGTCGCCGGTGGGCGGGTCCCACGGAGCGAAGGCGTCGGGCTGCGACCAGATCTCCACCCCCACGTCGTGCACACCGGCGGGGACCGGGCCCGCGAAGCGGACGCCGAGCGGCAGCAGGCTGCACGCCAGCACCACGAGGTCGTCGACCCGGCCGGCCCACCGGTCGAGGGTGTCGGGCCCGCAGACGACCGCGTCGGGGTCGTCCGCGGTGGTGAGGACCAGGCCGACCGTCCAGGCGGCGCCCAGGAACACCGGCGAGAGCCAGTGGGTCGGCAGGTCCACGCGCAGCCGCATCCCGCGCTCGAGGTCGCCCTCCTCGACGAGCAGGCTCGCCGCCTTGGCCACCCAGTTGGCGTACGTCGTCACCGACAGCTCGACGCGCTCGCCGGTCGCGTGGTCGTACCAGGTGACGAGCGGACGACCCGGCTCGTGGCGCAGCTGGCTCTGCAGGACGGCGTCGAAGGTGGTCACGGCCTCACCCTAGAGAGGACGACCCGGGTCGGGGTGGGCCCGGGGCGGGGTCCGCCGGTGGCATAACCTCCGCCCCATGACTGACCTGACGTCCCGGCCGTCGACCGCCCCGCTCGACCACTTCTGGGCCGTCGTCCCGGCCGGCGGCGCCGGCACCCGGCTCTGGCCGCTCTCGCGGGCCACCTCGCCCAAGTTCCTCCACGACCTCACCGGGTCGGGACGCACCCTGCTCCAGGCCACCCACGACCGGCTGGCGCCGCTGGTGGGGGACCGCTTCCTCGTGGTGACCGGGCGCGCGCACCGTGACGCGGTGCTGGACCAGCTCGACGTACCCGACGAGGCCGTGCTGGCGGAGCCCTCGGCCCGTGACTCGATGGCGGCCATCGGGCTGGCCGCCGCGCTGCTGGAGCGGCGTGACCCCAAGGCGGTCATGGGATCCTTCGCCGCCGACCACGTCATCACCGACCCCGGGGCCTTCCACGCGGTGGTGGCGCGTGCGGTCGAGGCGGCGCGCGCCGGCTGGCTGGTGACCATCGGCATCGAGCCCACCCACGCCGCGACCGGCTTCGGCTACGTCAGCGCGGGCGAGGAGCTCGCCGCGGTGCCGGGTGCGCGGGTGGTGCGCGAGTTCGTCGAGAAGCCGGACGCCGAGGTGGCCGCGCAGTACGTCGAGCGCGGCTACCGCTGGAACGCCGGCATGTTCGTCGTCCGCCCGACCGTGCTCCTCGACCTGCTGGCCGAGCAGGACGCGGCCTTCGCGGCCGCGCTGCGCGCGATCGCCGCCGACCCCACGACGCTGGACGAGTCCTGGGAGTCGCTGCCCAGGATCGCGGTGGACCACGCCGTGGCGGAGCCCGCCGCGGTGGCCGGGCGGGTGGCCGTCGTGCCGGGTCGGTTCGGTTGGGACGACGTGGGCGACTTCGCCTCGCTGCGGTCGCTGCTGCCGACCCCGGACGGCGACCTCGTGGTGCTGGGTGACCACGACCTGGTCCGGGCGATCGACAGCACCGGGCTCGTCGTGCCCGCCGGCGGCCGGGTCGTGGCCGTGGTGGGCCTCGACGACGTCGTGGTCGTGGACACCGGCGACGCCCTCCTCGTCACCACCCGGGCCCGCGCCCAGGACGTGAAATCGATCGTGGCCGCCCTCAAGGAGGACGGCCACGTCGAGCTGACCTGAGCGGGAGCGGTCCGTCAGAGGACGGTCGGCTCCGGGGAGTCCAGGTAGGGGTACTTCTTCATGAAGGCGTCGAGCGCCTCGCCGCTCGGGGCCGAGCAGTACTGGAAGACGCCCACCTGCTCACCGCCCTGGCCGGCGTCGGCGCCGCCGACCGACCAGTGCGTCATGGCCACGTGCTGGCCGGAGGGGAACGGGTCGCCGTCCTCCGAGGTCCACGGCACGGCCTTGAACTTGTCCCGCAGGTTGGTGGTGCTGGACTTCTTGGACGCGATGCCGCGCAGGTCGTCCATCATGGCGTCGCTCCCGGCGACGGTCTCGTCGTACCAGAGGATCGTGTAGCCGTGCTCCAGGTTGTGGACCAGCTCACCGATGTCGGGGCGGTCGGAGGCCTTGTAGAGCTTGCGACCGATGGAGTCCCAGACGTTGTAGTGCTGGCCGAACGCGGGCGGCGAGTCCTCGTACTGCAGGGGAGTGCCCGGCTCGACGTGGTCCTGGTTGCCCGAGGCCTTCTTGGTGGTCATCTCGCCGCAGTCCGACGCGGGCGCGCCGATCGCGTCGATCGACTCCGAGTCGTAGGAGCGCAGGTCCCACCAGTCCTTGACCGGCTGGTAGGCCGCCGCGCCGATGATGACCAGCGCCACGAGGATGCACGCTCCGACGAGGGCGAAGCCGCGGCGCCTGTCGGCGCTGGACTGCTTCTTGCGGATGGAGTCGATGACCGCCTGACGGTCGGTCCTGTCCTTCTTGGCCACGGTGCTGGGGTCTCTCGGGTCGGGGGGCAGGGCCCGGACCGGGGCACGGGTGAGAGTGCTCCGGCGGGTGTCGGGGGCAGAGTCTACGGAGTGACAGGTGACACGGTGGCCACCACGTCGGGTCCGCCGGCCCGCCACCCGGCGACGGCCCACCCGTGGGCGAAGCAGACCGCGGCCACGACGCGCTGCTCCGCGGAGGCCGGCAACCGGAGCGGGACGGGGCCGGCGGCGTCGGGCGAGTCTGCCGCGGGGGTCGCGTCCCCGACCACGCGGCCGAGCGCGTCGGCCAGCTCGTGCAGCGGGACCGGGTCCCCGAAGGGACGCCGGTCCTCCGGGCGGCCCGCCAGCGCGCGCACGACGGCCTCGCGGGCGCCGTACCCGAACAGGTCGCCGCCCTCCGGGCGGACCAGCCGGGCGGCGCCGGTGCCGTGGTCTCCGGCCTCGAGCACCAGGTCGGCACGGCCGCGGACCACGGCCACGGGACGGCCCGCGAGCTTGCCCTGGGCGAGCTCGGCGGCGCCGGCGATCTCGTCGGCCACCGCCGGCAGCGTCACCGCGAGCGGGTTGCCGTAGGGGTCCTCACGGCCGCCGAAGTCCTCGGCCACCAGCAGCCCCGCGGCGCCGATCGCGATGTCGGTCTGGCCCTCGCGCCACGCCCGCCCGGCCGTGTCGGTGACCACCACGCCCACGTTGGCGCCGGAGATCTCGAGGAGCGCGTCACGCAGGGCCCGGGCGCTGGCGTCGGGGTCGAGGGGCAGCAGGGCGACCTGCCCGAGCGGGACGTTGGAGGCGTCGACGCCCGCCGCGGCCATGGTGAGGCCGAGGCGGTTGCGGACGATGAGCGTGGGTCCCCGGCTGGCCACGACCCGGACCGTCTCCTCGGCCAGCGCCGCGGCGCGGTCGCCGGCACGCACGCGACCCTCGGCCTTGCTGACGACCTTGCTGGTCACCACCACGATGTCGCCGTCGGCCAGCTCGGTGACCGCCGCGACGACCCGCGCCAGGTCGGTGTCCGCGGTGATCTCCGGGAGGCCGTCGGGTGCGGTGACCTCCAGGCGGCTCACCCGGAGAGCCCGGAGAGCCCGACGGCCGCGGCGGCCATGGCGGCGGTCGCGTCGTCGTCGCTCATCATCAGCGGCACGGCCTCGCAGGCGATGCCGGCCTCGCGGACGGCGGCCACGTGGTGCTCGTCGCGAGTGTCGACCAGCCAGCCGTCGAGCACGCCGCCGTCGCGCCGGCTGCCGTAGTGGCGGGCGACCGCGCCGGCGGTGACCTCGACACCGATGGCGGTCAGCACCTGGTGGGCCATGCCGCGGACGTGGGTGTCGCCGACGATGGGGGAGAGGCCCACGACCGGGGCCGCGGTGGAGGCGACCGCCTCACGGATGCCGGGCACGCCCAGGATGGTCCCGACGCTCACCACCGGGTTGGACGGCGGGAGCACCAGCAGGTCGGTGTCCGCGATCGCCTCGAGCACTCCGGGTCCCGGGGTCGAGGCGTCCTGGCCGACCACGATCACGGCCTCGGCCGGCACCTGGGCGCGCAGCCGGACCCAGTACTCCTGGAAGTGGATCACCCGCCGGCCGCTCGGCTCGTCGGGGTCGGCGACCGCGATGTGGGTCTCGACACGGTCGTCGGACATGGGCAGCAGGCGGACGCCGGGCTCCCACCGGCGGCAGAGGGCGGCGGTGACGTCGGAGAGCGGGTAGCCCGCCTCCAGCATCTGGGTGCGGACGAGGTGGGTGGCGATGTCGCGGTCGCCGAGGCCGAACCACGTCGGCTCCACGCCGTACGCCGCCAGCTCCTCCTTGGTGCTCCACGTCTCGTCGCGGCGTCCCCACCCGCGGTCGGGGTCGATGCCGCCGCCGAGGGTGTACATGACGGTGTCGAGGTCGGGGCAGACCTTGAGCCCGTGGACCCAGAGGTCGTCGGCGGTGTTGGCCACCACGGTGACCTCGGCGTCCGGCGCCACCCCGGGGAGCGCGCCGGTGCGGATCCCGTGGAGCAGGCCACGCACGAACGTGGCCCCGCCCATACCACCGGACAGCACGGAGATCTTCTGCATGCGACTACCTTGCCCTACGGCGGATCACCCGAACGGGGTGCCTCATGGCCCGTTCGGGCCATATCAGATCTGGGCTTGACTTCCGTGTACGACAGGCATGTAATTCCCACAGTGTTCTTCACTCACGGAGGGCCTCGGACGGGGTGCCGGGGGTGGGGACGAAGAGCTCCATCACGAGGGTCGAAAGGGCGAAAGCCATGAGAGCAGAACTGTTTCTCCTCGAGCCGGAAGCCGAAGAGCAGGGTTGGCAGGACCGCGCCCTGTGCGCGCAGACCGACCCGGAGGCGTTCTTTCCGGAGAAGGGCGGATCCACCAGGGAGGCCAAGAAGGTCTGCCTGACCTGCGAGGTGCGAGACGACTGTCTCGAGTCCGCCTTGATGAACGACGAGCGCTTCGGGATCTGGGGCGGCCTCTCCGAGCGGGAGCGCCGCAAGCTCAAGAAGCGCGCAGTCTGATGCACGAGGCGCCCCGGGCCCGCTGACCAGCGGGCCCGTCGCGCATTTCGGGGCGGCCACGGCGGGGTTTTCGGGCCTCACCGAGCCCTCGCTAGGGTGCTGCGGTGACCGTCACCGTGCTCCTCGTCAGCCATGACGGGGCGCGGTGGCTGCCGCCTGTCCTGGAGGGCCTGGAGGCCCAGACGCGCCCCGTCGATCGCGCCATCGCCGTCGACACCGGCAGCCGCGACGGCAGCGTGGACCTCCTGCGCGGCCTGCTCGAGGACGAGTCCGTCCTCGAGGTGCCCGGCTCGACCGGCTACCCCGCCGCCGTGGCGCACGCGCTCGAGCACGTGCCCGAGGTGGACGACGAGTGGGTGTGGCTGCTCCACGACGACAGCCTGCCGGCCCCGGACGCGCTCGAGCAGCTGCTGGCCGCCGCGGAGGAGCACCCGGAGGCCGCGGTCCTCGGTCCCAAGCTGCGCGAGTGGCCCTCGCTGCGGCGCCTGCTGGAGGTGGGCCTGACCATCACCGGCACCGGGCACCGCGAGACCGGGCTGGAGCGCGGCGAGTACGACCAGGGCCAGCACGACGACGTACGCCGGGTGCTCGCGGTCAACACCGCGGGGATGCTCGTGCGCCGCCGCGTGCTCGAGCCGAGCTGGGTGGTCTGGACAGTGAGCTGCCGATCTTCGGCAACGACATCGACTTCGGCTGGCGTGCCGCGCAGGCCGGCCACACCACGCTGGTGGTGCCCCCGGCCGTGGTCTTCCACGCCGAGGCGGCGCACCGCGGGGTGCGGCGTACGCCCCTCACCGGACGCCACACGCACTACCAGGAGCGGCGCGCGGCGCTGCTGACGCTGCTGGCCAACGCCTCCCCGCGGGCGCTGCCCTGGCAGGTGCGTGCGGCTCTTCCTCGGCTCGCTGCTGCGGGTCCTGGGCTTCCTCGCGGTGCGCTCGGTGGGCGAGGCGCTCGACGAGCTCGCCGCCGTGCTGTCGCTGCTACTCCCGCCCGCGCCAGGTGCTGGCCGCCCGCCGGTCCCGCGCCGAGCGACGCACCGGGGAGCCGCACGACGTGCGCCACCTGCTGGCCCCGACCGTGGCTGCCCTACCGGCACGGCCTCGACATGGTCACCGACCTCGCGGCCGCCGCGACCAACCAGGCCCAGGACGTCGCCGAGCGGCGGCGGGCGGCCCGGGCCGGGCAGGCGACGCCGGACCAGCGGTCCGGCCGCGGGCGCGAGCACCGCGACGAGGACGACGAGGACGCCTACCTCCGGACTCCGGCCTGGTGGCCCGGTTCTTCACCAACCCGGTCGCCGTCGTGCTGACGCTCTTCGCGGTGCTCGCCGTCGTCGGCGCTCGCGCGGCCTTCGGCTCGATCACCGGCGGCGCGCTGTCGCCGGTGCCGGACGAGGTGGCGTCGTGGTGGCAGCTGCACGTGCAGACGTGGCACCCGCTCGGCGTCGGGCACCGATGTGCCGGCCCCGGCCTACGTGCTGCCCTTCGCCTTCGCCGGCAGCCTGGTCGGTGGGCCCGGTGTCGTCGTCTCGGCGTTGATGCTGCTGGCCGTCCCCTTCGCGGCGTGGGGTGCGTGGCGGCTGCTGACCGTGGTCGGCCACCTGGTCGACGCCCGGGACCTGCCGCGCTGGCTGCACGTGTGGGGTGCGCTGACCTACGGCCTCGTGCCGGCGACCTCCGGGGCCTGGGGCGAGGGTCGCTTCGGCACCGTCGCGGTGGCCGCCCTGCTGCCGTGGACGGCCCACGCCGCCATGGGCTTCGTCGACCCCGACCGGGACCGGCGCTGGCGCGCCGCGTGGCGCACCGCGCTCCTGCTCGCCCTCGGTGCCGCGTTCGTGCCCGGCGTGTGGCTCTTCGCCCTGCTGGCCACCGCGGTCGTGCTCGGCGTCGGCCGCCTTCATCTCGCCGCGGCTGCTGCGCGAGCGCGACAGCTGGGGCCCGCCCGTGGTGGCGCGTGGCCGCGACGCCGCTGCTGCTGGCGCCGTGGCTCGTGCCGCTGGTCACGACCGGCTCCGCCGACGGGCCTGCTGCTCGAGGCCGGCCGGCTCACCGGTCGACCAGGTCGACGTTCGGCGGGCTGCTCACCGGCCGCCTCGACGACCTCGGGGCGCCGTGGTGGCTCGGGCGCCCTGGTCGGGCTGCTGGCCCTGCTGGCCCTGCTGCCGCGCGCCACGCGGGTGCCGGTGCTGGTCTGCTGGCTGGTCGCGCTCGCGGCGCGGCCGTGGTCGCCGGGTCGGGTTCGTCGCACCTGCAGCTCGACCGGCCGCCGAGACCCGGCCGAGCCTGGGCCTGTTCGTCGTCATCCTCCAGGGGCTGGCCGTGGTCGCCACCGTGCTGGGCGCCGACGCCTACCTGAGCCGGCTGCTCGACGGGCGGCGCCACCCCCTGTGGCAGCGCGGTGCTGGCCGGCCCGCTCGCCGTCGTGGCGGCCGTCGTGCCGCTCGGCGGCCTCGTGCTGGTGGCTGGTGAGCCCCGACGACGACGCGCTCGACCCGTGAGGAGCAGGCGGTCGTCCCGGTCGTACATGCAGCAGAGCTCGCTGCTCGGCGACGGAGCACGGCGTGCTGGTCGTGCGGGGTCGGTGGCCGAGGGCATCACCTACCGCATCCTGCGCGGGGACGGCGCCACCCTGGGCGAGGACGAGGTGCTCGCCCTCGCCGACGAGGACGCCGACCTCACCGAGCAGGTGCGCCCTGGTCTCCGCCCCGACCGCGGACGTGGTCGAGGCGCTGGCGCCGCGCGGCATCGAGTACGTCGTCCTCCCGTCCCCGGCCGACGGCACCGTCGCCGCCGTGCTCGACGCCACCTCCGGCCTCGACCAGGCCAGCGCGGAGGACCGCACCACCCGGGCCTGGCGCATCGACCGGCCGCTGTCCGCGGACGCGCGTCGAGGGACGCACGACCTGGCCGCGCGGTGCTGCTGCTCGTGCTCCAGGCCGCCGCCGATCCTCCTCGTCCTGGTCCTGGCCGCACCGACCGTGCAGGAGGGGGCCGCGATGACTGACCCACCCCGCCCCCCACTCCGTCCACGCCGTCCGCCACCGCGCCCACCACCGGGCCCACCACCGGGCGGACCGCCGGCGGTGGCCGCCGGTCCGCCCTGGCCGGTCGCTCCCGGGGGCTGGGCCCGCTCGACCTGCTCGCCGTCCTCATCCCGCTGCTGACGGTCGGGGCGCTGCTGCTGGTCCGGCCCGTCTCCGACGAGACCACGAGCCGGCCGCCGGCCGAGGTGGCGCTCGACCCGCACCACGCTGGTGTGTCCGGCGGCGCCTGCCGGGCGCCGGGACGGTCTCGGTCGCCAGCGCGACCGGCGAGCGCGGCGAGGTCGAGGTCCGACAGCCGGCCCAGGACACCCTGACCCTCGACGGCACGGTCCGCGAGGCCACCAGCCGGCCGGTGGTGCTCCAGGCCGAGGGCTCCCTGGCCGCCGGCCTCGTCGCGGGCCGGTACGGCGACGGCGCCGCGACGTCGTGCGACCTGCCCAGCCCCGAGCGGTGGTTCACCGGCGTCGGCGCCTCCGCGGAGCACGCCTCGGTGCTGACGCTCACCAATCCCGACCGCGGCCCCGCCGTCGCCGACGTCACGGTGCTGGGACGCAGCGGCCTCCTCGACGTCCCGGCCCTGCGCGGGGTGACGCGTGCCCGGGGGCGCTCCGCCTCCTTCGACCTGGCCGAGGTCGTGCCCAACCGCGACGCCCTCGCCCTGCGGGTCGTGGTGTCCCGCGGTCGGCTCGGTGCCCAGCGTGGTCGACGTGGTCGACCCGGTCGGCAGCGGCCCCCGCGTCCGCGAGTGGCTGCCCGCCGCAGGCCGCGCCGGCCGCGACGTCGTACGTCGTCGGGGCTCGGCACAAGCCCGCCGACCGCGTCCTCACGCTGGCCAACCCCGGCGACAGGCGAGGTGCGGGTGGCGCTGCAGGCTGGTGAGCGAGGAGAGCGAGTTCGCGCCGTCGGGCGTCGAGGAGGTGACCCTCGCACCCGGCGCACCGTGAGCGAGGTCGACCTCACCGGCGTGCTGCGCGGGCGAGGCCGCGCGGAGGGCGATGCAGGCGCTGCGGCTCGACGCGACCGGCCCGGTGACCGCCTCGCTGCGCACGCGGCCTCCGGCGATCTCGTCCCACGCCGTCGCGGCCGCCCCGGTCGAGGACCGCGCCGCCCTCACGCCGGCCCCGGGGCGGCCCGCTGGTCGCTCGCGGGCGCGACCGCGGCCGGTGTGCGTGACCTACACGCTGCGCGACGCAGCGACGGCGGGGCGGTCGTCCGTGAGCGCCGCGTCGAGGTCGGACCCGGCGCCGCCGCGCCGGCTGACGTGCCGGACGACGCGGTGCTGGCCCTCGTCCGGTCGAGCGCACCGGCGCGTGGTGGCGGCCGTCGAGGTCAGCGACCGCCGGGCCTGTCGGTGCTGCCGCTCACCGGCCTGCGGGACGACCAGCCAGGTCGCCGGACGTGCGCCCCGCGCAGCGCTGATCAGTCGTCGAGGTGCGGGTCGCCGTACCGCGCGTCGACCTGGCCGGGAGTGAGGTCCGAGCAGCTCGGCGACCTGCTCGACCACGACGGTGTGCACCATCGCCTCGAGGTCGTCGCGACCGTCGCAGCGGTGCTCGATCGGTCGGCGGAAGAGCACCAGCCGGGTCGGGTCGCCGCCCTTGCCACGCACCAGCGAGGACAGCGGCACGGTGTCGTCGCCCCAGTCGTCGGGGAGCATCGGGGCGTCCTCGACGGCGTACTCCACGAGGCCGAGGTGGCCTGCCACCGCTCGTCGAGCGTCGGTGACGATGTCGAGCACCAGCTCGTCGAAGCGCTCGCGCGCGGTGCGCAGGGCCGGCTCGCCGAGCCGCGTGGGCAGGACACCGGGGCCGCGCATGCCGCGGCCGCGCCGGTCGCGGGTCGCCGCGCCGGCGGGGTGATGCTGACCTCGTCCATGCCGCGAGCCTAAGCGGACGCGACGCGTGTGGCGGGTAGCGTCGGCGCCGTGAGCCTCGCCCGTCGTTGTTCGCGCACGGCGTGCGGCCGTACTGCGGTCAACACGCTCACCTACGTCTACGCCGACCAGACCGCCGTGCTGGGTCCGCTGGCGACGTACGCCGAGCCGCACGCCTACGACCTCTGCGACGTGCACAGCGAGCGGCTCTCGGCCCCACGCGGCTGGGAGGTGCTGCGCCTGGCCCCGGACCCCACGGCCCAGGGCCCGCGCAGCGACGACCTGCTGGCGCTCGCCGACGCGGTCCGCGAGGCGGCCCGCCCGATCGAGCGCCCGGCCCCGCCGCGGCCCGTCGACCACGGTGGCGACGACCCGCGCAACGGCACCAAGCGCGGCCACCTGCGCGTCCTCACCAGCGACTGACCGGGCACTTCGCTGCGCTCAGAGGCGGTGACCGGGCGTTTTCGTGCGCGTGAGGTACGCCGACCGGGCACTTCGCTGCGCTCAGACGCGGTGACCAGGCACGCGTGGTGAGCTGGATGCGGCGCTCCGACCTCGTCCGGTCGAGAAGGCGCCGGCACCCTCTCGCAACCTGGGCCCGACCTCGACCACATCGTCGCCTACGACCACGATGATCCGGACCGGGGTGGCCCGACGACGGCAAGCATCAGCGCGGCCCGAGCCTGATCGAGCTGCCCGACACCCGGACCCTCCGCTCACACCTGCGCGCGCACCCGCCGGACCAGTGACCACCACGCCCCGCACCCCGCCCACCTGACATGGGCGGGGTCACAGGCACGTCCGGGCCGTGACTCGTGCTCGGATCTCCCTCGGACTGCCACTCCGAGCCCGGCGTGTGGCCACCGGCGCGGTCGCCGGAGCGGCACGACGTCTAGGCTGCGGCCCATGCCCCAGACCCCCACGACGTCGACCCTCGACGCCTCCAACGTCGGCGCCATCTTCAAGGCGTACGACGTCCGCGGCACCGTCCCGGACCAGCTCGACGAGGACCTGGCGTACGCGACCGGCTCCGCGTTCGTCGAGGTGGTCGGCGCCCCGGTGATCGTGATCGGCCACGACATGCGACCCTCCTCGCCCGGCCTGGCCGGTGCCTTCGCGGCGGGGGCGACCGCCGCCGGCGCGGACGTCGTGATGATCGGGCTGGCCAGCACCGACCAGCTCTACTTCGCCTCCGGCCACCTGGACCACGCGGGCGTGATGTTCACCGCCAGCCACAACCCCGCGGGCTACAACGGCATGAAGATGTGCCGCGCCGGAGCCGTGCCGATCGGCTCGGAGACGGGCCTGGCCGAGATCCGCGACAGCGTGGTCCGCGGCGCCCACCAGCCGGCCGCCGCGACCGGCAGCATCACCGAGGAGGACGTCCTCGAGGCCTACGCCGCGCACCTGCTGAGTCTGGCCCCCGTCGACGGGCGCCGTCTCAAGGTGGTCATCGACGCCGGCAACGGCATGGCCGGCCTGACCGCCCCGGCGGTCTTCGAGCGCATCGGCGCGGACCGCGTCGAGCTGGTGCCGATGTACTTCGAGCTCGACGGCACCTTCCCGAACCACGAGGCCAACCCCATCGAGCCGGCCAACCTGGTCGACCTGCAGGCGCGGGTGGTGGCCGAGCGGGCCGACATCGGACTGGCCTTCGACGGCGACGCCGACCGCTGCTTCCTCGTCGACGAGCAGGGCCGCGCGGTCTCGCCCTCGACCCTGACCGCCCTCATCGCCTCCCGCGAGCTGGCCAAGGAGCCGGGCGCCACGATCATCCACAACCTGATCACGAGCCGTGGGGTGCCCGAGATCATCACCGACCTCGGCGGTGCTCCGGTCCGCACCCGCGTCGGCCACTCCTACATCAAGGCGACCATGGCCGAGACGGGGGCGATCTTCGGCGGTGAGCACAGCGGCCACTTCTACTTCCGTGACTTCTGGCGCGCCGACTCGGGGATGCTGGCCGCCCTGCACGCCCTGGCCGCGCTCGCCGAGACCGAGCAGCCGCTCAGCGCGTTGCTGACCGACTACGAGCGATACGTCGTCAGCGGCGAGATCAACTCCACGGTCGCCGACCAGGCCGCCGTGGTGGCGACGATCGAGGCGGCGTACGCCGATCACGACGGCGTGACGACCGACCGCCTCGACGGCCTCACCGTCACCCACGACGACTGGTGGTTCAACGTCCGCCCGTCCAACACCGAGCCGTTGCTGCGGCTCAACGCCGAAGGCCGCGACCGCCCCACCATGGAGCGGATCCGCGACGAGGTCCTCACCACCATCAGGAGTGACGCGTGAACATCGACCCCCAGCTGCTGGAGATCATCGTCTGCCCCGACTGCCACGGCGACCTGCGCGCGGAGTCCGAGGAGCTGGTGTGCACCGCGTGCGGCCTGGCCTACCCGGTCCGCGACGACATCCCGGTGCTGCTGGTCGACGAGGCCCGCAGGCCGGGCTGACGTCATGGTGACGTGGTTCGACGAGGCCAGGCTCGACGACGAGCGGGTGCTGGCCACCCACGACCTGCGGCTGCGGGCGCTCGCCGAGAGCGGCGCCCGGGTCCGGCGCGAGTCCCACGACGCCTCCGCCGCGACCGCCGAGGCGATCGCCGGCCAGGAGGGGATGGACCAGCCCCGGGCTGTCATCGCCGCCGGTCCCGACTCCCGCCTGCTGCGCGCCGTGCTCGAGCCGTGGTGCCCGGTGCCGTTCGTGGCCTGGCCGGCCCCGGCCCTGCCCGGGTGGGCCGGCAGCCTGGACCTGGTCGTGATGCTCGCTCCCGAGGGCTCCGACAGCGGCTCCGCGTCCGCGGTGGCCGAGGCCGTACGCCGCGGCTGCCAGGTCGTCGTCGCCTGCCCGCCCACCTCGATGGTGGCCGAGCACGCCGCCGGTCGCTACACCACGGTGCTGCCCACGGTCACCGGCGACCAGCTGGCCACCGCGGTGGTGATGCTCGACTACCTCGGGCAGGTGCGCCTCGGCCCCCGTGCCGACGCCGACAGCGTGGCCACCGCCCTCGACGCCGTCGCCCAGGGCTGCTCGCCCTTCCGTGACCTCGCCGTCAACCCCGCCAAGATGCTGGCCATCGCGCTGGCCGACACCAACCCGCTCGTGTGGGGCGGCTCGGTCCTCGCGGCGCGTGCAGCGCGCCGGGTGGCCGAGTCGATCCGTCGCGCGTCGGGACGCACGGCGCTGGCCGGCGACGCCGAGCACCTGGTGCCCGTCCTCGAGGCCGCCCGCCCGCGCGACGTGTTCGCCGACCCCTTCGCCGACCCCACCGAGGCGCCCGCCGACCTGCGTCCCCTCCTCGTCGTCCTCGACGACGGCGCCGAGGACCCGGCGGTCCGGGAGCAGCGCGGCCGGCTCCAGGCCGCGGCCGCCCGCCGCGACGTACGGGTCGAGACCGTCAGCACCGAGGCGGCGACCGAGGTCGCGCGCTACGCCTCGCTCGTGCTCCAGGGGACCTACGCCTCGGAGTACCTCCGGATCGGCCTCGTCGAGGACTGACCCACACCTGGTCCGGGGCTGACCCCACCCGGTGAGGGGGCGGGTTTGTCTCGTCGGCGCCCACCTGTCACGGTGGAGGAGTCCCTGACCTCATCGGAAGGAGAGCCCATGCTCACCCTCACCGAGAACGCCAGCACGATCGTCCGCGAGATCACCACCCAGGCGGGCGGCACCGACGACGCGGGTCTGCGCATCGCCCTCGAGGCGACGCCCGAGCCCGCGTTCGCGATCAGCTCGACCGACGGCCCCCAGCCGGGCGACGCCAAGCTCGAGCAGGACGGCGCGACCGTCTACCTCGACGCGGGTTCGGCCGAGGAGCTCGACGACAAGGTCCTCGACGCCAGCGTCGACACGGAGGGTGCCGTGCAGTTCGCCCTCGGCCTCCAGGGCTGAGACGCACCGACCACGCGTCCACGCGAGGGCGGCCGGGAGTCATCCCGGCCGCCCTCGTCGTGTGTCGGCACGCCGATAGGCTGCGCGCGTGACCGACTCGAGGAAGACCGCCTGATGGCCGCAGGACTCTTCGCCCTGCTCGACGACGTGGCCGCCCTGGCTCGCGTGGCCGCGGCGTCGGTGGACGACGTCGGTGCCGCCGCCGGCCGGGCGAGCGCGAAGGCGGCCGGCGTGGTCGTCGACGACACCGCGGTCACCCCGCAGTACCTCCACGGCTCCGCCGCCGAGCGGGAGCTGCCGATCATCAAGCAGATCGCCATCGGGTCGCTGCGCAACAAGCTCCTCTTCATCCTGCCCGCGGCCGTGCTCCTGGGTCAGTTCCTCCCGCAGCTGCTGCCGCTGATCCTGATCTTCGGCGGCGGGTTCCTCGCCTACGAGGGCGCCCACAAGGTGTGGGAGAAGGTCGCCGGCCACCACCCCGAGCCCGAGAACGAGCTGGCCGCGCAGGGCGAGTTCACCCCCGAGCACGAGGCGGCGACCGTCGCCGGCGCCATCCGCACCGACTTCATCCTCTCGGCCGAGATCATGGTGATCGCCCTCAAGGAGGTCGTCAGCTCCGACCCCGACGCCAGCATCTGGGTCCGCGCCATCGTCCTGGCCGTGGTGGCCGTCCTGATCACCCTGCTCGTCTACGGCGTGGTCGCCCTCATCGTGAAGATGGACGACGTCGGCCTGCACCTGACGCAGAAGAGCTCGTCCCTCGCCCAGAAGGTCGGGGCCGGCCTCGTCGGCGCGATGCCCAAGCTGCTCACGGCGATCTCACTGATCGGCGTCGTGGCCATGCTGTGGGTCGGTGGCCACATCTTCCTGGTCAGTCTCTACGAGATCGGCGGGCACGACGGGTTGCTCGAGGGCACCGGTCTCGGCGACGTCCTCCACGCGCCGTACGACGTCGTGCACCACTGGGAGGTCGCGGTCCACGACGCGGTCGGTGGCGCCCTCGGCGGCCTGGCCGGCTGGGTGGTCAACACCCTCGCGTCCGCGGTCGTGGGCCTGCTCGTCGGCTTCCTGGTGCTCGGCGCGCTGCGCCTCGTCGGCGTCGGCGGGGGACACGGCTCCGACACGCACGAGGAGGAGCCGCAGGCCCACGAGGACACCCCGGACGTCGCCGCGCAGCCCTCCGGGGAGGTCCGTGGCGACCGGGGGCAGGACCCCGCTGAGGATTCTCCGAATCTGTGAGCCCCGTCCTAGGCTTCTGAGGTCCGCGCCGGGAGATCCCGACGACGCACAGACGTGCGGCGCAGACACGCTCCACAGACTTCAGGAGACAACGATGGACTTCAAGGTCGCCGACCTCAGCCTGGCCGACTACGGCCGCAAGGAGATCGAGCTCGCCGAGCACGAGATGCCCGGCCTCATGGCCATGCGTGAGCGCTACGGGGCGGAGCAGCCCCTCGCGGGCGCCCGCGTCGCCGGCTCGCTCCACATGACGATCCAGACCGCCGTCCTCATCGAGACCCTCGTGGACCTCGGTGCCGACGTGCGCTGGGCCACCTGCAACATCTTCTCCACCCAGGACCACGCCGCCGCGGCCGTCGTCGTGGGCCGCGACGGCACCGTCGACAACCCCCAGGGCACGCCCGTCTTCGCCTGGAAGGGCGAGTCGCTGGCCGAGTACTGGGACGAGGCCGAGAAGGTCTTCGACTTCGCCGAGGGTCGGCCCCAACGTCCTGCTCGACGACGGTGGCGACATCACGATGCTGCTGCACCTGGGCGTCGAGTTCGAGAAGACCGGTGTCGTGCCGTCGCAGGACAGCACCGACAACGAGGAGTTCAAGGAGGTGCTGCGCGTCCTGGCCCGCTCGGTCGCGACCAAGCCGCAGCACTGGACGAACATCGCCAAGGACATCAAGGGTGTCTCCGAGGAGACCACCACCGGCGTCCTGCGCCTCTACGACCGGTTCCGCGAGGGCACGCTGCTCTTCCCGGCGATCAACGTCAACGACTCGGTCACCAAGTCCAAGTTCGACAACAAGTACGGCTGCCGCCACTCGCTGATCGACGGCCTCAACCGCGCCACCGACGTGATGATCGGCGGCAAGGTCGCCGTCGTGTGCGGCTACGGCGACGTCGGCAAGGGCTCCGCGGAGTCGCTGCGCGGCCAGGGCGCTCGCGTCATCGTCACCGAGATCGACCCGATCTGCGCACTGCAGGCGGCCATGGACGGCTACGAGGTCAAGCGCCTCGAGTCCGTCGTCGAGACGGCCGACATCTTCATCACCACGACCGGCAACTTCGACATCATCACGGTCGAGCACTTCCACAAGATGAAGCACCAGGCCATCGTCGGCAACATCGGTCACTTCGACAACGAGATCAACATGGCGGGGCTGGCCAAGATCCCCGGCATCGTCAAGGACGAGATCAAGCCGCAGGTCCACCAGTGGATCTTCCCGGCCACCGACGACACGCCGAGCAAGAAGATCATCGTGCTCTCCGAGGGACGTCTGCTCAACCTCGGCAACGCGACCGGCCACCCGTCGTTCGTCATGTCGAACTCCTTCACCAACCAGGTGCTGGCCCAGATCGAGCTCTTCACCAAGGCCGACGAGTACGAGCTCGGCGTGCACGTGCTGCCCAAGCACCTCGACGAGGAGGTGGCGCGCCTGCACCTCGACGCCCTCGGTGTCGAGCTGACGGAGCTCACCAAGGAGCAGGCCGCGTACCTCGGTGTGGACATCGCCGGACCGTTCAAGTCCGACCTGTACCGCTACTGAGGCAGACTTGGGGGCATGACACCTCCACCCGAGCAGCATCCCACCAGGGGCAGCATCCTGGTCGTCGACGACGACTCGTCCCTGGCGGAGATGCTCTCCCTCGTGCTGCGCCAGGAGGGGTTCGAGAGCCAGGTCGTCGGTCGCGGTGACCAGGCCCTCGAGGCCTTCCGCAGCTTCCGTCCCGACCTGGTCCTCCTCGACCTCATGCTGCCCGGCAAGGACGGCATCGACGTCTGCAAGGAGATCCGCGCCGAGTCGGGCGTGCCGATCGTGATGCTCACCGCGAAGGGCGACACCGTCGACGTGGTCGTCGGCCTCGAGTCCGGGGCCGACGACTACATCGTCAAGCCCTTCAAGCCCAAGGAGCTCATCGCCCGGGTCCGGGCCCGGGTACGCCGCTCCGACGCGCCCGCCTCCGAGTCGCTCACCATCGGCGACCTGGCCATCGACGTGGCGGGGCACTCGGTGACCCGCGCCGGTCAGCCGATCAACCTCACCCCCCTCGAGTTCGACCTGCTCGTGTGCCTGGCGCGCAAGCCGTGGCAGGTCTTCACCCGCGAGGTCCTGCTCGAGCAGGTGTGGGGCTACCGGCACAGCGCGGACACCCGGCTGGTCAACGTGCACGTGCAGCGGCTGCGCTCCAAGGTCGAGCACGACCCGGAGAACCCCGAGATCGTGGTGACCGTGCGCGGCGTGGGCTACAAGGCCGGCACGGCCTGACGGCCGTCAGCGACCCACACCGATGTCCTTCCTCTCCTCGACCCCGAGGCTCCAGCACACCCTCGACCGCGTCTCCTACGCACTGCGGCGCGCGCTGACCTTCTGGCGACGCTCGGTGCAGGCGCGCGTGGTCGCGTCCACCGTGCTGCTCTCGGCGCTCGTGGTGAGCATCGTCGGCTGGCTCCTCATCCAGCAGACCCGGGAGGGCCTCCTGGACAACCGCGTCGACCAGGTGGTCGCCGAGGTCGAGAACGAGACCGCGCAGGTGCGCGCCCAGCTCGCGGCCGCGCCCGGCACCGACGTCGACGAGGCCGGCCAGCAGGAGGACGTGGTCGAGCCGATCGAGCTCCCGGGGCGCCGACGCGTGGCTTCGCGGTGATCCTGTCCCCGGCGATCGGGCCCGGCGGCCGGCTGGCGGACGGCGGCGCCAAGTTCACCCAGGGCCTCGACATCGCCAGCGTCCCCGAGTCCCTGCAGCAGCACTTCGAGCAGCCCGCGGCCACCGCGTGGACCTACACCGACATCTCCACCACGCGGCCCATCCCCGGCCTGCCGGAGGGAGCGGGCGTGGTGGTGGGCAGCCAGGTGACCCTGCCGGCCGACGACCACACCTACACCCTGTACTACCTCTACTCGCTCGACGAGGAGCGCCAGACCATGGCCCTCGTCACCCGTGCCCTGCTCACGGCGGGGGTCCTCCTCCTCCTGCTGGTCGCCGGCCTGGCCTGGCTGGTCGCGCGCCAGGTGGTCACGCCGATCCGCATGGCCCGCCGGGTGGCCGAGCGGCTCGCCGCCGGGCAGCTCCAGGAACGGCTGCGCGTGAGCGGCGAGGACGACCTGGCGCGACTGGCGACCTCGTTCAACCAGATGGCGTCCAACCTGCAGCGCCAGATCCGCCAGCTCGAGGAGCTGAGCCGGCTGCAGCGCCGCTTCGTCTCCGACGTCTCCCACGAGCTGCGTACGCCGCTCACGACGGTGCGGATGGCCGGCGACGTGCTGCACGACGCGCGCACCAGCTTCGACCCCGTGACCGCGCGGGCCGCCGAGCTGCTCCAGCTCGAGCTCGACCGCTTCGAGACGCTGCTCGCCGACCTGCTGGAGATCAGCCGCTTCGACGCCGGGGCCGCGGTGCTCGAGGCCGAGGACGTCGACCTCGTCGACGTGGCCCGCCGGGTCGTCGACATGACCCGCGCCCTCGCCGAGCAGCGCCACACCCGGGTGGTGGTCGAGCCGCCCGGCCACGCCTGCCTCGCCGAGGCGGACCCGCGCCGGGTGGAGCGCATCGTGCGCAACCTGGTGACCAACGCCATCGACCACGCCGAGGGCCGCGACATCCGCCTGCTGGTGGCGGGCGACGACCACTCGGCCGCGATCGCGGTCCGCGACCACGGGGTCGGCCTCGGGCCGGGGGAGTCGGCGATGGTCTTCAACCGCTTCTGGCGCGCCGACCCGGCCCGCGCCCGCACCAGCGGCGGCACCGGCCTGGGCCTGTCCATCTCCCTGGAGGACACGCACCTCCACGGCGGCTGGCTGCAGGCCTGGGGCCGGCCGGGCGAGGGTGCCCAGTTCCGCCTCACCCTGCCGCGACGGCTCTCGCAGCCGCTGCGGCACAGCCCGCTGCCGCTGGTCCCCAGCGACGCCCTGGAGTCGGCGTGAGACGGCCCGCCGCCCTGGTCGGCGTCCTCGCCGCCGTCGCTCGGCCTGACGGCGTGCGTGCGGATGCCCACCGACGGACCGGTCACCCAGGTGCAGACGTCGAGCGAGACCGCCGCCCCGCCCGGCATCGACTTCGACCCCAAGCCGCCTCAGCCGGGGGAGTCGGCCTCCGAGATCGTCACCCACTTCCTGGAGGCCATGAAGGCCCGGCCGATCTCGACCAGCGTGGCCCGGCAGTTCCTGAGCCAGGACGCCCAGGGCGCCTGGCGTCCCAACGACGCCGTCGTCACCTACGGCGAGCTCGGCGACCCGGTGGGCGGCAACCTGT
Source organism: uncultured Actinomycetota bacterium (assembly GCA_963782905.1). Taxonomy (GTDB): domain Bacteria; phylum Actinomycetota; class Actinomycetes; order Propionibacteriales; family Nocardioidaceae; genus Nocardioides. The sequence continues at coordinate 463,905 of CAWALI010000003.1, forward strand.
CCGTCGAGGTGCCGCTGACCATGATCAACGAGTACGACGACCGCGGCGCCTGGCAGCGCTCGCGCGAGGCGGCGACCCTGCAGGTCGGGCTGACCTCGGAGAACGGCGAGTGGCGCATCTCCGAGGTCCCCGACGCCCTCGATCGTCCCCGAGTCGTGGTTCGAGGACTCCTACCGGCGGGCCTCCCTCTACTTCTTCGACCCGACGACCCAGATCCTGGTGCCCGAGCCCGTCCACATCCCCGACGGCGACCAGTTGGCCTCCTCGCTCGTCCCGGGCCTGCTGCCCTCGGACTCGATCGACCCGAGGATCGACCGGACCTACTTCCCCGAGGGCTTCACGGCGGCCTTCTCGGTGCCGATCACCTCGGGCGGCATCGCGCAGGTCGCCCTCGACCGGCGACCCCGACGCGATCGACGAGCCCACCAGCCAGCGGATGCTGACGCAGCTGATCTGGACGCTGCGCCAGGAGCCCCGCATCCGGGCCGTGCAGCTCACGCGTCGGGGACCGTGAGCTCGGCCTGGCCGAGGGCGCCACCCAGGTGGACCTCGACGTCGGCAGCGCGTTCGACCCGACCGGCGCCCAGTCGACCGGCGACGTCTTCGGGCTCGTCGACGGCCGCGTGGTGCGCGGCTCGGCCTCGTCGCTGCGCCCCACCTCGGGCCCGATGGGCGTGGACCGCCTGGGCGTCCGCACCATCGGCGTCAACCTCACCGGCACCCGGGTCGCGGGCGTCTCCGGCAACGGGAGCGCGGTGCTGGTCGCGCCCGTGGACGAGGGGGGCAGCGCCGTGGAGGTCGTCAGCGGTGCCCGCGACCTCCTGGCGCCGGCCTGGGACTTCGCGGACCGGATGTGGCTCGTGGACCGCAACGGGGGGCGCGCGCGGGTGCTCGTGGTCACCGGCAACCGGTCCCGCGTCATCCGCGTGCCGGGGGTGAGCGGGCGCGACGTCGAGCAGCTCCTGGTCTCTCGTGACGGCAGTCGTCTCGTGGCCGTCGTCTCCGGCAAGGGCAGGGACCGGGTCGTGGCCGGCCGGATCCTCCACGACGAGGGGGGCCAGGTGCTCGGCGCCACGCAGGCCCGCCAGCTCGCCTACGAGCCGGGCGCGTCCGGCCAGGTGCGCGACATCGCCTGGCGGTCCACGACGACCGTCTCGGTGCTGTCCGACATCACCGACGACCTGTCCCAGGTGCGCACCGTCTCGGTCGACGGCGCGCCGGGGGAGATCGTCACCTCCGGATCGGGCCGCGTGCGCGGGGCCTTCCGGCGCCTGGTCGGCTCCCCGGTGGAGGGGACGGAGGTGTACGCCGTCGCCGGCGAGGACGTCATCGACCTGACCTCACCCACGCGGCCCCTGGGCACCTTGCCCCCGGGGCTGACCTCGTTGACCTACGTCGGCTGAGCGGCCCTCCACAGGCGCGTGGACGGGCCTTGAGACCCGCCCGTCGCGCTGCTCGGATGGGGCGGTGCGCGACGCGGCCCTCGACCTCCTCCTGGGGAGCAGCTGCGTCGGCTGCGGACGCCCGGGCCGGATGCTGTGCCCACCCTGCCGCGCCTCGCTGCCGGTCACGGCCGCGGCGAGCTGGCCCGACCCGGTGCCCGCCGGCCTGGTGACGCCCTGGGCGGCGGGGGAGTACGCCGACACCCTGCGGGCCCTCGTGGTGGGGCACAAGGACCGCGGGCAGTGGTCCTTCGCCGGGGTGCTCGCCGGCCTGCTGGCCACCTCCGTGCGGGCCGCGGTGGGCGCGCCCGACGGGGAGGCGCTCGTGCTCGTGCCGGTGCCGTCGCGCCCCGGGTCCAGCCGGCGGCGTGGCTACGACGCGACCGGCGCCCTGGTCCGGGGCGCGGCACGCCTCCTGCGGCGTGAGTCCTACGACGCCCTCCCGGCCGCCGTCCTCGTGTCGCGCGGGGGAGTGCGCGACCAGAAGCACCTGACGGCCACCGACCGCGCCGCCAACCTCGCGGGGTCGATGACCTGCCCGGCGCCCGGCCTGCGACGCCTGGCCGGACGGCGTACCCGCGTGCGTACGTCGTGCTGTGCGACGACGTGCTGACGACCGGGGCCACGGCCCGTGAGGCGCAGCGCGCGCTGGCCGCGGTGGGACTCGACCCGGTGGCCGTGGCCGTCGTCGCCGCCACCCGTCGCCGCGGGCCGGACGCCGGACGGCGGACGCCGCGGGAGGGTTCGTCCCATTCCGCACCCCCGTCCCTTGGCCCATCCCTGGGGAGGGGATAGCGTCTGTCCATGGAGTCCGTCCGGGTCCGTGGTTGCGTCGCCCGGACACCTGTGCGCCCGTCAGGGACCGCGCAGACGCCCGGGTGGCAAGCCGATGCCAGTCGCAGGCGAAACGGCCCACGTAAGCGGCTCGCGGAGACAGCCGATCACGGTGCGGCTTAGACGTAAGTCCTGCCTCGCAGCCGTCGTCATACACGACGGTGATCGGGAGAGGGCCGGTAGTGACATCCAAGTTGCGGAAGCCCCGGCAGGCGACTGTGGGGACGAAGACCAGGTCGGCCGGGCGGACTCCATCCCACCGGTCCCACGCGTCGGGGCCAGCCCCGGCGTCCCCAGGGCTCGGCGGGCCGATGAAGTAGCCCTGCTACCAGGAGGTTCACATGGAGGTTGTGGTCACCGGACGGCACTGCGAGGTGTCGGAGAGGTTCCGCGAGCACGTCTCGGAGAAGCTCGCCAGGCTCGAGAAGCACGACCACCGGATCATCCGAGTACAGGTCGAGGTGGAGCAGGAACGCAATCCCCGGCAGCACGACCGGGCCGTCCGCGTCGAGCTGACTGCCTTCTCCAAGGGGCCGGTGATCCGCGCCGAGGCCGCTGCCGAGGACAAGATGGGCGCCCTCGACCTGGCCCTGGACAAGATGGCCTCCCAGATGCGCCGCGCCGCCGACCGCCGTCGGGTGCACCACGGCCGTCACGCGCCGGTCTCGGTCGGGGAGGCCCTGGCCGACATCGCCGAGCCGGTCGCCGCCGAGGGCGACGAGGAGGTCGTCACCGAGCGGCAGGTCGGACCGATCACCGTGACCGGGGACGGGCCGTTGGTGGTCCGCGAGAAGTCCCACGGGGCCGCCCCGATGACCCTCGACACGGCGCTCTACGAGATGGAGCTCGTCGGCCACGACTTCTACCTCTTCGTGGACAAGGAGAGCGAGCGACCCTCGGTCGTCTACCGCCGTCGGGGCTACGACTACGGCGTGATCTCCCTCGACCTGGACCGCTGAGCGATGCACTCGTTGCCTCGGTCCCGCCGGCTTCTGCAATGATGCCCGGGTGACCGAGGCAACGGGTGTCCCAGGCACCACCCCCCACGAGCCGATCCGCGTTCTGGTCGTCGACGACCAGGAGCTGTTCCGGCGGGGCCTGACCATGCTGCTCGCGCAGGACACCGACATCGAGGTCGTCGGCGAGGCCGACGACGGCATCGCGGGCACCGAGCTGGCGACCACGCTGGCTCCCGACGTCGATGCTGCTCGACGTCCGGATGCCGCGGCGTACCGGTGTGGAGGCGTGCCGCCAGATCAAGGAGGCCGTGCCGTCGGCCAAGATCATCATGCTCACCGTCTCCGACGAGGAGGGCGACCTCTACGAGACCGTCAAGAACGGCGCCTCCGGCTACCTGCTCAAGGACTCCTCCATCGAGGAGGTCGCGCAGGCGATCCGCGTCGTCAACGAGGGCCAGTCGCTGATCAGCCCGTCGATGGCGGTCAAGCTGATCGACGAGTTCAAGCAGATGTCCAAGCCCGACAAGCAGCAGAGCACCGCGCTCAAGCTCACCGAGCGCGAGCTCGAGGTGCTGCGCCTCGTCGCCCGCGGCCTCAACAACCGCGAGGTCGCCAAGGAGCTGTTCATCTCCGAGAACACGGTCAAGAACCACGTCCGCAACATCCTCGAGAAGCTCCAGCTCCACTCGAGGATGGAGGCCGTCATGTACGCGATGAAGGAAAAGCTGCTGGACCTGCCCTGACGGGCACTCCCGGACCATGGGTGGCGTGACGGACAGCCTCAGCACCCTGCAGGCGCGCCGGATCGCACTGGCCGCCCAGGGCTTCACGGACCGCGCGCACGCGACCCCCTCGATGCGCACGCTCGAGCGCACCCTGCGCCGCACCGGCGTCCTGCAGGTGGACTCGGTCAACGTCCTCCAGCGCGCCCACTACATGCCGCTCTACTCGCGGATGGGCGCGTACGACGTCGACCTGCTGCGCCGGGCTTCCGAGCGCCGGCCGCGCCGGGTGGTGGAGTACTGGGCCCACGTCCAGGCGTTCATGCCCGTCGACCTGTGGCCGGTGATGCAGCACCGGATGGCGTCGTACCGCGCAGCAGCGCGGCAAGTGGGGCTTCACCGCCGACCCCGCCCTCGAGCCCGGCGTCCTCGCGGCCGTCCGAGACCGCGGCCCGGTCACCGCCCGCGACCTCGAGGCGGAGTTCAGCCGAGGGGCCGCGCACCAAGGAGCACTGGGGCTGGAACTGGTCGCAGGCGCGCAAGGTCCTCGACTACCTCTTCCTGGTGGGTGACGTCGCCATCGCCGGGCGCACCAGCAGTTCGAGGTGCTGTACGACGTCCCCGAGCGCGTGCTGCCGGCCGCAGTGCTCGCCGCGCCCACCCCCAGCAGGGCCGACGCCGACCTGGAGCTGGTCCGCCGCGCCGCCCGGTCGCACGGGGTCGCCACGCTGCGCTGCCTGGCCGACTACTACCGGATGCCGGTCGCCGACACGCAAGGCCGCCGTCGACGACGCTGCTGGAGACCGGCGAGCTGGTCCCGGTCACGGTGCCCGGCTGGACCCGGGCGGCGTACCTCCATCGCGGGGCCCGGCTGCCGCGGAGGATGGGCGCCCGGGCGCTGCTGTCGCCGTTCGACCCCGTCGTGTGGGAGCGCTCTCGCGCCGAGACCCTCTTCGACTTCTCCTACCGCATCGAGATCTACGTCCCTGCCGGACAGGCGGGTCCACGGCTACTACGTGCTGCCGTTCCTGCTGGGGGACCGCCTCGTCGCCCGGGTCGACCTCAAGGCCGACCGGGCGACCGGACGCCTCCTGGTGCGGGGGGCGTACGCCGAGCCCGGCGCGCCCCCGGAGACCCCCGAGGAGCTGGCGGCCGAGCTGGGTCGGCTCGCGGCCTGGCTCGGGCTGGGGGACGTGGTGGTGGAGGAGCGCGGCGACCTGGCCCCCGCACTGGCTGCCGTTGCGACCTGAGCTATGGGGCGTGGGTAGCATGATCGACGGCCATCCGGCCGCCCGTACGTTGCACAACTCACTCTCACTCAACGGAGTCGCATCACCGTGCCTGCCATCATCGACAAGCTCCTCCGCATCGGCGAAGGCAAGATCCTGCGCCAGCTCGAGACGATCGCGAAGGCGGTCAACGCCATCGAGGACGACTTCGTCTCGATGAGCGACGACGAGCTGCGGGGCATGACGGTGGAGTTCCGGGAGCGGCTCGCCCAGGGCGAGGCCCTCGACGACCTCATGCCCGAGGCCTTCGCCACGGTCCGCGAGGCCTCCAAGCGCGTGCTGGGCATGCGCCCCTTCGACGTCCAGATCATGGGCGCCGCGGCCCTGCACCTCGGCAACATCGCCGAGATGAAGACCGGTGAGGGCAAGACCCTGGTCGCCGTGCTCCCGTCGTACCTCAACGCCCTCGAGGGCAAGGGCGTGCACGTGGTCACCGTCAACGACTACCTCGCCAAGTTCCAGTCCGAGCAGATGGGACGTGTGCACCACTTCCTCGGCCTGACCGTCGGCGTGATCCTGCCGTCGATGCGTCCGGCGGAGCGCCGCGAGGCCTACAACTGCGACGTCACCTACGGCACCAACAACGAGCTCGGCTTCGACTACCTGCGCGACAACATGGCCGACGCCATCGAGGACTGCGTCCAGCGCGGCCACAACTTCGCCGTCGTCGACGAGGTCGACTCGATCCTCATCGACGAGGCGCGGACCCCGCTCATCATCAGCGGTCCGACCCAGGACGAGGTCAAGTGGTACGCCGAGTTCGCGACGATCGCGCGCTCGATGCGCATCGACCACGACTACGAGGTCGACGAGAAGAAGCGCACCATCTCGGTCCTCGAGCCCGGGATCACCAAGGTCGAGGACCACCTCGGCATCGAGAACCTCTACGACTCGGTCAACACCCCGCTCATCTCGTTCCTCAACAACTCCATCAAGGCCAAGGAGCTGTTCCGCAACGACAAGGAGTACGTCGTCATGGACGGCGAGGTGCTCATCGTCGACGAGCACACCGGCCGCATGCTGGCCGGACGCCGCTACAACGACGGCCTCCACCAGGCCATCGAGGCCAAGGAGGGCGTGACCGTCCGCGAGGAGTACCAGACCCTCGCCACCGTCACCCTGCAGAACTACTTCCGCCTCTACGACAAGCTCTCCGGCATGACCGGTACGGCCATGACCGAGGCCTCCGAGTTCGACAAGATCTACAAGCTCGGCGTGGTGCCCATCCCCACCAACAAGCCGATGGCCCGCGCCGACCAGGCCGACCTCGTCTACCGCACCGAGGAGGCCAAGTACCTCGCCGTGGTCGAGGACATCGCCGAGCGCAACGCCGCCGGCCAGCCGGTCCTCGTCGGCACCGTGTCGGTCGAGAAGTCCGAGCTGCTCTCCGGCCTGCTGCGCAAGAAGGGCGTGCCGCACACCGTCCTCAACGCCAAGCAGCACGCCGACGAGGCCAAGGTCGTCGCCCTCGCCGGCCACAAGGGTGCCGTCACCGTGGCCACCAACATGGCCGGTCGAGGCACCGACATCATGCTCGGCGGCTCGGTGGACTTCCTCGCCGACCAGGAGCTGCGCAAGCAGGGCCTCGACCCGGTGGACAACGTCGAGGAGTACGACGCCGCGTGGCCGGCGATGGTCGAGCGCATCAAGGCGCAGGTCGCCGCGGAGCACGACACCGTGAAGGAGCTCGGCGGCCTGTACGTCGTCGGCACCGAGCGCCACGAGTCGCGCCGCATCGACAACCAGCTGCGTGGTCGCTCCGGCCGCCAGGGCGACCCGGGCGAGTCGCGCTTCTACCTGTCCCTCGAGGACGAGCTGATGCGGCTCTTCAAGTCCGACTGGGTCGACCGCGTCCTCCAGGTGCTCAAGGTCCCCGACGACGTGCCGATCGAGAACAAGCGCGTCACCGGGGCCATCGCCAGCGCCCAGGGCCAGGTCGAGTCGCAGAACTTCGAGTCCCGCAAGAACGTCCTGAAGTACGACGACGTGATGAGCCGCCAGCGCGAGGTCATCTACGGCGAGCGCCGCCGGGTGCTCGAGGGTGCCGACCTCGAGCAGCAGATCCGCACCTTCGCCGACGACGTCGTCGTCGGCTACGTCGCCGGGTCGACCGAGGGCTACGCCGAGGACTGGGACCTCGAGCGGCTGTTCACCGCGCTCAAGCAGCTCTACCCCTGCACCCTCACCGAGCAGGGTGTCGAGTCGGCCGCGGGCGGCCGGGCGGGGCTCAGCCGCGAGGCGCTCGTCGCCGACCTCCAGAAGGACATCCAGAAGGCGTACGACGCCCGCGAGGCCGAGGTCGGCGAGGAGGTCATGCGCGAGCTCGAGCGGCGCGTCATCCTCTCCGTGCTCGACCGCAAGTGGCGCGAGCACCTCTACGAGATGGACTACCTGCGCGAGGGCATCTACCTGCGGGCCTACTCCCAGCGCGACCCGCTCGTGGAGTACCAGCGCGAGGGCTTCGACATGTTCACCGCGATGATGGACGGCATCAAGGAGGAGTCGGTCGGCTTCCTCTTCAACCTCCAGGTCGAGATCACCGAGGACGACGGCGACGAGGTCGAGCACGTCCACGACCACGACCACGACCATGACCACGACCGCGAGGTGACGCCGGTCGGCGTCGCGCCGGCGATCGACATGGGCGAGGCGCAGGGCCACGCGCCGCAGTTCCGGGCCAGGGGCCTCGAGCGCAAGGAGCGGCCGAGCAACCTGGCCTACTCCGCGCCCAGCGAGGACGGTGACGCGGAGGTCACCGCCGAGGCCGTCGCCGACGAGTACGCCGGTGTGGGTCGCAACGACATGTGCCCCTGTGGGTCGGGCAAGAAGTTCAAGCGCTGCCACGGCGCCCCCGGCGGGGCCTCGGGCCGCGCCACCATCGGCGGCTGACCGACACCCACGCGTACGACGGCCGGACCCGCCCCCCGCGGGTCCGGCCGTCGTGGTCTCTGACTCACCGCTCGTCCGGGTCGACCGCGGCCGGTCCTGGCCCCTGCCACCCCACTGCGGCGGACGGCCTCAGCGTGGCCGCGGCTCAGCCGAAGACCAGTGCCACGCACTGCCAGCGGCCGTCGCGGGCCTCGAAGCGGGCGGCGAGGGCGCGCGAGCGCTGGCCGTGGCGGACCCGGGCCGAGACCTCCAGGGCGTCGGCGGCCACCAGGCTGGTGCGGACCGAGGCCACCGTGGGACGGATCGCGCCGCGACCACGCCCCGTGGCCGCGGTGGTGCCGGCGGCGAGGGACACCGCCGCCGCCCGGCGGCCCAGCTCCTGGTAGAGACCGTGCTCGGTGTGGCGCAGCAGCTGGCTCAGCGGGCGGTCGCCCATGGCGATCTCCACGGCGGCACTCAGGTAGCGGTGGACGAACGCGTCGAGCCGGTGCCGGCGTTCGCCGTCGACGGCGACGAGGTCGAAGCGGGGGGCGTCCAGCGCCGCGTCGGGCTCGGGAGGGTCGAGACGCGGGGTCAGGTCGAGGGCGAGCGCGCCCTGGACACTGGCGACCGGCACCGGCCGGCGGATGGGGATGACCTGGGCGTGGGGCGGGCTCTGCCGGGCGGTGGTCATGTCGGTTCCTCTCCTGGTGGTGGACGTCGGGCTGGTGGGGCGGCTCATCGCGCGTCCCCCTCGTCGTGGGTCCCCGGGAGGTGCAGCCGCTGCCCGGGGCGGATGAGGTCGGGGTCCGCGCCGATCTCGGCCCGGTTGGCGGTGTAGACCGCCCGCCAGGCCCGCTCCACCCGGTCGGGGCCGGCGGAGGCGGGGAGGCGGGCCGCGGCGAGGGACCACAGCGAGTCCCCGGGGCGGACGACCACCTCGTCCCCGGGCCGGGAGTCGCCGGAGGGCCCGGAGTCGCCGGAGGCCGGACGCGGCGCCGGCGCGGGACCGGCGGCCCGGGTGGGCGGCGAGACCTCGGTCCGGACGCTCCCCGCGGTGGCCCGGTCGGGGAGGGGCAGGCCGGCCAGCCGCTCGAGGTCGCCGCCCTGCCCGGCCATCGCCGGCGCCGCGACGCCCGCCACGACGGCCGCGCCGCAGGCGGCGAGCACCACCCGGCGCGTCAGGCCGTGCGCGTCGTGGGGGACCCGGCCCCGCACCAGGTCGAACGTCGTCGTGGTGGTGACCCACCACCACCGCACGGCGCACACCAGCAGGACCGCGGCACACAGGGCGACCAGCAGCTCCTCGAAGCTGTGCTGCCAGGTGCTCCGGCGGCCCAGCGACGCCGCGGTGCCACCCGCGAGGCACCAGGTGGTGGCCAGCGCGACGGTGGCTCCGATCCAGACCGTCAGGCAGCGCAGCGTCGACGTGTGTCCCCGAGACATCCCCGAACCTTTCGTTTGCCTCCGTTTGCTTCATTCAAGGCATCTTTACCTAGGGTGTCAACGGGTTGTGCACAGGCTAGGGTCGGGGCATGCGCTGGGAGGAACAGCTCTTCGAGCTCTTCGACGACCTGGAGGGACAGGCGTCGGCCCTGTACGACGTCGAGCGCGGGGCCGAGCTCGTCGACCGCAGCCGCGCGGAGTACCACCACGTGGAGCTGGCCAGCAGGCTGGTGGCGTCCGTGGGGTCGGTCCTCGCCCTGGAGGTGGCCGGCGTGGGCCGCGTCGAGGGCGAGCTGCGGCGTACCGGGGAGGGGTGGTGCCTCCTCAGCGGGCACCAGCAGGACTGGATCGTGCGCACGGCGCGCATCCACGTCGTCCACGACGCGTCGGAGCGGTCGGTGCCCGAGGTGGCCTGGTCACCGCTGCAGCGGCTGGGACTGGGCTCGGCGCTGCGCCGGCTCGCGGAGTCGCAGGCCCGCTGCCTGGTGCACCTGGCCGACGGCGCCCAGCACGAGGCGGTCGTGCGCCGGGTGGGTCAGGACTTCGTCGAGGTCGAGTCGCCGGCCGGTGCGCGGCTCCTGGTCGCCTTCGACGGCATCGCCGCCGTGCAGTCGCGCTGAGCGCGGCCGCGATCGCTCAGCGGCGGGAGGGAGGGGTCAGGGACCGGTCTCCCAGACGCGGACCCAGTCGACGAACATGTGCTGGGGGAGCCGGCTGTCCTTCATCTTCGGGATCTCGTAGTCCGAGGCCAGGATGCTGAGAATGGGGTACTGGCGGGCCGCGGAGATGCCTCCGCGGATGCGGTAGGTCTCCTTGCCGTCGATGCGGAAGATCAGCATCCGCGGTGTCCACTCCACCGAGAAGACGTGGAAGTTCTTCGACCACCCGTCGCGCCTGCTCCTGAGGAACGACCTGAACTTCGTCATCCGGGCGCCGGTCTTGACCACGCTGTCGCCCTCGTAGCGGTGGATGAACGTGCCCAGGCCGCCGCGCGGGTGCTTGTCGCCGAAGTACTCGATGACGTCGATCTCGTGCCCGGGGCTGCCCGGGTACATCCCGTCGACCGGCTGCATCCAGAAGGCGCCGTGCTGGCCGCGCGAGTGGTGGAACTTCACGCGGGCCGCGGCCACGCCGTACCGGAAGGAGAAGGCGCCCCCGGTGCCGATGTGGCCCTGGAGCCGGTAGGCGAACCTCCGGCCGGGCTTGCCACGCACCCCGGCCCGGCAGCGGGTGGTCCTGGTGCGGTCCCTGATGACGCTCAGGCGCACGGCACCGTTGCGCACCTGGACCGCCGACGGGTCGCCCTTCGAGCAACGGCGCAGGCTCGTCGGCTCGTAGCTCTGGCCGCGGTGGCTCCACGAGGGGGCCAGGACGGTGCCCGAGAACTCGTCGCTCCAGGTCGGCGCCAGCCAGCGCTCGGTGCTGACGGGGTCGCTCACCACCGCCTCGCGCCCGCCGAACCGGATCGCCTTCACGCGGTAGGTCAGCGGTTGGCCGTCGAGGGAGGCGGGGGCGGCGAACTGCGCCCGCCCGGCGTGGTCCTGCCGCACCTTGTCCACGTACCGCCAGGAGAGGCCGCGCTGGACCTGGAGGCGCACCGGGCGACCGACCAGGACCGGCCTGATGGTGGCGGTGACGGCCGCCTTCGCCCAGCTGGCCGGGGCGACCCGTGGTCCCTGCTGGACGACCTGCGGCAGCGCCTGCAGGCGGACCCGCTGCGTCCCGGCGGTGTGGACCGAGGTGGTCGCGGCCGTGCCGGCGGCCGTGCCCTCGGTGGTGTCGTCGGCCGAGACGGGCCCGGACCACAGGAGGAGGGAGGCGGGTAGCAGCAGCACGAGGGTGCGGCACGCGAGGAGGTGTCTGACAGACATGATCGAGCTCATTTCGGGTGGCGTCGTTGATCCTGCGACGCGCCCGAGCTCATCCTGGTTGTCGACTCGGCGGCATTTCTGGGCGACCCGGTGACGTCATCGGTCAGGTGGCGTCGTCGTCGTACGGCGGCAGCTGGCCCTCGGCGAGCTGGGTCTGGCGCGCCGGCCGGGCGTCCTCGTCCTCCATCGCCTCGATGATGTGCTTGCGCACGATGTTGCGCGGGTCGAGGTCGCGCAGCTCGAGGTCGGAGTACTCGGGGCCGAGCTCGGAGCGCAGCTCGTCGCGGGCCGTGTCGGCCATCGCGCGGGCCTTGCGCAGCATGATCGCGGCCTGCTTGGCCATCACCGGAAGTCGCTCGGGCCCGAAGACGAGCACCGCCACCAGGGCGATGAGCGCCAACTCGGACAGACCGACCCCGAACATGGGTCAGAACTTAGCGGTCGGCGTGAGTCCGAGCTGCATGCCGGCCAGTCCGCGGCCGCGTCCGGCGAGCTTGTCGGCCACCGCGAGCAGCTCGAGGGCGGCCGGGGCGGTGGGGTCGGACTCGACGATCGGCTTGCCGGCGTCCCCGCCCTCGCGCAGCGAGGGGTCGAGCGGGATGCGGCCCAGGACCGGGACGTCGTACCCGAAGCGCTGCGACAGCGTCTCGGCGACGCGGTCGCCGCCGCCGCTGCCGAAGACCTCCATGGTGGAGCCGTCGGGCAACCTCAGGTAGCTCATGTTCTCCACGACGCCGATGACGCGCTGGTGCATCATCGAGGCCATCGTGCCGGCCCGCTCGGCCACCTCGGCGGCGGCCTCCTGCGGGGTGGTCACCACGACCACCTCGGCGCTGGGCAGGTGCTGGCCCAGCGAGATCGCGATGTCGCCGGTGCCGGGCGGCAGGTCGAGGAGCAGGGCGTCGAGGTCGCCCCAGTAGACGTCGGCCAGCATCTGGACCAGGGCCCGGTCGAGCATCGGGCCGCGCCAGGCGACGACCTGGTCACGGCGGGGCTTGAGCATGCCGATGGAGATGACCGAGACGCCGGACGGGGTCGGGACGGGCATGATCAGGTCGTCGACCTGGGTCGGGCGCGCGTCCGCGATGCCCATCATGGCCGGGACCGAGTGGCCGTAGATGTCGGCGTCGACGACGCCCACCTTGAGGCCCTGCGCGGCCAGGGCCAGCGCGAGGTTGACGGTGACCGAGGACTTGCCGACCCCGCCCTTGCCGCTGGCGATGGCGTAGACCTTGGTGAGCGAGCCGGGCTGGGCGAAGGGGATCTCGCGCTGCGCCTGCCCGCCGCTGAGGACCTCCTTGAGGCCGGCGCGCTGCTCGGGCGTCATCACCCCGAGGGTGAGGTCGACCGAGGAGACTCCCGCGACCGCGGTGACGGCGGCCGTCACGTCGCGGTTGATGGTGTCCTTGAGGGGGCACCCGGCCACCGTCAGCAGCACGTGGACGGCGACCGCGCCGTCCTCGGCGACCTCCACGGAGTCGACCATCCCGAGCTCGGTGATGGGGCGCTTGATCTCGGGGTCGTTGACGCCGGCGAGGGCGTCCATGACCTGCTGCTGCGTGGGGGTGCTCATGATCAAGGAGTCTACGAGCCGCCTGGGTCCTCCGACGGCTCGGGCCGATTCAGCTGCTCGATGTCGGTCATCAGCACGCGCAGCTCCGAGCGCAGGAAGTCGCGGGTCGCGACCTCGCCCACCGACATCCGCAGCGAGGCCACCTCGCGGGCGAGGAACTCCATGTCGGCGTGGGCCCGGGCGTTGGCCTGCCGGTCCTGCTCCGCGATCACCTTGTCGCGCATCTCCTGGCGGTTCTGCGCCAGGAGGATCAGGGGGGCGGCGTACGACGCCTGCAGGCTCAGCATCAGGGTCAGGAAGATGAAGGGGAACGGGTCGAAGCGCAGGTCCGCGGGGGCCAGGGTGTTCCAGAGGATCCAGACGACCACGAAGAGGGTCATGTAGATGAGGAACTTGGCGGTCCCCATGAAGCGGGCGAACTGCTCGGCGAAGACCCCGAACGCGTCGGAGTCGTAGCTGGGCCGCCGCACGAGGTGGCGGCGGGTGTCGCGCGGGGTGTCGAGGCGGGCGCGGGCGCGCGAGTCGCTCATCGGCCGTTGCTCCGCGGAGCACCCAGGCCGTGGCGGCTGATCGGCCCGGGCCGCACGGTGTGGTCACGCCAGTTGTCGGGGAGCATGTGGTCGAGCAGGTCGTCCACGGTGACCGCGCCCAGCAGGCGCCCCTCGTCGTCGACCACGGGGGCGGCGACGAGGTTGTACGTCGCGAGGTGGGCGGCCACCTCGTCGATCCCGGCGTCGGGGCGCAACGGGTCCAGGGACTCGTCGAGGGCGGCGGCCACCAGCGTCGACGGGGGCTCGCGCAGCAGCCGCTGGATGTGCGCGGCGCCGAGCAGTCGTCCGGTGGGCGTCTCGAGGGGCTGACGGCAGACGTAGACCAGCGCGGCCAGCGCCGGGGTGAGCTCGGGGTTGCGCACGTGGGCGAGCGCGTCGGCGATCGTGGCGTCGGGTCCGAGGATGACCGGCTCGGGCGTCATCATCGCGCCGGCGGTGTCCTCGACGTACGACATGAGGCGGCGCACGTCCTCGGCCTCGTCGGGCTCCATCAGCCCCAGCAGGGTCGCCGCGGTCTCGGGGTGGAGGTCGGCGATCAGGTCGGCGGCGTCGTCGGCCGACATCTCCTCGAGGATGTCGGCCGCGCGCTCGGAGTCGAGGTGCTCGAGGATCTCGACCTGGTCCTCGTCGGGCAGCTCCTCGAGGACGTCGGCGAGGCGCTCGTCGTCGAGGGCGGCGACCACGGCGCTGCGTCGCTCGCGGGGCAGGTCGTGGATCATGTTGGCGGCGTCGGCCGGCTTCATGTCGTTGAGCGCGGCGATGAGGTGGGTGGCGCCCTGGGTGTCCTGGCGACGGGCGAGGCCCGTGACGTCGCGCCACTCCACGATGTAGGTCTGGCCGCGCCGGCGGAAGCCCTTGGAGGGCTCCTGGATCGCCAGCCGCGACAGCACCCAGTCGCGGTTGCGGGCCTGCTCCATGCCCACGTCGTAGACCGTGCCGGTCACACCGGTGGGGGTGATGGTGACCTGCCGGTCCAGCATCTGGCCCATCACCAGCGTCTCGGTGGAGCGCTGCTCGAAGCGACGCATGTTGAGCAGGCCGGTGGTGTGCACCTGCCCGGAGTCGATGTTGGTGACCCGCGTCATCGGCACGAAGATGCGCTTGCGGCCGAAGACCTCCGTGACCAGGCCGAGGACGCGCGGCTGGGTGGCGTCGGAGCGCAGGGTCACGACGACGTCGCGCACCTTGGCGACCTGGTCGCCCAACGGGTCGAAGACCGGGAGTCCGACGAGACGGGCGAGGTAGACCCTGTTGGGTGTGGTGCTCATCGCTCCTCCTCGTCCCCGATCGTGCTCCGGCAGCGAAGGTTACCGCTCCGGGGCGCGCGGACGTGACGATGCCGTGGAGGCCACGACGTCACCTACAGTGGAACGCATGGTCGCCATCTGGAAGAGCCCTGCCCGCTCGGGCGCGCTGCTCTGCGCCCTGGTGCTCGGGTCGTCGGCGCTGGGCGCCTGCGGCAACGAGTCGGGCGAGGGGGAGACCTCCGAGCCCAGCAGCACGCAGTCCTCCACGCAGTCTCCGTCCGAGACGCCCGCTCCGTCCGAGACGCCCGCCGAGTCGGAGGCGCCGGCCGAGCCGGCCACCGACCCGGCCAACGGGCTCCCGGTGTGCGAGGACGTGTGGGTGGACGGCCTCGACCTGCCGACGGACTACAAGGCCTGCTCGCAGGACGGCGAGGTCGTCAAGCCGCAGAAGAAGATGTGCGGCTTCGGCAGCCCGATGATCATCCATGCCGACCGCTTCTACGCGCTGCGCGGCAACCGGGTCAACGACGTCGGCGACACCGCCACCAGCGAGCAGTTCCAATCCGCGCTGGCGGCCTGCCAGGCCTGATCCCATCCGCCTGACCACCATCCGTACGGCGACTTCCAGCCGCCGACCGTGGCACCACACGGTCATCACACACGGTCTCGACACCCAGGGGTACCCCATCACCATGAAGCTCACTCGTTCCGTCACGGCGGCGGTCGCCGCCCTCGCGCTGCTGGCGCCGCTGACCGTCCTCGCGTCCCAGGCCAGCGCCGGGACGCCCGTGGTCGCGGCCGCGCCGACCGCGACGCCCACCCCGACCCCCACGCCGACCCCGACGCCCACCCCGGCGCCGACCACGGCGACCCCCACGGTGACGCCGACGACGACCCCGACCGAGGAGCCGACCGAGGGCTCCGCGACGAAGTGGCACCCGCGTGGGGGCGTGCGCTTCAACGAGCCGCGTGACCCCGCGAAGTCGCACAAGATCAACCGCTACATCCGCAACGCCATCGCCAACACGCCCCAGGGCGAGTCGATCAAGCTGGTCACCTGGAACTTCAGCAACCAGCTCTTCGTCAACGACGTCATCGCGGCGCACCGGCGCGGCGTGAGCGTGCGGCTGATCATGGCCAACGGCCTCGCGGACGGCCAGAGCCGGTCCAACGGCTACTTCTGGCAGGTCGAGCGGGCGCTGCAGAAGGGCAACAAGAAGCGCCCCGGCTATCTCAAGAGCTGGGCCCGCACGTGCAAGAACTCCTGCCGTGGCAAGGAGGGCATCCAGCACGGCAAGTGGTTCGTCTTCAGCCGCACCGGCGGGCGCAACCTCGTGGTGATGTCGACGTCGGCCAACCTGACCGACGCCGCGGCGTACAACCAGTGGAACGACCTGCTGACCGTCCAGGGTCGTCAGGGCACCTACGACGCCTACATGAAGGTCTTCAAGCAGATGTCGCGCGACCGCCAGGTCAAGCCGGCCTTCAAGACCTTCCACGACAAGAACTACGACGCCTGGTTCTTCCCGCAGATGGGCCCGCTGCGCAACCACAACGTGATCCGGCTGCTCAACAAGGTGAAGTGCACCGGAGCACGCGGCGACGCCGGCAAGAACGGCAAGACCGTCATCCGGGTGTCCCAGGCCGTCTTCAACGGTCGTCCGGGCTCGGCCATCGCGAGCAAGCTCAAGGGCCTGAAGAAGGACGGCTGCAACATCAAGCTGGTCTACGGCGTGCTCAACAACAACTCGCGCTCGCTGCTGCAGGACATCCCGCGCAGGACGATCCTCGAGGACACCAACGGCGACGGCTTCGTCGACCGTTACGTGCACATGAAGGCGATGACGATCTCCGGGCACTACGCGCGCAACCGTCAGGCGCACGTCGTCTACCAGGGCAGCGCCAACTTCTCCGGCATGGCGACGCTCTCGGACGAGCAGGGCTTCATCATCAACAGCAAGAAGCTGGAGAAGTCCTACTCGAAGTTCATCAACTACCTGTTCAAGAACCCGCCGCCGCAGGGCCAGAACCTGATCAAGGAGATCATCCTGCGCCAGGCGCCGGGCTTCGATCCCTACGCGCAGATCCGCGCGGAGATGGGCATGGGCAACATGCAGCCGTCCGAGGACTGACGTCCCTCGACCACGCGTCGTACGACGCAGTCCGGCGGCCACGAGGGCAACCTCGTGGCCGCCGGTGGCGTCTCTCCACACAGGACGCCGCACCACGGCGCGGGGTCCCGCCCGGTCGTGGTCTGGTCACTGTGGTGTTTGTGACTTACCGTGACTGGTGTTACTCGTGATGTCCGCTCCGCTGCACTGCCTACCCCGGAGGTTGCCATGAAGGCGTACGCCGCCCTCATCGCCCTGGTCCTGAGCCTGCTGTCCCCGATCGCCCTGGCCGCCCCCGCGGGCGCCGGCACGGCCACGACCGGGGTCGGCACGACCGCCCCGGCGGCCACGGTGCGCACCGTGGACACCGCGACCCAGGCGCGTCGCCGTTCCGGCACGGACACGATCTCGAGCGGCGGCGAGCACAGCTGCCGGCTCCCCGGCGACGGTTCGCTGGTGTGCTGGGGGCGCAACTCCTACGGACAGCTCGGCGACGGCAAGAAGGGCACCCAGACCCCGATCCCGCAGCGCGTCACCCAGGGCAACCCGTGGCGGCGTGTCTCGGCCGGCGGCGGCACCACGTGCGGCATCAAGAAGAACCAGAAGCTGTTCTGCTGGGGCGTCAACCACCGCGGCCAGCTCGGGGACGGCACCGACAAGCCGCGCACCCGCCCCACGCTGATCTCCAAGAACAAGAGGTGGAAGGCGGTCGACGCCAGCTGGTTCAACACCTGCGGCATCACCGCCCAGACGCAGCTCTACTGCTGGGGCGACAACGCCGCCGGCCAGATCGGGGACGGCGGCAAGGCCAAGCTCCGCACCAGGCCCGTCCTGGTCAAGAAGGGCAAGAACTGGGCGTCGGTCTCGGTCGGCAGCCGCTTCGTGTGCGCCACCAAGAAGAGCGGTGCGCTGTTCTGCTGGGGCGGCAACCTCTTCGGCCAGCTCGGGCACGGCAGCTTCGCCGGCAAGACCGCGCCGACCCGCGTCGGCACCAGCAAGAACTGGGCCGAGGTCTCCACCTCGTGGACCCACACCTGCGCCCGCAACACCAGCGGCGGCGTCTTCTGCTGGGGCCGCAACACCTTCGGCCAGGTCGGTGACGGCTCCGTGACCACCACGCCCACCCCGCGCCAGGTCCCCAACCTCAAGGCCGTCGACATCACCACCACCGAGGGCGCCTCCTGCGCCCTCGACACGTCGGCGCGCGTGCAGTGCTGGGGCAACAACGCCTACGGCGTGATCGGCGACGGCACCAAGGCGTTCACCACCTCGCCCGAGCCCGGCCCGGCCGGCATGCGTGAGATCGACGGCGGTTGGCGCCACGTCTGCGGCGTCACCACCTCCGGCTCGCCCTACTGCTGGGGCCAGAACGACCGCGCCCAGCTCGGCAACGGCACCCTGACCAGCAGCCCGTCGCCGACCGAGGTCGAGCCGCTCCCGCCGGCGGACCCGACCGGGGTCACGGACTTCCGCATCGCCTCCGTCAACGCGTTGGGCAACGGCCACACCCGTCCCTACGCCGGCGACGACGCCTACGGTCCGGCCACCACCCGGATGTCCTGGATGGCCGACCAGCTCGACAACTCGGCCATCGACATCATGGGCCTGCAGGAGGCCAACGCCGACCAGACCGCCCACCTGATGAAGGCGGCGCGCGGCACGTGGGACGTCTACCCCCGGCCCGAGGCCGGCGACGACTCGGCCGAGGCGGCGCTCGCCTGGCGCACCTCCGTCTGGGAGCTCGTCGAGGCCAGCACGATGATGAACCAGTTCATCAGCAAGGAGCTGCCGCGCCCGATCGTCAAGCTGCGTCACAAGGTCACCGGCAAGGAGATCTACGTGATCAACATCCACAACGCGCCGTGGGACTACCAGTTCAAGCGCAACAAGGCGAGCAACATGCAGATCGCCAAGATCAACGAGCTGCGCGCCACCGGCACCCCGGTGTTCTACGTCGGCGACTTCAACGAGAAGCGCGAGATCCTCTGCAAGGTGCTGGCCAAGACCGACCTGGTCAGCCCCGCCGGTGGTGCGTACGACGACGCCACCGGCCGGTGCACCAACCCGCCGAGCCGGATGCGCGTGGACTGGATCTTCGGCACCCCGGAGGCCTCGTACTCGAACTTCGAGTACACCCGTCCGCCGCTGCTGAGCCTGGTCACCGACCACAACATGGCGCTGGTCGACGTACGCCTGCCCTGACCGGCCGCACACCGTGACGGGGCCGACTCGGTAGGGTCGGCCCCGCACCACGCACTACCGGCCAACCGGGGCCGGCTGCACCGGCACGCGGAAGGGGAGTGGACGTGGCTGATCGCGTCGTCCTCCACATCGGCTCGATGAAGTCGGGCACCAGCTTCATCCAGAACGTCCTCGGCAACAACCGCGAGGCGCTGGCCGAGCACGGGATCTCGTTCGCGGGGGAGCGCTGGCGCGACCAGGTGACCGCGGTCCAGGACCTCATCGCCCACGGCGGTCCGCGCCAGGAGCCGCTCGACCCGGCCGGCCCGTGGCTGCGGCTCGTCGAGGAGATCAACGCGACGCCGGGCACCTCGGTGGTGTCGATGGAGTTCCTCGCACCCCGGGTGAGCGCCAAGATCGAGCTCGTCCGCGACGCCCTGCAGGGCGACCTCCAGGTGGTGCTCACCGGCCGGGACCTCGCCCGCAACATCGCCGCCATGTGGCTGGAGTCGGTGCAGAACGGCTCGGCGGTCGACTGGGACGCCTACCTCGCCGCCGTCCGCTCCGAGGACCGCTCGCAGCCGGTGGCCCGCAACTTCTGGAACCACCAGGGCCTGGCCGACATCGCCGCCCGCTGGGCCGCCGCCGTGGGTGAGGAGCACTTCACGCTGATGACGGTGCCCCAGAAGGGAGCCCCCTCCAGCCTGCTGTGGGAGCGCTTCGCGCAGGTGCTGCACCTCGACCCGCAGGCCTTCGCGCTCGACGTGCGCGCCAACCCGTCGATCGGGCTGGCCACCGCGATGACCCTGCAGCACCTCAACGCGCTGCTGGAGGCCGACGGCTTCACCGACGACAAGTACTACGACCTGCTGGTCAAGCACCTCCTCACCAAGCGCGGCCTGGTGGCCCGCCAGGGCCAGGAGCCGCGCCTGGGCCTCGACGAGCGGTGGGTGATGAAGCGGGGCGCCGCCGAGGTCGCCGCGCTGCGCAGGCAGCAGCACCGCGTGGTCGGCGACCTGGCCGAGCTGCTGCCCCGGCCGGTGCCCGGCGTGCACCCCTCGCAGGTCTCCACCCAGCAGCAGCTCGAGGCAGCCATGGAGGGCCTGTCGCGGATGGTGCAGATCGGCGTCGAGCGCGAGGGCAAGCACCGTCGCCGGATCACCCGGCTCAGGAAGGCGAGCCGATGAGCGGCCTGCCGCACGTCGCCGTCATCACGATGGCCCGCGACGAGGGCACCATGCTGCGCCGCTGGGTCGACCACTACTCCCGCGAGGTGGGGGCCGAGAACCTGGTCGTGGTCGACGACAACAGCTCCGACGGCTCCACCGACGACCTGCCCTGCACGGTGCTGCGGATCCCGCCGCTCACCACGAAGAAGTCCTTCGAGCCCGCCCGGATGGGGATGCTCGGGGGCCTGTCGGCCGGCCTGCTGGAGGCGTACGACGCCACGATCTTCTGCGACGTGGACGAGTTCATCGTCGCCGACCCCAAGGTGCACGAGTCGCTGCGCCACTTCGTCGCCGCCCGCGAGGGCCGCCCGGCGCTGGGCGTGATGGGCCTCAACGTGGTCCACGACGTCGCCCGGGAGCCGGCGTTGGTCGACGGCGAGCCGATCCTGGGCCAGCGGCGGCTCGCGAAGTTCCTGCCGCTGATGTGCAAGCCGTCCCTCAAGTGGGAGCCGGCGCCCTGGGCGCTGGCCTCGCACGGCATCAAGTGCCCCTTCGAGGTCGACCCCGAGCTGTACATGTTCCACATGAAGTTCGCCGACCGCGACCACCTGCAGGCCGTCGCGGACCACCGGCACGCCATGTTCACCAGCGAGGGCCGCGCCGCCCGCACCAGCTGGGAGCGCAGCGGCGGCGACATGGTCGACCTGCTCGACGAGATCACCGCCGACATCGACCACGACGAGATCAAGCCGTTCGGCCCGCCGCTGAAGAAGCTGCCCACGATCGTGGAGCAGAGCGCCCCCGACGTCTGGCGAGCCGTGGGCGGCGGGCAGGTGCAGGCGATGCGCAACCGCCCCTTCGCCCGCATCCCGGACCGGTTCGTCGGTCGGGTGTGACCGCCGGCCATGACTGACCCGACCCCGGCCCCGCTGCGCGACGTCCGCGTCGACGACGACGGCCTGCGGTTCGCCGCCACCGCGGACGTGCTGTGCAACGTCTCCTTCGACGGTCGCCGCATCTGGTCGTTCTGGTCGGTGCGCGACAGCACTCCCGCCGGATCCGGGGACCCCTCCGCCGTCGGTGGGACCCGATCGCTCGCGTGGCCGGAGCGCCTCACCCTGCACCTGGAGGGCACGACCCGGCTGGGGGTCACCCTCGGGGACGGCACCGTGGTCTTCGACGAGGAGGTCCGCCTCGGCACCGAGGACCGCCGGCTGAGCGTGGTCGGCCGCGACGGGGCACCGCTGGGGATCGACATGTACGGCAAGCTGGTGAAGACCTTCGAGACCAAGGACGCCGGCGAGCTCACGCCGCTGCTCGACGCGCTGGAGACCGTGCTCGACCTGCTGCACGAGCAGGGCCTGGAGGCCTTCCCGGCGTACGGCACCCTGCTCGGGGCCGTCCGTGAGGGCACCTTCCTGGGCCACGACAACGACGCGGACGTCGGCTACGTCAGCCACCACACGCATCCCATCGACGTGATCCGCGAGTCCCACCGGGTCCAGCGCGCCGTCGAGCGGCAGGGCTACGCCACCAGCCGGCACAGCGGGGGAGCGTTCAAGATCGACGTCCCGGACGCCGACGGCTCGGTGCGCGGCCTCGACGTCTTCGGGGGGTTCTTCACCGAGGGGCACCTCGCGCTGCTCGGCGAGATCTGGGCGCCGTACCGGCGCGAGTGGGTCCTCCCGCTGGGCACGGTCACCCTCGACGGGCGCGAGCTGCCGGCGCCGGCGGACCCGGAGCGGCTGCTCACCGAGACCTACGGTCCCGGCTGGCGGGTGCCCGACCCCGCGTTCCGCTACGAGAAGGACCCGGACGTCCAGCGCCGCTTCGACGAGTGGTTCCGCGGCACCCGGGCGCACCGGGCCGCGTGGGACCACCGCTACGGCCTGGCCCGGCTGCTGCCGCCGTACCAGCCGCCCCACGACGTCTCCCGCCACCTGCACGAGCGCGAGGACCCCGACACGTGGGTCCTCGACGTCGGGTGCGGCCGCGGCCGCGACGTGCGGTGGCTGGCCAAGCAGGGTCGCCCCGCGGTCGGCCTCGACTACTCCGGGGTCGCGATGCAGTTCATCGCCGACAAGGCCGCCGAGCAGGGCTGGCCGGCGGAGCTGCGCACCATGAACCTCCTCGAGCTGCGCCACGTCCTGTCGTGGGGAGCGCTGCTCGCGGCCCGCCCCGGCCCGCGCACCGTGCTCGCGCGCCATGTGATCGACGCGACGTCGCCGTACGGCGTGGACAACTTCTGGCGGCTCGTGTCGATGGTGCTGCGGCCCGGCGAGCGCGTGCACCTGGAGTTCCTGACCAGCCCGATCGAGGACCCCGAGGGCCGGCCGTCGCTGGTGCGGTCGCTCGACGTGGCCGCCGTCGTCGCGGACGTCGAGCGTCGTGGTGGGGTGGTCACCGACCGGGTCGACCTGGTCGGTCAGGCGATCGACTACGGCTACGGCGAAGAGTTGTCCGACGGCAAGCAGTGGCGGTCCTGCCGCCTGGAGGTGGAGTGGCGATGAAGTTGACCAGCAGTGCGTCGGTCAAGGAG
This sequence comes from uncultured Actinomycetota bacterium, assembly GCA_963782905.1. Lineage (GTDB taxonomy): Bacteria > Actinomycetota > Actinomycetes > Propionibacteriales > Nocardioidaceae > Nocardioides. The sequence goes on from CAWALI010000003.1 coordinate 486,707, forward strand.
CTCGAGGCGCGCGTGCACGACCTGGAGGCGCAGGTCGCGGCACTGACGACCCGGGTCGAGGAGGGCGCCGTGCTGCACCAGCGCTTCGCCGAGCTCCTCGACGTCGTCACCGAGCTGCTGCCGGGTGCCGACCCGGCGAAGGTCCAGACCTACGTCGACGAGCTGGGGTCGTGAGGACCGCCCGGTGAGTCGTCGCGCCTTCGTCCACATCGGGCTGCCCAAGACGGGCACCTCCTACCTCCAGGCCATCGCCTGGCCCGGGCGCGAGCGCCTGCGGGAGGCCGGCCTGCTGCTGCCCGGGGCGCGCAAGAGCGACCACCTCCTCAGCTCGCTGATCGTGCGCGACGACCCCGGCGTCGCCCGCCGCGGGCCGGACGCCCCCGCCGCGTGGGACCGGGTGCGGGCCGACACGGCCGACTGGTCGGGCGACGCCCTGATCAGCCACGAGTTCTTCTGCGCGGCCTCGGCCGAGCAGGCCACCCGGATGGTCGACCAGCTGGCGCCCGCCGAGGTGCACGTGGTCATCACCGCCCGCGAGCCGCTGGGCCTCTTCACGTCCAGCTGGCAGGAGTCGCTGAAGAACAAGTCCACGACCCGGCTCGCCGACTACGGCCGCTCGGAGTCCGACGACCCCCGCGCGGTCTGGGACTGGCGGGCGCTCGACCTCGGGCTGGTGCTGGAGCGATGGGCGCCGGCCGTGCCGCCCGAGCGGCTGCACGTCCTCACCCCGCCGCCGCCCGGGGCCCCCCGCGAGGTGCTGTGGGAGCGGTTCGCCGGGGTGCTGGGCATCGACCCGGCCACCTGCGACGCCTCCCAGGGCTTCGCCAACGCCTCGATGGGCGTGGTCGAGGCCGAGACGATGCGCCGCGTCAACGAGCGGCTGACCGGCTTCGGCACCGCCCGCGCCCGGGGCGTGTGGCTGCGCTCCTTCCTCGCCGACGAGCGGCTGGTGCCCCGCGGGGGCGAGCCCTTCTGGCCCGCCGACGACCAGGTGGCCGACGCCCGGGCCCGCGGCGAGCGGGCCGTCGAGCGACTGCGCGCCGCGGCGTACGACGTGGTGGGCGACGTGGACCTGCTGCGCGTGCCCGAGGACCTGCCGCCCCGACGCCACCCCGACTCGGTGACCGACGCCGAGGTGGCGGAGGTGGCCGTGGACCTGGTGGCGACGCTGATGGGCGACCTGCAGCGGCGTACCGGCCACGCGTCGGGGCCCGTCGACCCGCCCTCGCGGCTGACCCGACTGCGCCAGGCCCTCCGGGGCACCTGAGCGGCTGTGACTATGGTCATGTGCCGGCGGGGGAGCGTTCCCGCCTAGGCTGTCAGGACTACCGGCTGGTAACCAGCCGTCATGCCCTCCAACGGAAGGACTCCCGCCATGGGTCGCCTGTGCCAGACCGACGGACTCACCGAGGACCAGAGCGAGATCCTCAAGGCGGTGCGCCAGTTCGTGGACGAGAAGATCCTCCCGGTGGCCTCCGAGCTGGAGCACAAGGACGAGTACCCGACCGAGATCGTCGAGGGTCTGAAGGAGCTCGGGATCTTCGGGCTGATGATCCCCGAGGAGTACGACGGGCTGGGTGAGTCGCTGCTGACCTACGCGTTGTGCGTGGAGGAGATCGCCCGCGGCTGGATGAGCGTCTCGGGCGTCATCAACACCCACTTCATCGTGGCCTACATGCTGATGCAGCACGGGACCGAGGAGCAGAAGCAGAAGTACCTGCCCCGGATGGCGACCGGCGAGGTGCGCGGCTCGTTCTCGATGTCCGAGCCCGGCCTGGGCTCCGACGTGGCGGCCATCAAGACCAAGGCCGTCAAGGGCGACGACGGCGACTACACGATCAACGGCCAGAAGATGTGGCTGACCAACGGCGGCTCCTCCACGCTGATCGCGGTGCTGGTGAGGACCGACGAGGGCGCGGACAGCGTCTACAAGAACATGACGACCTTCCTGGTGGAGAAGGAGCCGGGCTTCGGCGAGACCGCGCCCGGCCTGACCATCCCGGGCAAGATCGACAAGATGGGCTACAAGGGCGTCGACACCACCGAGGCGGTCTTCGAGAACCACCACATCTCCGCCGGGCAGATCCTCGGAGGGGAGGCCGGCAAGGGCTTCTACCAGATGATGGACGGCGTCGAGGTCGGCCGCGTCAACGTGGCCGCCCGCGCCTGCGGCATCGCGAACCGCGCCTTCGAGCTCGGGGTGGCCTACTCCCAGCAGCGCGAGACCTTCGGCAAGCCGATCGCCGAGCACCAGGCGATCCTGTTCCGCCTCGCGGAGATGGCGACCAAGGTCGAGACCGCCCACACGATGATGGTCCGCGCGGCCCGGACCAAGGACAAGGGCGAGCGCAACGACGTCGAGGCCGGGATGGCCAAGATGCTCGCCTCGGAGTACTGCAACGAGGTCGTGGAGGCGTCGTTCCGCATCCACGGCGGCTACGGCTACTCCAAGGAGTACGAGATCGAGCGGCTCTACCGCGAGTCGGCGTTCATGCTGATCGGCGAGGGGACCTCCGACATCCAGAAGATGATCATCGGTCGGTCGGTCCTCAAGGACTACAAGCTCAAGGGCTGAGCCGTGTACCTCCCGCCCCCGGTCCGTCGCCGCCTCGACGCGCGCCTGGACCGGGCGCGGGAGGAGGGCTTCCGCGCCGGGCTCGCGCACGCCGCCGCGCGCCGCTCGCGCGACCGGTACGGCTACGTCTTCGTGGTGACCTACGGGCGCTCGGGCTCGACCCTCGTGCAGGGGCTGCTCAACGCCTTGCCGCGGGTGCTGGTGCGCGGGGAGAACGACCTCTACCTGCTCGACCTCTACCGCGCCCTCGCTCGGGTGCGGGCCTTCCGCGAGCTGCACGGAGAGCAGGGCTCGCGCAACGTGGTCTCGGCGTTCTACGGGCTCAAGGCGATCCGGCGCAGCGCCTTCATGCAGGCCATGAACGACGTCGTGACGACCGGTGTGATCGGCAACCTCGACGCCGACGACTACGCCGTGCTCGGCTTCAAGGAGGTCGTCTGGCACCGGATCGCGCCGGACGAGACGGCTGCGTTCTTCGACACCATGGACAAGGCCTTCCCGGGCGTGCGCTACGTCCTCAACACCCGCGACGTGCAGCGGGTGCTGGGCTCCGGCTTCTGGCGCGACGCCGACGCCGACGAGGCGCGCTCGCTCATCGAGCGGGTGGTCGAGATCCAGGAGCACCTGCGCGCCACGCGTCCCGACCGGGTCCACGACGTGCGCTACGAGGAGCTGACCGGGCCCGACCCGGCCGTGCGCGACGACGTCGTACGCCGCCTGGGGGAGTTCGTGACCGGCTCGCCGGTGTCGCCCGCGGTGCTCGCGTCCGCGCGCGAGGTGCTCGCCACGGGACACGGACCGTTCCCCTTCGCGCGCTCCGACACCGACGGCGTCGAGACCGACGGGGTCGACGCCGACGGGGTCGACGCCGACTAGGGTGACGCCCATGTCCCGCCGGCTCGTGCTCCACGTGGGAGCGATGAAGTCCGGCACCAGCTACGTGCAGTCGCGGCTGTTCGCCAACAAGCGGATGCTGCTCGACCGCGGGATCCTCGTCCCCGGCATGAACTGGCTCTCCCAGGTGATGGCCGCGCGCGACGTGCTCGGCGCGGGGGACGCGCAGTGGGCCAAGATGGCCGGCAAGGTGCAGGCCCACCAGGGCACGTCGGTGATCTCGATGGAGTACCTCGGACCGGTCCGTCCCGTCGTCGTACGCCGCGTGCTCTCGACCTTTCCCGACCACGACGTCACCGTCGTGGTCACCGCACGCGACCTCAACCGCTCCGTCCCGGCGATGTGGCAGGAGACCGTGCAGAACGGCCGCACCTGGACCTTCGCCGAGTACGTCGCGGGAATCGAGGCCTGGCGGCCCGGACACCGCGACGAGGCGGGCGAGGCGCCGGAGTCGGGACGCACCTTCTGGCGCCAGCAGAACATCGTCCGCTTCGCCCGGACCTGGGGCGAGGAGGTCGGCGCGGCTCGGGTCGTGGTCGTCACCGTGCCGCCTCCCGGCGCCCCGCGCGAGCTGCTCTGGGAGCGCTTCTGCTCGGTGCTGGGGACCTCGCCCGAGGGCTTCGCGCCGGCCCGGATGGGCAACGAGTCCGTCGGTGCCGCCTCGACGCTGGTGATCCGCCGGGTCAACGAGCTGCTCAACGCCGAGGGACTGGTCTTCCCCGAGGGCACCGACCTGCGCAAGGGGGTGCTCGCCAAGCAGGTGCTGGCCGCCCGCAAGGGCGACGAGCCGGCGATCGGGCTGCCGGTGGCGCCGTGGGTGGCCGACCACGCCGCACACATGGTCTCCGCGCTCCAGCAGCTCGGAGTCACCCTGGTCGGCGACTGGTCGGACCTCGCGCCCGTCGACGTGCCCGGCGTGGACCCCGCCTCCGTGCCGGTCGAGACGGTCGCCGAGGCGGCGATCGCGGGGCTGGCGGGCTTCCTCGCCGAGCAGATCCGGACCGCGGCCTCCTCCGAGGCGTCCGCTGTCGGTCCCGAGGACGACGAGGGGGCGGGCTGATGGCCTTCTCGTCCTCCTCCTTCGCGGCCGCGCTCGACGAGAGCCTGGCTCCGCGCGACCCGTCCATGCTGCTGGCGACGGTCCGCTCGCTGGACCTGCCGCCGGACAGCCTGGCCGTCGACGTCGGGTGCGGCGAGGGTGAGCACGCCTTCCGGTTGGCCGCGCACTTCGGCCTGCGGGTCGTGGGCATCGACCCGGTCCAGCGCCACCTCGACCGGGCCCGCGAGGCCCGGCGCGGCGAGCCCGAGGCCGTCGCCTCCCGGGTGTCCTTCGAGCGAGGCACGGCCGACCGGATCCCGTTGCGCGACGCGACGGTCGACCTCGTCTGGTGCCGCGACAGCCTCCCGCACGTGCCCTCGCTGGCCTCGACGTTGCGTGAGTTCACGCGGGTGCTGCGCCCGGGTGGGCGGGCACTCGTCCACCAGGTCCTCGCCACCGACCTGCTCGCCCCGGAGGAGGCCGACTGGCTGTTCCCGGTGCTCGGGGTGGTGCCGGCGTCGGTCGACCTCGACACCGCGCAGGGAGCCATCCGTCACTCGGGCCTCGTGGTCGACGCGTCGGTCGACCTCGGGTCCGAGTGGGTCGAGCACGACGAGGAGACGTCCGGTACGGCGTCCCGCGCGCTCCTGCACGCGGCGCGTCTCCAGCGGGACCCCGACCGCTACCGCGAGGCGTTCGGCGACGCGGCGTACGAGGTGATGCTGGGGGAGTGCCTCTGGACCGTCTACCTGATGCTCGGGAAGCTGACCTCGCGGGTGCACCTCCTCTCGCGCCCCTGACGTCCGCTTCGGGTCGAGGAAGGACGACGCGCTGTCCTGAGGCGGCGCGGCAGCGGTGACTCGACACCACGTCTCGCCGACGGTTGAGGAGGGCCGCCAGGCACCGTCTCGAGACCCCCGGGGCATCGCTGCCCGCTGGTTGAGGAGGCGCGCCAGCGCTGTCTCGAAGCCGTGTCCGCCGATGGTTGAGGACGCGGGCCGGCGCCGTCTCGAGGCCCCCCGGCATCGCTCCGCTGGTCGAAGAGGCGCGCCAGCGCTGTCTCGAAACCGTGTCCGCCGATGGTTGAGGACGCGGGCTGGCGTCTCAAGACCACGTCCGGGGCGCCCGGGAAAGGTTGTCGAAAGTGGTGTCCACATGCCGGTCGGAACCGTCGATTCTGAGGCTGCGTTGTCGGTGGTCCCTGCTGGAATGGGGTCATGGCCAAGACCACCGCACCCGCGTTGCCGGAGACCCCGGCCGCGCTGCTGCGTGCGGTGCGGGACTCACGAAGCAGGGCGGCCGACGAGGCCGATGTCGAGATGATGCGGCTGGGGGTGCACTGGGCGGACCTGCACCTCGCGGACCCGGAGTTCGCGGAGGCGTGCTTCACCTCGCCCAAGACGTTCGCTGGTGAGGGGTCGCCGATGATCGACGAGTTCTGCGTGCCGGAGTTCGCGACGATGTTGGGACGCACCAACGACAGTGCTGGTCGGTTCCTCACCGAGTGCGTGGAGGTGGCCTACCGCCTCCCGCAGCTGTGGGGTGCCGTCCAGGCGGGTCTGGTGGCGGGGTGGCGGGCGCGGCTGATCGCGGACACCACCATCGACCTGTCCCTGCAGGCCGCGTCGTACGTGGACGAGCAGGTGTTCTGGTGCGCCTCCAAGCTGACGCCGTCGGCGTTGGACCGGCTGGTGCAGGAGGCCCGGGTCCGGTTCATGCCCGAGGCCGTGGCCGACGCGCTGGAGAAGTCCGCGGACAAGCGGCACGTCACCTTCGACACCCAGCAGGCCTCCTACGACGGGACCATGGAGCTGACGGCGGGCCTGGAGATCCCCGACGCCCTCGCGCTGGCGGCGGCGGTCACGTCGGGTGCCGAGCACCTCGCCCGGCTCGGGTCCACCGACACGGTTGACGGCCGCCGGGCCACCGCGCTGGGGGACCTCGCCCGGCACCAGCTCACCATCGGCTTCAACGACGACGAGTCATCGCCGGTTGAGGACGGCCCGCGACGGGGCCCGTCTCGACAGGGCCCGTCCGGCGCCGTCCGGCGCTCCGGTCGCTCCGGTTGCTCCGGTGACGCAGGTGGTGCTCTACGCCCACCTGTCCGCCGACGCGATCACCCACCACGACCTGACGACCCGTCCCGGCGAGGCGCTGTGTGCGCGGGTCGAGCAGGCCGGCCAACGGGTGCTGTCGGTGGAGCAGATTCGGGCCTGGTGCGGACGCCCCGACGCCCAGGTGGTGGTGAAGCAGGTCATCGACCTGCGTGAGCGCCTCGAGTGCCAGGGCTACAAGCCGACCGAGAAGATCCGTGAGTACGTGATCGTCCGGGACGGGACGTGTGTGTTCCCGTGGTGTGGTCGCAACGCCCGCCACTGCGACCTCGACCACATCGTCGCCTACGACCACGACCACCCCGAGGACGGCGGACCCACCTCGACGGACAATCTCGCCGCGTTGTGTCGGCTGCACCACCGGTTGAAGACCCACGGGCGATGGCGCTACGAGATGACCAGCCCGGGCGTCTACCTCTGGACCAGCCCGCTGGGACACACCTACCGGCGTGACCACACCGGCAGCACCGCGACCGGACGCGCCTGGCCCGACGACGGCAAGCGCCAGCACGGCCACAGCCTGATCGAGCTGCCCGACACCCGGACCCTCCGCTCATACCTGGACGCCAACCCACCCGGACGAATGACCACCACGCCCCGCACCCCGCCTCAGAGACACCGGCGGGGCCACAGGCGCGTCCGCGACCTCGCCCGGCCCGAGTGACACGGACCGACCGGCATGTTGCCGCCCGTGTGGCGTGGTCACAGGAGCCTCGGCTCGTCGCCCAGCCGGATCTGGCCCGGGCCCATGACTCCTGCGTAGACCGCGAGGGACATCTCCCGCTCGCGACCGAGGCCCACGAGCCATGAGGCACCGGGGGCGGCGCCGTCCTGACTGATGTCGATCATCCGACGCCGCGGCACACGCTCGACCACCCGGAGTCGTACCGACCCGAGGCTGGACGACGCGGGCGAAGTCGTGTCCCGGTCCGAGGGTCTGACGAGTGCGCGGCTGCCGATCCGGTCGGGAGCCGTACCCCGGCTGTGGGGCGACCTCTCGGCCGATCCGGCCACCGGGGCCGTGAGGGACACGGTGTGGGTCATCGACGACAGCGGTCTTGTGCACACGATGCGCGACGACGAGGTGGCCTTCTCCATCGAGTTCTTCGACTGGCGCACCGCCTCGGACGTGACGGCACCGCCGGCGGATCAGGGGGAGTCCGAGCTCGAGCATCTGTGGGGGACATGGCCTCGGATCCGCCCGGCGAGTGACCGGCCGCTGATCGTCCCGGGCGAACCGACCCTGTAGCGACACAGAAGAGGTGCCCACTCGATCACCGGTCACGGGCCCCTGCCCCGAAATCCCTCGACCCGCATGGAGCCGACTGGCAGGGTGGGGGCCCTGACCAGAGGAGGACGGATGACGAACGAAGACCTCAAGGCCAAGATGCGCGAGGCGCTCGACAAGAAGAACCACCAGGAGAAGGGCGTCCACCAGGACGGCCCGGTCCACGAGAAGGCCCACGGGGCCGAGGTCGAGGGTGGAGCGTCGCCCAAGATGCACCGCCGCAAGGCCGGCGGCGGCGGCACCTGAGTCACCCGTCGTGACCAGCACCACGTGAGCACCCGCGCCCGTCAGGGCGCGGGTGCGGCACGATACGGGCCATGAGCGCGACTGCGGGACCGACAGCCAGCAAGACCAACGCCGGCAACTTCTTCGAGGACTTCACCCTCGGCCAGGTGATCGAGCACGCGACGCCGCGCACGATCACCGAGGGCGACCGGGCCCTGTACGGCGCGATCTACCCCACCCGGTTCGCGATCGCCTCGAGCGCCGAGTTCGCAGCCGCCTGCGGCCTGACGCCGGCCCCCGTGGAGGAGCTCATCGCCTTCCACGTCGCGTTCGGCAAGACCGTGCCGGACATCTCCCTCAACGCGGTGGCCAACCTCGGCTATGCCGAGTGCCGCTTCCACCGGCCGGTCGTGCCGGGGGACACCCTGCGCACCAGCTCCGAGGTCATCGGCCTCAAGCAGAACTCCAACGGCCGCACCGGGGTCGTCCACGTCCGCTCGACGGCCACCAACCAGCGGGGCGAGACCGTCCTGGACTGGTGTCGCTGGGTGATGGTCCACAAGCGGGACGCCGACGCCCCGGCCCCCGAAGCCGTCGTGCCCGACCTCGCGGCCGCGGTCGCGGCACACGACCTCGTGGTGCCCGACGGCCTCGACTTCACGGCGTACGACGTCGTGGCGGCGGGGGAGCCGCACCGCCTCGGCGACTACGCGGTCGGCGAGAGGATCGACCACGTCGACGGCGTGACCCTCACCGACCCCGAGCACATGATGGCGACGCGGCTGTGGCAGAACACCGCCAAGGTGCACTTCAACACCGACGCCCGCCCCGACGGCAGGCGCCTGGTCTACGGCGGCCACGTCATCTCGATGGCCCGGGCGCTGTCCTTCAACGGCCTGGCCAACGCCCAGCTGATCGCGGCGATCAACGCCGGCTCGCACGTCGCCCCGGCCTTCGCCGGCGACACCGTGCACGCCTGGTCGGAGGTCCTCGACACCGCGGAGACGGACGCGCCCGGCGTCGGCGCCCTGCGCCTGCGCCTGGTCGCCACCCGCGGCCGCGACGCGTCGATGACGCTGCGCGGTGACGACGGGAAGTACGCCGACGGCGTGCTGCTCGACCTCGACTACTGGGCGCTCGTCCCCGTCTGAGGACTCGTCCGAGGACCCGTCCGAGGGCCGGTGCGAGTCGGCAGCGTCCCCGGTCCGGGCAGGGCGAAGTGCCGCGACAGCGGCCACACCAGCAGGATCAGCACCATCGGTACGGCGAAGCCGATCCGCAGGTTGTCGGCGCCCACGACCCCCGTGAGCACCGCCCCGAGCAGCCCGCCGACGTAGTTGAACTGGTTGAACCGGCCGATCACGACGTCCACCCGGGCCTGCCGCAGCGCCGGGTCCGTGACCCCGTCGCCGGCGATCCGGGCCGCCGCGGAGAAGGAGAGCGGCGCGATCACGGCCGCCCCCAGCCCGAGCAGCGTGAAGCCCACCACCGCCACCGGCCACGTCGGCGCCGCGACCACGAGCAGCAGCGCGAGGGCCGACACGAGCGTCCCCGCACGCAGGACGCGGACGGCCCCGTGGCGGCGTACCAGCCCGTCACCGGCGAGCCGCGCCACCAGCGACGCGACGAGGTAGGGGAACGTCGCCAGCGCCAGCAGCGACGTCGGGGTGGGGAAGGCCCGGTCGAGGTACGTCGGTCCCCACGTCGCCGCCGCCGTGTCGACCATGTAGAAGAGCACCATCGCCAGCCCGACCATCACGATCGGCCGCCACGGGACCGCCACGTCGTGGGTGGCGGTCCAGACCCCGACCCGACGCAGGTACGGCGCGGCGACGGCCACCAGCGGCACCACTCCCACCACCCCCAGCGCGGTCACCGGCACCCCGGGCGTCGCCAGCGTCAGCCCGGCCCCGAGGATCCCGCCGAACGTCCACGCACCGTGCATGGACGGCAGGACGGGACGCCCCAGCGCGTGCTCGATCGCCACGGCCTGCATGTTGGTGCTCGCGTCGACGAGGCCCAGCGCGACGCCGTAGAGCGCCAGTCCCAGCAGGAACACCGGCCACACCTCGACCACGGTGAGCACCAGCGCCACCGCCATCACGGCGAAGCCGGTGCGCAGCAGGAGCGCGCTGTCGCGGCGCGCCGCCAGCCGTTCGGCCACCACCGAGCCGACGCCGGCCAGCAGCACCACCATCAGCAGCAGGCCCGACAGGGCGAGCTCACCGAGGTCCCAGCGGTCGGAGAAGAGCGGCAGGCGCGTCGTGGTGCTGATGAACACGAAGCCCTGGCAGCCGAAGGCCACCATCGCCGCGACCCGGCCGCGCCGTACGGCGCGAGACGTCATGGCCGCATGGTGGCACGCCCGGACCTCGTGAGTGTCAGACTCGAGCCATGAATGCGCACACCGCCTCGACGCAGGAGCTCTGGATCGTCCGCCACGGGGAGACCGAGTGGAGCCGCGACGGACGGCACACGTCCACCACCGACCTGCCGCTCACCGAGCACGGCGTCGAGGTGGCCCACGACCTGGCCCCCCGCCTCGCGGAGGTCGACTTCGACCTCGTCCTCACCAGTCCGCGGCAGCGGGCCCGGACCACCGCCGAGCTGGTCGGGCGGCCGGGTGCCGAGGTGGACGAGGACCTGGTCGAGTGGGCGTACGGCGACTACGAGGGGGTCACCACCGCGACCATCCGCGAGACGATCCCGGGGTGGAGCGTCTGGACGCACCCGACCCCCGGCGGCGAGACCGCCGACGAGGTCTCCGAACGGCTCGACCGCGTCGTGGCCCGCGCCCGCGAGCACGAGGGGCGCACCCTCGTCTTCGGCCACGGGCACGCCCTGCGGGCCCTCACCGCCCGCTGGCTCCACCTGCCCGTGCAGGACGGTCGCCACTTCCGCCTCGACACCTCGACCCTGTCGGTGCTGGGCTGGGAGCGCGAGTCGCCCGTCCTGCTGCGCTGGAACTCTTGACGCCTCCGGCGACCGCCGCCACCGTGGAGCAATGCTCGACCCCGGATGTCCGCGATGCCCGCGGCCCGTCGTGCGCGACGGCCCGGGCTGGGCGTGCCGGGACCACGGCCCGGTGGTCCCGCTGTGGCGTCCGGCCGAGGCGTCGTACGACGCGTTCGTCGCCCACCTCGAGCGCGCCGGTGACTTCCCGACCCTGCTGCCCTGGCCGCTCGGACCCGGCTGGCACGTCAGCAGCTTCGGGGTGGTCGCCGCGGCCGGGGACAAGGCCCACGCGACGGTGAGTGCGGTCTCGGGCACCAGCGCCCTGGACGGACCCGTCGACGTGGTGGTGGTCAGCGAGGAGCCCGGCACCGGGGTGGGCACCCGGGTGGCCCGCCTGCCCGGCGACACCCCGGGCGACCTGGGGACCGACCCGCCGGTGGCCAGGGTCCGCGTCGAGCAGGTCTCGGTGCCGCTGTGGGCGGTGTCCACCAGCACCACCCACAGCGGCACGACCGGCGTCGAGCTGGACCGCTCCGTCCTGGTCGGTGAGGAGTCGGGACGGTGGCTGTGGCTGCTCATCCGGCCGGCGTCGGCGATGCTCCTGCTGCGCGACGAGTGGATCCTGCGCGACGCCTCGGGTCTCGGCCCGCCCCTGGTGGAGGTGGCGTTCGGGGGGCCCGACCCCGGCTGGTGAGCCGTCGCCGATCCGCGCCGAGCGCCCCCGCGGTGCCAGACTGACCCGGTGCGCATCGACCTCCACACGCATTCGTCGGTCAGCGACGGCACGGACCGCCCCGACGTCCTGGTCCGGAACGCGCACGAGGCCGGCCTCGACGTCGTGGCGATCACCGACCACGACACCGCCGAGAGCTGGGTCGAGGCCGAGCGCGCCGCCGCCGAGGTGGGGGTCACCCTGGTCCGCGGGATGGAGATCAGCACCCGCCTGGGCCACGCGAGCGTGCACCTGCTGGCCTATCTGCCGGACCCGACGTACCCGCCGCTGGCCCGGGCGCTGGCCGACATCCTCGACGGCCGCAACGACCGGGTGCCCGCGATCTGCGCGAAGCTGCAGTCCTTCGGGGTCGAGATCACCGAGGACGACGTACGCCGCCGGGCCGGCGACGCCGCCGCGACCGGCCGACCCCACGTGGCCGACGCGATGATCGCCCGCGGCGTGGTCGCCAGCCGCGAGGAGGCGTTCGCCACCTGGCTCAACCCCGGCCGGCCCGCCTACATCGATCGGTACGCCGTCCCGCTCGAGGACGCCATCGCCCTGGTCGCCGGCGCGGGTGGCGTCAGCGTGGTGGCCCACCCGTGGGGCCGCTCGCGCGTCCTGACGCCCGACCGGCTCGAGCATCTCGCCGGCCTCGGCCTGGGTGGGATCGAGGTCGACCACCAGGACCACCCGGCGCCGGTGCGCGAGCAGCTCCGGACCCTGGCCGACGAGCTCGACCTCGTGCCCACCGGCTCCAGCGACCACCACGGCCTCGGCAAGGTCGACCACGACCTCGGGTGCAACACCACGGCGCCCGAGCAGCTCGAGCGGCTCCTGGAGCGCGCCGCCGACGCGGCGACCGCGAGCGGCCGGGCCACCCCGGCCCTGCTCGTCCCCTGAGCCCGGTCCGCCCGACCGCCCGGACCGCCCGGAACGCCCGGTCCGCCCGGTCCGGCCGGCCCGGCCCTACTTGCGCCCGATGGACTGGAAGCGCTGCAGCACCCCGCTCGGCACCGCCCGGGTGAGGGCCACGACCGCCTTGTACTGCGCACCCGGCACGGAGAACACCCGGCCCTTCGCGTGGTCGGCCAGCGCCTTCTCCACCAGGAACCCGGTGTCCAGCCACATGAAGTTGTCGCCGCGCCGGACCTGCATCCGCTCGTGGAACTCGGTCTTGGTGAAGCCCGGGCACAGCGCGGTGACCGTCACCCCGGCGCCGCGGTACTCGTGGGCGGCCCACTCACTGAAGCTGTTGACCCACGCCTTGGCGGCCGAGTAGCTGCCGCGCGGCAGGAAGGCCGCGACCGAGGAGACGTTGATGATGCCGCCGTGACCGCGCTCGGTCATCGCGCCCAGGGCCGCGTGGGAGAGCCGCAGGACGGCGGTGACCAGCACCTGCAGCATCGCCACCTCGTCGTCGACCGGGTTCTCCAGGAAGCGCTTCTTGAGGCCGAAGCCGGCGTTGTTGACCAGCAGGTCGACCGGGCGGTCCCGGTCGGCCACCCGCGCCTCCACCCGGGCCAGGTCGGCGGCGTCGACCAGGTCGGCGCGCAGCACCTCCACCTCCACGCCGTCCGAGGCCCGGAGCTGGGCCGCGACCGACTCCAGGCGCGCCTCGTCGCGGGCCACCAGCACGAGGTCGTGGCCCTGGCGGGCCAGCCGACGGGCGAACTCCAGCCCGATCCCGGCGGTGGCCCCGGTGACGAGCGCCGTCGGGCGCGAGGTCGGGTGAGGGGTCGGGCGAGGGGTGGACGGGCCGGTCGGCGGGGGAGGAGTGGCAGCATTCATGGGCCCAGCATTCAGGTGTCGCCGCGTCGGGGGCAACCGGGTCGGGCATGATGGGCGTCGATGACCACACCACGCACGGTGACCCTCGCGATCGCCAACCAGAAGGGCGGCGTCGCCAAGACCACCTCCGTCGCCTCCATCGGCGCCGCGCTCGCCGAGCAGGGCCACTCGGTGCTCCTCGTCGACCTCGACCCGCAGGCCTGCCTCACGTTCTCGCTGGGCATCGACCCCGAGGACCTCGAGATCTCGGTCCACCACGTGCTCACCAAGGGCGTCGACCCCTCCGAGGTCATCCTCGAGACCGAGGACGGCGTCGACCTCCTCCCGGCGACCATCGAGCTGGCCCGCGCCGAGGCCGACCTGCTCACCCGCACCGGCCGCGAGCACGTCATCAAGGGTGTCGTCGAGCAGCTCGCCGAGGACGAGGCCGGCTACGACTGGATCCTGCTGGACTGCCCGCCCTCGCTCGGCGTCCTGACCGTCGCCGCGCTCACCGCCGCCGACGGCGTCCTCATCCCCCTGCAGTGCGAGACGCTCTCGCACCGCGGCGTCGGCCAGCTGCTCGACACCGTCCACGACGTCCGCCGCTTCACCAACCGCGGCCTCGAGGTGTGGGGCGTCCTGCCGACGTTGTACGACGGTCGCACCAACCACGCGCGCACGGTGCTGGAGACGATCAGCGAGACCTACGACCTCGAGGTCGTCGAGCCGCCGATCCCCAAGACGATCAAGTTCGCCGAGGCGCCGGCCGCCGGCCGCTCGATCCTGTCGACCAGCCGCAGCAACAAGGGGGCGCAGGCCTACCGTGAGGTGGCCGCCAACCTGGTCGTCCGGTCCCAGCGGCCCAAGGCCAAGAAGACCAAGGCCGCGCCCAAGAGGGCCGCGGCCCGGGGCAAGGCCTGATCCGATGACCCGCCGCCGGTCCGCCCGTCCGCGCTACGGCCGGATCGCGCTGGTCGTGGCCTCCTGCACCGTGACCGCCGTGTCGGTGCTCGGGGGCGTGGGGCTGCTGCCGCTCGAGCGGGAGGCCGCGGTGGCCGCCGGCCGCGCGGAGCAGACGCCGGCGGGGGAGACCGTCGTGCTGAGCGGGTCCACGACCCCGCCCCCGGCACCGGCCGGGACGGCTCCCGCACCGGCCGGCACGGCTCCCGCGCCGGCCGAGGTCGCGCCGGCGGTCGATCCCCTCTCGGTCCCGGCCGACTCGGGCACCGGACGCCGGGTCGTGTTCAGCGAGGAGGCCCAGCGCGTCTGGCTCCTCGGCGCGGACGAGGAGGTGCGGCGCACCTACCTCGTCAGCGGCAGCCTCACCGACAACCTCCAGCCCGGCACCTACGACGTCTGGTCCCGCTCGCGCTGGGCCGTCGGCATCGACGACTCGGGCGTCATGGAGTACTTCGTCCGCTTCGCCCACGGGCAGCACGCGGCCATCGGCTTCCACTCCATCCCCACCAAGCTCGGCGAGCCCCTCCAGACCCGGGCGCAGCTCGGGACCCCCCAGTCCCACGGGTGCATCCGGCAGGCCCTGCCGGACGCCGTGGCGATGTGGCGCTTCGCCTCCGCGGGCACCACGGTCGTCGTCGTCTGACCCGCCGTAGGACCCCGCTGGGGCCCCGGTGCCGATTTGGCGCCACGCCGAGGCCGTTGCCTACAGTGCCCGGATGCCTTCGACGACCCCCTCCTTCGTTGCTGCCGGCGTCCTGGCCCTCGGGCTGAGCATGACGCCGGCCATCACGACCGGACCGGCCCACGCCGAGCCCGCGTCCCCCACCACGACGACCAGCACGACGACGGCGTCGACGACCCCGCCGACCACTGCTGGCCGACCCCGCAACGGGTACGGCGTCCGGCTCACGACGTTCAACATCCTCAGCTCCGCGATGGCTCGCGGTGGCGTGGACCGCGCCTCCCGCGCGGCCCGCTGGGTGCAGAAGGAGGGTGCGACGGTCTCCGCCTTCCAGGAGGTGGCCAAGGACCAGCTGCGGCAGATGCAGAGGACGCTGCCCGGCTACCACTTCTTCCCCCGCCGCACGCTCGGCACCCGCGGCTCGGCCATCCAGATCGCCTGGAAGACCTCCGAGGTCAAGGTCATGGCCACCGGCCACCTGATGCGACCGTTCCTCGGCTGGCAGCGCCCGATCCCCTACGTCCGCTTCAAGGACCGCGAGACGGGCCGCGGCTTCTGGGTGATGGCGATCCACAACGCACCCGGCGGCCACGAGACCGAGCGCGACGTCTCCACCGCCAAGGAGATCGCGCAGATCAAGTCGATGCTGGGCAAGGGCCGGCCCGTGTTCGTCATCGGTGACGTCAACGAGCGCTCGGAGTTCTGCTCGAAGGTCGCCCGGGCCACCCCGCTGGTCTCCATGAACGGTGGGAGCGGCAAGAAGCCGTGCCCCGTGCCGCGCTTCGGCGGCCCGGACTGGATGCTCGGCGCGGGCGCGGAGTTCTCCGGCTTCGCCAAGGTCCACAACGGCATCAGCGACCACCCGGCGCTGACCGCCAGGGCCTGGGTGCCGTCCAAGAACTGACCCCAGCAGCCCCTCGGGACAGACGAAGGACCCGGCGCCGTGGGCGCCGGGTCCTTCGTCTATGTGCAGGTGCGGGTCACTCCGAGGCGGGAGCGGCGGCCGCGTTGGCCGAGCCGCCGGAGCGGGTGCGCCGACGACGGTTGCGGTTGCGGCTCGCGCCCTCGCCGGCGGGCTGGTCGCCCGACGACGTGCTCGCGGCACCGGTGCCGGCCGTGGTGGACTCGCCACCCTCGACCGGGGTGCCGCTGCGGGTGCGACTGCGGCTCCGGTTGCGGTTGCGCGGCGCGCGGTCGCGATCACCCGACGGGGCCCGGTCCTCGCGCGGCTTGCGCTCGACCGGGGCGGCGTCGACGATCCGGCCCCTGGTGCCGACCGGGATGCCCTGGTCGTGGAAGAGGTGCTCGGACGTGGAGTACGTCTCGGTGGGCTCGGGGAACGGCAGGTCGAGCGTCTTGTTGATCATCTTCCAGCGCGCCACGTCGGCCCAGTCGACCAGCGTGATCGCCGTACCGGTGGCTCCGGCGCGACCCGTGCGGCCGATGCGGTGCACGTAGGTCTTGTCGTCCTCGGGGCAGGTGTAGTTGACGACGTGCGAGACGCCGCGCACGTCGATGCCCCGGGCGGCGACGTCGGTGCACACCAGCACCTTGAGCTTGTCCTCGCGGAACTTGGCCAGGGCCTTCTCGCGGGCGATCTGCGCCATGTCGCCGTGCAGCGGGGCGGCGGCGAAGCCACGCTCGGCCAGGTCGTCGGCGATGCGCTGCGCCTGGCGCTTGGTGCGGGTGAAGACGATCATCTTCTCCGCGTCGTCGGCCTGCAGGACGCGGCCGATGATCTCGGGCTTGTCGAGGTCGTGGGCGAGGTAGATGAACTGCGCCGTGGCGGGCACGGTCGCGTTCTCGTACGACGACTCGGCGCGGATGTTCATCGGGTGGCGCATGTGCCGGCGGGCCAGGGCCACGATCGCGGCCGGCATGGTGGCCGAGAAGAGCATCGTCTGCCGGGTCTCGGGGGTGAGGCTCAGCAGCCGCTCCACGTCGGGGAGGAAGCCGAGGTCGAGCATCTCGTCGGCCTCGTCGAGCACGAGCGCGTGCACGTGCGAGAGGTCGAGGGCGCGGCGGTTGGCCAGGTCGATGAGGCGTCCCGGGGTGCCGACGACGATGTCGACGCCGGAGGCCAGGGTGTCGAGCTGGGTGTCGTAGCCGACGCCGCCGTAGACGGTGAGCACGCGCAGGCCGAGGTCGGCGCTGGCGAGGTGCAGGTCGTTGGAGACCTGGAGCGCCAGCTCGCGGGTCGGGGCGACGATGAGGGCCTGCGGCTTGCCCTGCGGCAGGTCGGCGTACGCCGGGTCGGTGACCGTGACGCTGCGCTGCAGCACCGGGATGCCGAAGGCGAGGGTCTTGCCCGTGCCGGTGCGGGCCTGGCCGATGAGGTCGGTGCCCATCAGGGCGACCGAGAGGGTCATCTCCTGGATGGCGAAGGGGGTGGAGATGCCGGCGCGGTCGAGCGCGTCACAGATCTCGGGGAGGACCCCGAGCTCGCGGAAGGTGGTCATGCGGTTCGCTTTCTTCGATTCGAGTCCGTGGGAGCGGCGGACCGAAGAGGCGAGCCTGCCGCGCACATGCGTCGGCGCCGGGACTGACCAGGGAGGTCCGCCGGGTGGTGGGAGGGCGGCTGCTCTGCGAGGTGCGAGGGCGGCTGCACTCGGGCTCCGGCGTGGCGCTCGATGCGGCCACTGTATCCCCTAGGGTGCGGTCATGACTGAATCCTCCGCCGCGGCGACCGGACCGGACGTCGGTGGGACTCCCGTCGAGGAGGTCCACGACGAGGCGTACCGGCAGGCGGTGATCGAGCTCCTCGGCGTGATCGCGTACGGCGAGCTGTCGGCGTTCGAGCGGCTGGCGGAGGACGCCAAGCTCGCCCCCACGCTGGCCGACAAGGTCGCCATGGGTCAGATGGCCACCGCCGAGTTCGGGCACCTGTCCCGGCTCCACGAGCGGCTCGAGTCGCTGGGCGCCGACCCCTTCGCCGCCATGGAGCCGTTCCGCGCGGGCTTCGACTCCTTCCACGGCCACACCAGGCCGGCCGACTGGTACGAGGGGCTCATCAAGGCCTACGTCGGCGACGGCCTGGCCGCGGACTTCTACCGCGAGATCGCCGCCTACCTCGACGCCGACACCCGCGACCTCATCATCGACGCCCTCGACGACGCCGGGCACTCGGCCTTCGTCGTCGACCGGGTGCGCGCCGGCATCGAGGTCGACCCCCGGCTCGGCGGCCGCCTCGCCCTGTGGGGGCGCCGCCTGATGGGCGAGGCCCTCATCCAGGCCCAGCGGGTCGCCGCGGAGCGCGACGCCCTCAGCGCCCTGCTCGCCGGGGGAGTGGACCGTCCCGGGCTCGACCTGGCCGCGCTCGGACGGATGTTCACCCGGCTCACCGAGCGGCACGCGCAGCGGATGGCCGACCTCGGCCTCGACTCCTGAGGCGGCACCGGCCGGGACCGGCCCGGGCATGACGAAGGGCCCCGCACCAGCCGGTGCGGGGCCCTTCGACGTGCTGCTGGGGTTGGCTGCCTCAGACGTGCGTGCGCGAGCCGGTGTTGCGGCCCGTGACGGTCGAGGCGATCACGACCAGGACGGCCGAGGTGATGATGGCGACGATCCAGCGGACCCAGTCGACACCCTTCGATCCGTCGCCACCGAAGGCGGCGTAGATGTAGTAGCCGAGGATGATGCCGCCGATGCCGCACAGGACGGTGAGCCACAGCGGGATGTTGTCCTTGTCGCCGGGGGCGACGAGCTTGCCGAGGAGGCCGATCACGACGCCTCCGATGATGAGCCACAGGATGTCCATGAGTTCTGCCTTTCGGATGCCGCACCCTGATGGTGCGGTCTGCGCCGACAGGATGTCGGCACACCCGCATCATGGTCCTGTCCAGGGGTCGGATCAAACACCGACCCCCCGAAGGGTGACGGCGCGTCGCGGCGCTCGCGGAGGGCGGTTCAGCGGTAGCCGACGGCGCCGGCGACGCCGCCACCGATCTCGACGTACGCGATCTTGCTGCCGGGCACCGCGATGCGGCGCCCACGGGTGTCGGTGAACGCGAACAGGCCCGAGGACGAGATGGCCTCGGCGAGCTGGGCCTCGATGTCCTCGGGGCTGGCGTCGGTCTCCACGACCAGCTCACGGGGGGCGTGCTCGACGCCGATCTTGACCTCCACGGGGTGACTCCTTCAGGTGTACGACGGGGTGTTCAGGGTGTGTGGCGACGGTAGCCAGCGGGACCTGAGGTCAGTGGTCCAGGGGGTAGCCGCGGATCCCGCGCCAGGCGAGGCCGGCGACGAGCGCCGCCGCGTCCGACTGGCTGATGCCGGCCGTCTCCGTCAGCCAGAACCGCGCGCTGACCTGGGCCATTCCCACCAGCGAGACGGCGAGCAGGCGCGAGGGTCCGTCGGGCAGGCCGGTGTCCTCGTGGATGACCTCGGCGATCATGGTGGCGCACTCGGTGGTGACCCGGTCGACGTGCTCGCGCACCGCCGGCTCGCTGGTCAGGTCGGACTCGAAGACCAGCCGGAAGGCACCGGTGTCGGCGGCGACGTAGGTGTAGAACACGTCCATGGTCGCCTCGACGCGGCGCTTGTTGTCCTGGGTCGCCGCCAGGGCCTGGCGGCAGTTGTCGATGATCGTGTCGCAGGAGGTGTCGAGCAGGGCGAGGTAGAGCTCGAGCTTGCCCGGGAAGTGCTGGTAGAGCACCGGCTTGGAGACGCCGGCACGCTCGGCGATGTCGTCCATGGCGGCGGCGTGGTAGCCCTGCGCGACGAAGACCTCGAGGGCGGACTCGAGCAGCTGGGCGCGGCGCTCACGGCGCGGCATCCGGCCGCCGCGCGGCCGCGTCTCGCCAGGTCCGAAGCGATCAACGCTCACGTGTGTGTCCTCCCACGATGGATGAGCCCGCAGCCTACTCGCAGGTAGGCGGTCGCTCGCCCACGTCGTCGTCCGGATGCCGGGACGTGACGGGACCGCGATCGGACCGCGGGGAACATGGACACGGTCGAAGACGTTGGCCCCACGTCCCGCCAGAACAGTGCCGCCCATGCCTAGGAGTACGCCGTGTCGTTCGCCCCGCTCGTCGAGCCTGCCGCCGAGCTCACCACCGACGAGGTGCGCCGCTACAGCCGGCACCTGATCATCCCGGACGTCGGCATGAGCGGCCAGAAGCGCCTCAAGAACGCGAAGGTCCTGGTGATCGGCGCCGGAGGGCTCGGCTCGCCCGCCCTGCTCTACCTGGCCGCGGCCGGGGTCGGCACCCTCGGCATCGCCGAGTTCGACGAGGTCGACGAGTCCAACCTGCAGCGCCAGATCATCCACGGCCAGTCCGACGTCGGCCGGCCCAAGGCCGAGTCGGCCCGCGACTCGATCCAGGAGACCAACCCGCTGGTCCACGTGGTGGTGCACAACGAGCGCCTCGACAACGACAACGTCAAGCGCGTCTTCGAGGGCTACGACCTGATCGTCGACGGCACCGACAACTTCGCGACGCGCTACATGGTCAACGACGCGGCGTACTTCCTCGGCATCCCCTACGTGTGGGGCTCGATCTACCGCTTCGACGGCCAGGCGTCGGTCTTCGCGCCGATGCTCGGCGAGGACCTGCCGTGCTACCGCTGCCTCTACCCCGAGCCGCCGCCGCCGGGGATGGTGCCCAGCTGCGCCGAGGGTGGGGTGCTGGGGGTGCTGTGCGCGAGCATCGGCGCCATCCAGGTCAACGAGGCCATCAAGCTGCTCACCGGCATCGGCGACCCGATCGCCGGCAGGCTGATGATCTACGACGCGCTCGAGATGGAGTACCGCAAGCTCAAGGTCCGCAAGGACCCGAACTGCGCGCTCTGCGGCGAGAACCCGACCGTCACCGACCTGATCGACTACGACGCCTTCTGCGGCGCGGTCTCCGACGAGGCCGCCGAGGCCGCCGCCGGGTCGACGATCTCGGTCAGCACCCTCGAGCAGATGCTCAAGGAGCGCGAGGCCGGGGAGCGCGACTTCGTGCTCATCGACGTGCGCGAGCCCAACGAGTACGAGATCAACAAGATCCCCGGCTCGGTGCTGATCCCCAAGGGCGAGTTCCTCAACGGCAACGCGCTGGGCGACCTGCCCGCCGACAAGCAGATCGTCATGCACTGCAAGTCCGGTGTCCGCTCGGCGGAGACGCTGGCCATCGTCAAGGGCGCGGGGTACGCCGACGCCGTGCACGTCGGCGGCGGCGTGGTGGCCTGGGTGCGCAGATCGACCCCAGCCAGCCGGCGTACTGACGACGACGCGACCGCGGTCCGACGAGGCGTAACCCCTCGGGGTCACGCCTCGTTGGCGTCTGGGTGCGGCGGCTCCGTCTCGTGGGGGGACGGGGTCGTCGCTCACGTCCGCCCACCGGCCGTGCGTGGCGCCGTCTAGGGTCGTCGCCATGAGGAGGCCCGCCGTCGTCGCCACGCTGGCCGTGGCCGGGACGAGCCTGCTGGTGGTGCTGGCCGTCTGGGCGGCACTCATCGGTCCCCAGCAGGTCTTCACCGGCCCCGGCCCCGACCGAAGGTGCCCGAGACGTCCGCCTCGACCCAGGACGCCCCGATCGACACCGCCGGCACCACCCGCGAGGACGTGGAGAGGTCGGACCCGCCCACCTGGGTCCGGGTCCTGCTCAACGTCGTGGGCGGTGCGATCCAGCTGGCCGCCCTGGCCGGGATGCTGCTCGCGGCCTTCCTGCTCGTACGCCGCCTCCACACCGCCTGGGCCCTGCGCCGCGTCCACGAGGAGGCGGCCACCGGGGAGTTCCAGGCCCTCGACGACCGCCGCCGGGTCGCCGACGCGATGGCGCAGGACGTCGGCGCCCAGACCCGGATCCTCGAGGAGGGCGAGCCGCGCAACGCGATCGTGGAGTGCTGGCACCGCTTCGAGGTGCAGGCCGAGCGCGCCGGCCTGGGACGACGCCCCTCCGAGACGTCGTCCGAGCTCGCCCTGCGCATGCTGGACGTCGCGGACGTGGACCGGGCCGCGGTCAACGCAGCTGCTCGGGCTCTACCGCGAGGCCCGGTTCAGCCGCCCACGAGGTCGGCGAGGAGGACCGGCGCGCCGCGCTCGACGCCCTCGCCCGCATCCGCGCCGGGTCCGGGGCGGTCCTGTGACCGGTTCGCTGCGCCGCGCCTGGATGGCCCGGGCCGGCCTGCTCGCCGCGGTGATCGCTGGTCGGGCAGGTGGTGCTCACCCTGCTGGACTTCGGGCCACGAATGCTCGGCTGGGCGCTGCTGATGACCACGGTGGCGTCGCGCTGGTGTGGCTGCTGCTGGACGCCGACGAGACCCGGCCGGCCGACTGGATCGACAGCCGTCCGCCGCTGGTGCGCCCCGACGCGGGCGAGGAGACGTCGACAGCGCGCATCCTCGCCAGCCACCCGAGTCCCGCGAGCCGCGGCCCGGCGCTGCGCGACCGCCTGGTCGCCCTGGCCCGGACCCGTGACCCGGCGCTCACCGACCCCGACCTGCGCGACCTCGCGCACCAGCCCGTCCGCCGGCTCTCGGCCGACGAGATCGACCACATACCTGACCAGGATCGAGGCCCTCCGTGATCGTTGACCCCGTGAGTCCAGAGCAGTTGAGCACCGTCGAGGCGACCCGCGTCGCGGCCGAGGTGCTCGACGAGCGTGGGCGAGGCCGTGGTGGGCAAGCAGCAATCGCTGAGCCTGGTGCTGGCCGGCGATCCTGGCCAAGGGCCACGTGCTGCTGGAGGACTTCCCCGGCCTCGGCAAGACCCTGGCCGCCCGCTCCTTCGCGCAGGCCCTCGGGCTCGACTTCGCACGGGCCCAGTTCACGCCCGACCTGCTGCCGGCCGATCTCACCGGCTCCTACGTCTTCGACCAGCGCCGCAGCGAGTTCTCGTTCCGCGCCGGCCCGCTCTTCACGGGCCTGCTGCTGGCCGACGAGATCAACCGCACGCCGCCCAAGACCCAGGCGGCGCTGCTGGAGGCGATGCAGGAGGGGCAGGTGACCGTCGAGGGGGAGACCCACCTGCTGCCGCGGCCCTTCCACGTCCTCGCGACCGCCAACCCGGTGGAGTACGAGGGCACCTACCCGCTGCCCGAGGCCCAGCTCGACCGGTTCCTGATGCGGGTCGACTTCGGCTACCCGACCAACGATGAGGAGTACGACGTCGTCGCCCGGCGGGTGGCCCGCCGTCAGGAGGAGGTCGTGGTCGCGCCGGTCACCGACGCCGCCGGGCTCGCCGCGCTCCAGGCCGCCGTCGAGCGGGTGACGGTCGACGAGTCGGTCGGTCGCTACTGCGTGGCCCTCGCCGCGGCGACCCGCGACCACGCCGAGGCGCTGACCGGGGCCTCCCCGCGCGGCAGCCTGGGCCTGGTGCTCGCGGCGCGCGGCTGGGCCGTGCTGCGCGGTCGCGACTACGTGGTCCCCGAGGACGTGAAGTCCGTGGCCCGGGCGGTGCTGGGCCACCGGATCACGGTGCGTCCCGAGCTGTGGATGACCTCCGCGTCCGGGGCCAAGGTCGTCGACTCCGTCCTGGCCGCCGTGCCGACCCCGCAGACCCTGGAGCGGCGGTGACCCGGTGGCGGGCCACCCCGGCGCTGGCCCGCGCCTGGGCCGTGGCCGCCGCCGGACTGGTCGGGGCCGTCACCCTCGGGTCACCCGTGCTGGTCGTGCTGGCGGCGCCGTTCCTGGTGCCGGCGCTCCTCGGACTGTTCCACCGCCCCCGCACCACGCCCCGCCTGGGCACCGACCTCGGCGTGCTCCGCCTGCACGAGGGCCAGGGCACGGTGAGCGCGCTCGCCGTCACCCCCCTCGACGGGGTCGAGCACGTCACCCGGGCGATGGAGCGTCCGGCGTACGTCGTCCTCTCGCCGCTGCGGGGAGCCGTCGGCGGCCTGGTGCGTGACGGCGTGCCGGACGTCGAGGTGGGGGCCACCCGGTGGGGGCCACGCTCGCTCGGCAGCGAGCAGGTGGCGCTGACCGGCGCGTGGGCAGGCTTCCGCTGGGGGCCGGTGGGGCTGCCCGGGGTCACCGTCGGGGTGCTGCCGCAGGCCGCGGCCTTCGACTCGCGGGCCGAGGCGCCGCAGCCGGACGGGCTCGTCGGGGCGCACCGTTCGAGGAGGGTCGGGAGCGGCTCGGAGTTCAGCGGGATCCGGCCCTTCACCGCCGGTGACCGCCTGCGTCGCATCCACTGGCCGGTGTCGCTGCGCACCGGCAGCCTCCAGGTCGTCACCACCCGGTCCGAGCTCGACTCCGGCGTGCTCGTCGTGGTCGACGCACTGCGCGACATCGGGCGCAGCGGCGGCGTGCACGGCAGCGCCAGCAGCCTCGACCTCACCGTGCGGGCGGCCTCCGCGCTGGTCGAGCACCACGTCCGCGTCGGCGACCGGGTCGGCCTGCGCGTCCTCGGTCCGGGCGACGCGCGGGTGCCCTTCGGCACCGGCACCCGCCACCTGCACCGCCTGACCGGGACGCTGGCCCGGGTGGTCCCCGAGACCCGCCACGTCGAGGAGGACGCGGGTCTCGACCTCGGCGTCCGGGGCGACTGCGTGGTCTACGTGCTCTCCCCGATGCTGCACGCCCCGGTCGTCACCGCGACCGCGACCCTGGCCGCCCGCGGCGTGCCGGTGCTCGTGATCGACACCCTCGGCGAGCGCGACCTGGACGCCCTCGGCGGTCCGCGGGCACGCACCGCGCTGGCGTGGCGGATGCGCCGCGTCGAGCGGGACAACCTGCTCGACCGGCTCGGCGCCCTCGGCTGCCCGGTCGTCCCCTGGCGGGGGCCCGGCACCGTCGACGATGTCCTGCACCGGCTCGCCCGGCGTGCCCAGCAGCCCCGGGTGCGGGTCCGGTGAGCAGGGCCCGGCAGTGGAGCCGCTCCGCGCTCGTCGCGCGGGGCCTGCTCGTCGTCCTCCCGCTGGTCGCCGTCGCCGCCGCGGGGCAACGCCCAGCAGTCTTCTTCGTCGTGCTCCTCGTGGTCCTGGGCGGCCTCTGGGCCGCGATGCCGGAGTCCCCGGCGGGACCGGTCGTGCTCCTGCTCGTGGTGGCGTGGTGGGGCGCCCGGGTCGACGACCCGCTCGCCCCCGGGGTCCTGGCGGCGGCCGCGGCGCTGGTGGCGGCCCACGTCGCGGGCGTGCTCGCGTCGTACGGCCCGGCGCGGATGCCGATCGGTCCCGCGACCACCTGGCTCTGGGTCCGCCGCGGCGTGCTGGCCTGGGTCGTGGCGCCGGTCGCCTGGCTCGCCGCCCGCGTCCTCGACGACGCGCCCGACCAGCCCACGCTGTGGACGGTCGCGCTGGTGACGGTGGCGGCACTGGTCGTCGCGGCGGGGCTGGCGCTGCGCGAGGCGCCGACCGACGCGTGAGCACACGACCGGCCCCCGACCGACCCAGGGGCCACAATGGGCGCCATGATGTATCTCGCGGTGCGGACGATCGTGCGGCCCTCAGCCAAGGCCGTCTGGCGACCGACCGTCACCGGGGTGGAGCACGTGCCCCGCAGCGGGCCGGTGATCCTGGCCAGCAACCACCTGTCCTTCGTCGACAGCGTCGTCATCCCGGTGGTGGCGCCGCGCAAGGTGGTGTTCCTGGCCAAGTCGGACTACTTCACGGGCACCGGGGTGCGGGGCGCGCTCCAGCGGGCGTGGTTCGAGGGGCTCGGCATGCTGCCCGTCGACCGCGACGACACCAAGGCAGCGATCGCCAGCCTCGACACCGCGCTCGAGGTGCTGAGCCGCGGGGAGGCCTTCGGCATCTACCCCGAGGGCACCCGCTCGCGCGACGGGAGGATCTACCGGGGCCGGACCGGCGTGGCCCATCTCGCGCTCACCGCCGGCTGCCCGGTGGTGCCGGTCGGGCTGACCGGCACCGAGGACATCCAGCCGGTCGGCTCGCGGTTGCCCCGGCGGGCGGCGGTGACCGTGCGCTTCGGGGCGCCCGTCGATGTCGCGGGGGAGTACGCCGGAGTGCCCCCCGGGCGGGCCCGCCGTGAGCTCACCGACCGGGTCATGGCCGCCATCGGGCAGCTGACCGGCCAGGAGGAGGCCGGGGTCTACAACGAGCGCCGCGCGCCCGGGTGACCCCCGCCCGCTCATCGCTGTCGGTGCCGTCTGGTTGGGTCGTCCCGTGACCACCCAGCAGCATGGCCAGCGCCCCGGCCAGCAGCTCCCGCGCCCCGGATACCGGCTCGTGCGCAGCGAGCCCGGGCAGGTGGACGCCCCGCGCCTCGACGCCCACCAGCAGCGGGTGGTCGACCACCCCGGTGGCCCGATGCTGGTCCTGGCCGGCCCCGGCACCGGCAAGACCACCACCCTGGTCGAGGCCATCGTCGACCGCATCGAGGGGCGTGGCGCCAGCCCCGACGAGGTGCTCGCGCTGACCTTCTCCCGCAAGGCCGCCGAGCAGCTCCGCGACCGGGTGACCGCCCGCCTCGGACGCACCAGCACCACCACGCTGAGCTCCACCTTCCACTCCTTCGCCTACGGCCTGGTCCGCACCTACACGCCGGCCGGGGTGTACGACGGCCCCCTGCGCCTGCTCTCGGCCCCCGAGGCCGACGTGGTGATGCGCGAGCTGCTGACCGACCACCCCGAGTCGGTGACCTGGCCGGACTCCCTGTCCCGGGCGGTCGGCACCCGCGGGTTCGCCCGCGAGGTCCAGGCGGTGCTCGGCCGGGCCCGCGACAACGGCCTCGACGACCGCGGCCTGCTCGAGCTGGGCCGGGCCGAGGGCGCCCCCGAGCTGGTGGCGGCCGGGCTGTTCATGCAGCAGTACCTCGACAACCTCGACGCCCAGAGCGCGCTCGACTACTCCGACCTGATCCGGCGCGCCACGGCCCTGGCCCGCGACCACCGCGAGGAGCTCCGGGGCCGGTTCACCCACGTCTTCGTCGACGAGTACCAGGACACCGACCCGGGCCAGGTGGCGCTGCTCCAGGAGCTGGCCGGCGACGGTCGCAACCTCACCGTGGTCGGCGACCCGCACCAGTCGATCTACGGCTTCCGCGGCGCCGAGGTGCGGGGCATCCTCGAGTTCCCCACGACGTTCCCCACCGCCGGCGGGTCGCCGGCCGACGTGGTGGCGCTGCGCACCACCCGCCGCTTCGGCCCGCGGCTGCTGCTGGCCGCCCGGCGCATCGCCGGGGGCATCGCCCTGCCCGGCACCATCCCCGAGACGGCCCGCGCCGACTTCGCGGCCCCGGTCGCCGAGTCCGGCGCCCACGGCGACGGCCGGGTCGAGGTGCTGACCTTCGACACCGAGCGGGCCGAGGCCGAGCACCTGGCCGACCTGCTGCGGCGGGCGCACCTGGAGGACGGCATCGCGTGGGACGACATGGCGGTGCTGGTGCGCTCGGGCCGCACGTCCATCCCGGGTCTGCGGCGCTCGCTGGGGGCGGCCGGCGTGCCGGTCGAGGTGGCCGGCGACGACGTCCCGCTGGTCCGAGACCCCGCCGCGCTGCCGCTGCTCGACGCCCTGCGCGCCATCCTCAACCTCGACAACGACGACCCCACCCACGTCGACTTCATCGACCCCGCCCGGGCCGAGGCGATGTTGCTGGGGCCGCTCTCCGGCCTCGACGCCGGGCAGCTGCGGCGGCTGGGTCGCCTCCTGCGGGCCCGCGAGAAGGCCGTGGCCAAGGCCGAGGAGCGCGCGCCACGCCGCTCCCGCGACCTGGTCCGGCAGGTGCTCGTCGACCCCGGCTTCCTCGACGGCCTCGAGGGCCCCGAGGTCGACCGGGCACGGACCTTCGTCGACCTGCTGTGGCGCGGCCGGGCGGCCCAGGCCGACGGCGACACCGCCGAGGAGGTCCTGTGGCTGCTGTGGTCCGCGACGCCGTGGCCCGAGCGCCTGCGCCGCGGTGTCGAGCTCGGAGGCGCGGCCGCCCGACGGTCCCACCGCGACCTCGACGCGGTCGTCGCCCTCTTCGAGGCGGCCGCCCGTGCCGAGGAGCGCAAGGACCACCTCGGCATCGCCAACTTCCTGGCCACCCTCGTCGCGCAGCAGATCCCCGGTGACACCCTGGCCGAGCGGGGGGTCCGCGGCGCCTCGGTGCGCCTGCTCACCGCCCACCGCGCCAAGGGACTGGAGTGGCGACTCGTCGTGGTCGCCCACGTCCAGCAGGACGTCTGGCCCGACCTGCGGCGCCGCAGCACCCTGCTCCAGGCGGACCGGATCCGGGCCGACGGCCTGGTGCCCCCGGTGAGCACGCGCGAGCTGCTGACCGAGGAGCGACGCCTGTTCTACGTCGCCTGCACGCGGGCCCGCCAGCGTCTGGTGGTCACCGCCGTCGCCTCCACCGACGAGGAGGGCGAGCAGCCGTCGCGCTTCCTCGCCGAGCTGCAGATCACGCCGGTCCACCACAGCGGGCGCCCGCGCCGGCCGCTGTCCATGGCCGGCCTCGTGAGCGACCTGCGCCAGCACCTGTCCGACCCCGACACCCCCCAGCCGCTCCGCGAGGCAGCCGCCCGGCGGCTCACGGCGCTGGCCACCGAGTCGGTCGGCGGCCGACCGCTGGTGCCGCAGGCCGACCCGGCCACCTGGTGGGGCACCCGCGCGGCCAGCCTCTCCGCACGCCCGGTCCGCGACGCCGACCAGCCGGTGCCGTTGTCGGCCAGCACCCTCACCGGCCTGATGGCCTGCCCGACCCAGCACTTCCTGTCCCGGGAGGCCGGTGGCGTGACCCGGTCGCACCAGTCGGCCAACCTCGGCCAGATCGTGCACGCCCTCGCCGAGCGCGTCGGCACGGGCGAGCTCGCTGCAGGTCCCGGCGACGCCGACCTGCTCATGGAGCACGTCGACGCCGTGTGGCAGCGCCTCGAGTTCCGCACCCCGTGGGCGGCCGCCCGCGAGCACGCCCGGGTCCGGGCGGCGCTGGCCCGCTTCCTCGCCTGGCACCACTCCAACCCGCGCCGGCTCGTCGACACCGAGACCGAGTTCGCGACCGTGGTGGAGCTCGACGACGGCGAGCAGGTGCGCCTCGGCGGTTACGTCGACCGGCTCGAGGTCGACCACGACGGCCGGGTGGTGGTGGTCGACCTCAAGACGGGGCGCACCAAGCCCTCGGGACCGGCCGTCCAACGGGACCGCCAGCTCGCGCTCTACCAGCTCGCCGTCGACCGCGGCGCCGTCGACGAGGTCGTGCCCGACGCGGCGTCCGGCGGCGCGTTCCTGGTCCAGCTCGGTGCGCTCGACGACAACCCGTCGGCCGTCGAGCAGCGGCAGGACCCGCAGCCCGACGCGTCGCCCGAGCGCGAGGACCTGCGCGCCGCCCTGTCCACCGCCGCCGGCTACCTGCGCCGTGAGGAGTTCCCCGCCATCCCCGGAGACCACTGCAAGGACTGCCCCTACGTCTCGCTGTGTCCCGCCAAGGGCGCCGGATCGGTGGTGACCCAGTGACGACCACCACCGACGCCCGGTCCTCCACCCGGGCGTTCCCGCGCATCGACGCCCCCGAGGACCTCCAGCGGGTGATGCAGACCGAGTTCGCCCCGAGCCCCCAGCAGTGGGCCGCGATCACCGCGCCGCTGTCGCCGGCGGTGGTCATCGCCGGCGCCGGCTCGGGCAAGACGACCCTCATGGCCGCCCGCGTCGTCCACCTCGTGGTGACCGGGCAGGTGCGGCCCGACCAGGTCCTCGGCCTGACCTTCACGACCAAGGCCGCCGGCGAGCTGCGCAGCCGCATCCGTGGCGCGTTGGTGACGGCCGGCGTCCTGGACGCGGCGCCGCGCGACGGGGAGGAGGACGTCCTCGAGCCCACGGTGGCGACCTACAACGCCTACGCCGCCGACCTGCTCGCCGAGCACGGCCTGCGCATCGGCCACGAGCCCGACACCAGGGTCGTCACCGACGCCGCCCGCTACCAGCTCGGCGCCCGGGTGGTCGACCGCTACACCGGCGTGGTGCAGCACCTCACCGACCACGCCGAGACCGCCATCCAGAACCTCCTCGCCCTCGACTCGACCCTGAGCGAGCACCTGCGCTCGCCCGACGAGGTCCGCACGTTCGACGCCGCGCAGCGGCCGCGCTTCCTCGCCGCCCGTCGCGAGGAGGAGCAGGGCCGGCACCGTGCGACGTACCTCGGGGAGATCGACAAGGCGATCTCCGCCATCGACCGTCGAGCCGAGCTGCTCGGGCTCGTCGAGAGCTACCGCCGCCTCAAGGCCGACCTGGGCCTCATGGACTTCTCCGACCAGATCGCGCTGGGCGCCCGGCTGGCCGACGAGCAACCCGACGTGGGCGCCGCCCAGCGAGACACGTTCCGCGTGGTGCTGCTGGACGAGTACCAGGACACCTCGGTCGCCCAGGCGCTGATGCTGTCCCGACTGTTCTCCGGTCCCGACGAGGCGTCCGGGCTCGGTCACGCGGTGACGGCCGTGGGCGACCCCAACCAGGCCATCTACGGCTGGCGGGGTGCCTCGGTGTCCAACATCCTCAACTTCGGCGAGACCTTCCCGGCCGCCCACGGGGGAGAGGTCCCGGTGCTGCCGCTGACGGTCAACCGGAGGTCCGACACCCGGATCCTCGACCTCGCCAACGTGCTCGCCCGACCGCTGTACGACGCCTTCCCGCAGGTCTCGCCGCTCGTGGCCGCCGAGGGTGCTGCTCCCGGGATCGTGCAGACCCAGGTCTTCGAGACCCACCGCGAGGAGCTGACCGCGCTCGTCGAGCGGGTCCGGGACGCGCACACCCGCACCGGCGACTGGTCGCGCCTGGGCGTGCTGACCCGCGACAACGCGCACGCCGAGGAGGTGTTCGACGCCCTGACGAGCGCCGACGTGCCGGTCGAGATCGTCGGCCTCTCCGGTCTGCTGCGGCTGCCCGAGGTGGCCGAGATCGTGGCGACGTTGCACCTCATGCACGACGTCACCGCCAACGCCTCGCTGCTGACCCTGCTCACCGGTCCGCGCTGGGCGGTCGGGCCACGCGACCTGCACCTGCTGGCCAGACGGGCCGCCGAGCTGTCCGGTGGTCGCGGCCGGGCGCCCGAGGCGGTCGACATCGGCGACCAGCTGCTCGAGATCGCCGACGGCATCGACCCGGCGGAGGTGCCGGCGCTCGGTGACGCCCTGGAGGACCCGGGTGACGACCTGCCCTACTCCGCCGAGGCGCGGGAGCGCTTCGCCCTGCTCGCCGGCGAGCTGCGGATGCTGCGCTCGCACGTCTCCGAGCCGCTGCTGGACGTCGTGCGCCGCGTCATCGACACCTCCGGCGTCGACATCGAGCTCGCCTCCGCGGTCGGGCCGGCGGCCGTGGCCCGGCGCGACAACCTCGACCTCTTCGTCAAGGCGGTCGCGGAGTTCCAGGCGGTCGACGGTGACGTCAGCCTGCCGGCCCTGCTGGCCTACCTCACCGCCGAGGACGACCAGGGCAACGGCCTGGACGCCGCGACGCCGACCGAGGCCGACTCGGTCAAGCTCCTCACCGTGCACCGGTCCAAGGGGCTGGAGTGGCACTCGGTCTTCCTCGTCGGGGTGGGGGAGTCCCGCTTCCCCTCGACCCGGGGCCGCACCCTGTGGACCTCCTCGCCGTCGGTGATGCCCGCGCCGCTGCGGGGTGACGCCCACGACCTGCCGCAGCTCCATGGTCACGACAAGGCGGCCCTCGACGCCTACCGGGCCGCGTCCAAGGCCCACGAGGCGACCGAGGAGCTGCGGCTGGGCTACGTCGCCTTCACCCGTGCCGAGCACGAGATGTGGGTGACGTCCTTCCTCTTCAACGCCCGCAAGAGCCCGTTCGGTCCCTCACCGTTCCAGGAGACGATGCGCGACGTCATCGAGGGCTGGGGCGAGGAGGTCGCCGGCTGGCACGACAAGCCCGCCAAGGACGCCGTCCACCCCTACGCCGGCGATGACCCCGCACGCCCGTGGCCGCTCACCGGCATCGGGCGCGAGACCCAGCTGCGCCTCGCGGCGGCCGAGATCGTCCGCACCATCGATCCCGGCGTCCCCGACGAGGGGCTCGACGTCGTCACCGCGGGTCAGGTCGCCGAGTGGGACGCCGCCATCGAGCGCCTCCTCGCCGAGGCCCGGGCCGACCGCGGCGGCCAGATCCGCGTCGAGCTGCCCTCCAGCCTGTCCGCGACCGCGCTGAGCCGGCTGCGCGACGACCCGCAGCAGTTCGCCCGTGACCTCGCCCGGCCGATGCCGCGCAAGCCCTCGTCGGCGGCCCGCTTCGGCACCCGGTTCCACGCGTGGGTCGAGTCGCGCTTCGGCCAGCCCGAGCTGATCCCCTACGACGAGCTCGAGGGCCGGGCCGACGCCGGCATCGACGACGAGTCGGACCTCGCCGAGCTGGTGGCGCGCTTCGAGTCCGGCCCGTACGCCGATCGCGTGCCGCACGCCGTCGAGGCGCCGTTCGCCCTGGTCCTGGCCGGCCAGGTGGTCCGTGGTCGGATCGACGCGGTCTACCTCGACGACGTCGACGGCGAGCGCGGGTTCGTCGTCGTCGACTGGAAGACCAACAAGGCGGCCACGGCCGACCCGCTCCAGCTGGCCATCTACCGGCTGGCCTGGGCCGAGCTCACCGGCACCCCGCTCGAGCGGGTGCGCGCGGTCTTCCACTACGTCCGCACGGGGCAGTCGGTCGAGCCCGACGCCCTGCCGGGTCGCGACGAGCTGGAGCGCATCGTCGTCGGCTGAGCGGGGGCTGTCACACCGGCCGGGCCCGCGTCGTCACCGAGGCGACGGCCGCGACGCCGGTCGACAGGGAGGATGGCGACATGGACGACGACGCGGCGCTCGCGGAGCGCTTCGAGCGGGCCCGCCCGCGGCTGCACGCCGTGGCGACGCGGATGCTCGGCAGCCACGCGGCCGCCGACGACGCCGTGCAGGAGGCCTGGCTGCGGCTGCACCGCTCCGGACCCGCCGGCATCGACAACCTCGACGGCTGGTTGACCACGGTCGTGTCCCGGATCTGCCTCGACACCCTCAAGGCGGGCCCGGCGCGACGTGAGCGCCTCGTCGACGCGCTCCCCGACACCGCGGACCCGCACGAGCCGGACCCCGCCGAGCAGGCGGCCACCGCCGACGCGGTCGGTGCCGCCCTGCTGGTCGTGCTCGACCAGCTGGGACCCACCGAGCGACTGGCCTTCGTCCTGCACGACCTGTTCGGTGTGCCCTTCGAGGAGGTCGCCCCGATCGTCGACACCACCACCGCCAACGCCCGGCAGCTCGCGTCCCGGGCCCGGCGCAAGGTGCGCGGCGGCGAGTCCGAGCCCGACCGACGACGCCAGCGCGAGGTCGTCGCCGCCTTCCTCGAGGCCGCGCGCGAGGGCCGCTTCGAGCGCCTGCTCACCCTGCTCGACCCCGACGTCGAGCTGCGTGTCGACGCGTTCTCGGTCAGCGCCGCCGCCACCCGGCGCCACCTCGGTGCGCCCGCGCTGGCGCCGGTCATGCACGGGCACGAGGCGGTCGCGGAGGTGTTCAGCGGCAAGGCGGCCGCCGCTCGACCGGCGTACGTCGACGGTGTCCCCGCGGCCGTGTGGGCGCCCGGCGGCACCACCCGGTCCGCGTGGGTGCTCACCGTCCGCGACGGCGTCATCACCCGCATCGAGATGGTGGGCGACCCCGCGACCCTCGCCGGCCTGGACGTCGAGCTGGCCTGAGGCGCTCTCGAGCGCTCGGCCGCGGCTCAGCCGGCGGCGTACGACCTCCGGTCAGTCCGGCCGCCACCGGGGCGGGTGCGCAACTGGCGGCGTACGACGTCCGCCGGCCGCGGATCGTTGTCGGGGCCCGCCAGTTGCGAGTCGGTGACCCGGCAGAGCGGCACGTCGGGTGAAGGCCCCGCCCGTGCGAGCGCCGGCAGCCTGACCAGCCGCCCTCGGCGGCCTGCAGGCTCAGTCGGTGAGCGCCGCCGTCAGCGCGATCTCCACCATCGCGCCGAAGGTCTGCTCCCGCTCCTGCGCGGTGGTCTCCTCGCCGGTGACGATGTGGTCGGAGACCGTGCAGATCGCCAGCGCCGTACGACGGTGGGCCGCGGCGAGCGTGTAGAGCGCGCTGGCCTCCATCTCGACGGCCAGCACGCCGTGCTCGACCATCGGCTCCATCAGCTCGACGCGGGGCGGGTAGAAGGAGTCGCTGGAGAAGATCAGCCCCACGTGGGTGGTCGTGCCCTCCAGTGCGGCCGCGGCGTCGTACGCACGACGGAGCAGGTGGAAGTCGGCGACGGGTGCGTAGTCGTAGCCACCGAAGCGGTGGGTGTTCATCGAGGAGTCGGTGCAGGCTCCGCTGGCGATGACGACGTCGCGCACCCCCACCGCCTCCGTGAGCGCGCCGCAGGAGCCGACGCGCACGATGGTCTGCACGTCGTAGTCGCGGAAGAGCTCGGTCGCGTAGATGGCCAGCGACGGCTGTCCCATGCCGGAGCCCTGGACCGAGACCCGGTGGCCGCGCCAGGTGCCGGTGTAGCCGTACATGCCGCGGACCTCGGTGTAGCACTTGGCGCCGTCGAGGAACGTCTCCGCGATCCACCGGGCCCGGAGGGGGTCGCCGGGCATGAGGACGACGGGGGCGATCTCGTCGGGCGCGGCGCCGATGTGGGTGCTCATGGCGAGGACCCTAGCGAGGCGCCCGTGGTGCCCCGAGGGACCACCGAGTGACCACCCGGGGGCCAGTAGCGTGGCCGACGTGAACGACGCCGAGCCGCAGCGCAGCCTCCCCCACCTCGCCCTCTCCGCCCACGCCCACAACCGGGTGGGGGAGCGACGTACCGACGAGACGTGGCTCGACGAGCGGTGGGCCCACCCCGGCACGCGGGTCCTGGTCATCGCGGGCAACCGGCTGCGCCCGGTGGACGGGGACGCCGGCTGGGTGGCCCCCGCCGACGCGCCGGACGGCACCCGCGTCCTGCTCGGCGAGCGTGACGGGGTGACCCGCTTCGCCGTGCTGGCCGACCCGCGCGACGTCCCGGGCGACCGCGAGGAGTGGGTGCCGCTGCGCGGGATGCTGCCCCTGCTCGTCGCCGAGCCGGGCGCCGCTCCCTGGCTCTTCCACGCGGTCGGTCTGGCCGAGTGGCACTGGGTGACCCGGCACTGCCCGCGCTGCGGCTCCGCGCTGGAGTCGCGGCACGCCGGCCACGAGCTCGAGTGCACCGGCTGCGGCCGTCGGCAGTTCCCGCGCACCGACCCCGCGGTGATCATGGCCATCACCCACGGCACCCCCGGCTCGGCGGAGGAGCGACTGCTCCTCGGCCACCAGGCCGTGTGGCCCGAGGGTCGCTACTCGACCCTGGCCGGCTTCGTCGAGCCGGGGGAGACCTTCGAGGACGCCGTACGCCGCGAGGTGCTGGAGGAGGTCGGCGTCACTGTCGGCGACGTCGACTACTTCGGCAACCAGCCGTGGCCCCTGCCGGCGAGCCTGATGATCGGTTTCCGGGGGGTCGCGGCCACCACCGACATCGACGTCGACGGCGCCGAGATCACCGAGGCGCGCTGGTTCACCCGCGACGAGCTGCGGGCCGGCTGCGAGTCGGGCGAGGTGCTCATCCCGGCGGGCATCTCCATCTCGTCCTCACTCATCGAGGACTGGTACGGCGCGCCGTTGCCCGGCGGCTGGTGAGCGGGTCCCGCAGGCTCAGGCCAGGGCGGCGAGCCTCTCCTTGACCTGGGCCAGGCTCGGGTTGGTCTGCGCGGAACCGTCGGCGTAGACCAGCGTCGGGACGGTCTGGTTGCCGTTGTTCGCCTGCTCGACGATCAGCGCGGCCTCGGGCTGCTGCTCGATGTCGACCACCTCGTAGGTGATGCCCTCGCGGTCGAGCTGGCTGCGCAGTCGGTGGCAGTAGCCGCACCAGGGGGTGCTGTACATCGTGAAGGTCATGGGTGTCGGTCCTGACGTCTAGGGTTTTCTCTGTTCGCCACAGTCCAACCAACCACGCGCAGGAGTTGTTCCACGCCCATGGCCGCCCCCACCGACCTGCTGGACGCGCTCGACCCCGAGCAGCGCCGGGTCGCCGAGGCGCTGCGCGGCCCCGTGCGGGTGCTCGCCGGCGCGGGGACGGGCAAGACCCGGGCGATCACCCACCGCATCGCCTACGGCGTCGCGACCGGGCTCTACGTCCCCACCGAGGTCCTCGCGGTGACCTTCACCACCCGGGCGGCCGGTGAGATGCGGGGCCGCCTGCGCGGGCTCGGCGCCGGTGGTGTCCAGGCGCGCACGTTCCACTCGGCGGCGCTGCGCCAGCTGCGCTACTTCTGGCCCCGGGTCCACGGCCACGACCTGCCCAACCTCATCGAGTCCAAGATCGGCCTGCTGGCCCAGGCCGCCCGCCGGCAGCGGATCAACGCCGACCAGGCGCTGCTGCGCGACCTGGCCAGCGAGGTCGAGTGGGCCAAGGTCAGCAACGTCGGCCCCGACGACTACCCGCGGATCGCCCCGACCCGGGGCCGCTCCGTCTCCAGCCTCGATCCCGAGACCGTGGGCCGGATCTTCGAGGGCTACGAGGAGGTCAAGCGCGGTCAGGGCCGGATGGACATGGAGGACGTCCTGCTCTTCGCCGCCGGTCTCCTCGCCGAGGAGGAGGCCGTCGCCGCCCAGGTGCGCCGGCAGTACAAGTGGCTCGTCGTCGACGAGTTCCAGGACGTCTCGCCCCTCCAGTCGGCGCTGCTCGACCTGTGGCTGGGCGGTCGCGACGAGCTCTGCGTGGTGGGCGACCCGGCGCAGACCATCTACTCCTTCGCCGGCGCCAACGCGGCCTACCTGCGCGACTTCACCACCAGTTCCCCGAGGCGACGTCGGTGGAGCTGGTGCGCAACTACCGCTCCACCCCGGAGGTCGTCACGGCCGCCAACCGCCTGCTCGCGGGCACCACCAGCAAGGGGGTCGACCTGGTCGCCCAGCGACCGTCCGGCGCGCCGGTGCGCTACACCGCCCACCCCGACGAGGTGGCCGAGGCGGCGGCCGCCGCCGACCGGATCGCCGCCCTGCGGGCCGCCGGCACCCCCGCCGGCGAGATGGCGGTGCTGTTCCGGATCAACGCCCAGTCGGAGACCTTCGAGGACGCGCTCACCTCCCGCGGCGTCCCGTACGTCGTGCGCGGCGCCGCCCGTTTCTTCGACCGGGCCGAGGTCCGTCAGGCCGTGACCCTGCTGCGCGGCACCGCGCGCGGGGGCCAGGAGGACGGGACCGTGCCCGACCTGGTCCGGGCGACCCTGTCGGGCATGGGCTGGTCCGCCGAGGCCCCCAGCACGCGGGGCGAGACCCGCAACCGCTGGGAGTCCCTGCAGGCGCTGGTGGACCGGTCGGCGGAGTTCGTGGCCGAGCTGCCGGAGGCGACGCTCGGCGACTTCGTCGACGACCTCGACCGCCGCGCCGCCGAGCAGCACGCGCCGCTGGCCGACGGCGTCACCCTGGCGACGCTGCACGCGGCCAAGGGGCTGGAGTGGGACGCCGTCTTCCTGTGCGGCCTGCAGGACGGCACCCTGCCCATCACGTACGCCGACACCCCCGCCGCCGTCGAGGAGGAGCGCCGTCTGCTGTACGTCGGCATGACCCGCGCCCGCCGCGAGCTGTCGATCTCCTGGGCGCTGGCCCGCAACCCCGGCGGTCGGGCCAGCCGCAAGCCGTCGCGCTTCCTCGAGGCGGTCGCCGAGGTCGAGCGGGCCGCCGCGGTCCAGGCGCCCACCAAGCGCAACCGCAAGGCCATGCACTGCCGCGAGTGCGGCGCCGCGCTGAGCACCCCCGCGGAGAAGAAGACTCGGCCGCTGCGTCGACTGTCCTGCCTCCTACGACGAGGCCCTCTTCGAGCGGTTGCGGGAGTGGCGCCTCGAGCGGGCCGCGGACGACAAGGTCCCGGCGTTCGTCGTCTTCACCGACGCCACCCTGCAGCTGATCGCCGAGCACCGTCCCACCGACGAGGGCGCGCTGCGACGCATCAGCGGAGTAGGTCCGTCCAAGCTCACCAAGTACGGCGACGACGTGCTCGCGCTGGTGACCAAGGATTCCTGAAGAAATACTCATAAAATCGTTTGCCCATTACACGGGGCAGGCATTAGTTTCTTCTCAACAGCCCACGCGCACCGGCCACTGGCACTGGTCAGCGCCCGACGCCCCGAAGGAGGTGGCACCAGATGGAGATCTACACCGACACCATGACGGCCTCGACGCCGTCCTTCGGCATGCCCGTCGTCGCCGCCTCCCCGCGCGTTGCCGCTTTCTGCGCGCAGCAGCTCGAGACCGTGATGGCGTGGGCCCACGTGGCCGGCATCGCCGTCGTGGACGCCGTCGATGTCGTGCGCGGCATCGAGCTCGACGCCATCCGCGTCAAGGGAGACTTCCCGGGTCCGACCGCCTGGAGACCACCGATCGTCTGACACCAGACACGCATCGGCAGCCTCCAGGCCGCGGAACCCACACCGGGATCCGCGGCCTTTGTTGTTTCTCCGCCACCGGAGGACAGCTGGGCCGGATCCCGCAGACACATGAATTTGCTCTGCACCAGCGATCAGGTCCACGAGAAGGAGGTGACACACATGACCATCAGTGTTCTCGACCGCAACCGAGCTGCCGATGCCGCCCACGACCTGGGCGAGCCTGCACGACGCAGCTGCCCAGGTGGACGACGAGCTGCTGCCCTGCCGCACCAACAACGCAGAGCTGTGGTTCGCCGAGACCCCCGCGGATGTCGAGCACGCCAAGCGCCTGTGCCAGGGATGCCCTGTCCAGGCGATGTGCCTCGACGGCGCCCTCGAACGGCGTGAGCCGTGGGGCGTCTGGGGCGGCGAGCTCTTCCTCCAGGGCGTGGTGATCCCGCGCAAGCGCCCCCGCGGCCGACCCCGCAAGAACCAGGACGAGTTCGCCGCGTGACGGCGCTCCTCACCCCTTCTCACGAGCAGGACTTTCGGACACACATGACACTTCACACGGACGGATACGACATGAGCACCATGCAGCAGGACCTCGCGCGCGCACAGATGAACGCGCGCCTGGGAGAGGCGCAGCAGCACCGACGCGGTCACCAGCTGGCCCTGGCCCGTCGGATGAGCCGCAAGGCCGAGCAGGCCGCGCAGCAGGCGCGACTCGCCCTCGCCCGCGCGATCTAGGACCAGCCTCGCCCTGATCGCGGGTGATGCAGACGACAGCCGGCACGATCCACGGATCGTGTCGGCTGTCGGCGTCTGTGGGCCCTCCAGGAGCGGCGCCGGGGCCGACGCGGGAGTAGCCTCGACGCCGTGACCGAGCAGCCGACGACGTGCGACTTCTGCGGACGCCAGGGGAGCGGGGCCGAGACCCTGACCTGGACGACGTCGGTCGAGAACGGTCGCCGGCGCAGCTACTGCGAGGAGTGCTCGCGCTCCCACCTGCGGTCCATCGAGGGCAAGCTCGACAGCGAGTGGTGGTAGGTCACACCGCCTCCCCCCACGAGCACCCGCAGTGCGGGTGGCGCTGCCAGGTCCGGACCTCGGGGGCGAGGTCGGCGCCGACGGTGGCGGTCGCCGACCACGTCGACGGGGTGCCGCCCGCCAGCCAGGTGGCCACGTCCCGGGCGGCCCAGCCCAGGGCGACGGCGAGCAGGCCGGCGTCGACGCCCGGTCCGGGCTCGAGCGCTCGACCGACCGAGCGTCCCGCGCCGACGGGTGCCCGTGACCAGGCCCGCACGCAGCGCAGGCAGGCCGTCAGGCCGGGTACCACGAACGGCCCGATCCGTACGGCGTCCGGCACGGCCACCACGGTGAGATGCGGTCGTGAGTCGACGACCCACGGGTCGGCGGGGGCGCAGTCGCCGGGGAGGTCGGTGACGAGCAGGACCACCTCGGCGCGCACGGCGGGCCGCAGGCCGGCCGCGCGTGCGAGCGACGCGACGTACGACTGCCACGGATCGATGGTCTCGAGCCGCACGGGGACCGGGGGAGACAGGCGCATGCGGCCACGATGCAACGCGGCAGGCGATCGCGCACCCGGTCGTCCACAGGGCCGACGACGGCGGCGCCACCTCGAGGTGACGCCGCCGGCTGCTCGGTCGTCGGGCTCAGTGGGCGGGCAGGGTCAGGCCTTGCCGAGGATGCGGTTGAGGTTGGTGCCGCAGACCGGGCAGACGGCCTTGGCCATCCGGGTGCCCTTGTCGTTGACCCTGACCTCGCCCTCCGCCTCGCGCTTCTCCTTGCACTTCACGCAGTAGAACTCGCCGCTCCAGGTCTCCGCCATGACGGCCTCCTTGATCGTGGTGATGCTGTCGACGCGAGGGTCGGGTGGGGAAGCCCGCGCGGGTCCGGGAGCATGGGGCCACCCGGTCCGCCTGCGACACTACCCAAACTGCGCTCCGGCGGCCCGTGACACACCTTCCGGGCGGTGGCTCCGGCGGAGTGGTCCAGACGGTCAGTACCCTGCGGCCCATGGCCGACTACACGCACCTGCGCCTCGACCGCCCCTCCGCGGGCGTCGCCGTGCTCACCCTGGACAACCCCGACATGCGCAACGCGATGAGCGACGAGATGACCTCGTCGTGGGTGCGCGCCATCGACGAGCTGGCCGCGGACCGCTCGCTGCGGGCGGTGGTGGTGACGGGCGAGGGCTCGGCCTTCTGCTCGGGCGGCGACACGTCGTGGATCTCCAGTGAGCCCGATGCCAGCGTGGACCGCCTGCGTGATCGGATGCTGCCGTTCTACCGCGCCTGGCTGTCCGTCCGCCGCCTGGAGGTGCCGACGATCGCGGCGGTCAACGGCCCGGCGATCGGGGCCGGGCTGTGCCTCGCGCTGGCCTGCGACATCCGGTACGCCGCACCGGGCGCCCGGCTCGGCGTGCCGTTCGTCAAGCTCGGCATGCACGCGGGCATGGCGGGCACCTACCTGCTGCCCCAGGTCGTCGGCGCGGCCCACGCCCGGGACCTGCTGCTGACCGGACGGGTCGTCGACGCCGACGAGGCGCTGCGCATCGGCCTGGTGTCCCGGGTCATCGACGCCGACTCCTTCGACACCGAGGTGCTCCGGACGGCGGAGGGCATCGCCGCCACCGCGCCGATCGCCACCCGCCTGACCAAGATCGCGCTGGCCGACGGCGGACACGCGGACTTCGAGAGCGCCCTGCAGTGGGAGGCGCTGGCCCAGCCCGTCACCCTGGCGACCGAGGACCTCCAGGAGGGGATCCGCGCCAGCCGCGAGAAGCGGCCGCCGGTCTTCGAGGGCCGCTGAGGCACGGGCTTCCCGGCGGACGACTGTCCACCCCTGTGGACGAGGCTGTGGACAACATGGGGACGACACGCCCGCCCCCTGGGGACGGAACGGCGTGGCGCGGGGCTGAGCAACGACAATCGTCCGTGACGACGGACACGCGAGAGGTGGGGACGTGGGGGAGCAGTACAGGGGAGGGCCGGTGGCCGCCCTGCGCCGGATCGCGTTCCTCATGGAGCGCGGTCGCGAGGAGACCCGCCGGGTGGAGGCGTTCCGCAAGGCTGCCGCGGTGGTCCTGCCCCTCGACCCCGACGAGGTCGCGGCCCGGGCCACTGCCGGCACCCTGACCGATCTGCCGGGCATCGGCCCCAGCACCGGAGCGGTGATCGCCGAGGCCGTGCGCGGCGAGCTCCCCGAGCGCCTCGCGAAGCTGGAGAAGCAGTACGCCGGCCCGCTCGCCCCGGGCGGTCGCGAGGTCCGCGCCGCGCTGCGCGGCGACTGCCACTCCCACTCCGACTGGTCCGACGGCGGGTCGCCCATCGAGGAGATGGCGATGACGGCCATGGAGCTCGGCCACGACTACCTGGTGCTCACCGACCACTCGCCTCGGCTGCGGGTGGCCAACGGACTCAGCGTGGAGCGGCTGACACGCCAGCTCGACGTGGTCCGGGCCGTCAACGACCACCTGGGGGAGGCGTTCACCCTGCTCGCGGGGATCGAGGTGGACATCCTCGACGACGGGGCGCTCGACCAGACCGACGAGATGCTCGCCCGGCTCGACGTACGCGTGGCCAGCGTCCACTCCAAGCTGCGGATGGACGCGGGGCCGATGACCCGGCGGATGCTGGCCGCGGTCGCCAACCCCTTCACCAACGTGCTGGGCCACTGCACCGGCCGCCGGGTCGAGGGCAACCGCGGGACCCGGCCGCAGAGCGAGTTCGACGCGCGGGCGGTCTTCGAGGCGTGCGTCGAGCACGACGTGGCCGTGGAGATCAACAGCCGACCGGAGCGCCGCGACCCGCCCACCCGCCTCCTCGAGCTGGCCCGCGACACCGGCTGCCTGTTCTCCATCGACTCCGACGCGCACGCGCCCGGCCAGCTCGACATGCTGGACTACGGCTGCGAGCGGGCCGAGGCGGCCGGCATCGACCCGGACCGGATCGTCAACACCTGGGAGCGTGACCGTCTCCTGGCCTGGGCCGACCCCGCCGGGCGCTAGCGTGGACGACGTGAGCACCCCCGAGGTCGAGGTACGCCGGTCCAAGCGGCGGCGTCGTACGGTCTCGGCGTACCGGGAGGGCGACCGCATCGTCGTGCTCATCCCGGCGGCGATGAGCAAGCGCGACGAGGACAAGTGGGTCGCCGACATGGTGGCCCGTCTCGCGCGCAAGGAGCAGCGCGCCCGGCCCTCCGACGAGCAGCTGCTCGCCCGGGCCGGCATCCTCAACGACACCTACTTCGGCGGGCTGGCCACGCCGTCGAGCGTGCGCTGGGTGACCAACCAGCAGCAGCGGTGGGGCTCCTGCAGCCCCGGCGACCGCTCGATCCGGCTCTCCGAGCGGCTCCAGGGGATGCCGTCGTGGGTGGTCGACTACGTGCTGGTGCACGAGCTGGCGCACCTGCTCGAGCACGGCCACGACGCGAAGTTCTGGGCCTGGGTCGACCGCTACCCCCGCGCGGAGCGGGCCCGCGGCTACCTGCTCGGCTGGTCGGCGGCGGCCAAGGTCGACCCGCCGGGCAGCGAGACCGACGACGAGGTCGACTGACCCGTCAGCGAGCCAGGCGGGTGACGGCGTCCGCGACGAGCCGGCGCATGTCGTCGTGCACGTCGGGCAGGCCGTCGATCGGCCACCAGCGCACGTCGAG
Source organism: uncultured Actinomycetota bacterium (assembly GCA_963782905.1). GTDB lineage: Bacteria > Actinomycetota > Actinomycetes > Propionibacteriales > Nocardioidaceae > Nocardioides. The sequence goes on from CAWALI010000003.1 coordinate 529,815, forward strand.
GGACTCCTCGCTCACCCGGTGCTCCCCGTCGCGCGGGGCGGTGGCCAGGAAGCGCACGTCGAGGTGGTGCACGGTCGTGCCCGGCGCGCAGAACTCCACCGCGTGCTCGTCGAGGTTGAGCGGCTCGGGGTCGAAGTCGAGGTCGGCAAGGCCGGACTCCTCGTGGGCCTCACGCAGCGCGACCCCGGCCAGGGTGGTGTCGCCCGGCTCGCAGTGACCGCCGAAGGCGAACCAGCTGTCGGCCTTGCGGTGGTGGTTGAGCAGCACCGCGTCGGCCTCCGGGGTCAGCACGATGGTGCCGGCGGTGAGGTGGTCGGGCAGGCACGCCCGGGTCGTCCCGTCCGGGCGTGCGTCCAGGAGGGCGACGAAGCGGTCCCGCAGCGAGGCGTCGCGCGCGGTCGGAGGAGCCCACCCGGCCAGCACGGCCCGGGCGTCGGCGTGCAGCGGAGTCACTCGGTCGGGCGCTCGGACCCGGCGTCCCCGTCGCCCGACGGTCCGTCGAGCAGGTCCCGCAGGCCCGCCTCGAAGTCGTCGTCGGTCAGCGCCTCCGGAGCCAGGGCGCTCTCGCGGAAGCCCAGCGGGTCGTCGAGGTCGTCGGCGGTGGGCAGCAGGTCGGGGTGCATCCACACGCCGTCGCGGCCCTCGGTCCCCTGGCGGGTGCGCAGCGAGCCCCACAGGGTGGAGGCGTCGCGCAGCCGACGCGGGCGCAGCTCGAGGCCCACGAGGGTGGCGAAGGTCTGCTCGGCCGGCCCGCCGGCGGCGCGGCGGCGGCGTACGGCCTCCTGCAGCTTGGTGGCCGACGGCATCCGCTCCTCGGTGGCCTGGCTGACGACCTCGTCGACCCAGCCCTCGACGAGCGCGAGGGTGACCTCGAGGCGCTCCAGCGCGGCCTGCTGGGCGGGGGACTTGGAGAGGTCGAAGAGACCGCCCTCCATCGCCTCCTGCATGGCGGCGGGGTTCATCGGGTCGATGCCCCGCAGCTTCTCCTCCATGCCGGAGGTGTTGATCTCGATCCCGCTGCCGTAGGCGGCGACCGCGCCGATGAGGTGCTCCCGCAGCCACGGCACGTGGGCGAAGAGCCGCTGGTGGGCGGCCTCACGCAGGGCGAGGTACAGCAGCACGTCGTCGGCGCTGACGTCGAGCTCCTCGGCGAACGCGGCGACGTTGAGGGGGAGCAGCGCCGCCTTGCCGGCCGGCCCGAGCGGGAGGCCGATGTCGGAGGCGCCCAGGACGTCGCCGGCGAGCCCGCCGACGCCCTGGCCGACCTGGGTGGCGACCATCGCGCCGGTGGCCTTGCCCAGCATGCCGAGCAGGGGGCCGGCCATGGCCCGGGCCTCCTCGGGGAGGGCGTCGCCGAGAGCGGTGACCGTGGAGCCGGCGACCGGCTCGACGAGGCGCTTCCACACGTCGAGGGTCTCCACGATCCACTCGGCGCGGCTCCACGCGGCGGTCGAGGTCACGCCGGAGGAGAAGTCGGTGGTCTCGTCGAGCCAGTGGTCGGCGAGGCGCACGGCGTCGGCGATGGCGTCGCGCTGGGCCTGGCTGGGGGTGGGGTCGGGCTGCTGGGCCGCGACCTTGCGCGCGATGTCGGACACGACGGCCCAGTTGATGGGTCCGTCGTGGGGCTGCATGAGGGACTGCACCTGGGCCATCAGGGCGGAGAGGTCGGGCATGGCGCCGCCCGCGCCGCCTGCCAGGCCGCCGAAGAGGGCTTCGAAGGGCGTGCCCTTGAACGGGTTCTGCTCGTCGGGTCCGTCGCCGGGGTTGCTGCTCATGCCCTCCACGGTACTCACCGTCGCCACACCCCGGAACCGCCCACCGGCCACGACGCCGCCACCCGCCGGTACAGGCGCCCGGCCACCGCACCAGGCGCCGGCGCGACCCTCGCCGGCGTCCCTAGACTCGTCCCATGGACGCCAGCCCCACCAGCCGCACGGACGTCGACGCCGTCGTACGCCTCGTCGACATCCGCGAGGTGCCCCTCGACGTCGCCGAGGTCGTGGACTCCCTCGACGACCACGCCGCCGGCGGGCTCACGCTCTTCGTCGGGAAGGTCCGCGACCACGACGGGCCGGCGCAGGCCGCGGGGGAGGGGCCGGCCCCCGACAAGCCGGTCACCAGCCTCGACTACAGCGCCCACCCGACGGCCCTGGACCGACTGCGCGAGGTGTGCGAGCGGATCGCGGAGCAGTACGACGTCCACGGTGTCGCCGCCGTGCACCGTGTGGGGCACCTCGAGCTCGGGGACATCGCCGTGGTGGTGGCGACCACGGCCAGCCACCGGGGCGAGGCCTTCACGGCCTCCAAGGCCCTCATCGACACCCTCAAGTCCGAGGTGCCCATCTGGAAGCACCAGCGTTTCGCGGACGGTGACGAGGAGTGGGTCGGCCTACCCTGAGCGGGTGGAGATCCTCTGGTGGCTGGTGCCCCCCGTCGTGGTGATGGTCGGCGCGATGGCCTGGGTGGGCTGGCTGGGCCGCGAGGGTCGCGGCGAGGTCGACCGCGACCAGCAGATCGAGCGGCTCACCCGCGCGATGGAGCGCGACCTGCCGACCGCTCGCGAGCCCCGGCCGGTCCGGACCCACGACCGCAGCACCGGCATCGCCGTACGCCCCACGCGCGGTGGGGACGCCACGGCCGATCGCCGACGCGCCTCCTGAGCCGCCGCGGGCCGAGGTGGTCCTCGGGCGGCTTGCCCCTGTTTGAGAGGGTTGCGCCATGAATCAGCGGACGAAGGGGGCCCTCCTCGCCCTGCCGCTGCTCCTGCTCCTGCTGGTGATGGTCGCGGTCCAGCCTCTGCCCTACGTCACCTACAGCCCCGGTCCGACCGTGGACATCCTCTCGACCCGCGGCGGGAAGGAGGCCGTGCAGGTCTCCGGGCGCAAGGCCTACCGCGACGACGGCGAGCTGCGGCTCACCACCATCTACGTCGACCAGCCGCAGGACCGGGTGACCCTCGACCGCCTCGTCGCCGCCTGGCTCGACCCCACCGAGGCGGTCTACCCGCGCTCGTCGGTCTACGCCCCCGACGAGACCGACGAGACCAACGACGTGGAGTCTGCCGTCCAGATGGTCTCCTCGCAGGACGCCGCCGTGGCCGCCGCGCTCACCGAGCTGGGTTACGACATCAAGCCGGTCGTCGAGGTGCTCAACGTGGAGGACGACTACCCGGCCGCGGGACGCCTCCAGGTGCGCGACGTCCTGCAGGAGGTCGGCGGTCGCGCGATCACGACCCCCCAGGACGTCGTCGACGCCGTGGACCGCGCCCCCGCGGGCCGGCCGCTGACCTTCGGCGTCCTGCGCAAGGGCAAGGAGGTCGACGTCGACGTGACGCCGAAGGAGATCGACGGTGACAAGCGCATCGGCATCACTCCCGGCCCCGGCTACACCTTTCCCTTCGATGTCAACGTCGACATCGGCGACGGCATCGGTGGGCCCAGCGCCGGCCTCATGTTCTCGCTGGCCATCTACGACACCCTGACCCCCGGGTCCCTCACGGGCGGGGAGGTCGTCGCCGGCACCGGCGAGATCCGCAGCGACGGCCGCACCGGGCCGATCGGCGGGATCCAGCAGAAGATCGCCGGCGCCGAGGCGGCCGGTGCACGCCTCTTCATGGTGCCGGTCGACAACTGCCCCGACACCACGGACATCGACTCCGGCGACATGCGCCTGGTGCGGGCCGACACGATGCACGACGCCGTGGATGCGATCAAGACCTGGGTCGACGACCCCGGCGCCCCCCTCCCGACCTGCGAGGAGCAGTCATGACCGACATCTCGATCCCGCAGGATCCTGCACTGGCCGCGGCCGTGCTGGAGATCGAGAACCACATCGCCGGGGCCGGGTGGGACCAGCCGGCGCGGCTCTACGCCCTGGTCGACACCGCGCGCATCGTCGCGCAGGAGCCCGACCTGGCGGCCGCGATGGGCCTGGACGCCGCCTCCGCCGAGGGGTCCTTCACGCCCGTGGAGCAGGACGCGCTGCCGCCCGAGCGGGCGCTCGAGGTCGTGCTCGAGTCCGTGGTGTGGCCCGGCGACGTCGCGGGCTGCGCGGCGGTCGTCGAGCGGCTCGTGCTGCCCCCCGAGGTCGACCCGGAGATTCCCGAGGACCCGGCCGAGGCCGAGCGCTTCGCCCGCGAGCACCCCCTGCGCCAGGAGGTGCGGATCGTGGCGGGAGCCACCCGCGCCGGCGCGACGTACTGCGCGCTGCGCCTGCGCGCCCACGACGACGACCAGTCGGTGGTCGACGGGACCGAGCTCGTGCCGGGCCTCCTCGACCTCCTCCGCAGCACCCTCGAGGGAGACACCCAGTGAGCGGCACGTTCGACCAGTCCGAGCAGTCCGAGCAGCAGGAGCCGCCGCAGCGGAGCGGTCGCTCGCGGGCCCTCATCATCACCGCGGGCGTGCTCGTCGCGGTGTTCATCGCCCTCACCGGCTTCTCGTCGTTCTGGACCGAGCGGCTGTGGTTCGGCTCGGTGGGCTACTCGGGCGTCTTCACCACCTTGCTGTGGACCCGGATCGGGCTCTTCCTCGTCTTCGGCGGGCTGATGGCGGCGGTGGTGGCCCTCAACATCGCGCTGGCCTACCGCTTCCGTCCGTTCTTCCTCAACGCCGCGGCCGCCGACCTCAACCTCGAGCGCTACCGCGACGCCATCACCCCGATCACGGGCTGGCTGCTGGCCGGCATCTCGCTGCTGATGGGCGCCTTCGCCGGCGCCTCGGCCTCGGGCCAGTGGCGCTCCTACTCCCTGTGGCGCCACGGGCAGAGCTTCGGCACCACGGACCCCTACTTCGGCAGGGACGCCGGCTTCTACGTCTTCAGCCTGCCGTGGTGGCACTACCTCACCGACTTCGTGATGGCGCTGGCGATCATCGGGCTGCTGGCGGCCGCGGTCACCCACTACCTGTACGGCGGCATCCGGCTCTCGGCCAGCAGCGAGCGTGTCTCCGGGGCGGCGCAGGTGCAGCTGTCGGTGCTCCTGGGCGTCTTCGTGCTCGCCAAGGCCGCCGACTACTGGCTCGACCGCTACGACCTGGTGACCGGCTCGGGATCGCTGTTCACCGGCATGGGCTACACCGACGACAACGCGGTGCTGCCCGCCAAGGAGATCCTCACCGGCATCGCGCTCATCTGCGCCGTGCTGTTCTTCCTCAACATCTGGCGCCGGACCTGGATGCTGCCGTCGCTGGGCATCGCGCTCTTCGCGCTCTCGGCCATCCTGCTGGGTCTCATCGTCCCGGGTGTGGTCCAGCAGTTCCAGGTGAGCCCGAACGTCCCCGACAAGGAGGGGTCGTACATCGCGGCGAACATCGATGCCACCCGGCAGGCCTACGACCTCGAGGACATCGACGTCCAGTCCTACTCGAGCGAGCCCAACACCAGCAGCGGGCAGCTGGCCACCCTGGACTCGGAGACCTCCTCGGTGCCGCTGGTGGACCCCAAGGTGGTCAGCCAGACGTTCGAGCAGCAGCAGCAGGTGCGCGCCTACTACTCGGTGCCCGACGTGCTCGACGTGGACCGCTACGAGATCGACGGCAAGGACCGCGCGGTGGTGCTCGGCGTGCGCGAGCTCGACCAGGCCGGCATCGCCGACGGTGACAAGACCTGGTCCAACCTGCACACCGTCTACACCCACGGCAACGGGGTCATCGCCGCCTTCGGCAACCAGCGCCCGGAGGACGACCGGCGCCAGTCGACCTCGGTGCAGTGGGCCGAGGGGCAGGAGAGCGACGAGAGCTCGCTGACCAACCTCTACCCGGACGGCTACGAGTCGCGCGTCTACTACGGCGAGAAGTCCCCGACGTACTCCATCGTGGGGCAGCAGGCGAACGGCACCGACCTGGAGCTCGACCTGCCCAAGGGCGAGCGCGGCGACGAGAACCAGACCACGACGTACGACGGTGAGGGTGGGGTGCCGATCGACAACCTCTTCGACAAGGTGCTGTACGCCGTCAAGTTCGGCGAGCCCAACCTCGTGCTGTCGGACCGCGTCCACGAGAACAGCAAGATCCTCTACGACCGCCACCCGCGGACCATGGTGGAGAAGGTCGCCCCGTGGCTGACCGTCGACTCCGACCCCTATCCGGTGGTCGTCGACGGCAGGATCACGTGGGTGCTCGACGGCTACACCGTCACCGACAAGTTCCCGCTGTCGCAGCGGGAGTCGCTGGAGACGATGACCGACGACTCGCTGGCCCAGGACCTCGGCTTCCAGACGCTGCCGACCGACGAGATCAACTACATGCGCAACTCGGTCAAGGCGACCGTGGACGCCTACGACGGCACGGTGACGCTCTACGAGTGGGAGCCGGACCCGATCTCCGAGGCATGGGGCGAGGTCTTCCCCGGCATCCTCAAGCCGCGTGACGAGATCCCCGACGAGCTGATGGAGCACCTGCGCTACCCCGACGACCTGTTCAAGGTGCAGCGCTACCAGTTCGCCAAGTACCACGAGACGGACGCCAAGCTGTGGCTGGACGCCTCCACCCGGTGGGAGGTCCCGCGCGACCCCGAGGCCGAGACGCGCCTCCAGCCTCCGTTCCGGCTCTTCGTCGACGACACCTGGGCGCTGACCAGCGTCTACGTGCCGCGCGGGCGGGCCAACCTCGTGTCCTTCGTGTCGGTCAACAGCGACGCCACCGATGAGGACAACTACGGCAAGATCTCGGTCCTCGAGCTCCCCAACGAGCGCACCGACGGACCCGGGCAGATCGCCAACGAGCTCAGCTCCGACGAGGCCGTCCGTGAGGAGCTGTTGAGCTTCAGCCAGGGGGGCGTCACGCCCGTGCCCGGCAACCTGCTGACGCTGCCGGTGGGCGACGGACTGATGTACGTCCAGCCGCTGTACGCCAAGCGGTCGGGCACCGAGTCGTCCTTCCCGATCCTGCGGTTCGTGACCGTGGCCTACGGCGACGAGATCGGCATCGGCACGACGCTGCGAGAGGCCATCGCCGACGTGCTCGGCGTCTCCGCGAACCAGCCGACGACCGCGCCTCCGACGACGACGCCGCCCGGCGGACAGGGCGGCGGCAACCCCGAGCAGCCCGGGACCTCCGGGTCGGTCAACGACCAGATCCGCTCCCTGCTCGCGCAGGCGGAGGCCAAGTTCCAGGCCGCCGACAAGGCCCAGACCAACGGCGACACCGTCGGGTGGGCGCGGCTCATGGACCAGGGGCGCGAGCTCATCAACGAGGCCTTCGCCCTGGCGGACGCGAGGGACAGCTGACCCGATTTGGGTTCCCCGTGACCCATCGCGTAAGGTTCTGTTCACCGACGCGGGGTGGAGCAGCTCGGTAGCTCGCTGGGCTCATAACCCAGAGGTCGCAGGTTCAAATCCTGCCCCCGCTACAAATCCGAGAGGCCCTCACAGACTGACTGTGAGGGCCTTTCGCATGTGCGCAATCAGGTTGCTCCGCCCCAGATCCGCTCAGGGGTAGCCGCGAGTCCGGACTTCCAGATCGTCACCCGCGCCAGGTATCACCCTGAGGGCGGCCGCCGAGTCCTTCGCCTTGAGCTCTGCCCGCAGGAAGGCGGTCGCGTGGTGGGCGACCACGTCCCGGGCTGAGGCCCGGTTCCAGGCGGGGTCGTCGCAGAACCCGAACGGCACCACGGTCATCACCCGGCGCACGGACGCGCAGGGGCCCGTGAACGCGAAGTGTTCGGCGCCGACCGGTACGTTCAGGGACCGCAGACCCGCGGGTCCGAACATCATGGCGTCACCGGCCATGGAGACCACCGCATCGACCCGGTCGCCCGACCAGTCCGGCCACAGCCCCTCGAGCAGGGGCGTCAGGGCCGCCCGGTCGGCCATGTCGGCCAGGTGAGGCTCGAGGGCGTCGCACAGGAAGACACCGGCGTCGTCGGCGCGGCGCGCATCCACGCATGCGGTCCGGAGCGACTGCGTGTCCAGGCGCGCCCCGCCCATGACCTGGGAGGCATAGCCGCCGTAGGAGTGTCCGGCCGCGGCGATGCGGTCGGCGTCGACCGGCGCCGAGACGGCGTCGCCACCTGTGGTCATGTGGTCGATGACGGCACGCAGGTCCCGGGAGCGGTCCACCGTGGCCTGCCACAGCTTCGAGGGGTCGAGGGGCTCCTGGTGGTCGGGGGAGACGACCACGAAGCTGCCGAGCGGTTGGCCGAGCGGCCTGAGAGCCGAGCGTCCTGACCGTCGGCGCCCGCGGGCAGAGGCTCACCGAAGCGCCCTGTTCTCACGGGCGTCGGCCATGGTCCACGCGGCCGCTCTCGTAGGCCCAGATCACGAGCTCGACCCGGTTGCGTGCCGACAGCTTGGTCATCAGCGCGCCGATGTGGGTCTTGACGGTGCTCATCGAGAGGTGGAGGTCCTCCGCGATCTCGGAGTTCGTCCGACCGGCGGCGGCCAGGTCGAGGACTGCTTCCTCGCGCGGGGTCAGCGGGTCGATGGGCTCAGCCACCGAGCCGACCCGCGACGATGCGAAGGTGGCCAGGAGCCGCGCCGTCACCGCTGGAGCGATGAGCGCGTCGCCGGCCGCTGCGGACCGTACGGCGCGGGCGAGCAGGTCGGGGTCGGCGTCCTTGAGGAGGAAGCCACGGGCGCCGGCACGCAAGGCGTCGTAGACGTACTCGTCCTGGTCGAACGTCGTGATGACGATGACCGGGACCGGGTCGTCGACCTCGGGCCCGGCGACCTGGCGGGTGGCCTCGATGCCGTCCAGGACCGGCATCCGGATGTCGAACACGCACACGTCGGGCCGCAGCGTCCTGACGAGCTCCACGGCCTCACGACCGTCGCGCGCCTGCCCGACCACCTCGATCGAAGGTTCCGCGTCGAGGATGGTCGCCAGGCCGACGCGGACCATGTCCTGGTCGTCGGCGATCAGGAGCCGCACCGGAGCCGCCATCTGGTTCACTTCCTCGCGCCCAAGGTGATCGGAACCGTGGCCTCGACAGTCCATCCACCGGCAGGGTCCGGCCCGGCCTGCACGGCCCCGCCCACGAGGGAGATCCGCTCTCGCATGCCGGCCAGACCGTAGGAAGGGCTGGCTCGTCGTCCACCTGCGGGCGCGGCCCGTCGGCCGTCGTCGTGCACTCGCAGCCGCACCAGGTCCCTGTCGCGGGCGAGGTCGATCGCCACCACGGTGGGGCCCACAGCGTGACGCCGGGCGTTGGTCACCGCTTCCTGCGCGGCGCGGAAGAGCGCCGACCCGATCGGCGCCGGCAGCCGTTCGACGTCGCCGAAGGTCTGGACGACCACCCGCGGGCCCTCCCCGTGGTCCTGAGCCAGCCGTGGGATGTCCCTCACCCCGTACGTCGGAGTCCGACCGGCACCCTCGTCCTCCCCGTCGCGCTCACGCAGCACCGCCACCATCGCGCGCATGTCCTCAAGAGTCTGCCTGGCCGCGGCCTCCATCCCGTCGATCGCCTCGACGGCGGCGGCCGGGTCGGTCCGACCTCTGACCTTCGCCGCCCGCGCCTGCATCAAGATGCCCGACACGTGGTGCGCCACGGTGTCGTGCAGGTCGCGCGCCAGCCGCTCCCGCTCCCGCTCCCGGATCTCCTCGCGTCCTCGCACCTGCGAAGCAGCCCAGAACCGGGCCAGGGCGCCGAGGGCGACCGGCAGCATCAACGCCCCGACGCCGAGCAGCATCGACGCGCCGCTGGAGTCGTACAGCGGCTCCCGGCCCAGATGTGCCACGAGCAGGAAGACGCAGCCCGCCACCACGCCCCGGCCGCTGGCCCACCGGCCCAACGAGTAGGCGAGCAACAGCACGACCGCGGTGACGTCGAGGACGCTGTGGGGCTCTCCGGCCAGCGCAGGGACCACTCCGGCCACCGTCTGGGCCCCGAAGGCGAGGACGAGCATCGCCAGCGGATGACGGGCCCGCCACCACAGCGCAGCGACACAGACCAGCGCCCACGCCGCGTGCCAGAGCGGCCACACCACGTCGGTACGGAGGCCGGCCTCCAGCGCTGTCAGCGGGACCAGGCCGGCGACCAGGGCCCGGTCCCACCACGCCGTCCCCGGCGGCGCGACCGCCCGCGGTTCGTCCCACAGTGCTTGTAGCCAACCTCGGCCCATCACCTCAGCGTAGATGCAGAACACGTTGGCCGGACGGTACCTGGGGCCAGTCCGGGTTGGCCTCGAGGACGAGACGAAGGCGGCCTCGGCTCCGATGTGGTCCCGCGCCGATCCGAGCAGGGTGAAGGACATGACACGACTCACCTCCACCACCGGTCCCTCCGCATCCACCACGACCGCCCCCACCACGGCAGTCCCTACCGCGGCCACGCCGGCGCCCACCGCGACGTCGGCACCGTTGATCCGCGCGGCCGGTACTGCCGCCCAGGTGGTCGCCGGCACCTACGTCGTCGGCTTCCTCGCGATGGTCGTCTACCTCCTTCCCCGCGGCTTCACGTCTCCCGTGGGCGACCCCGCAGCGTCGCTGGACTTCCTCCGCGACCACCAGGGCGAGCTGGCCGCCTGGTACTTCGTGCTCTACCTCCTCGGCGGGGCTGCGATGGCACTGGTGTCACTCGGTGTCGCCCAGCGTCTGGCGCCGGCACCCGCACTGGCCCGGATCTCCGCCGCATTCGGCCTGATCTGGTCCGGTCTGCTCATCGCGAGCGGAAGCATCGCGCTCGTCGGCCAGCACGCCGCAGTGACCCTGCAGGCGCAGGACCCCGACCTCGCCCTCAGCACCTGGGTCTCCACCAGCGTCATCCAGGACGCCCTCGGCGGCGGCATCGAGGTCGCCGGCGCACTCTGGGCAGCCGCGGTCGGAGTCGCCGTCCTGCGCACCCGCGCCCTCTCGGCCCCGCTCGGAGGTCTGGCGCTCGGCCTCGCGACCGTCGGCATGGCCACCGTCTTCCCGGCCGCCGCCGACACCGCGACCTCCATCTTCGGGCTGGGACTCATCCTCTGGTTCACCTGGCTCGGACTGGCTCTGCGGCGCCGCTGACCACCCGACGTACGCGACCTCTCCTCACCCGGTCCGTCGTGCTGCCCAGGCCCAAGAAGGACGAGCAGTGTGGTTCGATCCGGTCATGAGCGACGGGTGGCAGATCCCAGGGCACACGCTGACGGCCGCGGGGGAGTGGCGACGGTCAACCCGGGGATCGCAGGCCTGCGGCGTCCCCCGCTACACATCCGAGAGGCCCTCACAGTCTGACTGTGAGGGCCTTTCGCATGTGCGCAGGGACAGGTGATCGACGCCTCGACCGCGACGCCGGCCCGCCACGGCGGCGGCTCGTCAGTGGATGCGCACGCGCGGGTCCAGGACGGCGTACATGATGTCGACGACGATGTTGGAGACCACGACGGCCGCGGCGGCGAACAGCACGACCCCGATGATCACGGGCAGGTCCTGCTGCCGGATGGCGTCGATGGAGGTCTTGCCCAGCCCGGGGAGGCTGAACACCGTCTCGGTGACTACGACCCCTCCGATGAGCTGGCCCAGGTCGATGCCGAACTGGGTGACCACCGGTGTCATCGCGCTGCGCAGCCCGTGCCGGACCACCACGCGGCTGTCGGAGAGTCCCTTGGCCCGCGCGGTCCTGATGTAGTCCTCGCCGAGCACGTCCAGCATCGAGGCGCGGGTGAGCCGGGTGTACGCCGCGGCTGAGACGAGGGCGAGCGCGAGCCAGGGCAGGATCAGGTGGTTGGCCCACGGCCAGAGTCCTTCGCTGAGCGGCGCGTAGCCGCCGGCGGGGAACCACGCGTGCCCGTTGCTGGTGAGCTTGAAGTAGAAGAAGTAGAGGAGGACCAGGGCCAGCAGGAAGGTGGGGAACGAGTAGAAGAAGAGGGCGAAGACCGTCAGGCCGCGGTCGGCGAAGGTGCGCGGGAACACCGCGGAGATGACACCGTTGAAGACGCCGAGCACGAGCCAGATGATCGCGGCCCCGAGCGCCAGCGACAGCGTGATCGGCAGCGCCTCCCGGATGATGTGGGTGACCGAGAGCTGGTAGTAGTAGTCGTAGCCCAGGTCTCCGTGCAGCAGGTTGCCGACGAAGTCGAGGTACTGCTTCCAGACCGGCTGGTCGAGCCCGAGCCGGTCGTTGATCGCCGCGATCGTCTCCGGGGTCGCCTGGCGGCCGGCGAGCGTGCGGGCCACGTTGCTGGGCGCGACGAAGAACAGCGCGAAGACGGCCATCGACACCAGCCACAGCACGATGACGCCGTTGAGGACCCGGACGAGGAGGAACCTGGCCATCTCGACCTCACTTCGCCATCGTGCGGTCGGCCCGGGGATCCACCGCGTCCCGGACGCCGTCCCCGAACAGGTTGAAGGCCAGCGTGGTGATCAGCAGCGCCAGGCCGGGAGCGGCCAGGAACCACCAGGACGTCTGGTAGTAGGCCTGCGACTCGGCGATCATCCCGCCCCAGTCCGCGGTCGGGGGTGCCAGGCCCAGACCGAGGAACGACAGGGTCGCCTGGACGACGATGACCACCGGGATGAGCAGCGTGGTGTAGACGATCACCTGCGCCAGCACGTTGGGCAGGATCTCGACGAACATGATGCGGGTGTCGCCGGCGCCGAGCGACCGGGCCGCCTCGACGTACTCCCGCTCCTTGATCGAGAGCACCTGGCCGCGCACGATCCTGGCCACGGACGCCCAGCTGAAGAACGCGATCACCAGGACCGTGATGGTCAGGCCGGGCCCGGTGATGGAGACCAGGGCGATGGCGACCAGCAGGAACGGGATGGACAGCACGACGTCGACCAGCCGGGCCAGCACGGTGTCGACGATGCCACCCAGGAAGCCGGCCGCGATGCCCACCACCACGCCCACCATCACCGTCAGCAGGGTGGCGACCACGCCGACCGCCAGCGACACCCGGGCGCCGTAGACGGTGCGGACCAGCACGTCGCGGCCCAGGTCGTCGGTGCCGAACCAGAAGGTGGAGCTCGGTGGTTGCGGCAGGCCGTCGACGGTCAGGCCGTCCGGGTACTGCTTGTTCGGCGGGTGGCCGGTGAGGTGGACGAAGAGCGGTGCGGCGAGCGCCAGCAGCGCGATCAGCACGATCACGCCCAGCGAGACCATCGCCACCTTGTCGCGACGCAGCCGCCGCCACGCCAGCTGCCACGGACCGCGGCCCTCGATCACGGTGGGTGGTTCGATCTCGAGGACGAGCCCCGGCTGCACGGTCATGTGCTCTCCTCCGGGACCTCGTTGAGCACGGTCTCCTCGATCTGGGGTCTCGATGCGGCCAGGTCCTCACCCAGCCGCAACGGGTGGAAGCACGCCGTCCGGTGCTCGGGCGCGTCGTCGAGGACCGGCGCCAGCGGGGGGACCTCGTTCGTGCAGTCGCGCTGCGCCTTGGGGCACCGGGTGTGGAAGCGACAGCCCGAGGGTGGGTGCACAGGCGACGGCATGTCGCCGACGAGGACGATGCGTTCGCGGCTGTCCGCGCTGTCCGGGTCGGCCGGCGGCCGGGCGGACAGCAGCGCCCGGGTGTACGGGTGCCGGGGCGAGGTGAAGATCTGCTGGGTGGGCGCCGTCTCGACCACCTTGCCCAGGTACATCACCGCGATCCGGTCGCTGACGTGCCGGACCACGGACAGGTCGTGGGTGATGAAGACGTAGGTGAGGTCGAAGTCCCTCTGGAGGTCGACGAGCAGGTTGAGCACCTGCGCCTGGATCGACACGTCCAGCGCGGACACCGGTTCGTCGCACACGATCAACCTGGGCCGCAGCGCCAGCGCCCGGGCCACGCCGATGCGCTGTCGCTGGCCCCCGGAGAACTCCGCCGGGAAGCGGTTGTAGTGCTCCGGGTTGAGCCCGACGAGCTCCATCAGCTCCTTGACCCGGCGCTTGCGACCCTCTCCGGCGTCGATGCCGTGGATGGCGAACGCGTCCCCGATCACCGACCCGACCCGCCGGCGCGGGTTCAACGATCCGTACGGGTCCTGGAAGATCATCTGCATCTCGCGGCGCAGCGGTCGCATCCCACGGCGGGTGAGCCGGGAGATGTCGCGCCCCTCGAACCAGACCTCGCCGGCGGTGAGGTCGTAAAGGCGGGTGAGGCAACGGGCCAGGGTCGACTTGCCGCACCCGGTCTCGCCCACCAGCCCCAGCGTCTCGCCGGGACGCACCTCCAGGCTCACCCCGTCGACCGCGCGCAGCACGTCGGGGTAGCGCCCGAGCAGGCTGCGCTGGCCCACGGGGAAGTGCTTGTGCACCTCCCTGGCCTCGAGCAGGGGGTCGTCGGACGCGGCGGCGGACGTCATGCGGGCTCCTCCTCCGGCTGCAGCGCGCCGCGCAGCCTGTCGCGCTCCAGCACGTCCCGGGGGAGCCAGCAGGCCGAGTGCTGACTGCCGTCGCCGGGGACCTGCAGCAGTGGCGGGTCCTCCACGCACGTGGCGAACGCGTAGGGGCACCGCGGCCGGAACGGGCACCCGGTGGGCAGGTTGATGAGGCTCGGCGGGGACCCGGCGATGGACTGCAGCCGTGCCCGGGTCGGCAGCTGCCCGGGCAGCGACTTGAACAGCCCCTCGGTGTAGGGGTTGTGGTAGCGGTAGTAGATGTCGCGGCGCGACGCCTTCTCCATGATCTTCCCGGCGTACATCACCACGACGTCGTCGGCCATCTCCGCAACCACGCCCAGGTCGTGGGTGATGAGCACGATCGCGGTGCCGAACTCCTCCTGGAGCCGGCGCATCACGGCCAGCACCTGGGCCTGCACGGTGACGTCGAGGGCGGTGGTCGGCTCGTCGGCGATGAGGAGGTCCGGGTTGAGCGCCATCGCCATCGCGATCATCACGCGTTGCCGCATGCCGCCGGAGAACTGGTGCGGGTAGTCGTCGAGCCGGTCGGCGGCCCTGGGGATGCCCACCAGGCCCAGCAGCTCCGCGGCCCGGGCCCGTGCCTTCTTGCGGCTGATCAAGGTGTCGTGGGCGTGGATCAGCTCGGTGATCTGCCAGCCGACCTTGTACGCCGGGTGCAGGCTGGACAGCGGGTCCTGGAAGATCATGCCGATCCGGACGCCCCGGATCGTCCGCAGCACGCGCGACGGTGCCCCGATCAGCTCGATGCCGTCGAACCACGCCTCGCCGTGGACCTCGGCGCCGCGGGTGAGTCCGGTGATGGTCTGCGTGCAGACGCTCTTCCCCGAACCGGACTCACCCACGATCCCCAGGGTCCGTCCCCGGTCGACCTCGAAGGACATGCCCCGCACCGCCCGCACGACGCCGTCGTCGGTGGCGAACGAGACGTTGAGGTCCTTCACCTCGAGCAGCGGCATCGGATCAGCCGCCCTGCTTGTCCTCGCTCAACCACACGTTGGCCGGGTCGAAGTTCTGGATCGCCTCGACGTAGACCGTGTTGTGGACCTGCTCGGCGTGGTAGTTGGCCTGGACCGGCGAGGTGATGGGGAAGAACGCAGCGTCCTCCATCACCTGCTGGTCGGCCTGCCCCCACAGGTCCTCCGCCTCCGACTCGGTGGCAGCACTCGTCGCCTGGCGGATCAGGTCGTTGGCCTTGGGGTTGTTGTAGAACCCGAAGTTGCTGCCGATCGGGGGGAACGACGGCTCGCCGGAGAACAGCGGTCCGAAGAACGACACCGCTGAGTTGCCGTACCAGTCAGCGCCCCAGCCCGACAGCGCCAGGTCCCAGACCCCGCGCTGCGCGACCGTCGGGACCTGCAGGTACTTCGTGTAGAAGTCGGCGGTCGGCGCCGGGACACCCTCGACCTTGATGCCGACGTCGGAGAGGTCCTGCTGCGCGGCCTGGAATCCCTTGCGGCTGCCTTCGGAGTCGGGACGGTAGAGGAACTTGAGGGTCAGGTCGGAGACCCCGGCCTGGTCCAGCAGCTGCTTGGCCTTGTCGCCGTCGTGCGGGTAGGGGTCGATGTCTGTCGACCCGACGACGTTGGCTGGCAGCACGTGGGTGAGCGGCGGATTGATCTTCGGTCCGCCGAGGACCTGGATCAGGTGGTCGCGGTTCAGCGCGTGGGACAGCGCCTGCCGGACCTCCACCTTCTGCAACGCCTGTCCGTTGTTCGGGGAGACGGTGTTGAAGACGATGTAGGGGTTGGTCGACGACGTCTCACCGAGGTTCAGCAGGGGGTCCTTCGACGCGATCAGGCCGGGGAGCTGGGACGGCGGCGGGTAGTTGTTGAACTCCATGTCCGCTGAAGGCGTCCCGGTCTGCAGCTGCTGCTGCGTGGATTCCTGCGTCACGGTCTCGTTGACCACGACCTTGTCGACGTAGGCCTTGCGGACCTCGTCGGTGGACTCGTCCCAGGACGGGTTCCGGGAGAAGGTGATCTCCTTGGTCGGGCTCCAGCTGTCGATCTGGTAGGGACCGTCGGAGACCTGGTGCTGCCCGAGGTCCTGGCTGCCCGGCAGGTAGTCGAGCACCTCCACCGGAGCCGGGGAGAACGCGGGCAGCGTGAGCATGTCGACGAAGTAGCTCGCGGGGTGGGTCAGGGTGAAGACCACGGTCGTCGGGTCCTTGGCCACCACGCCGGGCAGGTCCGTGTCCTCCACGTACTTCTTGATGGCCGCGGCGTTCCCCGGCACCTTGGCGAAGCCGTCGCAGAAGTCCTGGAAGCCGTCGAGCAGGTCCGCATAGTCGGGCAGGCCGCCGAACGGCTGCACCGGGTTGCAGGTGCGCTTGACGCCGCGGACCACGTCGTCGGCGGTCACATCGCGCTCCGGGGAGGTGTTCCACTTGACCCCGCTTCGGAGCGTGACCGTGACGGTCTTGCCGTCCTTGCTGATCCCGCCGTTGTCGGCGCTCGGCACCTCCGTGGCGATGTCGGGCACGGCGGTCGTCGTCTGCCCCTCCGTGGCGGGGTAGGTGAACAGCTGGCGGCTCCACAGCCGAAGGGCGAGGTAGCCGATCGAGTAGTAGGAGACGTTGGGATCCATGTAGTCGACGTCACCGGCGCCCAGCATGTTCAGGGTGCCCCCCTTGACCGCCGACCCTTCACTGCTGACGCTGTTGCCACCTCCCGAGCCGCCGCCGCACGCAGCGAACGTGAGCATCGCCGCCGCGCCGAGTGCTACGAGCCGGGACCGCCGGCCTGTGTGCCTGTCCATCGGAGTCCTCCCTCGTCCCAGTGCGGGTCCGCCGCGCGTCTGCCGTGTCGGCAGCCCTCCGGACGGGCTCCACCTCCACGTCAAGCAGGCGCCCGTACGGCGACGACCGGCAAGGCGTCGCCGCCGAACGTCATGAACTCGCAAGGCGCCGCGCGGGGCTCGTCACGGCGATGTGACGGTTCGTCACAAAGCGGTCAAGGACCGGGGCCACGCCGCCCGGCCGAGCGCATACTGGAGGAGTGAGCCGGTCCGTGCTCCTGGTCGAGGACGACCCTCGGGTCCGACGAGCGCTCAGCCTGGCGCTCGGCGACGAGGGCTACACGGTCGCGGAGGCGGCCACCGGCGCCGAGGGCCTGCGGAAGGTGGACGACTCACCCGATGTCGTGCTGCTCGACCTGATGCTCCCGGACATCGACGGATTCACGGTCTGTCGCAGGATCCGGCAGAAGAGCGAGGTGGCGGTCATCATGGTCACCGCGCGCACGGACAGCCACGACGTGGTGGCGGGCCTCGAGGCCGGCGCGGACGACTACGTCACAAAGCCCCTGGTGGCGAAGGAGCTTTCCGCCCGGATCCGGGCGCTCATGCGTCGGGTCGAACCGCTGTCGGGGCCGAGCGTCCAGCGGTTCCGGGTCGGGGACATCGAGCTCCGGACGGATGAGGGCCTGGTGCTCCGCGGCGGACGGCAGCTCTCGCTCACCCGCACCGAGTTCCGGCTGCTGACCGAGCTGGCCCGGGCCAGCGGCGCGGTCTGCACCCGGGAGGAGCTGCTGGCGCGTGTCTGGGGATACGGGTACTTCGGCGACAGCAGACTGGTCGACGTGCACGTGCGCCGGCTGCGCACCAAGGTCGAGCGCGACCCCGGCAACCCGCAGCTGGTGATCACCGCCCGCGGCCTGGGATACCGGCTCGCGTCGTGAGCTCGCCGTCCGGACTCAGGACCGGCCGGCACGCCGGGCTGGGCCTGCGGGACCGGGTCGCGCTCACCTTCGGCCTGATGGGCCTGCTGCTCTCCGTCGTCTTCGCCCTGGCGGCGTCGCTGGTGGTGTCCCACTACCTCAACCAGCAGCGCGAGAGCGTGGCCATCGCGGAGACCGCCGACAACGCGGCGTTGTTGAGGACGAAGGTGATCACGCTCAAGCAGGAGCCCGGGACGATCATGACCGAGCTGCAGTTCCCCCAGGGTGGCGGCGCGGTCCTGCTGTTCCACGGGAACCGCTACCTCAGCCCCGCGACCGCGCACGTCCCCGTCCCGTCGGAGCTGTTGGGAGCGGAGCGGACCGACGGTGCCGTGGTCCACCGCGTGAGCGTCGACGGCGATGACCGGCTGGTCGTCGCGGTTCCGTTCCGCGACCGGGGCCGCGACGCCCTCGTCGAGATGTTTCCGCTGACCGCCTTGCAGGCGACGCTGCGGACGCTGTGGGTCATCCTGCTGGTGGCCGCGGCCGGTACGTCGCTGCTCGGGCTCGCGCTCGGCAGGGTCGCCAGCCACCGGCTGACCCGGCCGATCACCGAGGTCACCGCCGCGGCGGCGGCGATCGCGAACGGCGACCTCGCTGCCCGCCTCACGGTCCCTCAGGATCCGGACCTCGCCGGGCTGGCGTCGGCGTTCAACCGCACGGCGGAACGGCTGGAGAGCCGGGTCCGCGCCGACGCCCGCTTCGCCGGCGACGTCAGCCACGAGCTGCGGACGCCGCTGACCACCATGCTCAACTCGCTGGCGGTCATGCAGAACCGGCGGCATGCCCTGCCGGCGGACCTCGAAGAGCCCCTGGCTCTGCTCGAGGAGGACCTGATGAGCTTCCGCAAGCTCGTGCTGGACCTGCTCGAGATCTCGCGTGCCGACGAAGGACGCTCGACGCATCTCGAGTGGGTGCGGGTCCAGGACCTGGTGTGCCGGGCCGCCGACGCGACGGCCGGACGGCAGGTCACCCGCGTCGATCCGGAGCTGAACGGGCTGGGGCTGCATGTGGACAAGCGACTGCTCGAACAGGTGGTGGTGAACCTCGTCGAGAACGCGGAGACCCACGGCCGGGGCTGCCGTGAGGTGAGCGTCGCGGTCTCGGACGGGGTCACGCGGATCGCCGTGGTGGACGGCGGCCCGGGTGTTCCGGCCGACCAGCGGGACCGCGTGTTCGACCGCTTCGTCCGCTTCGACACCAGCGGTCGTACGGGGGCCGGACTGGGGCTGGCGATCGTCGCCCGTCATGTCACCAGACTCGGGGGTGTGGTGCGTGTGGAGGACGAGCCGGGCGGCGGTGCGCGCTTCGAGGTCGACCTGCCGGACGGGAGGCGCCGGGGGGTGTGGCCGCGCGGTCGAGGGGCCGATGGCCCGGTTCCGGCGGCTCGTGACGATCTCCGGTCCTCAGCCGACGGTGTGGTCCACCCGCCGCAGGGGCACGTCAGCGTCGCTCACCCGAGATAGCCGGGGAGTGGGCTGGCGGCCGGTGGCCGGGCCAGGTGCAGGACTCGCTTCCGTGCGTCCGCCAGCGCCGCAGGATCGTCCCGCTCGAGGTCGGCCAGGGTCATCGAGGCGCAGTCCTCGGTCCAGCCGAGCAGCTGCTCGAGCACCAGGCGCGTGGGAAGAAGACGACCCGGCGAAACTCGGGTAGCCCGCCCGGACAGCCGGAGGGTTCGAACGCCCCCCCGCGCGGGCGTCACCGTCCTTCGTGGCTCATCGAGTCCAGCGCGACGGTGGCGGCGAGGATCAGGACCGGGTCCTGGTCCGGCGCGACCTCCACGCCGTACGTGTCGGCGACGCGGAACCACTGCTTGGAGACGGTCGCCACGGTGTCGTGGTCGTGGCTGAAGGTGTACTCGTGGTCGACGAGGTTTCCTTGGATGTCCAGGTCCGGACCGTCCTCGACCTCGACCTTCCACCGCTCGCGCAGGGGGCTGATCAGTGCCTTCTTGACCATGGCGACCCGGTCGCCGTCGGCGTTCTCGATCTCCATGGCGTCCTTGATGCGGAGCATCTTCTCCTGGATCTTGGCGAGCTCGTGGCCGTCCGCGTCCTCGAACACCAATGTCTTGCGCATGCGCAGCGCCTTGCCGTCCACCTTGAAGGCGCGCTCGCCGCTGTCGGTCTCGATCCAGTAGTCGTCGCCGATGGACACGAGCTGCTGTCGCATCCGGTAGTGCACGCGGTCCTCGCCGCGCGTTCCTCGCGCCGTTCCTCGCGCCGTTCCTGTCGCCTGCCTCGCATCGTGTGCCTCAGCTCCTTCGACGTTGCCTCGAGTGTCCGGGCGCCCACGCCCGGCCGGGTCACCCCGCGCGGATGAGCCGGGTCGCTCCCGCGTGAGCACGTGTCGCACGCAGGCGGTCACGGGACCAGGGGCCCGTGCCGCCGGACCCCGTCGCGGCACACCGTGGACCAGGCCGAGTCTCTCGCAGGAGGTCCCCCATGAGTGGTTTCGGAATCGACCTCGGGACCGCCAGCACGGTGGTGTGCCACCAGGGTCGCGGCGTCGTGCTCGACGAACCCTCGATCATGGTGGTGCGTGTGGCGATCGGTCGCTGGCTCACGCGTGCTGGGGTGAGCGGACCTCCGGAGCCGGGCTCGGCAGGATGTAGGTCAGCACGAACGCCACGACCACGGCGACGACGACCTGGGGGGTGACCGACACGCCGTCGGTGCCGAGGAGCAGGGTGGCCAGGAGGGCGGACGTCATGGGCAGGCGCAGCATGGCGGTGCACATCGCACCGATGCCCATGGCGATCGCCGGCGCGAGGCTCATCCCGGGCAGGCCGCTCGCCGCGATGCCGAGAACGGCGCCGATGAACATCGCAGGAAAGACAGGCCCGCCGCGGAAGGCGCTGAGGGACAGCCCGTAGACCAGTGTCTTGCACACCGCCAGCAGGAGCAGCACCCCGAGGGAGTAGTCGGCCGCCTGGTCGACCACCGCGGGGAGTGCGCTCTGGCCGGAGAACAGCACCTCGGTGAAGCTGCGGTCCGAGATGAGCTGGTAGGCCATCGCGGTGAGGCCGATGAGCAGGCCGAGACCGGCGGTCACCACGACGCGGTTCACGTGCACGAGGGGGCGCAGCGAGAGCCCTGTCCAGCGGATCAACCAGCCCAGCAGCGCGCCGACCGCCCCCATGGCCACGGCCCAACCCATGGTGGCGAGTGTCGGGCCCACGGCCGGCGGCACCGAGGTGAGGGCCAGCGAGAAGCTCCCGAGCCCGGTCCAGTCGTCCAGCCCGACGAAGACCAGTGCACCGATGCCGGAGGCCAGCAGTCCCGGCAGTGCCACGAGGCTGAGCGTCATGCCACCGATGCCGGCGGCCTCCATGATGAGGAACGCGCCCAGGATGGGGGACCCGAACAGGGTGCTGATGGCCGCGAAGCTGCCGGCCGACGCCATGACCGTCAGCGCCATGGGCGGCGCGTCCTTCCTCAGCAGGTGCACCGTCAGCGCGCCGAGCCCGCCGCCGATGGCGATGAGGGGTGCCTCGGGACCCAGGACAGCGCCCAGGCTGAGCGTGGCGAACGCGGCGAGCACGACGGCCGGCAGGTCCCGGTCGACGGGCGGGCCTCCTCCGGTCGTGAAGCCGAACGCCGGTGAGTGGCCGCCGTTGCCGGGCAGGTGGCGGATCGTCGCCCCGGTCAGGAGCCCGCAGAGGACCAACCACGGCACCGGCCACCACGCCGGGGTGCTCCCCGTGAAGACGTCCTGGGGCAGGTCGACGAACAGGAACTCCTGGGTCGCCCCGACCAGTGCCAGGAAGCCGTAGGCGACGGCCGAGATCGGGACGCCCAGGATCGCGGCCAGCGCGAGGGCCATGAGGTAGGGCCGCGACCGGATGACCGCGATCGGGTCCATCGGCGGTGGCCCCGCGGGCTGAGCGGGCCCGCCGGCGCGATCCGCAGGTCCGGCGCCCCCGGCGGCCCGCGGCTGCGTCATCCGAGCCCTCCCGGGGTCATGGCGATGTCCGTCCGGCCACGGGCTCGGGCATGCCCTCCTCGGGCAGCAACGACTTCTGGTCGAGTGCGTAGAGCAGCACGAACGCCGGCACGATGAGGATTGCCGCGAGCCCGGTGGCGACCAGCACCGCGGTGATGGTGCCCGTCGGTGCTGCGGCCTGCGAGACCGTGAGAGACGTGGGGAGCAGGTAGTCCCACTGCGCCACGCCCCACGCCAGGATCACGGCTGCGACGGCCCCGACGGCGGCCAGGCGGGCGCCCCGACGGATGCCGCGGGCGACCAGCACGAGGGCAGCCACGCCGGACGCTGCCGAGACGATGACCACAGGCAGGGCCCTCGAGGTGAGCCCGTCGAACAGGTACTCGGCGTCACGGTGCAGGACGACGATCCCGGCCGCGGCCGCCACACCGGCGGCGACCGCCGCAACGCTCGCGCGCCGCCGGAAGTAGGCGACCATCGCCTCGTCGGAGAGCCGGTCGGCGTCGCGGACCAGGAAGAACGCGGCGAGGTAGGCGTCCAGGCACACCACCAGCAGCCCGACGACGATGGACGTCGGATTGACCCAGCTGTCCCAGGGATCACCGGCCTTGCCGCCGCTCGGGACCCGACCCGACGCGATGGCGCCGACCATGGCGCCGAGGCAGTAGGGCACCAGCACCGACGAGAGCGCGAAGGCCGCGCCGAAGTTGCGGCGGTCCCGGGTCGCGAGCACCGCCTTGCGGAACGCGAAGCCGGCGCCTCGGAGCACGATGCCCAGCGCGGCGAGGGTCAGCGGGACGAACAACGTCAGGGTGATGGACGCGTACGCCTCGGGGAAGCAGGTCCACAGGACGACGAAGACGAAGATCAGCCAGACGTGGTTGGCCTCCCAGACCGGCGCGATGGCGTGGTCGATGACCTCGCGGGGCCGCCCGCCCCGCTTCGTCCCCCCGGCCACGAGGTCCCAGAACCCGGCCCCGAAGTCCGCGCCGCCGAAGACGGCGTAGGCCATGATCGCCACGAACAGGATGATGGCAGCGGCGGTGGCCATCAGACCGGAACCTCCTCGTCCGCGGGCGAGGAGGGGTCGGGCGCGTTCGGCCCGTACGGCACGTCGGTCTCGCCGCTGCGCCCGCCCTCCCGGAACCGGCGGCTCATCTGCCGCAGCACGAGGATCGTGGTGATGCCGAGGCCGAGGTAGAGGACGATGACGCCGATGAAGGTGATCCAGATGCCGGTGTTGGCGGTGGCGGCGTCCTCGACCTTCATCTTCTCGTAGACGATCCATGGCTGCCGTCCGACCTCGCTGACCGTCCAGCCCGCCTCCATCGTGATCACCGCGACCACGCCGGATGCTGCCGTGGCCCGCAGGAACCACTTGCTACGAGGCATGTCCCTACGGAAGATCCACGTCGCCCACCACCACAGGGTCAGCAGGAACAGCAGCGTGCCGAGGCCGATCATCAGGTCCCAGGCGAGGTGGGTCACGTTGACCTGGCGGTTGGTCGGGCGGTCCGCCGCGGGTGTCTCGTCGAGACCCTGGATGACGGTCGACCGACCGGTGCCGGGGTCGGAGAGGATCGACGCCAGGCCCGGGATCGGGAGCCCGCCGACCACCTCGCCCTGGGAGTCGAGGTGTCCGAAGAGCACCTCCGGCACGTCGCTGCTGGTCTTGGGCACGATCTCGATCGCGGCGAACTTGGTGGGCTGGTTGTCGTAGACCCAGCGCGCCAGACCGTCACCGACGCCCATCTGCACGGGTGTGGCTATCGCCGCGACCGTGAAGGCGATGACGAAGCCGGTCCGGTGGTAGTGGTCGGTCCGCCCCCGCAGCATCCCCACCGCGTACACCGAGGCGACCATGAAGCCGCCCACGAGGTACGCCGCCACCACCATGTGGGCCGCCATCAGCGGCATCGCGTCGTTGAAGATCACGCCCATCGGGTCGACGTCGGTGACGGTGCCGGACGAGTCGAGAGTGACGCCCTGGGGGGAGTTCATCCAGGCGTTGGCCGCCACCACCGAGATGCTGCCGAAGACGCCGGCGACCGCGATGGGCACCCCGGTCCAGAAGTGGGTCCACGGCCTCAGCCGGCGCCACCCGAAGATGTAGATGGAGATGAACACGGCCTCGGTGAAGAAGAAGATCCCCTCGAAGGCGAAGGGCACTCCGAACGCCGCGCCCCACTGCCCCATGAACCTGGGCCACAACAGGCCGAACTCGAAGGACAGCACCGTCCCGGTCACCGCACCCACCGCGAACGTGACGGCCATGTACTTCGACCAGCGCTGCGCGAGCAGCATCGCGTCCGCGTCGTTGCGCTTGATCCCCCGGTAGTTGGCGATCAGGGCCATCACCGACCACGACACCCCCAACGGCACCAGGATGATGTGGAACGCCAGCGTGAACGCCATCTGCGAGCGGGCCCACGGCACCGGGTCGACGGCGAGGGCCACCACGGCCAGGGCGTCCGGCATCACTGCTCGTCCCCGTGGTCAGTCCCGGTGCGGCTCGACGGGCCCGGTGCGGACCTCGCGTCGTCGAGGGCCACTCGGCCGACCACCTGGCGAACCGTGATCGTGCGCTCCGCCCGGCCACCGGCCGCGAAGGTGCCGAGCCAGTGGAACATCGCCGTGAGCCTGTTCCTGAAGCCGGTCAGGAAGGTGATGTGCACGACGAGCCACATCAACCAGCCGGCGAACCCGGACATTCGGACTCCCTTGAAGCTCACCACCGCATGGAAGCGGGAGACGGTCGCCATGCTCCCGAGGTCGCGGTAGGTGAAGGGCGCTGCCGCCTGGCCGCGGAGGCGGCGCTTGATCGTGTTCGCGGCATGGATGCCGGACTGCATGGCGACCTCGGCGACACCCGGAAGGTCGTGGAGCGCCATCATGTCGCCGATCGCGAACACCTCGGGATGCCCGGGCAGGGTGCAGTCCTCGCGCACGTGGATCCGACCCGCCCGGTCGCAGTCTGCTCCGCTCGCCTCGGCCAGCAGGGCGGCCAGGGGCGAGGCCGCCACACCGGCGGCCCAGATCTTGGTCCGGGCGAGAACCCGTTCCGTGGACCCGTCCGCCGTCCGCAGCTCGACGCCGGAGGCGTCCACCTCGGTGACCACGGTGCCGGTACGGATCGTCACCCCCAGTCGCCGCAGCTCACGCGCCGCCTTCTCGGAGAGCCGGTCCCCGAACGAGGCCAGGATCTCCTTGCCTCCGTCGACGAGGACGATCGTCGCGCAGGACGGGTCGATCCGGCGGAAGTTGCCGGTGAGCCCCGAGCGCGAGAGCTCCGCGATCTGGCCCGCGACCTCGACGCCGGTCGGACCGCCACCCACCACGACGAAGGTGAGCCACGCGTCCCGCGCCGCAGGATCCGTCTCGTTCTCGGCCATCTCGAAGGCGCCGAAGATGCGACCCCGCAGCTCCAGGGCGTCGTCGATGGTCTTCATGCCGGGTGCGAACCGCGCGAACTCGTCGTGGCCGAAGTACGACTGGGTGGCTCCCGCGGCGACGATGAGGGTGTCGTACTCGTAGGTGCAGGCGGTGTCGTCCGGCCTCCGGGCGGTGACGGTGCGCCCCTCCAGGTCGACACCGTCGACCGTGGCCATCTCGACCGTCACGTTGGAGTGGCGCCGCAGCACGTCACGGATCGGGGGTGCCACCTCGCCCGCCGAGAGGATGCCCGTTGCCAGCTGGTAGAGCAACGGCTGGAAGAGGTGGTGATTCCTGCTGTCGACCAGCGTCACCGTGACCGGCACGCGGCGCAGGAACTTCGCGGCGAAGAGTCCCCCGAAGCCGCCTCCGACGATGACGACGCGATGGCGGGAAGGGGAGACGGCAGGGTCCGCCGACGCGACCGGGTCAGTGCTGGTGGTCATGGCTCTCGTCCCGGGCGAGGCGCTCGATGAGGTGGTCGCCGACCCGCAGGGCATTGGCGATGGCGGTCAGCGACGGGTTCACCGCCCCGATGCTGGGGAAGAAGCTGGTGTCGACCACGTAGAGGTTGTCGAGGTCGTGGGCCTTGCAGTTGACGTCGAGGGCGCTCGAGGCGGGATCGTGCCCGAAGCGGACGGTGCCCGCCTGGTGGGCCGTCGCGCCGATCGGCATGCTCTTGTGCAGGTAGAGGCTCCGGTCCAGCAGATGGTGCTTGTGCATCCCCAGCTCGCCGAGCATGCCGTCGAGCTTGTGGCGCAGCCGCTGTACCCCCTCCCCGTTGTTCTTCTCGTCGAGGGACAGCGTGACCGCGCCGTCACGGTCCACGGTGACCCGGTTCTGCGGCTGCGGCAGGTCCTCGCCGCACAACCAGAAGTCGACGGCGTGGTGGGCCAGCACCTCGAAGGGCATGCCGGGGGACACCTTGCCCGCCCATCGTGGCGCCTGCGCCCGGATCTCCTGGGGGTCGGACTTGCCGAGCATCTGGATCCCACCGAGGGGGAACTCCCAGTCGTCGGCACCCAGGTACCAGTCGTTCATCGCCAACGTCTTCTGGAACCGGGTCGGGTTCGGCTCCAGCGAGACGGCCATCAGGGCGACGTTGTTGTGCCGCATGTAGTGCCGTCCGACCACGCCCGAGCTGTTGGCCAGGCCGTCAGGGTGGCGATCGCTACGGGACCTGAGCAGCAGTGCGGCCGAGTTCACCGCCCCGCAGGCGACCACCACGACGTCGCCGGTGAACGTGGTCTCGGACCCGTCGTCCAGGGTCGCGACGACCCCGGTGACGGTGTGGCCGGAGGCGTCCGTCTCGAGCCGCTGGACGTGCGCGCCGGTCACGAGCGTCACGTTGTCGCGGGACAGGACCGGGTCGACGCAGATCACCTGGGCGTCCGACTTGGCGTCCAGCAGGCAGGGGAACCCGTCCACCCGGTCGCACCGGATGCACCCGCTGGCGCGGTCGGCCCGGCCCGGGGCGGACTCGGTCAGGTCGACGCCGATGGGCAGGTGGAACGGGTGGAGACCGAGCTTCTCCAGGTCGTCGTTCAGCTGCTGGATGCGGGGCTCGTGGGCGACGGGAGGATGCGCGTACTGCGCGCTCGCGTGTCCCTCGGACGGGTCCTCGCCGTGCTGGCCGTGCACGCGGTAGAGGTGCTCGGCCCGGGTGTAGTAGGGGTCCATGTCGTCGTAGGACACAGGCCAGGCGGGCGACATGCCTCCGTGGTGGCGAAGCTCGCCGAAGTCCTCCGGACGCAGCCGGAACAGGGCCGCGCCGTAGAACTTGGTGTTGCCGCCCACGTAGTAGTTGACCTCGGGCTGGAACTCCCGGCCGCGGTCGTCGTACCAGACCTCGTGCGCGAGGTACTTGCCACGGACGAACACCGCATCGGTGTCCCAGTTGTCGCGCTCTCGCGGCAGGAAGGGCCCGCGTTCGAGCCACAGCACCTTCGCGCCGCTCGTCGCGAGCCGGTGGCCGAGGGTGCCGCCACCGGCTCCCGTCCCGATGATCACGACGTCGTAGTGCTTGTCCTCGGTCATACGCGGTCTCCGGTCCTGCGGGGCCGCTGGCCCCGCGTCGGGTGCGAGTCATCTCGACGGTGCGCCCGTCGCGAGCAGGCGTCCTCATCCGGCTCGGGTGATTTCCGCCCGCGTCCGACGCGCCGCCTACTCACCCCGCGAGGGTGAGGACCGCCGGTCGGGTCAGATGCTTCGCTCTCGTGTGACAGCCCAGCGACCGGGAGGAACGAGCATGGAGAACACGTCCGACCAGGGGCAGCACACGAGCATGCAGAGGCCCGCGGACGTCCTGGTGATCTTCGGGATCACCGGCGACCTCGCGAGGGTGATGACGTTCCGGTCCCTGTACCGCCTGGAGCGCCGTGGACTGCTCGACTGCCCGATCGTGGGGGTGGCGGTCGACGACTGGACGACGGACCAGCTCGTGGCGCGCGCCCGGGAGTCGATCCAGAGCACGGGCGAGGACCTCGACGAGGGCGTGTTCGACCGCCTCGCCGCCAGGCTCGCCTATGTCCACGGCGACTTCACCGACGCGGCCACCTACCAGCTGGTGGGGGACGCGATCAAAGGCACCGAGTGCCCGGTCTTCTACCTGGAGATCCCGCCGTTCCTGTTCGGCACCGTGGTCGGCCAGCTGGCCGCGGCGGACCTGACGCGCTCGGCCCGCGTGGTGGTGGAGAAGCCGTTCGGGCACGACCAGGCGTCGGCCCGGGAGCTGGCCGCGGAGCTGCATCGCTACATCGACGAGTCGCAGCTCTACCGGATCGACCACTACCTGGGGAAGATGGGGCTGGGCGAGATCCTCCACCTCCGGTTCGCCAACGCCCTCCTGGAGCCGGTGTGGAACCGCAACTACGTGTCGTGCGTGCAGATCAACATGGCCGAGAGCTTCGGCGTCGAGGACCGGGGTCACTTCTACGATCCCGTGGGAGCGATGCGCGACGTCGTCGTCAACCACCTGATGCAGGTCGTGGCCGCGGCGGCGATGGAGGCGCCGTCGCGCGGGGATCCGCAGACCGTCAAGAACGCCCAGGTGGCCCTGTTCCACTCCGTCGTCGAGGCGGACCCGGCCCACTACGTGCGTGGTCAGTACGACGGGTACCAGGGCATCGACGGAGTCGCCGCGGACTCCACCACCGAGACCTTCGCTGCGATGCGTCTCGAGATCGAGAACTGGCGGTGGTCGGGCGTCCCGTTCTTCATCCGGACCGGGAAGCGTCTGCCGGTCACCCAGACCGAGCTGAGGGTGGTGTTCAAGCGCCCTCCTCCGCTGGGGTTCGGGCTGATCGGCCCGCACACCGAGGCGAACCAGGTCGTGGTGAAGCTGGACCCGGCGACCGGGGTCAGGCTGATCCTGGACGCGCGACGGACCGACATCGCGGCGGTCGGCCGGATCGACCTCGACATGGAGTTCGCCGCTCAAGGAGGGGAAGGCGCCACCCCCTACGAGGTGCTGCTGAGCGCGGCCCTCGTCGGTGACAGCACCCGCTTCACCCGGCAGGACGGCGTGGAGGAGACCTGGCGGATCATGCAGCCGCTGCTCGACTCGCCCCCTCCGGTCCACCCGTACCGGCCCGGCTCGTGGGGTCCCGCGGAGGCTGACGCGCTGACCGCGGAGCACGGCGGCTGGCACACCCCGTGGGTGTCGTCATGACGGCGGAGAAGAGCCGCAGCGCGGCGGCGCCGTCCCCGTTCCCGCCCATCGCGGACTACGCGTTCCTGTCCAACTGCCACACCGGTGCCCTGGTGGCACCCGACGGCGCCGTCGACTGGCTGTGCGTCCCCAGCTTCGACTCGCCCAGCGTCTTCGGCACGCTCCTCGACCGTGAGGCCGGCTACTTCAGGCTCGGTCCCTTCGGGATCGACCACCCGACGGCGCGGGTGTACGAGCCGGGATCGAACGTGTTGTCGACGACGTGGAAGACGCCGTCCGGCTGGGTGGAGGTCCGAGACGCCCTGACGATGGGCCCCCAGGAGGTCGAGGACGAGGTCACGCCGCACACCCGTCCCCCCGCTGACGACGACGCGGACCACCTCCTCGTGCGCACGGTCCGCTGCCTGGCGGGGTCCGTCGAGATCGAGCTCGTCTGCGAGCCGGCGTTCGACTACGGACGGACACCGGCAGAGTGGGCGCCGGTGGGGGACGGCCGGCACGCCGCGAACGCCAGCGGCGCCGGCCACACGGTGCGGCTGCAGACCGATCTCCGGCTCGGCGTCGAGGGCAACCGGGTGCGTGCTCGGCACGTGCTCTCGGCCGGAGACGAGTGCTACTGCGTCCTGTCGTGGGCCGCGTCGGCGTCCGTGCCCGCCGACGTCGTGGACGCCAGCGCACGCCTGGACGCCACCACGCGCTTCTGGCGGACGTGGCTGGGTCGGGCGAGGATGCCCGACCACCGCTGGCGCGACCCGCTCCAGCGCTCGGCCCTCACGATCAAGGGCCTCACCTACATGCCGACCGGCGCGACGGTGGCCGCGCTGACGACGTCGCTGCCGGAGACGCCCGGCGGGGAGCGCAACTGGGACTACCGCTACACCTGGATGCGCGACACGACCTTCACGCTGCAGGCGCTCCACTTCCTGAACCTGGACTGGGAGGCCGACGAGTTCATGCAGTTCGTCGCCGACCTCGAGCCCACCGAGACCGGGGGACTCCAGATCATGTACGGCATCGACGGCCGCCGCGACCTGACCGAGTCCACGCGTGACGACCTGT
This sequence comes from uncultured Actinomycetota bacterium, assembly GCA_963782905.1. Classification (GTDB taxonomy): domain Bacteria; phylum Actinomycetota; class Actinomycetes; order Propionibacteriales; family Nocardioidaceae; genus Nocardioides. The sequence goes on from CAWALI010000003.1 coordinate 559,901, forward strand.
CCGGCTACGCGGGTGCCCGGCCCGTGCGCATCGGCAACGGGGCATTCGACCAGCTCCAGAACGACGTCTTCGGTGCGGTGCTGGACTCGGTCCTCCTGCACACCCGGCGCAGCCAGCGCCTGCCGAGGCGGCTGTGGCCGGTCGTGCAGTCGCAGGCGCAGTGCGCCACCGAGGTGTGGCGCGAGCCCGACCAGGGGATCTGGGAGGCCAGAGGGGCACCCCAGCACTACGTGTCCTCCAAGCTGATGGGGTGGGTCGCCCTCGATCGCGCGTCGCAGCTCGCCGAGATCCGCGGTGACCCGCACCTGAAGGCCGCCTGGCGTGCCACCGCCGACGAGATCAAGGCGGACATCCTGGCTCACGGCGTCGACGACCGGGGGGCGCTGCGCCAGCACTACGACACCGACGCACTGGATGCCTCCACCCTGCTGGCCGCCGTCTTCGGGTTCCTGCCGCCCGACGACGAGCGCCTGCGGGCCACGGTGCTGGCCGTCGCCGACGAGCTGACCGAGAACGGCTTCGTGCTCCGCTACCGCACCGAGGAGACCGACGACGGCCTCTCCGGCAAGGAGGGCACCTTCCTCATCTGCTCGTTCTGGCTCGTGTCCGCACTCTCGGTCATCGGCGAGGGCCAGCGCGCCCGCGACCTCATGGAGCGACTGCTGCGGGTCGCCTCCCCGCTCGGGCTCTTCGCCGAGGAGTTCGACGTCGAGACCGGGCGCCACCTCGGGAACTTCCCCCAAGCGTTCTCCCACCTCGCCCTCATCGAGGCGGCGGGCAGGATCATCGCTGCCGAGCGGCTCGAGGAGCTCTCCTGACGATCGGAGCGACGCGATGGTCAGGGCCACTGGCTTCCAGGTGCCGCAGCACTCGGCCACCGGCACCGACGACCACCTGGACCTGCCGACCGTCGCCTAGATCGATCGGAGACATGGATGGACACGCAGACTGCACTCGACACGCTGCTCGTGGCGAGCGTGGGACTGCTGGCGGGCTCGAGCACCGGGATGACTGCTCCGGTGGCGATCCCTCGGGCTCCAGGACGTCGATGGTGTTCATGCGCCCGACCACGACTCGAAGGCCACGGAAGTTCGGGTGCAGCAGGGGCGTGACGACCAGGCTCAGCACGGCAGGAGCAGCAGGGTGCTGTTGACTCCAGCCTCGCTCAGCGGTGGGCCCGGCGCGATGCAGTCCACACCCCACCGCTGCGTGTCCTCGCGACCACGGCCGCTCGACGTGTGGGGTGTCGACCCGATGGCCAGGGAGTCGGGCTGTCTTCGAGAATGGGGGGAGCGCGGCGCCGCGTCGTCGCGAACGGTGGCGGAGTCAAGGTCGGAGCCGGGAAGGGCCCCCTGAGCACCTCGCAGCTGGCTGGACCGTCAGGGGAGTGGCGATAGGGACGCTGTCAGCGGCAAAGGTCCCGGGACTTTGATCCGTTCGGCACTGAGCGGGATCGGGGCGGCCCGGCAGCATGAACCACCAGTGCCACCTGTGCCGGGTGGTGCAGCGTCTCGGCCGGAGAAGGGAGCGTCTGATGGCGCTGAACGAGTACGCGTCCGGGGGGCCGTTCCCCGGCACGATCGGCAGGACGACGGACGAGTCGTCGCCTGCGTGGCCGAAGCCGACCCGCGCTGCGGCGGGCACGCCCAACGTGGTGATGGTCGTTCTCGACGACACCGGGTTCGGCCACCTCGGCTGCTACGGAAGCCCGATCGAGACGCCGACGTTCGACGCGCTCGCGGCCGACGGCCTTCGGTTCAACAACATGCACACCACCGCGCTGTGCTCGCCGAGCCGGTCGTGCATCGTGACCGGGCGCAATCACCACAGCAACGGCATGGCGTGCATCACCGAGTTCGCAACCGGGTTTCCCGGCTACAACGGGGTCATGCCGTTCGAGAACGGCATGCTCTCGGAGATGCTCCTCGGCCACGGCTACAACACCTTCATGGTCGGCAAGTGGCACCTGACACCCAGCAACCAGGAGACCGCCGCAGGCCCGTACGACCGGTGGCCGCTGGCCCGCGGGTTCGAGCGCTACTACGGGTTCCTCGGCGGCGACACCAGCCAGTGGCACCCGGACCTGGTCTACGACAACCACCAGGTGGAGCCGCCGGCGACGCCCGAGGAGGGTTACCACCTCAGCGAGGACCTGGTGGACAAGTCGATCCAGTTCATCGCCGACGCCCGGCAGGTCGACCCCGACAAGCCCTTCTACCTCCACCTCTGCTTCGGCGCCACGCACGCGCCGCACCACGCCCCCCGGGAGTGGGCGGACAAGTACGCCGGGCGCTTCGACGACGGCTGGGAGGCCTACCGCGAGCAGGTCTTCGCCAGGCAGAAGGAGCTGGGCATCGTGCCGGCCGAGGCCGAGCTGTCCCGGCACGATCCGGACGTCCCTGACTGGGAGGCACAGCCCGCGGGGGCCCGCCGCCTGTACAGCCGGATGATGGAGGTCTTCGCCGGCTTCCTCAGTCACACCGACCACCACCTGGGCCGACTGCTGGACTTCCTGCGGGCCGAGGAGCTGCTCGACAACACCATCGTCATGGTGATCTCCGACAACGGAGCCAGCGCCGAGGGCGGTCCGACCGGCACGACGAACGAGGCCCAGTTCTTCAACAACGCCCAGGAGCCGCTGGAGGACAGCCTCGCCCTCATCGACGAGATCGGGGGACCCAACCACTTCAACCACTACCCCTGGGGCTGGACCCATGCAGGCAACACGCCGTTCCGGCGGTGGAAGCGGGAGACGTACCGTGGCGGCTCCTCCGACCCGTTCATCGTGTCCTGGCCGGCGGGGATCAAGGCTCGTGGTGAGGTCCGCGGCCAGTACGCCCACATCATCGACATGGTGCCCACCGTCCTCGACCTGCTCGGCATCGAGCCACCCACCAGCATCCGCGGGGTCACCCAGTCACCGCTCCACGGCGTCAGCTTCGCCGACGCCCTCGAGAACCCGGAGGCGGTCAGCAAGCACCGGACGCAGTACTTCGAGATGCTCGGCCATCGCTCCATCTATCACGACGGCTGGCGCGCAGTGTGCCCATGGCCGGGGCCGTCGTTCGCCGAGGCGGGTGTCGGCTTCGGCCAGCCCATCTCGGCCGACAGGCTCACCGAGCTCGACGCGAGCGGGTGGGAGCTGTACCACGTGGACGAGGACTTCGCCGAGACCCACGACGTCGCTGCCGAGCACCGCGACAAGCTGATCGCGCTCATCGGGCTGTGGTACGCCGAGGCAGGAAAGTACGACGTCCTGCCTGTCGACGGCAGCGGGGTCGCCCGTGTCGCCGTGGAGAAGCCGCTGGTCGCGGCGCCGCGTGATCGCTACGTCTACCGGCCGAACACGCAGTCGATCCCCTTCTTCGCGGCGCCACGCGTGCTCAACCGGCCCCACAGCATCACCGCGAGCGTGGAGCTCCCGGAAGGCGGTGCCGAGGGCGTGCTCCTGTGCCAGGGCGCCGCCGCCGGGGGCTACTCGTTGTTCATCAAGGACCAGCGCCTGCACTACGTGCACAACTACGTCGGCCGCAGGCTCCACAAGGTCTCCGCGACCGACCCGATCCCGCCGGGCTCGCACGAGCTGCGCTTCGAGTTCGAGCCCACCGGTGAGCCCGACATGGCGCACGGGAAGGGGGCCCCCGGGCGGCTGCAGCTGTACGTCGACGGGGCGCTGGTCGCAGAGGCGGAGGCGCCGGAGACGACGCCGTTCCTGATCAACCCGGGCGCCCTCACGTGCGGTGCCAACCCGGGCTCACCGGTGACACCGGACTACCCGTCGCCGTACCGGTTCACCGGCACGCTGCACTCCGTGACCGTCGACGTGTCCGGCGAGCTGATCGTCGACAGCGAGAGCGAGATGCGGGCCGCGATGGCCCGGCAGTAGCACCCGGCGCAGGCGCAGGCGCAGGCGCAGGCGATGCCGGGACCGGTGGGGGTCCTGGTCCGGCGCGACCTCCACGTTGTACGTGTCGGCGACGCGGACCCACTGCTCGGAGACGGTCGCCACGGTGTCGTGGTCGTGGCCGAAGGTGTACTCGTGGTCGACGAGGTTTCCTTGGATGTCCAGGTCCGGACCGTCCTCGACCTCGATCTTCTCCTGGATCTTGGCGAGCTCGTGGCCGTCCGCGTCCGGCGGGGCCACCCCGCGCGGATGACCAGGGTCGCTGCGTGAGCACTTCGCTCGCTGAGCCAGGGACCAAAGGCCCGTGCCGCCGGGCCGCGCGGGGACCTACCGTGGACCAGGCCGAGTCTCTCGCAGGAGGTCCCCCATGAGTGGTTTCGGAATCGACCTCGGGACCGCCAACACGGTGGTGTGCCACCAGGGTCGCGGCGTCGTGCTCGACGAACCCTCGATCATGGTGGTGCGCACCTCGGAGGCGAGCGCACGGCGGGTGCGACCGCTGCTGGTCGGTCGCGAGGCCCGCGACCTGATGGGTCGCTGCCCGATCGGGTTGGCGGCGGTGCGGCCGCTGCACGACGGCGTCATCGTGGACCTGGAGGCGGCGCGGGCGTTCATGGTCGCGCTGCTCGCCGAGCTGCCCATGCCCGTCTGGCAGCGGGTCCGCGCCCGAGCGGTGATCGGGGTGCCGGCCGGTGCGACGGCGTTGGAGCGGCGCGCGTTGCTCGAGGTGGCCGACGAGGCCGGCATCCACCGGCCGGAGCTGATACCCGAGCCGATCGCCGGCGCCATCGGGTGCGGGCTGGACCCTCTGGCCCCGCGGGCGCACATGGTCCTCGACATCGGTGGGGGCACCTCGGAGATCACCGCCTTCTGCTACGGCGGAGTGCTGTCGCACCGCTCGTCGCGGATCGCCGGCGACGAGATGACCATGACGCTCTACCGGTACCTGCGCAACGAGCACCAGCTGCTCGTGGGCGAGCTGACCGCGGAGGCCCTGAAGTGCGGGGTGGACGTCGAGGAGGGCCTCTCCTCGGTGGTCCAGGGCATCGACCTGGCCACCGGACGGCCACGACTGAAGACGTTGGAGGCCGCCGAGGTGCTCGACGCCCTGAGGCCGACGGCGGACGCGATCATCGCCGCACTGGCCGGGGCGCTCGACGACCTGCCACCCCAAGCAGCGGACGACATCCTCACCGACGGCATCACCGTCTTCGGCGGCTCGAGCCTGCTGCGTGGCTTCGACAAGCTCGTCGAGTCGGCGTTCGCCTTCCCGGTCCGGATGGCCGAGCGGCCCCTGACGTGCGTCGCCGAGGGCGCCGCGCGCTGCCTGGGCAGCCCCGACCTGGTCCGCGCCTACGAGGGCACCTTCCTCGAAGCAGTCTGAGGCGGGCGGGGCCGTTCACGGCCGTTTCCCGGTGCCCGGCCCCACCCGCAGGATCTGCTTCTCGTGCGCGAAGAAGTACGCCATCGTCGGCAGCACGACGGCCCCGGACGTGCTCACCCCGTGCCCACCGCCGCGGACGAACGACGTGGCCACCATCCGCGGACGACCCAGCGGGGCGGCCGCGGTGAACCAGGAGTCCGGCTCGCCACCGGGGGCCGACGGGTCCTCCGCGGACCCCGTCTTGGCGCCGGACGTGACCGGCAGCGCGGTCAGGATGCTGGCGGTGCCCGAGGTCGCGGCCAGCGCCATCCCGGCGCGGACCGGGCCGAGCTTGTCTGCGTAGGGCAGCCGGTGCGGCCGGGGCCACGGCAGCCGGGACCGGTGCGGGCCGTCGCCGTACGCCAGACCGAGGTGGGGGGTGACCGTCGCGCCGGTCGCCACGGCGGCCGTCCAGAGCGCGTCCTGCAGCGGCGTCACCGTCAGGTAGCCCTGGCCGATGCCCAGGATCACCGTGGACCCGGCGTACCACGTGCCGCCCCCTCGCTCGACCGATGCCGGTGTGCCGAGGTAGCCGCTGCTCTCCGCGGGCAGGTCGATGCCGGTCGGCCGGCCGACGCCCAGGCTGCGCGCCGCACTGATGATCGGCCCGGGGCCCATCGCCCACGCGAGCTGGTAGAAGTACACGTTGTTGGACCACGAGATCGCCTCCGGCAGGTCCTGCGCAGGCAGGGACATCCAGTTGCCGAAGGTGTCGTTGCCCAGCGTCCAGGCACCGCCGCCGGGGAGCACCCGGTCCGGGGGCACCGTGCCGTCCCGCATGCTCGCGGCGGCGACCACGAGCTTGAACGTCGAACCCGGGGGCGCGGCCACCTGCGTCACGTGCTCGAGCATGGGGCTCCCCGGACTGCGGGCGAGCCGTGCGAGCGCCCGGTTGTGCACGGGCGGCCCGAAGATGCGGTTGTCGTACGACGGGCGGCTGGCCATCGCGAGGACCTCGCCGCTCCTCGGGTCCATCACGACCGCGCCGCCGACGTCCCCGCGGGGCTCGCCCGGGCGGTCGCGCAGCACCGCGTCGAGGTCCCCGGTGAGCTGGCGCTGCAGGCCCAGGTCGAGGGTGAGCCGGAGGGTGCTCCCGCGCCGGGGCGGCGTGTAGGGGCCCATGGCCATCGGCGTGCCGGCCGGCGTCACGTAGACGCACTGGCTCCCGTCGGTGCCTCGCAGGATCGGGTCGTAGACCTGCTCGAGCCCGGTGCGTCCGACGAGGGCTCCCAGGGGCAGGTCGGGCCAGCGCTCCATCTCGACGGGGGTGGCCACGCCCGTCCACCCCAGCACGGGTCCGAGCACGTCACCGGCCGGGTAGCGCCGACGGGTGTCGGGGACGACGAAGACCCCGGGAAGCCGGGCCGCACGGACCCGACGGCCGGCCGGCGGGGGAAGGGAGGTGACGGTGAGGTCGCGGCTCGCCCGGTGCCGACGCAGCGTGCGCCGCAGACCGCTCTCCGACCGCGCCGTGAGTGCGGCGAGGGTGGGCACGTCACCGGCGCCCACGAGCGCCGGCACCACCGCGACCCTGTCCTGCCGGGCGTCGAGGGCGAGGGGGCGCCCGTGCCGGTCCGTGATGTCCCCGCGTGCGGCGGGCACACGCGTGCAGCGCAGCATCTGGCCGAGCGCGGCCTCGCGCAGGTGGGAGCCCTCGGCGCTCTGCAGCTGCCAGGCGAAGCCGACCATGCCCACCAGCAGTCCCGTGGCCCCGACGGCGGCGGTGCGCAGCAGCCGGGGCCGGACGGCGTCCAGGCCGAGCCGTGCCCCAGAGCCGGTGGGTCTCCCCGTCGGCGCCGAGCGCGAGCACCAGTCCGAGCGTGGCGATGTGCACCGCGGCCGCCGTACCTCCGTAGCTGAGGAGCGGGAACGGCACCCCGGCGGTGGGGACCAGGCCCAGGTTGCCCGCGACCGAGACCACGACCTCGAGGCTCACCAGGGCTGCGAAACCGGCTGCGGCCAGCGCCGCCGCGCGACTGCTGGCCCGCCGGCTGGCACGCACGGCCCGCCACACGAGGACCGCCGCGGCGACGACGGCCAGGGAGCCGCCGAGGATCCCGTACTGCTCGACGATGCTGGCGAAGGCGAGATCGGTGTGCCGGTCGGGCAGGTAGAGCCCCACCAGGCGGTGCAACGGGTGGTCGGCGCCGCCGGTGAGGCCGCCCCAGGCCACGGCGATGTGCATCTGCTGGATCGCCCAGCCGGGCCCGTCGACGTCGGTCGAGCCGCTCAGGAAGGCGTTGAGCCGCTCCTGCTGGTAGGGATGCAGCAGGTGCACCGCGAACGGCAGCGCGAGCACGGCCGCGACGAGGAACGGGACGAGCAGCCGCAGCGGGATGCGGCCGAGGACCAGCATCGTGCCGGTGACGGCGCACAGGACCGCGGCGGTCGACAGGTCCGGCTGGACCAGGACGAGGCCGATGGGCAGGGCGGCGACGAGCAGGGCCGTCGCCAGGCGCCGCGGCCACCGCCGGTCGCTGCCGAGCACCTGGGCCAGCACGAGGAGCAGGCCGAGCTTGGCGAGCTCGGACGGCTGCATGGTGAAGGAGCCGAGCGCGATCCACCGCTGGGCCCCCCTGACCGTCATGCCGCTCAGGTCGACCGCGACCAGGAGCGCCACGCTCAGGACGTAGCAACCCCACCCGAGCCAGCGCAGGCCCCGGGTCTGCCACCGCAGCAGGACCGCGAACAGCACCACGCCGCCCACGACGACGACGAGCTGGTGCCGGACCGCCGACCGATCGCCCAGTGCGGCGAGGTTGGCCAGGCCCAGGCCGGCCAGGACGGCCACCGCGCCGACGGCGAGGGGATCGAGGAGGGACACGACCGGGAGCAGCGCCGGCCGGCCGGGTTCCGGGCGAGACCGCCGTCCCGCCCGAAGTCCTCGTTCGACGCTGAGCATGGCCGGCTCAGCAGGCCAGCGACGACCCGGTGACGGGCACCGGAGGGGACTGCGCCCGGGCCGGCGCGGTCGTCAGGGCCACCAACGCGAGCGAGCGGCCCTGCGGGACGACGACGGACGAGGAGGCATAGACGGTGGTCCAGCCGGGCTGTGCGGTCACGGAGACCGGGGGGGACCAGGCGATGCCGCTGCGGCACAACCGCGCCGCCCCCACCCTCCAGACCACGGACTGCGTGGTCGCTGCGGGGCGCAGGCGCACCGTGACGGTCACCGGGCAGGGCGCCCCCGGCACGCAGCTGCCGACCTTCTGCACCGCGATCCCGGTGACCCGGCCGGCCTGTCGCGGCGCCAGGGCCGGGACGCCCTGCCGTTGCCGCGGCGTCTCGGCGGGCTCCGGCGAGGAGCCGGAGGAGGGTTTCGTGGTCGGTCGCTCGTCGCGGGCGATCGCACTCCCTCCTCCCGTGCCGGGATCGCGCAGGACGACGTACGCGCCCCCGAGGAGCGCGGCCGCCAGGAAGAGGAGGACGAGCGCCGTACGACGGTGCCGCGCGCGCTGCCTGCCCCCGCCCGAACGGCGCCGTGGCCGGGGCACCAGCGGGGAACGCGCGGGCGGGGCCCGGAGCGGACCCGGTCGGATCTCCCCTGGGGCCGCCGCTGTGGTGCGCGCCGCCGAGACGCTCGGCGCGATGTGGGTGAACGCGCCGACCAGGGCCGCCAGCTGTCGGGACAGGCACTGCCCGGCGTCGGAGCCGGGCATCTCCGCCAGCGCGCGCTCGAGCTGACGTGCACGGGTGTCCGGCTCGGGGTGCGGATCCGCGGCCACCTCCTCCAGCAGCCGCAGCAGCCGCAGCTGCTCGGGGCGAGGATGCGCGGGGAGCCGGCGCGCGTTCTGGGTCAGCTGCTCGAGGAGCGCGGTCGTCCGGGCGCCCTCGCCCGCCGGCGCCCGTCCCACGTCGACCTCGCCCGAGAGGGACAGCGCCACCGTCCAGAGGCAGGTGTCGGCGGGGTGTGTCCCGTTGCCCGCGAGCATGTCGCGGATGGCGTCGAGCACGCGGACGGCCACGAGCGTGGCCTGGGCAGGACTGAGCACGACGACGGTCAGCAGCTGGTCGAGCGGCACCCGGCGGGCCGTCGACCTCGCCTGCGGGGGATCCGCGGCGGATGCCTGCTCGCGCGAGTCCTCATCGAACTCGGATTCCGTGGTCCCCGTCGCCGCCGTCTCCTGAGCCATGCGATCCCCGTTCCTGCACCACCGGCGGTGTGCGGTCGCCACACGCGGCCGGGGTGCGGTCGCCTCACGCGGCCACTGACCTGCGTGAGGGTCCTAGTGTGGGCGGGACCGCCGAGGTCTTCACAGAGTCCTTGGACCCGAGTGCGCCGGGCGCTGCCGACGCGGATTCGGGTCTTTCGGCCCCCACGCTCGTCAGGGGCGCTGCTGTCGGGTGAAGGTGACGTGGGTCGTGCCGCTCTCCGCCACTTCCGTCGTCACGTGGTGGGTGATCTCGAGTCCACCCAGGTCGTCCCACAGTCGAGTACCCGGCCCACCCCACCAGCCCTTCCACTCCGGGTCGTCGGGGAACGCGTGCAGGCCGAACATGCCCGCGCCCATGATCTCGGCGCCGATGCCCTCGAGGTGAGCGGCGGCGTAGAAGTCGTCGATGCCGGTCGTGCCGGTGCCACGGGCGTCGCCGAGGAGGCGCTCGTGGAACGTGCGGGTCGCGGCGTACGCAGACGTGAGGCGCCCCCAGTCCTCGCCCATCGGGTGGTCCGGGCCCACGCCGGTCGTCGAGGTGTGGCCGTCCAGGGAGACGAACAGGTCGAGGCGAACGCGGGTCATGTCGGGGTTCCTTCTCCGGTGGGGACGAGGTACGGGCCCCAGCGGTGACGGGGAGGGGAGACGTCAACCCGGTTCGCGCGAGAGGTGGCGGCTCAGTCGTCGCGCGCGTCGACCTCGAAGTCCGGGGTGCCGTCGAGGCAGTGGGCGCGGACGTCGCTCTCGCGGCCCTCCTCGCCCTGGCCCTCGAACCCCACCCGGACCTCGTCCGGGCCCCGGGAGCCGGGGGCCACGGTGAACCCGGCGTCGGCCGAGGTGGCCACGAGGGTGATGACCGACCCGCGGCACTCCACGGTGACCAGGCCGCCGGGTCCCTGCCAGGTACGCCGTGCCGGGGCGGCAGGCCGGTCCGAGGGCTGCTCCGACCGCGTGGGGGAGGGTCGGCCGGTGCCCGGCGCCGTCGTGGTCGCCGCGACGCCGGGACCGATCGTGGGGACGATGCCCTCACCGGCCCTCGAGATCACCGTCCAGACGAGGGTCGAGCCGAGGGCGACGACCACCAGCCACGCGGCGACCGCGGTGAGGATCGTGCGAGGAGAGCTCACCGTCCCATCCTCGCAGCGACCGGCAGGTGCCCCGGCGTAGGTTCGAGGACATGGCCAGCATCCTCGTGGTCGAGGACGACGACGCGATCCGTGAGGCGGTGCGCCGTGGGCTGACCGAGCGCGGCCACGTCGTCGCCACGGCAGCGACCGGACTGGCAGGACTCGAGCACGTGCTCGGTGGAGGCCCTCAAGCGATCCTCCTCGACCTCGGCCTTCCCGACGTCGGTGGCCTCACGCTCATCGGCATGATCCGTGCGGCGAGCCAGGTCCCGATCATCGTCATCACGGCCCAGGACGACGACCCCACCATGGTGAAGGCGCTCGACAGCGGTGCGGACGACTACGTGGTCAAGCCCTTCGGCACCGACCAGGTGGATGCGCGGATCCGGGCGGTCCTGCGTCGTGGCGGGGACCGGACCCGGGCTCCTGAGCCGATCCGTGTCGGCGAGCTCCTCATCGACGAGGGCACCCGTGCCGTGACCCTCGCCGGCCGGCGGATCGAGCTGGCGCGCCTCGAGTTCGACCTCCTGCTGGCGCTGGCCCAGCGCCGGGGCCGGGTGATGAGCAAGCGGGAGATCCTGGCCGAGGTCTGGCACCAGACGTACGGCGGGGGCGACCGCTCCGTCGACGTCCACCTGTCGTGGCTGCGCCGCAAGCTCGGCGAGAGCGCTGCCGAGCCCCGGTACATCCTCAGCGTGCGCGGTGTCGGCGTACGCCTCGTCGACCCGGGCGCCGACTGATGCGCCGCCGGATCTCGTGGCTGGTGGTGGCCACCACGTCGGTGGTCGTCGTGTCATTCGTGATCCCTCTCTGCCTGTTGGTCCGCACCCTGGCCGAGGACCGCGCGATGGCCGCCGCCGACCAGGAGGCGCGCAACGTGGCGATCCTGGTGTCGAGCCTCCAGGACGACCCGCAGCTGGAGCGCCTCGTCACCGACCTCGACCAGCGCGCCGTACCGAGCACCAGCGTGCTCACCGCGTCCCAGCAGGTCATCGGCTCGGACGCCGGGATGCGCACGGACCCCGAGGTACGCCGCGCGGCAGCCGGTGAGGGGTTCGAGGTCGTCGACGGCGCCGGTGGGCGGGTGCTGCTCCCGGTCGTGGGGGCGTCCGGGATCGCCGTGGTGCGCAGCAGCGTCACCTCCGGCGACCTGCGCCGGGGGGTGGCCGCCGCCTGGGCCGGCATCATCGGGCTCGGGATGATGCTGATGGTGCTCGCGCTGCTGGTCGCGGCGCGGCTCGGCACGCGGGTCAGCGAACCGGTACGCCGGGTCGCCGGCGTCGCGCACCGGCTGCGCGAGGGCGACCTGAGGGCCCGAGCGGCGGTCTCCGGGCCCGAGGAGACCCAGGAGCTCGCCCGGGCGCTCAACGGCCTGGCCGATCGCACCGTGGACCTGCTCGCCGCGGAGCGGGCGACGGTCGGCGACCTCTCGCACCGGCTGCGGACGCCCGTGACCGCGCTGCGGCTGGACGCCGAGGCCGTCGAGGACCCGGTGCTGGCGGCTCGCCTGGCCGACCACATCGGGTCGCTCCAGCGCTCGATCGACGCGATCGTCACCGAGGCGCGGCGACCGGTGCGCACCGACCTGGCGGCGGCCGGCGACGTGACGGCTGCCGTGCGGACCCGTGCGGAGTTCTGGTCGGCGCTCGCCGAGGACCAGGGGCGGACGATGACGGTGTCGATCCCGGACCGCCCGCTCGTCGTCCCGGTCGCGTCCGACGACCTCGCGGACGTCCTGGACGTGCTGGTCGACAACGTGTTCGCACACACCCCCGACGGCACGGCGTTCGAGATCGGGCTGGAGCTGACCGACGGCGTCGCAGAGCTGGTGGTCGCCGACGACGGTCCGGGTGTCGCTGATCGCGAGCCGGGCAACCGGGTGGGCAGCACCGGCCTGGGCCTCGACATCGCCCGCCGGACCGCGGCCGGGTGTGGTGGCGGACTGTGGATCGGCCCGGGTCTTCGTGGGGGGACCCGGGTGGAGATCCGCCTGCCGTTGATGCGGGGCTGAGGAGACGCTCTCAGTCACCCTCGTCCCCGCCCTCCTGCTCCTGCGCGCGGTCCGTGCCGTCGTCGTGCCCCCGGTCGTCGCCCGATCCGTCGTCGCTCTCGCCGGCGGTGGTCTCGCCGGCAGTGGTGGCGGCGCTCACGGTGGGTGTCGGAGCGGTGGCGGGTGCGGAGGCGGGCAGGGGAGCGGGTGCCGCGGCCGCTGGGGGTGCCGGCACGACCACCGTGCGGACCACCTCGGTGACGCAGGCCGCGCCGTCTCGGGCGGCGGGTGGCCTGCAGGGTGCCCAGCGGACCGTCGGCCTCGGGCGAACAGCGCGGTGCGCCACCGGCGTCGCCGGCGCGGCGGCGGCCGGGTTGTCGAGGCTCGATCCGCCGCCCGAGGCGGCCTGGAAGGCGAGCGTCCCGCAGGCAAGGCCCACGGCGAGGACGGCGGCGGACACGAGGAGAGGCAAGGTCTTCATGGGTCGAGGCTGCGGCGAGCCGGGTCATCGACACCTCGCGAGAACCTCAAGGGCGGGTCAGGAATCTCGATGACCTCGACTTGACGGAGGCATCAGGCACCGTTGCGGCCCGCTCCGGCACGGTGCTCGCATGCCCTCTTCCCCCGTCGTCCGTGACCGCTTCCGACTCGCCGTCGCAGCCGTCTCCGGACTCACTGCCATCACCGCCCTGTCCGCGACGGGCTGGCTCGCCGGCACCGTGGCCCACTCGACGCAGACGCAGCAGACGCAGCAGGCGACCCGGACCCGCGCGGCCACCGGGGCCCGGCAGGACGCCGTGGCCGGCGCCGGTCGCACCTCGCACCCACGGCGGGTGGTCCTGCGTCCACGACCGCACCGCACCCACGTGACAGTGCGCTACGTGCAGGCCACACCGTCGTCGCCGGTCGGTCCGGGCGGCACCGTGTCCCAGCCGGCGTCCCCGCCCGTCGCCCAGCCGGTCGCCCAGCCGCCGTCCGCGCCGATCGCTGCCCCGCCCCCGGCGCCGGCACCGCCCCCGCCCCCGCCCCCGGCGCCCGCGCCGGCTCCCAGCTCGGGTTCCTGAGCAGATGCCCACCACGACGTCCACGGCGCTCGGGACCTATGTCTTCCTGGCGACCCGGCGCACGGCCGACCTGGCGGTCGCGCGCCGGCTCGCCCACGCCGTCCTCGCGGATGTGGACCGGACCTGCAGCCGGTTCCGTCCGGACTCCGACCTGTCGCGCGCCAATGCCGGGGCGGGACGGTGGGTCGAGGTCGATCCGCTGTTGGTCGCCGCCGTCGCCGTGGCGTGCCGCGCCGCGGCACAGACCGGCGGCCTGGTCCACCCGCTCCTGGGCCGCACCCTGGTCCAGCTCGGGTACGACAGCGACTTCGCCGAGCTCCCCGCCGGTGACGCCACCCCCGCCGTGGTCTGGCCGTCCGCGGTCCCCGGCCCGGACACCTGGCGCGAGATCGGCCTGGACGACACGGGCGCGATCCGCGTGCCCACCGGCACCGCCCTGGACCTGGGATCGACCGGGAAGGCCTGGGCGGCCGACGTCATCGCCACCGCCCTGGCCCAGGAGCTGGTCGGCTCGGCGCTGGTCAGTCTCGGGGGCGACCTCGCCATCGCGGCGCCCGACGGACGCGCCTGGCCGATCGCCGTCTCCACCCGTCCCGACGGTCCGGTCGAGGCCACCGTGGAGCTCGACCGCGGTGGGCTCGCGACCTCGAGCACCCGCGTGCGGCGCTGGTCGCGAGGCGGCGTACGCCTGCACCACCTGATCGACCCCCGCACCGGAGCGCCGGCCCCGGAGGTGTGGCAGACCGTCACCGCGACCGGCCCGACGTGCGGGGCCGCCAACACCGCCACCACTGCCGCCGTCGTGCTGGGAACGCACGCACCCGCCTGGCTGCGTGCGCACGACGTGAGCGCCCGGCTGGTCGCCGCCGACGGACGGATCGTGACCACCGGCGGCTGGCCGAGCGCCGGCCGTGAGCAGAGGAGAGGCGCATGACGGACGGACCGCTCCTGTGGTACCTGAACCGCGGCACCGGGCTCGTGATCCTCGGCCTGTTCACCGCGACGACCGCCCTCGGCATCCTCGCCACCCGCGGCCGTGCCGGTCGCGGCCTACCCCGCTTCGTCACCCAGTCGCTGCACCGGAACCTGGCCCTGCTGTCCGTCGTGATGCTCGGCGTGCACGTCACCACCGCCGTCGTCGACGGCTACGTCGACATCCGCTGGTGGCAGGCGCTCGTCCCGTACGCCGGGTCGACGTACGAACCCGTCTGGCTCGGACTCGGCGCCCTGGCGCTCGACCTCGTCCTGGTCGTCGTCGTGACCAGCGCCGTCCGGGTCCGGATGCGCCACCGGTCGTGGCGGGCCGTCCACCTGCTGGCCTACGCCGGCTGGGTCGCCGCGGTCGTCCACGCCGCCGGGATCGGCACCGACGTCAGGGCCGGTGGCACCTGGGCGGACACGGAGCTGGCGGTCTGCGTCGCCGTCGTGGGCGTGTGCGCCGTGTGGCGCCTGACCCGCCTCGTCCTCGACCGACCGGGCAGCGACCGGTCGGACGGCGACCGGGTCGTCCTGGTGGGGAGCCGGTCATGAGCGCGTCACCGGTGGCGGTGTCGGGCCACCCCGACGTCCGTCCCGGGCCCGCGCTGCTGGAGGGGATCGACGGTGGCCCCGGCCTCGCCGCGCACCGTCGCCAGTACGGCGAGCCGCCGCGCCCGGAGCTCGGCGACCTGCAGGCCGCCCTCGCCCGGCTGCGGGTGCGCGGCCGGGGAGGGGCGGCCTTCCCGTTCGAGACCAAGCTGCGCACGGCGGCGGCCGGGCGGCGGCCGGTGGTCGTCGTCAACCTCAGTGAGGGCGAGCCGGCCAGCGCCAAGGACTGCGCACTCGCCACCACACGCCCGCACCTGGTCCTCGACGGCGCCGTCGTCACCGCCCGCGCACTGGGTGCCCGGGAGATGCACCTCGTGGTCCCGCGGGAGCGGCCCCAGGTCGCCGAGTCGATCCGGGCCGCCGTCGGTGAGCGTGACGATCGGGTGCGGACCGTCGTCCACACCGCTGACGGCCGGTTCGTCGCCGGCCAGGCGCGTGCGGTGCTCGAGCTGATGGCCGGCCGCGCGAACCTGCCGGTCACGGCGTGGACACCCGAGGCGGCCGCGGGCCACCGCGGTCGCCCCACGCTCCTGTCGAACGCGGAGACCTGGGCCCAGGTGGGTCGCCTGGTCCTCACGGGCGAGCGTCGCTACGCCCGGCTCGGGACCCGCGACGAGCCGGGGACCACGCTGCTGACCCTGTCGGGTCCCACGCCCACGGTCGTGGAGGTCGAGCTGGGCACGCCGTGGCGCGACGTCCTGCCCACGACCTGGGTCGGCCGTCCGATCCTGCTCGGGGGCTTCCACGGCTCCTGGGTGCGTGAGGAGGACCTTGCGGTCGGGCGGGTCTCGGTCGACGCGATGAGGTCGGCCGGCACGCCGCTCGGCGCCGGTGTGCTCGTCTGCCCGGCCGAGTGCCCGGTGTCGTTCACCGCCCGGGTCGTCGACTACCTCGCGCAGGAGAGCGCGCGCCGGTGTGGGCCCTGCTCCAACGGGCTGCCCGCGCTCGCCGTCGCGGTCCGTGCGGTCGCCGACGGCACCGGCGCCACCGACCGGGTGGCCGCTCTCGCGGCGACGGTCGTGGGGCGGGGCGCATGCGCCCACCCCGACGGCACGGTCCGTCTGGTCCGCTCCCTGCTCGGGTCCTTCCCGGCCGAGGTCGCCGCCCACGCTGCGGGTCGGTGCGCCGCCGTACGGGCCGTCGTACGGGCCGAGGAGACGTCGTGACCGCCCGGCTCCGGGTCGACTGGCCGAGCTGTCGGGCACGCGGGCTGTGCCACGAGCTGCTCCCCGAGCTCGTCGACCTCGACGAGTGGGGCTATCCGGTCGTGGCGGGCGAGGTCACCCCCGACCTGCTCGCCGACGCCCGGGCCGCGGTGCGGATGTGCCCGCGGCTGGCGCTGCGGCTCGACCCCTGACCGGTGCCCACCCGACTCGGTGGAGCGGGTCCGGTCCGCGTGCGCTGCGGTCGGTCAGGTCCGCTCCAGCCGCAGCGCCAAGGTCGGACACTGGGCCACCGCGCGCTTGGCGTGCGTCATCGCGTGGCGAGGCACCGCGTCGTCCTTGATGAGGGGGTAGCCCCACTCGTCGAGGCTGACCCACTCCGGGAAGAGCTCGGCGCACAGGCCGTGCGCGGCGCAGGCGATCGGGTCGACCCGGAGGTGCACGGTCATCTCCAGCTCCGGGACGGGGAGGGTCCGACCGGCAGCAGGGGTCGTTGAGCAGCGCCCCGGCAGGGCGCGCCGCGCTGGTGGGCAGCAACGTCGTCGGGGAAGACACGCAGCAGGCTCGCAGCGAAGCGGACGGCGCCGTCGGGGTGCCGGCAGGCACCGCGACCGGCGACCAGCGGGAGCCATCTGGTCAGCTCGGCGTCACGGCGCCCGCTCCAGCGCCCCTGCGCCAGGTCCACCAGCGCGCCGGCGATGGCCGGCAGACCCTTCACGCAGGGACCGCACTGGCCGGCGCTCTGGTCGGCGAGGTAGGAGAGGACGTGGGCCGTCTCGGTCACGGGGCAGGCGCGTGCCGGGAGCGCGACGACGATGCCGGCGCCGAGGCCTCCGCCCTCGGCACGGAGGGCGGCGTGGGTGAGGGGCAGGTCGGCGGCCACCAGCGGGTCCACCCAGGTGCCGAAGTAGCCCCCGACGACCAGACCGCTGATCTGCTCCGTCGGTCCCCCCGCCGAGGCGAGCAGGTCGCCGACCGAGGTCCCGAAGGGCACCTCGGCGACGCCGGGGTGCCGGACCGCTCCCGAGACGGTCACCAGCAGCGTGCCCGGCTCGGACTCGGTGCCGACCTCGCGGAACCAGTCCACCCCGTGGCGGGCGATCAGGGCGAGGTGGGCGAGTGTCTCGACGTTGTTGATCAGGGTGGGCCGGCCGCTCACCCCGCGCTCGAAGGGTCGCGGCGGCACGTGCAGCGGCTTCGCCGGCCCACCCTGGAGCCAGTGCACGAGCGCCGACTCCTCGCTCGCCACGTAGTTCGGGGGCAGCTCGTGGACCGCCACGGTGAGGCCTCGACGTGCGGGTCGCTCGGCGAGCGCCGCCCGCAGCGGGCCCACCACCGCCGAGTCGCGGTGCACGACCACGTGGGCCTGGTCCGCCCCGACGGCCGCGGCGGCGAGCTCGACCCCGTCCAGGACCAGGTGCGGAGCGAGGACGAGCAGCACGGCGTCCTTGGCCGCGGTCGGCTCACCCTCCATCCCGTTGGCGACGACGACGGCGCGGCCCCGGCCGCCGGCCACCGTCCGCATCTTGCGCCCGGTGGGGAACCCCGCACCGCCGTGGCCCAGGAGGCCGGACGCCTCGACGAGGTCGAGGAGGCTGCGGTCGGGTCCGCGGGACCGCCCGTAGGTCGGCAGCGGCCCGTGGCGCTCGAGGTGCCCGGTCCAGGGCGTCGGCCCCGCAGCCGTGTCCATGTCGGCCAGGAGCCGGTGCGGGGTGGTCATCCTCGACCCACGACGACCGTCGGGCGCTCGTCGCGCTGGACGAAGATCCGGACGAGCACCGCAGCGACGACGACCACGGTGCTCACGGCGGCGAGCGTGAGGCTCCACGGCGCCAGTGCGTCGGTGCCGGAGCTGAGGTAGTGCGTCAGGGCGAGGGGCCACGCGGCGTACGACAACCAGTGCAGCAGGCGCCACCAACGGTGCCCGACGGCCGTGCGGATCAGACTGCTCAGCGTCACGACCAGGATCAGGTCGAAGGCCAGTGTCCCGATCCCGATCCAGACGCGTTGGTAGGTGGAGACGAAGGGGATGACACCGGCCCACCAGCTGATGGCCACGTAGTTGTCCAGCAGCGTCGTCAGGATGTGCGTCAGGAGCATGGCCACGGCGAGCAGCGACACGTTGCGGTGCAGGGTCTGGGAGGCGAAGCGTGGCCACCACCCGGTCGCGATCCGCTGCGTGGTGAGGATGCCGAGCACGACCGAGAGCGTGAGCAGCACGAAGGCGACGAGGGCTGAGCTCCTGGTGGCGTACCAGAGCGGGTTGCTGGCGACGCCGGTCGCGGCGAGCACGGAGAGGTCGGTCATGAGGGCTCCTGCGGCCATCCGGAATGGGTGCGCACGCTGCCGTCGTCCAGCACGACGCGCGCCGCAAGCCCCTGTCGGGCCAGCCAGTGCGGGTCACGCTCGCCGAGGACGATCGTGGCGGTGGCGGCGACGTTGGCCTGCAGGCACGTGTCGGCGGCGACGCTCACGGTGCGGTAGGGCCCGGTGGCGGACCGGCCGGTCCACGGGTCGAGCACGTGGTGCACGGTGTGGCCACCGCGTCGCCAGCGGCGGGCGCTGGTGCTGGAGGTCGCCAACCCGCCGTGGTGGAGCGTGACGACCGGCCCGGGTGTGTCCAGCGGGTTGTTGGAGTCGTCGGTGATGAGGATCGGCCACCCTCGGCGCGGCGCCGGTCCTGCGACCGCGATGTCGCCCCCGAGACCGAGCAGCACTCCCGTCCCGGTGGCACGGAACGCCGCGGCCGCTGCACGGTCCGCCGCGTACGCCTTGGCCGTGGCCCCCAGGTCGAGCTCGACCCACTCCGGGATCCGGACGGTCCCGTGGTCCCCGTCCAGCTCCACCATCGACCAGTCGGCGGGCCGCTGCATCGTGACCCGGATGGCCGGTCCGTCCGAGGTGATCTCGCGGAAGGTGCGGTCGTATCCGACCTCGCGCAGCGAGACGCCCAGGGTCGGGTCGACTGCGCCGTCGGTGTCCCTCGCCGCGTCCAGCGCGACCTGCAGCAGCTCGACCAGGAGGGTCGAGACGACCGTGGGCTCGCCGGAGGCACGGTTGAGGCGGACCAGCTCGCTGTCGTCGCGGAACCTGCTGGCCGCCAGATCGATCGCGGCCAGCTCGGCATCGATGACCGCGCGGGCCTCCGCGAGGGCGGACCCGTCGATGACCACGAGTCGCGCGCCGGTGCCGAACACGCGCCAGTCGTGTGCCGAGCAGGAGGTCTCGGGTCCGGACATCGCTGTCCTCTCCTGAACCTCGGGTGGTGCCGGGTCGGGTCCGCGGCGGGTCGGCCGGGTACCTCCTCGTCCAGTGTGCCCCACCGGCACCGGGGACATCTCGGACCGCGACGGCTGCCTCATCCGCCCGACCCTCCGCTGCTGGCCACGGGGGCGGGAGCCGGCGCGGACGCGGTTGCCGCGCCCGCGACGGCGACCTGGGTGCGGGACGTCCCTGCCCCGTCGTCGCCCTCGTCGCCCTCGTCGCCCTCGTCGTTGCGAGGCTGGGACGACCCCGGGACCACGGCGGTCCCGGGGGAGTGGGTCCCCGACGTGGCGGGGACCGGGGCCTGGACCTGGTGAGGGGTCGCGGCCTGCAGGCCGATCGTCAGGGCCGCGCCCGCGACGACGACGGCTGCGCCCGCGGCGATCGCCGTGCGGACCGGCGGACGCCCCTTCCCTGGCACCGGGAGCGCGGTACTCCGCGCCGGCCCGGATGCGCGGGTGGGCGATCTCGGGAGGTGGCTGCAGTGGAGTGGTCATGTGCCCATCGTGTGGCGGGCATCTGAACCGGATCTGAAGCGGCCCACAAGGAATGGGACGAACCTCGACGGCGACTCAGGAGGCCCGGGGCGCCCCGCCGGTGGGCTGGGCGTGTGCCGACTCGGCCGGTCGGCGGAGGTCCACGACGAAGTCGGCTCCGCCCCCGGGCCGGGGCTGGGCCGTCACGGTGGCGCCGATCTCCGTCATCGCCTCGCGGACGATGGCGAGGCCCAGGCCGCTGCCCGGGATGTTCTGCGTCCGGTCGGCGCGGTGGAAGCGCTCGAAGATGTGTTCGCGATCCCCGGGCGCGATCCCGGGTCCGCGGTCCCGGACCCGCAGGGTGTCGGCGGTGAGCTCGACCTCGACGGGTCCGCTGTCCCCGGCGTACTTGGCGGCGTTGCCCACGAGGTTGGTGACCGCCGTCTCGAAGCGGGTGGCGTCGCCGACGAGGCGGCACGGCGCGATGTCGCCGCGGAAGGTGACCTGGGGCCAGTCGCGGCGGGCGGTGCCGAGGACCTCGGTGACGACGACGTCGGCGGAGAACGGGGCGGAGGCCATGACCTGCTCCTGGCCGCGAGCGAGCTCGACGATGCCGGACATGAGCTGACCCAGGTCCGAGGCCTGCCCGACGATGTCCTCCAGCACGGCCTGCCGCTCACTCTCGGGGAGCTCGCCACCGCGCCCCGCCAGGAGCTCGACGTTCACGCGCAGGCTGGTGAGTGGGGTACGCAGCTCGTGCGAGGCGTCCGCCACGAGTCGACGCTGGGACTCCTCGGCGTCCCGGAGGGCCTGCAGCATGTCGTTGAAGGTCGCGGTGAGGCGCGAGATCTCGTCGCGGCCGCGCACCGGGAGACGGGTCGAGAGGTCGCGCGTGCGCGCCACCGTCTCGGCCGCCACGGTGAGTCGTCGCAGCGGCCTGATGGTGGCGCTGGTGGCGAGCAGTCCGATGACGGCGCCCAGGAACGTCCCGGCCAGGCCGGTGAGGACGGCGGCCACCTGGAGTCGACCCAGGGTGTTGTCGAGCTCGAGGGCGGGGGCCGCGATCAACACTGCAGTGCCGTCGCTGTAGGGAGACGCCAGGACCCGGAGGGGGACGTCGTTGACCTCGGTCTCGTAGATGAACGGATCTCCGCCGTTGCGCGCCAGGTCCAGGACGTCGGCGGTCGCCGGGAGCGACCCGTCTGCGTTCGGGGGCACGCTGGTGCGCCCGTCCGCGGTGAGGAGCTGCACGAAGTACGAGGCCCCCTCGGGACGACTCCTGACCTGCAGCTCCGGCAGGCGGCTCGGGCGACCGTCGGTGTCCCGGTCACCGTCCGCCTGATCGCGGACGAGGTCGTCGCGGGCACTGTGCAGGGAGCGGTCCAGGCCACCGTTGACCTGGAGACTGACGAAGACGTACGTCAGGACCGCGAGGCAGGCGACGGTCACGGCGATGGAGCTGGCGATGATGACCGCGATCCGGGTCCGCAGGCTCATGGCTCACGCAGCGCGTAGCCGACTCCCCGCACCGTCTGGACGAGGCGGGGTTCCCCCTCGGCCTCGGTCTTGCGGCGGAGGTAGCCGACGAAGACCTCCAACGAGTTCGAGGTCGTGGCGTGGTCGTAGCCCCAGACCCGTTCGGTGAGCTGCTCGCGGGTCAGCACCTGGCGGGGGTGGCTCAACAGCACCTCCAGCAGTGCGAACTCCATCCGGGTCAGCTCCACCAACCGCCCGCCGCGGTGCACCTCACGCGTACCCGTGTCCATGGTCAGGTCCGCGTAGGTCAGGGTCGACGACGTGCCCGCCGCAGCGGGGTCGGCACGCCGGAGCAGGGCGCGCAGGCGAGCGAGCAGCTCGGTCAGCTCGAACGGCTTGACGAGGTAGTCGTCGGCCCCGGCGTCCAGTCCCGCGACCCGGTCCTCGACCGCGTCCCTCGCCGTGAGCATCAGGACGGGGACGTTGTCGTGACGCGCGCGCAGGCGCCGGCAGGTCTCCAGGCCGTCGAGGCCGGGCGGCATGGACACGTCCAGGACCAGTACGTCGGCAGGGTCGTGGCGCTGGGACTCCATGGCCTCCTCACCGGCGGCGGCGACCTTCACGTCGTACCCGGCCACCCGCAGTGCCCGGGCGACGGCGATCCGCAGCTGGGTGTCGTCGTCGACGACGAGCACGGAGGCCCGGGGTGTCGGTTCCATCTGGTCAGTGTGACGCACCCGGGTCCGGCCCAGGGCCGCTCGGGCTCACGAGGCGCCGCTGCCGGCGACGGGTGCCTGACCCGTGCCCGACGACAGGTTGCCGCCGGGTGTGCCCTGGTGGCTGGCCGGGGTGATCGCGCTGTTGTCCACGGCGCTCTGGGCCAGGGCCACGGCGCCGTAGGAGGTGGCGCCGACGACCACGGCGGCCAGTCCCACCGTGACACCGCGCACGCGTCGGTGCGCGGAGTCGCGCTTCGCGGTCGCGAGGTGGGTCTGTGCGGCGGTCATGGTTCCGGCCTCCTGTGGTGTCGGTGTCGAGGGGACCAACACTGGCGGCAGGTCCTGAAGGGTTCCTGAAGGGTTCCGCAAGGCCGGGAGAGGATCGCGGGGACGCGGGGCGGTCCGTCGACCTCCGGATCTCGTCGTGGACGCCACCGCGGTGGGTGCGCCACACTCAGTCATGCAGCAGATGCCGCTCCGCGAGTACATCGACTCCCTGGTGCAGGAGGGGTACACCGTCCGCGACGACCACGGCGGGGATCCGCTCCTCATCCGCCCCGACGGCAGCGCGGTCGACACCTGGCGCGATGACTATCCCTACGACGAGCTGATGAGCCGCAACTCCTACGAGGTCGAGAAGTACCTGCTGCAGATCGAGCTGTTGAAGTTCCAGTACTGGACCCAGGACAACCGGCGCCGGCACGTGGTGGTGTTCGAGGGGCGGGACGCGGCCGGCAAGGGCGGCACCATCAAGCGGTTCACCGAGCACCTCAACCCGCGGGGGGCGCGTGTGGTGGCGCTGACCAAGCCGAGCTCGACCGAGCTGGGCGAGTGGTACTTCCAGCGGTACGTCGCGCACCTGCCGACGTTCGGGGAGATCGTGATGTTCGACCGCTCCTGGTACAACCGCGCCGGCGTGGAGCGCGTCATGGGCTTCTGCACCGACGAGGAGTACGGCACCTTCATGTCGCAGGCTCCGGCGTTCGAGCGCATGCTCCACGACGACGGCATCGAGGTGACCAAGCTGTGGTTCTCGGTGACCCAGCAGGAGCAGCGGACCCGGTTCGCCGTACGACAGATCGACCCGGTGCGGCGGTGGAAGCTCTCACCGATGGACATCGAGAGCCTCGACAAGTGGGAGGCCTACACCCAGGCCAAGGAGGAGATGTTCCTCCGCACCGACACCGACCACACGCCCTGGTACACCGTGAAGAGCAACGACAAGAAGCGGGCCCGGATCAACGCGCTGAGACTCTTCCTGCACTGTGTCGACTACGAGGGCAAGGACCCCACCGTGGTCTTCGCTCCCGACCCCGCCATCGTGCAACGGGGCCGGAACGCCGTCGGCGACTGACGCTCAGTCGAGCCCGGCGCAGGTTGCGGCCAACGCCGCCGCCAGCTGGTCGACGTGCTCGTCGCCGAAGACCAGCGGGGGACGGATCTTCAGTGACGCGCGGTCCCGGCCGGTGCGCCCGATGAGCACCCCACGCTCTCGCATGCCCTCCACGATCCTGCCGGCGCGGTCGGCGGCCGGCTGTCCGGTGCCCGGGTCGACGACGTCGACGGCGAGTGCCAGGCCCCAGCCCCGGACCGCCGCCAGGTCGGGGCGACCCGTCGCGAGCTCGCGCAGGGCACCGAGCAAACGCGCCCCCACGACGGCCGCCCGGTCGACGAGGTGCTCCTCGTCGATGGTCCGCAGCACCGCCAGGGCCGCGGCGCAGGCGGCGGTGCTGCCGCCGAACGTGCTGAAGTAGTCGGTGCCCCGCACGAAGGGGTCCACGAGCGCGGCCGGGCCGACGACGGCGGCCACCGGGTAGCCGTTGCCCATCGGCTTGCCCATGGTGACGAGATCGGCCGGCACGTCGCCGGCCACGAAGCTCCACAGGTGGTCCCCGGTGCGGCCGTGGCCCGCCTGCACCTCGTCGGCGACGTAGAGCCCCCCGGCCTCGTGGATCGCGGCCGCCGCCGCCCGCGTCCAGGCGTGGGCGGGTCCGCGCACCCCGTCGCTGGTGAAGATCCCGTCGACGAGCATCGCCGCGACCCCGTGGCCGGACGCCGCCAGGCTGCGTACGGCGTCGATGACGGCCGAGGGCGGTCCCGGTGGTGGCGGTACGAGGCGCAGGTGGGCGGGCGGCGCGGTCCCGTGCCAGCTCTCGGGGGAGAACGCGTACGTCGCCTCCGTGACCCCGTGGTACGCCCACTCGGTGGCGATGCCGCCCGAGGCCCCGGTCGCGTGCCGGGCGATCCGCCAGGCCAGGTCGCCCGCCTCGCTGCCGGAGCTGACGAGCAGCACCCGGTCGAAGCGGTCCGGCAGGGTGGCCAGCAGCCGCTCCGCGAGCTCGACCGGTGCGTCCTGGAGGTAGCGGCTGTTGGTGGTGAGGGTCGCCAGCTGCGTGCTCGCCGCCGCCACCACGGCCGGGTGGGAGTGCCCGAGGACCGGCACGTTGTTGTAGGCGTCGAGGTAGCGCCGACCGTCGGCGGCCTCGAGCACGACGCCGTCGCCCCGGACGAGGTGCAAGGGCCGGTCGTAGCTGAGCTCCTGGCCGCCGAACGCACGCGCCCGAGCCTCGGTCAGGGCTGCCGTCGATCGGCCGGCACGGCGCGTCGGGGTCCCGAGTCGGCTCGCCAGGCTGTCGAGACCGGCGTCCAGCATCGCCTCGAGCTGGAGGTGGGCCTCGTCGTCGATCTCGGGCGCCCACCCCTGCTCGCGGGTGCGCCAGGCGGTGATGAGGACGGTGGCGGCGTACCGCCCGGCCATCAGGTCGCCGACCAGGGCGAGCTCCTCGGGCTCCAGCGGGGTGACGCTCCGGTAGCCGGCGACCACCTCGCTCGCCAGGTCGATCCCGTCCGGACGCCCGCTCAGCACGTCGGCGGCCGCGATCGCCAGGTCGCAGACCAGGGCGGTGTGGGTCAGGTCGCCGAAGTCGGTGATGCCCGTCAGGGCCAGGTGGTCGTCCATCAGCACGTTGGTCGGCGCCAGGTCGTTGTGCACCACCTGGGCGCGCAACCGGGGCAGCACCGGGGCGACCCTCTCCTCGAAGCGGTCGAGCACCGCCTCGATCGACCGGCGTCGGTCGGCGGCGACCGCGGGGAGCCAGGCCCGCAGCTGCGGGAGCCGCTTGACGTCCCACGTGAGCGGGTGGGTCGCCGAGGGATGGGCGAAGCCCCGCAGCGCCCGTCCGAGGCGGGCGCTCGTGCGTCCCCACTCGCGCAGGTGGGCGGCGTCCAGCTCGTCCGGCTCGGGGTGTCGACCGTCCAGCCAGGTCAGCACCCAGGCGAACGAGACCCGGCCGTCGCGACCGGTCAGCTGCACCCACGGGCGTCCGTCCCGGGTCGGTACGACGCCGGGCACCGGCAGGTCGGGAGCCACCGATCGCAGGTGGTGCAGGGCCGAGCACTGCAGGTCGAGGACATCCTCGGGGTCGGCCGGGTTGTGCACCTTGAGGAGGTGGCGTCCGGGACCGGAGTCGAGGCGGAAGTTGCGGTCCCGCTCCCCGTGCAGGGACGTCAGCTCACCGGAGAGGCCCCAGTGCGTCTCCAGCGAGGCGTGCAGGGCGTCGGGGTCGAGGTCGGGGCCCGGGACGGTCAGGGGGTCGGCGGGCGTGGCGCTCACCGGGACATTGTGCTCCCCTCCTCACCCGGATCGGGCGAGGCGGACCGGCCGCGGGCACCTCCAGGATGAGAGCTCCCGGCGCACGAGGCGCCGGATGCCCCCACATCGCACGCAAGGAGTCGGCATGTCGTTCTGGGACATTGTGTGGTTCATCATCATCAGCTTCGCCTTCGTGGCCTACCTGATGGTGATGTTCGCGATCATCAGCGACCTCTTCCGGGACCGCGACCTCTCCGGCGGGATCAAGGCCGTGTGGATCATCGCCCTCATCTTCCTGCCCTTCCTGACCTCGGTG
This sequence comes from uncultured Actinomycetota bacterium, assembly GCA_963782905.1. Classification (GTDB taxonomy): domain Bacteria; phylum Actinomycetota; class Actinomycetes; order Propionibacteriales; family Nocardioidaceae; genus Nocardioides. The sequence goes on from CAWALI010000003.1 coordinate 586,156, forward strand.
ATCTACCTGGTCGTCCGGGGCAAGGACATGGGGGAGCGGCAGATGCGCTCCGCGCAGCAGCTGCGCGAGCAGCAGGACAGCTACATCAGGCAGGTCGCCAGCTCGGCGTCGCCCACCGACCAGATCGCCCAGGCCAAGGCCCTGCTGGACAGCCAGGCCATCACCCCGGCCGAGTACGAGCAGCTGAAGGCCAAGGCCCTGGCCTGAGCGGAGGACGGGCACGGCGTCGCCGGCCCGCTGTCGGACACCGTCAGTCCGGCACCGCCGGCGGATCCGCCGCCGCGCGCTGCGCACCCTCGCGGAAGAAGGCGACGAGGGCGCGGACGTCGGGGAGCTCCGCCACCGGGCGGGCCGCCCCGAACGGTTGGTTCCAGAAGGGGCCCGCACGCGGCGTCCACGGCCCGACGTAGGCGTACGGCTCGGGGATGTGGGCATCGCCGGGGGAGACCCCGTAGTTGACCTCCTGCCGCGAGATCCCCACGTCGAAGTGCTCGGGCCACAGGACCGGCTGCTCGTCGGGCGCGAAGTCGCGCATCGCGGCATCGGCGAGCGCGAAGGCGCCCAGGATGATCGAGGCGGCCCCGGGGTCCACCGAGACGGTGTCGCCCGGACCCACGTCCGGTCCACCGGCGTACACGTCGCGCAGGGCCCGCGCCTCGACCCCCATGCTCGCGGCGAGCTCCACGAAGGTGCCGCCCAGCGGGACCCGGCCCCGTGTCCCCACCAGGTCGAGCTGGTGGACCCGGAGGTCGGGCGTGGCGATGGTGCCGAATCCCCCCGGGGTGATCCGCAACCTGGACTGCCGGCTCTCGGCGTACTGCGGCCCCGCGAGCACGTACTCGGCAACGCCGTGCAGGGCCCGTCGGGTCGCGATCACCGTCTGCTGGTCCATGGGGTCCTCATGCCTGGGGTGCTGGCGTCACTGCAGCGCCGAGGTGAGGCGCATGACGTTGTCGACGTAGCGATCCTTGAGGGGGATGTGCGTCCACTCGTCGAGGGTCAGCTCGCGCGAGATCGACCGGTAGTGGTCCTCGACCAGCCGCATGTCCTTCACGAAGCCACCGCCGAAGCACATGGTGGAGACCTCGAAGTTCAACCCGAACGACCTCATGTCCATGTTGCTGGACCCGATGACCGCGACGTCGTCGTCCACGGAGAAGTGCTTGGAGTGCAGGATGTACGGCGGGGGGTACAGCCAGATGCGTACGCCGGCCTCCAGCAGCTCGTGGTAGTAGGAGCGCTGGGCGTGGTAGACCATGAACTGGTCACCGGCCTCGGAGACGAACAGCTCGGTGTCCACCCCGCGCTGGGCGGCCGTGGTCACGGCGTACAGCAGCGACTCGTCGGGCACGAAGTACGGGCTGGTGATCGACAGCCGCTGCTGGGCGCCGTAGATGAGGGTGTTGAACAGCCGGAGGTTGTTCTCGTGCGAGAAGCCCGGGCCGCTGGGGACCACCTGGCAGGCGACCCCCTGTGAGTGCGTCACCTCGTCGATGACGAACTCGGCCTGGTCGAGCATCTCCTCGGTCTCGATGAACCAGTCGGTGGCGAAGACGACGTTGAGCTTGGTCACGGTCGGGCCGGTCAGCCGGACGGTGAGCTCGCGCCACTCGCGGCCGGCCTCGTGGTTCTTGGGCTTGTTGTAGCCCGGCTCGATGAGGTTCTGGGACCCGGTCATCGCGACGAGGCCGTCCACCACCAGGATCTTGCGGTGGTTGCGGAGGTCGGGCCGCCGCCACCGCCCCTTGAGCGGCATGAGGGGCAGCATCGGGTGCCAGAGGAAGCCCGCCTCGTCGAACCGGGTCTTCATCTCCTTGTAGCCGGGGATGCCGCGGGTGGCGAGGTGGTCGAAGAGCACGCGCACCGTCACTCCGCGGTCCACGGCCCGGGCGCATGCCTCGAAGAAGGGCGCCGTGACGTCGTCCCAGGCCATGATGAAGTACTCGACGTTGACGAACCGTTGCGCCGTCTCGACCTCGGCGGTCATGGCGGCGATCGACTGCTCGTAGTCGGAGAACAGCTCGGCGGTGTTCCCCCACGTGCAGGGCAGGGTGCCGAGCTTCTGGCTCATGGTGATCGAGGTGCGCAGCCAGGGCGGTTGGACCTCCGCGGTCTGCGGCGCCACGTCGGAGGAGAACCGCCCGTGCACCATCGCGTTGACGTCCTGGTGGATGCGACGCCGTTTGCGGTCGAGCGTCGTGCTCCCGAGCACGAAGAACAGCAGCAGTCCCACGAACGGGATGAGGTACACCAGCAGCAGCCACGCCATCGCCGACGAGGGACGCCGGTTCTGGGGGATGAACCCGAGGGCCGCCAGCTTGATGCCGAGATCGAGGAGCACGGCCACGGCTGTGATCCACAGCGGTGCACTGGAATCGGAGAACACGTTCATGGCCGGGTCACGACTGCACCGTGCGCCATCCGGTCACGCGGTGGGAGCTCAGCTCGGACATCGTGGATCCTCCGGTTCGCACGAGACATCCATACGGGACAGGCGACCACAGAGGACAGGTCGACCTCGCGGGCCACCAGTCTCGGCGGCTCCACCGATCTCGACCTCATCCAAAGCGGGTGAGCCCGCGCCGAGTCATGGGGCTCCGGGCCGGCTCGAGGACCGTCCCTGGGTCACCTCCGGCGGAGGAGGTAGGCGATGGCGACCAGGCACACCATGGTGATGAGCCGATTCACATCGACCGCAGGTCGCCAGTGCACCTGGCCGTCCCTGATGACGTACGCCCCCACAGGTCTGGCGTTCGCAGCGAAGCCAGCGCCCTCGCCCTGCTGCCCGTGGGGGTCGGTGCCGGAGCCTCCGCCGGCACCTCCGCTCACCGTCGCTGCCGCGATGACCGTCAGTCCCTCCTGCTCGTAGGGCTCGGCGAACACGTGCCTGACCGTGATCGCGTCCCGCGCCGTGCTCAGTGCCTCCGTGACGTTCATCTGGACTCCTCTCGTGGTGCACCGGGATCGGTGCTGCCTGCGTGGTCGGGCCCGGCCCCCTGTGTGTCGCTACACGACGTCTCGTCGCTGGACGGCGATGAGTCCGGCGGCTGCCGGGACCAGCGCCCACGCGGCGGCGGCCCCCAGGGCCGCCCACAGGCCGACGTCGGTGCTGACTCCAGAGATGACGGCGAAGAGCGTCGGGGGGATCCAGGAGGCGGCGTCGCTGAACAGCTGCACGACGAGCGGGGGCAGGACGAAGAGCACGAGGATGGCCGCCGCGACCGCGCCGCCGAGGTTGCGGATGACGGCACCGAGTCCGGCCCCCAGGACGGCACCGATCATGCCGGCGAACGCCGAAGCGGTGAGGAGCCGAGTCAGGTCTCCGGCCGACACGAGGAACCCGTACTCCGTGGAGGGGAGCGCCAGGGCGACCCCCGTGATGATGAGGAGCTGGCCGACGAGAGCCAGCACGGCGCCGGCGATCAGTGTCGCGGTCAGCTGCGCGAGCACCGCGCGCGTGCGGCGGGGGGAGGTCAGGAAGGTGGGCACGACGGTGCCGTGTCCGTACTCACGCGCCACCGCGATGGCGCCGAACAGCGCCGTGCCCAGCATGGCGTTGAAGCCGAACGCCATCAGGGACTGCTGGTCCGCGGCAGTGGAGACGAACGTCTTGCTGCCGTCCATGTCGGTCCCGAGCGCGACGACCGCTGCGTCGAGTGCGGCGATGAGCACCAGCACCCCCAGGAATCCCCAGGGCATCTTGGTGGTGGTGATCTTGCGGAGCTCTCCGCGCACGAGTCGTGGCCATGTCATCGCGCTACTGCCTGCCTCTCGGTCTCGGTCCTGTCGCGGGACCCTGCACCGCTGCCGCGGGCGTCATCATCGTCCGTCCAGCCCAGGAACAGGTCCTCCAACGAGCCTGCCTGCGTGCTGAGCTCGTGCAGCGGGACGCCAGCGCTACATGCCCGCTCCCCGATCTCGGCGATCGTGACGCCCCGTACGACGAGCTCTCCATGGCTGCCGGTGTGGAGAGTGGCGCCGGCGGCCACGAGGATCTGGGTGAGCCGATCCGGTTCGGGGGTGCGCACCGATGTCCCTGCCTGCTGCAGGGTGGCAAGAGTCCCCTGGGTGACGAGCCGGCCGTGGTTCAGGACGACGACCTCGTCGGCGAGGTGCTCCACCTCGGCCAGCAGGTGGCTGGACACGAAGACCGTGCCCCCGGCCGCGGCGCGTTGCCGTAGGAGGTCGCGCAGCCAGCGGATCCCTTGCGGGTCCAGGCCGTTGCCGGGCTCGTCGAGGACCAGCACAGGTGGGTCGCCGAGCAGCGCGGCGGCCAGTCCCAGACGCTGTCGCATGCCCAGGGAGTAGGCGCCGACGTGGCGATCGGCAGCGTGGGTCAGTCCCACGGTGTCGAGCATCGCGTCCACCCGCGGGGTGGGGATGCCCGCGCCGTCGGCGAGGATCCGCAGGTGGTTGCGGGCGCTGCGTCCAGGGTGGAAGGCGTTGGGCTCCAGGACCACCCCGACGGTGCGTGTGGGGTCCTTCAGGTCCCGGTATCGAGAACCCGCGATGCTGGCGCGACCGTCGTTGGCGGAGGCCAGGTCCAGCAGGATCTTCATGGTGGTCGACTTGCCCGCGCCGTTGGGTCCCAGGAACCCGGTGACCCGACCGGGGGCGACCGTGAAGGTGAGGTCGTCGACGACCACGTCGTGGCCGTAGCGCTTCGTGACGTGCTCGATCTCGAGGGAGAGCATGGTCGGGGTTCCTTTCGATGGAGGCCTAGCTGCTCGGTGCGGTTTCGTCCAGGACCGTGGTCATGAGGTCGTGGAACTGGTCCGGTTGCTCCCACAGGGGCCGGTGCCCGGAGGTGTCGAAGACGACCATCTGCTTGCTGGGTGCCTCCAGGAGGTCGAACCACTCCTGGGCCGGCCCGGCCCGGCCCGGTGCCTCGTGGGCTCCCTGGGCCAGGTAGACCGGCACGTCGAGACTGGTGGCCTGGGTGCGGAAGTCGACGTCCTGGAGCTGTGGGTACAGGGCCGCGAAGGTGTCCAGGAAGCCGCCGAAGACGTGGAGCTGCTCGAGCAGGGTGTACTCCCGCACGAAGATGTTCTCGCCCATCTGCCCTGAGCCCTCGGAGTTCTCGGCGTGGCTGTACGGGTAGACCTCGAGCTCGTGGGACAGGGCCGGCGGGTAGTCGCGCATGTCGGTGTAGGGCGGCGTCCCGTTGCGGGTCAGTGTGTCGGCCAGCCCGGTGTCGCCGTTCTCCTCGGCCCAGGCGAGGGTGTCGCGGTAGAAGATCCGGTCGGTCTCCGGTGGGCTCACCATCTGCCCGACCCCGACGAAGGCGGAGAACAGCTCCGGGTCGCGCTGGACCGCGAGGACACCCAACAACGTTCCCCAGGACTGGCCGACCAGGTAGACCGTGTCCTGCCCGAACCGGTCACGCAGGTAGTGGGTGACTTCGATGGTGTCGGCGACAGCCCCGTCGAGGGTCAGGGTGGACGTGGGGTCGAGCTGGTCGTAGGACTTGCCAGTGCCGCGCTGGTCGAAGGTGGCGACCACGAAGTCGTCCTCGAGCGCCTCACCGTGTCGGCGCATGGCACCGAGCTCGCTTCCGCCGGGCCCGCCGGCCAGGAACAGCAGCACCGGGTTGTCCTCGCTGCGCCCGCGGAGCATCAGCGCGAGGTCCTTCCCGCCGATCTCGACGTGAGTCAGCTCGGCGATGCTGCCCGGGACCGTGTTGCCGTCGGCGTCGACGATGGGGTCGGTGCCGGCAGGACGGGCAACGAGGAGGGCGAGGGCGACGAGCGCCAGTGCGGTGGTGACGGTCACGCCACGGCGCAGCCACAGGGGCAGTCGAGCCGGACGGCCCCGCGGTGCGGAGGTGCTCGACAGCCGTCGCCGCGCCCAGCCCGCGCCCACGGCACCTCCCAGCACCATCGGCAGCAGCGTCAGCACCCCGTGCAACCCTCGCCCGACGGTGAACGCGATGATCCCGTACGTGCTGCCCGGGTGGATCCCGTCGACGGTCGGCCCCGAGACGCGTAGACGGACCACCTCGAACACCACCGCGAAGGTCAGGGGCGCCGCCAGCATGGCCCACCGGGAGCGGGTCAGCAGCCCGGCGACGAGGCCGACCAGCAGCCCGAGTGCCATCGCGGCGAGCCCCTCGAACGTGGACAGGGGGCCGCGCGGTGTCCACCAGCCGGCGAGCAGGCCATAGCCGCCAGCAGCCGCGAGACCGAGCGCCCACGACAGCCGAACGTCCGTCCTCGCTCCTGGAGGTCTCGGACGGAGCGGCCGCGAGCCCGGGGTGTCGCCGTCCGTCTCACGTGCTGACGAACGGTCGAGGCGCGCGGTCGATCGAGGCTTCTCGGGCTTGGTCATCGTGGATGCTCCTGACCCGAGCCGGAGGCGGTGCACTCGGTAGGTCAGCTTCGACACCGTTGTCGGATCTCGACAGCGACGGACATTCAGCCTTGTCGTTCATCGTCGCCGCCTGGGCCACCCGTCACCAGGGTCGAACGACTCCCACGGCACGGCCGTCGTACCCATGACGACCTGCCGAGGCGGCAGGACAGGTCCCGACTGATCCCGCTCGCACCACGCACCCGTGCCGACCGCGCGCCGCGGGGCCGGAGGCGCCGCCGAGCTCAGCTCCCGCCGGCCGGCAGGGCCTCGAGCATGACGTCCGGGTTGTCCCGCTCGGTGACCTTGGCCCGCCACTGGTCGACGAAGAGCGCGAGGTGGGTGCCGTCGCTGCGGCGGAGGACCTCGACGCCGCGGATCCCGGCCAGCGCGGCAGCGCCGGCGGCGTCGGTACGACGCGCCACCTGGTAGTCGAGCCTCGAGAGCCGGATCGGGGCGTTGAACTCGTTGGTCATCCGGTCCTCGACGACCTCGAACTGCATCGGTCCGACGGCGGCCAGGACGGGGCTCTGGTCGCCGCGCAGGTCCGAGCGCAGCACCTGCACCACGCCCTCCTGGTCGAGCTGCTCGATGCCCCGGCGGAACTGCTTGTAGCGGCCCACGTCGCCGGCGCTGGCGGTCACGAAGTGCTCGGGGGCGAAGGACGGCACCGGCGGGTACTCGATCGGGTCGCCGACGTACACCGTGTCCCCGACCCGCAGCGCCTGCGCGTTGACCAGGCCGATGATGTCGCCGGGCTCGGCGCTCTCGACCGACGTCGTCTCCCGGCCGAAGACCGCCTGGGCGAACTTCGTCGCGAAGGGACGACCGGTGCCGGCGTGGGTGACGACCATGCCCCGCTCGAACGTGCCGGAGACGACCCGCGCGTAGGCGAGGCGGTCGCGGTGGGCACTGTTCATGCCGGACTGCACCTTGAAGACGAACGCGCTGAAGTCGTCGGCGACCTGGCGCACCGACCCGTCGACACCCGGGGTCGCGCTGGGCTCCGGGGCGAGGTCGAGCAGCAGGTCCAGCAGCTGCGCGACGCCGAAGTTCTGCAGTGCCGAGGCGAACATGACCGGCGTCGTCTCCCCGGCCAGGAAGCGCTCCTGGTCGTGGTCGGCGTCGTCGAGGGTGAGCAGCTCGTGCTCCTCGACCGCCTCCGCCCACACCTGGGCGTCGACCTCCGACACCCCGTCCGGGCCCAACCGCTGCTCGGGCGCCCTCGTGGCGCCACCGGCGGTGCGGGTGTACTTCACGAAGTCGCCCGTACGCCGGTCCAGGACGCCGCGGAAGTCGCCGGCCTCGCCGACCGGCCAGGTCAGGGGAGTGGGGCGGAGCTTGATCTTCTCCTGGATCAGGTCCATCAGCTCCAGCGCGGAGAGCCCGGGACGGTCCCACTTGTTGATCACCGTGATCACCGGGATGCCGCGCAGGGCGCAGACCTTGAAGAGCTTGAGGGTCTGCGGCTCGAGCCCCTTGCCCGCGTCGACCAGCATGACGGCCGAGTCGACCGCCGACAGCACCCGGTAGGTGTCCTCGGAGAAGTCGCTGTGGCCGGGGGTGTCCACCAGGTTGATCACGTGGTCGCGGTAGACGAACTGCAGAGCGGCCGACGTGATCGAGATGCCGCGCGCCTTCTCCATCGCCATCCAGTCGGACACGGTGGCGCGACGGTCGCCCTTGCCGTGGACGGCCCCGGCCTCGGTGATCACCCGTGCGTGCAGGGCCAGCGCCTCGGTGAGGGTGGACTTGCCCGCGTCGGGGTGGCTGATGACGGCGAAGGTACGGCGGGGGCGGGTGTCGGGCACCGAGCGAATCTACCGGGCCCGGGCCCGGACCCCTGCTTCCGCGCCCGTGCGCGGACCGGGCCCCGTCGCGCAGGACCCGGTCCGCACACACCTGGGGCTACCGGTCCGTGAGCACCGCCACGGCGGTGGTCGAGTCGTCGTACGGCGCCGGCTCGGGGAGGGCGTGCGGCTCGACGCCACCCTCCAGGGCGATGGTGGGCAGGATCCGGTCCAGCCACGCCGGCAGCCACCAGTTGGCCCGGCCCAGCAGGGACATGGTCGCCGGCACCAGGACCATGCGGACCACGGTGGCGTCGATGAGGATCGCGGTGGCCAGCCCCAGGCCGAGCATCTTCAGCGACGGCACCGGGCTGGCGACGAAGCTGAGGAAGACCGCGACCATGATGAGGGCGGCGGACGTGATCACCCGGCCGGTGCCGGCGAGCCCCCGAGCGACCGACTCGGCGTTGTCACCGGTGCGGTCGTGCTCCTCGCGGATCCGGGAGAGCAGGAAGACCTCGTAGTCCATGGAGAGCCCGAACAGGATCGGGAACATGATGACCACGATGACCGAGGTGATCGGCGTCGGGCCGGCCAGGCCGAGGAGCTCGGCGCCCCAGCCCCACTGGAAGACCGCGACCAGGACGCCGTACGCCCCGGCGATGGACAGCAGGTTCATCACGGCCGCCTTGAGGGGCACCGCGATCGAGCGGAAGACCAGCATCAGGAGCAGGAAGGACACGCCGATGACGGTGCCGATGAACAGCGGGAGCTTGGCGTTGAGCTGATCGTTGAGGTCGTCGGTCGTGGCCGTGATCCCCGAGACGTAGACGTTGGCGGGGAGGACGTCGCGGACCCGCTCGATCGTCGCCGAGGTGTCCGCGTCGGCCGGACCGGTGGTCGGGGTCGCGGTCAGGACCACGGTGTCGCCCTGCGGGGAGACGAGCGGCTCGCCGACCGAGGCGATCCCGGGAACGGCGGCGATCTCGGCAGCGACCGTGGGGATGTCGGCTGCCTCGGCACCGCTCTCGCCGAGGTCCGCGATGACCATGAGCGGTGCGTTGATGCCGGTGCCGAAGCCCTCCGCGAGGAGGTCGTAGGCCTGCCGGTGGGTCGTCTCTGCGGGGGCGTCGCCGGCCGCCGGGAAGCCGGTCTGCATCCAGAACGCAGGTGCGGCGATCGCCAGGAGGGCAGCGGTGGCGGCCAGCAGGTAGGGCCAGGGGCGAGCCGAGACCCGGTGGCCGAAGCGCCACCACGCGGTGTCCTCGGCAGGCGTGGTCGAGGCGCGGCGCCGCCCGATGCGGCCCTTGTCGATGCGGTCGCCCAGCAGGGCCAGGAGAGCGGGGAGGAGGGTGATGGCGGCGGCGACGGCGAGGAGCACCATGAGAGAGGTGGCCAGCCCGATCGAGGTCAGCACACCGAGCCCGATGGTGGCCAGCGACGCCGTGGCGATGACGACGGTGCCCCCGGCGAAGACGACCGCCGTGCCGGAGGAGCCCATGGCGTGGGCCAGGGCGCGCTGGTCGTCGACTCCCTTGGCCCGGTTCTCGCGGTAGCGGGACACCACGAACAGGGCGTAGTCGATGCCCACGCCGAGGCCGACCAGACCGGCGACGGGGATGGCCGACGGCGACACGTCGATGGCGGCGGCCATGACGCCGATGCCGCCGACGCCGGTGCCGACGGCGATGAGGGCGATCCCGATCGGCAGGACGGCCGCCACGAAGGTCCCGAAGACCAGGAGCAGCACCATCAGGGCGACCAGCAGGCCGATCCCGACGTGACTCGAGCTGCTGGCCGCGGCGTTGAGGAAGACGGCGTCGCCGCCGAGCTCGACACGGACGCCCGGCTCGCCCATGGCCGAGACGGAGTCGGCCAGGCTGGTGAACGCCGGCTTGCCCATCTCCCGCTCGGGCACGTCGAGGGTGATGCGGGCGTACCCGATGCGCCCGTCCGGCGACACCGTGCCCGTCGCGAACGGGTCGGTGACCGCGGCGACGTGGTCGAGGTCGGAGACGTCGGCCAGGAGGCCGTCGACGTCGGCACGCCGGGACTCGAGGGTGGAGCCCTCGTCGGCGGCGAGGACGACGAGGGCGGAGCCCAGGGCCGCGTCGGGGAACTCGTCCCCGAGCAACGCCGTGGCGCGCTCGCTCTGGCTTCCCCGGGCGGAGAAGTCGTCGACGAAGGTGCCACCGCCGGTGGCGGCGAGGAGGACGACGGTGGCGAGGACGAGCATCCAGCCGGTCATGGTGCGCCAGGGGTGCCTCGCGCTCGCCATGGCGACAGCTCGGGTGAATCTGTTCATGGTGGTCTGCCTCTCGGGGAAGTGGGCTCCTGGTGGCGGGTCCCTCGAGTCGTGAAGCTAGGCAGCGATGTGATGAGCGGTCGTCACCAGACGTGGTGAGCGGGAGGATGATGGCCTCGTGGCTGTCGCCCTCGTCGAGACCAAGTTCTTCCTCCCGCAGGGCCGTCCCGACCTCGTGACCCGTCCCCGGCTGGAGCAGGTCGCGCTCTCGGGCCGGACCAGGCTGACGCTCGTGTCGGCTCCGGCCGGCTTCGGGAAGACGACGCTGCTCGCGACGTGGCTGGCGAGGCAGTCCGCCGGCACGGGAGCGCCCCGCGGGTCGCCTGGGTGTCCTTGGACGAGTCCGACGCCCGGGCCGAGGTCTTCTGGAGCTACGTCCTGACGGCGCTCGAACGCGCCGCACCGGAGTCCGGTGCCACCGGCATGGCGCTGCTCGAGTCCGGCCAGCCGATCGAGACCGTGCTGACCGCCGTCCTCAACGAGCTGAGCGTGCTGCCCGATGCCCTGAGCCTCGTGCTCGACGACTACCACCTCGCCGAGGGGCCCGCCGTCCAGCCCGGCATGGCGCTGCTGCTCGAGCGGCTCCCGCCCCAGGTGAGCCTGGTCATCAGCACCCGCGCGGACCCGGCGTTGCCCCTGTCCCGCTTGCGGGCCCGGGGGGAGCTGACCGAGGTCCGCGCGGCCGACCTCCGGTTCACCGAGGACGAGACGGCCCGCTACCTCTCCACCGCGACGGGGCTCGACCTGGATGCGGCCGACGTCGCCGCGCTCGGGGCCCGCACCGAGGGCTGGATCGCCTCGCTCCAGCTCGCCGCGCTCTCACTGCGGGGCCGCGACGACGCGTCGTCGTTCATCGCCGGCTTCGCAGGCGACGACCGGTACGTCGTGGACTACCTCGTCGAGGAGGTCCTCGACCGCCAGTCCGCCGACGTCCGGGGGTTCCTCCTGGACACGGCGGTCCTCGAGCAGCTGACCGGCCCGCTGTGCGACGCCGTCACCGAGACCACCGGGAGCGCGCACGCGCTCGACCTGCTCGAGCGCCGCAACCTCTTCGTGGTGCCCCTCGACGACCGCCGCCAGTGGTATCGCTACCACCACCTGTTCGCCGACGTCCTGCGCGCCCACCTGCTCGTCGAGCACCCTGAGCGGGTCGCCGGGCTGCACCGCCGGGCCAGCGACTGGTACGACGCGGCCGGACGTCCCGTCCCGGCCGTGCGTCACGCCCTCGCGGCGGGGGACGTGGACCGGGCGGCCGACCTGGTCGAGCTGGCCGTCCCGGAGCTGGCCCGGGGCCGGCGGGAGGTCGTCATCCGGGGCTGGGTCGACGACCTGCCGGCCGCGGTGCTGCGCAACCGTCCGGTCCTGGCCATGGGCCTGATCGGTGGCCTCATGTCCAGCAACCGGATCGACGGCGTCGAGGAACGACTGGTGGACATCGAGCGACAGCTCACGCTCGAGGACGACCAGCTCGTCGTCCTCGACCGCGACGAGTGGGCGCGGCTGCCGGCCCGCATCGAGATGTACCGGGCCGCCCTGGCCCTCAACGCGGGGGACCCTGCCGGGACCATCGACCACGCCGGTCGAGCCCTCGTGGCCGCGGTGGGCGACGACGACCTGGTCCGCGCGGCCGCCTCCGCCCTGTCCGCCCTCGCCTCCTGGACCACCGGGGACCTCGACGCCGCCCGCCGCGGCTACGCGGCCGCCCTGGAGGGGCTGCGGAGGGCCGGTCACGTCGCCGACGTGCTCGGCTGCTCCATCGCGCTCGCCGACCTCGCGATGACCCAGGGGCGGCTCGGGGAGGCGCAACGCGTCTTCGAGCACGCCCTCGACCTGGCCGCTCCCGAGGCACCCGGCCCGCGTGGCCGGGCGGACATGCTGGTGGGGCTGGGCCGGGTCGCCTGGGAGCGCGATGACGTGGTGGCCGCGGCCGGCCACCTGCGGGCCGCCGAGGACCTGGGCGATGCCGGCGCGCTGGCGCAGAATCCCTACCGCTGGCGGGTCTCGATGGCCGGGCTGCGGGCGGCCGAGGGCCGCCCGGACGTCGCCCTGGCCCTCCTCGACGAGGCCGAGCGGGTGTACGTCGGCGACTACTCGCCCGACGTACGGCCGGTGCACGCCGTGCGCGCACGACTGCTCGCGGCGCAGGGCGACGTGACCGGAGCCAGTGCCTGGGCCGCCCGGCACCACCTCGCGGCCGACGACGAGCTGAGCTACGTCCACGAGTACGAGCACGTGACGCTGGCGAGGATCCTGCTGGCGCAGCGGTCGGCCCGGGCATCGGACCTGCTCGACCGGCTGCTGTCCGCGGCCGAGGACGGGGGTCGGGTCGGCACCCAGATCGAGGTCCTGGTGCTGCAGGCTCTCGAGCGGGCGGACGTCGCCCCCCTCGAGCGGGCCCTCGTGCTGGCGGAGCCCGACGGCTGGATCAGGGTCTTCGTCGCCGAGGGGGAGCCGATGGTCAGGCTGCTGGAGAGGCTCGTCCGGACCCGACCCGACTGGGCCCACCTGCGCCGCGTCCTGGACGCCGCGAGGGCCTCCGGACGTCCAGCGCCCCTCCCTCCCGCGCCCGTGTCGCAACCCCTCGTCGACCCGCTGAGCGATCGCGAGCTCGACGTGCTCCGGCTGCTGGCCAGCGACCTGGACGGCCCGGGCATCGCGCGCCAGCTGGTGGTCTCGCTCAACACGGTCCGCACGCACACCAAGCACATCTACGCCAAGCTCGGCGTCAACAGCCGGCGCGCCGCCGTCCGTGAGGCACACCGGCTGGACCTGCTCGCCGGCCACCGCTGAGCCCGTGCCGCAGGGCGAAGGATCACCACCCCGGTCACCACATGGTGTGACGTGCAGCCACCCCCTCCCGGCCTAGCGTCCTGGGCATGAACACATCGGTCGGTGGCCAGGGCGAACCCGGCTGGTACGAGATCCACCTCCAGGGTCGGCTCGACCAGCGCTGGGAGGCTTCGTTCGAGGGGATGACCCTGACCGCGGGGGCCGACGGCACCACGGTCCTGCGGGGCAGCGTCGCCGACCAGGCGGCCCTCCACGGCCTCCTGGCCAGGCTCCGCGACCTCGGTCTCCCGCTGGTGTCGGTGGCCCCGTGCGAGCCCGGGGGACCACGATGACCACCCTGCAGCCCGCTGGCTCTCGTCCTGCACATCGTCGGCGCGGCGACGTACGCCGTCGTGGGTGCCCTGCAGTTCGTCCCGCGACTGCGCCGCGGCAGCTGGCACCGCCGCGCGGCTCACGCCCGGACGGGAATGTCCACGCTGGTTGATCGTTGGACCAGTCATGAAGAAGATCGGCTTCCTGAACTTCGGCCACTGGACCGACTCGCCCCACTCCCAGGTGCGCAGCGCCTCCGACACCCTCCTGCAGTCGATCGAGCTGGCGGTGGCGGCCGAGGAGCTCGGGGTCGACGGCGCCTACTACCGCGTGCACCACTTCGCGAACCAGCTGGCCTCGCCGTTCCCGCTCCTGGCCGCCGTCGGTGCGCGGACCAGCCGGATCGAGATCGGCACGGGCGTCATCGACATGCGCTACGAGAACCCGCTGTACATGGCCGAGGACGCCGGCTCCGCCGACCTGATCTCCGGCGGCCGGCTGCAGCTGGGCATCAGCCGGGGATCACCGGAGCAGGTCATCGAGGGGTGGCGCTACTTCGGCTACCAGCCCGCCGAGGGCGAGGACCAGGCCGACATGGCCCGCCGCCACACCGAGGTCCTCCTCGAGGTCCTCGAGGGCCGAGGATTCGCCGAGCCCAACCCGCGCCCGATGTTCCCCAACCCGCCGGGGCTGCTCCGCCCCGAGCCGCACTCGCCGGGCCTGCGCGACCGCATCTGGTGGGGCGCCTCGTCCGACGCCACGGCGCGGTGGACGGCCGAGAAGGGCATGCACCTGATGAGCTCCACGCTCAAGGCCGACGAGACCGGCGAGCCGTTCCACGTCCAGCAGCGCCGGCAGATCGAGGTCTTCCGCGACGCCTGGCGCGAGGCGGGCCACCAGGGCGAGCCGCGGGTGTCGGTGAGCCGGTCGATCATGCCGATCACCACCGACCTCGACCGGAGGTACTTCGGCCGCGAGGGTTCCGGCTCCGACCAGTTCGGCCAGATCGAGGCCAACCTCCGTGCGGTCTTCGGCAGGACCTACGCCGCCGAGCCGGACGTGCTGGCGAAGGAGCTGGCGCAGGACGAGGCGATCGCCGCGGCCGACACGCTGCTGCTGACCGTGCCCAACCAGCTGGGCGTGGACTACAACGCGCACCTGCTGGAGACGCTGCTCACCGACGTCGCGCCGGAGCTCGGCTGGCGCTGACGCGGCGTACGACGCTCAGCGCTCGCGGCGTCCCAGCGCCAGGTAGGCCAGCGGTCCGAACGGCTGCACCGACATCGCCGGCGCCCACAGTGCCTTGGGGCCGCGGACCTGGTCTGCTGGCCGCCGCGCGAGGTCCCGCAGGCAGTAGGCCGTGAGGGCCACCTCCACGATGCCGGAGACGATGATCACCTTCTGCTGGGTGGGGCTCAGGTCGGCCCACTTCTTCTTCTGCGCCATGTCCCGAACATAGCGCGGCGGCGGGCCGCGTGGCTCACCGCGTCGGGGACGCCAAGGCGCGGTCGAGGAAGCGCCGCACCCGCCGCTCCCACTCGGCCGGCGACGTCGAGAGGCCCTCGGTGTGCCCGGCGCCCGGGACCTCCCAGGTCTGGACGGTCCCCGAGGACCCGGCGAGGCGGTCGGCGGCGAGCCCCTCGTCCGGCTCGTCCTGTCCGGTGATCAGCAGGAACGCCGTGGGGTCCGCCCGGTTCACCGCCATGGCCACGGACCGACCCAGGGCGTCCGGCTCGGGAGCGGCGCTGAGCAGGTCGGTCAGGCCGTAGGTGACCCGGTCGATCTGCTGCTGGACCCGCCCGCGGAGGCCGTACGCCGCGAGGTAGCCCTTGTCGGCGGCCGTCCGCGCGGTCGCGCCCTCCGCCACCACGGCCGCGACGCGGTCGTCGGACCCGGCGGCCCCGATGGCCTCCTCGCCGCCCATCGACAACCCGACGAGCCCGATCCGGTCGGGGGACACGTCCGGCTGCCGGGCGAGGAAGTCGACGGCCCCGGCGGCGTCGGACTCGCCGTACCACCCGAAGTCCATCCCCCGCCCGTCGCTCGCGCCGTGCCCGCGGGCGTCGTACAGCAGGACGCCGTACCCGTGGCGGGACAGCACGGCCGCCTGGTCCAGGACCGCGGTCCGGGTCGATCCGGCGCCGTGCAGGAGGGCCACGGCGGCCCCGTTGCGCGACGGGACGTACCAGCCCGCCAGGCGCACGCCGTCGCCGCTGTCGAAGGCGACGTCGCGGAAGGGGAGCCCGAGGTCGGAAGGGGTGCGGTCACCCAGGGCGGGACGCGGCGGGTAGGACCCCGCGACCGCCTGCCCGAGCGTCCACACGGCCAGGTAGGTGGCCAGGAGGAGCAGCGGCACGATCAGCAGCCACCACCGGCGCCGGGTGCGTCCCAGCAGCCGGACCGCCGCCCACAGGGCGAACACCGCACCGGCGAGCAGCAGCAGGAGACCCAGGACACCCGGGAGCCCGACGCCCTCGACCGCGACGTGGCGAGGGCCCGTCCCCACGCCGACCGCGAGGAGCACCAGCCCGGCAGCGAACCCCGTCAGCGGCCGGGCCCAGCGGCCCGCGGCGGCACTCAGGACGCGGACCCTCCCTGCGGCGCCGGCGTCCTGCGGCGCAGGGCGAGCCAGAGGACCAGCCCGGCCAGCGGCAGCAGCAGTGCGCCGGCGACGAGGAGCCCGTTCCCGATGTCGTCGAGGACGGGCACCTCGGCGCCGACGGCGACGCGCGTCCGGACGGGTGCGGTGCCGTCGGCGTTCATCACCACGACCGTCCAGTCGCCGTCCACCGGCTCCCACGTCAGCGCCTGGGCCCCCGTGCCCGTCGCCGAGGCCGACCAGAAGGTCTGGTCACCGGGGGGCGCGACGGGGACGTTGCCGTCGACGTACGCCGTGTCGGGACCGCGGCCCTCGCCCGAGGGGTCGGTCACGATCGAGTGGGCGACGCCACGCAGGTACTCGTCCGCGGCAGCGGTGGGGGCGATGCCCACGAAGACGCCGGACGCCACCGGGGAGCTGGCCACCACTCGGACCGTGCCCAGCCAGCGGCTCGCCAGGTTGAGGTCCACCGACCCGTCGTCGAGGTGGATGGTGCGAGACGTGACCGCCTGGCCCGGCGACTCGAACGTCGACGAGTCGCTCATCAGGTACCCGTTGTCGTCGCGCAGCACGTTGTCGCCGATCCGCAGGGCCGCGCCGCCGGCCAGCAGGCCCAGTGCGCCCAGGGCCATCAGCGAGCCCAGGACCACCGCGAAGATCCGGCCTCCGCCCCACCGCTGCGTCGACGGCTGCCGGGCGTAGGGGTCCTGGACGGGCGGTCCCGCGGGGGGCGGTCCCTGGACGGGTGGGGGCTGCTGCTGCGTCGGTGGGGCGAACGGGTCCGGAGTGGGCGGCGCGAACGGCTGCTGGGCCGGTGGCACCGCCGGCACGTCCCGCAGGGGCACGGAGCCGGACGCGCCGGGACCCGTCGTGCCGGACGTGGTCGGCGCGGGCGGTCGGGCGGAGTCGAGGGCCAGGACGCCGGTTCCCGGGTCGTCGCCGCCCATGTCGAGGCGGAACGGCGGATAGGCGTCGGTCATCAGGGCGGCGTACGCCGCGACCCGCAGCACCCAGCGGTTGAGCCCCAGGACCAGGTCGAAGATGCCGCGTGGGTAGCGCCCGGTGAAGAGCAGGAGCACGCCCGCCACCAGCACGAGCAGTCCGATCAGGCCGCCGTTCCAGCCGCTCGAGAGGTCGTCGGAGGCGGCGTAGGCGCCGCCGCCCAGGAAGAGCCCGAGGAGGATGTAGTGCGGGATGCCGAGCAACCACTTCACCAGCACCAGGCCGTGCGACAGGTGGTCGGGGTAGGCGATCTCGAGGTGGGCGGGGTAGTCGGTGCGCTCGTCCAGGCTGAAGGGCGGGTAGTGGTCGGTGCCCAGCCCGCCGTACGTGTAGTAGGACACCCGCCAGGTCCAGCGCAGCACCCCGACGTTGAAGTCGAAGATCGTGCGCGGGTAGCGCCCGGTGATGAGGATGGCGAAGAACGCGACGACCGACAGCACCACGAAGGCGATCCACAGCAGGGCCAGCACGATGAAGTGCGGGATGGCGAGGAACCACTTCACCAGCCACAGCCAGCGGCTGAGGTGGTCGTCGAGGTGCGCATCGACGCGGACGGGGTAGCTGGTCGGGTAGGTGGTCGAGCTCATGAGCGGCCTCCGGGGCGGGTGGGCGTGCAGGCGTCTCCATCCCCACCGTGCCCCTGTCGCGACGAGGTCGTCAGGGCACAAGGTCACTCGCACGAGGGGCACCTGCCCCTGCCGGGAGCCGGTCCGGCCGCACGGGGCGCCCGGCGTGCCGGGAGACTGGGCGCATGGACTCCCGACGTACCGTCTTCCGCTCCGACGACCCGGACGTGAACGTCTACCGGTTGTTGACCGCCCTGGTCGTGCCGCGGCCCATCGCGTGGGTCTCCACGCTCTCCGCCGACGGCGTCGGCAACCTGGCGCCGCACTCGTTCTTCACGGTGTCGTGCGCGAACCCGCCGATCGTGCAGTTCACCTCCGTGGGGGACAAGGACACGCTGGCCAACGTCCGGGCGACGGGGGAGTTCGTGGTCAACGTGGCGTCGCGACCGCTCATGGACCTCGTCAACGACTCGTCGGCCGGCCTCGAGCCCGACGTGGACGAGGCGCAGGCGCTCGGCATCGAGACCGAGCCCAGCCTGCTCGTGTCGCCGCGCCGGGTCGTCGCGTCGCCGGCCTCGCTCGAGTGCACGCTCCACTCGACCGTCGAGCTCGGAGACTCCACCCTCGTGCTCGGCAACGTCGTGGCCACCACCGTGCGCACCGAGGCGCTGGTGGACGGCCACCCGGCGATGGAGCACCTCCAGCCGGTCTCCCGGCTCGGTCGCGACGAGTGGGGACTGCCGCCGCAGGTCGTGCGGCTGACACGGCCCGGCTGACCGGGAGTCGCTCATGCGGTCCCGGACGAGCGGGTACCGAACGGGATGGACACCCTCCACTTCATCGGCACCGCCACCGCGGTGATCTCGCTCGGCCCGTTCACGGTGCTGACCGACCCCAACTTCCTGCACCGCGGGCAGCGGGCCTACCTGGGCTGGGGACTGTCCAGCCCGCGGCTCACGGACCCGTCGCTGGGACCGGACGAGCTGCCGCCGCTGGACGCCGTCCTGCTGTCCCACCTGCACGGTGACCACTTCGACCGCGTGAGCCGCCGGCACCTGGACCGCTCCACGACCGTCCTGTCCACTCCCCAGGCCAGCCGCCGGCTGGAGGCGTGGGGGTTCCCGACCCGGGGGCTGCACCCCTGGGAGCGGCACACGATCACCCGGGGCACAGACGTGCTGTCGGTGACCTCCCTGCCGGCGGTGCACGCACGAGGCCTGCTCGGGCGGATGCTGCCTCCGGTCATGGGGAGCATGGTGGAGCACCTGCGCGACGGCGAGGTCGTACGCCGCGTCTACGTCAGTGGCGACACCCTCCCCGGGTCGCACCTCGAGGAGGTCCGCGAGCTCTTCCCCGACATCGACGCTGCCGTCGTCCACCTCGGGGGGACCCGGGTGCTGTTCCGGACGGTCACGATGGACGGCCCGATGGGGGTGGACTTCGTGGAGCGGACCCAGCCCTCGGTCGTGGTCCCGGTGCACCACGACGACTACCGCGTCTTCCGCTCACCGCTCTCCGACTTCGTCACCCGGGCGCGGGCCCGGGGACTCGCGTCGAGGATCCGCGCGCCGCGCCGGGGCGAGACGGTCAGCCTGGCTCCGTGACCTCGCCCCGCCGCGAAACTCCTCCGAAGGGGGGCCCACAGGGGTGGCTGGCGCGATCCGACGACGGCACGGCCACCGGGGTCTCGGTCCTGGCGTGGTGAGCACCGTCGCCTTCGGTGCGGGGGGATCGGTACGTTGACCCGCATGAGCGCGGAGTCGGTGCTGGTCCTCAACTGCGGCAGCTCGTCGGTCAAGGTGGCGCTCGTCGACCCGGGCTCCGGGGAGCGACGGCTGACCGGGCTCGCCGAGCGCGTCGGCAGCAGCGAGGCGACCGTGCACCTGTGGCGCGACGGCGTCGAGGAGACCAGCACGCCGCAGGACCCCTCGTCGCGGGGTGCCCTGACCCACCTGATGGGCTCGCTCACCGACGAGGAGCGTGCCGGGCTGGTGGGGGTGGGGCACCGCGTCGTGCACGGCGGCAGCCGCTTCAGCGCCTCGGTCGCGGTCGACGACCAGGTCCTCGCCGGCCTCCGGACCCTCGTCGACCTCGCGCCGCTGCACATGCCCGCCAACCTGCTGGGCATCGAGACCGCCCGCGACCGGCTCCCCGGCCTGGCGCAGGTCGCGGTCTTCGACACCGCGTTCCACCAGACGATGCCGCCGGTCGCCTACCGCTACGCCGTCCCGCAGGAGTGGTACGCCGAGCACCACGTGCGGCGCTACGGCTTCCACGGCACCAGCCACCGCTACGTCAGCGCCCGGGCCGCCGACGTGCTGGGCCGTCCGCCCGAGGACCTCCGGCTGGTGGTGCTGCACCTCGGCAACGGGTGCAGCGCCGCGGCCGTGCGTGGTGGGGAGTCGATCGACACCACCATGGGCCTGACCCCGCTCGAGGGCCTGGTCATGGGGACCCGCAGCGGTGACGTCGACCCGGGTCTGCTCGGCTACGTCGCCCCGCGCCTCGGCCTCGACGTGGAGGGCGTGGTCGACGCGCTCAACACGCGCAGCGGGCTGCTCGGCCTGTCGGGGTTGAGCAACGACATGCGCACCGTCTGCGAGGCGGCCGCGCGGGGCTCGGAGGACGCCTCGCTGGCGCTCGACGTCTTCTGCTACCGCGCGGCCAAGTCGGTCGGCGCGCTCGCCGTCGCGCTCGGTGGGCTCGACGCGGTCGTGTTCACCGGTGGTATCGGCGAGCACTCCGCGGAGGTGCGCCGCCGCATCCTGTCCCACCTCTCGGTGCTGGGGCTGCACGAGGACCCCGACGCCAACGCCGACCACGGGCGGCGTACCGGCGCACGGGTGAGCGCCGAGGGCGACCGCGTGGCCATCGTGGTGCCCACCGACGAGGAGCTCCTCATCGCCCGCGACACCGCGCAGCTGGCCGGGCGGACCGCCGGGGAGCCGGTCCGATGACCCGCACGCTGCTGCTGGCCCCCACCGGCCACGGGGTCGGGCTCACGGCCACCTGCCTGGGGCTGGTGCACGCCCTGGAGCGGCAGGGGGTCTCGGTCGGGTTCTACAAGCCGCTGGCCCAGCCCCGTGCCCGCGGCGCCGACCAGGACCGCTCGACCGCCCTGGTCCGCCTCACCTCCACCCTGCGACCGCCGGAGCCGATCTCGGCCACCCGTGTCGAGCAGGCGCTGTCGCGCAACGAGCTCGACTCGCTGCTCGAGGACGTGGTCGCCGCCGCGGAGCCGCTGGTCGCCGAGCACGACGTCGTGGTCGTGGAGGGACTCGTCCCCGGGTCGGGCCTGGTCTACGCCGGGCGCACCAACGTCGCGCTGGCCAAGGCGCTGGACGCCGACGTCCTCCTCGTCGGGGCCCCCGAGGGCGCCGACGACCTCGAGCACCTGGCCGAGACGATGGAGATCACCGCGCGCACCTACCAGGGCGGCGAGCGCCGGCGGATCGTCGGCGCGGTGGTCAACCGCGTCCCCGACCTGACGCCGGAGCGGACCGCCGAGATCCGGGTCCTGCTGGCCCGGCGCGACCTCGCCCTGGTCGGTGCCGTGCCGTACCGGCCCGAGCTGGGGTGGCCCCGGGTCTCCGACGCGGTCCACGGACTCGACGTCCGGGCGCTCAACGAGGGCGAGCAGGACCGTCGGGTCAAGGACGTCATCGTCGCCGCGCAGGCGGTGCCGGGCATCCTGCCGCTGCTGCGCGAGGGACTGCTGCTGATCGTGCCGGGGGACCGCGACGAGATCATCCTGTCCGCCTGTCTGGCCGCGATGAACGGCACCCGCTTCGCCGGGATCCTCCTCACCCTGGGTGTGGAGCCGGACCCGCGGGTGTGGGAGCTGTGCCGCGGTGCGGCCGCCACCGGGTTGCCCGTCCTGCTCACCGAGCGCAACAGCTACGAGACGGCCACCACCGTGCACGACATGGACCGCGAGGTGCCCGTCGACGACAGCGAGCGGGCCAGCCTGGTCATGGCCGCGGTGGCCGACGCGCTCGACCCCGGCTGGCTGGGCGCGCTGCCGACGCCCGACCACGTGCCGCGGCTGAGCCCGCCGGCCTTCCGGCGCCGGTTGGCGACCCAGGCCCGCGAGGCCGACCGTCGGATCGTGCTGCCCGAGGGCACCGAGCCGCGCACGATCCGGGCCGCGGTGACCGCCCACCACATGGGCATCGCCCGCTGCGTGCTGCTCGGCGCCGCCGACGAGGTCGTCGCCCAGGCCGAGGCCCAGGGGCTCGTCCTGCCCGCGGGCATCGAGGTCATCGACCCGGCCCGGGTCGCCGAGCGGTACGTCGACGCGCTGGTCGAGGCGCGCCGCCACAAGGGGATGACGCCCGACATCGCCCGCGACCAGCTCGACGACCCGATCACGCTCGGGACGATGATGCTGCGCCTCGACGAGGTCGACGGCATGGTCGCCGGTGCGGTGCACACCACCGCCGCCACCCTGCGCCCGGCCCTGCAGCTCCTCGGCCCGGCGCCCGGCGCCCGGCTGGTCTCGTCGGTCTTCTTCATGTGCCTGCCCGACGAGGTGGTGATCTACGGGGACTGCGCGGTCAACCCCGACCCCGACGCCGAGCAGCTCGCCGACATCGCGGTGCAGAGCGCCGCCTCGGCCCGCCGGTTCGGCATCGAGCCGCGGGTGGCGATGATCAGCTTCAGCACCGGCACGTCCGGGGCCGGCGCCGACGTCGCCAAGGTCACCGAGGCGACCCGGCTGGTGCGCGAGCGCGAGCCCGGCCTGCTCGTCGACGGCCCCCTGCAGTACGACGCCGCCGCCATCGCGTCGGTGGCGCGCAGCAAGGCCCCGGACAGCCCGGTGGCGGGACGGGCCAACGTCTTCGTCTTCCCCGACCTCAACACCGGCAACACGACGTACAAGGCCGTGCAGCGCAGCGCCGACGTGATCTCGATCGGACCGATGCTCCAGGGACTCGCCAAGCCGGTCAACGACCTGTCGCGCGGCGCGCTGGTGGAGGACATCGTGTACACCATCGCCATCACCGCCATCCAGGGGATGCCGGTCGGCGCCGTCGGCGGCGATGAGACGATGGAGCTCTGACGCGCCGGTCCACGGCGCGACGTCGATTGGTGGGGTGTGCGCGTGGCCGAGGTGGTGCTCGCCCCGCCGGCCACCCCCGGCGTGGCCAGGACGGTCAACGTGACGGCCAAGGCGGGACTCGTCCTCCTGCTGGTGCTGGCCCTGCTCCATCCCGACCTGGGGAACATGCGGGACAAGGGCGCCGGCGTGCGCGCGGTCGGCTACCCGCTGGCGTCCTTCGCCGTGCCGTTCGTGTGGTGGGTGGGGTGGCGCGAGCGGATGGCGTTCCCGTGGATCCCCGACCTGCTGGTGACGATCACCTGCTTCACCGACGTGCTCGGCAACCGGATGGACCTCTACGACACGGTCGTCTGGTTCGACGACTGGATGCACTTCATCAACACCGGCCTGCTGGCGGCCGCCGTCGTCCTGCTCACCCTGCCGCCGGACAGCAGCCCGGGGCGCGTGGTCGAGCGGGCGCTGGCCTTCGGCGCCACGGCGGCGATCGCCTGGGAGCTCGCGGAGTACGTCGCCTTCCTGAGCAGGTCCTCCGAGCGGGCGTTCGCGTACGGCGACACCCTCGGCGACCTCACCCTCGGGGTGCTGGGCTCCCTCGTGGCCGCGGTCGTGGTGCACCAGGCGTGGGCCTGGTCCTCGGGGCGGGCCCGCACGTAGGAGGCGGGACCACCACGACGGTCGATGACGTCAGGCGCGCGAGGACTCCGGCGGGAAGCCACCGGTGGCGACCGGGCCCCAGCTGTCGGGGGTGATCCGGATGAGCGACTTGCCCTGGTCGCGCATGGCCCGGCGGTACTCGTCCCAGTCGGAGTGCTCGCCGGCGATGTTGCGGAAGTACTCCACGAACGGCTCCACGTCGTCGACCGCGTCGATGACCTCGGCGGTGCCGTCCACCTGCACCCAGGGGTCGTCCCACTCGTCGGAGACGACCACGACGCTCACCGTCGGACGGCTGCGGGCGTTGCGCGTCTTGGCGCGCTGGGGGTAGCTGGAGATGACGATGCGCCCGGAGTCGTCGACACCACCGGTGACCGGCGAGGCCTGGGGGCTGCCGTCGCGGCGCTCGGTGATGAGCACCATCCGGTGCCGGGGCCGGACGAAGTCGAGCATCTCGTCGCGCTCCACGCGGGTGTTGGTGGCGATCCTGGGGGCCATGGCTCCTCCTCGATGGTCGTCTCGACCCCCCGATCGTGGCACGCCCACCCCGGGCGTTGAATGGGACCCATGACCACATCGACCCAGATCCGCATGTCCGCACGACCCGTCGGGGAGCCGGCCGACAGTGACTTCGAGGTCACCACCGAGGAGCTGCCCGAGCTCGCCGAGGGCCAGGTGCTGCTCCGCACCCTCTACCTCTCCCTCGACCCCTACATGCGCGGTCGGATGAGCGATGCCAAGTCGTACGCGGCCCCGCTCGAGATCGGCGACGTCATGCTCGGCGGCACCGTCTGCGAGGTCGTCGAGTCGCGCGCGGAGTCCCGGCAGGTCGGCGACGTCGTGCTGGCCTTCGCCGGCTGGCAGACCCACGCGGTCGTCGACGCCCGGCAGACCCGTCGCGTGGACCCCGACGCCGCCCCGGTCAGCACCGCCCTGGGCGTGCTCGGCATGCCCGGCTTCACGGCGTACGCCGGGCTGCTCGTGCTCGGTCGTCCGCAGGCGGGCGAGACGGTGGTCACCGCCGCGGCCGCCGGGCCGGTCGGCTCGGCCGTCGGCCAGATCGCCAAGGTCAAGGGCGCCCGCGCGGTGGGCATCGCCGGCGGGGCCGAGAAGTGCCGGATCCTGGTCGAGGACTACGGCTTCGACGCGGCCGTCGACCACCGGTCGCCGACCTTCGTCGACGACCTGGCCGAGGCCACCCCGGACGGCATCGACGTCTACTTCGAGAACGTCGGCGGCGCGGTCGCGCAGGCCGTCACCCGCCGCCTCAACCGTTTCGCCCGGATCCCCGTGTGCGGCCTGGTGGCGGGCTACAACGCCACCAGCGCGCCGGAGGGCCCCGACCGGCTGCCGGCGTTCATGGGCAAGGTGCTGTCGCTGAGCCTGACGGTCCGCGGCTTCATCCAGGACGAGTTCGTGGCCGAGCACCACGAGGACTTCCTGCGGGAGATGACCGGGTGGGTCGCCGACGGGTCGGTGCGCTACCGCGAGGACGTCGTCGAGGGCCTCGAGGCCGCCCCCGAGGCGTTCCGCGGGCTGCTCGTCGGGCGCAACGTCGGCAAGCTGCTCGTGCGGGTCGCCCCCGAGGCCTGACCGCGGACTAGGGCCGCCGCGCGTGCCGCCCGCCGCTGGTCTGCTGAGCCTGCTCGAGCAGCAGCGGGTCGTGGGAGTTGACGAGCAGCACCCCCGGCTCGCGCCCGCCGTACAGCTCGGCGAGCCGCTCGTGGTTGGCCCGCACCAGGCGCCGGTCGTGCGCGACGGACCGCTCCAGGGTCCGCAGCGCGGCCGGCGCCGAGCCCGACCCGTCGAGCTGGCCGCGGTGGTAGAACGCGTCGCCGGCATGGAGGACCCAGTGGTCCCCGGCGTCGACGGCGACCGCCGCGTGGCCCCGGGTGTGGCCCGGCAGGGCGATGAGCACGAGGCCCGGGGCGATGCCCTCGAGCTCCACCGCGGTGAACCCCCACCATGCGTCGCCCGACGCGGGGGAGTGCTCGATCAGCGTGGGCGCGTGCGCCCGCTGCGCGGTGCGGTAGCGGTTGCGCTCGACGCGGGTCCGGGGCGCCAGGGCGGCCCCGAGCTCGTTGGAGGTCAGGTGCACCGCGGCCCCCGGGAAGTCGGCGAGCCCGCCGACGTGGTCGGCGTCGAAGTGGGTGAGCACGACGGCCGTCACGTCGCGCGGGGAGAACCCCAGCCCCTCCACCTGCCGCAGGGCCGTCTCGGCGGGGTCGAGCACCGGGCGCGTCAGGCGCCGGGCCGGGCCCAGCCGCGTCGCCGGGTCGCGGACGTCCTCGAGGCCGAAGCCGGAGTCGACGAGGACCAGTCCCGTGGGGGTCTCGACGAGCAGCACGTGGCAGACCAGGGCCGGCGTCAGGCGCGGGCGCATGGTGCCGCAGTTGAGGTGGTGGACCTTCATCCGGCAAGGATCGGGCCGTCCCCGGCGGCGCGCCAGCGCACCGCGCGCCTGACTGGACCGCTCGGGCCCAATCTTTACCGAGCCGGGCGGGACTCGCCGGTGCGCGCTTTCGCCGGGGGCGGAGGTAGCATGGGACCCACTCAGCCGCTCGGTCGAGCCAGATCCGGGTGGTAGAGCCCCCGCTTTCGCAGGCGACGCGTGACCTTCTGTCACCATCGCCCGCCCCCGGGGGGGAGACAGCGTCGCACCGGCAGAGCGTGTGCGACGACGTTGTCCGGCGTACGCGCGCCGGGCATCCGAGGAGGACGTGAGTGGCTCAGCGAGGCCGACGCCAGACCGCACAGCGCCAGACCCGGCAACGGGGTGGCACGAGCAAGGTCAAGCGCCTGGACAACGAGGGGATCATCCCGGTGCTCGCCCGCGCCGTGCGCGAGGTCGAGCGGGCCGCCGAGCGCGGCAAGGTGATGCCGCACGGACGGGCGACGTTCCAGGTCGTCGCGCTGCTGGTGCGTGAGGAGCGCGCACGGATCAAGCGCGGACACCGAGATCGCCGAGGGCCGCCGGGCGCGAGCAGCTCAAGCGTCTCGACGGCATCGCGACCATCCTGGCCAAGACCGCCGCCCGCGACACCTCGCTGCTGCAGCTGCTCGCCGAGGACGCCGAGATCTCCGAGGGAGCCGCGTGCCCTGCGCCGGGAGATGCTCAAGCAGGCCGGCGTACGACGCCCCCGAGGACATCGAGCCGCCCAAGCCCGACACGCGCCGCGACCTCGTCGCCGCGCCGCGTCGTGCCCCAGTCGGTGATCGCCCGCCAGCTGGCCAACCCGTTCCTCGTGCCCGACTTCTCCGCCGCCGAGCTCAACCGCGTGCAGGCGCGGCGGCTGGCCAACTGGGAGCTCCTCGAGCCGCTGTTCCGGTCCTTCGAGTACGTCGGCGGCGGCGCGTCCGCCTGCATGGACGCTGCCCGGCACCCGACGCGGCCCGCACGCCCGGGCGGTCGCGCTGATGCCCCACCAGGCGCAGGCTGGTCGCCGCCGCCGCGCAGGGCCACCGCACCTTCCTGCTCGCCGACGAGCCCGGCCTGGGCAAGACCGCGCAGGCCCTGCTGGCCGCGCAGGCCGCCGACGCCTACCCGCTGCTGTGCGTGGTGCCCAACGTCGTCAAGGCCAACTGGGCGCGCGAGGTCGGAGCTGTGGACCCCGCACCGCACCGTGACCGTCATCCACGGCGACGGCGAGGACGTCGACGGCTTCGCCGACATCGTGGTCGTCAACTACGAGGTCCTCGACCGGCACGTCGGCTGGCTCGGCGACCTCGGCTTCCGCGGCATGGTCGTCGACGAGGCGCACTTCATCAAGAACAAGTCCTCCCAGCGCAGCCAGCACGTGCTCGAGCTCTCCCAGCGCCTCCGGGCCCGGGTCGCCCGCCCGCTGCTGATGGCCCTGACGGGCACCCCGCTCATCAACGACATCGAGGACTTCCGCGCCATCTGGCAGTTCCTCGGCTGGATCGACGACAAGAAGCCGCTCGCCGAGCTGATGAACAAGCTCGAGGACACCGGCCTGATGCCGGGCGAGCCCGGCTTCTACCCCAACGCCCGCCGCTCGCGTCATCGAGATGGGCATCGTGCGCCGCAAGAAGATCGACGTGGCCGCCGACATCCCGGCCCGCCGGGTCGCGGACCTGCCGGTCGAGCTCGAGGGCGCCGAGGGCCGCTCCATCCGCGAGGCCGAGCGCGAGCTCGCCCGCCGGCTCGTCTCCCGCTACGACGCCGCGCTCGAGGCGCGCACGTCCGGTCCGGAGGTCGACGGCATCGACCGCGACCTCGTACGCCGCGTGGCCAAGTGGGAGCGCGAGGACATGGAGGCCGCCAAGGACGGCGAGAACGTCTTCTCCATGATGCGTCGCATCGGCCGGGCCAAGGCCGGTCTCGCCGCCGACTACACCGCCCAGCTGGCGCGCAGCGTCGGCAAGGTCGTGTTCTTCGCCAAGCACGTGGACGTGATGGACGAGGCCGAGGAGAGCTTCGCCCGCCGCGGCATCAGCTACGTGTCGATCCGCGGCGACCAGAGCGCCAAGGCCCGGGCCGCCGCGCTCGAGTCCTTCACCCAGGACCCCGAGACCTCGATCATCGTCTGCTCGCTCACCGCCG
The DNA here is from genome assembly GCA_963782905.1 of uncultured Actinomycetota bacterium. Taxonomy (GTDB): domain Bacteria; phylum Actinomycetota; class Actinomycetes; order Propionibacteriales; family Nocardioidaceae; genus Nocardioides. The sequence goes on from CAWALI010000003.1 coordinate 614,148, forward strand.
CCGGCGTCGGCCTCAACCTGCAGGTCGCCTCCAACATGGTGCTGGCCGAGCTGTCGTGGACCGACGCGGAGCAGACGCAGGCCATCGACCGCATCCACCGCATCGGCCAGTCCGAGCCGGTCACGGCGTGGCGGATCATCGCCGCGCAGACGATCGACTCCAAGATCGCCGAGCTGATCGACAGCAAGGCCGGACTGGCCGCCCGCGCCCTCGACGGCTGCCGACGAGGATCGCGTCGTCCGTCGACGTGCAGCTCGAGGCGCTGGTCGGCCTGCTGACCGGGGCGCTGGAGGAGCGCGACCGCTGACCGGTCGTCGGCGCAGCGTGTGTCCCTAGGGGTGGGGACGGTGCATGCGGGGTGCGGCGCGGGGTTACGACACCTCGTGTGAGCATCACGAGGGAGGCCCTGGGGAGGGACGCCCGGCCCGGCAGCGAGCAGCTGCGGGTCGCGAGCGTGCCCTCCGGTCATGTCTACGTCCGGCACCTGTCGCCGGTCGACGGCGTCGACGCCGTCGAGCGCCTGCGCGACCCGGACCCCGACGACCCGCGCCGCTCCGCCCAGCAGCGCTGGTGGCCGCCGGTGATGCTGCGCCCGGACTGGGCGGCGACCGCGGACATCGACGTCTTCCACATCCAGTTCGGCTTCGACACCTGCACGCCCGACGGGCTCCGCGAGCTGCTGGCGGTGCTGCGGCGCCGCGAGATCCCGCTGGTGGTCACCGTGCACGACCTGCGCAACCCCCACCACGCCGACCGGCGCGAGCACGACGCCCAGCTCGACGTCCTGGTGCCCGCCGCCGACGCGGTCATCACGCTGACACCGGGCGCCGCGGCGCAGATCGCCCGCCGGTGGGGCGTCGAGGCGCACGTGCTGCCGCACCCGCACGTGGTGGACCTCGACACCGCGCGCAGACTGCGGCCCAGGCACGACGGCGGGCCGTGGACCGTGGGCCTGCACGTGAAGAGCCTGCGGGCCAGCATGGACCCGCTCGCGATCCTGCCGACCCTGGTCGAGCAGGTCCGGGCCATGCCCGACGCCCGGCTGCTCGTCAACGGCCACCGCGACGTCCTGGACGAGGACGGGTCGCGCCGCGACGCCGACCTGGCGTCGTACCTCCGGGGCGCGCAGCAGCGCGGCGACCTCGAGCTCCAGGTGCACGACTACCTCTCGGACGACGAGCTGTGGGACTACCTGGCGGGCCTCGACGTCTCGGTGCTGCCCTACCGCTTCGGCACGCACTCGGGGTGGCTGGAGGCGTGCCGGGACCTCGGGACCGCCGTCGTCGCGCCCGACTGCGGCTTCTACGCCGACCAGGGGCCGGTCCTGACCTACGGCCTGGACGAGCACCGGTACGACGCCGACTCGCTGCGCGCCGCCCTGCTCGCCGCGCGCACCGACCCGCCGCCGCCGGTCGATCTCGACGCCCGCCGCCGCCAGCGCGACGACGTCGCCGCGGCCCACCTGGCCATCTACCGGTCGCTGCTCGGATGAGGCCGCTGCGGATCTGCCTCATCGGCTCCAGCAGGTTTCCCATCCGGGAGCCCTTCGCCGGTGGCCTGGAGGCCCACACCCACGCCCTGGCCCGGCGCCTGTCGGAGCGCGGCCACGAGGTGACGCTCTTCGCCGCACCCGGCTCCGACCCCAGCCTGGGTGTCGAGGAGCTCGCGGTCGAGCAGCTGGAGCCCGACGCGGGGGAGCGCTCGGACACCTCCAACCCGCCGCACTGGTGGATGCAGGAGCACCACGCCTACCAGGGCCTGATGCTGGACCTGATGCGCCGCGGGCACGAGCGCTTCGACGTCATCCACAACAACAGCATCCACCACCTCCCGGTGGCCATGGCCGACGTCCTGCGGATCCCCATGGTGACGTCGTTGCACACGCCGCCGACCCCGTGGCTGCGCTCCGCGCTGGCCCACGTCTCGCCGCGGGCCGTCTTCGTGGCGGTCAGCCGGTGCACCGCCGACGCCTGGCGGGACGTGGTCGACAGCCGGGCCATCCTCAACGGCGTCGACACCGACCGGTGGGTCCAGGGACCCGGCGGCGGTCCCGCCGTCTGGAGCGGCCGCCTCGTCCCCGAGAAGGCCCCGCACCTGGCCATCGACGCCGCCCGCCGGGCCGGGATGCCGCTGTTGCTCGCCGGCCCCGTCCTGGACGTGGAGTACGTCGAGCGCGAGGTCCGGCCGCGGCTGGGCGACGACGTGCGGCACGTCGGGCACCTCGACCAGCGGGCCCTGTGCGCGCTGGTGGGGGACGCCCGGGTGGCCGTGGTGACGCCCGACTGGGAGGAGCCGTACGGCCTGGTGGCCGCCGAGGCGATGGCCTGTGGGACCCCGGTGGCGGCCCTCGACCGGGGCGCGATGCGCGAGGTGGTGGTGCCCGGCGGTGGCGTGCTCGCCGATCCGCACGACCCCGCAGCACTGGCCGACGCGATGGTGGCCGCGGCCCGGCTCGACCGGGACGTGGTGCGGCGTACCGCCGTGGAGCACTGCTCGCTGGAGCGGATGGTGGACGCCTACGAGGCGGTCTACGCCCAGGCACTCGAGCGGCCGCGGGTGGTCGCATGATCGGCTACTACGTCCACCACCACGGCCACGGACACCTGCACCGTGCCCTCGTGCTCGCCGCCGCCTGCCGGCTGCCCGTCGTCGGGCTGTCCTCGCTGCCGCGTCCGGCGGAGTGGACCGGCGAGTGGGTGAGGCTGGCGCGCGACGACGACGACCCCGCGCCCCGTGAGGTGTCCGCGCGCGGGCAGCTGCACTGGGCCCCCCTGGACGACGACGGACTGCGGTGCCGGATGGCGGCCGTCTCGGCGTGGATCGCCGAGCACCGGCCGTCGGTGCTGGTCTCGGACGTCTCGGTGGAGGTGGCGATGCTGGCCCGCCTGCACGGGGTGCCCGTGGTGTCGGTGGTGCTGCCGGGCGAGCGCGGCGACGTCCCGCACCGGGCCGGGCTGGGTCTCTCGAGCGAGCTGGTGTCCTTCTGGCCGCCCTCGGCCCGCGGGATGGTGCGCGGTCTGGCTCCGGCGGACGCCGCCCGGCTGCGGTGCCTGGGGGCGTTGTCGCGCTTCGGCATCGACGAGCTCGCGGGACGCCCGCGTGAGGACGGCGTACGCCGGGTGGTCGTGCTCAACGGCTCCGGCGGCGGCGGCCCCACGGCGCAGGCCCTGGAGGAGGCCCGGGCGAGCGCACCGGGCTGGGAGTGGCAGGTGCTCGGGGGGCCCACGGGGGCGTGGGTGGACGACCCGACGGCGGCGCTGCGCTCCGCCGACGTGGTCGTCACCCACGCGGGCCAGAACGCGCTGGCGGAGGTCGCCGCGGCCCGTCGGCCGGCGGTCGTCGTCCCGCAGGACCGCCCCCACGACGAGCAGCGCACCACGGCCGGGGTGCTGGCCCGGGGCGGGTGGCCGGTGCTCGTGCACGAGCAGTGGCCCGAGGTGGGCTGGGGGGCGCGCCTCGAGTGTGCGGCGGGCCTCGACGGCGAGCAGTGGTCCACCTGGTGCGACGGACGGGCGGTGCACCGCTTCGTCGGCGTGGTGCACGCCGTGGCCGCCGAGTCCGCCGCGGGGGGCCGGCCATGACGGTCGCGGTCGTCACCATCGTCCACGGCCGGGGAGCCCACCTGCGGGCCCAGCACGCGAGCCTGGCGCGCGGGGACGTCCCCGACCACTACGTCGTCGCCGCGATGGGGGACAGCTCGGTGCTCGCCTGGCACCCGGCGGACCCGCCCGCGCCGGACGTCATCGAGGTGACGATGCACGCGGGGTTGCTGCCGCTGGCCGCCGCCCGCAACGCGGCCGCCTCCCGTGCGCTGTCCCGCGGCGCGGACGTGCTCGTCTTCCTCGACGTCGACTGCCTGGCCGGGCCCGCGCTCGTGCAGGCCTACGCGGATGCCGCCCGGGAGCGCCCCGACGTGCTGTGGTCGGGTCCGGTCACCTACCTCCCGCCTCCGGGCGAGCGCGGCTATCCCCTCGACGGGCTCGACGCCCTCGACGCCCCGCACGCCTCACGTCCCGCACCGGGTCCCGGCGAGCACCGTCTCGGAGGCGACCCCGACCTCTTCTGGTCACTGTCCTTCGCCGTGCACGCCGACGGTTGGCGGCGTACGGGCGGCTTCTGCGAGAGCTACGTCGGGTACGGCGCCGAGGACACCGACTTCGCCGCCACCGCGACCTCTGCGGGCCTCACCCTGGGGTGGCTCGGCAGCGCGCGGGCCTACCACCAGCACCACCCCACGTCGTCCCCGCCGGTGCAGCACCTCGCGGACATCCTCCACAACGGCGCGCTCTTCCGCCGGCGGTGGGGCCGGTGGCCGATGGAGGGCTGGCTGGTGGAGTTCGAACGGATGGGGCTGGTGGAGCGCGAGGACGGCGAGTGGCGGCTCACCTCGTCGGGGCGGGTCGCCGCCCGCACCTGAGGTCAGCCCATCAGCCTGCGGGCGAGGGGGAGCGGCAGGTGCTTGAGCGCGAAGCCCACCGGCTCCCACGGCCAGGCGGGGACCCGCGCGGAGGCCTTCTGCTTCTCCATGGCCGCGACCATGGAGCGCACGCCCCGCTCGGTCGAGGCGACCATCGGGGTGGCCTTCGAGGTGGCCGACATCTCCGAGACGATGAACCCGGGGTAGAGCACCGTCACCGCGATCGGGGTGCCCATGACGTCGGCGCGGAAGCCCTCGGCGAGGTGGGCGACGGCGGCCTTCGAGGCGGCGTACGTCGTGATGTTGCCCGGCATCCCGCGCATGGCGGAGATGGAGGAGATCATCACCAGGTGGCCGAAGCCCTGCGCCCGGAAGATCTCCGCCGCCGCCTCGGTCTGCGCAAGAGCCCCGATGACGTTGGTCAGCGCCGTCTCCCGGTTGGCGTCGAAGCGCCCGGTGCCGAGCGGCTGGCCCTTGCCGAGGCCGGCGTTGACGACCACCCGGTCCACGGTGCCGAAGGCGTCGCGGAACTCGCCGAAGACGCGGAAGACGGCGTCGTGGTCGTTGACGTCGAGCGCCCGGACCTCGACGCGGGTGCCGGGGTGGGCGGCGGTGATCTCGTCGCGCAGCGCCTCGAGCCGGTCGGTACGCCGCGCGCACAGCGCCAGGTCGTGCCCGAGCGCGGCGAGCTGGCGGGCCATCTCGGCGCCGAGACCCGACGAGGCGCCGGTGATGAGGGTGGTCGACACGGGGGTCTCCTATCGGTAGGTGACGGCGTCGGGGGGCAGGTGCGAGTGCTCGTTGACGGTGAGCAGGGTGATGCCGCGACTGCCGTTGACCAGCTTGGTGACGCCGGTGTTGACGGTCACCGCGTTGAGGCGCAGCCACAGCGCGCTGTCCCCGCCGAGGGCCGACGCCGCCGCCCAGCCCATCGGGCCGCCGCTGGTGAAGACCACGGCGGTGCCGCCCTCGGCCACGGCGCCCGCGGCACGGGCCAGGGCGGCCTCGACCCGGTCGGTGAAGGTGGTGAACGGCTCGGTGTAGTCGTCGTCGTACGCCCCGCCGGTCCAGCGGGTGGTGGCCTCGGCGAACCAGTGCTGGAAGACGCTGGGGCTCGACATCACGTCGACGCCCTCGGGGGCGGGGTGGCGGGAGAGGACCTGGAGGTGGTCGAACTCGTTCCACCCCTCGTCGGTGGTCACCTCGACGTCCCAGCCGGCCGCCGTCACCGCGGCGGTCGCGGTCTGGTGGTGGCGCCTCATCGCGCCGGCCACCAGGACGGTCGGCGTCACGCCCCGGGCCGCGAGGGCGGCGCCGAGGACGGCGGACTGCTCGACCCCGCGCTCGGAGAGCACGTCGTAGTCGTCGGCCCCCCAGGACGCCTGGCCGTGGCGGACCAGCAGGACCTGGCTCACTCCGCGATCAGTCCGTCGAGCCGGGTGCCGACCATCCGCACGGCCTCGCCGAAGAGGCCGTAGACCTCGTTGGTGGTCTGCCCCGCGACGAAGCGGTAGTAGATCTGCTGGGCGATGACCGCCAGCCGGAAGAGGCCGAAGACCTCGTAGAAGCGCCACTGCTCGGGGGTGACCGACAGCCCCATCCGCTCGCAGTACGCGGGCCACGATCTCGTCGCGGGTCAGCATCCCGGGCAGGTGGGTGGGCACCCGGCGCATCATCTGCCAGCCGTCGTCGTCACCCGCCTCGACCCAGTAGGCCATCGACCCGGCCAGGTCCATCAGCGGGTCGCCGAGGGTGGCCATCTCCCAGTCGAGCACCCCGACCACGCGGGTGACGTCGTCGGGGGACAGGACCAGGTTGTCGAGCTTGTAGTCGTTGTGGATCACGCAGGTCGCGACGTCCTCGGGCTGGTGCTCGGCCAGCCAGGCCATCACGTCCTCGTAGTCGGGGACGTCGTCGGTGCGCGCGTTGCGGTAGCGCACCGACCAGCCCTCCACCTGGCGGCGCACGTAGCCGGTGCCCTTGCCGAGGCCGGTGAGACCGGCCGCGTCGGGGTCGACGCTGTGCAGCTCGACGAGCACGTCGATCGCCCGCAGGCACAGCTCGCGCGCCTGCTCGGGCGACAGGGGCACGTCGGGTGGCCACTCGCTGCGGGGGATCACCCCGTCGATGCGCTCCATCGCGTAGAAGTCGGCCCCGATGACCGAGGGGTCCTCGCAGAAGGCGACCATCGGCGCGACGTAGGCGAAGACCGGCGCCAGCGCCGTCTGGATGGCGAACTCGCGGTGCATGTCGTGCGCACCCCTCGCCTTGGTGCCCGCGGGCGCCCGGCGCAGCACCAGGTCCCGCGTCGGGTAGCGGAGCAGGTAGGTGAGGTTGGAGGCGCCGCCGGAGAACTGGCGGACCTCGGGGTCGCCGTCGAGGCCGGTCGGGTCGACGGCGTGGGTGCGCAACCAGGTCGCGACCGCCTCCACGTCGAAGGCGTCCTCGTCGCGGACCGGCCGGGCGCCGGGGACGGTGTCAGACATCGCTCTCCTCGAGCTTGGCGGCCTGGGCGCGCATCACCTGCGTCGTACGCCGGCCGGTCGGCCCACTTGAGGAAGTACGCCTGGCGGGCGGGCTCGTCGGGCACGATGACGTCGTCACCGGCGTCCATCCCGGCCAGCACCGCGGCGGCGATCTCGTCGGCGGTGATCGGGGAGCGCTCGACGAGGCCCCGGACGATCTCGCCGAGGGCGGTCGTCGCTGCCCTGCATCGAGTCTCATCAGGTTGGTCCGGAAGTACGACGGGCACACGGCGCTGGCGCGGATCCCGAAGCCCGCCAGCTCGTGGCCGCAGGTCTCGGTGAAGGCGACCACGGCGGCCTTGGTCGCGTTGTAGGAGCCCATCCCCGCCGGGTGCACGAGGCCGGCCAGCGAGGCGACGTTGACCAGGTGCCCGGATCCCTGCGCCTTGAGCATCGGGGTGAAGGCCTGCATACCGCGGACGATGCCGAAGAGGTTGACCTCGGTGATCTGGCGCCACTCCTCGATGGTGCAGCGGTCGATCCGGCCACCGCCGGCCACGCCGGCGTTGTTGACCAGCACGTCGAGGCCGCCCCACCGCTGCTCGACCGCCTCGACCGCGGCGGCCCAGTCGTCGCCGGAGGTGATGTCGAGGACCAGGTCGATCCCCTCGGCCGCCACCCGGTCGGTGGCGAGCACCTCGTCGCCGTGCTCGCGGAAGGCGGCCACCAGCGCGGCACCGAGGCCGGACGCGGCCCCGGTGACCAGGACGCGGCGGCTCATCGGTACTTGCCCAGCTCGATCTTGGCCACCACGTTGCGGTGCACCTCGTCGGGCCCGTCGGCCAGGCGCAGCGTCCGCGCCCCGACGTACGCCGCCGCGAGCGGGAAGTCGTCGCTCATCCCCGCCCCGCCGTGGAGCTGGATGGCCATGTCGATGACGTCGAGGGCCATCCGCGGCACCTCGACCTTGATCTCGCTGACCGCGGAGACCGCCTCGGCCGACAGGCCCTGGTCGAGCAGCCAGGCGGCGTGCAGGACGAGCATCCGGGAGCGGTTGATCGCGATCCGGGCCTCGGCGATGCGCTCGCGGTTGCCGCCGAGGCTGGCCAGCGGCTTGCCGAAGGCGGTGCGCGAGGAGGCCCGCCGGCAGGCGAGCTCGAGGGCCTTCTCGGCCAACCCGATCGTGCGCATGCAGTGGTGGACGCGGCCCGGTCCGAGCCGCCCCTGGGCGATCTCGAAGGCGCGGCCCTCGCCGAGCAGGATGTTGCCGAGCGGGACGCGGACGTCGTCGAACGACACCTCGCCGTGGCCGAGCGGCTCGTCGTAGTAGCCCATCGTCGAGAGCATCCGCTCGACCTTCACGCCCGGGGCGTCGCGGGGGACCAGCACCATGGTGTGGCGCGAGTGCCGGTCGGCGTCGGGGTTGGTCAGCCCCATGAAGACCAGGATCCTGCAGTCCGGGTTGCCGACACCGGTCGACCACCACTTGCTGCCGTTGACGACCACCTCGTCGCCGTCCACGACCGCGGTGGCCGCCATGTTGGTCGCGTCGGAGGAGGCGACGTCGGGCTCGGTCATGCAGAACGCGCTGCGGATCTCCCCACGCAGCAGCGGCTCCAGCCAGGTGGCCCGCTGCTCGTCGGTGCCGTAGCGCAGCAGCACCTCCATGTTGCCGGTGTCGGGGGCGTTGCAGTTGAAGACGAGCGGGGCGAGGAACGAGCCGCCCATCGCCTCGGCCAGCGGGGCGTAGTCGACGTTGCTGAGCCCCTCGCCGCCGTCGGTGCCGAACTCCGCGGCGTACCGCCCGGCGTGCTCACCCGGGAGGAAGAGGTTCCACAGGCCCTGCTCGCGGGCCTTGGCCTGCAGCTCGCGGATCCGCGGGTCGGGCGTCCAGTGGTCCTGCCCGCTCTCCCGTCGCTGGGTGATGCCGGCGTGCACGTCGGCCTCGATCGGCTCCACCTCGGCGGCGATGAAGTCACGCACGCGCTGCTGGAGGTCGGCGGCCCGGGGGGAGAGGGAGAAGTCCATGGGTTGACCCTACGCACACTGTTGAGCAATGCTCAATAGCGTGTCCGATCCCGTACGCCGCCGGCTCAGCGCCGACGACCGGCGTCGCCAGCTGGTCGGCATCGGACTCTCGCAGATCATCGACACCCCGATCCAGGACCTGTCGATGGACCAGGTGGCCGTCGAGGCGGGCATCTCCCGGGGACTGCTGTTCCACTACTTCCCGACCAAGACCGACTTCTACCTCGCGTGCATCGCTGCGGCCGGGCGCCGCATCCTGCGCAACACCGCGCCCCCCGAGGGCGAGGAGGGCATCGCCCAGGTGCGCGCCACGGTCACCGCGATGGTCGAGCAGATCGACCGGCGCCGGGCGTTCTACCTGACGCTGGTGCACGGCAGCGGGGTCGCCGACCCGCGACTGGCGCAGGTGCACGAGAGCGTCCGGTCGGTCTCCACCGACCGCGTCGTCGCTGCCCTCGACCTCGACCCCGGGCTGCACGAGGTCGTGCACGCCTGGTGGGCCTACGTCGAGGACCGGGCGCTCACGTGGAGCGCGAGCCCGCCCGAGCGGCGGGGGCTCACCCTCGAGGCCCTGGTGGGGCACTGCGAGCGGGCCCTGACGGCCCTCTGCGCGGAGCGCGCCTGACGGCACAGGCTCTCGGGGCACCGTGCCACGGGCGCCTGCGGAGCCTCAGTGGCGGCGCTGGTGCTTCGTCGCCGTGACCCGGACCGTGAACCTCTGCCCGTCGTCGCGGGCCACGCCGGCGCAGGCCCGGGACGTCTTCTGCCCGCAGCGGAAGCGGGTCGAGACGTTGGCCACCGACACCGTCACGGTGCCCACCGCCGCCGCGCTGAAGGGCACCGTGGTGGTGGCGTCGCCCCGGCGGTCGAGGCGGACCCGCACCTTCTTCACCGTGCCGTCGGTCCTGTGCACGAGCAGGGTCGCGGCGGGCGAGACCCGGCGGGACGGGGCGTCGACCCGGACCCGCAGGCGCCACTTCCCGGCGCTGAGGTCGGCACCCGGGTGCAGCCGCACGGAGTCGCCGGCGAGGTGGTCGAGCCGGGTGGTCTTCCTCCACGAGCGGGAGGCCTTGGTGAGGGTCGCCTCGGCGAGCGGCGGGGTGTCGCCGTACGCCGCGCCCTCCTCGTAGACGTTGCCGGGCATCGTGTTGGCGGCGGCGAAGTCGGCGTACACCCTGGTCAGCCCACCCTTCGTGCGCAGCACGGACTGCAGCGCCTGGACCGAGTAGCGTCCGCCGTCCCTCTTCCGGCTGCCGGCGGCCTTCCAGGCCTTCTTCACGAGGCCCTCGGAGTACGTCTGGCTGAGGTACTCCCAGAAGATCCAGTTGCCGTACTGGAAGCCGTAGGTCGAGCTGAACGCGTCGAGCGGGACGAAGGGGGACTGCAGCTGGCTGTAGGGGAGGTACTGGCGGTTGTCGTCGATGTCGTCGGCGACCCGCTCCTCCATCCAGGTGGCCGTGGACTCCATCATCCACGGGTCCTCGGCGAAGTCGTAGGCGTACTGCACGACGTGGAAGAACTCGTGCGCGGCCGTGACCGTGAGGTTGTCCTGCGGCGAGGTGCCGGAGGGGAACTGCGCCGCAGCGTAGTCGTTGTCGAGGACGCAGAAGCCGCTCGCGGTCCTGCCCTTCTTGCGGTACTCGGCCGCGCAGTAGCCGTACAGGCCGGTGCCGAGGTCCTTGAGGTAGACGTCGAGCCTGCCGTCCCCACCGTGGCCGCCGTCGCCGAGCGGGGCGCGGTAGCCGAGGTCGTCGACCTCGCGGACGTAGGTGTTCTCCAGGGTCGCCAGGGTGAGGCCGACCCAGTCGGCGCCGGGTGCGGCGTCGGCCGTCGAGGTGACGTAGTGGACGCACACGTGGGCGCCGCAGCTCTGCGACGCGGGCACGGTGTAGCCGTGGCCGAACGGGTCCTTCGGGCCGTCGGTGGGGCGGGCCAGGAGGGCCTTGGCCTCGGCCGCGTCGGCCCCGGTGAGGTCGGGGCGGGCGAGCCACAGGTCGCGCAGGGCGACGGTGGCCGACGGGTCGCCCGCGCGGGCGTCGCCCTGGAGGACCCGGCCGGCCAGGTCGAGCGCGGCGCGTGGCGACGCCCGCGGGGCCAGCGGCACCGGGGCGGTCCGTGACACGGCGGGGCGCGCGACCGCGACCCGGCCGCGGTCCCCGCCCTGCCCGGCGTGGTGGGCACCGCCGTCGGCTGCGGTCGCCGGCACCACCGGCACCAGCGCGAGCGCGGTGGCCGTGCTCGTGAGGAAGGCCAGCAGGGCGAGGGTGGAGCGCACGGGGGTTCCCTTCGTGGCCGCGCGGGGCCGGTGTGTCGGTGCGGAGCGTGCCCGCGCGGTCATCGCAGGACCCGGGCCGAGACCCGGAATCCCCGACGATCATCTCCGGACCGGCCGTGGCACGCGAACTGGGTGCCGCGGTTGCAGGTGTAGCGGGTCGAGGCGTTGGCCAGCACGACCTCGACGCGGCGCACCCGCGGGCGCCGGAAGGCCACGACCCGGGAGCCGTGGCCACGACGGTCGAGCCGGATCGGGCTGCGCCCGATGACACCCTTGCGGCCGATGAGGACCACGTGCGCGGCGGGGGCGGTGGCCCGTCGGCCCGCGTCGATCGCGATGCGCAGCCGCCCGCGCCGCAGGCCGGGGCCCGGCCGCAGCGAGACGACGTGCCCGGTGAGGTGGTCCAGGGTCACCGCGCGCGACCAGGTGCGGCGCCCCCGGCCGAGTCGCGCCCGGCTCTGCGGCGCGGTGGGCCGGTAGGCCGACCCCTCGGCGTACGACGACCGGGCGGTGCGGTTGGCGGCGATGAAGCCGGCGTAGAACCGGGGCCACGAGGCGCCCCGGGACTCGACGTAGCGACGGACGGCACGCACCGAGAAGTCGTTGCGTCGGCCCAGGTGCCCGTCGGCGTCGGCCCACACCTGCCGCACCGCGTCGGTGCCGAAGCGCTGGGTGAGGCGCTGGAAGAAGATCCAGTTGCCGTAGGACCCCAGCCCGGAGTCGAAGGTGTCGAGCGGGGTGTCCGGGTCGCCGAGCTGTCCGTGGCGCAGGTACTGGCGGTTGTCGTTGACGTCGTCGGTGACCTGCTCCTCCATCCAGGTGGCGGTCGCCTCGAGGAACCAGCCGTCCTCGCGGGCGTCGAGGCCGAACTGCACGGCATGGAACAGCTCGTGGGCCACCGTGACGCGCATGCTCGGGGTGGGCGGCAGGGGGAACTCGCCGAAGTCGTTGTCGAGCACGCAGTACGACGACGCGACGTTGCGCTCGCCGGGCACGACCTGCTCCGGGGCGCAGTAGCCGTAGAGGCCACGCCGGCCGAGGTCCTGCAGGTAGATGTCGAACTGCGCCGTGCCCCCGGCGCCACGGTCGCTGGGCGGCAGCGGCCAGCCGAGCTGGCCCATCCGGGCGAAGGACGCGTCGGCGGTGCGCAGGGTCAGGGCCACCCAGTCGGGGGTGCCGCCGGTGCTGCTGGCCATCGGCGGGGCGTCGACCGACGCACCCACGTAGTGCACGCAGACGAGGGCGGTGCACTCGCGTCCCTGCGGCAACGAGGAGTCCCAGGAGGGGCGGGGGAGGGCCGCACGGGCCGAGTAGGGGCGCGCGCCGGCGGTGGCGGTGCCGAAGAACTGGTCCCGCAGCTCGAGGGTGTCCGGGGCGCTCGCGCTGGCGCGGACCGGGGTCGTCGGGGCGGAGGACGGGGAGGCGGCGCCGGCCGGGGTCCCGAGACCGAGCGCGAGGCAGGCCGCCAGGGCCAGGGTGGCGAGCGTGCGCACGGGGTTGTCGGTCACGGAGTCCTTCCGATGGGCGTCCGGTCAGGCTACAGAAGCGGCCCCCGAAACGTCACAGATCGGCGATGTGCTCGATGATCGCCGTGGTGGAGATCGCGGGGGTCCGCGGGAGGTAGACCACCTCGCAGACGTCGCCGAGCTCGTCGAAGCGGCCCGCCCAGTCGTCGCCCATCACCAGGACGTCGGCCGCGTGCGCACGGACGTAGTCGCGCTTGAGCTCCAGGCTCTCCTCGACGAAGACCTCGTCCACGACCCGCAGGGCGGAGACGATCTCGATCCGCTCGCGCTCGCTGAAGACCGGCACCCGGCCCTTCTTGCGCAGGTTGAGCGCGTCGGCCGACACGCCGACCACCAGGCGGTCGCCGAGCGCCGCGGCACGCTCCAGCACGCGCAGGTGCCCGACGTGGAACACGTCGAACGTGCCGAAGGTGATGACCGTGCGAGACATGGGCGCAATCTATCCGCCGCCCTTCCGGGTGGGCGCCGGGGTGCGCCGGTGTGGTGCGGCGGGGGAGGATCGTGCCCATGGCCGCGCAGTCCCCACCCACCGACCCGGTGTCACCTCCCGTGTCCGCCCCGTCGGTCCCGCTGATCACGCCCGACCCGGGGGCCGACGAGGAGCGTCGGCGCGGCTTGCGCCGGATGCGCACCGTCGCGGTGTCGCTGCTGGTCCTGGCCGCGATCGTGTACGCCGCGACGCTGGGCCGCGAGGGGTTCTGGGGCTTCGTCAACGCCGGCGCCGAGGCATCGATGGTCGGTGCCATCGCCGACTGGTTCGCCGTGACGGCGCTGTTCAAGCACCCGATGGGGCTGCCGATCCCGCACACCGCCCTGATCCCCAGGCGCAAGGACGAGCTGGGCAAGGGCCTCGAGGAGTTCGTGGGGGAGAACTTCCTCCAGGAGGACATCATCCGCGAGCGGGTCGGCGCCGCGACCATCTCCGCCCGGGTCGGCGACTGGCTCTCGGACCCGGCCAACGCGCGACGGGTGGTCGACGAGGTGGCCGACGTCGCCGCCATCGCCCTGGGCAAGGTCCGCGACGAGCACATCGCCGACCTGGTGACCAACGCGTTCGTGCCCCGCTTCCGCGAGGAGCCGATCGCGCCGCTGCTGGGCAGCCTCGTCTGCGGAGATGGTGCGCGACGACCTCCACCACGGCGTGGTCGACCTGTGCCTCGACGAGCTGCACCGCTGGCTCGTCGACAACCCCGACACGTTCGTCGAGGTCCTCAGCGAGCGGGCGCCGTGGTGGGCACCGCCGCGCCTCAACGAGGCGGTCACCCAGCGCCTCCACGTCGAGGCGCTGCGCTGGATCGAGGACATCCGCGACAACCCGCACCACCACGCCCGGGCCGCCCTGGACTCGATGCTCGCCCAGCTCGGCCACGACCTGCTGGTCGACGACGCGACCCAGGACCGCGCCGAGCGCTTCAAGGAGCGGCTGCTCGACCACCCGCAGGTCGTCACCACCGCGATCTCGCTGTGGAAGGCGATGCGGTCGGCGCTGCTGACCTCGGTCCACGACCGGGACGGCGCCGTGCGCCACCGGCTCCTGGAGGAGCTCAACGCCTTCGCCGGACGGCTGCGCTCGGACGCCGCGCTGCGCGAGCGGATGGACCGGACGGCGGCCGACGTCGTGGTCTTCGGGATCTCGCGCTACGGCGCCGAGCTCACCACGGTCATCACGCACACGATCGAGCGCTGGGACGGCAAGGAGGCGGCCCGGCGCATCGAGCTGCACGTGGGCCGCGACCTGCAGTTCATCCGGATCAACGGCACCATCGTGGGCGGTCTGGTCGGCGTGCTGATCCACGCGATCTCGCTGCTGGTTCACTGACCCCATGAGCCAACCCACCGACGACGGTCCCCACGCCGTGGACGTCCCGATCCGCGACGAGACGATCCGGCTGGGTCAGTTCCTCAAGCTCGCCAACCTCATCGACAGCGGCTCGGACGCCAAGCCGCTGCTGGCCGACGGCGTGGTCAGCGTCAACGGGGACGTCGAGACCCGCCGGGGCCGCCAGCTGGTGCCCGGCGACGTCGTCGTCCTGGGACCCGCCGCGGCCCGGGTGGCACTCGACCGGTCCCCAGGGGACGCCGAGATCGACGTCCCCTGGTAGCCACTTCGGCGACGCTCAGCGGACCTCGAGCAGGTCCACCACGAAGATCAGCGTCTCGCCGGGCTTGATGACGCCCCCGGCACCGCGGTCGCCGTACCCGAGGTGCGGCGGGATCACGATGCGCCGGCGGCCGCCGACCTTCATGCCCTGCACGCCCTCGTCCCAGCCCGGGATGACCTGGCCGATGCCGAGGCGGAACTGCAGCGGCGTGCCGCGGTTGTACGACGCGTCGAACTCCTCGCCCGAGGAGTGGGCGACGCCGACGTAGTGGACCGACACGGTCGATCCACTCGTGGCCTCGGCGCCGTCACCCTCGGTGAGGTCGGTGACCTCCAGCTCGGCGGGTGCGTCTCCCATGTGCGGGTCGACGTCGGGCTTGTCCATGTCACTGCCTTCCGGTTGGTGTCAGGTCTGGTGGACGTAGTGGTCGAGCTGGTCGCGCTCGAACTCGAGCTCGCCGATGCGGTGCTTGACCACGTCCCCGATGCTGATGATGCCGGTCAGCCTGCCGTCGGCCACCACCGGGAGGTGCCGGACGCGGCGCTCGGTCATCGTCCTCATCAGGTCGGTGAGGTCGTCGTCGCCGGTGCACGTCTCCACGTCGGCGGTCATGATGTCGCGCACCGAGAGGTCGAGCACGGACGTGTCCGTCCCGAGGTGGCGTACGACGTCACGCTCGCTGACGATGCCGTCCACGCCCGCGCCGTCGGAGCTGACGATCAGCGCCCCGATGTTGTGCTCGGCCAGCAGGGCCACCAGGTCGCGCACGGGGGCGTCGGGCCCGATCGTCACCACCTCCGGGATCGCCTTGGCAGTGAGGATGTCGTGGATGCGCATGCGCCACCTCCGGATGTTCGCTGTTGGTGCTCCCTCACGCTAGCCACTCGGGAGGTCGAGCGACAGGGCCGATCGGGGTGCGATCAGTCGACGACGGTGGGCGGCGTCTGCCGCCCGCGCAGGTCGTGCACCGATCCCGGTCCCGCGGGCCGGTAGTCGGGGTCGTCGTGGTCGTCGGGCAGCGAGCCGAGGAAGGCCAGGGCGGCCTCGTGGAGGTGGCCGTTGGTCGCCAGCGCATTGCCGCCGTACGGGCCGTCGGTGCCGTCCAGGGACGTGAACCGGCCACCCGCCTCACGGACGATCACGTCGAGGGCCGCCATGTCGTAGAGCTCGAGCTCGGGCTCGGCGGCGATGTCGACGGCACCCTCGGCGAGCAGCATGTAGGACCAGAAGTCGCCGTACGCGCGCGTGCGCCAGCAGCGGCGCGACAGCGAGACGAAGTCGGAGAGCCGGTCGCGCTCGTCCCAGCCCGACAGCGAGCTGTAGGACAGCGACGCGTCCTCGAGGCGGCGTACGTCGGAGACCTGGCACTGCGTCGCCTTGAGCAGCGAGCGGCCGGTCCAGGCGCCCTGGCCCGTGGACGCCCACCAGCGACGCTGCAGCTGGGGTGCGGACACGACACCGAGCACGACCTCGTCGTCGACCGCGAGGGCGATCAGGGTGGCCCAGACCGGGACGCCGCGGACGAAGTTCTTGGTGCCGTCGATCGGGTCCACGATCCAGCGGCGCTGGCTGTGCCCCGTCGAGCCCTGCTCCTCACCCACCACGGCGTCGCGCGAGCGCACCCGCGACAGGGTGCGCCGGATCCCCTCCTCGACGGCCTGGTCGGCGTCGGTGACCGGGGTGAGGTCGGGCTTGCTCATCACGTGCAGGTCGAGGGCCTTGAACCGGGCCTGGGTCAGCGAGTCCGCGTCGTCGGCCAGGACGTGCGCCAGCCGGAGGTCGTCGAGATAGGGATTGTCGCCCGCGCCGTTGCGGCCGGGTCCGGTGATGGGCATGCCCACAGGTTATGGGCACGGCCGGGCCCTGCCGTGCATCCGTGGGGACCCACCGCTCGGCCGGAGCGCACCGGGTGGGGGACGAGGAGGACCCGGGCCGTGCTCAGTAGTCGTCGTGGGACCGGGCGGCGAGCAGCCGCCGGAACGACTGCACGCGCTCGACGTCGGCCTCACCGGCCGCGACCGCCACGTCGAGGCCGCACTCGGGCTCGTCGGTGCCGTGGGTGCAGCCGCGCGGGCAGTCCTCGGTCATCTCCTCGAGGTCCGGGAAGGCCCCGATGAGGTTCTGCGGCTGCACGTGCGCCAGGCCGAAGGACCGGATGCCGGGGGTGTCGATGATCCAGCCGGCGTCCCCGTCCCCGTCGTCGGCGCCGGGCAGGGCGAGCAGGTAGGCCGAGGTCGAGGTGTGCCGACCGCGACCGGTCACCGCGTTGACGATGCCGACGTCGCGGTGGGCGGTCGGCACGAGCGCGTTGACGAGCGTGGACTTGCCGACGCCGCTGTGCCCGACCAGGACGCTGGTGTGTCCGCGCAGCGCGGCCCGCACCTCCTCCAGGTCGCCGCCGCGCTCGGTGACGACCCAGGGGACGCCCAGCGAGCGGTAGGTCGACAGCAGGGTCTCGGGGTCGGCCAGGTCGGCCTTGGTGAGGCAGAGCAGGGGGGCCATCCCCGCGTCGTACGCCGCGACCAGGGCGCGGTCGATCAGCCGCGGTCGCGGCTCGGGATCGGCCAGCGCGGTGACCACGACGAGCTGGGAGGCGTTGGAGACGATGACCCGCTCGACCGGGTCGTCGTCGTCGGCGGTCCGGCGCAGCGTGGTGGTGCGCGCCACGACCTCGACGATCCGGGCCAGCGACCCGTCGGCGCCCGAGGTGTCCCCGACCACCCGGACCCGGTCGCCGACGACCACGCCCTTGCGGCCGAGGGGGCGCGACTTCATCGCCATCACGACGGCGCCGTCGATCAGCAGGGTGAAGCGGCCCCGGTCGACGGTGACGACCACGCCGTCGACCGCGTCGTCGTACGTCGGACGGTCCTTGGTGCGGGGACGGGTACGCCGCCGGGGTCGCTCGTAGTGCTCGTGGTCGTGCTCGCTGTAGCGACCGCTCACGCCGGAGCCACCACCCGGGACCACACGGTGGCGAAGTCGGGGAACGTCTTGCCCGTCGTCGCGATGTCCTCGACCAGGACCCCCTCCACGGCCGAGCCGATGATGACCCCGGCGTGGGCCATCCGGTGGTCGGCGTAGGTGCGGAAGGTGCCGCCGCGGAGCGTCGCCGGGCGGATCGTGAGGCCGTCGGCGTGCTCGGTCACGTCGGCTCCGAGGGCGCCGAGCTCGGTGGCCAGCGCGGCGAGCCGGTCGGTCTCGTGGCCGCGGATGTGGCCGATGCCTCGCAGGTGCGAGGGGGAGTCGGCGAGGGCGCACAGGGCGGCGACGGCCGGGGTGAGCTCGCCGATGTCGTGCATGTCGAGGTCGATGCCGCGGATGGTGTCGCCGCCGGTGACGCGCAGCCCGGCGTCCTGGCCGGTGACGTCCTTGACGGTGCAGCCCATCTGCGTGAGCATCTCGCGCAGGGCGTCGCCGGGCTGGGTGGTGCGGGCCGGCCAGTCGCGCACGGTGACACTGCCGCCCGTGGTCGCCGCGAGGGCGAGGAAGGGCGCGGCGTTGGAGAGGTCGGGCTCGACCGCGTGGTCGAGGGCCGCGACCGGGCCCGGCGCGACGGCCCACCGGTCGGCGTCCGAGTCGTCGACCTCGACACCGCGCTCGCGCAGCATCGCGACCGTCATCTCGATGTGGGGGAGCGAGGGGACCGGCTTGCCGTCGTGGCGCACGTCGACGCCCCGCTCGTAGCGGGACCCGGCGAGCAGCAGCGCCGAGACGAACTGCGACGACGCGCTGGCGTCGATGACGACCGTCCCGCCGGGGACGGCACCGGCGCCCACCACGGTGAAGGGCAGCGCGCCACGACCGCCGTCCTCGACGCGGATCCCGAGTGCGGCCAGGGCGGTGAGCACCTCGCCGACCGGTCGGGGGCGCATGTGGGGGTCGCCGTCGAAGTCGACGCGACCGGTCGCCAGCCCGGCGACGGGAGGCACGAAGCGCATCACGGTGCCGGCCAGGCCGCAGTCCACGACCGCGTCCGCGGACATCGGGCGCGGCGTCACGAGCCAGTCGTCGTCCCGGGTCCTCGACGCCGATGCCCAGCGCACGCAGCGCGGCGGCCATGAGCAGGGTGTCGCGCGAGCGCAGCGGACGTCGTACGACGCCCGGGCCGTCGGCGAGCGCGGCCAGCACCAGGGCGCGGTTGGTCAACGACTTGCTGCCCGGCAGCGAGATCACGCTCGGTCCACCGGGCCCGTGGGGACGGGGCGCGGGCCAGGTCTCGGTCACCCGCGCACCCTACCGATCACTCAGGTGAGCTGTGCCTTGGCCAGACGCGCCTCGCGGCGGGCGTCCTTGGCCAGCTGGCGGCCTCACGCTTGGCGTCGGCGCGGCGCGGCGGGCACGCCAGGCGAGGCCGGGCTTGCCCTCGGTGTCGACCCCGGCGAGCAGCAGGCCACCGATGATCGAGATGTTCTTGAAGAAGTGGAGCCGCTGGGTTGCTCTTGGCCGCGGGTCGGACTCCTCCCAGTAGCGGTGGCCGGCGACGGTGGTCGGCAGCAGCGAGGCGGCCAGCACCGTCGAGCGCTGAGCCGCGGGGCACGCCCGGTGGCCAGCGCGGCGGCGGCGAGTGATCTGCGCGACGGCGTTGATGCGCACCAGCGTGGTGGCATCGGTGGGGATCGGCGCCTGGGGCGACGGCCTTCTGCGCCAGGGGGACGACCTTGTCGGTGATGGGCTTGGCCGCCGAGCCGAGGGACGCGGTGTTCTGAGGGCGTTGACGCCGCCGACCACGAAGATCGAGGCCAGCATGGGGCGTGCGATCAGTCTGGTGACGTCATGGGTCATTTCTACACGAGCCCGAGACGCGCACCGCCCGCAGGGTGCCACCCCGTCGGAGGCCCGTCAGTCCCACGTGACGGTGCGCGGTGTTGTTGCTCGGGTCGGGGTGTCCGGCCCGTCGTCGCTGGTGGCGGTGAAGGTCAGCCGCGAGGTCCGGTTGGAGCCGGTCACGGCCCGGACCGGCAGCGGGGCCGACCCGGTGACCGTGCACGTCATCCGCCCGCCGTCCCACGCACCGCACGCGGCCCCCGCGACCTGCACGAGCACCGGGTCGCCGGTGATGACCAGCGTGGCCGACTCCCCGGCCGGGATGCCGACCACCGTGGCGGTGAGGTCGACGCGCGCCCCGTTGCCCACCGGTTGGGTGACCGTCATGACGAGGTCGCGCACCCCGGTGCCGGGGCCGGGGGTGGGGTCCGGCGTCGGCGTGGGCGTCGGCGTGGGCGTCGGCGTGGGCGTCGGCGTCGGCGTCGGCGTCGGCGTCGGGTCGGGTGTCGGGACGGGGGGGGTGGGACGGCGTGGGGACCGGGGGTGCGGGCGGGTCGAGGGTCGGCAGGGGCGCCGGCGGGGGAGTCAGGGTGGGCAGCCCGGTGGGTGCGGCGGTGGGTGCGGAGGTGGGTGCGGCGGTGGGCACCCCGGTCGTGGGGCCCTGGGTCGGTCCGACGGTGGCGACCGGCGTGCGGGTGGGGTCGTCGGTGGGCCCCGGGGTCGTGCCCGCGCCGGGGTCGGTGGTGGACCCGGTGGTGGGTTCGGCGGACGGGTCCGTCGTGGACCCGTCCGACGGCTCGTCCGAGGGCCCGTCCGTGGGCAGGGACGCGGGGCCGGGAGCCGGACCCTGGGTGGTCGGAGCGGTCGTCGGCACGGCGGTCGTCGGCACCGTGGTCGGAGTCGTGGTCGGAGCCGTGGTGGTGGTCGTGGTCCGCCCCGAGCCCGTGAGTCGTTGCTCCGCCCCGGCGGCCGTCCCGGAGCCGGAGCCGTCCGCCCCCGGGGAGGTCGCGCCGGCGGTGGCCCGGGGGTCCCCGGTGCCGATCCCGGTGCCGGCGACCGCGCCCGAGACCGCCGTCGGGGGCTGGTCGTCCTGCCACACGAGGAAGCCGCCGCCCCCGACCGCCGCCACGGTCGCCACGCCCACCACCGCCGCGACCTGGGAGTGGCGAGACCACCAGGTCGCGGACGCGTCCCGCGATCCCGAGGAGCCCGACCGGGGCCGCGGCGCCGGTGGCTGCCGCGGCGTAGCCCGCTCCCACGCCGCCCAGCAGGAGCGGGGCGAGGATGGCGCCGAGGTTGGAGTTGACCTCGCTGAGCTCGAGGTAGATCGCCGTGCAGGTGCGGCAGTGACCCAGGTGGTCCTCGACCCTGCCCGCGTCGCGCCTCGAGATGCCGTTGCGGACGTAGGCGCCGAGGTGGGAGCGGGTCCAGCTGGCAGCTCGCGTCGTCGAGCTCGGAGGCGTGCTCGTTGAGGTAGGCCTGCCGCAGTCCCTCCCGGGCCCGGTAGGCCAGCGCGGAGACCGAGTTGGCGCTCATCCCCAGCAGCGGGGCGACGTCGCCGGGCTTCTGGCCCTCGACCTCCGTGTGCCACAGGACCAGCTGCCACCGCTCGGGGAGCGAGGCGAACGCCCGCGCCGCGGTCGCGCTCTCGAAGCCCTCGACGGCCGTGTCGCGGAAGGGGACGCCCGGGTCGAACATCTCCATGTCGTCGGTGGTGTGGAGCCGGGAGGTGGCTCGCAGGCGGTCGACGCGCAGGCGGCGTACGGCCGTGAGGAGGTAGGCGCGGAAGGCGACGTCGGGACCGCCACCGCGCTGCAGCACCTGCAGCACCTTCACGAACGCCTCGGAGACGAGGTCCTCGACGTCGCCGGACGAGACGAGCTGGCGGGCCAGTCGGCGTGCCGCATCCACGTGGCGCTCGAAGAGCTGTCCGTAGGCGTCGATGTCCCCGCCCCGGACGGCCGAGATCAGCTCGGCATCGCCCGGGGTCTCCACATGTGTCGTGCTGCTCATGGGTGACCCAGGTGTTCGAGGCGTTGGCGTGACGCCACTGTAGGCCCCGCACCGCGGTCCAGGAGGGAAAAGGCGGCCGGGGAAGTCGACCGGTTCGGCGTCATGGCGGTCGGTCACCGTCGTCCAGTCCCCGAGAGGTCGACGACGTGGACCGGGGAGGGGCACACCGTGGGACGCTTCGCGCGGGGCCCGTTCACGGCGGTCACCCGACGGCCCCCCGCCGGTCCCGGGACGAGGAGGGTGCTGCCGCCCGACGTGCGGGTGGGGCTGCCGCGTCGGTTCGAGGCGGTGGCGGAGGCCCTCGTCTCGGGATCCGACGCCACCGACGCGTGCGGGGTGGCCGGCCGGGACCTGGCGCTCGACGGATGGTCCCTGGAGGAGACCATGGCCGGCCTGCGCCGGACCTGGCACGCGGTGCGCGGCGACGACCCGGCGTACGACGCCCTCCAGTCGTTGCTGGTCGGCTGGAGCGAGGCGGCGCTGTCCTACTTCCACGCCCTCTCGTGCGAGGACCCGATGACCGGGCTCGCCACCCGGGTGCACGTGCGCAGCCGCCTGGGCGACCTCTACCGCCAGCACGGCGCCGGCGACGTCAACACGCGTTGGGCGCTGGTGGTGTGCGAGCTGGTCGCGGACGAGCCGGACGCCGACGGGGGCGACCCGGGACCCCGGCTGGCCCACTCGCTGCGGCTCTCGCGGGTCGGCGAGGCGGCGCGCACGGTCTTCGCCGGCGGCGAGACCGTCGGCCGGCTGGCCCCCCACCGGGTGGTGGTCGTGGCCTCACGGACCGACCGGCTCGGCACCCGGGTCCGGCTGCTGCGCTCGCTGGTCGCCGGCCTGACCGACGAGCCGGCGCGGGTCTGGATCGAGGGGCTGCCACGCACCGACCTGGCCGCCTCCCAGCTGCTCGACGAGCTCGCCCGGGGCTGACGCGCACGCCCGCGCCCCGGCGCGGTCACTACGCTGGTCCCCATGTGCGGACGCTATGCCTCGTCGCGACGCCCCGAGGACCTCATCGAGGAGTTCGAGGTCGTCGCCGACCGCACGCCCGCGCCCCTGGCCGCCGACTACAACGTCGCGCCGACCAAGGAGGTGTACGCCGTCGTCGAGCGGCCGCCCGCCAAGGACAGCCCCGAGCCGCCGCAGCGGCAGCTGCGGGTGCTCACCTGGGGTCTGGTGCCGTCGTGGGCCAAGGATCCCTCGATCGGCAACCGGATGATCAACGCCCGCATGGAGACGGTGGCCGACAAGCCGGCCTACAAGCGTGCCTTCGCGGTGCGCCGCTGCCTGCTGCCGGCCGACGGCTACTTCGAGTGGTATCCCACCTCGCGGACGACCAAGGCCGGCAAGCCCCTCAAGCAGCCCTTCTTCATCCGCCCGGCCGACGGCGGCGTGCTGGCGATGGCCGGGCTCTACGAGATCTGGCGCGACCCCAGCAGGGCCGAGGACGACCCCGAGCGCTTCCGGTGGACGTGCACCGTGCTCACCACGGAGGCCGAGGACTCGCTGGGCCACATCCACGACCGGATGCCGTTGATGGTCGAGCGGGACCGCTGGGCGCAGTGGCTGGACCCGCGCGTCGGGGGCGAGCTGTCGCTGCTGGTGCCCGCGGCGCCCGGCAGCCTGGAGGCCTACCCCGTGTCGACGGCGGTCGGCAACGTGCGCAACAACGGCCCCGAGCTCGTCGAGCCGCTGCCCCTGGACGACGTCCCGGTCGAGGACCTGCCGTCGTGATGACGGCCACGGTCCGCCCCGTCGACACGCCGCACGGCGAGGGACGGCTGCACGTGCGCCACGCGCGCCGACCGGTGGCGACCCTCCTGCTGAGCCACGGTGCGGGCGGGGGAGTGGACGCGCGCGACCTGGTCGCGCTGGCTGCCGCGCTGCCTCGGCAGGGCATCAGCGTGATCCTGCTCGAGCAGCCGTGGCGGGTCGCGGGACGCAGGATCGCCACCCCGCCGGCGTCCCTCGACGCGGGCCTGCGTGCGGCGGCGGACATGCTGCGCACCCGGACCCCGCTCGTCGTCGGGGGCCGGTCGGCCGGGGCCCGGTCGGCCGCGCGGTGCGCCCGCTCGCTGGGCGCCGTGGGCTGCCTGGCGCTGTCCTTCCCGCTCCACCCGCCAGGTCGTCCCGAGCGGTCGCGGGTCGACGAGCTGGCCGGGGCCGGGGTGCCCGTCCTGGTGGTCCAGGGCGAGCGGGACCCGATGGGCCGGCCCGAGGAGTTCCCGGACGACCTGGCGCTCCTCGACCTCGCCGTCGTACCGGCCGCCGACCACGGGCTCAAGGTCCCCGCCCGCGGCCCGCTGACCCAGGACGAGGCGATGGGCATCGTGGTGGAGTCGACCCTGGAGTGGCTGGTGCGTGAAGTCCTGGGAAACCGTTAGCGGGAATCAGGGACCCACCCGCCGTGTTGAGCCGGACGTGATCGCCACAGTCCCGCGCCCGGCCCCCAGCCGCCCGACCAGCCGCTCGACCCTCGGGTCAGCCGAGGCGGCGGTAGTCTGGGCGGCGATGACCGACTCACTCCAGACCAGCGGCGATCCCGCGGTCGACCTCGAGACCGAGACCGCCGACGAGCGCGCCATGCGCTTCGAGCGCGACGCCCTGCCCTTCCTCGACCAGCTCTACGGCGCGGCGATGCGGATGACCCGCAACCCCGCCGACGCCGAGGACCTGGTGCAGGAGACGTTCGCCAAGGCCTACTCCGCGTTCCACCAGTTCAAGCCCGGCACCAACCTCAAGGCCTGGCTGTACCGGATCCTGACGAACACCTACATCAACACCTACCGCAAGAAGCAGCGGCAGCCCCAGCAGTCGATGGCCGAGGACGTCGAGGACTGGCAGCTCGCACGCGCCGAGTCGCACAGCTCGACCGGCCTCAAGTCGGCCGAGATGGAGGCGCTCGAGCACCTGCCGGACTCGGAGGTCAAGGACGCCCTCCAGCGGCTGCCCGAGGAGTTCCGCCTGGCGGTCTACCTCGCCGACGTCGAGGGCTTCCCCTACAAGGAGATCGCCGAGATCATGGACACCCCCATCGGCACCGTGATGTCCCGGCTGCACCGGGGGCGTCGCCAGCTGCGCGACATGCTGGCCGACCACGTACGCGCCGGCCGGCTGCTGCCGGCCGGGACGACCGCGGAGAGGAGCGACTCGTGAGTGGGCACGAGCACAGCAACGAGGAGTGCGCCGACTACCTGGAGCGCATCGTCTACTTCCTCGACAACGAGCTCGACGAGGCCGACTGCTCGGCCGTCCAGGTCCACCTGGACGAGTGCGGGCCGTGCCTGGAGAAGTACGACCTGCAGCGCACGGTCAAGGCCGTCGTCGCCCGGTCGTGCTCGGAGTCGGCTCCCGACCACCTGCGGGACCGGGTGCGCGTGCAGATCCGCGCGGTCCAGGTCCGCATCTCCGAGGGCTGAGCCCCGGGGCTGATTGGCCCCGCTGCCCGGCATTTGAGAGGATGCTCCGAGCCCTGTACGGGGCACCCGTCAGGGCAACACGATTTCTGGAGGACGATCATGGGCAAGACCGGTCGCAAGCGCCGCGCTCGCAAGAAGAAGGGCGCCAACCACGGAAAGCGCCCCAACGCCTGAGCGTGGGAACACCGAGCCCCTGGCCACTGGCCGGGGGCTCGCTGCATCTTCGGGGGTGCTGGGGTGGGCGGGACCGGCCAGCCGGTGGGGCGTCAGAGGCGGGAGAGGAAACGCTCGGCGTCCACGACCACCCGGGTGACCTCGCCGGCCGCGAGCACCTTGCCCGAGCCGAGGTCGCGGGCGCTGACGGTGAAGCGCCGCAGCCGCCCGTCGGCGTACGACGTCGTGGCGCTCACCTCGATGCGGGCGCCGACGGCGCTGGCGGCGAGGTGCTCGAGCTGGACGCGGGTGCCGACGCTGGTCTCGCCGTCGGCGAGGTCGGGCTGCACCGCCGCGCAGGTGGCCGCCTCGCACCAGGCGAGCAGCCGAGGCGTGCCCAGCACCGGCAGGGAGCCGCTGCCGAGCGCGACGGCGGTGTCGTCCTCGCCGACGGTGAAGGTGAGGGTCGCGGTGTCGGTCACGGGAGCTCCTTGGTGAAGGCGATCAGGTGCACGCCCGGCACCGGGTCCCAGTCGCGAGACGGGTCGCGCCGGTAGCCGAGCCGGGTGTAGATGCGGTGCGCGTGCGTCATCTCGGGCAGCGACGACAGCACCATGGCGGTGGCCCCGTGCTCCCGCGCCCGCTCCTCGCAGCGCACGGCCAGCGCGGCGCCGGCCCCCCGGCCGCGGGCGGTCGGGGCGACGGCGAGCATCCGGAACTCGCCCTCGTGCTCGGCCGCGAGCTCGCGCCACGGTGAGCCCGGTGGGCACCAGGTCACGCAGCCGAGCAGCTCGTCGTCCTCCACGGCCACCCACAGCTCGCCCTGGGCGTCGCGCGCGGCGGTGTCGCGCAAGCGCTCGACGTAGGGGTCGTCGGGGCCGAGGGTGAAGTCGTCGTACGCCGCCACCGTGAGCTCGCCCAGGGCGGGCAGCTCGTCGGGCCGGGCGCGCCTGAGCTCCATCGGACGCCGGCGTCAGATGCCGAAGGTGCTGCGCGGGTAGGCCGCCTCGACGTCGGTGATGACGTTGACGAGGTAGGGCACCCCCGAGGCGTAGGCACGGTCCAGGGCCGGACCGATCTGCCTGGGGTCGGTGACCGTCTCGCCGGCCCCGCCGAGCGCGGAGACCACCTCGTCGTACGCCGTGCGCTGGGCGAGGTCGGCGACCACGTCGTACCCGTAGAGCATCTGCATCGGGCCCTTCTCCAGCCCCCAGGCGGAGTTGTTGCCCATCAGCATCACCACGGGCAGGTCGTGGCGGACCAGGGTGTCGACGTCCATGAGCGAGAAGCCGGCGGCTCCGTCGCCGAGCAGCAGCGTGACCTGCGCGGACGGCCGGGCCAGGCGGGCGGCGATGGCGGCGCCGAGACCGGCGCCGAGGCAGCCGTACGGTCCCGGGTCCAGCCAGCCGCCGGGGCGTCGGGGCTCGACGAACTTGCCGGCGAAGGTGACGAAGTCGCCGCCGTCGCCGATCACCACGGAGTCGTCGGCGAGCCGGGGCACCAGCTCGCCGTAGATGCGGGCCGGGTGGATCGGGGTCGGCCTCGGCGCATGAGCAGCTCGTTGTCGCGCGCCACGGTGGCCTTCACGACGTCGCCGAGCTCGCCGGCCCAGGTGGACCAGTCGGCCGCGCCGGCCGCGCTGCACCGGCTCGAGGAGGCCGTCGAGGACCGAGGATGAGGTCGCCGGCCACCGACGCGGCGAGGTCGGCGTGGCCGGGAGAGCTGGGCGGGGGAGTCGGCGACGTGCACGACCCGGGCCGGGGTGGCGCCCTCCTTGCCGCCGAAGACGCCGTACCCGAGGCGGAAGTCGAGCGGGGTGCCGACGACCACGACGAGGTCGGCGCCGCCGATGCGCGGCTCCGCGGGCCTTGGTGACCAGCAGCGGGTGCCCGCCGGGGACGATGCCGCGGCCCATGCCGTTGGTGATGGTCGGGATGCCCAGCGTCCTCGACGAAGCGCAGCGCGGCCTCCTCGGCGCGGTCGGCCCACACGTCGGTGCCCAGGATCAGCAGCGGGCGGGTGGCGTCGGCGAGCAGGCGCGGCCACGGCCGCCAGGTCGTCGCCGTCGGGCTCCAGCAGCGGCGCCGCGGTGCCCGCGGAGGCCGGGCCCGTGGCGGAGTTGAAGAACTCGTCCATGGGGACGTCGACGAAGACCGGCCCCCGGTGCGACGAGCGGGCAGCGGTGAAGGCGTCGTCCATCCCGGCGGCCACGTCGGCCGCGGTGTGCAGGGTGCGCGCCTGCTTGGTGATCGAGTCGAGGATCGGCGGCTGGTCGAGCTCCTGCAGGGCACCCGTGCCCCAGCGGTCGGCCGGGGCGCGGCCGCCGACGACGACCATCGGGGAGCCGTCGAACTGCGCCTGCGCGATCGCGCTGACCCCGTTGGTGACGCCGGGACCGGCGGTCAGCACGGCCAGGCCGGGCACCCGGGTCAGCTTGCCGGTCGCCTCGGCCGCGAAGGCCGCGGTCTGCTCGTGGCGTACGTCGAGCAGGCGCATCGGCGGCGTCGGCCTTGACGGCGCCGTCGTACATCGGGAAGACGTGGGCGCCGGACAGGGTGAACATGGTCTCGACGCCGTGGGCGCGGGCGGCGGCGACGGCGAGCTCGCCGCTGTGCCCGGCGATCTCGTCACCGGGCTGGGGGGCGGCAGGCGTCTCGGTGGCTGCGGTCTCGTCGCTCATGCAGCGCAGGCTAGTTCACCCCGGGTGGGACGACCCCAGATAGTGCGGGTTGGTCTGCCGGAGGACCTCGACGAGGACCAGGAGCAGGTCGGGGCGCACCTGCGGCGGGTCCGGGGCCAGGCGAGCTGGAGGTAGAGCGCGCGCAGGAACGCCTGGGCGTTGCCGGTGTCGAGGAACGGGTCACGGTCCTGGCCGCTGCCCATGGTCCCGGCGGCGGCCGCGATCCGGTTGACCCACGGCTCGAGCACCTTGAGGTCCACGACGTTGCGGCGCAGCACGCTGCATGGTGGCGGTGGCCATCCGGTCGGGCTCCCCGCACGTCAGCAGCCCGGTGTCGGGCGCGAGCAGCCGGTCGGCGAGCACGTCGAGCAGGACCGTGAGCTCGGTGGCGGCGAGGTGGGGCGAGGTGGCCAGGGCGCCGATCGCGTCGGCGCCGTGGGCGACCGCGTGGGCCCAGCCCTTGCCGGGCACGAAGCCGCGGGGGTCCTTCTCGCGGAGGTACCACGTGGCGACCTGGTCGCCCCACCGCAGGACCTGGGCGGCCGGTGAGCAGGTGCTGGTCGGTGTCGCGTGCGAGGCACTCGGCGAGCACCAGCGCGGAGAAGCTGCGCCGGAACACCGAGTCGGTGCCTCGCTCGCCCAGTCCGACGGCGAGACCGGCGGCCATCCCGTCGCCGAGGCCGGCGAGCAGGTCGTCGTAGACCCCGCGCTCGATCCAGGTCGCGAGCGCGGGGTAGGCGATGCCGTCGCGGACTGCTCGGGTCGGGGGAGCCGAGCATGGCGGTGAGCTCGGCCGTCAGGTCGTCCAGGGGGCGGTCCGAGGGCACCTCGAGACCCTGCTGCACGACCTGCGCCAGTAGCCGGTGGGCATGCGGCACATCCTGCCAGCCGGCTCCGACGGCGACGAACCGGCCCGAGCGCCCCGGTCGGCCTCGCCCCGCACGGACCTAGGCTGGCCCCGTGCCGTCCCTGCAGGAGCTCGTGCGAGCCCACACCGACCTCGACGACGACGACGTCGCGTGGCTCCAGCTGCTGATGGCGGACTGGCAGATCATCGCCGACCTGTCCTTCGCCGACCTCGTGCTGTGGCTGCCGGACCGCGAGGGGCACGGCTTCTGGGCGGGCGGCCAGATGCGTCCCACGACCGGGCCCGACCGCGCTGACGTCGACGACGTCGTCGGCACCTTCGTCCCGGCCGGGCGACGCCGGATGCTCGACGAGGCGCTGCGCGACCGGGCCGGCTGGTGCGCGAGGGGGACCCGGAGTGGCGCGACGACGTGCCGGTGCGGGTGGAGGTGATCCCCGTGCGCCGCGCCGGCCGGCTGATCGCGGTGGTCGCGCGCAACACCAACCTGCTGCGGCGTCCGCACGCCCAGCCGGCTCGAGCTCAGCTACCTCCAGACCGCCGCCGAGCTGACCCAGATGATCGCCGCCGGCTGGTTCCCGTACGCCGGACAGCGCAGCGACCACGCCGACTCACCGCGGGTGGGCGACGGCTTCGTCCGGCTCGACGCCGCGGGCCGGGTCGTCTACGCCAGCCCCAACGCGCTGTCGGTCTACCGGCGGCTCGGCCTCACCGGCGACCTGGCCGGACCACGTGCTGGCCGAGCTGACCCGCGACCTGGTGCCGCCGCGCCGGCGCCCCGACGAGGAGACGCTCAGCGCGGTGCTCGGCGGGCGGGTCGACCGCGACACCGAGGTCGGGACCGACGAGGTCACCCTCATCCTGCGCAGCATCCCGCTGCGCCCGGCGGGCGAGCGCATCGGCGCGCTGGTGCTGCTGCGCGACGTGACCGACCTGCGCCGCCGCGACCGCGAGCTGGTCACCAAGGACGCCACCATCCGCGAGATCCACCACCGGGTGAAGAACAACCTCCAGACGGTGGCCGCGCTGCTGCGCCTGCAGGCCCGCCGCATCGACCAGCCCGAGGCGCGGGCGGCGCTCGAGGAGGCCGTGCGCCGGGTGGGCTCGATCGCGATCGTGCACGAGACGCTGAGCCAGGCGGTCGAGGAGCACGTCGACTTCGACGAGGTCGCCGACCGGCTGGCCGGATGGTCACCGACGTGTCCGGCGTGGGTGGCGCGGTCCGGGTGGTGCGCGCGCGGTCAGCTTCGGCGTGCTCGCCTCCGAGGCGGCCACGCCGCTGGCGATGGTGCTCACCGAGCTGCTGCAGAACGCCGTCGAGCACGGCTACCCCGGGACGGGGCGCCGCGGGCGCCGGCGCGCCGGGCACCATCGTGATCGCGGCCCGCACGGAGTCGGGGACGCCTGCGCGTCGACGTCGTCGACGACGGCCGCGGGCCTGGCCGACGGACTTCGACCTCGCCGCATCGACCAGCCTGGGGCTCTCCATCGTGCGGACCCTGGTCGAGTCCGAGCTCGGCGGCACCCTCGAGATCG
This sequence comes from uncultured Actinomycetota bacterium, assembly GCA_963782905.1. Taxonomy (GTDB): domain Bacteria; phylum Actinomycetota; class Actinomycetes; order Propionibacteriales; family Nocardioidaceae; genus Nocardioides. Next base: position 644,394 of record CAWALI010000003.1, read on the forward strand.
GCGACCGGCGCAGGGCGGCGGGACCCGGGTGCGGCTCGACGCTGCCGCTGAGTGGCCGCTGAGCGCCTCAGGCGGTGCGGATGCGGGCGCGGGCGTTGCGGCGCTTCAGCGCCCGGCGCTCGTCCTCGCTGAGGCCGCCCCAGACGCCGTGGTCCTGGCCGGCCTCGAGGGCCCAGGCGAGGCACTGCTCGCGCACCTCGCAGCGCCGGCACACCTGCTTGGCCTCCTCGATCTGGAGGATGGCCGGACCGGTGTTGCCGATCGGGAAGAACAGCTCCGGGTCCTCGTCGAGGCACGCGGAACGGCTGCGCCAATCCATGGCAGGGGGTTCCCTCTTTCTTCGACTGCGTGTGGCTGTGTGCGGGCAGTCAGCGGAGCCCGGGCGCTCGGGAAGTGACCGTCAATGGGCACGCACGAGTGGAACGCCCCCAACACGAGCGCACCCCGAAGACTGCGCAAGAGATGGGGCCGTAGCACAACCCCCTGGGGAGGTCGCCTCCGTCACACCGGATCACCAGGCCTAGGCTGGTCGTGGTGGAGGCAGCGCCGCGCACGCCCCCGCTCCGCTCGTGGTGGCGGCGTCGCTGGCCGCGGTGGAGGGCGTCGTCATCGTCGCGCTGGCGCGTCCTCGAGGTCGCGTCGCTGACGGGCGGCCGGCTGACCATGGGCGCTGACCACGGCGCTGCTTCTTCGCGGCGTACGGCGCGGTTCCTGCTCGCTGTGCGCCTGGGCCTCGCCCACGGGCCGGCGCTGGGCGCGCGGACCCGTCGCTGCTGGCCCAGCTGATCCAGCTCGGCCTGGCCTGGAACCTCCGCGGCGGGGCGACGACCGTCCTGTCCGCCGGCGGCTCGCGGTCGTCGCCCTGGTCGTGATCGCCGGCCTGCTCGCACCCGAGGAGCATCGAGCGCCCTCGAGCGGCAGCGCTGACCGGCCGGTGCCGAGCCCGGCCGGTACGTCCGCCTCGAGCGAGGCCCGCAGCTGCGGCGAGCGTCGCTGGTCAGCAGCCGGGAGACGTGCATCTGCGAGACCCCGATCTCCTCGGCGATCTGCGACTGGGTCATGTTCCTGAAGAAGCGCAGCAGCAGGATCTGCTTCTCCCGCGGCGCCAGGCCGCTCGAGCAGCGGCTTGATCGACTCGCGGATCTCGACGTGCTCGAGGGCGGCGTCCTCGACGCCGAGCGTCGTCCAGCATGCGGCGCGGCGCCGTCCTCGGAGCTCGTCGCAGGCGTCGAGGGACAGCGTGGAGTAGGCGTTGCTCGACTCGATGCCCTCGACGATCTCCTCCACGCGAGCAGCCGATCGCCTCGGCGAGCTCGCGGGGGGTGGGGGAGCGGCCCAGCTTCTGGGTCAGCTCGGCGGTCGCCGCGCCGATCTGCATGCGCAGCTCCTGCAGGCGGCGCGGCACCCGGATCGCCCAGCCCTTGTCGCGGAAGTGGCGCTTGATCTCGCCGATGATCGTCGGGGTCGCGTAGGTCGAGAACTCCACGCCGCGGTCGGTGTCGAAGCGGTCGACCGCCTTGATCAGGCCGATCGTGCCGACCTGGACGAGGTCCTCGAGCGGCTCACCGCGGTTGCGGAAGCGCCGCGCGCAGTGCTCGACCAGCGGCAGGTGCAGGTGCACGAGGTCGTCGCGGGAGGCGGCCCGCGCCGCCGCGGGGCGTCCTCCGCGTCGCGCATCGCGTCGAACAGCTCGGCGCTGCGTCGTCGGGTCACCTCGATGCGCGTCGCGCGCCGTCCCGTCGTCCGGGTGCCCCCGCTACCCGTCGTCCCCCGTGATGTCGTCGCTCATCTCAGAGCTCGGCACCCGCCGTGTCGTCGCCCCGCGGACCGCACTGGCTGCAGCCGGAAGCGCACGAGAAGGCCCCGTCGGCGGTCGTCGCCGTGGCCTCGGTGGCCAGCGTGTCCAGCACCTGCCAGGCGAAGCTGTCGTGGTCCGGGCGCGGGTCGTCGCTCGCGGCGGTCTCGACCTGACACCACGAGGGTCGCCGGCGCCGAGGTGGAAGCGACAGGTCAGGTCGGCGCCCGGGTCGGCCTCCGGGAGCACCAGCGCGCAGGCCTCGCCGACGGCGATCCGCAGGTCCTCGATGTCGTCGATGGTGAAGTCGAGCCGGGCGGCCAGGCCGGCCGCCGTGGTCCGGAGCACCGACGACGTAGGCGCCGTCGGCGGGCAGCCGGAGCTCGACGTCGGCCCGCGCCGTCGGGTGCCGTCGTGACTGGACATGTCCGTGGCGGTCCGTCCTGGGTCGAGTGCTGCGGCGTGCGCACACGCTAACGGGGCCGGTCGCCACGGGCGTGGCGACCGGCTCCGTCATGGTGCTGCCCGACCACGCGAGGTTGCGGTCGAAGGCGCGTCCGGGCCTCGCAGGCTCGGCCCGTCCTCCGAGACCGGCCAAGCGCGTGAGCACGATCGGCTCCGCCGATCTGCGATCAGCGCCTTCTTGGTCTCCCAGAAGATCTCGGCGATCTCGTCGATCTTGGCGAGCAGCTCGTCGGCCTTGCCGGCGTCGAGCTCGCCCTTGGTGCCGGCGGCGCCGGCCAGCTTGGTGGCCTCGTTGACCAGCGTGTGCAGCTGGGGGTACTTCTCGAAGTGCGGGGGCTTGAAGTAGTCGGTCCACAGCACCCACAGGTGGTGCTTGACCAGCTCGGAGCGCTGCTCCTTGATGAGGATCGCGCGGGTGCGGAAGTCGGGGTCGTCGTTGTCGGCGACCTTGGCGATGATGCCCTTGATCGACTCGGCCTCGATGCGGGCCTGGGCGGGGTCGTAGACGCCGCAGGGCAGGTCGCAGTGGGCGGAGACCTCGACGGTCGGGGCAAACAGCTGGCGAAGCATCGCAGTCCTCTCGAGTGGGTGTGTCGTCGAACGCTTGCGACACTACTCCGCGTGAGGACTCCTGGAGACCGGGTCCCGCCCGTGCGGGTGGGGCCGGAAGGGCTGCGCCGCGCGGGGTGCTGGGCTCGCCGTCGTCCGCGGCCGCTCGATGGTGCCGACCCTGCGCGAGGGCGACCGCCTGCTCGTCCGGTACCACGCGCGTCCCCGTCGCGGGCGGCGCTGGTGGTGGCCCGTTTCGCGGACGGGACGCTGGCGGTCAAGCGGGCCGCGGAGCGCCGGGCGTGCGCGCCGGCGAGCCGGGGTGGTGGCTGCTGCGCGACAACCCCGGCGAGGGCGTCGACTCCCGCCACCGCGGGCCGGTGGGGGAGGCCGAGCGTGCTGGCCGTGGTGCTGGCCCGGGTGTGGCCCTCACCACGGCTGGGACGGCACCTGACGCGCCCGCTGAGCTGTGGAATCATCGCCGGCATGGAACCGCAGCACCCGCACGCCGGCGACCCCGTCTTCGACCTGCACGTCGGGCGGCAAGATGGAGACCGTCTCGACGGTCGCCCTCGCCGGGCCCGACGAGCTGTCCCTCGCCTACACCCCGGGCGTGGCCCGGGTGTGCGAGGCCATCGCCGCCGACCCGTCGATGACGCAGCACTACACGTGGGTGCCCAACATGGTCGCCGTGGTCACCGACGGCACCGCCGTGCTCGGTCTCGGCGACATCGGCCCCGCCGCCGCGATGCCGGTGATGGAGGGCAAGGCGGTGCTCTTCAAGCAGTTCGGCGGCGTCGACGCCGTCCCGATCTGCCTGGACACCACCGACGTCGAGGAGATCATCGAGACGGTCGCCCGGCTGGCGCCGAGCTTCGGCGGGATCAACCTCGAGGACATCTCCGCGCCCCGCTGCTTCGAGATCGAGGACGCGCCTCAAGGAGATGCTCGACATCCCCGTCTTCCACGACGACCAGCACGGCACCGCGGTGGTGGCGCTCGCCGCGCTGAAGAACGCGTTGCGGCTCACCGGCCGCGACCGCCGACGGCACCCGCGTCGTGATCTCCGGCGCCGGCGCCGCCGGCGTGGCCGTGGCCCGGATCCTGCTCGAGGCCGGGGTCGACGACATCGCCGTCATCGACCGCCAGGGCGTGCTGCAACTCGCGAGCGCTCCGACCTCACCCCGGTCAAGCGCGGCGCTGGCCCGCGACACCGCCGACAGGTACCGGCCGCTGCGGCAGCCTGGCCGACGTGATGGACGGCGCCGACGTCTACATCGGCGTCTCCGGCGGGCACGGTCCCCGAGGAGATCGTGGCCTCGATGGCGCCCGAGGCGATCATCTTCGGCCTGGCCAACCCGACGCCCGAGGTGCACCCCGACCTCGCGCACAAGTACGCCCGGGTCGTGGCCACCGGCCGCTCGGACTTCCCGAACCAGATCAACAACGTGCTGGCCTTCCCCGGCATCTTCCGCGGCGCCTTCGACGTGCACGCCACCGCGATCACCGAGGGCATGAAGCTCGCCGCCGCCAACGCGCTGGCCGAGCTGGTCGGCGACGACGCTGCGCGAGGACCTGATCATCCCCTCGCCCTTCGACCCGCGGGTCCCGGGCCGCGGTCCGCGAGGCGGTGGCGACGGCGGCCCGGCGCGACGGGGTCGCCCGCCGCTGACGCGCGCGACTCCCGCGTGGCCCGCGGACCCGGCGCGGCGCTACCCGGGCCGAGCCGGAGCCCTGCGCCCCGCTAGGGTCGTGACATGTTCGCCGTCTACGCCGAGACCTTCTCCTCCGACGACCCGCTCAGCGGCCTGGTGGTGGGGGAGCGCCCCGACCCCGAGGCCCCGACGGGTGGACCACGGTCACCGTCAAGGCCGCCGCGCTCAACCACCACGACCTCTGGTCGCTGCGCGGCGTGGGCCTGCGCGAGGAGGCGCTGCCGATGATCCTGGGCTGCGACGCCGCCGGCCTCGACGAGGACGGCAACGAGGTCGTCGTGCACGCGGTCATCAGCGACCCCGCTGGACCGGCGACGAGACGCTGGACCCGCGGCCGGTCGCTGCTCTCCGAGCGCCACCAGGGCACCTTCGCCGACCAGGTCGTCGTGCCGCGCGGCAACGTGGTGCCCAAGCCGGCGTCGCTGTCGCTTCGAGGAGGCGGCCTGCCTGCCGACCGCCTGGCTCACGGCGTACCGGATGCTCTTCACCCAGGGCGGCCTCAAGCCCGGCGACACGGTGCTGGTGCAGGGCGCCGGCGGCGGCGTCGCGACCGCGCTGATCACGCTCGCCCGCGCCGGCGGCCTGAAGGTGCTCGCCACCAGCCGCGACGAGGCCAAGCGGCCCGCGCCCTGGAGATCGGCGCCCACGAGGTCTTCGAGTCCGGCGCCCGGCTGCCGGTCAAGGTCGACGCGGTGATGGAGACCGTCGGCCGCGCCACCTGGTCGCACTCGATCCGCTCGCTGCGCCCCGGCGGCCGCATCGTCATCAGCGGCACGACCTCGGGTCCGAAGCTCGACGACGCCGAGCTGACCCGGATCTTCTTCCTGCAGCTCTCGGTCATCGGCTCCACGATGGGCACCCGCGCCGAGCTGGCCTCGCTGGTCAACCTCCTCGACGCCACCGGCACCCGGCCGCTCGTCGACCGCGCCCTGCCGATGGAGCGAGGCCCGCGACGGCTTCGCCGCGATGGCCGAGGGCGACGTCTTCGGCAAGATCGTCTTCACCCGGTGAGGGCCGGCCGCGGGACCGCGTCATGGCACCTGCTCACCGGCGCCGGGTCGGGCATCGGGCTCGTGCTGGCCCACCGCCTCGCCGAGCGCGGCGACGACCTCGTGCTGCTGGCGCGCTCGGAGGCCCGCGCCGAGCGAGCTCGCGCCGAGCTGCCCGACGCGTCGTCGCTCGTGGCGGACCTCGCCGATCCCGGCACGATCAACGGACTCGGCCGTCAGGTCGACGGGCGCCGTGGACTCGCTGGTGCACGTGGCCGGCGTCGTCGACCTCGCGCCGGTCGCCGGGCTGCGGCTCGGCGTCAGTGGGAGGAGCAGCTGGCGGTCAACCTCACCGCCCCGGCGGTGCTGACCCGCGAGCTCCTGCCCGCACCTGCGCGGCGGCCCGCGGCACGGTCGTCTTCGTCAACTCCTCCGCGGGGCTCTCGGCCAGCGCCGAGTGGTCGGCGTACGCCGCCTCGAAGTTCGGCCTGCGGGCCCTCGCCGACGCGCTGCGCGCCGAGGAGGTCGAGCACGGCGTCCGGGTGACCACGGTGTTCCCGAGCCGCACCGCCACGCCGATGCAGGAGAAGGTGCACGAGCAGGAGGGACGGACCTACGACGCCGTCGCGCTGGATCAGCCCGGCGACGGTCGTCGACACGATCCTGCACGTGCTCGACCTGCCCGCGGACGCGACGATCCCCGAGGTCACCGTGCGCCCGGTGGTGCCGCGCCCCGGGACCTGACTCAGCGGGCGCGCTCGACCACGAAGATCCGCACGCGGCGCCCACTGATGCGCTGCTGGTACTTCTCGTAGCCGCCGTAGATCCCGCGCGAGCGCTCGAGCACCGCGTCGCGCTCGGGGTCGGACGCCGGACGGGCGAGGACCGCGAGGGTGCGCCCGCGGTAGGTCACGCTCGCGTGCGGGTCGGCCTCGAGGTTGAGCACCCACGCCGGGGTCGAGGGCTGGCCGAAGTTGGTGCCGAGCAGGGCCAGGTCGTCGCCGACCGGGATCGAGATGAGGTGGCTGGTGCGGGGGCGGCCCGACCTCCGCCCGGTCGTCGTCAGGTCGAGGACCGGCAGCCCGGCCAGCAGCTGGGGAGCGCTCTGCCGTCCCCGGGACACCCGGGCGACCGCGGTGTCGAGGTGGCGCAGCGTCCGCGAGAAGAGCCACGCCCCGGCCCGGCTGGAGCCGAAGGCCTGCACGCCGCGCTGGAGGGCGTTGGCCCGGCCGTGGTGGTAGTCGAGGTCCGCGGCGAGTCCCATGGCGCGATGCTGCCAGACCGGCGGCGACCCGGTGGAGGGTTCAGCGGCGAGAGCGCCAGTTGAGGGCACCGACCAGGAGCATCCGCAGCTGGGTGCGCGTGTCGGCGAGGATCTGCGCCTCGGCCGACGGGTCGTCGACGAGCCGCTCGGCCGTGGTGACCACGAAGGACACGATGAGGTCCGCCAGCAGGTCCAGGTGGTCGTGGGAGAACGCGTCGGTCCCCGGCAGGCGGGCCACGTCGGCGGCCAGCTCGCGGGTGGTGAGGTCGATCTCGCGCCGGATCGCCTCCCGCACCTGGGCGGGCCCCGCCATCCGCTCGCGGGCGATGAAGGAGTAGTGCGCCGGGTGGTCGCGGACGTGCTCGACCAGCACCACCATCGACTCGTCGATGAGGTCGACGAACTCCGGGGCTCGGGTGCGTACGTCGCGCAGCAGCTCGCGCAGCGACACGAAGCTCTCGTCCACCAGGGCCAGCCCCAGCGACTCGACGGAGTCGAAGTGGCGGTAGAACGCGGTCGGCACGATGCCCACCTCCTTGGCCACCTGACGCAGGGAGATCGCCACCAGGCTGGTGTCGCCGGTGAGCCCCAGGGCCGCGTCGAGGATCGCCCGCCGGGTGCGTTCCTTGCGCTCGCTGCGGGACGCGACGCCCTGGGCCTCCATGCGATCGATCGTAGACCGCCGGGCCCCGCCCGGAGCCGGGGCCGAGCCGCGGGCCGTGGCCTGCTCACGCTCGCGGGTCCTGCGGCGTGGAGCGGCTCGAGCGTCGGTGCGCCGACCGGGACTGCCAGGCGTCGATGAGGGCCTCGGAGGTCGGGGCCGTCTCGACGAGGGGAGTGCTGTGCCACACGCGGTTGACCGTGGTGGCCCCGATGAGCAGCCGGGACAGGAGATAGCCCCACAGCAGGAACGTGGCGGCGTCACCCAGGACGCCGTACACCTCGCTGGTGAAGCGGCTCGACAGGTAGATGACCGTGTAGACGTGCAGGATCTCGACGCCGACCGCGAAGACGGTCGCCCCCGGGAGCAGGCCCCACACCGACACCTCGGCCGGGTGTGGCAGCGCCACGAGCAGGGCCCACCCCAGGCCGAGGAAGACGGTCAGCATGAAGAGCATCGCCACGAGCGTCCAGGGCCCGCCGAGTGAGCGGATCCAGGTCGCCACCAGCGCCGTGGCCGAGGCGACGAGGACGCCGACGACCACGAACCCCGAGGCGGCGTACTCCCGCTCGAGCCGCCGGACGGGGAGCTGCCACGTCAGGAGGGTGGCCGCCCACATGGCCCTGGCCAGGTTGGACGAGGCCCACCCCAGCGTCGCCAGCCCGAAGACGAGCAGGAACCACCGGTCGCCGGACACCTGGGAGGCGGACTGCTCGATGTCGGTGGCGGCGGCGGACCCGAGACCGAGCTGCGACGCCCCCTCGCCGGCCGATCCGGGAGGAACGAACCCCAGGCAGCCGATCAGGATGAGGGAGGCCGGGAGCAGCCACAGGAACAGCCGGTACGCCAGCGCGCTGGCCAGCAGACCTCCTCCGGCGTCGCGGTCGTGCTCGAAGGCCCGGAAGAGGAAGTCCACCGCGCGGTGCTCACGGGCGGCCTCGGCGCGGTCGACGAGCTCGTCACGACGCGCTCGCAGCCCTGCCGCCCGGGCGCGCATCCGGGCACGCCGTGTCGCGGGCGGACGGGTGGGCACGACCATGCCCCGAGCATGGGTGGCGGGGCGTGGCGGCGCCTCATGCGACGGGGGTGAGCCCCGAGCAATTCATCACCCGAGGATGAGTGCCCGGCTCCTCGGACCCGCGAGGCTGCGAGCATGCCTGACTCGAGGTCTCGCCCACCGTCGCGGCCGACGGCCACGACCGTCGCGACGCTCCCGGCCGCCCTTCCTCGCGGACTGCTCATCATGCTGGGCCCAGCGGCCGCCACCGTGACGATCGGCGGCATCAAGGCCGTCTCCGACCTCGCGCCCGGGGTGCGGCCGCCGATCCCGGGCCTCGCCTCCGGGGCACCCGATCGGGCCCCGGCACGGGCGACGGATCCGACGTGACCCCGGTCGCGGGGGACCGACGGGCCGGTCCGGGGCGGCGCCGGCTGGCGCTCTCCGACCTCGCTCGGATGCTCGTGAGCTGGGCGGTCGGCTCGGTGGCCCTGGTCGTCGCGTGCTGGGCGCTGCCGGGGCTGGAAGCCTCCTCCGTCGGCGACCTGGTCGCCGTCGCGGCGGTGGTGTCGGTCTTCGGGCTGCTGGCGCGCCCGGTCCTGGCGTCGGTGGCCGCCGCCATCGGCTGGCTGGCGGTGGCCGTGGTCGCCGTGGTCGGCCAGGCGATCGTGATGCAGCTGGTCCTCCTCGGTGTCCCGAGCGTCCAGGCCTCGTCGTTCTGGACCCTGGTCGCCGCGACGTGGATCGCCTCACTGGTGGCGACGGTGCTGACGTGGCTCATCAGCGCCGGCACCGACGAGAGCTTCACGACCGCCCTGCTGCGGCACGGCGGGAGCGCGCGGGCCGTGGCCGACCCGGAGGTCGACGGGGTGGTGTTCGTCCAGCTCGACGGCCTGCCCCACCCCGTGGCGCTGTGGGCCCTGCAGTCCGGGACGATGCCGACGTTGAGGCGGTGGCTGGACGACGGTTCGCACGAGCTGCGCGAGTGGACCGTGCAGACTCCGTGCACGACGCCGGCCAGCCAGCAGGGCATCCTCCAGGGCACCGTCGAGGGCGTGCCGGCGTTCCGCTGGTACGACCGCGAGCTCGGTCGCGTCCTCGTGGCCAACCGGCCGGCCGACGCCGCGATCATCGAGGAGCGCGCCAGCACGGGCAGGGGACTCCTCGCCGATCGGGGGGTGTCGGTCTCCAACCTGTTCTCCGGGGACGCGGAGCGGAGCATGATGACGATGAGCCAGGTCGGTCTCACGCGAGGATCCCGCGACACCCGGCAGATCGTCGCGCGGTTCGTGCTGCGACCGGACGGCTTCACGCGCAGCGTCTTCCGGACGGTGGCCGAGGTGGTCCGCGAGCGTTTCCAGGCCCGCCAGCAGCGGCGCCGGGACGTCGTGCCGCGCGTGGTCCGGCCCTGGACGTTCGCGCTGCTGCGGGCGGTGACCAACGGTGTGCTGCGCGACCTCAACACCGCTGTGGTGGCCCAGGAGATGCTGCGGGGCACGCCGAGCATCTACGTCGACTTCGTCGACTACGACGAGGTGGCCCACCACGCGGGGAGCAACCGGTTGGAGTCGCTGCGGGTCCTCCAGTCCCTCGACGAGGTGCTGAGGAACCTCGAGGCCGTGGCGCGGACCGCGCCGCGTCGCTACCACCTGGTCGTCCTCTCCGACCACGGGCAGTCGCAGGGACCGCCCTTCGCCGAGGGCGGTCAGAGCCTTCCGGAGCTGTGCGCCACCCTGACCCGGGCCGACGTCGCCTCGCTCGACGCGAGCGTCGAGAGCTGGGGACCGGTCGAGGCGCTGCTCGACGACCTCGCCGGCAACCGGACGCCGGGGGCGGGTGCCGCGGCGCGGGCGACCGCCCAGCGGACCTCGGCGCTGGCCGGCGTGGCGGCGGACGAGGACCTGGTGGTGCTCGGGTCGGGGAACCTCGGCCTGGTCTACGTCCGCGAGCCGGAGCGCCTGCTGCTCGAGGACATCGAGGAGCGCTGGCCGGCGCTGGTCCCCGGCCTGGTGGCCGACCCCGGCGTCGGGTTCGTCTCGGTGCTCAGCCGCGAGCACGGCCCCGTGGTGATCGGCCGCGACGGCTTCCTGCGCCTGCGGGACGGCACGGGGGAGGGCGTCGATCCCCTGGCTCCCTTCGGGGCGCACGCCGCCGCGGGGATGCTGCGCTGCACGACGATGCCCACCGCTCCCGACCTCTACGTCAACAGCGTCCTCGACGCCTCCACCCTGGAGGTGCGGGCGTTCGAGGGCCTGGTGGGCTCGCACGGCGGGCTCGGCGGCTGGCAGGACTCCGGGGTGCTCGTCGTACCCACCGCCCTGCGGACCCCCGCCGCCCACATCCACGGGGCCGACGCACTGCACCGGGTGCTCGTGGGCTACCTCGAGCAGTCGGGACAGCGGCAGGCCTCGTGGGAGGAGCGGCTCAGTCCTCCGGGTCGTCGAGCCGGGCCAGCCACGTCGCCAGCCGCTCCACCGGCGTCTCGAACTCCGGGTGCTGGTCCACGAAGGCCTGCAGCTGGTCCGCCACCCACGCCAGGGTGACCTCCTCGTCACCCCGGCGTCGCTCGAGCTCCTCGATGCCGCGATCGGTGAAGTACACCGTGCAGCCTCAGTAGTCCCGACCCGGAGCCGCGCTCGGCGCCTCGAAGGCGGCGTCGAGCAGGGACTTCTGCTCCTCGGTGTGCCGCTTGATCGTGCCCACCGACGGCGCCGCCGAGGCCCGCCGGGTGACGGGCTCCACCGTCACGTCCAGCGTGGGCCACACGTTGAGCTGGTAGTGCGGCCACGGGCCCATGTTGGCCGGCTCGTCCTGCACCCAGCGCACGACCTTGAGGTTGGGGTACTTCGCGATCTCGGCCCGGATCTCCTCCACCGGGTTGGGGTAGAGGCATTCGATCCGACCGATGGCGACCGAGTCGCCGTGCTCGCGCTTGCCGCGCTCGACCATGAGGTCCCAGGTCACGCGGCCCGAGCACAGCAGCAGCGTCTCCACCGCGGCCGGGTCGACGGTCTCGTCGCCGATGAAGGGGCGGAAGGTCGTCTCGCCGGTGAAGTCACCGGGCTGCGAGGCGGCCTCCTTGCGCTTGAGCATCGACTTGGGCGTGAAGACCACCAGCGGGCGGTGCTCCTCGCCGAGCGAGTGCCGACGCAGCAGGTGGAAGTACGACGCCGGGGTCGACGGCTGTGCCACGACCATCGCGTCCTCGGCGGCCATCGTCAGGAACCGCTCGATGCGCGCCGAGCTGTGGTCGGGGCCCTGGCCCTCGTAGCCGTGGGGGAGGAGGAGCACGACGCCGGACTGCTGGCGCCACTTGGTCTCGCCCGCGGAGATGAACTCGTCGATGACGGTCTGCGCGCCGTTGACGAAGTCGCCGAACTGCGCCTCCCACAGCACCAGCGCCTCGGGACGGGCCACGGAGTAGCCGTACTCGAAGCCGAGGGCGGCGTACTCGGAGAGCAGCGAGTCGTAGACGTGGAACTTCGCCTGGTCCTCGGTGAGGTTGGTCAGCGGGGTCCACTCATCGGCGTTGACCCGGTCGATGATCGTGGCGAACCGCGAGACGAACGTGCCGCGGCGCGAGTCCTGGCCCGCCAGGCGCACCGGGCGGCCGTCCATGAGCAGCGAGCCGAAGGCGAGGACCTCGCCGGTGCCCCAGTCGATCGGGCCGTCGGCGATCGCGGCGGCGCGGCGCTGCAGCTGCGGCATGACCTTGGGGTGGACGGTGAAGCCGTCCGGCGGGGTCGTGTAGGCGTCGGCGATGCGCTTGAGCGCCTCGAAGGAGACCGCGGTGCTGAACTCACCCGCGGGCTTGTCCGGGTAGTCCGGCACGGTGGTCCACTCCGAGGGCTGGCTGCTCGCCTCGCGCACCTCGGTGAAGACCCGCTCCAGCTGCTGCTGGTAGTCCTTGAGGACCTGCTCGGCCTCCTCGACGGTGATGTCGCCGCGACCGATCAAGGACTCGGTGTAGAGCTTGCGCACCGAGCGCTTCTGCTCGATCAGGTCGTACATCAGCGGCTGGGTGTACGACGGGTCGTCGCCCTCGTTGTGACCGCGGCGGCGGTAGCAGACGAGGTCGATGACGACGTCCTTGTTGAAGGCCTGGCGGTACTCGAAGGCGAGCCGGGCGACGCGGATGCACGCCTCCGGGTCGTCGCCGTTGACGTGGAAGATCGGTGCCTGGACCATCCGGGCCACGTCGGTGCAGTAGAGCGAGGAGCGCGACGAGCCGGGGGAGGTGGTGAAGCCGACCTGGTTGTTGACGACGACGTGGATGGTGCCGCCGGTGCGGTAGCCACGCAGCTGCGAGAGGTTGAGCGTCTCGGCCACCACGCCCTGGCCCGCGAAGGCCGCGTCTCCGTGGACGAGCAGCGGGAGGACGGGGTAGGCAGCACCCTTGTTGAGGACGTCCTGCTTGGCGCGGGCGATGCCCTCGAGCACCGGGTCGACCGCCTCGAGGTGCGAGGGGTTGGCCGCGACCGAGACCTTGATCTGGTCGCCCGAGCCGGCCACGAACTCGCCCTCGGCGCCGAGGTGGTACTTCACGTCGCCGGAGCCCTGCACGGTGCGCGGGTCGATGTTGCCCTCGAACTCGCGGAAGATCTGGCTGTACTTCTTGCCGACGATGTTGGCGAGCACGTTGAGGCGACCGCGGTGCGCCATGCCGATCGCGACCTCGTCGAGGCCGACCTCGGCGGCCGCCTCGCAGATCTCGTCGATGAGCGGGATGGTGGTCTCGCCGCCCTCGAGGGAGAAGCGCTTCTGGCCGACGAACTTGGTCTGCAGGAACGTCTCGAACGCCTCGGCCTGGTTGAGCTTGAGCAGGATCCGCAGCTGCTCCTCGCGGGGCGGCTTGGTGTGCGGCTGCTCCACGCGCTGCTGGATCCACTTGCGCTGCTCGGGATCCATGATGTGCATGTACTCGATGCCGGTGGTGCGGCAGTAGGAGTCGCGCAGGATGCCGAGGATGTTGCGCAGCTTCATGAAGCGGCGGCCCTCGCCGCCGAAGGAGCCGGTGGCGAACTCGCGGTCGAGGTCCCACAGGGTCAGCCCGTGCGACTCGACCTCGAGGTCGGGGTGGCTGCGCTGGCGGTACTCGAGCGGGTCGGTGTCGGCCATCATGTGCCCGCGCACCCGGTAGGCGTGGATGAGCTCGAGGATGCGGGCCTGCTTGACGATGTCGTCGTCGTGGCTCGCGACGATGTCCTTGGCCCAGCGGATGGGCTCGTAGGGGATGCGCAGCGAGCGGAAGATCTCGTCGTAGAAGTCGTCCTCGCCCAGCAGCAGCTGGTGGACGCGGCGCAGGAACTCGCCCGACTGCGCGCCCTGGATGACGCGGTGGTCGTAGGTCGACGTGATCGTCATGACCTTGCTGACGCCGTTGCGGTTGAGGGCCTCGTCGGAGGCGCCCTGCCACTCGGCGGGGTAGTCCATGGCGCCGACGCCGACGATGACGGCCTGGCCGGGCATGAGTCGCGGCACCGAGTGGTTGGTGCCGAGGCCGCCCACGTTGGTGAGGCTCATCGTGGTGCCGGAGTAGTCGTCCATCGTGAGCTTGTTGTCACGGGCCCGGCGGATGACCTCCTCGTAGGCGGTCCAGAAGCCGGCGAAGTCCATCGTCTCGCAGCCCTTGATGGAGGGCACCACGAGCTGACGGGTGCCGTCCTTCTTCTGCTGGTCCACCGCGAGGCCGAGGTTGATGTGCGCGGGCGCCACCATCGTCGGCTTGCCGTCCACCTCGGCGAAGTGGTTGTTCATCTCCGGCATCGAGGTGAGTGCCTTGACCAGCGCGTAGCCGATCAGGTGGGTGAAGGAGACCTTGCCGCCGCGGGCCCGGGCGAGGTGGTTGTTGATGACGGTGCGGTTGTCCCACAGCAGCTTGACCGGCAGCGTGCGGATCGAGGTGGCGGTCGGGACGCCCAGCGAGAGGTCCATGTTCTTGGCGGTGGCGGCCGGGATGCCGCGCAGCGTGGTGTACGCCGGCTCGTCGGTCGCCTCGGCCGGTGCGGCCGGCTTGGCGTCCTTGGCCACGGGGGTGCTCGTGCCCTTGGCGGGCTCCGCGGCCTCGCTGGCCGGACGCGGCTTGGCGGTGGGCTTCGCACCCGACCCGGCAGGCTCGGTCTTCGCGGCCGGTGCGCTCGGGGCGGCCGGCGCGGCGGCCTGCTGCTTCGCGGCCGGGGCGGGCGCCTTGGCGGGACCCTGCGAGGAGCGGGGCGCGGCCTGGTCCGCCGGAGCCTTCACGGACGACCGGGTGTCGGCACCTGTGCTGGTGCTGGTGCTGGTGCTGGTGCTGGTGCTGGTGCTGGAGCCGTTGGCCGTGGCCCCGTTGCTGCCACCGCCGAAGTAGGCCGCCCACTGCGGCCCGACACTGCCGGGGTCCTTGTCGTACTGCTCGCGCATCTCCTCCACGAGCCATTCGTTGGCTCCGAGGTCCGCGGACGGTGCGGGGGTTGATCCGGACTGGTCGGCCTGTGACTGCGCCACGAGTTGCTTCGCCTCTTCCACTTGGGCACGTGATCGGGAGTTCCTTCACTCGAAGGCTAGTCGTACACGCCCGCAAATGCAGGGGCGCGACCGCCCCTTGGTGCAAGGTGTCACGAGCGCCACACGAAACACCCCTGGAGACCCGATGACCACCCCCTTCCGGACCCCTGTCTGCGCTGCCGTCCTGGCTCTGGTCCTCGTGACCGGCGCCTGCAGCGGCGACGGCGCGGCGCAGGGCCCGACGTCCGGCACCACCGAGACGGCCACCACGACCTCGGTCACCGGGCCGGCCCCCGTCGCGACGCGGGTGCAGATCGGCACGGTCACCGGCCGGTTGCCCGGCACCCGCCGCGCCGCGGTCCGCCGGCAGGTGTCCGCGGTCCTCGACCGCTGGTGGGACGCGGCGTACGTCGGGGGCACCTACCCGCGCACCGAGTTCCGCAGCTTCCCGGGCTTCACCCCGGGGGCGACCCGCCGCGCGACGTACGACCGCGACCTGATGTCGAACGCCGACATCGGGCACCGCGTCGCGTCCGTGACGCCGCTGATGCGCACGGCCCGCCTCGACCTGCTGTCGGTCGATCGGCGGGTGCGGTCGGTGACCGCGCGCTTCGACCTGCGCCTGCGGGTCGCCCTGGCCGCGGCGGGCGACGCCACCTCGCGGAGCCGGCGGCTCCGGGTGCGCGGACGCGTGTTCCTCACCCGTCAGCCCGCGGGCTGGCGCATCTTCGGCTACGACGTCACGAAGGGCTGGCTGTGATGACGCGCCTCTCCCGCACCCTGCGCGTGGTCACCCTGGCGGTGGTCCTCGCGGTCTGCGCGTTCGTCGTACCGGACTCCACGGTCTCCTCGACCGAGGTCGAGCTGGTGCGCGTCAAGCGCGCCGGCGGGGTGTCGGTCGGCCCCGACGTGGTCTGGATCCTCGCCGTGGGCTCCGACGCCCGACCGGGCCAGGACATGCTGCACTCGCGCGGCGATGCCCTGCAGCTGGTCGGCATCAACACGCGGACCGACGCCGCGACCGCGATCGGGGTCCCCCGCGACTCGTGGGTCCCGATCCCCGGGCACGGGATGAACAAGATCAACGCCGCCCTCTACTACGGCGGCCCGCAGGGGATCGCCGGGGCCATGGGCAACCTGGTCGGCATCACCCCGGACTACGTGATGGTCACGCGCTTCCCGTTCTTCGAGGACATGGTCGACGACATCGGCGGCATCACCGTCGCCAACCCGCGGCGCTTCAAGGACCCCTACCTCAAGAAGGAGGGGTTCCGCGCCGGTCGCATCCACCTCGGCGGGTACGACGCCATGGCGTTCTCCCGGATCCGCAAGGAGCTCCCCGGCGGCGACTTCGACCGCTCGGCCAACCAGCAGCGCACCCTGCGGGGCATCCACGCCCGGATCCGCTCGCAGGCCGACCGCCCCGGCTTCATCGAGCGCGGTGTGATGACGGTGATGAAGCACCTGTCCACCGACCTGGGCCCGGCCGAGATCTACCAGCTGGCCCAGGCCGTGGCCCAGGTGGAGCCGGGCCGGGTCACGACGTGCGTGATCCGCGGTGCGATCGGCACGGTGGGCGACCAGAGCGTGGTCTTCCCCGACGTCGCGCAGGCCCGCCGGCTGGGTGCCGCCGCCCGCAGCGACGCCACCCTGCGCGGCTGCTGAGCCGACGTCCGCCCGGTCAGCGCGGGTAGATGTGCCCGTCGGACAGGGCCAGGTCCATCACCACGGCCTGCTGGAAGAGGGTGACCCGCAGGGCGATGACGCGGGCGCCGTACCGGCTGCGCTTGACCAGCTCGCGCTGCACCAGGCCCACGCCGTTGGGCAGCTCGGTGGTGCGACCGGGAGCGGGGACGGCGACCGGCTGGCCGTTCATGGTGATCGACGTGATCGTGGTCGCGACCCGGGCCCGGACGGGTGTGCGCTCCTTGCCCCGCATCCGCACCGAGCTCTCCACGCCGTTGACGACCAGGCCGACCCCCGGCACCGAGACGGTCTCGACCCGGGTCCCGGTGAGGCCCTTCGCGAAGTCGCGCCGGGCCTGCTGGCTGCCGCGGTGGGTGTAGGTCACGTCGCGCAGGTCGGCGAGCAGGCCGAAGGCCACCGAGGCGGAGGGGACGCGGAAGGTCTGGGTGCGCCCGAGCGTGCCCTCGCAGGGCAGCGACTTGTGCTGCACGCCGCCGAGGTGGAGGTTGCCCTGGAGCGCCTGGAAGTCCAGCGCGGTGCCGCCGGCCCGGAAGACCCCGGCCGGCGCGGGGGCGCCGATGCGCGCGTTGGCCGACCCGATCTCGACCAGCTGGCGGCGGCCGGCGGCGTCCACGAGGATCTCGAGGGCCATCGCCTCGGACGTGGCCCGCTTGGCCGAGGCCTTGCCCCGCACCTTGCCCAGCGCGACGGAGCCCAGGCCGGGGATCTGGATCGGCGCGGTGGCCGAGCGGAGCACGCGGAAGACCTGGTCGGCGGCCTCGCCGGTGCCCTCGAAGACGGTGGCGGTCACCTGGTCCAGCGGCGCCAGCAGCTGCTCGAGCGGCGTGCCCTGCAGGGGAGTGCCCTGGAGGAGCTCGAGGCGGATGCGGGCGAAGTCGAAGGACTCGGCGTGGCCGAAGCCCTGCGGGGTGTGGAACGCGTCGGCCGTGGTGGTGAGCCCCTCGATGACGAGGCTGGGCGTGGCCACCCCGTCGACGGTCCCGCCGATGCGGATGTCGCCGATGGTGTTGACCCCGCGCACGCCGTTGCGGTCGCCCTCCCGGTAGGTGTCGGTGCGGCTGGTGCTGGCGGCGACGTGGATGAGCGGGTTGTCCGGCACGCTGACCGCGGACGTCTGCTGGGCCGACTGGCCGATCGCGCGGGTGCAGCGCAGCTGGGCGTGGGCGTCCTTGACGTCGAAGGCCTCGACGTTGTCGGTCACCAGCTTCACCCCGTAGGCGTCGGCGCGGAAGCCGAAGTCGGTCAGGGCGGGCGCCCGACGGGGCTCCACGGCCGTGGCACCCGGCGCCACGACCAGGGTGGCGGCCAGCGTGGTGGCGGAGACGAGGGAGAGGGCCAGGCCCGAGATCAGCTTGCTCACGTGGGTGCTCCAGAAGGTGTCGACGCTGGGTGTCAGCGTGGGGTCAGCCACGGGTCCCGCACTCGCACGCCCCCGTGGGTAACGCAGTGTTACACCAAATGGGGGCCGCCGGAACCCACATCCGGCCGCGCGTGCAGATCACCCGTCCGGGATGAGGTGTCCACCCCGGTGTGGTTGCGACGTTGGTCCCCGGGACGGCCCGCCGCTCGACACCCCGGGCGACGTCGTGGCCCCTTCCCGTCACCCAGGAGGTTCCAGATGGCAGTCGACACGCTCATGGTCTTTGCGGGGGTCTACCCGGACCTCGCGTCCGCCGAGACGGACTACGACCTCGTGAAGGAGCTGCACACCGAGGCGGACCTCATGGACGCCTACGACGCGGCGGTCATCCATCGCCGCGAGGACGGCAAGGTCAAGATCACCAAGAAGCACGAGACCCCGACCCGGGTCGGTGGGGTGCTCGGCGGCGGCGCCGGTCTGGCGACGGGACTCGTGGTGGCCCTCTTCCCGTTCGCGGCCGTCGGCGGCGGCCTGCTGGTGGCCACCGGCGCCGGTGGCGCGATCCTGGGGGCCGTGGCCGGCCATGCGGCCGCCGGCATGAGTCGCAGTGACCTCAAGGAGCTCGGCGAGTCCCTCGACCGGGGCGAGGCCGGGCTGGTCGTCGTCGGCGTGATGGACATGGAGAGCAGGATCGAGGCGTCCATGAGTCACGCGGAGAAGCTGGACAAGAAGCACCTCGAGGCCGACAACGAGGCCATCGAGCGCGACGCCAAGGATGCCGTGTCCACGGAGAAGACCTCCGCCTGACGCCCCGAGGACGAGGGACGGACCCACGCCTTGCGCAGGTCCGTCGCCGTCGTCGATGCCGTCGTCGATGTCCGTCGGACATCACACAGTGCCTCCGGCAGGATTCGAACCTGCGGCACCTGGTACCGGAAACCAGTGCTCTATCCCCTGAGCTACGGAGGCGGGGCGAAGCAGACCCTACAACCCTGCTCGGTGCACGGCGAAACCGGTTCGGGTGGGGGCCGACGGCGCCGATAGGCTGGGCCGGTGAACCCAGGCCAGCTCTCCCTGACCATCGTCGACGTCCTCACCGACCTCGTGTCGGACGGCTCCGTGACGCTGCCCGGCGGCGTCCCGACGAGCGTCACCGTGGAGCGCCCGCGCCAGAAGGGCCACGGCGACTACGCCACCAACGTCGCGCTGCAGCTGGCCAGGGCCGCGCTGGTCGACGGGAGGGGCACCAACCCGCGCGCCCTCGCCGAGCTGGTGAGCACCCGGCTGGTCGAGGCCGAGGGCATCGCCGCGGTCGACGTGGCCGGGCCCGGCTTCCTCAACGTCACCGTCGAGGCCGGCGCCCAGGGACAGGTCGCCGCCGACATCGTCGCGGCCGGGGCGGCGTACGGCTCGTCCGACACCTTTGCGGGGGAGAGGATCAACCTCGAGTTCGTCTCGGCCAACCCGACCGGCCCCCTCCACCTGGGCGGGGTCCGCTGGGCCGCCGTCGGCGACGCGCTCGGGCGGGTCTTCGAGAAGACCGGGGCCGTGGTCACCCGCGAGTACTACTTCAACGACCACGGCGCGCAGATCGACCGCTTCAGCTCCTCCCTGCTGGCCAGCGCACGGGGACGGCAGGCTCCCGAGGACGGGTACGGCGGCGAGTACATCCACGAGATCGCCCGCTCGGTCGTGCGGCAGCGCCCCGACGTCCTCGACCTCGACGACCCGGCGGCCCAGGAGGTGTTCCGCACGGTCGGCGTCGACATGATGTTCGCCGAGATCAAGCAGTCGCTGCACGACTTCAAGGTCGACTTCGACGTCTACTTCCACGAGGACGACCTGCACCGCAGCGGAGCAGTGACCAAGGCGGTGGAGCGGCTCACCGGTCTGGGCAACACCTACGAGAAGGACGGCGCCACCTGGCTGGCCACCGAGCAGTTCGGTGACGACAAGGACCGGGTCATCATCAAGTCCGACGGCCAGGGGGCCTACCTCTCCGGCGACCTGGCCTACTACCTCGACAAGCGCGAGCGCGGCTTCGACCGCTGCTTCATCATGCTCGGCGCCGACCACCACGGGTACGTCGGTCGGATGATGGCCATGTGCGCCGCCTTCGGCGACGAGCCGCACGTCAACCTCGAGATCCTCATCGGCCAGATGGTGAACCTGCTCCGCGACGGCCAGCCGCTGCGCATGTCCAAGCGGGCCGGCACGGTCGTCACCATCGACGACCTGGTGGGTGCCATCGGCGTCGACGCGGCCCGCTACGCGCTGGCCCGCTACAGCAGCGACAGCCCCATCGACATCGACCTCGACCTGTGGGCCCGCGCCACCAACGACAACCCCGTCTTCACCGTCCAGTACGCCCACGCCCGTGTGGCGAGCCTGATGCGCAACGCGGCCGACCTCGGCGTCCGGGCGGAGTCCCACCCCGAGCTGCTGGTGCACGAGAAGGAGGGCGAGCTGCTCCGGGTGCTCGCCGAGCTCCCGCGGGTCATCACGGCGGCGGCCGAGCTGCGCGAGCCGCACCGCGTCGCCCGCTACCTCGAGGAGCTGGCGGGGACCTACCACCGCTTCTACGACAGCTGCCGGGTGCTGCCGCGCGGCGACGAGGAGACGACCGACCTGCACCGGGCGCGGCTGCTGCTGGTCGACGCGACCCGCGTCGTGCTGGCCAACGGCCTCGACCTGCTCGGCGTCTCCGCCCCCGAGCGGATGTGACCGGTGCCCACCTCACACCCCTCCGGCTGGGCCCACGCCGACGGAGCCCTGCGGGGGCCGTCGTGGCTGCGTGAGCCGGCCGACGCCAACGCCCTGGTGCCGTCCCTGTGGTCGTCGAGCGCGCGCAAGGACGACGGCGTGCTCAGCGTCGGAGGTGTCACGCTGCCCGACCTGGTCGCCGAGCACGGCAGCCCGGCGTACGTCCTGGACGAACGCGACTTCCGCGCAACGGGCCCGCGCCTTCGCGGACGCCTTCGCCGACTACGACGTGTTCTTCGCCGGCAAGTCGTTCCTGTCCACGACCACCGTCCGCTGGCTGGCCGAGGAGGGCCTGCACCTCGACGTCTGCTCCGGGGGCGAGCTGACCGTCGCCGCGCGGGCCGGCTTCCCGATGCAGCGGGTGGCGCTGCACGGCAACAACAAGAGCTGGCGCGAGCTCGAGCGCGCCGCCGAGCTCGGGGTCGGCCGGGTCATCGTCGACTCCTTCGACGAGGTCGAGCGACTGGTGGCGATCACCTCCGAGCTCGGTCGCACCCTCGGCGTGATGATCCGGGTGACCGCCGGCGTCGAGGCGCACACCCACGAGTACATCGCCACCGCCCACGAGGACCAGAAGTTCGGCTTCTCGATCTCCTCCGGTGACGCCTTCGAGGCCGTACGCCGGCTCGAGGCGGCGCCCGGCCTGCGGCTGCTCGGGCTGCACAGCCACATCGGCAGCCAGATCTTCGACTCCTCCGGCTTCGAGGTCGCGGCCCGCCGGGTGCTGGCCCTGCACGCCCGGGTCCGCGACGAGCTCGGCGTGCAGATGCCCGAGCTGGACCTCGGGGGCGGCTTCGGCATCGCCTACACCACCCAGGACGACCCGAGCGCGCCCGCGCAGCTCGCGACCGAGCTGACCGACATCGTCGAGCACGAGTGCCGCGCGCTGGGACTCGACGTACCCCGCCTGTCCATCGAGCCGGGGCGCGCGATCGTCGGCCCGGCGATGTGCACGGTCTACGAGGTGGGCACGGTCAAGGAGGTCGCCCTCGACGGCGGCGCCCGGCGCACCTACGTCTCGGTCGACGGCGGCATGAGCGACAACATCCGCACCGCGCTGTACGACGCGGACTACTCGTGCACGCTCGCCTCGCGGGCCTCGGAGGCGCCGACCCCTGCTGGCGCGCGTGGTCGGCAAGCACTGCGAGGCCGGCGACATCGTGGTCAAGGACGAGTTCCTGCCCGGCGACGTGCGTCCCGGCGACCTGGTGGCGGTGCCCGGCACCGGCGCCTACTGCCGTTCGATGGCCTCCAACTACAACCACGCGCTGCGTCCTCCGGTGATCGCTGTGCGGGACGGGAAGACCTCCGTGGTGCTCAGGCGCGAGACTGAGGACGATGTGCTGTCGACAGACGTGGGTGCGTGATGGGTGAGGGAGACGAGCGACCGGACAGGCTCCGGGTGGCGGTGCTCGGCTGCGGCTCGGTCGGGTCGCAGGTGGTGCGGCTGCTGAGCGAGCAGGCCGGCGACCTCGAGGCCCGGGTCGGTGCCCCCGTCGAGCTGGTGGGGGTCGCCGTACGCCGCCTCGACGCCACCCGTGAGGCGGACGTGCCGGCCGACCTGCTGACCACCGACGCGGCCGGGCTGGTCGCGCGCGACGACGTGGACGTGGTCGTCGAGGTCATCGGCGGCATCGAGCCCGCGCGCTCGCTGATCCTCTCCGCGCTCGAGCACGGCGCCAGCGTCGTGACCGCCAACAAGGCGCTGCTGGCCGAGGACGGTCCCACCCTCTTCGAGGCGGCCGAGAAGGCCGACCGCGACCTCTACTACGAGGCCGCCGTCGCCGGCGCCATCCCGATCCTGCGGCCGCTGCGCGAGTCGCTGGCCGGCGACCGGGTGACCCGGGTGCTGGGCATCGTCAACGGCACCACCAACTTCATCCTCGACAAGATGGACACCTCGGGCGCGGGCTTCTCCGAGGCGCTCGAGGAGGCCCAGGAGCTGGGTTACGCCGAGGCGGACCCGACCGCCGACGTCGAGGGCTTCGACGCCGCCGCCAAGGCCGCGATCCTGGCCAGCCTGGCCTTCCACTCGCGGGTCACCGCCGCCGACGTCTACCGCGAGGGCATCTCCGAGGTGACCGCGGGCGACATCGCCTCGGCCCGCGAGATGGGCTCGGTGGTCAAGCTGCTGGCCATCTGCGAGCTGCGCGCCGGAGCCGACGGGCAGGACCAGGTGGCGGTGCGCGTGCACCCGGCGATGATCCCGCGCTCGCACCCGCTGGCCAGCGTGCGCGAGGCCTACAACGCGGTCTTCGTGGAGTCCGAGGCCGCCGGCCAGCTGATGTTCTACGGCCCCGGAGCCGGCGGCGTCGCCCACCGCGAGTGCGGTGCTCGGCGACCTGGTCACCGTGGCCCGCAACCGCCTGGCCGGCACCCGCGGCGCCGGCGAGTCGGCGTACGCCGATCGGGCCGTGCTGCCGATGGGCGAGACCCGCACCCGCTACCACGTCGCGATCGACGTCGACGACCGCTGCGGGCGTGCTCGCGGCGGTCGCGAACGCCTTCGCCGACCAGGGCGTGTCGATCCAGACCGTGCGGCAGGAGGGCCGCGGCGCCGACGCCCAGCTCGTCGTCGTCTCGCACGCCGCGACCGACGCGGCCGCTCAGCGCCACCGTCGAGCACCTGCGCACCATGGACATCGTCCGCGAGGTCACCTCGGTGATGCGGGTCGAGGGAGGCGACGAGTGAGCACGCCCACCCCGGACGCGCCGTGGGCCCACCACCAGTGGCGCGGGCTGATCGAGGAGTACCGCGACCTCATCGACCTGCTGCCCGACGGCCTCGAGGCGGTCACCCTGCGAGAGGGCGGCACGCCGCTCGTGCACTCGCAGTGGCTCTCGTCGCTGACCGGCGGGCAGGTCTGGCTCAAGGTCGAGGGCGACAACCCGACCGGCTCCTTCAAGGACCGCGGGATGACCACCGCGATCTCGGTGGCCAAGCACGAGGGGGCGCAGGCCGTGGTCTGCGCCTCGACCGGCAACACGTCGGCCTCGATGGCCGCGTACGCCGCGAAGGCCGGCCTCAAGCCGCTCGTGCTGGTGCCCGAGGGCAAGATCGCCGCCGGCAAGATGGCGCAGGCCGTCGTGCACGGTGCGCAGATCATCATGGTCCGCGGCAACTTCGACCACTGCCTGCACATGGCCAAGGGGCTCGCCTGGGACTACCCGGTGGCGCTGGTCAACTCCGTCAACCCGGTCCGGCTCCAGGGGCAGAAGACGGCCGCGTTCGAGATCTGCGACTTCCTGGGCGACGCCCCCGACTACCACCTGCTGCCGGTCGGCAACGCCGGCAACATCTCCGCGTACTGGATGGGCTACGAGCAGTACGCCGACCTCGGCCGGTCCAGCAGGCGGCCCGTCATGCGGGGCTTCCAGGCGGAGGGCGCGTCCCCGCTGGTGACCGGTGAGCCGTTCCCGGACCCGGAGACCAAGGCGACCGCGATCCGGATCGGCAACCCCGCCTCGTGGAAGCTCGCCGAGGCGGCCGCGCTGGAGTCCGGTGGACGCTTCGCCGCGCGTCTCCGACGCCCAGATCCTGGCCGCGCAGGTCGAGCTGGCCCGCCACGACGGCGTGTTCGTCGAGCCCGCCTCCGCCGCGGGCATCGCCGGGCTGCTGTCCGAGCTCGCGGCGGGGGAGAGCTACGCCGGCGCGACGGTCGCCATCACGGTGACCGGTCACGGCCTCAAGGACACCGCGACCGCGCTGGAGTCCTTCGGCGACGTCGTCGACACCGTCGTCGACGCCGACGTGGACGCGGCGGCCGCGGCGGCCGGGCTCGCCTGAGGCATGCCGACCTACGTCGACGGGCCCGGTCCGGGTCACCGTGCCCGCCACGTCCGCGAACCTGGGGCCGGGCTTCGACTCGCTGGGGCTGGCGCTGTCCCTGCGTGACGAGCTGGAGGCCGAGGTGACGGCCGCGGGCGTCGAGGTCGAGGTGCGCGGCGAGGGCGCCGACGCCGTGCCCCGCGACGCCTCGCACCTCGTGGTGCGCTCCATGCACGCGGCGTTCGACGCCATGGACGCAGCAGCCGCCCGGGCTGCGCCTGTCCTGTCGCAACGTCATCCCGCACAGCCGCGGCCTCGGGTCGTCGTCCGCCGCCATCGTGGCCGGCGTGGCCCTGGCGCGCGCCCTCGTCGCCGGCGGGCAGCTGCTGCTCGACGACGCGCTCGCTGCTCCGGCTCGCCGCCGACCTCGAGGGCCACCCCGACAACGTGGCGCCCGCGCTCCTCGGCGGCTTCGTCATCTCCGGGCGGGAGGACGGGCGAGTGGTACGCCGTCCGCGTCGGCCGTCGACCCGCCGCGTCGCGGTCGAGGTCTTCGTGCCGCCGACCCCGGTCGACACCGCGGTCGCCCGCGGGCTGCTGCCCGCGACGGTGCCGCACGCCGACGCCGCCGCCAACACCGGCCGGACCGCGCTGCTGGTCGCCGCCCTCGCCGGGCGACCCGAGCACCTGCTCGCCGCGACCCGCGACTGTCTCCACCAGGAGCAGCGGGAGCCGGCGATGCCGGCGTCCCTGGCCCTCGTGCGCCGGCTGCGCGCGGACGGTGTCCCCGCGGTCATCGCGGTGCGGGCCCGACCGTGCTGGCTTTCGCCGGGGCCACCGACCGGACCCTGGCCGGCCGCACCCCCGCGGGCTGGACCCACCACGCGCTGGCCGTCGAGGACCGCGGCGTCGTCGTGGTCGACTGAGGCAGCGGCCCTGCTAGCCTGTGGGCGCGCCGCTCGGCGTGAGCTCCTCCCAGCCGTGGTCCGTCCGCCGGCCCGGGGGCACCCTCTCCTCCCGGTGTGCGCGTCGTGCGCACGCGACCAACCGGTCCCGGGACCACCTGTCAGCAACCAGCCAGCTCCCCGCGCGGGGGCGGCTCCGAGCGTGGGAAGGGCCTACGTGACCGACTCAGCAACGCCCAGCTCCAAGAAGCGTGGCGGCGGGCTCAGCTCCATGCTCCTCGCCGACCTCAAGTCGATGGCCGCAGGTATGGGCATCTCCGGCGCGGGCTCCATGAAGAAGGCGCAGCTCGTCGACGCCATCAAGGCCGCCCAGTCGGGCGCGCAGGCGAGCGCCCAGACCGCCCCGGCGGCCCCGGCGGCCCCGGCGGCCCAGCCCGCGGCCGCGTCGAGCACGCCGCGCGTCACCCGCACCCAGCGTCCCGCACGCCGCGTGGTGGCCTCCGACGCGTCCGCCTCCGACGCGTCGACGTCCGACGAGCGGTCCGCATCGGACCAGCCGACCCCGGACGCCCGCCCGGCCCGTGACGTCGAGCAGGACCAGCAGGAGTCGCCGTCGACCGAGCAGCGCTCGTCGCGCCAGCGCGCCCGCAGCTCCTCGCGCCAGCAGGAGGACGCGGGCCAGCAGGACCAGCCGGGCCGGGACGGCCGGCGCCGCGCCGAGGAGCGTCCGCAGGACCAGGGGTCCTCCGACAAGGGCCCGGACAGCAGGGCCCGGACAAGGGCGCGGACAAGGGCGCCGACCAGGGCCGCGCCGACCAGGGCCGCGCCGGCAAGGGCGCGGACCAGGGCGCCGGCAAGGGGCAGGAGGCGAAGAGCCAGCGCGGGCAGGACCGCAGGACCGCCAGGACCGCCAGCCGGACCGTCAGGAGTCCGGCAACCAGCAGCAGGGCAAGCAGTCCGGGAACCAGCAGCCCGGGAACCAGCAGTCCGGAACTGCGCAGAGCGGCCACAACAACCAGCAGCCTGCCCAGCAGGGCGGCAACCAGCAGGACCAGGACGACGACGACGGCGAGGGCGGCAGCCGCCGCAACCGGCGCCGCCGCGGCCGTGACCGCGACCGGACCGCCGCCCGTTCGGGCAACCGCAACGAGCCCGACACCACCGTGCTCGAGGACGACGTCCTCGTCCCGGCCGCGGGCATCCTGGACGTGCTCGACAACTACGCCTTCGTCCGGACCTCGGGCTACCTGCCCGGGACCGACGACGTCTACCTCTCCTTGTCGATGGTGCGGAAGTTCGGCCTGCGCCGCGGCGACGCCATCGTCGGTCAGGTGCGCCAGCCCCGCGAGGGCGAGCGCAAGGAGAAGTTCAACCCGATGGTGCGCATCGACAACGTCAACGGGGCGGACCCGGAGGCTGCGCGGGATCGCGCCGACTTCGACTCCTTCACCCCCGTGCACCCCGACGACCGGCTGCGACTCGAGACCGACCCGGCGAACCTCGTCGGCCGGACGATCGACCTCGTCGCGCCGATGGGCAAGGGCCAGCGCGGCCTCCTCCTGGCGCCGCCCGACACTGGCACGACCACCGTGCTCCAGTCCGTGGCCGCCTCGATCACGCGCAACAACCCCGAGTGCCACCTGATGATCGTGCTGCTGGACGAGCGTCCCGAGGAGGTCACCGACTTCCAGCGCTCCGTCAAGGGCGAGGTCATCGCGTCGACCTTCGACCGGCCGGCCACCGACCACACGATGGTCGCCGAGCTGGCGATCGAGCGGGCCAAGCGGCTCGTCGAGCTCGGCCACGACGTCGTCGTGCTGCTGGACTCGCTCACCAGCCTCGGCCGGTCCTACAACCTGGCGGCCCCGGCCAACGGGCGCGTGCTGGCCGGCGGGGTGGACGCGACCGCCCTGCACCCGCCGAAGGCGTTCTTCGGCGCGGCCCGCAACATCGAGCAGGGCGGCTCCCTGACCATCCTGGCCAGCGCCCTGGTGGACACCGGGTCGGCGACCGACGAGGTGATCCTCGAGGAGTTCACGGGCACCGCCAACAGCGTGGTGCGGCTCAGCGGCGACGTGGCCGCGCGCCGTACCTTCCCGGCCATCGACGTCCTGGCGTCCAGCACGCGGCGCGAGGACCTGCTGCTCACCCGTGAGGAGCAGGAGATCACCGAGAAGCTGCGGCGCACGCTGATCGACCGCACGCCGGTCGAGGCCCACGAGGACGTCCTCGGGCGGGTGCGCGCGACGCAGTCCAACATCGAGCTCCTGACCCAGGTCCAGCGGACCCCGGCCGCCGCGACCAAGCGCCGCTGACGGGTTTAAGGTCGAGACCTACGGGGGAGCGAGGACTGACATGGCACGCATCGTGGTCGCGGACGACGACATCGACATCCGCGAGCTCGTGGAGTTCAAGCTCTCCACGCTGGGGCACGACATCGTGGCGGTCTCCGACGGGCAGGCGGCGGTCGACGCCTGCCAGGCCGACCGCCCCGACCTCGCGGTCCTGGACGTCATGATGCCCGGGCTGTCGGGACTGGACGCCGTACGCCTGATCCGGGCCGACGCGGCCCTGGCGGACCTGCCGGTCATCCTGCTCACCGCCCGGGCCCAGGAGTCGGACGTGGAGACGGGCTTCGGGTCGGGCGCGGACGACTACATCACCAAGCCGTTCAGCCCCCGCGAGCTGGCCACCCGCGTGGAGGCGCTGCTCTCCCGGGCCCGCTGACCGGTGACCCGGCCGGCCTCCGTCGGCGGGGAATGCCACGATTGGGTGCGCTGTTGTCACGGGTGGCACACTTGCGTGCCGGCTCCGGTTCACGTCCACGCATCCGCGTGTGGACGACCCGGCGGCACTGTTTCGAGAGGACACCGCATGAAGAAGGACATCCACCCCGCGTACGTCGACACCCAGGTGACCTGCACCTGCGGCGCGTCGTTCACCACGCGCAGCACCGCGACCTCCGGCTCGCTCAAGGCCGACGTCTGCTCGCAGTGCCACCCGTTCTACACCGGCAAGCAGAAGATCCTCGACACCGGCGGCCGCGTCGCCCGCTTCGAGGCTCGCTACGCCAAGAAGGCTCCGCAGAGCGCCGAGAGCAAGTAGCTCTCCTCCAGCGCCGGCCTCCCGCACCCGCGGGAGGTCGGCGCTGTGCATTTCCTCGTGGCCGCCGGTCCGTGCAGCCCAGCCCACCGACCCACCTACCAGGAGCGCGCCGATGTTCGAGGCCGTCGAAGGACTCGTCGCCGAGCACCAGAGCCTCGAGCAGCAGCTCGCCGCCCCCGAGACGCACGCCGACCAGCGGCTGGCCAAGCGCCTCAACCAGCGCTACGCCGAGCTGAGCGCCGTGGTGGCCACCTGGCGCGACTGGCTGCAGCTCGGGGACGACGTCGAGGCGGCCCGCGAGCTCGCCTCCGACGACCCGGACTTCGCCGACGAGGCCGTCGCCCTGGAGGCGCGTCGCGAGAAGGCCGAGGAGCGGCTGCGCCACCTGCTGGTCCCACGCGACCCCACCGATGCCAAGGACGCGCTCCTCGAGGTCAAGTCGGGGGAGGGCGGTGAGGAGTCGGCGCTCTTCGCCGCCGACCTGCTGCGGATGTACTCCCGCTTCGCCGAGGCCCGCGGGTGGCGGACCGAGATCCTCGACGCCACCGAGTCCGACCTCGGTGGCTACAAGTCGGTCACCGTGGCGGTCAAGGCGCGCGGCACGGCCGAGCCCGGCGAGGCGCCGTACGGGATGTTGAAGTTCGAGGGTGGGGTCCACCGCGTCCAGCGGGTGCCGGTCACCGAGTCGCAGGGCCGGGTGCACACCAGCGCCGCCGGGGTCCTGGTCATGCCCGAGGCCGAGGACGTCGACGTGGAGATCCACGACAACGACCTGCGCATCGACGTCTACCGCTCGTCCGGACCGGGCGGCCAGAGCGTCAACACCACCGACTCGGCGGTGCGCATCACCCACGTCCCGACGGGCATCGTGGCCAGCTGCCAGAACGAGAAGAGCCAGCTGCAGAACAGGGAGTCCGCACTGCGGATCCTGCGCGCCCGGCTGCTCGCCGCCGCCCAGGAGGCGGCCGACGCCGAGGCGAGCGAGGCCCGGCGCAGCCAGGTGCGCACCGTGGACCGCTCGGAGCGGATCCGCACCTACAACTACCCGGAGAACCGCATCTCCGACCACCGCACCGGCTACAAGTCCTACAACCTCGACCAGGTGCTCGACGGTGACCTCGGCCCCGTCCTCCAGTCCTCGCTCGACGCCGACCTGGCGGCCCGGCTCGAGGCGCTGGAGCAGTGACCCGCGCGGTACGCCGCGCGGCCGCCGACGTCCTGCGGCAGGCCGGGGTCGCGTCCCCGGACCGGGACGCGGAGCTGCTGCTCGCCCACGTCCTCGACATCCCGCTGGGCCGTCTCGCCCTCGTCGACGACGTCTCCCCCGAGCAGCGGGCGCGGTACGACGCGCTGGTCACGCGCCGCGCGGCCCGCGAGCCGCTGCAGCACCTGACCGGCACCGCCGCCTTCCGCCACGTCGAGCTGCTCGTCGGGCCGGGTGTCTTCGTGCCCCGCCCCGAGACCGAGCTGCTCGCCGGGTGGGCCCTCGACGCGCTGGAGGGCCTGGAAGCCCCGGTCGTCGTCGACCTCTGCACCGGCTCCGGCGCCATCGCCCGCGCGGTCGCCGACGAGGCCCCGGGCGCCGACGTGCACGCCGTGGAGCTGGACGAGGGCGCCTACGTGTGGGCGGAGCGCAACCTGGCCGGCACCGGGGTCGACCTGCGCCACGGCGACTTCGCCACCGCCTTCGACGACCTGGTGGGCACGGTCGACGTGGTGGTCTGCAACCCGCCCTACATCCCCCTCGAGGCGTGGGAGTCGGTGGCCGCCGAGGCACGCGACCACGACCCCCACCTGGCGCTGTTCTCCGGCGACGACGGCTTGGACGCGATCCGGGTGCTGGCGGTGCGCGCGGCGGCGCTGCTGCGCCCCGGGGGAGTGCTCGGCTTCGAGCACGCCGACGTCCAGGGCGACGCGGCCCCGGCCGTCCTGCGTGCCGCCGGGCGGTGGGCCGAGGTCGCCGACCACCGTGACCTGGCAGGTCGTCCACGCTTCACCACGGCGCGACTGGCACGATGACCCTCGTGAAGCGGCTTGGGGTGACGACCGAGGACGAGCGCGAGGCGGCCATCGAGGCGGCGGCGACCGCCGTACGACGCGGGCTGCTGGTGGTGCTGCCGACCGACACCGTGTACGGCGTGGCCGCCGACGCCTTCGACGCGGACGCCGTGCAGGCGCTGCTCGACGCCAAGGGCCGCGGTCGGGAGATGCCGCCCCCCGTGCTGGTCAGCACGGCGACCACCCTCGACGCCCTCGCGGTGGGAGTGCCGGCCTACGCCCGCGCCCTCGTCGAGCGGTTCTGGCCCGGCCCGCTGACGATCGTGTGCCGCCAGCAGACGTCCCTGCAGTGGGACCTGGGGGAGACCCGGGGCACCGTCGCGATCCGGATGCCCGACCACGAGGTGGCGCTGGCGATCCTGGAGCGCACCGGCCCGCTGGCCGTCAGCTCGGCCAACATCACCGGTCGGCCCGCGGCCCGCGACGCCGAGGAGGCCGAGCGGATGCTCGGCGCGGACGTCGAGGTGGTCGTCGACGGCGGTCCCGTCGACGGGGGAGAGGCGTCCACCATCGTGGACTGCACCGGCCCGCAGGGGCGCGTGCTGCGGCGCGGCGCCCTGTCGCTGGAACAGCTCAACGAGGTCCTCGAGCCGCTCGGCGCCGCGTTGACCGACGAGCCCTGATGCGCGAGTACCTCCTCGTCTTCCTCGTGGCCGGCACGTCCACCTACCTGCTCACCGTCATCGCCCGCGAGATCGCCCTGCGCACCGGCGCGGTGGCCGCGGTCCGCGACCGCGACGTGCACGACGCCCCGATCCCCTACCTCGGCGGCCTGGCCATGCTGGGCGGCCTGGTCGCGGCCTACCTGGTGGCCCGCGAGCTGCCGTTCCTCGCCCGCAGCGACGACTTCGTGTTCCGTGACGCCGGCGTGGTGCTCATCGCGGGCGCCCTGATCTGTGCCGTCGGCGTCGTGGACGACGTGTTCGAGATCGACGCCCTCACCAAGCTCGGGGGACAGGTGCTCGCCGCCGGTCTGCTGGTGGTCTTCGACGTGCGCTTCTACTACCTGCCGGGCAGCGACGGCTCGCAGTTCCTCCTCGACCCCAACCAGGGGGCGCTGCTGACCGTCATCGTGGTGGTGGCCACGATCAACGCGGTCAACTTCGTCGACGGACTCGACGGTCTGGCCGCCGGGGTGGTCTGCATCGGGGCGCTGGCGTTCTTCGTCTTCTGCTACGTCCTCACCGACCAGAAGGACCTCACCCTGGCCACCACCGGGGCCCTGCTGAGTGCCGCGCTGGCGGGGGCGTGCGCGGGCTTCCTGCCGCACAACTTCCACCCCGCGCGGCTCTTCATGGGCGACTCGGGCTCGATGCTCATCGGCCTGGTCCTCTCCGCGAGCGCCCTGACCCTGACCGGTCAGTTCGCCGGCACCGACATCTCCTCGGACGGCAACAGCATCTTCGTCGCGGTGCTGCCCGTGCTGCTGCCGGTGTCCCTGCTGATGGTGCCGGTCGCCGACCTGGTGCTGGCCGTCGTGCGCCGCACCCGCGCGGGCCGCTCGCCGTTCGCGCCCGACAAGCAGCACCTGCACCACCGGCTGCTCGAGATCGGCCACTCGCAGCGCCGCGCGGTCCTCATCATGTGGATGTGGGCCGCACTGGTGTCGTGCGGCGCCGTGGTGACCAGCCTCTACAGCGGCCCGTGGATGTGGGCGGGGCTCGGCGCGATGTCGGCGGTGATCGTGGCCCTCACCTTCCTGGTCCCGGTGCTGAAGAAGCCCGGCCAGCCGGTCGAGGAGCCCGCCGGTTCGGAGCCCACGGGGACTTTGTGATAGTTTTCACGAGCGGTCGGAGGAGTACCTCCACCGCCCCGCAGCACCGCTGACAGCACACCCTCCACAGGACGGCCGCCGCCATGACGACCGAGTCGAAGCAGGACACCCCTCGCGGGGCATCCCCGCTCCTCGGTGCGGCGACTGCCGGGCTGGTCCTGGTCGTCCTGCTCGTTCTCCTCGCCGGTCTCGTCGACGGCGGTGCCGGTGCCCTCGGCGCGGCCGCCGGGGGAGGCCTGGCCCTCGCCGTCTTCGCGACCGGGACGGTCGTGGTGCAGACGGTCGCGCAGGTCATGCCGACCGCGTCGCTCCTCGTCGCGCTGATGACCTACACCCTCCAGGTCGTGCTCATGGGTGCCGTCGCGGTGGCCCTCTCGCGGTCCGGGCTCGTCGGTGACGAGCTCTCCCGCGGCTGGTTCGCGGGCGCGGTCATCGGGGTCACTGTCGCGTGGATGGTGGTGCAGGTGTGGCTCGTCGGGAGGCAGCGCATCCCCGTCTACGACCTGTCCACGGGCGGTCAACCCGGGGGTGAGCGATGAGCCCGGCGGCTGCTAGGGTTCGGTCCGCGATGGCTCGAGAGAATCCCCCGCCTGCCGGACCTGACGACTCTCCCAAGGGCGACCCCTGGCACGCCTTCGGCTACATCGTCTCGGGGGTCGCTGTCTACGGGCTGGTCGGCTGGCTGCTCGATCGCTGGCTGGGGACGATGTTCCTCGTCGCGATCGGGATCCTCGTCGGAGCCGGGTTCGGGATCTACATGACGTACGCACGATTCAACAAGGCAAGCCAGTAGGAGAATTGGTGACCACCACGTTCGGCATCGCCATGGCGGAGTCCGGGGACGAGTTCGTCCCGCCGGGCCCCAACAGCTTCGACTTCAGCGCCGTGCCGCTCTTCCACCTGGGGGAGTACGCCGTGACCAAGCCGCTCGTCCAGCTGCTGCTGGGTGGGCTGGTGGTCTTCGCCTTCTTCTACGCCGCCACCCGTCGCGTGTCCCTCGTCCCGGGCCGCATGCAGTTCGCCGGTGAGAGCGCCTAC
Source organism: uncultured Actinomycetota bacterium (assembly GCA_963782905.1). Classification (GTDB taxonomy): domain Bacteria; phylum Actinomycetota; class Actinomycetes; order Propionibacteriales; family Nocardioidaceae; genus Nocardioides. The sequence goes on from CAWALI010000003.1 coordinate 677,791, forward strand.
GGGATGGTGCGCAACTCCATCGGCCGCGACGTCATCGGCAGCCACGACTTCCAGAGGTTCGTCCCCTACCTGGTGACGCTCTTCTTCTTCATCCTGGTCAACAACGTCTTCGCGTCGATCCCGCTCATCCAGTTCCCCACCTTCTCGCGGGCCTCGATGGCCTACGCGCTGGCGGCGCTGAGCTGGGTGATCTACAACGCGGTCGGCATCAAGAAGCACGGCTTCGTGGGCTACCTCAAGCTGCAGACGGTGCCGTCGGGCGTCACCCCCCTGATGTACCCGCTGCTCGTGCCCCTGGAGTTCTTCTCCAACATCGTGGTCCGCCCCATCACGCTGGCGCTGCGTCTCTTCGCCAACATGTTCGCCGGCCACCTGCTGCTGATCCTCTTCACCACCGGTGGTCTCTACCTGCTCGAGCAGGGCGGCATCGGCTACGTGGCCGGCCCGCTCGCCTGGGTGCTGGCGATCGCGATCGCCTTCCTCGAGCTGCTGGTGCAGTTCCTGCAGGCCTACGTCTTCACCCTGCTCAACGCCATGTACATCTCGGGTGCCCTCGCCGACGAGCACTGACCTCCACCCAGATCTGGGCTCTGACCAGCGCTGGACCCGAGTAGCACGACTTCACCTCCCCAGTAGAAACAACCGAAAGGAAACAGCCGTGATCGGCAACCTCAACATGATCGGCTACGGACTCGCGGCCATCGGCCCCGGTATCGGTATCGGTCTGATCTTCGCGGCCTACATCTCCGGTGTCGCGCGCCAGCCCGAGGCGCAGGGTCGCCTCCAGTCGATCGCGATCCTGGGCTTCGCCCTCGCCGAGGCGCTCGCCATCATCGGTATCGCGCTCGCGTTCGTCCTCTGACGCCCCCGCACGCACGCACTGACGAAGGACTGACATGCAGAATGTGATCATCCGCGCGGAGGAGGGCGGCCACGCCCCGGAGAACCCGCTCGGCTTCGTGCCCGTGGAGTTCGCCACGTCGCTGGTGGTCTTCGGACTGCTGCTCTTCGCGATCTGGAAGTTCATCGCTCCCCGCTTCGAGAAGACCTTCGCCGAGCGCACCCAGGCGATCGAGGGTGGCCTGAGCGCGGCCGAGACCAAGCAGGCCGAGGCCGACGCCAAGCTCGCCGAGCTCGAGAAGCAGCTCGCCGACGCCCGGCACGAGGCCGCCCGCATCCGCGAGGAGGCTCGCGAGCAGGGTGCCCAGATCGTCGCCGAGATGCGGGAGCAGGCCCAGGCCGAGTCGACGCGCATCGTGGAGCACGGCAAGACCCAGATCGAGGCCGAGCGCCAGCAGGCGGTCACCTCGCTGCGGGCCGAGGTCGGCGCCCTGGCGACGACGCTCGCCGGCCGCATCGTCGGGGAGAGCCTGGACGACGAGGCTCGCCAGAGCCGCGTCGTCGACCGCTTCCTGGCGGACCTCGAGGCGGACGGCTCGACCAGCACCGGGAGCGGGGTCAACTGATGGCCCGCGCCATGCGTGGAGCTTCCGCGGACGCCCTCGCAGCCCTCACCAGCGAGCTGGGGAGAAGGCTGCAGGGCGGCGCGGACGCGAGCCGCATCGGCGACGACCTGTTCACGGTCTCGTCGGTGCTGCGTGCTGAGCCGGCACTGCGCCGGGTGGCGACGGACGCCTCCGTCGATGCCTCGGCCAAGGCCGGCCTGGTCACCGAGATCTTCGGCGGCAGGGTCGACCAGAACACCCTCGACCTGCTCGGCCTGGCCGTCGGTCGTCGCTGGACGGTCTCCCGGGACCTGGCCGACGCGCTCGAGCACGTCGGCGAGGTGGCCGTGGTCCGCTCCGCGGGCGACGACTCGGGTCGGCTGGCCGACGAGCTGTTCGCCTTCGGCCAGGCGGTCAACGACAACCCGGACCTGCGTGACGCCCTGTCCGACCCCTCGCGGTCGCAGGACGACAAGTCCACGCTGGTGCGGTCCCTGCTGGACGGCAAGGCCCTCCCGGCCACGGTGACCCTGGCCCAGCAGGCGCTGGCCGGCACCTACCGCACCGTGGCGGCCGCGCTGACGACGTACCAGCAGGTCGCCGCGACCGTGCACGACGAGCGTGTCGCCACCGTCCGGGTGGCCCACCCGCTCTCCGACGCCGACCGTCAGCGCCTCAGCGACGCGCTGGCGCGGCAGTACGACCGCCGCATCCACCTCAACGTGGTCGTGGACCCCGATGTCCTCGGCGGCATCAAGGTCGAGGTCGGCGACGACGTCATCGACGGCACCGTCGCCAATCGCCTCGACGAGGCTCGGCGCTCGCTCGCCGGCTGACCACGCCGAGCTCCATCCCGCACCACCACCCCAGCACTTTTCGAGCACTCGAGAGTAAGGAAGACAGATGACGGAGCTTTCGATCCGTCCGGACGAGATCCGGGACGCGCTGCAGCGCTTCGTGTCCGACTACAAGCCTGAGTCGGCCAGCAAGGAAGAGGTCGGCACCGTCGCCGAGGCAGCGGACGGCATCGCCCGCGTCAGCGGCCTGCCCTCCGTGATGGCCAACGAGCTGCTCGAGTTCGAGGACGGCACGCTGGGCATCGCGCTCAACCTCGACACCCGCGAGATCGGCGTCGTGGTCCTGGGCGACTTCGACAAGATCGAGGAGGGCCAGGCCGTACGTCGTACGGGCGAGATCCTCTCGGTCCCCGTGGGCGAGGGCTACCTCGGCCGCGTGGTCGACCCGCTCGGCACCCCGATCGACGGCCTCGGCGAGATCGAGTCGCACGAGCGTCGTGCCCTGGAGCTCCAGGCTCCCGGCGTGATGGTGCGCAAGTCGGTCCACGAGCCCCTGGCCACCGGCATCAAGGCGATCGACGCCCTGACGCCCATCGGCCGCGGTCAGCGCCAGCTCATCATCGGTGACCGCGCGACCGGCAAGACGACCATCGCGATCGACACGATCATCAACCAGAAGGCCAACTGGGAGTCCGGTGACCCGGACAAGCAGGTCCGCTGCATCTATGTCGCCATCGGCCAGAAGGGCTCGACCATCGCCTCCGTGCGTGGCGCCCTCGAGGAGGCCGGCGCGCTCGAGTACACGACCATCGTGGCCTCCCCGGCGTCCGACTCGGCCGGCTTCAAGTACCTCGCGCCCTACACCGGCTCGGCCATCGGCCAGCACTGGATGTACGACGGCAAGCACGTCCTGATCGTCTTCGACGACCTGACCAAGCAGGCCGAGGCCTACCGCGCCGTGTCGCTGCTGCTGCGCCGCCCGCCGGGTCGTGAGGCCTACCCGGGCGACGTGTTCTACCTGCACAGCCGCCTCCTCGAGCGCTGCGCCAAGCTGTCCGACGACATGGGCAGGGGCTCGATGACCGGCCTGCCGATCATCGAGACCAAGGCCAACGACGTGTCGGCGTTCATCCCGACCAACGTCATCTCGATCACCGACGGCCAGATCTTCCTCCAGTCGGACCTGTTCGCGGCCAACCAGCGCCCCGCCATCGACGTGGGCGTCTCGGTCTCGCGGGTGGGTGGCTCGGCCATGACCAAGGCGATGAAGGCCGTCACCGGCTCGCTCAAGGTCGACCTGGCGCAGTTCCGTGCCATGGAGGCCTTCGCCATGTTCGCCTCCGACCTGGATGCGGCCTCGCGCCAGCAGCTCGACCGCGGCCAGCGCCTGATGGCGCTGCTCAGGCAGCCGCAGTACTCGCCGTACCCCGTCGAGGAGATGACGGTGTCCTTGTGGACCGGCACCTCCGGTCGCCTGGACAAGGTGCCCACCGACGACGTGCTCCGCTTCGAGAACGAGTTCCTCGACTACCTGCGTCGCAGCCACGAGGGCATCCTCGCCGGCATCCGTGAGACGCAGAAGTTCGAGGACTCCACCGAGTCCGAGCTCGAGAAGGCGTACGACTCCTTCCTCGACCAGTTCGAGACCTCGGACGGCCAGAGCATCAAGGCCGGCCACGAGGAGCACGTCGCCCTCGAGGACGAGGACGTCGAGCAGGAGCAGATCGTCAAGCAGAAGCGGGGCTGACGATGGCTCTCTCGGTACGTGAGTACCGCGCGCGGATCAGGTCGACGGAGTCGATGAAGAAGATCACGCGTGCCATGGAGCTCATTGCCGCGTCCCGCATCATCAAGGCGCAGCAGCGGGCGCAGTCGGCCGCGCCGTACGCCCGCGAGCTGACGCGTGCGGTCTCGGCCGTCGCGACCTTCTCCAACGTCGACCACGCGCTGACGGTGGAGCCGGAGAACCCCACGCGGGTGGCGGTCCTGATCGTGACCTCCGACCGGGGGCTCGCGGGCGCCTACTCCTCGAACGTCCTCCGGGAGGCCGAGCGCCTCATCGAGAAGCTCAAGGAGGAGGGCAAGGAGGTCGACGTCTACATCACCGGCCGCAAGGGTGAGGCCTACTTCAAGTTCCGGCAGCGCCCCGTGGTGCAGTCGTGGACCGGCTTCTCCGACCAGCCGACGTACGACGTCGCCCAGGACATCGGCGCCACGCTGATCTCGGCGTTCCTCAACGAGACCGGCGGGGAGCCCGAGGAGGGCACCGCACCGGGTGTCGACGAGGTCCACGTGGTCTACACGCGGTTCCGCTCGATGCTCAGCCAGGAGCCCCAGGCCCTGCGGATGCTTCCGCTGGAGGTCGTGGAGGGCGAGGAGAGTCCCTCCGAGGAGGACCTGCTGCCGCTCTACGAGTTCGAGCCCTCTCCGTCCGAGGTGCTGGACTCACTGCTGCCGCGCTACGTCCAGAGTCGGATCTTCTTCGCCCTGCTGCAGGCGGCCGCCTCCGAGCTGGCCGCCCGTCAGAAGGCGATGAAGGCCGCGACGGACAACGCCGACGAGCTCATCAAGAAGTACAAGCGCATCGCCAACCAGGCCCGCCAGGCTGGCATTACCCAGGAAATCAGCGAGATCGTCGGTGGCGTCAATGCCCTTGCCGACGCACAAGCCGGGAGTGAGTGAACATGACTGCCACCATTGAAGAGACGACCCACCAGGCCGGCGGCTCGGTCGGTCGCATCGCCCGCGTCATCGGCCCGGTCGTGGACATCGAGTTCCCGACCGGCGCGATGCCGGCGATCTACAACGCCCTGACCTGCGAGTTCGAGCTGGGCGGTGAGAAGCACTCGATCATCCTCGAGGTCGCCCAGCACATCGGTGACGGCATGGTCCGCGCCATCTCGATGAAGCCCACCGACGGACTCGTCCGCGGCGGCCAGATCACCGACACCGGCGGCCCCATCACGGTGCCCGTCGGCGACGCCACCCTCGGCAAGGTGTTCAACACCACCGGTGACGTCCTCAACCTCGCGGAGGGCGAGACGTTCGAGCCCGCCGAGCGCTGGGGCATCCACCGCAAGGCGCCGGCCTTCGACCAGCTGGAGTCCAAGACCCAGATGTTCGAGACCGGCATCAAGGTCATCGACCTGCTCACCCCCTACGTCCAGGGCGGCAAGATCGGCCTGTTCGGCGGTGCCGGTGTCGGCAAGACGGTGCTCATCCAGGAGATGATCGCCCGCGTCGCCAAGGACCACGGTGGTGTGTCGGTGTTCGCCGGTGTCGGCGAGCGCACCCGTGAGGGCAACGACCTCATCGTCGAGATGGAGGAGGCCGGAGTCCTCGGTCAGACCGCTCTCGTCTTCGGCCAGATGGACGAGCCGCCGGGCACCCGCCTGCGCGTCGCGCTGTCGGCCCTGACGATGGCGGAGTACTTCCGCGACGTGCAGAAGCAGGACGTGCTGCTCTTCATCGACAACATCTTCCGCTTCACGCAGGCCGGTTCCGAGGTCTCCACGCTGCTCGGCCGCATGCCGTCCGCGGTGGGCTACCAGCCCAACCTCGCCGACGAGATGGGCCAGCTGCAGGAGCGCATCACGTCGACGCGTGGTCACTCGATCACCTCGCTGCAGGCGATCTACGTGCCGGCAGACGACTACACCGACCCGGCCCCGGCCACGACGTTCGCCCACCTCGACGCGACCACCGAGCTCTCGCGAGAGATCGCCTCGCTCGGTATCTACCCCGCGGTGGACCCGCTGACGTCGACCTCGCGGATCCTCGACCCGCAGTACATCGGTGACGAGCACTACCGCTGCGCGGTCCGGATCAAGCAGATCCTCCAGCGCAACAAGGAGCTCCAGGACATCATCGCGATCCTCGGTGTCGACGAGCTCTCCGAGGAGGACAAGATCATCGTGTCCCGGGCGCGCCGCATCCAGCGCTTCCTCTCGCAGAACACCTACGTCGCCAAGCAGTTCACCGGCATCGAGGGCTCGACGGTTCCCGTGGCGGACACCATCGAGGCGTTCAACAAGATCGCGGACGGCGAGTACGACCACGTCGCCGAGCAGGCGTTCTTCATGTGCGGTGGTCTCGACGACGTCGAGGCCAAGTGGGCTGAGATCCAGAAGTCGCTCTGATGGCTGACCACACGAGCAAGCCCCTCCAGGTGGAGCTCGTCGCGGCGGACCGGCTGGTCTGGTCGGGCGAGGCCACGATGGTCATCGCGCGCACGACCGAGGGCGACGTGGGCATCCTGCCCGGGCATGCCCCCATGCTCTCGGTGATCATCGAGGGCGTCGTCGACGTGCAGACCACCGAGGGCGAGACGTGGGTCGCGGCCGTGGACGCGGGCTTCCTGTCGGTGGCCAACAACCGCGTCTCGGTGCTGTCCGAGCACGTGGAGATGTCGCACGAGATCGACCTGGAGAAGGCACGCCACGAGCTGGAGCGCGCCAAGTCCAGTGGCGAGAACGACGACGACGTCGAGGAGCGGGTCCGCCGTGCCGAGGCCCGCATCCGGGCCGTGGAGCGGGCGTCCTGACGAAGTGACACACGCCTGACGCTAGGGTGAGCGCACGGACCGGACGGGTCCGTGCGCTCACTGCATTTCGGGGCGCCGAAGCGTTGCACCGTGTGGTGCCGAGACGTTGCAACGTGTGGTGGCAGGAGGGAGGCATGGATGCCGTTGTGGCAGTGGCTGCTCGAGTCCGCGGGCGTCCTGCTGGTCCTGCCCCTGCTGTACGGCGTCGCCCTGATCGTGCGACGCCGCCTCATCGCCCGCAACGGTGGAACCTTTGAGCTCAGCTACCGCATGCGTACCGCGCACCCGGGCCGGGGCTGGCTGTTGGGCCTGGGTCGGTACAGCGGCGACTCGCTGGAGTGGTTCCGGATCTTCTCCCTGTCGCCGCGCCCGCGGATGGGCTGGTCGCGCCAGTCGATGACCTACGCGGGTCGCCGGGAGCTGGTGGGCGCCGAGGAGATGTCGTTGTACGCCGGCCACGTCGTGGTGTGCTGCTCGACCCCCGAGGGCCCGTTCGAGATCGCGATGAGCGAGGCCTCGCTGACCGGTTTCCAGGCGTGGATCGAGGCGGGCCCGCCCGGGACCGACTGGGACCGGAACCGCGGCTGAGCGCGGTGTCCCAGCTCACCGTCGCTCCCCACGTCACCGCCGCCCGCAACGCCGTCGGGCTGGCCTTCGTCCTCAACGGACTGTGCTTCGCCAGCTGGGTCTCGCGCATCCCGGACGCCCGCGACGGCTTCGGGCTGAGCAACGGCGGTCTCGGGGTGCTGCTCCTGATGATCGCCGTGGGCTCGCTCGTGGCCCTCCCGAGCACCGGGGCGGCCATCGGTCGGTGGGGCACCGTACGGGTGCTGCGCGCCGGCGCGGTGGCGGCGGCCCTCGGTCTGGGCACGGCGGGACTCGCCCTCGGGGACTCGCCGGTCGTGACGGGGGCGGCTCTGTTCGTCTACGGGGTCGGAATCGGCGTCTGGGACGTCGCCATGAACGTCGAAGGGGCCGAGGTCGAGCGCACCCTGGGCCGCACGGTGATGCCGCGCTTCCACGCCGGCTTCAGCCTGGGCACCGTGGTGGGGGCCCTGCTCGGCGCGGGCCTGGTCGCGCTCGACGTCCCCGCGGCGGCGCACCTGCTCGCCGTGGTCGTGCTGTCGGCCGTGGTGGTGTGGCGCGGGGCAGGGGCGTTCCTCCCGGTCGCCGAGGTCGAGGAGGCGCCGGCCCCCGCCGGCCGCGCCTGGCTCGAGCCCCGCACGCTGCTCATCGGCGTCATGGTGCTCGCGTTGGCCATGACCGAGGGCACCGCCAACGACTGGCTGGCGGTGGCCCTGGTCGACGGGTACGACGTCTCGCACGCCGTGGGCGTGGCGGGCTTCGGGATCTTCGTCGCCGCCATGACCGCCGGTCGCGTCGCCGGCACCCGCCTGCTCGACGCCTTCGGGCGCACCGCCGTCCTGTGGTCGACGATGGCGGTCGCCGCGACCGGGGTGATGCTGATCGTCTGGGGCGGACACGCGGCACTCGTCGTCCTCGGCATCGTGCTCTGGGGCCTCGGCGCCTCGCTCGGCTTCCCGGTGGGGATGAGCGCCGCGGCCGACGACCCCGCGCGGGCGGCGGCGCGGGTCAGCGTGGTCGCGACGATCGGGTACGCCGCGTTCCTCGCCGGCCCGCCGCTGCTCGGCTTCGTGGGGGACCGGGTCGGGACCCTCGACGCGCTGCTCGTGGTCGCCGTGCTGCTCGTCCCCGCGGCGCTGGCCGTCCCGGCGGCGCGCAAGCCGGTCTCGTCCGGGGTCGGCTGAGGGTCAGTCCTCGCCGTCCAGTCCGGCACGACAAAGGATCTCGTCGACGACGTCGGCCAACGGTCGGGTCGCGTCGATGACCACGCCGGTGCCGGGGACGTCCTCCCTGGTCCTGTGGAGCCTGACGACGAGGTCGCGCTCGGACGGCTCGGCCCCCCACTCGCCCGGCGGGCGCTGGTCGAGCCGCCGGTGCAGCGTCTCCAGGTCGACGTCGAGCACGAAGACCTCGTCGAAGAGATCGAGGAACTGGGGGAAGTTGCGAGAGCCGCCGCAGAAGAAGGTGGCGGGTTCACGGTGGTCGGCCACCAGGGCCCGGACCCGGCCCACGTCCCAGAGGTGGTGCTCGTGCAGCGCGGTGTCGGTGGGCTCGCCCGTCAGGGGGTCGCCCTGGTAGGCGAGGTCGGTGTCCCCGTTGACCGCGTGCTGGCCACGGCGGGCCAGCTCGCGGCACACGGAGGTCTTGCCCGTTCCGGAGACTCCCTCGACGAGGTAGTTGCGTACGCCCATCGGAGCAGTATCGGTCATGCCGCGACCGGCCCCGCCCCCCTGCGGCAGGACGCGGGCCAAGGTGCGGTCACGCTCAGGCGGCGCGGTGGAGCAGCATCTGCGCGACCCGGCGTTCGGCGGGGGAGGCCTGCCGCCAGGTGACCGGTGGGTCGGGGGCGCGGGAGCGGTGCTGGTGCCCGGTGGGGGTGGTGAGGACGGTCTCGGTGACGGCGAGTGGATCGGGGACGGGCTGGTGGTGCCAGCCGGGTGTCTCCTTGGCGTAGTTGCATCCCTCGCAGAGCCCTTGGCCGTTGTCCGCGGACGTCGCCCCGCCCCGGGCGCGGGACACGACGTGGTCGTGGTGCCGGATGGGTGCGTTGCAGAAGGGGGAGCGGCAGCGGCGGTCGCGCAGGTCGATGAAGTCGGCCAGGCCGTGGCGGAAGAAGCCGGAGGCGGACTCCAGGGCGATGAGGGCGCCGGTGGCGGGCATGGCGAAGAGACGCTGGATGGTGGAGCGCGTGTGCTCGGCGCCCGCGGCGGCCAGCCTCCGGGTCACCGAGGCGGGCAGGTAGCCGGCGCCGGGGAGGTAGCCGGGCTCGGTCCCGTCGCCGAGGAGGGTCTCGGCGCTGACGACGAGCTTGAGGGCGGTCGGAGCAGGGGTGGTGCGGCTGAGACCGCCGAGGCGGTCGATGAGGGTGTCGGTGACGATCTGGCCGCGGCCACGACCGTCGCCCTGGGCGCGGGCACGCTCGGCGGCGTCGCTCAGCGAGGTCATGATCGTCGAGAGGTCGGTGGCGGGCAGCACGGCGGTGAGCAGGCCCATGCCGTCGCCGAGGATCCGGCCGCTGACGCATCGCTTGGCCCGGGCTCGCTGGTGGCGGGCGAGCCAGCCTTCCTCGTCGCGGCGCAGCACCTCGCGGCGTACGACGTCGCGCAGGTCGGCATCACCGAGGCCCTCGAGGTCCCGACAGACGACGGCGTCCACCTCGCGGCGCTGATCCCTCGTGAGGTCGGCGGTCTCGGTGGCGATGATCTCGGCCCGGCGCTCGGAGAGGTCGCCTCGCTCGAGTGCGGCCAGGGTCTCGGGCAGGTCGCTCATGAGGGCGCGGGCCAGACGGAGCTTGCGGCGACCCTCGTGGGGTGACTCGTGTCGGGCCAGGCCGATCTCGGTGCCGATGCCGGCGTCGGGGTTGGGCAGGCGGCGCTGTGGCTCGAGGATCCGGCGTGCCTGGTCTTGGGCCTGGCGGTGCTGGGAGATGCCGTGGGTGATGCGGGCCTGGGCAGCACAGATCGCGGACTTGAGGCGCTCGAGGGCGTCGATCTGGTCGATGCCCTGCCCGGGCTCGACCGCGAGCTCGACGTGCCCCAGCGCCACGGTGAGGGCGCGCACCTGCTCCGCCGGACCGAGGTCCGGTGGCGGGGTGGGAGCGCCCGTCGGGTCGAACATACGTTCGATTCTACCCCTGCTCGGCGACCTGGGCAACCCCCCGGGCCGGCGTGTGGACGGTCTGGTCGACGCCGTCCCGGGGTCGCAGGGCATCCAGCGCCACCCCGGCGTGTCGCGCAAGCGACGACGCTCTCGCCTTCCGGCGTCCAGCGGACCGGCCGGGGCGGGGGAAGTTGACGGAGCAGGCGTCTTGCTAGGTTCCGCGGGTGGAGATCACACGGATCGGACCTGCCGACTGGGAGGTGTTCCGGACGGTGCGACTGGCGTCCCTGTCCGAGGCGCCGGCGGCCTTCGGGTCTCGACATGCCGACTGGGTCGACGCCCCCGTCGAGCGCTGGCAGTCCCGCCTGACGCAGGTCCCGTTGACCCTGGTGGCGCACGAGGACGCGCAGCCGGTCGGTGTCGTCAGTGGCCAGCTCGTCGGTGAGGACTGGGTCGAGCTGATCTCGATGTGGGTGGCTCCGGCCGCTCGAGGAACGGGTGTCGCGGATGAGCTCATCGACCTGGTGGTGGGCTGGGCCGCCGATCAGGACAGGACGACCTTCCTGATGGTTCGCAGCGACAACACCCGTGCGCGACGCTCGTACGAGCGGGCGGGGTTCGTGGACGTGGGAGTCCCGGACGGGTGGCCGGTCGACGAGCCTCCCGAGCGCCGCATGGAGCTGCACGGCTCGGAGCTCGATCGCCGGAGTCGATGACCGCCCGCCCGTGGGCACCGCTGCCGACCCTCACGACGAAGCGCCTCGTGCTGCGTCCGGTCACCGTTGATGACCTGCCCCTGATGGTCGAGCTGAACGCCGATCCGATCGTCATGAGATTCATCCGTGGGCGAGCGGCGACCGCTGAGGAGACGGCCGCCGAGTGGCGGCAGCGCCTGGAGCGCCAGAGCGACCCGGCTCGTGGGCTCGGCTACTGGTCCGGATTCGAGGCCGGGACGTTCGTGGGCTGGTGGTCGGCATCCTGCTTCGCGGGCCGGCCCGAGACCTCGGGCATCGGGTACCGCCTGGGAGCGGCTCACTGGGATCGTGGTCTCGCCACCGAAGGGGCCCGAGCCATGATCGGCCGGGCCTTCGCGTGCGCCGACGTGAAGCAGGTCTACGCCAGCACGATGGCGGCGAACACGGGCTCGCGGCGCGTGCTGGAGAAGCTGGGGATGAGGCACGCGGCAACCTGGGACGCCGACGAGAAGCGGGACGTCCCGGGGTGGCGCGACGGCGAGGTCGGCTACCAGCTGGACCGCGCCGAGTGGCTCCGGGCCGGCGGCGCGTGACGCTCAGCCGAGGGTCCGCCGCATGACGAGCCGCGGCATCCCGCTCGCCACCGCGTCGGTCCGACCGACCACCTCGAAGCCGGCGCGCTCGAACATCGACCGGGTGCCGACGAACGCCATGGTCGTGTCCATCCGGTCGTCCGGGTCCACGGGGTGGGCCTCGACGGCCGGGGCGCCGCGCGAGGCGGCGTACGCGACGGCTCCCTCGAGCAGGTGACCGGTGACGCCCTGGCGACGGTGACCACTGCGGACCACCACGCAGATGATGCTCCAGACCGCGACGTCGTCGACCGGGCGGATGAGCCGGGACGCGGCAAGCCGCGGGATGTCCGTGCGGGGTGCCACGTGGCACCACCCGACCGGCACTTCGTCGCGGTAGGTGACCACGCCGAAGGACGTGCGGCCGGCGGCCAGGGCGCGAGCCGCGTCCTCGCGCGAGCCGTGGCCGAGCTCCTCGATCTCCGCGACGCGCAGGCGGTGCGACAGGCACCAGCAGTGGGTGTCGCGGCGGCGGGGGTTGACGACGTCGGCGAAGTCGTCGAAGCGCTCGGCGGTGACCGGATGGGTGGCCCACGCGACCTCAGTCATCGGTGAACAGTCCTCGGATGTCCTCGGCGCTGATGCCCTGGGCGGCGCCCGCGTCGCCGTCGATGACCCGGGCGAAGAGCTCGGCCTTGCGGGCCTTGAGGGCCATGACCTTCTCCTCGATGGTGTCGGTGGCGACCAGCCGGTAGACGTGGACGTGCTTGTCCTGGCCGATGCGGTGCGCCCGGTCCACGGCCTGCGCCTCGGCGGCGGGATTCCACCAGGGGTCGAGCACGTAGACGTAGTCCGCCTCGGTGAGGGTCAGCCCCACCCCGCCGGCCTTGAGACTGATCAGGAAGACCGGCGCCTCGGCGCGGCGGAACGCCTCGATGACCGCCTCGCGGTCCCGGGTGCTCCCGTCGAGGTAGACCGTCGCGATGCCGTCGGCGGTGAGCCGCTCGCGCACCCGGGTCAGGAACGAGGTGAACGTGCTGAAGACCAGCGCCTGGTGGCCCTCCGCCGTCACCTCGGCCAGCTGCTCGGCGAGCAGGCTGGTCTTGGCCGAGCCGACGTGGTCGTGCTCCGGATCCACCAGGGCCGGGTCCAGTGCGAGCTGGCGGAGCTTGGTGAGGGCGCTGAAGATGGCCACCCGGTTGCGGTCGAAGTCCTCGACGAGGCCGAGGATGCGCTGTCGTTCGCGGGCCAGGTGCGCGTCGTAGATCTTGCGGTGGCGGGACTCCAGGGAGACCTCCAGGACCTGCTCCTGCTTGGGCGGGAGGTCGGAGGCGACCAGCTCCTTGGTCCGACGCAGGAGGAACGGCTTGACGCGCTTGCGGAACCGGTCCAGCGCCGCCTGGTCGCCGCCCTTCTCCACGGGTCCCACGACCACCTCGCGGAACCGCCGCGGCGCGGGGTAGAGGCCGGGCGCCGTGATCGACAACAGCGACCACAGCTCCATCAGCCGGTTCTCGAAGGGCGTTCCCGTCACGGCCAGGCGGAAGTCGGCGTCCACGCTGCGGGCGGCGGCGTAGGTCTTGCCCTGGTGGTTCTTGACCTGCTGCGCCTCGTCGAGCACCAGCCCGCCCCAGCGCCGCGCCGAGAACTGGTCGCGCTCGAGACGGAGCAGGGCGTACGTCGTCAGCACCACGTCGTGGTCGCGGGCGATCGCCTCGACGTCGTCGGTGCGCCGGCTCACCACCCCGACCCGGAGCCCCGGCGCGTGGGTCACGGCCTGCTGGCGCCAAGCGGTGACGACGCTGGTGGGCGCGACCACGAGGAAGGGGTCCTCGACCCCGCACCGGGAGACGGCGTGCTGGACGAGGGCGAGCACCTGGAGCGTCTTGCCCAGGCCCATGTCGTCGGCCAGGATCCCGCCGAGACCGTGCTGGTGCAGGAACGCCAGCCACCAGAACCCCTCCAGCTGGTAGGGCCGCAGGGTGGTGGTGAGGCCGACAGGCTCGGGCTGGGGGATCTCGGCGAGGTCGCGCAGCGCGATCGCGCGCTCCGCCCAGGTGGCCGCCTGCGCGTCCACGACGCCGAGCTCGGTGAGCTCGGCCCACACGCTCAGGTCGGTGCTCCCGACGCTGACCTTGCCGTCGTCACCGTCGCGCAGCTGGGCGGCGGCGGCCACGACCTCGTGCAGGCGGGCGAGCTCGGGGCGGTCCAAGGCGACGTACAGACCACTGGGCAGGACGAGGAACTCGTCGCCACGCGTGACGGCCGCGAGCACGTCGGGCAGGGGCACCTGCTCGCCGTCGATGCTGACGTGGACCTCCAGGTCGAGCCAGTCCGTGTGGTCGGGTTGGTCCGCGGCCATCGTGAACGCGATCTGCGGCGCGCTCGTCGACTCCCGGAAGTCGGGTGGCTCGACCTCCACCACCGTGACGTCGTCCAGCGTGCCCAGGTGGGGGAGGTCGTGCAGCGCCAGGGACAGCGCGTCGCCGCCGCTCACCGAGGTGCGCCCGACGAGGTGCTCGGGGACCGTGGCCAGGACGGCGCGCTCGGTCTCCGGGTCGCGCACGCCCGCCAGGGACTCCGCGGACGACAGCGCGCACCTCGCCTCGCCGTAGGCCCACTGCCAGTCGAGGCCGGCCTGCGTCGAGGAGTGCCAGGCCACCGTGACCAGCAGGCGGGGCCGCGGGGGAGCGGGGACCTCGAGGGAGCCGTCCGACGACACCACCCGCACATGGCGGGCCACCGGGGCCAGCGCCTCGAGGAATGCGTCGAGATCCTCGGCGTCGACGACCACCGGCGGGCCCACCAGCAGCTCGGCCAGCGCGTCCTGCAACGGCTCGGCGAGATCGGCGAGCAGCACGTCGTCGCCCTCGACCAGCGCCAGCGACGTGGCGGGCCGCCCGACCGGGGTCACCAGGTCTCCCCGCCAGCGACGGTCGTCGACCTGCGCGAACACCTCGAAGGCGGCGGTGCCGTCCCGGCGGGTCAGGTCGGCCACGAGGTGGGCCGGCCCGGAGGACACGGAGACCGACGCGACACCGGGGCCGGGCAGCAGCACGACGCCGGCGGCCACGGCCGCACGCAGGGCCGGCACCAGCCGGTCGCCGTAGTCGTCGAGCATCGGCGCGGCGCCGGCCACCAGGTAGGTGTGCCGGCCGAGCAGCCCCCGGTGCAGCGCCTGCAGCGTGTCCACCTGGGCCGGGACGAAACGACTGGCGGCCACCGGTCCGGACAGGTCGGTCCACTCGGCCCCGCTGCGCACCCACCCGCGGCGCGCCCCGGGCCGCATCGGTCGCATCGAGAAGTCGCCCGGGACGCCGCGCGACCACCGGTGGGCCGGGCGGCGGGACACCTCGAGCCCCAGCGCCATCCCCGAGATCGTCGAGCGGGCGCGCTTGTCCAGCTCTCCGTGCAGCCGGGCCAGCCGCTGCCGCCACGGCGGCTCCGAGGCGACCGGCGGGACCTCGGCCGCCCCACGCAGGCTCAGGGCGACGGCCGCGCCGTGCTTGCACAGGCGTGCCACCGGGCAGGTGCACGCGGTGAAGACCCAGTCGGACGCCTCGTTGACCTCGGCGTGGAACTGCACCCGGTAGGGCGTCGCGGCGCTGCCCCACACCTCCGCGGTGGCGGTCAGGCTCGACGAGGTCTCGTGGACGGCCGCCACGTCGAAGACCTCGTCGAGGTAGCCGTGGGCGCGGGCCAGGGTGCCCGGGTCGAAGAACCGGGCGAGGTAGTCATCCGTCAGCGCGTCGCGGATCTCCATGGCCCGGTCATCGTGACACCTGCCGCCGACATCACGCAGACGCCGTCCACAGGATCAGCGCTCGTCGCCGCACCGGTCGCGCGGCTCGCTACCGCTCGCCGCCGCACCGGTCGCGCGGCTCGCTACCGCTCGCCGCCGGGCACCCACAGCACGTCACCCTGCTCCCGGTTGGCGTGCCGGGCGAGGATGAACAGCAGGTCCGAGAGCCGGTTGAGGTAGGTGATCGACAGCCGGTTCATCGACTCGGCGTGCTCGGCCCAGGCCGCCCACGCGGACCGCTCCGCGCGGCGTACGACGGTGCGCGCGACGTGCAGGTGGGCCGCGCCCGACGTGCCGCCGTTGAGGATGAACGAGCGCAGGTTGGGCAGCTGCTCGTTGTAGTGGTCGCACCAGCCCTCGAGCCGGTCGACGTAGTCCTGCTCGATGCGCAGCGGCGGGAACTCCGGGTCGGGGACGACCGGGGTGCACAGGTCGGCGCCCACGTCGAAGAGGTCGTTCTGCACGTGGGTCAGCACGGTGACCACGTCGGCGTCCAGGTCGCCGAGGGCCAGCGCGAGCCCCAGGTGGGCCCCGGCCTCGTCCACGTCGGCGTACGCGTGCAGGCGCGGGTCGGTCTTGGAGGTCTCGCTCATGTCGCCGAGCCGGGTGGTGCCGGCGTCGCCGGTGCGGGTGTAGATGCGGGTGAGGTTGACCATGGTCCCGACCCTATCGAGGTCCGCCACCTGAAAAGGGGAGGTGTCGGTGCAACCAAGTCGGGTACAAAGGCGTCATAGTGAGTGCCACGTCACAGTCTGGGAGTGCCGGGGGCACCGACAGAGGGGGAGCACTGATGGACATCACCACGGACGGACCGGTCCTGATGTTGCACGGCGACTTCGACGTCCGCAGCACGTGGGAGGTCCGGGCCGCGATCTACGACCACCTCGAGGGCCTCGACAAGGACATCGTGATCGACCTGGGTGACGTCGACAACGTGGACGTCACCGCGCTGCGCGTGCTGGCCGTGGCGACCCGCCAGGCCTGGCTCAACGGCCACCACCTGACCGTGCGCAACTGCGGCCCCGCGGTGCGGCGGATGATGCACCTGACCCGGCTGGCCCGGGCCATCGAGGTCGAGCGGTCCGTCGCCTCCGCCTGATCGGGCGGGGTGGGTGGGGTTGCTCACATTTCCAGCCGGTGACTCACCGGTAACAACGGGCCTACATTGACCCCATGACTGACTCCGAGGTCCAGGTCCCGTCGGCCGCCCCCGAGGCGGCCCGTCCCGCCAAGGACCGCCCGTGGGTGATGCGCACCTACGCCGGCCACTCGACGGCCGCGGCGTCCAACGCGCTGTACCGGACCAACCTGGCCAAGGGCCAGACCGGCCTGTCGGTCGCCTTCGACCTGCCGACGCAGACCGGCTACGACCCGGACTCACCGCTGAGCCGCGGCGAGGTGGGCAAGGTGGGCGTGCCGGTCCCGCACCTCGGTGAGATGCGACGGCTGTTCGAGGACATCCCGCTCACGGGGATGAACACCTCGATGACGATCAACGCGACCGCCATGTGGCTGCTCGCGATGTACCAGGTGGCCGCGGAGGAGCAGAACGGCCTGACCGCCACCTCGAGCGCGGAGGATCGCAGCGCGGTCGCCCACCAGCTCGCCGGCACGACCCAGAACGACATCATCAAGGAGTACCTGTCCCGCGGGACCTACGTCTTCCCGCCCGAGCACTCCCTGCGCCTGATCGGCGACATGATCGCCTACACGGTCCACGAGATCCCGAAGTGGAACCCGATCAACATCTGCAGCTACCACCTGCAGGAGGCCGGGGCGACGCCGACGCAGGAGCTCGCCTACGCGCTGTGCACCGCCATCGCGGTCCTCGACCAGGTCCGGGCGTCGGGGCAGGTGGACGAGGCGGACTTCGAGAAGGTCGTGGGCCGCATCTCGTTCTTCGTCAACGCCGGCGTCCGCTTCGTCGAGGAGACCTGCAAGATGCGGGCCTTCGTGCAGCTGTGGGACGAGATCACCCGCGAGCGGTACGGCGTGCAGGACGAGAAGATGCGCCGCTTCCGCTACGGCGTGCAGGTCAACTCCCTGGGCCTCACCGAGGCCCAGCCGGAGAACAACGTGCAGCGCATCGTCCTGGAGATGCTCGGCGTGACGCTGTCCAAGAACGCGCGCGCCCGCGCCGTACAGCTGCCGGCGTGGAACGAGGCCCTCGGCCTCCCGCGGCCCTGGGACCAGCAGTGGTCGCTGCGCCTCCAGCAGGTGCTCGCCTTCGAGTCCGACCTGCTGGAGTACGACGACATCTTCGAGGGCTCGCACGTCATCGAGGCGAAGGTCGCCGAGCTGGTCACGAGCGCCAAGGCCGAGATCGACCGCGTGCAGGCCCTCGGCGGCGCGATCGCGGCCGTCGAGTCGGGCTACATGAAGCAGGCCCTGGTGAGCGCCCACGCCGCCCGGCGCGCGCGGATCGAGAACGGCGAGGAGATCATCGTCGGCGTCAACAGGTACGACACCACCGAGCCGTCCCCGCTCACCGCCAACCTCGACGAGGCGATCATGGCCGCCGACCCGGCGGCCGAGCGGTCCGCCCTGGACTCCGTGGCGGCCTGGAAGGCGCAGCGCGACGAGGCCGCCGTCACCCGGGCGCTCGCCGCCCTGGCCGCGGACGCCAAGACCACCACGAACCTCATGCCGGCCACCCTCGCCGCGGCCCGGGCGGGCGCGACCACGGGGGAGTGGGCCGGCACCCTGCGCGAGGTCTTCGGAGAGTTCCGCGCCCCGACCGGCGTGAGCGGCGCCGTCGGCGTGGTCGAGGCCGGCGCCGAGCTGGCCGCGGTCCGCGAGAAGGTGCGTACGACGGGCGAGGAGCTCGGCGGCCGCCTGCGGCTGCTGGTCGGCAAGCCCGGGCTCGACGGACACTCCAACGGCGCCGAGCAGGTCGCCGTACGTGCGCGCGACGCCGGCTTCGAGGTCGTCTACCAGGGGATCCGGCTGACTCCGGACCAGATCGTCGCGGCCGCGGTCGCCGAGGACGTGCACTGCGTCGGGCTCTCGATCCTGTCCGGCTCACACATGGAGCTGGTCCCCGACGTGCTCGACGGCCTCCGCGCGGCGGGGCTGGACGACGTGCCCGTGATCGTCGGCGGCATCATCCCCGAGTCCGACGGCAGGCGACTCGTCGAGCTGGGGGTCGCGGCGGTCTACACGCCCAAGGACTTCGGGCTGACCGAGATCATGGGCGGCATCGTGGACGTCATCCGACGCGCGCACGACCTCGACTGACGAACGTCGTTCACCAGCCGTGGCTGCCGGGACCGCCCTTGAAGGGGCCGACCACCCGGTCGGTGATCCAGCCGCCGTAGAAGCCGCCCTCCTGCGCGCGCACGACCTCGCCGTCGACGAGGCACGCCTCGACCTGGCCGGGCATCACCGACAGGTGGTCGCGGATCTCCTCGAAGCCGCCGGTGGGGTCGGCGTACGTCCAGGCGGACCGTCGGGCCGTGGCGGTCGGCGTGACGAGGTCGAAGTACGTCGCGACGCCCTTCCACTCGCAGAAGGTCGTGCCCGCCACCGACCGCGAGCACGCCGGGGGCGAAGGCGTCGCGCGGCACGTAGTACGCCGGCGGGTGGCTCGTCTCGAGCACCCGCAGCGCAGCGGTGGTGCGGGCGACGACCTCGCCGCCGAGGCGGATCTCCACCGTCTCGGAGCTGGGCTCGACCCGTGGGGGCCGGGGGTAGTCCCACACGGACTCCTGGCCGGGACCGGGGACCTCGGGCGTCACTCGTCGCATGTCATCAACCTACGTGCCGCCCGGGCAGGGCTAGCGTGGCGCCATGAACGACCTCCAGTGCGCCACCCGGGTCTTCCTGGCCCGCCACGGCGAGGCCGACTACGAGACCGATCTGGTCACGGACCAGGGCGGCTGGCTCAGCGCCGCCGGCCGCGCCCAGGCTCGCGAGCTGGGGGAGCGGCTCCTGCCCGAGCGCATCGCCCGGGTGTGGTGCAGCCCCCTGTCCCGGGCCGTGCAGACCGCGGAGATCGCGGCGGGAGTCCTGGGCGTCGACGTCGTGGTGCGCGAGGGCCTGCGGGAGTACGGCGTGGGAGCGCTCGCCGGGACGGACACGAGCGAGTCCGCCGCGCTGCGGCCGGTCTTCGACGCCTGGGTGGCGGGCGACGACGCGGCCACGATCCCGGGTGGGGAGGGGATCGCCGCGATCGCCGCCCGTGTCGTGGGCGTGCTGGACGAGGTCCGCGACGCCCACCGCGGCGAGGGTGTGTTGGTGGTGAGCCACGGCGGCGCGATCATGGTGGCGGTGCCGGAGCTGCTCCGCACGCCGCGTGCGACGGCGCACGACCTGCACCTGCCGGGTGGTGGCCACGTCGCGCTCGAGGGCGACGACTCCGGCTGGCACGCGACGGCCCCGGCCCCCGGTGAGACCTCCACGCCACACAGGTAAGGCTGCCCTCACTCGCGTGTAGGGTGCCGGCATGGGGAAGTCCAAGGGCACGAAGCGCGGCAAGGTCGCCCGCCTGCCCAAGAAGGAGTGCTGCGTCTCGAGGACGAAGTGCACCCGCTGCCCCCTGCGGATGCTCCAGGAGGGCACCCTGCCCGAGGGCTACACGGTCAGGAAGCGCACGCTGGTCAAGGTCAAGAAGAAGGTCGGCAAGCAGCTCGCAGCCTGACCGGTCGCTCAGGGGCTGGACCACCGGCCGTCGGCGTACAGGGGGTGCACCTCGACGACGGCCGCCGGCTCGATCGGCCCGTAGACGTGCGGATAGGTGTCCTCGCCCACCGGCTCGACGCGCACCTCGGAGGTGAGCAGGTCGGGGTCGACGACCAGCAGGACCAGCGGCACGCCGGCGTCGGCGTAGTAGCGCGCGAAGACGGGCTGCACCTGGTCGAGACGTGAGGCGTGGATGAACCCCTCCTCCTCGAGCGTGCGGCCGCGCGTGGAGGTCGTGTAGGCGCCGGTGCGCTGCGCGGCCTCCCAGTCGGCAACGGTGGCGATGTGGAAGATCGGCTGCACCGTCAGAGACCCGCCATCAGAAGAGCCGGTGCTCGGAGTCGTCCATGCCGCGCAGCGCGTCGTAGTCGACCAGGGCGCAGGCGATGCCGCGGTCGGTGGCGAGCACCCGGGCCTGCGGCTTGATCTCCTGGGCCGCGAAGATGCCGCGCACCGCACCCTTGCGGGTCAGGGCCGGGTCCCGGTTGAGGAGGTCGAGGTAACGGGTGAGCTGCTCGACGCCGTCGATCTCGCCGCGGCGCTTGATCTCGACCGCGACGCTGAGTCCTTCGGCGTCACGGCACATGAGGTCGACGGGGCCGATCGCGGTCATGAACTCGCGGCGTACCAGCGTGAGCCCGTCGGCCAGCGACGCCGGGTGATCGGCCAGCAGCTCCTGCAGGTGCTTCTCCACGCCGTCCTTGCGCAGCCCGGGGTCGATCCCGAGGTCGTGGCTGGAGTCGGAGTGGACCTCCTCGATGAGGATCCGCAGGGTGTCGTCGGTCTTGGCCGCGGTCACCGTCCACTCCGGCTGGCCGTCCTCGGTGCTGCCCTCGCGGAACGTGCACGGCGGCGACATCCAGTTGAGCGGCTTGTAGGAGCCGCCGTCGGAGTGCACGAGCACCGACCCGTCGGCCTTGATCATCAGCACCCGGGTGGCCATCGGCAGGTGGGCGGTCAGCCGCCCGGCGTAGTCGACCTGGCAGCGCGCAACGACGATCCTCACGGCAGGGAACCTACCTGCAGGGGGCGCCGGACCCTTCGTCGGCGCGTGCGAGCATGCCCTGCGTGACCGCGACCGACACCACCACTCCGTACGACGTCGACGACCTGCGCGCAGCCTTCCCCGGCCTCGACCCCGGGATGGCCCGCTTCGACGGACCCGGCGGTTCCCTGGTGCCGTCGGTGGTGGCCGACGCCGTCGCCGACATGCTGCGGGCCGGCGTGTGCCAGCGCGGCGGTCCCACCGCTGTCGGCCGGCTGGCCGACGACACGGTCCAGGCCGCGCGGGCCGCGATCGCGCGCCACGTCGGGCTCGCCGACCCGAGCGGTGTGGTCCTCGGCCGTTCGATGACCGCGGTCACCTTCGACATGGCGCGCACGCTCGCGCAGGACTGGGGTCCGGGCGACGAGGTCGTGGTGTCCCTGCTCGACCACGACGCCAACATCCGGCCCTGGGTCGTGGCCGCCGAGCGGGTCGGGGCGACGGTCCGCCGGCTCGGCTTCGACCCGGTCACCGCCGAGCTCGACGACGTCCGCCCGCTGCTCACCGACCGCACCCGGCTGGTCGCGGTCACTGCCGCCTCCAACCTCTTCGGCACCCGCCCCGACCTGGCCGACGTCGCGGAGGCGGCGCACCAGGTCGGCGCCCTGGTGTACGTCGACGCGGTCCACCTGGCCGCGCACGCGCCGGTCGACATGGCGGTGCTGGGCGCGGACCTGCTGGCCTGCTCGCCGTACAAGTTCTTCGGGCCGCACCTCGGCGCGCTCGCCGCGGACCCGGCTCTCCTGGAGCGGCTGCGGCCCGACAAGCTGCTGCCCTCCAGCGACGCGGTGCCGGAGCGCTTCGAGCTCGGCACCCTGCCCTACGAGCTGCTGGCCGGCGTGACCGCGGCGGTGGAGTTCGCCGAGTCCTGGTCGATGGCGGCGGTCGAGGCACACGAACGGGTGCTCGTGGCCCGGCTGCTCGAGGGCCTGGGCGCGATCGAGGGGGTGACCGTCCACGGCCGGCCCGCGCGGCGTACCCCGACGGTGCTGGTGACCCTCGACGGCCTCGCGCCCACGGAGGTGAGTCGGCGCCTGGCCGATCGGGGGGTGGCCGCGCCCGCGGGCAGCTTCTACGCGCTCGAGGCCTCGCGGCACGCCGGGCTCGGGGACGACGGTGGCGTACGCATCGGGCTGGCGGCGTACACGACCCCGGACGAGGTGGACCGGCTGCTCGCGGCCCTGGGTGACATCGCGGGGGAGTGACGTACGTCTCAGCCCGAGTGCTGAGCAGGGGGTTACCGGCGAGTTCGCTCACGGCCGGCTCGTGCCATCATGCGAGGCATGACGACTGCATCGACCGAGCGCGCTCCTCGCACCTTCTCCACGATCGGGGTCATCGGCCTCGGCACGATGGGCGCCGGCATCGCGGAGGTCTTCGCGCGCAACGGCTTCACCGTGGTCGGCGTCGAGCTGACCGACGAGGCGGTCGAGCGCGGGCGTGAGCACCTGTCGCACTCCACGGGCCGCGCCGTCTCCCGCGGCAAGATGAGCGAGGAGCAGCAGGCCGAGATCCTGGGGCGCATCAGCTTCGCCACCGACCTGGCCGCGCTCGCGGACGCCGACTTCGTGGTGGAGGCGGTCGTGGAGTCGCTGGAGGTCAAGCAGGACCTGTTCCGCCGCCTCGACGACATCGTCGACCCCGAGGCGATCCTGGCCACCAACACCTCGTCGCTGTCGGTCACCGGGATCTCGACGGCCAACAGCCGTCCCGGCCGGGTGGTGGGCCTGCACTTCTTCAACCCCGCCCCGGTGCAGAACCTCGTCGAGATCGTCCGCACCGTGGTCACCGAGCCCGCGGTCCTCGCCGACGTCGAGTCGCTGGTGGGCCGCCTCGGCAAGAACCCGGTCGTCTGCGGCGACAAGGCCGGCTTCATCGCCAACACCCTGCTCTTCGGCTACCTCAACCACGCGGTGTCGATGTACGAGGGCAAGTACGCCACCCGCGAGGACATCGACGCGGCCATGCGCTTCGGCTGCGGCTACCCGATGGGTCCGCTGGCGCTGCTCGACCTGATCGGCCTCGACACGGCGTACGAGATCCTGGAGACGATGTACCGCCAGGGCCGCGACCGGCTGCACGCGCCCGCCCCGATCCTCAAGCAGATGGTCACCGCGGGCCTGCTGGGCCGCAAGACCGGCCGCGGCTTCTACACCTACGAGCGGGCCGACAGCCCGGTCGTGGTGGCCGACGACAAGACCCCGTCGACCGACGACCTCCCCGAGCTCAGGCACGACATCCGCACCGTGGGCGTGGTCGGGACCGGCACGATGGCCGCCGGCATCGTCGAGGTCTTCGCCAGGAGCGGGTACGACGTCTTGTACGTCGGCCGCTCGCAGGACCGGGTCGACGGTGTGCTGGCCGCGATCACCCGCAACCTCGACAAGCAGATCCAGCGGGGTCGCGCCACCGAGGAGCAGAAGACCGAGGCGCTGGGTCGCCTGACGGGCACCACCTCGCTCGACGACCTCGCCCGCGTGGAGATCGTGGTGGAGGCGATCGCCGAGGACCTGGCGATCAAGACGACCCTCTTCGAGAACCTCGACGAGATCTGCAAGCCCGGCACCATCCTGGCCACCACCACCTCCAGCCTGCCGATCATCTCCCTGGCCCGCGTCACCTCCCGGCCGCAGGACGTCATCGGCATGCACTTCTTCAACCCCGCGCCGGTGATGAAGCTGGTCGAGGTCGTCTCGACCGTGGCGACCGACGACGACGTGGCCGAGACCGTGCGCGCCCTGTGCGCGAAGGTCGGCAAGGTGGCCGTGTCGTGCGGGGACCGGGCGGGCTTCATCGTCAACGCGCTGCTCTTCCCCTACCTCAACGACGCGGTCAAGATGCTCGAGGCGCACTACGCCACCGCCGACGACATCGACATCGCGATGAAGCAGGGCTGCGCCCTGCCGATGGGGCCCTTCGAGCTGCTCGACGTGGTGGGCAACGACGTGTCGCTGGCCATCCAGCGCGAGCTCTACCTGGAGTTCCGCGAGCCCGGCTTCGCGCCGGCCCCGCTGCTCGAGCACCTCGTCACCGCGGGCTACCTCGGCCGCAAGACCCAGCGCGGGTTCCGCGACCACAGCGCCCGCTGACGGATCGGCGTACGCCGCGCCGCGCGGGCAGGGGCTCTGGGTGGAACTGGCGGCGTACGACGGCTGGGTCCGGTCTCGGGGTGTCGTCGGCCGCCGGTGGAGTCCGGGGGCCGCGCAACAGGACACCCTCCCGGACGGCTCAGCGCTGGTCGGCCACCAGCGCGGCGAGCCTGGCCCGGCTGCTGATGTCGAGCTTGCGGTAGATGTGGGTGAGGTGGGCGTCGACCGTGCGCGGTGAGATGAACAGCTCCTCGGCGATCTGACGGCTGGTGAGGCCGGCGGCCACCCGTTCGGCGACGTGCCGCTCGGCGGTGGTGAGCACCTCGAGCACGCCGTCCGAGGCCGGCGCCGTGGCGCCGGTGAAGAGGGTCACGGCGGCCTGGACGGCGGCCGGGGTCAGCTCGTCGTCCTCGATCCACCCCTCGGGGACGCTGCGGCCGGCCGAGGCGGGGGTGTCGGCGGCGTACCCCCAGGCGACCACGCCGCGCGCCGTGCGGAGCGAGGCCGCGGTGGCGGCCAGGGCCCGGGTGTCGCGCAGCCCGCGGCGCTGCCCGAGGTGCGCCAGGGCGTCGAGGGCGTCGGCGGCGCGCAGCGGCATCGGCATCACCGAGGCGCGGTCGAGCGCCGCCAGGAACGTGCTCGCGGCCTGCCCCTCGTCGCCGCCGGCGAGGAGGGCCCGACCGAGCAGGAGCCGCGCCTCCACCGCGTCGCGGCCCAGCCCGGCGCTGTCGGCGAGGACCACGACGTCGGCGGCCAGCCCCGCGGCGCGCGGCACGTCGCCCGCACGCAGGAGGTCGCGGGCGTCCTGCGCGAGCACCGGCAGGCGCACGGCCCACGGCAGGTCCTCCCGGTCGACCGCGGCCGGCGAGTACGACGGGTCGAGGTGGCGCAGCAGGACCTCGGCCAGCAGGGCGACCCGGTCCTCGGCGACGGCCCGGGCGTCGTTGACGACGGCGCGGGCGGCCGAGGCCGCCTCGATCGTGCGGCCCTGCTCGAGGGCGACCCGGGCCATCAGGGTGCGTGCGGACAGGATGGTCCACCGCTCCTCGGCGGTGGCCGGCCCCTCCAGGATGGCGCGGGTGACCTGCATCGCGGCCCGGCAGTCGCCGCGGGACACGTGGACGTCCGCCAGGGTCCGGAGCACCTGGCGGCGGATCTCGCCACCGGCCGCGCCGAGGTCGAGGGCGCGCTGCGCCTCGGCCTGGGCCTGCGCCAGGGCGCCGGCGTCGAGGTGCATCTCGGCGCGGATGGAGGCGTTCTTGGCCAGCTCGCCCTCCGGGTCGGGGGCGCTCTGCGCGTGCTCGTCGGCGCGCTCGAGCAGCCACAGCCCCTCGTAGGTGCCGCGGACCTCGGAGGCGGCGATGCCCGCCCGGCGGGCGACCTGGGCACCGATCTCGGCCGGACCGTCCCCGCTGACCAGTGCGGCCTCCAGGATCTCGACGGCCTCGCGGGCCTTCATCGAGGTGTAGAGCGAGGAGAAGATGCGGTTGGCGATCGCGTAGCCCACCGGCCGGGTGTCGGGGTCGGCGCACGCGGCGGTGACGGTGCTGCGCATCACCGGCAGGTCGGCCAGCCACGAGGCGTCGGCGGCCCCGGAGTTGAGGTCGGCGGGGGCCACCCGGTCGGCCCAGCGCAGCAGGGCGTGCCGGGTCGCCTCGCGGTCGTCGGTCGAGGCGGTGAGGAGGGTGCCGTGCCGGCGGACCGGGGTGAGCATGTCGAAGTGGCCGTCGGGCAGGACCTCGACGAGGCTGCGGCGCACCAGCGCGGCCGACGATCGTGGCGGCCTCGTCGCGCCCCACCCCGGTGACCTCGGACAGCACCTCGAGGGAGACGGGGGAGCCCAGGTGGGCCAGCCGGCGGAAGCACCGCTGCTGGTCCTCGTCGAGCAGCTCGTAGGAGGCGTGGACGGCCTCGGACAAGGACGCCGTCGGGACCACGTTGGTGACGCCGACGAGCGCGATCTGGACCGCGATCTGCTCGATCAGGAGCGGGAGGCCCCCCGTGGCGTGCAGCAGTCGGCGTACGTCGTCGCCGTGCGCGGCCAGGTCGACCGGGTGCCCGCCGGCCGCCTCCACGCGGTGCAGGAACAGCTCGACGGCGGGGCCCGCCAGCTGCTCGTGCGGTCGGGGCACCGGCAGGGGCCCCACGCGTACGACGCGCTCGGCCGGCTGCCCGGCCATGGTCACCGACGTGACGGCCAGTCGCGCGTCTGGTGGTGGAGGACACGACGTGCTGGAAGGCCGGCCCCAGCAGCACGGGGTCGAGGTCCAGCCCGTCGACGACGAGCAGCTGGTCCAGGCCGTCCACCGCGCGGCACAGGGCGCCCTGGGGCGAGTCCCCGGGCGTGGGCTGGGCGTCCAGGGCGTCGAGGCAGGCGGTCAGGACGTCCTCGGGACGCCGGATGCCGCGGGCGTTCACCCAGGTGCTCGGTGACTGTGCGGCCGCGTGGCGCGCCAGCAGGGTCTTGCCGCTGCCGGGCGGCCCGACGAGGGTCACCCACCGCGACGTCGCCAACGCGGACGCCAGGTGTTGCTGCGTCTGTTCGCGACCGAGGCAGGGGGTGAGCACTCCTGAGAATCTAGCGGTTGGGCGCGGTCATTACGTAGGACTACGGATGCCAAGACGACCTTGACCGCGAGAGGCTCGTCACCACAGACGGCGGGTGGGCTCCACAGGGGAGAGCCCACGTGGTCGTCGCGGCAGCGGGTCGCGGATCTCGGGGGAGGTCGGCGGCCCGCTGCGACTCTGCCGCGGTGGCCCGGGGCTCAATCGAGGCAGAACTCGTTGCCCTCCGGGTCGGCCATCACGAGGTGGCCCGCATTCATGCCGCCGTCCGGATCGACACGTCCCCGCCGGGCGGCGCCGAGCTCCAGGAGGCGCTCGCACTCGCTCTCGAGCGCCGCCATCCGTGCGTCCCCGGTCAGGCCCGGCGCTGCGCGCACGTCGAGGTGCACCCGGTTCTTGGCGGCCTTGGGCTCGGGCACCTGCTGGAAGAAGATCCGGGGCCCGGCCCCGTCGGGGTCGACGAGGGCGAAGGCGGAGTTGTGCTGCTCCTCGGGGACGCCCGCCGACCGCAGGAAGTCCGTCCAGGCCGCGACCGTCTCCTCCGGGTCGCCGATCGCGCCGCCGGGTGGCGGATCGACGGCGTAGTGGAGGGCGGCACGCCAGAAGAGCCCGAGGGAGCGTGGGTCGTGCGCGTCGTACGTCACCTGGATCGTTCGGCTCATGGGGTCAGTCTGCCCGTCCTCGAGGACAGGGAGTGTCCGCTTCCTCTGTCACCATGCAGGCATGGGCGACACCACCGAGCGCGTGCTGAGGCTCCTCGGCCTGCTCCAGCAACGTCCGGTGTGGTCCGGCCCCGAGCTGGCCGAGCGCCTGGGGGTGACCACCCGCAGCATCCGCCGCGACGTCGAGCGGCTGCGGTCGCTGGGCTATCCGGTGCACGCCGCCCAGGGCGTGGGGGGCGGCTACCAGCTGGGGCGCGGTCGTGAGCTGCCGCCGCTGCTGCTCGACGACGCCGAGGCCGTGGCCATCGCCGTCTCGCTGCGGCTGGCCGCCGGCGGGACCGTCACCGGGGCCAGCGAGGCGGCGCTGAGCACGCTGGCCAAGCTCGACCAGGTGATGCCGCCACGGCTGCGCTCGGAGGTCAA
This sequence comes from uncultured Actinomycetota bacterium, assembly GCA_963782905.1. Lineage (GTDB taxonomy): Bacteria > Actinomycetota > Actinomycetes > Propionibacteriales > Nocardioidaceae > Nocardioides. The sequence goes on from CAWALI010000003.1 coordinate 705,793, forward strand.
GGCCATCCACGACTCGACGGTCACCCTCACCTCGGCCCACGACCTCGTCGACGGGGACGTGCTGCTGACGCTCGCCCGGGCCTGCCGTGACCTGGTGCGCGTCCGCTTCGGGTACGACGCCCGCGACGGCGCCGCGACCGAGCGCTGGGTGGAGCCGGTCCGGCTCGTGGCGACCGGGCGGCGGTGGTACCTCATGGCCTGGGACGTCGACCGCGAGGACTGGCGCACCTTCCGGCTGGACCGGATGCGCACGGTCACGCCCTCCACGTGGCGCTTCACGGTGCGCGAGCACCCCGACCCGGCCGAGTACGTGCAGCGGTCGGTGAGCCACTCGCCGTTCAGCCACCACGCCCGGGTGCGGGTGCACGCGCCCCTGGCCGAGGTGGCCGCGCGGACCGATGCGCGGTGGGCGACGCTCACCGAGATCGACGACGCCACCACCCTGCTCGAGGCGAGCGCGGACGCCCTCGACTGGCTGGCCTTCCACATCGCCTGGCTCGGCTTCGAGTGCGAGATCCTCGACCCGCCCGAGCTGCGCGAGGCCGCGCTCGACCTCGCCGGCCGGCTTCAGCGCACGGTGGCCAGCGGGTAACCGCGGCGCACCGTCCGGTCCAGGATGCCCAGGGTCGCCTTGAGGCTGGCCTCGGAGATGACCGGGAAGATCCCCGCGTCCCGCCACTGGGGCGCGATGTCGGACCAGTCGTAGTACGACGTGACGAGGCTGCCGCCCCCGTCCGAGGGCTCCAGGCGGTAGCCGTAGACGTGCCCGATCTGGGGGCGGACCCGCCCGAGCACCGTCCAGGCGATCTCGCGGTCGCGCTCGAACGTCGTGATGGTGACCGTGACGTCGTACCGGCCCATGTCGAGGTCGCCGAGCGACTCGCGGTCCATGTGCACGACGAAGGTCTGCCCGGTCGCGGTGACGCGGTCGCCCTCGGCGTCCTGGAGCATCCCGGACGCGTCGATGGCGACGTGGCCCTGCGGGTCGCAGAGCAGGGCGAAGACCTCGGACGGCGGCGCGCTCACCGGACGGGAGACCTCGATGCGCGCAGGGGTGGTCGTGGCGGCTGTCATGGGGGGAGTCTGGCACCCGCGCACGCCCGGAAGGGCCGTGGAGGTGGGACGTAGGCTGGTCGCCATGATGGGCATGCTGCTCCTCCTCCTGGTGCTCGGCGCTCTGGTGGTCGTCGCCGTGACGGCCGGCCAGGCCGGCAAGCGGCGCGAGGTCACCAGGCGCGAGGCGGCGCTCGAGCCGGTCAAGCGGCTCGCCGAGGAGGACGTCACCGCCCTCGGCGTGGAGCTGCAGGACCTCGACATCGAGCTGGCGGGCACCCCGCTCGGCGCGGGGGAGAACGCCGACTACCAGCGGGCCCTCGACGCCTACGAGTCCGCCAAGATCGCGGCCGCCGCCATGACGCGGCCCGACGACGTCCGGCACGTCACCGAGATCCTCGAGGACGGCCGCTACGCCATGGCCTGCGTCCGGGCCCGCGTGGACGGGCGCCCGCTGCCCACCCGCCGGCCGCCGTGCTTCTTCGACCCGCGCCACGGGATGTCGGTGGCCGACGTGCCGTGGACCCCGCCCGGCGGCACGCGCCGTGACGTGCCCGCCTGCCAGCTCGACCTCGAGCGGGTGCGCGCGGGCGCGGAGCCCGACATCCGCAAGGTGATGGTCGGGTCGCGTCGGGTGCCCTACTGGCAGGGCGGTCGGGCCTACCAGCCGTACGCGCAGGGCTACTTCGGCAACTTCGGGCCGATGGAGTGGATGTTCATGGGCATGCTCTTCAGCGGCGGCTTCGACGGCCTCGGCGAGGGCATCGGGGCGATCGGGGAGGGCCTCGGCGACATGTTCGGCGGGATCGGAGACGGCATCGGCAACCTGTTCGACGGGTTCGACTTCTAGGTCGCGTCCGCGGCCCCGCGGTCGTCGGCCCAGGGCAGCTCGCCACCGGCCAGCTCGACCAGCCGACGGGCCACGGCCTCCAGGTCGGCGCGCGACTCCGCGCGCGGTCGTGCCGGCAGCAGGTCGTCCCACAGCGGGGTGAACGCAGCCCGCAGCTGGTCCACGCCGGTGGGACGGGCCAGCGTCCACCAGTGCAGGTGCTCCTGCCCGTCTCCCCAGCGCAGGGCCTGCATCCGGGGGACGTCGAGGACGTCGGTGACCGCACGCTCCAGCAGGACCAGCAGCTCGCCCATCCGCGCCGCCTCGCCCGCCTCGAGGTCCGAGAGGTCCGCGTGCCGCCGGGGCATCAGGAAGGCCACGAACGGCAGCGCGACGTCGTCCCGGGGCTGGCCCAGCATCACCAGCTCGTCACGCCAGACCACGTAGCTCCCTCCGTCGCCGGCGGCCGCCGCGCAGATGAAGCAGTCACCGTCGGTGCCGCCCCGCGGTCGCTCGCCCACGGGCGGCTCGAGCTCCCGCTGGACGAGCTCGCCGACGAAGGGCCACGTCGGCCGGTCGGACCACGGGGCCTCGCGGTAGCCGGACGCGTCGATGCGCGCCCGGGTGTCGTCGTACCACTCGCGTGCGGACTGCGCTCTCGCCGGGGTCATGGGCAGATGCTGACAGATCGGGCTGACAGACTGGGCGGGTGAGCGACTCCGCACTGCACGTGACCCGGCTCGGCGACGTCGGCCCGGTCGTCGCCTTCTGCCACGGCCTCTTCGGCCAGGGCAAGAACTGGATGCAGGTCGCCAAGGACCTCAGCCGCGACCACCGGGTGCTCCTGGTGGACATGCCCAACCACGGTCGCTCGCCGTGGACGGCGACGTTCGACTACCTCGACCTCGCCGACCGGGTCGCCGAGGCGCTGCGCGCCGAGCCGCTGAGCGACGAGGGACCGATCGCCCTCGTCGGGCACTCGATGGGCGGCAAGATCGCCATGGTGCTCGCCCTGCGGCACCCCGAGCTGGTCGAGCGGCTGGTCGTCGTGGACGTGTCGCCGACGGCGTACTCCTAGCGGGCGTGAGTTCGTCGGCTACATCGAGACGATGCGGGCCATGGACCTGTCGGCCGTGGAGCGTCGAGACCAGGCCGACGAGGCCCTGCGGGAGGCGGTGCCCAACGCGACCGTGCGCGGCTTCCTGCTCCAGAACCTGCGGCGCGAGGGCGACGGCTGGCTCTGGCAGGTCAACCTCGACCTGCTGGGCGACGAGATGGACGCGCTCGTCGGGTGGCCGGGCGAGGCGCTCGGGGACGCGTCGTACGACGGTCCGGTGCTGTGGGTGGGCGGGGCGCTCTCGGACTACGTCACCGACGAGTACGCGCCCGGAGATGGACCGCCGTTTCCCGCGCAACCGGCGGGTCATGGTCAAGGACGCCGGGCACTGGGTGCACTCCCAGCAGCCGGCGGTGCTTCATCGAGGTGCTGCGCCGCTTCCTGCAGTGAGGGAGGGAGGGGTGCGTCAGGCCTTCTGGCGGGCCCGGTACGCCGCCACGGCCTCCCGGTTGCCGCACGTCGTCGAGCAGTAGCGGCGCGAGCGGTTGCGGGACAGGTCGAGCACCAGCCCGTCGCAGTCGTCGGCCGCGCACAGGCCCAGGCGGCCCATCTCGTCGGCCCGGACGACGTCGACCATGGCCATCGCGGTCTCGACCAGGATGCGATCGGCCAGCGCTGCCTCGTCGTCGACGGCGTGGATGTGCCAGTCGAGGGCGTCGTGGCGCACGAGGCGGGGGACCGCCCGGGCGTCGGCCAGGACCGCGTTGACCTGCTCGACCGCGTCGTCGCGCCCGGCCGTCAGCAGGGCCCGCAGCTGCGGGCGGATGGCGCGGACGGCGTCGAGCTCGGCCCGGTCGCGGCGGTGCCCGCCGGAGTAGCCCTGGCTCTCGTAGAAGGCCGTGAGGTCGTCCACCGTGGTGAGGGTGTCGGGCTCGAGCGCGCTGTTGGCGAGCACCACCGCGGCCTCCAGCGCGTCGGCCGTGTCAGCGGCGAAAACCATGTTGACACATTACACAGCACGGGACTAGCGTCATGTGTCATGACGAGTTTGACTCATGACATGCCCGCTGGGGCCCGGTCCCGGACCGGGGCCGGGCTCGGGTTCGCCCTCGTCTCGGCCACCTCGTTCGGCCTGTCCGGGGCACTCGCCCGCGGGCTGCTGGACAGCGGGTGGAGCGCGCCCGCCGCGGTCACCGCGCGCATCGCCATCGCCGCGCTGGTGCTCGTCGTCCCGGGGGCGCTGGCGCTGCGCGGCCGGTGGCACCTGCTGCGCCGCAACGGCGGCCTCGTCGCGGCGTACGGCGTGGCCGCGGTCGCCGGGGCCCAGCTCTGCTACTTCTACGCCGTCTCCCACCTCCAGGTGGGCGTCGCGCTGCTCATCGAGTACACCGCGCCGGTCGCGGTGGTGGTCTGGCTGTGGCTGCGCCACGGCCACCGGCCCCACCGGCTCACCGTCGTCGGCGCCGCGATCGCCGCCGGGGGGCTGGTGCTGGTGCTCGACGTCATCTCCGGCGCGGACCTCGACGCCGTGGGCGTCGCCTGGGGCCTCGGGGCGATGGTCGGCGCAGCGACGTACTTCGTCATCTCGGCCGACGAGGACAACGGCCTGCCCGGCATCAGCCTGGCCGCCGGCGGCCTGGTCGTGGGTGGGACCGTGCTGGGCGTGGCCGGGCTGCTGGGCGTGCTGCCGATGCGGGTGAGCTCGGACGTCGTGGCCTACCAGGGTGTCGAGGTGGACTGGTGGCTCCCGGTCCTGGGCCTCGGCCTGGTCACCGCCGCCGTCGCCTACGTCACCGGGATCGAGGCCGGTCGCCGGCTCGGGTCGCGGCTGGCGTCGTTCGTCGCCCTCACCGAGGTGCTGATGGCGCTGGTCTTCGCCTGGCTGCTCCTCGGCGAGCTGCCCCGCCCGGTCCAGCTGGCCGGTGGCCTGCTGGTCCTGGCCGGGGTCGTCGTGGTCAAGCTGGGGGAGGGGTCGCCCTCGCCGGTGGTCGAGCCGCTGGCGGAGCCGGTCAGCGAGCGTCCTGCCGCTTGAGGAAGACCTCGCGGTGCAGCAGGAGCAGCGCCGCTGCGACCGGCACCGCCAGCAGGGCGCCGATGATGCCCATCAGGCTGCCGCCGAGCAGGGCCGCGATGACCGTGACCGACCCGGGGATGTCCACCGAGCGCTTCATGATCCGGGGGTAGATGACGTAGGACTCGAACTGCTGGTAGGCGACGTAGTAGATCGCCGTCACGAGCGCCGTGGTCGGTGACACCGTGAGTGCGAGCGCGGTGATGATGACGCCCGACACCACGGCACCGATCACCGGGACCAGGGACAGCAGACCCACGATGAAGGCCAGCGCGAAGGAGTAGTCACCCAGGCCCACGACCGCACGTGAAGATGAGGGTGCTGATGCCCGCGCACACCGACACGAGGAACGCACCGGCGACGTAGGCGCCCGTGGCGCGGATGATCCGGTCGCCGAGCTCGCTGACGCGGCCACGCTTGGAGGCCGGGGCCAGGCTGTACGCCGCGTGCTTGATGCTCGGCAGCGAGGCCAGGAAGTAGATCATCAGCACGATCACGATCAGGGCGTTGGCCAGCGCGGACAGCACGGCCAGGCCGACGCCGAGGGCGCCGCCGAAGACCCGCTGGCCGAAGTCGCCGTTCGTGACGTAGTCCTGCACCTTCTGGATCACGTCGAAGCGGTCGTCGAGGTCCTGGACCTGCCGGTTGCGCTGGAGGTCGTCGAGCCAGCCGGGAGCGTTCTCGGTGATCAGGGCGATCTGGTCGCTGGTCACCGGCGCCACCGCGACCACGAAGAGCGCCAGCACGGTGATGACGACGAACAGCACGAGCAGCACGGACAGCCCCCGCCGCATCCCGTGCTTCATGAACCACTCGACGGTCGGGTTGAGGCCGATGGCCAGGAACATGGCCAGCACCAGCAGGACCAGCACCGAGGAGATGCTGAGCAGCTGCTGACTGAGGAAGACCGCGACCAGCGCACCCAGCGCGCCGAAGAACCCGATGTTGAAGGGAGCGTGGCGCAGCAGGGAGTGGTTGGCCCCGTCGCGGCCCGCCTGGGGCGCGACGTACGGCGTGGTCTCGACGACGAGGTCGGTGGCGTCGTCGATCTGGTCGGCCACGGCCACCGACGAGGCCGACGACTGGCGGGCGTCGTCGGCCGCGTCGTCCGCGCGCTCGGCGGCCGCCTCGGCCCGCTCGGCGTGCTGCCCGGCCTCCTCCACGGCCTCGTCGACCCGGTCCACGTGCTCCTCGACGCGCTCCTCCACGAGGTCCTGGACGGACCCGGGGTCGGGCCGGTGGGAGGGGTCGTCGACGGCCACGGCCCCGTGGGGCTGGGGCTCCGCGGTGCCGGTCTGCCGGAGGCGACCGCGGAAGCGGTCGATCCAGCTCAGGACTCGTCCTCGGTGAAGCCGGCGACGACGTCACGCAGGGCGCCGAGCTGGGCGGCGACGGCGTCGCGGCGCTTGGTCATCCGGTCGACCTCGGCCTGGACCGCGGCGAGCTCGCGCTCGGCGTCGGCGGCACCGCTGGCGGCGACCGAGTCGGCCTGGGTGGTGGCCGAGGCGACGATCTGCTCGGCCTCGCGCCGGGCGCGGCTGAGCAGGCCCTCGGCCTCGCTCTGCGCCTGCTGGCGGTGGGCGTTGGCCTGGGCGGTCGCCTCACGGGCGCGCTGCTCGGCCGCGGTGGCCCGGTCCTCGGCCTCCTGGACCAGGCGCTGGGTCTCGGCGGTGGCGCTGGAGTGGTGCTCGGAGGCCTCGCGGGCCAGCCGCTCCTTCTCCACGGCGAGCGTGCGTCGGGCCTCCTGGACCTCGCGGTCCGCGGCGGCACGGGCCTGCTCGGCCTCCCGGCGTGCGGTGGTGCGCAGCTCGTTGGTCTCCTGCTGGGCGGCGAGGCGGACCTGGTCGGCCTCCCGCTTGGCCGCCGCGAGGATGTCCTCGGCCTCGGCGCGGGCCAGGGTGCGCTCCTGCTCGGCGTCGGTGGTGAGCCGGCTGCGCATCTCGTCGAGCTCCTTGAGCTGGACCATGCGCATGTCGTCGGCCTCGCGGGACGCGTCGGCGCGGACCGCCTTGGCGTCGCGGTTGGCCTGCTCGCGGATCTCGGCGGCGTCGCGGGTCGCGGCCTGCCGGACGTCCGCGGACTCCTCCTCGGCGAGCTTGAGCATCGAGGTCGCCCGTCCGCCGAGACCGGCGTACGTCGGGTTCTTGTTCTCCTCGAGGTCGGCCCGCATCCGCTCCGCCTCGGCCTCGAGCTCGATGACGCGCTGCTCGGACGCGGTGAGGCTGGAGCTCAGGCCGGACTTCTCGGCGGTGAGCTGGTCGATCCGCTGGTCGACCGCGGCCTTGTCGTAACCACCGCGGCGGACCATGGGCAGGGCGGCGGCGACCGAGGCGGCCGGGCGGGAGGACGCGGAGCCGGCCGCGCTCGTGGAGCCCGACGCGGCGGGCGCCGGGGCCGGGGGAGCGGCCGGGGTCGCCGGGCGCGAGGCCGGGGCCGCCGGGCGCGAGGACTCGGGGGCCGGGCGCGAGGACGCGGCGGAGGGGGTCCGCGTGGTCGGGGTCTCGTCGGCCGAGGCGCTCGTGGCGCCGGCGCGCGACGAGCCGCCCGTGGCGGGTGGGACGGTGGGCAGGACCTGCGTCGAGTCGGACGCGGGCGCCTTCGAGCTGCCGGTCGAGCTGCCGGTGGAGTCGCTCACGGCCTTGCCGGTCGTCTCCCCGGTGAGGTCCGCGTCGTTCTCCGGCTCCTCGTCGAAGATGGACAGTCCTTGGTCGCGGCTCATGGTGGAGCACCCACTCTCTGCGTCGATCTGCGGTGAAGTCTGCGGTCGGCCCAGTCTCTCCGATGCCAGGGGACAAACACACCCCGGCTCGCGGGAAACGAGCCGCGAACCGGGGTGTGGACGACGATCGGGCTCAGACGCCGCGGAAGCGGTTGATCGCGTCCTCGTGCTGGGCGCGCATCTCGGGGTCGCGGACGCCCTGACCCTCCTCGGGGGCCAGGCACAGGACGCCGACCTTGCCCTGGTGGGCGTTCTTGTGGACGTCGAGGGCCGCCTGTCCGACCTCCTCGAGGCTGTAGGTCTTCGACAGGGTGGGGTGGATCATGCCCTTGGCGATGAGGCGGTTGGCCTCCCAGGACTCGCGGTAGTTGGCGAAGTGCGAGGAGATGATGCGCTTGAGGTTCATCCACAGGTAGCGGTTGTCGTACTCGTGCATGTAGCCGCTGGTGGAGGCGCAGGTGGTGATGGTGCCGCCCTTGCGGGTGACGAAGACGGAGGCACCGAAGGTCTCGCGGCCGGGGTGCTCGAAGACGATGTCGATGTCCTCACCGCCCGTGAGCTCGCGGATCTTGGCGCCGAAGCGCTTCCACTCCTTCGGGTCCTGCTGGGTGCCCTCCTCGTTCCAGAAGCGGTAGTCCTCCTCGGAGCGGTTGATGATCAGCTCGGCGCCCATGGAGCGGGCGATGGCGGCCTTCTCCTCGTTGGAGACGACGCAGACGGGGGTGGCGCCGCCGTTGAGGGCGTACTGCGTGGCGAAGCCCCCGAGGCCGCCCGAGGCGCCCCAGATGAGGACGTTGTCGCCCTGCTTCATGTCGCCGCCGTTCTTGGACACGAGCTGGCGGTAGGCGGTGGAGTTCACCAGGCCGGGGGAGGCGGCCTCCTCCCAGGTGAGGTGGGCCGGCTTGGGCATCAGCTGGTTGGACTTGACCAGCGCGATGTCGGCCAGGCCGCCGAAGTTGGTCTCGAAGCCCCAGATGCGCTGCTCGGGGTCGAGCATCGTGTCGTTGTGGCCGTCGGGGCCCTCGAGCTCGACGGAGAGGCAGTGGGCGACGACCTCGTCGCCGGGCTTCCAGGCGTTGACGCCGACGCCGGTCTTGAGCACGACGCCGGCCAGGTCGGAGCCGACCACGTGGTACGGCAGGTCGTGACGCTTGGTGAGCGGGGACAGGCGCCCGTAGCGCTCGAGGAAGCCGAAGGTGGAGACGGGCTCGAAGATCGAGGTCCACACGGTGTTGTAGTTGATCGCGGAGGCCATCACGGCGACCAGGGCCTCACCGGGGCCGAGCTCGGGGAGCGCGACCTCGTCGACGTGCAGCGACCTGCGGGGGTCCTTGTCGCGGGCGGCCAGGCCCTCGAACATGTCGACCTCGTCCTTGCGGACCAGGGCCGCGCGGTAGGAGTCGGGGAGCTCGAGGTGGGCGAAGTCGTCCGAGGTGGCGTCTCCGGACTGGATGGCTTCGAGGATGTTCTGCACGGGTGTCTCCTGGTGAGGCATCGGTGGCACGAAATGTGGGTGCAAGATACCCGTCGGTAACCAGCGCTGGTGGGCGGTGTGACGTAGTTGGCACGACGTGGGCCCGACCGGCGCCGGTCACGAGGGCGCCCGCGGGATCAGTGGCCGCCGGAGTCGGCCGGCTCGACGAGCTCGACGAGGACGCCGCCCGCGTCCTTGGGGTGGATGAAGTTGATGCGGCTGTCGGAGGTGCCGCGACGCGGGGCGTCGTACAGCAGGCGTACGCCGCGCTCGCGCAGGACCGCCGAGACGGCCTCGACGTCGGTGACGCGGTAGGCCAGCTGCTGCATCCCCGGCCCGGAGCGGTCCAGGAACTTCGCGATCGTGGACTCCTCGGAGAGGGGAGCGAGGAGCTGGATGTGCGAGCCGGAGTCGCCGACGGCGACCATCGCCTCGCGCACCCCCTGCTCCTCGTTGGTCTCCTCGTGGGCCACGTGCATGCCGAACGTGTCGCGGTAGTGGGCGATGGCCACGTCCAGGTCGGGCACGGCGATGCCCACGTGGTCGATCGCGATGAACAGGTGCTCGGGGACGTCCAGAGGTGCGGTCATGGCGGCCATGGTGGCACCTGCGACGGGGAACGGGGTGTGATGCCGGCCACCCCGTACTCCGCGTGGAGGGGACGGCGGTATCGTCACGAACAGATCACGTCCACGTCGCCGGGAGGCTGCCCTCATGTCCACGTCTGTCATCGTCGCCGGTGCCCGTACCCCCATCGGTCGTCTCCTGGGAGGCCTCAAGGACCAGTCCGCCGCCGACCTCGGCGGGGTCGCCATCAAGGGCGCCCTGGACCGCGCGGGCGTGTCCGGCGAGCAGGTCGAGTACGTGATCATGGGCCAGGTCATCCAGGCCGGTACGGGCCAGATCACCGCCCGCCAGGCCGCGGTCAAGGGCGGGATCCCGATGGACGTCCCGGCCATCACGATCAACAAGGTCTGCCTCTCGGGCATCAACGCGATCGCGCTGGCCGACCAGCTGATCCGGGCCGGCGAGCACGAGATCGTCGTGGCCGGCGGCATGGAGTCGATGACCCGGGCCCCCCACCTGCTGCCCGGCTCGCGCGCCGGCTTCAAGTACGGCGACACCGCGCTGGTGGACTCGATGGCCTACGACGCCCTCCACGACCAGTTCACCGACCAGGCGATGATCAACCTCACCGAGGGCTGCAACTCCGCGGGGACCAACCTCACCCGCGAGGAGCAGGACGCCTTCTCCGCCCAGTCCCACCAGCGCGCCGCCGAGGCGTGGAAGAACGGCGTCTTCGACAACGAGGTCGTCCCGGTGACCATCGCGTCCCGCAAGGGCGACATCACCGTCAGCCAGGACGAGGGGATCCGCGCCGACACCACGGTCGAGTCGCTGTCCGGCCTGCGTCCGGTCTCCAAGGACGGCACCATCACCGCCGGCTCCGCCTCCCAGATCTCCGACGGCGCCTGCGCCGTCGTCGTGATGAGCAAGGCCAAGGCCGAGGAGCTCGGCCTCACCTGGCTCGCCGAGATCGGCGCCTCCGGCCAGGTCGCCGGCCCCGACTCCACCCTGCAGCTCCAGCCGGCCCGGGCCATCGAGAAGGCCGTCGCCAAGGAGGGCATCTCGGTCTCCGACATCGACCTCTTCGAGCTCAACGAGGCCTTCGCGGCGGTGGGCATCGAGTCGTCGCGCCAGCTCGGCGTCAGCGTGGACAAGGTCAACGTCAACGGCGGCGCCATCGCGCTCGGCCACCCGGTGGGCATGTCCGGCGCCCGCATCGTCCTGCACCTGGCCCTCGAGCTCCAGCGCCGCGGCGGCGGCACCGGTGCGGCCGCCCTGTGCGGTGGCGGCGGTCAGGGTGACGCCCTGATCATCCGGGTCCCGCAGGCGTGACCTCGGGCTCCGCGGGGCCGGGATCGCTCGCGCCCGCGGGCCGCGGCGGGGGACGGCGTCGTACGACGGCGCCGGTGCCCGACCTCGTCGCTCGCGCCCGCGAGGGCGACGCCCGGGCGGTGGCCCGCCTCATCTCGCTGGTCGAGGACTCCTCGCCCCTGCTCCGCGAGGTGATGGCCGGTCTCGCGCCGCACGCCGGGCACGCGCAGGTCGTGGGCATCACCGGCTCGCCGGGGGTCGGCAAGTCCACCTCGACCAACGCGCTGGTCGGTGAGCTGCGCCGGGCCGGCAAGCGGGTCGGGGTGCTCGCCGTCGACCCGTCGTCGCCGTTCTCCGGCGGCGCGCTGCTCGGGGACCGGGTCCGGATGCAGGACCACGCCACCGACCGCGACGTCTACATCCGCTCGATGGCCTCTCGCGGCCACCTCGGCGGCCTCGCCTGGACGACCCCGCAGGCGCTGCGCGTGCTCGACGCGGCGGGCTGCGACGTGATCCTGGTCGAGACCGTCGGAGTCGGGCAGAGCGAGGTGGAGATCGCCGGGCTCGCCGACACCACCCTGGTGCTCCTCGCGCCCGGCATGGGCGACGGGATCCAGGCCGCCAAGGCGGGGATCCTGGAGATCGGCGACCTGTACGTCGTCAACAAGGCCGACCGGGACGGCGCCGACCAGGTCAAGCGCGACCTGCGCTCGATGCTGGCGCTCGCCTCCCGCCCCGAGGGCGCGTGGAAGCCGCCGATCGTGAGCACCGTCGCGGCCCGGGGCGAAGGCCTCGACGGCGTGGTCGCGGAGATCGACCGGCACCGCGCCTGGCTGGCGTCGAGCGGCGAGCTGGAGCGGCGTCGTGCCCGCCGGGCCCGCGACGAGATCGAGGCGATCGCGGTCACCGCGCTGCGCGAGCGGTGGGGTGACGTGCACGGCCGCTCCGAGCTCGACGAGCTCGCGGCGGCCGTCGTGGCGGGGGAGTCGGACCCCTACACCGCTGCGGACGTCCTGCTGGCGGACATCGGGACCTGACCGGCCCCTCGCGGCGACCCGCCTAGCGAGTGTCCGGCGCGGACACCAGCTCGATGCTGGCGTCCGCGATCGCCTCCTGTGCCTCCCGGCGGGAGATGGTCGGCGAGCCGTCACCGGTCTGGGTCCCGTAGTCACCGAAGAACGCGTGCACGGCGCCCTCGACGGCCACGAACGAGGCGGTCGCGGGCAGGTCGGCCCGGCTGGCGTCGATGTCGGCGGGGGTGGCCAGCCCGTCACGGGTGCCGGACACCGAGGTGACCCGGAGGTCGTCGCGCCCGGTCAGGGGGTCCAGCGGGTACGACGCCCACAGGAGCAGTCCGTCGACCTGGTCGGGGTGGTCCGCGGCGTACGACGAGGCGGCCACCCCGCCCAGGCTGTGCCCGCCGACCGTCCAGCTCTCGATGTCCGGATGGTCCTCGATCACGTCGCCGGGAGCGCCGATCGCGGTGAACCCGATCGCCAGCGGTTGCTTGACCACGACGACGAGGACGCCGGCAGCGCTCACCCGGGTCAGCAACGGCACGTAGGCGCGGGGGTCGACCCGCGCACCGGGTTGGAACACCAGGCCCGTCCGGGGCGTGGCGCCGGTCGGGGTGAGGGTGATCCGCGTGGCCGTCGAGGACACCCGCACGGCGGCGGTGCCGTCCATCGCGTCGAGTGCGGTGCCCGACGCCGGGAAGGGGCGCAGCCACAGCAGGGCCCCGAGGACCGCCACCGTCGCCAGGACCCCGGCGGTCCGACCGAGCGCGGTCACCCAGCGACGGCGGGACCGCCGCGGGCCGTGCCACCGCCGCGCGCCGAGGACCAGGAGGAGGAGCCCGACCGCCCCGGCCAGGGTGACCAGCACGGCGTACGCCGGGTGCCCGGCCAGCAGCACACCGGCGCGGGTGATCCAGACCCACGATGCGGCGGCGAGCCAGAGAGCGCCCGCGACCAGGGGCCACCAGGGGCGTACGCGGCGCGGTGTGGGCGGGGCGGTGTCGGTCATGCCCGATGGTCTCGTGCCGGCGGCGAATCCGGCATTCCACCCACGCGAGCGTCGATCTCCTCCTATCTTCGCGGGCATGAGGCACTTCCGCACCGCACTCGCCCTGGTCGTCGGCGGCCTGGCCCTGACGCTGGTCCCCGCGGCGGCGACCCCGGGCGAGGCGTCCACCGCGGCCGGTCCGGCCCAGGCCCGGTCATCCGCTCGTGGCGGGTCGCTCTCCTTCTCCCCGGCGTCGTACGTCGGTGGGCAGGCGGTCACCTTCAGCGGCAGCCTCGGCGTCAGAGGTGCGCGGAAGATCACGCTGCAGCAGCACATGAACCGTCCCGGCGACCGGTGGTTCGCGGTGCGTGGCTTCTCCGGCCGGACGGCGGCCGACGGCAGCTTCCGCTTCTCCTTCCCGGCCCCGGCCATGCTCGGCATCCGCTACCGCGTGGTGGGCAAGGGCGGGGCGGTGACCCGGCCGGTGAGCTTCCGGGCCAAGGGCCAGGACCTCACCATGTGGGTGGCGGGCCCGGACCCGACGTCGGCCCGCGTCCCCGGGCAGGCCGTCGCCGGGGTGCCCTTCACCCTCGCGGTGGACACCACGCCCACCCTCGTACGCCGCCCCGAGACGATCGGGCTGCCCGTCTTCACCGGTCGCGCCCTCACCCTCCAGCGGCGCGTGGACGGCTCCAGCTGGGAGACCATCGCCACCTCGGCGGTGCTGGCCGACGGGATGGGCTACTTCCCGGGCGTGACCGCGCCCGCCGGCACGGTGGTCTACCGGGTGCGCCAGGAGGACGTCGTCACCGGCGGCCACCGGATCGGCTGGATGCAGACCTTCCCGACCTACGTGACCGTGCTCGACCCGGGCCTGCCGGTGCCGGTGCCGGCCGCCCGCCGGCTGCGCGCCGTACGGCCCGTGGCACCGACCGCAGCGCCGACCGTGGCGCGGCGCGGAGCCGGGGCGGCCAGCGCCACCGCGAGCAGCCGCTACGGGTGGTACCCGACGCTGTGGGACTACACCTGGGAGGCCGGCCAGTCCCTGACCAGCCCGCCCGACGTGGGCTCGGTGCGCACCGGCTGGTGGCAGGACTACTCCGACGGCGCCGGCCGGGTCAGCCGACAGAACGGCGGCCTCTACCTCGACAGCCAGCGCAGCAACGCGGGCGGGCCCGGGGACTTCGGCACCACCCGCGCCACCCTCGTCGGCGCCGCGCGGGCGTACGGCCGCTGGGAGGCGCGGCTGCGGCTCAAGAGCGCCGAGGCCACCGCCCAGGACTTCGCCGTGCTGGTCGAGCTGGTGCCCGAGCGGGCGGAGGACTACGCCTGCGGGCGGCGCAACATCACCCTCGCCCAGGTCGCGGCGCACAGCGGCACGATGACCTTCGGGGTGAAGGCGGACACCCGGCAGTGGACCGGGACGCGCTCGATCCCGAGCCTCATCCACACCTCGCCGGCCGTGGCCGTCGAGGTCGCCCAGGACCACATCACGTGGTTCTGGGACGGCAGGCCGATCGGCACAGTCAAGGACCGGGCCGCCGTGTCCGGCGTACCGATGACCCTGCGCTTCAGCATGGTCGGCGACCAGGTGACCGAGCGCAACCAGACCGGGGTGGTCTCGGACTGGCAGCGCGGGTTCGCCATCGACCGCGGCACGCAGGTGCGGTCCGGACCGGCGCTGGGGTCGGGCGTCCTCGCCACCTGCGAGTCCTGACACACCTGCGCGCCTCCGTTGCGGCGGGCGGCCGGGCTGGTAGGAAAGCCCGGTCCCCTGCCCGTCCGCACGAGGAGTCCTCCGATGAACGCCAAGAAGGCGATCCTCGCCCTGGTGGTCGTGCTTCTCGGCTTCTGGATGTTCACCGACCCCAACGGTCTCGCCGACGCCGCGACCGCGGGCGTGGGCAAGACCGCGGAGCTGGCCCAGCAGCTGCTCGCGGCGATCGTCGACTTCGTCGGTGCCCTGACGTGACGCCCCGCCCGACGCGGAGCTGAGAGGGGCGCGCGGACCATGGACGAGCGCCTCGACGAGCTCGTGCTGCGGGCGGTGGAGGAGGTCCCGCCGGGGCACGTGGTCTCCTACGGCGACCTGGGCCACGTCGTCGGCATCGGCCCGCGCCGCGTGGGCTCGGTGCTGAGCCGCCACGGCGCCGGGGTGGCGTGGTGGCGGGTCACCGACGCACAGGGCCGCTTCCCGCCCGACCTGCTGGACGAGGCCCGACCGCACTGGCTGGAGGAGGGGATCCGACTCACCCCCTCGGGGCGGGGCTGTCGCATCGAGGAGCACCGGGCCGATCTCGTCGCGCTCGAGCGGCGGTGGCGAGCGGCCACGGCCGACCTGCGGGGACGTGCCGAGGAGGACGACGAACGGGGGTGAGCAGCCTCACCCGGCCCGAACGTGCACGGTAGTGCAAGTTTGCCCTAGAGTGCAGGTATGAGTCTCGACCTGACCACCTGCGGGCTGCGCGCCGTCAAGAAGCAGCGCACCCGCGACGCGCTCAGCCGGGCCGCGATCGCGATCGTGACCGCGGAGGGCATCGACGCCCTCACCGCGGAGCGGATCGCCGCGGAGGCCGGGGTGTCGCGCCGGACGTTGTTCAACTACTTCCCTCGCGTGGAGGACGTGTTGACCGCCTCCATCGAGGAGGTCACCCGCGACACGTTGGCGGCCTTCGTGGCCCGCCCCGCCGACGAGCCGCTCCGGCAGTCGATCGCGGTCGTGCTCGACGGCCTGCTGGACGACCCCGTCTTCGCCCAGGCCTTCGCTCTCGAGCGCGCGGCCGAGGCCTCGCCGGCCACGCGTCGTTTCCTGCGCGAGTTCAGCGACTCCCAGACCGACGCGCTCGAGGCCGGCCTGCGCGACCGGATCGGGCCCGACGCCGACCCGGTGTACGTCGCGGCGCTGGCCGCGGCGACCGGCGCGATCCTCGACCGGCTGACCCGCCTCGTGGTCGCCGAGTCGCCCGACACGCCGACCGATGACCCCGCCGTCACCCGTCGCTACCACGACTCCCTCAAGCAGGCGTTCGACCTGCTCTTCACCGGCTTCCACGAGTCCGGTGCCTCGACCTCGACCTCCCTGCAGGAGAACTGACATGGCTTCCCTCCTCTACCGCCTCGGCAGCACCGCTGCCCGCCGACCGCTCGCCTTCGTCCTCGCCTGGGTCCTGGTGCTCGGCGCCGTGGTGGGCGCGATGCTGTCGCTGCAGAAGCCCCTCACCAACGAGTTCGAGCTCCCCGACAGCGAGTTCGCCCAGGTCCTCGACGACCTGGGGGAGCAGATCCCCGAGGTCGCCGGCGGCTCCGGCACCGTGGTCCTGCACTCCGAGGGCGGCTTCACCCGCGCCCAGCGCGACGCTGTCGACACGACGCTGGCCGACTGGGAGCAGCTCCCGCACGTCACCGGCACGGTCGACCCCTTCGCCACCCAGGCCGAGCTCGACAAGAGCGACGCCGACCTGCGCGAGGGGCGCCGGCAGCTCCTCGACGCACGCCGCGAGTACGACAAGGGTGCGCGGCAGCTCCAGCAGCTGCGCTGGCTCGTCGGAGAGGGCGAGCGTGACATCGCCCGCCTCCAGCGCACCGCTCCCGACGACGCCACCCTCCCGGCCCGCATCGACGGCCAGGCCGAGCTGGAGTCCACGCTGGCCGACGGTGAGGCCCAGCTGGCCGACGCCCGCCGGCAGCTCGAGGACGGCGAGCAGCAGTACACCGACGGCGCCACCCTGCGCGGTCTCGGCGACGGCGTCCGGATGGTCAGCGAGGACGGCACCACGGCCCTCGTCCAGATCCGCTTCGACTCCAGCATGCAGGAGATCTCTCCCGACGACCTCGCCCTCGTGCCGGAGGCCGGCCAGCAGCTCGCCGACGCCGGCGTCGAGGCCGACTACGGCCAGGAGCTGGTCTTCTCGACCGAGGTCGGCGGCATCGGCGAGGCCATCGGCATCGGCGTCGCCGCCGTGGTGCTGCTGGTGATGCTCGGCTCGCTGGTGATGGCCGGCATGCCGCTCGCGGTGGCCTTCACCGGGGTCGGGGTCAGCCTCCTCGGCGCGCTGGCGCTCACCCACTGGCTCGACCTCCAGCAGATGGCGCCCGTGCTGGGCGCGATGCTCGGCCTGGCAGTGGGCATCGACTACGCGCTCTTCATCGTCAACCGGCACCGCCGCCAGCTCGCCGACCTCGCCCACGCGGGTCACGAGGTGGACCGTGAGGACGTCCGGCACAGCATCGGCATGGCCACCGGCACCGCCGGGACCGCCGTCGTGGTCGCCGGCGCCACCGTCGTCATCGCCCTCGCCGCCCTGCTCGTCTCGGGCATCCCGGTGCTGGTGCAGATGGGTGTGCTGGCCGCGGCCACCGTCCTGGTCACCGTGGCGGTCGCGATGACCCTGACCCCGGCGCTGCTGTCGCTCGCCGGTCGGCGCGCGATCCCGCGTCGTACGACGCAGGACAAGCCGCGCACTGACGGCTGGCCCGAGAAGTGGGTCGCCGTCGTGACGCGGCGCGCGCCCGCCGCCGTGGTCGCCGTGGTGATCCTGATGGGCGTGCTGGCCGTCCCGGCTCTCTCGCTGCGGCTCGGCCTGCCCGACGGCGGCTCGGAGCCGGTGGACTCGACGGCCTTCCAGGCCTACGAGCGGGTGGCCGACGCCTTCGGCCCCGGGGCCAACGGACCGGTCATCGTGTCCGCCGACGTCGAGCAGCCCGTCGCCCGGGCGGACGTCGTGGCCACCCAGGCCCGCATCGGCTCCGCGCTCGCCGACGTGGAGGGCGTCAGCGACGTGCTCCCCATCGGGGTCAGCGAGGACCGCCGCACGCTCGCCTTCCAGGTCGTCCCCACCGAGGGGCCGTCGGAGGCGAGCACCGTCGCGATCGTCGACGAGCTGCGCGGCCCGGTGACCGACGAGCTGGCCGCCGACGGCGTCGACGTCGGCGTCACCGGCGCCACGGTCGCCAACATCGAGGTCTCCCAGAAGCTCGCCGACGCACTGCCGCTCTACCTGGTGCTGGTCATCGGCCTGTCCCTGCTGCTCCTGACCATCGTGTTCCGCTCGGTGCTGGTGCCGATCATCGCGACCGCGGGCTTCCTGCTGTCGGTGGTGGCCAGCTTCGGCGTGATCGTGGCGGTCTACCAGTGGGGCTGGCTCGGCGGCGTCTTCGACGTGCACAACCCGGGCGCGGTGCTGAGCTTCATGCCGACGCTGCTCATCGGCATCCTCTTCGGCCTGGCCATGGACTACCAGATGTTCCTGGTGTCCGGCATGCGTGAGTCCTACGTGCACGGCCAGGACGCCCGGCGGGCGGTCCACACCGGCTTCACGTCCGGTGCTCGCGTGGTCGCGGCCGCGGCGCTCATCATGGTCTCGGTCTTCGCCGGGTTCGTGTGGTCGCACATGACGATGGCGCGCCCGATCGGGCTCGGCCTGGCGGTCGGCGTGCTGCTCGACGCCTTCCTCATCCGGATGACGCTCACCCCCGCCGTGATGTCGATGCTGGGCGACAAGGTCTGGTGGATGCCGGTCTGGCTGGACCGCATCCTGCCGCACCTCGACGTGGAGGGATCGGCGCTGGTCGACAAGCAGCGGGCGCCGCGCGCCGTCCAGCACGACGAGCGCCATGAGGTCGAGCAGGACGCCCTCGTCTAGCCTGCTGCCCATGTCCGACCGGCCCTTCGACGTCATCGACGAGGCGGCGCGCCAGTGGGGCCTGCGGTGGGACGGCGTGCCGGCGATGCACGCCGTCACCTCCTTGATGCGGGTCCAGCAGCTGGTGATCGGGCGGCTGGACGCGCTGCTCAAGCCGCACGGGCTCACCTTCGCCCGGTACGAGGCACTGGTGCTGCTCACGTTCTCCTCGCGCGGCTCGCTGCCGCTGGGCAAGGTCGGGGAGCGGCTCCAGGTGCACCCGACGTCGGTCACCTCGATCGTGCGTCGCCTGGAGGCGTCCGGGTTCGTCGTGCGCCGCGCCTCGCCGTCCGACGGCCGGGCCGTGCTCGCCGAGATCACCGAGGAGGGGCGCGCCGTCGTGGAGCGGGCCACCGCCGACCTCACGTCGGCGGACTTCGGGCTCGGCGCCCTCGACGACCCCGCGCTGGCCCAGCTCTCCGAGCTGCTCCGTCCGGTACGCCGCGAGGCCGGGGACTTCCGGGTTCGCGACGGATAGTAGGACGTCCTACTATTGAGCGTATGACCCAGGACACAGGCAGCAGCGACACCGGTTCGGCACGCGCCCGCTGGCAGGCGAGCTACGACGGGTCACGCACCCGCGACGTGGACTTCACGACGCTCAGCGGCGCCGAGGTCGATCCGGCGTACGGCACCGACGAGGGGGAGTGGCCCGGCCAGTTCCCCTACACCCGGGGCCTGTACCCGACCGGCTACCGCGGCCGCACCTGGACGATCCGGCAGTTCGCCGGCTTCGGCAACGCCCAGCAGACCAACGAGCGCTACAAGATGATCCTCGGCCGCGGCGGCGGCGGGCTCAGCGTCGCCTTCGACATGCCCACCCTGATGGGGCTCGACTCCGACGACCCGAAGTCGCTCGGCGAGGTCGGCCACTGCGGGGTGGCGATCGACAGCGCCGCCGACATGGAGGTGCTGTTCGACGGCATCGACCTCGGTGACGTGACGACCTCGATGACCATCAGCGGCCCGGCCGTCCCGGTCTTCTGCATGATGCTGGTGGCCGCGGAGCGGGCCGGGGTCGACACGGGCACCCTCAACGGCACCCTGCAGACCGACATCTTCAAGGAGTACATCGCCCAGAAGGAGTGGCTCTTCGGTCCCGAGCCGCACCTGCGCCTCATCGGCGACCTGATGGAGTACTGCGCGGAGGGGATCCCGGCGTACAAGCCGCTCTCCGTCTCCGGCTACCACATCCGCGAGGCCGGCTCGACGGCCGCGCAGGAGCTGGCGTTCACGCTCGCCGACGGCTTCGGGTACGTCGAGCTGGGTCTCTCGCGCGGCATGGACGTCGACGTGTTCGCCCCCGGCCTCTCCTTCTTCTTCGACGCCCACGTGGACTTCTTCGAGGAGATCGCCAAGTTCCGCGCCGCCCGTCGGATCTGGGCCCGCTGGCTGCGCGACGTCTACGGAGCCAAGACCGAGAAGGCGCAGTGGCTGCGCTTCCACACCCAGACCGCCGGGGTGTCGCTGACCGCCCAGCAGCCCTACAACAACGTGGTCCGCACCGGCATCGAGGCGCTCTCGGCGGTGCTCGGCGGCACCAACTCGCTGCACACCAACGCACTGGACGAGACCCTGGCCCTGCCGAGCGAGCAGGCGGCGGAGATCGCGCTGCGCACCCAGCAGGTGATCATGGAGGAGACCGGCGTCGTCAACGTCGCCGACCCGCTCGGGGGGAGCTGGTACGTCGAGGCGCTCACCGACAAGATCGAGGCCGAGGCCAACGCGATCTTCGACAAGATCCTCAGCATGGGCGGCTCCACGCTGACCCACGACGACGTCGAGGGCCTCGCGGCCGCGGCGCGCGAGGGGGACGACCCGATGACCAAGGGACTGCTCCAGGGCATCGAGAGCGGCTGGTTCATGTCGGAGATCGCCGAGGCGGCCTTCCAGTACCAGGTCGCGCTGGAGAAGAAGGACAAGCGGATCGTCGGGGTCAACTGCCACGAGGAGTCGGTCACCCACGACCTCGAGATCCTGCGGGTCAGCCACGAGGTCGAGGTCGAGCAGGTGCGCCTGCTCGCCGAGCGCCGGGCCGCGCGCGACGACGAGGCCGCCGCCGCCGCCGTGCAGCGGATGGTCGAGGTCGGTCGCACCGACGACAACATGATCCCCGCGATGCTCGACGCCGTCCGCGCCGAGGCGACGCTCGGCGAGATCTGCGACGCGCTGCGGGCCGAGTGGGGGGTCTACCGCGAGCCCGCCCGCTTCTAGTCCGATCGCCGTCGGGCGCCGCGAGCCCGCCCGCTCCCCGTCCGATCGCGGCTGCTAGCCGGCGAGCCCTCGGTGCTGGGTGCGGACCGCCCCGAAGGTCCAGAGCTTGTTGAGCACGAAGCCGAGCGGGGTGACCACCGCGATGACGACCAGCTGCCCCCAGTAGAGCCGGTTGCGCAGTCCGGTCGAGTCGTCGAGCACCGACGTCGGGAGCGCCAGCGGCGAGCCGGGGTGGAGCATCACGGTGAGCAGCACCAGCCCGAGCGCCTGGCAGACGAGACCGACCGCCAGGAAGGGCCAGTACTCGCGCCACCAGCGGGAGTGGCCCGCGCTGCGGAAGGTCCAGCTCCGGTTGAGCTGGAAGTTCCACAGGTTGGCGACGAGGAAGGCGAGCGTCGAGTACAGGTGGTACCAACGCACGTTGAACTCAGTGGCCGGGATGCCCACGACCACGTCCTCGAAGTGCGGACCGAGCCGGCGCACGACCACCAGCACGAGCAGGTTGACGACCACCCCGCTGGCCCCGACGAGACCGAATCGGGTGAGCAGCACGAGGTTGTGGCCGTGGCGTTCGACGATCCTGCCGACAACGCTCACGCGAGGAGGCTAGCGGGGGAGTCGGGAGCCCGTTCGACCGGATCGCGGGTGTGTGGGGACAATGGGGTCATGACCCAGCAGCCCTTCTCCCGTCCCGGTGCCGTCGACCTGTCCGGCCTGCAGCGGTCGGCGTCCGCTCCTGCCGCCGGTGCGGCGCCCTCGGCGGGCTCCGCCGGCGGATCGTCGTACTCGGTGAACGTCACGCAGGACAACTTCCAGCAGATGCTCCAGGAGTCCATGACCGCCCCGGTCGTGCTGGTCTTCCACTCCGCCACGCAGGCGCCGGGCAGCGATGCGTACGCCGCCGACGTCGCCGCCGTCGTCGAGGGCCAGGAGGGCCGCCTGCTGGCGGGCCTCGTCGACATCGACGCCGCCCCGGAGATCGCCCAGGCGATGCAGATCCCGCAGGTGCCGCTGATGCTCGTCATCCTCGACGGTCGCCCGGTCACCCAGCCGATCCCCGGCGCGATGACGCGCGAGGAGCTCTCCACGCTCTTCGGCCAGCTCGGCCAGCAGCTCACCGCCCAGGGCATCTCCGGTCGTCACCAGCCCCGCTCGGGCGCTCCGGCGGCCGGCGAGGACGAGGAGCCTCAGGTCGACCCGCGGTACGCCGCCGCGCAGGACGCCCTCGGCGAGGGCGACATCGAGCGGGCGGTCGCGGAGTACCAGAAGCTCGTCGACGCCAACCCGGCCGACTCCGAGGCCGCCGCCGGCCTGGCGATGGCCAAGGTCCTCCACCGCACCCAGGGTGCCGACCTGCAGACCGCGCGCGCGGCGGCCGCGGACGCCCCCGACGACGTGGACGCGCAGACGCTGGTCGCCGACCTCGACCTGCTCGGCGGCCACGTCGAGGACGCCTTCAACCGCCTCGTCGCGCTCGTCGCCCGGACCTCGGACGCCGACCGGGTCAAGGCGCGCGAGCACCTGCTGGGTCTCTTCGCGGCGGTGGGCAACGACGACGAGCGGGTGCTCGCCGGGCGGCGCAACCTGGCCTCGGCGCTCTTCTGAGCTCTGGAACGGGGCGTCAGACTGTCGGGGTGACGTCACGGGGACTGGTGCGCGAGTGGTACGACGACGAGGGCTGGGGAGTCATCGACTCCGAGGTCACCCCGGGTGGCTGCTGGGCGCACTGCTCGTCCGTGCTGGTGGCGGGCCACCGGACCCTGGGCGTGGGGCAGCCGGTGTCGTTCACGTTCGAGGTGGTCGCGCAGGACGGGTACTCGTACCGGGCCGTCGAGGTGTGGCCGAGCGGTGCGGAGCCGGTCCGCGCCGAGCCCTCGGAGTCGAGCACGCCGGGCCTGCGCTCGGAGCTGCACATCTTCTTCGACGGCCCGTGACGGCTGGCGCCTCACCGCGGGTCCCCGGGGATGTGTGTGGCTTCGGTGTCATCCGGCGACACCGAAGCCACACACAACCTCGCCTGGGAGTCAGGGGTCGACCACGTCGAGCCGCCGACGCCAGACGAGGGGCCGCTCGAGGTCATCCGCTGAAGCCGGCGTCCAGCGCTCAGGACCCGCTCTCGGCCAGCGCCGCCCGTCCGGCCTCGAGCCGCGCGACGGGCACGCGGAAGGGCGAGCACGACACGTAGTCGAGCCCGACCTCGTCGAAGAAGTGGATCGACGCCGGGTCTCCGCCGTGCTCCCCGCAGACGCCGAGGTGCAGGTCGGGGTTGGCCGCCCGTCCGTCGGTGACCGCGCTGCGTACCAGCGCGCCGACGCCGTCCACGTCGAGGGACTCGAACGGCGACACCGGGAAGACCCCCTGCTCGAGGTAGGTGCTGAAGAACGACGCCTCGACGTCGTCGCGGGAGAAGCCCCAGGTCATCTGGGTCAGGTCGTTGGTGCCGAAGGAGAAGAAGTCGGCGGAGCCGGCGATCGACCCGGCGGTCAGCGCGGCGCGGGGCAGCTCGATCATGGTCCCGATCTTGTGCGGGATCTCGACGTGCAGCTCGGCCTCGACGTCGCGGGCGATCTGCGACGATGCGGCGCTTGACCAGGTCGAGCTCGCGGACGCTCGCCACCAGCGGGATCATGATCTCCGGCTCGGCCCGACCGCCGTTGCGGATGCGCTCGGCGGCCGCCTCGAGGATCGCGCGGGCCTGCATGGTGAAGAGGCCCGGGATGACGATGCCGAGGCGTACGCCGCGCAGTCCCAGCATCGGGTTCTGACTCGTGCAGCCGCTGGACCGCGGCGAGGAGCCGGCGCTGCCGCTTCTTGCGGTGCCCCCGGACGTCCGCCACCGCCATCGAGACGGAGAGCTCGGTGATGTCCGGGAGGAACTCGTGCAGGGGCGGGTCGATGAGGCGGATCGTGACCGGCAGTCCGTCCATCGCCTCGAAGATCGCCAGTGAAGTCCTTGCGCTGCAGGGGCAGCAGCTCGGCCAGTGCCTCCTCCTGGCCGGCCTCGTCCTCGGCGACGATCAGGTTCTCCACCAGCTGGCGGCGCTCGCCGAGGAACATGTGCTCGGTGCGGCACAGGCCGATGCCCTGGGCGCCGAAGCGGCGCGCCCGGGCGGCGTCCGGTGCGGTGTCGGCGTTGGTGCGCACGCGCAGCCGCCGCAGGGCAGTCGGCGTGCTCCATGAGCCGGGACACCGCCTCGACGACCGGGTGCGTCGGTCTCGTCGCCCTCGAAGTGGCGCACCACGCTGGAGTCCACGACCGGCACCGCGCCGTCGAAGACCTCGCCGGTGGTGCCGTCGATGGAGATGACGTCGCCCTCCCGGATCGGTCCTGCCGCCGCGGACGGTGAACTCGCCCTCGCGGGTGTCGACGTCCAGCGCCTCCGCGCCGCACACGCAGGTGCGCCCCATGCCGCGTGCGACCACGGCCGCGTGCGACGTCTTGCCGCCCCGGCTGGTGAGGACGCCGCGCGCCACCATCATCCCGTGGAGGTCGTCCGGGGTGGTCTCCTTGCGGACCAGGATGACGTCCTCGCCGCGGTCGGCCCACTCCACGGCGGTCGTCCCAGTCGAAGACCGCCTTGCCGACGGCGGCGCCGGGGGAGGCGTTCATGCCGACGGCCAGCAGCGTGCGTCGGCCTTGGCGTCGAAGCGGGGGAACATCAGGTTGGCCAGCTGGTCGCCGGTGACGCGGCGCAGGGCCTCGTCCATGTCGATCAGGCCCTCGTCGACCATGTGCACGGCGATCCGGTACGCCGCCTCGGGCGTGCGCTTGCCGACCCGGGTCTGCAGCATCCAGAGCTTGCCCTGCTCGACGGTGAACTCGATGTCGCACATGTCGCGGTAGTGGTGCTCGAGGGTGGTCATGATCTCGAGCAGCTCGTCGTGGGACTTCTCGTCGACCTTCGCCATGTCGGCCAGCGACACCGTGTTGCGGATGCCGGCCACCACGTCCTCGCCCTGCGCGTTCTGGAGGTAGTCGCCGTACACGCCCTGGTCGCCGGAGGCGGGGTCGCGGGTGAAGCAGACACCGGAGCCCGAGTCTCATGCCGCGGTTGCCGAAGACCATCGCCTGGATGTTGACCGCCGTGCCGAGGTCCTCGGGGATCTGCTCCTGGCGGCGGTAGAGGACCGCGCGGTCGGTGTTCCACGAGTCGAAGACCGCGCGGATCGGCACGGTCCATCTGCTCGCGCGGGTCCTGGGGGAACTCGATGCCGGCGTGCTCGCGCACGATGCCCTTGAACGTCTCGACGAGGGCCCGCAGGTCGTCGACGTCGAGGTCGAGGTCGTCGGTGACGCCCTTGGCGTCCTTGGCCGCGTCGAGCGCGTCGGAGAAGTGCTCGGCGTCGATGCCGAGCACGGTGCCGCCGAACATCTGCAGCAGCCGGCGGTAGGAGTCCATGGCGAACCGCTCGTCCTCGCTCTGGCGTGCGAGTCCGGCCACCGAGGCGTCGTTGAGCCCGACGTTGAGGACGGTCTCCATCATGCCGGGCATCGAGAACTTCGCCCCCGACCGGACACTGACCAGCAGCGGGTCGTCGGCGTCCCCGAGCTCACGGCCCATCGCCTGCTCGAGCGAGGCGAGGTGCGTCGCTCACCTGCTCGGCGAGGCCGTCGGGCTCGGCGCCATGTGCGAGGTAGGCCCGGCAGGCCTCCGTGGTGATGGTGAAGCCCGGAGGGACCGGCAGCCCGAGGTTGGTCATCTCGGCGAGGTTGGCCCCCTTGCCGCCGAGCAGGTCCTTCTGGTCCCGGTTGCCGTCGGCAAAGTCGAAGACCCAGGTCATCCCAGGCATCTGCACCTCCTACGCCGCGTTGGGCAGTGCAGACGAGGAACAAGTCACCGATACATTGGACGTGGGCCGATCGGAGTCGATCGCGGCGGACTCGGTGACTCGCCCTCACGCGCAGCGCTGCCTCGACGCGACGGGCGGTGAAGTCGGCCGCCAGCTCGCGCACCTCCTCGAGCGTGCAGAACCGGACGTCGCGGATCTCGCGCTCCTGCTTGACCACCCGGTCGAGGACGCCGGCCTCGTGCACCCCGCCGTCGAAGACCAGGCAGATCGCGTCGTCCCAGCCACCCCACGGCGGGCAGCCAGTCGGTGAGCAGCAGCGGACCCGGCTCGAGGCTGAGACCGAGCTCCTCCTCGACCTCGCGGGCGGCGGCGAGCCGCGGTGACTCGCCGACCTCGACGACGCCGCCGGGCAGGTCCCAGTCGTGCTTGTAGGTCAGCTGGCACAGCAGCACCCGGTCGTCGGGGTCGCGCACCAGCATCTGGCTGATCGCCCGCTTGCGGGGGAGGAAGGAGTTGAGCAGCGCCCGGAAGCCGCCGGGCTCGTTGACCGGTGCGTCGGTCGCGAGCCGTGCGTAGACGATGCGGTCGACCGGCCCGTCCTCGACGGTGACGCCGCGCATGACGCCCTCGCGATGCATGCCCGCCCACGTCGCGGCGCGCTGCGCCCCCTGGTCGTCGGGGTCGACCAGCGTCTCGACGCGCGGGTGGTCGACGAGCGCGAGGGCGACCTCGCGGCGTACCTCGTCGATCGTGGTGTCGGCGCTCCAGACGAGTCGGGCGACCCCCTCGGCGACCGTCGTCACGGTGATCGGCTGGCTCACGCGGCCACCCTAGCCAGCGGGTGTGCAGCTCACGGGGCCGGACCTCGGCAGGGGCGCCGGCCCTCACCCCACGACGTCGAAGCGCGCCATCATCCCGTGGTCCTCGTGGTCGAGCATGTGGCAGTGGATCATGAACGGGCCGGTGTAGTCGGTGAACCGGGCGGCGACCTCGACGACCTCGCCCGGGTCCAGCTTCCAGGTGTCCTCCAGACCGCGCTCCCAGGGCGGCGGGCGCTTGCCGTCACGCAGCAGCGTGCGCCACTGCTCGGCATGGATGTGCACGTAGTGGGTCACGTCGCTGGTGTTGCGCAACCGCCACCGCTCGACGGTGCCCAGCCGGGCCCGGTGGTCCACCCGGTCGGGGTCGAAGGTGCGACCGTTGATCGTCCACGCGCTCCCGGTGCGCGGGTTGCCGGTCAGGTCGAACGTCCAGGTCTTGCTCACCCGGCGCGGTGCCCGGACCAGCTCGGGGGTCGGGAGCCGGGTGGGCAGCAGGGAGCGGTCCCGCGCGGCGCCCTGGACCCGGAACTGCATCAGCGGCGCGGTCCGGCTCCCCGTCCCGGTGGAGCCGTCGGTGCGGGGCACCGACCGGAGGACCACGCGTGATCCCTCCTCGCCGTGGAAGTCCACCAGGACGTCGGCCCGCTGGGCCGGGCCCAGCAGCAGGCCCGTGCGGGCGACCGGCCGGGGCAGCAGGCCGTCGCCGGTGCCGATCTGGATGAGTGGCCGACCGTCGGAGAGGGCGAAGGTGTACGCCGACGCGCTCGACGCGTTGAGCAGCCTCAGCCGGTAGCGCGTGGCCGTGACGTCGAGGTGGGGGAGGTAGCGACCGTTGACCAGCACGTGCGTGCCGGTCGTCGCGTCGTTGGGTGGGGCGTGCTCGCCGGTGAAGCGCATCTCGCCGTGGTGGTGCACCATCTGCGGCCCGGCCGCGAAGGGGTTGGCCAGCCGGTTGCCCTCGGCGAACGAGCGGTCCGCCACCATCAGCGGTACGTCGTGCGACCCCGTCGGCAGGCGGAGCCCCCGGCTGGTGGCGTCCTTGACGATGAACATCCCCTGCAGGCCGCGCCAGTTGTTGCGCGCGGTGTGGTCCATCCGGTGGTCGTGGTACCAGAAGAACGAGCTGGGCTCGGGCTGCCCGCCGTACGTCAGGGGATAGTGGTAGGTGCGCGACCCGCCGCGGTGGACCAGGAACCGGGTGGGCTGGCCGTCGTCCTTCGCCGCGTGGTGGTCGCCGTGGAGGTGGACCGTGACGGCCCCGGCGCCTCGGGGCAGGTCGTTGACGAAGGTGACACGGGTGTCACGGCCCGCCGTTCGCGTGATCGTGGGACCGGGCCACGTGCCGGCGTAGGTCCACATCCGGGTGCGGGGTCCGGTGGGCAGGGTCCGGACGCCCGCCTCGCGCATGCGCAGGCGGATGTGTGACCCGGTGAGCACGGCCGGGACGACGAGGGACTGGTCGAAGTCCGGCTCCACCCCCGTCGTGCCGCCCCCGTCGCGGTCGACGACGAGCGTGCCTCGCATGTTGGGGTGGAACCGGCAGTAGAACTCGTAGCTCCCGGACGCCAGCCCGTCGGCCGCGGGGATCGCCACCGTGGTGCCGTGCAGGACCTTGACGTCGAAGAGCGGAGCTCCGGTCGAGTCCACGGCGACCGAGGTGACGGTGTGGTCGTAGGTGTCGAGGTTGGTGACGCTGAGGGTGCCGTCGCCGACCACCTCCACCGTGGGCGTGGAGAATCCGTGGGCGGCGTCACCGCGCTCGATGAGGATGGTGACGGACGTGCCCGCGAGGGCGGCCCCGGCCGGGGGAGCGGACGGTGGCGCCGCACCCAGGGCACCCCCCACGGCCAGGACGAGGCCGGCCAGACCGGCCAGCCAGCCGATCCGTCGCCGCCGACGCGCACCCCTCGTCCGAACCGTCGCCATCAGATCAGTGAACTCACGGTTCACGCCGTGGGTCATCCCCAGCACTGGGGAAATGGCCGGGCCGTGTCCGATCCGGTCCGACGAGCGGGAGCAGTGTAAAGGCCCATTTCCGTCCCAAGGAGTCGCTCATGCGGTTGCTCAGGTCAGCACGCGCGGGGATCGCCGTGGCGTGCGTCTCCACGCTGGTGGCGGTACCACTCCTGGTGCCCACGACGTCGACGGCCGCCCCGGCGCGCGCCGAGGCGGCCATGCAGTCCATCTCCATCAAGGTCGCCAAGAAGGCGATCACCGTCCGTGGCGCCAAGGGCCTGCACGCCGGCCGGATCAAGGTCAAGGTCACCGGGAAGGGTGTCGCCGAGATCCTGATGTTCAAGAACGGCTATGACTTCGGCGACTTCAGCAAGGACGTCGGCAAGTTCGACAAGAAGGGCGACATCAAGGCGTTCAAGCGCGCCCTGGCGAACACCCAGATCCTGGGCGGCATCCAGCCGGGGGGCACCGGAACGATCGTGCTGCCGAAGGCTGGCGACTACACGGTGTTCTCGTTCTCGTCACGAGGTCACGCCGAGTTCCGGGCGGGTGCGCTCCGCAAGGCTCCGACGCCCAGGACGGACGGCAAGATCATCGGCCGCACCGGTCCTGCGTGGGGCGGCTCCAGCCAGCTCGCGGCCAAGGGCACCTTCCTGTTCAAGAACGCGGACCGGACCACGCCGCACTTCGTGATCCTCCAGCAGGTCGCCGAGGGCACCACGACCGACCAGGTGCTCGAGTTCCTGCAGAGCGAGGAGCAGGGTCCGCCGCCCGACTTCGTCCTGCCGGCGAGCCTGGAGACGGGGTCCCTGAGCCCGGGCCGGAGCATGACGGTCGACTACAAGCTGCCCGCGGGCCAGTACGTGGTGATGTGCTTCTTCCCCGACCCGAACATGGGCGGGATGCCTCACGCGCTCATGGGCATGCTCAAGATGATTCATCTCTCCTGAGGGCACACAGCCTGTGACCGACGCTGCGCCACGGACCGGACCCTTCCGGCCCGTGGCGCAGCGCCGTGCGGGACGGCGGTGGCCCCGTTCATCTGGGCGCGGCAGTGTGCACGATGGGGAGCGACGAGTCATCCCCAATACGCGGGTGTTTCCTGCATGAGCAGGGTGACAACCCCGATCCGTGCCAGCGTGGGAAATCTCAGGGCCGGCGTACGTCGACCTCGCACACGCAGCTACGGAGGGAAATCATGCGGATCAACCTGCTCGTGCGCACCGCCATCGCCGGTGTCTGCGCGACGGCTCTCGCGATGCCGACGTCGACGTCGGCAGCGACAGCCCCATCGGCCGAGCACGCCAGGGCGGCCACCCCCACGATCACCGCCACGGTGACCAAGCACGGAGTCTCGCTGAAGGGCGTCAAGCGCCTGCACGCCGGACGCGCCAAGATCGTGGTCAAGGGCAAGGGCCGCAACACCATCACGTTCGCGTCCCTGAAGGCCGGCTACACCATGCCGACGTTCCTCAAGGACCTCCGGGGCTTCAACACCAACAACGCGAAGGCCATCAAGCGCGTCTACGCCAAGACCGACGCTCTCGGGGGCCTGGCTCCCGGAGGCACCGGGACGATCGTCTTCCCGCACCCGGGCAGGTACTTCGCCCTGCTCGTCGGCAACCGCATCTCCGAGCCCACGATGTTCACCGTGGGGTCGAAGCGGCGGACGAAGACGCCCCACGTCGACGGCAAGATCGTCGCCACCGACGGACCCGGGTGGAGCGGCAGCACCACCCTGCCGGCCCGCGGCACGCTGATGTTCAAGAGCAAGGCCACCACGCCGGTGCTGCACTTCCTGTCGATGCAGCAGGTCGAGGAGGGCACCACGGTGGAGCAGGTGCTCGAGACGTTCCAGGGGCCTGAGGACTCCGGGCCGCCCGACTGGGCCCTGCCGGCCACGCTGGACACGGACGTGATCTCGGCACACCGCGCCATGACAGTGAAGTACGACCTGCCCCCGGGCCAGTACGTCGTCCTGTGCTTCATGCCGGACCCGAAGATGGGCGGGATGCCGCACGCGCTGATGGGCATGATCGAGATGATCCACCTGCAGTGACCTGATTTCGGCGGGCGTGGCCGCCCCACGGTCCGGACCTCGGGCCCGGCCCGTGGGGCCCTTGCGTCAGGTCGACCCGTGGCCCTCGTGACGGAACCACACGGTGGCCAGCGGCGGCACCACGATGTCGGCGTACGCCGGGTGGTGGCTGCCGCCGCTGCTGCCCTCGACGGCCTGCACCGCACCGAGGTTGCCGACACCGGAGCCGGTGTAGGCGGAGGCGTCGGTGTTGAGGACCTCGGTCCAGCGACCGGTGGCCGTCAGCGGCAGCCGGTACCCCTCGTGGGGCACGGCGGCGAAGTTGGCGACGCACACGACGTCGGGCTCGCCGGGGGAGCGGCGTACGAACGAGAAGACGTTGCGGTTCGCGTCGTTGGCGTCGAGCCACTCGAAGCCCTCGGGCGAGTTGTCGCGTCCCCACAGGGCGCCCGAGGCGACGTACGCCGCGTTCATGTCGCGGACCATGGCGTGCACGCCGGAGTGCTCCGGGTGCTCGAGCAGCCACCAGTCGAGCTCGCGGGACTCCGCCCACTCCGACTCCTGGCCGATCTCGGCGCCCATGAAGAGCAGCTGCTTGCCCGGGTGCGCCCACATGAAGGCGAGGTAGGCGCGCAGGTTGGCCAGCTGCTGCCACCGGTCGCCCGGCATCTTGCGCAGCAGCGACCCCTTGCCGTGGACGACCTCGTCGTGGCTGATGGGCAGCACGTAGTTCTCGGTGAACGCGTAGACCAGCGAGAAGGTCATCTGGCCGTGGTGGTGGCTGCGGTAGATCGGGTCCTTGGACGCGTAGCCCAGGGAGTCGTGCATCCAGCCCATGTTCCACTTGAAGCCGAAGCCCAGGCCGCCGTCGGACGTCGGTCCGGTCACCCCCGGCCACGCGGTCGACTCCTCGGCGATGGTCACCGCGCCGGGCACCCGCTTGTAGACGGTGGCGTTCATCTCCTGGAGGAACTGCACCGCCTCGAGGTTCTCCCGGCCGCCGTGCTTGTTGGGGGTCCACTCGCCGTGCTCGCGGCCGTAGTCGAGGTAGAGCATCGAGGCGACGCCGTCCACGCGCAGGCCGTCGGCGTGGTACTCCTCGAGCCAGTACAGCGCGTTGGCGTAGAGGAAGTTGCGCACCTCGTGGCGCCCGAAGTTGAAGATGTGGGAGCCCCACTCCTTGTGCCAGCCGCGCTGCGGGTTGGGGTCCTCGTAGAGCGGGGTGCCGTCGAAGCGGGCCAGGGCCCACTCGTCGGTGGCGAAGTGGCCGGGCACCCAGTCGAGGATGACGCCGATGCCGGCCTGGTGCAGCCGGTCGATGAGCCGCTTGAGCCCGTCGGGGTCGCCGAAGCGGGCGTCGGGGGCGAAGTACGACGTGACGTGGTAGCCCCACGAGCCGCCGAACGGGTGCTGCATCACCGGCATCAGCTCGACGTGGGTGAAGCCGAGGTCGTCGAGGTAGGGGACCAGGGCGTCGGCGATCTCGTCCCAGGCGTAGATCTCGCCGGCCTGCCCGTCCTGCGGGTAGTGGCGACGCCAGGAGGCGAGGTGCATCTCGTAGATCGCCATCGGCTCGTCGACCGGCTGCTTGGTGGCGCGGGCGGCCAGCCACTCGTCGTCGTCCCACTGGTAGTCCGAGGCCCAGACGATGGAGGCCGAGCTCGGCGGCTTCTCGGCGTAGAACGCCATCGGATCGGCGCGGTCGGTCCAGGCGCCGTCGGCGCCGCGCAGGCGGTACTTGTACTGCGAGCCGATGCCGGCCTCGGGGACCAGGACGTGCCACACGCCGGAGTCGCCCACCCGGGTCATCGGGTGCCGCGAGCCGTCCCAGCCCGCCCACTCGCCGGCGACCTGGACCTCGAGTGCGTTGGGCGCCCACACGCGGAAGGCCGTGCCGTCCGCGGTGGGGTGCGCGCCGAGGACCTTCCACAGCTCCTCGTGGCGGCCCTCGTTGATGAGGTGGATGTCGAGCTCGCCCGGCTGGCTGGGGTCGGTGGTCCCGGCCGTGGGGGCGGTGCCGGCCGCGGGGGCGGTGCCGGTCGCGGGCGCGCTCACGGGTGCGGCGCCGGTCCCGGGCGTGGTGCCGGCCGGGGTGCGGGGGGTGCTGGGAGTGCTCATGCCTGCTCCATCCTGGCCAGCGCGTCGAGCGGGATGCCCACCCACGTCGGCCGGTTGCGGGCCTCGTAGACCGCCTCGTAGACGGCCTTGTCGGCCACGTAGGCCGAGAGCAGGGTCTGCTCGTCGGCGGTGAGGTCGCGCCCGGCGTAGGCCGCCAGGAACGCGGTGGAGTTGCGCGCCGACCACTCGGTCGCGCGGTAGGACTGCTGGTCTTCGATGCCCTCGCCCGGATCGGCCGCGAAGCCCGTCATCATGACCACGCGCGGGGCGTAGTCCAGGGACCGCAGCATGCCCGCGACGTCGCGCCACGGGGAGTCCGGCAGCATCCGCTCGGCCAGCGGCTTGACCGGCTCGCCCTCGAAGTCCACGATCTTCCAGCCCCTGACGGTCCGCAGGGTCTGACCCAGGTGCAGGTCGCCGTGGACCTGTTGGACGGTCACCTCGCCGAGGGCGGCCAGGGCGTCGTACGTCGCCCGCAGCGCCGCCGCGTGCTCGGCCAGGCCGGGCACGACGTCCAGCGCGGCGTCGAGCCGACCGCGCATGGCGTCGGCCAGCTCGGACGTCTCGGCGGCCGTGCGGGTCGTGACGGGGAAGTGGGTGGCCAGCGTCGCGTGCGTCTCCGCGAGCGCGGTCCCGAGCCGGGCGGCCTCGCCGGCGAAGTCGCCGCCGACCTCGTCGGCGTGCAGGTCGGCCTCGGCGAAGAGGTTGCGCACGCTGGAGAGTGCGAGCTCCCAGCCGTCGGAGGCGGTCCGCAGGAACTGCTGGAGCATGGCCAGCTGGATGGTGGTGTCGGCCTCGTCGTCGACCACGTCGAGCCAGCCGTAGAGCGCGGCCACGTGCTCCGAGCCGGCCCGGGTGAGCACCTCGTGGATCGAGATGTCCGGGTTGACCCCCGGAGTGACCTTGCGGAACACCTTCATCAGCGAGTCCTCGCCGAAGGCCACCGACGAGTTGGACTGCTCGCCGCTGAAGAGCGTCGAGTGGACGCTGAGGTCGAGCTCGTGACCCTCCACACGGTGGAACGCCAGCTGGTCGCGGGTGACCCGGCCGTCGGTGACCTCGGCGAAGGCCCGCAGCCACAGCCCCATCGCCTGGCGGTCGTGCAGCGCGTCGTAGACGAACACGTGGCCGAAGTCCGGGTCGTCCCACTCGCCCACCGAGGCGTGCTCGATGCGCTCCTGGTGGTCGGTGTAGTAGGCCAGCGGGAGCTGGTAGAGCTCGGTCTCGACGCTCCCGTCGCTCCCGGTGTAGGTCAGCTCGGCGAGCTCGATGGTGACGTGCAGGCCCGGCGGCGGGTCGGGGAGCTCGCCGACGCGGCGTACGCCGGTCAGCTCCCAGCTGCGGCCCTTGCCGCCGAACCAGCGGGCGTCGGCGATGAAGTCGCGCAGGGTGTCGGTCACGGGTGGCCCCCCTCCTCGACGAGTCGCATCCAGTAGAAGCCGTAGCCACCCAGGGTGAGCAGGTACGGCAGCTCGCCGATGCGGGGGAACGGTACGCCGCCGAGCAGCTCGACGGGGACCATGCCCTCCCAGTGGCGCAGGTCGAGCTCGACCGGCTGCGGGAAGCGGGACAGGTTGTTGATGCACAGGATGACGTCGCGGTTGCCGTCCTCGTCGACGTGCTCGCGCACGTAGGACAGCACGCACGGGTTGGAGCCGCCGAGGTCGGTGAAGGTCCCGAGCCCGAACGCGTGGTGGCGCCGGCGGGCGTGCACCAGCCGGCGGGTCCACTGCAGCAGCGAGGAGGAGTTCTCCAGCTGTGCCTCGACGTTGACCGACTGGTAGCCGTAGACCGGGTCCTGGATGGCCGGCAGGTGCAGCCGCCCCGGGGTGGCGGAGGAGAACCCGGCGTTGCGGTCCGGGGTCCACTGCATCGGGGTGCGTACGCCGTCGCGGTCACCGAGCCAGATGTTGTCGCCCATGCCGATCTCGTCGCCGTAGTACAGGACGGGCGAGCCGGGGAGGGAGAGGAGCAGCGCGGTGAAGAGCTCCATCCGGTTGATGTCGTTGTCGAGGAGCGGGGCCAGCCGCCGACGGATGCCGATGTTGGCCTTCATCCGCGGGTCCTTGGCGTACTCCTCCCACATGTAGTCGCGGTCCTCGTCGCTCACCATCTCGAGCGTCAGCTCGTCGTGGTTGCGCAGGAAGATCCCCCACTGGCAGTTGTCGGGGATCTCCGGGGTCTGCTCGAGGATCTCCGAGATGGGGAAGCGCGACTCGCGACGCACGGCCATGAAGATGCGCGGCATCACCGGGAAGTGGAACGCCATGTGGCACTCGTCGCCGCCGACGCTGGCGTCGCCGAAGTACTCCACGACGTCGGCGGGCCACTGGTTGGCCTCGCAGAGCAGCACCCGGCCGGGGTAGTTGTCGTCGACGAAGCGTCGGCACTTCTTGAGGAAGTCGTGGGTCTCCTTGAGGTTCTCCCCGTTGGTGCCGGGACGCTCGTAGAGGTAGGGCACCGCGTCGAGGCGGAAGCCGTCGAGGCCCATGTCGAGCCAGAACGCCATCGCGTCCATGATCGCGTCGTGGACCTGCGGGTTGTCGAAGTTGAGGTCGGGCTGGTGGTGGAAGAACCGGTGCCAGTAGTACTGCTGGCGCACCGGGTCCCACGTCCAGTTGGACGGCTCGGTGTCGACGAAGATGACGCGCGCGTCCTCGTAGAGCTCGTCGGTGTCGGACCAGACGTAGAAGTCGCCGTACGGGCCCTCGGGGTCCTCGCGGCTGGCCTGGAACCACGGGTGCGCGTCGCTCGTGTGGTTCATGACGAAGTCGACGATCACCCGGATGTCGCGCTTGTGGCACTCGTCGAGGAACTCGTGGAAGTCCTCGACGGTGCCGCACTCGGGGAGGATGTCGGTGTAGTCGGCGACGTCGTACCCGCCGTCGCGCAGCGGTGAGCTGAAGAACGGCGGCACCCACAGGCAGTCGACACCCAGCCACTGCAGGTAGTCGAGCTTCTCGATGAGCCCCTTGAAGTCACCGACGCCGTCGCCGTTGGAGTCGCGGAACGAGCGGACCATCACCTCGTAGAAGACCGCCGTCTTGAACCAGTCCGGGGTCGCCGCGGTGGTCGAGGTGTCCTCGAACTCGTCGCTGTGGTGGGCGATGGTGACGTCGGCGGCGGTGGTGGCGGGGGTGCGGTCACCGGTGGTCGTCAACGGGGCCTCCTGACCGAGATGATGTGGGCCGGCTCGTGGCCGGGGTCGAGACGGACGTAGTTGTGGGCGCTCCAGCTCCACTCGTCGCCGGTGATCTCGTCGTGCGCGACGAACGAGTCGTGCCAGTCGAGCCCGAGGGCGGACATGTCGAGGTGGACCGTGGTCTCCCGGGTGCCGTGCGGGTCGAGGTTGACCACGACGAGGACGACGTCGTCGCCGTGCTTCTTGGAGTAGACCAGCACGTGGTCGTCGTCGCTGCCGTGCACCGTCAGGTTGCGCAGCAGCTGCAGCGCCGGGTGCGCACGGCGGATCTCGTTGAGCCGGGTGAGGTACGGCGCCAGGGTGCGGCCCTCGGCCCCGGCGGCCTCCCAGTCGCGGATCCGGATCTGGTACTTCTCGGAGTCGAGGTACTCCTCGCTGCCCGGCTTGACCGCCACGTGCTCGAAGAGCTCGTAGCCGGCGTAGACGCCCCAGCTCGGGGAGCCGGTCGCCGCGACGGCCGCGCGGATCTTGAACGCCGCCGGGCCGCCGTACTGCAGGTAGGCGTGCAGGATGTCGGGGGTGTTGACGAAGAAGTTCGGCCGCATCAGGTGGTCGGACTCGGTGGCGACCTCGGTGAGGTAGTCCTCGAGCTCGCGCTTGCCGGTGCGCCACGTGAAGTAGGTGTAGCTCTGGTGGTAGCCGACGGCGCCGAGGCCGTGCATCATCGCCGGCCGGGTGAACGCCTCGGACAGGAAGAGGACGTCGGGGTCCGTGCGACGCACCTCCTTGAGCAGCCACTCCCAGAAGGCCAGCGGCTTGGTGTGCGGGTTGTCGACGCGGAAGATCCGCACACCGTGCGACATCCACAGCCGCACGATGCGCAGCACCTCGCGGCAGATGCCGGTGGGGTCGTTGTCGAAGTTGACCGGGTAGATGTCCTGGTACTTCTTCGGCGGGTTCTCGGCGTAGGCGATGGAGCCGTCGGCGCGGGTGGTGAAGAACTGCGGGTGGCTGGTGACCCACGGGTGGTCGGGCGCCACCTGCAGGGCGAGGTCGAGCGCCACCTCGAGGCCGAGCTCGCCGGCGCGGGCGACGAAGGCGTCGAAGTCGTCGAAGTCGCCCAGGTCGGGGTGGATGGCGTCGTGGCCGCCGTCCTTGCTGCCGATCGCCCACGGTGAGCCGGTGTCCTCGGGCCCGGGGGTCAGGGTGTTGTTGGGGCCCTTGCGGTTGACCTCGCCGATCGGGTGGATGGGCGGCAGGTAGATGACGTCGAAGCCCATGTCGGCCACGGCGTCGAGCCGCTGCGCCGCGGTACGGAACGTGCCGGAGGTGACCGTGCCGGTCCTCGCGTCCTGGGTCGCGCCCTCGGAGCGGGGGAAGAACTCGTACCAGCTGCCGAAGAGCGCACGGGTGCGGTCGGCGTACAACGGGTAGGGGCCCTCGGTCGAGACGAGCTCGCGCAGCGGGTGCCTGCCCAGGACGTCCCACAGCTCGGGGCTCTGCATCGCGGCCAGGCGGGCCTCGACCGGGCGGGCGGTGTCACCCGCGGCCTGGGCGGCGCCGGCGGCCACGGACCTCTCGTGGGCGTCGAGGTCGCCGGACGCGACCACGCGCTCGAGGAGCAGGCGGCCCTCGGTGAACATCAGCTCGACGTCGACGCCGGCCGGGATCTTGAGTCCGGCGTCGTGCTCCCAGGTGGCCAGCGGGTCGGACCACGCGACGATCTCGAACGTCCACGACCCCTCGCGGTCGGGGGTGACCCACGCGTCGTACCGGTCGGGCACCTCCGCGTGCTTGACCATCCGCACCGGGGCGCGGCGGGCGCCGGACGGGTCGGTCAGCACGACCTCGGCGCTCAGCTGGTCGTGTCCCTCCCGGAACACGGACGCGCGGACGGGCAGCGGCTCGCCGATGGTGGCCTTGGCCGCCTGGCGGCCGAGATCGACGACGGGGGAGACGTCCATGACGGGTATGCGTCCAACCATGCGCCCACACTTTCGAACCCGGGTGCCGCATGCAAGCCGAGGCCGGGACGTCTCACCGCCGTCCCGACCCCGGCCCGCCCTCGCGGCGTGTGCCTCAGCGGCGTACGACGATCCGCCGGAGCGTCGACCTGGACGGCGCGAAGGCCCCGCGATCGGCCGGTCGGAAGACCACCCGCACCCGGTGCCTGCCGGGCGCCAGGGGCCGCGAGACCCGCAGTCTCAGGGTCAACCGGCCGACCCTGGTCTTCGCGTACCGGCGTCCGTCGACCTTCACGACCCAGTGGCCGAGGCGGTCGGTCCGGGTGCCGTCGAGCCGCAGGCGTGCCTTGATCACCGGGGCCGCGTTGGCCCTGGTCTGCACCGCCCGGCGGATCCGGAGACGCACCGACGTGCTCACCCGCGCGGGTGTGCCGGCGGTGCTGCCGCCGGTCGAACCGGTGCTCCCGGTCCCGGTCCCACCGGTGCCGGTGCCGTCCGTACCGGTGCCGCCGGTGCCGGTGCCGTCCGTACCGGTGCCGGTGCCGGTGCCGGCGCCACCGGTCCCGCTGGTGCCGGTCTCGCCGGTGCCGCCGGTGGGGGTGGCGAAGACCTGCAGCTCGGCGGCGTGCACGATCGTGCCGCGGTCCGACGCGGTGGCGCAGTCCGTGTCGTTG
This sequence comes from uncultured Actinomycetota bacterium, assembly GCA_963782905.1. Classification (GTDB taxonomy): domain Bacteria; phylum Actinomycetota; class Actinomycetes; order Propionibacteriales; family Nocardioidaceae; genus Nocardioides. The sequence continues at coordinate 744,277 of CAWALI010000003.1, forward strand.
AGCGGGTCGTCGTCCTGCTCGCCGGCGAAGTCCGGGCCGCCGGTGCACTGGTTGTGGAGCGTCACCAGGCGCACGGCGGAGGCCTCGGTGTCGGGCACGTCGAACTCGCGCATCGTCAGCGCCGGCGCCACGGGCCGCGGCTTGACGCCGGGGAAGGCGTCGGCGGGCGAGGTGTAGAACCGCGTCCACGTGGCGTCGGCGGACCCGCACCCGGTCGTGCAGGCCTCGAGGGCGAACTGCCGCAGGGCGGTGAAGCGCGAGCCGGAGTCGGGGTCCTCCTGGGCGAGCGGCACGGTGCTGTCGCTCGCCGGGGCGGGGGTCAGGTAGGCGCTGACCCCCACCCGGCGGACCGTCTGGACGTCGCCGGCGAGGTCGACGGCCACCGACGGTCGCGTGGTGTCGACGTTGCCCGCGGTGACGCCGCCCCAGTTCGTGGCCTCGGTGCCGTCGATGAGGGCCTCGGGGTTGCGGGACCCCTCGGTGGCGCCGATGACCGAGGCGCCCGCGGCGGCGGACGCGACGTTGAGCTCGTCGGCCACCGGCACGGTGAGGGCGCCGCCGCCCGCGGGGACGGTCAGCGTGAACCGCGTGAAGCCGTGGTCGGGGGAGACCGCGAGCATGTCGTAGGTCCCCGGTGTGAACGACGCGGTCGCGCCCAGCGGAGAGGCGGTGTCGGTGTCGGCGACCGGGGTGACGCGGGCCTCGTAGTCGCCCACGTAGACCCGCGCCGCGCCGGCCGTGGTGAAGGTGACGGCCGTGTTGCCGGCCGGGGCCGCGAAGCTCGGCACCGGCTGGTCGTCGTCGGCTGAGGTGACCGACGCGTCCACGCCCATGCCGCGGCGGGCGAAGGCCTTCCACATCAGGTCCTGGTCGACGCCGCCGAAGCGCATCCGGTCCGCCGCCAGCATCGCGTCGCGGGCGTCGAGCATCGAGGTGGCTCCCTGCTGGAGCAGGAACGAGTCGAACATCAGCTGCAACCAGCGCCGGTTGCCGGGGCAGGCCTCGGCCGCGACGGGGCTGGCATGGCGCGTCGCCTGCGCGCACCGCAGCTGCAGGGCTCTGTCCTCGTGGTCGAACGAGGCGTCGTACGCGTCGACGAGGGCCTGGCGGACCTCCCACATGGTGCCGTTCCAGATCTCCCCGTCGGCGTGCACCTCGGGTCCGGTGGTGTCGAAGCCGTAGTCGGAGTAGTTGAGCGGGTTGCGGTCGATGGCGTAGTCGCGGATGGCGGTGTCGAGGTTGCCGGTGGCGTAGGCACCGACGGCCCAGGTGTTGCCGCCGTTGCTGTAGCCGTGCTCGTGGTGGTACTCCGCGGCGACCAGGTCGCCCCACGACTCGCCCATCGCCCCACCCTGCTCGGAGGTCAGCCCCTCGTCGGGGCCGCCGACCATCCGGTTGGTGATGGCGTGGGTGTACTCGTGGCCGACGATGCCCATGTCGAGGCCGCCGTCGGTGCACGGGGCGTAGAAGGCGCCGGCGATCGGCTGGAACAGGTACTGGTTGGTGATGCCGGGTATGCCGTCCTGCAGGGCGATCTGGTTGGCGTTGTCGCGACCGAGCCCGGTCGTGGAGTTGGAGCCGGTGATGGCGCCCGCCTGGGCGTTGCCGACCTCCGGGTCGCCCGCGACGCCGCCCCGACCCCCGTTGTCGGTCTGCAGGTTGTAGTTGTCCTCGGTGAAGCCGAGGTAGTAGCTGAAGTCGTGCATGCGGTTGTGCGCGACGAACAGGTTGGTGACCGAGGCGTCGATGTCGTTGCCGCCGGGGACCAGCTCGTCGGGGTCGCAGCGCGAGTTGTTCCAGGCGTCGGTGAAGTCCGTCGTGTAGTCGCGGGTCGGCGAGACCGGCGCCTGGGCCGGCCCCCCGGGCGCCAGCGGGTTCAGCCACGCCTCGTGGGTGTTGGCGTTGTTGCCGACGGTCGTGGCGCTGGACAGGCCCGCGGCGATCGTGTCCCAGGGGCCGAAGGCCGCGATGTTGGCGAGCGTTCCGGGCGGGGTGTCACAGCCGTCGCCGGGCACCGTCCAGCACCCGACGACGCTGTTGGTGGGCGTCTCGGTGGGGGAGTCCAGCGTCGGGTTGGCGGGGAAGTAGCGCCAGCGGGGCTCGAAGCCCACCTCGCCCGTCCCCGGGGTGGCGGTGTCGCTCGTGGAGACGGCGAGGGTGTACTGGCCCAGCACCACCGAGGCGGCGTCGAAGGGGCAGACCTGGACGGAGTAGGTGCCGGCCGGGATCGCGTCCGAGGCGTACGTCGCGACCTCCGGGCTGGTGCCGAGGTCGTAGGTGCCGAGCAGCGCGTCGCCCGGTCCCCAGACCTTGAGGGTCACGTCGTCGGCGGGCAGCGCCACGGCGACGGCGTTGATCGAGCGGGTCAGGTCGTCGGTGAGCTCGAAGGCGTGCCGCGGGCCGCACTCGGTCGCGGTGACCGTCCCGGTGAACAGGTTGTCGTACGTCGCGTTGCTCGACCTGGTTGCGCCGGCACCAGCACGTCGCCGGTGACCGCGTCGACCAGCGAGGTGTACGCCGACGCCGCGCCGCGCGAGACGTCCACGACGTTGGCCTCGAGGACCGGGCGGACGGTGCCGTCGGCCATCGGCAGGGCCCGCAGACGGACCTGCTGCTCCTGGGCGAGGCCCGGGACCGTGAGGCGGGTCCAGCCGGTGGCGGCTCCGACGACGTCGACGGAGGCGGCGTCCACCCGCGGCAGTCCCGCGTCGGCGGCCGCGGCCAGCCAGCCCTGGAGCGGGGCTCAGCGCCGCGGCCGGGACCGACGAGGTGCGGCTGCGCGCCAGCGACGACGAGACGTAGCGGACCTGGCCGCCGGCGACCCCGACGGTGACCATGCCGCCGGCGGCGGCCGGGAGGCCGTCGAACTGCTGGCGCAGGAGGACGGCGCGGGCGTCGCTGCCGGCGAGGCGCTGCGCGTTGACCAGCTCCAGGTCGTCCACCTGGGCGGCGGTGAGGCCGAAGGCGGCGGCGTGCGCGCGCAGCCAGGCGCGGGCGCCGGCGGCGGGGTCACCGGGCGCCTCGCCCAGGGAGCCGCCCGTGGGCAGGATCGAGGCCGGGGTGCCGAGGTCGTTCCAGCGGACGGCGGCCGCTCCGAGCGCCGCGACGGCCCTGCGCTGAGCGGCGAGAGGGGCGGCGGTGCCGCGCAGGTCGCGGTCGCCGAGGGCGTCGACGGGGTCGCCGAGGGTGCTGACGGCGTCGGCGTCGGCGTCGGGCGCCGCGGCGGGCGCGGTGCTGCCGGCGGCGGGCAGCTGGGAGAGGCCACCGATCACGGTGAGCGCGAGCAGGCCGGCGAGGAGTCCGGTGCGGCGCGGGGCACGGGTGCGGGTCATGCGCCCCCAACGGGGCAGCGCGGACCGGGGTTACGCGTGGTCTGGTCCAGCGGCCCCGCGGAGAGTGCCGACGGGCTTCTTGGATCGATCGAAGAAATGCCCTACGGTCAGGTCCGTGCGAGCGATCCGACGATTCACCGTCCGTCCTGTCCTGCCCGAGCCGCTGGCCGGCCTGGCCACCCTGGCCGGCAACCTGCGCTGGTCCTGGCACCCGGAGACCCAAGACGTCTTCCGGGCGATCGACGAGCGGCTGTGGGCCGACGTCAACCACGACCCGGTGCGCCTGCTCGGCGCCGTGGGCCCCGCGCGGCTCGACGAGCTGGCCGGTGACCCCGTCTTCCTCGACCGGCTGCGGGTGGCGACCGAGTCCCTGGAGCACTACCTCACCGGCGAGCGCTGGTACGCCCGCAAGGCCGGCGCCGACGCGCCTCGCTCGATCGCCTACTTCTCGCCCGAGTACGGCATCACCGCCGTCCTCCCGCAGTACTCCGGAGGTCTCGGCATCCTGGCCGGCGACCACCTCAAGGCCTCCTCCGACCTGGGCATCCCGGTCGTCGGTGTCGGCCTGTTCTACCGCCACGGCTACTTCAAGCAGTCGCTGTCGCGCGAGGGCTGGCAGCAGGAGACCTACCCGGTCCTCGACCCCGACGAGCTGCCGCTGACCCTGCTGCGCGAGGCCGACGGCTCCCGCGCGATCGTGTCGATCGACCTGCCCGGCGGCCAGCCGCTGCTGGCGCGGGTCTTCGTCGCGCACGTCGGCCGCGTCCCGCTGCTGCTGCTCGATTCCGACATCGAGGAGAACCCGCAGCACTACCGCGACGTCACCGACCGGCTGTACGGCGGCAACTCCGAGCACCGCCTGCGCCAGGAGCTGCTGCTCGGGGTCGGCGGCGTCCGCGCGCTGCGCGTCTACTCCCGCATCACCGGAGCGCCCGCGCCCGAGGTCTTCCACACCAACGAGGGCCACGCCGGGTTCCTCGGCATCGAGCGGATCCGCGAGCTCACCGTCGGCGAGGGCGGTCCCGGCCTCGACTTCGACACCGCGCTCGAGGTCTCCCGCGCCGGCACGGTCTTCACCACGCACACCCCGGTGCCGGCCGGCATCGACCGCTTCCCCCGCGAGCTGGTCCAGCAGTACTTCGGCGGCGAGGCGTCCCCGACCCCCGGCGTGCCCGCCGACCGGGTGCTCGCCCTCGGCGCGGAGGACTACGAGAGCGGCGACGCCGCGGTCTTCAACATGGCCGTCATGGGCTTCCGCCTCGCCCAGCGCGCCAACGGCGTCTCCCAGCTGCACGGCCACGTGTCGCGCGGCATGTTCAACGGGCTCTGGCCGGCGTTCGACGAGGCCGAGGTCCCGATCGGCTCGGTCACCAACGGCGTCCACGGCCCCAGCTGGATCGCCCGCGAGATCTTCGACCTCGCCGCCGAGCTCGGAGCCGACGTCGACGGCGACGACACCGACGGCCTGTGGCCGCTGGTCGACCGCATCGACGGCAAGCGCCTGTGGGAGCTCAAGCGCACCCTGCGCGCCCGCCTCGTCGACGACGCCCGGGCCCGCCTGGCCAAGTCGTCGGCCAAGCGCGGGTTCGCCCCCGCCGAGCTCGGCTGGATCGAGACGGCGCTGGACCCCGACGTCCTGACGATCGGCTTCGCGCGCCGCGTGCCGTCGTACAAGCGCCTCACCCTGATGCTGCGCGACCCCGCGCGCCTCAAGCGGCTGCTGCTCGACCCCGAGCGCCCGGTGCAGCTGGTCATCGCCGGCAAGTCGCACCCGGCCGACGACGGCGGCAAGAAGCTCATCCAGGAGATGGTCCGCTTCGCCGACGACCCCGAGGTCCGGCACCGCATCGTGTTCCTGCCCAACTACGACATCGCGATGGCGCAGCCGCTCTACCCCGGCTGCGACGTGTGGCTCAACAACCCGCTGCGCCCCTACGAGGCGTGCGGCACGTCGGGCATGAAGGCCGCCCTCAACGGTGGCCTCAACCTCTCCATCCTCGACGGCTGGTGGGACGAGTGGTACGACGGCAACAACGGCTGGGCGATCCCGTCCGCCGACGGCGTCGACGACCAGGACCGTCGTGACGACCTCGAGGCGACCGCGCTCTACGACCTCATCGAGAACGAGGTCGCCCCGCGCTTCTACGACGTCGACGAGCAGGGCGTGCCCTCGCGCTGGCTGGAGATGGTGCGCCACACCCTCAAGTCGCTCGGCCCCAAGGTGCTCGCCACCCGCCAGGTGCGCGACTACGTCCGCGAGCTGTACGCCCCCGCGGCGCAGACCTCGCGCGCCCTCAACTCCGACTACACCGGCGCCCGCGAGCTCGCGCAGTGGAAGCAGCACGTGCGCGGTGCGTGGGGCTCGGTCCGGGTCGAGCACGTGGAGTCAGACGGCGTCGGCGACGCGGCCGAGGTCGGCGCCACGCTGGCCGTGCGGGCCTACGTCGCCCTGGGCGACCTGTCCGCGGACGACGTCGAGGTGCAGGTCGTCCACGGCCGCCCCGGCGCCGACGACGACCTGCTCGACCAGGTGGCCACCTCGATGCACGTGTCGGAGTCCTACGAGGGCAACCGGCACCGCTTCGACGCCGACGTGCGGCTCGACCGCTCCGGTGCGTTCGGCTACACCGTGCGGGTCCTGCCGCGCAACGAGTCGCTCGCCTCGGTCGCCGAGCTGGGGCTGGTCTCCGAGCCCGCCTGACGGCGATACTGCCCACCTGGGCCGCGCGCACGACTGCACAAGGACGGTCAAGCGCCTGCGGCACCGCACGGGCAGGGTGGGGCCATGACGACAGCGACCGACACGTTCGCCTCGTTCCTCGACGTGCTGACCGAGACCCTCGACCTCGGCAGCGCGGAGCGGGCCCGGCGGATGCACCTGTCGCGGTTCCACCTCGACCGGATCGTCTCGTCCACCGGGGGCGAGCCCCCCGGCCGGATGCGGCGACGCCTCCTGCTCGAGCGGGCGGCGTACCAGCTGGCGGTCACCGACCGGCAGGTCCTGGACATCGCGATCGAGGCGGGCTTCGACTCGCACGAGGGATTCACCCGCGCCTTCAAGCGTGAGTACGGCGTGGCCCCGAGCCGCTGGCGTCAGCACCCGACTCGCACGCAGCTGCCTGCGCCGAGCCGGGTGCACTTCCACCCGCCCGGCACGCTGCGGCTGCCGACGACCTCGAAGGTGACCCCGATGGACCTGTTGACGCGCATGATCGAGCACCACCTCTGGCTCACCGGCGAGATGCTGGACCGGGCCGCCCGGCTCACCGACGCCCAGCTCGACGCCCCCATCGACGTCCCGATCGGGACCATCGACGACGACATGTCGATCCGCTCCGTGCTCGGCCGCCTGGTCGGGCAGCTCGCCCAGTGGAACGCCGCCTCCTCGCAGCGCGGCTACGACTGGGACGAGCGCGGCAAGTCGCTCGCGACGCTGCGCCGCGAGCTGTCCGAGGAGGGCCCGTCGTTCCTCGCCCAGGTCCGCGAGACGATCGAGGAGGGCCGCCTCGACGACACGTTCGTCGACGTCACCTGCGAGCCGCCCCGGGTCTTCACGTACGGCGGGATGGTCGCCCACGTGCTCACCTTCGCCGCCGTACGACGCCTGGTCGTCCTCGGCGCCCTCGAGACGGCCGGCATCACCGACCTGGACGCCGGTGACCCGATGGAGTGGGTGGCGACCCCCGCCTGACTTCGCCCGGCGAGCTCAGCGACCGCCCGAGCAGCCCGGGATCACTCCCTGCGACGCTCGTCGCGCGCGGCGGTCCGGGCGACGGTCAGCGCCATGACCCGGGCCACGACCAGGGCCAGGTAGAGCATCCCCGCGATCTGCTCGATCATCACGACGGAGCGGGCGTGCGGTCGGACCGGCCCGATGTCGGAGAGCCCCAGGCTGGTCATCGTGGTCACCGAGAGGTAGAGCATCTCGAACCACGTCCTGGCCTCCAGGGGACTGCTGATCGCGGTGAACGACTCCGGCCAGATCACCTCGACGACGAGGTAGACGTAGGCGAAGCCCCAGGCCCCACGGTGAACGTGGCGCCGGTGGCGTAGATCTCGTCGGCGGTGACGACGTGGTCCTCGAACATGTACCGCAGCAGGGCGTAGGCGGTGTAGAGGTAGAACGCCGCGTGGAAGGCCGACGACCACAGCACCACGGACTCCACGCCCGGGGAGACGGCCTCCCAGATGGTCAGCACCACCACCGGCAGGCCGAGGCCGGCCGAGATCCAGCTCAGCGCGGGCGTCATCCGGACGGCGAAGACGGCGAGCGCCAGCACCAGCAGCGCGAAGATCGAGAACAGCGCCCGGCCCAGCGGCCTGTCGTTGAGGAACGGGTAGATGAGGATCCCCAGCAGCTGGACGATGAGCAGGTCGGCGCAGGGGTGCCTGAAGACCGGTATCTCACGCACCCTCATGCCTTGACCTCCCTGAGCACCACGACCGAGCGGGACTGCTGCACCAGCGTGCCGCCGGAGGAGACCGGGGTGCCGATGGGGTTGTCCGGGCAGGTCGACAGCACCACCTCGCCCTTGTGGACCCAGGCGTTCTCCGGCAGCCGGACCTCGACGTCCTCGGACGACGCGTTGAGCCAGATGACGAACGAGGAGTCCCGCAGCTGCTCCCCGCGCGGGCCGGGGGAGCGGAGCGGGTCGCCGGAGACGAACATCCCCACCGTGTGCAGGCCGTCGTCGTGCCAGTCGTCGGTGGGTCATCTCGCGCCCGTCGGGGTGCATCCAGGCGAGGTCCTTGGGGCCGCCCTTGATGGCCGGTCGTCCCTCGAACCAGTGCCGCTGCCGCAGCGCCGGGTGGTCGCGGCGCAGGCGCAGCGCCGTCTTGGTGATCTCGTAGACGTCGAGCCACGCGTCCTCGGCGCGCCAGTCGATCCACGAGGTCTCGTTGTCCTGGCCGTAGGCGTTGTTGTTGCCACCCTGGGTGCGACCGCGCTCGTCGCCGGCGGTGAGCATCGGCACCCCGTTGGACAGGCACAGCGTCACCATCAGGTTGGCCGCCTGCCGGCGGCGCAGCGCGAGGACGGCCGGGTCGTCGGTCTCGCCCTCGACCCCGCAGTTCCACGACCGGTTGTTGTCGGTGCCGTCGCGGTTGTGCTCGCCGTTGGCCTCGTTGTGCTTGTGCTCGTAGGACACGAGGTCGCGCAGCGTGAAGCCGTCGTGGGCGGTGACGAAGTTGACCGAGGCGTACGGCGAGCGCCCGTCGTCGGCGTACAGGTCGCTGGACCCGGCCAGCCGGGTCGCCACCGTCCGGACGCCGGAGGTGTGCCGGCGCCAGAAGTCGCGGACCGTGTCGCGGTACTGGTCGTTCCACTCCACCCACGGCGGCGGGAACTCGCCCGACGCGGTAGCCGTCCATCGAGGCGTCCCACGGCTCGGCGATGAGCTTGACGTGCCGCAGCACCGGGTCCTGGCCGATCGCGGTGATCAGGTGGCTGCCGAGGTCGACCTCCTGACCGGTGCGCGTCAGCGCGCTCATGAGGTCGAAGCGGAAGCCGTCGACGTGCATCTCGCTCACCCAGTAGCGCAGCGAGTCCAGGATCATCCGCAGGCTCTGGGTGCGGGTGGCGTCGACGGTGTTGCCGCAGCCGGTGACGTCCCAGTAGGTGTCGGGCTCCGGGTCGCGCCAGCGGGTCGGGGTCGACGACGCGCTGGTAGTAGCCGAGGTCGTCGAGGCCGCGGAAGCTGAGCGTCGGCCCGTCCGGCCCGGCCTCGGCGGTGTGGTTGTAGACCACGTCGAGGATCACCTCGATGCCGGCGCGCGTGGAAGGCCTTGACCATCTCCTTGAACTCGCGCACCTGCTGGCCGCGGTCGCCGGAGGAGGAGTAGGCGTTGTGCGGGGCGAAGAAGCCGAGCGAGTTGTAGCCCCAGTAGTTGACGAGCTCCCGCTCGGCCAGCGCGGGCTCGGTGAAGAACTGGTGCACCGGGCAGCAGCTCGACGGCCGTCACGCCGAGGTCGTGCAGGTAGTCGGTGACCGCCGGCGTGGCCAGCCCGGCGTAGGTGCCGCGCAGGTGCTCGGGCACGCGGTCGTGCAGCGCCGTCATGCCCTTGACGTGCAGCTCGTAGATCACCGTGTCGCGCCAGCGGCGGCGCTGGGGCGCGTCGTCGCCGTCCCAGTCGAAGCCGGCGTCGACCACCACGCTGCGGGCGACGTACGGCGCGGAGTCGAGGTCGCTGGGCGGCTCCGGGTGGGCCGACGTCGTAGCCGAAGATGGCCGGGTGCGCGACCAGGTCGCCGGAGACCGCCGTGGCCGTAGGGGTCGAGCAGCAGCTTGGCGGGGTTGAAGCGCAGGCCGCGCGTCGGGGTCCCAGGGCCCGTCGACGCGGTAGCCGTAGCGGGTGCCCGGCGGGAGGTCCGGGCACGGCGCCGTGCCAGATGCCGAGGGAGAGCTCGGTGAGCTCGATGCGGCGCTCGGCGTCGCTCGTCGTCGTAACAGGCACAGCCAGACGCCGCGCGCGCGCGGGGCGTAGACCGCGAAGTTGGTCGACTCGTCGGGTCCACGTCGCGCCCAGCGGCTAGTTGCGGCCGGGCCAGACCTCGGTCGTCTCGCCGTGGTGCTCCCACATTCCCGGTGTCACGCCGGGCATTGTCCCGTGATTGAATGCCCGAGACTCGTCGAACCGACCGCACTGAGTGACGCACGAAGGAGTGACATGACCGACGCGACGCGTGAGTTCGTCTGGCTCGAGGTGGCCGACGGGGTGGCCACATGCGCCTGGACCGGCCCAAGATGAACGCGCTCGGACGTCCGGGTGCAGGAGGAGATCCGAGCGGCCGCCGCGGAGGCGACCGAGCGCGACGACGTGAAGGCCGTCGTGCTGTGGGGCGGCGAGCGCGTCTTCGCCGCCGGCGGCGGACGTCAAGGAGATGGCCGACATGTCCTACACCGACATGGTCAAGCGCTCCGGCGGGCTGCAGTCCGCCATCACCGCGGTCGCGCGGATCCCCAAGCCGGTCGTCGCCGCGGTCAACGGCTACGCCCTGGGCGGCGGCTGCGAGCTGGCGCTGTGCGCCGACATCCGCTTCGCCGCCGACGACGCATGCTTCGGGCCAGCCCGAGATCCTGCTCGGCATCATCCCCGGCGCCGGCGGCACCCAGCGGCTCACCCGGCTCGTCGGGCCCAGCCGGGCCAAGGACATGATCTTCTCCGGCCGGTTCGTCAAGGCCGACGAGGCGCTGCGCATCGGGCTGGTCGACCGGGTCGTCCCGGCCGCCGAGGTGTACGACGAGGCGGTCGCGTGGGCCGGGCAGTTCAGCGCCGCCGCGTCGTCGCCGTCCGCGCCGCCAAGGAGTGCATCGACCGGGGCATCGAGGTCGACCTCGAGACCGGCCTGGAGATCGAGCGCCAGCAGTTCGCGGCACTCTTCGCCACCGAGGACCGTGCCATCGGCATGCGGTCGTTCGTTGAGCACGGGCCGGGCAAGGCCGCCTTCGTGGCACGGTAGCCCGCGCGCCCGTCGGCAACCCGCCGCCCAGCTCGACCCACACGACCCAGGAACGGAAGGACCACCACCGTGGCCAAGGACGACACCATGACCGACGCGTCGAAGAAGAGGAACGCCGGCGCGACGGTCGCCGTCGTGCGCGCGCGCCTCGCCCAGCTGGTGTGGCTGGTGTGCGTGCTCTGCGCGCTGGTCCTCGCCCTCGGCGCCCTGCTGGTGGCGCTCGAGGCCAACACCGACAACGCGCTGGTCGTCTTCATCAAGGACGCCGCGGATGCGGTGGACCTGGGGGTCTTCTACCGCGGGGACGGCGATGATGAAGTTCGAGGGCGAGAACGCGGCGACCAAGAACGCCCTGGTCAACTGGGGCATCGCCGCGATCGTGTGGCTCATCATCGGCCGGATCCTGGACCGCATCATCCGGCCCTGACCGGACCCGCGCCGCTGCGCACGACGCTGACAGCGTCACTGTGAGTGACCCCACCGCGAACCCTGTTCCGTGGTGGGTTACTGACATGTAACCTCGCCTCACACCATCCTCGGATCCGGCGGGCCCTGCCCGCGGGTCACCATCACAGGAGGGGCCGCAAGGCCACACCACCATGAACATTGTCGTCTGTGTGAAGTACGTGCCCGACTCGACTGCCGACCGGCAGTTCGAGGAGGACAACACCGTCGACCGCGTCGGCGTGGACGGTCTGCTGTCCGAGCTCGACGAGTACGCCGTCGAGCAGGCGCTGCAGTTCAAGGAGAAGCGCGAGGGCGAGGACGTCACCGTGACCGCGCTGTGCGTGGGCCCGGAGAAGGCCGTGGACGCGGTGCGCAAGGCGTTGCAGATGGGCGTCGACAAGGGCGGTCCACGTCCTCGACGACGCGATCGCGGGCTCCGACTACGTCGCCACCTCGCTGGTGCTGGCCAAGGCGGTGGAGAAGATCAGTGCCGACAACGGGGCGACCGACCTCGTCGTGTGCGGGATGGCGTCGACCGACGCCTCCGGCAGCGTCGTCCCGGCGATGCTCGCCGAGCGCCTGGGCCTGCCGCAGGTGACGCTGGCCTCGGTGATCGAGTCCCAGGGCGACCAGGTCCGCATCAAGCGCGACAACGAGGGCTCCACCGAGGTGATCGGCGCGACGATGCCGCTGGTGCTGCTCGGTGACCGACCAGTCGGGCGAGGCCCGCTACCCGTCGTTCAAGGGCATCATGGCGGCCAAGAAGAAGCCGCTGGAGACGCTGTCGCTGGCCGACATCGGTGTCGAGGCCGGCCAGGTCGGGCTGTCGGTGGCGTGGACGCAGGTCGAGGACACGTCCGCCCGCCCGCCGCGCACGGCCGGCGAGATCGTCAAGGACGAGGACGGGTCGGGCGCCGCGGCGCTGACCGACTTCCTCGCCTCCAAGAAGTTCATCTGAGCGCCCGGGAAGAGGGAGACGCAGACCATGAGTGAAGTCCTGGTTGTCATCGACCACGCCGACGGCGAGGTCAAGAAGCCGACGTACGAGCTGCTCACCATCGCCCGTCGCCTCGGGGAGCCGTCCGCGGTGTTCTTCGGCGCCGCGGCGCAGGGTGACGCGGTCGCCGAGAAGGTCAAGGCGTACGGCGCGGAGAAGGTCTACGTCGTCGACGACGCCGAGCTCAAGGGCTACCTGGTGGCCCCCAAGGCCGAGGCGCTGCAGCAGCTGGTGGAGAAGTCCTCGCCGGCCGCGGTGCTGATCCCCTCGACGTTCGAGGGCAAGGAGATCGGCGCCCGCCTGGCGATCAAGATCGGCTCGGGCCTGATCACCGACGCGATCGACGTCCAGGCGGCGATGGCGGCGCGCCGGTGACGACCCAGTCGGTGTTCGCGGGCAACTACACCGTGACCGCGAAGGTCACGCAGGGCACGCCGATCATCACGGTCAAGCCCAACTCGGCCGCCCCGGAGGAGTCCGCGGGTGCCGGTGCGGTGGAGGCGTTCGCGCCGAGCATCTCGGACGCCGCGAAGACCGCGCAGATCATCGCCTCGCAGCCGCGCAAGTCGACCGGTCGCCCCGAGCTGACCGAGGCCGCGATCGTGGTCTCGGGCGGTCGCGGCACGGGCGGCAACTTCGAGCCGATCGAGGCGTTCGCCGACTCCCTCGGTGCCGCCGTGGGTGCCTCGCGGGCGGCGGTCGACTCGGGCTGGATGCCGCACGCGTTCCAGGTCGGCCAGACCGGCAAGACCGTCTCCCCGCAGCTCTACGTGGCCAACGGCATCTCGGGGGCGATCCAGCACCGTGCCGGGATGCAGACCTCGAAGACGATCGTGGCGGTCAACAAGGACGAGGAGGCCCCGATCTTCGAGCTCGTGGACTTCGGCGTGGTGGGCGACCTCCACACCGTCCTGCCGGCCGCGACCGAGAAGGTCACCGAGCGCAAGGGCTGACCTGCCCGTCGTACGACGAACGCCCCCGACCGCAGCGGTCGGGGGCGTTCGTGCGTCCGCGCGTCGGCAGACGGTCCGGCGGACCCGAGGCCCCGCCCCGGCGGCTGAGACGGCGCTGCGCGCGGGCGGTGACCGGCCTACGCTCGACGCATGAGCAGCGACGTCCCCACGCCCGACCGTGCCGACCACGAGGCCGGCGTCCGCGAGGTCGCCACCCGGGCCCGGACCGCCAGCCACGACCTGGCCCTGGCCACGCGTGCCACCAAGGACGCCGCCCTGCACGCCATGGCCGACGCGCTCCTGGCACATGCCGCCGAGGTGCTGGCCGCCAACGCCGAGGACGTCGCGCGCGCCGAGGAGGCGGGCACGCCCGCCCACATCATCGACCGGCTCCGCCTCACCGACGACCGGCTCGCGGCGATGGCCGCGGGGCTGCGCGACGTGGCCGGCCTGGCCGACCCGGTGGGCGAGGTGGTGCGGGGCTCGACGCTGGCCAACGGGCTCGAGCTGCGCCAGCTGCGCGTGCCCTTCGGGGTCGTGGGGATGATCTACGAGGCCCGGCCCAACGTCACCGCCGACGCCGCCGGCATCTGCCTCAAGTCGGGCAACGCCGTCCTGCTGCGCGGCTCCTCGAGCGCGCGGTCCAGCAACGCCGCCGTGGTCGCCGTGCTCCGCGACGCCGTCGCCTCCGCCGGGCTGCCCCCGGACGTGGTCCAGCTGGTGCCCGGGGACAGCCACGACGCGGTCAAGGCCCTGATGCGGGCCCGGGGGCTGGTCGACGTGCTCATCCCGCGTGGCGGAGCGGGCCTGATCCGCAGCGTCGTGGAGGAGTCCACGGTGCCCGTCATCGAGACCGGCGTCGGCAACTGCCACGTGTACGTCGACGCCTCGGCCGACCTGGACCAGGCGCTGGCGATCGTGGTCAACGCCAAGACCCAGCGGACCAGCGTCTGCAACGCCGCCGAGTCGCTGCTGGTCCACGAGGACGTCGCCGACGACTTCCTGCCGGCGGTGATCGACGCCCTGCGCGCCCACGGCGTCACCATCCACGGCGACGAGGCGTTCGCGGAGTACGACGACGTGGTCCCCGCGACCGACGAGGACCACGCCACCGAGTACCTCTCCTCCGACATCTCCGCCGCCGTCGTGGCCGACGTGGAGGGGGCCATCACCCACATCCGCCGGTTCTCCTCGGGCCACTCCGAGGCGATCGTGGCCCGCGACCAGGGGACCATCCGGCGCTTCGTGGCCGCCGTCGACTCGGCCGCGGTGCTGGTCAACGCGTCGACCCGGTTCACCGACGGCGGCGAGTTCGGCTTCGGCGCCGAGATCGGCATCAGCACCCAGAAGCTGCACGCCCGCGGGCCGATGGGGCTGCCCGAGATGACGTCCACCAAGTACGTCGTCGTGGGCGACGGGCACGTCCGCTGACGGGTCGGGCGCCGAGGCACGTCCTGCGTCCGCCGGGCGATAGGATCGCGCCATGTCGCTGAACGCCCTGACGATCCTGGCCGCCGAGTCCCACGACGCGCCCACCATCCACCCCTACCTCGTGGGTGGCATCGCGCTGGTGATCCTCCTCGGCCTGCTGGTGGCCCTGGTCGCATTCGGCGGCGGGCGCGAGCACAGCTGATGCCGTCGGTGCCCCGTCGCGTGGGCGTGATGGGCGGCACCTTCGACCCCATCCACCACGGCCACCTCGTCGCGGCGTCCGAGGTCCAGGCCTGGTTCGACCTCGACGAGGTCGTCTTCGTGCCGACCGGCGCCCCGTGGCAGAAGGCCGACCGCGAGGTCGCGCCCGCCGAGGACCGCTACCTGATGGCGGTCATCGCCACCGCGTCCAACCCGCGCTTCAACGTCTCGCGCGTCGACATCGACCGCACGGGGCCGACGTACACGATCGACACCCTGGGCGACCTGCACGCCCTGATGCCCGACGCGGAGCTCTACTTCATCACCGGCGCCGACGCGCTGGCCGACATCTTCACGTGGCGCGACGTCGACGAGCTCTTCGCCCTCGCGCAGTTCGTCGGCTGCACCCGGCCGGGCTACGAGATGGACCCGGCCACCCTCGACAAGATCCCCTCCGACAAGGTCACCATGGTCGAGATCCCCGCCCTGGCGATCTCCTCGACCGACTGCCGCGCGCGCACGCGTCGCGGTGAACCCGTCTGGTACCTCGTGCCCGACGGCGTCGTGCAGTACATCGCCAAGCACGACCTCTACACCACCACCGCGGGAGACGCTCCCGTCAAGGAGCCCGTATGACTGCCACCGACCACGCCATCGAGCTCGTCCAGGTCGCCGCTGCCGCGGCCGCCGACAAGCTGGCCCAGCAGGTCATCGCCTTCGACGTGAGCGAGCAGCTCGCGATCACCGACGCCTTCGTGCTCGCCTCCGCGACCAACGAGCGCCAGGTGAAGGCCATCGTCGACGAGGTCGAGGACAAGCTCCGCGAGCACGGCGCCAAGCCGATCCGCCGTGAGGGCCACCGGGAGGGACGCTGGGTGCTGCTCGACTACGGCGAGATCGTCGTCCACGTGCAGCACGAGGAGGAGCGCCAGTTCTACGCCCTCGAGCGGCTCTGGCGCGACTGCCCGGTGATCTCGGTCGACGTCGCCACCCCGCCGGTCACCGAGGTGCCCGGCGCCGCGCACGCGGGCACGACCGACGCGGACACCGACGCCGACGCCGTCGTGGACGCCGCCGGCTCTCCCGACGAGGAGTGACGCCACCGCGGACCCTGGTCCTGCTGCGGCACGGGCAGACCGCCTGGAACGCCGAGGGGCGGGCCCAGGGCCACCTCGACATCGGCCTCGACCACGTCGGTCGCGCGCAGGCGGAGGCCGCGGCGCCGGCGATCGCCGCGCTGCGCCCCTCCGTCCTCGTGAGCTCCGACCTCAGCCGGGCCGCCACGACGGCTGCCTTCCTCGCCGAGGCCTGCGGGCTCGACGTGCGGCACGACCCCCGGCTGCGGGAGTACGACGTGGGGGAGCGGGCCGGCCTGACGATCCCCGAGTTCGCGGCGGCGTACCCCGCCGAGCACGCGAGGTGGGCCGCGGCCGGTGGCTCCTTCGAGCACGCCGACGCGGTGCCCGGTGCCGAGTCGACCGACGACGTGCTGCGTCGGATCGTTCCGGCCCTGACCGAGGTGCTCGCCTCCGTCGCGCCGGGCGGGACCGCGTGCGTGGTCGGTCACGGCGCGGCGCTCAAGGTCGCCACCGTCGCGCTGCTCGGCTGGGACCGGAGCGCGTCCACGTCGCTGCGAGGGATGGACAACTGCGCCCACACGGTGCTCGCCGACACCGGCGCCGGGGCGTCGCTGCGCCTCGTGGCGTGGAACCGGACCCCCGATTTCGCACCTCGCGAGTCGGTTGGCTAATATTCTGCGAGTTGTCCGACGGAGCCCGCTCCGAAGGACGCACCCGTTGGGGGTGTGGCGCAGCTGGTAGCGCATCTGCATGGCATGCAGAGGGTCAGGGGTTCGAGTCCCCTCACCTCCACCGACACAGATCAGGCCGGGCCCGCGAGGGCCCGGCCTGATCTGCATTTCCGGGGCCGAAGGGCCCTATCCCCGCCCGCGACCCCGCGCGTAGAACGAAGGGTGTCCCGGGGAGAGGTGGACGACCGTGGCGCACGCACTGCCGCAGGACGGGGGCGGCGAGCCGGTCCTCGCCTGGCTCGGCCGTCACGCCGCGCGGGTGCGACGGCAGGAGATCGAGTTCAGCAACCCGGGGCTGGAGTACCGGCGCCTGTTCAGCGAGCTCTGGGGCACCTTCCTGCTGGTCCTGGTCGCTGCCGGCGGCGGCGTGGTCGGCGCGACGTCGTACGGCGGCGAGCTGACCCTCGCGACGAAGGCCCTGGCGCCCGGAGTCATGGTGATGGCCATCATCTTCTTCATGGGCACCATCTCCGGTGCGCACCTGAACCCGGCCGTGACCCTGGCCTTCGCCGTCCGCGGCAACTTCCCCTGGCGCCGGGTGCCCGGCTACCTGGCGGCCCAGCTCGGGGGCGCGCTCCTGGCCGCCTGGTTCCTCGACGCCGTGTACGGCGGGATCATCCACGGCGCCACCGAGCCCGCCCCGGGCGTGAGCCCGACGGTGGCGGTGCTGACCGAGGCGATGCTGACCCTGGGCCTGGTGAGCGTCATCCTCGGGACCGCCTCCGGTGCCCGCAACATCGGGTCCAACGGGGCGCTGGCGGTGGGCGGCTACATCGGGCTGGTGTCGGTCTGGGCGGCACCAGTGACCGGTGCGTCCATGAACCCGGCCCGCTCGTTCGCGCCCGAGGTCGTCGCCGGCGACCTGACGGGCTGGTGGATCTATCTGGTCGGCCCGCTCGTCGGCGCGATGGTCGCGGTCGGCTTCGAGCACATCCTCAAGGGCGGTCCCACCCCGGCCGGGGCCGAGGCCGCCCAGGGCATCCTCGACGAGGACCCGCGCGGGATCTGAGCCGGCGCGGCTGCTCATCGATCCGTAGGCTCGCCGCCATGTCCGCGCGCTTCGACCACCTCGTCATCGCCGTCGCCGACCTCGACGAGGCGGTGGCCCGCTGGACGGCCGCGGGCATCCCCGCTGTTCCGGGCGGCGCCCACCCGGTCGGCACGGCCAACGCGCTGGTCCGCGGTCCGCGAGCGGCGTACGTCGAGCTGATCGCCGCCGGCCGCGAGGAGTCGAACCCGTGGCTGGACCGGGTGCGGTCGGGCGCCGGGCCCATCTCGTGGGCCATTGCGGTGGACGACGTCGACGCCGCCCGGGAGACACTGGTCGCGTCGGGCTTCTCGCCGCGGCCGGTCACCGAGGGGTCGCGGCTCACCCCGGACGGCGACACCGTCGCGTGGCGGCTGTGCGACGTCGGTCCGGGCCGGTACGACGACGGCCTGCCGTTCCTCATCGAGTGGACGACACCGATGGCGCCCGGCCCGGCGGACGGGCCCGTGGTCTCCTACGTGACGCTCACGCCGCCCGATCCGGACCGGGTCGCGGACGTGCTCCTCGCCCTGGGGCTCGTCGCCGTGTCGCACTGGCCCCGGCGCGTGTTCCGGGACGCCGCCGGGGTCGGCCTCACCCTGCTCCCGGTCGACGAGGAGCAGGGCCAGGACGGCGCGTCGTCGTGGGAGGGCCCTGCGACGTCGCTCGCGCTGGAGCTGCCGGTGCCGGAGGTCGTCCAGCTCCACCTGGACGAGGTCGCGGTGATGACGGTGCCGGACCGTCGCCGGTTCGGCGCCGCCACCTTGCTCCCGGCCGTCGAGACGACCTTCGCCCGGCTGCGCGGCGACCTGAGCGACTGGCCGAACCCGCGCCCCGGTGGCGAGCCCGCCCCCGAGGAGGAGTACTCGCGGGTGCTCCACCCGGACCGATACCGGCTGCTCGGGGTGCGGGCCGACGCCTGGGTGGAGGCGGTCGCGGCGTCCGGGCTGGGTTCCGCGACCCCGGTGCCGCCCGACGCGATCACCTGGGCGGTCGAGACGCACCTGCGTCCGACCCGGGCGACCGTGCTCCGCGGCAGGGCCGGCACCGCGCCGGTCGTGGTCGCCTGGGCACCGATGGACGACGCCGACGACGCCTTCGTCCTCGTCGGGGTGGGGGAGCCGACCCACGTCCTGGACCGGCAGCCCGACTGCGGCTGCGACGCCTGCGACACCGGCTCGGTCGACCTGCTCTCCACGGTCGACGACGCCTTCCTGCTGGCCCTGAGCGGCGGGGTGCACGTCGTGCGCGAGGGCGGCCGGGTCGTCACTCGGGCGTTGAACGGGTGGAGCGCCACGGGGACCTTCGCGCCGGGGGAGCAGGAGCAGTGGCTGGCGGATGCGGCCGCGGGGCGACGTACCGACGGCGTCGTGAAGGGCGAGCCCTGGCTCTGAGCGGCCGCGTCAGGCGATCGTCATGCCGCCGTCGACGGGCAGTGTCTGGCCGGTGATGTAGCCCGCGGCGGGCGAGGCGAGGAAGACCACCGTGGCCGCGAGCTCGGCGGGGTCGCCCTTGCGACGGGCGGGCACCCGCTGCATGGCCAGGTCGAGGTAGCCGTCGGGGTAGGTGTCGGTCATCTCGGACGTGAAGAACCCCGGCGCGACCGAGTTGACCCGGATGCCCTTGCGCTCGGTCCACTGCTGGGCGAGGTCGCGGGTGAGGCCGTTGAGGCCGGCCTTGGACGCGGAGTACGCCGCCTGCGGGAGCCCACCGGTCGTGATGCCGAGGACCGAGGAGATGTTGATGATCGAGGAGCCCGGCTGCATGACCCGTCCGCAGGCCTGGGCCATCCAGTAGCAGCCGTTGAGGTTGACGTCGATGACCGAGCGGAACTGCTCGGGCGTCTCCCGGGTGGCGGGTACGGCGGTGCCCGCGCCGGCGTTGTTGACCAGCACGTCGACCTTGCCGAACTCTGCCATCGCCGCGTCGACGAGCGCCTGGCACTGGTCGGGGTCGGCGACGTCGGTCTGCACCGTGATCACCCGGCGACCGGCGTCGCGCACCAGCTGGGCGGTCTCCTCGAGCCGGTCGGCGCGGCGGGCGCCGAGGACCAGGTGGGCCCCGGCCTCGGCCAGGCCCTGCGCGAACGCCACGCCCAGGCCGCTGGAGGCGCCGGTCACGATGGCGACCTTGTCGTCGAGCCGGAACATCTCGGGAGTCGTCATGGCCGCGACCCTACCCAGACGGGGCCGCGGTCGCTTCCAGGTGGCGGCGCGCCAGGTCCATGTGGGGCGGTGGGCCAGCCACCTTCCACGTCGCAGGATGGGGGCCGAGCCGCCCCCCGCTCGGCGTGTCGCCGGGCATCGCAGGAGCGGCGGTGTTGTATCCACCGCTTGAGTCCGCCCGCCCTCGAACCCGAGGGAGCGGAATGTGGCTCAGCCACCGCGCGCCGGGGAGTCGACCGTCGTGGCGGCGGGGGTGACCTCGACGTCGCCGCGTACGCCGTGGCAGGTCCCGCACGGACCGCGAGCAGAGCACGAGCAGGCAGATCGCGGCGTACGCGATGCCGGAGACGACCAGGACGCGCGAGTTGCCGAAGGCGACGCCGAGCGGACCCCAGGCGAGCTGGCCGACGGGCATGGCGATGAAGGAGCCGAGCATGTCGTAGGAGAAGGCGCGCGAGAGCATGCGCTCCTCGATGTTCTCCTGCATCGCGAGGTTCCAGCCGATGCCGAAGACCTCCATCCCGGCGCCGCCGACGAAGGCGGCCACCACGAGGGCGACCACGTGCGGGTCGAGCCCCAGCATCAGCATCGGGACCGACATCGCCGAGCACCCGAGCATGCCCCACAGGAGGGGTCGCTGGAGCGGCACGCGCAGCATGACCACGGTCATCGCGAGCAGGCCCAGCGCCTCGGCCGAGAGCACGTAGCCCCACGCCTGGCGCCCGATCGTGTCCTCGGCGACGACGGGTCCGAGGGTGAAGATCGCGCCGGTGTGGATCGCGTTGAGGAAGCCGAAGCCGAGCACGACCACCCACAGCCAGGTGGTCGCCCGGAAGAACGTCCAGCCCTCGCGGAGCTCGGTGAGGGTGCTGGTCCGCTCGGCGGGGGGCGGCGGGGCGGGGATCTTCACGGGGACGAGGAGGAGGGCGGACAGGAGCCAGGTGACGGCGTCGACGGCCAGCGCCCAGCCGGATCCGGCGGTGACGACGAGCAGGGCTCCGACGGTCGGGCCGATCACGGTGAGGCCGTTGCGGGTGAGGGCCACGAGGGCGTTCGCCGGCTGGAGCTGCGCGCGCGGCACCAGCTGCGGCATCACGCTGGCCATGGCCGGCATGGAGATCGCCGAGACCGCGCCGTGGACCGCCGAGAGCGAGATCAGCATCCACAGCTCGGCCTGGCCGGACAGCACCAGGAAGGCGATCACGCCCTGGGTGAGGGCCGAGGCGACGTTGGAGAACTGGAGCACCAGCGTGCGCGGGAACCGGTCGGAGATGACCCCGCCCCACAGGAGCAGCAGGATCATCGGGATCGTGTGGGCGGCCAGCACCTGGCCGAGCGCGGCGGCCGAGTCCGTGATGTCCAGCACCGCGAAGGTCAACGCGATGGTGGCCATCATGGTGCCGAGCGTGTTGACGAAGCGTGAGGCGAAGTACCAGGCGAAGTTGCGCTGCCGCAGCGGCTGGATCGCGTCGGACCAGCTCATGACGGGTCTCCCACCATGAAGGCCTGCGACGAGGCGCTGACGTGGACGGTGCCCTCGGTGCGCGGCGGTCGGGCCTGCTCGTGCAACAGGTTCATCGCGGCGGCGATCAGGTCGACCGCCTCGCGCCACGTCTCCGGGCTCACCCAGGTCTCGATGTCCGAGGAGCTGCTGGGTCCCTTCACGCGCTGGGCCAGGCGGCGCACGATCTCGGAGTGGGTCGCCTGCTGCCAGGCGATCTGGTCCTCGACACTCGAGGGCCCGGGCGGGCGGGCCGGGTCGCCACCGACGACGTAGCGGTAGCGCTTGGCGGTGCCGCCGCGGATCTTCTCCTCGCTCTCGACCACGAGCTCGCCGGCGTCGTGCAGCACCCGCAGGTGGTACGACGCGTTGGCGTGCGTGATGTCCAGCTCGCGGGCCACCTCGGCCGCGCTCATCGGCCGGGCGGTGAGCATCGAGAGGATGCGCAGCCGCACCGGATGCGCCACCGAGCGCAGGGCCGAGATGGCGGCCTTGTCCGTCGCGTCCATGCAAACCCTCCAGCAGTCGTTGGGGAGTTATCCTGATCTGCACGTACGACGACTGTCAAGTAGTCCTTGGGGGGTCGCCCGCACCGATCCCTGAGGGGACCCCGAACCACCCCTGACACGGGATTGATTCCGCTCGACGGCGTGGTTGAGTGGAGGACACAGCCACCGTCGCCGACCGGGAGGTCGCCATGAGCCAGACACCGCAGGACCCGTCCGACCCGTACGGCGGCCGGCCGGCCTACGAGCCGCCGTCCCACCAGCCGCCGGTGGGCCGCACCGGGCCGCAGACCTCGATGTCGCCGGCCCAGGAGCGGACGCTGGGGTCGGCCGCGCACTGGGTGCCCCTCGTCGCGATGGTGCTCTCCGCCGGCACGCTGGGCTTCGTGGGGTCACTGGTGATCTACCTGTTGTACAAGGACCGGGGGCCGTTCGTGCGCGCGCACGCCGCCAACTCGCTCAACGTGCAGATCCTCACCGGGATCGTGCTGCTGATCTCCTTCCCGCTGATGCTCCTCCTCGTCGGCTTCGCCACCTTCGCCCTCGCGTTCGTCTTCGCCTTCGTGGTGCACCTGATCGGGGCGATCAAGGCCAACAACGGCGAGTGGTGGGACCCGCCGATGACGCCGCACTTCGTGCGCTGACCCGTACGCGCCACCGGCGGCGAGCCGACAACCGGGTCGCCGCAGGTCGGCGTACGGCGCTAGCATGGACGCATGTGCACGCAGTCCCTGCTCCTTGGCCAGCCGCGCTGACTCCACGAGTCGCGCGGCCACCCCTCCCTGCGAGGGGTTTTTTCATGCCCGGACCTCCTCAGGGGCGGGTCGGGGAGCAGCACCACCGCACGGACGACACGAAGGAACACACGATGAGCGACGAGCGCGAGACCTACGACACCGCGGCCACCGAGACCAAGTGGCGGGCGGTGTGGGACGACCTGCAGCCCTTCCGGGCCGACGACGACAGCCCCCGCGAGAAGAAGTACGCGCTCACGATGTTCCCCTACCCCAGCGGTGACCTGCACATGGGCCACGCCGAGGTGACCGCGCTGCACGACGTCATCGCGCGCTACTGGTGGCAGCAGGGCTACGAGGTCCTGAACCCGATGGGCTGGGACTCCTTCGGCCTGCCCGCGGAGAACGCCGCGATCCGCAACGACGCGCACCCGGCCGACTACACCTACGGCAACATCGCCACCCAGCTGGAGTCCTTCCAGCGGTACGGCGTGAGCTTCGACTGGTCGCGCCGGTTCAACACCTCGGACCCGTCGTACTACCGGTGGACCCAGTGGTTGTTCCTGAAGTTCCACGAGAAGGGGCTGGCCTACCGCAAGAACAGCCCCGTCAACTGGTGCCCCCACGACCAGACCGTGCTGGCCAACGAGCAGGTCGTCGACGGCGCCTGCGAGCGCTGCGGGGCCGAGGTCACCAAGCGCGAGCTGACCCAGTGGTACTTCCGCACCACGGCCTACGCCCAGGAGCTGCTGGACGGCCTGGACGACCTGCAGCCGACCTGGTCGGACAAGGTCGTCAACTCCCAGCGCAACTGGATCGGCCGCTCCGAGGGCGCCCACGTCGACTTCGTCGTGGAGGGTCGCGAGGAGCCGTTGACCGTCTACACGACGCGACCGGACACCCTGTTCGGCGCGACGTTCATGGTGGTCGCCGCCGACGCGGCGCTGGCCTCCGAGCTGGTCACCGACGAGCAGCGGGGGGCGCTGGACGACTACCTGGTCGAGGTCCGCAAGGAGACCGAGATCAACCGGCTGTCCACCGACCGCCCCAAGACCGGCGTCTTCCTGGGCGTCCACGCCACCAACCCGCTGACCGGCACCCGGATCCCGGTGTACGCCGCGGACTACGTGCTGGCCGACTACGGCACCGGCGCGATCATGGCCGTGCCCGGCCAGGACCAGCGGGACTGGGACTTCGCGCAGGCCTTCGACCTGCCGATCGTGCGCACCGTCGAGCCGCCCGCCGACTTCGACGGCGACGCCTTCACGGGCGAGGGCCCGGCCATCAACTCGGCCAACGACGAGATCGACCTGTCCGGGATGGGCGTCGCCGAGGCCAAGTCCACGACCATCGCCTACCTGGAGCGCCAGGGGCTGGGTCGTGGGACGGTCAACTTCCGGCTGCGGGACTGGTTGCTGTCGCGCCAGCGCTACTGGGGCGCGCCGATCCCGATCATCCACTGCCCGGTCGACGGCGAGGTGCCGGTGCCCGAGGACCAGCTGCCCGTCGAGCTGCCGGAGCTGCGGGGCGCCGACCTGAAGCCCAAGGGCACCTCGCCCCTGGGTGGTGCGGCCGACTGGGTGAACGTCACCTGCCCCACCTGCGGCGGCCCGGCCGAGCGCGACACCGACACCATGGACACCTTCGTGGACTCGTCGTGGTACTTCTTCCGCTACGTCTCCCCGCACGACGACACGCAGGCCTTCGACCGAGCCCTGGCCGACGCGTGGGGTCCCATCGACCTGTACGTCGGCGGTGACGAGCACGCGGTCCTGCACCTGCTGTACGCCCGCTTCTTCACCAAGGCGCTGCGCGACATGGGCCTGGTCGGTTGGGACGAGCCCTTCTCGGCGTACCTGTCGCAGGGCAAGGTCGTGAACAACGGTCGCAAGATGAGCAAGTCGCTGGGCAACGGCGTGAGCCTGGGGGACCAGCTCGAGGAGTTCGGCGTCGACGCCGTCCGCCTGACGCTGGTCTTCGCGAGCCCGCCGGAGGACAACATCGACTGGGCGGACGTCTCGCCGGGCGGCTCGGCGCGCTTCCTGCAGCGGGCGTGGCGGCTGAGCGGCGACGTGACCAGCGAGCCCGGGGTCGACCCGGCCGCGGGTGACGTGGCCCTGCGCCGGGTCACCCACAAGACGCTGCACGACGCCTCGGCACTGGTGGAGAGCCACCGCTTCAACGTCATGGTGGCGCGCACCATGGAGCTGGTGAACGCCACCCGCAAGGCGATCGACTCCGGCCCGGGCGGGTCCGACCCGGCCGTGCGCGAGGCCGTGGAGGCGGTGGCGATCCTGCTGTCGCTGGTCGCGCCCTACACCGCGGAGGAGATGTGGGAGCGCCTGGGACATGCGCCCACCGTCGCCCGCGTCGGGTGGCCGGTCGTCGACGACGCCCTGCTGGTCGAGGAGTCGGTCACGGCGGTCGTGCAGGTCCAGGGCAAGGTCAAGGCCCGCCTGGAGGTCGCGCCGGACATCAGCGAGGCGGACCTGGAGGCGGCCGCGATGGCCGACGCGGGCGTCGTTCGCGCCATCGACGGACGCGAGGTCCGCAAGGTGGTCGTGCGCGCACCCAAGCTGGTCAACATCGTCGTCTGAAGCGTGAGCGCGCGAGGTACGAGCGGGCGAGCTGCGAAGCGAGCGTCCGTTCGTCGTCTGAAGCGTGAGCGCGCGAGGTACGAGCGGGTGAGCTGCGAAGCGACCGTCCGATCGTCGTCTGAAGCGTGAGCGGGACGGCGCGACGCACTAGCCTTCGTGCATGCCTGTCGTCGTGGTCACCGACTCGACCGCCACGCTCCCTGTCGACCTCGCCGAGGAGCAGGGGATCGTGGTGGTGCCGCTGCAGGTGGTCATGGGCGCGCACGTGCACGACGAGGGCTCGCAGGGGGCGACCCCGGAGCTGGTGGCCCAGGCGCTGCGTGACTTCGTGCCGGTGAGCACGTCGCGGCCCTCGCCCGCGTCGTTGGTCGAGGTCTACGAGCGGTTGGCCCGCGAGGGGGCCGACGAGATCGTGTCGATCCACCTGTCGGGGGAGATGAGCGGCACCTTCGAGTCCGCGCAGCTGGCTGCCCAGCAGGTGGAGGTGAGGGTGCACTGCGTCGACTCCCGCCAGGTGGGGGTGGCCACGGGCTTCGCCGCCCTGTCCGCGGTCGAGGCGCTGCGGGCCGGGGCGTCGGGTGCCGAGGCGGCGGAGGTCGCCCGCGCCCGGGCGGCCGCGTCGTCGTCGTTGTTCTACGTCGACACGCTGGAGTACCTGCGACGCGGGGGCCGGATCGGTGCCGCGGCCGCCATCCTCGGCGGTGCCCTGTCGGTGAAGCCGCTGTTGTGCATCGAGGACGGCAAGGTCGCCAACCTCGAGCGGGTGCGGACCGCCGCCCGTGCGCTGAGTCGGCTCGAGGACCTCGCGGTCGAGGCGGCGGGGGAGTCATCGGTCGACGTGTGCGTCGCCCACCTGGCCAGCCCCGACCGGGCGACCGCACTGGCGGACAGGCTCGCCCTGCGCCTCGCCGACCAGCTCGAGGGGCGTGAGGTCTGGTGCGCCGAGCTGGGTGCCGTCCTCGGCGCCCACGTCGGGCCGGGCATGGTCGCGGTCTGCGTCGCACCCCGCTGAGCGGTCCGGGCCACGAGCCGTCCCGGACGGCGTGACGGTCCGGAGTTCTCCACAGGCTCGCGTACGCCGCTGGCGGACGTCGGCGCCTCTTCCTAGGTTCGACGCATGCGCCGTCGCCCTCCCTCACCCGAGCACGCCGAGGCGGTCTCGCGACGCCTGGCGACGCTGAGCGCCGAGCTGGCCTCGGTGCGCGGCGACCCGGTGCCCGGGCACCAGCACACCCGGATCCGTCAGGAGCCGGGGCCCGTCCCGTGGGACGAGGAGGCCGAGGTGCACCTGGTCCCGGTGCCGGGTCGACACGCGTCGCGACGTCTCGTCGACCGGGTGCGCCTGACCCCGACCCACCTCGCCGTGGTGGCCGTGCTGGTGGCGCTGGGCGTCGGGGTCGCGGCCTGGCTGGTCGTCCGCGGGCAGGCCGAGCCGGTGCCGGTCGCCCCGCTCTCACCGGTCGCCGAGCCGCTGACCGACGTGCCGGCCGGTGCCGACGGCCCGGTGTCCTTCGGCACGAGCGGGTCCACGGTTCCGCCCGGGCCGCCCGCGACCGGGGGTGTGGCGTCGGGGGGCGCCGCAACCCCGGCGACGGCCGAGCTCACCGTCGACGTCGCCGGCAAGGTGCGCCGACCCGGGATCGCGGTGCTGCCGTCGGGATCGCGGGTGGTCGACGCCCTGAAGGCGGCCGGGGGAGCCCGTCGCGGGATCGACCTGACCGCGCTCAACCTCGCCCGACCGCTGGTCGACGGTGAGCAGATCCTGGTCGGGGTGGCCGCACCCGCCGGGGTCCCCGCGACGGTGGGGGCCCCCGGGGCGGCGACGGGGGCCGCCCTGGTCAACATCAACACGGCCGATCCGGCGACGCTGGAGACGCTGCCCGGGGTCGGGCCCCGTGACGGCGGGCGCGATCATCAGCTGGCGCGACCAGAACGGCGGGTTCTCGGCGGTGGAGGAGCTTCTCGAGGTGGACGGGATCGGTGACGCCACCCTGGCGCAGATCGCTCCGCACGTGACGATCTGAGCGGGCGGTGCGTGACCTCCGGACCCCGATGCTCGGCGCCGGGGCCTGGCTGGGCGGCATCGCCGCCGTGGTCCTGCCGCCGTGGGCGACGGTGGCGCTGGTGGTGCTCGTCCTGGTCGCGGCGCTCCTCAGCCGGCAGGGGGCAGCCGTGGGCGCGGCGCTCGCCGGGGCGGCGGTGGCCGGCGTCGGGCTCCTCCATGCCGGGGGCATCGCCACGGGCCCGGTGCACGACCTGGCCGTCGCGCGCGCGGTGGTCACCGCGGAGGTGGTCGTCACCGGCGATCCCCGCGTCAGCCACGGGCGTTTCGGCGACGTCGTGGTGGTGCGGGGCGACGTGCGGAGGGTGGCGGGACGGGGGACGGCGTACGACGTGCGCAGCCCCGTCGTGGTGCTGGCCGACGAGGGCTGGCTCGACGCCGCTCTCGGAGAGCGGGTGCGGGTCTCGGGGCGCCTGGGACCGGCGGACGACGGAGCGGCCGCGCTGCTCAGCGTGCGCGGTCAGCCGGAGGTGGTCGACGGGCCCGGCCCCTGGTGGCGGGGAGCGGCCGCCGTGCGGCACTCGATCCGCGAGGCCGTCGCACCGCGCGCCGCGCACCCCCGCGAGCTGGTGCCGGCGCTGGTGGTGGGCGACGACAGCGGCCTCGACCCGGGACTCGCCGACGACTTCCGCACCACGGGGCTGACGCACCTGCTGGCCGTCAGCGGCACCAACCTCACGCTGCTCGTCGGCTTCCTGCTCGTCGTGGCCCGGTGGGCGGGCCTGCGCGGGCGCTGGACCTACGCCGTGGCCGCGGCCGGCATCGTCGGCTTCGTGCTGCATCGCCCGCACCGAGCCGAGCGTGGTGCGCGCGGCGGCGATGGGCACCGTGGCGCTGGTCGGGATGGGCAGCAACGGGCGGGAGCGCGGATCGAGGCGCCTGGGTGTCGCAGTCCTCGGTCTGCTCCTGGTCGTGCCCGACCTCGCGATCTCCGCGGGGTTCGCGCTGTCGGTGCTGGCGACGGGCGGCATCCTGTTCCTCGCGCCGGCCTGGCGCGACGCGCTGATGACGTGGTTGCCGCGGTGGGTCGCGGAGGCGGTGTCGGTGCCGCTGGCCGCCCAGGTGGCCTGCACCCCTGTGGTGACCGCCCTGTCCGGCCAGATCAGCCTGGTGGCGGTCCTCGCCAACCTGCTGGCCGCGCCGGCGATCGCCCCGGCGACCGTGCTCGGGCTCGCGGGCGGGCTGGTCGGGCTGGTGTGGACCCCGCTGGGCCAGGTGGTCGCCGCCCCGGCCGCCTGGTCGGTGGGCTGGATCGTCGTGGTGGCCCAGCGCGGCGCAGCGCTGCCCACGGCGTCCATCACTGGGGGACCGGGCCGCTGGCGCTGGTGGTCGTCACCGCCCTGTGCGGGGTCGCGGTCGTGGTGGCTCCCCGGGTGCTGCGCCACCGCAGCGCGGGCATCGGCTGCTCGGCGCTGCTGGTCGTCACGGTCCTCACCCGACCGCCCTCTCCCGGGTGGCCCCCCGACGACTGGGTGCTGGCCATGTGCGACGTCGGGCAGGGCGACGGTCTGGTGCTCAACGCCGGCCCCGGAGCGGGCGTGGTGGTCGACGCCGGACCGGACCCCGTGCTGATGGACGACTGCCTGCGGCGCCTCGAGATCACCTCGGTGCCGCTCGTCGTGCTCACCCACTTCCACGACGACCACGTGGCCGGGCTGGCGGGCGTGCTCGAGGGACGGCAGGTGGGGCAGGTGGAGGTGACCGGCCTGCTCGGATCCGTCGTCCGGCGTGGCGCTGGTCGAGCGCGAGGCCGCCGCCGTGGGTGCGCGCCCGGTCGTCGCGTCGTACGGCGCCACGAGACGCGTCGGCGACGTGACCCTCCAGACGCTGTGGCCGACCGAGGCGGGGCTGCCCTCGCCGGCGGAGGAGGGCAGCGCGGCCAACGACGCCAGCGTCGTGCTGCTGGTCGGAGGTGCGGGGGGTGCGGATCCTGCTGACCGGCGACGTCGAACCACCCGCGCAGGGGGCGCTGGAGCGGCTGCTGGCCGGCGTCGAGGTCGACGTGCTCAAGGTGCCGCACCACGGGTCGCGGCACCAGGACCTCGACCTCCTGCTGGGTGTGCGGGCGCGGCTGGCCCTGGTGTCGGTGGGCGCCGACAACGACTACGGCCACCCCTCCGCCGACCTGCTGGCGGCATTGACGGCGACGGGCGCCCAGGTACGGCGTACCGACCTCGACGGTGACGTCCTGGTGACCGTCGACGACGGTGCGCTCGGTGTCCGTACCCGCGGCTAGGGTTGGCCCACCATGAGTCGCACCCCCACCGCCGCGCAGGTCCTCGGTCGCATCGTCCTCGTGACGGGCAAGGAGGAGTTCCTCAGCGAGCGCACGGTGGGCTCGGTGCGTGACGCCGTGCGGGCCCACGACCCCGAGGCGGAGATCGGCGAGGCCTCGGCCTCCGACCTGACCCTGGCGACCCTGGGGGAGATGGCGGCCCCGTCGCTGTTCTCGACCACGAGGTGCGTGGTCGTCCGCGGCCTGGAGAACCTCCCCGACGAGTCCGTCGACGGGCTGCTGGCCTACGCGGGTGCGCCGGCCGACGACATCGCCCTGGTGCTGGTCCACGGCGGCGGGCCCAAGGGCTCGGGGGTGCTCACCAAGCTGCGCAAGCTCGGGGCGGTGACCGAGGTCAAGTCCGAGGAGATCAAGAAGAGCGAGCTGACCGGCTTCGTGACCTCCGAGTTCGCCGGGCACGGAGCGACGATCGCCCACGACGCGTCGGCCTTCCTGGTCACGGCGGTGGGCCAGGACCTGCGGTCCCTGGCGGCCGCCGCCCACCAGCTCACCAACGACTTCCCGGGCGAGCCGATCAGCGTCGACAAGGTCAAGCGCTACTTCGGGGGCCGGGCCGAGGCCACGTCGTTCGCCGTCGCCGACGCCGCCTTCTCCGGGCGCCGGGAGGCGGCCCTCGAGGAGCTGCGCTGGGCGCTCGACGGCGGCACCGCCACCGTCCTCATCACCTCGGCCATGGCCAGCTCGGCGCGCAGCCTCGCGCGCTACCTCGGCTCGGCCCGCGGGGCTCGGGACAACGACCTGGCCCGCGACCTCGGCGTCCCTCCGTGGAAGGTCAAGCAGGTGCGCGACCAGTCGCGTGCCTGGACCCCGGAGGCGATCGGCACCGCGCTGCGGGCCGTGGCCACCGCCGACGCCGACATCAAGGGCCAGGCCCACGACGCGTCGTACACGCTGGAGCGGCTGGTCCTCACGGTCACCGCGCTCCGCACCCAGCGCTGATGAAATGAGTTCGACCCGCCAGGTGTGTCACCTGACGGGTCGAGCAGCGCGGGCTACCTCAGAGCGAGGCGGCCGTCTTGGCGATCGCCGACTTGCGGTTGGCGGCCTGGTTCTTGTGGATGACGCCCTTGGACGCGGCCTTGTCGAGCTTGCCGGCTGGCGTCGCGGCCCGCGGTGAGGGCGGCGTCCTTGTCGCCGGCCGCGGCGGCCTCGCGGAACTTGCGCACGGCGGACTTGAGGCCGGTCTTCACGGCCTTGTTGCGCTCGTGGCGCCTTCTCGTTCTGCTTGTTGCGCTTGATCTGGGACTTGATGTTGGCCACAGGTGAACCTTTGCTCGCTCGTGCTGGTCAGGGAAAGCCGGGTGTCAAGGAGACTGGTGTCGGCTGCCGACTGCCCTCCCCCGGACGGATCCGAGGATCGGGGCGGCGCCGGACATGCAAGGGGAGACACTACCGCTCGCTCGCGGGAGCACCCAAATCGCCCGGTGGGACCGGGCGGAGCCCCTCACGCCACTCCCAGCCTACGCCCGGCGGCGCCCAGGAAGCGGCGCGACTCAGTACGCCGGAACGCGGCCAGCGTGGGCAGGTTGACGTCCACGGCGGTGTGGGCGCGCCAGGCCAGGAACGTCCCCATCCCGACCAGCCACGAGGTGACCACCTCGTCGCCGGCGTCCCGCAGCGCGGGCGACGAGGCCAGCGACTCGTCGAACCACGGGCTCTCGACGCGCTCCAGGCGCGCGACCAGCGGATCGAGCCAGGCGGGACCGCGCCCGAACGCGCCCCAGTCCACGAAGACCAGGTCCCGCCGTGGGCCGCTGCACCAGGTTGTCGTTGCGGATGTCGACGTGCACCACCGTGTCCACCTCCGCGTCACCGAGCCGGGCGACCTCCGCGTGGAGGTGGTCGAGGCGGTCGTGCACCCAGCGCGGAACGACGTCGGGCGGCACCTCGTGGAGGTGCTCGAAGGCCCCCGTCCAGCTGCGGACCACCGCGGCGAAGTCGGTGGGGCCGGGACGGTACAACGACTGTGGGCCGTCGCCGGGGGCCGGCAGCGGCAGGGTGTCGATCCGTGCGTTCATGGTCGCCGACAGCTCGTCGGTCTGGCGCAGGAGCCGCTCCATCTCGGAGTCGAGCGACAGGTCCGGGTGCGTCCCCTCGACGTCGTCGAGGAGCAGCGCCACCCAGTCGCCGTCGTCGTACGACGCCACCAGCCCGGCCCACAGCGGGTGCCTGCCCAGCAGCTCGAGCGCCAGCACCTCGCGGCGGAACAGCACCGGGGTGTGCTGGTTCAGCTCCGCGCCGACGGCCTTGACGAACGCGCGGGTGCCGTCCGCGCACACGAGGCGGGTCGCGCAGCCGGGGGACATGCCGCCGACCTGCTCGTGCGCCTCGACCACCGGGGAGCCGAGCGTCGCCTGGACCCACCGCCTGACGTGCTCGGGCGTGGAGGCGTAGGTCGCCCGGCGGCCGACGGCGCGTGGCGCACTCACCAGCCCCGCCGCTGGGCCAGCCAGTCCCAGCAGACCTCGCCCTGCCAGCGCTGGTGCTCGCGGAGGTACGGCGAGGTGGGGGGCACCGGTTGGTCGCAGGCGGAGAGGAAGTAGCCGGTGACCAGGGCCAGGACGATGTCGACCGCCTCCGCCGGGACGTCCTGCAGCAACCGTCGCGACGCCAGGACCGCGTCGACGTCGATCCCGTCGCCGCGCGGACCGATCAGGGTGATGAGGGAGTCGAGCCACGGCGCTCCGGCGACCGGCCAGTTCCAGTCGACCAGACCACGCCCTGCCCGCGTCGTCGAGGAGCACGTTGTCGGCGCGGATGTCGGTGTGCACGAGGGTGTCGCCGCCGCACACCTCGGCGTACCGGCGCGCGAGCGCCTCGGCCTCGTCGAGGTGGGGCGGGTCGTGCACGGTGCGGATGTGCGCCCAGCCGTCGAGGAACGAGGCGAACTCACCCACGAAGGTGTCGAGCTCCAGCGGCGCGGGGGTCAGCTCGTCGGCGACCACCTCCAGCGCGTCGAGGGTGGCGTCCAGGTCCGCCGGTCGCCACGGCCGGCGGGGAGGGCGGGCCTGCACGTGCTCGATCCCCAGGACGACCCAGTCGTCGTCCAGCATCCACAGCAGCCGCGGCGCCGGCACGGAGGCGGGGAGCGCGGCGAGCTTGCGGCCCTCCTCGCGGTAGGAGTCGGCGAACATGCGCTGCGCCTTGACCGAGGCCGCCTTCACGAAGTGCCGGGACCCGTCCTCGCACACCAGCACCGACGCGAAGCCCGGAGTGAAGCCGGACGTCTGCGAGATCGCCTCGACGACCGGGGACCCGCACCGTCGCTCGACGTACGCACGCAGGTGCGGCGGCAGGAAGGACCACTCCAGGCGTCGGGAGGTCGCTCCGGGAGGGGCGGGGTAGGCGCCGGGACTGCGGTTCATGGGCGCCATCCTCCCTGCTCAGACGTCGTCGAGGATCGCGGCCCGTCGCGAGGCGTGCTCGTCCTCGGTGACCAGCCCCTCGGCACGGAGGCGGTCGAGCTCCCGCAGCCGGGTCGCGACGTCACGGCGAGCGGGCGCCGGCTGGGTCGACCCGCGCAGGGACGACGCCAGGTACGTCGCGGTGAGGCCGTCCTCCGACACGAGGGCCATCCGACCCGCGACGTCCTCGTCCAGTCCGGCGGTGCGCGCCATCGATCGCGCCGTGCGCATCCTCCAGGCGGTCGTGGCCACGCCGAGCAGCAGGACGACGACGAACCCGACGAGCGCCAGGGACAGCGGGTCGGGACCGGTGGAGAACGACTCGGGGTCCCAGCTGCCGTCGGGCTGCTGCACGCAGGTCACCGGAGCTCCGGAGCCGTCCAGCTGGAAGCACTCGTCCGGCGGCATGCCGTCCTGCCCGTTGCGCGTCATGGCGGGACAGTAGCCGCGCGCACCGGGTTGGATGGGCGACATGCCCGACCTCGTCACCCCGACCCCCGTCGTACGCAGCTCCTTCCTCGAGGCCGTCGAGGAGCTGGTCGCCGAGGGGCGCACCGGCGAGGGATCGATGCTCAAGCGCTGGATGGACCTGTTCTCCGACCGCTGGCACACCGAGGAGGGGTTCGCCGACTTCGTGGCCTACCTCGAGGCCGACGCAGTGCCCGGCTCGGAGCGGCCCACCGGTCACGTCCCGCAGAGCACGTGGTGGCTCCTGGAGGGCGAGGAGTACCTCGGCCGCATCTCGGTGCGCCACGAGCTCACCGAGTGGCTGCGCGAGCTCGGCGGGCACATCGGCTACGAGGTGCGCCCGACCGCCCGGCGCCGCGGTCACGCGACCACGATGCTGCGCGAGGTGCTGCCGCACGCCCACGCCCTGGGGATCGACCCCGCCCTCCTCACCTGCGACGAGGACAACGTCGCGTCGGCCAAGGTGATCGAGGCCGCCGGTGGGGTCTTCGAGGACCGGCGGGGGGTCAAGCTCCGCTACTGGGTGCCCACGACCTGAGAGATCCGTGGGGCGGCCGATGTCGAGGCGCGCTGGTCGGCTCCGTTCCTAGAGATGAAGGGCCCGACCGGGGCCCCTGCAGAGGAGAAGTCAGATGCCCAGGTTCCTGTTGCTGAAGCACTACCGCGGCGGTCCCGAGGACCACCACCCCGTCGTCCCCATGGACCGGTGGACGCCGGAGGCGGTCGACGCGCACATGCACTTCCTCGGTGAGTGCGGCCGGATGCTGGAGGAGAGCGGTGAGCTCGTCGAGGGCCAGGCCCTGCACCCGGGGCGCGTCTACGTGCAGTACGGCGGCGAGGGAGCCGCGCCGGTGACGACCGACGGCCCCTACCCGGAGACCAGCGACCTCGTCGCCGGCTGGTACATGGTCGACGTCGAGTCCCGCGAGCGCGCCCTCGAGATCGCCGCGTTCGTGTCCTCCGGCCCCGACCAGGACGGCAACCCGATGCACGAGTGGATCGAGGTCCGGCAGGTCATGGACGACGGCGACCCCGGCGAGGACTGAGCCGCCGGTGGACGACGACCTCCTGCGGGCGCTGGTGCCCCAGGTCATCGGGGTCCTCGTCCGTCGCGGCAACGACTTCGCGACGGCCGAGGACGCCGTCCAGGACGCGCTCGTGGAGGCGGTGCGGGTGTGGCCGCAGGCGCCGCCGGCCCACCCCCGCGCCTGGCTCACGACCGTCGCGCAGCGCCGGCTGGTCGACGTACGACGCAGCGAGTCCGCCCGGCGCAGGCGCGAGGAGGTCGTGGCCGACGAGCCCGAGCCGGGCCCGACCGAGCGGGACGACGACACGCTGCTCCTGCTGGCGCTGTGCTGCCACCCGTCGCTGTCGCCGGCGTCGGCGGTGGCGCTCACCCTGCGTGCGGTGGGTGGCCTCACCACCGCCCAGGTCGCCGACGCGTTCCTCGTCCCGCAGGCCACGATGGCGCAGCGGATCAGCCGGGCCAAGGCCACGATCCGCGGCGTCCCCCTCGACCGTCCCGGCGACCTCGCGGCCGTGCTGCGGGTCCTCTACCTCGTCTTCCACACCGGCCACCGCGGGCAGGTCGACCTCGCCGCCGAGGCCATCCGGCTCACCCGGCAGCTGGCCCTCGCCGGCCCCGAGCCCGAGGTGCGCGGGTTGCTGGCGCTGATGCTCCTGCACCACGCGCGCGACGCCGCCCGGTGGCGGGACGGCCGGCTGGTGCCGCTGGACCGGCAGGACCGCAGCCTCTGGGACACCCGGGAGATCGCCGAGGGCGTCGCGATCCTCCAGGAGGCGTTGGCGCACGGGGAGGCGGGGGAGTACCGGATGCAGGCGGCCATCGCCGCCCTCCACGACGACGCCGCGTCGTGGGAGCAGACCGACTGGCCCCAGGTCCTCGGCTGGTACGACGACCTCGTCGCGCTCGCGGGCAACCCGATCGCCCGGCTGGGTCGACTCGTGGCGCTCGGCCACGTCGCGGGGCCGGAGACGGCGCTGGCCCAGCACGCCGAGCTGGAGGACGACGTCGGCACCACGACCCAGTTCCATGCGGTGCACGGCTACCTGCTGGAGCTGGCGGGCGAGCGCGAGGCCGCCGCCGCGGCGTACGCCTTGGCGGCGAGCCTCACGACCAGCGCGCCCGAGCGCGACCACCTCACCCGGAGCGCGGCGGCGCTGCGCTCGTAGTTCGTAGCGACGCCGCCCAGCGTGGAACAATGACCGTCCCGACGTACCGCTGCAGAAAGTCGCCCGTGTCCCTCAAGAACGCGCCCCAGCCGGGCCAGACCGATCCGGCGATCATCCGCAACTTCTGCATCATCGCCCACATCGACCACGGCAAGTCCACGCTGGCCGACCGGATGCTGCAGCTGACCGGCGTCGTCGACGAGCGGGCCGCCCGGGCGCAGTACCTCGACCGGATGGACATCGAGCGTGAGCGCGGCATCACGATCAAGAGCCAGGCCGTCCGGATGCCCTGGACGGTGCCGGCCGACAACGACGAGGGTGCCGAGCCGGGCACCTACGTGCTCAACATGATCGACACCCCCGGTCACGTCGACTTCACCTACGAGGTGTCGCGCTCCCTCGAGGCGTGCGAGGCCGCGGTCCTGCTGGTCGACGCCGCCCAGGGCATCGAGGCGCAGACGCTGGCCAACCTCTACCTCGCCATGGGCGCGGACCTGCACATCATCCCGGTGCTCAACAAGATCGACCTGCCGGGCGCGATGGTCGACAAGTACGCCGCGGAGCTGGCCGGCCTGGTCGGCTGCGAGCCCGAGGACGTGCTGCGCGTCAGCGCCAAGACCGGCGTCGGCGTGGCCGCCCTGCTCAACGAGATCGTCATGCAGACCCCGGCCCCCGTCGGCGACGCCGACGCCCCGCCCCGCGCCCTGATCTTCGACTCCGTCTACGACACCTACCGCGGCGTGGTCACCTACGTGCGGGTCATCGACGGCAAGCTCACCCACCGCGACCGGATCAAGATGATGTCGACCGGCGCCGTGCACGAGATGCTCGAGGTCGGCGTCATCAGCCCCGAGCCGGTCAAGGCCGGCGACCTCGGGGTCGGCGAGGTGGGCTACCTCATCACCGGGGTGAAGGACGTGCGCCAGTCGCGGGTCGGTGACACCGTCACCAGCCAGCACCACGGCGCCACCGACGCGCTGGGCGGCTACAAGCACCCCAACCCGATGGTCTACTCGGGCCTCTACCCGATCGACGGCGACGACTACCCCACGCTGCGCGACGCCCTCGAGCGGCTGCAGCTCAACGACGCGGCGCTGACCTTCGAGCCGGAGACCTCGGGCGCGCTCGGCTTCGGCTTCCGCATCGGCTTCCTGGGCCTGCTCCACATGGAGATCACCCGCGACCGGCTCGAGCGCGAGTTCAACCTCGACCTCATCTCGACCGCGCCCAACGTGGTCTACGAGGTGGTCATGGAGGACGGCTCCGAGCAGGTGGTGACCAACCCCAGCGAGTACCCCGAGGGCAAGATCGCCGAGGTCCGCGAGCCGGTCGTCAAGGCCACCATCCTCAGCCCCAGCGACTACATCGGCGCGATCATGGAGCTGTGCCAGACCAAGCGCGGCAACCTCCAGGGCATGGACTACCTGTCCGAGGACCGCGTCGAGATGCGCTACACGCTGCCGATGGGCGAGATCGTCTTCGACTTCTTCGACCAGCTCAAGTCGCGCACCAAGGGCTATGCGTCCCTCGACTACGAGCGCTCGGGCGAGCAGGCCGCCGACCTGGTCAAGGTCGACGTCCTCCTCCAGGGCGAGCCGGTCGACGCGTTCTCCGCGATCGTGCACCGCGACGCGGCGTACGGCTACGGCGTGATGATGGCCGGCAAGCTCAAGGACCTCATCCCGCGCCAGCAGTTCGAGGTGCCGATCCAGGCCGCCATCGGCGCGCGCGTGATCGCCCGGGAGAACATCCGCGCGATCCGCAAGGACGTGCTCGCCAAGTGCTACGGCGGCGACATCACCCGCAAGCGCAAGCTGCTGGAGAAGCAGAAGGCGGGCAAGAAGCGGATGAAGAACATCGGCACCGTCGAGGTCCCGCCGGAGGCCTTCGTGGC
The DNA here is from genome assembly GCA_963782905.1 of uncultured Actinomycetota bacterium. Taxonomy (GTDB): domain Bacteria; phylum Actinomycetota; class Actinomycetes; order Propionibacteriales; family Nocardioidaceae; genus Nocardioides. The sequence goes on from CAWALI010000003.1 coordinate 781,755, forward strand.
CGCGCTCTCCACCACGCAGCCGACGGAGAAGCCGAAGAAGTAGTGGCCACGGTCGTCCGCAGCGCCGAGATCGCCCCGCAGCCGTGGGCCGACGGCGGGGGTACGTCGCGCGAGCTGGTGCGCGCCGACGACGGCGCCTGGCGGGTCAGCCTCGCCGACGTCGACACCGACGGCCCGTTCTCCCTCTTCCCCGGCCGGCACCGGCTGCTCACCGTCGTCGACGGCCCGGTGCTGCGGCTCGTGGTGGACGGGGTCGAGGGCCTCGTCGAGCCCCGTCGCCCCTTCGCCTTCGACGGCGGCGCCGAGGTGACCGCGTCGGTGCCCGAGGGGCCGGTGCGGGTGCTGAACGTCATCGCCGGCCCGGAGGTGGACGCCTTCGTCACCGTCCTCGAGCTGGGTCGTGGCTCGGGCCTCCCGCTCGCCGACGACCAGGCCGCGCTGGTGCTGCAGGGCCGGGCGCAGGCCGGCGGCGTCGAGGCGGCGGCGTACGACCTGGTCGTGGGGCCGGGCGACGTGTCCGGCCGCTGCACGCTCGCGGTCCTCACCCTCCAGCGCCGCTAGGCCCGCTCGCGGGTGACGGTCACGGTGGTGACGGTGATCCCCAGGCCCGCCTCGAGCGCGGCCACCGGAGCGTCGAGCTCGGCCCTGCGCGGCCTGCGGGTGCCGGCGAACCAGACGACCTCGAGCGGTCGCCGCGGGGCGGATCCGGTGGTGCGCCAGTAGCCGGTGATCCGGCCGTCGACGAGCACCGGCGGCAGCACCAGGCCGTTGGCTCCGCTCCAGAGCCGACGCAGGTGCCCCGGGTCGGCGAAGCGCTCCCGGGCGGGCGGGTCGTAGCCGCACATGAGGGCGTCGAACTCGGGCAGCAGTCGGACACCGGCGACGGTCCGCGGTGCCGGTGCGTCCGGGAGGTCGACGTACGCACGTCCGTCGGGTCCCTCCACCCCGACGAGGCCGAGCCCGTCGAGGACCTCGTCGACCGCTCGCAGGCCCAGCCCGGACCACCATGCCAGGTCCTGGCGCGAGGCGGGTCCGTGGCAGCGCAGGTGCAGCCGGACGGCATCGGCCGGAGTCGCTGGGGCGGCCGGGAGCAGGGTGCGGTAGACGGGCGCTCCCTGTCCGGCCCAGTCCCCGTTGACCGGGCGGCGGACCAGCCCCCCATGGCCGAAGGCCAGGTAGCGGCCGCCCTGCCCCCCGGTGACCTCGTCGCGTCCCTCGTGCTCGAGCAGCCAGCGGTGGAGGTGCGCCTGCAGCTCGTCGACCGAGCGCCACCGGCCGGCGAACTCCTCGACGCCGGCCCACAGGTCGTCGAGGGTGCTGCGCTCCAGCCGGAGGAGTCGTTGCCAGACGGTGCGCTGGCCGATCGCCGTCGCCGCACCCAGGGCGGCGTACTGCTGTGGCGTGGCGGTGTGGACGGTGCCGCGGATGGTGCTGCCGCGCACGACCGCCCCGGACTCGTACGCCGCGGTGACGGCCTCGCGGGTCACTCCCGGGAAGCGGGCGGCGAGGCCGACGAAGGGCGATCGCGCCGTCTGGGACTGGACCGGCCCGACGGCGTCGAGCATGCCGGCGACGTCCGCCGGCCGCTCCGGGAGCTGCCGGGCCAGCGCCCGCCCGGCCAGGTCCTCCCACGTGTACGCCACGGGCTCACGCTAGGTCGTGAGGCGGACCGATCGTGTCCTCAGGTGGCCGGGCGCCAGTGCGGGTCCCGCCCGAGCCGGGCGAGCAGGCGGTCGGTGGGGGACGCGTCGTCGGGCACCGGGACGGCCGGGGCGCAGACACCCTCGGAGTAGAGCGCGTCGCCCCAGCCGTCGGCGGTGGCGTGCAGCGCGTCGGCCTCGTCCTCGCTGACCGACCAGTCCTGGCCGGTCGCACGGGCGACGTCGGACCCGTGGAGCACGAGGTCCCAGCCGTAGAAGTCGGCCATGGTGTCCGCGATCGTCGTACGCCCGAAGAAGCCGTCGTACTCGCGTGCGGCCACGCCGTCCCGGGCCAGGACGTCGGCCACCGCGGCGGCGTGGGAGCGCCAGGCGCCGGGCGGGTCGGCGAGGTCGGGGGCGGCACCGACGTCGAGGCCCTGCCGGGCCAGGAAGTCCCGCTCGCTCCCGATGGCGTGCTCGACGACGTCGCGCACGGTCCACCCGTCGCAGGGGGTGGGCGCGTCCCACCGGCCGTCGGTGGCGTCGAGGACGGCGGTGAACCGCTCGGCCCGATCGACGAAGAGCTGTGCTGTCGTGTGCTGTGCTGTCTCGGTCATGGGCCCACGCTCGCACCGCCGGTGTCCGCGCCTCTTGTGATAATCCGACACATGCCGAGCACCGGGAGCCCGCGACCCGTCGACCCGGTGGACCGCGCCCACCTCACCGGCCTCACCCGGCCCTCGCCGCCCATCCACCGCTATGCGCCGTCCGCCCAGCTCGCCGACCTCGTCGAGCGGTACTGGATCCCGGTCTGGTCGTTGCCCGAGCCGTCGACGCAGAGCACGCTCCAGCACCCGGTCTGCCTGGTGGTCGTCAGCAACACCTACGCCCGCCTGTACGGCGTGGTGCGCGGTCGGTCGAGCGTCACGCTGGAGGGCGACGGCTGGGCCGTCGGCACGATGTTCACCCCGGCCGCGGGACGGCTGGTGCTGGGCCGCTCGGTCGCGACGGTCACCGACACGCACCTGGACCTGGACGAGGTGGACTCGATGGACGCCGCCCTGCTGGTCGAGGAGGTCAGGGCGGTGATGTCGGGCGACCCGCACGATCCGGAGGCCCACGCGGCCGCGCTCGCCGCGATGGAGCAACGACTGGCGGCGTACCTCCCGGTCGACGAGCAGGGCCTGCTCATCAACGAGGTCGTCGCCTGGCTGCGCGAGCATCCCGAGGTCACGCGGGTGGCCGAGCTGGCCGAGCACGTCGGCCTCTCCGAGCGGAGCCTGCAGCGTCTCGTCGAGCAGCGGGTCGGGATGAGCCCCAAGTGGCTCATCCAGCGCCGTCGCCTCCACGACGCCGTCGAGGGGCTCAAGGGGGGCGAGTCGTCCCTGGCCGACATGGCCGCCCGGCTCGGGTACGCCGACCAGGCCCACTTCACCCACGACTTCCGGACCGTCACCGGGATGACGCCGGGGGAGTACCTCGGGGACCAGCCACGATGACCGCCCGTCCGCTGCTGATGCCCGTCGAGGACCTCGCCCCCGCGGCCTGGGTGACCGAGGCCCTCACCGGGTTCGGCGGGCGGGTGCGCGACGTGGTGCCGCCGGTCTTCGAGTCGTACGCCCGGATCCTGCACCGGCCCGACCAGGGCCTGCCCGGCGCGGGTGCGACGTCGTGGGCCGAGGTCGCCGCGGCCTCGGGCGCCGTCGTCCACCCCGAGGCGCAGTGGCACGCCATCGCGGGCGACTGCGGGGACCAGCCCCTCACGGGGTCGCTGGACCGGATCACCCTGCCCCTGCTCCGCGACGTGCTGGCCCGGCACACCGGCACGCCGGACCGGCTCTGGCTGGGGGTGTGGGAGGGGTACGGCGGGCAGCCGGCCGCCTGGTCGACCCGACCGCGGTTCCGGACTCCGCACCGCACCTTCCACCTGTTCGCGCGAGCGTCCCGGGCCTCGTCGACACGTGCGTCGAGCTCGAGTGCGCCGGGATGGCGTTCCCGAGCCGCAGCAGCGCCTGGATCAGTCTCGGGGGTCGCGAGGTCACCGACGCCGACCTGCCGACGCTGGCCGACCAGTGGCGGGCGTCCGGCGCGCTGCGGTCGCCCAACCTGTGGTGGCCCGAGGACCACGCGTGGGCGGTGGCCTCCGAGATCGACTTCGACTCCACCGTGGTCGGCGGCTCGCGCGAGCTGGTGCAGGAGCTGTTGACCACCCCCGGTCTCGAGGCGTACGGCGTCCACCGCGGCAGCGACCTCACCGCCGGCGGCGACACGGTCAACGGCACCTGAGGGCCGCGTCAGCCGCTGACCACAGGTGGTGGAGTCGACGAAGGCCCCGGATCGCTCCGGGGCCCTCGTGTTCTCCGACCCCGTGGGGCCAGCCGTCGCCGTCACCCGGGACGGCCGACGTGTCGGATCAGACGTCGCTCCTGTTCTTGCCCGCGACGCCCTCGGCCACGCCGATCAGCAGCACGGCGGCGATGACGGCCAGCACGAACCCGAGGACGTTGAGCTCGAAGATGCCGCCGGTGCCGAAGAACTGGGCGATCAGGCCGCCGATGAGCGACCCGACGAGGCCGAGACCGAGAGTGGCCAGCAGCCCGAGGTTCTGCTTGCCGGGCTTGATGAGGCGCGCCAGCGCTCCGATGATGAGGCCTGCGACGAGGAAACCGATCATGGTGTGAACCTTCTTTCGTGCGTGGGTCGAGCGGTCGGGACGGGGGTGCCCGCCCCGACCGACTGTGCCACGTGTGGCGCGTGGGGCCGCATCGCGAGCGATGGCCCCGGACGTGGTCGCGCAGACCGGACCCTCCCGGTGCGCCCCGGCTCCCGGTGCGGGCCTACATCACCATGTCGCGCAGCACGGATGCCCCGGCCAGCTGGCCGGCGTACGCCGCGGCCAGGACCGACGGCATCGGCATCGGCAGGTCGGCGACGTGCGCGAGGTCGCCGGCGGCGTACACGCCCGGCACGCTGGTCTGGCCGAACAGGGTGACGGCGATGCAGCCGCTCTCGCGCATCTCCAGCCCGAGCTGGGCGGCGAAGGGCGCCGCCTGCTCCCAGTCGGGGTGTGCGAAGAGCCCGTCCACGACGACCGAGTCCGAGCCGGACGTCACGCGCAGGCCCCCCGCGGTCATCTCGACGCCGGTCACCGGTGCGACCACCTCGACCGAGCCGGCGATCGGGGTGAGCATCACGACGTGGTGACCGGCGGCCGGGGAGTCCTGGACGGCGACCCGCCGTCCGCTGAGTTCGTGGCCGTGGCAGAACGGGCACGAGTGGACGCTCCGGCCCCACTGCTCGGCGAAGCCGGGCACGTCGGGCATCACGTCACGCAGCCCTGTGGCGAGCACCACGGTGCGCGACGCGACGACCGAGCCGTCGGCCAGGGTGGTCTCGAAGGTGCCGTCGCCGAGGCGCTCGACGGAGGACGCGGCGAGGTCCCGGACCTCCACGTCGTCGTACGCCGCGAGCTCGCCGCGGACGATCGCCCGGAACTCGGCCGGGTCCCGACCGTCGTTGGTGACGATGTTGTGCATGGCGTCCACCGGGCCGTTGCGGTAGGCGCCGGAGTCGAGCAGCAGGGTGGGCCGGTGCATCCGCCCGAGGGTGAGTGCGGCCTGGAGACCCGCCGGGCCACCACCGATGACGAGTGCGTCGTACATGTCTTCCTCCACTGGGCTTGTCAGGTGGTGCCAGCGTGTGACTTCATGTCGGGATGAAGTCAAGCCCTGCTCGCACCTGGTCCGTCGGCGAGGTCGCCGAGCGCTTCGGCCTGCCCACCAACGTGCTGCGGCACTGGGAGTCGGTGGGGCTGCTCGAGCCGGCGCGCGACGGCGCCGACCGGCGTCGCTACGTGCGCGACGACATCGCCCGGGTCGCGGCCATCCAGCGCAACAAGGACGCCGGGATGACGCTCGACCAGATCGCGGTGCTGCTCGACGCCGGGGCGCCGGAGCGGCACGCCGTGCTCCAGGGCCACCTCGACGACCTCGACCGCCGGATGGAGCAGATGCGGATCTCGCGGGAGATGACCGAGCACGCCTACCGCTGCCAGGCGCACGACGTCAGCGCCTGTCCGCGCTTCCAGTCGCACCTGGCCGACCTGATGGCGGCCTTCGACTAGCGCCGGGTCACATCTGCTCGGGCGTCTCGATCCCGAGCAGGTCGAGCCCCTGGGACAGCACGGCCAGCACCAGCGCCGCCAGCGAGAGCCGCGACGCCCGCAGCTCGGGCGTGCCCGCCTTGAGCACCGGGCAGTGCTCGTAGAACGCCGAGAAGTCCTGCGCCAGGTCGAAGAGGTAGCGTGCAGAGCCGGTGCGGCTCCAGCGCGTCGCCGACCTCGGCGACCACGGTCCCGAAGGCCAGCAGCCGCAGCGCCAGCGCGCGCTCGGCCGGCTCGCCGACGGTGATGGGGGCGTCGTACGACGGCTCCACTCCCGCGGAGCGGAAGATCGAGTGGATCCGGGCGGTGGCGTACTGCAGGTAGGGGCCGGTGTTGCCGACGAAGGCGAGCATCCGGTCCAGGTCGAAGACGTACTCCGAGTCGTGGGCGACCGACAGGTCGGCGTACTTGACCGCGCCGATCCCCACCACGGGCGCGATGGCCGCGCGCGTCTCCTCGGGCAGCTCGGGTCGGGTGCTGTCCACCTCGCGGCGGGCGTTGGCCTGCGCCTCCTCGAGCAGCGCCATCAGGCGCAACGGCGCCCCGGAGCGGGTCCGCAGGATCTTGCGGTCCTCGCCGAGCACGTTGCCGATCTTCACGTGCACGACCTCGACGCGGTCGGGCAGCCAGCCGGCCAGCCGGGCGGTCTCCCAGACCATCTCCAGGTGCAGGGCCTGCGGGGCGCCGATGACGTAGAGGCAGCGGTCCGCGCCGAGGCGATCCACCCGGTGCCGGATGGTGGCCAGGTCGGTCGTCGCGTAGCCGTAGCCACCGTCGGACTTGCGGATGATCAGCGGCTGCGGCTTGCCCTCGCGCCCGGTGTAGCCGTCGAGGAAGACGCACAGTGCGCCCTCGCTCATCCTCGCCAGGCCCCGCGCCTCGAGCTCGTCGCAGATCCCGGCCAGGTCGTCGTTGTACGTCGACTCGCCGGCCAGGTCGTCGTCGGTCAGGGTCACGCCGAGCGTGTCGTAGATCCGGTTGAAGTAGTGGCGTCGACAGCTCGACGAGCTCGGTCCAGCAGCCGCAGGGTCTCCTCGTCGCCGGCCTGCAGCGGCGACCACCCGCGCCCGGGCCCGGGCCGCGAAGGACTCGTCGCCGTCGAACTGGGCGCGCGCCGCCTGGTAGAAGGCGTTGGGGTCGCTCTCCAGCAGCAGCGCCTCCTCCGAGTGCTCGCCGACGGCCAGCAGGTGCTCGATGAGCATGCCGAACGGCGTGCCCCAGTCGCCGATGTGGTTCTGCCGCACGACGCGGTGGCCCAGGTGCTCGAGCGTGCGCGCGAGGGCGTCGCCGACGACCGTCGTCCGCAGGTGACCGACGTGCATCTCCTTGGCCACGTTGGGGGCGCAGTAGTCGATGGGAACGACCTGCGCGGGCTGCGTCGGCACTCCGAGGCGCGGGTCCGCGGCGAGCTCGGCCGGCAGGGCGCGTGACCCACGCGTCGTCGTAGGTGATGTTGAGGAACCCGGGGCCGCTGATCTCGACGGTGACCGGCAGGTGCGCCCAGCTCGGCGACGACCCGGGTGGCCACGTCGCGCGGGTTGGTGCCGACCCGCTTGGCCAGCGCCAGGGCGGCGTTGGCCTGCACGTCGGCGAACTGGCTGGGACGCAGCACCGGGTCCGTCCCCTCCAGCTCCGGCCCCAGGGCACGCGCGATGGCGGCGGAGAGGGCGGGGGTGAGGACGTCGCGCGGGTCTGCCATGCGCCCAACCCTAGGGTTGCCGGCATGCCGCTTCCCATTCCTCCCGCCCTGGCCGCGCAGCGGCGGCTCGGGCCCGACTGGGTGACGTGGCTGGACCGGCTCCCGCGCCTGGCCGCGGAGGTCGTGGACGAGTGGCAGCTGGTGCTCGACGGTCCACCGATGCACGGCTACGCGTCCCTGGCGCAGCCGGTGCGCACCGTCGGCGGTCGGCCCGCGGTGCTCAAGGTCGCCTTCGACGGCGACGACGAGTCGCTGCACGAGGGCATCGCCCTCCAACGCTGGCACGGCGACGGTGCCGTCGAGCTGCTGCGCGCCGACCCGCACCGCCGCGCGCTGCTCCTCGAGCGCCTGCACACCGAGGACCTCGGCGAGGTGTGGGACGTCGAGGCCTGCGAGGTGGTGGCCGGGCTCTACGGGCGGCTGCACGTCCCGGCCCTGCCGCAGCTGCGCACGCTCACGTCGTACGTCGAGCGGTGGGCCGCCGCCCTCGCCTCGATGCCGCGCAACGCGCCCGTCCCGCGCCGACTGGTGGAGCAGGCGGTGTCCCTGGCCCGCGACCTGGTGGCCGACGACGACAGCACCGGCACCCTGGTCCACGGCGACCTGCACTACGCCAACGTGCTGGCCGCCGACCGCGAGCCGTGGCTGGCCATCGATCCCAAGCCCATGGACGGCGACCCCCACTACGAGCCGGCGCCGCTGCTGTGGAACCGCTGGGACGAGCTGTCGCTCGCCGGCCAGTCGGTGCGCGACGGGGTGCGCCGCCGCTTCCACGCCGTCGTGGACGCGGCCGGGCTCGTCGAGGACCGGGCCCGTGACTGGGTGGTCCTGCGGATGGTGCTCAACGCGCACTGGTCGGTGCAGGACGCCGAGCGGGCCGGTCGTGACCTCGACGCCGACGAGCGGGAGTGGATCACCCGGTGCATCGCCATCGCCAAGGCGGTGCAGGGCTGAGGGTCGGCAGGGGACCTTCGGCGCACCGCCCCGGGCACATCTGCCCTGCTCGGGACGCCTGGCAACGGGTAGCAAGGAGGGAGGACATCCCACTCCGGAGGTAACCCATGCGCAGCAAGGTCCTGGTCCTCGGCACCAACTTCGCCGGCCTGACGGCGGCCCTGGCCGTCCGGCACGAGCTGCACGGCGACGTCGACGTCACCGTCGTCAGTCCCGACCGGTCGTTCCTCTTCACCCCGAGCCTGATCTGGCTCCCCTTCGGCAAGCGGGACCGCGAGGACATCACCTTCGACGTGGTCCCCACGCTGGAGGAGCACGGCGTCGAGTTCGTGCTGGCCGCCGCGACGGCGGTCGACGCGCAGGCGCGGCGGGTCACCCTCGACGACGGTCAGGTCCTCGGCTACGACTACCTGGTCATCGCCACCGGCTACCGCAACCAGGACGACGTCGTGCCCGGCTTCACCGAGAACGCCCACACGATCACCACCCTGGCCGAGGCCGAGCGCACCGCGCTGGCCTGGCAGAAGTTCCTCGAGAACCCGGGTGACGTGGTCGTGGCGGCGACCCAGGGCGCCGGCTGCTTCGGCGCGGCGTACGAGTTCCTCTTCAACACCTCCCACCAGCTCCGCAAGGCCGGGCTGCACAAGGACGTCAGGCTCACCTACGTCAGCGCCGAGCCCTTCCTGGGCCACTTCGGGATCGGCGGGCTGCCCCACGGGGAGGCGATGCTCGGCATGTTCTTGAAGAAGGAGGGCATCGCGACCCGGCTGGCCACCCCCATCGACCACGTCGACGACGGCGCGCTGGTGCTCGGGGACGGCGAGGTGCTGCCGTTCGCCTTCGGCATGGTGGTGCCGCCGTTCCTCGGGCAGGAGTTCCTCATGGGCGAATCCCGACCTCGTGGACGCCAAGGGCTACGTCAGGGTCCGCGACACCTACCAGTCCGAGTCGTACGACGACGTGTACGCCGTCGGCGTCGCGGCCGCCGTGGACGTGCCGTGGCAGACCCCGACGCCGGTCGGGATCCCCAAGACCGGCTATCCGACCGAGACACAGGCGCACGTGGCGGCGCGCAACATCGCGGCCCAGGTGCGGGGGGAGGAGCCGGCGGACCACAAGGAGTTCGGTGACATCCCGGCGGTCTGCGTGATGGACGCGGGCAACAACGGCGTGATCATCCTGGCCGACAAGATGCTGCCTCCGCGCAAGCACGGAATGCTCATCCCGGGACCGCAGGCCCACCTGATGAAGCTGGGCTTCGAGAAGTACTTCCTGTGGAAGATGCGCAACGGCTACACCCAGCTGCCGTGAGCCGTCCCGCGCCGACCCGTAGGGGTGGGCGCCGCGAGTCCGCGAGTTTGCTACCGCCGCGTAACCACGTGATCTAGGTTACTCCTCAAGCAGCGTCCGCCCCCGCCGATTGACACAGGGAGTCCCATGCCAATCCAGTACGACGAAACCTTCGTCGACAACCTCAAGCCCAACGTGGCGGTCCTCTTCCTGGACCGTGTCGAGAAGTCATCGTCCAGCGAGGCGTTCCGCTACCCGAAGGGCGACGCCTGGGAGTCCATCACCTGGCGGCAGGCCGGGGACCGGGTCGCGGCCCTCGCGGCCGGCCTCCTCTCGCTGGGCCTCGAGTCCGAGCAGCGGGTGGGGATCGTGGCGAGCACGCGCTACGAGTGGATCTTCGCCGACCTCGCCGTGATGTGTGCCGCCGGCGCCACCACCACGGTCTACCCGAGCACCAACGCCGAGGACACGGCGTACATCCTGAGCGACTCCGAGTCCCGCTTCGTCTTCGCCGAGGACGACGAGCAGGTCGCCAAGCTGCGCGAGCGCAAGAACGAGCTGCCGCACCTGGACAAGGTCATCACCTTCGACGGAGCCACCGACGGCGACTGGGTCATCTCGCTCGACGACCTGGCCGCGCTGGGCGCGAGCTACCTCGCCGAGCACCCCGGCGTGATCGCCGAGAAGTCCGCCGCGATCGGCCCCGACCAGCTCGCCACCCTGATCTACACCTCCGGCACGACCGGTCGCCCCAAGGGCGTGCGGCTGCGCCACCGGGCGTGGGTCTTCGAGGGCGCGTGCATCGACGTGATGCACATCCTCGACGAGAACGACCTGCAGCTGCTGTGGCTGCCGATGGCCCACTCGTTCGGCAAGGTGCTGCTGTCGGCCCAGCTGGCGTGCGGCTTCGCCTCCGCCGTGGACGGACGCGTCGACAAGATCGTCGACAACTGCGCGTCCGTGAAGCCCACCTTCATGGGCGCCGCGCCACGCATCTTCGAGAAGGCCTACGGCCGGATCCAGACCATGCAGGCGGCCGAGGGCGGCGCCAAGGAGAAGATCTTCCACAAGGCCTTCGACGTCGGCCTCAAGGTCGAGGCGCTCAAGCGCGAGGGCCGGTCGGTCCCGCTGCCCCTCAAGCTCCAGCACGGCCTGTTCGACAGGCTGGTCTTCAGCAAGGTCCGCGAGCGGTTCGGTGGACGGGTGCGCTTCTTCATCTCCGGCGCGGCCGCGCTCAACCAGGAGATCGCCGAGTGGTTCAACGCCGCGGGCATCGTGATCCTCGAGGGTTACGGCATGACGGAGAACTCCGCCGGTGCCACCGTCAACCACCCGGACGACAACCGCATCGGGACCGTCGGCCCGGCGCTGCCCGGTGCGGAGGTGAGGATCGGCGACGGGGACGAGGTGCTCCTGCGCGGACCGCACGTCATGGAGGGCTACCACAACCTGCCCGAGGAGACCGCGAAGGCGCTCGACGCCGACGGCTGGCTGCACACCGGTGACAAGGGCTCCCTCGACGCCGACGGCTACCTCACCATCACCGGCCGCATCAAGGAGCTGTTCAAGACCTCCGGCGGCAAGTACATCGCTCCGCCGGCGATCGAGTCGAAGTTCAAGGCGATCTGCCCCTACGCCAGCCAGTTCATGGTGTTCGGCAACGAGCGCAACTACGTCATCGCCCTCGTCACCCTCGACCCCGACGCGATGGTCGGCTGGGCGGCCGAGAACGGCATGGAGGGGGCGTCGTACACCGAGGTCGTCCGGAGCGACAAGGTCACGACGATGGTCGGCGAGTACGTCGACGAGCTCAACACCCGCCTCAACCGCTGGGAGACCATCAAGAAGTGGGAGCTGCTCGACCACGACCTCACCGTCGAGTCCGGCGAGCTCACCCCGTCGATGAAGGTCAAGCGCAACGTCGTCGAGGCCAACTACAAGGACACGATCGAGCGGCTCTACGCCTGATCTCGAGGGCTCCTCCCAGGTCGGGGACAGGGAGCGCACGGGATCTCGACGCTGAACGGGTGTCGGTGGGAGACCACCGGCACCCGTTCGCGTTCCCGAGGAGATCACCCGGGTGACGGGTCCAACGGCCCGGACGTGCTCAGATGTCGACGGTGACCGGGTCGGTCGCTGCGGGACTCGTGGCCACCCTCAACGTCCCCGTCTGAGTCCGGCCCGACTGAGCACGGCCCGCCGTCGGCAGGGCTCGCGCGGGTGAGAAGATGACGTGGTGTCCCCTGCCCAACCCGTCGGTGCCCCCGCGCCGCTGGACGGCTCGATCCCCGACGACGCCTGGGCCGAGTTCGGCCAGCGGCCCTTCGGGCTCTACGTCCACGTCCCGTTCTGCACGGTGCGGTGCGGCTACTGCGACTTCAACACCTACACCGCCGAGGAGCTCGGGGACGCCCCCGGCGCCTCACGGTCGACGTACGCCGGTGCCGTGATCGACGAGATCCGGCTGGCCCGCCGGGTGCTCGGCCACCGGGAGGTGAAGGTCGAGACGATCTTCTTCGGCGGCGGTACGCCGACCTTGCTGCGGCCCGCCGACCTGGGCGCGGTCATCGCCAGCGCGGCGGCGGAGTTCGGCCTGGCCGACGACGTGGAGATCACCACCGAGGCCAACCCCGACAGCGTCGCGGCCTGGGACCTCGAGGAGCTGCGCACAGCCGGCTTCAACCGGATCAGCTTCGGCATGCAGTCCGCCGTCGACCACGTCTTGGCGGTGCTGGACCGCACCCACGACCCGCTGCGCGTCCCGGCCGCCGTGCAGTGGGCCCGGGAGGCGGGCTTCGACGAGGTCAGCCTCGACCTGATCTACGGCACGCCGGGGGAGTCCCTGGCCGACTGGGAGAGGAGCCTGGACGCGGCACTGGCCTGCGAGCCGGACCACGTGTCGGCGTACTCGCTCATCGTGGAGGAGGGCACCGCGCTGGCCCGCCGCGTGCGCCGCGGCGAGCTGCCGGTGCCCGACGAGGACGACGCCGCCGACAAGTACCTCCTCGCCGACGAGCGGCTCACCGCCGCGGGCCTCGAGTGGTACGAGGTGTCCAACTGGGCGCGCCGGCCCCAGAGCCGGTGCCGCCACAACATGCTCTACTGGACCGGCGGCCACTGGTGGGGTGCCGGCCCCGGTGCCCACTCCCACATCGGTGGCGTGCGGTGGTGGAACGTCAAGCACCCCGCGGCGTACGCCGACCGGCTGGCCGCCGGTCACAGCCCCGCGCACGGGCGCGAGGTCCTCACCGAGGCCGATCGCCGCTTCGAGCGGATCCTGCTCGAGATCCGGCTGCGCGACGGGCTGCCCGTGCTCGCCCTGGACCGCACCGGACGCGCCGAGGTGGCGCGGCTGGTGGAGGAGGGGCTCGTCGAGCTGCACACCGAGCGGCTCGTGCTCACCCGGCGCGGACGGCTGCTCGCCGACGCCGTGGTGCGCGACCTCACCGCCTGACCCCGGCTCGGGGTAGTCCGCGACGATCGGACCCTCGATCCGGTGATTCCGGGGTCCCTTCGTCGCGGACTACCCCCGGATGGTCCTCAGGACCCGGGTGCGGTCACGAAGTCGATGAGCTCCTCGACCCGGCCGAGCAGCGCGGGGTCGAGGTCGCCGAAGCCACGGACGCCGCCGAGGATGTGCTTCCACGCCCGGGCGATGTCGGCCTGGTCGCGGTGCGGCCAGCCGAGCTGCTGGCAGGTGCCGGTCTTCCAGTCGATGGAGCGGGGCACGTCGGGCCAGCGGTCGAAGCCGAGACGCTGCGGCTTGACGGCCTGCCAGACGTCGATGAAGGGGTGCCCGACGATCAGCACGTGCTTGCCGACCTCGGACGAGGCGATGTTGGAGGCGATCCGGCTCTCCTTGGAGCCGCGCACCAGGTGGTCGACCAGCACCCCGACCCGACGCTGCGGCCCGGGCTTGAAGTCGCGCAGGTGGTCGGCCAGGTCGTCGACGCCGCCGAGGAACTCCACGACGACGCCCTCGATGCGCAGGTCGTCGCCCCAGACCTTCTCGACCAGCTCGGCGTCGTGCCGGCCCTCGACGAAGATCCGGCTGGCCCGGGCGACCCGCGCCTTGGCGCCGTGGACCGCGACCGATCCGCTCGCCGTACGCGTGGGCTTGACCGGGCCGCTGCGGGTCACGGGCGCGACGAGCACGACCGGCCTGCCCTCGAGCATGAAGCCGGTGCCGAGCGGGAACGTACGCCGCTTGCCGCGGCGGTCCTCCAGCGTCAGGGTGCCGAGGTCACGGTCGACCGCGACGATCTCGCCGCACCAGTCGGTGGTGACCTCCTCGACGACCTGGCCGAGGTCGGCCGGGGTCTCGGTGGCGCGGCCGTTCTTGGGGGCGCGCCAGTCGGTGGCGAGGACGTCGGAGCCGTAGCGGTCTGCGGGGGAAGGCACCGCCCAACGCTAGGTCGCCCGCGCGGCGGCGTGGTGGTGCCACGCCGCCGCGGTCGTGCGTGGGGCCGAGGACTCAGCCGCTGATCCCGGCACCCTGGGCGCCGTCGCCGCTGACGGACTCGGGGTCGGTCTCGTCGTCCCCGTCCTCGGTGCTGGGCGTCTCGCCCGAGGACTCGTAGGTGCCGGGGGTGTCGTCCTGCGTGTCGTCCATGCCGAGCTCGTCGGCGTCCTTGGTCGACTCGTCGTCGGGGTCGAGGGGGTCGGCGAGCGGGTTGTCCTCGCCGGGCTGGAGGTCCGCGGGGAGCTGGTCGTCGGAGACTCCGGCGAGCTGCTGGCCGTCGGGGCTCGCGGTGCCGCCCTCGTGGTCGGCGTCCGCCTCGCTGGTGGTCGCGCTGGCCTGGGGGAGATCGTTGGATTCGGTCATGCGTCGTTCCTACGCGAGCCGTGCCGTCCCGTAAACCCCCCTACAGACGACAGGTGGGGCTCAGATCAGCGGCAGTCGCTTCTGGCTGCGGGGCAGGTGCTCGTAGCCGAGCCGCACGGCCGAGGTGAGCAGTGTCTCGTTCCAGGGCCACTCACCCGTTTCGAGGGCCTGGCCCACGGGGACGCCGCGACCGGCGAGGTCGCGGATCGTCTCGGCGATGATGCCGAGCTCGCTGCGCTGCTCCTGCACGAAGTCCTGGTCCACGAGGCGTCCGTGCCCGGGCACCACGACGGTGTCCGGCGTCGTCAGGCCGAGCACGAGGTCGAGGGTCAGCGGCCACTCGAGGGGGAACGAGTCGTCGCCGATGAAGGGCTTGTCGGACTCCTCGACGAGGTCCCCGGCGATCATCACGTCGGCGTCGGGGACGCGCACGACGAGGTCGCCGGCGGTGTGGCCGCGACCGGGGTGGATCAGCTCGACGGCCCGATCGCCCAGGTCGAGGGCGATCGCGGAGGAGAAGCCGTGGGTGGCCGGCCTCAGGGTGGTGTCGAGGATCTCCTCCTCCCGGGGCCGCCCGCGGAACTGCTCGGGATCGGGTCGGTGGCCGGCGGCGACCATCTGCTCGAGGGCGAACTCGGTGGCGTGGATCGGCACGTCGCCCAGCCCGGTGGCGAGCACGTCGTTGCCGAACCAGTGGTCCCAGTGGTCGTGGGTGTTGACCAGCGCCGTGACCGGCCCGGCGCCGAGGCGTCGTACGGCGTCCGCGACCCCGCGCGCCGCCCGCGCCGAGCCGTGGGTGTCCACCATCACGAGACCGTCCGAGCCACCCACGAGGGTGATGTTGACGTGCATCCACTCGTGGTGGGCCACCCACACGCGGGGGGCGACCTCGACGATGGACGGCTCGCTGGTGTCAGTCATGGGATCGACCCTAGTAGGCTTGGCACTCACGATCAGCGAGTGCCAGACGAGACGCTCGGGCCCGCACGTCACGACGAGGAGAGGAGGACGCGATGGTCGAGGACCGCAGGCTCGCCGTCCTCCGCGCGATCGTCGAGGACTACGTGGCCACCGAGGAGCCCGTGGGCTCCAAGGCGCTGGTCGAGCGCCACAGCCTCGGCGTCTCGCCGGCGACGGTGCGCAACGACATGGCCGCCCTCGAGGACGAGGGCTTCATCCACCAGCCGCACACCAGCGCGGGGCGGGTGCCGACCGACAAGGGCTACCGGCTGTTCGTCGACCGGCTGACCGGCGTCAAGCCGATGAGCGCGGCCGAGCGCAGGGCGATCACCACCCTGCTCGACGGTGCGGTGGACCTCGACGACGTCGTACGCCGGTCGGTGCGGCTGCTGAGCCAGCTCACCCGGCAGGTCGCCATCGTGCAGTACCCCATCCTCTCGCGCAGCACCGTGCGCCACGTCGAGCTCGTCGCGCTGACGCCGACCCGCGTGATGGTGATCCTCATCCTCAGCACCGGGCGGGTCGAGCAGCGGCTCGTCGAGCTCGGTGCCGAGATGACCGACGAGCAGCTCGCCGACCTGCGGACCAGCCTCAACCAGGCCGCGGCGGGGGAGCGGATCGCCGACGCCACCGCGGCCCTCGTCCGGCTCCCCGACGAGGTCGTCCCCGCGGCGGCCTCGATCACCCGTGACGTCGTCGTGGCCCTCACCGAGGCGATGTCCGACCACCGCAACGACGCGCGCGTGGCCGTCGGCGGGGCGGCCAACCTGGCCCGCTTCGGCGACAACTTCGACACCGCGGTCCGCCCGCTCCTCGAGGCCCTGGAGGAGCACGTGGTGCTGCTCAAGCTCCTCGGCGAAGCCACCTCCGGCGACGCCGTGACGGTGCGGATCGGCCATGAGGGCCCCTACTCGGAGCTCTCCTCGACCAGCGTCGTGGCCACCGGCTACGGCCCCCCAGACCAGGCCTTCGCCACGCTCGGCGTGGTCGGCCCCACCCGCATGGACTACCCCGGATCCATGGCTGCCGTGCGCGCCGTCGCACGGTACGTCTCCCGGATCCTCGACGAAGGACACCAGTGACCCAGGATCTCTACGAGCTGCTCGGCGTCTCCCGTGACGCGGACGACGCCGCCATCAAGAAGGCCTACCGAGGCCTCGCCCGCCAGCTCCACCCGGACGTCAACCCGGACCCCGCGACCCAGGACAGGTTCAAGGAGGTCTCCCGCGCCTACGAGGTCCTCTCCGACCCGCAGAAGCGCGCGGCGTACGACCGCGGCGGCGACCCGTTCGGCAACGGGGCCTCCGGCTTCGGGCAGGGCCAGGGCTTCTCGTTCACCGACATCATGGACGCCTTCTTCGGGGGCAACGCCCCCGGTGGTGGCGGTGGCCAGGGCCGCGGTCCGCGCCAGCGGATCCGTCGCGGGCAGGATGCCCTGATCCGGCTCGACGTCGAGCTCGCGGAGGCCGCCTTCGGCACGACCAAGGAGCTCAAGGTCGACACCGCGGTCGTCTGCTCGACCTGCCACGGCGACGGCGCGTCGCCCGGCACGAAGCCGGTCACCTGCGAGACGTGCCGGGGCGCCGGCGAGGTGGCCCAGGTGCAGCGCTCGTTCCTCGGCGAGATCCGCACCCTGCGTCCGTGCGCCGCCTGCCGCGGCTTCGGCCAGATCATCCCCGACCCCTGCCGCGAGTGCTCGGGCGACGGCCGGGTGCGCTCGCGCCGCAGCCTGACGGTCAAGATCCCCGCCGGCGTCGACCACGGCACCCGCGTCCAGCTCACCGAGCAGGGCGAGGTCGGCCCCGGTGGCGGCCCGCCCGGCGACCTGTACGTCGAGATCCACGTCGACGCCCACCCGACCTTCACCCGGCACGGCAACGACCTGCACTGCACGGTGACGCTGCCGATGACGGCCGCAGCGCTGGGCGCCTCGCTGACCCTGCCGCTGCTCGAGGCCGACCTGGAGACCTCCGAGGACTCCGAGGTCCGCACCGACTACGACCTGGAGATCAAGCCCGGCACGCAGTCCGGCAGCGAGCAGGTCCTGCGCGGGTTCGGTGTCCCGGGCCTGCGCGGCGGACGTGGCGACCTGGTCGTCAACGTGGTCGTCGACACCCCGACGCGCCTCGACGCGCGCCAGGAGGAGCTGCTGCGCGAGCTGTCCGCGATCCGCGGCGAGGAGTCGCCGGACGGCGCGGTCCGGGCCCCGCAGCGGTCGATGTTCGGACGCCTGCGCGACGCCTTCAACCAGCACTGATGTGGCAGCACTGATCGCGTGAGCCTCCCCGTCCACCTGGTCCCGTCGTTGGAGGGCGTCGTCGTCGGCGCGGTCGTCGAGGTCACCGGTGACGAGGCCCACCACGCCGTCGCCGTACGCCGCCTGCGCGTCGGCGAGCAGGTGGTGCTCACCGACGGCGAGGGGCGTTCGCTCACGGGTGCGGTGACCACGACGGGCAAGCGCGTCTTCACCGTGGAAGCCGCCCTGGTCTCCTCGGTCGACCGACCGTCCCCGGCCTTCACCGTCGTGCAGGCGCTGCCCAAGGGTGACCGCGGCGAGCTGGCCGTCGAGGTGCTCACCGAGGTGGGCGTCGACGTGGTCGTGCCCTGGGCCGCGGCCCGGTCGGTGGCGATCT
Organism: uncultured Actinomycetota bacterium; assembly: GCA_963782905.1. Lineage (GTDB taxonomy): Bacteria > Actinomycetota > Actinomycetes > Propionibacteriales > Nocardioidaceae > Nocardioides. The sequence goes on from CAWALI010000003.1 coordinate 799,918, forward strand.
GGAAGGGCGAGCGCGCGGCCAGGTCGCACGCCAGGTGGCAGGCGACGGCGCGCGAGGCCGGCAAGCAGTCCCGCCGCTGGTGGCTGCCGACGGTGACCCCGCTGGCCCCGACCGACACCGTCCGCGACCTCGTCGCCGACGCCGACCTGGCCGTGGTGCTCCACGAGGACGCCACGACCCCGCTGGCCGGCGTCGACGTCCCGGCCGCGGGGCGGATCGTCGTCGTCGTCGGTCCCGAGGGCGGCATCGCCCCCGACGAGCTGGCTCTCCTCGAGTCCGCCGGGGCCGTCACCGTCCGCCTGGGTGACGAGGTGCTGCGTACCTCCACCGCCGGGGTCGTCGCCGTCGCCGCGCTCCTGTCCCGCACCGACCGCTGGCGGTCCGTCGTCGAGGGCCCCGCGCAGCACCGCTGAGGCCCGCTGGGAGCTGAGTCACGCCATGACTCAGGTCGTACCGCGCGCGGGAGCAGGGGTTTCGGGGCCCGCTGGGAGCTGAGTCACGCCGTGACTCAGGTCGTACCGCGCGCGATGCTCCGGATGCCCGCACGCGCCCGCCGGGGGTGACCGCTGTCAGCGCAGGGTGAAGTCCTTGGTGTCCTCGTGAGGCCCGGCACCCTCGGCGCCACCGGAGGCGTCGTCGGTGCGGGCCACGAAGGTGTAGTCGCCCGGCTCGAGCCCGGACACGTCGATGGACGTCTCCCACGGGTAGAGCTTGCCCATCCACCCCTCGGCCGTCGCGAAGCCGTCGATCACGACCTCCGAACCGCGCCGGATCTCCCACGGCACGGTCGCCTCGAAGGACGAGGCCACCCCGCTCGCCTCGAGGGTGTCGCCCCCGACGGTCTCGCCCTGTGCGGGCGAGGTGACGTTGACGAGGCTCGAGACGTCGAGCGGCGGAGCGTGGGTGAACGGGGTCTCGGTGCTGATGCCGAAGAGGACCGGGTCGCTGCCGGTGCGTTGGACCTGCACCGGCACCCGCTCCTGCTGGACCCCCTGGAGCGTGTAGACGAGCTGCTGGAGCGCGAGCCGGGCCGAGCGCCTGGACATGCCGTCCGGCCGGTCGGTGAACCCGTCACCCGGGATCGTCACCAGGAGGACGCCGTCGGTCGCCTGCACGCTCTCGATGCCCACGGTGGGCCACTCGGTGCGGTAGTCGGGGTCCAGCGGGCTGCCGCCGTCGACGAGCTTCGCCGCCTCGAGCAGCGGGTCGCCGGAGACCTTCTGGAACTCGCGGAACAGGCGCGGCCCCTGCGGGGTGTCGCCGACGTAGTACACCGGCACCGCGGTGCCGGAGGTCGAGCTCGTCCCCTCCCCGCCGGTCTCCGAGCCGCCCTCCTCCGGGGACTCCGAGCCGGTCTCGCTCGGCTCCTGTGTCGGCTCCTGGGTGGCGGTGTCGCTCGCGGTGGCCCCGGCGGGTGCCGGGTCGTCGGCCGGCGCGTCGTCCGAGCAGGCGGACAGGCCCGAGGCCAGCCCGATGGCGAGCGTGGCGTACAGGGCCAGGGAAGGGGTGCGCATGCGTTTCACGCTAGTGGGACGTACGGCGCCCCGAATCGGTTACACGCCGGGGACCACGGACTTAGGCTGGGCCCATGACCGCCCCCGATCGTCCCGACGACTGCTTGTTCTGCAAGATCGTGGCCGGTGACCTCCCCGCCGAGATCGTCCGCGCCGACGAGACCACCGTGGCCTTCCGCGACCGCAACCCGCAGGCACCGACGCACGTGCTGGTCGTGCCGCGCAGCCACTACACGGACGCTGCCGAGCTGGCCCACCACGAGCCCTCCGGTCTGGCCGACGTGCTGCGGGCCGCCGCCGACGTCGCTCGCAGCGAGGGCCTCACCGACGGCTACCGGGCGGTCTTCAACACCGGCGCCGGGGCCGGGCAGACCGTCTTCCACGCCCACCTCCACGTCCTCGGCGGGCGTTCGCTCCAGTGGCCCCCCGGATGAGCCGCCCGATGCGTCGTCCGATGCCCCGCCCGACGAGCTCCCGCACGACGACCCTCGCGGCCGCCGTCGCCGCACTCGTCCTGCTCCTGGCGGGCTGCTCGTCCGCGTCGGAGGACCACCCGGCCGGCCACGAGGCGACCGACACCGCCGGCACGGACCGGTCGGCGGAGGCCGACCCCGCCTCCGGCCACGACGACCACGCGTCCGCCGAGCCGGCCGCCGAGGTGCCGCTGCGCAAGGGCGAGCGCCGCGAGACCCTCACCATGCCCGCGGCGTACACCCCCTCCGCGCCGTACGGCACGGGCACCGACGACTACCGCTGCTTCCTGCTCGACCCCGAGCTCGAGCGCGACACCTGGCTCACCGGCACCACCGTGCAGCCCGGCACCCCCGGGGTCGTCCACCACGTCATCCTCTTCCAGGTCCCGGCCGACCAGGTCGCGGCGGCGGAGGAGAAGGACGCCCAGGAGGACGGCGAGGGGTGGACATGCTTCGGCGGCACCGGTCTCGACGCGTTCCAGCAGGTCGACGACGCCGCGTGGATCGGCGCGTGGGCGCCCGGTGGCACGGAGTCGGTCCGCAAGCCCGGGTACGGCGTCAAGCTGGCGCAGGGGTCCCGGATCGTCATGCAGGTCCACTACAACCTCCTGGCCGGCACCCAGCCGGACGCGTCGGCGGCCCAGCTGCGCCTCGCGCCCGGGAGTCGCGACATGACCGAGCTGCACACGATGCTGCTCCCGGCCCCGGTCGAGCTGCCCTGCCGTGCGGCGTACGCCGACGGTCCGCTCTGCGAGCGCGACGCCGCGATGATGGACGTGCTGCAGCGCTTCGGTGCCGAGGGGTCGCGCACCGCCAACGCGCTCTACCTGCTGTGTGGCGGCGAGCCCGATCCCGGCCAGGTGCAGAGCTGCACGCGCACCGTCAACGAGCCGATGACCATCCACGCCGCCGGCGGGCACATGCACCTGCTGGGGCGCGAGATCAGCGTGGTCACCAACCCGGGCACGGACCGCGAGAAGACGGTGCTCGACATCCCGGTGTGGGACTTCGACGACCAGGGCGCGCGCGACATCGACCCGGTCTCGCTGCAGCCCGGCGACACCGTCGAGGTCACCTGCAAGCACGTGCAGTGGCTGCGCGACCAGCTGCCGTCCTTCGAGGGCCAGCCCGACCGGTACGTCGTGTGGGGCGAGGGCACCACCGACGAGATGTGCCTGGGGATGCTCCAGGTCAGCAGGCCCTGAGCCGGGCCGGTCCGGACCGTCAGAAGAGGTAGCGCAGCCGCAGCAGCGCGAGCACCACGGGCATCCCGAAGACGACGAGCATCGCCCAGGCGGTGACCCGGTGCCACGGCTTGGAGGCGTCGAGGCGACCGCCGAAGTCCAGCAGGGCGCCCTCGATGGTGTGGTGGGTCAGGCCCATCCGGCGGGCGTCCTCGGGGACGTGCTGGCCGGCGAACCACGCCGGCTCGGTGTCGTCGTCGTGGTCGTCGGGATCCTCGTCGTACCACTCGTGGACGTCGCGGTCAGGACCCGGCATGGGGACACCGTACGTCCGGAGGGTCGCTCGGTGTGCGGTGTCGGGCCCGCTCGGTAGCATGTGACCACCCATGACTGAGACTCCGTACCCCTCCCACACCGTCGTCGTCCCCAACAGCATCGACATGGTCAGCGTCCTCGGCCCGGGCGACGAGCACCTCGGCCTGATCGAGCGCGCCTTCCAGGCCGACGTCCATGTCCGCGGCAACCGCATCACCCTCACCGGTGACTCGGCCGAGGTCGCGCTCGCCGAGCGCCTGCTCGACGAGGTCGTGACCATCATCCGCACCGGCCAGGGCGTGACGGCCGAGACGGTCGAGCGCATCATCTCGATGATGCGCGCCGAGACCACGGAGCGCCCCGCCGACGTGCTGTCCCTCAACATCCTGTGCAACCGCGGTCGCACGATCCGGCCCAAGACGCTCAACCAGAAGCGCTACGTCGACTCGATCGACAAGCACACGATCACCTTCGGCATCGGCCCCGCCGGCACCGGCAAGACCTACCTGGCGATGGCCAAGGCCGTGCAGGCCCTCCAGGCCAAGGACGTGAGCCGGATCATCCTGACCCGCCCCGCCGTCGAGGCCGGCGAGCGGCTCGGCTTCCTGCCGGGCACGCTCTCGCGAGAAGATCGACCCCTACCTGCGCCCGTTCTACGACGCGCTGCACGACATGGTCGACCCGGACACGATCCCCAAGCTGCTGGCGGCCGGCACCATCGAGGTGGCCCCCCTGGCGTACATGCGCGGACGCACCCTCAACGACGCGTTCATCATCCTGGACGAGGCTCAGAACACCTCGCCCGAGCAGATGAAGATGTTCCTCACCCGCCTCGGCTTCGGCTCCAAGATCGTCGTGACCGGCGACATCAGCCAGGTCGACCTGCCGGCGCGGCGACCAGTCCGGGCTGCGCGTGGTCGAGGGCATCCTCGACGGGGTCGAGGACATGGCGTTCTGCCGCCTCACCGGCACCGACGTCGTGCGCCACCGGCTCGTGGGCCGCATCGTGGAGGCGTACGACGTCGTTCGACGCCCAGACAGGCCCGCCCCGCACTCGCGCGACGGCGCGACCCCGCGGGGGACCACCCGATGAGCATCGAGGTCCTCAACGAGTCCGAGCAGGAGCTCGACGTACGCCGCCTCTCGCCGCTGGCGCGCTTCGTCATGGACCAGATGCGCGTCCACCCCCAGGCCGAGCTGTGCATCAAGGCCGTCGACGAGGACACCATCGCCGCTGCTCAACGGCGCAGTGGATGGAGAAGGACGGCCCCACCGACGTGCTGGCGTTCCCGATGGACGAGCTGCGCCCCGGCAAGGTCAACGAGGAGCCCGAGGAGGGCGTGCTCGGCGACCTCGTGCTCTGCCCGACCGTCGCCGAGCGCCAGGGCGAGGAGGCCGGCCACGGCACGCGAGGCCGAGATCGACCTGCTCACCGTCCACGGCATCCTCCACCTCCTCGGCTACGACCACGCCGAGCCCGAGGAGCACGCGGTGATGTTCGGCCTCCAGGCCGAGCTCCTGGAGGAGTGGGGGGCGTCCGCCCCTGATCAGACGCGGTGACGGCGACATCTGGCAGCTCGGCTCGGCCGCCGCGCTGGTCGTGCTGGCCGGCCTGTTCTCCGCGGCCGACGCCGCCATCGGTGGCTTCTCGCGCGCCCGCGCCGAGGAGCTGGAGGCCGAGGGCGCGTCGGGATCGCGGCGGCTGGTGACGACTCCTCGACGACCCCGCCCGCTACCTCAACACCGCGCTGCTGCTGCGCCTGCTGTGCGAGATCGCGGCCATCGTGCTGGTCGCGCCGTGGGTCGCGCGACGCCTACGACGGCGACTTGCTGGCCGAGCGTACCTCACCACCATCGGCGTGATGCTGGTCGTCTCCTTCGTGGTCATCGGGGTCGCTCCCGCGCACGGTCGGTCGCCAGCACGACGCACGACGGTGGCGACTGCTCGTCGGCCGGCCCGATGTCCTTCGTCACCACCATCCTCGGCCCGATCCCGGCGCTGCTGATCCTGCTCGGCAACGCGATCACGCCGGGCAAGGGCTTCAGCGAGGGGCCGTTCTCGACCGAGACCGAGCTGCGCGAGCTGGTCGACCTGGCCGAGGCGTCGGCGGTCATCGAGTCCGGCGAGCGCCGGATGATCCACTCGGTCTTCGAGCTCGGCGACACCATCACCCGCGAGGTGATGGTGCCGCGCCCCGACGTGGTCTACATCGAGCGCCACAAGAACCTGCGCCAGACGCTGTCGCTCTTCCTGCGCAGCGGCTACTCCGCGGATCCCGGTCGTCGGCGAGAACCTCGACGACATCGTCGGCATGGCCTACCTCAAGGACCTCGTCCGGCGCGACTTCGAGGCAGCCCGACGTGGAGTTCACCCAGCGCGTCGACGAGGTCATGCGGCCCGTCCACTACGTGCCCGACTCCAAGCCGGTCGACGCCCTGCTCACCGAGCTGCAGGCCCGCCGCCAGCACATCGCGGTCGTGGTCGACGAGTACGGCGGCACCGCCGGGCTGATCACCATCGAGGACGTCCTCGAGGAGATCGTCGGCGAGATCACCGACGAGTACGACGAGGAGGAGGTCGAGGTCGAGTACCTCGACGACGGCACCTTCCGGGTCTCCTCGCGCTACCCGGTCGACGACCTCGACGAGCTGGTGGGCTTCTCCGTGCGAGGACGAGGACGTCGACAGCGTCGGCGGCCTGATGGCCAAGCAGCTCGGCAGGGTGCCGATCCCGGGGTCGGTCGTGGAGTGCCCACGGGCTGCGGCTCGAGGCCGAGCGGGTCTCGGGGCGCCGCAACAAGATCGGCACGGTGCTGGTCGCGCCGGTGTCCGGACGCGACGACGACGCCGACGGCGAGGAGCGCCACGATGACTGACCCCGACCTGTCCGCCGAGGACGCCAAGCTGGTCACCCTGGCCCGGGCCACCCGGGCCCGCACCGGTGCCGCCGAGGGCGCGGCGGTCCGCGACCTCGACGGCCGCACCTACGCCGCAGCGAGCGTGGCCCTCGAGTCGCTGTCCCTGACCGCCCTCGAGGTCTGCGTCGCCATGGCGATCGCCTCGGGCTCGCGCGGCCTCGAGGCTGCCGTCGTGCTGGCGGAGACCGACGCCGGGAGCGACGCCCCGCCCGAGCTGGGCGCCGTACGCGAGTTCGCCGGGAGCGGGGTCCCGGTCCACGTGGGCGACCCGCGAGGGACGCTGAGGTCCACGCTGCGCACCTGACCCCGGTCACTTGATCGTCATACGAAAGGCCCTGTGCGACGTCGGCGGCGATCGCTACCGTGTCCCACGTGCGCACAGCGATCGGATGGGACAGGCACCAGGCCGGCGTGGCCAGGCTGACGAGCTCCTACGCCGCGGTGCCCCCGGGCGCGCAGGTGCGGCTGGCCAAGCAGACGTCCAACCTCTTCCGGGCCCGGCGCACGCACCGCGCCCGGTCTGGACGTCTCGGGCCTCGACGGCGTCATCGAGGTCGACGGCGACGTGGCCGAGGTGCAGGGCATGTGCACCTACGAGCACCTGGTCGAGGTCACGCTGCAGCACGGCCGGATCCCGTACGTCGTCCCCCAGCTGCGCACCATCACCCTGGGCGGCGCGGTGACCGGCCTCGGCATCGAGTCGACCAGCTTCCGCCACGGCCTGCCCCACGAGTCGGTCCTGGAGATGGACGTCCTGACCGGCTCGGGCGAGGTGGTCACCACCAAGCCGGGCGACGACCTCTTCGACGCCTTCCCCAACTCCTACGGCTCCCTGGGCTACGCCACCCGGTTGCGGATCGAGCTCGAGCGCGTCCCGCCGTACGTCGCCCTGCGCCACGTCCGCTTCGACGATGCCGCCGCGCTCGCCGCTGCGGTGACGCGGATCGTCGACGAGCGCACGTGGGACGGTGAGCAGGTCGACGGCCTCGACGGGGTGGCGTTCAGCCCCGGCGAGCTCTACCTCACCCTCGCCCGCTGGACCGACGAGCCGGGCCGGACCAGCGACTACACGCGCCAGCAGGTCTATTACCGCTCCCTGCAGCAGCAGTCCACCGACCGGCTGACGATCCACGACTACCTGTGGCGCTGGGACACCGACTGGTTCTGGTGCTCGCGGGCCTTCGGGGCCCAGCACCCCGTCGTACGCCGCGTGTGGCCGCGGCGCCTGCGCCGGTCGGACGTCTACTGGCGCCTCGTCGCCCTGGACCGCCGCCTCGGCATCGGCGACCGCCTCGACCGGCGGGCCGGGCGGCCGCGGGGCGAGCGCGTCGTGCAGGACGTCGAGGTCCCGGTCGACCGGTTGCCCGACTTCCTCGACTGGTTCGACGCCGAGGTCGGGATGCGGCCGGTGTGGCTGTGCCCGCTGCGGCTGCGACGCACCGACTCCGAGCGCCCGTGGCCGACCTACCCGCTGACCGCCGGCACGACGTACGTCAACGTCGGCTTCTGGGGCAACGTGGCCGTGGGGCCCGAGGCGCCGCACGCCCCCCGCAATCGCGCGATCGAGGCGAAGGTCGACGAGCTGGGCGGCCACAAGAGCCTCTACTCCGAGGCCTTCTACGAGCGCGACGCCTTCGACCGGCTCTACGACGGCGCCAACCTCGCGCGGGTCCGGTCGGCGCACGACCCGGACGGCAGGATGACCGATCTCTTCGACAAGGTGGTGGGAGGACGATGACCAGCACACGACGGATGCCCATCGGGGCTGCGGTGGGCCGGCTCATGCGCGACGGCATGCCGGTGCGCTTCACGGCGTACGACGGCAGCAGCGCGGGCCCACCCGACGCGGCGATCGGGCTCCACCTGCGGACCGAGCGCGGGCTGGCCCACCTGATGACCGCGCCGGGCGACCTCGGGCTGGCGCGGGCCTACGTGAGTGGGGACCTCGACCTGACCGGCGTCCACCCCGGTGACCCGTACGACCTGCTGGTGCTGCTCAAGGACCACACCCGGTTCCGGGTGCCGCCGCCGGCCGAGGCGATCGCGATCGCCCGCGGCCTCGGGCTCTCGCACCTGCGTCCGCCGCCGCCCCCACCCCAGGAGCACCTGCCGCGGTGGCGTCGGGCGGTGGAGGGCCTGCGTCACTCCATGACGCGCGACGCCGGGGTCATCGCGCGCCACTACGACGTGTCCAACCGCTTCTACGAGCGGGTGCTGGGGCCGTCGATGGCCTACACCTGCGCGCTCTACCCGACTCCGGACACGACGCTCGAGGAGGCGCAGGCCGCGAAGTTCGACCTGGTCTGCCGCAAGCTCGCCCTGCAGCCGGGCCAGCGTCTGCTGGACGTCGGCTGCGGCTGGGGCGGGATGGTGCGGCACGCCGCGCGCGAGTACGGCGTGCGGGCGCTGGGCGTCACGTTGTCCCTCGAGCAGGCGCAGTGGGCCAAGGAGGCGATCGACCGCGACGGTCTCGGAGACCTCGCCGAGGTCCGCCACCTCGACTACCGCGACGTCCTGGAGACCGGCTTCGACGCGGTGAGCTCGATCGGGCTGCTGGAGCACGTCGGGGTGCGCAACTACCCGGCGTACTTCACCCACCTCCGCGACCGCCTCCGACCCGGCGGCCGGCTGCTCAACCACTGCATCACCCGCAACCACAACAAGCGCCAGGAGACGGGGGCCTTCATCGACCGCTACGTCTTCCCGGACGGGGAGCTGACCGGGTCGGGCTCCATCGTCGCCGCCGCGCAGGACGCCGGGCTCGAGGTGCAGCACACCGAGAACCTGCGCCTGCACTACGCCCGCACGCTGGCCGACTGGAACCGCAACCTCGCCGACCACTGGGACGAGTGCGTCGCCGAGGTCGGGGAGGGCACGGCGCGGGTGTGGGGGATCTACATGGCCGGGTCGCGGGTGGGGTTCGAGCGCGACGAGGTCGAGCTGCACCACGTGCTCGCGACCCGCAACCACGACGACGGACGGTCCTCGTTCCCGATGCGCCCCGACTGGTGACCGGGCGCTCCCGGTGAGCGGGAGGAGCGCGGATAGCCTGTCCGGGTGAGCACCCGACCAGCCGTGTACGCCGCCGACCGTCCTGCGACGTGAGCAGCTCTCCTCGCACTTCGTGCGCCTGGTGCTCGGCGGTCCCGGCCTCGCCGGCTTCACCTCCACCGGGGTGCCCGACGAGTGGGTGGCGCTGACCGTGCCCGGGCAGTTCCAGACCCGCTACTACACCGTGCGGTCGTGGGCCGCCGGCGAGCTCGTCCTCGACGTCGTCGTGCACGAGACCGGCCTGGTCACCGAGTGGGCCTCCACCGACTGCGTCGGCGACACCGTGACCGTGAGCGCTCCCAAGGGCTCCTTCGACATGCCGGCCGACGCGTCGTGGCTGCTGCTCGTCGGTGACCTGACCGCACTGCCGGCCATCGCCCGGATCACCGAGACGGTCACCGTGCCGGTGACCGCGTGGGTCGAGACGCCCGACGAGCCGATCCGCGGCTACGTCGCGGGTGACGTCACCTGGACGACGCCGCCCGAGGGCGTCGAGACGGCGACCGCGGACGTGGTCACCGCGATCGACTGGCCCGCCGGCGACGGCTACTTCTGGATGGCGGGGGAGTCCGCCCAGATGCGGGCGATCCGCAAGCACCTGATGCGTGAGCGCGCGCTGCCGTCGGCGGCGTACGACGTGATGGGCTACTGGCGCGGCGGCGGCCAGAAGCGCCAGCCCCGGGCCGTCGATCCGGGACCCATCTGGCGTGCCGGCAAGGCGGCAGGGAAGAGTGACGACCAGATCTGGGCCGACTACGACGCAGCGCGAGAGAGCACCGCATGAGCAACGAGCACGACAAGGACTTCGACGTCCGCGGCATCGAGCCGGCGGGGCCGGTCTACGGCACCCGTCCGGACGGTTTCCGCAGCGGTTTCGCCAGCTTCGTCGGCCGGCCCAACGCCGGCAAGTCGACGCTCACCAACGCGTTGGTCGGCACCAAGGTCGTCATCACGTCCTCCAAGCCGCAGACCACGCGCACCGTCGTGCGCGGCATCGTCCACCGTCCCGACGGTCAGCTCATCCTGGTCGACACTCCCGGTCTGCACCGCCCGCGCACCCTGCTGGGCGAGCGGCTCAACGACCTCGTCAAGACCACGTGGGCCGAGGTCGACGTGGTCGCGGTCTGCTTCCCGGCCAACGAGAAGATCGGCCCCGGCGACCGGTTCATCGTCAAGGAGCTGGGCAAGGTACGCCGCACGATCAAGGTCGCGGTGGCCACCAAGACCGACCTCGTCACGCCCGAGCAGCTCGGGCAGCACCTGCTCGACATCGCGGCGCTGGGCACCGAGACCGACACCGAGTGGGCCGAGATCGTCCCGGTGTCGGCCGTGTCCGGATCCCAGGTCGGCCTGCTGTCCGACCTGCTGCTGGGGATGCTGCCGGAGGGACCGCCGCTCTACCCGGACGGCGACCTCACCGACGCTCCCGAGGAGATCCTCGTCGCCGAGCTGATCCGCGAGGCCGCCCTCGAGGGGGTCCGCGACGAGCTCCCGCACTCGATCGCGGTCGTGGTGGAGGAGATGAACCTCCGCGAGGGACGCGACGCCGACAAGCCGCTGCTCGACATCTACGCCAACCTGTACGTCGAGCGCGACTCGCAGAAGGGGATCATGATCGGGCACAAGGGCGCCCGCCTGCGCGAGGTCGGCACGGCGGCCCGCGAGCAGATCGTGGCCCTGCTCGGCACCCCGGTCTACCTCGACCTGCACGTCAAGATCGCCAAGGACTGGCAGCGCGACCCGCGCCAGCTGCGCAAGCTCGGCTTCTGAGCGGCCGTCAGTCGAAGCGTCGCGGCAGCCCGACCTCGGCAGCGAGCAGGTCGGCGTACGGCGTCCGCTCGGCCGTCGCGATGCGCTGCGCGAGGTCCCAGACCTCGTGGCCGACCTCGGTGGGGATCTCGTAGAGGTTCTCGTGGTGGGCCCGCGGGATCACCAGCACCCCACCGGGATTGCCCGGCCACCACGTCGGCGAGATGCGTGCGTAGGCGAGCGGGGTGACCGCGACGACGTCGCTGGACTGGTTGCGGTCGTTGACGTGACCCGCCTGGATGAGGCAGAAGGGGCATTCACAGCCGGGTGGCTCGTGGCTCCACGGGGCACTCATCCGCGCGTGGTCCCCGGGATCTCGTGTCGGGGGATGCGCACGTGCAGGCGCAGGAGCTCGATGCGCAGCCGCGAGCCCTCTCGCAACGGAGTCCACTCGCCGGTGGCCACGAAGTCGCACCCCTCGTAGAGCCGGCGGGCGGTGTCGTTGCCCTCCGTGACGTGCAGCTCGACGATGCGGCGGCCCTGAGCCCGGGCTTCGTCGACGAGCCGGTCCAGCAGGGCGCGGGCGTAGTCACGCCCACGCGCCTCCGGGGCGGTCCACATGCCCCACACCACCATCCGGTCGGTCTCGTCGGGCGGCAGCCAGCCGGCACCCATCGCGACGAGCCGGTCGTCCTCGCGCACCGCCAGGATCGGGTCGCCTTGGTCCAGCCGGCTGCGCCAGGTGTCCTCGGGCTGCTGCTCGGCGTCGGCGAGCAGCACGCCGAAGGCGGTGGGCGCGTCCGCGAGCGCGCGCAACCGGATCTCCCGGAAGTCGCGCCAGTCGTCGGGCCCGAGGTGCTCGATGGTCGCCATGGGGCGACCCTCGCAAATCGGTGCTGTGGGAGCCAACTCCGGTACTCGTCGTGCCGAAGCCCAGGGCCGTGCGGGTGAGGGGGATCGCTTGGCCCACGCGCCTCGTGAGGGGTCCGGGAGATAGGCAGGGATCGGCGGGGAGAGAGGCAGGGACCGACAGGGAGTCGGGCAGGGACGGGCAGGGACCGGCAAGAGGTAGGAGGGCCGCCGGCAGCACGGGCCGGGGACAGGCCGGGACTCCGGCGGCCCCGCCCGCGCAGCTCAGGCCCGAGTGAGGTTGCGGACGCGCCTGTGGCCCCGCCGGTGTCACTCGGGCGGGGTCCGGGGCGTGGTGGTCATTCGTCCGGTGGGTGGGCGCCCGGGTATGAGCGGACGGTGCGGGTGTCGGGCAGCTCGATCAGGCTGTGGCCGTGACGGGCGCTTGACCGGTCGGGTCGGGCCAGGCGCGTCCGGTCGCGGTGCTGCCCGGTGTGGTCACGCCGGTAGGTGTGTCCCAGCGGGCTGGTCCAGAGGTAGACGCCCGGGCTGGTCATCTCGTAGCGCCATCGGCCGTGGGTCTTGAGCCGGTGGTGCAGCCGACACAACGCGGCCAGGTTGTCGGTGCAGGTCGGGCCACCCGTCGGGGTGGTCGTGGTCGTAGGCGACGATGTGGTCGAGGTCGCAGTGGCGGGCGTTGCGACCACACCACGGGAACACACACGTCCCGTCCCGGACGATCACGTGCTCACGGATCTTCTCGGTCGGCGTGTAGCCCTGGCACTCGATGCGCTCACGCAGGTCGATGACCTGCTTCACCACCACCTGGGCGTCGGGGCGTCCGCACCAGGCCCGGACCTGCTCCACCGACAGCACCCGCTGGCCGGCCTGCTCGACCCGCGCACACAGCGCCTCGCCGGTGGGGTTGTCGAACTCAGTGATGGCGTCGGCGGACAGGTGGGCGTAGAGCACCACCTGGGTCACCGGAGCCACCGGAGCGCCAGCAGCGCCGGACGGTGTCGTGACGGGCCCCTGCGAGGCACCGGCCGGGTCGGAGGCGCCGGCAGACCCACAGGGGTCGTCGGCAGGCCGGTCGTCGTCGTTGAAGCCGATGGTGAGCTGGTGCCGGGCGAGGTCGCCCAGCGCGGTGGCCCGCCTGCCGTCGACCGTGTCGGTGGACCCGAGCCGGGCGAGGTGCTCGGCCCCCGACGTGACCGCCGCCGCCAGGGCGAGGGCGTCGGGGATCTCCAGGCCCGCCTCGAGGCCCATGGTGCCGTCGTAGGAGGCCTGCTGGGTGTCGAAGGTGACGTGCCGCTTGTCCGCGGACTTCTCCAGCGCGTCGGCCACGGCCTCGGGCATGAACCGGATCCGGGCCTCCTGCACCAGCCGGTCCAACGCCGGACGGCGTCAGCTTCGAAGCGCACCAGAACACCTGCTCGTCCACGTACGACGCGGCCTGCAGGGACAGGTCGATGGTGGTGTCCGCGATCAGCCGCGCCCGCCACCCCGCCACCAGACCCGCCTGGACGGCACCCCACAGCTTCGGGAGGCGGTAGGCGACCTCGACGCACTCGGTGAGGAACCGGCCCGCACTGTCGTTGGTGCGTCCCAGCATGGTCGCGAACTCCGGCACGCAGAACTCGTCGATCATCGGCGAGCCCTCGCCGGCGAACGTCTTGGGCGAGGTGAAGCAGGCCTCGGCGAACTCGGGGTCCGCGAGGTGCAGGTCAGCCCAGTGCACCCCCAGCCGCATCATCTCGACGTCGGCCCGATCGGCCGCCTTCTTCTGATCCCGCACCGCACGCAGCAGCGCAGCCGGGGTCTCCGGCAGTGCTGCGGCGGTGGTCTTGGGCATGACCCCATTCCAGCAGGGACCACCGACAACGAGAGCGCGAGAAGAGCCGTTCCGACCGGCATGTGGACACGACTTTTCGACGAGTCTTCGGAGGGTGCCGGGACCTGGTTTCGAGCCGGTGTCGGGGCGCGTCCTGAACCAGAGGCGCCGGAGCCGCACCCGGTGTCGAGACGGCGCTGACGCGCCCTGTCGACCACCGGAGCCGTGCGGCGACTGTGGGTTCCGAAAGAGCGCCTGAGCGGCTCGTCAACCAGCTGAGGACATCCAGCGACCGACCCTCAGTCCGGGACCCAGCAGATGCCATACCGCTGGCCGGCGTCCCACTGCGCGCGCGTCGGCCGCTCCTCCGACCAGGTGAAGTCGAGCGGGTCGTCGGCCCGGGCGCGCGCCTCCGAGCGGCACGCCGACTCCATCCGCGAGGCGGCCCGGGCGGCGGTCGGGTACGCCGAGCCCGGCAGGTCGACCGTCGAGATCGCCCGCCACGAGTGGCGCCCCGTCCCGCACGGCACCCGCGCGGCCGCCGCTCGTCCCGGCTCGGCTGTGCTGCACGTGGCGAAGCGGTCGGACGAGCCGACCAGTCCGCGCGAGGTCCGCGGCAGCGGCAGCAGCTCGCGGTCGGACGCGAGGACCACGACGTCGCATCGGAACCAGTCGGCCCCGGCCGCGGCGTCCTCGACCGACGGGGTGAACCACACGGCCTGCACCATGCTCAGTCGGCGGTCCTCCGCCGTCCCGCCCACGTGCCCGCCGAGCCGCGAGGTGCACGTGCGTGCCACGTCGGCCTGGACGTCGGGGGAGTCGACGGCACGCAGGTGGCCGTCCTTCACCAGGTCGAGCCGCCCGACCCGGTAGGTCTGCGAGGTGTGGCGCTGCCCGCACGGCACGTCCGTGCCGGCGACCACGGGTGCGATCGCCTCCGCGTACGTCAGGAGGTGGCAGCCGTCCCGAGTCGGTCGCTCCGGGGACGCGACCGCGGTCGGCGAGGGCGAGGAGGCAGCCTCGGTCGAGGACGATGAGGTCGACGCCGACGCCGACGCCGACGCCGACGCCGACGCCGAGGTCGAGGCCGAGGTCGACGGCGACGCCGGCTCAGGGGAGCCCCCGTCGTCGGTGCATCCCGCGAGCGCCAGGGCGACGAGGAGGACGGCGACGCCGATCCCGCGGTGCGCCATGTCGTCCCGTCCGTTCACTCGCTCAACAGCGCAGCGATCGTACCGCCGAGCTCGTACGCCGCCTCGCGCTCGGCGTCGCCGACCGCGCCGAGGATCTCGAGCACCGGCGCGGACCGCCGCCAGGGCAACGCCCCCACGATGGACTCCACCGAGCGCACCGCGCCGGTCGTGTCGTAGCGGCCGTGCACCCACAGCCCGAACGGCCGTCGACCGCCGGACCCGCCGGACGCCGACCCGTCGTCGGTCAGCGCGCCGCCGGCCTCGAGGAAGATCGTGTCGAAGAAGTGCTTGAGCGCGCCCGACATGTAGCCGAAGTTGGCCGTCGTACCGAGCAGGTAGCCGTCGGCGGACAACACGTCGTCGGCAGTGGCCGCCAACGCCTCCCGCTCGACCACCTCGACACCGGCGATCTCGCTGTCCCGGGCGCCGGCCAGCACGGCGTCGGTCAGCGACCGCACCAGCGGCGTGGGGGAGTGGTGGACGACGAGCAGGCGGGCCATGAGCCGAGGCTAACGCCCGGGTGAGGCGCCTACGATCGTCACCGTGGAGCGCATCGACGAGGCACACCGGGTCGTCCCAGCACCGGCCGAGGCCGTCTTCGCCGCCCTGACCGACGCCGACGCCCGGGCCGCCTGGTTGCCGCCGACGGGTATGTCGGCCACCGTGGAGTGGTTCGACCCGCGGCCCGGCGGTGGCTACCGGATGGTCCTCACGTACGACGACCCGGCCCAGGGGGGCAAGTCGGGCGACCACCGCGACGTCGTCGAGGTCCGGTTCGTGGAGGTGACGGCCCCGCAACGGGTGGTCGAGGCGGCCCGGTTCGTGTCCGACGACCCGGCCCTCGCCGGCACCATGACGATGACCTGGACCGTCGAGCCGCACGCCGACGGGTCGCTGGTCTCGGTCGAGGCCCGCGACGTGCCGCCCGGCATCGACCGGGACGACCACCTGACGGCCTTCGCCTCGTCCCTGCAGCACCTGGCCGACCACCTCGCCGGCCGTCGGGGGATGCCCGATTCGCGGGGCGACGGCGCCGCCCAGGAGGAGTAGCGTCACCGCCGTGACCTTCGAGGTGGCGGGCGACGCGTACGACCGGTTCATGGGCCGGTACTCCCGCCCGCTCGCCGCGACCCTGGCCGACTGGCTGGAGCTGACGCCCGGACAGCGGGCCCTCGACGTGGGCTGCGGCCCCGGCGCCCTGACCGGGCAGCTCGTCGAGCGGCTGGGCTCCGACCAGGTGTCCGCGGTCGACCCTTCGGTGCCCTTCGTGGAGGCGTGCCGCTCGCGGTTCCCCGGCGTCGACGTCCGCCAGGGCACCGCGGAGGCGCTGCCGTACGACGCCGACTCCTTCGACGTCGCCGGCTCCTGCCTGGTCGTCCACTTCATGGCCGACCCGGTCGCCGGCGTCGCGGAGATGGCCCGCGTGACCGGCGACGGGGGCTGGGTCGCGGCGACCACCTGGGACCTGTCGGGCCGGCGCGAGCCGATGGCTCCGATCTGGGACGCGCTGGCCGAGGTCGACCCCGACCACCCGGGCGAGGGTCACTTCCCGGCCGGGACGCGGGGCGAGCTCGTGGAGATCTTCGAGGGGGCGGGCGTGCGGGACGTGGAGGGCACCGAGATGCCGGTGCGTGTCACGCACCCGAGCTTCGAGGAGTGGTGGGAGCCCTACCTGCGCGGGGTCGGACCCGTCGGGGAGGTCATCGCCGCCCTCGCGCCGGCCCGTCGCGAGCAGCTGCGCGCCACCTGCCGGGAGCGGCTCGGGGAAGGTCCCTTCGACATCACGGCGGTCGCGTTCGCGGCCCGCGGGCGCGCCTGAGCGCCGTACGCCCGTCTCACGACGTGACGGCGGGGGCGCCGTCACCGACGGCCCGGGCTACTGTGGACGCATCATGACGCGCAGCCTCCTTCTTCGCTGCCGCAGCGAGGCCTAGACACCGTCGGCCCCCTCGCTGCGGAGAGCGTGCTGTGCACCGGCGCCCGTCACCAGCGACATCGAGGACCTCATGATCAGCAACACCCCGCCCCACGCGCGCAATCCCCAGCAGCCGAGCGGCATGAAGCACGAGCGCTACGTGCCGTTCCTCCCGGTCGACCTGACCGATCGCACCTGGCCGACCCGGCGGATGAGCCAGGCCCCGCGCTGGTGCGCGGTGGACCTGCGCGACGGCAACCAGGCGCTGATCGACCCGATGAGCCCGGCCCGCAAGAAGGAGATGTTCCTGCTCCTGGTGAAGATGGGCTACAAGGAGATCGAGGTCGGTTTCCCGGCCGCCTCCCAGACCGACTTCGACTTCGTGCGGATGCTCATCGAGGAGGACCTGATCCCCGATGACGTCGTCATCCAGGTGCTCACCCAGGCCCGCGAGGAGCTCATCGAGCGCACCTACGAGTCGCTGCGCGGCGCCAAGCAGGCGATCGTGCACCTCTACAACTCCACCTCGACGCTGCAGCGGCGGGTCGTCTTCGGCCTCGACGAGGACGGCATCCTCGACATCGCGGTGCGGGGTGCGGAGATCTGCAAGAAGTACGAGGAGCTCGTCCCGGGCACCGACGTCTTCTACGAGTACTCGCCCGAGTCCTACACCGGCACCGAGCTCGAGTTCGCCGTCCGGATCTGCAACGCGGTCCTCGACGTCTTCGAGCCCACCGCCGAGCGGCCGGTCATCATCAACCTGCCGGCCACCGTCGAGATGGCCACGCCCAACGTGTACGCCGACTCCATCGAGTGGATGGGTCGCCACCTTCACCACCGCGAGCACGTCGTCCTCTCGCTGCACCCGCACAACGACCGAGGTACGGCGGTCGCCGCGGCCGAGCTGGGCTACCTGGCCGGCGCCGACCGGATCGAGGGCTGCCTGTTCGGCAACGGCGAGCGCACCGGCAACGTGTGCCTGGTGACGCTGGGCCTCAACCTGCTCACCCAGGGCATCGACCCGCAGATCGACTTCTCCGACATCGACGACGTCCGGCGCACCGTCGAGTACTGCAACCAGCTGCCGGTCCACGAGCGGCACCCGTACGGCGGGGACCTCGTCTACACCGCGTTCTCCGGGTCGCACCAGGACGCCATCAAGAAGGGCTTCGAGGCCCTCGAGCTCGACGCCCAGCGCGCCGGCGTACCCGTCGACGACCACGAGTGGGCGGTGCCCTACCTGCCCATCGACCCCAAGGACGTCGGTCGCAGCTACGAGGCGGTGATCCGGGTCAACAGCCAGTCCGGCAAGGGCGGGGTGGCCTACATCCTCAAGCACGAGCACAAGCTCGACCTGCCGCGCCGGGCCCAGATCGAGTTCAGCCGGGTCATCCAGCAGCACACCGACGCCGAGGGCGGCGAGGTCGCGCCCGCCGCGATCTGGGACGCCTTCCGTCGCGAGTACCTCGACCGCGAGCGCCCGCTGTGGCTCGACTCGGTGCACACCAGCAGCGCCGCCGGCGAGAAGGACCAGCTCAGCGTCAACGTGTTCGTCGACGGCGAGCAGACCATCCTGACGGGCGAGGGCAACGGCCCCATCGCGGCCTTCGTGGACGCGATCAACGAGCTGCCGCACGGCTTCGACGTCCGGGTGCTGGACTACCACGAGCACGCCCTGTCCTCGGGGGGCGACGCCATCGCGGCGGCGTACGTCGAGTGCGCGGTCGGCGACAAGGTGCTGTGGGGGGTCGGGCTGGACGCCAACATCGTCACGGCGTCCCTCAAGGCCGTGATCAGCGCCGTCAACCGCGCCTGAGCGGTAGGTTCACGCCATGTTGGTCAGCGAGCGGATCGGGCAGTTCTTCCTGGAGCACCCGGCCGGGCGGGACCGGCTGGAGTACACCGAGTACGGCTCGGGTGACGCCTGGGTGGTGCTGCTGCACGGCCAGCTGATGCCGCGCCGGATGCACCAGCCGCTCGCCCGGGCGCTGGCCGCCGAGGGGCTGCACGTGGTGACCCTGGACCTGCTCGGGCACGGCCGCTCCGACCGCCCGGCCGACCCCCTGTCGTACTCGATGACGGCCTTCGGCGAGCAGGTGGTGGCGCTGCTCGACCACCTCGGGGCCGAGCAGGCGATCGTCGGGGGCACCTCGCTGGGCGCCAACGTGTCGCTCGAGGTGGCCGTCCTGGCTCCCGACCGGGTGCGCGGGCTGCTGCTCGAGATGCCGGTCCTCGACAATGCGCTGGAGGCGGGGATCATGGTCTTCGCGCCGCTGCTCTTCGCCGCCCGCTTCCTGCCGGTGACCATCTCGGCGCTGCGCTGGGTGACCAGGCCGGTCCCGCGGGGGCTGGTGCCCTTCTGGGTGGGGATCGGGCTCGACACCTGCAACCAGCAGGCGGCCCCGATGGCCGCCGCCGTGCACGGCATCTTCTTCGGCCGGGTGGCGCCGTCGTCGGCCCAGCGACGCGCCATCGAGGTCCCCGCGCTGGTGGTCGGCCACCCGGCCGACCCCATCCACCCGGCCGCCGACGCGGCCATGCTGGCCACGGAGATGCCGAACGCGACGTTCCTGCGGGCCCGCAGCGTCCTGGAGTGGCGGGCCGCACCCGAGCGCCTCAACACCCTGGCGGCCGGCTTCGCGCGCTCCTGCTGGGACTCGCCCCCGCGTGCCCGGCGCCGCGCGACCTGAGTCCCGGCGCCACGCCTGCGGCACCGGGGCTCACCCATGGGGGACAATGACCGGGTGCCTCTCTACCGCGACGAGGCGGTCGTGCTGCGCACCCACAAGCTGGGCGAGGCGGACCGCATCATCACCCTGCTGACCCGCCACCACGGCCGGGTCCGTGCGGTGGCGCGCGGGGTGCGGCGTACGACGTCGCGGTGGGGCTCGCGCCTGGAGCCCTTCACCCACGTCGACCTCCAGCTGGCCGAGGGGCGCAACCTCGACACGATCACCCAGGCCGAGACGATCGACCCCTTCCACGCCCGGCTGGGCCTGGACTACGACCGCTACACCTCCGGCACCGTGATGCTCGAGACCGCCGAGCGCCTGGTCACCGAGGAGAAGGAGCCGGCGGTCCAGCAGTTCCTGCTCCTCGTCGGCGGACTGCGCGCGATGGCGGCCGGCGAGCACGAGGCCGGCCAGGTGCTCGACTCCTACCTGCTGCGCTCGCTGTCGGTGGCCGGCTGGGCGCCGTCCTTCGACCACTGCGTCTCGTGCGGCGTCGAGGGGCCGCACCGCTTCTTCAACCCGTCCGCCGGCGGCGCCCTGTGCCGGCTGTGCAAGCTCCCCGGGTCGGCCACCCCGGCCGAGGAGACGCTGCGCCTGGGCGCGGCGCTGCTCACCGGCGACTGGCCGGTGGTGCACGCCGCCGAGCCGCGCCACCTCAAGGAGGCCAGCTGCCTGGTCGCCGCCTACCTCGCCTGGCACGTCGAGCGCGGTCTGCGGTCGATGGCGTACGTCGAGCGCTGACCGCCTCGCCCCACCGCGAGTCGTCCGTGACTAGGGTTCGTCCCGTGAAGCGAAGCGTCCGTCCGCCGACCCCGCACCCGAGCGGGGCCCGGCCACCCGCCGTGCCCGCCGAGCTCGTGCCGCACCATGTCGCCATCGTGATGGACGGCAACGGCCGCTGGGCCAAGGACCGCGGGCTGCCGCGGACCAAGGGGCACGAGCAGGGCGAGCACTCGCTGTTCGACGTCGTCGAGGGGGCCATCGAGATCGGCGTCAAGGCCATCTCCGCCTATGCCTTCTCCACCGAGAACTGGTCGCGCTCGCCCGACGAGGTGAAGTTCCTGATGGGCTTCAACCGCGACGTCATCCGCCGCCGCCGCGACGAGATGCACGAGCTGGGGGTGCGGGTGCGGTGGGCCGGGCGCGCGCCCCGCCTGTGGAAGTCGGTGGTCAAGGAGCTCAAGATCGCCGAGGAGCTGACCCGCGACAACGACGTGCTGACGCTGACGATGTGCGTCAACTACGGCGGCCGCTCCGAGCTGGTCGACGCCGCCCGCTCGATGGGCCGCGCGGTGGCCGCGGGCCGGCTCGACCCGGACAAGATCGACGCCCGCACCTTCGCCAAGCACCTCTACGTCCCCGAGCTCTCCGACGCGGACCTGGTCTGGCGGACCTCGGGGGAGCAGCGACTGTCCAACTTCATGCTGTGGCAGGCGGCGTACAGCGAGCTGGTCTTCACCGACGTGCTCTGGCCCGACGTCGACCGCCGCCACCTGTGGGCGGCCGTGGAGCAGTACGCGCGCCGGGACCGCCGGTACGGCGGGGCGCTGCCCAACGAGGCCTGATCACGTCGGGAGGGTGTGCGGGCTCCCGGAGTGGGCGTACCGTCGAGACGACGCTCGTCGCGCCCGGTCGCGGGGACCGGACGGGCGGGGTGTCAGATCCGGGAGCTTCCGAGGCCCTATGGACACGCACCACGTGACGCCTCGCACCGACAGGTCGGGCCCCGGCGCCCGACCGGACGTCGAGGTGGCGGCGCTCGACCTGAGCGGCACCGTCGTCTCGGTGAACGAGGCGTGGGAGCGCTTCGCCCTCGAGAACGGCGGGGATCCGTCCCGGACCGGCATCGGGACGTCGTTCCTCGGGGTCTGTGACGCCGCCGGCGACGACCCCGTCGCGGTCCTGGCCGCGTCGGCGGTACGCGCCGCCCTGGCCGGTCAGCTGCCTGCACCGCTCTCCATGGTCATCCCGTGCCACGCTCCCCACGACCGTCGCTGGTTCGACATGCTGGTCACTCCGCGTCTCAGCAAGGACCGCCGTCCCGAGGGCGCGACGCTGGAGCTGTGGTGTCGCGGGCCGGTGGGCGACGACCCGGGGAGTACGGCTGTGCTGGGCCAGGCCGACCTCGCCGGCGTGGTGCAGGACCACCTGAGCATCTCGGTCGAGCTGCACGCGAGGGTCGTGGGCCGGTTGTTCGCCCTCGCGATGGACGTCCACGCGCTCGCCACCCAGGTCGGCGACGAGCTGACCAGGTGTCGGCTGATGGAGGTGGTCGAAGGCGTCGACGACGCCATCGTCGCCCTCCGCAGGACCGTGTTCGACCTCACCGAGGCGCCGGTGGCCGACCTGGCGCTGCGCGGCTGCCTGTCCCAGGCGCTCGACCTGGCCGCGGCGGGGTCCGACCTGGAGACCACGCTGGCAGTCCCGGGCGGCATCGACCTGAGCCTGTCCGACCGGGACGTCGTCGACGTCGTCTCCGTCGTCCGCGAGGGTGTCGACCGTGCCCAGCGAGCTGCCGCCGGGACGGTCGCCGTGCGCGTGGGTGTCGACCGGTCCGCCATCGTGGTGGAGGTGTCCCACGACTGGTCGCACGACGAGGTGGGTCTCGGGACCACGACACCCACGTCCCAGCGGTGGGCCGGTCGGGTGCGGGATGAACCCGGCGCCGAGGGGCAGGGCCGCTGGACGTCCTGGGTGGTGCGCCTGGAGCCAGAGGGACCGGCCGCGCCCCCCTGAGGCGAAGACCCGCTCGTCCCGCCGCCCGTCGGTCGGGTTCGGTGCGGGAGACACCCGACAGGGACGGCGCTCAGTGGCGCGGGCAGGTGCCGAAGATCTCCAGCGTGTGCGAGACGTCGGCGAAGCCGTGCTCGGCGGCCATCGCGTTCGTCCAGCGCTCCACCGCCGGCCCCTCGACCTCGACCGTGGCCCCGCACTCGCGGCAGACCAGGTGGTGGTGGTGGGTGTCCGAGCAGCGCCGGTAGACCGCCTCGCCGTCCTCGGTGCGCAGCATGTCGACCTCGTGGGACTCGCTGAGTCGCTGGAGGGTCCGGTAGACGGTGGCCAGGCCGACCTTGGCGCCCCGTCGGTCGAGGAGCTCGTGGATCTCCTGGGCGCTGCGGAAGTCGTCGAACGACGCCAGTGCCTCGGTGACCGCGATCCGCTGGCGGGTGGGGCGCAGGGGCTGTGGGTCAGTGCTCGTCATAGTGCGCTCCGTGGGGGGCGTGCCGGTGTCCGTCGTGGACGTAGTCGACGTGGTCGCCGTGCCGGACCGCGGGATGCCCGCAGTCGTCGCCGTGCATGTGGTCGTGCTCCTGCTCGTCGTGGCCCGCGACCCGGTGGGCCGCGGGCGAGTCGGTGTCCCCGGTGGCCAGGATCGGGAAGGGCTCCGCCAGCCGACGGCGTCGGCGCAGCCAGACCCCCACCGGCCACGTCGCCGCGAACATCGCCAGCGCCAGCAGCACGATCGAGGGACCGGGGGCGACGGTCGCGCGGGCGGACAGCCACGCGCTGACGACCAGGCCACCGACCGCCGCGAGGCCGCCCAGCACCATCGCTGCCAGCAGGGTCGACCGGAAGGACCGGGCGAGCTGCTGGGACGTGGCGACCGGCACCACCATGAGCGCCGACACCAGCAGGAGGCCGACGGTGCGCATCGCGACGGTGACGCTGACGGCGGCCAGCACCGCGACGAGCAGGTTGTAGAAGCGCACCCGCAGCCCGGCCACCCGGGCGAACTCGGGGTCGGAGGCCACGGCGAAGAGCTGGGGGAGGAGCCCGAGGGTGAGGGTCAGGACGACGACGGCCAGGCCCGCGGTGTACCAGACCTCCGTGGCGCTGATGCTCGTCACCGAGCCGAACAGGTAGACCTGCAGGCTGGCGGCGCCCTCGCCGGCGAGCCCGGTGATGAGTACGCCGCCCGCCAGGCCGCCGTAGAAGAGCAGCGCCAGGGCGACGTCGCCGTTGGTGTGCCCCTGCTCGCGGATCACCTCGATGAGCACGGCGCCCAGGATGGCGACCACGACGGCCGTCCAGGTCGGCGACGTCCCCGTGAGCAGGCCGAGCGCGACCCCGGTGACGGCGACGTGGCCGATGCCGTCGCCGAGCAGGGCCAGCCGCCGCTGGACGAGGAAGGTGCCGATGGCGGGTGCGGCGAGGCCGGTCAGCAGGGCAGCGAGCAGCGCCCGCTGCATGAAGTCGTGGCCGAGGAGGTCGAGCAGCTCGCTGAGGCTCATCGGTCCCCCTCCCGGTGGTCGTGGGCCAGCGTGTCGAACGGCGAGCCGACGTGCGGCACGTGGTCGTGCCGGGCGTCGACCGGGTGGTGGTGGCCGTGCACGTCCTCGTGCGACAACGGCGGGCCGTCGTACGCGATCCGGCCGTCGCGCATGACGACGGCCCGGTCGACGAGCGGCTCGAGCGGGCCGAGCTCGTGGGCGACCAGGACGACGGTCGCGCCGCGACCCGAGAGGGTGCGCAGGGCGTCGGCCAGGGCCTGCTGGTTGGGCAGGTCGACGCCCGCGGTCGGCTCGTCGAGGAAGAACAGGTCGGGCTCGCCGGCGAGCGCGCGGGCGATGAGGACCCGCTGCTGCTGGCCGCCGGACAGGGTGGAGATGCCGTCGCCGGCCCTGTCCCCGAGGCCGACGACCTCCAGCGCGTCGGCGATGGCCGCCCGGTCGGCGCGGCTCGTCGGACGCAGCAGGCCGCGGCGGGTCAGCCGGCCGGAGGCGACCACCTCGCGGACGCTGGCCGGCACGCCGCCCGTCGCGGTCCCGCGCTGAGGGACGTAGCCGATGCGGTGCCGGGCCCCGAAGTCGTGCAGGGGGGTGCCGAAGAGCAGGACCGAGCCCTGGGTGAGCGGTCGCAGCCCGGTGAGGGCGCGCACCAGCGTGCTCTTGCCGGAGCCGTTGGCCCCCATCAGGGCCACGAACTCTCCCTCGCGCACGACGAGGTCGTTGCCGCGCAGCACCGGTCGCCCGCCGATGGCGACGGTGACGTCACGGGCCTCGACGACGGGGGCGCCGGCCGCGTTCAGCATCCGTTGGCTCGCTGGAGAGCGGCGAGGTTCTGCTGCATGAGAGCAACGTAGTCGCCCGCGGCGTCACCCTCGCCCGGTCCCTCGAGCGGGTCGAGCACCGCGGTGTCCACTCCCGTGTCGGAGGCCAGGCTCTCGGCCATCGCGGGCGAGGCGAGCCGCTCGGAGAAGACGGTGGTGACGCCCTCGTCGGCGATCAGCTCCTCGAGGTCGGCCAGCACGGCCGGCGTCGGCTCGGCGTCGGGGGAGAGCCCGGCGATCGCCTCGAAGTGCAGCCCGTAGCGCTCGAGGTAGCCGAAGGCCTCGTGGCTCACGACCACCGTGTCGCGCTCGCACTCGGCGAGCCCCGCGGTGAGCTCGGCGTCGAGCGACTCGAGCTCGGTGCGCAGGTCGGCGGCGTTCCTGCGGTACGCCGCCGCCCCGTCGGGGTCGGCCTCGGCCAGGCCGTCGGCGACCGCGTCGGCGAGGTCGGCCATCAGCAGCGGGTCCTGCCAGAAGTGCGGGTCGGTGTCGCCGTGGTCGTGGCCGTCGCCGGCACTGTGCTCGTCGGAGCTCGTGCTCCTCGTCGACCGTGCGCAGGTCCACGGCGTCGGCGGCGTCGATCACCACGAGCCTCCGCGACCGTGCTCGACCGCGTCGTCGACGGCCGGCTGGAACCCGCTGCTCGAAGACGACGACGTCGGCCTCCTCGAGGTCGGCCGTCTGGCCGATGCCGATCTCGAGGTCGTGCGGCTCGCCGCCGGGACGGGTCAGGTTCGTGACCTCCCAGTCGTCGCCCGCCACCTGTCCGGTGACCCAGGCCAGCGGGTAGAAGGCGGCGACGGCCCGGCGACCGACTCGCCGGACGAGGATCCGGCGGTCCGGCGCCGCACCCGGCAGGGAGGACGGCGGCCGGACGAGGGCGGGCGAGGGCGACGGGCGGGAACCGGACGACATGAGAACGATTCTCAGCCAGGTTGAGAACGATTGTCAAACCGCTGGGTGTCCGGCAGCGGAGGCGCGATGAGTCGCTCGCGCGTCGACTGGCCACCGTCTCGACGCGTTCCGTCGTCCCCGCCCCCGACGCCCGACGGCCGCCGCGGAGCCGAGCTGCGACGCGGGCTGCTGCAGGCGCTCGGGATCCTCGCCGGCCAAGCCCGGGCTACGTCGCGGGGAGCGGTCGGCCGCAACGTCGACGACCCGGAGCTCTGGGTGCTCACCACCCGCTGGGAGAACGTCGGCTCCTACCGCCGCGCGCTGGGGTCGTACGAGGTCAAGATGCACGTGCAGCCGCTGATGGTCGGACGCGCTCGACGAGCCCAGCGCCTACGAGGTCGTCGAGGGGGAGGGGACCGACCTCAACGAGGCGCACCGACCCCCGCCGATCGAAAGCCGGTGGGCCGTCGTTAGGACCCACCGAGCCGGCAGCCAGCCGGCCTGACCCGAAGGAACACTCACCGTGGCCAAGCCCGCACCCACCGCCCTGGACAACGTCGTCTCCCTCGCCAAGCGCCGGGGTTTCGTCTACCCGTGCGGTGAGATCTACGGCGGCACCACGCTCCGCGTGGGACTACGGCCCGCTGGGCGTGGAGCTCAAGGAGAACATCAAGCGCCAGTGGTGGAAGTTCATGGTCACCCGCCGCGACGACGTCGTCGGCCTCGACTCCAGCGTCATCCTCCCCACGCGCACCTGGGAGGCCTCCGGCCACCTGAGCACCTTCAGCGACCCGCTGGTCGAGTGCCAGTCGTGCCACAAGCGCTTCCGCGAGGACCACCTCCAGGAGGACCACGCGGCCAAGAAGGGCATCGACGATCCCGACGACGTCGACGTCAACGAGTCGGTCGCGTGCCCCAACTGCGGCACCCGCAACGCGTGGACCGAACCGCGCAACTTCAACATGATGCTCAAGACCTACCTCGGCGTCATCGAGGACGAGTCCGGCCTGCACTACCTGCGCCCCGAGACCGCGCAGGGCATCTTCCTCAACTTCGCCAACGTCGTGACCAGCAGCCGTCAGAAGCCGCCCTTCGGCATCGCCCAGATGGGCAAGAGCTTCCGCAACGAGATCACGCCCGGCAACTTCATCTTCCGCACCCGCGAGTTCGAGCAGATGGAGATGGAGTTCTTCGTCAAGCCCGGCGAGGACGAGGAGTGGTTCCGCTACTGGATCGAGGAGCGCACC
The DNA here is from genome assembly GCA_963782905.1 of uncultured Actinomycetota bacterium. Taxonomy (GTDB): domain Bacteria; phylum Actinomycetota; class Actinomycetes; order Propionibacteriales; family Nocardioidaceae; genus Nocardioides. The sequence continues at coordinate 826,836 of CAWALI010000003.1, forward strand.
CGCTGGTACGTCGACCTCGGCATCAACCCCGACAACCTCCGCCACTACGAGCACCCCGAGGAGAAGCTGTCGCACTACTCCAAGGGCACCACCGACATCGAGTACCGCTTCGGGTTCTCGGGCCGTGACTTCGAGGAGCTCGAGGGCATCGCCAACCGCACCGACTTCGACCTCAAGCAGCACAGCGAGTTCTCCGGCAAGGACCTGTCCTACTACGACCAGGCCGCCGACGACCGCTACCTGCCCTACGTCATCGAGCCCGCGGCCGGCCTCACCCGCTCGCTGATGGCGTTCCTCATCGACGCCTACACCGAGGACGAGGCGCCCAACACCAAGGGCGGCGTCGACAAGCGCGTCGTGCTCAAGCTCGACCCGCGCCTCGCGCCGGTCAAGGTCGCGGTGCTGCCGCTGAGCCGCAACGCCGACCTCTCGCCCAAGGCCAAGGCACTCGCCGCCGAGCTGCGCGAGAACTGGAACGTCGACTTCGACGACTCCGGCGCCATCGGTCGCCGCTACCGCCGCCAGGACGAGATCGGCACGCCGTTCTGCGTCACCGTCGACTTCGAGACCCTCGACGACAACGCCGTCACCGTGCGCGAGCGCGACACGATGGCCCAGGAGCGGGTCAGCCTCGACGGCATCACGCGCTGGTTCGCGGAGAAGTTCGTCGGCTGCTGACGCGCGGCGCCGTTCCACCGCGGCGCGCGGCCCGACTCGTGCCACGATGCCCGCATGCGGCGGGTCGGGCTGGTCCCCGTGCCGGTGTGCGCGTGCGGTGCTGCCCTCGCGCTGACGGGCTGCTCCGCGGTCGCGGCACGCGGGACGAGGCGCCCACGGGTGCCTCACCCGCGACCCCGGGCCGTCGGCGGGTCGACCGGCGAGGCGTCGACGGCCCCGACGGGGCACGCCGCGCCCGGCAGTGGCCTCCGGATCGGCGACACCGCGACGGTGGCCTGGCGCCGCCGACCTACCGGCGAGCTGGGCGTGCTCGAGTCCGTCGAGCCGTGCCGCGAGGGCCGGCCGGCCGACTTCGACGGTCTGGCTGCCGACGGCGCAGGTCGGGGCGCCCGGTCCTACTACGTGGACGTGACGGTCGCCAACGCCGGGACAGTCCGACCTCGGCGGGCGCAGACGGTCCCGCTCTACCTCCGCGACGACTCCGACACCCTCGGCGCCCCGTGGGGCTTCGGCGGAGGAGTTCCCGCGTGCCAGCAGCCGGCCGCTGCCCGACGCCGTTCGCCGCCGGGCGACAGAGGGCGATGTGCCTGGTCTACCTCGCGCCGCGACCGGGGCCGCGTACGACGTGACTGGTCTTCGAGCCGACACCGAGGGCTAGGCCCGATCACGTGGACCGGCGACGGACGAGGGCGGCCCGGGAGCGGCCGAGCGCCCCTCCCGACGCCGGCGCTGACCCCCCGGTTCGACAATGGAGGCCATGAGCGCCGTCGTCCACCGACCCTGGGCGCCTCCGGGGGGTCCGCTGCGCGTCGACACCCCGGTCGTGCTCGCGCCGATGGCCGGGCATCACCAACGCCGCCTACCGCCGCCTGTGCGCCGAGCAGGGGGCGGGACTCTACGTCTGCGAGATGATCACCCGCGCGGCCTCGTCGAGGGCGACGAGACGACGCGCAAGATGCTGGTCTTCGACGAGCTCGAGACGACCCGCTCGGTCCAGCTCTACGGCACCGACCCGTACTACATCGGCCGGGCCGTGCGAGATCCTGTGCGCCGACCACGGCGTCGCCCACGTCGACCTCAACTTCGGCTGCCCGGTGCCCAAGGTGACCCGCAAGGGCGGTGGGGGAGCACTGCCGTGGAAGCGCGGCCTGCTCGGCGAGATCGTCGAGCGCCGCGGTCGCCGCCGCGGCGCCGTACGACGTCCCGGTGACGATCAAGACCCGCAAGGGGCTCGACGACGACCACCTGACCTACCTCGACGCGGGCCGCATCGCCCAGGAGACGGGCGCCGCCGCCATCGCGCTGCACGGCCGCACCGTCGAGCAGGCCTACTCGGGCGGGCCGACTGGGACGCGATCGCCGCGCTCGTGGCCGAGCACGTCGACATCCCGGTGCTCGGCAACGGCGACATCTGGGAGGCGGCCGACGCCGTGCGGATGGTCGAGCAGACCGGAGTCTGCCGGAGTCGTCGTCGGCCGCGGGTGCCTGGGCCGGCCGTGGCTGTTCCGCGACCTGGCCGCGGCCTTCGCCGGGGAGCAGGTCGCGACGCTGCCGACCCTCGGCGAGGTGGCCACCATGATGCGCCGGCACGCCGAGCTGTTGAGCGAGCACATGGGGGAGGAGCGGGGCTGCAAGGAGTTCCGCAAGCACGTCACGTGGTACCTCAAGGGCTTCCGCGCCGGGGGCGAGCTGCGGCACCGGCTGGCCCTGGTCGACTCGCTGTCCGCCCTCGACGACCTGCTCGTCGACCTGGACCCCGACGAGGCCTTCCCGGTGGGGGAGCTGGGCACGCCGCGGGGTCGCCAGGGGGCGCCGCGCAAGCGCGTCGTACTGCCGGAGGGGTGGCTCGACGACACCGACGGACGGGACTTCCACGTCCGCGAGGACGCCCTCGAGGTGACGGGCGGATAACGCCACGGTGACGAAGTGGTCACGGTCCGGTGACCGGGAACACCCCTGATCGGTCCCCTCGGAATTGGGACAGGCCAGAAAAGCTGTGCTTCACTCGTCGTTCTGCCCGTCTCTCCCCCCGAGCCCTTCCCGGGCTCGCGAGCCGGTCAGCATCCCCCTGTACGCAACAGCAAAGGATCAGCGCTGTGGCTCAGCATCGCCACAAGCGGGACGCCAATGCCCGCCGCACGCCCTCAGCCATCAAGGTGGCCGGACCCGTCGCCGCCCTGGCGACCCTGTCCGTCGTCGCCCTGGGTGTCCTCATGTCCAACCCCGTCCTCCCCGGGACCGACGACCTGGTCGCCTCCTCCTCCGACACCGCCGCCGATCTCTCCGCCTCCGCGGTCGCCCAGCGCAGTGAGGTCGTCTCGCGCTCGGAGCGTCGTCAGGACGCCCGGCAGGAGGCCCGCGAGCAGGCCCGCCAGGACAAGCGCCAGGAGAAGCGCCGGGACGCCCGGCGCGAGGCCCGACAGGACGCCCGCGCGCAGAAGGCCACGCTCCGGGCCGTCAAGTCCGCCGACACCCGGCTCTGGACGACCGCCGACCTGAACCTGTGGACGAGCGCCGAGCGCGACGCCCGCAAGGTGGGGCTCCTCGACTCCCTCGAGAAGGTCCTGGTCACCGGCCGCAAGGACGGCGACCAGGTCGAGGTCGTCGTCGACGGCAAGTCGCGCTGGGTCACCGCCGGCTACCTCGCCGCCACGAAGCCGAAGCCGAAGCCGAAGCCCAAGCCGAAGCCCGAGGCCGGGCCGTCCCTGGGCGGTCAGTGCAGCAACGGCTCGTCCATCGACGCCGGCCACGCCGCGCTCTACGACGTCCACGACGTGGTGTGCGCCAACTGGCCCCAGATCACCTCGTACGGCACGTGGCGCGGCGACGGTGAGCACGGCGAGGGCCGCGCCATCGACATCATGACCAGCGGCGCCACCGGCTGGGAGGTCGCGGAGTTCCTCCGCGCCCACTACTCCTCGCTGGGCATCGAGTACATCATCTACTCGCAGCAGATCTGGTCCGTGGAGCGCAGTGGCGAGGGTTGGCGCGGCATGTCCGACCGTGGGTCGACGACGGCCAACCACTACGACCACGTCCACGTCACCGTCTACTGAGACGTCCACGGCGCGTCGGGCTGCCCGCGTCGGGCTGCCCGCGTGTCGTGTCGCCCCGCGCGGGTCTGCGCGTTGATCGTGGAAGCACGGCTGCATCTCGCCTATGGTGGTCCTCGCAGACCTGAGTGAGGAGAGACGTGGCCCCCGAGGACTCGAGGCGACAGGCGGTCGACTGGCTCGAGCTGGCCGCCATCCTGCTGCTGTCGGTCACGGCGATCATGACGGCCTGGGCCGGCTTCCAGTCCAGCAAGTGGGGTGGAGCGATGTCCATCTCGTTCGCCCAGGCCTCCACGGCCCGCATCGAGGCGGCCAGGCTCGATGGTGACGCCAACCGCAAGCAGACCATCCAGGTGTCCCTGTTCACCCAGTGGCTGCAGGCCTACCAGGCCGACGACACCGAGCTGACCGACTTCCTCGAGGACCGGTTCCCGGAGCCCCTGGCCACCGCCTTCCCGGTCTGGGTCGACCAGCGCCCGACGAAGAACCCCGATGCCGCGCCGACGCCCTTCCAGCTCGAGGAGTACGCGATCCCCGAGCTTCAGGAGTCCAAGGATGCGGACGCCCGCGCCGACGCCAAGTACGCGGAAGCGCTGCGCAACAACCAGCGTGGCGACAACTACACGATCCTCACCGTCGCCTTCGCCACCGTGCTCTTCTTCAGTGCCCTGGCGACCCGGATGCGCAACTCCCGGACCCAGTGGCTGCTGCTCGCCATCGCCGCAGTGGGTTTCGTCGCCACGAGCGGGTTCCTGGCCACCTTCCCGAAGCTGATCTGACCCTTCCTCCACCGGACGCCACTAGGCTCGCGGGCGATGACACCCGACGACCTGTACGACGAGCACGACCGCGCCCGCGTGGTCCACGAGCCCCCCAAGCGGGTCGACGCCCCGGTGCGCACCGCCTTCGAGCGCGACCGCGCCCGGGTGGTGCACGCCGCGGCGTCGCGCCGGCTCGCGGCCAAGACCCAGGTGGTCGGTCCGCAGACCGACGACTTCGTGCGCAACCGCCTCACCCACAGCCTCGAGGTGGCGCAGGTCGCCCGTGACCTGGCCCGCGCGCTGGGCTGTCATCCCGACATCACCGAGACCGCGGCCCTGGCCCACGACCTCGGCCACCCGCCCTTCGGCCACAACGGCGAGCGGGTGCTGGCCGGCCTGAGCCAGGACTGCGGCGGCTTCGAGGGCAACGCCCAGACGCTGCGGCTGCTGTCGCGGCTGGAGGCCAAGACGTTCGACGCGGCCGGTGCCTCGGTGGGCCTCAACCTGACCCGGGCGACCCTGGACGCCTGCACCAAGTACCCCTGGCCGCGCACCGGGGCTCCGGGGCCCGGCGGGGTGCACGCCGACGGCACGCCCCGGGTCGTCGTCAAGTTCGGGGTGTACGACGACGACGCACCGGTCTTCGACTGGGTGCGCGAGGGCGTCACCGGGCGTCGCCAGTGCGTGGAGGCCCAGGTGATGGACCTGGCCGACGACGTGGCCTACTCGGTGCACGACGTCGAGGACGGCATCGTGGCCGGTCGGCTCGACCTGACCCGGCTCGACCTCGACGCGCTGTGGGAGACCGTCCGCGCGTGGTACCTCCCCGCGTCCAGCGACGAGGAGCTGGCCGCGGCCCTGGCGGCGATGCGTCGGCAGGCGAGCTGGCCCACGACGGCGTACACCGGGACGCGACGCGACCTCGCGGCGATCAAGAACCTCACCAGCGACCTGATCGGCCGGTTCTGCGGAAGCGTCCAGGCGGCCACCTTCGCCGTGGCCGACGGGCCGCTGGTGCGCCACCGGGCCGAGCTGGTCGTGCCGCACGGGACCGAGGTGGAGATCGGGATCCTCAAGGGGATCGCGGCGCACTACGTCATGCAGGCCACCGACCGGGTGGCCCTGATGGAGCGTCAGCGGCTGCTGCTGGCCGAGCTGTTCGAGGCGATGTGGGAGCGCGGCCCCGACGCGCTGGACCGGCCGTTCGCCGACGACTGGGCGGCGGCGGCCGACGAGGCCGACCGCCGCCGCGTGGTCGTCGACCAGGTGGCGTCCCTCACCGACGCGAGCGCGGTGTCGAGGCACGCCACCCTGGTCGGCTGATCCGTCAGGGCAGGTCGCCCTGGGGGTACGGGTTGTCCTGCAGCGCGACGTTGTCGGGGTTGAGGTGCGACTCCAGGTCGGAGTCGTTGCTGCCCGACGGCTTGACCTTGTCCGCGGCCGCGCCGGCCGCGGAGGTCACCTTGTCCTTGACGACCGGGGCCTGGGACTTGGCGGTGTCGGCCGCCTGGTGGGCGGCGTCCTGCACGCGGGGGTCGTCCTTGACCTTGGTGGCCATGGACTTGATCTGCTCGTAGCGCTCACGACCGGCGCGGGTGCCGAGCACGTAGCCGATTCCTCCGGCGACGAGTACCAACAGCTTCTTCATCATGTTTCCTCTCGGTGGGGTTCGTGCGGGGGAGTGTCGTCGTGCTGCTCGCGGATGCGGCGGCCCTGGGCGACGTCCTTGGCTTCCTTCTCCTCCGCCTTGCGGATGTTGCGGGTGTCGCGCGCCGGGAGCTGGAGCTCCTCCTCGGCGGGTATGCCGGCCTGGAGCTGCCGGCCGCGCTCGAGCTCGGAGTCGACCTCCGCGCCGAACAGCAGCGCGAGGTTGGTCAGCCACAGGTAGAGCAGGGCGACGATGACCCCGGCCAGCGAGCCGTACGTCTTGTTGTACGACGAGAAGTTCGCGACGTAGAACCCGAAGGCCAGCGACGCCAGCACCCACACCACGATGGCGACGAGGGCGCCGACGGAGATCCACCGGAACGTGGGCTGCTTCACGTTGGGGGTGGCGTAGTAGAGCATCGCCACGATCAGCACGACGGCGATCGCCAGCGCCGGCCACTTGGCGATGCTCCAGGCGGTCACGGCGGCGTCGCCGAGCCCGATCACGTCGCCGATGGACTGCGCCACCGGTCCGGAGACGACGAGCATCAGCAGGACGGCGGCCATCAGCACCAGCGCGATGACGGTGATCAGGAGCATGACCGGGCGGAGCTTCCAGAACGGTCGACCCTCGGGGATCTCATAGATCCGGTTCATCGCCCGGCCGAAGGCCCCGACGTAGCCCGAGGCGGTCCACAGGGCACCGGCAAGACCCAGGACGAGGGTGAGCCCCGCGGTCTGGGACTGGGCGATCTGGGTCAGCGCGGGCTCGATGGTCCCCAGCATCTCGGAGGAGACGAGGGGGTCCAGGACGTCCAGGACCGTCTGCACGGACTCCTCGGCCTGGCCGACGAGGCCCAGGAGCGAGGTCAGCGCGATGGCGGCCGGGAAGATCGACAGCACCGCGTAGTAGGTGAGGGCCGCCGCGAGGTCGGTGCACTGGTCGTGGGAGAACTCACGCACCGTCTTGCGGGCGACGTACGTCCACGAGCGCTTCTCCAGGTCCGCGGGACTGTCGGGCTTGCGCTCGTCCTCGGGGTCCGCGGTCACGGCCTCGTGGCGCGACGTGTCGCTGCTCATGAGCGGTGGCGCCACCACACCAGGACGAGCGCCATGGCGACCAGGGAGCCGGCGGCCGCCAGCACCTCGGGACGCGGCTTCCCCTCGTCGGTGGTCGCGCGGTCCTTGACGTCGGCGACCTTGGCGCTGGCCTGCGACTTCACGTCGAGCTTGGCGCCGAGCCGGTCGACGGTGTGCGCGAGCTGCTCGCGCTGGGCCGCGATCTCGGCCTCGATCTGCTCGGGGGTCTTGTTCTCACTCATGGCGTGCACCCTTCACGGTCGCGATGTCCTCCTTGACGCCCTCCAGGGCGCGCTCCGGCTTCGGCGGGCCCGCCGACGCCACCTTGTTCTTCCCCACGACCCCGGCCACGGCGGCCGCCACGAGCAGCACCAGCGCGACGATCAGCGCGGCGAGCCAGGCGTCCACGACGAGGGCGAGCGCCAGGACGGCGGTGGCGATCAGGGTGGCGATCGCGAAGAAGGCGAGCAGCCCGGCCGCGCTGAACATGCCGATGCCGACGCCGGCGCGCTTGCCCTTCTCGGCCACCTCGGCCTGGGCCAGGCGCATCTCCGAGCGGATGAGCTCGGGGACCTGTTGGGTCAGCTGGTTGACCAGCCCCCCGAGGGTCTGGTCTTCGGGTGTCAAGGGAGAACTCATGCCTCCAACGTGCCCCACCTGCCCGGGAATGTGAATCGAGCGCACCCGTGGGGGTGGCGCGCACGGCGGACGTAGACTCCGCCACGTGGCAGGCCGGATCCGCGACGACGACATCGCCGAAGTACGCGAGAAGGCGCGCATCGACGACGTCGTGTCGTCGTACGTCACCCTCAAGCGCGCCGGCGGCGGGTCGCTCAAGGGCCTGTGCCCCTTCCACGACGAGAAGTCGCCGTCGTTCAACGTCAACCCGTCGCGCGGGTTCTTCCACTGCTTCGGCTGCCAGGAGGGCGGCGACGTCATCTCCTTCCTGATGAAGATCGACGGCCTGTCCTTCGCGGAGTCCCTCGAGCGGCTCGCCGACAAGTACGGCGTGGTGCTGCGGCGCGAGGACGGCGACCAGGTGGAGCGCCCGCGCGGGCCTGCCCGGGGCCGGCTCATCGAGGCCCACAAGATCGCCCAGGAGTTCTACGCCGAGCAGCTCGGGACGCCGGATGCCCTGGTCGCCCGCCAGTTCCTCGGACAGCGCGGCTTCGACCAGGCCAGCGCGGAGACCTTCGGGGTCGGCTTCGCCCCCCGCGACGGCGAGGCGCTGCTGCGGCACCTGCGCGGTCGGCGCTTCACCCACGAGGAGCTGGTGACCGCCGGCCTCGTCAAGCAGGGGCGGTCCCACTACGACGCGTTCCGCGGCCGTCTGCTGTGGCCGATCCGCGAGGCGAGCGGGGAGACGATCGGCTTCGGCGCCCGGCGGATCTTCGACGACGACCGCATCGACGCCAAGTACCTCAACACCGGCGACTCGCCGATCTACAAGAAGAACACCGTGCTCTACGGCCTCGACCTGGCGCGCCGCGAGATCGCCCGGTCGTCGCAGGCCGTGGTGGTCGAGGGCTACACCGACGTGATGGCCTGCCACCTCGCCGGTGTCCCCACGGCGGTGGCCACCTGCGGCACCGCCTTCGGCGACGACCACGCCCGGGTGCTGCGTCGCTTCCTGCACGACCACGAGGAGTTCCGCGGCGAGGTGATCTTCACCTTCGACGGTGACGCCGCCGGGCAGAAGGCCGCGCTGCGCGCCTTCGGCGGCGACCAGAACTTCGTCTCGCAGACCTACGTGGCGGTCGAGGCGAACGGGTTGGACCCTTGCGACCTGCGGCTGCAGAAGGGGGACGCGGCGGTGCGTGAGCTCATCGCCACCCGCCAGCCGCTGTACCGCTTCGTGATGGGCAACGTGCTCACCAAGTACGACCTGGACCGCGCCGACGGACGCGTCGACGCGCTGCGCGAGGCGGCCGCGCTGGTCTCGAGCATCCGCGACAAGTCCAAGGTCGACGCGTTCGCCCGCGAGATCGCCGGGATGATCGGCGTGGACGTGGACGACGCCCGCGCCGAGGTACGCCGAGCGGCCAACCGGCCCGCCCCCGGCGCCGGTCGCGCCGACAGCCGTCCCGACCCCCGGCGTACGACGCCGGAGCCGGACGCCACGCAGGCCCCGCAGCGCAAGCAGCTGCCCAGCCTGCGCGACCCCCGCTTCAACATCGAGCGCGAGACGCTCAAGATCGTCATCCAGCACCCCGCAGCCGTCGGTCGGGTCGTCAACGGTCTCGGTCCCGACGACTTCAGCCATCCCGTCTTCCGGGCGGTGTGGGAGGCGATCGCGGCGGCCGGGGGACCGGCCGCCGGCGCCCAGGACGAGGGCTGGAGCACCCGGGTGCGCTCGTCGGTGACGGACCCGCACGTGTCCTCCGCCATCTCCGAGCTCGGCGTCGAGCCGGTGCTCACGCCCGCCGCGCCGCCGCCGAGCTACGTCGCGGCGCACGTCTACCGCCTGCAGGAGCTCACCACGATGCGGCGCATCGCCGACCTCAAGTCCCGCCTCCAGCGCACCAACCCGGTCGAGCACCAGGCCGACTACAACAAGATGTTCGGCGAGCTGGTCGCTCTCGAGCAGCACCGGCGGACCCTGCGCGACCAGCAGGTGTCGGCCCCGTGAGGTCGCTGCGCCGCACGACCACCCCGGACGTCGTGGTCGGCCCGGGGGAGCGGGTGCTCGCGTGGTGCCGCACCGACGACGGCCGGGTCCTCGTCGGCACCCGCGACGCGTTGTACGTCGGGAGCCCTGGTCCGGGCGACACGGTCGAGCGGATCCCCTGGGAGCGCGTCGAGGCGGCCGACTGGGACAACGAGACCGGCGTCCTGCGGGTCTCCCTCGTGGGCTCGTGGGGGGAGGAGCGCGTCGAGCACGCGCTGGACCTCGTCGAGCCCGGCCGGCTGCTGGAGCTGGTCCGCGAACGCGTCACGGCGAGCGTCGTGCTGCAGCGCCACGTCCCGCTCGCGGGCCGCCGCGGCGTCCGGGTGATCGGTCGCCGGGCCCCCCGCGGGAACGCGTCGATCGAGTGGTTCTACGAGTACGACGAGGGCATCGACCCGAGCGACCCCACGGTCCGTACGGCGGCGACGGACGCCCTCGTCGCGGCCCGCGCCGACGTGGGGCTGACCTGATTTCTCAACGCCGCACCCGCCTTGCTAGTGTGCTCTCGCTGCTCAGCGGTCCCCTGTAGCTCAACTGGCAGAGCATTCGGCTGTTAACCGGAGGGTTGTTGGTTCGAGTCCAACCGGGGGAGCCATCGAAGGCCCCTGACCCGCTTTACACCGCGGGTCAGGGGCCTTCGTGATGCCAGTCCAGGGTCACGACGGCCCCGGCCCGACACACGGTAGGCAGACTCACTGCCGTGCCATCGCGATCCTGAAGCGCTCATCCGGGTCGATGAAGTGGTCGTGGTCATCGACGCCGAGGTCGATCTGTACCCAGTGGATCTTTCCGGTGAAGCGGCTCGTTGCGGGCGTGTAGTCGGGTGTCACGGGCGTGCCGGACTCGTAGCCGATGTCGGTGGTCTCGTCCGCCGAGAAGACCATCGGTTGCGTGGCCGTCACCCGACCGGAACCGACCGCCTCGCCGTCGTGGTAGAGCGAGACGTCACCGCCCTTGGCCAGCCCGCCACCGTCGTAGGCGAACTCCATGCGGACCTGGTGCTTGCCGGCAGGGATCGCCACGTCGGCGACAGTGGCGAACTCGTGGATACCGAGCACGTTGTAGGTGAACTTCAAGAAGCCGTCCTTGACGTGGACGGCCCAGCCGCCGAACCGACCTCCCTGGGCGATGAGCACGCCCTCGGCGCCGCCCTCCGGCACGTCGATCTCCGAGGTGACTGAGAAGGACCTGTTCTTGATGCTCACGACGCTGTTCTCCGAGAGCCTGCCCATGCCGGGGTAGAAGAGCTGTGAGGTGCCGGTGACCAGCGTGGGTCGGCCCGCCATCTCCGGATTGATCCGCTCAGCTGTGCGGTCGTCCATCGGCAGCACGTTGTACTTGGTGGCCTCGATCAGCCACAGCCGCTGGAGCGCGGCGAGCATGTCGGGGTGGTCCGCGGCCAGGTCGCGGGACTGGCTGAAGTCCGTGGCCCCGTCGTAGAGCTCCCACACGTCGTCGTCGAAGTCCGGGGTCGCCCCGCCGACCATGATCCAGGGGGTCTTGTGCTTGGTGACCGCGCTCCAGCCCCGGTGGTAGATCCCCCGGTTGCCGAACATCTCGAAGTACTGCAGATCGTGGCGCTCGGGGGTGGCAGGCTCGTTGAAGGTGTAGAGCATGCTCGTGCCCTCGATGGGCGCTTGCATCACGCCGTTCACCGTGGTCGGCTCCGGGAGCCCGGCCGCCTCCAGGATCGTCGGGGCGAGGTCGATGACGTGGGTGAACTGCGTGCGGAGACCCCCGCGCTCCGTGATGGCGCTCGGCCAGTGCACGATCGTGCCGTTGCGCGTGCCGCCCCAGTGCGACGCGACCTGCTTGGTCCACTGCAACGGGGTGTTCATCGCCCACGCCCAGCCGACCGAGTAGTGGTTGTACGACGCGGGCGAACCGAACTCGTCCATCTTGGAGATCATGAACTCGGGCGTCTCGAGCGCAGCCATCCCGTTGAAGTTGGCCATCTCGTTGAACGCACCGTTCATGGTGCCCTCGGCGGACGCGCCGTTGTCGCCGATGATGTAGTAGACGAGGGTGTCATCGAGGATCTCGAGGTCTTCGAGTGTGTCGATCAGCCGGCCGACCTGGTGATCGGTGTGCTCGAGGAACCCTGCGTAGACCTCCATCTGACGCGCCAGGACCGGCTTCATCGCGTCGGGCATGTCGTCCCAGGACGTGATCTCGTCGTGCCGGGCCGTGAGCTCGGCGTCAGCCGGGATGACTCCGAGCTCCTTCTGCCGGGCAAATGTCCGCTCGCGCTGCACGTCCCAGCCCTCGTCGAACTGGCCGGCGTACTTGTCCGGCCACTCACCCGGGACATGGTGCGGAGCGTGCGTCGCGCCGGGCGCGTAGTAGACGAAGAAGGGCTTGTCCGGCATCAGCGCCTTCTGCTGACGAATCCAGTTCACCGCGTGGTCGGTCAGGTCCTCGGTCAGGTGGTAGCCCTCCTCGGCGGTGGCGGGAGGCTCGACCGGGGTGGTGCCGTCGTAGAGGGCGGGGTCCCACTGGTTGTTCTCACCACCGATGAAGCCGTAGAAGGTCTCGAACCCGCCGCCCCCCGACGGCCATGCGTCGAACGGCCCCATCGGGGAGGTCTGCCAGACCGGCACCTCGTGGCACTTGCCGAACTGGGCCGTCGAGTAGCCGTTGAGCTTGAGCGTCAACGCCAGCGGCGCTTTGGTGTTCGGACGCAGCGAGCTGTTGCCCGGGGCCGATGTCGCGGTCTCCGTGATGCTGCCCATGCCCACCGAGTGGTGGTTGCGGCCGGTGAGCAGCGCCTGCCGGGTCGGCGCGCACAACGCCGTGGTGTGGAACCGGTTGAACATCAGCCCACCTGCTGCCAGTCGCTCGGCAGTCGGTGTCTGGCAGGGGCCACCGAAGGCGCTGGACGCGCCGAAGCCGACGTCGTCGAGCAGCACGACGAGCACGTTCGGCGCACCGGCGGGGGGAAGCAAGGGCTCGATCGGCGGGAAGGCCGTGTCCGGGTCCTTCGCATCGTAGGTCGTCAGGCCCGGCGAGGGGCGGTCCGGGATCGGCAGCGTGCTGCGTGAGTGTCGGTCCGATGCCTTCGCCATGAGGGCTCCCTTGCCTGGGTTCGATGCGCCTGCCGGGGAGCATGGCAAGGCTCGGCAGGGCGGGCATCATCCTTACCGGGTGAGCGTCCGGACGATGTGGGGTCGAGTGCCCCCGGTTCCCTCGAACCTCGGGGTCAGTTCTTGGCGCGTGCCGCCTCAACGCCGGTCTTGACCAACACGATCGGCAGCAGCAGCGTGGCGAGCGCGGTGGCGAGCCACACGATGACCGTGGCGGTCAGCCAGGTGCCGACGCCGCCGTCGATGGTGAGCGAGTCGCCGACGAGGGTCGTGAGCCACAGCGCCACGAAGGTCGAGAGCAGCCCGACGCCGCCGAGGAGCGCCGCCGCGTTCCGGGCGGTGACCTTGGCGATGAAAGGCGCGAGGACGCTCTGGATCACCGCGAAGAGGACCACCGTGAAGACGAACCCGCCGGCGGTGACCTCGACGCCGTCCACCAGTGTCGCGGTCACCAGCAGGCCGACCGCTGCGGAGACGATGAAGATGGCCGTACGGAGCAGGAACCGGATCATGTCGCCAGACTAGGAATCGTGGTGCTCGGGCGGGAGAGGCGTCGGGCCCATCGGCCACTGCCGGAGGTCCCTCGGAGCCACCGGTCGATGCCGGCACGATCAGTGCAGCTCGCGCTCGACGTGAGTCACGGGTGGGGTCAGCCCCGACCACTCGCGGGGAAGGCTTCGGTGAGCACACCGGCCGCGGCCTCCACCGCCGCCGGCAGGTCGACGTGGCCGATGAAGTCGGCACCCCGGGGCCCGTAGCCGTTCACGTCGTCGCGCAGCCGCCGCAGCTCCCCGCGCACCAGGTCCACGAGGCGGTCGAGGTCCCAGGCCCGGTGACCCGTGTCGTCGTACCCGCCGTCGGGACGGACCTCCGGCACGAAGGGCGCGAGGCTCGCCAGCGACACCTCGCGTCCCGACAGGGCGCGGGCGAAGGACTCGTGGGTGCGTCGCTGCATCGTCGGGTCCTGGACCACCACCACGTGGCCGTCGGGGAGCAGGGGTGCGGTGAGGGATGCGTTCTCGCCGCAGTGGGTCGATTCCTGCTCGAGGGTGACCCGGTCCGGGTCGATGCCGTGCTCGGCGGTCAGCAGGCCGGCGAGGACGGCGGCCTCCGACCGGCCGTCGTCGGCCGGCACCCAGCGGCGTACCGCCGCGAACAGGGTGGGCGTGGAGTGGCCGCGCCCCCCGGTGACCACGAGGCGGGCGTGCGGGTGCGCGGCGAGCAGGGCGGTCGTCACGTCGAGGGACCGCAGCACCGCGCTCCCGCACAGGACCACGACGTCGGGGACGCGGACCGGGTCCCGACGGGCCAGCCAGGAGGACGCCACGCCCAAGGCGTCGAGGGCGCCGTCGGGGGGAGTGGCGATCAGTCGCCCCAGCCCAGCGAGTAGACCTCGAACGGCGCCGCGAAGGCCACCCCGAGGCCCTGGCCGGTCTGGCGGGCCATCCCCTCGAGGAACTCCCGCGGGTCGAAGTCCTCCCAGCCGAGCCCGTCGATGTAGGCCCGGTGCGCCTCCAGCGACGCGACCCCGGCATCGAAGGTCGCGGTGGTGTCGACCGCGTGCCGAGCCTCGGGCGAGCCGGCCGCCCACACCGCGCGCACGCCGCCCCACGGCTCGAGGTCGCCCTCGAGCTGCTCGGGGAAGATCCACCGGTTGCCGGCGTCCCGCGCCGCGTCGAGCACGCCCCGGCCCACCGCGATGTGGTCGGCCTGGTTGAGCGACTGCCCGCCGAACGAGTCACGGAAGTTGCCGGTGACCACGATGTCGGGCCGGTGGCGGCGGATGACCTCGGCGAGCGTGCGCCGCAGCGGCACGCCGTACTCGACGATGCCGTCCTGCAGGCCGAGGAACTCCACCGTCGCCACCCCCACGACGCGTGCGGACTCGACCTGCTCGGCCTCGCGCACGCCGCGGCACTCGTCCGGGTGCAGGCCGTCGATCCCGGCCTCACCGCTGGTCACCATGCAGTAGACGACGTCCTTGCCCTGCCCGGTCCAGCGGGCGACGGCGGCCGCCGCGCCGAACTCCAGGTCGTCGGGGTGCGCCACGATGCACAGCGCGCGTTGCCAGTCCTCGGGAAGTGCTTCGAAGTCGCCCATGGACCGAGCATGGCACCCAAACCGGTGGCGGGCGACGGGTCGGAGGGGGTCAGATGTCCCCGTGCGGATCGAGCAGCCCGACGTTCACGACGACGTCGCCACCCGGGCGTTCCACGACGTCGAGCAGGCGGTGGCACGCCACGACCGGCCGCACGCACTGACCCGGACGTACGACGCCATGGTGAGCTCGTGGCGCCACCCGAGCGCCTACCGCCGCTACCTGCCGTTGGTGGCGATCGTCGGTGGGCGCGTCGTCGGGGTGGCTGACCTGGGCCTGTCGCTCCAGGACAACACGCACCTCGCCGATCTCGAGATCTCGGTCCTGCCCGGTCATCGCCGTCGTGGCGTCGGCCTGGCCCTCCACGCCGAGGCCACCAGGCTCCGGCGCGCCGCCCACCGCACCAGCGCCTGCGGCGAGGTGTACGCCGTCCCGGGCGTCGACTCGCCGGGCCTCGCGTTCGCCGGTGCGCTGGGCTACCGGAGCATGCACGTGGAGGACCACCTGCTGCTGGCGCTGCCGGCGACACCGCCCGCGGTGGACCCCGACGGCTACGAGATCGTGACGTGGCGTGGCCGGTGCCCCGACGAGTACGTCGACGACTACTGCGCGATGCGCACCCGCATGGAGCGCGACGTCCCGGTCGGCGAGCTCGACTACGAGCCTGTCGAGATGACCGTCGAGCGGCTGCGCGTGGGGGAGGAGCGCACCGGGCGCTCCTACGCCTCGGTGGTCGCGGCGGCCCGTCGGCGCGAGGACGGGGTGTTCGGCGGGTACTCGCTCACCTACCTCGCGCACGGCACGGACCAGGCGATCCAGGACGACACCCTCGTGATGCCCGACCATCGCGGTCGCCACCTCGGCGCCGCGCTGAAGGCCGCGACCCTGGCGGTGGTCCGGGCCGAGCACCCCGAACGCGTCGCCATCCACACCTGGACCGATCCGGACAACGTCGCGATGTACCGCACCAACACCGGCTTCGGCTACCGCCCGGTGGAGCGGATGCACGAGATGCAGGTCAAGGACTGAGACCGCGCCCTGCCGCGTCCGGCCCACGGGTCAGGTGCGTAGGCTCACCCCCGCCCCGGGGCGGTAGCTCAGTCGGTCAGAGCAGAGGACTCATAATCCTTGGGTCGTGGGTTCGAGCCCCACCCGCCCTACGCAGTTCTCGCGTCCTAGGACGCGGGCCCCAGCCACCGGTCCCGGTAGGCCCGGACCCCCGCCCGGGCCCGGTCCAGCGAGGAGACGAGCCGGGGCAGCAGCGAGGCCGCGCCGGACGTCGTACCGGCGTCGCCGAGGGCCTCCAGCTCCCTCGCCAGGGCGGCCACCTCCACGGCGCCGAGGTTCGCGGCCCCGCCGGCGAGCTTGTGGGCGTGGGCGCGCAGGGCGTCCGCGTCCCCGGCCTCGACGGCGCAGCGCAGGTCGGCGGCGGCGGCCCGGGTGCTCTCCTCGAACCGGCCCGTCACCCGATCCAGGTACGTCGTGTCGAGCGGGTCCATGTCGCGCAGCAGGTCGAGTCGCGCCAGGTCCAGCGCACCCTCGCCGGCGAACCAGCGAGCCAGCGTGCGCGTGAGCTGCTCGAGGTCGACCGGCTTGGTCAGGAAGTCGTCCATCCCGGCCGCCAGGCAACGCTCGCGCACGCCGGCGACGGCGTTGGCGGTCATGGCGATGACGGTGGTGCGTCGTCCCTCGCCCTCGCGGGCCCGGATCGAGCGCGTCGCCTCGTAGCCGTCCATCCGGGGCATCTGCACGTCCATGAGCACCAGGTCGTACGCCGCCTGGCCGAGGACCTCGAGCGCGGCCAGGCCGTCCTCGGCGGTGTCGGTGGTGTGACCGAGCGCGGTGAGCATGCCGGTGGCGACGAGCTGGTTGACCCGGTTGTCCTCCACCACCAGCACCCGCAGGGGCGCGACCGGGACGACGGACTCGCCGCCGACCGCCTCGGTCGGCGTCACCGGTTCGACGCCCGTGGCGGGCCGGAGGATGCCGGTGAACCAGAAGCTGCTGCCGTGGCCCGGGCGGCTGGTGTAGCCGATGTCGCCGCCCATGGTCCGCGCCAGCTCACGCGAGATCGCGAGCCCGAGCCCGGTCCCGCCGTAGACCCGGGTGGTGGACGAGTCGGCCTGCTGGAACGGGGCGAAGACGTCGGTCGACGACGGGTCGATGCCGATGCCGGTGTCGTCGACACGCACGGCGAGCCGCCACAGGTCGCCCAGCGGTTGGGCCCGCACGGACGCGCGGACGCTGCCGGCGGCGGTGAACTTCACGGCGTTGGTGAGCAGGTTCGCGACGACCTGGCTCACCTTGGTCGGGTCGCCGCAGAGCACGGCGGGGACGCCGTCGTCGTACGTCACCTCGAGCTGCAGTCCCTTGGCCTCGGCGGCACCGGCGATCGGCGCCGTGACCTGGTCCAGCACGGCCCGCAGGTCGAAGTCGACCTGCTCGAGGACGACCCGCCCGGCCTCGATCTTGCTGACGTCGAGGATGTCGTTGATGAGGGACAGCAGCAGCTGGCCCGAGGAGCGGATCCCGTCGGCCAGCCGTCGCTGCTCGGCGTCGAGACCCGTCCGCAGCAGCAGCGAGTTCAGGCCCAGCACGCCGTTCAGCGGGGTGCGGATCTCGTGGCTGACCGTGGCGAGGAAGTCGGACTTCTGCTGCGAGGCCATCATGGCGGCGTCGCGGGCCTCGGCGAGCGACAGCTCGGCCAGCTCCCGGGCCAGCACCTGCTCCAGCTGCTGCACGACGTGGTCGACCATCCCCTCGATGAGCTCGAAGCGCTCCAGCGGCGGAGTGGCGGTCATGACACCGACCGCGTGCACCCGCCCGCGGTGCGTGATCGGGAAGGCCAGCGACACCTTGCGGTCGTCCCACTGCCGCGTGCCGGACCTGGCCGCCCGGGTGGCCACCTCCAGCTCGCGGGCGGCACGCTCGGGGTGCGCCTCGTCGTCGGCGATCTCGGCCTCGTGCTCACCAGGAACGGGATGGAGCCGTGTGAGGTGGTCCCCCTCGACGAGGAACGCCACGGCGCGCTCCCAGTCGGGCAGGAGGAGCAGCAGCTCCCGTCCGCGGCCGAGGACCTGGACGAGGCTGTGGGCGTCGTTGGCGGCCCCGGCGACCCCCTGCAGGAGGTCGTACTGCGACACCTTGTCGGCCAGGTCGACCCGCGCCTGGGTCAGCGCGGTGAGCGTCGCGCGACGGTGGGTGTAGTCGCTCACCCGGTGCAGCACGCCGGTCACCGTCCCGTCCTCCGCGCGTACGGGGCTCTCCCGCACGAGGACCCACAGCGTGCTGCCGTCGCGGCGCACCCACTGGCACTCGACGTCCGTCGGGTTGAAGCGTCCGGCACGCAGCGCGGCGAGGTGCGTGTCGAACTGCGCGCGACCCTGCTCGTCGAGGGTGTCGAAGACCGTCAGCGAGCCGACGTCGCCGGGGTCGACGCCGTAGAGCTCCGCGATCGCGTCGTTGGCGTAGATGGTGCGACCGTCGAGGTCGAAGACCCAGATCCCGTCCGGGGACTCCTCGACGATGCTGCGGTAGAACGCATCGTTGATCCCGCTCCCGACATCGGCCACGGGGCCACTGTAGGGAGGAGGCCGACGACTGGTCAGGCTTCCCCGTCGATCAGGTAGCCGCCGTCCTGCTGCACCAGCTGCAGGGACACGTCGTCGCTCTCCTCGCGACCGCTCGTCATGACGTAGTCGACGGTGTAGGTGACGGTCAGCGAATCGGGGTCCGCCGTGATGTCGCGCGGCGTGGCCGACTCCACGGTGCCCCAGAAGCCGGAGTAGCCGCCGAACCCGTTGCTGGCCTGCTGGAACTCCGGCGTCAGCATCGCGAAGGACGCCCGCGGGTCCGAGGTGACCGTGGACAGGTAACCCGTGACGAAGTCGGTCATCCCGCGACGGGTCGCGGGCGGGGTGGCCTGCTCGGTGGGTGACTCCGGGCTGGGTGAGTCGCTGCCCGTCGACTCGGTGGACGGCGCCTCGCTGGACGGCGCCTCGCTGGACGGCGACGCGCTCGAGGTCTCGGGACCCGGGTCGGCGGCGGGCTGCCCGGGGTCGTCCTGGAGGGAGGCGAACACGAGGATCCCCACGAGCAGTGCGGCCGCTGCCGCGACGAGCCAGGGGAGGGGGAGCGGCGGCGCCTGGGCGACCGGGGCGCCGCCGGGGGCGCGTCGCTGCGCTCCGAGCGGGCGGCCGAGGCGTCCGGGGCCGACGGACCGTCCGGGGTCGAGGCGGTGACCGGGACCGGCTGCACGGGGGTGTGGGTCGTCCCGTTGACCGGAACGACCCGGGTCGGCGTCTCGCCGCGGCGCAGGGCGTCGAGATGGTCGCGCACCTGCGCCATGGTCCAGCGGCGGTCGGGGTCGCGCACCATGGTGTGCTCGAGCACCTCGGCCATCGGGCCGGCGTCCGGCAACCGGGGTGGCTCCTCGTTCACGATCTTGTAGAGGCCGCCGATGAGGTTCCCGCCCACGTCGTACGGCGCGTGCCCGGCGAGGGCGTGGAAGAGGGTCGCTCCCAGCGACCACACGTCGCTGGCCGCGGTCGCGGTCGACCCGGAGGCGACCTCGGGCGCCAGGTAGGCGGGCGAGCCGGTCACCAGGCCGGTCTGGGTGAGGCTCGAGTCCGCCAGCGCGCGGGCGATCCCGAAGTCGGTCAGCTTGGCCTGGTCCGCACCCGTCACCAGGATGTTCGAGGGCTTCACGTCCCGGTGCACGATGTCGTGGGCGTGCGCCTCGGTGAGGGCGTCCGCCGTCTGCCACAGGAGGGAGGCGGCCTCCTGCGTCTCGAGCCGGCCCCGGCGACGGATGCGCTGCGCCAGCGTCTCGCCCTCGACGTACTCCATCACCAGCCACTGGTGGTCGTCCTCGACGACGAGGTCGTAGACGGCGACGACGTGCGGGTGGTTGAGCTTGGCGGCCAGCCTGGCCTCGCGCTCGGCGCGCACCAGGTCGGGGGACTCGTCGCCCGGGACCATGCCGATCCTCTTGAGCGCGACCTGCCGGCCCAGGACCTCGTCGCGGCCCAGGTGCACCGCACCCGTGCCACCACGACCGACCTCGCGCTCGAGGGTGTACCTGCCTGCGATCACGTCACGCCTTCCATCAGGGGAGATCGCACATGCTAGGCGGGGCCGTCGTCTGGCAGGCTGGGGGAGAACCCCCACCGGAAGGAACACCCCGTGTCGACCCCGAACGTCCTCGACGAGCTGGCCTGGCGAGGACTCGTCGCCCACTCGACCGACATCGATGCGCTGCGTACGGCGCTGGGTGGGGGAAGCGTGCGGTTCTACGTCGGCTTCGACCCGACGGCGCCGAGCCTGCACATGGGCAACCTGGTGCAGCTGGTCACGGCCCGCCGCCTCCAGGACGCCGGCCACACGCCCTACGTCCTCGTGGGCGGTGCCACCGGCATGATCGGCGATCCCAAGGACTCCGGCGAGCGCACCCTCAACAGCCTCGACACCGTCAAGGACTGGACCGAGCGGGTGCGCACCCAGGTCTCGGGGTTCGTCTCCTTCGAGGGGACGAACGCCGCCACGGTGGTCAACAACTACGACTGGACGGCGTCGCTGTCGGTCATCGACTTCCTCCG